>CAVUQD010000003.1:420000-839012 GCA_963743565.1 uncultured Alphaproteobacteria bacterium
AAAGTTTCGCGCGTCAAGCGCGTTCGTCACGGCTAACGCCGGTCGGACGCTTGGCTGCGCGTGCTGTCTGTCATCGTGAAGAGGAAACATATCCAATCGCTTCCAGAAGGGATTTCGATCCTTGAGGAAAGCGAGCGACCAGCGTGGGTCTCGCTTGACCGCAAGACTCTTGGATATGTTTGAAGCAAATGGTCTTTCAGATCGAAACCGATCCGATCCTTCGGAACGGTCTTCGATAATGAGAGCGATCAAGTGCCTTAAGGGTGTTCGGTGGATGCCTTGGCGCTGAGAGGCGATGAAGGACGTGGTACGCTGCGATAAGCCGTGGGGAGTTGCGAACAAACTTTGATCCGCGGATTTCCGAATGGGGAAACCCACCTTCGATCTCTGTAATTTCGAGTCTCGGACTCGAAGCTCCGCAAGGAGCGGTGAGGCGCGAGCCTCGGATTTGCAGAGATCACAAGAAGGTATTTGTGTCTGAATACATAGGACACAAAAGCTAACCTGGGGAACTGAAACATCTAAGTACCCAGAGGAAAGGACATCAACGAGACTCCGTTAGTAGTGGCGAGCGAACGCGGACCAGGCCAATGCTTCATGTTTTCTAACTGGAATCGGCTGGAAAGCCGAGCCATAGTGGGTGATAGCCCCGTACGGATTTCGAAGACATGAAGATTCGAGTAGGGCGGGACACGTGAAATCCTGTCTGAACATGGGGAGACCACTCTCCAAGCCTAAGTACTCCTCAGCGACCGATAGTGAACCAGTACCGTGAGGGAAAGGTGAAAAGCACCCCGACGAGGGGAGTGAAACAGTTCCTGAAACCGGACACCTACAAACAGTCGGAGCCCGCAAGGGTGACGGCGTACCTTTTGTATAATGGGTCAGCGACTTAAAGTAACGAGCAAGCTTAAGCCGATAGGCGTAGGCGCAGCGAAAGCAAGTCTGAACAGGGCGTTCAGTTCGTTGCTTTAGACCCGAAACCGAGTGATCTAGCCATGAGCAGGTTGAAGGTAAGGTAACACTTACTGGAGGACCGAACCGGTGCCTGTTGAAATAGGCTCGGATGACTTGTGGTTAGGGGTGAAAGGCCAACCAAACTCGGAAATAGCTGGTTCTCCGCGAAAGCTATTTAGGTAGCGCCTCGCATGAATGCTCCAGGGGGTAGAGCACTGGATGGGCTAGGGGGTCCCACAGACTTACCAAACCTAACCAAACTCCGAATACCTGGAAGCAATATGCGGGAGACACACGGTGGGTGCTAACGTCCATCGTGGAGAGGGAAACAACCCAGACCAACAGCTAAGGCCCCCAATTCGTGGCTAAGTGGGAAAGGATGTAGAAATCCCAAAACAACCAGGAGGTTGGCTTAGAAGCAGCCATCCTTTAAAGAAAGCGTAACAGCTCACTGGTCTAAATAAGGGTTTCCGCGCCGAAGATGTAACGGGGCTCAAGCCACGAGCCGAAGCTTTGGACCCGCAAGGGTGGTAGCGGAGCGTTCCGTAATCCGTCGAAGGGACAGTCGTGAGACATCCTGGAGGTATCGGAAGTGCGAATGCTGACATGAGTAACGAGAAACACTGTGAAAGACAGTGTCGCCGAAAGTCCAAGGGTTCCTGCGTAAAGTTAATCTTCGCAGGGTTAGCCGGCCCCTAAGGCGAGGCCGAAAGGCGTAGTCGATGGGAACCACGTTAATATTCGTGGGCCAGCGGGTGGTGACGCGTGACGAAAGTCGTTCGGACTTACTGGATTGTCCGGGCGGCCTGGTTGCGCCAGGAAATAGCCCCCGCATTAGACCGTACCCGAAACCGACACAGGTGGACAGGTAGAGTATACCAAGGCGCTTGAGAGAATGACGCTGAAGGAACTCGGCAATTTGCCTCCGTAACTTCGGGATAAGGAGGCCTTCCGTTTGCGCAAGCAGACGGGAGGGGCACAGACCAGGGGGTGGCAACTGTTTACCAAAAACACAGGGCTCTGCGAAATCGCAAGATGACGTATAGGGTCTGACGCCTGCCCGGTGCCGGAAGGTTAAGAGGAGAGGTTCACGCCTTGAATTGAAGCCCCGGTAAACGGCGGCCGTAAATATAACGGTCCTAAGGTAGCGAAATTCCTTGTCGGGTAAGTTCCGACCTGCACGAATGGCGTAATGACTTCCCCGCTGTCTCCAGCGTCAGCTCAGTGAAATTGAATTCCCCGTGAAGATGCGGGGTTCCTGCGGTCAGACGGAAAGACCCCGTGCACCTTTACTGTAACTTTGCGCTGGCATTCGTGTCGGCATGTGTAGGATAGGTGGTAGGCTTTGAAGCCGGGGCGCCAGCTCTGGTGGAGCCACCCTTGAAATACCACCCTTATCGTCATGGATGTCTAACCGCGGCCCGTCATCCGGGTCCGGGACAGCGCATGGTAGGCAGTTTGACTGGGGCGGTCGCCTCCCAAAGAGTAACGGAGGCGCGCGATGGTAGGCTCAGAGCGGTCGGAAATCGCTCGTCGAGTGCAATGGCATAAGCCTGCCTGACTGCGAGACAGACAAGTCGAGCAGAGACGAAAGTCGGTCATAGTGATCCGGTGGTCCCGAGTGGGTGGGCCATCGCTCAACGGATAAAAGGTACGCCGGGGATAACAGGCTGATAACCCCCAAGAGTCCATATCGACGGGGTTGTTTGGCACCTCGATGTCGGCTCATCACATCCTGGGGCTGGAGAAGGTCCCAAGGGTTCGGCTGTTCGCCGATTAAAGTGGTACGTGAGCTGGGTTCAGAACGTCGTGAGACAGTTCGGTCCCTATCTGCCGTGGGTGTCGGAGAATTGAGAGGATTTGTCCCTAGTACGAGAGGACCGGGATGAACATACCTCTGGTGGACCTGTTGTGGCGCCAGCCGCAGTGCAGGGTAGCTATGTATGGACGGGATAACCGCTGAATGCATCTAAGCGGGAAACCCACCTCGAAACGAGTTCTCCCTCGAGAGCCGTGGAAGACGACCACGTTGATAGGCCGGGTGTGGAAGCGCGGCGACGCGCGAAGCTTACCGGTACTAATAGCTCGATTGGCTTGATCGCCCTCATTATCAAGGACCGTTCCACCTATTTGCTTCACTCATTGCCCTTTGCCGGCCTGGTGGCCTTCGGCAGAGCGATCAGACCCGATCCCATCCCGAACTCGGCCGTCAAACGCTTTCGCGCCAATGGTACTATGTCTCAAGACCTGGGAGAGTAGGTCGTCGCCAGGCCTGCAAAGCGCAATGAGATCCTCCTCACGCTTCGAAAAACCCGCCGCTCTCCTCGGAGACGGCGGGTTTTTTGCGCGCGGCGTCTCTCTCAACTCATTCATCCGCAATGAGCCGATAGCCGATGCCGGGCTCGGTTTGAATGAGTTTTGGCGCCGAGGAATCCTCCTCGATCTTCCCGCGCAACTGCCCCACGAAGACGCGCAGATATTGCGTGTCCTCCTGATGCGCCGGTCCCCAGACCGTGCGCAGGATCTGGCGGTGGGTCACGACCCGGCCCGCCTGGCGGGCCAGTATTGCGAGCAGGTCATACTCCTTGGGCGTGAGACGCACGGGCCCACCGTTCTTTGTCACCAGTCGCTTATCCAAATCGATGGCCACAGGGCCGCAGCGCACAGTCGCGCCGCCGCCGGCGCCCAAAGCGCGGCGCATCGCGGCGCGCAGCCTCGCCATCAGCTCGCCGATGTTGAAGGGCTTTTCGACATAATCGTCTGCGCCGGCGTCGAGCGCCATGATCTTCTCGGCCTCGCGGTCGCGCGCGGACAGGATGATTATCGGCGCGCGCGAGAAGGCGCGCGCCTCCCGCAGAACATCCTTGCCGTCCATGTCGGGAAGACCGAGGTCGAGCACGACCACGTCGGGCGAATTGGAAGCGATCAGCCGCAACGCCTCCATACCGGTTTCGGCGACGAGGACCTCATAGCCTGCGGCGGCGAGCGCTGGCTTGAGAAACCGCCTGATTTGCGGCTCATCATCGACGATGAGGACGCGTCCGTTAGTCATTCCCGACCGCCGCCGTTGTCTGACTCACGACGGGAAACCGCAAAATCATGCGCGTCCCCCGCTTCTTGATCGCTGGGCTCTGCGCCGTGATCGTCCCTCCCATCGCTTCGACGAGGCCCTTGCAGATGGAGAGTCCGAGTCCCGTGCCGGCCTTGCGCCCGTCGGGCCGGCCGCCACGATAAAATTTCTCGAAGACGCGATCCACATCCGCGGGTTTTATGCCGGGGCCTTCATCCGTGACCGTAAGGACGAGGTTGTCGCCTTCGCGCCTTGCGTGGACGGCGACACTCCCCTCGGCCCCGTATTTCTGCGCGTTGTCGAGCAGATTGAACAGCACTTGCCCGAGAAGGTTTACGTCGCCGCGAATCGGCGGAAGATCCGGCGCGAGACTGATGCTCGGGCGCGCAGCGGGGAAGGCCTTCCGGCATCTGGCGATAGTCGCGCGCACGACTTCCGCGACATCGACGAGATCGCGGCGCGGATGCAGCGCCCCCAATTCGATGCGGGACATCTCGAGCAGATTGTCCACGAACCGCGCGAGCCGGCCAGCTTCCTCCTCGATCGAATTCAGAAGATCCGCGCGATCCGCCTCGCCCATCTTGTCGCCAAGTTGCTGGAGACTCGTCACCGCGCCGGTGATCGAGGCGAGCGGCGTGCGCAAGTCATGGGAGAGCGAGGCGAGAAGCGTCGTGCGCAATCGCTCGTTCTCCTCGAGCGCGGCGGTCTTCACCAATTCCTTGACGAGAAGCGAGCGATCGATGGCGATGGCGGCCTGCTCCAGGATCGCCGTCAGCGTGCGTTCCTCCTGCGCGTCGAAGGGTTCCTCGGGCCGCCTCGGCTCGACGCCAGCGACCGCGATCACGCCGCGGCTCGTCACGAGCGGCCGAAACTGAAAGCGCACGTTGGGGAGCGTCCCCGTGCGCCACCCCGCCGCTTCGCTCTTGTCGAGAGCCCATCGCGCTGCGACGGTCTCGCCGGGATCGAGACGGTCGATCGGAGGCCAGGCCGAACGGATCACGAGATCGCGCTCTTCAGGGATGAGAAAGAGCACGCTCTTTATCCCCATCGTCTTCTGGGCGTGGGTGGCGGCGATCCAGAGCACCTCGTCCAGTTCGCGTGCGGCCGAGACTTGTCTCGAGAATTCGAAAAGCGATTGGGCGGTTTGAGCGCGCTGGCGCATGGCGCGAGAGTGATCGCGCAGTCGGCTCGCGAGCATGCCCGTGACGCCTGCGACAACCAGGGAAACGAGGAGGCTGATGAATTCCTGGGGTTCTGAGATCGTGATGCTGTAACGCGGCTCGATGAAGAAATAGTCCTCGGCAAGGAAGGCCAAGAGCGCCGCGACGATCGCCGGCCAAAGGCCGAAGCGCGCCGCGCAAATCAGGACGGGCAGGAGGAAGATCGTCGTGGAACTGCCGGCCTGCAACCAGCGCTCGAGCAGCATGCCGACGCCAACCGTCATGGCCACGAGCACGACGGCTGCGGCGGCGCCGAACCAAAATTCGCCTCTATCGATTTTCTTGCGTTGCGGGCGAGGCTCGGGCTCCTCGTCGATCTGCACGAGGACGGCGATGTTCGTTGACCGGCGCACCAATTCGGCGGCGAGCGAAGGTCGCCACAGGCGCGTCGGGAAGGTCGCCCGCGAACGGCCGACAAGGATCTGCGTGATGTTTTCCTGGCGCGCGACCTGGAGCGCCTCGCCCGCCATGTCGTCGGCGACCCGCCGTTCGACCTCGGCCCCGAGCGTTTCGGCCAGGCGCAACGTCTTATCGATGTGCCTTACGCCTTCGGCGGATTCGCCCTCGGGGACAGTTCGCTCGATGTAAAGCGCGATCCAGGACGCGTTGAGGCCGCTCGCCAGTCGGGCCGCCGTTCGCACGAGGCGCTCGCCCGAGCTTTCCGGCCCGACCAGCACGAGAAGGCGCTCCGAAGTGGCCCAGGGACCCTCGATCGCGCCTTGGCGCAGAAGATCGACCATTTCGTCGTCGACGCGTTCCGCCGTGCGACGAAGCGCGAGCTCGCGCAGCGCGATGAGGTTTCTCGGGACGAAAAAGTTCTGCTTCGCGCGCGCCGCCATATCGCCGACATAGACCTTACCTTGCGAAAGGCGCTCCAAGAGCTCGTCGGGCGTGATGTCGACCAGAATCACCTCATGGGCGTCCGACAGCAGCCGGTCGGGCACGGTCTCGCGCACGGCGACGTTGGTGATCCGCGCGACCACGTCGGCCAGACTTTCGAGATGCTGGATGTTGAGCGTCGTCCACACGTCCACGCCTGCCCCGAGCAGTTCCTCCACATCCTGCCAGCGCTTCGGGTGCCGGCTGTCGGGAGCGTTGGTGTGGGCGAGCTCGTCGACGAGGATCGTTTGCGGTTTGCGGGCGAGAGCGCCGTCGATGTCGAATTCTTCGAGCGTGCGGCCGCGATAGTCGATGCGGCGCCGGGGCAGGACATCCAGCCCCTCGACGAGCGCTTCGGTTTCGGCCCGTCCATGCGTTTCGACGACGCCGATCACGATGTCCTGCCCGAGGCCTTTGGCCGCGCGCGCTCGCGCGAGCATCGCGTAAGTCTTGCCGACTCCGGGCGCCGCGCCGAGAAAGACGCGGAGCCGGCCTTTTCCCTCCTGGCCCGCGAGCGCCAGCAGCGCGTCGGGATCCGGCCGGCGTTCCAAATCCGTCTCGTCCCGCGCCATATGCCCGCTCCGCTCAAATCGGCGTCATTTTAGCCGATCGAGCGCGAGATTGAGCCTCAAAACATTGACGCGGGGCTCGCCGAGGAGTCCAACCAGCCGCGGCTCGATCTGCTCCTCCACGAGAGCCTGCACGCGCCGCTCATTCAGGCCGCGCGCTTTGGCCACGGCCGAAGCCTGCATGAGCGCGTAGGTCGGGGAGATGTCTGGGTCGAGGCCGGACGCAGAAGTCGTCACTGAATTGGCGGGAACGTCCCAAAGCCGCCCTTCGGCGACGCCGGCTTCGATCGCGGCCTCGACCCGATCGACGAGCTTCTTCGAGGTCGGCCCGAGATTCGAGCCGCCAGAATTCGCCGCGTTATAGGGTGCATCGACGGTTTTCGTCGCGTCCGCGGGATCGGGCGCGGTCGTCGCCGAGGGGCGGGAGTGGAAATAGCGCTCAGCGATGAAGTTCTGGCCGATCAGCGCCGAGCCCAGCACCTTGCCGTCTCGCTCGATGAGCGAGCCATTCGCTCTCGCGGGAAAGGCCAGTTGCGCGAGCCCGGTGATCGCGAGCGGATAGAGCAGGCCGGTCAGGAGCGTGAACAGGGTCACCATGACCAGGGATGCGCGGAGTTGAGAGAGCATGGTTTGAGTCCTCAGGCGAGATGGAGCGCAGAGACCAGGAGATCGATGAGCTTGATGCCGATGAAGGGCAAGACGATGCCGCCAAGCCCGTAGATCAACAGGTTTCGGCGCAGCAGCGCCGCGGCCCCGACCGGCTTGTATTCGACGCCTCTCAGCGCCAAGGGGATGAGCGCGATGATGATCAGCGCATTGAAGATCACGGCCGAGAGGATCGCCGACTGCGGCGAGCCAAGCTTCATCACGTTGATCGCCCCGAGCTCGGGATAGGTCACGATGAACAGCGCCGGAATGATCGCAAAATACTTTGCGACGTCATTGGCGATAGAGAAGGTCGTGAGCGACCCGCGCGTCATCAGGAGCTGCTTGCCGATGGCGACGATCTCGATGAGCTTCGTCGGATCGCTGTCGAGGTCGACCATGTTGCCGGCCTCGCGCGCCGCTTGCGTCCCGGTCTGCATCGCAACGCCGACATCAGCCTGCGCCAGCGCCGGCGCATCATTGGTCCCGTCGCCGCACATGGCGATGAGGCGTCCGCCTTGCTGCTCCTTGCGGATGTAGGCGAGCTTGTCCTCGGGCGTCGCCTGCGCGATGAAGTCGTCGACGCCGGCCTCGCCTCGCGATCGCGGCGGCGGTGATCGGGTTGTCGCCCGTCACCATCACCGTCTTGATGCCCATGGCGCGCAATTCGGCGAAGCGCGCCTTGATGTCCGGCTTGATGATGTCCTTGAGGTGCACGACACCCAGCACCCGACCGTTTTCCGAAACCGCCAGCGGCGTGCCGCCGGCGCGCGAGATGCGTTCGACGGCGCGCGCAAAATCCTCTGGAGCGAGATGCTTGGCCACGGCCGCGTGTTCAAGAACGCCGAAGCCAGCAATAGCCGCCCCGTGCGCGCCACCACGCCAATCCTCGCGGGAAGCGCCAAGATCCGCCTCCAACTGCGCCAGAATGGAGTCCACCGCGCCTTTGCGCACCGCGCGACCGGGCAGGTCGACGCCGGAGAGACGCGTGTGCGCGGAAAAGGGGACGATCCTCGCCTCGGACCCAAGTAGCGGCGCCTCCAACCCATAGCGGCTCTTCGCCAGCGCGACGATTGAACGACCCTCGGGTGTTTCGTCGGCGAGCGACGCCAGCAGAACGGCTTCCGCCAAGGCGCGTTCCGAGACGCCGCCAACCGCGACGAACTCATCCGCCATACGGTTGCCGAAGGTGATCGTCCCGGTTTTGTCGAGCAGCAAGGTGTCGACGTCGCCCGCCGCTTCCACGGCGCGGCCGGAGGTGGCGATCACGTTGAAGCGGATCAGCCGATCCATGCCGGCGATGCCGATTGCGGACAAAAGACCGCCAATCGTCGTTGGAATGAGGCAAACGAGCAGGGCGATAAGCACGCTCAACGACAGCGTCGTTCCCGAGTAATTGGCGAGCGGCCACAGCGTCACGCAGACGATGAGGAAGATGATCGTCAGGCCTGAGAGCAGGATCGACAGTGCGAGCTCGTTAGGCGTCTTCTGCCGTTGCGCGCCTTCGACGAGCGCGATCATCCGATCGATGAAGGTCGAGCCCGGCGCCGCCGTAATTTTCACGCGGATCCAGTCGGACAGGACGGTCGTGCCGCCGGTCACGGCCGAACGGTCGCCGCCCGCCTCGCGAATGACGGGCGCCGATTCTCCGGTGATCGCCAACTCGTTCACCGAGGCGACGCCTTCGATGACTTCGCCGTCGCCGGGAATGAGATCGCCGGGCTCGACGAGCACGACGTCGCCGATCTTTAGATCGAGCGCGGAGACGCCTTGCACGACGTCTCTCATGCCGCTCTTGCCCTCGGGATCGATGAGCCGCTTGGCCCGCGTGTCGCTGCGGGTCTTGCGCAGCGCGTCCGCCTGCGCCTTGCCGCGCCCTTCCGCCACGGCCTCGGCGAAGTTGGCGAAGAGCACAGTGAACCAGAGCCAAGCCGCGATCTGACCAGTGAACAATGCGGCTCCGTTGCGCGCAACGAGGTCGCGCAGGAAGATCAGCGTCACCACCGCCGAGACGACCTCGGTGACGAAGATCACGGGGTTGCGGGCAAGGTGTCGCGGGTCGAGCTTGCGAAATGCGTCGATGGCGGCGCGTTTCATGATTGCCGGATCGAAAAGTCCGGGCGTGGCGGCTTTCGAAGACATGGATGTCGCTCCGTCAGAAGGTCTTGCCAGCATGCAGCAGGAAATGTTCGACCACCGGTCCCAGCGCCAGAGCCGGGAAATATTGGAGGAGGTAGAGGATCACGATTACGCCTATCAGTAGGCCGATGAAGAGCGGTCCATGCGTCGGGAACGTGCCGACCGAGGCGGGCGCCTTCTTCTTGGCGGCGAAGGCTACTGCCAGCGCCAGGACCGGAACCACATAGGCGAAGCGGCCGATGAACATCGCGGCGCCGAGCGTGCTGTTGAACCAGAGCGTATTGCCGGAGAGACCGGCAAAGGCCGACCCGTTGTTGGCGTTGGTCGAGGCGAAGGCATAGAGGACCTCGGACAGCCCGTGCGGGCCGGCGTTGCCGAGGCTGTCGAGGCCGGTCTTCAGCATGACCGACGCCGCGGAGAAGCCGAGTACGCTCAGCGGATAGATCAGGACCGCCAGCATGGCGAGCTTCATCTCTCGCGCTTCGATCTTCTTGCCGAGATATTCGGGCGTGCGGCCGACCATCAGTCCCGCGACGAAGACGGCGATCACCGCGAGTACGAGGAAGCCGTAAAGGCCGGCGCCAACACCGCCCGGCGAGATACAGCCGAGAAGCATGTTAAACAGCGGCACCAACCCGCCGATCGGCGTGAACGAGTCATGCATGGCGTTGACGGCGCCGGTGCTCGTGCCCGTCGTCGCCGTCGCATAGAGGGCGCTCAGCGCGGGGCCGAAGCGGACTTCCTTGCCCTCCATGTTGCCCGGCGCAACCTCGACGCCGAGCTTTTCGGTCAGCAAAGGATTGCCCCCCGCTTCCGCCCAGTAGGCAACAGAGACACCGGCCAGCAGCACGATGCCCATGGTGATCGCGATGGCGCGCCCCTGCCGCACATCGGCGACCGCCTTTCCGAAAGCGAGGACGGTCGCGAAGGGAATGACCAGCAGCGCCCAGATTTCCAACATGTTGGCGAGGGCGTTGGGGTTCTCGAAAGGATGCGCGGAATTCGCGTTGAAGAAGCCGCCGCCATTGGTGCCGAGTTCCTTGATCGCCTCCTGGCTCGCTACGGGACCGATGGAGATGACCTGCTTCGCCCCTTCCAGCGTCGTCGCTTCGACGGAGCCGGCGAGCGTCTGCGGAACGCCGAGCGCCACCAGCGCCAGCGCAATAAGGATGGAGATGGGCAGGAGCACGTAAAGCGTCCCGCGCGTGAGATCGACCCAGAAATTTCCGACCGTCGCAGATTCGGCGCGGGCGAAACCGCGCACGAGCGCGAACGCCATCGCGAGACCCGTCGCCGCCGACACGAAATTATGCACCGTGAGACCGAGCATCTGCGTGAGATGGCTCATCGTCGTCTCGCCGGAATAGTTCTGCCAGTTGGTGTTGGTGATGAAGGAGAGCGAGGTGTTGAAAGCGAGGTCGGCCGGCACGCCATCGAACCCTTGCGGGTTGAGCGGCAACAGGTTTTGCAGGCGCTGCAGGGCGTAGAGCGAAAGGAACCCCACAATGCTGAAGGCCAGCATGGCCATGGTGTAGACGAACCAGCTCTGCTCGCGCTCAGGATTGACGCCGGAAAGTTTGTAGAAAGCGCGTTCGACCGGCGTCAGGACGGGCGCCAGCAACGTGCGTTCGCCGGCGAGCGCGCGGGCGATATAGCCGCCGAGCGGAATCGCCGCGGCGATCACCGCCGCGAGGATGAGGGCGATCTGCGCCCAGCCATAGATTGTCATGATGGTCCTCTCGCGAATGCCCGAGGCTTTCCTTTAGAACTTCTCGGGATGAAGGAGCGTGTAGACGAGGTAGAGGCCCAGGAGCAGCGCGACTGCGAGGCCGACAACGGGTTCGATCACGATGGCCTCCTTCAGAGCTTGCCGCAGAAGCGCGCATAGGCCGCTGTCAACGCGAAAAGCAGGAGGCCCGAACCGATGAAAATGAAATCCAGCATGCGTCGTCCTCCGCCGTGGGGTTGGAAGCAAAGCTCCAACGGACGAGGGCGAATCTAAAGTTCGATGCATAAGAACGCCATACCGAAACCGGCGCTGGCGCATAAAGAAAATATAAGGGGCCCCAAGGCCCCGTCTACAATACCTTGGCGGCTGCGAGGACTTCTTCGGCGTGGCCGGGAACCTTTACCTTTCGCCAGACCTTGGCAATTTGTCCCTTCCCGTCGACGAGGAAAGTTGTGCGTTCCACGCCCATATATTTGCGTCCATACATGCTCTTCTCGACCCAGACGCCATAGGCCGACAGCATCGCCTTCGTCTCGTCGGAGGCCAGCGGAATCTTCAACTCATATTTGGTGCGGAACTTGTCGTGGCTCTTCTCGGAATCAGGGGAGACGCCGAGGATCGCCGTGCCGGCCTTGGCGAATTTATCTCGCAGGCCGTTGAACTCGATCGCCTCCTTGGTGCAGCCGGAGGTGTCGTCCTTCGGATAGAAATAGAGCGCGAGCTTCTTGCCCTTGTAGGAGGCGAGCCCATGCTTCTCGCCCCCGGCCCCGGGAAGGGAAAACTCCGGGGCTTTGTCTCCCTCCTCCAGTCGCTTCGCGTCGCTCATTTTGTTCTCCTCGCCGGCCGCGTGGCTTCAGCCAAACCGCAGTAAGCTGCGTGGCCTGCGACAAGCAAGAAGTTTTCCATGCGAGGTTGGAGGTGACGCCGTGCGCGAGTTGGGCGACAACACCCCAGGGCGTGAAAAGCCGTCACGACGCGAAGCGTCGGTCCAGACCGTGGCTGTCGCGCCCGGCGCAGATGGAGCAGCTATGGGGCTGGCTTCCGCCGAGAAAGAATGGGCGTCCGCCTTGGAGGCAGGCGCCGACAGCATTGCGCTGGTGTTCGCGTCAGCTCGCGGCGCGTAGACCTAGGTTCCTGGCGATCGCCAGCGTCTCGAAATTCTTGTCGAACATGCGGACGAGTTTCTTTGCCGTCGTTTCATAGTCGGCGGCCGACGACCAGCTCTTCATGGGGTTCAAAAGACCCGCGTCGACTCCCGTCACCGAAAGCGGCGTCGAGAGACCGAAGAAGGGCTCTGTCTCGAACCGCGCCTGCTCCAACTCGCCGCCGAGCGCCGCGCCCAGCAGCCGCCGCGTCGCCGCAATCGGCATCCGGGCTCCGACGCCATAGCCGCCGCCGCTCCAGCCGGTGTTGACGAGCCAGCAGTTCGCGC
Organism: uncultured Alphaproteobacteria bacterium; assembly: GCA_963743565.1. Classification (GTDB taxonomy): domain Bacteria; phylum Pseudomonadota; class Alphaproteobacteria; order Rhizobiales; family Beijerinckiaceae; genus Methylocystis. Next base: position 432,641 of record CAVUQD010000003.1, read on the forward strand.
CGTGGCGCAGAATCAGATCGCGCAACAGATCGCCGTAGACCTGCGGGGGGCGCGGCATGAAGGGGGCCCCGAAACAGGTCGAGAAGGTCGCCTCGGGCTCCCGCACGCCCTTCTCCGTGCCCGCGACCTTGGCCGTGTAGCCCGAAAGAAAGTGATACATCGCCTGCTCTGCGCTTAGCCGCGAGATCGGCGGCAGCACGCCGAAGGCGTCGCAGGTCAACATCACGATATTCGCGGGGTGCCCGCCTCGGCCTTCTTTCACGGCCCCTTGCATGAAGCGGAGAGGATAGGCGATGCGCGTGTTCTCGGTCCGCGATCCGTCGTCGAAGTCGCAGACGCGCGTATGCGGATGGAACACCACATTCTCCATCACCGCGCCAAAACGCTCGGTCATCGAGAAAATTTGAGGCTCGGCCTCACGCGAGAGCTTTATGGCCTTGGCGTAGCATCCACCCTCGAAGTTGAAGACGCCGTCGGTGCTCCAACCATGCTCGTCGTCGCCGATGAGTCGGCGCAGGGGGTCTGCGGAGAGCGTCGTCTTGCCGGTCCCCGAGAGTCCGAAAAAGATCGCGGCGTCGCCTTCAGCGCCGACATTGGCGGAGCAATGCATCGGCATGACGCCCTGCGCCGGCAGCATGAAGTTTAAGAAGGTGAAAACCGATTTCTTGATCTCGCCAGCGTAGCTTGTGCCGCCGATGAGCACGACCTTCCGCGACAAATCCATGGCGATGATGGTTTCGCTGCGGCAGCCGTGACGCTGCGGATCCGCCTTGAAGCTCGGCAGATCGACGATCGTCAGTTCGGGCGCGAAGCCGGCAAGCTCATGCGGTTCGGGGCGAATGAGAAGGTTCTGGATGAACAGCGAGTGCCAAGCGAATTCGGTATAGACGCGAACCTTGACCTGAAAGGCGGGATCGGCGCCGCCGTAGAGATCCTGCGCGAAGAGCTCCTTTTCCCGAGCGTGCGCGAGAAAATCCGCAAGCAGGAGATCGAATTTCGCCTTCTCCAGGGATTGGTTATTCTCCCACCAGACAGCGCCTTGCGTCAGAGAATCTGCGACGATGAACTTGTCCTTGGGCGAGCGGCCGGTGTGGGCGCCGGTCTCGGCGACTAGCGCTCCCCCATGGACGATCGCAGCTTCGCCGCGCTGCAGCGCTTGCTCGTAAAGATGTGGGACGTCGAGATTGTGAAAGAGACGCCTGCATCCTGCTCCAAAAGCGTCGACGAATCCCATGGTCCTCTTCGCGCCGCCGGCGCTTATCTGCCCTTGGGCATGCATGGTCGGTTCCTCTTGGGGGAGCTTCGAGCGCGCCGAACACGGCCCGCGCTCGAAACTACGCGTCCAAAAAGGGACAGGGCTTTCGCCTCTACCGACTCAAGTCCGCCCCCTCACAAGGACCAGATAGGCGGCGAATTTGACTGCATCAAGGAAGAAATCGCGATGTCGCTGGTAAAAAAAGGTGCAACGAGATCGTCAAGACTAAGATTTCATCCGTCGGAGCGACGCGCGACGGCTCTACAGCCCCGGGTCATGCGGAGGCGCCGCGCTTTCGATCACCGGCGCGGCGCGCCGCGTCCAGGCGCGTTCATGAAGATAGTAGAGTCCGACTTTCGCAAGCGCCTCGGTCGCGGTGATCGCAAGGGAGAGGCCCAGATCGCGGGTGAAGGCGAGGACGATCGCGAAGGTCAGCACGCTGCCGAGCGCGCGCCAGGTGAGCGTCTTGAGGACGCTCGTGCGCCGCGTCGCCACGGTCGCAGAGGGCGGCGGCAAGCCCTCCATCGAAGAGTAGCTCGCTTCGAGGAAGGAGGCGCCGCTTTTTGCCGCAGTTTCCGCCTCAGTCACGAGGCCGACTGCGACCGTCTCATTCGTGACGCGGTCGATCAGGATGAACCCGCCCGTCTCGCGGTTTTCCACGTAGCGGTCGCAAACGATCGGCTGCGCGAGCTCGATCTCCGCCTCTCCAATGGCGTTGAAGGCGAGCGTCTCGCCTTCTTCCGTGAGCGGGGCGGAGAGCCCGGTCTCGATCTCGACACGTGCCGTCACGGCCTTCACCGTGGCCGGAACTGTGCGCGTCGCGAGCTTCAAGGAATAGCTCTTCTGGCAGAGGAGCGGCTCGCGCACGAGCCACAACAGCCGCGCTTTCAGCCTGTCGCCGACCTTGGCGGGAGAGGCCGGCGAAACCAGCATGTCGCCACGCGACACGTCGATCTCTTCGCTGAGCGTCAAGGTCGCTGACTGCCCCGCGGCGGCGCTGTCGAGATCGCCGTCGCCACCGACGACGCGCGCGATCTTCGTGTCGCGTCCGATCGGTAGGATGCGCACGACGTCGCCAGGCCTGACGTTGCCGCCGCAGACGAAGCCGGAAAAGCCGCGGAAATCGTGGCTCGGCCGATTGACCCACTGCACCGGAAAACGGAACGGCTGCACGAGCGCCCCGCGATCGACCTCGACACTCTCCAGATAGGCGAGCAGCGGCAGGCCGTCCCGCCATGGCATGTGCGGGCTTTGATGGACGAGATTGTCGCCGTCCTTGGCGACCAGAGGAAAGGCCTCGATCGAGAGGAAGCGCAGATGACGCGCGAAGTCGCGGAACTCGGCCTCGATACGGCGAAAGGTCGCCTCGTCGTAACCGACGAGGTCCATCTTATTGATCGCGAGCGCTACATGGCGCACGCCGAGCATGGAGACGATCACCGCGTGGCGGCGCGTCTGACTGAGCACCCCCCGGCGCGCGTCGATCAAGAGGACGGCAAGCTCTGCGGTGGAGGCGCCCGTCGCCATGTTGCGTGTGTATTGCTCGTGGCCCGGCGTGTCGGCGACGATGAACTTGCGCTTCTCGGTCGCGAAGTAACGATAGGCGACGTCGATCGTAATGCCTTGCTCGCGCTCAGCCGCGAGCCCGTCCACCAGAAGCGCGAAATCGAGCGCTTCGCCCTGCGTGCCGTGCTTCTTGGAGTCTTTCTCGAGCGTCTCGATCAGGTCGTCCGGCGCAAGTCCCGCATCATAGAGCAGGCGGCCGATCAACGTAGACTTCCCGTCGTCGACCGAGCCGCAGGTGATGAAGCGCAGGAGCGGCTTCTCGGCCAGGGTTCGACGAGAGGAAGCTTGGACAGGGACGCCGTGCATCTTCAGAAATAACCTTCCTGCTTCTTCTGCTCCATCGACGCCGCGCCGTCGTGGTCGATCAGACGCCCCTGCCGTTCCGAGGAGCGGCTCGCGCGCATTTCGGCGATCACGGCGTCGAGCGTATCGGCCTCGCTCTCGATCGCACCGGTGAGCGGATAGCAACCGAGGGTGCGGAATCGAACCTTTGGATGCTCGACGACTTCGCCAGGGCGCAGCTTCATGCGGTCGTCATCGACCATGATCAGCGCCCCTTCGCGCCGCACGACCGGCCGTTCCTTGGCGAAATAAAGCGGCACAACCGGGATGTCTTCGCGCGCGATATAGTCCCAGACGTCGGCTTCGGTCCAATTGGAAAGCGGAAAGACGCGCAGGCTCTCGTCCTGCGCCTTACGCGTGTTGTAGAGACGCCAGAATTCGGGGCGCTGGTTCTTGGGGTCCCAACGATGCTGCGCGCTTCGAAACGAGAGCACGCGCTCCTTGGCGCGCGATTTTTCTTCGTCACGCCGCGCGCCCCCGAAAGCCGCGTCGAAGCGCCATTTGTCGAGAGCCTGCTTCAGCGCTTCGGTCTTCATGATGTCGGTGTGGAGTTTCGAGCCATGCACGAAGGGATCGATCCCCATCTCGATCCCTTTGGGATTGGTGTAGACGAGCAGATCGACGCCCAGCTCCTTCGCGCGCTGGTCGCGAAACTCGATCATCTCGCGGAATTTCCATGTCGTGTCGACATGCAGCAGCGGGAAGGGCAGTTTGCCGGGGTAAAAGGCCTTCAGCGCGACATGCAGCATCGCGGCCGAGTCCTTGCCGATCGAATAGAGCATGACCGGCCGCTCGCATTCGGCGACGACCTCGCGCATGATGTGAATGCTCTCCGCCTCGAGCCTGTCGAGATGGCCGAGTTGGTTGGGACCGAGTGAGCTCATGGCGCCGTGGCCTGCGTCTCTGAGGGTCGCCGCGGCAGACCGTCCTCGCCGATGTGCAGCCCGCACTCCTTCTTGTGGTCTTCTTCCCACCACCAGCGGCCGGCGCGCTCGCTTTCGCCGGGCCTCACCGCGCGGGTGCAGGGAGCGCAGCCGATCGACAAATAGCCTTTGGCGTGAAGCTCGCTGACCGGCACGTTGAATTCCTCGGTCAGCGCTACGATCGCATCTCGGCTGTAGTCGAGTAAGGGATTGAGCTTCAGGAGCCGATGCGTTTCGTCATATTCGATCATTGCGACATTCGCGCGGGCGGTGGACTGATCGGCCCGGAGGCCGGTGATCCATCCGGACGCGCCCGCAAGCAGGCGAGAGAGCGGCTCCACCTTGCGAATATGGCAGCAGGCCTTGCGGTTCTCCACCGACCGGTAGAAAGCGTTGACGCCGTGCTCCCGCACGAAGGCTTCGAGCGGCGTGGGGTTCGGGTAGACGGCGGCGATGCGCCGCGCGTAGCGCGCCTCGGTCTGTTCCCACAAATCATAGGTCTCGGGGAAGAGCCTTCCGGTGTCGAGAGTCGCGACCTCGATGTCGAGGCCAAGCGTCAGGATCGTGTGAGTGATCCATTGGTCCTCGAGCCCGAAGCTCGTGGTGAATACGAGCCTCCCGGGGATGAGCTCGCGCGCGAGCGTCAGACGATGCGCGAGATCGAGCGGCGCGAGACGCGGTTCGAGAAGGTCAATGAGCGACGGCTTCATCCTCGCGCCTTTCGTCTCTCTTCGAGGATCGTCTCGCGGTTCGCATAGCCTTGCTGATAGAAGGCGCCATAGGCGGAGGAGGCCGCCGACCACTGCGAAGCGTTCTGCCGCGAGGCGATGTCGGATGCAATCTCGATCGTGTCGAAGCCGCAGCGGAGCGCATGGGTCGCTTGATCTGCGACGAGCCGTCCGCTCGCGCGCAACTCTCCTGAGAAGCCTGCGCGTCGTATGAGCCGCGCCAGCGAAAAGCCGCGACCGTCGCCAGGGGCCGGAAAGGCGATGGCGATGAGGGCCAGGCGCGCAAGATAGGGCCCGAGCTTTGCGGGGTCGGCCGTATTGGCGAGGAAGACGCCGAGCGGCGCGTCGGCGGGAAGCGCGCCCAGAGCTTCCGGGAGACGCGCTTCGGAGACGATGCACTTTCCGCCTCTGGGAAGGCTCTCCTCATCGGCCAAACGGCGCCAGGAGTCTTCTATGAACACCCCTTTAGATATCAGCGCCATCTTCGCCCTCCCGGGTCAACGCCTCTTTGAACCGGTCTTGCCCCAGGCGCCGCCACGCGTCGAGGAAACGCTCCCCATCGCGCCGCTCGTGCAGATAGATCTCGACGAGGCTCTCGATGACGGTCGGGACATCCTCGGCGGCGACGCCCGGTCCCAGAAGGTCGCCGATCGCCGCCGAGAGAGTCGGATCGCCGCCGAGCGTGATCTGGTAGGACTCTTTGCCGCGCTTCTCGAGCCCGAGAATGCCGATCGCGCCGATGTGGTGGTGACCGCAGGCGTTGATGCAGCCCGAGATCTTTATGCCCAGCTCGCCGACGAGGCGCTGGCGTTCGAGATCGCCGAAGCGGCTCGAGATCGCCTGCGCGATGGGGATCGACCGCGCCGTCGCGAGCGCGCAATAATCGAGGCCGGGGCAGCAAATGATGTCGGAGATGAGTCCGGCGTTGGGCGTCGCGAGCTGGGCGTCGTCGAGGAGGAGCCACAGCGCGTGGAGGTCGTCCTGCTTTACATGGGGCAGCACGATGTTCTGCGCATGGGTCACGCGCAGCTCGCCGAAGCCGAAGCGCTCGGCGGCGTCCGCCAGAACGCGCATCTGGTCCGAGGTCGCGTCGCCCGGAATGCCGCCGATGGGCTTGAGCGAAACCGTCACGATCGCATAGCCGGGAATTTTATGCGCGGCGACGTTGGTGTTGGCGAAGGCGTCGAAGCCTGCGTCCTTGCGGCAAGCTTCCTCATAGGCCTCCGAGCGCTCCGGCAACGCCTCATAGGGTGGCGGGGCGAAGAAACCCCGGATGCGCTCGAACTCGTCGAGATCGAAAGCAAAGGGCGCCCGATCCATGGCCGCAAACTCGGCTTCCACATCGCGCGTGAATTGCTCGAGACCGGTTTCATGCACGAGGATCTTGATGCGCGCCTTGTATTTGTTATCGCGCCGCCCGAAGCGGTTATAGACGCGCAGAATCGCTTCCAGATAAGCGAGGAGGTCGGCGCGCGGAAGGAAGGCGCGAACGGTCTTGCCCACGAAAGGCGAGCGGCCGAGGCCGCCGCCCACAATGACCTCATAGCCCGCTTCGCCCTGCTCATCGGCGTAAAGCCGCAGGCCGATGTCGTGGAATTTGATGGCGGCGCGATCCGTCTCCGCGCCGCTCACCGCGATCTTGAACTTGCGCGGCAGGAAGCTGAACTCGGGATGCAGGCTCGACCATTGGCGCAGGAACTCGGCGGTGGGCCGCGGGTCCTCGAACTCGTCGGGCGCGACACCCGCGAACTGATCCGCCGTGACGTTGCGGATGCAATTGCCGGAGGTTTGGATCGCATGCATCTCGACGTCAGCGAGCGCCTCGAGAATGTCCGGCACATCGACGAGCTTCGGCCAGTTATACTGCAGGTTCTGGCGGGTCGTGAAATGGCCGTAGCCCTTGTCCCACTTGTCGGCGATCTCGGCGAGACGCCGCATCTGGCGCGAGGTCAGCGTCCCGTAGGGGATGGCGACCCGCAGCATATAGGCGTGGAGCTGCAGGTAGAGGCCGTTCATCAGCCGTAGCGGCCGGAATTCGTCCTCGCTCAGCGCGCCAGAAAGCCGACGGCTCACCTGCTCGCGGAACTCCGCGACGCGCGCCCGCACGAATGACTTGTCATAGGCGTCATAGAGATAGGTCGTGGTCGGCGCGTTGGCGCGCGCCGCATGAAGCTGGTCGTGCGCGTTCATTGACTAGCTCCCGAAGTTTCCCGCGCGCGCCTGCTTGCCGAGGTCGCGCCGCACGCTCGGGCCGGCAAGCCGGGCGCGCTCGCGAAAATGCAGCGGCCGCGGGCCGAGCGCCGGGTCGAGCTCGACCTCGGCGAGATAGACGTCGACAACCTTGTTGGCGGCGATATCGGCCTTGCCGCGCGCTTCGAGCGCGGCGGCTTCACTAGGGTCCCGCGCGACCGAAGCGGCGCGCGCGTCGCGCACCCAGTTCTCGGCCCCGAGGAACAGGACCTCTCCGTCGCGCAGGTCGCTCGCCAGTAGAATTTGAGGATGCGTCGGCTTGGCCATCACGTCGCCTGGGCGACGGTCACTTTCATGCCGTCGTAGTCGTCGGTCCAGAGGATTTGGCAGGAGAGACGCGAATTTTCGTAAATCAGCGGCAGCTCGTCGAGCTTGTCCAGCTCCTCTTGCGAGGGCGCCGGCAGCCGATCCATCCATGCGGGGTCGATGAGCACATGGCACTCCGCGCAAGCCAGCGACCCGCCGCAGTTTGTATCCATGCCCACGCCGTGATCTCTGAGGATTTCCATTAAGCGCCAGCCTTCGAGCGTCTCGAGCTCGTGGACCTTGCCTTCCCGATCCTCGACGAGGACGACCGCATGCTGCTCACGCACCCGCGCTGCCGCATCCTGCATTCTCTGGCCTTCTCCTGATCTGCACGACCTCGCCGGTCGGCGGCTTTCGCTCTGTCTTAAATACCCATCGCCAAGCCAAGTCAATTCACCGATCATGCACGGTAAATGTGCTTTTATACAAAATAAATTTGTTGTTTAGCCCAGGCGTCGCAGGGCGCGGCCTTGCGTGCCGAGCGCCGCTTCGCCTAAGCGCTCCGGCCGCGCCAGAGTCGACTTGCGCGTAAACCTCGAATTGAGCAACCGCTGCGTTGGCCCGCTGCGTTTCGTCTTCCGGAGAACCGAATGGAACTTCGCCCGCTTGGAAAAACCGATCTACGCGTCTCGGCGCTCTGTCTCGGCACGATGACCTTCGGCCAGCAAAACAGCGAAAGCGAAGGCCACGAGCAGCTCGACTATGCGCTCTCGCGCGGCATCAATTTCATCGACACCGCCGAAGTCTATTCGATCCCGCCGCGGCCGGAGACCCAGGGCTCGACCGAGCGCATCATCGGCTCCTGGCTCGCCTGCCGGCGCAATCGCGACAAGGTCGTCATCGCGACCAAAGTCGCTGGGCGCAGCGAGATGGCCTGGCTGCGCAAGGACGGCCGCCCGCCGACGCTTGATCGCAAGAACATTCTCGAGGCGGTTGAGGGCTCTCTCAAACGCCTGCAAACCGATTACATCGATCTCTTTCAGCTCCACTGGCCCGACCGCTCCGTGCCGCTCTTTGGTGCGGGCGGCTCCACTTGGCGCGAGCCCAGCGTGCGCGAGGAGGTCCCGATAGAAGAGACGCTCGCCGTCCTCTCCGAGTTCGTGCGCTCGGGCAAGGTCCGGCATATCGGCCTATCGAATGAAACGCCCTGGGGCGTCGCGCAGTTCCTCCGCGCCGCCGAGCAGGGCGTTGGCCCGCGCGTCGTGTCGATCCAGAACGCCTATCATTTGATGAACCGCGCCTTCGAAATGGGACTTGCCGAATTCGCCTGGCGGGAGCGCGTGGGACTGCTTGCCTATTCGCCGCTCGCGCAAGGCTATCTCACGGGCAAATATCAGAACGGGGCGCGGCCTGCCGGCGCGCGCACGACGCTTTTCCAGCGTGGGCAGCGTTATGAGGCGCCCGGCGCGGCCAGCGCGATCGACGCCTATCTCGGTCTTGCAAAGGAACTCGGGATTGATCCGGCGCAGCTCGCGATCGCCTTCGCCGCCTCGCGCAGCTTCGTTACGTCGGCGATCATTGGCGCGACGACCATGGCGCAGTTGAAGATCGACATTGACGCGATCGCCGTCAAGATCAGCCCGGCAATCGAGGAGCGCATCGACGCGATTCACAGCGTCCACACCAATCCGACGCCGTGAGTTGCGGTGCGTTCGGCTCAGGCGTGGCCGGCGCTCACCGATAGCTTGCCGAGATCGACGCCGATCGAGCGCAGCGCGCGCACATATTTCGTGTCGAGATCGTGATCGAAGAGGATGGAGGGATCGGCAGGGCAATTCAGCCAGCCGTTGAGCTGGATCTCGCTTTCGAGCTGGCCGGCGTCCCAGCCGGCGCATCCAAGCGCCAGCAGCGCGCGGTCGGGTCCCTGTCCCGTTGCGATCGCGCGCAAAATGTCGATCGTTGCGGTCAGAGATACGGCCTCGTTGATCTTGAGCGTTGAATTGTCGATGAAGAATTCGCCCGTGTGCAAGACGAAGCCGCGGTCGGTCTGCACCGGGCCGCCGGAGAGCACCTGTATGTTGCGCGCGGCCGGCGGCAGGCTGATCCGCTCCGCCGAGTCGATCACCCGCAGTTGCTCGAGGAGTTCGGGAAAATTCCGCACGCTCGAGGGCCGGTTCAACATGATCCCCATTGCGCCTTCGTCGGAATGCGCGCACATGTAGATCACGGAGCGCGCGAAGCGCTCATCCGACATGCCGGGCATGGCGATCAGCAGCTGCCCGTCGAGAAAAGATCGCTGCGCCGGTTGCGAAGAGCGGCGCGAGGCTGAGCCGGCTTTTCCCGCAGCGCGTTTTTTGCGCGGAGGCGGAGCGGCGGTTGTGTTTTCCGCGGCGCTGCCGTCAACAACCTCCTCCTCGTCGGGGCGGGGCTGATCGCCGACTGCGCTTTTGGAGGCGGGTTGCTTGTCACGTGTTGGTTTCATAGAGTGATGCTACGCCCGCCGCGTCCCGCCGACAAGCCGAGAAGTTGGCCCCGCAGGGTATAAGCGGAATTTTTCCAGGAAGCCGTCATCGGTTTTCTGAAGAATTCTCGCGCGCGAGGTTCGCCAAACCCTCGGGTCGAGCTTCGACCGCAAGGCTTGACCGCCGCTTTCACAGGCTCTGGAGCACAAAATGCGCAAGTTGCGGGCAAAGCCGCTTCTTTTTCTTGCAGTCGTCTTCTGCTGCCGGCCTGCCGCCGCCGATCCTTTCGCCTCCGATCCTTCGGTCGGAAAGCTGTCAAAGGCGCGGCTTCTCGCCGGCGACGAAGAGTCAGCTGTCGCGCAACTCGCTGCGCTCGAGATCGCTCTCGCGCCAAAGGCGGTGACTTATTGGCGAGCGCCAGGCGAAGCCGGCGTTGCGCCGACGTTGGATTTTTCGGCTTCCGAAAATCTTGCGAGCGTCGAGACGCTGTTCCCCAGCCCGAAGCACATCAAAGAGGCCGGCGGCGTCGTCGTCGGCTACGAATCGAAGGCGCTCTTCCCGCTGCGAGTGACGCCGCGCGACCCCAAGGCCGCCGTGAAGCTCGACCTGAAGCTTGATTACGCAGCCTGTGACAAAATCTGCCTGCCGGTTCGCGCGCATTTGAGCCTGCTGCTCAAACCAGGCGCGACGTCTCCGCATGGCGCGGAAATCGCCCGCGCCCTGGCCGACAGCGTTCCGAAGCGTCTCGAGGCGGCCGAAGCGCGGCGCATCCTGACGCTGCGGCGCGAGGGCGAGGCTGGAGGCTGGAGCCTCGACTATCACGGCAAGGGCGCGCTGCTCGACGTCTTTAGCGAGGTCGCAGACCCCTTCACCCTCGAAGCTTCGCGCGCGGGAGACGCGTTTGCGCTGACGCTCTATTCGGCGAGCGGCGCGCGGACCGCGCCCAAGGAGCCCCTGGCCGCGACGCTGACGCTCGTGACCGACCAGGGCGCATGGGAAGCGCCGATCGTGTTGCAGTGATCGAAAGCTGCGTCCGCAGGGCGGTAGCAATCAAAAATTTTCGGAATAAAGCTGCCATCTCCTGAGTCTCCTCCTTGACCGGCTTCGATCCGGCGACAGGAGGTGAAGATGAACGGCAATCACAAAGGTAACGGCGTCGACCGTCGGCAAGCGCTCGAATGCATGGCCTGGGGCGGGACGGGCCTCCTGTGGACGCTATCGGGAGGCGTTCCGGGGGCGAAGCTGGTGGGTGGGGCGGAGGCCGCCACGAGCGGCTTCTCTTTCGCACAAATCTCGGACAGCCACGTCGGCTTCGACAAGCCAGCCAATCCCAACGCGCTGGGCACGCTCGAGGAAGCCATCACCAAGATCGGCGCGCTTCCAACGAAGCCGGCCTTCATGATCCACACGGGCGACATTTCCCATCTCTCCAAGCCGCAGCAGTTCGACGAGGCGGAGCTGAGGATCGCGCGCGCCAAGCTGGACGTGCATTACGTTCCCGGCGAGCACGACCTCCTCGATGAAAACAACGGTCAGGCGTATCTCGACCGCTACGGCAAGGGTTCGAAGGGCAGGGGCTGGTTCTCTTTCGATCACGGCGGCGCGCATTTCGTCGGTCTCAACAACGTCTTCGATTTGAAGGCGGGCGGCATGGGCAATCTCGGAGAGGATCAGCTCGCCTGGCTCGCCGACGATCTTCGCGCAAAGACCGCGTCGACGCCCATCGTCGTCTTCGCCCATGTTCCCCTGTGGACGATCGCGCCCGAATGGGGTTGGGGCACGCAGGACGCAGCGGAGGCGCTAAAGCTCCTGGCGCGATTTGGGTCGGTCACCGTTCTCAACGGCCACATCCATCAGCTCATGCAGAAGGTCGAGGGCCACGTGACCTTCCACACTGCGCGTTCGACCGCCTTTCCGCAGCCCGCGCCCGGAACGGCGCCGGCGCCCGGCCCCAAGCTCGTCCCGCCCGGCGAGTTGCATGGACTGCTCGGCGTCACAAACGTGGCGGTGAAGCGTGGACAAGCGTCGCTCGCCATCGCCAATTCATCGTTGGCCGGTTGAGGTGGAGGACGCCGTCATGAGCATCACTTCGTTGCAGCGTCTCTTTCTCGTGATCGCTCTGGCGTTGCTTGGGGCCGGGGCCGCCAAGGCGGAAGAGACGACAATCGCCATCGATAATTTCACCTTCACTCCGGCATCCGCGACGGTGAAGGCCGGGACGTCGGTGCGTTTCGTCAATCACGACGATATTCCGCACAACGTCGTGCTCGCCGATCTCAAGGCGCGTTCGAAAGCGCTCGATACAGACGACAGCTACGTCTATGTCTTCGACAAGCCGGGAGATTTCGTCTATTTCTGCGGCCTGCATCCCCACATGAAGGGCGAGATCAAGGTGACGCCCTGAATAGCCGCGGCGGTGAGTCGTGACAAGCGAGACGGCGCGGCGGCGCTTTGCCCAGGAAGTGCTGCCGCATCTCGACGACGCCTTTTCGCTTGCCCGTTGGTTGACGGGCAATGCGACCGACGCCGAGGACGTCGTGCAGGAGGCCTGCCTGCGCGCGCTGAAGGCGCTCGACGGCGCGCTTGTCGAAAACCCGCGCGCCTGGGTGCTCGCGATCGTTCGCAACACGACGTTCACTTGGCTCGCCAAGAACAGGCCGCATGCTCTTGTGCTTTCGGGCGGCGAGGAGGAGGTGCGGGCCCAGCAGGTCGATGCGCAAGAGCACATGTCGCCGACGCCGGAGGAGGCGCTCATCGCCAAGGCCGATCACCAGAGCCTCGCCGCGGCGATCGCGGCGCTGCCGTTGCCCTTCAAGGAGACCTTGGTCATGCGTGAGATCAACGGCCTTTCCTATCGTGAGATCGGTGAGGCCACCGGCGCGCCGATCGGCACGGTGATGTCGCGCCTCGCGCGCGCGCGGGCGCTGCTGCTCGCGACCCTGGGACAAAGCTCATGACCGACGACCAGGACGCGTTGCTCATCAATGCGCTGGCCGACGGCGAACTCGACGCAGCCGGCGCGCTTGCGCTCGAGAAGAGGCTTGCCAGCGAGCCGAAGCTCGCCGCGCGCTACGCCGCGATCGTTGCTTTGCGGAGTGTGGTGCGCGACAAAATCGAGCCAGACACCGCGCCGGTGAGACTGCGCGATCGCCTTACGGCGCTGGCGGAGGAAGCCCCTCGCGAGCCTGCGGCTCGGCAACGAGCGGCGGCGTCCTGGCCGCGCCTCTTCGTCCCGGCGCTCGCCGCGGCGATGGCGCTGGGAGTCGGGCTCGATCGCCTGTGGTTGTCCTCCAGCGAGCTGGACCCGCGCCTCGATTCGATCGTCACCGCCTATCGGCGCGGACAGATTGCCGATCAGCCGGTCGATGTGGTCGCGAGCGATCGTCATGTCGTGAAGCCCTGGCTCGCGCGAAAGCTTCCTGTCTCGACAGTCGTCGTGGATCTTGCGAGTGAGGGCTTTCCGCTCGTCGGGGCGCGCATCGACATTGTCGCCGGCCAGCCGGCGCCGACGCTCGTCTACCGCCGTCGCCAGCATCAGATCGCTTTGACCGAGCTTCCCTCGGGCGCCCTTGTGAGCGCCCGCGGCGCGTTGCAAGGATACGCGTCCGAAGCCTGGAGCGACGCCGACCGCAGCTATGTCGCGATCTCGGATGTGGCTCCGTCCGAGCTCGCTCTCTTCGCCGAGCTCTTCCGCAAGGCGGCGGCGGCGGAGCGGGGCGGCGGGAAGGACACGCGCTGAGGCAAGCGCGACCTCTATTGTCGCTGTAGTCTCTGCGACGTTTGACCTTGACGGAGCGCTAGCCGGGCAGCAACGCGCGCGCCGTCTGTTATTGGGAGTGCTAGTGTGGAGAAGGACTGCATACGCAAGTTCAAAATTCGAGTGGCCGTAACGGCGCTCTTTGCAGTTGCGTGCTCCGGCGCAGAGGGCAACGATACGAACGCCGTGATGGCTGCAGGCGGCCTTTCTTTCGCTCGCAGCGATGCCATTCGCATGGACGCGGAAGACCTCTTCATAAGTCCGCATGAGGTGCGCGTCGCCTACGAATTCTCGAATCTCACGGATCGCGATGAGACGCTGACGGTCGCTTTCCCGATCCCCGACATCGATATGGCGAGGATGTCACTAACGCCTCACGAGTTTCACGCCTCCTCGCACGATGGCGACATTTTCAACTTTCGCCTGATCGTAAACGGAGCCCCTGCCGTCGCTGCTTTCCAGGCGCGTGCCATAGGACCGGATGGCAAGGATGTGACCAAGCTTCTTGCCTCACATGGCATTCCGCTTGTGGATCGAGGGGACGAATATGTCTCGCGCGCGATTGAAAAGCTGCCGTCAATCGCGGTCAGGGAGCTGGAGGCCGCCGGCGTTCTCGACGACAGCTATGAGCATATTACGACGTGGGTCGTAAAAGGCGCTTACTCTTGGAAGCAAACTTTTCCTGCCCGGCAGACGGTAAAGATCGAGCATGTTTATGAGCCTGTGCTGGGTGGGACGCACCTGTCGAAGGGAGACTTCGATCGGGCTGATTACAATCGGTATTGTCCAGACAAGGATTTTGCGCGTGCCGCTGAGAAACATCTGCGCGACGAGTTCGACGGCGCCGAGGTGACCTGGATCGAATACATATTGAAGACAGGCGCCAACTGGGCTGGGCCTATCGGTCGATTTCATCTTGAGCTCGCCAAGGGCGATGCTGACATTTTGTCACTCTGTCCAATCCCCGGTTTAACGCTGCAGAGGAAGGATCGTTCATTTGTGGCGGAAGCCCGGGCGTTCATGCCGCAAAGCAACATCAAGATTCTTTACGTTTATCGCGGGAAACCTCATCGGCTCCGTAACCCTTGATACAACGAACTCTCAAAAGGTGCCGGCGACATTTTAGAGAAGCATCATGCGCCTACGGAACACGTTGCTCTTTGGCGCGGCTCTGGTTTTGATTAGTGCGCTTGAAGCGTCGCCCGCCCAGGCCAATGATTCGATGGCGGAAGTTGCAATCGGTGGGCTGACGCTGCTCAAAACAGACGCGATTTCGATGGACAGCGAGGATCTCTGCATTTCGCGTGATCTTTTGAAGGTCAAATACCGATTTTCTGAGGTGAGCGCGGCCATTTATAGGGCGCGAGTGGCGTTGTGTGTCGAGTTTGCCGTCGGTCAAAAAACGTCGGACTCCCCGGCCAGAAATTCGACGTCGTCATCATCTTATCTGCATCCATTTTCAACGAGTGAACGAAGATAGTCTTGCATTCCAACGCTATCTATGCCTTTTTTGATAGAATCATCAAACAAAATGTCGCTAATTTTCCAATTATTGTTTTCTTTCACGAGGACGAACTTTTGATGCCGCTTATCTCCTAATCTGTCTTCGATTATATCACGGAATGTGGCCTTAATCTCAGCATTACTACCATTGTTCATCAACTCGTCAGTGCGTAAAATTTTGATCCCCGTCTGATTTTGGCGTCCAGTGATAATATTTCCGTCCCACCAATCTGTGAGTTTACAAGCATCGATGTCGCGCACCTTTTCGAAGGCCTCCTGAAGTGTACGCGCGAAGAACTTAAACTCACCATCACCATCCTTAAGTGACGCAAGGATCGCTTGCCTCACGATGTCTGAGGGGGTTTCCGTGCCCGCTGAACAATTTGAGCTGATGCTCATCAAAATAACGACGAGCAAAAATCTCATGATTCCCTCCCCGTGCGTTGCGGGAGTTCCGATGCAAGGCTGATCGGATTCTCCGAGCGTTGGGCCCCGCTACGCCGACGATATTTGCTCGATAGCGCCTTCAATGCGCCTCGTCCCAGTTGCGCGCCGCGCGCGCGTCGACCTTCAGCGGCGCGGCGAGAGACACTGCGGGGAGCGGCGCCTCCACCATGACGCGCTTGACGACCTCGATCGTTCTCTCCGTTTCCGCCTCCGGCGCCTCGAAGACCAATTCGTCATGCACCTGCAGCAGCATCTGCGCCGAGAGTCCTTCTGCGAGCAGCGCCGCGTCCATGCGCACCATCGCGCGCCGGATGATGTCGGCCGCTGCGCCCTGGATCGGCGCATTGATCGCCTGGCGCTCGAAAAAGGCGCGCTCGGACGCATTGGCCGAGCCGATGCGCGGAAAATGGCATTTCCGGCCAAAGATCGTCGTGACCACGCCCTTCTCGCGCACGGTCTTCTTCATCGCATCCATGTAGTCGCGAATGCCGGGGAAGCGCTCGAAATAAGTCTTGATGTAGAGCGCCGCTTCCTCGCGCGGAATGCCGAGCTGGTTCGCGAGTCCGAAGGCTGAGATCCCGTAGATGATGCCAAAGTTGATCGCCTTGGCGCGCCGCCGCACCTCGGACGGCATCCCCTCGATGGGCACGCCGAACATTTCCGAGGCCGTCATCGCGTGAATGTCGAGGCCCTCGGCGAAGGCCTTTTTCAGCTGCGGAATGTCGGCGACGTGGGCAAGCAGCCGCAACTCGATCTGCGAGTAATCTGCCGAGATCAGCACGCGGCCCGGCGGCGCCACGAAGGCCGCGCGGATCTTGCGGCCGATCTCGTTCCTTACCGGAATGTTCTGCAGATTGGGGTCGGAGGACGACAGCCGCCCCGTGCTCGTCGCCGCGAGCGCGAAGGAGGTGTGCACGCGTCCTGTCTTGGCGTTGACGAAGCCCGGGAGGGAATCGGCGTAAGTCGATTTGAGCTTCGAGAGCTGGCGCCACTCGAGGATCAGTCGCGCGAAACCGTTTCCCTCGTCAGCCAAATCCTCCAGCACCGAGGCCGAGGTGGACCACTGCCCGGTCGCAGTCTTTCTCGCGCCCGGCAAGCCCATCTTGCCGAACAGAATATCGCCGAGCTGCTTGGGCGAGCCGAGATTGAAGCGTTCGCCTGCAGCCTCGTAAATTTCGTCCTCGAGCCGCGCCATGGTCTGCGCGAACTCGCTTGAAAGCCGCGCGAGGATCGTGCGATCGATCGCAACGCCGCGCATTTCCATCGCGTGCAGGGTCGCAACCATCGGCCGCTCCAGCGTCTCGTAGACGGTCGTCGCGTTCTCCGCCGCAAGCCTGGGCTTCAGAAGCTTCCACAGCCGCAAGCAGACATCAGCGTCTTCGGCGGCGTATTCCGTCGCCTTGTCGAGCGGCACGCGCGCGAAGCCAACGAAGTTCTTTCCTGTCCCGGCGACTTCGCCGAAGGCGATGTTCTTGTGCCCCAGGTGCTTTTGCGCAAGCTCGTCAAGCCCGTGATTGTTGCGGCCCGAGTCCAGCGCATAGGAGATCAGCATCGTGTCTTCGATCGGCGCGACTGCAACGCCGCAGCCGTGTAAAACGGTGAGATCGTATTTCATATTGTGGGCGATCTTGAGCACGGCCGGGTCTTCAAACAACGGCTTCAGACGCGCGATGGCGTCGTGCATCGGAATTTGGCCTGCCACGAGCTCAGCGCCGCCGAAGAGATCGTCCGGCCCGACGCGGTGCCCAAGCGGAATGTAGCAGGCGCGCCCTCCCGGCAGCGCGAGCGAGACGCCGACGAGATGGCAAGTCATGGGATCGAGCGAGGTCGTCTCGGTGTCGAGCGCGACGAGGCCGGAGTCATGAGCGTCGGCGATCCATTGCTCGAGGCGTTCGAGGCTCTGCACGGTCTCGTAACGACTGCGGTCGATGGGCGCCGCCACCGCAACCTTTGCGCGCTCGGCTGCAAGCGACTGCGGCGTGAGCTCCAATTCCTGTCGCGGCTCGGGAAGCGGCGCGGGGGCAGGGGAGGGCGCCAAGCGGGCGGCTTCGCCATTGCGGCCCCGCCAGCCGTTTGCGCCCAGAAAGGCAGGGTCCGGCTCTACCTTCGACGGGTCGACGCCGTAAATCTCGCCGACGCGACGCGTGATCGTCGTAAACTCCATCGCCAGCAGAAAGGCCACGAGCCGTTGCGCATCGGGATCGTGAACGCCGAGGTCCTCGAGTGGGATTTCGAGATCGACGTCGCGCACGAGCTCGACGAGCTTCTTCGAGATGCGGATCAGTTCGGCGTTCTTCGGCTCCGTCAGCGCCTCGCGGCGCTTGGGCTGCTTGATCTCGCCCGCGCGTGCGAGCAGCGTGTCGAGATCGCCATATTCGGTAATCAGCTGCGCGGCTGTCTTGACGCCGATGCCCTTCGCGCCAGGCACATTGTCCGTCGAGTCGCCGGCGAGCGCCTGCACGTCGACGACCTTATCCGGCGCGACGCCGAAATATTCGAACACCTCGTTTTCGCCGATGAACCGCTCCTCGCGCGCGCCGAACTTGCCGGCCACGCCAGAGGCCGGGTCATACATAGACACGCCTTCGCCCACGAGCTGCATGAGGTCCTTGTCGGCCGAGACGATCAGCACCTGCGCGCCCTTCTCCCGCGCGAGCCGCGCATAGGTGGCGATGAGATCGTCGGCCTCGTAGCGGTCCTGCTCGATGGGTTTGAGGCCGAAGGCGCGCACCGCCTCGCGCATGAGCGGGAATTGCGGCACGAGATCCTCGGGCGGATCGGGCCGATGCGCCTTGTATTCAGGATAGATCTCCTTGCGGAAGGAGTTCTCGGATTTATCGAAGATGATCGCGAGATGCGTGGGCGTCTCGCCGGCCGCGCCGTCGCGCAGGAACTGCAGGATCTTGGCGCAGAAGAGCCGAACCGCGCCGGTCGGCAGCCTGTCGGAACGATAGTTGTATTTGGCGTCCTGCCGGATCGACTGGAAATAGGCGCGGAAGACGAAAGACGAGCCGTCGACCAGGAAGACTCGAGAGTTGGGGCCAAGCTCTGCGTGCGACGCGCTCATTTACGGCTCGCGATCGTTCGTCTCTGCGGGCGACAGGCGGCGCGCCGTCCATGCGTCGAGATAATCCCTCGAGCGCATCTCCGAGAGGCGCGAGGCGGTGCGGCGAATGTCCCAGACCTCGTTGCCGTGCTCGGCTTCGTAGAGATGGCCGGGTTCCACCTCGGCGCTCAGCATCAGCCTCACCTTGGCTTCATAGAGAACGTCCACGAGTGTGATCAAGCGGCGAGCCTCGTTGTGCTGCTCATAGCCCATGCGCGGGACATCGCTGACGATGACCGTGTCGAAAGCCTCGGCGATCGCGAGATAGTCGGCGGCGCCGAGCGGGCGTCCGCAGATCTCGGAGAAATCGAAGCGCGCCGTCCTGCCGTTGGTTCGCGCGATCTTGAGGCGCCGGGCGCCAATGTTGAGCGTCCTCTTCTCGTAGGGCGCGGCGTCGAAACGCGCGCGCGCGCGTTGCGCCTGCTCGGGGTCGCTGAGGAGAAAGAACACCTCCTCGGCGCGGCGCTTGCCGAGCCGGAAATCCTCCAGCGCGTCGAGACGGACGATCTCCAGGCTCCGTTCGACGAGGTCGATGAAAGGCAGGAAGAGATCGCGGTTGCGCCCGCCCTTGTAGAGATCCCTTGGCGCGACGTTCGACGTTGCGATCACGACGACGCCGGCGGCGATGAGCGCCGAGAAGAGCCGCGCCAAAATCGTGGCGTCGGCGATGTCGGAAACCGCGAATTCGTCGAAGCACAGAAGCCTCGTCTCGCGGGCGAGCGTGGCGGCGACGCGCGTCAGCGGATCGGGGCTGGCGTTCGCGTCGCGGCGAGCCGCATGGAGCCTGCCGTGGACCTCGCGCATGAAGGCGTGAAAATGGGTTCGGCGCTTGCGGCGCTCGGGCGCCGCCTCGAAAAAGAGGTCCATCAGCGTCGTCTTGCCGCGCCCGACCTCTCCCCAAAGATATAGACCGCGCGCCGGTGGAGCGGCGCTCAAGCCCCAAGGCAGACGGGGGCGCCGTTGCGCCTCCAACTGCCCAAGCAGCCGGTCGAGCGCGCCCAGCGCCTCGCACTGCGCTTCGTCGCGCACGATCCTGCCCTCGGCGACGAGAGCCTCGTAGCGCGCGGCGAGCAGCGGCGGGGCTTTCCGAAATAAGGAGGACAAGGGACCTCTCACATCAGAGACGAGTTCAGAGCCGGCGCATCCGGCCGCTTGTCGCAGCCAGCGCACCCTCGCGCAATTCGAAATACAGGAGACGCTTCGGATCGACCGGGCCGGGCATGGCGATTTTGCCCCGAGGCGCCCTGGAAAAGCCTACCCGGGCGTAATATTCCTCGTCGCCGACGAGCAGCACGAGACCGTGGCCCGCCGCGCGCGCCGCATCGAGCGAGAGCTTCATCAGCGCCTCGCCGACGCCTTGCGAGCGGAAGGCGGGCTCGACGGTGAGTGGTCCGAGCAGCAGCGCCGGCTCCGAGCCGACGAGGATCGGAGTCATCCGGTTGGCGCCGACGAGCAGCGTGCCGACGCGGGCGACGAAGGAGAGCGCGTAGTCGGGGGCGACGTCTTCCCGCAGCCGGTAGGCGGTGCGGGCGAAACGTCCGGGTCCGAAGGCGCGCTCGTCGAGCTTTTCGACGGCGGCCTCGTCCTCGGGGGCGAGCGGCGCGAAACGCAGGGCGAGGTCCATGGGGGGCGAGGTAGCATGGGCGGGGCTGCGCCGGAAGCGCGCTCAATTGGGTCCCGGAAGCGTCTAGCGCAATCAGCAAGGCGCGGCGAAGGACCAGGGGAAGCGTCACCAAAACTCGAGAAATTCACTTTATTTTTTCATGGAGCCGTTCAGGCGTTCATTTTTATCTCATCTTATGGCACACTGATACCTTAGTAATTTAGCAAACAAAGGAAAGTGTCATGCGCGGGACAGTGAGGATTGGTATCGCCACTTTTGCGTTTTTGAGCGCGGCGAGCGTCCCGGCTTACGCGGGGCTGATCAATCCGACCAGCACTGTGGATATCTCTTTCGACTTTGTGGATCCTACGCTGGGATCGATCTCGGCTCCGAGCCAAGTTTTCAACACCGGGCAGCCGGGCCCGTTTTCGCTGAGCGCTCCAATCATTCCTCCCGGCACCCCAATTCATACGACGGAACCCTTTAACCTTTCCGCTAACGCGGGATTTTGGTTCACGAACAATCAGGTCACGATTTATAACAATGCGTCGCCTCCGGTGCCGTTCTGCTTCAGCTCGTCGAACACGGGCTCAAGCTGCGCTGATCCTTACAACACCTTCGATTTCAAATTCACGAATGAGAACATCGTAAAGGTTTCGGTTGACCCAGGCTCCTCAGCCGATTTTCTACCGGCCACGTTCGGTTCGCATACGGGACTAACCCTTGTCAGCCCGAACGAATTCACGGTCGACGTCACCGGGGAAAATCCGGCGTTTCTTTCTACTCTGATCATCGACGTCACCACTTTCTCCTCCCCAGCTCCCTCGGCCGGCGTTGGTCTTTTGCAGTGCCTTGGCGTCCTGGGCTTTATCGCCTTCGCGGTGAGACGGCGTGGCTTGCGGGCGTGAGAACGGTGAGCCTGGAGCGATTTCTACGCCGTCGAGCGGTAGCGATCGAGAGAACGGCGCTTTAGCGGCTTTGGCTCGGGCAGCTCGAAATGCCGTGCCGCTGATCCGCGCCGCGACGACGGATGACGCGGAGACGATTGGGGAAATTCACGTTGGCTCCTGGCGCGAATCCTACGCGCCGCTATTTCCGGCCGAGACCCTCGCAGCCCTCGACGTCGCCGAACGCGTGGCGCGCTGGCGGGAGATCATCGCGAGCGCGCCGGCGAGCGCCGCGGTATTCCTGCTGGAGTTCCCGGACGAGAGGCCCGTGGGCTTCGCAAGTTGCGGCGCGCAGCGCAACGATAGGCTCGAGGCCCTGGGTTATCCCGGCGAAATCGAAGCGCTCTACATTCTGCGGCGCGGACAGCGGCGCGGCGGCGGGCGTGCGCTCTTATCTAAGATGGCGCGCCATCTCCTGGCGCAGGGCTGGGGAGCCGCTTCCGTCTGGGTCTTTCGCGACAATCCGCCGGCTCGGCGCTTTTACGAGGCGCTGGGCGCCGTCGCGACCGGCGTCGACGGAAGCTGGACCACGCTCGGCCTGACGCTGCCGGACATGTCCTACGGCTGGAAAGACCTGTGTGACTTGGCGCGGGACTAGCGGCGAAGCCTCACCAATAGGTCGACGGCGCGGCGCCTTGGAGCACCTCGGCGATGCGCGCCCGCGTCCCGCGCGTCGTCGTCGCGGGCAGGGCGTCTAGGGAGAAGAAGCCCGCCTCGGCGATTTCGCGGTCGGGGACATGCGGCGCGATCTGGCGGAAGTCGCGCGTCACATAGAGCGCCACGTGGTCGCGGCTGGAGACCGCGCGGTTGAGATAGATTCCGTGAAGCGTCAGCGGCCCCTCCGCTTCGATATTGGTCTCCTCGATGAGCTCGCGCCGCATCGCCGCCTCCATTGTCTCGCCGCCGTCCACGCCTCCACCCGGCAGGAAATAGCCCGGCACATAGGTGTGACGAACCAGCAGCACGCGGTCTGCGTCGACCACGAGGCCGCGCACGCCGAGCGTCATGGGCCGCAGCAAGAGCGCGAGGCGGGCCAAAATCCGTATTCTCAGATGCGCGGGGGGCAGGGGCGGTTCTTGCATGTCTCTTCTCGGTTCGACCCACTCTTGAAACTCTGGCAAAAGCCTTCCTGAGCCTCTAGAACAGCGCCCTTGACGGGTTTTGCGCTGAAGGGGAGTTTTTTAGCGATAAAAAACCCACTGACCAGTAGTTGGAGCAAATCTTGATAGCAAAGTCCACCGACTTTTGCTTGGAAACACGCTCTGACGGAGACCGCCGTTGAAAGCCTTCTCGGACCTGACTGAACGCGAAATTCTGGCGCTCGCCATCACCTCCGAGGAGGAGGACGGCCGCATCTATATGAGCTTCGCCGAAGATCTGACCGAACGCTATCCCGCGTCGGCCCAGGTTTTCGAGCGCATGTCCGCCGAGGAAAGCAAGCATCGTCATCTCCTGCTCGAGCAATATGAAAGACGCTTCGGGCCGCATCTGCCGCCGATCCGCCGCGAGGACGTGAAGGGCTTTCTGCGGCGCCGGCCGGTTTGGCTGACCAAGAATCTGCCTCTCGAGACGATCCGCAAGCAGGCGGAGGTCATGGAATATGAGAGCCGCCGCTTTTACGAGAAGGCGCGGGACCGCACGACCGACGTCGGCGTGAGGAAGCTCCTCGGCGACCTCGCGGCGATGGAGCATGGGCACGAGGTCGTGGCCGAACGGATCGCCGCCACGACACTGACCGACGGCGCCCTGGACGAGGAGGAGAGGACGCGCAGCCGCGTCTTCGTGCTGCAATATGTACAGCCGGGCCTTGCCGGCCTGATGGACGGCTCAGTCTCGACGCTCGCGCCGCTCTTTGCCGCGGCCTTCGCGACCCAGAACAATGAGAAAACCTTTCTCGTCGGCCTCGCCGCCGCCATCGGGGCCGGGATCAGCATGGGCTTCGCCGAAGCCCTCTCCGACGACGGCTCGCTCACGGGCCGCGGCTCGCCCTTTCTGCGCGGCGGCGTCTGCGGCTTCATGACGGCGCTGGGGGGGCTCGGCCACACGCTGCCCTATCTCGTGCCCGATACGGTCGAGAACCATTTCCGCATCGCCACAGGCATTGCGGGATTCGTGGTCCTTCTCGAGCTTTGGGCCATCGCTTATGTAAGAGCGCGCTACATGGACACGCCCTTCCTGCAGGCCGTCTTCCAGATCGTCGTCGGCGGCCTCATCGTGCTCGCGGCCGGCGTGCTCATCGGCGCGGCTTGAGAAGGAAAGACGCATGCTTCTCGCTCATCTCTCCGACGCCCACATCGGCCCCATCCCGCGCCCGAGGCTCCGCGAGCTGTTGGGCAAGCGCGCGACCGGCTACGCCAACTGGCTGCATAAGCGCGCGCGCCAGCACGACATGGGCCTGCTTGGGCGGCTCGTCAAAGACCTCCTCGCGCAAAAGCCCGATCACGTCGCGATGACCGGGGACGTCGTCAACATTGGACTGCCCGCCGAGATCGCGGCGGCGCGCCGATGGCTCGCCGGGCTCGGCGCGCCCCACGAGGTGAGCTTCTCACCCGGCAATCACGACGCCTATGTGCCAGGCGCGATGCCCTTGCTCGAGGAAACCTTCGCGCCCTGGACGACCGGCGACGACGGCGTATCGGGCTTCCCCTATGTGCGGCGCAGATCCGGCGTCGCGCTGATTGGACTGACCTCCGGCGTGCCGACGGCTCCTTTCGTCGCCTCAGGTCGGCTCGGGGCCGAGCAATGTGCGAGGCTCGAAGCGGTTCTCGAGGAGATGAAGCGCGAAGGCCTCGCGCGCGTCGTGATGATCCATCACCCGCCGAATCGCGGCGGCGCCCGGCCGTTGCGCGGACTGGAGGACGCCGAAAGCTTCGAGGCGGCGATCGCGCGCGCGGGCGCGGAACTCGTCCTGCACGGCCACAACCACGCGCAGAGCTTGCGCTTGCTGCGGGGGCCGGAAGGGCGAGTTCCAGTAGTCGGCGTCGCTTCCGCCTCGGCGCGGCGCGGCTCGCATTATCCCGCCGCCGCCTATCACCTTTACAGCTTCACCCGGGAGGGCGACCGTATCAGGATCGAGGCGCGGGCGAGGGGCTTGAGCGAAACCGGAGACGAGATCGTGGATGTCGGCGGCCTGGAGGCTCTGTCGCTCGCGTCGGCCTAGTGGGTGACGTTTAACTTGGTTTCCGCGCAACGGGCGGTGGCTCAAGAGGTTGCCGTTTGATCTATTCGCACCGATATGTGCCGTCCACTCGGTTCTAGAGACAACCTCAACTGATGCTGCCCTCTAGGCATCCTGCCCGCACAGCTTCGGTTGCCAGCTTTGTCCTGGATTCGAATTGTGCTAAAGGCAATCCCTCAGCGTCATTCCGGCACCCCTGTCGGGCCGTTGGTAAGGCAATCAGCGTCGGGAGAGCCTGCTTGTCGGCGGTGGAGGGCGAGCTTGCTTTATGATCCAGAGGTCCAAAACGCTAGCGTAGTATTGGTGGGAAACTTTAACCCCGCTATCTTTTCCCCTGCCTGGTTGGCCAAGAACGGTGTCATTACCGATGGAGAGCTTGAAGCCGTCGAGATGGGCATAGTGCACGCGGAATGCACTCAATTTAACATTGATACACTTAAAATTGATATCGTTCCAAATAGATTAGCCGCGATCTCTTTTGAAGAGCCATATGCGTCATTATTAGACTTTCTGCTAATAATTTTTAATAAGCTTCTGCCTCACACACCGATTAACACGTTTGGAATAAATCTCGAAATACATTTCAAGTTTCCATCGGCTGCCCAAAGGGTTAAGTTTGGACGGGCTTTAGCTCCAATCGCTCCTTGGGGGGAATTTGGCAAAAGGCTCGAAACCGCTAAAGAGGAACAAACAGGGGGGCTCGTTTCAATCAATATGTGCGAGATAAATCTGCAAGATCGAGAGAAGGGCCGGCGTCAAGTCCGGGTGGAGCGCTCGGCGCTAATTAGCGGAAACGCCGGTGTATTTGTTCAAGTGAATGATCATTTCGAGCTTCCTGGTGTAAAAACCGAGGATGGTGCAGCTAAGGCTATGTCGCTGCTCGAAGCACGGTTCGATGCTTCGATAAGAGAGGCCAAACGTATAGTGGAAGAACTCATGGAATATGGAGCAAAGTTATAATGGGGCACCCAGTTCTTCAGAGGAACGAAGATTGTTTCCTTGACGCCAACGGTCTCGCTGCGACCCAAGAAGGCGGAAGTGCGCCTAGGCGCTTAGTCAGGGTCCATACTCCCCTTAAGCGGCCTGAAGCCGATGCGCAGGGGAGTGCAAGCACAACGTTGCCAAAAAATAAGCAGCAAAGCGTTTTGTCTGCGCCTGAAGATGAGAATCTCGATGATATAAAAATAATCAAACTGCCCGCTTATGTTCCTAGGGTCGATCGACCTAACGAGAGCTTTGCTGCTCTACAGGAGTGGGAGGGTGTGGTCGTGAGCGTCGATCCTGACGAGTTCGCGGCTGAGCTTTACGATATAACAGGTGATAGAAACACAGCGGAGGAGATCGGCGTATTTCCTCGGGCGGAACTTAGCCAGGAACAAAATGCGGTGTTGACCAAAGGCCTCATCTTTCGCTGGGCTATAGGCTTTACCCGGAAAGCTACGGGCCGCCAGAGCCGGACCTCAATCATTTATTTCCGACGGAACCCGCTTTCTCCTGCAGCGGAGTGCGAATCGGCTGAGTTAATCTTTGAAGCAGAGTGAAGAAGATCTGTGACTCGTGCCACAGCTCCTTCTGTCAATGAGATTGAGGTGTCTCTTTTTGGGCGCGGCTACGGCAAATCTATTGTGATTCATCTTGGTGACAAAAAATGGATGATAGTCGACAGTCTTCTAGATGAGGACGGACTTCCGCCAGCACTAAAATACTTGGCGTCAATCAACGTCGACGTCACGACTGAGGTGGTCTTGGTTGTTGCCAGCCATTGGCATGATGATCACTCAGCTGGTCTCGGTAAGATATATACTGAGGCACGTTCCGCTACCTTAGCACTTCCAGCAACGCTCAACGATGATCAGATGAGAGCTTTCTGTGAGCAGCTGAGAGAGGCGGGTTCAGAACGAATTTCGTCGGGCGTTCAAGAGTTGCGCGCGATCGCAAGAGAAAGATCAACAAAATGTCGAAAAGCTTTCAGGCTAGCAAAGGCGAACACCAACCTAGTTCGCTTCGTCAATTCTCTTGGTTATGAGACTAAAGTAGAAGCTCTCTCACCAAGCGACCAAGACGCCCAGGTATTCATTCAAAGATTGGCTGAGCTACCGCCCCTCGCACCCGGGGCGCGAGCGGAGCCATTTGAAGAAAACGATATTTCTGTAGCGATTTGGGTTTCTATAAAAAATTACAGCATCTTGCTTGGCGGAGATTTGGAGAATTCAAGCGACGCCGAGCGAGGTTGGAAGGCTGTGATCGCGTCCCCGGCAGCCGTTTGTGGTAAAGCAGCGGTTATCAAGGTACCACATCACGGCTCTGATAACGCTCATTCTGAAGAAGTTTGGGAAAAGCTTTTAGAAGAAAATCCGTTGGCCTGCCTGACAACATGGAATCGTGGGAAAAAATTGCCTAAAGGAACCGATG
Organism: uncultured Alphaproteobacteria bacterium; assembly: GCA_963743565.1. GTDB lineage: Bacteria > Pseudomonadota > Alphaproteobacteria > Rhizobiales > Beijerinckiaceae > Methylocystis. The sequence continues at coordinate 459,366 of CAVUQD010000003.1, forward strand.
CAGAAAGGATTTTGTCACTAACTAACCGTGCTTTCATAACATCTGCTCTGATCAGGAAGCCTAAGAAGCAACTCGCAGCGGTTGAAAAGACGATAAAAGAGAGCGGAGTAATTCTTTTTTCTCGTCCGAAGGCCTCTGGTCATATAAGATTTCGCTTGGATATGTCTGAGGACAGTCCGGTTTGGAATTATGAACTTTTTGGAGATGCTCGTGCTCTTGCTGACTTGGAAAAGGTGTAGACCAGCATTTTCCGCCGAAGCGATGAATCGCTGGCTCTCACAGCCCCCCGCCTTGCAAGAAAAGCCACCGACCCAGCACCGTCAGCAAGCCGAAGGCGAGGACGGCGCCGATGACCTCCCACAAATGGAGATAGGCCCGCAGAACGGGCCCCGCGTCTTGGGATGGACGGGCTTCGCCGTGCGACGGCGCCGCCGCCTCGGCTCCATTCGCCGCCGCGCGCGCTGCCTTCGCGGCGCTCGCGCCGCTGGCGAAATCTGAAGCCAGCGCCTTCTCACGCTCGATGAGCCGATGCGCGATATAGGCGGTCACGGCTTCGACCATCACCTGCACCTTGTCGCTTTCGCAGACCAGGATGCGGCCGTGACGGGTGTCCTGCAAGAATCGGTAAATGCGCCGTTCTCGCCCGACCTCGACGAAACCGAGCTGGTCGATGAAGAGCCGGGGGCGCTCGGAAGGCGAAATCGCGACGTCGAAGAGATCGCAATCCTCGGGCAGCTGCTCCAGCACGGGCTCGATGGCGTCGCGCAGAACCTCGAGGCGCACGATCTCTCCGCCTCTTATGTCGGAGAGCGCCTCGGAGCGGTGCGCATTGTCGAGGCGCGCCCGCCGCAGCGCCGCTGAAAGGTTCGCGACGCGCGGCTCCCGCGCGGCTTCCTCCGTCGATGTCGTGCTCGCCAACTCCGCCCGTTTCGGCTCCAGCGGCGGGGGCGCGTTGTCGCCTGCGGTGTCGTTAATGGACGCCATGCTAGGGAGCGGAAACCTTGGAGAGACATGCGTAATTTCCGTGACTATATAGACCGTCCCCGGCTCTGTGCGAAGGGGGCGCCGGCCGAAACAGGCCCCGCCTCGACTTTTGCCCGAACATGCGGCAAGGAGTCCAAAGTCCCGGCGGCGGGGCTCGGCGCAGATTTTCGCGCCGGACATTTTTAAGGCGAAGGAAAGCGATGTCGGTATCGTCCGTCGAAACGAGAACCAGACTTCGCAATTTCGAACGCGCCGCCATCGGCGCCGCTCTTTCTGCGACGGCGGCTTTTGAAGCCATGCGCGGGGGCGGCCATGCGGCGATCGCCGGGCTCGCCGCGGCCTTGGCTCTGCTGCTCCTGCGCGGCCGCGATCGTCCTGCCGCCGTGAGGCTTGCCTATGCGGCCGTCGACTTTCTCGCCGTCGCCACCTTCTCTTCTCTGATCGACCCGGCCGTGGCGCTGTGGAGCGCGCCCCAAAACATCTCGAACGTCTTTCATATGACGGCCGTGGGAGCGGGCGCCTCGGCCTTTCTCTACTGCGGCGCGGTAGGAATTCTCGCGGGGCGCGCACCCTGGGCGATCCGTCTCGCGCTTTTCTCCCTGCCTTTTCTTTTCTGCCTTCTGGTCGCCATCGGCTCGCCCGCCGAGGCGCAGATCGGCCGGGTCTTTCTGCTGGGTTTCGACGTCCCGGCGCCGGTCGCGGCGTTCATCGGCCGCGTCTACATTCTCTTCCTCCTGAACGAGGCGGTCGTCGTGGGCGCGCCGCTGGCGCTTGGGCGTTTCCTGCCGCGCGAGTGGCGGCCCCACCTCGTCTTGTTCTCATCGGCGGTGCTCGCCGCGCTCACTCCCTATGTCGCGAGCTCTGTGTCGGTCTTCATCGCGCCCAACCTGCCGTCGCCCTTTTCCGACGTCGCCGCGACGCTCGCCGCCGCGCTCGCGCAGGCGGGTTTGTGGGGCGAGACCTATCTCGTCACGCAGTCGCTCGCAGGCCTTCTCGGCGGCACGCCGTCGCTCGCCGTGATTGTGCTCGGCGACTGGAAGAGCGGCGCGAAGAAGGGCTTCGTCTACGGCCTCGTCTTCATGGGGCTGCTGCTTGCAGCGCAACTCCTTTTGAGCATGAAGCTTGTGACGGCGCTCATCGCCGCGGCGCCGCCGATCACCGGCGCTCTGATCGGCGCTGGATTGTTCCCACTGGCTCGCGCAATTCTCGAGAGCACGGATTCGACCCCGCCCTTCTTCGGCCGTCTCGAACAGGCTTACCGGCGGCGCACGAATTTCGCGCGCGGCCTTGTCGCGGGCGCCGGCGCGGGCGTCGCCTTCGCCGTCGCCTTGCCGCAGGCGGCGGGATGGGATCGCTTCATCTTCGGCTGCGTGGTCGGCGCGCTTGCTTTCGCGGGCGTGGACGCCGCCTTCGACGGCCATGAGCTGTGGCGCGAGCGCCGCCAGCATCTGCGCAGCTGGCGCGTCTACACGCTCGGCGCGCTTCTCGGCGGGCTCGTGGCCGGAGCGATCGCCTGGTATCTCGATCAAGGTCAGATCGAGGTCATCGTCAACAAGTTCTATGCCTATGTCGCGCTCGACTATCGGGGCGACGGGCGTCCGGTGAACCCCTACATCATCCGTCCGCTCTTCTCGAAATGGGGCGCGACCGATCTGGGGCTCGCCGACGGCGGCGTGCGGGTCTTCTATGACGAATCGCTCTCGGGCGTGATTCAGTGGGTCTTCGCGGCGCCGCTCTTCTCAATCAATCTCTTCTTCCTGACCGCGCTGCTGCAGCGCAGCCTGCGGCCGCTACGCCAGCTCGCCAGCCTCGAGGGACTGGATCTCCTCGTCGAAAACGCCGTACGCGTGCTGCGTTGGGGCCTGTGGATGGCGCCGGTCATCTATTCCTTCCTGAAGGCCTCGGGGGATCCGACCTGGTACAATCAGGACGGTCTCGTGCGCACCTTCGTCGCGAGCTGGATGTCCGACGCATTGCCGCCGGGCGACTTCCGGCAATGGAGTCTCGACGTCTTCACGGCCATCCTCGCCTTCGACGCGCTGCGCGTGCTGATCTGGTTCGATCATATGGGGCTGCGCGTCGCGACGCTCGTCAATCTTTCCTTCGTCGGCGGCGACATGGCCGACGAGCACGCCGCGCGCTTCCTCGGCAAGGCGCAGATCAGCCGCGCCATCCCGGAAGGCATTCGTCGCTTCGGCACATGGGCGCCGCTGCTCCTACCATTCTACATCCCGCGCGGCGCCGAGTGGGACAAGGCCTGGAGCGCCGCGGAGCAGATGAGCAATCTGCGTCCGCCCTCCTATCTCTATCTGCTGAGCGGGTATCTCATCTACGTCGGCATACTGGCGCTGGCGCTGATCGTCTTTCTGCTCGCGCAGCTCTCCCGCGCCGGGAAATTCGTCATCCCCGGCGTCACGGGTCCGGGCGGCGCACCGGGATCGAGTCCCTTACAGCTGACCAACGGGCTGATCACGAGCGAATGGTTCGAGGACGGGCAGGGATGCGCACGTATCGAAGGCATAACGCGCGGCGGTCCGCCCATCGACCTGACGCGTCGCCCCGACGACCACGCCCATCCGCGCGGACGCTTCCTGTTCATACGCGAGGATGGCGGCGCGCTTTGGTCGCTTGGCTCGGCCCCGACCTGTCGCGACGGCTCCACGGGCCCCGCGAAGATCAATGTTACCCTCGAACGCGAGGGCGAGAACGGCCTCGTCTTTCGAACGTCGCAAGAGAATCTCGAAATCGAGGCCCGCGTCATGCTCTCGGCCAATGAGGCGGTCGAGTCGACGCGGCTGCGCATCGTCAATCGGGAGTCGCGGCCGCGCAAGATACTGCTCGCCTCATTGCGCGAATGGGTGCTCAACGAGACCGGCGTCGAGATGCGCGACGCCGCCTATAACGCGATCCATGTCGGCACTTGGTTCGTCAAATCGCTTAACGCCGTCTTCGCGCAAAACCGGCTGCTGAAAGGAGGCGCGCGCCGTCAGGGCGACCGGCGTCTGTCGCCCGAGATCGGTTTTCACGCGATCAGCCCAGCGCCGGGCGCGCAAGTGAGGCTCCTCGGCTACGAGGATGTGAAGTCGCGATTTTACGGCCTAGGGCCGACTAGCGCCCCTGACAGCCTCATGGGACGTGGCCCGGGACCGCGCGATCCCGAGGACGAAGGCCTGCTCTACGGCTTCGAACCCTGCGCGAGCTTGAGTTTCGAGATCGAGCTGCCCGCGTCGGGCGCAGTCGAGTTCGTCGTTCTCGACGGCTGGGCGAAAGACATGGGCGTCGCCACCGAGACGGTGGCGCGCCTTCTGGGGATCGAACCCCCCGCGCCCGCCGTTCTCGATCGCGCGCTGTCGCGCCGTCGAGATCTTCTCCCTCCCGAACCGTCCAGGGAACCGCGTTTCGCCTTCGCAGCGGATGGCCGCAGCCTTGCGGTCGCTCAGGACACGCCACGGCCCTTCTCGCATGTGATCGCCAATGCGCTAGGCGTCGGGGCCGTGCTGACGAACGATGGCGACATCTTCTCCTTCTGCGGCAATTCGCGCTTGAACAGCCTCACGCCGTTCAGAATGGGCGAGGGCCGGATGGCGCCGGCGGGACAGGCGATCTACGTCTTCGACCTCGCGCGCAAGGATCTGTTTACCGCGACCTTCACGCCGTTGCGCCGACGCGATGCGCGCTACGAAGTGAGCTACGAGCCGGGTGTCGCGATATTTCGTTCGCACCGCGACGGCCTGAGCCTGGAGCTCACGGTGTTTTGCGCGACGTCTGCGCCCATCGAGTTCAAGCTCCTGCGCATCAAGAACGAGACGGACCACGAGCGGCTCCTTCAGATCGCGCCGATGCTCGAGATCGTGCTCGGAGAGACGCCGAGCGAGACTCTGGGCAAGCTGGAGGCGGCGAAGGACGAAGATCTCAAGGCGCTTTACTTCCGCAACCCCAAAAACGACTTCGTGAAGGGGTGGGCCTTCGTCTCGACCTCGCTCGACGCCGAGTTCGCAGAGACGTCGCGGCGCCGATTTCTCGGAAGCGAGGCGCGCGATCCGGCGCTGCCCTATATGGTCGAGCATGGCCATCCGGACGCCGGCGCGCCGGCCCATGAACGAAAGGTAGCCGCTTTCGTCGGCTCGATCGACGTCGAGGCGGGCGGCGAGGCGCTCGTCGTTCTCGCGCATGGCCAGACGACCGGCTCGATCGATCCAGCAGCGGGCGGCGACGCGCTCGCCGTTCTCGCGCAGGGCCTGCCGGGCTCGCGTGAGCAGGCGGGGGCGCTCGCGCGGCGCGCGCGCGATCCGGAATATGCGCAGAAATGTCTCGCCGAGACCCGTGCGGCTTGGCGCGAAGCGACCTCGGCGCTGCGCGTGAAGACCAACCGGCCCGATTTCGACCGCCTCATCAACGACTGGCTGCCTTATCAACTGCTCGCGGCGCGGCTCTGGGGACGCACGGGGCCGGCGCAGCGCTCGGGCGCGACGGGCTATCGCGATCAGTTGCAGGACGTGATCCCGCTGATCCTGCTCGCCCCCGAGCGGGCGAGGGCGCAGATCCTGCTGCACGCGCGCCATCAATATCTCGAGGGCGACGCCGCGAAATGGTGGCATCGCGCGCCGAACGGCGGCACTGGGCTGGCGGACCGGACCCATGCGTGCGACCCGCATCTGTGGCTACCCTATGTGACGGCGCGTTACGTCAAGGGGAGCGGGGACTGGGCGATCCTCGACAGCGTCGAGCCTTTCCTCGAGGCGCCGCCCGTGCCGATGACGCAAGAGGGCGAGGCCACCGTCCCGCTGGCCTCGCGCGACAAGGACACGCTGCTTGGCCATTGCGCTCGCGCCATCGATTACACCTTGGCGCGTTTCGGCGCCCACAACCTTCCCTTGATGGGGACCGGCGACTGGGACGACGGAATGGACCGCGTCGGCGCCGGGGGACGCGGCGAAAGCGTTTGGATGGGCTTCTTCCTGCACGGCATTCTCCTGGAGACGGCGCCGCTCTTCGAGGCGCGCGGCGACGCGAAACGCGCGGCCCGCCATCGCGAGCGCGCGGAGAAGCTGCGCGAGGCGCTGGAGAAGTGCTGGCGGGGCGACCGCTATTTGCGCGCCTTCGCCGACGACGGGCGCGAGATTGCGCCGATGAGCGCGATGACCGCTTCCTGGCCGGTTCTCTCGGGCGCGGTGGAGGCGGCGCGCGGGCGCGAATGTATCGAGCGTGCGCTTGAGGTTCTCGCGCGGCCCGATCGGATCCTGCTGGTCAGCCCCGCCTACACGGAACATTCCGATCCCTATCCCGGGCGCAGCGCCGACTATCCCCCGGGCGTGCGCGAGAACGGCGGCCAATATTCACATGGCGTTTCCTGGTTCGTGGACGCCCTGGCGAAGCTTGGCGCCGAGGCGAACGAGCGCGGCGACGCGGCGGCGGCGCGCGCATGCTTCGACAAGGCTGCGCAAAGCTGGATTGCGATCTCGCCGCTCTCGAAATTCGCGACGCTCACGGCTGCGGACGTCTATGGCCTCACGCCGCATCAGCAACCGGCCGATGTCTATGAGGGCGAAGGCTACGACGGGCGCGGCGGTTGGTCCTGGTACACGGGCTCCGCCGCCCGGATGATCTCGGCGGCTTACGCGCTGCTCGGCATCGAGTTCAAGAACGGCGAGCTCGTGCTGCGGCCAGACGCCTTTGAATTAAAAGGGGATCTCCAACTCGAGAGCGTCAGCTGGCAGGGCAGGGTGATCCGCACCGGAGCAGAGCGATAAAAAATAACCTGTGGATTCTCAGATCGTCGCGGGACTGTCATCAACTCGTATCTGCATTGTTTTCTCGGGGGAATACATACGGAACCTATTCCTGCGGCGGCGGTAGTTCGTCGTCAGGGGCTATTTTTCTTTGGACTGTGGCGGGTCGGCCACAGTGTTGCCTGCCTTCGCGTGCTATTGTGATGACGTCGATTGATTCACTCTCGACATCCTCCCTCGACTTGGGCCGCCTCAACTGGCGGCCCTTTTTTGCTTGATAACATTCACTCGAAAGCGCAAAACCCTCAAGTTAGCCAGCGGTTAACAGGGGGCGCCCGTCACAGGCCTCGCAGGCTTGGCATATGCTTGTGGCTCTTCCTTCTCCAAGCCTCTTGCGCCCACTCCCCTCCCACGGCCTAAATTTCGACCTGACCTCCCAGTTCGACGACGCGATCGGGTGGGATTTGGAAGAATTCCGTTGCAGAGAGCGCATTGCGGTGCATCAGACGAAAGACCTCGAACCGGAAACGCCGCCAACGCGATCTAGTCTTCGCGATGAGCATGAAGCGGCCTGAAAAAAACGACGTGTCCTGTTCGACGAATTCGATCGGGCAGCCGTAACACTCCCAAAGCAATGCGCGTGGAACGTCCGGACCTTCCATGAAGCCGTAATGGACAAGCAGGGTGTAGAATCCTTCGTCAAGGACATGCGACTCGATGCGGCGTTCGGGATCAACTCGCGGAATATGCTCGGTGGCGACCTGCAGGAAAACGACGCGCTCGTGCAAAGCCTTGTTATGTTTCAGGTTGTGCAACAGCGGCACCGGCACGACGTCATATCTGCCGCAAAGATACACGGCCGTCCCCTCGACCCTCTCCCTTCCGCGGAACTTTTTGACAAACTCGGCCATAGGATAGGTGTCGCGCTCCAAAGCGGCGCGGATGGCGGCGTAGCCCTCGCTCCAGCAACTCATCAGGAAGAAGATGATGGTCGCGACGACGAGCGGAATCCATCCGCCTTCGAAGAACTTGACCAGGTTGGCGGCGACATAAGAGCCGTCGACCGTGACGAATAGTCCGGCGACAATCACGCTGAGAGGCAGGCTCCAGCGCCAGACCTCACGCATGGCGACGAACATGAGAGCGCTCGTCAGCAGCATGGTAAGCGAGACGGCGATGCCGAAGGCCGCGGCAAGTCTCTCCGACGACTGAAAGACGATGGTGAGAATAAGGGTCAGCGCCATCAAGGCCCAGTTGACGAAGCCCACGTAAATCTGGCCGTAGCTTTCCTCGGAGGTCTGCGAGATGCGGATGCGCGGCAGCAGCCCGAGCTGAATGGCCTGGCGCGTCATCGAGAACGCGCCCGTGATGATCGCCTGGCTCGCGATGATGGTCGCCACCGTGGCCAATGCGACGAGCGCAAGCTGCAGCCGTTCCGGACAGAGGTCGAAGAACGGGTTGGCGCCGGGATTGAGGGGGGCGTCGACGATGAGGGCGGTCTGTCCGGCGTAATTGAGCAGCAGCGCAGGAAAGACCAGGCTGAACCACGCGAGGCGGATCGGGCTGCGCCCGAAGTGTCCCATGTCGGCGTAAAGCGCCTCTGCCCCGGTGGCGCACAAAAACACGGCGCCGAGGACCAGGAAGCCGGAAAGCCCGTTCCCGGTGAGATAGGAAAGCCCCACGCCCGGATTGAGAGCCCAGAGCACGTTCGGATGCTCGATCACGCCAGCAGCGCCAAGGCCGCCAATCGCGACGAACCAAAGGGTCATGACGGGGCCGAAGAGCCGCGAAATTCTCGCCGTCCCCTGCGATTGCAGGGCGAAGAGCCCGATGAGCACGGCGACAGAGAGCGGCGCGACATAGGCGCCGATCGCCGGCGCCGGCGTCTTGAGGCCCTCTAACGCGCTCAGCACCGAAATCGCGGGCGTGATGGCGCCGTCTCCGAAGAGCAATGCGGCGCCGAGCATTCCAATGGCGATGATCAGCGGCCGGCGTCCGTGCTTGACCCCGAGCAGGGACATGAGCGCGAGAATCCCTCCCTCGCCGTCGTTGTCGGCGCGCATGATGATTGCGACATATTTGATCGAGGTGATGATGACGAGGGTCCAGACGATGAGCGAGAATATGCCGAGCGCATCGTCCGGCGAGACCTCGCCTCCCGCCCAATCGATCGCGGTCTTGATCGTGTAAAGGGGACTCGTGCCGATGTCGCCATATACGACCCCCAGCGCCCCGAGCGCGAGCGCCCCGAGCCCTCCAGGCGAGTGTTCGCCGCCGTCGCGAATGTCCGTCATCTTGCTCCCAAGCTCGAGAGGCGACGCCAACGCCCTTAGCGTCTGGAGATCTCAAGCGTCGCAAGACCCGACCTTAAAGAGCCGGCGCCGCAACGTCGAGCCTTGCTGGCGTCAGCGAGACGACGCTCGTCCCTTTTCGTCATGACACAATTGAGGATTTGTGCGACGATCTTGCCGAGGCCCCGCGCAAAACATAAATCCTCATCGCGACGCGCAAAACCTTTGGCGCCATGGCGTTTAGTCCATCCGCGAGCGCGGTGACGCTTGCCGCTCGTTTTGAGCGCGCAATGTAGTTCGGCGCGAGGCTGTTTCTGGGAGGTTGCGTTATATGGCGAGATCGCTCGCGTTTGCCACGATGCTGCTGATGTGCTCGGCTTCTCAAGCCCTGGCGCACGCTTCTCTGCTGCAATCCGTCCCCGAGCCCGGCGCTGTCGTTGCGGGCGACGACGTTGCAATCGAGCTTCGTTTCGACAGTCGCCTCGACCCTCGATTTTCCCGTCTGGAGCTTCTGAAGGCCGGCAGCGACGCGGCGGCATTATCATTGCAGGCGGCGGAATCTCAAAACACTGTGAAAGCGAGGGCGACGGGCCTTGAAGAGGGTCCCTACGTCCTTCGTTGGCGGGTTCTGAGCGTCGATGGACACGCCAATCAGGGCGAAATCAAATTCCGTATCGGACGGTGACCATGCAGGCGTTTCTCTCCATCTACACGATGATCGACTGGCTGCTGCGCGGCGCGTCGGTGGCCGCCCAAACGCTCGCGGTCGGAGGGGTCGCATATCTTCTCTTCGCGCTGGCGGCGTTGAAGTCGGATGGTGAGCGTGCGGCTCTGGAGCGCTTTTGCGTCCGCCTCATTTTCTGGTCGGCCTCGGCGGCCTGCGTCGCTCAACTGCTGGCGACGGCGGCATTGACGAGCTTTCTCGTCGGCTCCGCGGGGGCCGACTTCAAAACAGCAATCGGCGCCGACGCGGCGACCTTCCACCTCGTCTCCGCCGGGGCGGCCTTCGCGCTGGCCGTTTGGACTCGGAGGCCCCGCTTGCCGGCGGCGACGGCTCCGGCGCTCGCCGCCTTGTCCCTGCTTCTCCTGGGAGCGCATTTGGGCGTCACACACGCCATGAGCAGGACGGACCCGTCCCTCTCGCTGCTCACGGCCGAGATGCTGCATCTCTTGGCGCTGGCGATATGGATCGGCGGCGTCCCTTATTTCATCGCCTCCTTGCGCATGATTGGTGAGAACGGCGAGCGCCGCGCCATCTCGCGGCGTTTCTCATTCATATCGCTCGCCTCCGTCGCAATCCTCGCTGCGACGGGCGTCTTCATGGCTGTTCCCTATACGGGGTCGCTCGATGCGCTCTATCAGACCCAATACGGCCTCCTGCTCAGCTCGAAGGTCGTGCTGCTGATGATGCTGCTCTGTCTCGGCGCCGGCAATTTTCTCAGCATCCGCAGCCGCCGTCGCGATCGCCTGAACAGCGTGCGCGTGTTTGCGGAGGTCGAGGTTGGAGTAGGCCTCATCGCAATTCTGTGCGCCGTTGCGCTTGCATCGTCGCCTTTGGCCGTGACCACAGACGCCGCCAAACCTCGAGCCGCCGAGATTTCGGCGCGCTTCGAACTGGCCTTGCCGCGCCTTGCGAGCCCGGCTCTCGCGCAACTTTCCTCCGCGCAACCCGACGTGGTCACTGCGGCGGATCTTGAATCCAATCGCAACGAAGCCGACGTCGCCTGGTCGGAGGCGCATCATCACTATGCGGCGCTCGTCGTCATCATGGTGGGGCTCATCGCTCTGCTGGCGCAGAGTCGCAAAGTTGCCGTCGCTCGGCATTGGCCGCTCCTCATCCTTGCGCTGGCGGGCTATCTCGTCGTGACGGCCGATGAGGAGGTCTGGCCTCTTGGCAAAATAGGCTTCTTCGAAAGCCTGGCGACGCCTCAGATCGCGCAACACAAGCTGATGATCGCGCTGATAGCGGGTTTCTCGGTCTTCGAGTGGGGCGTTCAGTCGAAAAGATTCAAAGCCGCTTGGCCATCCTACGTATTCCCGCTGACAATTTTGGCAGCGTCGGCGTTTCTCCTCACGCATTACGGCCACACCGGCCGGGCGGAGGAAGTGCTGATCGAAATCAGCCACACGCCCATTGCCCTTCTGGGCGTATGCGTGGCGAGCGCACGCTGGCTGGAGTTGCGTCTCCCCTCAGGCTCCGCTGCACGGCTTGCCGGGATCGCCTGGCCCATTGCGATGATCACGGCAGGGACGTTCCTGCTGCTCTATCGAGAGGCCGTGCCGACGTGAGAAACGGGGAGCGCCCGTGGATGTTCGCGGCCGCGACATCGTAGAGGCGTCCGCGGACAAGCGGGCCGAAAGCGATTTTCGCCAGGGCCTTTCGCGCCAGCGCGGCAAGAAGTCAGAACTCGATCCTCGCTCAAAACGTTGAACGCGTTTTCGGTGCTCAGCATCCAGACTTATTGCATCCCTGCGCCTCTGCTAAAGGCTGTGGCTTGCGCGATCACTTTTGCAAGCACCTCTTGCCCCATGCCGGCAAGAGCGAGAGCCTCGATTGCGGGTTGCGCCGCCTCGGGCTCGTTTGCGGCGTATGCGGCTTCGAGCAGGATGCGGGCGTCTTGCGGGGTGCGCTGCCGGCTCCAGTTCTCCTTGGCAAGGCCCAGCGCTTTCTGAGGCTCACCCTCGAGATAGAGCGCGAAGCGCGCTTCGTCCCCGAGGTGAAGGTTTTCTCGCCGCATCCTTCCGATTTCAAATCGATTGCGGAGATCTGAGACAAGGTCCGGGACATCGGCGGCATGCGCCAGACGCTTTGCGAGCGCCAGCCGCAAGAGCAACGCATCCTGCGTCGTTTTGTCGGAAAGAAACGTAATGGCGTCACTGGTTCGGTTCTGATCGAGAAGAAATTCAGCAAATGCGCCGTCGAGATAAGCGCTCGGTTTTCGAAGAGACAGCGCATCCTTGAAGTAGGTTTCTGCTTCTTGATCCCTCCCCAGCCTTGCGGCGATCTCCGCGAGCACCGTCAACGTCCAGCGTCGTTGATCGTTGGATAAGTCCGCCTTGCTTTGATAGATTTTCGACAAGGTGTCGAGGCATTGGGACGCGTGGCCGTTCAAACTTTCCACCTCGCAAATGCAAGTATATGCGAGCAGCTCTTCCCTGGCGCCCGCGAGAGGGATGCAGCTTGATTTCGCCTCCTCAAAACGCGCGAGCAGCCTCAAGATCGCTGCACGCGCCAACCAAGCCTGCATATTGGCGGGCTGCGCCTGCAGCGCGCGCTCCAAATCGTGCAGTGCGCCTTCAAAGTCGTGTCGACTCTGCTTGATCATCGCGCGCGGAGTCAGAACGGTCGCGGGAGGCGAGGGGTCGTTCCACCATCGCGCCAGAGCGGCCTCGGCGTAACCGTAGTATCTCGGGTCAGACTCCTGTTTCGCGAGCCCGATATATTTGTGCGCCAGGCCGACCGAAGCGTTGAGGTCGGCGGGCGCAGCGAGCAAATCCCCCAGCTCCTTGTAGATGGGCGCAGCGACGGCCGGCAATCGCTCGATGACCGTATCGTCGCTCTGCGGGATGTAGGGTTCGCTGCTCACCGGCGAGGAGGCGAGACCTGCAGCAAGGGCCACGCTGGCCATGACGAGCCAGCGCAATCGGCTTCGACGCACTACAGGCTTTGTCAGTGGCTCCATTCTCTCCTCCCTCTCGCGGCCGATGACTTGCGTCTCTCGAGTCGCACATGCATTCGCGTCCCGAAAAAACTTACAAAGGCCCTTGCAAGGGCAAAACAACCGGTACATGATAGCAAACACTTGAGGTGACGGTTCGTGTGCGGCTACGATCTTCCCGGGTGAAGTGGAACTTTGCGATAATAAAAAAATCAGTGAGGTTGGGATGGGGCGGTTTTCCTTGAGTTACCTAGGCGCCACTGTCGCTCTATTTTTGGTCCTGATCGCGGGCGGAGCCGCTAAGGCCTCGGACCACGCAGATCCTATGTGGCTCCCCGAGGACGAACAAGAAGCGAATATTACAGGCTTGTTCTTTTTTCCTGATGGCGATCAGTACGTTTTCATCCTGGATGTGCGGCGGGCGCTGACGGGACCTCCGCCCTATAACCTCGAGCCGTTCGAATATAACATTCACCTCGATTTTCACACGCCGGTTCGCTTCGATAACGCAGAGGATGTCGCCCGTTACGGCGGCACAATCGATAAGCCCGAGAATATTCGTCCGGACGCGACCCTCACGTTTCGGCTCAATAACGACACCACAGTCAAACAACAGACCTTCAAGGGGTTGAAAGACTCCGACAAGTTCAAGGTCTACACCGGCGTTCGCGATGATCCGTTCATTTTCCCGAAGTTTTTCAGGGTGAACGTCATCACGATGGCTGTGAGCATTCCAAAGTCGTCGTTCCCAGAGCACGCGCAGAACTGGCTCCTTTGGGCGACCTCAAACCGCATCTCCAACGGAGAGCAGATCGATCACGTCGGGCGTTCCAATCGGACGCAGCTCGGGCGTTTCGAGATCCTGAATACCTTGCCTCCGAGCGAGCATATCCCGGCCATCAAGTCTGCGGCGGCGTCGCGCAAGAGCGTGCAGGAGTTTCTCGAAAAGGCCGCGCCTCCGCTGGGGAATCTCAACCAGTTGAGCGGTTTCCTGATTAGACATTATGACATGGTCCCCGACGTCATGGTCTTCACCTCGACGCGACCGCCCGGATTTCCGAACGGTCGGCGGGTGGAGGACGACGTTGCACTGCTGACTTGCGATCAGGGCGATTGCCCGCTTCAGGAAAATTCGTTCATCGATTCGAACCAGTGGCCGCGCGCGACGGTGAACGACAAGCCGCTCCTCAAGGAGTTTCCCTATCTCGCCGAGCCCTGGCCGTTCAAGCCTCAGAAGCCCGGCGCGTGGGGGCCGTATGTCGTTCGGTTCTTCTCGACTGCGTTCGGAATGGTCGTTCTCGCCGTCATCGTGCTGACGCTTCTTGCGACTCCTTTCCTCCTCGGGCGTCTCTCCAAGCGGGGAAGCTGACTGTCATCACTGGCGACTGCAATTCAACTGCGGCGCCAACATCAATAATAACAATTGGCCCCAACGGGTTTGGCGGAGGGTGAAATGCAGAGCAGGTTCCCGTCTTTCATGCTTTTGACCGTGCTGGCGTTCCTAGGGGCCAGCGCACCTCCGGCTTTCGCCGACGATTGGAGAGCGAAGTGCGGCTCGGGCGCCGGCGTCGTCAAGGACGAGGCGATGTGCGTGGGTCGCGGTCCGGAAACGCTCAAGGGCTCGGACGAAGACTACTATCGCGACATGGATTACGGGGCGACCAAGGATCCTGCCGGGCTCGCAAAGGCGCTCGCGCCCTATCTCCCGGGCATCACGCCGGAGCAAGCATTGGAAAAGGCCGTCATCGGCCGCAACAACTGGATCGTGTGGACGGCGGGCAACGACGCGCTATGGGACGTGCTCAATAAGAAATCCTTCGGAGAGATGGATTTCCTGAAAACGATCTCCACCCATCCCAGCCTGAAATATTTTGGCCGAAATGATCGCTGGAAGTGGTTCGGAGTGGTCAATGAGCCTTGCTTCAAGCCCGCAACGGGACCGCGCAAGGACCGCTTCGGTCTGTGGCTCGATGAACGCGATCCGAGCTGTCCGCCTGATCCCTTCGAGAACGAAGCCAAATACCCCGGCGTCAAGATCGGGGCCCGCGGACGGAGCGACAAATTCCCCGTCGGCTCTTATTACGGTTACGGCACGGGAATCGTGGGTCTGCGACTTTTCCCCAATCCCGATTTCGACGAGGCCGCCGAAAAGAGATGGGATCCGGAGCGTTTCTACACCGACCCTTCTTACTACAACGACAAGAACCTGGTGCGGCCGTATCGCGTCGGCATGTCATGCGGCTTCTGCCATGTCGGACCCAACCCGACCAATCCTCCGGCAGATCCGGCGAATCCCAAATGGGAGAATCTGAACTCCAATCCGGGCGCCCAGTATTTCTGGTGGGACCGGGTGTTCACCTGGAAAGCGGACCCGACCGACTTCTCCTGGCAATATTTCCATACGTCGCGACCCGGTGCGCTCGACACGTCGCTCGTATCTTCGGATTACATCATCAATCCCCGAACGATGAATGCAATCTACAATTTGGGACCGCGCCTGCTCATGGCGCTCAAGTTCGGGCATGAAAAACTCACCGGGGGCGAGCAGGACAACAAGCAGTTCAACGAGTTCGTGCCGCCGTCGTCGCCTCTGACCAAATTCTACGTCAAACCGGATCAGACCTGGACGGCGCGTGTCCTCAAGGACGGCTCGGATTCGGTGGGCGCTTTGGGCTCCTTCAACCGGGTCTACGTCAACATCGGCCTGTTCAGCGAAGAGTGGATCCAGCACTTCAATCCGATCGTGGGCGGCACGCCGATCAGCGCGATCCCGATCAAGGTCGGCCGCGCCAACTCCTCCTATTGGGCGGCGAACGAGCTTCAGACACCGGATACGGCGCTGTTCTTTGTCGCGACGGCGAAGCCTGACGATCTGAAGAAAGCGCCCGGCGGCGCCCAATTTCTGAAGGATGACGCGGCCACGCTCACGCACGGCAAGGAGGTGTTCGCGGAGCGCTGCTTGCGCTGTCACTCCAGCAAGCTTCCGGAGAAGACCTTCAGCTTCTTCCCGAACGACGGCTGTGTCGGCAAGGATTATCTGAAGTGCTGGAACTCCTACTGGCAGTGGACGAAAACTGACGAGTTCAAGCAGGCGTCGAAAAAGATCGTGGTTGCGGACGACTTCCTCACCGACAACTTCCTGTCGACGGATTTGCGCATCCCAGTGACGCTGCTCGAAACCAACGCCTGCAGCCCGCTCGCCACGAACGCGATCAAGGACAACATCTGGAACGACTTTTCCTCGACCTCGTACAAAGAGCTCCCGTCCGTGGGAACGATCACCGTGCATGATCCGTTCACCGGCAAACCGAGAGACTATTCCATGCCTGCAGGGGGACGCGGCTTCACGCGGCCGGCGTCTCTCGTCAGCCTCTGGTCCACGGCGCCCTATCTGCTCAACAATTCGGTTGGCGACTTCCACGAAAGCCCGTCGGTCGAGGAGCGGTTGAAGTCGTTCCAGAGCGGCATTGAACAGATGCTTTGGCCCGAGAAGCGTCCCGGAAATATCGAATATGTAACGGCTTCCGGCAAGACGCTGCACGGCGTCATCGATCGGACGACGGAAACGAGCTATCTGAGAGTTCCGAAGGGTTATTTGCCCGATCTGTTGCAACCGGGCTTCGATGCCGGACCGGAGCTGAAGTGGCTCGTGGACGCGCTGCGCCTCGGGCACTTCGTCGACGAGGACGGGATCGCCCTGGGGCCCATTCCGAAAGGAACGCCCGTGGGGCTCATCGGCAACATCGACCTCGACAAGCGCGAAGATCCGATCGAGGATTTGGCCCACAAGGCGCAGTTGGTCAAACTGTTGCTGAAACTCAAGCTGGACCTGAAATTGCTGCCGAAAAACGCGAGCGACGACGATGCGCGCAAAGTCTTCGGCAACGTGATCGGCGACCTGCTTGCGGTGAACAAATGTCCTGACTTCATCGTCAACCGCGGGCACTACTTCGGCACTGACTATTTCAGCGAGGAGCCGGGATTGAGCGACGACGAAAAGCGCGCGCTCATCGCCTTCTTGAAGACGATGTGACGCGCTCGCCGGGCAAGACCAAGCAAAAAAGCAAGGCAACTCAAGAAAAAGAGGTCAGCCATGGGTATCGCCAATAACGACACCTTCGAATATGTGGTCGTGGGCTCCGGCGCCGGCGGGGGCACGGTGGCGGCGCGCCTTGCCGAAGCCGGTTGTAAGGTCCTCGTCCTGGAAGCGGGCGGGGACCCCCTGACGATGAAAGGGGGAGACGCCGCTTATCCAAGCGAAGAGCGTCTCCCCGACGATTATCGGGTCCCCGTTTTCCATGCATGCTCGAGCGAGAACCGCGGGATGCAATGGGACTATTTCGTGCGGCATTACCAAGATCAGGACAAGCAGAAGCGCGACGATAAATTCGTCGACAAGGAGAACGGCATCTTCTATCCGCGCGCCGGCTGCCTCGGCGGCTGCACGGCGCATAACGCGATGATCATGGTCTATCCTCACAACGAGGATTGGGACGGGATCGCGGCGCTCACCGGGGATGCGTCCTGGGGCGCCGACAATATGCGCCGTTATTTCGAGAAGCTCGAGAACTGCCATCACCGTTTCATCTTCCGCTTGCTCGCCAAGTTCGGCATCAACCCGACCCGTCACGGCTGGGGGGGCTGGCTCCACACCGAAAAAAACGTTCCCCTCGCCGCGCTCGACGACTTCAATCTGGTGCGCTCGCTGAAGGATTTGATTTTCGCGTCGCTCGGTCTCGCGCCCACCTTCATCAATCGTGCGCTCTGGTGGATCACTGGGAAGGGCGATCCGAACGATTGGCGGTTGGTTGAAAACAATGCGTTCGGCCTGCATTATGCGCCGCTCACGACGCGCAAGCATGAGCGCATGGGCACGCGCGAGAGGCTCGTCGAGACGCAGAAGAAATATCCCGATAATCTGACGATTGAGCTCGATGCGCTCGCCGCCCGGGTGCTCTTCGACGACGACAATCGAGCGATCGGCGTCGAATATCTGAAGGGAGCCAAGCTCTATCAGGCGCATTACGAGCCGAGCGGGTCTCCGGGCGAGCCGCGGCAGGTCTTCGCTTCCAAGGAGGTCATTCTCGCCGGCGGCGCTTTCAACACGCCGCAATTGCTGATGCTGTCCGGCATCGGACCGAAGGAGGAACTCACCAAGCACGGTATTCCGGTGCGGGTGAATCTTCCGGGCGTCGGCACGAATCTGCAGGATCGTTACGAGGTCGGCGTCGTCTATCGCGCCAAGCAGGATTGGGGCATCCTCAAAGGCGCGCAATACAAGAACACCGACAAGCAGTACAAGGATTGGCTTTTCTGGAAGCAGTTCTATGTCGGTTCCGTCTACGGCACCAATGGCGCCGTGCTCGCCTCGATCAAGAGGTCGGCGCCGGAGCGGCCGGTCCCCGATCTCTTCTGTTTCGCAGTCCTCGCCGATTTCCGCGGCTATTATCCCGGCTATTCCGCCCGGATCGTCCAGAAGCTTAATTATCTCACCTGGGCGGTGCTCAAAGCGCACACGAACAACCGCGCCGGCTTCGTGCAACTGCAATCCGCCGATCCGCGCGAACGTCCCTATATCAACTTCAAATATTTCGCGGAGGGCACGCAGGACGGCAACCAGGATCTCGATTCGGTCGTGGCTGGCGTCAAATACGTCCGCGAGCTTGCGCAACCGCTCCTCGACTGCGGCGCCCTCGAGGAGGAGGAAGCGCCCGGCAAGGGCGTCGCGACGGAAGAGCAGATCCGCGATTTCGTTCGGTATCAATCCTGGGGCCACCATGCGTCCTGCACCTGCCCGATCGGTCCCGACGGCGACCCGAACGCCGTGCTCGACTCGAACTTCAACGTGCGCGGGACCCGAGGACTTCGCGTCGTGGACGCCTCCGTGTTCCCGCGAATACCCGGGATCTTCATCGTCAGCGCGATCTACATGATCGGCGAGAAGGCGGCGGATGCGATACTCGCGTCGGGAGGACCTGGAGCTGGCGTCGCGCAGCAGAAGCAAGCGGCGACTGTTGCCTGATACCGGTTTCCGTGGCGTGACCGTATGGGCGACATGGGCAAAGGACGCTTCGATGGCAGGCTTTGCGCAGCGTGCGCACTGACGCTGTGCTGGCCGGCCCCGGTGCAGGCGCATAGCCTCGTCGGAACGCTCGGCGTGTTTTGGGCCGGCGTCGTCCATCCCCTCATCTCGCTCGACCAGCTCGGCCCGCTGCTAGCGCTTGCAATATGGGTCGTGTGGCGCGCGCGTCGCGCGGATGCGCTCGTCGCCTTTCTCCCTGTTGGCGCTTTTCTCGGCGCATGGGCCGCGCCGAGTGGAGGCGCATTCCCGTTTCTCGCGCCTGCGGCAATGGTCTTGTTCGGCGCCATGGCGGCGGTGAGAGCCGATCTCGCATCCGCTTGGATTGAGCGCCTAGCGGTCGCTGCTGGCGGTCTGAGCATCGGGATCGCGAGCGCCGTGGGGGCCGAGGGTTTTCCGCGTATTCTCTACGCCATCGGAGTCGCCCTGGCTGTGGCGTCGGTGGCGGCTTACGCGCTCCTCGCGGCCCGACACGCCGCCGAAATTCCGCGCTGGATCGAAACCCTCGCCCGAAGCGGCGCAGCCATCATTGCGACCGTCGGGATCGGGCTCTTCGCCGCGAGCTTCGTCGGTTGGCGCGCGCCTTGACGAGACTGGCGCTCTGCTGGCTGAGCCTGGCCGCAGTTCTGATTGCTTGGCCAGCGCGCGCGCATACGTCGTCCAACGGTTATCTTCGCGTCGAGCTCGGCGAGCACGGCGCGCTCAGCGGCCGCTTGGAAATCGCGTTGAGAGATCTCGACGCCGCGATCGGGCTCAATCCGGATCCGGACGGCTCTCTGACCTGGAGAGCCCTCAAAGCGCGCCGCGCCGCGATCGAGGCCTATAGTTTCGGTCGCCTCGAACTGTCAGACTGCGCGGTGCGGCCCGACGCTCTGCTCGTGGATTACCACGCGGGAGTCGCCTACGCAGTGCTCCGCTTCAGCGGAGAGTGCCGGCAGTCCGCGAGCGCGCCTGCTCTCACCTACAATCTGTTGTTCGACATCGATCCGACGCATCGCGGGCTGGCCACGGTCGCGTCGGCGCAGGGCGAGCGCAGCGAAGTGCTGTCTCCGGGCTATCGCACGCTGGTCCTCGACCATACCTCCGGTGGCCCGTGGGAAGACTGCAAGCGGTTCGTGTCCTTCGGAGTCAGTCACATCATCTTAGGTTACGATCACCTGCTTTTCGTGGCTTTGCTGATGATCGTCGTCGGCTTTCGCCGCATTGAGGACGGAAGCTGGCTCCCGGTCGAGGGCGTTTCCGGCACGCTCGTCGAGGCGCTGAAAATCCTCACCGCCTTCACGCTCGCTCACGCCATAGCCCTCAGCCTTGCGACGTTCCACGTGATCGACGCGCCCGCACGCTACGTTGATCCTGCCGTCGCCCTGACGATCATGCTGACGGCGATCGACAACATCAAGCCGATCCTGCCCCGTGTTCGCTGGATGATGGCCTTCGCCTTCGGATTGGTTCATGGACTGGCGTTCGCCACGGCGCTCGCGCCAATGCAGTTGTCGCCGCTGGGGATCGCGCTGGCGCTTGGTAGCTTCAACGTCGGCGTTGAGCTTGGACAGCTGATGTTGGCGTTGCTGCTCGTCCCGATCGTTCTGGCCGCGCGGCGCGAGCCGCTTTATCCGCACGCGATTGCGCCCGCCTTGTCAGCCTGCGCCTTCCTCCTCGCTTCCGTCTGGTTCGTCGAGCGAGTGAAGGCGCTTTAGCGTGTTTCCCGGAAACGTGCGAAGCGGTTTTCCGCTCAGGACATGCTCTAAGCTTTTTTGAACTGGAGCAATCGCGAACGCTTTTACGCCTCTCGCAGCCCTGCGGGACGCCAGCACATGGTTGGCGAGCCGCGCTTGACCTGCCCCCGAAGTTTCATCCAGCGGCGATTTGAGTGCC
Source organism: uncultured Alphaproteobacteria bacterium (assembly GCA_963743565.1). Taxonomy (GTDB): domain Bacteria; phylum Pseudomonadota; class Alphaproteobacteria; order Rhizobiales; family Beijerinckiaceae; genus Methylocystis. The sequence continues at coordinate 479,983 of CAVUQD010000003.1, forward strand.
GGCGGTTGATACGCCTGTGGGCGTGGGATGAGCAACAGGCGATCGGCGGAGCTGGTCGGGATTGCGCAGCCGATCGCCTGTTGCGGCGAGCGCGGCCGCATAGTCCGCCGGCGTCGCGTAGCCGAGGAAAGAATGCGGGCGCCGGTGGTTGTAATCGTGAACCCAAGAGCGAACTTTCTCTCTCGCATGGTCGAGCCCGAAGAACAGCGTCTCGTTGAGCAGCTCGTCCCGCATGCGGCCGTTGAAGTTCTCGCAGAAGCCGTTCTGCATCGGCTTGCCGGGCATGATAAAATGCCATTCGACCTTGTTCTCCTCTGACCAGGACAGGACGGCGTTCGAGGTGAACTCCGTCCCATTGTCGGAAACGATCATGCCGGGTTTGCCGCGCCTTTCGATCAGCGCCGACAGCTCGCGCGCCACCCGCTTGCCGGAGATTGACGTGTCCGGGATCGCCGCTAGGCATTCGCGCGTCACGTCGTCGACGATGTTCAGGATGCGGAACCGCCGGCCGCTGGCGAGCTGGTCGTGCATGAAGTCGAGAGACCATCGCGCATTCGGCTTCGCTTCCACGATAATCGGCGCCCGTGTTCCCAAGGCGCCTCGGCGCGCGCGGCGCTTCCTCACCGTCAGCCCTTCCTCGCGATAGAGCCGATAGATGCGGTTCTTGCCCGAGGGCTCGCCCCGCTGACGAAGCAAGACGAACAGCCGCCGGTAGCCGAAGCGCCGACGCGCATTGGCGAGATCGCGCAACGCGGCGCGAAGCTCGACGTCGGCCGGGCGCGTCGACATGTAGCGCGCCGTCTTGCGATCGATCGCGACGATCCGGCAGGCCCGACGTTTCGACAGGCCCATGACGGCCTGAAGGTGCGCGACGGCTTCGCGCTTGACGGCGGGCCCTACCATTTTTTTGCCAAGAACTCGCGAAGCGCCGCCGCATCGAGCATCTGATCGGCTAAGAGCTTCTTCAGATGGGCGTTTTCCTCTTCCAGCGCCTTCAGCCGCTTGGCCTCGGAAACGTCCATCCCGCCGAACTTGGCCTTCCAATTGTAGAGCGTCGTCTCCGAAACCGCGTATTTGCGCGCGAGGTCCGCCGCCTTCGCGCCAGCTTCCTGCTCCCGCAAAATCCCGATGATCTGCTCTTCCGTGAACCGTTGCTTCTTCATCGTGTCCGTCCTGCAATCGGCCGGACTCTATTCGAGGCTGGGAAAATTTTTCAGGGGCATGTCACTTTGGTCACAATCGAAGAAGGAGGGTTCCAAGCAAACCAAATTTTGTCTGTAGTCTAGGCGCTTCTACAATTTTGTAGAGGCGCAATTTCCCAAGCTCGTTCTATCTTTTGAATATGCTGAGACGCGGTTTACCCAGTCTTTGGCTCCCCGCCTTTCCAGGGATGACGGCTTAACGGGCGCGGATTGCAGAAGTTGGTGACGTTTTGGCGGCGCCCGGTTTTTGGTTAAAGCGATCAGGGGACATGGTGGGTAGGTATATCGAACATAAGCGCCGCAAGATTAGAGGTGTCGTGTCTGAGCCTCTTGCAAGCGACGAGGAACGATCAGCAACTCTCCAACGCCAGCGATTGCTGCGGAGAGAAGCTGAGAGGCTGGAGCTGGAGCGCGCTCGCGCCGCAAAACACGCGCGGGCAGTTGAGCGCTGGACGGAGCGTCAAAAAGATGTCGTCGACATGTCGTCGGGACGAAGACGTACCGCCTTTCGCGTGGCCGGACTCGTCATCATTTCTGCGACGGTAGGGTTGCGCACGAGCGCCGTTTCAATACGACGTTTGCCGAATAGCTTGGTGACTGAGCTATGGACTGCCGATGTTCGCTTCGAAAACGAAGGCGATTTCGCTAGTTTCTACGACACGATGGGTCCCGCGGGCACCGATGTAATGCATCTCATGCGTTACGCTGCGCCTCGTCTCGCAGAAGAAATGCATATGGGCACGGCAACGGCGCGAGCAGATGAAAACAACAGCGAAATCACGCGGCGACTCGCAGAGTCTTGCATGAGCAAGGTGTACAAGCATTTATCTCTTAGCGATGGAGAGAAATGTGAGCTGGTAGCTGCGATCCTGAGCGACTTTGAACGAACAGCCGCATTGCGGATTCAAAATTTTCATGCTGAGCTTATCTCGATAGTCAACTTGCTCATGGAAACCACTTACGTGCCTAAAAGAGAGTTCGATCGGCTACTATCTGTAATGTATGCCGGTTTCGAGGCTTCACGCATCGAAAGGGCGAAGTGGCGGCTTTCCGGTCGGACCGCACACAAGGTTATCGCAGCAACAGGAAGTGAAGAGCCCATCTGAGCAGACGCCGCGCCGATCTCGCGCCGTCAGTCAGGGGCTGCAAGCGCAAGTCGCCGGAAACCCAATTCATGATAGCTCACTGTTGGCCCCCGAACCACCATCCATCCAGAATCATGTTGTAAGGAAGCATGGGGTAGCGTGGGTTGTGCGCGGCGTGGCTGAGCTGCGCGACGTGCGCCGTCCAGATTTCAGTCGCATGATAGAGGGGCACAAAGTAAAAGCCCGAAATCAGAACGCGGTCTAACGCCCGCGCTGCGGCGATCAAGTCTTCCCTGGTGCGGGCCGCGACGAGCGCCTCGACCATCGCGTCCACTGCGGGCGAGGCAACCCCGCACAGATTTACCGAACCTGCCTGTGTCGCGGCGTAGGAGCCCCAACGCGAGCGCTGCTCGGCGCCGGGCGCGGCGACGGGGAGCCACTGTCCAATGAGCATATCGAAGTCGAAATTCTGTCGATTGCGATTGTACTGCGCTTCTTCGAGAAGACGCACTTGCGCATCGACGCCGATCTTGGCGAGCGAGGCCGAAAAATTCAGCGCGAGCCGCTCCTCCTCCCGGCTGCGGACGAGAATCTCGAAGCGCAGTGGCGCACCCTCTTTCGCAAGGCCAGAAGGCAAGAGTCGATAGCCTGCCTCTGCAAGCAGCGTCATTGCGCGGCGGGCGATTTCGCGGTCTCGGCCTGAGCCGTCGTGAGCGGGCGGCAGCCAGCGTCCTTCCAATATGTCTTCTCGGACCGCGCCGGGAAACCGCGCGAGCAGCGCACGCTCCGCGTCACTCGCGGGCCTTCCCGACGCCGAATAGACGCTCTCATCAAAATAGCTCAGTGTCCGGCGGAAGAGGCCCGAAAGCAGATTGGCGTTGATCCACTCGAAATCGAGCATCATCGCGATCGCCTCCCGCACGCGGGGATCGCTAAAGATCTCTCTGCGCAGATTGAAGCCGAAGCCCTCGATCCCAGCCGGTCGTGGGGGTCGTATCTCCTCCCTGACGATCTGGCCCTTCGTCAGCCCCACGAAGTCATAGCCCTGGGTCCATCGGGTCGCGCTGGTCTCCTCCCGAAAGTCTACGAGCCCGCTTTAAAAGCCTCGAACAAGGCGCCGGCGTCCCTGTAGTAATCGACGTCAACCTCGTCGAAATTATAGAGGCCGCGGCGCACCGGGAGATCGTTTCCCCAGTAGTGGGGATCGCGGCGGAGGACGAGTCTTTGCCCTGGCTTGACCTCGGTGACGAGATAGGGACCTGAAGCGATCGGCGGCGCGAGCGTCGCCTCGGCGAAGCGCTCGACATCGGTTGCGTGTTTCGGGAGCACCGGCATCGCCGCGAGCTGTAGCGGCAATTCGCGATCATTCGCTCCCGTGAGATCGAATTGCACCGTTTGAAGGTCGGGAGTGTCAATCGACTTTACGCGCGAATAATCGGCGCGTCTCTGGGGAAGGCCCTTTTCCTTCAGCAGCGCGAAGGTGAAGGCCACGTCGGCGGCGGTGATGGGCGCGCCGTCGGAAAAACGCGCGCGGGGATCAAGATGGAACACGACATGAGCGCGTGCATCGTCGATATCGACGCTTTTTGCGATCAAGCCGTAATAGGTCTTCTCCTCGTCCTCCGAGCGCGTCATGAGACTTTCGTAAACCGCGCCTTGTAGGAAGAGCGGCGCACGCAGGAATTTGATGTTGAAGCGATTGAGATTCTCGAACGTCCCGAGCATGCCCAGACGCAGCCTTCCGCCTTTCGGCGCATTGGGGTCTGCGTAGGGCAGGTGATCGAAATCTGCCGGCAGCGCGGGCTCGCCGACCATCGCAAGCGCGTGCCCGGATCGCATCGCGGGCGGCGCAGCACTCTGGGCGCACACCGTTTCGATGAATAAAGACGCCGCGGCCAGCGCAAAGCAGACGCGTATCTTTAGGGTTGCGGATTGCTTCATCGGGAAGCTGCTCTGACTGGAATTGTTGCTCGCTTGCGAAACAAACGTCGCCATCGTCGACGGGACCAAGAACGGAAGCTTTCAAGATAAAGATAGACAACCGGCGTGGTGTAAAGCGTCAGCAATTGGCTGACGATAAGGCCCCCGACTATCGAGATGCCCAAGGGGCGGCGGATTTCACCGCCATCCCCGAAGCTCAACACCAGGGGAATGGCTCCGAAGATGGCGACCAAGGTCGTCATCATGATCGGCCGGAAGCGCGTCACGCTCGCGCGATAGATGGCGTCGCGCGGCGCGAGGCCCTCCGAGCGTTCGGCCTCGAGCGCAAAGTCGATCATCAGGATCGCATTCTTTTTGACGATGCCGATCAGCAGAATCACGCCGATCAACGCGATGACGCCAAACTCGACGTCGAACAGCATGAGCGCCAACACTGCGCCAATTCCAGCCGAGGGCAACGTCGACAAAATCGTGATCGGATGAATGAAACTCTCGTAAAGTATGCCAAGCACGATATACACGGCCGCGAGCGCGGCCGCGATCAGCAGAGGCTCCTTCGCGAGCGAATCCGCATAAGCGCCGGCCGTCCCCTCGAGACTTCCGTGGATCGTCGGAGGCGCCTGAAGTTCCGCCAAGGTCCGGCGGATTTCTGTGTCGGCTTCGCTCAATGCCCGGCCGGGCGCGAGATTGAAGGAAACGGTGATCGCCGCGAAAAGCCCCTGATGATAGATCGCCGTCGGCGCGTCGCCCGGATCGAAATGGCTGAAGCTGGCCATCGGGGCCATAGATTTCTGACGGGTGCTGATGGCCTCGCCAGTTGGCGCGGCTGCTCCACTGGCGTTGATCGGCGTGCTGACCGTTGTGCGGCGGGCGGGATTCGTCGCGTCGGCGCCGGCGACGCCGCGACCTGCCGGACTTAACGGCTGCGCGCCCGGCGCCTTTGGCGCTGCAGGCGCGCCGGTCGAGCCAGCGTCTCTCGAAGCGGAGACATAGAGGTCGTTTAGGATCGTTGGGTCCTGCCAATAACGCGGCTCCACCTCCATCACGACGTGATATTGGTTGAGGGCACCATAGATCACCGACACCTGCCGCTGCCCGAAAGCGTCGTAAAGCGTGTTGTCGATGTCGCTCGTCTTGACGCCCAGCCTAGCCGCCGTGTCGCGGTCGATCGCGACTTTGGTTTCGAGCCCCTTGTCCTCCATGTCCGAGTCGACGTCGGTCAGTATGGCGCTGCGTTGCAAAGCTTCGACGAGACGGGGCGCGAAGTCGTAGAGATCCTTCACATTGTCGCCTCGGAGCGTGTACTGATACTGGGCGTTGCTCGATCGCCCTCCAACAAACAAATCCTGCACCGAGCGCATGAAAAGGCGCGCGCCTGGAATGTGCGCAGTCTTTCCGCGTAGACGCGCGATGACTTCGTTCGCGCTCGCGTCGCGCTGCGAGGTCGGCTTGAGGTCGACGAAGATCGAGGCGCTGTTCGCTTCGCCCGCGGTGGCGCCGGCGACCCCCGACACGCTTGCCACCGCCGGGTCGCTTTTGATGACGCTTTGGAACTGCGCGAGCTTGTTCCTCATGAACTGGAAGGAAACAGTCTGCTCGGCGCGGATCGCGCCAGCCAGCCGCCCCGTGTCCTCCTGGGGGAAGAAGCCCTTCGGAATGATCGAGAACAGCCATACGTTGAGGCAAACGGTTGAAAACAGGACAAAGATGACAAAAGGGCCGTGACCCAGCATCCAGTCGAGGCTGCGCGCGTATTTGTCCTGCAACCAGCCGAAGAAATCGTAACGCGGCCGTGCGCGCGCCGCGGAATTTGGCTTCAGGAACAGGGCGCACAGCATCGGCGTCGTCGTCAAAGACAGAACCAGCGAGACAAGAACGGCGATGGAAAGGGTTACGGCAAACTCGCGAAAGAGACGCCCCAGCATCCCGCCCATGAAGAGGACGGGGACGAATACGGCGATCAGCGAAAGGCTGATCGACACCACGGTGAAGCCGACCTCGCGAGCGCCCCGAATGGAAGCCTCGACCCGTCCCATTCCGTTTTCGATGTGGCGGGAGATATTCTCGATTACGACAATCGCGTCGTCGACGACGAAGCCGGTGGCGATAATCAGCGCCATGAGGGAAAAATTGTTCAAGCTAAAACCAAGGAGATACATTGCGCCGAAAGTTGAGACGATCGACACTGCGGTGACCGCGGCCGGAATCAGCGTGGCCCGTAGATCTCGCAGAAAAAGAAAAACCACGAGCGTGACGAGAAGAACTGCGACGACGAGCGTCCATTCCGTGTCGCGCAACGAGGCGCGGATCGTGTTGCTTCTGTCGGATTTAAGCGTGATGGCGACCTCGGCCGCCATCGCCGCTGCGAGCTTCGGCAGCTCGGACTTCACGCGTTCGACCGTCGCGAGAAGATTGGCGCCCGGTTGACGATAGATATAGACGGCGACCGCCAGCTCGCCGTTCGCAAGACATACGTTGCGGACGTCCTCGACGGAGTCCTCGATCTCGGCGACATCTCTAAGATGGATCGGGGCGCCATTGCGATAGCCGACGACGAGAGAAACGTAGTCGCTTGCCCGAGTTGCCTGATCGTTGGTGTAGATCTGAAAGGTTTGACCGATATTGCCGATCTCGCCCTTGGGGCCATTCGCGTTGGCGGCGCTGAGCGCAGCGCGGACGTCTTCCGGACTGAGGCCATATTTGAACAGAGTCTCTGGGATTGAGCTCGACGCGCACGGCTGGGGGGCTTGAGCCGCCGACAACAACCTGGCCAACGCCCTCGAGCTGGGACAGTCCTTGCTGCAAATAGGTGCTCGCGAGATCGAAAATGCGGTCCGGCGTCAACGTCTTTGACGTGAGAATAAGAATGAGAACTGGCGACTTAGCCGGATTTAGCTTCCGATAGCTCGGGCTAGAGGAAAGGTTCGACGGGAGATCGGAACGGGAGGCGTTGATGGCGGCCTGCACGTCGCGGGCCGCGCCGTCGATGTCGCGATCGATGTCGAACTGCAACACGATGCGCGCCTGACCTGCGCTACTCGTGGAGGTCATTTCCGACACATGGGCGATCCGGCCCAAATGACGCTCAAGCGGGTTGACGACGCTCGTCGCTACCGTCTCGGCGCTTGCGCCCGGCAGCTGCGCGGTCACGGCGATGGTGGGGAAGTCAACCTGCGGCAACGGCGCGACCGGCAGATGGAAGAATGCGAGAAGGCCGGCCAGAGCCAATCCAAGAGTAAGAAGCGCCGTTCCCACCGGCCGGGCAATGAAGAACTCGGAGAGGCTCATTCTTCGATCTCGCCGAAGGGGAGCGGGGACGCGGCCTTCCACTGCGAGAATCGTGCGCCGAGCCGATCGAAATACAGATAGATGACGGGAGTTGTGAATAGCGTCATCGCTTGGCTGACGATCAGCCCGCCGACGATCGCCACGCCGAGCGGCTGGCGGAGCTCCGCGCCTACGCCGGAGCCCAGCATCAACGGCAACGCGCCAAAAATCGCCGCCAAGGTGGTCATCAGTATCGGTCGAAGTCGAAGCAGACAGGCCTGAAAAATCGCCTCTTGCGCGGGGAGCCCGCCGGAGCGCTGCGCATTGAGCGCAAAGTCAACGATCATGATCGCGTTCTTCTTGACGATGCCGATCAACAGGATGATCCCGATGAAGCCGATAATGTCGAGATCGCGTCCGCTAACGATCAAGGCCAGCAGCGCGCCGAGACCCGCCGAGGGAAGCGTGGACAAGATCGTGATCGGATGAATGAAGCTTTCATAGAGCACGCCGAGCACGATGTACATGGTGACAACGGCCGCGGCGATGAGAAGGATTTCTTTCGATGCCGAGGCGCGGAAGGCGGCGGCGGCGCCTTGAAAGGACGTGGTGAAGCTGAGCGGCAGCCCGATGTCTTTCTGGGCCTTCTCGATCGATTTGACGGCTGACGACAGAGAGGCGCCCCGCGCCACGTCGAAGGAAATCGTCGTCGCTGGAAACTGCCCGAGCCGGTTGATCGACAAAGGGCCGCGGCGTTGAACGACATGGACGATCTCGGAAAGCGGGACTTGCCCGTTGGACGTCGACACTGACGATGGAAGGTAGAGGGAGGATAGGCTGTCGAGCGTGCCTTCCAGCGAAGGATCTGCCTCCAGGATGACGCGATATTGATTGGATTGCGTGTAGATCGTCGAAACGATGCGCTGACCGAACGCATCATAGAGCATGTTATCGACGGCCGCCGGGGCGATGCCGTAGCGGGAGGCTGTCGCGCGGTCGATGATGAGATCGACCGCGAGCCCCGACTCCTGCATGTCGCTCACCACGTTGCTGAGTTGCGGTGTCTGATCGAGCTTCTCCATAAGTCGACTGGTCCAAGCGCCCAACTCGCCCCGATCGACGTTCTGCAGGATGAAGCTGTATTGCGCGCGGGTGCTGCCCGCGTCGATCCTCATGTCTTGGACGGGCTGCATCGAAAGCGTCACGCCAGCGACGTCCGCGGTTTCCTTCTTCAAGCGGCGGACGATTTCGCTGGCGCTCAGGCGGCGTTCGCTCCACGGCTTCAGATTGATCAGAAAGCGACCGTTGTTCCGGGTCGCGTTGATCCCATCAACGCCGATGAATGAACTCAAATTTTCGACGGCGGGATCACGCAGAATCCGCTCCGCAAGCTCGGTTTGAAGACGCGTCATGGCCTCGTAGGAGACGCTTTGCGAGGCCTCCGAGACCGCCTGGATCATGCCCGTGTCTTCGACGGGGAAGAATCCCTTGGGGATCATGACATAGAGCGCCACCGTGACGGCGAGGGTGACGAGTGCGACGAAGAGAGTTTGCGGCTGTCGGCGGAGAGTGATCCTCAGCGCCTGTCCATATGCGGCCTTCACCGTATTGAATAATCCCGCGCCGGACGGGTCGAATGGGCCAGGCTTAGCGCCGGGCCGACGCCAGACAGTGCGTGCGCAGAGCATGGGCACAAGCGTCAGCGACACGATCGCTGAAATCACGAGCGCCGCCGCAAGCGTGATCGCGAACTCGTGAAAGAGGCGACCGACGACGTCGCCCATGAACAGCAGCGGAATGAGCGCGGCGATGAGGGAAATCGTCAGCGAGATGATCGTGAAGCCGATTTCCTGGGAGCCTTTCAGCGCCGCCTGCAACGGACTGCGACCGTTTTCACGGTGACGTATGATATTCTCGATCATCACGATCGCGTCGTCCACGACAAATCCGGTCGAGATCGTCAGCGCCATCAGTGACAGATTGTCCAGTCCGAAGCCCAAGAGGCGCATCGCCGCAAATGTTCCGACAATGGACAAAGGAACCGACAAGCCAGCGATGATCGTCGCCGACAGGCTGCGCAAGAACAGGTAGATCACGAGAACGACGAGCATCACAGCGAGCGCCAGCTCAAATTGGGCATTGGCAATCGACGCGCGGATCGTCGTTGTGCGCTCGCTTAGGATGGCGACATCGATGGCGGCTGGCAGGCTTGACTGAAGCGAAGGCAGAAGGGCTTTGATGCTCTCCGTGACCTCGACGACATTGGCTCCCGGCTGGCGGCGAATGTCGAGAATGATGGCGCGCGTGGTGTTGGCCCATGCAGCGAGCTTGGTGTTTTCCGGTCCATAATCTACCGCGGCGACGTCGGAAAGGCGAACGGGACGGCCGGCGCGATAGGCGATGATCAAACCTCTATAGTCAGTGAGATTGGTGATTTGGTCGTTGGCGTTGATCGTCGAAGCCTGTGCCGGCCCGTCGAAGCTGCCCTTCGGCGCGTTGACGTTGGCGCTGCCGATCGTCGCGCGGAGATCTTCGACGTTGAGATGGTGGGCGGCCAGCGCCCGAGGATCGAAGCGGACTCGCACTGCTCGCTTGTGACCACCATTGACGCTGACCAATCCGACGCCCGGCAATTGAGATATTCGCTGCGCGAGCCGCGTTTCCGCGATCTCCTCGAGATCGGTCAAAGGCAAGGTTGTCGAAGTGATCGCTAGAGTCATGATCGGCGCGTCAGCCGGATTGACCTTAGCGTAGGTGGGAGGGTTCGGCAGGTCCGGAGGGAGAAAGTTGCTCGCTGCATTGATTGCGGCCTGAACCTCTTCCTCGGCGACATCAAGGCTGAGGTTTAAGCCGAATTGAAGCGTGATCACGGAGGCGCCGCCTGAACTCGTCGACGCCATTTGGGTAAGTCCCGGCATCTGACCTAGTTGGCGCTCCAGGGGCGCCGTCACAGTCGACATCATCATTTCCGGGCTTGCGCCAGGGAGAAAGGCTTGAACTTGAATTGTCGGGTAATCGACGTTCGGAAGCGCCGACAATGGCAGGAAGGCGTAGGCGGCGCAGCCGCTGATCAAGAAGATCGCCATCAAGAGCCAAGTGGCTACTGGACGAAAGATGAACGGCCGAGAGGGATTCATGTGCGCATCCCGAGAGGTGGAAAATAGCGTTCCGGCCGGTGGCGGCTTTGCCGACGTTTCAGGTCCTTCAGCGGACCAGGGCGCTTCCTGCCTGCGCGGCGACGTTCGCGCCCTCGCGCAGCCGGTCCGCGCCTTCGGTCACGACCCGATCTCCGCTCTTCAGCCCCGTCTCGACGACCACGCGATCATGCGCGGAGGCGCCGAGCTTCACCGGGCGCGCCGTAACCGTGTTATCAGGCTTGATCACATAGACGAAGGGTCCTTGCGGGCCTCGCTGAACGGCGGCGAGGGGCGCGGTCACGGCGCCGCGCAGCGTTTCGACATATAGCTCCACGTTGACGAATTGGCTCGGAAATAGCTTCTCATCTTCGTTCGGGAATTCGGCGCGTAACTTGACTGTGCCCGTGGAGGCGTCGATCTGATTATCGATCGCCTTCAGCTCGCCCTTGGCGAGCTTTGCCGAGGTTGCGTTATCGAAAACCATGACGCTGAGCTTCGCCCCAGACCGGAAACGTTCCAATACCGGTTGCAGTCGGCCCTCAGGAAGAGTGAATACGACCGTGATCGGCTTCATGCGAGTAACGACGACAATACCATTGGGGTCATTGGGCGTGACGAAATTTCCCTGGTCGACTTGGCGTAAGCCTGTGCGCCCGTCGATCAGCGACACAATGTTACAATAGGCGAGATTGAGGCGCGCCGTATCCACCATCGCCTGATCGACCTCGACCGTCCCCTTGGTTTGGTTGATGAGAGCCTCTTGCGTATCGACTTGCTGTGCCGAAACCGCGTCCTGCACTTTGGCGCGCAAAGCGCGATACCGCGCGAAATCTCGTTCCGCATTATGCAAAGTGGCCAAATCGCGCTTGAGCTGCCCTTCGCTCTGTTTGAGCGTCAGTTCGTAAGGACGAGGATCCACTTTCGCGAGAATGTCGCCTGCTTTGACTGCTTGGCCTTCGACGAAGTTTACGTCGATCAGTTGCCCTGAGATTTGCGATTTCACGACAGAGGTTGCTGACGGGGTCACGGTTCCAAGCGCTGTCAAGATGATAGGGAAGTCGGCCGCGCGAACTTCCTCGAAAAGAACGGGCATCGCCGGTTCGCGCGTGGCGGGGCCTTCGCCAGCGGTCGGCGTTGGCGCGCCAGTCGGCGCTGGGTAATAGCGCCAAACGCCTGCGCCTACGAGAAGGGCTATTGCAGCTAGCGCCAGAGCTCGGCGGGAGGGGCGCCAGCGGCGGTGGCTGTCTCGGCCAGACTGCGACGGCCCCAACGTCTCTATCTCGCTTTCTTTGTTCATCCGCGACGTCCAAGCGGACCACGAACCGGTCGGGTGTGGCGCCCTCGCGGCCGTCCGGTCCTGCCCGCAATCCGGGGCAGGCGACAGCGATCGAGGGTTAGTTTCGACACCGGATGGCGCCCGCGATTGCGTTCACTTCTCACGCTGCTTCCCACAAACCGGTTCTATGAAGTTGACGGCGGCGCCAAAGCCGCGGCTTCGGATGCTCTATCGGCGCGATGAGCCTTCCGCAACAGGACCACGTGGCTCCCGTCAATTTTTGGGCCGGCTGTCACGGCAGCAAGACCGCAGCCGACCGCCGCGGCGGTCAATCTCTGGAAGTACTCCTTCGCCACATGGCCATCGGGTTCGACAAGGAGCAACGAAGCTTCCGGCGCCAGGGTGCGGACGATTTGGGCGAAGAAGCGCTCGGGCTCGGCTGTTTCATGGGCGACCGCGAACGAAAAAGCAAAGTCGATGACGCCTGCGAGATCGTCAATCCCCAGCGACGAGCGCGTTGCTTGCCGGACGTCGACGCGATCACCGAGCTTGGCGCGCTTCGCCCGCTTCTTCAAGCCTTCGAGCATGCTGGTTTGCAGCTCGGAAGCGACTACTTTTCCATTCGGTCCTACGAGCCTCGCCAGCTCAAGCGTGAAAAACCCGCGCCCGGGGCCGGGCTCCAGCACTTGCATGCCTTCCTTGACGAAGGGCGATAGAATGTCGCTGGGATTGTGCACGAGGCGACGCAAAGGGCTCGTCAACAGATAACCGGCCCACCACGGACTGGGGCCATGCTCTACCGCTTGGCGCATCACGTCACTCCATCGCCTTACGCCGAAACGAAGCTCGCCGAGAGCCTCTCTGGTTGAGCGGTCCTAGCACAGATTTCTTCCAGCGCGCCGGCTAATTGAGCCTCCGCGCCCTGAACGCCCCTCTGCGAGCGCCAAGCAACGAAGCCATCAGGCCGGACGAGCAGGGCAGCCTCATCGTCGAGCCGCAAAGTCCGATGAAGATCCTGCGTCGACTGGATATCCGCGTCGATCCGATAAGCCTGCAGCGGAAAGCCGGTCAGCGCCGCAAAACGCGTCGCCGCATCCACCCATTGATCGCCCACTCTTCCGGCGACCAGGACGAAATCTCTCCCCGTCAGATCATGGAGGGAAAGTTGCTTTCCCCGCATGCGGATTAAAGCGTGCGGAATCCGAAACCCAGGCGCGATCGAGGGCGTGCGTGGGTCCTCGCTCAACGAACCGTCGTCCTCCTGGCAAAGGATGGCGCGCGATCGATACCGATGGCCGAACACGACGTTCAGATAGTCGGCCGCGGCGCCAGGAATGCGCAGATTCTCGCGATCAGGACGCATGCGGTCAATGTAATTGGCGATCCCGCTCGCGATCGCGAGGTGGGCGGCCGGCTTGCGTTCGGCCTCATAGGTCGCCAGCAGCTCAGGTCCAGCGTACCCGTTGATCACGAAGGCGAGCTTCCAGGCGAGATTGGCGGCATCCTGAATGCCCCCCTGACCCCCGAGGCCACCGACAGGTGGGGTCAGATGCGCCGCGTCGCCGACGAGAAAAACCCGTCCCTGCGAAAACTGCGAGGCGAGCAGCGCCGACATCTCCCAGGGCAGCACGTCATGCACCTTAACCTCGAGATCGGGCGTCCCGAGCGCCGTCCGCACAAGCGCCGCGCAGCGGATCGGGTCGAAATCCTCGGGGCTTTGTCTGTTGGGGTCGTATTCGACATTGAGCTGCCCGAGACGCGGGTCGTCGCAGGTGACGAAGGCGCCGGTAAACTCCGAATTGCTCAGATAATATAGCTCGGCGCCCTCGCTCTTCAGCACCGAACGAAGATCGGCCTCGAACAGGATCGACACCGCGTGGGTCAGCACGCCTGGACCCTGCATCTCCATGCCGAGCGCGCGCCGCACGAAGCTGCCCGCGCCGTCACCAGCGACGAGATAATCGCAGGAAACGGTGAAGCGATCACCCGTCATCTCGTCCTTCAATTCCGCCTCGACGCCGTCCGGCCGTTGCTTCAAGCCGATCAGGTTCTTCGAAAATCGAACGTCTGCGCCACGCGCGCGCGCATGGCGCAGCAGCACCGGCTCCACACGGTCCTGCCCGGCGCTGCAGAGCTTCGCCGGCGACAGGTCGCCAGAAGCATCGTTCATCTCTTTGGTGTTGATGATGCGCGACGGAGCGTCGGTGACGGACGTCGTAACGGCGATCGTCCAATCGTTGGGACCGCCCCTGGCTGCGGCGAACAGATCAACCTCGAGCCCATCAACGACCCGGAGGATTTCCATGGTGCGCCGGTTGATCCCATGCGCTCGCGGATGGCGGCAGAGAGATTCGTGTCGCTCGACCAGGAGGCATGGAATCCCCAGCCATCCGAGCAACACGGCGGTGCTCAGGCCGGCGAAACCTGCGCCCACGACGAGAACGGGAGTATGATGTGGCTTCACGACGCGCTCCGGAATTGGACCTTAGGAAAGCTGGAGTTCGCTGGCGAAGCGAGCGCTCTTCTCGTCGGCTAGAGCGCGTCGTCGCCAAAACCAGAGCACACAGGCGGCTTCCGGCGCGAGCAATGACAAGCACGCGACGGCCGGCTGATCGAGATAGAGACCGAGGGCGATGAGCGGCAGAGCGATGAGCCAAGGCGCCGCGCTATCCGCTTTGGCGACGGTCCCGATGCGCCCGCCTGACAGCAATGCGCCGCGCAAAAGAGCTCCCGCATATCGTAACGGCAGGGACAGCGCCAGGGCGGCAGCGAAGCTCGACCACCATGGCCCGAACTCTCCGTAGATCACGATGCCGATAGTGTCTCTTCCGAACGCCAGCACGCCGCCGACGAGACACAGGAGAGGCGTTCCTTTCAGTAGCAAGGCCGATATGAGGCGTTTGACTTCGACAGAGGGGCGCCCGGAAAAGCGCATGGCGAAAAAACGGGTCGCCGCCAATAGCGGCGCGAGGACGAGCACGATCAGGCCTTGAACGGCGGCATAGGCGTCCAAGCGTTGCATTCCCGCAGGAGTGGCTGCGGAGAGGGTGAAAAGCGCGAATGAGGCGAACACGGCAAGTTGCGGCGCGAGCCCGCGCGTCGATTCGACGATGCTCCCGCGCATGAAATACGCGCGGAAGTCAGCGGGCGGGTTCTCTCCTTCTCTTTCAACAGTTCGCCTGATCACAATCAACGCCCAAACGACGGACAGGATCTCGACCATGAAGCTGGCGATGAAACAGCCTACGAAGCCGAAGGACGAGATGAGGCGAAGATTTAGCGCGGCCTTAGCAACGGCTTCACAGAGTTGCCAGCCGAGAACAAGGCCGCCGCGCCCGAGAGAATGGAGGGCGAAAACCGTCGCGCTTTCGACCATCCGGACCGGGATGGCCGCGATGTTGATGAAAATGGCTGAGCGCGCGAATTCGGCGGCGGGATCCTGGTGAGCCAGAAGATCGATCAAGGCGGGATAGGCGAGCGCGCCGATCGCGGCGGCGGTGACACCGAGCAGCGCGGCGCAAATCCATATTTGCGTCAGAAGCCTCCTGTCTATTCCAGCCTTCTGCACGCGCGAAACGACGATCAAGGACATCGAGCCGACGGCGACGGTCAGCGCCGCATCGAGCACGGCAACGCGCGAGACGAGCGCGTATCCCGCGAGTGCTCCCGCGCCGAGTTTTGCGACCATCGCCAAATCCAGCTGCACGACCAGAGCGCGCAACAAAAAGCTAGCCAACATGGGCGGAAAGCCGCGCCAGAAGGATAGCTCGATCATTTAGCTAGGCTCTGCCACCCTGGGAACGTCGTGAGCTCGAAACTCGGCACGAAGAAGCAACCGAAAAGCTCCGGCGGCGGCGGCAGGTCTTCGATTTCGAGCATCTCCACCTGGCGTCCTTCGTTGAACCTTCGCACTTTCCAGCCGACCACCAGATTGGGCGTGTCCCGACATCCGATGACGACGCCGTAATCTGGCCCTTTTTCGTAAATCGCCCATGCGGACGCGGCCGCGCCCATGATCTCGAGCAATATGCTTTCGTTCAGCCTGTCCTTGAATTCAGATTGAAGCAGCCACTCGTATGCCCAGAGATACCAATTCCAATCTAGCGTGAGCCCGCGTTCGTCGGCCCAGGCCATGAACGGCCAGAAAATCTTCGCTCCATCAGGGAGGCTCATTTCGAGAAGCTGGGGACAGATGTCGAAGAGATGATGCCAATAGACGCGCGTGCTCGCGTCAACGCGAACAAAGGCGCGAGACTCGGGCGGATAGTCGAAGATGCGAGCGGGACGCGTCAGCGCGCCAAGCAGGTCGCTGTCCTTCAACATGCTGTTCTTTTCAAGCTGTTGCGAGGGCTGGTTCACGAAGGGCGACCTCTTCCTTAGGGAATATCGAGCGGAGTTGGGTGAGATCGGCGACGATGTCGTCATAGTGGATTTCGTTGTCGCGCTCGTAGGTCATCGTCGCGCCTTCCTTGTCGAACAAGTGCCTGCGCGAGGAAAGAAACTCGATCGTGTCGGGCGCCAACGCTTCGGCGTGGGTGTCCAGCCGCACATAAGGCTCGATCATCGAGTTGCGGTAGCCGGCGACGTGAAAATGACGATTGTTGGCGATGACCCGGTCCCATCTTTCGAGCGGAAGCCCGATATTGCCGTAGGCGCAGACCGCATTCGAGGCGTCAAACAGCACGCCGCTCCCGACATCTTGTTGAAGCTTCTCAAAAAACTCCGGCGCTTCGTGGCCGCCATCCATGATCGACGGGTAGTTCTCGATCAGCAGCTTCGTCCCCAGCTCGTTCTGCCAAAACTCGGCTCTCTCGCGCGCGATGCCATAATCGCGCGAGTAGTCGAATTCGCCGAGAAAGTAGAGCCTGCGCCCGCTTTCTCTGAAATAGGCGCAGTGATCCGATACGTACAAGGGATTGAGTGCGTCAATGTAAGGACGAAGACGCCGTGCGAAATCGCGCAGGGTTTCGAGGTCGCTCTCGAAGAACCGCGAAAACATGATGTGAAAGCCGACGGGGCAGGAAAAGGCCTCCGCCATCTCGGAAGGGGGCACGCAGAGGAAATTGTCGATCAGCAACTCGACATAGTCGATGTGGCCGTCCGCGATCATGCGCCGGACCATGTCATACGTGTCTGGGAGAGTGAAGTTGAACCCGAGTCGCATCACATCGCCCTTCCCGGAGTTTGGGATTAACACACACATCACCACATGCCGCCCGCTGAGATCAGCGGGCGGCGCGCGCGTCGGGTCTTAGCGATGCGGCGTGCAGTGGCTGCCGCAGCAGGCGCCGGCGCGGCCGATGACGCTGAGGATGACGCGCTTCGCGATCTTGATGGCCATAGTGATTTACTCCCTTGTGACTTCGATTAGTCTCCAACTTTCGTCGGAGAGGGTCCGCCGCGTGCGGCTCCCTTCTTTTAGACGTATGAGCTGCTCAGAAGCAGACACAGAGTTGCAAGATTTTGGAACTCTGTGTCTGCGTGTCGTGCAGCACATCGTGCAAATCATCGACGCCCCGCGGGGAGTCGTGTGCGGCGACGATTTGACGCCGCGCGAAAGACAAACGTGCGCCGCTCCCGGCTGTTATTCGATCGACGTGTGGAGCGGAGCAAGAGCGCTTGCATCAATATTTGGCGAGCACCGGCGTCGGCGCGCCCCAGCTGAAGTGATAGTTCACGCCCGCGCGCACGAGGTTGCCGTTGAAACGAGCGCTCGCCGAGGTCGAATACCCGTAGCCGTAAAAACCTAATGCGCCCCATGTCACCACGCTGTTGAGAGTGACCGTGCCGAGATCGTAATAGAGATATTCGAGTTTGGCGCTCCAGTTTGGCAGGAACATCCATTCCACACCGCCGCCAGCGGTCCAGCCGAAGCGCGTGTCCGAATAGGAAGCGTTCGCATATCCGGGGCCGTAAATGCCGGCAAGGTCGAACGTGGCGTAGGACGAGGACAGATTTGCATTGGCGTAGGCAAGACCCGCTGTGCCGTAGAGCAGCAAAGTCGGAGTCACGAGATAGCCTGCGCGACCGCGCACCGTGCCGACGTAGTCGAGCGAACCTTGGAATTGCGCCGAGGTGAGCATGGTCGTCGGGCTGCCGAGCGGGTCCGCCGCAGCGCTTGTGAAGGCGGTGTTGACGCTCGAACCCGCCACGCCTTGAATGTCGGCCTCGAGCCCAACAAGGAAGCTGGGATTGAACTGATAATTGAAGCCAAGTTGCGCGCCGCCGCTGAACGATCCCCTATTGCTGGAGCCGATTCCGACAGCGGTGGCGCTCAAAGCGCCAGCGGCGCCCGCCGCTGCGGGAAAGTAATCGTCATAGATGTCTACGCCGGAACTCCTTAGACCGGGATTCCCGCCCAGGATCCCGCCCGCGTTTGCGCCGACGTAAAAGCCCGTCCAGAGCGGCGGCGGCGGCGGAACGACGACGGGCGCCTTGAGCGATGGCAGGTCTGCGGCGAACGCGGACGCCGAGAGGGCGGTGGCCAGCATCGATGCGGCGAGCAGTTTAGCTTTCATGACCATCGTCCTTTGGCTTTTGGTCGGCGAGAGGGCGACCGCCCTTTTTTCTGCCGCCGGATCTCAGCTGCTTCGAGGAAAATAGAATGAGCCTCGGAGATCGCGCCTCTACAAAACTGTATAGGCGGCTCAGCTGGGGGGATGGAATTTCGTTGGTTCGGAGCTTTTTTGGGGGGTCGTGACAAAAAGGTCACAGTTGCGGCATCCGAAAACTCGGCGTCGTGAGCGCGAAGAACGGAAGAGCGCAACGAAGCTCTGCTGTTTACGCGCTTCAAGCAGCGTGAGCGAGGATGATCCAGCACCCGGCCCTGAAATGAACCTCGTCTCCGATGACATGCTTGGAGAAAACGGGCCGGACCTTTTCTACGAGCTGCGATTGCGAGGCTTTATCAAGCTGCCGGAAAACGCCTCCAATAGGTCCAAAGCTCGTGAACATATGATCCAAATCGCGCAGGGGCAGCGAGCACGGAATGTCCGCATGCAGAATCTCTACTCGGCTCCAGCCGCCATCCCCCAAGATAACCTGGGTCCTCTCACGATCGGAGAGGGCGAACCTGCCAGGCGCGCCGGGATCTGGCGCAGGGACATCGGGCAAGAAGGCCGCCGCCGCCCGCTCCGCCTCGCGCATGAAGCCGTTGTCCTCCGGACTGCGCCATACGGCGAAACAGGCCTTGGCGTTGGGCTTTGCGGCGCGTCGCAAATTGGCGAAAGCGCGCACGGGATCATCAAAAAACATGACGCCGAAACGAGATACCAGGAGATCGAAGCTCGCTTCCTCGAAGGGATACACTTGCGCGTCGCCCTGAACGAAGGAGGCCTTTACCCTTTCTTGCTCGCTTCTGGCTCGCGCGGCTGCGATCATGGGAGAAGAGAAATCGATGCCGACGCATTCAGGCCCAGAGGCGAGATGTCGCGCGTAGGCGATCGTGACAGCGCCCGTGCCGCAACCGACATCGAGAACGCGGTTCCCGGTCCTGGGGGGACATGCCGCGAGAATAGCCTCCACCACGGGCTGATACATATGGTCGAGCAGCCATTGTTCCTCGATCCAGACGCGCCCCGTTTCGCCATTCCAGACTTCGGCTTGCTTTTGGTTTACGTCGTTGCCGCGAGCCGCTTCCATGGTCGTTAACATCCACATTGAAGCCAGTCTGGGAAGATCGGCTTGGATTGCAGCATCTCTCAGCGTTAGACGAATCACTCGCGTGTTGCCGACACTTCCAAATATTTATTTTTTGGCCTGTTTACAATTCATCAAGCAGTGGGACATTGAAACTGGGCAATAGGCCCGAACCAACTTTTGAGAAAAGGTGATGTTGTGAGGATGCGGAAAAATTTGACCATGGGGCTGATCGCGGCCAGCGCGACGGCTCTCGCTTTCGCGGTCACGCCCGCGAACGCTCAGGTCGTCGGCGTTGCCGGAACTGACGTCGGCAACGGCGACATCACCAACTCGCCCGGCTATGCCCTCACCGGCGGGCCGCTGCGCTCGTATAACTATGTCACGACGGCTGGCTCAACTGCGACGCCGGCTCCGGTGGGCACGCCGCCGATCACCCCGGTGGGCGCGCCGCCGTACATAAACGGAGGCTTCACCAATGGCTCTACGGATACGTTCACCGTCAATCTGACGACCGGCGAGCACTTGTTTTTCAACTTCGTCACCACCGACGGCACCAACACCCTCAACAACCCGTACCCACCTGTCTTGACACCCTTTGAGGACTATGCCTGGGCGACCATCAACGGCATGGTCATATACCAGGCGCAAACGACGGTGACACCGGTCCACATCGGCACCGGCGCGAACGGCGGGCCGGTCTGGAACGAGCTGGGAGCCGGCTCTCCTGCCGGACCCGGAGCGTCGTCGGGCAGCTGCTGGGGCGTCGGCTGCGGTTACACGGGCTGGACCGAGTATACCTACACCGGCCCGTCGGGAGCGGTTGTGTTCAGCTTCGGCGTCCTCAACGCCAACGACAACTTCTTCGATTCGGGCTTGGCCGTCGCTACGCCCGGCCCGGTCCCCGGGGCGGGCGTGATTGGCTTGGCCGCGCTTCTCTGCGCCGGTCTCTCCGCCCGGGCGCGTGGTCTGCTGGTGTAAGATCGCTTAGCCAGCGCTCGACGGTAAAGGTGTGACGCTCCGCCGGGTTTCCCGGCGGAGCTTTTTTGCTTTTGGCGAGACGGATCGCGCGGCAAGGGTCCCATCGGATGATTTTTCCTCGGGACTCCGATTAAGGTGAAATATCGCGAAGGGCGAACGCGGTCGACGTTCTGCCGGAAACGGAGGCGCAACAGATGTGTGGCATCGGCGGGATCATACGACTTGACGGCGCGCCAGTTTCAAAAGACGCGGACGGCAAAATTTTGCGCGCCATGGCCCGTCAGATGGCCCATCGCGGTCCGGACGACGAGCAAATTTATATCCACGCGAACGTGGGACTGTGCTTCCGACGCCTTTCCATTGTGGACCTCGAGGGTGGCCAGCAACCGCTTTTCAATGAAAAGCGTTCGGTCGTCACAATTTGCAATGGCGAAATTTATAATCATAAGGATCTCCGAGCCCGTTTCTTTCCTGATGGCCGCTTCAAAACGAACTCGGATTGCGAGATTATTCCCTATTTGTATGAGCGCATGGGGATGGATTTCCTCTCCGAGCTGAATGGGATATTCGCCTTCGCACTTTTTGATAAAGAGAAAAACAAACTCATTCTTTGTCGCGATCGTCTAGGAGTAAAGCCGTTATTCTATTACCACGATAACGACATCGTGGTCTTCGGCTCTGAAGTCAAGACTGTGTTGTCGCACCCAGGGGCGCCGAAGCAGTTCGACTGGGAGGCCGCTCTGACGCTTCGTGGCAGAAGGAGATATCCCCATCGAGAGTACGGACTCACATCCTTTTTCAAGGGCGTGCATCATCTTCCGGCCGGCCAGTTCCTCGAAATCGACCTGTCGACCGGGTCGCTTCGGAAGCATGTGTATTGGGACGCCGCTCCTTCATACGATCTAGGGACGAAGGCTGATCTCAATCGCGAGAGATATGTGAACCATTACCGTGAGCTGCTCCAAGAGTCCGTAGAGATGCAGCTCATGGCGGACGTGGAGTGTGGCCTATTTCTGAGCGGCGGGATCAACTCGGTCGCCGTTGCGCATTTCGCGGCCAAGCATAAAGCGGTTCACAGTTTCTCCGTGCTCTCCCAGAGCACGCTCGGGAACGGAGACGCGCCTTCGGCCCATGCGGCCGCCAAATCGATGGGGCTTCCGATACACATGGTGCTTTTCGATTGGCGGAAGCTCGACGTCGATCCGGCCTTGTGGCGGACGATCCTCTGGAAGACAGAAACGCCGATCGCGGACGCCGAACAATATTACAAGTTCCTGCTCCATGCCTTTGCCCGGGTGCGGGTGCCGGGATTGAAGGTGATGCTGCTGGGTAGCGGCAGCGACGAATTCAACGGCGGCTATTGCAGCTCCTTTTTCAATCCCGGCGACCAGCCGTCATGGCGCAAGTTCGAGCAGCTCATGAAAAGCTACGAACGCGAATCTCTTTTGCGGTGGAGCGGCGCCTGGAACAGATATTCAACCCTTCAGGTCCGGGAACATCCGTTGATCTCGCGCGAATTCCTGGCTGAGGTGGCGCGGCTAAGGCCTTACGAAACTCCATGGTCCGGATACACGGACATGTATCGACGCGGGTTGCAGATGTATCAGCTGTGGCATGAGGACCGCACCTCTTCCGCGAATGGCATCGAAGCCCGCGTGCCGTTCCTGGACCACCGCCTCGTCGAGCTGACCTACTCGGCGCCGCCGCAATTGCATGAGGACTTGTTCTGGGACAAAGCGATTCTTCGTGACGGATTGAAGAATGAGCTGGCGGAACGATTTTGCCGCCGTCCGAAGACGCCTTTTTTCCAAGGCGACGACCTGAAGTACACGCGCCGCCTCTTGTACAATATCCTCTGCGCCAAAAACCACGCTTTGATCGAGGAGGCTATCGACGCAGCGCCCGGTTTCGCCGATGTCGTCGATAAGGACGTCTTGTGGCAGTTGGTCCAGGAACTGCCGAGCGATCCGGAATATTCGAACGTCGATCTGGTCCTCGACCTCGTGAACATGGGGCTTCTCGCCGCTATGGCGAAGGCTCCGGAAGACGCCCCCGCCGGCTGGCATGGCGATTTGCCCGTGTCGGAGGCGATGATCGACGACTGGCCCACCTGGGAACAGAGCTTCGGCGTTTCGCTCGTTCAACGGGCTCCGTCGCTCGAGCGGAACAGCGTCGTTCGCTTCGCCGAGGGGATTTGCGTCCTACGCGAGGAGGCGGGAGACCGCAGGGTTAGAGATGGCGGCCAGTACTGCATTTTCAGAAACGATGTTCTCGAGTTTCGAATCGACGCGAAACTGGAGCCTTGGGTGCGGTTTCTTCGGGCTGTCGACGGCGTGATGTCTGTGGAGGAGACATCTCGCGCGGCGGGCGTAACCGAAGCCGAAATATGGAAGCACTTGGAGGAAGCCGTTGAGTTCAACGTGCTGAGCGTGACGCCGGGCGCACACTGATTCTGAGCCGGTGGCGGGATGACCTGGACTGCATTTTGTGGGAGCAGCGAGTGCGCCCGACCCCGCGAACGAGTTTGAGGTTGAGCTCGCACGACCGAGGGATTCCGCGTCAGCTCTGTCGCCTCGTCTCGCCAGCGCGTCGACCGCAAAAAAGAAGCCCAGCTCCCGCAGGGATTCGGGAGCCGGGCAAATTCAATCGAACGTCACACTATTTATTCTATCAACTTAGTTATTAATGTCAATTATGGGGTTGCCGCGCCTCCTACCCGCGATCCGGGGGCGCCTCCATGACCTGCGCCCGAACTCCGAAAACGCCGTCCGAAGAGCAGGCCGCTTTTGCGGCCTTCCCGCCTCAGCCGCGAGCCTTTGTTTCCTCGGATCCTGTAAGCTATTTCTCAGCTCGGGGTGGGATGAGCCAGGGAGAACGGCATTCCCAACAGCAAGGCTACGGCGTCGATCTGGCGGTTGCTGCCGGTCTTCTCAAGGACGCCGCGCACATGGGTGCGCACCGTGCCCGGCGAGATGTTTTCGTTCGCGGCGATTTCGGTGACGCTTTTGCCGCTCGCGAGGGCGCGTGCGACCTTGGCCTCGCAAGGCGTCAGATTGAATAGCGACCGCAGCAACGCCTCGGGGGGCGCGCCCCGGGCTGCGGCCGGCGTCAGCGTCAGCGCCGCGGCCTCCTTCCACAAATTGTCAGGAGGGAGCAGGGGCAGGAGACGGGCGACATAGGCCGGGCCGGCTCCCGCCTTGACCGGGAAGGTCATGCCCGCGCCCTCGTGGGCAGTCTCCAGGCGCGCCAGCGCCTCTCGCAGGACGGCGTCGGCGGCGGCGTCCCGAAGCGCGACGCATTTCCCGGTCGGCCAAGCGACGACGTGCTTGGCCGTTTCCAAGAGGCCGTTCGCCGCGAGGACATTTCTCTTGCTGTCGAGAATCAGAGCGGGCAGGTCCAACGCTGCGAGCGTTTCGACCACGGCGAACATGAAGGCCTGCTGTGATCTCACCCAAAGCGAAAACGCGCACGCCAGCGCCGGATGCAGGGAATCGAGCCGTTCGATTTCGGCCCGGCCGAACGCGCCATCCCCAAGCCTGCGCCGAAAGCCGATCGTCACGCGCTCGCCCATGGGCAGCTCTATGCTCGTCATCGCGCCGAATCCGATCCCCGAGGGGAAACAGAAATCGCCAAAAGCCGGCTCGTCGCGCAGTTCTTCAATCGTCATGACTTCTTGGTCGGCGATGAATCGAGGAGCGCGAATTTGGAAAAACTTTCGCGGATAGGCCCCGCGCGCCAGCCAGCCCTCGCGGATCATGCGCGTCGTGAGTTCGTCGAAGCCTGGCGTGTTCCTCCATCGGGACGTGTCAGAATCGCCGACGATCACGAACCCGAATGGGGCATCTACGGTTTCCCCAATCTGTTGGAGAACGCCGGGCCACAACTGCGGGAGGAGCGAAGCTTGGTATATTCGGTCGATCAGCGTTTCTTGCATCCCAGCCAACTCTGTATGACCAGAGTCGCCGGACAATCCTGATGTTGGACAGATTTCAATCATAGCGAAAATTCCGCTGATACGGACGCCACGGCAACTCGACCGGCTTCGCGATCCGTTGCGGAGGCGCAAGGAGCGTCGCAGGGTGACAGTCGAGCTCAACTGCCACAGCCGGGAAGGGTGCGTTCGGCGATCTAGAAAGCCGGAGGGAACGCGCGCGCGCTTACTCCCAAGCGAGGGAGTTGCAAAGCGGGTTCGCGAAAAGACGATTCAGAAGAGGGGAGGCGCTCGCGGCCGGTGCGCCGAAGCGAGGGGCGTCGACTGTGCGGCGCGATCCGCGGGACTAAAAGGCGTGGCGTGGACGAAGGAGGCCCTAGGGGCCTGAAGCGGCGCGCGTCCCAATAGGGCGAAGGAGCCTTCGCAGGAGAGCTGGCAGAGCGGACACCCGTCGGCATGACGCGCGCCCTTGCCGGGCGCTTGAGGGTGACCGATCGCGCCGTCTGCAATGCCGCTCCAGCAATCCTGGAGAGCGCTCTCTTGGCCCGGGGCGTGCGCAGCGTGCGCGACCGCCACCGCTGGCAGCAGGACCTTCAGTCCCAGCGCCAGGGCAAAAAGCACGACCGCGAAGGCGTTGCGTCTCATCCCTTCTCTTCTGCCCTTTCTGCACAGCAGAACTGCGAACAGTGCAGACCTCGATTCAAGCCGAACGTCACACCACTGTGATCAAGCTTGCTCCAATTTAGCGACTTTGTAAACGCCTTTAATGACTTGCCTCCTAGCCATTTGTCTATAGAAATTATAGATTTTGCGCATCAACCGATATTCGACCGTCTTGCGAAGCAGAGCGCGCGTAATAGGGCTAGGCATGGCGTAAGTTTCAAGAAGTGTGACTTTTTTGCCACATAGAATCTGTGGCTTTTTTGTCACAGCTCTAAAGAAAAAGCTTCATTGCAATCAAAAATCGAAGCCCAGGCGCGGCCTTTCTACAATCTTGTAGAGGCGCCTCCTTTGAAGCTCGTTCAGGTTTTCGCCATCGCCGTGATGCGGCGGGAGTTGCGGCGACCGCGTCTCCCGTCGACATACGGCCGGAAGCCCAAAAAACTCAGCCGATAGGAGGCCCCAATGGAAAAGCAGGATTGGATTTCGTCGTCACGCGCAGCATCAGGAGACCCCGCCGCGCGCGCTTCGGGCAAGTCGCCATTGCAGCGGACGCTATTCCAGGGCGTCGCAGCGGTGGCGCTCGCCTTCGCCTTCGCGCCGAGCGCGGCAAAGGCGGAGATTTGCTCCTCGACGAATGCTGGCCCGCTCCCCGCGACGGACAACGGCGTTCCCACCGCCTTGGCTTGCGGTAACAACGCCAATGCGAGCAATCCCGCGGCATTAGCTCCACCTCCCGCAAACACCACCAATCCGGGCACTGCTCAGGACGTGGCGATCGGCAACAACTCGAAAGCTGTCGGCGCGTGGACGAACGGATCTTACGGGGTGTCGCAGTATGTATCGACCGCCGTCGGCGGCACCGCTGTCGCCACCGGTGCTGGCACGACCGCCTTGGGCGGGAATTCGCTAGCCAACACCGCCTGGGACACCTCGGTGGGCGCTAATTCCTACGCGAAGGGAGGCGGCAGCATCGACTTCGGAGCCACGGCCGTCGGCTCGTGGTCACAGGCCACCAACCAAGGCGCGACCGCCCTCGGCCAGTTTGCGCAAGCCAAGCCCTCCAACGCCGACATCGGCGGCGGCACCGCAACCAACCCCGACAACTACAACCCCCTCATCGGCGCCGCGTCGGGCACGCTCGCCGGCAAGCCGATCAACGGCAACGCTTCTCTCGCCACCGCCGTCGGCAACTGGTCGATCGCCGCAGGCTACAATTCCACCGCCGTCGGCCAATTGTCGGCGACCAACGCCGCCAACGCCACCGCCGTCGGTCAGTTCTCCTACGCCACTGCCAACAACGCCACCACCGTGGGCCAAGGCTCTTGGGCCGGCGGCAATAATACGCTGGCCCTCGGCGCCGGCGCCGCGGCGGGCAGCGCGGCCTTCAACCCCGGGCCCTCCAATCCCACCTGGAACGGCAACATTCCCAATACGACCGGCGTGGGCACCGCGGGCGACACCGCCGTCGGCTATTTCACGACCGCGTCCGGCGGCTCTTCGACGGCCGTCGGCGGCACCGATGGGGTAAACAATCTGGCGACTGGCGCGTTCACTGGCGCGGCTGCGGCCACGGTCAACTACGGCGCGACCAGCGGCGTAGCGGTTGGCGGCGGAAACACCAACGGCAATGGCGCATCGGTCTCCGCCAACTCCGTCGGCGGCGTGGCGATCGGCGGCGGTTCGAACGGTCAGCAAGGCGCGACTGTCGGTTTCAACCTTAAAAGTTACTACAATGGTCAGCCTGCAACCACCACCGCCCCGGGCGCGATCGCGATCGGCGGGGCCGACGGGACGGGTAACTTGGGCGGCAGCGCCGCCAATGCTGGCGACATCGCGATCGGCACCGGCTCGTCCGCCATCGGCGGCGGGAATCCGAACGCAACGCCCGGCGTGAATGGCTGCGGCACGGGGGTTCCGGGAGTTTGTAACGGTGCGGCGACCGCCGTCGGCTATCTCGCGACCGCCTGGGGCCAGCAAACTACCGCCATCGGCAATTATGCATACGCTATCGGCAACAATGACACCGCGCTGGGCCAATATGCGTTCGCCAATGACGTAAACAACTCCACCGCCATCGGCCAGTTCTCGTATGCCCACGCGGACAACGCCACCGCCGTCGGCCAAGCTGCTTACGCCACCGGGAAATACTCCTCCGCCTTCGGTCAAGGCGCTTACGCCCAGAGCGACTTCTCCACCGCCTTGGGTAGCCAGGCTTACGCGGTCGGCGCGGGCGACACCGCTGTCGGCTACTACTCGACCGCGCAGGGCGGCGGCACCAACACGACAGGGGCGACGGCGATCGGCGCCAATGTAGGGGCTTACGGCTCGGGCGCCGTCTCGCTCGGCGCGCCCGGCAGCGTCGCCGGCGGGGGCACCGCGATGGGTTCAGGCGCCGTCGCGATCGGCTTGGGACAACAGGCGTACGGCAACGGCGCGGTGGCCATCGGCGATCCCAATGTCGCGGTGGGGACGGGCGCGGTGGCGCTCGGCTCCAACAACTCGGCGATGGGCAATGGCGCGGTGGCGGTCGGCAACATGAACGCCGCAACGGGCAACGGCGCGGTGGCGATCGGCAATAATACGACGGCCAGCGCTCCCAACTCGGTGGCGATCGGAAACGGCGCAACAGCGACGAAAGCCGGTCAGGTCGTGCTGGGCGGGCTCGGGACCTCGTCTGGTTCACAGGTCGGACCGACGAACTTCGTGACCACGGACGCCAACGGCACGCTGGGCAAGAGCCAGTTCGGGCCAAACGACATCGCCGGGCTCTATGCGGGTCAGGCGGGTCTGCAACAGCAAGTCTACGCCCTGCAGTCGAGCGTGCGCCGCGGCTATGAGGGCACGGCGGTCGCCTTGGCCACTCAGGGCGCAATCCTACCGGAGGGCAAGCAGTTCGCCATCTCCGCGCATTGGGGCGGCTTCCGCGGGCAGAACGCCTTCGGCGGCAATGTGCAGGCTCGCGTCAACCAGAACATCGTGCTCGATGGCGGCGTCGGCGTCGGCCTCAACTACGGCGGCGTCGGTGGACGCGTTGGAGCGACTTACGCATGGTAAACATCGCCGCGTCCATGAAAGACTGTTAACAGTCCTGGGGCTCGCGGCGCAGGTCGCCGCGAGCCCTTATCGCATGAAAACCGCCACAGACCGCGGGAGCAAGATTCGCATGTCAGGCAAGCGCACCCTCGTCGCCATCCTTCTGGCGACGCTCTGGGCTACGGGTTCCTCCACTACCGCTTCGGCCGAAACCGCGGAAAAGCCGCCTGCGCCCGCGCCGGCGGCCCAGGCGCAGATTGACCGCAACGGCTTGATCTTGCTGACGAGAGCGACCCTCATCGCCCTCGACCAGGCCAACAGAACCGGCAATTACACGGTGCTGCGCGATCTGGCCGCGCCGGGTTTCGCTGCCGCCAACAATCCGGCGCGTCTCGGCGAGATTTTCGCCAATCTCAGACGCGATAAGGTCGATCTCTCGGGCGTGCTCGTCCTGGAGCCGCAGCTGACGGTCATGCCGGAGATCACCCGGGAGGGCATGCTCCACTTCGCGGGCTTCTTTCCGTCCGTGCCGCAGCAGCTCAAATTCGAGATGCTATTCGCGCCGGTCGACGGACAGTGGCGACTGTTCGGCCTCGGCGCCAACGTCGCGTCGTCGGCGCCCGTTCCTCCGGCTCCGCCCGCGGCGCCGCCTGCGCCGCCCGCAAAAAAGGACGAGAAGAAGCCCGCGAAAAAGTGACGCGGCCTCGATCTCAAGCGGCTGCGGACCAAGCGACTGGATCAGGGCCGGCTCGACGGGCGGCCCTCTCTCTCTCTCCTCTTTCCCTCTGCGCCTGGACTCAGCGTGAAGTCCGGGTTGCGTGAATAGCGAAGCCTGCACCGGAGTTTCCTCCCGTTGCGTAGCGATCTCAGGAGTAACGCGTGCCCTCGCAGGTCCGAGCCAGACGTTGCGCAAGTTTGATGGCGCTTTGCGCTACGCTCGCGCTCGCCGGCTGCGATCTGGACTGGCAGAAGCCCGACCCGGCCATCCCCCCTCCCGAGCGCTTTCGCGCCGCCAAGTCGAAGTCTGCGCCGACGTTCCATTCCGCGCGTGAATTTGTCGAGCGATTTCGATCCCGCGAGCTCACGCGCGTCATCGACGAGGCGCTCGAAGGCAACAACGACATCGCCGCCGCCGTCGCGCGCATCACGGAGGCGGACTCGCAGGCGCGCGTCTCCAGCGCTCCGCTGTTTCCGACGCTCTCCAACACCAATAATTTCGAGAGCCTTCAGGTGCCGAGCACGATTTACGGCGTTGGGGTGGGCAACAGCGCCGGCCTCGCCAACGCGACCGCATCGAACAACCGTCCTTATGGCGCGACGCGCTTCGATTATTTCTCGCTCGGCCTTACCGCCAGCTACACGCTGGACATCTGGGGCGCGAACCAGGACGCCTCGAAGGCGGCGCGGCTGCTCGCCAACGCGAGCCGCTTCAATCGGCAGGTCGTCGAGATCGCGACGGTCGCTTCGGCGCTCAACGCCTATTTCGCGGTGCTCAACGCGCAGGATCAGTTGCGAATCGTGGATGACAATGTGCGCATCGCCGGCGGGGTGCTCACCGCGGTGAAAGCGCGCCGCGAAGTGGGGCTCGCGACCGTGCTCGACGTAGCGCAGCAGCAGACCGTGTACGACACTCAGCTTGCGATGATCCCGCCACTGCAACAGACGCTGGCGCAGCAGGTCAATCGTCTCGCGGTTCTGCTCGGGCGGACGCCCGAGAGCTTTTCGGTGCAGGGAACGACGCTCAAGAGCTTGCATTTCCCGAAGATCGAGCCCGGACTGCCATCAGAGGTTCTGCTGCGGCGTCCCGACGTGGCCGAAGCCGAAGCGCGGCTCGCATCGCAGGAGTTTTCAGTTCTGCAGGCGCGGGCGGCGTTCTTCCCGCAGATCCAGCTTACCGGCCAATATGGCGTGCAGAGCATCGTCTGGAGGAATTTGGCGACGCCTCAGGCCATCGGGTGGCAGGTGCTGGCGATGACGACGCAGCCGCTGCTCGATGGCTGGAACCTGCAGGGGCAGTACGAACTTCAGAAAGGCAAATATTCTGAGTTCGCAGCGAACTACCGCAAGCAGACCCTCACCGCGCTCTCCGATACAGAGAATGCGCTGGTCGCCGTCGCTCAGACCGAGCGTCATCTGAGCTTGCAGGAAGACGCCGTGGCCTCGGCGCGGCAGGCGCTGACGGCGGCGAAAGCGCGGCTCAGCGAAGGCACGATCGACATCGTGACGCTAGCGACAAACGAGACCGCCTTCTTTCAGGGCCAGCTTTTGCTGGAGCAGGTGCGCCTCGCGCATTTTCAAGCGGCGACCACATTTTATCAGGCTCTCGGCGGCGGCTGGTCCCCGACCACGCGTGAGGCCGAGATCGCGCGCGCCGACGCAGCCTATGAGGCGGATAAAGGCCTTTGGCCCTGAACTTTCCTCCTGGCGCAGTATTGGGCGTGACGGCGACACCGTCCCGACCGACAATCGGCGGCGCTCAATTCGGGGGCCGTGCTGCGGGCGCGCTCTCGACAGCATTGCGTCGCCGCTGCTGTTGCTTAGAGCGAAGACCATAATGTAGAGGGCCATTTTGTAAACTATAAGGAGACATGTGGCATTTTTGCCACACTAGACTGTGACCTTTTGGTCACAACCGAAAAGAAAAACTTCAAATCAAACGAATTCCCGCCCCTTAGATGAGGCGCTTCTACAATTTTGTAGAGGCGCCTTCTCCGAAGCCCGTTTTATTTCTATCGAAGCTGCTGCTGAGCCGACAGAGAAAGCGGCCAAAAATCCGTTCGAGCGGCCCGGCGCCGCACTGGAGGAGATGCTCATGCCTCGCTCTGCCCTATTCCGCGGAACCCTCGCCTCCGCGCTTATGCTCGTCGCTCTGCCCTCTTTCGCCCAGCAGAATCTGCCGACGATTGAAATCAACAAGCAGCATGCGCGGCCGAAGGCGGCGCCCCAACAGCATGCGCGCACGAGCGGCGGCCCGCGAGTTCGGGCGGCGCAAGCGCCTGTTCAGCCCTCGGGTCCCGCCCCGGCGGCCCAAGGCCCCGTGGAGGCGCCTGCGGAGGCGGGCTCGCCCTACGCCGTGACGCCGGCCTCGCAGACAGCCCAGCTCACGCAGCAGAGCGGCGACCGTTACACCGGCTACGACGCACAGAAGGCCCTCGCCGCCAAGATCGACGCGCCGATCATGCAGACGCCGATCAGCGTGAAGGTCGTGACGCGCGAGCAACTCGACGACCAGCCGCGCTTCAATGTCAATGAGGTTATCGCCACCAACGTCAGCGGCGTAGCGCTGCTCCCGAGCGACTGCAGCGGCCTGCAGAACATTTTAATTCGCGGGTTCGCTACGGGTTCCAACCAGATCGCGCAGGTCTATAGAAACGGGCTGCTCGATCCGAACGAAGTCTGTCCGAGCACCGCCAACATCCAGGCCGTCGAGGTCGTGAAGGGTCCGGCTTCGGTTCTCTACGGCCGCTCAGAGCCCGGCGGCCTCGTCAGCTTTGTCACCAAGCAGCCCCTCGAGACGCCCTATTACTCGCTCACGGAGCAGGCCGGCGGCTTCGGCACGACGAGAACCTATCTCGACGCGACGGGTCCTCTGACGTCGGATAAAACCTGGCTCTACCGCGTGGACGCCGAAGCGACGCGCCAGGGTTCCTTCATCAATTACGTTTGGTCGCAAAGATTCTTTGGCTCGGGCGTGCTCACCTATCACCCGACCGAACAGTTCAAAGCCAATCTGCGGGCCGAGTATCAAGACTCGAAAAACATCGACACCCAGCCGAATTTTCCCGCCTTCGGCAACCAGCCTGCGCCGATTCCGATCAACACCTATCTGGAGGACATCAGCTTCACGGGGGCGAATCCGGATCAATCCCTGAAGCGCTACGTCAACTTCGACTGGTCGTATGACCTGAACAAAGACTGGACCATCACGCAACGCTTCGCCTACAACAACTCACGAAACATGACGAGCAACAACTTCTTCGCGTGTCTGAACAACCCTCCCTATCCCGACACCGCAAACGGCCCGTGCACTTTCAATGGAATCACTGGGAACCCCGTCGCGCTGGGAACGGGGTGGAACCAGGCTTTCTGGACGCCGGACGTCGCCCGTTCAATCACCGGAAACCTCGAGCTCAAGGGCAAGTTCACGACCGGCATGTTCGAGCATTCAGGGCTGGTTGGAATAGATCATCTCGACTTCAACGATGTGGACAACGCGATGAACGCTTTTGTCCCCACGTCTATCAACATATTCGCTCCGGCTTACGGCAACGGCGGCCTGAACGGCAGCGCTGTCGCCCCGTTGGCCGGTTACGGAGTTCCTCCGTTCGCATGCGGATATCAATGCGGCACGGCGCTTGCTCTAATCAAAAAACAGGAATGGCAGGGCTTCTACGCTCAGGACCTCATCTCCCTCGCCGACGATAAGCTACATGTCCTCCTGGGCGGGCGGTACGATATCGCCTCAGCCTCCTCAGGGGTGGGAACTAGCCTTTTCCCCTACTACAACGACGCCCTGACGGTCGCCAATCTGCCGGGATCAGCTTTCGGCAACTACGGCACCACGAAGGACAAATTTTTCAGCCCGCGCGCCGGCGTCGTCTTCCAACCGTTGCCGTGGATCTCTGTCTATGGCAGCTATACGCAATCCTACGGCCTGAACAACGGACTGAATGCTGTAACCTCCCAGGTGTTGCCCTCCCAGAGCGCGGTGCAGTGGGAAGCCGGCCTGAAGGGAGAATTCTTCGACAAGATGCTGACCGCGACCGCGGCGTTCTTCGACATCAACAAGCATAACATCGCGACGGCGGATCCATCCTCACCGGTGAACGGTCGCTACGACCTTCTCAGCGCCCGGAGCCACGGCGTCGAACTGGACATCACGGGCCGGATCGACCGCAACTGGAGCGTCATCGCCAACTACTCGCATGTCGACGCGCGCGTGACACAGGGCATCTCCGAGCTCTCGCTCATCCAGAGCCAGAGCTCGAACTGCCCGACGAGCGACCCGTTCAACCTATGCAATGACGCGCCTTTCGCCGGCAAACGGATGCCCGGCGTGCCCGACAACACCGGCAACCTCTGGGTCAAATATGACGCGGACGGAGTCTTCAGGGGGCTAACCGGGGCCGTCGGCGTCTCGCGCATCGGCTTGGCGTGGGGCGACTATGCGAACTCCTTCATGGTGCCGGCATACACGCTGGTGAGATTGATGGGCGGATACAGGTTCCAAGTCGGCAAGACCTGGGCCACCACACAGATCAACATCGACAACGTCACGGACTCCCGCTACTTCTACGGCTGGAATCCGGCATTCAGCAACCGCTTCTCGTTGACGCCTGGCGCACCCCGCTCGGTGATGGGAACCTTGCGTCTCGAACTGTGAGACTCACCGGACGCCTTGGCGCCATGTTCGCGCCAAGGCGTCCGACATCCGCGGCGGGGCCATCGGGCGACACCGTTCGTCGTAATCCCCCAACCCCATCGGCCTCATAACTTTGGCTCATATGTCAAAGCCTCAAACAACGAGATGAAATATGCGACCATCGCTCGTCATCGTGCTTGGATCGGCGCTCGCCATTGGAGCGGGATTTCCTTCGCTCGCCGGCGCGGGGCGCCCAACCAACGCCCTGTCGCCATCAGCTTCGGGCTCACTGAAGACGGGAAGCCGGTCGGCTGCGCCGCGCCGCTTCCCAATCTCGGGTTGAGCAAAGTCGACGCCAAGCTGCGCGAGGCGCGGTTTTACGTCTACGGCGTGAAGCTCATCGACAAGAAGGGCGCGCGCACGCCCATCACGCTTGCGCAAAACAATTGGCAGTACGCCGATCTCGCGCACATCGATTTCAGGGACGCGCGCGGCGGCAGCGCGCCTTGCAGCCCGACCAATCCTCCCAAGAACACCACGATCACCGGAAGCGCGCCCGCGGGCGACTATGTGGGGCTCGAATTCTCCGTCGGCGTGCCCGTCGAGAGCCAGGTCGACGGCAAAACGGTCGCGCTCAACCACTCCAATGTCGAGACGGCGCCGCCGCCGCTCGACGTTCAGGCGATGTCCTGGAACTGGCAGGCCGGACGTCGCTTCTTTTCGGTCGAGGTCGATCCGCCGGACTTCATCTCTCTGCCCGAGGGGGCCAAGGCCAGAACCTGGATGGTCCATCTCGGCTCCAGCGGCTGCAAGGGTAATCCGGCGACGGGCGAGATCGTCTCCTGCGCACAGCCCAATCGCTTTACCGTCACGCTCGATCGCTTCAATCCCAGGACAGAGCAGGTCAATGTCGATCTGACGACGTTGTTCAAGGAGAGCGACGTCAGCGTGGACAAGGGCGGCGCCGTCGGCTGCATGAGCGCGCTTGACGATCCCGAATGCCCAGCGATCTTCAAAGCCTTAGGCCTCAACCCGCCGGGCAGCGCCGACGCCGGCTTGCAGACGAAGCCCGGCGTCTCGCCGATATTCTCGGCGAAGCCCATCGCTGCAGCTCCGGGAGTGAAGAAGTGACGCGCGCGCGCATTCTCTTTGCGGCGCTGCTGGGTTTGTTTCTGACGCCCGCCGTCTTCGCGGAAGGAGCGAAGCCGACCTGGACATGGGACTTGCCCTCGTACGTCCCGCCCCCGCGCGTGCCCGCGGACAATCCGATGTCGGAAGAAAAATTCCAGCTCGGGCGGCGACTCTTCTATGACAAGCGTCTCTCGGGCAACGGAACGCTCGCCTGCGCCTCCTGCCATTTGCAGGAACGCGCTTTCACCGACGGACGCGTGACGTCTCTCGGCTCGACCGGCGAGCACACGCCGCGCAACGCACCTTCGATCGCCAACTCCGCCTGGCACGGCACTTACACTTGGGCCAATCCGGCGCTGGTGACTCTCGAGCGGCAGATGGCGAATCCGCTGTTTGGTGAGCACCCGATCGAGATGGGCGTGAACGACGCCAACAAGGCCGAGATCGTGGCGCGTTTTCGCGCCGACGCGGATTACCGCAAGCGTTTCAAAGCGGCCTTTCCGGAGAAGACCGACCCGATCAGCTTCGACACAATCATCAAGTCGATCGCGGCCTTCGAGCGCGGCGTCCTGTCCTTCGGTAGTCGCTACGACCAATATCTCGATGGCAAGATCAAGCTGACCGAGCAAGAGCAGCGAGGGCACGATCTCTATTTCGGCGAGAAGGCGGAGTGTCATCACTGCCACGGCACCGTCAATCTCGACGATCAGTTCGTTCACGTGAAGACGCGCGAGGCCGAGACGCCCTTCCACAACACCGGGCTCTATAATATCGATGGCAAGGGTGGCTATCCGTTCCCCAATCGGGGGCTGCTCGACGTGACGAACGATCCCGACGACATGGGAAAGTATCGAGCGCCCGGGCTGCGCAACATCGCGCTGACCGCTCCCTACATGCACGACGGGACGGTCGCGACGCTCGAGGAAGTCATCGACATCTATGCTCGTGGCGGCCGAAAGATCGAGACCGGCCCAAATGCTGGCGACGGCGCGCTGAGCCCCCTCAAGAGCAGCCTGATCGTCAAGATCAATCTGACGCAGCAAGAGAAGGCCGATCTTCTGGCGTTCCTCAAAACGCTTACCGATGAGAGTCTGCTGACGTCGGAGCGCTATTCCGATCCGTGGGTGCCCCCCTCTGGACAGGAAAGCGAGGGCAAGAAGACGCCTTAGGCCAACGAGACGCCCCTTTCTCGCGCGCCTTCGCTGTTCGAGAGATCGCCCTCGCCAGAAGCGGACGCAAAGGACGGCAGCCCGGACGTTCGGCGGTCTTTCCCGGCGGCCATGACATTCGCCCGCGGTCGAGCGAGCCGGCTCGCGGTCGTTCGGCTTCGAGATGGCGTAGGACGCGGGCGCCGAGAATGGGCCGGAACTCTCTCCGATGGAGGGCCTGCTCTTCAATGACGCGGGATACAGCGCAAACTGAGTGAGTGACATGCAGGTGAGTGTGGAGCAAAGGCCTGGTTGGGCGCGCTTGGGCGCCTGCCTCGTCGCGCTCGTATGGCTCGCGCTGCAACTCCTGCCGCTGCCGCCGCCGCGCTCTTACGCGGCGACCGGCGCCCGAGCCGGGACGATCTGCTCGCAGGAAGCGTCATCGTCCGACCCCACGCGCGAGAGCCAACAACACGGCGCTTGCGGGGCGACCGCGTGCAGCGCGTGCGCCTGCGTCTTTTTCACATGCGTCGATCAGCGTGTCAGAACTTTCGAGCCTATCGTCGCAATCCTAATGTGGCGGCTGGAGGACTACGCTGCTCCGGAAGCAGCCGCCGGTTCGTATTTTCGTGCGCGCGGCCCCCCGCCGATTTTGAAGGCGTCGTGAATGAGCTGCCCCGCTCCATGAGGCGCATGGCGAGCCCGCCCTGCTGAACAAGCCGTCGGAGAAGATGCGCGCCAGAGCAGCGATAGCTCGCGCTTGTCAATTCCTTGCTCCATCCCTTCTAGAGGTTCCATGGCGCGGCCGAGTTCCAAGAAGCGGCGCGATCCCGCCTGCGGCTCTGCGCGCCGCTGCAACTCCGGGAGCGAAAGCGTCGAGGAGCCGCCGTTTGATTTCGACGCATTTTATCGGGCTTACGTGGCGCAGGCGAAAGCTTTCGCGCGCAGGAAAGCTCGGTCCCTCGACGCGGAGGACATCGTCCAAGAAGCCTTTCTTCGCGCCCTCGAGGACGGAGCGATTACGACGGCGGCGAGCCCCCGAAAATATCTTAATCGAGTGGTCGCCAATCTGATAATCGACGAGCATCGTAAGGCGCAGGTGCGGTCACGCTATTCCGACGACGGGGCGAACCATTCCGAGGTCGAAGACCCCGGCGAAACGGAAGCCAGCGTGCAGAACCGCTTGGAGCTTCGGCAACTCTGCGAGCTTTTGAGCCAGCTTCCAGCTCCCTGTCGAAGCGCTTTCTCGCTCTACTACATCGATGGGCTCAATCATTGCGAAATCTCTGTGCGGCTCGCCGTGTCGGTCCGGACCGTAGATCGCTATCTCAAGACAGTTCGTGCATTTCTCAGTCAAATGATCTCTTGATGGCGCCGAATACCAATGCGGGAGGGAGATGATGGCGAAGGCAGTGATGAGGCGGGCGGGTTGCGGGCTTACTTTCGACGGATCGCAACGAGCAAGCTGGCTAGAGCCATAGCTTACTGGGGTCTGCGTCGCCTTGCGCGCTCCAACCCTCAGAGGGGCTCGGTCGGAGGCGGCGCGACGTTCAAGCAGCCCGTTCTGCGGGCGACGTCAAGGGTGGTGGCGCAATCGGATAGGCCGGCGCGGATGTCGGCCATTCGTCGGCGGAGCGCGCCGTGCGAAAGTTTCGTGTGAGCCGTGCGCCGAGATATCGTCATCGTCGAATCGAAACGGCTGGCGTGGCGCCGAGCGACCCTTATGATTACGCGATGCTGCCGACACGCGCTCGCGTTGCGATCCGGCGGCGTGGAGCGTGACCGAGGGCTGGCCCGGGTCCGCGCCTGTGACGAGCGACGAGGTCGACGTGTTCGAAGCCTGGTTCGGCAATCTCGTCGAAGAGATTTTTTCTGGTCGCTGACGACGTGGAGAGCGTCATGACAGCACCCCGTCGCGCCGCGCTCTATCTGCGAGTCTCGACCCGTCGGCAGGCTGAGAAATTGACGGCGGACGCTGGGGCATCGGCGCCGTGCATCTGGTGCTCACGCGCACGATCCACATTGGCCGCCACCGCTTCAACATCCGCTATTGAAAGACGAATGAGAGGAAACCCGAGGCGGAGGTCGTGGAGATGACGGTTTCGCCGATCATCGACGCCGCGGAGTTCGAGGCGGTTGAGACTTTCCTCAAAACCCGCAGCCCCGCGCTAAAAGCGCCGCGCGTCGTCAGCGGCCCGACCCTTCTTACCGGCATCTGCCTTTGCGGCACCTGTGGCATGGCCATGACGTTACGAACGGGCAAGGGCGGCCGATACCGCTATTCCACCTGCTCAACCAAGGCTCGGCAGGGGGAGACCGGCTGCAAGGGCCGCTCGATCCCCATGGAAAAGCTCGACGCGCTGGTCGCCGACCACCTCGAAAAGCGGCTCCTGACGCCCGAGCGCCTCGAGGAAGTCTTGTCCTCCATCCTGACCCGCCGGGAGGAGCGGGCCGAGCGTCGCGCCACCCACATCGTGGACCTGAGGAGGCGCGCCGCCGAGGCGGAGGGCAAGCTCAAGCGGCTTTACGACGCGATCGAGAACGGCGTTGCCGACGTTTCTGATCCGCTGCTCAAGGACCGAGTGGCCGAGCTCAAGGCGGTCCGGGATCAGTCGCGCGACGACGCCGACCGCGCTGAGGCCGCTCAGGAGCAGGTCGGGCCGGTCGTAACTCCCCAAGCGCTCGCGACCTTCGCCCGCGCGGCGCGCAAACGGATGCGCAGCGGGGGAGGGGGCTATCGCGGCGACCATCTCCGGGCGCTCGCCCAGCGCGTAGAAGTAGACGATCGCGAGGTGCGCATTATGGACCACAAAAGCGCGCTGCTTCGCACTCTGGTCGCCTCAGGCAGTGCGCAAACGCTGGGAATCGGCGTGCCCAGCTTTGTTCCGAAGTGGCGACCCCGGCAGGATTCGAACCTGCGACCTACTGCTTCGAAGGCAGTTGCTCTATCCAGCTGAGCTACGGAGTCGGCGCAAGCTTCCGGGGACGTCGTCCCCGGAAGCGCGCCACTATCG
The DNA here is from genome assembly GCA_963743565.1 of uncultured Alphaproteobacteria bacterium. Lineage (GTDB taxonomy): Bacteria > Pseudomonadota > Alphaproteobacteria > Rhizobiales > Beijerinckiaceae > Methylocystis. The sequence continues at coordinate 518,792 of CAVUQD010000003.1, forward strand.
CTTCGCGTCTCATCGAAGACAAGTCCGCCGCGCTCGTCGGGGCCAAAACTCCGGAAGACTAGCACAGCCTGCTCTCCGTCGCGGCTCAAAGCGCGTCGCGTTCGCGTGGAATCGCGCGTGCGATAAGGACTCGCTCAAGATCAGAAAGTTAGAGCACGTCCACACCGGAAAGCCGCTCTGCACTTTTTCGGGACATGCTCTCGAGGCGTGTTTACATACGCGGAATATAAACAGAATAAAAGAAGAACAAAAGTGCAAAAATAGCGAAAAGTACCTACACGCCGGATTGTCAACAAAATTGGGGCGTCGGAATGAGCGGTCCCATATTGCGTGAGCATTGTCGTGCCCCGAGGCGCCGCGTCCTTTATCGTAATTTTTGCCGCTCTTTTCGCGGGGCCGGCCGTCGCCGGCGCTTTGCTCATGGACGAGGGCGTAGGCCAGATCATCGTCACGTCGACCTTCTCCGAGGCGAACAAGGCCTATGACCGAAGCGGTCATCTGATCCGCACGCCTGCCTACGGCAAGTTCGAGGCCGCGGGCTATGTCGAATATGGCGTCACGAACTGGCTCACCGTCATCGCCGAGGGCAGCGCTTTTGACTTCAACGGCTCCGCGCCGGGCGATCCGCTCGAGCCGGCGCCTCATTATGCGGGCGCCGGGCTCGGCGCGGTCGGGGGCAGAATCCCGCTGGGGGAAATTGGCGGCGCGCGGATCAGCGCGCAGGCGACGCTTCGCGCGGCTACGCAGGCGGCGGAGCAGTTCCTCGATTTCAAGGTTCCCCTCCAGGTCGATATGCGCCTTCAGGCGTTGCGCGGCTTCGAAGCCTTCGGGCTCCCCTGGTTCATCGAGGCGCAGCTCGGCTACCGGACGCGCGGGCAGAGCGGCGACGAACTCCGCGCCGATCTGACGCTCGGCCTTCGTCCGCGGCCCGACCTTCTCCTCATGGCGCAGAGCTTTTCGGCCTTCACGCCTGGCGCGGTCGCTTCTGGCGGTTACGCCGCGCAAAAATTCGAGCTCTCCGGCGTCTATGATCTAGCCCGCGACTGGTCTCTGCAGTTGGGCGCGCTGGCGGCGCCCGTCGGGGTGAATTCACCTGCCGAAAAAGGCGTCCTGGCCGCTGTGTGGCGGCGGTTCTAAGGCTTGTCTTCGAATAAGCGCGGAGTGGTTTCCCGAAGACATGCTCTAAGTTTCCGATCGCCGGTACTCGGCGGCGCGCGCCGGGCCGGACAGAGCGCCGCCGGGAATGAAGGCGTCGAAGGCGGCGAAAAACTGCTCACGCAGCGGATCGGTCTCCATCAAGATTTCATGACGCGCTGCGGGGAGGCAAATGAGCTGCGCGAGGTCCAGGCGCTGTGCGAAGCGCTCTGCGGCGTCACTCGAGACAAGGCGATCCTGGCCGGAGACGAGGATCAGCGTCGGCAGGCGCCAGCCCAGCATGTAGTCGCGCTGCTCGAAACGCTGCATCTGCCGGAAGGCGCTGTTGACCCAGCCGACCGTCGCATCGCCCACGCCGAGCGACGGCGCCTTGGCGAGCACGGCTAGATTACGCGCGAGGCGGCGGCGATCGGAGGTCAGCAGATTGCCCTCGAACTCAAGCATGGAGGTGGGCTTGCCCCCGGGTATATACATTCCGCCAAGACCCAGCATGTCGAGGCTGTCGGCGAGAAGGCGGGCGCCGCGCGGAAAACGCAGCCCATAGACGTCGACGAGCGGCGCCGTGGCGACGAGCCGCTGGAAGTCGTCGCCGCCGTTATGCGCATATTCCAAAAGAATCGCCGCGCCCGTCGAATGTGCGAGCGCGAACCAGGGCTTTGGACAATCGAGACGCTTCATGCGCGCGAGGAACGCGGCGAGGTCGCGTTGATACTGCGCGAAGTCGTCGACATGGCTTTTGTGCGGATCGGCGAGCTCGCGCGCCGAGCCGCCCTGACCGCGCCAATCCAGCGTCGCGACCTCGAAGCCGCGCTCGAGGAGATCGTCGATCGTCTCGAAATATTTCTCGATGAACTCGGCGCGGCCTTGAAAGAGCGCGATCGTGCCGCGCGCCGGCTTCTCTGGCTTGAACGTGGCCATGCGGAGCATCGCGCCGTCCGAGGCGTTGATTGCGTAAACTTCCGCGTTCCGCGGAATTCGGTTTTGCGGCGTGTTGACGAGTTCGAGCATTGAGGTTTTCAGGCTTTGGCGAAGCGCGCGGCGAGGACGAAAGCCTCTCTTTAGCACAGTTTCCGAAGGCTTCCTTCCGAGGGTCTGGGCCCTTGCAGGACAGATGACCCCTTCCCACATCCTCCGTCAGCGCGGGCCGAACGGACGCGCTCGCGGATCGCGCCGGATGTCCCGGGCGCTCTGCGCTACCCCATCATGTCGCTTCGACAGGAGGATGTGCAATGCGTGCTTTCGACTTTTCCCCCTTGTTCCGCCAGACTGTCGGCTTCGACCGGCTGTTCGATCACCTCGCCCAGACCGGCGGGCTCGAGCCTGCGCCGAACTATCCGCCCTATAACATTGAGCGCACTGGCGAGAACGCCTATCGCGTGACGCTCGCCGTCGCGGGTTTCTCCAAGGACGACCTCACGATCGAGACGCGCGAGAACGCGCTGACCATCCGCGGCGCGCAGCAGAGCGGGCCCGAGGGCCAGAACCGCGAGTTCCTGCATCAGGGTATTGCCGCGCGCGCCTTCGAGCGTCGCTTCCAGCTCGCCGAGCATGTGGTCGCCACCGGCGCGCACCTCGAGAACGGCTTGCTCTATGTCGACCTTGTGCGCGAGATTCCCGAGGCGCAGAAGCCACGCAAGATCGACATCGGCGCCGCGCCGCGCTCGGTCGAGACGAAGCCGGTAGACGTGAAGCCGGTCGAGGTGAAGGCCGCTTAAGTCATAGCTTCAGCCAGCGGTCCGTGGCGCCCGTGAAAACGGGCGCCATTCTTTTTGGCGCCGCGTCGGAGCCATTACTTTTTTGACCGCAGGGTCAAATGCTCGGAGGCGCAGCCTTTGGTCCGGGGAATTCCACCACTTTTTCGACTTTCCCCTCGCGCTCCGCTTGGGCGAGCGCTTGCCGACGTTCCTCCAAGCTTCGCCGGGCTTGCGTCATGGCGAGTTCCACGAGATGCAGGGCCGGCGCGTCGAGCTTGCGCAGCTTGGGATCGGCGAGCATCTGGGCCACCACGTCGTTGAGCTCATGCTCATAGCCGTCGAGATCCCGGGACGATTGCGAGTCCCGCGCGCCCTGGAGGATGGTCAGCAGCTTCTCCGTCAGCCTCTCGGCGTCTTCGCGCGCATCCTTGGCGAAGCGGCTGGCCAAAGTCGCCGCCGCGGAGCCCAAAAGCGACAGCAGCATCGCGCCGATGTAGAAGCCATCGCTGTATTTTTCAAAGAAGCTCTTCTCATTGCCGTCGAGATAATCCACGGCCCCCTGATGCACGGGGATCGGTCCGCCACGGTCCGTCGAGGGAGCCTCGATCGAATTCGCGAGCGGCGCGATCCCCGCGATCGCCCCGCGCGCATTGAGGAAGACCCGCGTCACCGCCGAGGCTGTCTCGTCGCGCATCGTCGGGCTCGCCATCAGCAGCACGTCCACGCCGACCGTCTCGACGGTTTCAGGCGGGCGCGGCGGATCGCCGCCGAAGGCCCCGTGGGGGATCTCGGAGGTCTCAAGCGCCGGGTCGCGCTTGGCGATCGGCGCCGCTTCATCGATGGGGATGAAGATCGGCGGTTTGCGCGCCGGTCCCATGACGTCGGCGACGACGTCAGCCGCGCTGCCGTCGAGAGGTCCGGTGGCCGAGAAGATGGCGTCGATCTTTTTCGCGGCGAGGGCGGCTCCGATTTCTTCCTGCGGAACCGGCACGAAAGTCACCGCCTCGCGCGGGATGTCGTAATGCGCCAGGATAACCTCGACCAGATTCTCGATCGAATGCGACTGCGGCAGTTGATGTACGACGCCTAGCTTCTTGCCGCGCATGTCGGCGATGCGGTGAATCTTCGATCCCGCGGGAGCCACGACGAGCATCGGGTTGCGGTGCAGGATCAAGAGCGTCTGCGCAGTCGCCTGCAGGGCCGCGTCGCCGCGCAGCACGGCGAGGTCCGCGTCGCCGGAATCGACCCGCGCAGCGGCGGCGGCCCAGTCCGGGACCGGAAGGAGATGCAGCCGGATCGGCTTGTGCTGGCGCGTGAACACATGCGCCGCAGCCTGCATCAAACGCGTGTCGTCCCCGATTTGAGGAACGGCGACCGTGAGCTCGATGGGGCTGTTATAGACGCGCACGACCGCCACCGCGCCGCCGACCGCGAGCAGGGCCGCGGCGATCAGGGCTGGCAGCAGCTTGCGCATGTCGTTCCGGTATCCATAACGCCGAGAAAAATTGCACGAGCCTTCGGCGACTTCAAGGCCAAGGAGTCAATAATCCGGGCTCGGACCGCGCGCCGGGCGGGGACAGGTCTCGGCGAGGGGCGATAGGCGAGGGGATGCGCCGGCCCTCGCCCCTCAACCGCGCTTTCATTTTGCGCGCGCTTTGCGCTTCGCCAGCGTGCGCAGCCTTAGCGCATTGAGCTTGATGAAGCCTTCAGCGTCGCGATGATCGTAGGCGACCGCGCCTTCCTCGAAAGTCACGAGCTCCTGGTCGTAGAGAGAGTAGGGACTTTCTCGCCCGACGAGGATCGCGGAGCCCTTGTAGAGCTTCAGGCGCACGCGGCCGGTGACAAGTTCCTGGCTCTTGTCGATCAGCGCCTGCAGCATCTCGCGCTCGGGCGCGAACCAGAAACCGTTGTAGATGAGCTCCGCATAGCGGGGCATCAGCTCGTCCTTCAAATGCGCGGCGCCGCGATCGAGCGTGAGACTCTCAATTCCGCGGTGCGCGACGAGCAGGATCGCGCCGCCCGGCGTCTCGTACATGCCGCGCGACTTCATGCCGACGAAGCGGTTCTCGACGAGATCGAGACGCCCGATACCATGCAGGCGGCCAAGCTCATTGAGCTTCGTCAAAAGCGCCGCGGGCGAGAGTTTCACGCCGTCGACCGCCACCGCGTCGCCGCGCTCGAAATCGATCGTCACATATTGCGGCTGATCCGGCGCCTTTTCGGGATCGTTGGTGCGTGAATAGACGTAGTCGGGCACTTCCTGGGACGGGTCTTCGAGCACCTTTCCTTCCGAGGAGACGTGCAACAGATTGGCGTCGGTCGAGAAGGGCGCGTCGCCGCGCTTGTCCTTGGCGATCGGGATCTGGTTCTTCTCGGCGAAGTCGATCAGCGCGGTGCGCGAGGCGAGGTCCCATTCGCGCCAGGGCGCGATGACAGTGATGTCGGGCTCGAGCGCATAATAGCCGAGCTCGAAGCGCACCTGGTCGTTGCCCTTTCCCGTGGCGCCGTGACAGACGGCGTCGGCGCCGAGCTTGCGCGCGATTTCGATTTGCTTCTTGGCGATGAGCGGGCGAGCGATCGAGGTGCCGAGGAGATAGAGCCCTTCATATTGCGCATTGGCGCGAAACATTGGGAAGACGTAGTCGCGCACGAACTCCTCGCGCAGGTCTTCGATGAAGATGTGCTCCGGCTTGACGCCGAGCAGAGCCGCCTTCGCACGCGCCGGCTCCAGCTCCTCGCCCTGTCCGAGGTCCGCGGTGAAAGTGATGACCTCCGCGCCATATTCGGTCTGCAGCCATTTCAGGATGATCGACGTGTCGAGTCCTCCCGAATAGGCGAGAACGACGCGCTTGATGTCTTTCTTGTGCTTTCCCGAACGCGACTGAATCTGCGACACGATTTCCCCCGATCATGCCCATCCGATTGGCGATGGGCGCGCTATGTTCTCGCGCGGCGAAGATGGCGACCGGGCGGGCTTTGTCAAGGACGGCTCGAACGTCCGGGACCTCGCGTCGGCGGCCTGAAAATGGCTTTTTGCAAGGCGGCGGAGAGTTGTCCCCGTAAAAAATCGCACAGGCGAGAGCGAGTACAAACATATGAATTTACGGCATGATTAAAGTATTATCGGCGTCGTGGGCCCCCTTCTTCGCCCATTTTCCCGGACGTTAGGTTGACTCGTCTTTACCCAATGGGCTCAAGTGATTCGTGAGCGTGGCGATGCACGGCCCAGGGAGACGGCAATGCAGGTTCGTTATGTTCAGGACGCGCGCAAGCGCTCGGTCGACTTGAAGAAGCTGCTTGGCTGCGAGGCCGGAGTCAATCTCGGCGTGTGCAAGCGCTTCGAAGAACTAGGCTCGGCGTCTGGCGCTCCTCTGGATGTGCTTCTGATCGACGCGTCTCGATCGGACAGGATCGCTCTTGAGGACGATATCCGGACAGCCCGGCAATACACAGACGCTCCGATCGTCTTCTTGACGGGAGGAGAGAACGGCCAGATTCGCGCGCGCGGCCTCAAGGCGGGCGCCGAGGCTGTTTTGTCGCGCGAGTCGATCACCTCCACCCTCATTCGGGAAGTCGTCGAGCGGGCCGCGACAAGGCGTCGCGCCGTCGCCACGAAGGCGAGGGTCGGGGCGAAGGCGGAGACCGCCGGTTCGAAGGCGTGTGAGGACGCGCCGAACGCTGCGCTGAGAGCCGCGCTCGCCTATGTGGAGCAGGGCTTGGCGCGCCTGGATCTTCAAGCCGGCGCGGGCCCCGAGGCGACCGTCGCTCCGCCTGCGGCCGACCTGCTCACGATCATGGGTTACGCCCGCAGGCTGGCTGGGCGCGACCCAAGTTCCTCTCGAGAGTGTGACGGCGCTGCGCTTCTGTCCCTGCTGCAGGACGATCTCATCGACGCGGCGGCCGAGGCGGGGGTGGCCCTGCTCATCGAAGCCTCTCCTCCAGCGAAATTCTTTGTCGTCGGCGCGTCGGATGACGCGCGCTTTGGTCTCGAGGCGGTCGTGATCGGCCTTCTGCGCGCCTGCGAGAAGGGCAGTCGACTGCGGATTGAGCTGCGCGCCGAGGGCGAGGAGACGCGCCTTCGCGCCACGGCCGATGCGCTGTCCGTCGAAAGTCCTTGCGCCTTCTTCGCGCCCGACGGCGAGGAGGCGGAGTTCGACTACGCGACGAGCTCGCTTCGCTGCGGCGCAGCGCTTCTCGGCCTGCGCCCGGAGCAGATCGATCTCTCGGAGAGCGGGCGCGGCGTGGTCCAAATCTGCCTTTAAAGCATGTCCCGGAACCGTGCGAAGCGGTTTTCCTGGACACGCTCTGAGTTTTTGATTTCGAGCGAGACTGTCGCGGTCGCGTGGGTCCGCGCGCTTGGGACTCGCTCCAGACGCTGGCCCATGTCCTCGAGCCCGCGAGCTTCGTAAGCCGGAGTTAGGCTTGATGCTGGGATTTCGTGCTCACGGGTCGAACGGCGCGCAGAATTTTTCGATTGTTTACCGCTGCGGCCGCCTCATGTGCCCATGCAGGGGGGCGGCAAATGACGAAATGGTCGGCTCGGACGAGCGAATTGCGTGAGCGGCTGGAGGAAGCCCTCCGCTTCGTCAAGCCTCTGGAGCTGTCGCTCGTGTTCTCGACGATGGCTTTGGTTTTTCTCGTCGCGGCGAACTATCACGGCGGGTTGATTTGAGCAGGGCTTCCGGCTCGGCCGAGTTTTGAATGTAAGATTGGTGCGGGTGGAGGGACTCGAACCCCCATGCCTTGTGGGCAACGCATTTTGAGTGCGCCGCGTCTACCGGTTCCGCCACACCCGCACGAGCGATAGGAGATAGCCTTTGCGGCAGCTCGGTTCAATGCCCTTGTCGCTTCGCCCGAGCCCGTCCGCCGCACTTGTCACGCGACCGACATCCCCGCGTGATCCTTTCTTTTCCCCGAAAATCCATCGGGCTTGCTTAAAGAAATTGGGAGGACGGAATGGCGAATCAAAAGCGGAATTCGGGAAACGGCGCCTCGGGGGAATCGCCGGCTCCTCCGGAAAGGCGCCTCGCGGGGCCGGTGTTCTCGCAGCCGGAGCCGACGCCGGACCCGGGAATGTTCAAGATCAGGCACCCAAGCGACACCGCCGCCTACAGGATCATCGACGAGCTCAACAAAGAGCATAGGCTGAAGCCCTTGCCCTTTCCGAAGCCGCGCGGGGAGGGACCCGAGCCGCGATTGACGCTCCTCGAAGCGATTGGCGGCAATCAAGATTTGCTGGATGGCATCGAGCAGAGAAAGCAGATCGTCTTCCATTCGTTAGGCGACTGCGGGAGCACGCGCGGCCCGCGCACGCAGAACGAGGTCACCGATAAGATGATCGGCGACTTCGACGAGGCGGATCCCAGGGAGCTGCCGCAATTCGCGCTCATGCTCGGGGACATCGTCTATAATTTTGGCGAATCCGAATATTACTACGACCAGTTCTACGAGCCCTACCGCAATTATCATGCACCGATTTTCGCGGCGGCCGGCAATCACGACGGCATCGTTTCGCCGCTGGCGCACGCCAGGAGCCTCGACGCCTATCTTCGCAACTTCTGTTGCGACCCCGCCCAGGGCTTCGTCTGCACGCCCGAGGCGGGAGGTCTGTCGCGCACGGCGCAAATTCAGCCGGGCGTCTACTTCACGCTGGAAGCGCCTCTCGTTCGCGTCCTCGTCGTCTACAGCAACACGCTGGAAGACCCGGGGGTGATCGCGGGTCCCGAGATTGGAGACGATCAGCTGAGCTATCTCGAGGCCGCGCTCGAGCGCGTGAAGGCTGAGAAATTCACCGGCGCGCTGCTTTTCGCGCACCATCACCCGCCCTATGCGATTGGCGGCCAGCACTCCTCGAGTGTCGAGATGCGCCGGCAGATGGACAAGATTTGCGCGAAGGTCGGGGTGTGGCCGCACGCCGTGCTTGCAGGGCACGCGCATTCCTATCAGCGCTTCACGCGTCACCGCGCCGACGGCTCCGAAATACCTTACGTCATTTGCGGCAACGGCGGACACAATGTGCAGAGACTGCACGCCCCGCAGGGTCAAGCGCTACGAACGCCACAGATGATCCAGCAAGCCTCGGCGGAAGACGATGGGGTGACGTTCGAGAACTACGACGATCAGGGCTACGGCTATCTGCGCGTCATCGTCGATCCAAAGCAACTGCGCATCGAGTATCAGCCCGCGGACGACGGCCGCCAGGCCAAGACGCCGGACAACTCCGTGACCATCGATCTCGCGTCGCGCAAACGCACGATGTACACGGCGAACAATCTCGGCTATCCCGAGCGCGCTCAGGAAGTGCGCGAAAAATATGCCGCGCAGACCCAGCATGGCGCCAGGAAAAGCAGAAAGAGCGCGGGCTGAGCTCTTAGAGCCGATCCTGAAAGAAGTTGAGTCGACGGAGTCGGTTGTGATTCCCTTGCGAAGGGATGATTCGCAAGGGATTAGCCAATGTGGAAGCCGGAACATCGCGTCGCCGCGGACCGTCGCGGCCTTCGTTATCCGTCTGACCTAACCGACGCGGAATGGGCTCTGATTGGCCCAATGATACCGCCCGCCAAGCGCGGCGGCCGCAAACGCACGGTCGATGTGCGCGAGGTTCTCAACGCGATTTTCTACGTGTTGGCGACGGGCTGCCAATGGAAGGCTTTACCCAAGGACCTGCCGCCCAAGAGCACGGCGCACTCCTATTTCATGCTATGGGATTGGAGCGGGACGCTGGAGCGCATTCACGAGGCTCTTTATGTCGCCTTGCGTGAGGCCGCCGGCAAGGAAGCGAGCCCGACGGCGGCGGTTATCGACAGCCAGAGCGCCAAGGCCGCTCAAAAAGGGGCGCATCGATTGATCCGCAAGGGTTTGACGCGGGCAAGAAAGTCACGGGCCGCAAGCGCCCTATCCTTGTCGATACGCTCGGGCTCCTGCTCGGCGTAAGCGTCCTGCCGGCCAACGTTCAGGATCGCGACGGCGCGCGTGGTCTGTTGCAAAGCGCGCGGCAACGCTTTCCTTTCATCGCGAAAATCTTCGCCGACGCCGGATATCAGGGGCCGAAAATGGCGCGAACAATCGCCGCGACGGGCCCTTGGAAAATGGAGATCGTCAAGAGATCCGAGGCGAAAGGTTTCGTCGTCTTGCCCAAGCGCTGGATCGTTGAAAGGACGCTCGCCTGGATCAGCCGAAACCGTCGCCTCATGCGCGACTTCGAACGCTATGCGACCACCGTCGCCGCCTTCGTCCGCCTCGCCATGATCCGCCTCATGCTCAGGCGCCTGACCAACGCAACGCCTTGTTCATGATTCCCATCTTTGCGGATCGGCTCTTAACGGTTCAACCGATCAGGCGCAGAGCGCGTGCGTTTTGGAATGATTGAGCAGAGCAAAGTCGGGTCGGGTGCAACAGTCCGAGGGTTAAAAACTGTCCAGACTTGGCTTTTCTCCCCACGCATTTCTCAAAGCTTTAACAATATTCCCAACGAATCCAGGCGAAGTTCTCGTGTAGAGGCGCCGCAGAGCCCAAGCCGCTCGACAGCCAATTTGAAAGATGCTTAAATTTGCAGGCTCGGTCGGCGCATAAAGTCGCTTTCAGGAGGATTAGATGGCGGTGGCGCGCTCCTATTTTGGCACGGATGGCATTCGCGGCAAGGCCAACGAAAAGATCACGCCCGAACTCGCGCTGAAGGTCGGCCAGGCTGCTGGATTGATTTTTCAGCGGGGCGAAGGCCGTCATCGCGTCGTGATCGGCAAGGATACCCGCCTTTCCGGCTATATGATCGAATACGCGCTGGTCGCCGGCTTCACATCGGTCGGAATGGACACGCTGCTGCTCGGTCCGATGCCGACGCCGGCCGTGGCCATGCTGACGCGCTCGATGCGCGCCGACGTCGGCGTGATGATCTCCGCCTCGCACAATGCTTATGAGGACAACGGCATCAAGCTCTTCGGACCGGACGGACATAAATTGTCGGACGAGATCGAGGTCGAGATCGAGACCTTGATCACCGGCGATTTGTCGCGCCGGCTCTCTCCGCCGCAGGATCTCGGCCGCGCCCGCCGCATCGACGACGTGCGGGCCCGCTATATCGAATTCGCCAAGCGCACGCTGCCGCGCAACATGACCTTCGACGGCCTGCGCATCGTGCTCGACTGCGCGAATGGCGCCGCCTATCGCGTTGCGCCGGAAGCGCTCTGGGAACTCGGCGCGGAGGTCATCGCCATCGGCGTCGACCCCGACGGCTTCAACATCAACCGCGATTGCGGATCCACCTCGCCGCAGGCGCTGCGCCAGAAGGTGCGCGAGCTGCGCGCCGACGTGGGCATCGCGCTCGACGGCGACGCCGACCGGGTCATCATGATCGACGAGAGCGGCCAGGTCATCGACGGCGATCAGCTGATGGCCGTGGTCGCTGAGAGCTGGCGCGCGCAAAATCTTTTGTCACGGCCGGGCATCGTCGCGACCATCATGTCGAACATTGGGCTCGAGCGCTATCTCGCCTCGCTCAATCTCACCCTGGAGCGCACGGCGGTCGGCGACCGCTATGTCTTGGAGCGAATGCGCGAGGGCGGATTCAATGTGGGCGGCGAGCAGTCCGGACACATGATCCTGTCGGACTATTCGACGACCGGCGATGGCCTCGTCACGGCCATGCAGGTGCTCGCCGAGGTGCAGCGCAAGCAACAGCGCGTCAGCGAGGTGTGCCGGCGTTTTGAGCCCTCGCCGCAAATCCTGCGCAACGTGCGCGCCGCGCGCGACGAGCTCGAGAAGGAAACCGTCGCGCGCATCATCGCCTCCGCGCATCAGCGTCTTGGCGCGACGGGCCGTCTGGTCATTCGTCCCTCCGGCACCGAGCCCGTCATCCGCGTCATGGGCGAGGGCGACAATCGCGAGCTCCTGGAGGAGATCGTCTCGGAAGTCTGCCACGCGCTCAAAGACGCGGCGATGGCCGCCTGATCGAAAGCCCGCTCCCAAGGGCCCACGTCCCCCGCCGCCTCCTGGGCGGCGGGGTTTTTTGCGCTTGGCGCGGAAGCCATCGCTGGACGCCCCGCTAAGTATTCGTGGACAATACATGAAGTTTACTTTCGCAAAATGTTGACAATAGGCTTCATAGTTAAAAAGTAAGCTTAACTCAGCCTTAAATAATCGATCACATCTTTTCCTCGCTTTGGCGTAATCGAGGGTTCGATCGGCGACCCCGTCAGTGAAAGTGGAAAAGACAACATGAGCACGACGAAAACACTCCTTGCGACCGCGCTGGTCGCTGGCGCGAGCACTTTGGCTCGTGCCGCAGATCTTCCGGCGGCTCCGACGATCGCGGTCGCCGTGCCCGTTGCGGAGTTCAGCGGATGGTATCTACGCGGCGACGTCGGCGTCGGCGCCGTGCAGGCTAGCAACTTCAACTCGACGATCGAGCCGGGCTATGCGAACGGCGCCTTTGTCCTCCCGAACGGACCGATCGTCCTGGCCTTCGCCGCGGTTGGCGACAACGGGCTGTTCGACTTCGGCTTTGGCTATCAATTCAACCGCTGGCTGCGGGGCGACCTGACCGGCGAATTCCGCTCCGAGGCAACCTATCGCCGCGGCATCTCCGTGGCCTGGTGGAATCCGGACGGCAGCGTCGGCACCAATTACAACTCCTATTCGGCAGGGCTAAGCACGGCGCTGTTCATGGCCAATGGCTATGCCGACATCGGGACCTGGCATGGCGTGACTCCCTACGTTCACGCTGGCGTCGGCGTCGCGTCTCATAATTTTCGGGGTTTGAACGACAGCGGCGGCGCCGTGGCGATCAACGCCAGTCCAACCAATTTGGCCTGGTCGGTGGGCGCTGGCCTCGCGCTCAGCATCACGCCGAACTTCAAGATTGACGTCAGCTATCGCTACATCGACATGGGAGGAATTCAGAGCAACCGGCTCGAATACTGTCTCAACCAGCCTTGCTTCAACGAACGCCAATCGTTCCACGTCGCCTCGAACGACGTGCGTCTCGGCTTCCGCTATCTATTCTTGGAGCCTGCGGTTGCTGCGCCGGCGGTTGTCGCCGCAAAATATTGAGCGAAGCGCGAAAGCGCGGGCGACTAAAGACCCGCGCTTCGACGGTCAATCGGCGGGCGAGACGCGATCTACCAATGGTCACGGGATGGAAGCGAGCAAAGACTCGAGCTCGTCTAAATCCGCAGGCTTCGTCAGATGCCGGTCGAAGCCCGCTTGCTCCGCCCGACTTCTCGTCTCCTCTTCACCTCGACCGGTCAGGGCGACGAGAACAGTGTTTTTCCCCGTCGGCAGCTCGCGCATGCGTCGCGCCGTTTCGAAGCCGTCCATTCGGGGCATGCTGATGTCGAGAAAAACCAGCTCCGGCGCAAACTCGGCGCAAGCTGCGAGGCCTGCGGCGCCGCTATACGCCACCCGAACGGTTGCGCCGATCATATTCAGCAGTAGCGCGAGGCTGTCCGCCACATCCGGCAAATCGTCGATGATGAGCACCCGGCGTGGCGCCTTTGATTGCGCATTTCTGTTTGTCATGAGAGCTTGAGCATTCGTTTCTGATCCTGGAGCCGTGGAATTCTCGCCATTTTGCTGCGCGCCTCCACTAACCCTTCTTTCGCAATCGTTTCGGCTTCACGCTGCTAAAACCGCGCGCCGGCAGCCGAAACTGTAATTGCATAATTAGATCGAATGCGCGCGACGGCTTGTCCTTCACTATGCCGTCGCCGCTGCGCTAGGCAAGGTCGCAGCACCGCCAACGCCAACGCCTGAGCTTGTCTCAATGTCGGCTTGGCAGCGTAAACTTCCCACGGTAAAAATCCGTAGTTGGCGCGCGCACGAACAATTCCAATAACAGTCAAGTTCGAGCCGCTGACACGACAGTTTGCGCATCGTCCCAAGAGAGTAGCGCGGGTTCTGAGCTGGTCGCTGGACTGCAACGGAGAGACCACTATCTCGGTTTTATTGGAAACGGTTACGCCTTGGGAGGGAGTAAGTGCCTGTGCAGGTCATGGTCAAGTTGGAGCACGACGCTTGGGCGACGGACGCTTCCGGGGACCGTAGCGGATCGAACATTGATTTCGACGAGCCGGTCCCAGCAGGAGCGAGTTTGACAGAAAGACATGAGGCGACCGATGCGCTTCAGCAGAGTGAGGCGCGGTTGCATGCGCTCACGCTCGCCAGTTCAGACGCCGTGTATCGGATGAGTCCGGATTGGACCGAGATGCGTCATCTGATCGGCCGGAATTTCATCCACGACACATTGGAGCCGAGCGAGGCTTGGCTAGAGAAATACATCGTTCCGGAGGACCGTCCGCAGTTGATTACCGTCATCGACGACGCCATCCGCGCAAAGGGCGTCTTCGAGTTCGAACATCGGATCATCCGAAGCGACGGAAACCTTGGCTGGGCGCACTCTCGGGCTGTTCCGATTTTCGATGCGTCAAATCAGCTCGTCGAGTGGCTAGGTGTGGCGCGCGACGTCACGGAAAGCAGAGCGGCGGAAGACAAACTGCGGCGAACCGAATTGTTGCTGAAGGCGGTTCTCGACCAGAGCGCCGATGCGATTTTTGTGAAGGATCGCCAAGGCCGCTTGGAGCTGGTCAATCACGCGACCTGCGCCGCGATCGGCAAGCCGTCGGAGTCTTGCATCGGCAAGACGGATGAAGAGTTCCTCGACCGTCCCCAAGATGGGCGCGTCATCATGGCGAATGATCGCCGTATCATGGAGTCGGGACAGCCCGAAGTTGTCAAGGAAAAAGTCGAAAGCGCATCGGGAACACGCTTTTATCTCTGCAGCAAGGCTCCGCTGAGAGACGCCAAGGGCGACATTATCGGCCTGATCGGCGCCGCTCGCGATGTCACGGAGATCGAGGAGACGGAGGCCGCGCTCCGCAAAAGCGATGCGAGTTTCCAAAATATTTTTGCGAACAATATGGTGCCGATGGCCATTTGGAAGGCGTCCGGCGAGATCGTCGACGCCAATGACGCGTTTCTCAACCTGATCGGCTACACGCGAGCGGAGCTCCTGGCGGGTCAAATCCGTTGGACCGAAATCACACCGGCGCAATATCGCGATCGCGATCTAAAGGCCTTGGCGGACATCGCGCGCCAAGGATTCGTCCAAGCCTACGAGAAGACCTTTCTCCATAGGGACGGCCGCCTCGTTCCGATCCTCTTCGGCGGCGGAACATTCAGCGAAGACGAGACGGGGATCCTCTTCGCAATCGATCTGACCGAGCGTAAGCGGTCGGAAGAGGCCTTGCGCTGGCATATGCGCGCAAACGCGTTGCTGTCCGAGACGGCGTCCCGACTGCTTGGCAGCGAGGACCCCCAGCAATTGGTGGAGGAGCTATGCCGGAAGGTCATGGAGTTTCTCGACTGTGACGTCTTTTTTAATTTCCTGCTCGACCCCCCGTCCGGTCGTCTGCGGCTGAACGCCTGCGCCGGCATCTCAGAGGAGGCCGCAAGCAAAGCCGAATGGCTTGATTACGGCGTTGCGGTCTGCGGCTGCGTCGCGAGGGATGGCCAGCGGATCATTGCAGAACGGATCCAACAGTCCGACGACGCTCGCGTCGACCTCGTGAAGTCTTATGGTGTCCAAGCCTACTGCTGCCATGCTTTGCTCATCGAGGGGAGGGCCATTGGCACCGTTTCGTTCGGCGCCCGTTCCCGCGCTCAATTAGAGCCCGAGGCGATCGAAGTCATGAAAGCGGTTGCCGACCTTGTGGCGGTCGCCATGCGCCGCATCGAGACGGAGCGGGCGCTGCGCGAAAGCGATCGGCGCAAAGACGAATTCATTGCGACGCTCGCACATGAGTTGCGCAATCCCCTGAGCCCCATCAAGTCCGCGGTGCACGTTCTGAAGAGGAAGCAGGAGTTGGAAACGCCTGACGCCGCGCTGCTCGACATGGCTCAACGGCAGGTCGAGCATCTCGTCCGCCTGGTTGACGACCTTCTCGAGATCTCGCGGATCAGCTGCGGCAAGCTCGAATTGCGGAAAGAGAGCGTCGCGGTTTCGGATTGCCTACGCGACGCGCTGGAAGTCTGCCGTCCCCTTATCGAAAAGAAAGGCCATTGGGTCACGTTGAAAGTCGCCGATGCGCTGCGCGTCTTCGGCGACCCGGTTCGGCTTACGCAAATTGCAAGCAACATCATCAACAACGCGGCGAAATACACGCCGCCAAGCGGCAGCATCCAAATTGAAGCCGCCTACGAGGACGATATGGCGTTTCTGCGCGTGCGCGACAACGGCGCGGGGGTGAGCGCGGATATGATCCCGCGTATTTTCCATCTCTTTGCGCAAACCGAGGCTCAAAGCGCGCATTCCGAGGGAGGGCTCGGAATTGGCCTGGCGCTCGTGAGCAAGCTCGTCGAGCTGCACGGTGGGCGTATAACGGTGAAGAGCGCTGGGGTCGGAAAAGGCAGCGAATTTGCCGTGTGGCTTCCCCTCGGCCAGGAGACAAAGACCCCCGCGCCGAAGAAAGAGTCGGAGAATAGCGCGGGCGCGATTTCGCGCGTGCTCGTCGTCGACGACGATCATGACGTCGCCGACAGTTTCGCCATGCTGTTGCAGAGTTGTGGAGCGACCGTCCGCAAGACGTATGACGGGCCGGCGGGCGTCGCGGCGTTCGAGGAGTTCGAGCCGGATCTGATCTTCGTCGATATCGGTATGCCGGGAATGGACGGTTACGAGACGGCGCGTCGAATTCGTCAATGCGAGCGACAGCGGCGCTTCACCCTCGTGGCGCTTAGCGGATGGGGACAGGAAAACGACCGCCGTCGCGCGCTCGACGCGGGTTTCGACGTTCATCTGACGAAACCGGCTTCGATCCAAACAATCGAAGCGCTCTTGCGCAACGAGCCTTTGCTCCTCCAGTCTCATTGACGACATTCGTTCAGCAGCGCGAGCGGCAGGCGGCGCGCGCTTCGCGCTCGCAGGGGCGTGAAATCTCCTGCATAATGCGCCGATGCCTGCTCCGACCGCGCCTCAGATCGAGCCGAAGCCCAATCCGAGCGGCAACATGCCGGAACTCACCGTCTCCGAGCTCGCAGGAGCTCTGAAACGCACGGTGGAGGAGCGGTTCGGCCTCGTGCGCGTGCGCGGTGAAATCGGCTCCTGGCGTGGGCCCGCCGCCTCCGGCCACGCCTATTTCTCCCTGAAAGACGAGGGCGCGCGGCTCGACGCGGTCATCTGGAAGAGCGCGCTGGCGCGGCTGAAGACAAAGCCGGAGGAGGGGCTCGAGGTCGTCGCGACCGGCAGGCTCACGACCTTCCCCGGCAAGTCCTCCTATCAGATCATTATCGAGGCGCTGGAGCCGGCGGGCGTCGGCGCGCTGATGGCGCTGCTCGACGAACGCCGCAAGCGGCTCGCCGCGGAGGGGCTTTTCGACAGCGCGCGCAAGCGGGCGCCGCCCTTCCTGCCGCGCGTCGTCGGGGTCGTGACCTCGCCGACGGGCTCCGTGATCCGCGATATTCTGCATCGTCTGCGCGAGCGTTTTCCGCGGCGCGTGCTCGTTTGGCCTGCACGGGTTCAGGGCGAAAGCTGCGCGACCGAGGTCGCCGCCGCGATCGAGGGCTTCAATGCGCTCGCGCCCGCCGGCGCGATCCCTCGGCCCGATGTGCTCATCGTGGCGCGCGGCGGCGGCTCCTTCGAGGACCTCTGGGGCTTCAACGAGGAGATCGTCGCCCGGGCGGCGGCGGCGAGCGCCATTCCGCTGATTAGCGCGATCGGACACGAGACCGACACGACGCTGATCGACCTCGCCGCGGATTTGCGCGCTCCCACGCCGACCGCCGCCGCGGAAAAGGCCGTGCCGGTTCGCGCCGAGCTCATCGAGCAGCTCTCCGTTCTCGCGCGCAGGCTCGACGGCGCCCAGCGCCGGCTCATGGACGAGCGGCGCGCGCGACTCGCGGCGCTCAAGCGTCATCTCGCCTCGCCGGATCGCGCCCTGGCCACGCCGCGACAGCGGCGCGATCTCGCGCAGCAGAAGCTGTCCGCCGTGTTGCGCGCGGCGCTCGACGCGCGGCGGCTACAACTCGCGAGGGCAGGGGGGCTCTTGCTGCGCCACTCGCCGCAGGCGGAGTTCGCGCGCGCCAGCGAGCGCTTGCGGGGGTTCTCCGCACGGCTTGCGCAGGCGATGCGGGCGCGACGCGCGCTGGAAGGCGAGCGCGTCGAGTTCGCCCGCAGGCGCGCGGCGCAGGCGGCGGAGCGGCTCCTCCGCGCCTATCGCTCCGGTTTGGAAACGAGACGAAACGCCTTGGCGCGGATCGACGCGCTTACGCGTTCGCTCGGTCCCGAGGCGGCGCTTGCCCGGGGTTTCGTTCTGACGCGGGACAGCGCCGGTCAAATCGTGCGGAGCGCGCGCGCTCTTGTCGCGGGCGATCGGCTCTCGCTCACCTTCGCGGACGGCGCCGCTCTGGTCCGCGTGCTCGGCGAGGACGGTCATGAACCGACAGTAAAACAAGAGGTTGCGGCGACAAGGCGGCGCCCGGGGAGCCGCGCGGCGTCCAAAGATCAGGGCTCGCTTTTTTAAGGAAGAACGTCCTCTTCCGCCATTTACGGATCGTTTGCCGTAATTTCGCCCG
Source organism: uncultured Alphaproteobacteria bacterium (assembly GCA_963743565.1). Classification (GTDB taxonomy): domain Bacteria; phylum Pseudomonadota; class Alphaproteobacteria; order Rhizobiales; family Beijerinckiaceae; genus Methylocystis. The sequence continues at coordinate 537,205 of CAVUQD010000003.1, forward strand.
ATAAACAGCGTGGAAAGACATCCGAGACGACGGGTCCGGCGCTGTCTAGCGACAGGATGCGACGCGCTCGGACGGCGCCGAAGACGGCGCTAGGACTCCCAAGGAGAGATCCCATGCTTCGATTTCATATTCAAGCTGTTCACGACGGCTTTTGTCGCCGCGATCGGCTTCGGTCTAGGCGTTCACTACGGCACCAACGACAAGGTGGCCAAAGTCGAAGGAGCCGTCGAGGAGCGCCTGGGCGCTGCCTTCGCGGCCCTCGAGTCGCATGTCAAGATCGGCAAGGCCGATCCGGCCGCTGAGTCGGCTGCAGAATCCGCTTCGCAGGCCGCCGCGGAACCCGCGCCGCAGGCCGCGGAAACCGCCGCCGCCGCGCCGGAGCAGGACCAGAAGCCCGCCGAGCAGTCGGCCTCCGCCGCCTCCGAACAACCCGTTGGCGGGGTCGTCGAAGCCCGCTCGGAGCAGACCGCGAGCGACGCTTCGCCCGCGCCGGCCGCTCCTGGCCAGCAGGTCGCCGCGAACCAGGCTGACTCCTCCGCCGCGCCGGCTCCGGCCGCCGACAAGGACGCCAGCAGCGTGAAGACCGCGCAGGCCGCCGAGCCGGCTGCTGCGCCTGCCGCTGACAACTCCAAGGCCAAGGGCGGCGAGAAGAAGAAGAAGAAGAAGGCCAAGGCCAAGGCTGCGAAGCCGGACGCCGGCGCCGACAAGCCCGATCAGCAGTAATCTTCGCGCGGCGCGCTCAATGCGCCGCGCTTATCCAACGCAACGCTCCCGGAGGCCTCGTCGCTTTCGGGAGCTTGTTTTTTTGGTTATTGGAAATTCGTTCTCGCGCCTGCGAAGAGTCTTGCCTCTACGCGGCGTTCGGCCAATGATCGGGCATGTCGCTCGATGTCGTCGATCTCAGAGCCTTCTACAATTCGCCGCTCGGCGCCGTGGCGCAGCGGCTCGTCTCGCGCGTGCTGCGTCTGCGTTGGGATGGGCGGTTCACCGGCTTGAGCCTGATGGGTGTGGGCTACGCCACGCCCTATCTGCCCGAGTTCGCCAAGGACGCCCAGCGCACGCTCGCCTTTATGCCGGCGGAGCAAGGGGTGGTGCATTGGCCGCCGGACGGCCGCCCCACCGCCGCGCTGGTCGATCCGACAATGATGCCGCTTCCCAACTCGGCGATCGACCGCATCCTCGTCGCGCATGCGCTGGAGAACAGCGAGCATCCGCGCGATCTCATGGAGGAGATTTGGCGCGTGATGGCGCCCGGCGGCCGCGTGATTTTCGTCGTTCCGAGCCGCTCGGGCCTCTGGGCGCGGCTCGACACGACCCCTTTCGGGCAGGGGCATCCCTATTCAAGGCTGCAACTGCGCCATTTGCTGCAGGAATCCTTGTTCCTGCCGATATTTTGGGGCGAGGCGCTCTATGTGCCGCCCTTCGAGAGCGCTTGGCTCTTGCGGTCGGCCCCCGCCTTCGAGCGCATCGCCGGCCGATGGTCGCTGCCGGGCGGCGGCGTGCTCGTCGTCGAGGCGACGAAGCAGCTCTATAAGCCCATCAGCCTGCGCCGGGCCGTGCGGCGCGCCCTCCCTCAGCTCGAGCCGGCGCTGGAGCCGGTTGGCGCGGCCTTTGAAAGGGCGCAGAAAAGATGATCGATTGCTAGTCTTCTTTCTTCGATCTTCCGCCTTTGACCTTGCGAGAAAGCTCAACGCCGGTTCGGGAGTCGTACTCAATCTCGATCTTTTTGTTGTCGGGGGTTAGAATTACAATCTCGTAGATCAATCGGCCGTGTTCCTTTTCGAGCTCGATTTCAAGAATCGTTCCCGGGACCGAGGCTCTCGCTTGATCGAGAATGCGCTCGATCGGAAGAACGCCGTTCGCATCGGCAGGAAAGAAAATGTCTTCGAGCGGATCGGCGGCAACCGGGCTGGCTGAGAGTCCGAAAGCGACGAATAACGCTGCTGAAATGATGGCTCCGAGCCTTTTCATTTTCTCCTCCTACGAAAGCGCAGGGATGTTAGATTTCCGAGGCGGCGAGGGCAATGGCGGCGTCAGACGAAAAATTTAGCGGGCCGGCGCCGGGGGGCGCGTCTTGAAGTCGACGGGGACGCCGAAACTCTGGGCGAGAAACAGCCCTCCGTGCAGAAGGCCGGCGTTGTCGATGCCATGGCCGAGCCCGGGCGACAAGTGCCATTGCACTGCTAGCCCGGCCTCGCCGAGGAGGTCCGTCGAGAGCAGAAGCGCGTCGATCGGGATCAGTTGATCCTCTTCGCCATGGACCAGCAGAATCGCGGGCGGCGGACGCTGGTCGGCGATGGGGTCCGGGGCCGACCCGCGCGAGGGCGTGACCAGCAGGCCCGAATAGCCGAGGATCGCCCGCGGCGCCGTCTTGCGCCGGAGCCCAACATGCAGCGCGAGCATGGTTCCCTGGCTGAAGCCGACGAGCGCTAAGGCGCTATCGTCCAAGCCGCGGCTCGCGAGCTCCGCGTCGAGGAAGGCGTCGATCATCGGCCGCGCGGCCAGCACCCCGTCCCAGCGCTCATTGGGATCGCGCATCGTGAGAGGAAACCATTGCCGCCCCGTCGGCGACATCGCGCAGCGGTCGGGCGCATGCGGGGCGACGAAATCCGCGTCGGGCAGAAGCTGACGCCACTGCCGGCCGATCTCGATCAGATCGTTCCCGTCGGCGCCATAGCCGTGCAGGAAGACAACGAGCTGCTTGGCTTGCCCGGATTTGGCTTTAACCCTCGGACCGTCGATCTGCGCCGCCATGACCCTCGCCTTTGAAATTGCGCCTTTCCGTTCGGTTTCGGGGGTTTGGGGACAAAGGTCAAGCGCCGCCCCGGGGCGCTCATAGGCGCCAGGGCGAGGAGAGCGCCCCTCAATTCCCTCCGGGCGTGTTCGGAAGGACCCAGCCGTCCTTCACCTGCTCGAAGTGAAGCGATGGATCGTAGATCTCGACGGCGAGCCCGAGGCGTTCGGCGGAGAGCCGGCCGACCGCGCCGAGCACAGCGTAGGAGGCGACGACCCGGTCGCGCTGCGCTGTCAGCAGTGTGAGGCGCGCGTTCAACAGCTCGAGCTGCGCGTTGAGGATTTCGATCGTCGTGCGCTGGCCGGCCTTGGCCTCCTCACGCACGCCGCTGAGAGCTTTTTCTGCGGCCTTGATCTGCAACTCCGCCGCCGCGACCTGCGCCTTCGCCGAAAGCCAGGCGCCCCAATTGGCGCGCACCAGCGCCATCACCTCGGCGCGCGCCGCGTCGGCGTCCCGCTGCTTCTGCCCCGCGATTTCCTTGGCTTGGCGCACGCGCGACGGCGTCTGGCCGCCATCATAGAAAGGCACCGAGAGCTTGCCGACCACAGACGCGCCGAGGAGACGGTTGCCGCGGGCCGTGAGGTCGGTTTGCGTGAACACATCGCCCACGACCGACACCTTCGGCATGAAGTCGCTCTCGGCGACATGGATGTTGAGATCGGCGGAGTCGGCGTCGTGCAGCGCCGCGACGACGACCGGATTTTCGGCGAGGGCGAGCGTTTCCGCTTCCTCGCGCGTATGAGGCAGGAGCCGGTCGAGGGGCTGCGCCGGGGCGAGGCGTTTGGGCTCGTCGCCGATGATCTGCCGATATTGTCCGAGCCTCGCCTCGAGCATCGCGCGCGCGGCGGCCTCATCCGCGCGGCCGGCGGCCAGCCGCGCCTCGGCCTGCGCGACATCGGTCGGAGTGATTTGTCCGTATTCGAAGCGCTCGCGAGTCTGCCGCAACTGTTCTGTCAGGACCTGCACGTTGTTTTGCCGCAATCGCGAGGCGGCGCTTTCACGCAACACGTCCATATAGGCGGTCACAGCCTCGAGCAGCACGCGCTGCTCGAGAAGGCGCAGCCTTTGACGCGCGGCGAGGACGCCGCTTTGCGCGGACCCGGTCGCATTCTGCGTCTTGAAGCCGTCGAACAACGGCTGCTCGACCGAGAACAAGCCCGCGCGAGGATATGCGCGGCCTGACTGAACCGAGTGCTGCGAGCCTTGCGTAAAGGGATTGTTGTCGGTGGTCTCTATCGTGTCGGAGACACTGCGGCTATCGAGGGCGCCCAGTCGCGCGTCGCCGCTCACGCGCGGACGGAGTCCGGAAAGAGCCTGCGGCACGCTTTCATCGATGGCGCGCACGCCGGCCCTGCCCGACGCGAGGTTGGGATTGGTGCTGTAGGCGCGACCGAGCGCGCCGTTGAGAGTCTCGGCGCGCGTAACGGACGCTCCCGCGAGGCAGACGAGAAGAACAAGACCGCGTGCGCCCGCTCTCAAGCCTGAACCTCCTCGGCTCGCGCTCTTCTCTGCTTCTGCAGTTCGGGATTTTCGCGGTCGACCAGCGTGTAGAGGGCGGGGAGCAAGAGCAGCGTCAGCAGCGTCGCGCTGATCAGGCCGCCGATTACGACGGTGGCGATGGGTTTCTGCACCTCGGCGCCGGTTCCGGTCGCGAGCGCCATCGGCAGGAAGCCGAGCGAGGCGACGAGCGCTGTCATGGCCACCGGTCGCAGGCGCGTCATCGCGCCAGCGAAGATCGCCGCGCGCGCCGGCAGCCCGCGATCCATCAATTGGCGGATGTAGGTGCGCATCACGAGGCCGTTGAGGACGGCGACGCCGGAAAGCGCGATGAAACCCACCGCCGCCGAGACCGACATGGGCATGCCGCGTAGCCATAGGGCCGCGACGCCGCCCGAGAGCGCGAGCGGCACGGCGGTGAAAACGAGCACCGCGTCGAGCGCGCAGCCGAGCGCCGAATAGAGGAGCAGGAAGATCAGCGCGAAACACGCCGGCACCACAAGCGCGAGGCGCGCCTGCGCCGCGGCGAGATTCTCGAATTGCCCGCCCCAAGCCAGCCAATATCCCGATGGCAAAATCACTTTCGACGTCACTTTGCTCTGCGCCTCTTTGACGACCGAGGCGATGTCGCGTCCGCGAACATTGGCGGTGACGACGACGCGGCGCTTGCCGTTCTCGCGCGAGATCTGATTCTGCCCCTCGCTGACCGAGATCTTGGCGATCTGCTTGAGCAGGACCGACGACGGCGCGCCGCCGCCAGAGGCCGGCAGCGTCACGGGTATGTTCTCGAGCGACTGAAATTCGGAGCGCTCCTGGTCGCCGAGGCGGATCATGATGGGAAAGCGACGGTCGCCCTCGAAGATGACGCCAGCCTCCTGTCCGCCAATCGCGGCGCCGATGACGTCTTGCACGGTCGCCAGATTAAGCCCAAGTCTCGAGACCGCGTCCTTGTCTATCTTGATGTCTAGGATGGGAAGGCCCGCGATCTGTTCGACTTTCACATCGGTTGCGCCGGGAACTCGTTGAAGAATTCCCGCGATTTGATTGGCGGCCTTCAACATCACGTCGAAATTCTCGCCAAAAACCTTCACGGCGATGTCGCCGCGCACGCCCGCGAGAAGCTCGTTGAAGCGCAATTGAATCGGCTGCGTGAACTCATAAACATTGCCGGGAAGCTGATCGACGCGCGTTCGCAATTCGGCGATTAGCTCGTCCTTCGACAGATGCGGGTCGGGCCACTGGTCTTGCGGCTTGAGCATGATGAAGGTGTCGGTCAAATTCGGCGGCATCGGGTCGGTCGCGACCTCCGCCGTGCCGGTCTTCGAGAACGCATAAGCGACCTGCGGCGCGCCTTTGAGCACCGTCTCGACGTCCTTCTGCATCGCCTGCGACTGCGTCAAGGACGTGCTGGGAATGCGGTTCGCTTGCATCGCGAGGTTTTTTTCATCGAGCGTCGGGATGAATTCCTGGCCGAGCCGCGTGTAGAGCAGGGCGGCGACCAAGAACACCGCGACGCCGACGCCCACGGTGCGCAGCGGCAACTCCATCGCGCGCCGCAGCGCCGGCCCGTAAAACTGCTTGAGCTTCAGAATGATCGCGTTTTCCTTCTCTTCGACGTGGCCGGTGATCAACAGCGCGATCATCGCCGGGACGAAGGTCAGCGACAGCACGAAGGCCGAAAGCAGCGCGATGATGACCGTCATCGACATCGGTTGGAACATTTTGCCTTCGACGCCCGTGAAGGTGAGCATCGGAACGTACACCAGCATGATGATCGCCTGTCCGTAGACGGTCGGCTTAATCATCTCCTCGGCCGAGACGATGATCGTCTCCAATCGTTCATCCTGCAGCAGCGTCCGGCCGAGCGCATGCTGACGCTCGGCCAGGTGACGAAGGCAGTTTTCGGCGATGATGACGGCGCCATCGGCGATCAGGCCGAAATCGAGGGCGCCAAGGCTCATCAGATTGGCGCTGATGCGCGCTTGAACCATGCCGGTCCCGAGGAACAACATCGTGATGGGAATGACGAGCGCGGTGATCAGCGCGGCGCGGAAATTTCCCAAAAGGGCAAAGAGCACGAAAACGACAAGGGCGGCGCCCTCGGTCAAATTCTTCGCGACGGTTTTGATCGTCGCATCGACGAGCACCGTGCGATTGAGGAGGGTCTTGATCTCGACGTCAGGCGGTAGTCTTTTGGCGATCTCGCCAATCTTCTCGTCGACCGCCGCAGACACGGTTCGGCTGTTGCCGCCGATCAGCATCAGCGAGGTGCCGATGACGATCTCCTCGCCATTCATGCTGGCGCTGCCCGTGCGCAGCTCGCGGCCAACTCCGACCTTGGCGATGTCGCCGATGCGCACCGGCGCGCCATGTTTGGAGGTGAGCACCACCTTGCGGATGTCGTCCATCGTCTCCAGCCGGCCGCTGCTGCGCACGATCAGGCCGTCGCCGAAGCGCTCGATATAGCCGGCTCCTCGCGAGACGTTGTTGCGCTCGATGGCGCTCGCGACATCTCCGAAGGAGAGGCCGAGCGCGAGGAGCTTCGCCGCATCGGGCTCGACTTGGAACTGCTTGACGTAACCACCCAGCGAGTCGACGCTCGCGACCCCCAGCACCGTTCTCACCTGCGGGCGGACGACCCAATCCTGCAGCGTGCGCAGATAAGCGGCTTTCTCGATGTCGTTGCGCAAAACCTCGCCTTCGGGCGTGAGATAATCGCCGTTGCTTTGGAATCCCGGCTCGCCGTCTGTGGGATGCGCCGCACCTTCTGACTTGTAGCGCAGCGACCACATGTAGATCTCGGAAAGGCCCGTGGCGATCGGCCCCATTCGCACCTCGACGCCGGGCGGAAAATTCGCCTTCGCCTCATTGAGGCGTTCCGTCACCTGCTGGCGCGCGAAATAGAGATCCACCTTGTCGCTGAAGATCGCCGTGACCTGCGCGAAGGCGCTGCGCGAGAGGGATCGCGTCGATTCGAGCCCCGGTATGCCGGCGAGCGCGTTTTCTATGGGAAACGTGATCTGCTTCTCGACTTCCGTCGCTGAAAGGGACGGCGCCCGCGCATTGATCTGCACCTGATTATTGGTGATGTCAGGAACGGCGTCGATCGGCACGTTCATGAGCGAGAAGACGCCGATCGTACTCGCGACGAGGACGAGCAGCAGGACCAGCCATCGCCGATGCACGGAAAAGGCGATTATTCTCTGGATCATCTCGCGCGGTCACTCTTCGGGGATTTCGTTCTTGCCTAGCTCCGCCTTGAGCACGAAACTATTGTCCACGGCGACGATCTCGTTCGGTTTGACGCCGGCTTTTATCTGAATGTTCTCGTCGTCCTTGGCGCCCGTCTCCACGACGCGCTTCTCGAAGCCCTCCGCGTTGCGCACGAAGACGACGCTTTCATTGGCGACCATCTGGACCGCCGCGCGCGGCGCCATCGCAGGGACCTTTTGCTCGCCGATGATGACCTGCGCGGTCAAAAGGCTCCCGGGCCGCAGTGCTCCATCTTGGTTCGGAAAGACGGCTATGACATGGCCTGCCCGCGTTTCCGTAGTCAGCATCGCGTTGACGTAGTCCACGGTTCCCGCGACGTCGCGGCCCTCGGGGGTCGAAATCGTGACGCGCTGCTTTTCCTTGACGAAAGGCATATCGGCGACCGGCACGGCGAGGTCGGCCTCGACGGTCGAGAGGTCGGTGACGACGTAGATTTCCTTGGCCTGTCCTTCGCCGCCGACGGGCTGCCCGATGGAAACGAGGCGCTCCGACACCCTTCCGGCGACGGGCGAGCGGATCTCCTTCTCGCGCAGCGCGGATATCGGCTCACTGGGCAGCGCGGCGAGCTCCGCGTCCGAAATGTCGAGGGCCGCAAGCTTCTGGCGGGCGAGGTCGAGGCGAAGCTTCGCCTCGGTCAGCGCCGCCCGCGACTTCAAGAACAGCTGCTCGGCGATGATCTGCTTGGCGTAAAGACCTTTGTCACGCTGAAACAGCGTATTCTGCAAGTCGTGATGGGTCACGGCGGCGAGATATTCGCTTTTGGCGTCCGCCACTTCCCGCGAATCGAGGACCGCCACGACCTCACCCTTGGCGACGGAATCGCCGCGCTTCTTGCGCAACTCTGCGACCGTGCCGGCGACTTTCGCGGCGACGTGTCCGACGAGCTCAGGGTCGGGCGTGATGGAGGCGGGGACAGAAATCTTGCGACGGATGAAGCCGGGCTCGATCTGCGCCGTGGTGATCTTGGCGGCTTGGATTTGCGATTCGGTGAGACGGACGAGATTGTCGTCAGTTTTCGGCGATTCAACTTTCGCCTTTTTCTCGACTTTCGCCTTCTCCTCGCTCGAGCTCAGCGCGCTTCGGAGGGTGGTTGCCAGGCGCGGGAGCTGTGCGCCGACGAACGCCGCGACGAGCAGCGCCAGAACGAGCTGAAGCCTCTGGGACATGGACACCCGGGAGAAAGGCGGCCGGGCGTCCGGCCGTCGCGAGCGGTATAGAATTTAAGCGTCCTGGCGCCAAGGCCGCGCGACCCGCCGCCGGCAGGGGCGGGGTTTCTCGGGCGGCAGGACCCCGCGGCACAGGCCAGCCGTCTCGACATGCAATCCGGCGGTCGTCTATATGCGGATTGCGGCCGGCTTTTTCTTCCTCTTGTTCGAGCGAAGCGAAGCGACGGCGGTCCAAGGCGCGGATGACTTAGGATGCATTGGAGCCACTATCTCATCCAGGCGCTGGGCTATCTGGCGGGGGCGGCGAACGTTTACGCCTATGTGTCGAACACGATGATCCCGTTGCGCGTCGCGGCGATCCTTGCGAACGCGCTCTTCGCTCTTTACTTCTTCCTCCAGGGCAGCGCCTTTTATCCGCTCTTCGCCTTCAACGCTTTGCTCCTGCCGCTGAACGTTTGGCGGCTCTTGCAGATGAAGCGCTTGATCACGGCGGTGCGGCTCGCCACGGAGGACGACTTTCACGCCGACTGGCTGCGCCCCTATATGCGCCCCAAGAAGGTGCCGGAGGGCGTCACGCTCTATCGCAAGGACGATGCGGCCGACGCCGCATATGTGATCGTCAAGGGCAAAATCCGCGTCCCCGAGAAGGACGTGTCGCTGGGGCCGGGCGCGATGTTCGGAGAGCTCGGTCTCTTCGCGGATGAGCAGAAGCGTACGGCGACCGCCGTGGCCGAAACCGACGTCGAGCTGCTGTCGCTCCGCTATTCGGACCTGATGCAGCTCGTGACGCAAAATCCGCAATTCGGCTTCTATCTCATGCGGCTGATGGTGCGCCGCATGCAGCACAATGTGGCGCTCGCGACGGTTGGACGCGGCTGACTCTTCGCTCGTAGGGCGAATCGCGCACACAGGGATGAAAGCGGGCGCCGGCCGACCCTTTGCCTGATGAATTGAGACAAAAGGGCTTCGCCGCGCCCGGTCAGAAAAAAGATGGAAGCGGCGATTTTTGCGCGGAAAACGGGTTGCCGTCGCGCTTGTATCGGTTTTGCCGAGGGTTTTAGGCCTGGGAGTGAGAAAAGCCCGTGGGGCGACGCCCCCGAACGCCCCTGGACAGCGCTCGCGTTTGTGTTAACTTGACTACGGTCGTTAGTCGACCCTCTAGGGGAAACGAGCCAACGCGTCGGATACGCACGACAAAGGCGCGAAGCTCAGCCAAAAGAAAGAAGGAGAGGAATAATGGCTTCCAAAGAACTCGAACTCACGCCGAACGTTTACATCTTCGCTGGCGTCGGCGCCCTCATCCTCGGCGGCCTCGCCTCCTTTGCCCTCGGTGGCCTCACGAACACCGTCGCTGCTGGCGTTGTCGGCGGTCTCGCGGGCGGCGCTTTGGGCCTGTTCATCTAAATCAATCTCGCGTCATTTTCCTGACGCTCGCCACGCCAGCAATCGTTCTACGGTTGCTGGCGTCGCTCTGTACGCTTTACTCTCGTTCTCCTCAGAGGTTACGCGCACGCTCTCTGAGTTCGAACTTTTTAATCTTGCCGGTTGACGTCCTCGGCAGGTCTCCAAAGACCACACGGCGGGGGCATTTAAAATGCGCCAAATTGTCGCGGGCGAAGGCGATGAGTTCTTCGGCGGTCGCGCTCGCTCCGTCCTTCAATTCGACGAAGGCGCAGGGCGTCTCTCCCCACCTTTCGTCCGGCGCGGCGACCACCACCGCGGCCCGCACCTTGGGATGCCTGAATAGAGCGTCCTCGACCTCGATCGACGAAATATTCTCGCCGCCGGAAATGATGATGTCCTTCGAGCGGTCCTTGAGCTGGATGTAACCGTCCGGATGCATGACGCCGAGATCGCCGGAGTGAAACCATCCCCCCTCGAAGGCCGCCTCGGTCGCCCGCTTGTTTTTGAGATAGCCCTTCATGACGACGTTGCCGCGAAACATCACCTCGCCCATCGTCTCGCCGTCGCGCGGGGTCGGCTGCATGGTTTCGGGGTCGATCACCTCCAGCGCGTCGAGCACCACATAGGGCGCGCCCTGCCGCGCCATCTTCGCGGCGCGCGCGTCGGGCTCGAGAGCCTCCCACTCGGCCTTCCACTCATTCACGGCTGCAGGACCATAGGTTTCGGTCAGGCCGTAGAGATGGGTCACTTCGAAGCCCGCGTCCTTCATCGCCGCGAGCACCGCCTGCGGCGGGGGCGCGGCCGCCGTGAAGAAGCGCGCCGTCGCTTTTAGCGGCCGTTTTTCGGAATCCGAGGCGCCGAGCAGCGTCGACATCACGATCGGCGCTCCGCAGAGATGCGTCACGCCATGCTCGGCCATAAGCTCGTAGATATGCCCCGCGCGCACCTGCCGCAGGCAGACGTGGACGCCGGCAACGACAGACAGCGCCCAGGGGAAGCACCAGCCGTTGCAGTGGAACATGGGCAGCGTCCAGAGATAGACCGGATGGCGGCCCATGTTCCCCGTCAGCACGTTGCCGAGCGCGAGCAGATAGGCGCCGCGGTGATGATAGACGACGCCCTTGGGGTCGCCAGTCGTCCCCGAGGTGTAGTTGAGCGAGATCGCATCCCATTCATCGGTGGGGCCGGCATAGGCGAATTCGGGATCGCCGCTCGCGACGAAGGCTTCGTACTCGATCTCCCCGAGCGGATCGCCCTCACCCTGGAACTCCGGGTCGTCGTAATCGATGACGAGCGGCTTTGTCTGCGCGAGCGCCAGCGCGTCGCGCGTCAGCGCGGAGAACTCGCGGTCGACGATCAGCGCCTTGGCCTCGGCGTGATCGAGCATGAAGGCCAGAACAGGGGCGTCCAGCCGCGTGTTGAGCGTGTTCAGCACGGCGCCGATCATTGGCACGCCGTAATGGCATTCGAGCATGGCCGGCGTGTTGGCGAGCATGACGGAGACGGTGTCGCCGCGCCGCAAGCCGCGCCGCGCCAGCGCGCTCGCCAGCCTCCGGCTGCGCGCGAAGAATTCCGCGTAGCTGCGTCGCAGATCGCCGTGGATGATGGCGGTCCTGTCGGGGAAGACCGCCGCGGCCCGCGCGAGCAGGGTGATGGGCGTCAGCGGCTGGAAATTGGCCGCATTGCGGTCGAGATCGCACTCAAAGGCCGAAGCTGTCACAGCGGCGCCCCCAAAATTGGTTCAAAGCGCGTTTCAGAACCGTGCCTTCGCGCGATGGCTCATCTCGTGAAGATTTCGTTCGAGGGACGAGCGGGCTCGCGCCTGCGCCGTCCGCTGGAGCAAAACGCGTTCCGTCACGCCAGGAGGCCCGAGAGCGCAGGCCTGCTCTCACTGCCCGAGGTCGAGGTCCTTCAGCCGGCCGAAGACGCGGTCGGCGTCGAAGTGATCCTCTTCCTCCGCCGGCGCGGCGGGGGTGACGCGTTTGCCGAAGACCTCCTCCTCGGTGTGGTCGGGCTCGTAATAGGGCTGCACGGTCTCCTCGGGCGGCGCCAGCATCGGGCCGTGGTCGACGACCTGCTGGGGCCGCTCCTTGGCGGCGCGCTGGACCTCGAAATCGAGGTCGATCTGGGAGCAGAGGCCGAGCGTCACCGGGTCCATCGGCGTCAGCGCCGCAGAATTCCAGTGGGTGCGGTCGCGGATGGCCTTGACCGTCGTCTTGGTCGTGCCGACGAGCCGCATAACCTGCGCGTCCTTGAGCTCGGGGTGGTTGCGCAAGAGCCACAGAATCGCATTGGGGCGATCCTGGCGGCGGGACAGCGGCGTGTAACGCGGACCGCGCTGGCGCTTGACCTCGGGAAGCTTGATCTTCGAGACGAAGATGCTGAGCCGATGGTTCGGGTCGGCCTCGCCCTTGGCGATTTCCTCGCGCGAGAGCTGTCCCGAGGTTATCGGGTCCTGTCCGCGAATGCCGGCCGCGACCTCGCCGTCCGCAATGCCCTTGACCTCGAGCGGATGCAGTTTGCAGAATTCGGCGATCTGGTCGAACGTGAGCGACGTGTTCTCGACGAGCCACACGGCCGTCGCCTTCGGCATCAACGGTGCGTTGCTCATGGCGAAACTCCTTGGCGTTTCTGGCCCCGGGCTGGGGCTTGCGCCCCATGGACGGAATACTCGCGCGCCGTCCGGGACGGGCGGAAACTGACTGCGACCATGCGGGGATTTCCCCCTATATCCGGCTCCTCTGGAAAGCGCAATGATTTTGGGAGCCACCGGCGGTCGCGGTGGATTAGGAGCCTGCTGCGCCTTCAGCGAGCAGCCCCAATGTCCCCGGGCGACGGCCGCGCTTCTCTGTTCTCCCCGGCGAGAGTCAGCGCTTTGCCGACGAAGACGCCATATTTGTGCAAGCATTCGTCGATGAGATGCACGCCGTCGGCGGTATAGCAGTCCTCATGGCCTCTATAGCGCGGGATGAAATCGTCGAAGTCGATCACCCGCAGATCGGGGTGATCGCGAAAGAGCGCGATGCGATAAACGTCGTTGGCCTGCATTTCGCAATTATCCCAAAAGCACATCAGAATCTTGCGCTTGATCCGGCTGAAGAGATTGGGCGATTTGTAGTTGCGCTCGTTGACCCGCGGCACGGCGATCACCTCGACGTTCTCGACGCGTGAAAAATATTCGACGAGCTTTTTCGTATATTCGACGTAGGCGGCGGGGCCGATGTGCTGAATTTCGTCGTTGACGCCCGTCATCAGCACGACGGTGTCCGGCTTCCTCTCGTCCCAGAGGCCGTAGAGCTTTGCGAGTGGAAATTTCTCGAGGAGCTCGTAATAGAGCAGCTTCGAGTTTCTGCCAGAAAATCCGATTGCGCAGGCTTCGACGCCGCGCCCGCCCAAGCGCTGCGAGACGGTCTCCTGCAGTTCGGGAAAGAACTTGCCGCCCGCCGCCCAGGATTCGCCGACAACCAGGATTTTGTAGTTGAAGCGCCCATTGTTGACGGTCTCGCAGGTGACCACGGGCTCGTCCGGGCGCTTCAGGAAGAAGGCCACCGCGGAAAAAAGCATTGCCGCCGTGAGAGCCAGGCGGAGCGCCGTTTGCAGCATGAAGGACTCGTTTTCGCCGGCGCGGTCTGTCGCGGCGCGGCCCGGTCGCGCGCCGGGCGCAGCCTTATCAGAATGTAGGCGCCTATGCATCGGGCGCCGTGCGCCGCCGCGCGGCAAATTTTGCTGCGCCGCGCAATTTGACAGCGCCCCGGCCTTTCCTCAAGAACGCGAGGAGGGCAGGGGCGCTTTCCGACGGGGCCGAAAGATGCAGGGCAACAGCAACGGCCTCACTTACGCCGAGGCCGGTGTCGACATCGACGCCGGCAATCGCTTGGTTGAGCTGATCCGCCCCGCCGTGCGCGCGACCCGTCGGCGCGGCGCCGATGGCGAGATCGGGGGCTTTGGCGGCGTCTTCGACCTTAAGGCCGCCGGCTTCTCCGATCCGCTGTTGGTAGCCGCCAACGACGGGGTCGGCACCAAGGTCAAGATCGCGATCGAAGCCGGCCGCCACGCGACGATCGGGATCGATCTCGTCGCCATGTGCGTCAACGACCTCGTCGTGCAGGGGGCCGAGCCCCTGTTTTTCCTGGACTATTATGCAACCGGGAAGCTTTCCCCTGAAGAGGCGGCGAGTGTCGTGAAGGGGATCGCCGCGGGCTGCGTCGAGGCCGGCTGTGCGCTGCTCGGCGGCGAGACGGCGGAAATGCCAGGTCTTTACGCGGAAGGCGACTACGATCTCGCGGGCTTCGCCGTCGGCGCGGTAGAGCGCGGCGCGTTGTTGCCGAAGCCCGTCGCCGCGGGGGATGTTCTTCTTGGCCTCAAGTCCTCGGGCGTCCACTCCAACGGTTTCTCGCTCGTGCGCCGCATCGTCGCGCGCGCAGGGCTGGCCTGGGACGCGCCGGCGCCCTTCGCGGCGCAAAAGACGCTTGCCGAGGCGCTGCTCGAGCCGACGCGCATCTATGTGAAGCCGCTGCTCGCGACGCTGAAGCGCAGCTCCCAGATCCTCGCCCTGGCGCATATCACCGGCGGCGGCTTTCCCGACAATCTTCCGCGCGTGCTGCCGAAGGGGCTCGGCGCAGCACTGGACCTTTCCGCCATCGACGTCCCGGAAGTTTTTGGCTGGCTCGCGCGCGCGGGCGGCGTTGCGGAGCCCGAGATGCTGCGCACCGTCAACTGCGGGATCGGCATGGTCGTCGCCGTCGCGCGGGACGGCGTGGAGGACGCGATCTCGGCGCTCAAGGAAGCGGGAGAAGCGCCGGTCGTTCTCGGCGAGATCGTCGCGGTCGACAGCGAAACTCGAGTCTCCTATCGCGGAAAGCTCGCGCTTTGAGCCGCCTGCGCACCGCGATCCTGATCTCTGGCCGCGGCTCGAACATGGACGCGCTGATCGCGGCGGCGCGCGCGCCGGATTATCCGGCGGAGATCGCGCTCGTGCTGTCGAACCGCTCCGAAGCGCCCGGGCTTTCGCGCGCCAAGGCGATGGGATTGGCGACTGCCGCGGTCGATCACAAGATCTACGCCGGCCGCGAGGAGTTCGAGCGGTCGATGCAGATGCTGCTCGAGGCGCATCGCATCGAGTTTCTCTGTCTTGCGGGCTTCATGCGCATGCTCACGCCCTGGTTCGTCTCGCGCTGGTCCGGGCGGATGCTGAACATCCATCCGTCGCTCTTGCCCGCCTATCGCGGGCTCGACACGCATGCGCGCGCGATTCATGACGGGGTGAAGATTCACGGCTGCACGGTGCATTTCGTCGTGCCGCAAATGGACGAAGGCCCGATCGTCGCGCAGGCCGCCGTGCGCGTGACGGACGACGACACGCCGGAAAGCCTAGGCGCGCGCGTGCTTCAGGAAGAGCACCGAATATACCCGCTGGCGCTGCGGCTCGTAACTTCGGGCAGGGTCCGGATCGACGGCAATCGCGTGCTCGGCGCCGTCCCCGAGTCGGGGGAGGGCCTGCGAGCGCCGGAGGAGAGCTAACTGAGGTTTTCGCTGCTGCGGTGAGGGGGCGCGAAAGGAAAGCAGAGGCATGCAGGGCCCATTAGGCTCCCAAGCCCGCAAACCCAGCGCGTGGCGCGTCATCGGCTGGTGGGAGCTGCGCCGCATTCCTTACAATCTCGTCGTTGGCCTTGTCGGTGCGGCGTCGGTCTCGATCATGATGCTGATCGGCGAAAGTCTCGTCGAACCCGGAGAGGATTTCGAGGAGCCCTTTGCAATCATCCTAGGAACGATCCTGTTTGGGCTGCTTGCGAATGGCTGTTACTCGCTTGGATGGATCGTCGAGCTGACGTGGGTTCGGGGAGATGCCGAATCTCATAGCGACTTTCGGCGCAGGGCGTTTACTCTCGGTCTGGCGCTATCCTGCGCCTTGGCGACTGCTCCGATCTGGCCGGCCCTGATGGTCTGGACATGGCGAAGCTTCTATAGCGGCTAAATTGAGTTCTTCGATCCTGGCGGGGACAGGATGACGGAGCGCCCCCGTCTCGCATGCCCTCGTCACTCCTCCATCACGCGCCCCGCAAGCTCGTCGCCCGCATCCTGCGCGAGCGGGGTGAAGAACAACACGCTCGCCGCCGAGACGGCCGCCACCGCAAGAAACGCCGCCGCGAAGTCCTCGGATCGCAGCGCTCCGCCGCCGTGCGCGGAGCGCGAAAGCTCCAATCCCACGGCGCCGATCGCAACGCCGAAAGACTGCGACAGTTGCTGGCCAACGGCCGAAAAGCTTGTCGCGCGGCTCATGTCGCGCTGATCGATATCGGCGAAGCCGATCGCATTGAGCGCGGTGAACTCGAGCGAGCGGAAGAATCCGCCGACGAGCAGCACCAGCATCATGACCCAATGCGGCGTCGATGCCTGGAAGAAGATGTTGGCGATCAAGAAAAGGGAGCAGAGCAGCGCGTTAAGGACCAGCACCCGGCGAAAGCCGAAGAGGTGCAGGATCGGCTTCGCCGTCGTCTTCATCGCCATGGCGCCGGCTGCGGCGACAAAGGTGAGCGAGCCGGACTGAAAGGCGCTGAGGTCGAATCCCAACTGCAAGAGCAGCGGCAGGAGGAAGGGAATCGCGCCGACGCCGATGCGGAAGAGGAAGCCCCCGATGAGCGCGGCGCGAAACGTCGGAATTTTCAAGAGACCCAGATCGAGGATCGGTGTCGGCGTGCGCTGCGCATGCCGCCAGTAGAGGAGAAGCGCGACGGCGCCGACCACGAGCAGCGGGATGACGACGACGAAGGAGGAGTCGACCTCGCCGCCTACCAAGCTGAAGCCCAGGACTGTCGCCGAAAGGCCCACGCCGCTGAGCAAGGCGCCGCGAATGTCGAGCGGCCAGACTTCTTCCTCCTTGAGATCGGGAATGAAGAGCGTCGCCAGGATGACGCCGAGAAGGCCGATCGGCGCATTGATCCAGAAGATGTAGCGCCAGTGGTAATAGGTCGCGATGAAGCCGCCGACCGGGGGGCCGATCAAGGGGCCGATCAGCGCCGGGATCGTCAGCCAGGCCATCGCGGTGACGAGCTCGGCCTTTGGCGCGGTGCGCAAGATCACGAGGCGGCCGACCGGCACCATCATCGCGCCGCCCGCGCCCTGCACGACGCGCGAGAGCACGACCGAGAGAAGCGTCGACGAGAGGCCGCAGAGGACGGAGCCCAGCGTAAAGACGACGATTGCCGCCGAGAACACCTTGCGCGCGCCAAACTTGTCGGCCGCCCAGCCCGAGAGCGGAATGAATACGGCGAGCGCCAGAAGATAAGAGGTGAGCGCTAGTTTCAGCGCCACGGGGTCTTCGTGCAGATCCGCCGCCATTGCGGGCAGCGCGGTCGAGAGCACCGTGCCGTCGAGATTTTCCATAAAGAGCGCCGTGGCGACGATGAGCGGCGTGAGCACCGTGAAAGAGGTCAAGGGCAGGGGCGCTTTCGGGGCGGGAAGGGAATGCGCCGGCTTGCACGGATTTTTGAGAAGGCGCAAGCCGGGCGGACCGATGCGCCTGGCCCTTTCGACCGATTTCAAGCCGCGCCGGCTGGCGCCCTCGATCCCGATGAATTGAGGTTTCGCGACTTTCCGTTTCGCGGCGCCTGCGATGTGCGCCTTAGGGCCCCAAAGCGCGCCCCGATCGGGTGGAGGCAGGCGATCGGAAAAGACTACGCGCCAAATCAAAATCTTGGAGCATGTCCAAATCTGAACCTCGCCTCGCACTTCTCATGCTCTAGAATGGAAGGAGGAGCGCGCGAATAGTTTTGTTCGGCGCTTGCCTGATTAGAGAGTCTGCAACCGGCCTCAACTCCTCTGCGGTGCAAGAGCGGGCATTCGACGCGACAAAGCTTGGAGAGACGCGTGACGCAGAGCGAAAGCTCGCCGGCGAGAAAGAAAAGGGACGGGACTCCCGCCGATCCGACGGACATCTGGCTGGCGCGCGGCGCCGTGCTCGTCATCGTGGCGCTGCAGTTTCTGCTCGTCAACGATCTCACCGTCCTGCCACGATGGGTGATGCCGAGCCTGGAGCTCGCTCTTCTCCTGCCATTGTCGGCCGCGACCGCTTGGACGCTCGGCGTCGAGAGGAAGCACGGCGGAAGCGAGATCGAGAGCGAGTCGTGGCTCCGGCTCGTCAAGCATCGCAGCATGATCCACGCGGCTTTCTTCGTGTTGACCGGGCTCGTCAGCGTCGCCAATCTGCTCGCGCTCGGGGGGTTGGTGCACGCGATCATGCGCGGGCACGCGAGCAGCGGCAAATCGCTGCTCGTCGACGCGCTGAATATCTGGGCGACGAATGTCGTTATTTTCTCGCTGTGGTATTGGAACCTCGACAAGAAGCCGCCCGGCGCGCGGTCCGAAGGTTACCCCGACTTCGTCTTCACGCAGCAGACGCTCCCCGTGAGCTTTACGCGCCGCATTCGCGAGCCCGGCTATGTCGATTATCTGTTCCTCGCCTTCACAAATGCGACGGCCTTCTCGCCGGCCGACACCTTTCCGCTCACGCCGCGCGCAAAGATCCTGATGATGGTGCAAGCGCTGATCTCGCTCGTGACCATCGCGCTCGTCGCCGCGCGGGCGGTGGGGATTTTGGCGTGACGCGAGCGCTTTGGAGCTGTTGAGGAACGATCGGCGACCTCAGTCGCGTGCTTCTTGCGCCTCCGCTTTTAGCGTTTCCCGTGGACGGCGCAGGAAGAGGAGCTCCGGCAGCTCGCCGAACACCGATGCAAGGCGCCGGAAGGCGAGATAGGGAAGCAAGACGAGGAAGACGAGGATGGCCGAGGCCAAGGACTGTAGCGTACGGTCGCCGCCAAAATCCTTGAGAACCTCTGAAGCTGTGCGCCCATGGAAATGGCCGACGACGACCTCCTCGATGACCGAGAGCGCGAACAGGGCGAGCGTGAACAACAAAGCCATCTTGAGGATGTCGACGATGAGTCGATCGCTTTGGTGTCCTCTCTCGCCAAATTTGAAGGCTTCCAGCACGAGGATGAATTTGCCCAATATGAGCGCTTTCACCGCAGCGAGCGCAAAGGGCGCAAACTCGATCCCCACGCTACGCAGAATGGTCGACTTATAAAACAGGACGGCGCTGAACCAGACCAGCAGATAACCCGACACCCCGAGATAGGCTATGAGTTCGTGCCGCGCGCGCTCCGCGATCTTCCGCTTCGCCAGGTTCTCGCGCCCTTTGAGAAGGGCCGCCTGGGCCCCCTCCACGAAGGTCGTTCTCCGCGCATCTTTCTTGCCGAAGGCCGCGGCAAACTCCGGCGCCTCTCGCGCGTCGGTCCATTCGGCCAAACCCTCTCTCCAAACGTAGAGTGGCTCGCTGCCGCTTTTTTGGACGCGCTTGAGCACTTCGGCGCCGGGCAATGGGCCGAAGCTCTCACCGTTCTCCGCATAATACCATTCATCTGCCATCGCTTGTCGCTCCGGTTCTCGTGTGTCTCTTGCGCTCAGGCTAGCAGAAGCGGCCCTCAAGAGCACGATTCGTGCAAACTCCGAGGAATGACCGAGAGGGAGCGATATTTTGCCGCATCGTTTGGGGTCGCACCGCGAAGTTGCTCGTCATATTTCATATAATGTTGCCGCCTAGGTTGAAGGTGGTAAAACGCAATGCCCTAAAAATGAAGCGTTATTGAGGACATTTGCACAAGGAACCACGAAACGGGAGGTAACATGTCGACCGCGCCAACCGCTGCGCCCTTGGTCCTTGAGGACCGGCCCGCCCACGTGGACGAGGCGGTGGACGCCGTGCTGACCCGGCGCGGGGTCGACCCGACGCTTCTCCTGCAGATTTTGATCGAGGTGCAAGAGCGGTTGTCTTGGTTGCCGCCGCGAGCCTTGTCGCGCATTGCCGCGGGGCTGAATCTGTCGCACGCCCAGGTCGAAGGGGTGGCGAGCTTTTACAGCTTTCTCTCGCTGCGCCCAGTCGGGCGCTATCGTCTGCTTTTCGCCGACAATATCATCGAGGAGATGCAGGGAAGCCGCGCGCTCATGCTCGATCTCTGCCGGAAGCTCTGGCTCGAGCCCGGCAAGCTCTCCGAAGATGGGCTCGTCAGCGTCGATGTCACCTCTTGCATCGGCATGAGCGACCAGGGGCCTTCGCTGCTCGTCAACGGCCTGCCCGTCACGCGACTGACGCCCGAACGAATCGACGCGATTGCGACCTTGGTGCGCGATCAGGTTCCGTTGGATCGTTGGCCGCAGGAGTTTTTCGTCGTGGCCGACAATCTGCGGCGTCGCGACATTTTGCTCTCGAGCGGTCTTCAGCCGGGCGAGGCGCTGCGCAAGTCGATCGGAACGGGACCTGAGGCGTTGCTCGCCGAAGTCCTGCGGTCCGGTCTTCGCGGTCGGGGTGGCGCGGGCTTCGCCACGGGGCGCAAATGGGAGTTCTGCCGGCAGGCGCCCGTGCGTGAGCCGCGCGGGAGAGTCGTCGTCTGCAACGCGGACGAAGGCGAGCCCGGGACGTTCAAGGACCGCGTGCTGCTCACGCTCATGCCCGACCATGTGTTCGAGGGCATGACGCTCGCGTCCTTCGCGCTCGAAGCCAAGCGCGGATTTCTCTATCTGCGTGGCGAATACCGCTATTTGCGCGACGCTCTGGAAGCGGTGCTGGCGCGCCGGCGCCGCGAAGGTCTGCTGGGGCGCTCGATTCTCGGGGTTGAGGGATTCGACTTCGACATCGACATCCATCTCGGCGCCGGCGCCTATGTCTGCGGCGAGGAGACGGCGCTCATCGAATCGCTCGAAGGCAAGCGCGGCGTGCCGCGTATTCGCCCCCCGTTCCCGGTGACGCACGGCTACCTCGGCCAGCCGACGAGCGTGAACAACGTCGAGACGCTGGCGCTTGCGACGCTCGTCGCAGCCCATGGCGGCGAAGCCTTCGCAAAGATCGGCGCGCCGCAGTCGACCGGGACCAAGCTCCTTTCCATATCGGGCGACTGCACGGCGCCTGGCGTCTATGAATTTCCTTTCGGTGTCACCTTTCGCGAAGTGCTGGCAGCTTGCGGCGCGGAGCATCCCAAGGCGGTGCAGCACGGCGGCGCCGCGGGGATCACCATCGCCGAGCGCGAGTTCGACCGCCGCGTGGCCTTCGAGGACGCGCCGACGGCGGGCGCCTTCATGATCTTCGGTCAGAGCCGCGACATGTTCGAGACCGCCAATAATTTTGTGCGCTTCTTCGCGCATGAGAGCTGCGGCTTCTGCACGCCGTGCCGTATCGGCACGACGCTGCTGCGCGATCTCATGCAGAAGCTCGAGGCCGGACACGGTTCTGCGCTCGATCTGACCGAAATTGAACGCCTCAACCATTTGCTGCAGGCGACGAGCCACTGCGGGCTCGGTCAGGCCGCCGCCAATCCCGTCCTCGAGGGCATGCGCAAGTTTCGCCCCTCGTTTGATGCGCGCATGCTGCATGAGGACTTCCAGCCGGCCTTTAGTCTGGATGCGGCGCTCGCGCGCGCGCGCCTGATGACCGGGCGCGACGACGCGCTGGCCCACTTTACCGAGGAAACACCATGAGCAGGGCCTTTCTCCTTGACGGCGCGTCCGTGCCTTTCGAGGATGGCGAGAGCGTGCTCGCTGCCGCCCGGCGGGCCGGGCATTTCATCCCTCATCTTTGTTGGGACGAGCGGTTCCCCGCGCACGGCAGCTGCAAGCTCTGCGTGGTGAAGATCGACGGGCGGCAGATGTCGGCTTGCGCGACGCCCGCACGCGAGGGCCTCGTCGTCCAGAGCGCGACCGAGGAGATCTTGGACGAGCGTCGCGAGCTCATCACCATGTTGTTCTCGGAGGGCAATCACTTCTGCCCTTGCTGCGAGAAGAGCGGAAACTGTCAGTTGCAGGCGCTCGCCTATGAACTGGAAATCCTCGCGCCGCGTCACAATCGGTTTTTTCCGGACCGCCCCGTCGACGCCTCCCATCCCGATATTCTGCTCGACTTCAACCGCTGCATCTTCTGCGAGCTCTGCATCCGCGCGAGCCGCGACATAGACAAGAAGAACGTCTTCGCCCTCGGCGGGCGCGGCATCAACAAGCATCTCGTCGTCAACGCTGAGTCGGAACGCCTCGTCGACACCGATCTCGACAAGGATGACCTCGCCGCCAATATCTGCCCGGTCGGGGTGATTCTGCACAAAAGACGCGGCTTTGCGGTTCCGATCGGCGAGCGCATCTTTGATCAGGAGCCGATCAGCGCGCTCGATCTCGCGACCGCCGAGGAGGAGAAGCGATGAGCACCAAGCCCAAACTGCGCGTTGCGACTGTCTCGCTCGCCGGCTGCTTCGGCTGTCACACCTCCTTCCTCGACATTGACGAGCGCCTTTTCGAGCTTGTCGAACATATCGAGTTCGACCGCTCGCCGCTGACCGACATCAAGGAGGTCGGACCCTGCGACATCGGCCTCGTCGAAGGAGGCGTCTGCAACGCAGAGAACGTGCAAGTGCTGCGCGAGTTTCGCGAACAGTGCAAAACGCTCGTCGCCGTCGGCGCCTGCGCGATCAATGGCGGTTTGCCCGCGCAGCGCAATCATCTGGATCTGGAGCACATCCTGCTGGAGGTCTATCAGACGGGCTATGCGCTCGATCGCGAGCACGCCTTCGTTCCAAATGATCCCGAGTTGCCGCTTCTGCTCGACAAGGTTCGTCCGATCCGCGAGATCGTCCACGTCGATCATTTCCTCTGCGGTTGCCCGCCCTCCGCCGACGCGATCTGGAAGCTTCTGACCGATCTCATGGGCGGCGCGACCCCTTATCTCCCCTATCCGCTCCGCCACTTCGACTAAAGGCGCATCATGGCTTTCGAACTCGAAACAGCCGCTGAACCGCAGAAGCTACGTCGTATCGCGATCGAGCCGATCTCCCGGGTCGAAGGCCACGGCAAGATCACCCTGCTCATGGACGACGAGGGCCACGTGCGGCAGGCGCGGCTGCATATCGTCGAATTCCGAGGCTTCGAGAAATTCGTGCAGGGGCGACCCTATTGGGAAGCGCCGGTGATGGTGCAGCAACTCTGCGGCATCTGCCCGGTTTCGCATCAACTTGCCGCCGCCAAAGCGCTCGACCATGTCGTCGGCGCGACTCCGCCGCCGCCGAGCGCCGACAAGATGCGCCGGCTCATGCATTACGGCCAGATCGTGCAGTCGCACGCGCTGCATTTCTTCATGCTGGCTTCGCCGGACATGCTGTTCGGTTTCGACGCAGAGGTCGGACGTCGCAACATCGTCGCGGTGGCCGAGCAATATCCTGACGTGGCGCGACAGGGCGTCCTGCTGCGCAAATGGGGACAGGAGGTCATTCGTCATACCTCCGGCAAGCGCGTGCACGGCACCGGCGCTGTTCCGGGCGGCATCAACAAGCTTCTCTCGGAAGCCGAGCGGGACGAGCTTCTCGCCGAAGCCGACCGAATGGTCGCTTGGTCCAAGGATGCGGTCGATCTCGTCAAGAAGCTCGCGAGCGCGAATGAGCGTGAATATGCCGAGTTCGGCCTCGCCCGCTCGAGCTTCATGTCGCTCGTTCGTCCCGATGGCGGCTTCGAATTCTATGACGGCGTATTGCGCGTGCGCGACGAAGAGGGCGCGATCCTCTTCGACCAGATTCCCGACCGGAATTACGACCAGCTCATCAGCGAGGAGGTCAAGTCTTGGAGCTATATGAAATTCCCTTACCTCCGATCGCGGGGACGCGAGGAGGGCTGGTACAAGGTCGGGCCGCTCGCCCGCGTGCAAAATTGCGACTTCATTCCGACACCGCTCGCCGAAACTGAGCGCCGCGCCTTCGTCGCGGCGTCCGCCGGCAGGATCAATCACGCGCCGCTCGCCTATCATTGGACCCGCATGATCGAAATGCTGCATGCGGCTGAGCTTATTCGCGAGCTTCTCGTCGATCCCGATCTCATTCGCGGCGAACGCATGGGTAGTGGTCCTCGCGGCCGTAGCGGCGTCGGCATCCTTGAAGCGCCGCGCGGCACGCTCATCCATCACTATGAAGTCGGAGAGGACGATCTGATTACCATGTGCAATCTGATCGTCAGCACGACGCATAATAATCAGGTGATGAATGAAGCCGTGCGCGCGGTGGCGCTCCGCGATCTCGACGGCGAGGTCATCACGGAGGGCCTTCTCAACCATCTAGAGGTGGTGATCCGCGCTTTCGATCCGTGCCTTTCCTGCGCGACCCATGCGCTCGGCAAGATGCCGCTCGCCGTCGAACTCCGCGCAGCCGATGGAACGCTGATCGATCGTCGCCTGCGCAATTGATGATGTGGGCTGGGTTAGGCCAGAAGCACTTAACCGGGGGAAATTTCGATGTCAGAGATTCGGCAGATTGGCGTTGTGGGCGCTGGGACGATGGGGAATGGCGTGGCCCAGACCTTTGCGATGGCTGGTTTCCCGGTCGTGATCCGCGATCTGAACCAGGCCGCGCTCGATCGCGGATTGAAGACGATCAAGAAGAGCCTGGATCGCATGGCGTCGAAAGAGAAAATCTCCGCACAGGACGCGGAAAAGGCGCTCGGCCGCATTCGCCTGACGACCAGCATGGGCGACTTCAAGGACTGCGATCTGGTCGTGGAGGCTATCGTCGAGAATATCGACGTCAAAACCAAGCTCATCCAGGAGCTCGACGGGATCTGCCGCCCCGACGCGATCTTTGCGACCAATACGTCATCGATCTCCGTGACGCGGATCGCCGCCTCTTCTTCCGTGCCGAGCCGCATCATCGGCATGCACTTCTTCAACCCCGTGCCGCTGATGCAGCTGGTGGAGATCATCCGCGCTCTGCAGACGAGCGACGAGGTTTGCGACACCATCGTGAAGCTGACGGAGACGATCGGCAAGAAGGCCCGCGTCTCGAAGGACAGCTACGGCTTCGTGGTCAACAGGGTTCTCATCCCCATGATCAATGAGGGGATCAATTGCGTCTACGAGGGCCTCGCGGCGCCTGAGGATGTGGACGCGATGATGAAGCTCGGGGCCAACCACCCGATGGGGCCCTTGTCCCTCGCCGATCTCATCGGCCTCGACATCGTGCTCGACATTATGCAGACGCTCTACAATGGCTTCGACGATCCGAAGTATCGTCCGAGCCCGCTGCTCAAGCAGATGTGCGATGCGGGGTATCTCGGCCGCAAGAGCGGGCGGGGCTT
This sequence comes from uncultured Alphaproteobacteria bacterium, assembly GCA_963743565.1. Lineage (GTDB taxonomy): Bacteria > Pseudomonadota > Alphaproteobacteria > Rhizobiales > Beijerinckiaceae > Methylocystis. The sequence continues at coordinate 562,486 of CAVUQD010000003.1, forward strand.
TTTCACCTATGAGGCGCACGCCTGAGAAAGGTGAGCGCGGCCGCTAGGCAGACGCAGCGCGGACGGCTTCGAGCCGTCCCGCTTCGAGGCTCGCGCAAAGATAGGTGAAGGCTGCGTCCAGCGCCGAGTGCCCCGTTGCGCTGAGCGGCGCTCCAAGCTCGAAGCCGGCGCCCCGCATGGATAAGATCCAGGAGCATGGAAGCTCCTGTCCTAATTGCGCTGCGACGGCGAGCACGCAGGCGGGCGACAAAGCGTGTGTGCTGTAGCTCGCATCGAATTCGGGCGTGAGCGGCGTGATTTCGAAGGACGTTCCGCCGCTGACGCTGGCGTCGGCGAAGATGGCGACGTCGACGCCACGCAAATCGAGCGCGTGCTCGACCTGCCATTGAAAATCCGTCAGCAGAGCGATATCCACCGGCAGGTCGCGCCCTTTCGCGAGCCACTGCTCGAGTTGCTCCAAGAGCAGGGGACCCAGAGCATCGTCGCCGCGGCTCGGATTCCCGACGGCGAAGACGAGCCAGCGCGGGCGAGCCTCTTTGTTCGACATGGATCGCAGACCATTAACACGGCGGGCAGCGCGGGCCCAAAACGAGGACTAACATGGTCAGCCTAATCGCAATAGCTCCATGGCTTTTGCGGCCCGCCGGCGTGCTGCGAGCGCCGTGACGAAGCAGGCATAGCTCCAGGTGAGATTGTCGGCGGAGGTCGGCGCGCCGTCCCGTTGACTGAACTGCTCTGAAAGCTCGCGCGACACAGGCGTAAATCGCCGCACTGTCGCAAGATACATGTCGCCGCGGCGAAGCGCCGCTTCGGCCAATCCCGCGTTGTCATTTTGGCATAGCGCCGCGAGCGGCGCGCGGCTCTCGTTGGTGATTGCAACCTCTTCACCTTCTGCGACGGCCTGCGCCAGAAGGAAGCAGTATTGCGCGGCGCCCAGGGTCGAGAAGTAGTAGGCGCCGCCGCTGAAATAGCTGTCGCCGGCATAGCGCCCGAGCGCCGGCGCGAAATCGGCGGGCCTGTCGCGATTGATCGGATATTCCGCCTCGAAGAGCCGCTCGAGCGCAAAGAGCGTGGCGAGCATTTTCGGGTCGCTGGCGCTGTGCGTTCCCGCGCGCCGGCCCGCATGAATCACAGCGAGCACGACGGCGATATCGAGCGGCCGGGGAGGGGGCGCATTGGGCCCCGTCTCCGCGAGGCGACCGCGATAGACGCCGTCTTCGGGATCGAAGTGAAAATCGAGTTCGGCGAGCAACGCGCGCGCCGCGTCGCCGCAGGCCTTTGCGCGCGCGGCGTCGCGCTCCGCGGCGCAAAACGCCGCGCCTTCGGCGAGCGCCGCCTGCTGAACGAGGCGCGTGTGATAGTGGAAACCGACAGCCTCTTCCCAGAGATCGCAGCAGGGCTCGCGCCAATGCGACAGCGTGTAATCGAGGTCGTAGCGCAAAAGAGTCCGCGCCGAGTCTCCCGCACGGGCGCGGAAGGCGTCGAGCTCGAGGCAACGCATCACCGACAGCGCGCGCAGCGCTGGACCGTCGTTTTGTGGACGGCCCCATTTCAGAACGTCGAGACCGCCGTCGGCGTTGTGACGCGCCTCACCAAGAACTTGGTCGCTCACGATCCCCGCAATATCCTCGCGCGAGCGCACATGCTGCCGAAAGGATGGTTCTACGAACTCGGGATAGCCGCCTCCTTGAAGAAAAGCGGGGCCGTCCAGGCGACAGAGCTTGAGGCTGAACTCGACGTAATCGACGAGATGCCGGATGTTTGGAGGCTCGAGCGTTCCATCTTGGATCGCCTCGCGCAGCGCGTCGGCGACGATGGCGGAATCGCGTAGCCAGTGGAAAAAATAGTCCGGCTTCGGGTCGTAGGACGCCATTTCGGGCGAGGCCAGAACCGAGCCGCGCGCGGGGCGGATGGTTTGTCCCATCGCCGGACGACGCTTGACGAGCGTCGTCGCAGACACCGCACGGAGCATGGCGCTGACGCAGAAGCTTTCCTGCGCGCGCGCCCAGTCCAGGAGATCAGGCATAGCGGCGGCGACGGCCGCCTTCGCGCCTTGCGAGCCTGAACTTCCGTCCGTCACTGCTTTCCCCGCGTTTATTCGGATGAGCGCCGGGGCATTGAGGATTTCGGCAGTGAACCCTAGCGGCGGGACGCTATGCTTTCGGCGGTCCGGCGGGTCTTCGGCTTCGCTGAGGCCTCTTCGGCTTCCAACCGCTGACTATCTTCCAGTCCAAGGAGTTCCGACAAGCGGTTGCGGGCGCGGTTTACTCGGCTTTTCATCGTTCCGGGCGCGCAACCGCAGATCTCCGCCGCCTCGTCGTAAGAGAGGCCGGACGCGCCGATCAGGATCAGCGCCTCGCGCTGATCCGCCGGCAGCTTTTGCAACGCCTCGCGGAAATCCAAAAGATCCATGTAGCCAGGCTGGGAGGGCGGCGCCTCGAGCCTTGCGGCGAACTCGCCGTCGGGGTCCGCGGTCTCGCGTCGCCGCTTTCGATAATCGCTGTAATAGGCGTTGCGCAGGATCGTAAAAAGCCAAGCGGTGAGATTGGTCCCCTCCGTAAAGGAGTCCATGCTTCCCAAGGCTTTCAGCAAAGTGTCATGCACGAGATCGTCGGCGCGATCCGGATTGCCGCTCAAAGACACCGCAAAGGCGCGCAAAGAAGGGATGGCGGCAACGATGTCCGCCTTCATTCCTTCCGATCCGGCGCCTAATGAAGTGCCTACCGCGCTTGTCAATCCATGTCCCCGCGCCTACCCGCCGCCTCAGCGGCCGATATTGCGCCGGATTCCAATTTATTCAAGAGAGAAAGGAAGCGATCGGGCACCGGCTGAGCCAGCACGTCGTCGTATAACTCCCTCAGCTCGCGACCGATATATTCGCCCACGCTCGCCTTCCCATTTCCAGTGGAGCGGCAGCCCGGAGCTGGCGCGTCCCGTTGAAGAGGGCCTCCAAAACGCCCTCCAAGCAGTTTGTAAGCGTTGTCGTCTCTACGTGCTGCAAGCTTAGCTCGGGATTCGTCTTGGGTGGCGGCGGCATCGGAGGGGCTTACGGACGTGGAGCGATATCCATTTGTCCGATTGGCTTTAACCATGGAGTCCTCTAAGCTGTGGAGCATCTTTTTTTGGCGGACGCCAGAGAGTGTCTATGCTAAACAGACGCACTGGCCAGAGAACGCGCGGGCGGGGAATTGGTTCCATGGATATCTGGGGACAAATTTTCCATATTTTCCGCACTGGATCGGGAATTAGGCAACAGCGTCCCAGTGTAAAATGACCCTCTCTCAGCAGATAGCGCGCCACATACCGTACCTGCGACGATTCTCCCGCGCTCTCACCGGGAGCCGGGAGGGCGGCGACGCTTATGCACTTGCGACTCTCGAAACATTGGTCGCGGAACAGCATGACGCCTCAGGGGAAAACCGCATTCGCCCCGGCGAGGACCCGAAGATTGCGCTCTATCGCTTGCTGCTCGACATCTGGTCTGCGGCTCCGATCAACGCTCATACGGACCCCGCAGGCGATCTCGAACGCGGCGCAAGGCGCAATCTCGAGGCCATCTCGCTGCGTCCCCGGATCGCCTTTTTGCTCAGCGCATTAGAGGGCTTTGGGATCGAGGAGGTCGCCTCCACGCTGGACGTCTCCGTCCAGGAGGCGGGGGACCTCATCGCCGCCGCGAACGCCGAAATCGCCGGCCAGCTCGCCACCGATGTGCTGATCATCGAGGACGAGCCCTTGATCGCGCTGGATCTTCGGGAGGTCGTGGAGGAGCTCGGCCACAATGTCGTCGGGGTGGCGCGCACCCACGCCGAGGCGCTGGCCGAGATCGCCCGGGCGCGACCCGGCCTCATTCTCGCGGATATCCAGCTTGCCGACGGCAGCTCGGGTCTGGAGGCGGTCAACGAGATCCTCCTGGAATTTTCGACGCCCGTGATCTTCATTACGGCCTATCCGGAGCGGTTTCTGCTCGGCGAGGCGCCGGAGCCGGCATTTCTGATCGCCAAGCCCTTCGCCGTGGACGCCCTCAAAGCGGTGATCAGCCAAGCGCTCTTCTTCGATCGCCGGTCCCGGCCGGGGGCCGCAGGCACGGCCTAAGGCTGGCGGGCCGTCCCGCCTCGGCCTTGAGCTGAGCTGTGCGGCGCCAATCGTCCCTCTGGGCCTGACACCAAGCACGTACGGGACAGAATGTCGCACGACGGGGGAAACTTTGTCTGAGCGCGGGCGTTATTTCTCAAGAGTTGAGGAGGAGCGACGGGCCGAGAGAGGTAACGAGTATGAACACAGCGCCACAACCCCGAAAATCGAACCGCGGATTCGCGTCTATGGACCCCGAAAAGCAGAGGCTCATCGCACGGAAGGGTGGACAAAGCGTTCCGGACGAAAAGCGCAGCTTTTCGCAAAATCCGGAACTCGCCGCCAAGGCCGGACGCAAGGGCGGGCAGTCCGTAAATCCGGACAAGCGCAGCTTCTCGCGCGATCACGCGCTGGCGTCCGAGGCCGGACGCAAGGGCGGTCACGCGGCGCATGTCGGTGTGACCAAGCAAGCGTCTACGCGGCACTGACTTCGCCGCGTCGCCCGGCGCCGGATTTCCTCGGGGCCGGGCGTCGCCCATCTTTTGTCTTCGGTGGGACCTCGCGTCCTGGCGGGAGGCCTCTGTAGCGGTGCCGACTAGGCCGCTTCGTGCTGAGAACGCCCCGCGATGAGGTCATAAAGCGCGGCCGGATCCCGCGTCCTGCGCAAGGCGGAGACAATCGGCGCATCGCGAAGCATGCGCGCCGCACAGGCGAGAGCCTTCAGGTGATCTGCGCCCGCCGTTTCCGGTGTGATCAGCATGAAGATCAAGTCGACCGGCGCGCCGTCGAGCGCGTCAAAGTCGATGGGTCTCTCTGCGCGCGCAAATAGCCCGTAGATGGTTGAGAGCTTCGACAGCTTGCCGTGAGGTATGGCGACGCCGTCTCCGATGCCCGTCGAGCCCAGACGTTCGCGCTGCAGCACGGAATCGTAGATCGCGCGGGCAGGCTGACCGGAAAGCTCCGACGCCCGCTGCGCGAGCTCGAGCAGCGCATCCTTCTTCGTCGTGGCGACGAGAGGCGACACGATGGCGTGCGGGCCGAGCAGATCGGTAAGTCGCATGGGTTGACGTTCCTTCGCTCGGCTGATGGGCGTGACGGCCGCCATATTCAGAGCTGGGCGCATTCACTACTCCTGCACAAGCGCGAAAGCCGGCGCGCCTCCTCGGCGATGATGCAAGCCTTACGCCGGGTGGCGTAACGCCTGGGTCAAGCAGTTTCCGGCGCGTCAATCCATCCGATATGGTGATCGTTGCGGCGGTAAACCACATTGATTCTTCCGGTCGAGGCGTGCCGAAAGACCACGACGGGGGCCCCCGACAGGTCGAGGTCGAGCACGGCCTGCGACACCGAGCGGCGGCGCAGCTGCGTCGTCGTCTCCGCGATCACCGCCGCATTGAACTCTTTGGGCGCCTCCAACTCCTGGTCTGGCGCCTCCAAGAGATAACTCGGCACGATCTCGACCTTGCCCGCGTCATGATCGTGGTGGCTCTTCAATCGGTTCTTGTAGCGTCGCAGGCGTTTCTCGATCCGCTGCGCGGATTGATCGAAGGCTCCATAAGGATCCTGCGCGCGCCCATCCGCCTGCAGCAAGATGCCTGAGGTCAGATGCAGGCTGCAGTCCGTGCGATATCCTGCTCCTTCCGGCTCAATGGTCACATGACCCGAGACGCCTCCATCGAAATATTTTTCGGTGAGCGCCTTGATTCGATCGGTCACATGGGTGCGCAAAGCTTCTCCGATGTTCATGTTCTTTCCGGAAACCCGCAATGCCATCTCGCGTCAAACCTCGCCCATCAGCCATATCGTCCGAGCTTTCGCTCACTCATGAGTCGTCGCCACGGCAGATGACGCGCCTCTTATTCGTGCTCCAGGATTTTGGCGAAGTCGGGTCGAACGGCCAAGTCGACGCCATCGCAAAGAGATCTGGCCAGACGCCCCCCCGGTCCTCAGAGCGGCCGGAAGCGATAGAAGGCTGCGTTGGCGAAGTCAATGGGCGGGTTCCGTAGGGTTTTGCGGGCCTTGCCGGCTGGCCGTGCAAAGGTCGCGGTCGGCGCCGCCCGCGCCGCGCCTCAGGCTTGCTGACGGGCCAGGGCGACTTTCTGGCGCCGCCGATCGACGGAGGAGGGGATCCGCAAGCTATCCCTGTATTTCGCGACGGTGCGGCGCGCAATGTCGATGTCGAGCTCCTTGAGGCGCGCGACGATGGCGTCGTCCGAGAGCACGTCGTTCGGGCTTTCCTTGTCGATCATCTGCTTGATCTTGAATCGCACCGCTTCCGCCGAATGCGCCTCGGCGCCGCTCGCTGCGGCGATCGAGGCGGAGAAGAAATATTTGAGTTCGAACAGCCCGCGCGGCGTCATCATATATTTGTTGGAAGTGACGCGAGAGACCGTCGATTCGTGCATCGAAATCGCGTCCGCGACGGCGCGAAGATTGAGCGGGCGAAGATGCTCCACGCCCTTTTCGAAGAAAGCGTCCTGCAGCCGCACGATTTCAGAGGCGACCTTGAGGATCGTGCGCTGGCGCTGCTCCAGGCTCTTGACGAGCCAGTTCGCGTTCTGAAGGCAGTTGGAGAGGAAGCTCTTGTCGGCGTCGCCTTTCGCCGAGGCGCTCACGCGCGCCACGTAAGAATTGTTGATGAGAACGCGCGGCAAGGTCTCCGGGTTGAGCTCCACGCGCCAGCTCCCGTCGCCAGCGGCGGTGACGATCACGTCGGCGACGATCGCCGGCGCCTCGCCGCCGCCGAAGATCCGACCCGGCTTCGGATCGAGGCCGCGTAGCTCCGCCGCCATGTCTCTTACGTCTTCCTCGTCGACGCCGCATAGGCGCGACAGCTGCGCGAAATCGGCTTTGGCGACGAGCGGCAGATTGGCGACGAAGATCTGCATGGCCGGATCGAAACGATCGCGCTCGCGGAGCTGGATCGCAAGGCATTCGGCCAAGTCTCTGGCCCCCACGCCTGACGGTTCGAATCGCTGCACGATCTCGAGCACAGCCTGCGCTTCCTCTATGCTCGCGCCGAGCCGTTCCGCGATCGCTTCGAGTTTTTCACGCAAATATCCGTTCTCGTCGATCGCGTCGATCACGGCGGAGCCGATCAAACGCTGGCGCGGATCCTCGCAAGCCAGCGAGAGTTGCTCCTCGAGCGAGTCGCGCAGGCTCTTGGCGGTTGCGACATAGGCCTCGAGGTTAGGGGTCTCGCCGTCGCCAAATCCGCCGCCGCCGAGCGCTCCGGTCCAGGAAGAGGCGGAAAGCCCCATCTCCTCTCCGGCGCCCTGCGCTTCGGTGCGGGCGTTTGGCGGCTCTTCGGGGTCATACAAATTGGATACATCCGCGCCGAGGTTGGCGGCGTATTCGCCGGCGTCCGTCGACAACGACTCCTTCGCCCAGTCGCCCTCGCTCGCGCCCTCGTGAGAAGCCTCCTCGGAAGCGCGCGGCTCGGTCGCCCCCGGATCGGGAGCGTCGGCCGGACCCTCGGACTCGAGGAGGGGATTGCGCTCCATTTCCTCTTGAAGGAAGGCGGTGAGCTCGACGCTCGAAAATTGGAGGAGCTTGATCGCTTGCAGCAGCTGAGGCGTCATCACCAGGGACTGGCCCTGCCGCATCATCAGCTTTTGAGAGATCGCCATCGAGCTTTTGCCTCAAACCCTCTCGGGGCCTGTTCGGCCCGTTTCTTGCTTGGGGAGCTTATCGCAGGAGTTCGACCTGCGCAACGTCTACGGCGACGGTGCTGCAGATAGGAGCCAGGCCCTAAGGCAAACCTGCATCGCCCATGCGGCTTGCGCCCAAACTCTAGGCGGCGAAGAGACAAAGGCGGGCCCAGTCCCCGTAGCCACCGAGCTGATTAGCAAATCTTCGCCAATGCTCACAGTCTTTACGAACAGAACTGCTCCAGGGATCTGATCTCGCGCCATCTTCCAGTCTCGGACGACGTCGTTGGAGGGGCGAGCGATTAGCGCTTTCCCAGCGTCAGCGCGCCCTCGTGAGTCTTGATCGCGGCTATGGCCTCGCTCATGTAGGCGTGGTCGTCGCCGAGATCGACGGCGGGCGCGCAGTCCGGGTTGCACCAATAGGATTCCCGATGCGGCCCCCGCATGACGACAAGCTTGTCGTTGGGCTGCACGACCGTGATCATGGATTCGCTGACCTGAGTGCCCGAACTGTCGAGGATGATCAGATTGGTGGCGCCGAAGCTCTTGCCCGTGACGACCATCAAGCGATTGTTCTTGAGCATGGTGACGTCGGCGATGAGAGGGTTGCCGATGACGAGCGTTTGCGCGCCTTCGGGCAGACGCAGGATTCGCGCGTAGTCGAGGTCGACATAGATGTTCTTTTCTTGCGCGTCCTGCGCGCCTGCAGGGCAGAGGAGCGCCGCGAAGGCGACAAGAATCGCGGCCGGCGCGAGTGTGAACGCGACAAAAATTCTCATGCTGCACACCGTCTCTCGTCGCGCGCTGCGCGGGTCGCTCTGCGGATTGAGGTCTGAGCGCGAGCAAAGCAGGCAGGCGTAAATCATTCCTGAAGTCGTCGACCGCGAGTTTCGATAAAAGAACGTCGGTTCAAAGTTGCTCGCGTTAGGCGATGGACGTGAGCGCATGCGGCAGACGACGCAGATTGCCGTCCGTTGCGGCAAGAAACGCGTTGCAGAATTTTGATTTGAGTCGTCATTAGCGATCTCCTTCGCAGATATCTCGTAACATAAATTTGAAACAATACAGTTACTTATGAAAAAGAGTGGAGGTGGTGTGCAGTCATATGCACGTCTTGTTGCTAGGATTAATGTATACCTTGGATCTATCTAACGGTTTGCAGGTATTTCATGCCATCGCTCAACACCTTGGAAAGATTTGAGCGCCACAGTCCGTCGAGTTCCGGTGGCGACACAGCCCAAGGCCACGGGAACGAACAGCGACCCAAACCTCGGAGCTAATCCAATGACCACGCTTTTCGCGAACTTCCTCAAGGACGAGTCGGGCGCGACCGCCATCGAATATGGCCTCATCGCGAGCTTGATTTCAATCGCTGCAATCGCCGCGTTCAACTCGGTCGGCAGCAAGCTGAAATCCACGTTCAACGACGTCGCCAACAATCTCGCGTCCTGATGCGAGCTTCGCTTCGGCGGATTTCTCGCCGAAGCCCCATCGAAAAGCGGCGTCTCGATGGACGCCGCTTTTTGTGGCGCCCGCGATCCGACGCGCGGCGAGCCTAACCCCATGGGATCATATGGAGATATGCCCTGGGCTCACCCTGACGGACGACGGACATGCTCAATTCCATAGCGCTCATCGTGTTTCCGCTGGTGATGATTTTCGCCGCCTTCTCCGATCTGCTCACGATGACGATCCCTAACCGCGCGTCTCTCTTGCTCGTGGGCTCCTATTTTGTGCTCGCCATCGTTCTTCGTGTGCCGCTCGACACGATCGGCTGGCACGCAAGCGCCGGACTGGCGATGCTGGTCGTCACCTTCGTGATGTATTGCTTCTCCTGGATCGGCGGCGGCGACGCCAAGCTCGCGGCCGCGACGGCGCTGTGGCTCGGCTGGGGACTGCTGGCGCAATATGGGATGGCGGCGTCGCTGATGGGCGGCGCTCTGACGCTGGCGATCCTCGAACTGCGGCGCCACGATCTGCCGGAACAACTCTTGTCCGTCGAATTCGTCGCGAGGCTCGCCGATAAGGGCGGCGGCGTTCCCTATGGAATTGCCTTGGCTTGCGCGGGACTGTTCGTCTATCCGCAATCGACCTTCTGGCTGCGCCTGGCCGGTGCGTGACGCGCTTGCATTTGCGCCGCTTATCGCTTCTCCACACCCGCTCGCTTGGAACCACGCCAGCGACAGGGACTGCGCTCAATCAGAAAGTTAGAGCGTGTTCCTACCGAAAAACCGCTCTGCGTCTTTCCGGGACATGCTTTTGGTAAGCGTCAGTAAAGTATACAACACACCTCGGTTGATTGTATTATTAATAGCTGGAGATTGATTTTTATATTCTTAGTAGCTATTGCCCGCGTCGGGATACAATTATAAGTTTTAGTATCTCGTTTACCCTAAGTTGAGATTTGCCCGCTTCACTCTGCGCGATCGCCCGAACTTTCGAACAGTGACGCCGCGCCCATGAACAAGATGCAGATCGCCCTGATTGCGGTCGTCCTTCTCCTCGGGGGCGGCGCCGCTTGGTTCCTCATGCACAAGGCGCCGGCCGTGAAGCCGCCGGCGATTGTCGCGCCCGTGCTGCCGCCGATGACGGATCAGGTGCTCACCGCCAAGCGCGATCTCCCCTACGGAACGGCGTTGAAGGAGGGCGATTACGGCTGGACCGACATGCCGAAGCTGAGTGTTCCGAAGGGCGTCGTGACCAAAGCCGAAAGTCCCAATGCAATGGAGGATCTCGTCGGCGCCTTTATTCGTGCGCCCATCGCCAAGGGCGATCCCATCCGCCGCGATCGTTTCGTCAAGGGCCCGTCGAACAGCATGATGTCGACCCTGCTGTCGAGCGGCATGCGCGCCATCGCCATCGACGTCTCGATCAATACCACGGCGGGCGGTTTCATTCTGCCAAACGACCGCGTCGACATCGTCAAAGTTTTCCGGGAGCCGGAACTAACCAAGGAGCGCGGCTTCGACGTGCTCGGTTCCGAGCTCGTCGTGGCCAATGTGCGCGTGCTCGCCATTGGGCCGACGGTCGAGACCAAGAACGGCGAAGCCGTCGCGACGGGGGCGACGGCGACCTTGGAGCTCGACCCGGTTCAGGCGGAGAAGGTGCTGCTGGCGCAGCGATCCGGCACGCTGTTGCTGGAGCTGAGGCCGCTCGCCGACGCGCGTCCCAAAGAGGACCAGGCGTCCCTCGCGCCCGAGACACCCGACAGCTCCATGACGATCGTGCGTTACGGCGTTTCCACCAGCTTTCGTCCGCGTTGACGGCTAGCCCCGAATTGGATCGCAAATGACGCAATTGATGAGCCGCCCGGTTTCGCTCGATGCGTCCTTCGGCGCCGGCGCGGGCGCCCGCCGTGGCGGCGCCGCGAAAGCAATCGCGTCGCTCTTGGCGTTCACGCTCACTCTCACGCCGACGTTGACGCCGATCGCCGCCGAGCCTCTCCAAAGAGATCGTTTCGCGACAAATTCCGTGAGGACGACGCGCATCCAGATGGGGGCGGGGAAAACCATGATGGTGGATCTCCCCCGCGATGCGGCGGAGATCGTGGTTGGCAATCCGGCCGTCGTGAACGCCGTAGTGCGCACACCTCGCAAAATCTACCTGATGGGCGCGGGTTTGGGTCAGACCACCGTGTTCGCCGTGGACGCGCAAGGCCAACGCTTCGCAGACTTCGAAATCAGCGTGGGCCGCGACGTGGGCGAGCTGGCGCCGCTGCTGAAGGCCGCCATTCCCAACTCGGACATCACCGCGCGCACGGTCAACGACACGATCATTCTCACAGGCTCGGTGGCCGCGCCTCGCGACGCGCAACGCGCCATGGACATCGCCAAGGGCTTTGCGGCGAAGCGGGCCGAGGACGGCACGGGCGGCGTGATCAACGGGATGCAGATCCGCGGCGAGGATCAAGTGATGTTGAAGGTCACGGTCGCCGAAGTGTCACGCACCGTGCTCAAGCAGCTTGGCGTCTCGACCGGCGCCAATCCGGATGTCCTGCTTAACGGCAATTGGGGGGTCCTCTCCAATGGCAACCCGTTCGCCGTGAATGGCTCGCTGACCAACGGCTCGCTGGCGCTCAAGAACCTTACCGGCGGCGGAACCACGCTCACCGTGCAGGCCTTCGAGCGATATAGCGTCGCGCGCGTGCTCGCCGAGCCAACGGTGACCGCGGTTTCGGGAGAATCCGCGAAAGTCGTGGTCGGCGGCGAAATCGCAATTCCGGGACCGGGCGGCTGCGCCGTCGGCGCCGGTGGCGCCTATGGTTGCGCCCCCGCGGTCGTGTTCAAGCCGTATGGCGTGACTTTAGGCTTTACGCCCGTCGTGCAGGCGGAGGGACGCATTCAGCTCCATCTGACCACGGAGGTCACCGAGATCGACCTCGCGACCCAAGTGACAATTCAAGGTGTCTCGGTCCCCGGCTTCAAGACGCGCAAGAACGAAACGACGATCGAGCTTCCCTCGGGCGGCGCGCTCGCGACCGCAGGTCTGCTGACGCAGATGTCGGGCCAGGCGATCAACGGCTTGCCGGGGCTTCTCGACATGCCGGTCCTCGGCGCGCTCTTTCGCTCGCGCGATTATCAGCGCCAGGAGACCGAGCTGCTCGTGATCGTCAGCCCCTACATCGTCAAGCCGATCTCCCAGCAGCAGGTCGTGCGGCCGGACGACAATTTTCAGGACGCGAGTGATCCCCAAGCGTGGCTGCTGGGTCGCGTCAATCGCATCTACGCGACGCGAAACAATCCGGAGCTCACCCGCAACTACAAGGGCCGCATCGGCTTCATCCACGATTGAGGGCCGGGACGATGGGACACGCGCAATGAGAAAACATCCCCGAGCGCCTTTCGCTTTAAGACGCCGCGGCCGCGCGCTCCGACCTCTCTGCGGGGCGGCGCTGCTCGCTCTCGTCGCGCCGCTGGCGGGTTGCGGTCTGAACAAGGTCTATGCGCCCGCAGACCCAGGCTATGACTATCGCGACCGCCACCCCGTGGTTCTGGCCGAAGCGCAGACGAGCCTGGAGGTGCTCCCGCAGGCCGTGAACGGAAGGCTCGACGGCGAAACCCGACGCCATTTGCAGGGATTTGTCGAGCAATATCGCCGCTTCGGTCACGGGATGATCACGATTCTCGCGCCTTCCGGCGGCTCAGATCCGAAAGGCGCGACGCGTTCCGTCGCGCTCATTCGCGCCTTTCTCGATCGCGAAGGTCTGGGCGCGGTGATTTATGTCGGCGGCTATCCCGTGCGCGACCCGGCTCTGGCGGCGCCGCTGAGACTTTCCTTCACGGGCGTCAAGGCGGAGGTCGCGGGACGCTGCGGTGAATGGCCTGACGATCTCGCCTCTGGCGCTTCCCTGGACGGTTGGCAGAATCGCGCTTTCTGGAATTTCGGTTGCGCCAATCAGGCGACGCTCGCGGCGCAGCTCGCCGATCCGCGGGACCTGCTGTCGCCGCGCGGCGAGACGCCCCAGGACATCGAGACGCGCATGCGCGCGATCAACAAGGTCCGTTCCGGCACGGACCCGAGCACGCAATGGACCACGAAGACCACCACGATCAGCGGCGTTGGAGGATGACGCATGACCGATGCTCTCGTCGAGCAGAGGAGCGCGGAGGACGAGACCTTCGTCCAGATCGCGCAAATTCCCCGAATATCGATCCAGGCGTTCTGCGAAAGTCCCACGATCGCGCATACCGTGGAGCAGGCGGCCGCCGATCGCAGAATGGCGAAGGCGCATGTGAAGGTGAACATGGGTGGCGTCGCCGCCGCCATCGAGGCTTTCCGAGCCGCACCGACGCCCAATCTGATCGTCGTCGAATCGACGAGCGAGCGCGCGCAACTCATGGCGAACCTCGAATTGCTTGCGGAGTCGTGCGACCCCGGCACCAAAGTGCTCGTCATCGGACATGAAAACGACATCGCGCTCTATCGCGCGCTCATCGCTCGCGGGGTGAGCGATTATGTCGTCGCGCCCTTCGCAATTCTCGAATTCGTCCAACACGTGTCGCATCTCTACAATGCCGCGGTCGGGGAAACCCTCGGCCGGCTGGTCGCCGTGATGGGCGTCAAGGGAGGCGCCGGCGCTTCGACCGTCGCGCATAATCTCGCCTGGTCGATCGCGACGAAGCTCGAGACCCAAACCATCATCGTCGATCTCGATTTGGCCTTCGGAACGGCTGGATTGAACTTCAACCAGGATCCGCCGCAGGGCGTCGCCGAGGTTGTGTTCTCTCCGGAGCGCGTCGACGCCAACCTCGTCGACCGCCTCCTTTCGAAGTGCGGCCAGAATCTGCATCTGCTCGCGGCGCCGGCCACCGTGGACCGCGCCTACGATCTGCAAGAACTCGCCCTGGAGCCGGTTTTCGACGTGCTTCGCGCGACGACCCCCTGCACGGTGCTCGATATCCCGCACCAATGGACGTCCTGGGTGCGGCACGCGCTGACGAGCGCCGATGAGGTGGTGCTCGTCGCCAATCCCGACCTCGCCAATCTGCGCAATACCCGGGCTATCCTCGAGGTGATGCGCGCAGCGCGGCCCAACGATCGCACGCCAAAAATCGTCCTGAACCACATTGGCGCGCCGCGACGGCCCGAGATCGCGGTCGCCGAGTTCGCCAAGGCCGTCGAGCTCGAACCGCTCGCGGCTTTTCCCTTCGACGCGAAACTCTTCGGCACGGCCGCGAACAACGGCCAGATGGTGGCGGAGCTCGAGCCGGGCTCCAAGATTGTCGAGGCGTTCGATCAGATCGCGCGTCGCGTCATGGGGCGTCCCGAGACCCACAAGCCGAAGAAAGCTCTGCTCGGGCCGCTTCTGGAGCGTGTGGGCCGCAGAAAGGCGGGTTGAGGGGATGATCGATATTGGGCGGTCGTCTGTAGCGATCCACGACACTCGCCGCTGCGGAGGATGACGAGGCATGTTCGGCAAGCGGAAGGTTGCGGCCCAGACGGAAGGCGCCCGCGCTGTGAAGGCCTCACCCATGCCGGCGGCGAAACCGCAGGTCGGCCCGCCTGGGAGCGCTGCGCCTCTAGCGCCACCGAGGAGCAGCGTCAACGAGATCAAGAAATCCGACGAGTATTACGTCACTAAGGCTCTCATTTTCGGCGCGCTCATCGAGGCCATCGACCTCTCGCAGCTATCGAAGCTCGACACGGACAGCGCGCGCGAGGAAATCCGCGATATCGTCAATGAGATCATTTCGATCAAGAACGTGGTCATGTCGATCTCCGAGCAGGAGGAGCTGCTCGAAGACATTTGCAACGACGTTCTCGGCTTTGGGCCTCTTGAGCCGCTGCTCGCGCGCGACGACATTGCCGACATCCTGTGCAATGGCGCGCTGAAAACCTACATCGAGGTCGGTGGAAAAATTCAGCTGACGAACATTCGCTTCCGCGACAACATGCAGCTGATGAACATCTGTCAGCGCATCGTCAGCCAGGTCGGACGACGCGTCGACGAAGCCTCGCCGATCTGCGACGCGCGCCTGCTGGACGGTTCCCGCGTCAACGTCATCGCGCCGCCGCTGTCGATCGACGGCCCCGCCCTCACCATCCGCAAGTTCAAGAAGGACAAGCTCACTCTCGATCAACTCGTTCGCTTCGGCGCCATCTCCCCCGAAGGCGGCGAGGTTCTGAAGATCATCGGCCGAGTGCGTTGCAACGTGTTGATCTCGGGGGGAACGGGTTCCGGAAAGACGACGCTGCTGAACTGCCTGACCAGCTATATCGAAAATGACGAGCGCATCATCACCTGCGAGGACGCCGCGGAGCTGCAATTGCAACAGGAGCACGTCGTGCGGCTCGAGACGCGGCCACCCAATATCGAAGGGCAGGGCGCGATCTCGATGCGCGATCTCGTCAAGAATTGCCTGCGCATGCGGCCGGAACGCATCATCGTCGGCGAGGTGCGCGGAAGCGAGGCCTTCGATCTGCTGCAAGCCATGAACACCGGTCACGACGGCTCGATGGGGACGCTGCATGCGAACTCGCCCCGCGAGGCGCTGAGCCGACTGGAGTCGATGATCACCATGGGCGGATTCACGCTGCCGGCGAAGACGATCAAGGACATGATCGTGAGCTCGATCGACGTGATCGTGCAGGCCGCGCGACTTCGCGACGGTTCGCGCCGCATCACCCACATCACCGAAGTGCTTGGAACGGAAGGCGACGTGGTCACGCTGCAGGATTTGTTCGTGTATGAAATCCTCGGCGAAGACGCCAATGGCCGCATTATCGGCCGGCACCGCTCCACAGGAATCGGTCGACCCCGCTTCTGGGATCGGGCCCGCTATTATGGCGAAGAGGAGCGGCTTGCGGCCGCGCTCGACGCCGCCGAACGTGACGACGAACATTGACCAACGTCGCGCCTCGCGCGCCAATTGGCGACGCCTCCGTCATGGCGAAACGGGTCGGCGGTTAACGAAAGCGCATCGTTTTGCGCGCATCGTGACGCGCATCAATCGCTCGATCTTCCCATTTGGGCGAGGCGCTGCGACTTGTAGAGAGTGACGGAAAGATGGAAGACGATGTGACGATCTACGCTCTCGCCGGCGCGGCGGGCGTCACGATTTTGTTGGTCGCTCTTTTCTATCTGACGTCGGGCAACGCCAAGGCGCGGCGACGCATGGCGGCCTTTGGCCCGCAAAAGGAACGCGCCCAGGGCGGCGCCCGCAACGTCGATCCAGCGAAGCGTCGAAAGGCGATCGCTGATAGCCTGAAGGAATTCGAAACGGAGAACCAGAAGAAAAAGGTCACGATCGAGCAACGCATCGCGCAAGCCGGTTTGACCTTCGATCGAAAGGTCTTCTTCATTCTCTCGGGCGGGCTTGGCGGCGTTCTGGCGGTCGCGCTGCTCATCGTGAATGGCGATCCGCTCGTGTCGCTCGGCGGCGCCATCGTGGGCGTTTTCGGAGTCCCGCTTTGGGCGCTCTCCTTCCTGCGAAACCGCCGCGTCAACAAATTCGTGGAGGGTTTTCCCGGCGCGATCGACGTGGTCATTCGTGGCGTGCGCGCGGGCCTTCCCGTGGCGGACTGTTTTCGCGTCGTCGCGAATGAAGCGCCCGAGCCCGTCAGAACGGAGTTCAGGCAAATCGTAGAAGCGCAGGCGATCGGCCTCACCGTCGGCGAAGCGGTCGAGCGGCTGGCGGAGCGAATGCCGATCGCCGAAGCCTCGTTCTTCGCGATCGTTGTCAGCATAACGCAGAAGACGGGCGGGAATCTCTCCGAGGCGCTTGCGAATCTTTCCGCGG
Source organism: uncultured Alphaproteobacteria bacterium (assembly GCA_963743565.1). Taxonomy (GTDB): domain Bacteria; phylum Pseudomonadota; class Alphaproteobacteria; order Rhizobiales; family Beijerinckiaceae; genus Methylocystis. Next base: position 579,446 of record CAVUQD010000003.1, read on the forward strand.
TGTTGCGCGACCGAAAGAAGATGCGGGGTAAGATCAAGGCGATGTCGACGGAGGCGAAGGTTTCGGCCGGCATCATCGGCAGCCTGCCCTTCGTCGTCTGTCTCGCGCTCTACTTCCTCCAGCCCGCCTATCTCATGACGCTCTTCACGACGAACCTCGGAAAAATCGTCGTGGGCGGGGGCCTATTCTGGATGATGTGCGGCGTGTTGATCATGCGCAAAATGATCGAATTCGATTTTTGAGGGGTAGGGGGCGGGGTCCAGGCCGATGAGCGCCGAGGAGATTGTCGAATTTCTGTCTGACAGTGAGCAGCTCACGACTATTCTCGTGGCTGCAGGGGTGCTCGCCACCGTCATCGCGCTCGCGTTCACGATGTTTCGCGATGATACGCTGGCGCGCCGGATGAAATCCGTCGGCGTCGAACGCGAGCGGATTCGTGCGCGTGAACGTGCGCGCATGAGGGCGCCGGCCCTCGCGACGACGGGCGGAGCGAGCCTGCGGCACCAGCAATTCAAGCCCTTCATGAAGGATATCGTCGAGCGGTTCTCCTTGTCGAAGTGGCTAAGCACGCAAGACGCGAAGGCAAAGCTGGCTCTTGCCGGCTACCGAGGCCCTGCGGCGGAGACGACATTTCTGTTCTTTCGCCTTGTGGCGCCGATCGCGCTCATGTCTGCCGTCGTGTTTTACCTGGCCGTGGTCGACGATTTCGGCCTGAGCCTTCCGATCCAGGCGGCCATCGCGGTTGGGGCGGCCTATCTTGGCATGAAGACGCCGGAGCTCTTTCTCGCGAACACGATCACGAAGCGGCAGGCAAAAATGCGTCGCGCCTTTCCGGACGCGATGGACCTGCTGTTGATCTGTGTTGAATCGGGAATGTCGATCGAGCACGCCTTCCGCAAGGTCAGCCAGGAGATTGGGATTCAATCGGGCGAGCTCGCCGAGGAGTTCGCGCTCGCCACGGCGGAGCTCTCGTTCCTGGAGGACCGGCGGATCGCCTATCAAAATCTTTATGAGAGAATTGGGCTCGACAGCGTCAAGCAACTCGTGACTGTGCTCGTGCAGGCCGAAAAATACGGCACGCCGCTCGGTCACGCCTTGCGCACGGCGGCGCAGGAATCCCGCGACCAGCGCATGACCGAGGCGGAGAAGATGGCTGCGGCCCTGCCGCCGAAGCTCACCGTGCCGATGATCGTGTTTTTCCTTCCGGTGCTGCTCGTCGTGGTGATTGCGCCCGCCATCATCCAGATGATGGCTTTGGGCTTTTGAATGGCGCGGCGTTTCGCCGTTTGACGCCTCGGGGCGCCCGGCCTAAAAGAGAGGCGACGGTTCTTCGTAAGAAGTGAAAAGGGAACGCGGTGAGGAAACCTCCAATTCCGCGGCTGCCCCCGCAACTGTGAACGGCGAGGCTGCGCCAAGCGCCACTGCGGACATTGGGTCGCGGGAAGGCGGCGCGAGTCTTTGACCCGTAAGCCAGGAGACCTGCCGTCAAAAACCCGTTACGCGCCGCCGGCGGGGCGGCAAGGAGACGCTGATGATCTTTCTTTCTGTCTTTGGCGACGCGCGTCTCGCGCGCGGCTTCTTTTGCTTCCTCCGCCGCTAGTATGAGCGCGAGAATCCCGGCCACGATCGTTACGGGCTTTCTGGGCGCCGGAAAGACCACGCTGATCCGACATCTTGTCGAAGCGACGCAGGATCGGCGCCTCGCGCTGGTCATCAACGAGTTTGGCGATGTCGGGGTCGATGGCGAGATCCTCGGCGCCTGCGGGGACGAGGCTTGCGGGAAGCCGCATATCGTCGAGCTCGCCAACGGATGCCTGTGCTGCACGGTCGCCGATGACTTCGTCCCGGCGATCGAAGCCCTGCTCGCGCTCGACGCGCCGCCGGAGCACATCGTCATCGAAACCTCGGGCCTCGCGCTCCCTAAACCCTTGGTCAAGGCCTTCGACTGGCCGCAGATTCGCTCCCGCCTCTTCGTCGACGGCGTCCTCGTGGTCGTCGACGGCCCTGCTGTCGCCGAGGGTCGTTTCGCCGACGATTTGGAAGCTCTGGCGCGCGAGCGCGCCGAGGACACGAGCGTTGATCACGACAATCCGCTCGAGGAAGTCTTCGAGGATCAGCTCGCTTGCGCCGACATCGTCGTGTTGAACAAGACCGACCTGCTCGACGCGCAAGAAGAGGCGCGAGTCATGGAGGTCCTGCGGTCAGGCGGGCGGACCAGCATCCTGCGCACGCGCCAGGGCGCCATCGATCCCCGCGTCGCGCTTGGCCTCGGCGCCACGATTCAGGCCGATCTCGTCAATCGTCCGACGCATCACGACACGGAGGAGGATCACGATCACGACGACTTCGAGAGTTTCGTTGTCGAAATCGCGCCGGCGAGCGATCCCGAGCAGCTCGTCGGGCTTCTGACTCAGGTCGCGTCGGCGCATGACGTGCTCCGCATGAAAGGCTTCGTGGAGGTCGCGGGAAAGCCCATGCGGCTTCTGGTTCAGGGCGTCGGCGCGAGATTCCAGCATCACTACGACCGCCCCTGGAAGACGGGCGAAGCACGCGCGAGCCGTCTCGTCGTGATTGGGCGCAAGGGGCTCGACCGGGCCTCCATCGCGCAACGGCTCTCCGGGCGCTGAACCATGCATCTGGCGCCGCGCGATCTGCATCGACTGGAGGACGGCGAGGCCGCGATCGATCTCGATCAGACGCCCGCGGAAGTCGTGTTTCTATCCTTTTCGGATTCCGAGCTTCGTCTGCTGGCCGCGCTTCGCGAGGCGCGGGGCGAGGTCGGCGCGAGCTTGCGCTGCGCCTCGATCGCTCAGCTGAAGCATCCCTTCTCCGTCGATCTTTATTTCGAGAAGGTCGTTCGCCACGCGCGGCTCGTCGTCGCGCGGCTCCTCGGCGGCAAGGACTATTGGGCCTATGGCGTGGACGAACTCGCGAGGCTGGCGCGAACGAACGGTTTCCTGCTCGCGCTCGTTCCCGGGGACGCCATCGACGATCCGAGGCTTCATGCGGCTTCGACCCTCGCTCGGGAGTGTTGCGGGCGCATCTGGGCCTATTTCGATCGCGGCGGACCGGAAAACCTCGCGCATTTCCTCGACTACGCGGATGCGCTCGTTGGACGCGAGGCTTCCTGGCGAGAGCCGACGGCAATCGCTGCCGCGGGCTGTTACGAGGCGGCGCGGCGCGAGGGTTCGGGCGAAGCGCGGGCGCTGATCATTCTCTATCGCTCCGCTTACCTTTCCGGCGATACGGCGCCCATTCTGGCGCTTGCCGACGCGCTCGCCGGCGAGGGGCTGTCGGTCGAAGCGATCTATGTGACGAGCCTCAAGGAGAGCGAGAGCGAAGCTATCGTTCGCAAGACTGTCAAAACCTTCGCGCCGGACGTCATCTTGAATACGACTGCTTTTTCTGCACGCGGCGCAGCGGGCGGCGTTCTCGATCTCGCCGATGTGCCGGTGCTGCAGGCAGCGCTGGCGACCTCCACGAAGGAGACTTGGGAGCGTTCCCCGCGCGGCGCCGGCGGCGCGGATCTCGCGATGAATATCGTGCTGCCTGAGGTTGACGGCCGTATCTTCACGCGCGCCATTTCCTTCAAGGAGAAGGCGCAAGCCTTTGACAGAAGCGAATTCGATGCGCCGCGGCATGCGCCCGAACCGTCGCGTGTCGCGTTTGTCGCCGCGCTCGCGGCCAATTGGGCGCGGCTGCGGCATAAGCTCAACGCCGAAAAATCCCTAGCGCTGATCCTCTCCGACTATCCGGCGCGTCGCGGGCGCGGCGGTTATGCGATCGGCCTCGACACGGAGGCGAGCGCGCAAGCGATCGTCGATGCGCTCGCAGGGGCGGGCTATGACGTCGGCCAATCGGCACATCTCTTCGAGGGCGACGGGCTCGGACTGGTGCGCCGCCTAGAGGAGGGCCTCAGCTTCACCGAGCTCTCGCTCGATGAATATCGCGCGCTCTTTGGGGCGCTTCCCGAAGCTTTCCGGCGTCGCGTCGAGGCGCGCTGGGGAGCGCCGCAGGACGACCCGGCCTGCGCGCATGGGACTTTCCGCTTCTCCTGCATGGAGAGCGGCAGACTGGTGCTCGCCTTTCAGCCCGACCGCGGCGCCAGAGCGGAGCGCCGCGAGAGCTATCACGATGGCGAAGCCGCGCCGCGCCACGCATACGTGGCCTTCTATCTCTGGCTGCGCAGCATTCGCCGAATCGACGCGATGATTCATCTCGGCGCGCATGGCACGCTCGAATTCCTGCCCGGAAAGTCCGTGATGCTCGCGCCGGACTGCGCGCCCGAGGCGCTGCTCGGGCCGACGCCGCTGCTCTATCCCTTCATCGTGAACAATCCGGGTGAGGCCGCGCAGGCGAAGCGGCGTCTCGCCGCGGTGACGATCGGCCATATGACGCCGCCGCTCGAAGAATCGCGGCTCTATGACGACGCCGCGCGGCTCGAACAAATGCTCGACGAATACGCCCAGGCGGCGACGCTCGATCCACGACGCGCGAAACGCGTCGCCGGCGCAATCCTTGACGAGGCGCAACGCTGCGGCCTCGCGGAGGAATTCGGCGCCGCGCCGGGGACGGATGAACTCGACGCGCTTGCGCGTCTCGACGCCTGGCTCTGCGACGTGAAAGAACTGCGCATTGGCGATGGCCTGCATGTGTTCGGCTGCGCCGAGAACCGCGACCCTATGCGCGTGGCTTGTGCGGAAGCAGAAATAGCAGCGCTGCTCGGCGGGCTGTCAGGACGTTTCGTTGAACCAGGGCCAGCAGGCGCGCCGTCGCGCGGTCGCCGCGACGTGTTGCCCACTGGCCGCAATCTTTTCTGCATCGATCCGCGCCACGCGCCGACGCGCAGCGCCTATGACATCGGCCGGCGCGCCGCGGAAGAGGTGATGACGCGCCATGCGCGTGAACACGGAGACTGGCCGCGCGTTCTGGTGCTTGACCTCTGGGGCAGCGCGACGATCCGCACCGGCGGCGAGGATTTCGCCCAGGCGCTGGCGCTCTTGGGGGTCGAGCCGCTATGGGACGATGCGACGGGGCGCGTCTCCGGCTTCGAGATCATTTCCGCGGCTCGGCGGGATTTTCCGCGCGTCGATGTCACCCTGCATGTTTCCGGCGTCTTCCGCGACATGTTCCCGGGGCTCGTTGCGCTCTTTCACGACGCTGTCCACGCCGTCGCGGCGCTCGATGAGGACGAGTCTTTCAATCCGCTGACGCGATATCGCGGAAACGCGCTGGAGCGCGTCTTCGGCGCGGCGCAGGGCGTGTACGGGCTCGGGCTGAGTGAAACGCTTCAGCGCGGCGCGTGGCAGAGGAGGGAGGAGCTTGGCGAGGCCTTCCTCGACGCGGCTGGCTTCGCCTACGATCGCGCCGGCGAAAGCCGTCCGGCGCGCGAGAGCTTCGCCGCGCGCGTCGCCGCAGCCGACGGGCTGGTGCACGTCCAGGACATGGCCGAAACTGATGTTCTGGCGGGCTCCGCCTTCGCGGAGTTCGAGGGTGGCTTCAGCGCGGCCAATCGCGCCCTCGGGGGCGCGGCGTCGCTCACGCATCTCGACCTCACCGATCCGGCGCGGCCCCGTCCGCGTAGCCTGAAGAGCGAGGTCGCGCGCGTCCTGCGGGGCAGAGTGGCCAACCCGCGCTGGCTTGCCGGACAGATGCGTCACGGGCACCGCGGCGCTGCGGAGATGGCAGAGGCGATCGACAATCTTTACGCTTTCGCGGCGCTCGGCGATCTCGTGAGCGACGCGCAATTCGACCTCGCCTATCGGGCGACGCTGGGTGACCCCGAGGTTTCGGCTTTTCTCGCGCACGAAAATCCGCGCGCTGAGGAGGCGATCACGCGTGTTTTCGCCGAGGCGCTGGCGCGTGGGCTGTGGCGCAGCAGACGCAATAGCGTGCAACTTTCAAATGAGGCGCTCGATGACGCAGATCGCTGAGCATGGCGCGCGCGCGATGAGCGCGCCGCAAATCAAGGGCTGGTGCCCCGGCGCCCTGCAGCCCATGCAGAGCGGCGACGGCCTGCTGATGCGGCCGAAAATCCTGGGCTCCAGACTGACGCTCGCGCAAGCCCGCGAGATCGCGGATGTGGCGCGCGAATGCGGGAACGGGCTCATCGATCTCTCGCAGCGCGCGCAGCTGCAACTGCGAGGGTTGACCGACAAATGCTTCGCGCCGGCCCTCATGCGTCTCGCCTGCGCGGGGCTCACGGCGCCGGACATCCGCATGGAGGCGGCGCTTAACATTTTATCCTCGCCCCTGCCGGGACCTGCGGACGCGGTGGTGGAGTCTTTGGTGCAGGCGTTCGCCGCCGACGCGGCGCTCGGCTCCCTGCCAGGCAAATTCCTCTTCCTCGTGGATGACGGCGAGCCGGGGCTCGCCGACGTCTCGGCCGACATTCGTCTCGAGTTAAGCGGCGACGCGATTTTCGTAATCGCGGAGGGCGCCAGGAAAGTCGCGGCGCGTGTGGCCCCCGCGCAAGCGGCGGAGGCGGCGATGGCCTTGGCGCTGGCCTTCATTCGGCTGCGAAGCGAAGCGCCCTTCGAGCGGCGCCGCATGCGTGCGCTCGTCGCCGAGCTCAGCGCCGAGGCGGTTTTCCGCGAGGCGGGACTGTCGTGCGCGCCGCGCCGCGACGCCGGGGCTCGGGTCAATCCCACGACCTTCATCGGCGCCCGCACGATCGGCGAGACTCGCTTCGCGGGCTTGGGCGTTGCTTATGCTCGGCTCGACGCAGGACAACTTTCCCGCCTCGTCGTTGCCGTAGAGGATTGCGGCGGGAGCGAGCTGCGACTCTCTCCATGGCGCATGATCCTCGTTCCGCTGCCGTCCGACGCCGACGCCGAGCGCCTTCTGCAAGCCGCCAGCGCCATGGGGCTCATTGTCCAGGAGAACGATCCTCGGCTCGCAATTGTCGCCTGTTCCGGCGCCCCGGAGTGTCCGCAGGCGCTCGGCGCCACGCGCGACGCGCTCGCTGAGCTCGTCCCGCTCGCTGCGCGTCTCTCGGCGGGCGGCGTCGGCCTGCATGTGTCTGGTTGCGCCAAGGGGTGCGCGAGGCCGAGCGCCGCGCCGGCGACCCTCGTCGCGCGCGACGAGGGTCTCTTCGATCTCATCTTCGATGGCGACGCCAGCGACGCGCCCTTCGCGCGGAGCGTCGACTCCGTGGCGGCGGCGCACTTGCTCGTGCAGCGCGCCGAGGAGCTTGGCCGGTGAGCGGTCACTACGAATACATCCGCGACGGCGCGGCGATCTATGCGCGCTCTTTCGCGATCATTCGTTCCGAAGCGCGGCTCGCGCGCTTCTCGTTGCAGGAAGAGCGCGTCGCGGTGCGCATCATCCACGCCTGCGGCATGGTGGAGGTCGCCGAAGACATCGCCTTTTCTCCTGGCGCCGTCGTCGCTGCGCGAGAGGCGCTTCGGAATGGCGCGCCAGTCCTTTGCGACGCGAATATGGTCGCCTATGGCGTGACGCGCGCCCGGCTTCCGGCTGGGAACGAAGTCGTCTGCGCCCTCTCCGATCCCGGCGTCGCAGAACTTGCGCAAAAGCTCGGCACGACGCGAAGCGCCGCAGCGTTGGAGCTCTGGGGCGAGCGGCTCGGCGGCGCCGTCGTCGCGATCGGCAATGCGCCGACGGCGCTTTTCCATCTGCTCGAGATGCTGGATAAGGGCGCGCCGAAGCCGGCGGCGATTATCGGAATGCCAGTCGGCTTTGTCGGCGCGGCGGAATCGAAAGACGCGCTCTGTGCGCAACAGGCCGTTGCCTTCGTCGTCGTCAAGGGTCGCAAGGGCGGTAGCGCGATGGCGGCGGCGGCGGTCAATGCGCTGGCGAGCGAACGCGAATGACGCGCGAAGGCGTTCTCTACGGCCTGGGTCTCGGGCCCGGCGATCCGGAGCTCGTGACCGTGAAGGCCGCGCGTCTTTTGGGCTCGACCGGCCTCGTCGCCTACTTCGCCAAAGCGGGGCGCAACAGCCACGCTCGAAGCATCGCAGGCCCCTATCTTCGTCCCGACTGCGAAGAAATCACGCTCGCTTATCCGATGACCACCGAGCGGCCCTTCTACACGCAGGAATATGTCGATGCGCTCCGCGGCTTCTACGAGGAGAGCACGGAGCGGCTGGCGGAGTTCCTCTGCCGGGGTCGCGACGTCGCGCTTCTTTGCGAGGGCGATCCGATGTTCTACGGCTCGTTCATGCATCTCTTCGTGCGGCTGGAGCGGCGCTTCCGAGTCGAAATCTGCGCCGGCGTCTCCGGCATGTCTGGCTGCTTCGCTGCGGCGCGCGCGCCGATGACCTGGGGCGACGACACCTTGACGGTCGTGCCCGCGACGCTGGACGAAGCGGGGCTCGAACGCCGCCTTGCAGAGGCGGACGCCGCCGTCGTCATGAAGCTCGGCGGCAATTTTCCAAAGCTCAGACGCGTGCTGACGCGGCTCGGACTGGTCGAGCGCGCGATCTATGTCGAGCGCGGCACGATGGCGGGCCAAAAAATCCTTCCCTTCCGCGAGAAGCTCGACGACGCCGCGCCTTATTTCGCAATGGTGCTGGCGCCAGGGCAGGGGCGGCGTCCATGAGCGGTCGTCTCTTTGTCGTGGGGCTCGGTCCGGGTGGGCCGGGTTATCTGACGGAAGACACGCGCGCCGCGCTGGAGACGGCGCAGGACCTCATAGGCTACGCGCCCTATCTCGCGCGGCTGCCCGAACGCGCGGGACAGACGCGCATCGCCAGCGACAACCGCGTGGAATTGGACCGCGCGCGAGAGGCTCTACAGCGCGCGGCGCAAGGCCGCTGCGTCGCGGTCGTCTCGGGCGGCGATCCCGGCGTCTTCGCCATGGCGGCCGCGGTGTTCGAGGCGATCGAAACGGGCGATCCCGCTTGGCGAAAGCTTCATGTCGAAGTGCTGCCGGGCGTCTCGGCGATGTTCGCCGCGGCGGCGCGGCTCGGGGCGCCGCTCGGCGGCGATTTTTGCGCGATCTCGCTTTCCGACAATCTGAAGCCCTGGGAGACGATCGCGACGAGACTCGAATGCGCGGCGCGCGGCGACTTCGTCATCGCGCTCTACAATCCCGCCTCGCGCGCGCGCCCGGACCGCATCAACGAGGCTTTCGCCATTTTGCGCGCGGCGCTTGCGCCGCAGACCGTGGTCGTCTTCGCGAAATCTATCGGCCGCGCCGAGGAAGAGATCGTCATCGCGGATTTGGCGAACGCCGATCTCTCGCTTGTCGACATGGCGACGCTAGTCCTCATCGGCGCCAAGGGCACGCGGCTGATCGAGCGACCTGGCGCGCGGCCGTTCGTCTATACGTCGCGGCGCGTCGCGTGACCGGGCGCTGGCTCACGATCATCGGCGTGGGCGAGGATGGCGTGCTGTCGTCGGCCGCGCGCGCGACCATCGGCGCGGCGACGGCGATCTTCGGCGGCGCGCGGCATCTCGCGCTCATCGGTCCGACAAAGGCCGCGCAGCGTCCCTGGCCCTCTCCCTTTTCGCTCGGAATCGCTGAGGTGATGGCGCGGCGCGGCGAGCCAACCGTCGTGCTGGCTTCCGGCGACCCATTTTTCTATGGCGTCGGCGCGACGCTCGCCGAAAAGGTCGCGCGCGAGGAAATCTTTTGCCTGCCGGCGCCCTCGACCTTCGCGATCGTTGCGGCGCGGCTTGCATGGAGCCAGCAGGATTGCACGCTCCTGTCGCTGCATGGCCGCGCCTTCGAGCGCGTGACGCCGCACCTGCAGCCGGGAGGACGGCTCATCGCGCTCTCATGGGACGAGACGACGCCGGGGCGCCTCGCAGAGCATCTCGCAGCGATGGGTTTCCGGCGCTCCGTCGTGCACGTGCTCGAAAATCTCGGCGGACCGCGCGAACGCATCCGCTCGGCGGCGGCGATGGAATTTGCGCTCCTAGAGATCTCGCCGCTCAATGCTGTCGCCGTCGAGCTGACGGCCGACACGGATGCGCGCGTGATTCCGTTGACGCCCGGTCTTCCCGACGAATGGTTCGAGCACGATGGACAGCTCACCAAGCGCGACGTGCGCGCCGTGACGCTCTCCGCGCTCGCGCCGCGCAAGGGCGAGCGGCTGTGGGACATTGGCGCGGGCGCGGGCTCCATCGCGATCGAATGGATGCTGGCCGACCCCGCCAATCGCGCCGTCGCGATCGAGCGAGACGCCGCGCGCGCCGCGCGCATCGCGCGTAACGCCGCCGCGCTTGGCGTCCCCGACCTCGAGGTCTTGCGCGGCGCAGCGCCGGCGGCGCTCACGGGGCTCGAGGAGCCCGACGCGATCTTCGTTGGCGGGGGAGGGCGCGACACGATCGAAGCCGCCTGGGCGGCGCTGCCAAGCGGCGGGCGCATCGTCGTCAATGCGGTGACGCTCGAAACGCAGGCGTTGCTCGCGGACGCTTTCACGGCGCATGGCGGCGATCTTGTCGAGGTGCGGATCGCCAAGGCGCGCGCAGTGGGGCGTTTTCATGCGCTCGATCCCGCCATGGGCGTGTTGCAATGGCGCGGACAAAAGCCGTGAGCGCGCGTTTTGCAATCGGCGTCGGCGGGCGACGAGGGGTTGACGCCATGGCGCTTGCGGCGCTTGCCCGAGACGCTGCTTCGCGTTGCGGCGCCGTCGTCGAGGGCGCGGCCTTCGCCGTGCTCGCCGGACGCGAGGACGAGGCCGAGTTTCGCGCGGCCGCGAGCCTTCTCGGCGCGACGCTCGTGCTCTTGCCGCTCGAAGAGTTGCGCGAACGTGACGCCGAGCTGCTGACCCGTTCGCCGCGCGTCGAGGCGATGTTCGGCGTTGGAAGCCTCGTCGAGGCTTTGGCGCTCGCGGCGGCGGGGGAGGGGAGCCGGCTGCTCGCGCCGCGCTTTTCGACCGAGCGGCTCGCTTGCGCAATCGCCGAGGCGCAAGACGGAGCGCGCGCATGACCGTGCACTTTATCGGCGCGGGTCCTGGCGCCGCCGATCTCCTGACGCTGCGCGGGCGCGATCTCATCGCGCGTTCGCCGGTCTGTCTCTATGCCGGCTCGCTCGTGCCGCAAGGCGTTCTCGCGCATTGTCCGCAGGGCGCGCGAATCGTCGACACGGCGCCCCTGTCGCTCGATGCGATCCTCGCCGAGATGGAGAGCGCGCACGCCCAGGGGTTGGACGTGGCGCGGCTGCACTCCGGCGATGTTTCGATCTGGAGCGCCGTCGGCGAACAGACGCGCCGCCTCGACCGTCTGGGCATCCCCTATACGATGACGCCGGGCGTTCCCGCCTTCGCAGCCGCTGCAGCGGCGCTGAGGCGTGAATTGACGCTGCCGGAGGTTGCGCAATCCGTGGTCCTGACGCGCACGAGCGGGCGGGCCTCGGCGATGCCGTCGACTGAGACGCTGGAAGTTTTTGCCAAATCCCGCGCGACGCTCGCGATCCATCTCTCGATCCACGCGCTCGCGCGCGTGGTCGCGGAGCTCACGCCGCACTATGGCGCCGATTGCCCGATCGCGATCGTCTTTCGCGCCTCCTGGCCCGACGAGCGCATTTTGCGCGCGACATTGGGAACGATAGAGACGCTTGTCGCTGCGGAGCCGATGGAGCGCACCGCGCTGATCCTGGCCGGTCCAGCGCTTGCCGCGGAGGATTTTCGCGAGAGCGCGCTTTACGATGCGGGCTACGACCGGCGCTTCCGGCCGCGGGGAGGGGGCTAGCCCCGGCTTGTCAAACTCTCGGATTGGGCGGAGGATAAAATCCAAGCGCAGGTCTGCCGGAGACGCTATTGCGGCGGAGCTGTTGCGCTAGCGACCTGAACGCTATTTTGAGATTTGAGATCGGGAGAGGATATGTGCCAGCCGGTACCCAGGCCAATCTGCTTCATGGTCATGCCCTTCAGTAAGAAAGACACGGGGGCTACGGTGCCCGCTCCGGGAAAGATCGATTTCGACGCGCTCTGGGAGAAAGCGTTCCGGCCGCTGATCGAGGGGATGGGATACATCGCCGTCCGCGCCGATCAGGACCTCGGCGGCTCGATCATAAAGGACATGCTCGAACGGCTGTATTTCTCGGATCTGGTCCTTGCCGATCTGACCATTCCCAATGGCAATGTCTACTACGAAGTGGGCGCGCGTCATGCGCTGAAAGGTAGTGGCTGTGTTCTGATCAGCGCCGATTGGTCTCATCAGCTTTTCGACCTCAACCAAATTCGTCAAGCGCGATATCCATTGCCCGAAGGCGAGATCACCGACGACACGGCCGCCGGCATTCGCAAGGCGCTCGCCGACGCCGTTCGCGCTCTCGCCGCGGGCGAAAATCCCGTTTACCAGACTCTGCCGGGCCTGCCCTCGGCTGTGGACCAAAGCCGCGCCTCCGTGATCCGCGCGGAGCTCGACGCTCTCTCGAAATTTCAGGCCAGCGTTCGCGCGGTGCGCGTCGCCCCGAGAGCGGAACGCGCGGCCGCGGCGCGGAAGCTCGCGGAATTGTTTCCTCCCGCAGAGGTGAGGCTGCCCACCGTCGCCGTCGAGATTGTGCACTTGCTGCGCGACTTCGCCGACTGGAAGGAGACGTTGGACTATTTGGAAAGGCTGCCGGGATCGATCCGAGACCTTCCCGATATGCGAGAGCAACATTGCTTGGCGAGGTCCAAACAAGGCGACCACAACGCCGCCATCGGCGCGCTGCAGGAGCTGGTGAAAACCTCTGGCGATACCTCCGAACGCCAGGGCCTACTCGGCGGCCGTTACAAGCGCCTTTATCGGGACGCGGCGGATAGCGCGGACAAGCGGCGCTTCCTGCTCAAGGCGATCGAGCATTACAATCGCGGCATGATGCTCGACCTCAACGACTATTTTCCGTCCTGCAATCTCCCGACGCTCTATCGTGAGCGCGCCAGAAGCGGCGATGACGCTCGCGCCAAAGCCGCCGCGACAGTCGCCCGCCTTGCCTGCGAACGCGCCATCGAGCTGAAGCGCGACGACGAATGGACGAGGCCGACGCTATTGGGACTCGCCTTCTTCGAGGGCAATATCCAAGATGTCGAAGAACTCTGCGATCGGGTGATCGACGAGGGCCCGGTCGCGTGGAAGCTTGAAACCACATTGAGGGATCTCGCCGCCATCGTCGCCACGACCCGGAACGAAGATGTCAAGCAGGGGCTGCAAGCGGTGTACGAGAGGTTAGCAGCCATCGAGAAGCCAGCGAGTCCGGCCTAGGGGTCAACCCCATAATTTGCGCGTGTCCAGCCAAACCGCGCGCCCGCCTTTGGCTTGCACTTCCTCCATCATATGTTTCGTGCCGCCGGGGCCGTCGCCGGCCTGGCCATTCCAGAGACAGATGAAAGCGACCTTCTCCGCGCCATAACGTTCGGCGGACTCCAACATCCAGATGTTGTTCTGCTCGTAAGGATCGGCGCCTTCGGGCGTGTTGCGCTCTTGCGGCAATACGTGCAGCGTCGCGCGCGCTTTGGCCGACTGGAACCGTTCGCCCCAATCGCCCCCAGCGAAGGTGACCGACTTTCGGAGGAACTGCGGCTCCTCGAAGGGGATGAAGATTTCCAGCCGCGCGCCGAGCGCCAGCGCCGCTTCCGCGAAGAGCAGATCGCCGCCGCAGGCGCCGCCGCATATCGCCAAATCGCCCGCGCCGACGCCGAGATCGTCCAGCGCCTTTACGATCGCCGCGGCCGCGATAGGCTCCCTCTCGGGCGGAAAGCGCGGCGCCTCCCGTCCGGGCGCGTCGATCATATGGCCGCTGAACAGCGCTACTTTGCGCGGCCTCTGCGGCGCTGTTTCCTGCACGACCCGGCTCCTGACCTTCGAGAGGTTTCGCCTTCACATATAGAGCGGAGCGAAACCGCTGCGACTCACGCCGCAGGAAGATCGAAGGCGTCGGGAAAGTGGCTGTCCAAGATCTGTTTATCGGCCGCCTTGCGCCCGATCCCCACGAGCTCGTCCATGTTCGCGGGATTGTCCATCTGCGAGATCTGCGCAATCTTCTCGGGCGTCGCGTCGATGTTGAGTTCGTCCTTCAGCCACTTGGCGTCGAGCAAAGCGTTGTAGCGTGCATAGGTCGCCAGCTGCGGCCCGCCCGCGCTGTCGAGTTTCATGTCGCCGACCGCACGGTCAATGATCCAGGGCGTGAGGCAAAAGGTCAGCCATTGCAGCAGCCCGTGGTTCGCGCGTGCGCAATCGTCCATCAGCGATTTTAGCGCGGCCAGCCCCTGTCCCGCGGCGAATTTCTGCGGGCTGAAAGGCTCTTTATACGATCCAGTGCCAATGGAGATGAGCAGCAACGCATCCTTGCCGGTTTTCCATTTGAAGCCGTGGCCTTGCAAAGCCGCGAGCATCAGCAGCTGCAGGGCTGGATCGTTGAAGGGGCTGACGCCGCCGTCGACGAAAACGCCGTCGACCACGGAACCGTCATGCGAGGAAATCTTGATCTCCTCGGGCTCGAAGTAAGTGGGCGCCGCTGTGCTCGCCCGAACCACGTTTGTCAGCTTCAGGGCGCCGTCCTGGGCCGCGTAGCGCGCGCCGGGGCAGTTGGTGAGCGGCCAGGGACTGCCGGTGTCGAGCCGCTTGGTCATGATCATCAGGCCCGTCTTGACGCGGTCGCTCGAGAGCGGCGTATCGGCGCCGAGCTGAGCGTTCAAAGCATCCTGCAGAGGCCCGGCGGGAAATTTCGGCGAGACGATACCCTTCAGTAAACCGCTGAACCATCCGCCGTCACGCTCGAAAACCTTGATCCCGATCCCGTGATAAAGCTTTTTCAATTCCGCGACGGTCATGCCGCAAGCCAGGCCGGCCGCGATGATCGAGCCGGTCGACGTGCCGCCGATGAGATCGAAGTAGTCGCAGAGCAAGAGCGTGTCGTTTTTGTAGCGCTCTCTGAGCTTGCCCTCGATGACCTCGAGATATTCGAGCGTGAGCACGCCTCTTATGCCGCCGCCGTCGAGCGACAGAATGCGTTTGGGCCCATGGGCCGGGTCGAAATGCTGCTCTCTCGTCGGCGAGGCCATTTTGTGTCTCCTCAAACGTCTTCGGGCTGCGGGATATGTTTCAAAACGTCGTTCAAGCCGCGGTTCTCCCCGGCAGGAGGGCAAGATCGACGAGTTTTGCGTCTTAGACAAGACAGTTGAGGCTCTTCGCTCCCGTCGAGAGAGGCGCTATAGCGTCGAGCCGCCCGCGAAGCAGAAGGTGACAGCCCTTGCCCCCGCCCGTTCCGTCGCAGAGAGCCGCCGTCGCGCCCTTCATGGCGATGGACGTCTTGCGCGAGGCGCGCCGGCTCGAGCGCGAAGGGCGGCGCATCGTCCATATGGAGCTCGGCGAGCCAGGGGCGCCGACGCCGCGCCGTCTCCTCGACGCAGCGCAGCGTGCGCTCGCCACGGGCGCGCCGGGGTATGGGGAGGCCGCGGGAGACCCCAGCTTACGCGCGCGCATCGCTTCGCATTACGGCGAGCGCTATGGCGTGGAGCTCTCGCCTGAGCGCGTGATGGTGACGACGGGATCGTCGGGCGCCTTCCTGCTCGCCTTTCTCTCGGCCTTTGACGCGGGCGCGCGCATCGGCGTCACGGCGCCGGGATATCCTGCCTATCTCAACATTCTCGAAGCCTTGGGCCTCGTTCCGGCGCTGATCGAGATCGGCGAGGAAACGCGTTTCGCGCCGACTGCGGCGCTGATCAAAGCGACGCATCGCAAAGAGCGGCTCGACGGGCTCTTGCTGGCGAGCCCCGCCAATCCCACCGGCGCGATGATCGCCGCTCCAGAACATGCCAAGATCGCGGCCTTCTGCGACGAGGCGGGCGTCACGCTCGTAGCCGACGAAATCTATCACGGCCTTGAATATGAGGAGCGCGCGCCAACCGCTCTGCGTTTCTCGCAGGACGCCATCGTCGTGAATTCCTTCTCGAAATATTATGCGATGACCGGTTGGCGCCTCGGCTGGATCGTCGCGCCCGAAAGTCTCGTGCGGCCTGTCGAGCGGCTGCAGCAGTCGCTCGCGATCTGCGCGCCTACGCTGGCGCAACGCGTCGCGCTTGAGGCTTTCGAGGCGCGCGAGGAGCTGGAGGCGATCAAGGCCGGCTATGCGAGAAGCCGCGCGTTGCTCGTCGACAGGCTCCCGAAGATCGGCCTGCCGCGCTTTGCGCCGCCGGACGGCGCCTTCTACATCTATGCGGACATCTCGCATCTGACGCAGGATTCGACCGCGTTCTGCGCCAGAATGCTGGAGGAGGCAGGCGTCGCTGCGACGCCCGGCGTCGACTTCGACCGGGCGTGGGGAGGCAAGACGCTGCGACTTTCCTATGCCGGCGGCGAGGCGCAGGTCGCGGAGGGGCTCGAGCGCCTCGCCGACTGGCTGCGCAGATGCGGCTAACGCCACAGCGTGAGCTTGCCAAAGACTGCGCGTTCGAGGATTCTCGCTTCCGCTTCGGAAAGCCGCGAGCACAGACGGCGCTGGGGCCGGCATAAGGTCCCAAAGGTGAGCGCGTCCGCATGATGGCCCATGAAGCTTAGAACCCTCTTTATCGCGTTTTTTCTGACGCTGATCATGCTTGCCGGCGCGAACTTGGTCCTCGCTTTCTTCCTGGGAGAGGCGGACAGGAGAAGAATTGAGTCCGAAAGGCAAATGGATCAAATCACCTCGGTGTCGGAGGACCTGGTCATCACATCCCAATGGGGGACGAGATTCGCCCGGGGGTATGTCGCGACGAAAGACCCTGCGCGGCTGCGGTACTACAATGAGCTTATTGATATTTTTGAAGGGAAAATCGCGCGGCCGCCCAACTATGGCTGGGAATATTGGGACCTCGTCAGCGCCAATCTGATTGCCGAACCGGAAGCCAAAAAAGACGGGGCCCTTTCTCTGGACGATCAATTCTTGCGGCTGAATTTGACCATGGAAGAATTTAATATGCTGAAGAAGGCCGAGGGCCTGCTGAATAAAATGTCATCGCTGGAAAGGCGGGCGATGCATGCCGTGGTCGGCGAGTTCGATGATGGAACCGGCGCCTTTACAAAGAAAGGCAAGCCGGATCCTGCACTGGCGGAAAAGCTGCTCTATGGAGAGAGTTATCTGAAGGACAATGGCGAGACGGCCATGCTCGTCTACGATCTGAAAAGCAGAGTGCGAGACAGATACAGGAGCATCCTCCACGAGAACGAGACGTTCGTCTCTCAACTGATCAAGGCCAATATCTATCTTGGCGGCGCGCTTTTTTCCATCGTTCTCGTCTATATCATCGGTACTGCGCACGCGCTTTCTCCAGCGAACAGCGCGCCTGATGAGCGCCGTCGAGGAGATAAGCAAAGGCAATCTCGATGCGGACATGTCCGTTTCGGGAAGCGACGAGATCGGCGCTCTGGCCGGGGCCGTCGGCGCGATGACTAAGAATCTCAAAAGCGCGTTTCAATCCCTCGAGGAGAAGGTTTTCCATTCGCAAAAGACCGCGCTCGAGCTGAATGAGGAGCGGATGCGTTCTGAAAAGCTTCTGCATAATATTCTTCCCGCCACGATTGCGCAGAGGCTGCAGGGCGGGGAAGAGGTCATTGCCGAGGTTTTCCCGGAGGTCACCGTCTTCTTCTCGGATATCGTCGGCTTTACGGAACTCTCCTCGAGGCTCGGTCCGCATGAAACCGTAAATCTCTTGAACACGCTTTTCGGCACCTTCGACGATCTGGTCGAGCGGCATGGCGTCGAAAAGATAAAAACCATCGGCGACAGCTATATGGTCGTGGGCGGCGTTCCCAATCGCGACCCGCTCCACTGCCAGCACGTTGCGGACTTCGCACTGGACGCGATCTCTTTCGTGAGGAACTTCTCTTCGGCTTATCCGAGTGCGATCGAAATGCGGATGGGCATTCATACCGGCACGGTCGCCGCCGGCGTCCTCGGCAAAAAGAAGTTCTCTTATGATTTGTGGGGCGATGTCGTGAACCTCGCCAGCCGCTACGAGAGTTCGGCGTCCCCCAACAATATTCACGTCTCCGAGGCGGTGAAGATCCGGCTCGCGGATGATTTCGCTTTCTCGGACGGTGGCAATGTGGAGCTGAAGGGAAAAGGGACGGTTCCCTCCTATTATCTCTTGGGTAAGAAGGCCACTGGCCCGGGCTGACGCCGGGCTCTCGCAGCGGGAGCCGGAGAGACTCTCAGTCCAGCTGTTTGGTCCGCAGCCTCTGGCTTCGTCTGTTGCCGAAGAAGGGGCTAGAGCGGTTTCCTGTCTGAGTGAATCGAAAGGGATTCCCGAATCGGCTGAAGTCTGATTCACCCTGTCTGCTGGCGAAGGAGGCCGGCAGGCATGTCGAAGAAGACCCTTTCGCTTGATCTTCGTGAACGCGTCGTCGCCGCCGTCTCGGACGGCATGTCCCGTCGGCAGGCGGCGGAGCGCTTTGGCGTATCGGCGGCGAGCGCCATTCGCTGGTGCGCGCGGGAGAAGGAGACTGGCAGTCCGGCGGCTGGAAAGCGCGGCGGCGACCGCTGGTCGGCGCGCATCGACGCGCACAAGGGGCTGATCCTGTCGCTTGTCGACGAAGTCTGCGACATCACGCTCAAAGAGCTTCAGGCGCGGCTCGCCGAACGCGGGCATCGCTTCAGCATCGGCGCGCTGTGGCGCTTCTTCGACCGCCACGACATCACATGGAAAAAAAGACCGCCCATGCGAGCGAGCAAGAGCGGCCGGACATTCTGAAGCGGCGCGAAGACTGGTTCGATGGCCAGCTCGATCTCGATCCCGAGCGCCTCGTCTTCATCGACGAGACCTGGGCTTCGACCAACATGGCGCGAAGATACGGGCGCGCTCCGAGAGGCGAGCGGTTGCGCGCCAGCGTCCCGCATGGCCACTGGAAAACCACGACCTTCGTCGCCGGGCTGCGCCGCAGCGGCTTGACCGCGCCTTTCGTGCTCGACGGGCCGATCAATGGCGTCTGGTTCCAGGCCTATGTCGATCAGGTCCTCATCCCCACGCTGCGCAAAGGCGACATCGTCGTGATGGACAATCTCGGCAGCCACAAGGGCGCACAGGTGCGCAGAGCGATCGAGGCGGCCGGCGCAAACCTGCTCTATCTGCCGCCCTACAGTCCCGACTTCAATCCGATCGAGAAGGCCTTTTCGAAGCTGAAGGCGCTCCTGCGAAAGGCCGCCGAGCGAACCGTCGACGGCCTCTGGAACAGGATCGGCGAACTACTCCAAGCCTTCACGCCAAGCGAATGCGCAAACTTCTTCGCCGCCGCTGGATATGACCCGCTTTGAGAGGAAACCGCTCTAACCCCCGAAGCTCGCACGCGCGCGCTGCCACCAGCCGCCCTTTTTGGGCGAGGCGGGATCGGCCTCGGTAATCACGACCTCCGAGCGCGCTGCGTGGCTTGGCTCGGCTTCTGCCGGCATGGGGAGCTCAACGGGTGGCGCAGCCTCCGCGACCGCCTCGGGCGGTGGCGCTGGCGTTTCGATCGTTTTGGCCTCTGCTGCGACGGCCGGCGGCTCTGGCGTCACGGCCTCGCGCGGCGCCTCGGCGGGCAGCCCTTCCGGAAGGAATTCCGAAGCCACAGGACCTGGCTCCGGCGCGGCCGAATCGGCTTCGATCGCCGCCGGCTCACCCTCCGGTAGCGCTTGTGGGTTTCGGAACTCGGCCGCCAAAGGCGTTGAGCGGGTCCAGCGTCCGGGCCCACGGCCCCGCCCGCGCGTCGGGCGCCGCGTTTCGCCGTTCTGCGTGGGCTGACCCGCGAGCTGCGCCATGAAGGCCAGGCCCTCGTCGGAGGGCTGCGCCTGCTCTGCAAGCGCAACCTGTTCAGGATAGGGCTCGGAAGCCTCGCCATCGCCATTTAAGGCGAAGTCGTCGCGACCGCCGCCCCGTCCGCGCCGACGGCGCCTGCGGCGGGAGCGCGGCTGCGCGTCGGCCGATTCGTCGCCGTCGTTCTCCACGCCTTCCGCCAGAGCGTCCGCGTCGCCGGGTTCCTCAGCGATCCTCGAATGGGCTTCCGCATCGATAGGCGCTTCGGCTAGGTCGAGCGGGGCTTCCAATTCCCCGGCTCCCTCCTGGGCGAGCTCGGGCGGCAGCGAATCGACGCGCAGATGTTGCGAGGGTCTGGCGCGCGGTCCGCTCGCCGGCTCGCCACGCTCCAGCGCATGATAATTCGCGCCCGTGAGGGAATCGTCCGCAGCGACCATGATGTGCACGCCGAAACGCTGCTCCATCGCCTGCAGATGCGCGCGCTTCTGGTTCAGGATGTAGAGAGCGACCGGCGTGCGCGTGCGCAGCACGACGTCATGCGCGGCGCTGCGCACGAGCGCCTCCTCGAGCACGCGCAGCACATGCAGCGCGATCGACGCCGTCGAGCGCACCGAGCCGGCGCCGGCGCAGTGCGGGCAGGGCGCGGTGGAGCCCTCGACGACACCCGCGCGAATCCGCTGGCGCGACATTTCCAGAAGACCGAAATGCGAGATGCGCCCGACCTGAATGCGCGCGCGATCGTTCTTCAGCGCCTCCTTGATCCTTCGTTCGACGGCGCGATTGTTGCGACCCTCTTCCATGTCGATGAAGTCGACGACAATGAGGCCCGCGAGGTCGCGCAAACGCAACTGGCGCGCGATTTCGTCGGCGGCCTCGAGGTTGGTGCGCAGCGCGGTGTCCTCGATGTTGTGCTCGCGCGTGGAGCGGCCCGAGTTCACGTCGATCGCGACGAGCGCCTCGGTCTGATTGATGACGAGATAGCCCCCCGACTTCAATGTGACCTGGTTGGAGAACATCGCGTCGAGTTGCGCTTCGACGCCAGAGTCCGCGAAGATCGGCGTCGGCTCGCGGTAGAGCTTCACGTTGCGCGCATGGCTCGGCATCAACATGCGCATGAAGGCCTGGGCCTCGCGGTGCGCCTCGACGCCCGCAACCAAGACATCGTCGATGTCTTGTCCATAGAGATCACGCATCGCACGCTTTATGAGCGAGCCTTCCTCATAAACGAGCGAGGGCGCGCTGGAGCGGAGCGTCAATTCCCGCACGCTTTCCCACATGCGAAGCAGATATTCGAAGTCGCGCTTGACTTCCTGCTTCGTGCGCGTCGCCCCGGCGGTTCGCAGGATCACGCCCATGCCTTCCGGCACGTCGAGATCCTGAACGATCTCCTTGAGGCGTCTGCGGTCGGCTCCGTCGGTGATCTTGCGCGAAATGCCGCCGCCGCGAGCGGTATTGGGCATCAGAACGCAGAAGCGGCCGGCGAGCGAGAGATAGGTCGTGAGCGCTGCGCCCTTGTTGCCGCGCTCTTCCTTGACGACCTGCACCAGCAGCACCTGACGGCGCTTGATGACTTCCTGGATCTTGTATTGGCGGCGCATGCGGGGCGCCCGATAGGGCACTTCCTCCATGGCGTCGCCGCCGATGTGCTCGACGTGGTGCTCCTCGTCGTCAGCTTCTTCCTCTTCTTCTTCCTCGTCGCCTTCGGTCGCGCGCCGCGCCTCGCGCAGGCGTTCCGCTTCTTCGTCGCGTTCGTCCTGGCGGCGGGCCTTGGCTTCGTGATCCTGCTCGATCGGCTGATATTCGCCTTCGTCCGCCGTGCCGAGCTCGACGACGCCGAATCCCGAGGGATCGACCGACAAAGTCTCGTGAACGCTGAGCTCGGCGTCTGTGGCCTCGGGGCTCTGCTCGATGGCTTCGATGGGCGCAGGCCGGGCCTCGGGCTCGCTCTCGGACGCGGCCGCGCTTTCGGTGGCGACGGGCGGTTCGAGCGCCGGCGTCTCGATCGGCAGAATTTCGGCGCCTTCGGGAGCGGCCTCCGCCTCGGGGCCTTCGAAGGCCTCGGGCGCCTCGCTCAGCGTCTCGTCGTGAAGCGTCTCGCTCAGGGCTTCGTCGGGACGCTGGCGCTTCTCGGCGGATTCGAAACGGCGGCGGCGCGAGCGCCGGCCCCGCGACTGCTGTTGCTGCCTCGGCTCCTCGTCCTCGGCCTGAAGATGCGCGCGGCTCTCTTCTTCGAGCAGCGCGAGCCGGTCCGCGACGGGGATTTGGTAATAATCGGGGTGAATTTCGGCGAAGGCCAGAAACCCATGACGGTTCCCGCCGTAGTCGACGAAGGCGGCCTGCAGGGACGGCTCGACGCGCGTAACTTTCGCGAGATAGATGTTGCCTCGCAGCGGTTTCTTGTCGGCAGCCTCGAAATCGAATTCCTGGACTTTATTTCCTCGCAGCACCACAACCCGGGTCTCTTCCGGGTGGGAGGCGTCGATCAGCATTTTGTTGGCCATGGAGCACTCGTTCTCGCGCCGCGCGCGACGGGTCGGGGCAGGGCCAAGCGAGCCTTCGTTTTGGGCTCGCGGCCGCTGCCGAGCGACGGCTCGTTTCGCGGACGCTGGATTTGGGGGAAGGAGAAAGCCTGTCGGGGTCGGTCGAGACGGCAAGCAGCTCTTGCGAGACTCGCTCTAGCGCGCTCGGGCCCGAAGGCGGATGGGTCGGCGACGCCAGTCCGAAGCAGTCTGCCTCGTTTGTCAGAATCGCCGGAGGAAAAACGGGGCGAGCTTGCGGCCCCGGTCCGGCGACCCGCTTCGCAACTGCGAAACCGACCGTCCGGATCGGGCGCGTCGCGGTCAAATCCGCGGGAGCTCGCCGGTAACGCGTCACGAAAGACCTTCCAGGGGCATGACGCCCCTTCGAAACGACCAATCGCCCGGATAGGGCCTCGGTCGCCAGTTGAACGGGAGGCCGCGCGGCTCCGGTCTCGCGGGGGCGAGGGGCCGAGGCGGGCTTCCTCCCCTTTTAATAGCGTCGCCGATGTCGCGCCGCAAGCGGGCAGGAATGTCTAAACCCCTAGAATTTGTCGAGAACTCCCGAAAATCCTGGCGGCAGGGGCGTTTTGCCGCTAAGCCCGCTCCGGGCCCCGACTGGAGGAGGAGGCTTGATTCTGTTGCGCGCCCTCCCGCTACGCCTGCGAGACGCCTTGATGGCTTGCCTGGTGACGACGCTCGTCGTTTCGGGAGGCCAAAGCGGCGCCGAGACAGCTCCGCCAGCCGCGACGGGGGCCGCATGGCAGGCGCCTGCGCCACTGGGCCAGGCGGGGGACAAAATTTCGGCGATCGCCGCCAGGGTCGACCGGCGAGGCCCGATCACGCGTCTGATCTTTGAACTGACGGGGCCGACGACCGCTTCGGCCTTCGCCGCTTCCGGGCCACGCATCGTCGTCGAGCTGCCGGAGGTCGCCTTTCTGATCGATCCGGCGGTCGGCGCCCCGGCGCCCTCCGTCGCGCCGATTCGGTTGCGCGGCGCGACGGCGGAGGCCGAGGCCTCGCTGATCCATTCCTTTCGCTTCGGCCGTTTTGCGCCTGGCCGCTCGCGCATCGTCATTGACCTGACGCGGCCGGCGAAAGCGTCGCGCGTCGAAAGCGTCATGGGGCCAGAGGGCGCGCGGCTCGAGATCGACCTTGTCGCCGAAGCCCCGTCGGCCTTCTCTGCCGCCGTCGCGCAAAGGGTCAAGGCGGAGGCGGCCGAGGCGGCCGCCGGCCCGGCCCCGGCCGTGCGGGAGCCGGCCGCCGCCGAGAAGGGCCAGCTTCCGCTTGTCGTGCTGGATCCGGGTCACGGAGGCGTCGACATGGGCGCGCAGAGCCGGCGCGGCGACATGGAGAAAATGATCGTTTTCGACTTCGCCCAGGCTTTGAAGGCGAAGATCGAGGCGCGGGGCGAGCAGCGCGTTCTTCTGACGCGCGAGGAGGACGTCTTCATTCCCTTGAACGACCGCGTGCGCTTTGCCAGGGAACATGGCGCTTCGCTGTTCCTGTCGATTCATGCCGATACTTTGGGCGCCGGCGGCGTGCGGGGCGCGACCATCTATACAGTGGCGGCGCGCGCCTCCGACGCCGAATCGGCGCGGATCGCGGAAAAGGAAAATCTCGCCGATCAGGCGGCGGGCGTCGCGGAGGTCGCGAAGCCCGAGGAGGTGGGCGACATCCTCTTCGATCTGGCGCGGCGCGAGACACGGGCGCTCGAACACGAATTCGCCCAAACGCTTCTGGTCAAATGGCGTGAGCGGGCGAGCCTCAACAAGAATCCCACCCGCTCGGCGAGCTTCGTCGTGCTCAAGGCGCATGACGTGCCATCGGCGCTGCTGGAGCTCGGTTATCTGTCGAGCGATGCGGATCTGGCCAATTTGACCTCCCCCGCATGGCGGGAGCGCGCCGCCGAGGGCGTCGCCGAGGCGATTGGCGCCTATTTCAAAGCGCATCCGCCCCCGGCGCGGGCGTCGTCAAAATAGGTTTCGGCGTCTTCGCCCCTAATTCACCACAAAATTCGAGCAAGTCCCTGGAAACGAGGCTAGAGCCTTTTCCACGGCAATGCGCGTCACCATCTTGAAGCTTTGGCGCGACGAGGATGCTCTCTATGCGACTGCTTTTACGGTTCATCGGCTTTCTTTTTGCGACGGGCGCGATCCTCTTCATGGTCGCCGCGGTCGCAGCCTTTGCGCTCGTGCAGGTCTATCAGCGCGATCTCCCCGACACGGCGCAGCTACAAAACTACGAGCCGCCCATCACGACGCGCGTGCACGCCGGCGACGGTTCCATCCTCGCCGAATATTCGCATGAACGCCGTCTTTATTTGCCGAGCTCGGCCATTCCGCAAATGGTCAAGCAGGCCTTCATCTCGGCGGAAGACAAGAATTTCTACACGCACCGGGGCGTCGATCCCGAAGGCGTGGTCCGCGCCGTGGCGGTCATCGCGCAGGGCGGACGCCATATGCAAGGCGCCTCCACGATCACCCAACAGGTCGCCAAGAACTTCCTCGTCGGCAACGAACGCTCCTTCGACCGCAAAATTCGCGAGGCGCTCGTCGCCTTCCGAATCGAGTTCGACCTATTCGAAGGACCGCATCCTCGAGCTTTATCTCAACGAGATTTTCCTCGGTCTCGGCAATTATGGCGTCGCCGCCGCTGCGCTCAACTATTTCAACAAGTCGGTCAACGAGCTGACCATCGCCGAGGCGGCCTATCTCGCGGCGCTGCCGAAGGGGCCGAACAACTATCATCCGTTCCAGCATCGCGACCGCGCGATCGAACGGCGCAATTATGTGATCGATCGCATGGTTGCCGACGGCGCCATCTCGCAGGAAGAAGGCGCGAAGGCGAAGGCGGAGCCGCTCAACGTCAACCCGCGCGTGCTTTCGCCCAACACCTACGCCGCCGGCTATTTCGCCGAGGAGGTGCGCCGCAAGCTCCTCGAGATGTATGGCGAGAAGAAGCTCTACGAGGGCGGGCTCTCGGTGCGCGCGACGCTCGATCCGAAGATGCAGGCGCTCACGCGAAAGGTGCTCGCCGACGGCCTGGTGCGCTTCGACGAGGCGCACGGCTACCGCGGCGCGATGAATCACATCGACATCTCGAACGATTGGGGTGCGGCGCTTGCGGCGATCCCGGCGCTCGGCGACGTCAATCCTTGGCGGCTCGCGGTGGTGCTGGAGACGAACGACGCCCAGGCGAAGATTGGCCTGCAGCCCGGCCGAGAAAAGTCGGGCGAGGTCGAGCGAGAGCGCCAGACGGGCGCCCTGCCCGCGGAAGGCGTGCGCTGGACAGGCCGAGGCGTCCGCGCGGCGCTGTCGCCGGGCGACGTGATCTACGTCGAACCCGTCGCCAATAAGGCGGGGCAATATCGGCTTCGCCAGATCCCGGAGATCTCCGGCGCCATGGTCGCGATGGACCCTTACACGGGCCGCGTGTTGTCGATGGTCGGCGGCTTCTCCTTCGATCAATCGGAGTTCAACCGGGCGACGCAGGCGCTGCGCCAGCCTGGCTCCTCCTTCAAGCCTTTCGTCTATGCGGCGGCGCTCAACGAGGGATACACGCCCGGCTCGCAAATTCTCGATGAGCCGATCTCGATCGTGCAGCCCGACGGCTCGGTCTGGAGCCCCGAAAACTTCGAAGGCGGGCAGGGCACTGGCGCGCATCCGTTGCGCTATGGCGTCGAGCACTCCAAGAACATGATGACGGTGCGCCTCGCCAAGGATCTCGGCATGCCGCTCATCGCCGAATATGCGCGGCGCTTCGGCATCTATGACGACCTCTCGCCCTATCTCTCCATGTCGCTCGGCGCGGGCGAGACGACGCTGATGCGTATGGTCACCGCCTATTCCATGCTGGCGAACGGCGGCAAGCGCATCAAGGAGACGCTGATCGACCGCATCCAGGATCGCTCGGGCCAAACGGTCTACCGGCATGACGAGCGCCAGTGCCTCGGCTGCGACGCGCCGAAGTGGGACAATCAGAACGAGCCCAAGCTCGTCGACAAGCGCGAGGAGCCCGTCATCGACGAACTGACCGCCTATCAGATCACCTCGATCATGGAAGGCGTGATTCAGCGGGGCACCGGCGTCGCGATCAAGGCGGTCGGCAAGCATCTCGCCGGCAAGACCGGCACGACGAACGAAGCGAAGGATTTGTGGTTCGTCGGCTACTCGCCCGATCTCTGCGTCGGGGTGTTCCTGGGCTACGACCGGCCGCGCTCGATGGGCGACCACGCGCAAGCGGCGCTCTACGCCGCGCCGATATTCCGCGACTTCATGATGGTGGAGCTCAAGGACAAGCCCGACACGCCGTTCCGCGTGCCGCCCGGCATCAAGCTCATCTCGGTCAACCCCGCGAGCGGCATGCGCGCTTCGGGGGGCGGATCGATCCTCGAGGCCTATCGTCCCGGCACGGCGCCGCCGGAATACGCCGGCGACCCGGCCACGGCGGCGCAGACCGACATCGACCAGAAGGTCCCGGGCGGACTCTACTAGCGGGAGCCCTCGCAAATCACCGAGATTTGCGAGGAGGGCCCCATCTACGCGCCTGATCTTTAGAGCGTTCGCGCCCTTCGAACCAAAAGGTTCGGGGGGCGGGCGCGCGTCGGGCCCCCTACTCAATCGCCGCTGCGACTGCTATTCTAAGCCCGTCGAGGAGAGCCGGCCCCGCTTCGAGAAGCGGGACGCCGGCGTTGAGGCGTGAAGCCCGAGGAGCAGTGCGGCGATGAAGTGGGAAGATTTCCAGAGTTCGCAAAACGTCGAGGATCGCCGCGGCCAGCCGCAGGTCGCGAGCCGGCGCGTCGGCGCGGGCGGTCTCGGGCTCGGCACGGTGATCATCCTCGGCCTCATCGGCTACTTCACCGGCATCAATCCGGCGGTGCTGATCGGCGGCGCCGAGATGCTGAACAACATGCGCGGCGGCGGCCAGCAAGCGACCACCCAGCAAAGCGCGGAGGCGCCCAAGCCCGGTTCGCCGAACGACCAGCTCGGCCAATTCGTCTCGAAGGTTTTGGGCGAGAACGAAGTCGTTTGGGGCCAAGTCCTGCCGGCGCAAAAGAACATCCGCTTCGTGCCGCCGACCCTCGTCATGTTCGACGGCCAGACCTCCTCGGAGTGCGGCGCGGCGCGCGCGGCGATGGGACCCTTCTATTGTCCGATCGATCGCAAGATTTATCTCGATACGGCGTTCTTTCGCGATCTAAAGGCGAAATTCGGCGGCGGCGGCGACTTTGCTTACGCCTATGTGATCTCGCACGAGATGGGACATCACATCGAGAATCTTCTCGGCATCCTGCCGCAGGTGCAACGCGCGCAGGCGCGCGCCTCGAGCCGTGGGGAGGCCAATGCGCTTTCCGTGCGCGTCGAGCTGATGGCCGATTGCCTTGCCGGCGTCTGGGCCGCCAACGGCAACGCCAAGGGCCAGTGGCTGGAGCCGGGCGACATCGAGAAGGCGGTCTCGACGGCGCAGGCGATCGGCGACGACCGGTTGCAACGCGCTTCGCAAGGCGTCGTGGTGCCGGACTCCTTCACGCACGGCTCCTCGGCGCAACGCGTCGAATGGCTGAAGCGCGGGCTGCAGTCGGGGCAGATCGACAGCTGCAACGCGTTCAGCGCGCGCTAGACAGGGCTGCGTTCGGAAGCCGCGAACCTAGAGCCGACCGATTGAAAAAGGCGGAACGCGCTTTGCGCGAAAAACCGAATTTCACTTGTTTGCGGCGCGCTCTAGCTGAAGAGAACGTTCCGGGTGACGGCGACGCCAGCATCGACGCGCCGGTATGCGCGCCGGCGGTCGATTGGGCGCGCATCGGAATGGAAGCCAGCGATGACGCTACATGACTGAAATCCGTTTTGTTCGCAGCGCCAGGCGAGCGACATCGTGACCGATCTTTCGCTCGTCTTCTCGCCGCTCGTTCCCTGGCTCGCGTTGGCGTTGCTGAGCCTCCTCGCGACGTCGCTTCTCGCCTTTTCTCTCTACAAGGGTCAGGGACGCGCGCCCTGGCGCGGGCTCGCCCTCGCGCTTTTTCTGCTCGCGCTCGCCAATCCGACGCTTCTCGAGGAGGAGCGCGAGAAGGAAAAAAGCGTTGTCGCCATCATTCTCGACATGAGCGAGAGCCAGACGCTCGGCAACCGAACGCAACAGGTCGAAGCGGCCCGGCGCGCGCTCGACACGGCGCTCGCGCGCTTCCCCGATCTCGAGCCGCGCTTCGTCACCGTGGGAACCGAAGCCGAGGGCACCAAGCTTTTCGCGGGTCTTGCGCAGGCGCTTGCCGACACGCCGCCCGAGCGCGTCGGGGCCGCGATCCTCGTGACCGACGGGCTCGTTCACGACATCCCGGCGAAGGCCGAAGCGCTCGGCTTCAAGGCGCCGCTGCACGCGCTCATCACCGGCCGCGCGGGCGAACGCGATCGTAGGCTCGACCTCGTCGAGACACCGCATTTCGGCGTTGTCGGCAAGGATGTCGTCATGCGCGTCCGCGTTGTCGACAGCCCCGCGCGATCCGGCGAGGCCCAAAGCGCTGAGGTCGTCGCCAAACGCGACGGCGCGGTGATCGCCCGTCATCGCGCCCAACTCGGTGAAATCGTCGAGATACCGGTCGCGATCGAGCATGGCGGCCCCAATGTCATCGAGCTCGAGACGCCGCCCATCGAGGGCGAGCTCACCGACGTCGACAACCGGGGCGTCGTTGTGGTCGAAGGCGTGCGCGACCGTCTCAAGGTGCTGCTCGTCTCGGGCGAGCCGCATCAGGGCGAGCGCAGTTGGCGGAATCTTCTGCGCGCCGACGCGAATGTCGAACTCGTGCATTTCACCATTCTGCGTCCGCCGGACAAGGTGACCGGCGCGCCGCCCTCGGAGCTGTCGCTGATCGCCTTCCCGACCGCCGATCTGTTCGGCCGGCGGATCAAGGATTTCGACCTCATCATCTTCGACCGCTATTCGAGCCAGACTCTGCTGCCGAGTTCTCTATTTCGAGAACATCGCGAATTACGTCGAAGGCGGCGGCGCCTTCCTCGCGATGGTCGACGCCGATTACGCGACGCTGCGGGGTCTTTACTACTCGCCCCTCACCTCCATCCTGCCGGCGCGCCCCGATGGGGGAGTCTATGAGCAGGCCTTTCGTGCTCATGTGGCGAAGGATGGCGAGCGGCATCCCGTGACGCGCGGGCTCGAGGGCGCGACATCGACGCCGCCGGCCTGGGGGCAATGGTTTCGCCAGGTCGATGCGACGCTCGTCAAGGGCCAGACGCTGCTTGCCGGCGCGAACGACAAGCCGTTGCTCGCGCTTTCGCGCGAAGGGAAGGGGCGCGTCGCGCTGCTGCTCACCGATCAATTGTGGCTGTGGGCGCGCGGCTACGATGGCGGCGGACCGCACGTCGATCTGACGCGCCGGCTCGCCCATTGGCTCTTGAAGGAGCCGGAGCTCGAAGAAGAGTCGCTGCGCGCGACGACCTCGGGACGCAACATCGTGGTCGAGCGCCAGAGCCTCAAGGACGCGCCGGAGCCGCTCGTCGCCACGGCGCCGTCCGGTGAAAAAAGCGAGATCGGCTGGGCGCCCAAGGAGCCGGGGCTCTATCGCGCCGAAATCCCGAACGCGCAGATGGGACTTTACCGCTTCGAGAGCGGGGGGCTCACGGCGCTCGCCAATGTCGGTCCGCAGAATCCGCGCGAGTTTCGCGAGGTCGCCTCGACCGAGGAGAAGCTGCGCCCGCTCAGCGAGGCGACCGGCGGCACAGTGCGGCGACTCTCGCCGAGTGGCGGCGAAGCGATCACGCTGCCCCGGTTGGTCGAGATGCGCGAGTTGAGTCTTTATGGCGGCGCCGACTGGATTGGCGTCAAGCATGGCGCCGCGACCGCGCTGAAAGGCGTGCGAACCACGCCGCTCGCGCTCGGCGTCCCCGCGCTTTGCGCGCTGCTCGGCGCGGCGATCTTGGTGTGGACGCTCGAGGGACGAAAGTGATTCGCCGCGACGCCGCTCGGCATGAATGATTCGTTCGGGCGCAACCGCCGTCTGGCGACTCCGCGGAGAAATATTTTTCGCCCCTGTTGATAGCTGGCATAGGTCGGGCAAGGCATTTTTCCGCGCCTTCCCCAGTTGCGAGCAAGCGCGCTTTCCGCCAATCTCCCGCCCGTTCCCACCGGCCTTCGCGTCGCGTTTGCAGGCTGGGAGCGCCGCTCCAACCGCAACGCAGCCATGCCCCCTTCCGAAGCCCTCTCGCCTCGGCGCCTTTATTCGGTCGCCGAGCCAGCTGCGCGCGTGCCGCCGCACAATATCGAGGCCGAGCAGGCGCTGCTCGGCGCGCTCCTCATCAACAACGACGCCTTCGACCGCGTCTCCGACTTTCTCAAGCCCGAGCATTTTTGCGAGGATTTGCATCGGCGCATCTTCGAGACCTGCGGGCAGCTCATTCGCCTCGGCAAGCTCGCGACGGTCACGACGCTCAAAAGTCATCTCGGCGGCCTGGAGCTGCCGGAAGGCGTGACGATCCAGGCCTATCTCGCGCGGCTCGCGGCGGAAGCCACGACGATCATCAACGCCGAGGACTATGGGCGGATGATCCACGATCTCGCGGTGCGCCGCGAGCTCATTACGATCGGCGAGGATGTGGTCAATCTTGCCTACGACTCGCCCGTCGACTCGTCGCCGCGCCAGCAGATCGAGGAGGCGGAGCGCAAGCTCTATCAGATCGCCGAGACGGGCCGCTACGACGGCGGCTTCCAGCGCTTCTCCGACGCGCTGACGCTCGCCATCGACATGGCCAACGCGGCCTTCCAGCGCGACGGGCATCTCTCGGGCTTAGCCACGGGCCTCGTCGACCTCGACGAGAAGATGGGCGGCTTGCAGAAGTCGGACCTCATCATCATCGCCGGCCGTCCCGGCATGGGCAAGACGGCGCTCGCGACCAACATCGCCTTCAACGTCGCGCGCGCCTATGAGCACGAGACCGGGCCGGACGGCGTCCAGCGCACGATTAATGGCGGCATTGTCGGCTTTTTCTCGCTCGAAATGTCGGCCGAGCAGCTCGCGACGCGCGTCATTGCGGAACAGTCGGGCGTGCCCAGCTACAAGGTGCGGCGCGGCGACATCGGCGAGCACGAGTTTCGCCGCCTCACCGAAGCCGCGCGCGAGATGCAGAGCATTCCCTTCTACATCGATCAGAGCGGCGGCATTTCGATCGCGCAGCTCACCGCGCGGGCGCGCCGTCTGAAGCGCCAGAAGGGGCTCGATCTCCTCGTCGTCGACTATCTACAACTGCTCGCGGGCTCCAAGAGCCGCAACGACAATCGCGTGCAAGAGTTGACCGAGATCACCACGGGCCTCAAGGCGCTCGCCAAGGAGCTCAACGTGCCGATCCTCGCGCTCTCGCAGCTCTCGCGTCAGGTCGAGTCTCGCGACGACAAGCGCCCGCAGCTCTCGGACCTTCGCGAATCCGGCTCGATCGAGCAGGACGCTGACGTCGTGCTCTTCGTCTATCGCGAGGAATATTACCTGCGAAACCGCGAGCCGCGCGAGGGCACCGAAGAGCACGTCAAGTGGATGTCCGAGATGGAGCAGGCGCATGGCCGCGCCGAAGCGATCCTCGGCAAGCAGCGCCACGGGCCCACGGGAACCGTGCAACTCGCCTTCGAGGCCGAGATCACGCGCTTCTCGAATCTCGCGCAGGAGGATAGGCTTCCGGCGCGGATGGAGTGAGGTAATTGCGCTTTATCCGTCTGCCGGGCGCCCCTTCTCCCTTTGCGGGAGAAGGTGGCCGAAGGCCGGATGAGGGGTGAGAGTGCAGAACGCATTGCCTCAAGCAAAGCGCGGCAGCGACCCCTCATCCGGCTCGCTTACGCTCGCCACCTTCTCCCGCAAGGGGAGAAGGGGTGTCCGCCGTTTTCTGGCGCGTGCCGCGACTATCCTCGCGCCATCAGCCGCCGCGCGCGCGTCAGCGCGCCCGCGAGGACCAGCGCGGCAGCGCCCACCGAAGCCGTCCGGCAACGCGAGCCGTTCTACTGCAGGCTCAGCTGGAGCGAGGTGATCGCCCGGTCGAACCCGTCCACCGGCAGATAGCAGTAAGGGTTGGTCGCGACCGGCGCATCCTTGCACTGCCTGTGCTCTCCGACCCACTCATAGCCGGCCTGCTTCATGCAGGCCGTGATCGCCTGGTGCAGCGCCGTCGGATCGGCGCCCTGGCGCGCCTCGGGATGCGCCGACTCGCCCTGGAGCTCGCAGTCCGATGTTTGCAGCTGCTGCGCGTTGTAGAAGGCCGTGGCGCTGCCATAGAGCAAGATTTGGAGAATGGCGAAGATGAACAGGCCGCCCGCGAGCGCCGCGCCGGCTTGGCGCGCATTGGCGAGGAATTGAATGCCGAAGAAATAAAGACCGCCGCCGGTCGTCAAAACAGCGCCGACCGCAAGCAGCAACGGCACGAGAAAAACAGCCATTTCCTGGTTCATGGGGACACACTCCTCCTGTTAGCGGCGCATCGGCGCCGCGGATCAGCAGGAGTCATCAGCCTTTGCGGCGGTTTCGGGGGCACCCCATCCCCTGAATACTGTTAAAGGTGACAGCATCCTTTGACGCCGCCATTAATGACAAGACGACGCCGCGTCAAGCCGTCATTGGGGCTCGTGCTTCACGTCCTTGCCGTAGAGCAGCACCTGCACTTTTTCCAAGGTGACGAGGCCGTGGTCCATCATCGGCTCGAGCGACGGCAGGAAGGCTCTGATCTTCTCCTCATTGTCGACGATTTCGATGATGAGCGGCAGGTCTTCCGACAGGCGCAGGATCTTCGTCGAGTGGAGCTTGCTGGAGTGGCCGTAGCCCATCGGCCCGCGCAGCACGGTCGCCCCGGCGAGATGCAGCTCGCGCGCCTTCGTCACGATCGCCTCATAGAGCGGCCGGCCCTTGAACTTCGAGTCCTCGCCGATGAAGATGCGCAGCAATAGCGCGTCGCGCTCGATCGTCATGCTCACGACCCCGGAAGCTGGTTGAGATGCTCTGCGGCCAAGTGACCGATCCAGACGCCGAGCAGACACAGGAAAACCGAAAGGCCGACATTGGCGAGCGCGAGCCCCAACTCGCCGTCGCGCGCGAGGTTCAGAGTTTGCAGGCTGAAGGAGGAGAAAGTCGTGAAGCCGCCGCACAGGCCCATCATCACGAATTGTCTTATCTCCGTCCCGATGAACATGCGGCCGTCCGGACCCGTGAGCGTCGCAAAGAAGCCGATAATCATGGAGCCCCAGACGTTGATCACGATCGTGCCCCAGGGGAAGGTCTCGCCAAAATGCGTCGCCACGACGCCAGAAAGCCAGTAGCGCGCGATGGTGCCCAGCGCGCCGCCGAGCGCGATCAGCAGATATTTGATCATCTCGCTGCTCATCCAAGCTGGACGCGACGAAAGAGCAGACGAAGGCGAAAAAGCATCCACAGCCTCCCTCGCGCCCGTCAGGGCGTTGCAGGAGTCATCAGCCACCCTGGCGCTTTTGGGGGACTCCATCCCCTTGCGGATGGCGGAGATTAAGAGCAGTCGCGCCTCAGGGTCAATTCGCGGCTAATTCTGAAAATCGGGAAAATCTGCTATTCGACCCGGCCGGTCGATCCGAGAGACCGCGGGAGTAGGGGAGGCGTTCATGCGCAAAAAATGGGTTTCATGGTTCCTCGTCGCGGCCTTCGCGGCGCTCGGCGGCTGCGACCGCAAGGCGGCGCAGAATGAAGCCGAGAACCAAGCCAAGGAGAAGGCGGCGCTGGAGGCCGGGGTCGAGGCCGTCGTCTATGGCCTCCCTCTCGTGATCATGGACATCACCAAGGCCAAAACGACCAATGTCGAGAAGCCCGAGGCCCTTGCGGCGCCCGTTAATCAGTTCGTCAACCTGCGAAGCTTCCCCGACGCCTCCTTCAAGGACGTCGTGCGCCCCAATGTCGATACGCTCTATTCCTCGGCCTTCCTCGATCTTGCGGCCGAGCCCATCGTGCTTTCGGTCCCCGACACGCATGGCCGCTATTATTTGATGCCGATGCTCGACGCCTGGACCAATGTCTTCGCCTCGCCCGGCAAGCGCACGACCGGGACGAAGGCCGGAAATTTCGCGATCACCGGTCCGGACTGGAAGGGGACATTGCCTGCGGGCGTGAAGGAGTTGAAGTCGCCGACGAACATGGCCTGGATCATCGGCCGCACGCAGACCAACGGACCGGCGGACTATCCAGCCGTGCATGCGATTCAGGACGGCTATAAGCTCACGCCGCTCTCAAGCTTCGGCAAGCGCTATGTCGCACCGCAGGGCAAAGTCGACCCGGACGTCGACATGAAGACGCCGCCCCTCGAGCAATTGCAGAAGATGAGCGCGGAGACCTTCTTCGACCGTCTGGCGACCTTGCTGAAGGCCAATCCGCCGCCGGCCTCCGAGGCGCCGATTCTCGAGAAGCTCAAGACGATCGGCCTGGTTCCCGGCGAGAAATTCGAGCTTGCGAAGCTCGATCCCGCAGTGGCGAAGGGCTTGAAATACTCCGTCGAGGTCGCGCTCGAAAAATTGCAGACGGCCTCGAAAGAGACCGGCGCTGGCGTCAACGGCTGGCGCGTCCCGCCGATGATCCTCGGCAATTACGGCTCGGATTATGGGGTGCGGGCGGTGGTTGCGTTGATCGGTCTTGGCGCCAATCTGCCGCAGGACGCGGTCTATCCGTCGATTTTCGTCGACGCCGACGGCTCGCCCTTCGACAGCGCCAACCGCTATGTGATCCATTTCGACAAAGGCGCGACGCCGCCCGTCGACGCCTTCTGGTCGGTCACGCTCTACGACAATGACGGCTTCTTCATCGCCAATCCGATCAATCGCTTTGCGATCAGCAGCTGGATGCCGGTCAAGAAAAACGCCGACGGCTCGGTCGACCTCTATGTTCAGCGCGATTCGCCCGGCAAGGACAAGGAAGCGAACTGGCTGCCTTCGGGAGACAAGGCCTTCAACCTCACGCTGCGCATGTACTGGCCGAAGGAGAAGCCGCCGTCGATTCTGGACGGGAGCTGGGCGCCGCCGGCGGTGAAGCGGGCGCCCTGAGAGCCTCGCAAGAAGCAGCTTCTGACAAATGAAAACCCCGGCCTCTCGAAAGAGGCCGGGGTTGTTTCGTTCTTGGATGGCGCCCGCGCAGCGATCAGTAGGACGCGATCACCGGGCCCTTGAACAGCGCAGTCCAGTCGAAGTGATAGTTCACGCCGACGCGCGCGAGATTGAGGCTCGCCGTGCGGCTGCCGCCATAGCCCCAGCC
Organism: uncultured Alphaproteobacteria bacterium; assembly: GCA_963743565.1. Classification (GTDB taxonomy): domain Bacteria; phylum Pseudomonadota; class Alphaproteobacteria; order Rhizobiales; family Beijerinckiaceae; genus Methylocystis. The sequence continues at coordinate 614,866 of CAVUQD010000003.1, forward strand.
CCAGCCGCCGTTGTTGTTATTGCTGGCGGTGAGCTCAGCGTGAAGAACTTCGAGCTTCGCCGACCAGTTTCTCATGAAGCGATATTCGAGTCCGCCGCCCACGGTCCAGCCGGTCGCCATTCCGTTGAAGCTGAAGGGGCTCGACTCGCCATAAGCGAAGCCGCCTGTGGCATAGGCGAGCAAGGACGGGAGGATAAGCCAGCCGAGGCGGCCGCGCACCGTGCCAAACCAGCTGAGATTGAGTTGTTTGTTGCCGTACTGATAAACGGGAAGCAGAACGCCGCCCGCGGGAGCGAAAGGCGAGGAGTAGAGAGTGTAGTTGGCGCTGGTTAAATTGTTTGAGCTGAGGCTCGTGCCCGCGAAGTCGCTCTCGTAGCCGATGATGATCGAGCGGGTGAGCTGTATATTGTACCCGTCGTGGAAGCCGCCGACTACGCCGCCCCCGCTGCGTCCCCACTGACCCCCCGTGGGAAGGAAGAACAGATTCGGCGAGCCGCCGCCGGTTCCCAGGAAAGCGAAGCGCGGGTCCCAATAGGCGACGACCGGGCTGCCGCTGAAGGCGCCGCCGTTGTTGTTGCCGTTGTCGAGCCACATCCCGCCGATATCGAGGCCGAGGTAACCGCCGGTCCACGTCTCGGGCGGCGGCGGGGGAACGTACTCCGGCGCCTTCCGGCTCGGAAGGTCGGCGGCGAAGGCCGAGCCCGCACTGAGGGCCAGCGCCAACGCACTGGCGAAGAGATCCTTTTTCATCCCGACACTCCTTTTGTCGCGGCGCCCAGAAGCTCGGCCGGTCGCCGCGGGCGTTATTCGCTGTTTCAAAGTGCGGGTAGAATAAATGCGCAGCGGCTGCGCAGATACGGCTAATTTCACTTGCGTCGACGATTTCCGGATCGTGTGTCCTTTTTGCAACATTTGACAATCAACACTTTTGCAAGAATTGCGCGGCGGTTTGTTTGAAAGAACCGTTGAGCCAATAAGATGCGAAACGCGTTTCGACCCTGCGCACGCTGCGCTTCGCGCCGGCGCCCGCGCACGGCGAACGCGAGCTTAGCCCGCCCGCTGTGCGAGCGCGACGAAAAACCCGTCTGTTCCCGAGGTCGATGGCGAGAACCGTAGCCCGAAGCCATGACGCGAAGCGAAGCGCGCGAGCGCGGGAAGATTCGCCCGCGTCGCGATCTCCTCGGCGGAAAGCGCCTCGAAATCCGGATGCGCCTCGATGAAGGCCTGGATCTGATTCTCATTCTCCTCGCAAAGCAGCGAGCAGGTCACATAGGCGATGCGGCCGCCGGGCTTCACATAACGGACGGCGCCGGCCAGCAGGTCGCTCTGCTCCTTGAGACGCAGAGGAATGGCGCCCGGAGCCAGTCGCCATTTGGCGTCGGGATGACGGCGCCAGGTGCCGGTTCCGGTGCAGGGCGCGTCGATGAGCACGAGATCGCAGCGCCCTTCGAGATCAGCGAGCACCTCCGCCTCGCCCTTGGGCGCGCGCACCTGCACATTGCGCGCGCCGGCGCGTTCAAGCCGCATGAAGATCGACCCGAGCCTGCGGCCATCGGCGTCATGCGCATAGATCTGGCCGCGGTTGTGCGTTTGCGCCGCGAGCGCCAAGGTCTTGCCGCCGCCGCCGGCGCAGATGTCGAGAATCTGCTCGCCCGGCGCTGCGCCGCAAAGAAGCGCCGCGAGCTGCGAGCCCTCGTCCTGCGTCTCGACGAGGCCTTTGACGAAGGCGGGCTCCGCCGAGAGCGCCGGCCCGCGCCCGTCGGCGCCGGGCCGGATTCGCAAGCCGAGCAGCGAGAGCGGCGTCGGCTCCGGATGGAGATGCGCGAGCTTCTTCATCGCCTCGTCGCGTGTGGCCTTCAGAATGTTGACCCGCAAATCCACGGGCGCGCGCTCGGCGAGCGCCGCGCCTTCTTCGGCGGATGTATCGCCCAGCGCCGCCTCGAGACGGTCGGCGAGCCACTGCGGATAGTCGCCCCGCACATGCGCCGGGGCTTCGTCGAGCGTTGCGCTTTCATAGCGTGCGCGCTCACTTTCGGTGAGCGGCGAGGGCGCGTGGCCCTCTCCGGAAAAGAGAGACGCGACGGCGTCGAGGCTCAAGCCCCGCGCCTCTCGCAGGGCGCCGATGAGGAGCGCACGCGGCGTTTTCTCGCCCATGACATGCGCGGCGGAGGCGCGCTTGCGCAGCGCGTCGAAAACGAGCGAGGCGATCTGCGCGCGGTCCTTGGAGCCCGCGAAGCGATGCCCGACGCCCCATTCCTTCAGCAGGTCCTGCGCGGGCCGGCGCCGCTCTCCGATGAGTTGCAAAATCTCGATGGCGGCGGAAAGATGCGCGGCGGGGGTCATGGAGGCTTTCGCGGGAGAGGGACCGCTTCCTCCCATGACCTGCCGAGAATCGCAACCGCCGGAAAAGCGCTCGGGAGCGTCGTCATGCCGTGCTGGCTGCCTTGGCTAAGGAGAAGCGCTACGGCGCCGAGCGCCGAGCCGGCGTTCGACGCCGCGGATTTCGCCAAGAAGGCCGCGCATCTCGCCGCCATGGCCGCGGCCTTCGGCTACGATGCGAGCAAGGCGCGGCTCGTGCGCGAGGAATTCGCCTTCGAGCTCGGGGGCGTGCGCTGCAAGGCGGAGGGACGCGCGCTGCCCGATGGTGCGATCCTCGTCTTCTATGATCCGGAAATGACCCTGGCCCGTCTCGCCTGCTGCGTCGCGCATGAGGTGCAGCATCAGAAATACGCCCGCGTGCGTCGCGCTTTCGCGACCGAGGACGAGGAAGGTCCGCTGCACCGGGCTTTCGCCGCCTTCACGCCGGAGCGTCTGGCCGAGCGGGGAGGGGTTTCCGACTATTCCAACGAGCATTGGGCGGGCTGGCGCGCGGACGATCCGCCGCGCCTGTTCGAGGATGAGATAGCGCGCGGCGGATCGGAGCCCATCAACGAGACCTTGGCCGAGGTCGCCAAGGCGCTCTACAATTTCGGCCCCGAGGCACGGATCGATCCGCTTTGGCGCGAGCTCTACGAATTGATCGGACGCGAATGGACGCGCCTCGAGGCCCGAGTCGGTTGATGCGGGCGCTGCTGAGAAGGCTCGGCGTTGCGCAAGGGGAGGGCGACGATCCCGCCGTCGCCCGAGCGGCCGAGGCGATCATCGAGAGACTTCGCGCGCTGGGGCTCCATGTCGAAGCAAAACGCTATGGGCTGCATTTCGTCGAGATCGTCGCTTCGACCTCGCCAAGACTCATCACGACTCCCGGCGCCGACGAAGCGTCGGGCGTCGCGCTGCTGCTCGCCGGCAAATACGATCCGCCGACGCTCGTTTTCGAGGAGATCAATTCGCTGAAACCGGGCCTCGGGCGCGCTATGGTCGAGGCGGCGCTGCAAGGCCTGGCTTGCCCCGATAACTCCATCCGAAAGGTCCGCGTCGACGACGCCTCGCCGCACGGCCGGGACGGCCTGAGTTTTTGGCGGCGCGCCGCAGCGGCGCATGCTTGGCTGGAATGGGAAATCACCGGGAACGCGCCTTAAGAAAGATTACCGACAAAAGACATCCGGCACGCTTTCAGGCGCTATGACATTGGCCTTCAACGTCAACGATTGGCATGGCTTAATTGTCGACAATCCGCATGCGGCTATTTTACGCAAACCCCAGAATACATTGGGTTTTGTCCTTGCGTTAGGTGTATAAAGGCTTCTGCTCGAAGCGCTTCCTTGGGAAGTCCAACCGCGCGGAAACAAAGCTCATGTTCGCAATAGAGGAAGCGCTTTTAGACCGTGTCGCCAATTCGTTCTCGGACTTGGCGATCCTTGCGGTTGCGGCGCTGCTTTTCGCTTTCGTCGGCGGCGTCATCGCGTACATGGCCCATAAATTCTGGTTTCGCTATTGGCCCGCAGACGCCGATTACGACGACAAGCTGGCCGAAGCCGCGCATACGAGCATGTTGGGTTTTTCCGCATTCGTTCTCGCCCTGCTGATCACGAATGGACTCTCAACTCTTTCGCAGACCGATAAGGACGTGAGGGCCGAGGCGACCGCCATCTATCGTCTGGGCCGGGAGCTGGACGCGATCGGCACCGAGGCCGGCGCAGCGAAGAAGGCGCTTGCCGCCTATGCGCAAAATGTCGCTGGAGACGAATGGCGGCGCCTCGCGACTCTCCCCGTCTCCCTCTCGCCGCTTGCGCAAAAAAATCTCGACGATGTTTGGATCGCCGTTCGCGGGCTTCAGGAGAAGGAGGCGGCAGCCGCTCCCTCGCGGTCGGATTATCGTGCGGACCTGTCCCGGCATCTGTCGCAGATCGAGACTTTCAGGTCGGGGCGACTTTCATCCGCCACCATGAACATTCCCGACGACTTCTGGGTCATTCTCCTCCTCTTCGTCGTCGCCGCGTCGATTCTCAGCGGCCGTCGCACCGCAAAGCGCTTCGGCATTCAGGTCAACATCATGCACATGTCGGCGATCGGGCTGGCGGTTGGCATGGTGGTCGTTCTCGACAATCCGTTTCGCGGCGAAACCAGCATCGGCCCCGAGATCATCGAGCAGGCTTGGACTCCCTCGCCGCCTCGCGAGGAGGCCACGGTCAGCGCGGAGCCAACTCCGCCGAACGCGCCCGCAGCCGTCGCCGCTGACGAGAAGGCGCCGCCGCCCGCGAAGCCCGCTGTAGCCGGCCACGGGGGATCGATATCGCGCAATCCGGTGCGACGGAGGCCGTAAAGTAAATCAGAGCGCGTCCTCATCGGAACTGGAACAAGCTCTGCGTCCGATTTCTAAGGGGTTATACGTAGCTCTCGCGCTGTGTGTATAAATTCCCAAACGACTGCGTATATCTACGTATAAGCGGCCGGGTGACTGCTAGAGCGATGTTTCAATTGATTTTTTTAGGCATTTTCTTTCAAGTGTCAAAGAGCAAAAATGATCGCTAAGCGAGCAAAAACAGTTTAATAATTAAGCTGGCATTTATTCTCTAAAATTCGGCACACACTATGGACAGCGGATGGGTCGTCAGCTGGTCGGCTGACTCGGATGGATTGTGTTGTTTTATCGGTTCTGGCTGGCGATCGCTGACTGGGCAGGATGCGGAATCCGCGAAAGGAAGCGGATGGCTGGATGTCGTTCACGCAGACGATCGCGCAAAAACAAAAGACGCCCTGCAGCAGGCGGCGCAGCTCGAGCGGCCGTGTCAGATTTTGTCCCGTCTGAAGCTTGCGGACGGCCACTATCGCTGGGCGCTGCTGGCCGGCGCCGTGCGGCGCAGCGCGGAAGGCGCCTTTGCCGGCTACAATGGCTCGATCATCGATTTTCACGATCGGAAGCAGACGGAGTCCGAGCTCGCCGACACCCAAAAGCGGCTCGAAGCGATCATGGACGCGGCGCCGATCGGCCTGAGCTATTCTTTCGATCCGGGTTGCGAGCGCATCGTGGGAAACAAAGTGCTCTTCGACCGGTTCGAGATCGATCCGTCTCAGAATGTCTCGGCGTCAGACCCCGATCCCGACGCTCCCGGCCGCAAAATTCGCTTTTTGAGGGACGGGCGCGAGCTGAAGGACACGGAGCTTCCCATGCAAGTGGCGGCGCGAGAGCGTCGCGCGGTCGGGCCGATGGAGTTCGAGGTCCATTTGCCGAGCGGCCGCCGATGGATCGCGGAAGCCGCGGGCGCGCCCATCATCGCCGCCGACGGGCGCGTGCTCGGGGCGGTTGTCGTCGACGTCGACATGACGGAGCGCAAGCAAACTCTCGAGGCCTTACGCGCCAGCGAAGCCCGCTTTCGCGCGCTCTTCGAGACGAGCCGCGACGGGATCGGCGTCGTCGAGCTGGACGGCCGGTTCATCGACGCAAACCCGGCCCTTCAACAGATGCTTGGCTATACGCGCGATGAGCTCGCCCGTTTGAGCTACCAGCAGCTCACGCCCGAAATCTGGCACGAGACGGAAGCGCAAATTGTTCGCGAGGAGATCCTTCGCGGCGAGTCCGGCGAGTATGAAAAGGAATTGATCCGCAAGGACGGCAGCGCCGTTCCGGTGAGCCTGCGCGTCTGGGGCTTTACCGGCGACGACGGCCGCATTGCGGGCATGCGCGCTTTCGTGCGCGACATCACCGAGCGGAAGAAGGCCGAGGCGGCGCTGCGCGAGAACCAGGCGCTGGTGAAGGCGGTTATCGAGCAGAGCGCAGATGCGATCTTCGTGAAGGATCGCGAGGGCCGCATGCTCTTGGCCAATCCGGCGTGTCTCGCCGCGATCGGCAAGCCGGCCGAGCAGGTCATCGGCAAGACCGACCAAGAATTTCTGAGCGACCCGGAAGACGCTCGCGCCATCATGGCCAACGACCGCCGCGTCATGGAAACGGGGCAGACGGAAGTTTTTCTCGACGAGACCGTGCTCACGCCTGCGGGGCCACGCTGCTTTCGCAACACCAAGACTCCCTATCGTGACGCTGCGGGAAATGTGATCGGCATTGTCGGAGTCGCCCGCGACATCTCCGAGGTTAAGGCGACCGAATTCGCCTTGCGCCGAAGCGAGCTGCGCCATCGCACGCTCGTTGAGACGACCAGCGTGATCACATGGAGTTGCCCGCCGTCGGGGCTGCATGTCGAACCGCAGCCGGAGTGGATGGCGTTCACTGGCCAAACGGCCGAAGAAATGTTGGGTGACGGCTGGGGCCGCGCCGTGCATCCAGACGACGCGTCCATTGCGGCGTCGACATGGCTCGAGGCGGTGAATCGGGGCGAGCATTACAAGGGTGAGTTCCGCATCCGCCGTCATGATGGGCAATGGCGATGGATGAGCGTCCAGGCCGTTCCCATCCGCGGCTTGCGCGGCGACATCGTCGAATGGTTCGGCACGAACGCCGACATCACAGAGGTCAAAGCGACCGAAGCCGCCCTGCGTAGAAGCGAGCTTCGCTATCGCACGCTCGTGGAGGCCACCAGCGCGACTACATGGAGTTGTGCGCCGTCGGGGCTGCAAGGCGCGCCCTTGGCGGAGTGGATGGCGTTCACCGGCCAAACGGCCGACGAAGCGTTGGGTGACGGCTGGAGCCGCGCCGTGTATCCAGACGATCTTTCCCGGGCGACATCGACATGGCGCGAGGTGGCGAACGCGGCCGAGCCTTACAAGGGCGAGCTCCGCATCCGTCGTCAGGATGGGCAATGGCGATGGGTGCGTGTTGAGGCCGCGCCAATTTGCGACTCACGCGGCGAGATCGTCGAGTGGTTCGGCATGACCGCCGATATCACCGAGCGCAAGGAGGCGGAGACGGCGCTCCGCGCCAGTGAAGAAAAATTCCGCGCCTTGGCGCAAGCGATCCCGAGCTTCCTCTGGGAAACCGATGCAGAGGGCTCGAACACCTTCATGAGCGACGCGTGGTGCGACTACACGGGCATGGCGGAGGCTGATGCGGCTGGCATCGGCTGGGCTGGCGTTCTGCATCCCGAAGATCGGGAACGCATCTATCGTGAATGGACGGCGGGAATCGCGCCGCCGCAGCCGCTTCTCGAATTCCGCTACCGCATGCGCGCCGCCGACGGCTCCTATCGCTGGTTTCTGTCTCGTGGCGTGCCGTTCCGCAATTCCGAAGGCGAGGTCGTCCGGTGGGTCGGAAGCAGCACCGACATCGATGAGCTCGTGAAAGCGCAGTCCGACCTCGCGGAGTCCGATCGCCGCAAGGACGAGTTCCTGGCCACGCTCGCGCATGAGCTGAGAAACCCGCTCGTCCCCATCCGGAACGCCGCCTATGTCCTGAAGCGCAGGCATTTTTCCGCAGGTCCCGAGGGAGAGATGCTCGACATGATCGAGCGTAAGGTCGACCATCTGACCCGCCTCGTCGACGAGCTGTTGGAAGTTTCTCGAATCAGCCGCGGAATAGTGGAGTTGCGCAAGGAGAACGTCGCTTTGGCTGACTGTCTCCGCGACGCATTGGAAAGCTGCCAGCCGTTCATCCGGGAGCAGAAACACCGCCTGATCGTGAAGGCCGCCGACGAGTCGCTGCGGGTTTTCGGCGATCCGGTCCGGCTTGCCCAGATCGCGGCCAACATCATCGGCAATGCGGCGAAATACACGGCGCCCGGCGGCGTCATCGAGATTGAAACCGCGCGCGTGCAGGACGAAGCGGTTCTGATCGTGCGCGACGATGGCGTCGGCATCGACGAAGAGCTGCTGCCCCGCATTTTCGAGCTTTTTGTGCATTCAGGCGCTCGGGGAGGGGCGTCCAAAGCGGGGCTCGGCATCGGGCTGGCGTTGGTGCGCAAGCTCGTCGAGCTGCATGGAGGAAGCGTCACGGCGAAAAGCGACGGCGTCGGCTGCGGCAGCGAATTCGTCGTTCGTCTGCCGCTCGGCCGCGCGCTTGCCGCCGAGGTTGAGCCCCCGGAGACATCTGTCGCGACGGGCGAGAGCGCGCCGCGCGCCCTCATTGTCGACGACGACCGTGACGTCGCCAACAGCTTCCGCTTTCTCCTCGTGGCGCTGGGGGCCGAGGTGCGCTGCGCCTACGACGGTCTCTCCGGCATTGCGGCGCTCGACGTGTTCGAGCCGGATGTGATCTTCCTCGACATCGGCATGCCCGAGATCGACGGCTATGAGACGGCGCGGCGCATAGTCAGCCTGCGCCCTGAGCGGCGCTTCACGTTGGTGGCGCTGACGGGCTGGGGCCAGAAGGAGGATCGGAGGCGCGCGCAAGAAGCGGGTTTCGATCTGCACCTGACGAAGCCCGCCTCAGTCGACGCCGTGCAGGACCTGCTGCAACGGGTTCGTGCGGCCGGAGCCGAGGCGGCGGGCGCTTTTTTTGGGGAGCGCAGGCAGCGAGTTTAAGAAATTTTCATGTCAGCCAAAAAAAGAGCGGCGGCAAGATCGCCGACGACAAAACTAAGCTACTGAAACATCGGCTCAATCCGGCGCTGTTTTGTTGTTGCAAAACCTTAACTGGCCGTTTGGAGCGAAGCAGATCAAAATCCCCCTTACATCGGCGGGGATCGCTCCCCATATGAAGCGGGATGTCCGGCTTCATAGCGGTCGTCGCCTGGGCCCGCCCTTTGGGGGTCCGATAGGAGGATATGATGGCGAACGCTTTGCCCGCGCTCTCGCAAGAGAGCGGCTTGGCGCGTTATCTGGCTGAAATTCGTAAGTTTCCGATGCTGGAGCCGCAAGAGGAATATATGCTCGCCAAGCGTTGGCGCGAGCATGAAGACCTTCAGGCGGCGCAAAAGCTCATCACCTCGCATCTGCGTCTCGTGGCGCGGGTGGCGATGGGGTATCGCGGCTACGGCCTGCCGATCGGCGAGATCGTCTCGGAAGGCAACGTCGGGCTGATGCAAGCCGTAAAGCGCTTCGAGCCCGAGCGGGGCTTTCGCTTAGCGACCTATGCGCTCTGGTGGATCCGCGCCTCGATCCAGGAATACATTCTGCGCTCTTGGTCCCTGGTCAAGATCGGCACGACCGCGAGCCAGAAGAAGCTCTTCTTCAACCTGCGCAAGGCCAAGAGCCGCATCTCGGCTTATGAAGAGGGCGACCTCAAGCCCGAGAACGTCACGGCGATCGCGACCAAGCTCGGCGTCTCCGAGCAGGACGTTATCGACATGAACCGCCGCATGGGCGGCGACGCCTCGCTCAACGCGCCGCTGCGCGAGGAGGGCGAAGGCGAATGGCAGGACTGGCTCGTGGACGACTCGATCGACCAGGAGTATCGGCTCGCCGACCGCGAGGAGGCCGACAATCGCCTCGTCGCGCTCCGTCAGGCGCTCGACGTGCTCAACCCGCGCGAGCGGCGCATCTTCGAGGCGCGACGCCTGTCGGACAATCCGATCACGCTCGAAGAGCTGTCGGATGAGTTTGGCGTCTCGCGCGAGCGCGTGCGCCAGATCGAGGTTCGCGCCTTCGAAAAGGTGCAGGCGGCGGTGCAGGCCGGCGTCGCCCAGATCGAGAATCCCCGCTCTCCTGCGCTGCTCGCGGCGCAGTAAGGGGCGGGACGGCTTCCGAAAAATACGAGCCGCGCGAGGGTTTCGCGCGGCTTTTGCGCGTACAGGACAGCTCTACCCGTTTTGATTGTATACTGTTGACATTTACAATCTCAAGTTGATTTTTGCGCAGTTTCTGATAGAAGCATTTGACGCCAATCGGGACGTTTCCGGTCGCGCTTGACGGGGCGCGACGACCAAGATTTTCAAAGACGTAGGTGCGCTGATGAAGCTCGTGTCGCCGCCCCGAAAATCTCATCTGCATCTGAAGCGCTCTCTCGGCGGCGCCATGGCCGCTCTTCTGCTGCTGGGCGCTCCGCCGCCGGTTTTCGCGGGGGACCTCGACGGCTTCCTCTCGGGCTTCTCCCGTCATCTCGATCGCGGCGGCAGACTTGCGCAGTATCGGTCCGATATCGCCAAGGCCTCCGGGCGGCATGTCATTTCAGGCGACTGCATGAGCGCCTGCACGCTCTGGCTGTCCTACAAGAACAGTTGCGTGGAGCCCGACGCCACGCTTTGGTTTCATGCGGCGTCGAGAGGAATGACCTCGAATCCCTGGACGGACATGGACCCGGCGGCGTCTGAAAACGTCCTGCTTTCCTATCCGCCGCGTCTCCAAGCCTTTCTCAAGGCGCGAGGCTGGATGCAGAGGCCGGATTACAATACGCTCTCAGGAAGGGAGCTCGCCGATCTCGGCGTTCCGCTGTGCAAAAGCAGAACCGTCTACTAGTCCCCGCAGGCGCAATTGGCGCGAAGTCACGCCTGCGGATGAGCCGGCCCGCGGCTTCCCGAAAGCCTGCGATATTCGGCGAGCGCATAGCGGTCCGTCATGCCGGCGATGTAATCCGCGACCACCCGCGCCTGAGAATCTTGCCCCTGCGCCGCGAGCCGCGCCCATTCGGGCGGCATCAGCGAGGGGTCGGCCAGGAGCGTGGGAAAGAGGAAGCTGATCGCCGCGCGCGCCTCGTCCCAAACGCCGAGGACTCGCGGATGGCGGTACATATTCGCGAAGAGGAAGCGCTTCAATTCGGCGAGCGCCTTCGTCGACGGTTCGGAAAACGCAATGAGCGGGGTCGTTGCGCGCCGGGCCTCCTCTGCGCTCCGGGGGGCCGCCGCCGCGAGCCGCCTTGTCGACTCTCCGATGGCGTCCTCCACGAAGCGCGTGATCAAGCGGCGCGTCAGTTCATGGAAGACGCGCGGCGCCTCGAGGGCCGAGTGCAGCGCCTCAATCTCCGAGAGCAGCGACGCGATGAAGGGGACGCTCGCCATCTCGTCGAGGCCGAAGAGTCCCGCCCGCAGGCCGTCGTCGGCGTCATGGGAGCAATAGGCGATGTCGTCGGCAAGCGCCGCGCATTGCGCCTCGAGGCCGGGGAAGCTTTCCAGCTGCAAGGGAAACAGGCGGTCGAAGGCCTCGATATAGGAGTGAAGCGGATGCGAGGCGCGTGGCCCCCTGAGCGGGCCATTGTGCTTGACGAGCCCCTCGAGCGTCTCCCAAGTCAGATCGAGCCCGTCGTAGCGGGCGTAGCGGCGCTCGAGCAGCGTCACGACGCGCAGCGCCTGCGCGTTGTGATCGAAGCCGCCGTGCTCGGCCATGCAGGCGGTCAGCGCGCTTTCGCCCGCGTGCCCGAAAGGCGTATGGCCGAGATCGTGCGCAAGGGCGATGGTCTCCGCGAGATCCTCGTCCAGCGCCAGCGTTCTGGCCAGCGCGCGGGCGATTTGCCCCACCTCGATCGTATGGGTGAGGCGCGTGCGGAAATGGTCGCCGTCCAGCGGCACGAAGACCTGGCACTTATGGGCGAGGCGGCGGAAGGCGGTCGAATGGAGCACGCGATCGCGATCGCGCTGGAACTCGCTGCGGGTTGGCGACGGCGGCTCGGGATAGAGCCGTCCGCGCGAGCGCGTCGCGTCGCAGGCATAGGGCGCGAGTGGCAGCCTGACCGCCAGGGGAAGACCTTCCGTCGTTGCAAGGGCGCAGAGGCTCCCTTATGTCTTCGGGCATAGCGCGCGTGAGCGCAGAGCGGCAAGCGCAAACACCGTTCGCCGCCTGCAAGGGCAAAAGGAAGAGAGAGGATGCTTTGGTGGCTCCTGGATTGCTTCGCCTCGCCCGCGGTGACGAAAGCTCCGCAGCGCGAAAACTAGCGCAGCATGAAGCGCAACATTACGAAAGCGAGGAAAGTATGAGCGGCCAGGTCGAGATAACCGCGGCGGCGACGGACCGTATCAAGGCCATTCTTGCCGAGGAGCCAGCGGCCGCGGCCTTTCGCATCGGCGTCGAAGGCGGCGGCTGTTCGGGTTTCAAATATTCCTTCTCCGTCGCGGCGGAACCGGTCGCCGGCGATCATCTCGTCGAGAGGGAGGGCGCGCGGCTGGTTGTCGACGAGACTTCCCTTCCTTTTCTCTTGGGCGCCCGCATCGACTTCGTCGACGATCTTATGGGTCAAGCTTTCAAGATCGAGAATCCCAACGCCTCGGCCTCCTGCGGCTGCGGCGTCAGCTTTTCGGTGTGAAGGCGGCATAGGCGCGTCACGATGGAAACCGGTTCGTTCAAATCTCCTGGCGGCATAACGGCGCGACTGTCCGGCCGCCGGGAGAAGAGCGTCGGCGTGACGGCCTTCATGGGAAAGCGCCGCGGGTCTCCGATCTTCCGAACGCTCCTGCGCGCCCTTGCGCTGTTGGTCGGGGCGGTGATGCTCCTGCTTGGCGCCGACTTGCTTTACGAGCGTCGGCTTCAGGAATTGCAGGCTCCCATTCAGGCCAAGCTTCTGAGCGTCGCCAAGCTCAAGGTGGGACAGGTCGCCAACTGGCGCCATGAGCGGCTGGCGAACGCGCGGGTGTTGGAGGCCAACGCGCCGATCATGAACAAGGTGCGCCGCTGGTTGCAACAGACAGCCTCGCCCAGCGACATGGAGGAGGCTCAGAACTTCCTCAAATCGATCTGCCGAAATTACGACTACTCCGGATTCGTTCTGATGGACCAGGAGGGGCGCCGGATCGAGTGGTCTAAACATAGGGGCAGCGCCGACGAGAACGACGTGAATTTGGCGATCGTGCGAGAGGCTTTGGGTAGGCACGAGCCGGCATTGAGCGACATTCACGTCGTGCCGGGATCGCTCGACCTGTTCATGTCCTTGGCCGTTCCCTTGTTCGACAAGGGCGCGCCTGTCGGAGCCGTCGTCTTTTTGATCGACGCGCGCAAAGTTCTGTTCCCGCTGGTGGAAACTTGGCCGGCGGCGACCCCCGGCGCTGAAATCCTCATTGTCCGGCGCGACAATGATTACGCCTTGTTCCTCAGCGATTCGCGGTTTGAACCGGACGACGCGATGAATTTGAGGATTCCTCTGACGGAAGTCGACAAGCCTACCGTTAGGGCGGTCCTGGGGTATGAGGGCGAGGTCGATGGTCGCGACTATCGGGGCATCCCCGTTTTTGCCGTGGCCGAGGCCGTGCCGGATACGCCCTGGCGCCTGGTCGCGAAGATCGATGTCGAGGATGCGCTGGGCGAGGCTCGCCAACAGGTAGAGATGGAGCTCGCGGGAACGTTCGTGGTGCTCTCGGCGGGAGCCCTTGTCTTCGCCGGCGCGGCCAACGCCCGACAAAGACGCTACGACAGGGAGGTGGCGCGGCGGGAGGCGTTCGAGCGGTCGATCCTCGAGAACGCGGGAGCGGCGATCATCGCGGCGACGGAGGACGGCGTCATCCGGCTGTTCAATCCGGAAGCGGAGCGGCTCACCGGCTACACCGCGGCAGAGGTGATCGACAAGCAAACCCCCATGCTCTTCCATGACCCCTCGGAGGTCGCAGATCGCGCAAGCGAGCTGTCGGCGGAGGTGGGCAAGGACGTCGAACCCGGTCCCGCTGCATTTGTCGCAATGGCGCGTGGCGGAAAGTCCGAAGCCCGTGAGTGGACCTATGTGCAGAGGACGGGGCGGCGCGTGCCCGTCATCATGACCGTCACCGCTTTGGTTGACGAGAAGGGCGCGACCAATGGCTTCCTGGCCTTGGCGCGCGACATTTCGGAGCGCAAGGCGATGGAGCGGGCGTTGCAGTCGGAGCACGCGCGTCTCGAGGAATCGGTCCACCAGCTCGAGGTCGCCAAGAAGACCGCGGAGGCGGCGAATTACGCAAAGGGCGAATTTCTGGCCAATATGAGCCACGAGATCCGAACGCCCATGAACAGCGTCCTCGGCGCGGCTCAGTTGCTGCGCGAGGAGTCCCTTTCGCCGCAGCAGACCGGATTCGTGACGCAGATCCTCGATGCGGGGCGCACGCTTCTTGGGGTCATCAACGACATCCTCGACTTTTCGAAAGTCGAGGCCGGACAGCTGAAGATCGAACGGCAACCCTTCGCTTTGGCGGCGACGCTCGCGCGTATCGGTAGCCTTCTGGGAAACAGCGCCCACGCGAAGGGCCTGGAGCTGCATATCGACTGCGCGCCAGAGCTGCACGACGCGGTCCTCATGGGCGACGCCTTAAGGCTCGAGCAGATCCTGATTAATCTGGTTGGAAATGCGGTAAAATTCACCACCCGGGGCGAGGTGCGGCTCGTCGTCACGGCGCAGACGCTGACGTCCTCCGCCGCGCGCCTGCGCTTCGAGGTTCGCGACACCGGGATTGGCCTCGATCCGGAAAAGGCCTCTCGGCTTTTCGAGCCTTTCGTGCAGGCCGAGGGTGCAATCACACGCCGCTTCGGCGGCACGGGATTGGGTTTGTCCATCAGCAAGCGTCTCGTCGAGCTGATGGGCGGAGTCATTGGCGTGGAAGGGGTCGTCGGAAAAGGCAGCACCTTCTGGTTCGAGCTTCCTTTCCAGCTGCAACCGGCGGGAAGCGTCGCCGCGCCGGAAAGCTTGCATCCGACGGAGAGCAGGGGGCCGCGCTTGTCGGGATTGCGCTGCCTGGTCGCCGACGACATCCCGATGAATCGGCTGGTCATCGAACAGATGCTGCGGCGGGAGGGCGCGTCCGCCACGCTGGCGGCCGATGGACAGCAGGCGCTGCAATATCTGGAGGCGGAGCCCAACGCCTTCGCGGCGGTCCTCATGGATGTGCAAATGCCCGTGATGGACGGGCTTTCCGCGACGCGCGCGATCCGGAACGAGCTCGGATTGAAGGATCTGCCCATCATCGCCCTGACAGCTGGCGTTTTGCCCGAGCAGCGCCAGCAAACCAAGGAGGCGGGCTGCACGGATTTCCTCCGAAAGCCGCTCGACCTCGATGAGCTGGTGGCGATGTTGCTTCGCGTCGCCCGGCCGCGGCAAGAAGCGTAGGCTCCACTGAGGTCATATAAGTCGCGGCTTCTGCTCTCGGCGGGAACTTGCCAAAAATTCAAAATTGCAGGACGATGACATTTAGACTGGCGGGGGCGCTCATTTGCGGGGAGCCGAGCAGTATAACTTTTCAGACCGCCCGAGGGAGATTGGCCATGTCCGGGTTGAAAATCTTTGTGGGGTTCTCGTCCGAATATGCAGACCTCGCCACGAAGATTGCCGCGCACATCGACAGGAGTGGAGGCAAAGCAAAGCGCTGGAGCGACAAACTGTTTCCACCGGGCGTATACATATGGGATAGGCTGAAGGAACTGTCCAAAGAATTTGACGGCGCCATCTTTATTTTCGGCTGCGAGGATAAGGTCGAATTTCGAGATAAAGACGTTTATCAGGCGAGAGATAACGTATTGCTGGAATTTGGTTTATTTTCTGGATCGCTCCCGCGGCAGGCGGTTGCTCTCTACAGGGCTGGCGAAAGTAAAGCTGCAGCTGACCTGGGAGGCTTGACCTACATCAATGATGAAGAGGGGGAATTTGGCGCCGCCGCCGAACTCGAAATCAGCGCCTGGCTCACGAGTTTAGAGCAAGTTTACAAGGATCTAGCCGAAGCTGAGTCAGCAAAGGCGCAAAAGGTCGACCATACCATCACCTCAATTTTTCCAACTATCGAGCTGAAGACCGATGAGCAGAAGGTCGTGAGAGTGCATAGATATAGCAGCAGTTGCAGAGATTTCTATGGATTCGCGGATTACGTCGATCTTTCGGGCAAACCTGTCCAGGAGCTTGTCGCTAATCTGCAGCAATTTGTGGATCCTCCCGGGTCGCACTGGGATGACTTCCAGCAGGATCAGATTAAGGTAATGGAAAAATATTCAGGAGGAAAACTGCCGCTTGCGCAGGTCCCCATACATTTCAATGTCGATCACCCCTATTATCCCTACAGGACCTTTGTGCCGCTCATCGTAGAAAGAACCGTGGGGGCAGGGGGCGATCTCAGCAGAATTCTCTATCTGGATGTCGCGAAACTCCCGAAAGGCGTCTTTGGAGCGCCCGTCTGGGCGGACCTTTCCAAGAATATCGACACCAAAAAGCTTTCGACAGAGTTGGAGCAGATTGCCGTCGATTGGAAGACCGCCCAGCCTCTTGTCGCTACGGAGAGAGAGAAAGCGCTGCGCGACGCCGCGGAAGAGGCCGCGGGAGGCGGCAGCATGAAGGTGGTCACCCTGTGCGGCGAAGCCGGGTTCTATGCCGTGAGAACCTACGCGCAAAAGGGCGCCTACCCGAACGCGCAACTCTTCCTGCGTCGTGTCCTCGCGCTCACCGAGGATCCCGGCTCATTCAATCGGTAGCTGTTGGGCGCCGCGACCCCGGCCAGGCGCTTTCACTTGCCGCTAAAGCGGATAGTCGCGCGCAGGATCGATCCCGGCATCCGTGAGGAATTTGCGCAGAGCCGCCACCTCGTCCTTCGAAAGACTGTGTTGCGCCTCGTGGAATCCATGCGTGGAGCCGTTCAGCGTGATCATCAAATGATTGTGCCGGCTGTGCGTGATGTCGGCGCCGAGTTCCTGCAACATGGACTGAACGGTCTTGGGATCGATGTTGCCGCTCATCGGGTGCGCGAACAAGGCGTGCAGGGTCGCCCGGTGCTTATGGTTCATGGATTGCGCTCCCCCTCGTGACGATAGCCGTTCGAGACGGTAGCACGGCGCGGCGGACGGTAGGCTGCGACAAAGAGCCCTTCTCTCTGCAGTCAGTTTCGCCTGAGGCGAACAACAGCGGCGAGCGCAGAGCGCTTCACGATCAGATCTTGGTAGGGTCGGGAAGCACAAGATTGATCTTCTCGCCGGGTTCAATACCAAAGATTTTAAAATAGTCCTCTTTCGATAGGAGCTTCGCCGCGTCGTCGAGGAATTTTTGATTGCGAGCATTCAGTTCATCCGCGGACGGAGCCACCAAGGCATGCGCTTGGAGGGCGGCGGTGGTCTGAAATTGCGCGCGCAGATTAAGCAATCGCGACGCCAAACCGGCTTTTTCCGCGCTCAAGACCTGTCCGACACGCTCTTCGAATTCGTCAGGCAGAATCGATGGAGGGGTGGCGTCCACAGAGAAAGCTCCCGGTTGCGCTGGTCCCGCGCCAGGGGCGGCCGTGCCGCCGCATGCTGCTACCTTGTTTCTCCACGCGGCGTGTTGAAGCCCGTATGTGCCGTAAATCCCCGAGCTCGCCCAGTATCCCCCCGCCTTGGAGACGGTCAGCGGCAATACCCCGGGATTACCGGTTGCGTAGAGGACTTGGTTCGCCACTTGATGGCACACGCCGTCCACGCCGTAAGTGAATATAGTGCCGCGCGCGCCAAAAGTGGTCGAAGAATTCGCGTTTGACGTCACCAGACACCGGGCGAGGTTGATATTCCCTGACTGAGATCCAATCGAGCCGTCGGGGTAACTGGGCGTCGACCCCGACGCATGAAAGCTGCCCCAACAATACCAATAATCCTCGTGAGCGGCCACGACTGCGGCGATGTCCGGGAAGGGGTTGACTCTGTTATCGTAGCTAGTGACCCACGTGTGATCCCAGCGCGCTCCTGGAACGATGATGGGATTGGCCCAAGCATAGAGAATTCTTGTGGTCGTCATCGCTCTTCTCCAAAAGTTCGCCCGCGGGCGCTGCATCCAGCATCTTCGCGCAAATTTTCAATGTTTGGTCCGTTCAAATCCTGGACAGCATGCTTGCGCAAGGCCGCGCGACCGGTAAAAAGGTGGTGGCCGCGAGCCCCCACCCGGACGTTTCGTTCAGGAACGCTCCGGGATCGACCGCAGGCTTCCCTCGGCGCGGCCGTAGACCTTGCCGGCTTGGTCGACGAAGGCCTGGGCGTATTTGTGGAAGGCCGCGTCGAACATCGCGCCCATCAGCAAGCCCAGAGCGATGCTCTTGAACTCATAGGTGATGAAGAAGTCGACGCAGGAACGCTTGCCTCCCGAGGCGGTCGGGGGCTCGTCGCGGAAGGTCCAGCGGCTCTCCAGCCTCTTGAAGGGGCCGTCGAGATATTCGACCCGCACCTCGAGCTTCGGCGCGTCGCAGGTGACGCGGCTCGTGTAGCGCTCGCAGATCGCCTTGAAGCCAACCTGCATTTCGGCGACGACGATCTCGATTCCCTCGGCGAGCGGCGTTCGGCGGCGCACGCGCATGCCCTCGCAGAGCGGCACGAACTTCGGATAGGACTCGACGTCGCTGACGAGCCGGAACATTTCCGCGGCGGCAAAGGGAACGTGACGGCGATCTCGGAATCGTTTCATCGTCTGCGCCCCAGAGGGTCTCCTGTCCCCAGTGCGGCCTCGGCGAAGTCTTGGATGCGCTCCTCCGCGGCCGAGGCTCGGCTCAGGCTCTAGATAGACCGGAAAAGCGCGATTGCGTCAATTGAGCGCGTCGACGCGCGAGCCTGACAAAAACTCCAAATGAGCAGACGCGGCTTCCCGCTGGGCCATCCACGCGCGAGGCCTTTGCCTTGAGCGGGGCGCCACTCTAGGTATTATTACTCCATAGACCGCGTGGAGAGAGTTCCATGGACGCGCCTGACCTCGCCCTCTGGGTCTGCGGGGGTGCTCTGCTGGCGGGGGCCGTCTGGGTCTGGTTTCGCAGCGACGTACCCAAATACACCAAAGCAGACGTGACGTTTGCCCTATCCGTATCGGTGCTCTGGGTCGCCATGGTGGTCGACTTCTACGGGTCGATCCTCTTTCCTCCTCGTCCCTCGGAGCAGCCCTACGCGGAGAGCCGCTTGTCGGGGGAGACCACCGGGCGCGCGGCCTCACGCTACGGCCCTCTGACTGCGGTTTACGACATTGCGGCCCATACGGTTTACCTGCCGAGCGGAAAGGAGCTCGAGGCCCACTCTGGGCTCGGCGGCATGCGGGACGACCCGCGCTATGTGAACCGGCGCATGCGGGGCGCGACGCCGCCGAATGTCTATCAACTGGCTCCGCTCGGGGCGCTTTTCTATGGCGTGCGGGCCCTGCGCCTTATCCCTGTCGGAGACGCTCCCGTCTTCGGAAGAGACGGCTTTCTCGCGCACACCTATATGCTCGGGAGGGGAGGCGACTCGCACGGCTGCATAGTCTTCAGGGACTATAACAGTTTCCTGCAAGCCTATTTGAAAGGCGAAATCAAACGCGTCGTCGTCGTCGCGCATCTGGACTGAAGGGCGGCAAGTCTCAGCCCTCCACCGGCCAAAAAGCGCCTTGGGCGCGCTCAGGGTTATTGTCGGGAATGCATACAGGGCCCCGCCGCTCGGGGCGGCCTTTTTACGGCGTGCAAGCGTTGCGTCTGATCCCTGTCGGCGCTAGTCCCGTCTTTGGAATCGCCCGCTTTCATTGCGCGAGCGAAACGCGGGAGAAACGCCATGCCTTGGTTCTATCTGCTCATCGCGATCGTCGCCGAGGTCATCGGAACGTCTGCTCTGAAGGCCTCGGCGGGGATGACGAAGCTCGCGCCCTCTGCGATCGTCGTCGTCGGCTACGGAGCCGCGTTCTATCTCTTGTCGCTGACGCTCAACCAGATCCCCGTGGGCGTCGCATATGCGATCTGGTCGGGCGTGGGCATCGTTCTCATCTCGCTCATCGGCTGGCGCTTCTTCGACCAGTCGCTCGATCTGCCAGCGCTGTTGGGGATGGGCCTCATCGTGGCCGGCGTGGCCGTGATCAACCTCTTTTCGAAGTCCGCCGCGCATTAGCGTTCACTTAAGCGTAAGGGCGAGAGCGCGAGCTCCGCTATCGCCCCGGAAGCCTTCGAGACGCTGATAAAATCCCCCGGTCTCAACAAAACGAATAAATTTTACAATTGAACCCGCCAGCTAAATCTTGGCTATTGAAAGAAAGTTGTTGCTTGTAAGGCACACCCCTCTCGAAACATCGCTGAGCAGAAAATTTACGCTCGATTTCTTTCTCCGTGTATGACTTCATGTTGGTAGAAGCTCAAAAGCGTACAAGCGGGGATTTTCCCATCATGAAGTTCTACGTCTCAGCGACCGCGCTTATTATCGCTATGGCGGGCTCGTCATTGGCGGCAGACCTGCCGAGCGTGCAGGCTCCCGCCTACACGTCGCCCTCGCCGCTGACATGGACCGGAATTTACGGTGGTCTCAACGCGGGCGGCGCCATTTCCGAGAGCGGTTCCATTAATGCCTCGGGCCCTTTGTATGGAACGGCTTTCGCACCAGGCGGCGCTGGGCCCTTTTTTGCCACGGTATCGGCGTTCGGCGCCAGCGGCTCGGCTTCACAAGGCTCGAACGGCGGGTTCGTCGGCGGGGGCCAGCTCGGCTATGGTTATCAGTTTGCTGCGGGTGCTCATGAATACGCCTGGGTCGTCGGCCTGGAGACCGACTTCCAGGGCGTCGGCGGCAGCTCCGGCGCAGGCAATATTGTTTCTGCCTTCCCGTTGTCGGGCCCCATCAACTTCACCCCGCTCGGTGGTGTTCCTGACACGCTGGCGACAGGCATCGTCACCACTGCGCGAGTGGATTACGTCGGCACCGTGCGGGGTCGGCTTGGCTTCTTGGTCACGCCGACCCTCCTCGTGTTCGGAACGGGGGGGCTAGCTTACGGCGGCGCGAATGCATCGACCTCAATCTTGCAAGTGAACAACGACTTGGCCAATTTCGGAGCCCCGCCCGCGCTCATTCCCGCAGCCGTCAGCCGGGGACGATACGCCGACACCCAGGTCGGCTGGGCGGCCGGCGGGGGCCTAGAATGGATGGTCCTGCCGAATTGGAGCGCCAAGGTCGAGTATCTATATGCCGACCTCGGCTCCGCCGCCTACAGCCTCTCGCCTCTCGTCACCGGGACCATCGGTGGAGCTTTCCCGATCTATGCGATCGCGGCTTCTCAGACAACGGTCTCCTTCAGAGAGCATATCGTCCGCACCGGTGTAAACTATCACTTCAATTTTACGGCTCCGGCTCCGGTGTTCTAATCGTTAAGGCGATGCAAGACCGACAACCTCTGCCGGCGCCACGATGACGGTTCTAACTGGCGGCCGCGACCGCGGCCTCCTGCGCTTCGGCAATGTCATGATCGCTTTTTCCCACGCGATGCACCGACTCGCGCGAAGCCATGCGCTCCACAAAGGACGCGATCTCGGGTGTGGACTCCAGCAGGCCGAAGACGATCATCCAGCGCAGCGCCGTTCCCCACAGGAGGTCGGCGGCGGTGAAACGATCGCCCAAGAGATAGGGACCCGGCGCAAGCTGGCCGCGAACCAGCCCGACGATCTCGTCGTAGGAGCCGTAGGGGCTCATCGCCCTGGGCTCGCTGACGCGCTTTTGCGCGTGATCGATCATCGCCGGCTCGAAAGCCGCGCCGTAGATCGCGATCCAGCGCAGATAGGGCCCGCGCAGCGGATCGCCGATCGCCGGCGCCAAGCCCTTTTGCGGAAATGCGTCGGCGAGATAGGGATAGATCGCCGTCTGCTCCGTGACGACCGCGCCCTTATGGACGATCGTCGGCACCTTGCCGAGCGGGTTGAGCGCAAGATATTCAGGCGTGAACTGCTCCTTGAGCTTCAGATTGAGAATCTTCAGCTCATGCGGCGCGGCAAGCTCGTCGAGCAGGATGCGCACCCCGGACGAGCGTGTGCGCGGCGCGTGATAGAGCGTGACGGCGTCGTCGGTCATGGGTGGCCTCCTTAGAGCAGTCGGCAATAGCGGTAAGCCGCCGCTGAAAGCTTATTTTCTATCGACTAATCCTTGGCGCGCTCGACGTAGCTGCCGTCTTCCGTCTGGATCACGACGCGCGTGCCGGTCTGAATGTGCGGCGGCACCATGACGCGGGCCCCATTCGAGAGCTTCGCGGGCTTGTAGGAGGAGGAGGCCGTCTGGCCCTTCATCGCGGGCTCGGTCTCGACGATCTCGAGCGTCACGCGCTGGGGGAGCTGAATCGCGACGGGCGTTCCGTTGAAGACGGAGAGAATGCAGACCATGTTCTCTTGCAGCCACTGCGCCTGGTCGCCGACGACGTCCTTCGGCACCGCCAGCTGCTCGAAATTCTCCTGATTCATGAAAGTGTAGCCGTCGTCGTCGCCGTAGAGGTAGGTGTAATCCTGGTCCTCGACATAGGCGCGCTCGACCTGCTCTGTCGTCTTGTAACGATCGGTGGTCTTCACGCCGTCGGAGATGCGGCGCATGTCGATTTGCGTCGTCGGCGTGCCTTTTCCCGGAAAAAAGCTTTCGGCGCTCAAGACGACATAAAGCTGGCCATCCTCGCGTTCGATGATATTGCCTTTGCGGATGGAGCTGGCGATGACTTTCACGGGTTGATTTCCTCTAAGATTGCGGGCCTCGGCGCGGATGGTCTATGAACGGGCCGGGAAGGATCGCGAGCGGCTTAAAACCATACTTCGTCCCGAGGAGCAAATGGTCGGGGGTCGACGCGCGCAGAAATCTTGGACGAAGCGGATATGACCCAGGCTTCGCCTTTTTGGAGCGAGGAGGCCTACGCGGAGCGAAGGCCCTTTCTGCAAAAGCGCAGGGCGATTGCCGACGCCATCCGGCGTTTCTTTGCCGCCGAGGGCTTCGCGGAGGTGGAAACGGCCGCGCTGCAGGTTTCGGGCGGCAACGAGCCGCATATCTCGACTTTCGAGGTCGGCCTGATCGGAGCGGCGGCGGAGAAGAGCCGGCTTTTTCTCCATTCCTCGCCGGAATTTTCCTGCAAGAAGCTGCTCGCGGCCGGCGAGACGAGGATTTTCACGCTGGCCAAGGTGTTTCGCAACCGCGAGCGGGGACCGTTGCATCATCCCGAGTTCACGATGCTCGAATGGTATCGCGCGCGGGAGCCGCTCGCGCGGGTCGTCGAGGATTGCGCGGGCCTCCTCACGGTCGCGGCGGAGGCGGCGCGAACCGACAGCTTCCTGTGGGGCGACCGGATGGCTGACGCCTTCGAGGAACCCGAGATTTTGACCCTTTGCGAGGCTTTCGACCGGCATGCGGGCGTCGATCTCGCCAGACTTCTGGACGATCGAGACGGGCTCGCCAAAGCCGCTGCGGCTCTGGGAGTGCGCGTCGTCGCCGACGACGGCTGGTCCGACCTCTTCAGCAAGATCCTGTGCGAGAAGATCGAGAAGCATCTCGGGCGCGGCCGGGCGACCATTCTCATCGACTATCCCGCGAGCGAAGCGGCGCTTTCACGCCTGAAGCCGGAAGACCCGCGCTTTTGCGAGCGCTTCGAGCTTTATGTATGCGGCGTCGAAATCGCCAACGGCTTCGGCGAGCTGACGGACGCCGTGGAGCAGCGACGCCGCTTCGAGGCGGCTGAGGAGAAAAGAGCCGCGCTCTATGGCGAAAGGCGGCCGATCGACGAGGATTTTCTCGCCGCGCTCGAAGTCATGCCCCCAGCCAGCGGCGTCGCGCTCGGCTTTGACCGGCTCGTCATGCTCGCGGCCGGAGCCGCGCGGATTGAGCAAGTGCTCTGGACGCCGGTCGTCGAAGCTGGCGCGGTCTCGGAGCGATCGTGATGCTGAAGGAAGGCACGCCCGCGTCTCCCTCCCTCAATTGCGGGAGCTAACGGATGCAGCTCGATCCCTTGGATCGCGTCGACGCAACGAGAGACCGCAATCCGGCGCCCCGGCTGCTCATCGGCGCGCTGACGCTGCTCGGTTTCTCGATTCTGGCCTTCGCGCTGCTTCCGGGGCTGCGCAACTCGGCATTGCGAGGCTATGCCTCGACGGGCCTCCCTGGGGCGACCTCGGACCGCTTCAACGCCCTTTACAAACGCTTGGGCGTCGCGCCGCTTTCGGCGGCGCAGGAAGTCTCCGCAGATTTGAGCCCCAAGCTCGAGCGGCTTGCAAAGGCCCCCTGCGACAAGTCGGGCGTCTATGCGCTGGGCGATGCGCTGGCGAAAGCGGGCGAGGCGCGCACCGCCGCCGAGATTTACGCGGGCTTCGCGGCAAGCTGCGCGAACAGCGTCGAGGTGGAGAGCCGCGCCGCTCGTCTCTACCTTTCTCTCGGCGATTATGAGAAGGCCCTTTCGCATGCCGGGAAGATCATCGAGGCGCAGCCCGGCGACAGCAATTATCATTATCTGCGCGGCCAAGCCTATGCGGCGCTCAAGCGCTACGAGGAAGCGCTACCCGACTACCAAAAGACGATTGAACTATTCAAAGAGCCGCTCAAACTCCGTGAAGGGGTCTTCATCGAGATGGCCAACATCTATCTGGCGCTCGGCAAGCCATGCGACGCGGCCAAGACCATCCTAATCTGGATCGGCCTCGATCCCAAAGCGCGCGCCACGTTCCAGGCGCTAAGGAAGGCGCAGGAATATGCCGGTCGCGGTTGCCCGACCGGCCCTCAGCCGGCTGTCCCAAGCAAGATATGAGAGAATGACGGGACTGCCGATTAGCTCGAGGCGCAGGCCTTGATCGCCGCAGCGACGGAGCAGGATCGGCAGGCCTTCGAAGGGCTGCGCGAGAAGCGAGATTACCGCACCACGTTGATGCGCTTTTCCGCCTCGCTGCTGCTTCACATCCTCGTCATTCTCCTTCTTGTGATCGAGATCGAAACCCAAGTCGAAATCGTCGAAGCGGAAATTATCCCTGTCGATGTGGCGCTCGTGGCGCCGCCGCCCCCGGAACCACCGCCTCCACGACCGGAACCGGCCCTTCCGCCTGCGGCCCAGGAGACAGCCCCTCCACCCCCGCCGCAGGTCGAGGCGCCGCCGTCGAAGGCTTTTTCACCCCCCAAGGCTGCCAAATCCGACGCCAAGGCGGCAAGCGACGCTCAACAAGCTCACGACCGCAAGGCCGCGGGCGGCGGCGTTCCCGAGGTCGGCGACGCCGATCGCTCGCTCAAGGCGCCGCTCGGAAGCGCGACGGTTTCCGGCGAAGGCCAGACGGAGGCGAAGGAAGGCGCGGCGCCCGCATCGCAGCAGCCCGGCGAGGGGGAGCCGACGCCGCCCGACCCTAACAAGGAAATCTCTCATCTCGTTCCAACGGCGAAAAAAGCTGGATCGTCGCGCAAGCCGCGCCTCGCACTTCCCGGTCCGGCTGCGCGGGCCGCGCGCGAGAAACCAGACCCAAAAGCCACGGACGAGGAGGCTACGATCAAGAGCGAAGACATTCATTGCGGCGCCAACGCGAAAATGCCGACGCCCGCCGTCGCGGAGCGACGCACCGCCCAGGTTCTCGGCTTGCTTTCCGACGAGCAAGCGAGCGTGGTCCACGCCAAAATGCAGGTTGTCCGTGATCTCTGGGTCAATCCGCGTTTCCTGCACGTACGCGCCGTCGCCGTCCACTTCGACGGGCAGCCGGAGAACGCTTGGAACACGACCTTTTTGCCTCCCGGGCTAAACGTGAAGGTCGGGGACCGGGTGGAAACGGCAGGCGGACATGTCGATCCCTCCTCGCCCTGCACTTACATCCCCAGGCTCGTGCTGCGCGTGCTGTAGCGACTGATGCATTGAGGCGCGGCGTCAGACGAATTTGACGACGGCGATCGTCAGGCCGGCGATCCAAAGCGTCTCGATGATCATGAGCGCAATCGGCTTCCATCCCACGGCGGCGAGGTCCTTGAAGGAGGTCTTCATGCCGAGCGCGGCGATCGCGGTGACGAGGCACCAGCGCGACACGTCGTTAATCGTCTCGAGCGCAAGCTTCGGCAGGAGCCCGAAGCTGTTGATGGCGACGAGGGCAGCGAAGCCGAAGAGGAAATAGGGAATGGGCGCCTTTGCGCCGCCCGATGCGCCGCTTCGCCCGACGATGAATGCGATGGCGAAGACGACTGGAACCAGCATCGCGACGCGCAGGAGTTTCACATAGGTTGCGATGTCCCCCGTGCGCTGGGAGATCGAATAGCCGGCGCCGACGACCTGCGCGACGTCATGGATCGTGCCGCCGAGGAAGACCCCGGCCTTCACATTGTCGAACCCGAGGGCCGTGGCGAGGAGCGGATAGAGAATCATCGCGAGAGTCGACAGGAGCGTGACGGTCACGACGGTGAGGATCGTGTCGCGTTCGCTTTCGGGCGCGCGCGGCAGGACCGAGGCGATGGCGAGCGCGGCGGACGCGCCGCAGATGCCCACCGCGCCGCCCGAGAGCACGCCGAAAGCGCGAGACTGACCGAGCCGGCGAGAGAGCAGAGCTCCGAGTGCGATGGTTGTGAGCAGGCCGCCGATCACGGTGGCGATGGGCGTTGCGCCGAGCTCCATAATCTGGCCCAAGGTGATGCGTGCGCCGAGCAACGCCACGCCCAGTCGCAGCACGGTCTTGGAGCTGAATTCGACGCCCGCGACGCAGCGGCCTTCTTCGTGGAGAAAATGGAACGTCATGCCGAAGAGCAGCGCGAACAGCATGACCGGAGAGCCGTAATGCTGCGCGAGCCATGTCGCCGCGAGCGCGATCGTCGCGGCGGTGAGGAGCCCCGGATAGACGCGCCAGACGAAATCGCGCCACGTCGCGGGCGGGCCCGGCGTCGCCGCTATGGGGTGGAGCCCTTCCATGGCGTCGTACGACTGGAACAGTTCATGCGCGGCTTCGGAGTCGGTCTCGAGGTCTGAGGTCATTTGGGAGCCGGGACGGGAGGGGAGCGCGCCGCGCTTGTATCATCCAAATCGTCCGACTCAATGGGACTTTGGCACAGATGGACGCTCTTGAACGCAAAGCCTATAAACGGATTGTCATGAAACTTCCCTTGGGCCGATCAAGCCTCCGGACATGATCGACCGTCCCCTCAATTCAATCGACGATCTCGCGGCGGCTGGTCTGCTTCTCCCATCAGAGCGGCTGCGCGCTGTCGAGGCGCGCTACAATGTCGCCGTCACGCCGCAGATCGCGGCGCTCATCGACCGCGCCGATCCGGGCGACGCGATCGCGCGGCAATTCCTGCCCGACGTGCGGGAACTGAACACAACTGCCGCCGAGCTCGGCGACCCGATCGGCGATGAGGCGCACAGCCCCGTTCCCGGCATCGTGCATCGTTATCGCGACCGCGTCTTGTTGAAGCTCGTCTCCGTCTGTCCCGTCTATTGCCGTTTCTGCTTCCGCCGCGAGACTGTCGGCAAGAGCGGTGCACTCGACGCCGCAACGCTTGCCATCGCGCTGGACTATGTCGCGGCGCATGGGGAGATTTCCGAGGTCATTCTCACGGGCGGCGATCCGCTGGCGGCGTCGCCGCGTCGCTTGCGCGCCGTGGCCCAGCGCTTGCGCACAATACCGCATGTGAAGCGGTTGCGCGTTCATACGCGCGTTCCTCTCGCCGCGCCGGATCTCGTCACGAAGGAGCGGCTCGAATCGCTGCGCGCCAGCGAAAAACGCCTCGTCGTCGCGCTGCACGTCAATCATGCACGGGAACTGTCTTCCGACGCCGAGGCTGCGATCGCGCGCCTGCAGGACGCGGGCGCCAGGCTTCTCTCGCAGACCGTGCTGCTCAAAGGCGTCAACGACGCCGCCGCGACGCTCGACGCGCTGCTCGACGCGCTCATCGGGCAGGGGGTCGAGCCCTACTACCTGCACCATCCCGATCTCGCGAAGGGCACGGCGCACTTCCGCCTGTCGCTGGCGCGAGGGCGGGAGATTTACGAGTCGCTTGTGGGGCTACGACAGGGCAGGCCGCTGCCGCGCTATGTGCTCGACCTGCCCGGCGGATTCGGCAAAGTCCCCGTCGAAGCGCCGCATGTCATCCAAAACGAAGATGGAAGCTGGCGCGCGCGCGACCGTTTTGGCGTGGAGCATCGCTACGAGGATGAGGACACGGTGCGTTTGCAAGAGAGAGAAAGTTTACAAGCTCAATTTGGCGACTGCGTTGATTCCTAGCGCTGCGAACCAAATATTGCCGTCGGTTCCCTGAACCACGCGATGAATGATTGAACCTCGCGACGGCGCTTTGTAAAACTGCACTGGCACATCCGAGATTTCTCCAGGCGGCGCGTTCAATAATGCGCGATCAAGCCGCACCATGTAATCATCGGACGGCGGCTCCGATTGCGTATTCACATATTGTCCAACCCAAAGGTTGCCATCTCTGTCGAAAGCCATACCGCCGAGAATCGCGTTACGGTCCGTCAGGGGCAGCGGAAACTCGGTCATCCGACCGTTGGCGACTTCTACCCTGGTGACCTTTCTTCCCGACTCCTCGGGAAACCACATGTTTCCATCTGGTCCAGGGCTGATGGTGATAGGGCGAGCATCGGCGGTTGGGATTGGGTATTCTGTAACCTCGCCCGAGTTGGTGATGCGTGCGATACGACCGCCGACCAATTCCGTGCACCACATATGCCCATCCGGCCCGGCGGCGATATAAATCGGTACGGCCGCAATGGTGGGCAACGCAAAATGCTGCACGTTGCGCGCGGCGTCCACGCGCCCCACCGAATTCGACAATTTGCCGGTAAACCAAAGCGCGCCGTCTGGACCAACCCCCACTCCATGCGGGCGTGGATTGAACGGCTTCGCAGCGCCCTTTGCGTAAATATTTATATCGACCCGGAGGGCGATGCCGCCATCTGGATCGATTTGGGCAAGCTCGCCCGTGCCCTCGAACGTAACCCAAAGCCTGCCGTCATGATCGTAGGTCAGCCCGTGCGGCTCGCTGCCTTTCGGCATTGCGAAATAGGTTGCCTGACCATCGAGCGTTACGCGTGCGATTTGATCATAACTCGGTCCTGAAACCCATAAAACATTGCGGCCGTTGGGATCAAACACCAACTCGTGAGTAGAGCCGCCGCCATGCCGAGGAGAATTGCACATATCGAGCGCTGGCCCGCCCGACGTCAATGCCGGCGCTCCCGGCCATGCCAGTCGAAATTCAGTAATAGACCCCGCCGTATGCAAGGGAGGGAAATCGGGCGTGCGACGAGAAAGGTTCATTGTAATCTCCTCACTACTCTAATTTCGCCAATAAGCCTCTGGAACCCCAGCCAGCCAAGCTTGGCAAAAAAGACGGCGGGCTGCAAGCCCAGACGCGTTTTAGAGAAGCTCGCGCGAGCAATTGAACCTGAGGCGATGACAGTGCGCAGCCGCCTTTAGGCAGCCATGAGACATTTGGGTCGCGTCGGCGACCTGGTAGCCACGATGAGCGGCTCACATCCTATAGCTCCCGGCTATGCCACTGGTGCTTACTCGCTCCCGGACGCCGAAACCACCATCTTTGCTACGGAGTAGACCCCGCGCAACGCCAGCAGGGAGAAGCTCGAATAGGCGTTGCCCCCAATGAGCTGTCCGAGCGGGGAGGCCTTGCTCGTATAGAGCGTCACATTCGACGCGCCGAATGAGATCGCAGGGAAGGTCGTCTGCTGGCGGATCGCCGCATTGGCGCCATACCACCAGTTGGCGACGAAGGGCTGGGCGCTGTTCGGCGGCGGCTCCGTCTCCGTCCCATAAAGAAAATAGGGGCCAAATTCGCGGGGCGACACCGCCCCGTAAAGCGCGCCGCCGCCGGAGCCGTTCGGCGTGTATTCGTAGGAGATCTGGAGGTCTAGGGTGGCGGGCATTCCGGCGCTCTGGAAGGCCGCCACGAGGCGCGGATTGTTGGTCACATAGAGCGCCATGTAATTGTTGATCGAACCCGTGCCATCCGGCGAGACGACGTTGATCCCGATCTGCGCGATGATCGTCGGCTGAGACGCGCCGCCATTGACTTGCACGCTTCCGCAACTCGTCATGCGCACGACCATCGGCGCCTGCCCGGGGGAAGAGTTGGTGATCGTGTATCCGTCCGGCACGAGCTTTTGCGCGACGGCGAGAGACACGTAACCCTCGCCGGCGAATTCGGTGCAATTCATAAAGCTGACCTTGAAGGCCGTCTGGGCGGCCTGCGCCTGCGGCGCCGCGAGGGCCAGCACCGGCGCAAGCGCAAAACCAGCACGCGAGATGTCCATGATGCCCCACCTTACCCGTCGTCATGACGGCTAGCGCAAAAGCGTTCTAAACAATTAGCCGAACAATCGGGCTTGAACGCGACTGTTACCCGATTCCCTCTGTTTGACAAGGCGCAGGTTTCGGAAAGCCTGCCCGACGCAAAAATAGCCTTCTAGTCTTGCAAATGACGCAATCGACGCTTATCAAGCAAGCGATCTTGGACGGCTAAGTATTCCTTCTTGCGCTTTGGCGCATCGACGACGCTTCCCTTCAACATCGACCAGCCACCGCGCACACTCCGTGCGCGAGCAAAACCTATGTGCGATTGAAAGGAATCGTCATGAGCATCGGAACAGTAAAATGGTTCAACCCCAGCAAGGGGTTTGGATTCATTCAGCCCGACAACGGCGGCGCTGACGTCTTCGTCCATATCTCCGCCGTTGAGCGCGCCGGAATGCAGAGCCTCTCCGAGGGGCAGAAGATCCAATTCGAACTCGTCCGCGACGCCAGGACGGGTAAGTCCTCGGCCGGAAACCTTCAGGCCGCGTGAGGCGCCGCTCATCGACCAGGGATATGCTGGCGATGAGCAGACCCTATCGAAAGACTCGCGAGTTCAAGCATCCAGGTTCCGCTCGCTTCCCGAGAGGCGCGAGTGGAATCGATGCGCGCGCGAAAGCTGAAACAACATCACGCTACAAATCCACAGGAGGAAACATGCGTAAGCTTACTCTTATCACCGTGCTCGCGATCGCAGCCTGCAGCGCGCCTGCGATGGCCGCTCCGGCTAGCTGGAACGTCACCGAGGAAAGCGCCGCCGGCATCAAGGCGGCTCAGGGCAAATGGCTCCTGAAGGGCGAGGGCGACAATTTTACTGGCTCGGCCACGCTGCAGCGCGACAACGGCACTGAGGTCACTTATAACGTGGAGGGCGGGCTCAAGGACGGCGTCTACACCGTGAAACTCGACAACCGCTCCGACGAGAAGAAGGGCTGCGTCTGGACGGGCCACGCCCAGACAGCGACCGCCTTGGGCAAGGCGACCGGCTATATCGGCGATGTGACTTGCGAAGGCTCCAAATTCGTCATTCGCGCTCAGGGCATGTAAAGCGCTACGAGATAGGGTCGGGGGACAGCGAGAGTAAGATTTCCGCCGTCCTCCGACGTTGTGCAACGGCCTAGCGCGCTTCCGTCAGCCGCGCCGCGTAGCGGGCCATCAAATCGACTTCGATATTCACGCCGTCGCCGCTCTTGCGCTCGCCGAGCGTCGTGACTTTCAGCGTGTGCGGGATGATCAGCACACCGAAGCGGTCGTCCTCGACCTCATTGACGGTCAGCGAAATCCCGTCGAGCGCGACTGAGCCTTTTTGCGCGATGAAATGCGCGAGCGCGTGCGGCGCCTCGAAGACGAGCCGCGCCATGCCGTCGAAATCCTCGCGCGAGACGAGCTGCGCGATCCCGTCCACATGGCCGGTCACGATATGGCCGCCGAGTTCGTCGCCGATTTTCAACGCGCGTTCGAGATTTATCCGTGTTCCCGCACGCCATTCCCGGACGGTCGTAAGCGCGAGTGTCTCCGCCGCCGCGTCGACCTCGAAGAGCGTGCTCTCGCCTTCGCTTTCCCTCGCGACGACAGTTAGACAGGTCCCCGAGCAGGCGATGGAGGCGCCAAGCGCAATGCTCTCCAGCGAGTAGGAACAGCGGATGGCGAGGCGATGCAGCGCGCCGCGCTCCTCGACGCGCGTAACCTCGCCGATGTCGGTGACGATGCCGGTGAACATTCAGGCCACTTTCTCGTAATGCGCGATCTTGTCGGGGCCGAGCTCGAAGGCGTCGGTCTGACGATAAAGCGCGGGGTCCTCGAGCACCGCGCGCGCCGCTGGACGCAGCGCGTGGCGTCCCGCGCCCCCGAGGGCTTTCGGGCCTGTGTGCAACATCACCACGTCAACGAGACCCGCCGTGAGCAAGGACTCGGCGAGCCGCGGGCCGCCCTCGCAGAAAACGCGCGTGACGCCTCTCCTCGCGAGTTCCGCGAGCGCCGCCTGCGGCAGGACGCGCCCGAGCGGATCGGCGCTGACGCGCGCGACCTCGGCGCCGGTCGCCTCACAAAATTCCTTCACGGCTTCGTCTGCAACCGTCGTCAGAGCGATCACCAACGTCCGGACCGTGCGCGCCAGCGCGGCGAAGCGTGAGCGGGGCGAAAGCGTCAGATTGCCGTCGATGACGACGCGCAGTCGCTGCTGATCCTCCATGCCCGGTAGGCGGATGGTGAGCAGCGGATCGTCCTCGCGCGCCGTGCCGGCGCCGATCATGATCGCGTCATGCGCCCCTCGCTCCATGTGGGTTTGCGCCTCGGCGAGCGGGCCTGTGACGGTGAGCCGCGGATCGTGCGGCGCGCCGGCTGCGAAACCGTCGCGCGTCTGCGCGAGTTTCAGCGTGACCATCGGCCGCCCTTGCGTCACGCGCAGCATATGGCCGAGGTGATCGCGCCGCGCGAGCGCCTCGCGCACGCCGGTCACGACCTCGATTCCGCCGGCCCGCAGAATCGCGTGGCCCTTTCCGGCGACGCGGGGATCGGGGTCCTGCATCGCCGTCACCACACGGGCGACGCCCGCCGCGACGATGGCGTCTGCGCAGGGCGGCGTCTCGCCGCGATGGGCGCAGGGCTCCAGCGTCGCATAGAGCGTCGCGCCGCGTGCTGCAGCGCCGGCGGCATCCAAAGCCTGCGTTTCCGCGTGAGGGCGGCCGCCCGCGCCCGTCACGCCGCGCGCGATGAGCGCGCCGTCCTTGACGATGAGCGCGCCGACGGCGGGGTTG
Organism: uncultured Alphaproteobacteria bacterium; assembly: GCA_963743565.1. GTDB lineage: Bacteria > Pseudomonadota > Alphaproteobacteria > Rhizobiales > Beijerinckiaceae > Methylocystis. The sequence continues at coordinate 647,708 of CAVUQD010000003.1, forward strand.
GGCGCGGCGCGGCCGAGCGCACGCCGGCCGAAGCCGAGCGCCGCGTCCATCCAGGCTTCGTCGCTAGGAGCGTCCATCATGCGCCCTCCGCGCGCGCCGAGGCGGCCTCGAGCAGCAGGGCGAGCGCCTGTTCGACCGCGGCGGCGCGGATCTCCGCGCGGGCAAGGGCGCCGAAACGCCGCTCGACGTGTCGCGCCTCTCCGTTGCGCGCGGCGCAGCCGAAATGCACGAGGCCGACGGGCTTCTCCTCGCTTCCGCCGCCCGGCCCCGCAATGCCTGTGACCGCGACCGCAAGATCGGCCTTCGAGCGGGCAAGCGCTCCCTGGGCCATCTCCAGCGCCACGTCGCGGCTGACCGCGCCGAAAGCGTGGAGGGTTGATTCGCTCACACCGAGCATCTCGACCTTCGCCAGGTTGGAATAAGTAACGAAGCCCCGCTCGAAGACGTCCGACGATCCCGGAATCTCGGTGATCGCCGCCGCAACGAGGCCGCCGGTGCAAGATTCGGCGCAGGCGACCCGGAGCCCCGCGGCGCGACAGGCCGCGAGCAAGCCTGCTGCCTGCCCCAAAATCCGTTCCGAATGGAGCATCGCGTGTAAGGCCCCTCTCGCGCCAAGGAAAGTCTGCCGACTTATAGGCGCGGCTCGCGAAAAAGCACAAACTGGCTTCTCCTGCAAAGCGCGCTTAAACCGCGAAAATTGGTTGCCTTTCCAGCATTCCGCCCGCGTCGCCGCCGCAACGCGATCCGCCTGCCGGGCTTGGCCCTGAGGATTTTTCGACTAATTAAGCCGTGTCGAAAAAGGCCGGAGGCGTCTCGGGCGCGGGCCAGTCGAGGAGAGAAATGATGAGCGGCGAAGAGAAGGCGACAAATGGGACAGCGTCGGCGCAGAAGTCCGCGCCCAAGGGCGGGCGCGACGCCATTGTCGATGCGCTGCTGCGGCTTGCGGCGCGCCGCGACTTCGGCGAGATCACGATTTCGGACATCGCCCGGGAGGCGGGGATCGGCCTTGCCGATTTCCGGGATCTCTTCCCCTCCAAGGGCGCGGTCGTCGGCGCCTTCTCGCGCCGGATCGATCGGGAGGTGTTGACGAGCGCCTCGGGCGATATCGACACGCACCCCGCGCGCGATCGCCTGCGGGCGGTGCTGACCAAGCGGCTGGAAGCGCTCGAGCCCTATCGCGACGCGGTCCTGGCCATCTCCAGCTGGGCGAGCTCGGAGCCGCTCTCCGCGGCGAATTTCAACCGCGAAGTGGTCAATTCCATGCGCTTCATGATGGAGGCGGCCGACATTGATAGCGAGGGCACGGTCGGGGCGCTGAAGCTTCAGGGCCTGGCGCTCGCCTGGAAGCGGGTGCTCGACGCCTGGCGCAAGGATCGGCCGGGCGAGAATTTCCATGCGCTGGCCGCTCTCGACGACGCGCTGGACAATGGAGAAAAGATCGTCGACCGCGTCGAGGACATCGCCCGCACCACCGAGCCACTGCGCCGTCTCGCCACCCGTCTGTGGGAGAGCTTCGGCAAAGGAAACCGAACGGAGCGCGCCCGTCACGACGGCCACGACTTCGACGAGGAGCCGCACGCGGGGATGTGAGCGAGGCGGGGGAGAAGGCTCTCCCCCAACCGCGGCTTGCCCTTACACCGGCAGCGTCACCGTCGCGCGCAGGCCCCCGAGCGGGCCGCGCTCGAGCGTGACCTCGCCGCCGTGGCTTCTGGCGATATCGCGCGCGATGGCGAGCCCGAGCCCCGAATTGCCGTTGTCCTGATTGCGCAACTCGTCCAGCCGGTAGAAAGGCCGAAAGGCGTCTTCGAGCCGGTCCACAGGGATGCCGGGGCCGTCGTCGTCGACATGGATCGACAGCGTCTTGCCGTCGTTTTGCGCGGTGAGATCGATGCGCTTGCCATAGCGCTGCGCATTGCCGACGAGATTGGCGAGAAGTCTTCGCAACGCGGCGGGCCGCACGATCACTTCGGGATCGCCTTTGACGACGAGCCGGGCGTCGATCCCCATCTTATGCGTGTCGGCCTGCAGGTCCTTCAGGATCGCCGCCACGTCGGTCTTGGCCGGCGCCTCGCCGCCGTCGCCGCGGGCGAAGGCGAGATAGGCTTCCAGCATGCTCTCCATCTCCTCCACGTCCTTGCGCAATTCGGTCGTGTCGGCCGTCTTGTCGAGAAGCGAGAGCGAAAGTTTGAAGCGCGTGATGATCGTGCGCAGATCGTGCGAGACGCCGTTCAGCATCGTCGTGCGCTGATCGATCGCGCGCTCGACGCGGCGTTTCATCTCCAGGAAGGCCGCGCCGGCTTGACGCACCTCGCGGGCGCCGCTCGCGCGGAAAGGCGCGTCGCGTCCCTTGCCAAATTCCTCGGCAGCCCTGGCGAGACGCTGAATCGGGCGGATCTGATTGCGCAGAAAGACCATGGCGATCGCGAGGATCACCACCGAAGCCAGCGTGGTCCAGATGAAGAAGATATGCGAGTTCGAGGCGTAGGCCTGGGTTCGCGTCGTCACCAGCTCGAGAACGGCGTCATCGACCAGCACGTCGATCGTGACGAAATGGGGTTTCGACGTGTCGATCGAGAAGGGATATTTGAGCCGACGCTCGAGCTCGCGCGGCAGCACGTGGTCGAGCAGCGAGAAGAAGCTCCTCGGGGTGGACGGCGGCAGCGGTCCCTTGGGCTTGATCGTGAGCTTCACCGCCAAATCTACCCCGGCGACGCGCGTGAGGATCTCGTGGTCCGTGTCCTGGGGGAAGCTGCGATAGAGCTCGACGATCGCCGCCGTGTCGCGGGCCACTGCGGCGGAAAGCCGATCGGTGATCGCCTCCCAGTGCCGCTGCATGTAGACGTAAGCCACAGCCGATTGCAGCAGCACGATCGGCAGAATCAGGATCAGCAACGCGCGCGCATAGAGCCCCTTGGGCATGCGCCTGTGCAGCCATGCGCCCAGCCGACGCCAAAGGCGGCGCGGCGCGTCGATCGTCTCGAGGATCACCATGGTCATGAGTGGGCTCTCGCTTCGCCGGCGTCTGCACGCGGCGCGTCCAGGATCAGGCGATAGCCCTGTCCGCGGACCGTCTGGATGAGATGCGACGCGTCGTCGATCTTGCGCCGCAAGCGCGCGATTTCAACATCCACGCTTCTTTCGTTCAATTCCGCGTCGCCGTTGCGCATGGCCAGCGCGCGCCGCGACACGATGTCGCCGCCAGCGAGCGCGCCGAGCAACTCCCGCTCGCGCGTCGTGAGCGGCACGGGTTTTTCGCCACGCCGCAGCAGCCCGCTGTCCGGGCTGAAGCTGAAGGCGCCAAAATTCGCGACGCGGCCGCTGCGGGCGCCGCGCGCTGGAGCGCGCGTGCGGCGCAGGATGCTTGCGATGCGTAAGATCAGTTCGCGCGGCTCGAAAGGTTTGCCGAGATAATCATCCACGCCGGCTTCGAGGCCGGCCACGCGGCTCTTCAACTCGGATCGGGCGGTGAGCATCAGGATCGGCGCATCGGAGAGTCGAGAATCGTTGGCGCGCAGCCGCATGGTGAAAGTGAGACCGTCCTCGCCGGGCATCATCACGTCGAGCACGATCAGATCAACGATGAGCTCGCTCAAACGCGCCGTCGCCTCGGCCGCGTTCGCAGCGGAGCTCACGCGATAGCCCTCGCTGACGAGAAAACGCGAGAGGAGGCTGCGGATGCGCCGATCGTCGTCGACGACGAGAATATGCGCCGCCTCGGCGTTTTCCTGTCCTCTCTTCGACAAGTGCTTTTCTCCTGCGCGCGCTCGGCGTCGCTTTGCGGGCGGCCGGGCGAGGTCGCGAAACCCAACGCGCGCGGCTGGCGGCCGTCGCATATTGACATATTTTATAGCGGTGGCTAGCGCTAGGCCAGCCACGCCATATCCCCGGCGCAGGCAATTTCCGGAGAGATCAAAGAATGGCGACGCCGCCTTTCGATCAGCGAGATGGCGTGATCTGGTTCGACGGCGTTCTCACGCCCTGGCGCGAGGCGAAGCTTCACGTTCTATCCCACGGGCTGCATTACGCCTCCGCCGTCTTCGAGGGCGAGCGCGCCTATGGCGGCAAAATCTTCAAATCGCGGGAGCACTCGGAGCGATTTCGCCGCTCGGCGCAGCTCCTGGACTTCGAGATTCCCTACAGCGTCGCCGAGCTCGAGGCGGCCAAGGACGCCGTGGTCAAGGCGAACGGCATGCAAGACTGCTACGTGCGCCCCATCGCCTGGCGCGGCAGCGAGATGATGGCTGTGGCGGCGCAGAATTCCACCATCCATACGGCGATCGCCGTATGGGACTGGCCGAGCATGTTCGACGTCGAGACCAAGATGAAGGGCATTCGTCTCGACATTGCCGAATATCGTCGTCCCGATCCTCAGACGGAGCCCTCGCTCGCCAAGGCGGCGGGCCTTTACATGATCTGCACCATATCGAAGCATCGCGCGGAGCGTCGCGGCTACGCCGACGCGCTGATGTACGACTGGCTCGGCCGCGTCGCCGAATGCACGGGCGCGAACGTGTTCTTTGTCAAGGACGGCGCGCTTCACACGCCGATCGCCGACTGCGTCCTCGACGGCATCACCCGCCAGACCGTGATCGAGCTCGCCAAGCGCCGTGGCGTCTCCGTCTTCGAGCGGCGTATCATGCCGGAGGAGCTCACCGGCTTCTCAGAATGCTTCATTTGCGGCACCGGCGCGGAGGTCACGCCGGTTTCGGAGGCGGGACCCTATCGTTTCGAGCCGGGCGCGCTCTCTCGCCAGTTGATCGAGGACTACACGCGCGAGGTCCATCGCCATAGCGAGGGGTGAAGCGGGACGCAGACTTGGCCGATCCCCAAGGGCTTTCATCGCGCGGGCTCCAGCTCGATGATGCGCGGATTGAAAGCCGGCGGCGGCTCTGCGGTCTGGACGGGCGCACGTGTCACCGTCACCGGAACCTCGACAATTCGTTGGCCGGGAAGCCCATATTCCGGCGCGCCGGGGGGCAAGGCCGTCAAAGCGGCCGGCCGGCCGTAAGCATAGGTCTCGTAGTAGCCAGGACCGCCTGAGCCGATCCCCACCTCGAAGTTTGGGTCGTAATAGGGGTCGCCGTAGAAGACTCCGCCGCCGCCCCAATAGCCGCCCCCGCAAGCGCCGCCGCCGCATCCATAGCGCTGACGACGACCGTAGAGGCCGAATTCACCGTAATGAGGGCCGTGTCGGACGCTGGGGCCAGCTTCTCCCGGCCCGAGGAAGCGCAGCGACGGCGCATGGCCAGCGCTAACGCCGTGCGCCAAGGCGCGCCCGCCGGCCACGACGCCGATGCCGCCGCCCCCGCCTACGCCCATGCCGCGGCCTGGAGCCGCGCCCATGCCGCCGCCGCGGCCAAAGCCGAGCGCCTCGCCGGAAATCGCCAGCGCCGCCGTGACGACGCCGACGCAGATAGCCCGCTGTTTCGAAATGATACGCATGGTGACGCCCTTTCGTGTCGTTTCACGTCAGTTCCCGCCGAAACGATCGGGAAACGCATGAATGCGAGACGCCTCGACGGCTGCTCGAGGAGACGGGGCAAGGCGCGGGCCGAGAGGTGCGACAAGCGATTACTGTCAGGGCGCTATGAGGCCCGCGGAAACAAACGGCCAAAAATTCGTTCTCGGCCCGGCTGAGAGGAGAAGAGCCTTCCCCGATCCGCCAGGACGGATTCCGCAGGCCTTGCTGACTTGCGAAGCCTCGGCGCCAATGGCGCCTGCGCGCGACTTTCAGCTGCTGACGCGCGCCTTGATCGCGTGCTCGGCGAGCGTCTTGCCGAGCGACAGGACCGCGGGCGCGTGATGGGCGTCCGCGATGACCTGGTCTAAAGACCGCTCGATCCAGGCGCAATCCTCGTCGGTTAGGGTCAGCGGCGGCAAGAGCTTGATCGTCGGATTGCCGTGACCGGCGACCTGGGTGAGGATCTTGTGGTCCCTGAAAAGAGGGATGCAGATGAGCTGACCGAAAAGACCGGCGCTCGCCGTCTCCAGCAGATTCCAGGTGGCCCTCAGCATCAGCGATTTCGGGGGACCGAATTCGACGCCGATCATCAGGCCCTTGCCGCGCACCGCCGAGACGAGCTCATAGCGCTCCGCCATTTTGTTGAACGACGCGAGGAGCCTGTCGCCCTTGGCGGCCGCGTTCTCGATGAGCTTTTCGTCCTCTAACACGTCGAGCGTCGCGAGCGCCGCCGCCATCGCCAGGTCGTTCTTGGAGAAAGTCGATCCGTGCACGACGGAGCGATCCATTCGGTCGAAGACCTTGTCGAAAATCCACTTGCGCGTGAGCGTGACCCCGATCGGCGCGTGGCCCCCCGAGAGCGCCTTGGCCATCAGGACCATGTCGGGCTCGACGCCGAAATGCTCGATCGCCAGGAACTTGCCGGTGCGGCCGACGCCCGTCTGAATCTCGTCGGCGACGAAGAGGGTCCCGTATTTCTTGCAGAGCGCCGCCGCGCTCGAGAGATAGTCGGCCTTGGGGATGTTGACGCCCTTGCCCTGAATTGGCTCGACGACGAAAGCCGCGACGTCATGACCGCGCAGGGCTTGTTCGAGGGCGTCGAGATCGTCGAACGGAATTTCGCGAACGCCTGAGAGCAGCGGGCCGAAGCCCTTCTTGAAGATCTCGTCCCCGTTCAGTGAGAGCGCGCCGTAGGTAAGCCCGTGGAACGAATGCGCGCAATGGACGATCCCGCCGCGGCCGGTGGCGTAGCGCGCGAATTTGATGGCGGCCTCGACGGCCTCGGCGCCGGAATTGGCGAAGAAAGCCTTCTCGAGCCAAGGCGTGTGCGCGAGCAGGCGCTCGGCGAGCACGCCGGCGAGCACGGATACGTCGAACTGCGCAAGGTTGGGCGATTGCGAGTTCAGAATGTCGATGAGCGCGTCGCGCACTTTCGGATGGTTGCGGCCGAGCGCGAATACGCCGTAGCCGCTCATCAGATCGAGATAACGCGCGCCAGCGCGGTCATAGAGATAGGCGCCTTCGCCGCGCGTGAATCCCACGTCCCAGCCGATGGTCTTCAGCACGCGCACCCACATGTCGTTCAGGTGCTTCGAGTGAAGCGAATAGCGCTCTCCCTCGCGCCGTTGCGCGAGCTCGGTCAGGCTTTCCCTCGTCGTTTCGTCGTTCTGCGCTCGCTCTTGGCGCGGATCGACGGCGTTCAGCGCGTTTGTCATCTCGAGGCTCCGCAGGGGCGTCGGCGCAACGGGAAAAGGCGCGTCGCGGACCGCCGCGAAGCCGCTTTAGCCCATGTTCCGGCCGAGCGCAAAAAGCGCGGCCGAGCTTGCGCGCGCAGCGCGGTTGCGCGGAGCTGTCCGGCGCGTCGTATCCACAACAAAACGCCCATAAGGCTGAAATCCCGCGTTGGACAATGCGCCGCAGATGCTATCCTAGCATCGTTGATTCTATGGCGCGTAGAGGTCGCAGCATCCGGCGCGCGGGCGCTGTCGAGGCGCGGAGCCGTTTCGCAGGGCAGGGGGAGTTCGTCAGTTGGGCGCAAAATCAGAATTGATTGAAGGGCTGAGCTTACCTTCGACAGGCGCGGAAGGCGAGGAACACGCGGTCGAGCTTTTCGAGATCGCCGGCGCGATAAAATGGTTCGATGTGTCGAAAGGCTACGGTTTCATTGTGCCCGACGGCGGCGCGGGCGACGTGCTTCTGCATGTGACCACGCTGCGGCGCAGCGGCTTTCAGACGGCGCACGAGGGAGCCCGGGTCGTCTGCGAAGCGCAGAGAGGGCCGAAGGGGCTGCAGGTCTTTCGCGTGATCTCCATGGACGAGTCCACCGCTGTGCATCCGTCGCAGTCCGCCGCGGGGCGAACGCATGTGCAGGTGACGCCGGTCGGAGGCTATGAGATCGCCATCGTCAAATGGTTCAATCGCGTGAAGGGCTTTGGCTTTCTCACGCGCGGCGAGGGCACCGACGACATCTTCCTGCACATGGAGACGGTCCGTCGCTTCGGTCTGGCGGAGTTGAAGCCGGGCGACAGCGTGCTCGTGCGTTATGGCGATGGCCCGAAGGGCCTCATGGCCGCCGAAGTGCGCACCCTCGACGCCAAGGGTCCGGTTTCCCACTGAGCGCTCCAGGTGTATCGACCCATTTCATAGCTCTGAAAGTCGTTGTAGAACGCGTTCATGTCGAAGAATCACGCGAGGCTTGCGGTGTTGATGACGGCGTCCCTCGCCGTGTTCAGCCCGATCCTGAGCCCCCCGGTGCTGCGGGGCGCTCTCGCCGAGGAGCAGTCTGCGCCAGCCACGCTCGAACGGCTGGAAATCGTCACCGCCACCGGGACGCACGCTTTCGACGTCGAGGTGGCGCGAAACGAAAAGGATCGCGCGCAGGGGCTCATGTTTCGCCGCTCCCTCCCGCAGAAGCAGGGAATGCTCTTTCTGTTCGAAAACGAGCGGCCCATCGCGATGTGGATGAAGAACACCTATATTTCTCTCGACATGGTCTTCGTGTCGCGCAAGGGCCGCGTGACGTCGATCGCGCGCGGCGCGATCCCGCTATCGGAAACGGTCATTCCGTCCGGCGGCCCCGTCTATGCGGTGATCGAGCTTGCGGCGGGCGCGGCCGATGCGATCGGGCTCTCCGTGGGAGATCACGTGCGATATCCTGGCTTGCATCCCTGAGCGCGATGACTCGTTCGAGCGCGCTTCGCTCACACCAAGTCTCGCGCCGCGCGCATCTTTTCGAATCCCTGCGTCAGATCGGCCTTTAGATCCTCGACGTCCTCGAGCCCGATAGAAAACCGCAGACACGGGCCTCCCGGCGCGAAGGCCGTCGCGGTGCGCGTTTTGGCGCAGTCGAAGGGGATGACGAGGCTCTCGAAGCCGCCCCAAGAGTAGCCGATCCCGAAGAGCGTTAGCGCATTCAAGAAGGCGTCGACGCAGGGCTTGGGCGCGGGCTTCAGAACGACCGAAAAAACGCCGGCCGCCCCTGAGAAATCGCGTTTCCACAAGGCGTGGTCGGGATGTCCGGGCAGCGCCGGATGGATCAGTCGCAGGACTTCCGGCCTCTGCCCGAGCCATTGCGCGACCTCGAGCCCGGCGCGCTGCTGCTCGCGAAGGCGCAACTCCATTGTGCGCAGCCCCCGCAGCGCAAGGAAGGCGTCGTCGCCGCCAGACACCATCGCGAAGGCGTCAAATGTGTTGCGCAGGCGCGTCGCCCATTTCGCATTGGCGGAGACCAAGCCGATCAGCAGGTCGGCGTGTCCGGAAAGATATTTGGTGCCGGCTTCGACATTGATGTCCACGCCGCGCTCGAAGGGCGGAAAGAAGAGGGGCGTCGCCCAGGTGTTGTCGAGAATGACGCAGGCGCCGCGCGCAGCGGCGGCTTGCGCGATCGCCGGGACGTCCTGCACCTCCATGGTGAGCGATCCGGGCGATTCCGTGAGGATCGCGCTCGTGTTTTCGCGCATCAGCGCCGCGACACCCGTGCCGAGTTGGGGATCGTAATATTGCGTCTCGACGCCGAAGCGATTGAGCACGCCGTTGCAGAAAGTGCGCGTCGGCCCATAGGCGGAATCGCTGACGAGCAGGTGATCGCCGGCTTTTGTCGCCGTCATGAGCGCAAGCGCGATGGCCGCGAGGCCAGACGGCGCGACCACGGTCGTCTTCGCGCCGCTGATCTCGCTCCAGGCTTCCTCGAGCGCCCGTGTCGTCGGCGTGCCCTTCGTCGCATAGGTGTAAGGCTGGCGATGCCGCTCGAAGTCCTCGACCGTGGGAAAGAGCACGGTCGAGCCTCGATAGACCGGCGTGTTGACGAAACCTTCATGGGCGAGGGGATGACGGCCCGCATGCGCGAGCAGGGTGCGGCGAGACTTTTTTCGCCCTGATTTTCCGGTAGCGTCCGTCACCGCCTCCTCCCGCCGAGGACCCGGGCTCCGCGCCCGGCGTCACACCCATCTTATGCCGAGTTGACGATGAAATTCCCAATCCTCTTCCTGCTCGCCGGCTTATGCTTACTAGCCTTAGCGCCGCCTCTCGCGGCGCAACCCGAATCCAAGGCGTCGGCGACTCTCCAGGAGATCCGTCGGCGCGGGGCGGTCGTCTGTGGCGCGAGCGCGCCGGCGCCCGGCTTCGCGGTCGCGGACGAGGCGGGGAATTGGAGCGGTTTCGACGTGGACTTCTGCCGGGCTTTGGCAGTCGCCGTGCTCGACGATCCGCAACGAATCCGCATCGAGCCGCTGCCGTACAAGCAGCGCCTTCCCGCTCTGCACTCCGGCGAGGTGGACGTGCTGCTCTCCGGCTCGCCCTGGACCCAGGCGCGCGAGGCTGGGCATCAGCTTCTCTACGGCGCCATAACCTTCCACGGCGGGCAGGGGTTTCTGGAACGGCGCGCGACGGCGGCGGCGAGCGAGCCCTGGCGTGGCGCGGGTGGGGAGTCTCCACGCGTCTGCGTGCAGCAGGGCGGCGCCCCTGAGCTCAATGTCGCGGAATTTTACCGGGCGCGCGGGGTCGCCTATCGTTCCGTCGCCTTCGCCTCGCTCGAGGAAGCCGCGCGCGCCTACAACTCCGGGGACTGCGATCTCCTCTCCGCGGGTCTCGTCGAGCTGCACGAATGGCGCGCGCGCCTCCAAAAGCCGGACGATCACGTCGTGGCGGCCGAGCTCATTTCCAAATCCCCGGTCGCGCCGATCGTGCGTCAGGGCGACGACCAATGGTTCAACGTCGTGCGCTGGACGCTTTTTGCGATGGTCGACGCCGAGGAGCTCGCGGTCGGCGCCCAAACCGCGGATGCGGCGCTGACCTCGGACATTCCCGATCTGCGCCGGCTCCTGGGCGCCGACGGCGATTTTGGCGAGGGTCTGGGGCTTCGCGCCGATTGGGCCTATCGCGTCATTCGCGAGGTCGGCAATTACGCGGAAGTGTTCGAACGCAACCTCGGCATGTCTTCGCCCCTCGCCATGGAGCGCCGCCAGAACGCGTTGTGGACCAAAGGCGGCCTCATGTATGCCCCGCCGGTACGCTGAACTTTGGAGTGAATTCCGGCAGCGATCCGGGAGCAATACTCAAGCTCCTGCTCTGATCTCGATATCCTCGTCGAAATTCCTGCCTTTGACCCGCTTCTTCATCGCAAAGCGATTGGAATTTAGGTAACTATCCGAATAGCAGAAAACTGCCGACGTCTGTATTCGTTGGAGCAAAACGGCACAACGCTTTGCTTCGGGAGGATGGCTGTGACCAGCGTCCAAGATTTTGCGAAATGTTTTTTTATTAGGACGCGAGAAGGCGGTGTGGCGCTGAGGCTGAACGACGCGAACCGCGCATTGCTCTCCTCATACCTCCTAAATCTTTGGAGAGGCCCGGAGGATGTGCGAAAGCTCATCGTGGCCGATGTTCGTCTCTGGATTGAATTGGGCGTCCCCGAGCGGGCAGCCGACGTCTTTCTCGTCTTGAGGCAGTTCCTTACCGAATTTCCGGAGGCGATGAGGGGGATCCGGGTTCCGCATTCGAACAATCGCGCGCTCAAGCCTCGCTTCCACGAGAGACGCGCTCGCCGGCGCAAGGCTCGTTGACCCGCAAGCGTCGTCGCTCGACGACAGGGCGCGAAAAGATTTCATAATATTCTTGTAGACGTCGGCTCAAATTATCAGGCGCGGAACGCGACCGTCGCCGCTGTGTGCGCTGGCAAACGGTCTTCCTGAAGCGAATAGCCTAACGTCGCCTCATGCTGGCGTTGGGGAAGGCGGTCATGAACGACCTGTCGGAAAATGTCGAAGCGCAGGGCGTGGCGGCGGCGCCGACGCCCTTGAAACTGCGCACGGTGCTCGCCGAGATCGCCGAGCACGCCTGCGAGCCCGGCTTCAGCGCGATGGCCGTCGCCGAAAAATACGGCGTTACCGAAAGGGAAGTGCGTCGTCTGCTGAAGAAGACGGGAAAGAGCTTCTCAGATCATAAGCTGCGGCGCAGACTCGAGCGCGCCCGCGCCTTGCTGGAGGATCCGGCCGCGGCGCAACTCGCCGTGCAGGAAATCGCGCTGCGCGCCGGCTTCAGCGATCTGGCGAGTTTCGACGTTAACTATCGCCAGCGCTTTGGGGTGGCTCCGGACGCGGCGAGGAGGCGGAAGAAGGCTTGAGTCGCGACGGCCGGCATAGGGGCTATCGCGGGCCGTGCCCGAGTTCCTCCCACCACTTCTCCAGCGATGCGATGTCGGGCGTGACGAAGGTCGCCACGGCGCCGGCGAATTCGGCCCATTCCGCCAGAAAGTGTGGGGAGACTGCGGCGACGACGGGCGTCTTCGTCGCCATCGCGATCCTGAAGGCGTCGCACAAGCCGCTGCGCTCCGCCTCCTGCTTGGAAAACTTGCTGATGGCGATGAGGTCGACGCCGCGCCGCGCGGCGCGCTCGATCGCGCCGCAGGCCTGCGCCAGTTCGCCCGCGTCGAGGTTGCACGCCGTCGAGCCCGGCCCCAAGTCCTGAGAGATTGGATAGATCTCGTCGCTCTCGAGGTCGCGCAGCACGATCCGGGGACGGCCCGCCGCGCCCTCTCTTAACCGCGTCTGCACGACGCCCGCGATGGAAAAGCCCTTTTCCCCGACGGCGCGAGCGAAGGCTTCGATCAAGGCCTGCGTCGCGGCGCTGTCCTCATAGCGCAGCGCAGCAATGATGGGCGGTCTTCGGGGGGAGGGGGATTTTGCCACGGGCTCCTCAACGGCTCCGCTCGGCCGCTTTGCATTGGGGCACAATCGCTCAAACGCAGAGTCTTATCGAGTCAAAAAAGCTAAAGCGCGCTGCTGAAAACGGGTCGCCGTTTTTTTCGGCGTCTCTCCGGCGGCACTTGCATTGGCTCCCTTTCCGCCCGATTTGCTATACTCGACGCAACCAGAGGCGCAGCGTGAACGATAAGGCCAACATTACGCCGAAAACGGCGAGCGACAGTGGCGCCGTCGACGCTTTTCTCGAGCAGATGAAGGCTCTCGCGCCTGCACAAGGCTCGGGACGCGGCCGACTCGTGTTCGCGCTCGACGCGACGATGAGCCGGCAGCCCGCCTGGGACCTTGCGCAGTCGATCCAGAGCGAGATGTTCGTCGCCGCAGGAGGGCTCGGCGGGCTCGACGTGCAGCTCGTTTATTTCAGGGGCCTTTCGGAGTGTCGAGCCTCGCGCTTCGTCTCGGACGGGAAGGGGCTGGGGGCGCTCATGTCGACGATTTCTTGTCGCGCCGGCCTGACGCAACTGCAGAAGGTGCTGCGCCACACGCTCGACGAGGCGCGGGCGCAGCCCGTCGCGGCGTTGATTTACATCGGCGACGCGATGGAAGAGAATCCGGATCGTCTGGCGGCCGCGGCCGGCGAACTCGGGCTGCTCGGGGTGAAGGCCTTCATGTTCCAGGAGGGCGCAGATAGGGCGACCGAGCGCGTCTTCCGCGAGATCGCCCGGCTTTCGGGGGGCGCTTATGCGGCTTTCGACGCCTCGGCTCCGCAGCGGCTAGCCGCGCTGTTGAAGGCCGTCGCGGCCTATGCTTCCGGCGGACGCGCGGCGCTGGAGCAGCGCGCGCGCGAGGGGGAGCCGGCCGCGACCTTGCTCTTGTCGCAAATTTAGAAAAGGCTAGCGGAAGAAGGAAGCTTGGGAATGCCGATTCTCCTTGGAGTTCTCGCGGCGACGCTCACCTATCTTCTGCTTCGCGCCTACGCGCAGGCCTCGCCGCGGGTCCTGGCGAAGACGATCCGTTTCGGCGGCGGAATTCTCGTCGTCCTCGTCGGCGGCCTCCTCGTGCTGCGCGGCGTGATTGCGCCGGGTCTGGCGCTGCTCGGCTTCGGCCTATGGCTGATCGATTTTTCGAATCTCACGGCGAGAGGATTTCGACCCGCGGGCGGGGGCGGCTCTGGGACGTCGCGCGTTCGCACCGCTATTGTGGAAATGGAGCTCGATCGCGCCACCGGCGCGATCCGCGGAACCGTGCTCGCCGGTCCGCAGGAAGGCATGCCCTTCGATCAGCTCACGCGCAGCCAGCTCATGTCTCTCTACGAGTTTTGCCGCACCGACGATCCCCAGGGCGCGCGGCTGCTAGAGGCGTATTTCGACCGCCGGTTTGCCGGATGGCGTCAGGCAGAGCAGCGAGGCGGAGACTCGCGGGGCCCCGGCAGCCGTCGTCGCGAGTTGATCTCCGAGGAGGAGGCTTACGAGATACTCGGACTGAAGAAGGGCGCGCCGGCGAGCGAGATTGCGCGGGCGCACCGCGATCTGATGAAGAAACTTCATCCAGATCATGGCGGGACGACCGACCTCGCGGCCCGGGTGAACGAAGCCAAGGACGTCCTCATGCGCGGGCGTCAGGGTTAGCCGCGCCAGCCTTTCTAGATTTTTGCGGCGCAGAGACGGCATGGAGCTCCTGAAGCCGTGCTGTGTGGCGAACGACATTGGGGCGCTCCTCAGTTCTTCGTCGCGAAGCAGGAGAAGCCCGAACGCTTCAGCTCTCGACAGGCGTGCTCGGCGCTGTCCTCCGCAAGGCCGGCGAAGCGGGCGCGGTAGAGCGTCTCGGAACCCTTGCGAACCTTTTCGGTGAAGGCCTTGGCGGAGGCCGGCATGTGCGCCTCGTTGCGCGCGCGCGTCAGCAGCTCCTGGGCCTTCTCCACGTCTTCGGTCGCGCCGAGCTGGATCATCCACCCAGGGTGCGCAGGGCGCGACGAATTGGCCTTGGCGCCATGCGGCTTGTCGCTCTCGGACTGCTTGATGCCTGAGGGCGTCGTGGGCGCGGCGGCAACGCGCGTCGCGCCCTTCGAGCCGGCGCTTGCCGTCGTCGAGCCTCCGGCCGCGACGGAGCGCTTTTGGCCGCCGGAGACGAAGGCCGGACGCACTTTGGGCTGAGCCTCGTCGCCTGCGATGGGCGGCTGGCTTTTCGGCGCGGGGCTGCGCTCCGCGGCGGCGGGCGCGGAGTCCTCGGCGTCTACCGCGGGAGCCCGCGCATAGGCGATGCCTTCGGAGGGGCGAGGCGCGGGGGCGATAGAAGCCGTCGCTGCAGGCGTTTCGGCGTCGTCGCCCTGGTCGTCGGAGATGGGTTGCGCGTTTCTATGCGTCTCGCCCCCGCCCACGTGGTGCTGGATGAGGGAAGCCATATAGAGGTCCCGCGCGCCGGCCGTCCTGCCGCCGAGCACGACTGCCACGATGTGCCGCCCGCCGCGCCGCACCGAGGTCAGCAGGTTGAAGCCCGACGCATTGGTGTAGCCGGTCTTGATGCCGTCCATGCCCTCGACCCGGTCGAGAAGATGGTTGTGATTGCGCATGACCTCGCCGTTGTAGGCGAAGGAGTGCGTGGAGAAGTAGCGATAGTATTTCGGAAATCGCTCCTGGATGGCCCGGCCGAGCACGGCGAGATCATGCGCCGTGGTGACTTGAGTCGGATTCGGCAGCCCGGACGCGTTAGCGAAATGCGTGTCGCGCATGCCCAGCGAATGCGCCTTTGCGGTCATCATCTCCGCGAAGCGCTCCTCGTCGCCGCCGATCGACTCGGCGATGGCGACCGCGATGTCATTGGCGGATTTCGTGACGACCGCCTTGATCGCGTCTTCGACCTCGATCGTCTCTCCCGGCGCGAGATTGAGCTTGCAGGGCGCCTGCGCGGCGGCGTGGTGGGAGATTCGGAGCGGCGAATGCAGGCTCATCCGGCCCGATTCGAGCTGCTCGAACAGAAGATAGAGCGTCATCACCTTGGTGATCGACGCCGGATGGCGTTGCTGATCTTCCTTTTGCGCGAAAAGCGTCCGGCCGCTGTTGGCGTCGACGACAATCGCCGCGAAGCCCGGCGGCGACAGGAAACGCCCTGATTCCTGGTGCGACGCGGAATGAAAGACCCGGCCGCCATGGCCGTAAAACGCCGCACGGACGGGCCGTCCGTGGGCGACGCGCAAGGCTAAACGCTGACGTCCATAGGCTGCGTGAGCATAATGGTGGCGCCAGCTGCCAGCCTGTGCATAATCACAAGCATAGGATGGCGCCAAGGCGCTGAGGACGAGCAGGAACCGAAGAATTATACTCGGTCTAACGCTCCGAAGGACGCCAAACGTCATCATCTTACCGGCCCACTCTCCTTGATAGTGCGTCTCGACGTCCGTGTCACGGGAGCGGACGTGGCCAAGACACCACAGTCGACAAGAATAAGTCGGCGCGGTTACTTGAACGTTAAGCGCTCCGCGCTCGAGCTTGGCTATGCTGCACCACAACATGGCGCTTGACGGCTTATTGTGCAGTGCGGTATAAACGCTCCGTCAAGGTCGCCGCGCGCCCCCGAAGGGGCCTGGATGTTAGGCGCACCGCAACCGCAAGGATGAACCCATGGCCACTTTCGATAACGTACCGCAGATCGGCAAAGATCAGTTTGAGGCCGCTTCGGCCACGGCTTCCGCCCTCGCCAAGGGCTGGCAGGGCATTGCCGTCGAAACGCAGGAATATTCCAAGAAGTCGTTTGAAAAGGGCCGCGCCTTCGCGGAAAAGCTCCTCGGCGTGAAGAAGTTTGACGAGGCCATCGCGCTTCAGCAGGAATACGCCAAGGGCGCTTACGAAGACTTCGTCGCCCAGGCCACGAAGATCGGCGAGCTTTACACCGACCTGGCCAAGGAAGTCTTCAAGCCGATCGAGACCGCGGCCAAGACGTTCAACCCCGGCGTGAAGGGCTTCGGCTCGGCGGAATAAATCCTGTTGCAAGATGCGGATTGCGGCGGCTGATTCAGGCGCCCCGGTTATCTCCAGAGAGATCGGGGCCGCCACAGACGCCCGGTTAGAGTCTTAGATTTCTCTTAGACGCGCTTTAGGCATCGCCCGAGCCGCTCCCTGCGGCTCGGGCGTTCTTTTTCCGTGGATCCTTCCCTGTGGGCGGCGGGACGAGGGCTTTGACCCGCGAAAGCGCTTGCGGCATGAAAGAGGCGTGAGCCTCGATCCTGGATTCGTGCATCTCCATGTGCACACCGCCTTCTCGTTGCGGGAGGGCGCGTTGGGCCTCTCGCGCCTCGTCGAGCTCGCCGAGAGGGACGCGCAACCGGCGATCGGCGTCGCCGACACGAACAATCTCTTTGCGGCCCTGGAATTTTCCGAAAAGACCGCCAAGGCCGGGCTGCAGAGCTTGCCGGGGGCGCAGATCACCGTCGCCTTTGCGGAAGGGCCCGAGCGAACGCCCGGGAGACGAGAGCGCGCCTTCGGCAATCTCGTGCTCATCGCCAAATCGCGCACGGGCTATCTCAACCTGATGCGGCTCTGCTCGCGCGCGCATCTTGAAGCCGCGCCGGGCGAGCAGCCGGCGCTGACGCTCGACGACTTCGAGAGTGACGGCGCCGACATCATCGCGCTCACGGGCGGGCCCTCGGGCGTGCTCGATCCGCTTATCGCCGACGGGCGCGCCGAGGCGGCCGAGTCGCGCCTCAAGGCGCTCGCGGCGCTCTTCCCTGGGCGACTCTACGTCGAACTTCAGCGGCACGGACTGCCTGCGGAACGGGCGGCGGAGGCGCCGCTCCTCGACTTCGCCTATCGCTTCGGCCTGCCGCTTGTCGCCACCAACGAGCCCTTTTTCGCGACGCGCGCCGATTTCGAAGCGCATGACGCGCTATTGTGCATTGCGGAAGGCAGCGTGGCGAGCCAGGCCGAGCGCCGTCGCCTGACGCCCGAACACTCCTTCAAGAGCCGCGGGGAAATGCGCGCGCTCTTCGCCGACCTGCCGGAGGCGCTTTCGAGCAGCGTGGAGATCGCGCGCCGCTGCGCGTTCCGCCCGACTTCCGGCAATCCCATCATGCCGCGTTTCATGCGCGCGGCGCCGCAGACCGGCAAGGAAGAGCTCGATGCGATGGAGGCGCAAGAGCTGCGTCGCCAAGCGCAGGAGGGCCTCGAGGGGCGCTTGGCCGTCACTGGTTCCGCGCCGGGCCTCAATCGCAGCGATTATGAAGCGCGACTCGAGTTCGAGCTCGGCGTGATCGAAAAGATGCGCTTTCCGGGCTATTTTCTGATCGTCTCGGACTTCATCAAATTCGCGAAGTCGAAGGGCATTCCAGTCGGCCCCGGCCGCGGCTCGGGCGCGGGCTCGCTCGTCGCCTATGCGCTGACGATCACCGACCTCGATCCCCTGCGATTTGGTCTGTTCTTCGAGCGTTTCCTCAATCCCGAGCGCGTCTCGATGCCGGACTTCGACATCGACTTCTGTCAGACCCGACGCGGCGAGGTGATCGATTATGTGCGCCAGCGCTATGGCGCGGACCGGGTCGCGCAGATCATCACCTTCGGCTCCTTTCTCGCGCGCGGCGTGCTGAGGAGCGTGGGGCGCGTCCTGGAAATGCCGCTCGGCCAGGTCGATAAGATCGCCAAGCTGGTCCCGCAAAATCCGGCAAAGCCCGTGACGCTGAAAGAGGCGCTGGCGAGCGAGCAAAAGCTGCGCGAAGCCGTCGAGGAGGACCCCCGCGTCGCGCGCCTCTTCGAGATCGCGAGCGTTCTCGAAGGGCTCTATTCCAACGCCTCGACCCACGCTGCCGGCATCGTCATCGCCGATCAGCCGCTCGACGAGGTGACGCCGCTCTATCGCGACCCGAAGTCCGACATGCCGGTGACCCAGTTCAACATGAAATGGGTCGAGCCGGCGGGGCTCGTCAAATTCGACTTTCTCGGCCTGAAGACGCTGACCGTGCTCGCGATGGCGAGCGCGCTGGTGCGCGCGCGCCTGCCGGATTTCGATCTCGGTCAAATCCCCCTCGATGACGCCGAGACATATGCGATGCTCGGACGCGGCGAGACCGTCGGCGTGTTCCAGCTCGAAAGCGCAGGGATGCGCAAGGCGCTTGTCGAGATGCGCGCCGACCGTTTCGAGGACATCATCGCCCTCGTCGCGCTCTACCGGCCCGGTCCGATGGCGAACATTCCGACCTATTGCGCCGTGAAGCACGGCGAGGAAGAGCCGGACTATCTGCACCCCAAGATCGAGCCCGTTCTCAAGGAGACCTTTGGCGTCATCATCTACCAGGAGCAGGTGATGCAGATCGCGCAGCTTCTCTCGGGCTATTCGCTCGGCGAAGCCGACAACCTGCGCCGCGCCATGGGCAAGAAGATCAAAGCGGAGATGGACAAGCAACGCGACCGCTTCGTCAACGGGGCGGTGGAGCGCGGGCTCGAAAAGAGCAAGGCCGAGGAGATCTTCGAGCTGCTCGCCAAATTCGCCGATTATGGCTTCAACAAGAGCCATG
This sequence comes from uncultured Alphaproteobacteria bacterium, assembly GCA_963743565.1. Lineage (GTDB taxonomy): Bacteria > Pseudomonadota > Alphaproteobacteria > Rhizobiales > Beijerinckiaceae > Methylocystis. The sequence continues at coordinate 666,864 of CAVUQD010000003.1, forward strand.
CCGCGGCCTACGCGCTGATCGCCTATCAGACCGCGTGGTTCAAGGCGCATTATCCGACAGAGTTCCTCGCGGCGTCGATGACCTTCGACATGACCGACACCGACAAGCTCGCCGAGTTCCGCCACGAGGCGATGCGGCTCGGAATCGAAGTCGAGCCGCCTTCCGTCTCGCGCTCGGGCGTCGAATTCGACGTCGCGGAAGGGCAGGGCGGGCGGCTTGCGATCCGCTATGCGCTCGCCGCCATCAAGGGCGTCGGCGAGGGGCAGGCGAGATCGATCGTCGCGGCGCGCGGCGAAGCCGCCTATGCGAGCCTCGCGGATTTCGCCCGGCGCATCAATCCGCGCGAGTTGAACAAGAAGGTTTTGGAAAATCTCGCGGCCTGCGGCGCCTTCGACGAGCTTCTCGCCGATCGCGCGCGGGTCTTCGTCGGCGTCGAGACGATTTTGGCTTCCGCCAACCGCCATCAGGACGATCGTTCGGTCGGGCAGAACGCGCTGTTTGGGCTGGAGGCGCGCGAAGAGCTCGCCTTGCCCAAATGCCCGCCCTGGAGCGCCGCCGAAACGCTGCAACGTGAGTTCGACGCGGTGGGCTTCTTCCTCTCCGGCCATCCGCTCGAGGCCTACGCCAATGTCGCCAAACGCCTTCGCCTGCAGCGCTGGAGCGAGTTTTCGGCGTCGGTGCGGCGCGGCGCGAGCGCTGGCCGGCTCGCCGCGGTCGTGCTGGAGCGCGCGGAGCGGCGCACCAAATCCGGCTCCAAGATGGGCGTCGTGCAGCTTTCCGACGAGAGCGGGCAATATGAGGCGATCCTCTTTGCCGAAGGGCTCGCGCAGTATCGAGATCTGTTGGAGAAGGGCGCGGCCGTGCTGCTCACGCTCTCGGGCGCTTTGGAGGGCGACGAGGTGCGCGCGCGGATCGTGACCGTCGAGAACCTCTCGGCCGCGGCGGCGAAGCAGCAGAAGGGCCTGCGCGTCTTCCTGCGGGACGTCGGGCCGCTCGAAGGGATCAGGGCGCGGCTTGCTGCGAAGGGAGAGGGCGAGGTGACGCTCGTCGTGATGCGCGAGGCGGAGGGTGAGGAGATCGATATTCGGCTGCCCGGCGGCTATTCGGCAAGCGCCGCCGTCGTCGACGCGTTGAAGATCATCCCCGGCGTCATCGCGGTGGAGCACGTCTAGTCGCCCCACAATCTGCTGAAAAATAAGGTTTATAGGCGTTAACTATAATCCAGAGGGTCGCGGCTCTCGGGGAAATCCCGACCTCGAATAGCGATGCGATATAAAAACAACGCACCCCTAAGGGGCACAAGCAGGAGCGATTTAAAAATTCAGAGTCCGTGATTTATTAACCATGTCGCGCTTGTTCGCGCGGTTTATTAACCATGAGAGCCGCTCTGACTTGGGCAGGGAGTGCAGCCTTCGTCGCGCCCGGGTCAGATCCGGCGGGACCTCGCCTTGCTCAGAGGATTTCGTTTCTGCCGGCGGCGCGCTAAATCTAGGGCATGCCGCACACGATTGATCTTCTCGGCGACGACCCCCGGCCCCGCTTGCGCCATCCCGAGAAGGCGCACAGGCCTGACAACCCCGTCGCGAAGAAGCCGGCCTGGATCCGCGTGAAGGCGCCGGGCTCGGCGGAGTTTCGGCAGACGGGCGCGCTGCTCGCGCAAAAGGGTCTCGTCACTGTTTGCCAGGAGGCGGCCTGTCCCAACATCGGCGAGTGCTGGGAGAAGAAACACGCGACTTTCATGATCCTGGGCGCCGTCTGCACGCGCGCCTGCGCCTTCTGCAATGTCGCTACGGGGCTTCCGGGGCCCCTCGACCCGAAGGAGCCCGGTCGCGTCGCCGAGGCCACGCGAGACTTGGGCCTTGCGCATGTCGTCGTGACCTCGGTCGACCGTGACGATCTCGCCGACGGCGGCGCCGCGCATTTCGCCGAGACGATCCGCGCCATCCGCGCGCTCGCGCCGCAGACGACCATCGAGGTGCTGACGCCGGATTTTCTGCGCAAGCCCGGCGCGCTCGAGATCGTCGTCGCCGCGAAGCCCGACGTCTTCAACCATAATCTGGAGACCGTGCCGCGCCTCTACCCGACAATTCGGCCGGGGGCGCGCTACTTCCATTCGCTGCGGCTTTTGCAGCGGGCGAAGGAGCTCGATCCCACGCTGTTCACGAAATCGGGGATGATGGTGGGCCTCGGTGAAGCCAAAGTGGAAATCATGCAGGTGATGGACGATCTGCGCACAGCCGACGTGGACTTCCTCACGCTCGGCCAATATCTCCAGCCGACGAAGAAGCACGCGGAGGTTGCGGCCTTCGTCACGCCGGAAGAATTCGCGTCCTACGCAGCGCTCGCCTCCGCCAAGGGTTTTGCGCTCGTCTCGGCGTCTCCCTTGACGCGCTCGTCGCATCACGCCGGCGAAGATTTCGCGCGGCTGAAGGCTGCGCGAGAGGCGAGGGCGGCGGCGCTTCATAAAGCTTAACCGCGGCCCTTGCCCATGTGAATGCCGGGTGGGCCGTCAGTCCGAAGGCGCCGCTCGATCGGCGCCCCGCTTCAAGGCATAGACGCGCAGCGCCGAGGAGAGATTGGCCTTTCCCCGACCGGCGTCCACCTTGGCGACGAGCGCGGCGAGCGAAGAGCCTTCCTCGACAGCGAGGCGACGAAGCGCGCTCCAAAAGGCCGCTTCCAGGGAAACGCTGGTCTTGTGCCCCGCGACGGTGATCGAGCGTTTTTGCGGGGGGCCAGGATCGAGGCTTTCCTCCGCTGCGCCCGGTGAAAACGGGGGAGCCGATTTTCCGTTCAAAACGCGCTCTCGCTGCTGGAACCGAACTGCTCCCTTGCGTCGAGCCTGGCGCCGAGACGGCTGGCCCTAAGTCATTCTTTCTCAGGAACCGTGTCGCGTTCCGGCGCCGCCTCCAGGCGATGCGCGTCGAGCCGCGCGCGCTCGAGGTCGTTCTGCGCCTCGCTCGCATGCCGCTCCGCCTTGGTCCGGCCGAAGGCGATCCGATTGGCTTCCGCAGCGCGGTTTCTCTCGGCTCTGTCTCGCGCCTTTCGCGCGCGGCGCAGATTGAGGACCTCGGCCATGGCTTACGCGCTTCAGTTTTTCTTTCGGAAGGCGTCGATCGAGACGATCTTGTCGCCGGATGCAGGGGCGTCCATCGCTGGAGCCTCCCGCGGCGCAGGTGCGCCGGTCTTGGCGCCTTCGGACTTCGCGGGCGCAGGGCCGGCGGCGCGTGGCGCAGACTCCGCCTCCTCGTTCTCCTCTCCCTCGACGTTGAACTGGAAGCTGAACCCCGCCGCAGGATCGGCGAAGGCGCGCAGGGCCGTGAAGGGCACGTGGAGGGTTTCGGGAACCGAGCGAAAGAACAAGGTCACCGAGAAGCCTTCCTCGGTGACCACGAGGTTGGAGAACTGATGCTGGAGGATGATGGTCATCTCCTGCGGCCACTCCCTTTGCAGGCGCGGCGAGATTTTCACGCCTCGTGCGTCGGTGCGGAAGGCGATGACGAAGTGGTGCTCGCCAGGGAGTTCTCCGGTTGCGGCGACCTGAGAAAGAACGCTGCGGACGACGCCCAGATAGGCGTTTTGCACCAGGAGATCGTAACGAATGAAGAGATCCGCGGCCATGACGCTTCGAGCGGCTTGAAGTGGGAGAAGTGGAGGCTTCTGTTGCCAGGCGCCTCCGAGCCCCGCCTGAAGGCGCTAACCCTCAGGACTTGATTCCCAGTGTAGGCGCCGCATTACGCGGCGACGGCCACCGGAGCATAGTTGTCGTTGGCAACTATAGGTTTGACCCGATAACGGCGGTATCATGCCGAGCAAAGAAACTTCCTTTACGCCCTCGTCAATCCTATTTCGCCCCCACCCCAAACCGTTCAACGGCCGGTTTCGGGTGGAGGCGCCGGGTACCGCCCCCGGGTCCGATGGGTTTATTGCGAAGCTCGTTTATCGCCATAGTCGCCGCGAGCGGCGACACGATCCATATAGGCTGTTGCGCGGAAATGTAAAAGGCCCGGAGAAGGGGGTTCCACGGCTTTTCAGAGCGCCCCTTCCTCTAAATCGATCTTCTCGAGGCTGACGGGGTTCGCCGCCGCGAAGCCGGCGACGGAGTTCATGGAGGCGGCCTCGGACAGAAGAGGCATGAGTTCCTTCGGGTGGATGAACTTTTCCCCGAAACAAGGAAAGCGGGCGGGATCGAAAATTCTTCGCAGCCACTCGACCACCGCCATATGGCGAGACGAATTGCGCAGGTCGGGGTGGTAGGTGAGCCAGATTTCGAGCCGGTTTGTAACTCCGATGTCTACTGGGATCAATTTGGCGCCGAGGCTCAGCGCGTATGTCGGCAGAGCGCCGATCCCGGCGCCTCTCTCGACGGCGTAAAGCACCGCGGAGCTAGAATTCGTCGCGACGCCGACGATGCCCTCAAGGCTGTCGACGCCGAGAAGCCGCTCGTAGATGCCCGGCGCCAGGAGGGGCGTGACCTGCTGGATGAAACGGTGTCGCTTCGCTTCCTCCAGGGAGGAGGGCAAGCCATAGAGCTCGCGGTAGCCCGACGAAGCGAAGGGATAAGTATGCAGATGTCCCAAGCGGACGCTGATCAGGTCTGGCCTCTCGGGGCGCAGAAACTGCACGGACATGTCGGCTTCCAGGCGGCCGATGTCGATATGCTCCATGGTGGCCTGCATTTCGAATGTCAGCCGCCGGTTCGCCTTCTGGAAGTCGAGCAAGCGGGGCAGGACCCAATAGGTGCCGAGCCCCTCGGTGATGGCGACGCGAACGTGGCCCCTCACGCCGACGGTGGAGGAAAGTTGGGATTGCCGCTCGATGCTCGCGGCCGCCCTTTCCATGGCGTTCGCATGCCGTGCGACCAGACCGCCTTCGTCGGTCAGCGTCACACCGTCCGTTAACCGATTGAACAGTCTGAGGCCAATGGCGCCCTCCAGACGTGTAATTCTTCGGACGATCGTCGCTGAATCGACTTTGAGGATCTTTCCGGCTTTCCTGAAACTTCCGGATTCCGCACAAACCAGAAAAAACCTCAGGTCGTCCCAGGAGATCTGGCCCAGCGGTGACGCACGTTCGCGGTGCTGCATTTTTGCGGCGCCTCTTTGCATAATTGGCTGCGCAGTTTTTTTCGCGCTTGGATTAATGTCTAGGAATAGGCCGATTCATGGGAGGGCGCAATGAGCACAGGCTTGGCTAGCGACGGGGGCGCTGCATTTTTGCGTACAAACCCGCGGCGGCGTCGGCGGCTCGTTGATCTTCCTGTCAGCCAAACGCTTGAGGTGCGTCCGGCGTTCGACGAAGAGTTGCCTCTACTCTCTGGCCTGTTGAGAGAATTGGTGCCTGGTATACAAGCACCTTTTTCCTCGTTTGCCAGTGTTCACCTGTATTCGAAAAGCATCTATGCGGTACGCAATAACTCTTCTCTCACTGGCTGTTTCGCTTGTCTACATCTGAGCAAGGAAGGACTAGAGGGTTTGTTGGATGGTTCTTTATCTATGGTCAATCCACCGCTTGCCTGCCTCGTTAAAGACGGGTCTCGCGTGGAAGCCATCTACGCCTGGGCTTGGGCGATGCGCCCGCCCACTAACGGAATACGAGCCATGGGCAACTGGATGACGTGGCTCAAGCGACCTGAACTGTGCGCGGCGGAAATCTACGGAAGGCCCCTCACTGACAAAGGGATGGGTTTTGGCCACAATTTGGACTCCAGGCCGGTCGAGGGCCCGAAAGCCCGAGGGCTATGGGTCATACCCCGCTCTGCATAGCGGGTGGCGTAGCGTGAGGAGAGTGGAATGTCGGTTGTGTCCCAGAATGAGCGTTACGCGACGAGAGAAGCTAGTCGCAGGATTCGCAACTCGCGGTACGAAGTCCGTGTCGCGAGAACCCTGGATGACCTCCTGATGGTCTATTCGATACGCTCAGCAGTGTACATCGCCGAGCAGGATTGCCCCTTCGCGGAAGAATTCGACGGCAACGACCAATGCGCGACTCACTTCCTGGCCTTCTCGGCCGATGAGCCGGCCGGTTGCCTGCGCGCGCGCTTTTTCGCCGACTTCGTCAAGCTCGAACGCCTGGCCGTGCGCAAGCCCTTTCGCCGTTCGACCATCGCTTTCGAGCTTGTTCGTTGCGGAATAGATTTCGCCAGACGCAAAGGTTTCCGTCGGATTTATGGGCATGCGCGAGAAGGCCTAGAGCCATTCTGGGCCCGTTTTGGCGCAAAACCGATCCCGGGACGCGAAGAATTCTCGTTCTCTGACCATCGCTATACAGAGATGACGATCGACCTCGAGCCAAAAGACGATGCGATCACGCTTGAAGATGATCCCATGACAATATTGAGGCCCGAGGGAGATTGGGACAGAGAAGGTATTCTGGATCTTCTCCAGGGCAAGAGCCGCGCGCAATGTATCGAGTAACAGCGTTAGATCCACCCCTAAACCGAAGAATGCAGCATGAGCATCAATTTTCGCGCCGTACGGGGACTAAGGCAACAGCCATTACTGGTCTGCGTCTCGAGCCCCGCCTTCGAATGTGTGACCGCTGGCGGCTTTCCTCTGAGGGCCGCCGCCAACGTCGGCAGGCTCATCAAGCTTTGGGAGGCAAGGGAGGCCCCCTATACGGCGGTGCGCGCCAACAACGCCGAGCGGGCGGAGCGGGGCTGGGGGCAAAGCCGCGAGCATTTCGACGCCGGCGAGCTCGTCTTCGACAGCGTTCGCTGCTCGCTGTTGCGGAACCACAAATTTCGCAGCTTCCACGACGATATCGGCGCCCCTCCGATCACGATGATAGGCGGTGGGCTCGAAACGACGATCCTCGCCACGGCGATCGACGCCTATTGGTTCAACATCCCGCTGACGATCGTTGGCGACGCCGTGTACCCGACTCGGCACTTCAGCGAGGCGGAGTGTGCGACCACGTTGAAAATTCTTAGCAATTTTGTCGATGTCGTCGATCTGGAGTTCGTGGAGAACGATTGATTTCTCCTCCTTAGGAGGGTCGCCGGATTTGCGTCTTGTGCAGGCCCCGCGAAATCAAGCTGTGGCGGTCTTCCATATGCACTTGGCGTCCACAAGTAAGGCACGCGTCAGTATTCGACCTTGATGGAGCCGATGGCTCGAAAGCCGTCGCCGGGGTAGATGGCGAGCCGCGGAACCGCGGCGTGTCTTTCCTCGGCGGCAGAGAAATAATGAGTGTTGGTCAGGTTCTTCAAATTGAGCTGCGCGTTCCAGAACAGCCCTTCGTATTTCCAGCGATAGCCTAAGAGGGCGTCGAGGACCGCGTAGGCCGGCAGCTGGAAGCTGTTGAGCCTGTCGCCCCAGCGGACATCCTCGTAGCGCACGCCCATTCCGAAGCTCGCCCCCTCTTTCGCGAGGTAACCGTTCCAATCGTATTTCGCCCAGATGGAGCCGGAGTTGGGCGGCACGTTGGGCCACCAATTCCCCCGGTCACTCACGACCACGGCGCTGACGTTCGGATAGACGAGGGGGAGCAGGTTGGGATTTTCATCGGCAAATTCGAGAATTTTGGTTTGTGTGTGAGCGTAGTTGCCGATGACGCTAAGATTGTCGTTGACACGTCCTGAGACGTCGAGCTCGATGCCGCGGCTCCGCACGTCGCCCACGATCGACGTGGTGAGGCTGCCCGGGACCGCGGCGGCGATATTGTGCTTGGTGAGCTGGTAGAAGGCGAGGGTCGCCGTCAGTTTCTGGTCGAGAAACTGCCCTTTCAGCCCCGTTTCCCATTGCTGCGCTAATTCCGGGGGAAGCTGCCGCCCAAAGGGATCGACGCCGTTGTTGACCCCGAACGAGCGCGACCAATCCGCAAAGGGCCTGAGCCAGGGGGCCATCTCGAAAAGAACGCCGACGCGCGGGCTGAAGGCGTGCTCACCCCACTTTGGCACATTGACGTCGTTGGGAAAGCGGGCGGGATCGCCGAACAGGTCTGTGGTCGAGATGCCATTAACCGCATAATCCCAGCGTCCGCCGCCGATAATATGCAGCCGGTCGAACACCGTGAGGTGATCCTGAGCATAAAGGCCGATATCCCACTGTTTCCATCTCTCTGCCGGCGTCGGACTTCGCGCGTATTGCAAATCGAGGGCCGTGGGGCTGAACATCCAGGACGGAATGCCGTACCAGGGCGCCCAGACATTGATGGCGAGAGCGGGATCCGGGACGCCATAGGCGCCATTCGTCACGTAATCGCCGGTCGCCGTGCTGTTGTCGTAGCCGACGAGAATGTCGTGCTTGACTCCAAAAGTATCGAATTTGCCGTTTAATTCGGCATTGCCGAGCCAGGAACGCTCGGAATAGTCCTGCGCAAAAATATTTCTCTGCAGAATTCCTGTCGCAGGATTGAACGCACCGATATTTATTCCTCCATAGATAGGGAGGATCGCTGTCTCGAAAAGTCGGCGGCGTTGGAAGTATTTCGGTGTCATTGGTTTTGTAATTTCGCGCCAGGAAGCGTCCGTTGAACATCCACTGACTGTTGGAGTTGTCGTAAAGCTTCTGCTTGAAGTTGACCCCGTTGTAGAGGTTCAGCAGGTTGTCGTAGGGTTCGTTGGGGTCCTGAAACGACTGGTTGATCGGCACGGATATCGGAGCATCGCCCCAGGCGATAAGCCCTGTGTCCGGCTTAAATCGCTGCTTCGTCGCCTCGATGTCATAGGTGAGCTCCGTCCAGTCGCTCGGCCGCCAGGTGAGCGCGCCGGCCGCGTTCCAGCGGTCCCCCGACACGAAATCGCGCACGGTAGAGTTGTTGGTCTGGAAGGCTCCCGTAACGCGGTAGAGCAGGGTCTTATCCTTGTCGAGCGGGCCGGTGGTGTCCAGTATGGTGCGATAATAGCTAGACGTGCCGACCTGCTGCTCGACGGAAGAGTGCGGTGTATCCAGTGGCTTCTTGGTGACCATGGCGATGAGGCCGCCCGGCTCGTTTCTCCCGTAGAGCATCGCCGCGGGGCCTTTGAGCACCTCGACGCTTTGAAGGTTGGAGGTATCAAAGGTGTTAGGGACCCAAATCCCGGCAGGACCGACCCGCAGCTGGTTCCGGTAAACCGCCGCGGTGTTGAAACCGCGGATCGTGAAAACTGCTGTATCCGCCCAAATTCGGCACGAACCAGACGCCGCTGACGTTTTCGACGACCTCGGAGAGATCGCTCTCTTTGCGGTCGTCGATCACCGCCCGCGGGACCACCTCGATCGACGCCGGCGTGTTGATGATCGGCGTCTGGGTCTTGGTCGCCGCGGTCGCGTCGGGGACGCTGTAATTGGGGTTGTCGAAGGCGTTCACGGGCGGTGGCGCCGCGGCGGGCGTCGGCAGGCGTGGCAGGGGCGGGCGCAACGGCGGCGCGTGGCGCAGCCGCAGGATTATGGGCGGCGCTTAGCGGCGTCCTCGAGGCGACGCCAGAGGCTCTGGGAGCGCCGCCAGAGGCAGTCGGAGGCTTTTGAGAGGCTGTGCTTGGCGGCTGAGGCGACGCCGGCGCGCTCGCCCGCTTATGGGCGCCGCCACCAATATAAATGGTTGGCAAGGACTGCTGCGCGCAGGCGGCGGAGAGGAAAACCGCCGTGAGCGCGCTGGCGATAGCGCCGCGCAGCAGGGTTGAGAAAAACATGAGGCCTATCTGTCGCCGGATGATCCGTAGTCATCGTATACTTCAGCTCAAGGGCGACTTTCCGACAGTTTGTCGGCATTGGCAAGGCAGGGTTGCCGCGAGTTTGTCGCCAAAGTCTGCAACGGCGCGGGCAGCGCGCCCGTCACACCTCCCCCTTTTCTGCGCCGCTCAAGCCAGCCGCCTGCATCGCCAAATGAATTTTGTTCTGGAAACCCGCGTCGTCGCCCTTGGCCAGAAGCCCGGCGTGGGCGGCGACCGCCTCCACGAGCGTCTCCACCCAAGCCGCCTCCGCCTTGGCGAAATCGGAGAGAACGAATCCATGCACGCGCGCCTTGTCGCCTGGATGGCCGATGCCGAGCCGCACGCGCCGATAGCCGGCCCCTAGGTGCGCCGTGATGGAGCGAAGCCCGTTATGGCCCGCGTCGCCCCCGCCCACCTTCACGCGCAGCTTGCCCGGCGGGAGATCGAGCTCGTCGTGGAAGACGGAAATATCGCCAAGCGCGATTTTGTGGAAGCGAGCCGCTTCGCCCACCGCGCGCCCCGACTCGTTCATGTAGGTCTGAGGAGCCAGGAGCATCACTCGCTCGCCCCCGATGGTCCCCTCCGTGACGAGCCCATGAAATTTCGCGCGGGCCGGGGGGAGGCCATGCCGCCTGGCGATGGACTCGATCGCCATGAAGCCTATGTTGTGCCGGTTCCCGGCGTAGGCGCGTCCGGGGTTGCCGAGGCCGGTCCAGAGTTTCATCCATCCTCGCCTGATTCGGGTCGTTCCCCTCCTTTAGCCTCAGCGCCCCGGAAATGGCGAGACTTGAGGATTCCTGCGTTCCACTTTCCGAGGCGGAAGATCCGTTCGGAAAGTGGAACGCAGGAATCGCGGCGATAGACAACGGCAAAAAGACGAGAACTTCAGCGGCTGACGGCGAAATATAGACATGCGAACTGCGCGCTTCGCTTTCAAAAAATTAATGTTCCGCCTTACGCATTTAACGGCGTCGGGAGGGCGGCGCTCTTGACGAAAGATAGATGACAGGTATCTAAAGCGTCGGGCGGACCCTGTTGTTCCCGATGCTGGGAAGGAGCGATTTACGGTCAGAGAACGGCGTCTCGACCGGCCTGTCTAGAGGACGAGTTCATCCCGATGTGATACAAAGCCAAAGAGTTGTCTCTGAGCCGGGCGCAGGACCCGGGCATTGAACCGGTTCGCGCTCCGTCGCGGGGGAGCGGACTTTTTTCCAACCTTGAAGAACCGCGAGACAGACATGACAGACAAAGAGAGAATTGCGCTATTCATTGACGGCGCGAACCTCTACGCCACAGCCAAGTCGCTTGGATTTGACATAGACTACAAGCGGCTGCTGCGCGAGTTCCAGGCGAAGGGAACTCTCATCCGCGCTTTCTACTACACGGCGCTGATCGAGGACCAGGAATACTCTTCCATTCGCCCGCTGATCGACTGGCTAGACTACAACGGCTACGCCGTCGTGACCAAGCCGACGAAGGAGTTCGTCGACTCGCTTGGCCGCCGCAAGGTGAAGGGCAATATGGACATCGAGCTCGCGGTCGACGCGATGGAGATGGCCGAGCACATCGACCACATGGTGCTGTTCTCCGGCGACGGCGACTTCCGCTCGCTCGTCGAGGCGGTGCAGCGCAAGGGCGTGCGTGTCTCGGTGATCTCGACGATCACGACGCAGCCGCCGATGATCGCCGACGAGCTGCGTCGCCAGGCAGACGAGTTCATCGATCTCATCCACCTCGTGGGCAAGATCGGCCGCGACCCCGGCGAGCGCGCCGAGCGCATGCAGCGCTATCAGGAGCGCCGGCCGGCGCCCCAGGCCCCGGCGCCTGCCGCGGCGGGACCGCAGCAGGACGAGGGCGAGGAGTAGAACCCTCCTCGCAGCGGAAATATTCAGACGCTGGCGCGGCTCCCTGCGCCGGCGTTTTTTGTTAGGCTCGAAAGCCGGGTTGCGATTTCGTCGGAGGAAAGCTTGCTGACGCTGTTCTCCTATCCCGACCTTTTCGGCGTCGCCGACAACAATCCCTACGGCCTCAAAATCTTCTGCTTTCTGAAGCTTTGCAGACTGCCGTTTCGGCATGTCCATCTTCTTGACGCGAGTCATGCGCCGCGCGGGCAGCTTCCCTACATCGAGGAAGACGGAGACATCGTCGGCGACAGCGATGCGATCATCGCGCATCTCGTCGGTCGCCACGGTCTGACGATCGATGAAAATCTCGCTCCCGAGCAGAGGCGGCTCGAATTGCTGTTGGGACGGCTGCTGGACGATCTCTATTGGGTCATGTCCTATTCACGCTGGCGCGACGACGATTTCTTGCCGGCGTTTCGCGACGCGCTGCTGAGGACGCACGGCGAGCTGACCCTCGAAGCGCTCGAAAAAGCCCGTGCATACAACTTCGACCGTTACTATTTCCAGGGAATCGGACGCTACGCGCCCGTAGAAGTCTACGCCCGCGGCTTAGCGGATCTCCAAGCGCTGGCCGAGCTGACGCCTGATCGAGGGTTTTTCTTCGGGGAGAAGGCCACGAGCGCGGACGCCGCGCTCTATGGCTTCATCGCGAACATCCATTTTTTCGAAATCGATACTCCGCTGAAGCGCTGCATCGACGCACACCGCAATCTCCTGCGTCATTGCGAGCTTTTGCACGCGCTGGCGGGCTGAAGCGCCGCGCGAGCGCCGGGCGAGCCTATCTGCGATTGCGCGCCGCTACCTCCTCGGCTCACCCCTTGTCGCGCAGCAGACGGCCCTTCTCGCGGCTCCAGTCGCGTTTCTTCTCGACCTCGCGCTTGTCGTGCAGCTGCTTGCCGCGGGCCAGCGCGATACGCAGTTTTGCCCGGCCGCGATCGTTGAAATAGATGCGCAGCGGCACGATCGTCATGCCCTCGCGCTCGACCCCCTGCGCGAGCTTCGCCAGTTCGCGCTGCTTCAACAGCAGCTTTCGAAGCCGCTTGGGCTCGTGGTTGAATCGATTGCCCGCCTCATATTCGGGGATCGTCGCGTTGACGAGCCAAGCCTCGCCCTTGCGGTCGACATGGGCGTAGCTCTCGGCGATCGTCGCCTTGCCGGTGCGTAGCGATTTGACCTCGGTGCCGGTCAGCGCGAGGCCGGCGTCGAACGTTTCGCCGATCTCGTAATTGAACCGCGCCTTGCGGTTTTCGGCGACGACCTTGAAATTCGCCTCAGGACCTTGAGCCACTCGGGCTTACCTCTCGAGCACGCCGGCGTGGACCATGGCGGCGCGAATGCGCTCTTTGGTCGCCGCGGCCACCGGAATGAGGGGCAACCTCGTCTCCTCGAGGCATCGGCCAAGCAGCGAGAGGCCGCATTTGGCGCCGTTCACGCCGGGTTCGAGGAAGACGGCGACCTGTAGCGGCACCAGCTTGTCCTGGATCGCGAGCGCGGTCTTGAAGTCGCCGGCGAGCGCGGCGTTCTGCAGATCGGCGCAGAGCTTCGGGGCGATGTTGGAGACGACCGAAATGCAGCCGTGCGCGCCTGCCGCCATGCAGCTCAACGCCGTGATGTCGTCGCCGGAGAGTTGGATGAAGTCCGGCCCCATCGCTTGGCGCTGCAGAGAGATGCGCCCGATATTGCCGGTCGCGTCCTTGACGCCGACGATGTTCTTGAGCTCGGCGAGCCGCGTCATCGTCTCCACGCTCATGTCGACAACCGAGCGCGGCGGAATGTTGTAAATGATGATTGGGATAGACACCGAATCATTGATCGCCTTGAAATGCTGATAGAGCCCTTCCTGATTGGGCTTGTTGTAATAGGGGGTGACGACGAGCAGTCCGTCGGCGCCGGCGCGCTCGGCGTGGCCGGCGAGCGCAGCCGCCTCGCGCGTGTTGTTCGAGCCGGCGCCGGCGATGACCGGGACGCGCCCGCGCGCCGCCTTGATCGTCGCCGTGATGACCTCTCCATGCTCCTCATGTGACAGTGTGGGGCTTTCGCCGGTGGTGCCGACGGGCACGAATCCATGCGTGCCGCTTTCAATCTGCCATTCGATGAGCGCGCGCAGGCCGTCGAAATCGACGGCCCCGTGATTGAATGGCGTCACGAGAGCCGTCATCGACCCGTGAAAAATCGCTGCCTTGGGCATGTTTCCAACGCTTTCCCCAGCGCCTTGCGGTCGCCGTATTCGAAGCCTATCTCGCCGTGTGGGGCTTCTTAGCCGTTGCCCGGCCGCGAGGAAAGGCCTTCGAAGGCAGGCCTCCGGCCGATGATTTGGGGTTCGTGATCGCCGTGAAGCGTTAACGAAATCCCTGCAAACTTCGTTTAAAGACCGTGAGGATCAACCTTTCGCCCGCCGTCTCGATGGAGTTGGCCGAGGCCGGAGGAGGGAGCCCGAACATGCCAGGCGACGGATCGAAATTTCTCTCCAGGAGAGGGGCGTGGATCGCGGGCGCGACAGCGCTTGCGCTGACCGTCGGATTCGTCGCCGGGCGCGTCGCCTACGCGCCGGAAGACGAAGGGCTGCAAGGCTTGCTCGCGCAGCTCTCGCCCTGGCGCGCTGCGCCTAAAGCCGACGAACCCGCGAAATCGGAGAGCGAGGAAAACGCCACGACGGAACGGCCTGAGGGCGACGCCGCGCAGCAGGCCGACGCTTCGCCGGAACCGGCGCCGCAGAACAAGGAGCCGCTCGCCGCGTCGTCCGATCTCACGACATTGGTCGGCGCAGAAGCTGAGCCCTTCCTTGCCGCGGTCTCCGTTTATCGCGCCGGCGATCTCGCGCAAGGAGACGAGATCGTCTCGAGGCTCCAGAACCCCATCGCCATCGCCGCCGCCCAATGGGTGGGATTGAAGCTCCACTGGCGGGAGGCGGGCTTCGAGCGATTGAATCGCTTTCTCGCCGCGCATCCGAACTGGCCTGCTGGTGATTGGCTGCGTCGCCGCGCCGAGGACGAGCTTTTGAACGAGGGCCGCCCGGACGCGACGATCAAAGCATTCTTTGACGCGCGCGGCCCCTCCGCGCCGTCGGGCAAGTTCCTTCTGGCCCGAGCTCTGGCTCGTGACGGCGAGTTCGAGCGGGCGTCCGCCCTGGCGCGCGAGCTGTGGCGCGAGGACGATTTCGGCGAGGGGATCGAGAACGCGGCGCGCAAGGAATTTTCCGAACTGCTGACGCCGGAGGATCACAGATATCGCGCCGACCGCCTCTTCTACGCGGGGCGAAACGGGGCGTCGGCGCGCGCCGCCGAGCTTGCCGGCAAGGATGTCGCGGCGCTCGCCAAGGCGCGCATGGCTGCGAGCGTCGGGCGAGGCGACAGCAAGCTGATCGCGGCGCTGCCGCCGGGCCTGCAGAAGGACCCGGGCCTCACCTTCGCGCGCGTCCGCTTCCTGCACAGGAGCAACAAATTCGCGGAAGCCGCCGCGGCGCTGCGCGATGCGCCGTCGGCGCCCGAAAAGCTCGTCGATGGCGAGGCCTGGTGGAAGGAGCGGCTGCTGATCGGGCGCAAGCTGCTCGACAAGGGCGATACGAAGCGCGCCTATGAGGTCTTCGCCGCCCATGCGGCGAAGACCGCGTCCTCGCAGGTCGAGGCCGAGTTCCACGCCGGATGGATTGCGCTGCGGTTCCTCGACGACATCAACGCGGCGGAGCGGCATTTCGATCGGGCCGTCGCGAGCGCGGAGACGCCGCACCAGAAGTCGCGCGCCGAATATTGGCGCGCCCGCGCTGCGGAGGCGCGCCACAGTCCGGAGCAGGACGAGGTCGCTCGCGCGCATTATCGCGAGGCGTCGAACTATTCGACGACCTTCTATGGCCAGTTGGCGCTCGCCAAAATCGGCTCAAATGTTTCGCCCGTGCGGCCGTCCCCCTTGCCCGCGACCGGCGACGCGCGCGACGAGTTTGTGCGCGTCATCGAGCTTCTCATCGCCGTAGGCGAGAAGGAAACGATGGGGGCGCTCGCCTCCGATGCGGCGAAGCACCTGCAGAGCCCCGAGCAGGTCGCCGCGCTCGCCATCGCCGCCGAGCGCGCCCATGACGCGCGTTTCTCGCTTACGTTGGGCAAGCTCGCCTCTTATCGGGGCGTGTGGATCGACGACGCGGCCTTTCCGTCTTTCGGTATTCCGGCCTTTTCGGCGCTGCCGGGCTCGGCGCCGAAATCGCTCGTCTTCGCGGTGGCGCGTCAGGAAAGCGCCTTCGATCCGCATGTGATCTCGATCGCCGGAGCCGTCGGGCTCATGCAGATGCTTCCCTCGACGGCGCGTCATACGGCGGCGCTCGCGCATGTCGGCTATGATCCGCATCGGCTGATGAGCGAGCCGGCTTTCAACGCGCAGCTCGGCGCTTCGTTCTTGGGCGAGCTGCTGGGCACGGAAAAGGGCTCCTATATCCTGACGCTCGCCGCATATAATGCCGGCCCAGGGCGCGCGGCGCAGTGGATCAACGCCTACGGCGATCCGCGCCACGCCAATGTCGATCCCATCGACTGGGTCGAACGCATCCCGCTCTCTGAGACTCGCAACTATGTGCAGCGCGTGATGGAGAATTTCGTCGTTTACCGCGCAAAGTTCGGTGAGGAGACGGTCCGCGCCCCGCTCATTGAACTCGCCGGGGCAGGGAGCGCGAATTAGGGGGGCTTCGGGAGTTAGGATACTCGCGCGATTTCACCGCACATGGCGCAGGGCTTTATCACGGGCCCGGTTGAGCTGCGCGGCGAGATAGTCCGATCCTCCCGTGTCCGGATGAACGCCCTTCATCAAGCGTCTATGCGCGTCGCGAATTTCGGCTTCGGTTGCGCCTAGCTCCAACCCCAAGATTTTGAGCCCTTCCTCGCTGCTCATCGACTCTGTCGCGTCAGCAGCGTTGCTGGCTGTGGCTTTCTGCATTTCGTCGAGAATCGCCCCAGCGAAAGCGCCCCCGGCGCCGAAGACGATCCAGAGTGGCACGCCGACAGCTGTCCCGAGCGCAGCGATACCCGCCCCGGCCGCGCCGCCCCCGAGGGTGAGCGCGGACAAAACGCCGATACTCAGGAGTTGAGTCGCGAAGTTGCGGTCATCCCATGCGTGGCGCTTCATTTCCGCGGCCAAGAGCGCCACGACCGGCCAAATGATCTCCCTCTGAGTGGTCTCTTCGACAGCCTGCTTCGCTTTTTCCAGCGGGGATGCGTCTCCCTCGGCTATTGTGATTAGCGTTCGCAACCATTCGGCGACGGCCAGGCGCTCGGCTTCGGTTGCGCCTTGGAAAATGACCTTGGCGACCTGCGCCGCCGTATCTTGATTCTCGTTTGAGGTTTGAGTTTCCGAGGGCATGCGTGGCTCGCACGTGTCCGAGGGCGACAAGGTCGCCAACGCTATCACAGCGCGGCGGCGCGGCAATAGGCCCGACCGACGCACAGCAACGCACGGCTTGGAGAGCGACGTCGATGAAAAAAAGAGCGAGGTCTGTTCCGCCTCGCTCTTTCTGAGCCTTGGTCGGTCTGGCTTAGGTCAGCGGCTCGCGGGGAGGCATCGGACGCTCGGGCGAGATCCCCGTAGGCTCGGCGGACGTCGTCGTGGAACGGCCGCTCTCCTGCCAATAGGGACGAGCGCCAAAATGCTCGTGCCAGTCGGATTCCCAGTCGCGGTCCGTCCAGCTGTCGTCGCTGAACTCGGGCGCGTCCTGCAGCTGCTGCTGCGTGATGTTCGAGATGTAGCCACCGAGACTCGAGTCGTATTTCAACGCCTCCCACGGCACCGGATAATGGCTGTGTCCGAGTCCCAGGAAGCCGCCGAAGCTCATGATCGCGTAGCGCACATTGCCCGAGACTTTATCGATCATCAGATGATCGATCTCGCCGATCTTGTTGCCGCCGGAATCGCAAACCTTCGTGCCTTCCACATCTTCGCTCGAAATGAGATTGAAGGTCGGTGATGCAGTCGCCATCTTCGGGCTCCTCGTTGGTCTGATTGCCGGCGTCGCTCTCGTTTCCAAATTGGAAGGCGACGCTCCGGGACCAAAAACCGTCCGTCACGAATATTGTTCCGTTCACAGCGTTAATTTCATGTCGCCGTATGCGCGGAACATATCCAAGCCCGCATACCTGCGAAAGCCGCCCGCGCAGGGCGAGCGGCCTCGGCGGATCTAAGCCTCAACGCAAGGCGTCGGCCATCTGCAGGTGGCGCTCGAGATCGGGCAGCGCCTTGGCTGCGAAATTCTTCAGCTGTTCGTTGTCGCCCTTTTCGGAGTAGCGACGGAATAGCGAGATCGCCTCCTTATGCGCGTTGATCTGATCGCGACGGAACTGCTTCGAGAAGTCCGAGCCGTTCAGACTGCCAAGCTCGTCTAGCGCCTTCTTTTTAGAGGAGTCGAGCGTGTTGGGCGCGTTGGGATCGATGTCCTTGAGTGCGGAATAGTTCTTCTGGTGATCGGCGATGATGTGCTGTGCGAAGGTTTTGTCGGATGCGTCGCCCTTGGTCTGAGCAAGCTGCGCCGACTCGATCTCGAACTGGTCGGCGACGGCGACCTCGTTCACGAAATCCTGTGACGAGGGAGAGAGGTTGAGGAGCGAGTTCATGCCGCTCAATTCCATCGTGCTCGTAGCGGCGTAGGCGGGCATTGCGAAGACGAGGCAGGTCAGGATGGCTGCAGAGGTTTTCATTTGGAATTCTCCTAGTGCTCGCGCAACGCATTGTCGCGTCGTTGCGCGTATTGCGCGGTCGCAAATAGCGAGGGCGCCGAAAGCGGCAAGCGTGGCAGGCCTTTGCGCTTACGCGCTCTAATGCGTGAGGTTGCGCGTCAGGCGAGGCTTGGCGAGCGGCTCGCCGCCATTCGGCGCTCGCTCCAATCATTGTCCCTGTTGCTGCTGGCCCTTGCCCGGCTGATTCTCGACCATGGTGAAAACCGTCAGAGAGTTGGGGCCGATAAGCATCGTCACGGGATAGCCCTGCTTATCCTTGGCGCTGACAAGGAATGAGTCCGGCACGACCTTCACGTCGGTGAAACCCTGCGCCGTGAGCTTTTGTTGCAACTCCTGAGGCACGCTCTGAGCGGCCTGTCCTATCGTGGACGGAGTTTGCGGGGACATCGTCGACTGGGTCTGAGGAGAGGTTGCGGCAAAGCCGGGCGTGGACAGAAGCGCAAGGCCGAGGGCAGTCGTTAACAGAAGTCGTCCAACCATGGCAGTTTCCTTTCGGTGTCCCCCCGCACGGCAGTAACCAAGAAAACTTTGGATTGTTCCTAGCCTGCAAGCTGCTTTTCGAGAGCGTCAACGCCAACAAAGGGCGTATCTGCTCACTGAAGCTGAGCTTAGAAAGGAGATGCCGACAATATATGCAGTGTGACAGTATGTGCAGTATGAAAGAAAATATATCGCAAGCTATACGATAAATTCTGACTATATCTATGCTCCATCCGATCGCTGAATTGCCGAGGCAAGATCAATATTCAGACATTTTGGGGAACATCCGATCTCTTCCACGGGTTATTGGGCTTGTGGCGGCGCAACTGCTGCTCGCGAGAGGGCGGGCGCCCGGACGAAGTGAAGGCGTTTCGTGACCGGCTCCGGGCGGCAGCGCGCCGTTCAGGCAGAAGCGACCCAAGTGACGGATTCTCTCAGCTGAAGAAGGAGCCGTAGCCGAAAACATGGCCGACGTGATGAAGGCGTATGGCGAAGCTGATCGGAGCGCATCGGCTCGCGGGGCGCTTGGTGAATCCAGAGGGTCAGCCCGCAGTGAATCCGAGACAGGCGGCTCCGGCCACGGGCGCCGGGGTCACTGACGTCCGCGTCAGACAACGACCGCCGCCGCCCGCAGCGCGCGGCGGCGGCCGCAAGTTGAGAGGGCGTTTTGATGACCGAGACTAGCCACGATAGGTTCATGGCCGATACGAGCCGTGAGGGACTTCTCAAGATCTCGCTCGTCGCTTTCGGCGTGGTCTTCCTTTTGGTTTATCCGTTTTCCTGGATCTGGCCGTCTGGTTGGCTGTGGCACGGCGGAGAGGGCCAGGACCTACTTCCAGATGATCTGCGCGATCTATGCGGTTCTCGGCGTCTTTCTGATCGCTGCGGCCCGCAACCCCTTAGAGCACCAGAGTTTGATCGCCTTCACCGCCTGGTCCAGCGTCGCTCATGCTATCGTGATGGCCGTCCAGTCCCTCTACGACGCGCATGAGCGGGGCCACCTCGTCGGCGACGTGCCCGCGCTTCTGCTTGTCGCCCTCGTACTGTGGATGTTGTTCCCGACAAAGCGAACGGACGCTGGCGCGGCGTAGAGCCTCAAAACGTCATAAGTCGTATTCGCGTGGCCATGAAGAAATCGCCGCGGTTCAAGCCCCGACGGCCCGCCTCAGTCGGCGTCGCAGAGGGAAGGTTTTGCTGTCGTAAAGTGGGCGGATTTCGCGACCGAAGAAATGGAGGCCGTTCACCTCCAATGAACAACTCGCCAAGGCGCTCGGGGAGAGGTCTTCGACGGCGAAGCGAATGGCGTCCGCCGCACGTTGAAAACGCCTGAAGGTCAGTGATTTGTCTTTGTGGTTGGTTTTCTTAGAGAAGAAAAGGTCGGCTTCCGTCCGATAGTCTTGCGCGTCCATCGTGCCTCTCCCGTCGCTATATCGCTCAGGCCGCATTATCTCCGACGTCCGGCCGTTCGAGCGTGGCCTCGAAGGTGACCCGCTCATGCCCATCGGCCTCGCACTTCAATCGATATTGCAGTCCTTGGCCGCCGTCAGGCAAATGCCGCACGACGCGAAAAAGCGTTTTCTCGGACTGGTGGCCCGTCCGGTGGATGACAGCAGCGCCAATGGCGAACTTGTGGGTTGCGTTAGAAAAATTCCGTCCGGCGCGAGAGCGCCCGGCGGCGCCGATGATTTCGCTCATGTGAGCCTCACTGCGGCTTAACCTGGAACCGGGCCGACGGGACCGTCGGCCCGCGAAAGTCAGCCTTAGTCGACAATCCGCAGCTGATCGGCGGACGATTTGCCGCTGCGCCGGTCGACCGCCAGCTCGTAACTAACCTTTTGGCCTTCGGCCAGCCCGGTCAAGCCCGCACGCTCGACGGCGCTGATATGAACGAAGACGTCATTCCCGCCGCTTTCGGGCGCGATGAAGCCGAACCCCTTTTGTCCATTGAACCATTTCACTTTGCCTGTCGGCATGACTATTTCCTTCCCAGGAGCGTTGCCCGCGAGCCGCTGACGCGTCTCTTGTCGATCGTAGTTCTGGAGAGGAAGTCACGAGCTGGCGCGCACGAAGCGAGGAGCAAGTTCATTCGGGCCGAAAACTCGATGTTTGCTATATGGGGCCGCGCAGGCCTTAAAGCAACCTTTTTCGCTCAGAGTCCCTGACGGTCAAGCTTTCGGAAGAGCGGCGCGCGCATGCTAAACAAATACGACCGACGAAACGCGAGATCGTCTTATGCCTCTGGGACAAACAAAGCCGACCCTTCGACGCGGCCTGTCGCTTCGCCTGCCGCTGGCGCTGCGCTACGCCTTGCGCGATTTGGTCGGCGATCCGCGCGGCTTCGGCGTCTTCGTCGCCTGCATTGCGATCGGCGTCGCGGCGATTTCCGGCGTCGCGGGTCTCTCCTTCTCGCTCGCGCAAGGCCTCGCGCATGAGGGCAGGGCGCTCCTCGGCGGCGATGTCTCTGTCGCGCTGACGCATCGCGACTTTTCTAACGAGCAGCGCGCCTATCTTACGGCGCGAGGCCATGTCGACGAAATCGCGCTGATGCGCGGCATGGCGCGGCTGGAAACGGTCGACAGGCAAAAGGAGCCGCCGCCTCCGGCGCTGGTCGAGATCAAGGCGGTCGATCCGGCGCTCTATCCGCCGTTCGGCGCGCTGGAAGCCGAGCCGGCAGGGACCGTCGCGGCGGCGCTCGCCCAAGAAGGCGACGACGCCTATGGCCTCATCGCCGATTCCCTCCTCATGGCGCGGCTCGACGCGAAGCTTGGCGACAAGCTCGCGATCGGCGCGGCGCATTTCGTCATCCGCGCGGTGACGCGCGCCGAGCCCGACAAGCTATCGGGAGGGCTAGGCTACGGCTCGCGCGTGCTGATCTCCCAGGAAGCGTTGCGCGCGACGGGTCTGGTGCGGCCGGGCACGATCATCCGCTATCTCGCGCGTGTGACCCTGCCGGGGGCGCCCTCCGACGAGGATGCGACGCGCTTCGTCGAGGCCGCGAACAAGGCGTTCCCCAAAGCCGGCTGGGACATTCGCAAGCGCGACGCGGTCTCGCCGCAGTTCTCCAAGAACCTCGAGCGCTTCACCCAGCTCCTCACGCTCGTCGCGCTGACCGCGCTCGTCGCCGGCGGCGCCGGAGTCGCCAACGCCGTGCAGGGGCTTGTGCAGCGCAAGCGTCAAGCCTTCGCAGTGCTCAAGGCGCTCGGCGCGCCGGCCTCGCACGTCTTCGCCATCGCCCTTTGGCAGGTGCTCACCATGGCGACGCTCGCCATCGCGATCGGGCTCGCCATTGGCGCCGTCATGCCCTTCGCCGCCGGCGAGGCCCTGCGACGCTCGCTGGAGCTGCCGCTCGCGATCAGCGTCGATTATCGAGGCCTGGCGCTCGGCGCCGTCTATGGTCTGCTCGTCGCGCTCGTCTTCGCGCTGCCGCCTCTCGGCCGCGCCCACGACGTTCCGGTGGCGGCGCTGCTGCGCGATGATCGCGAGAGCGAGTTCGGCAAGGCGCCGCTGCGTTATCGCCTCGCCGCGCTCATGGCGCTTGTAACGCTCGCCGCCGTCATCTTCGTCACGGCGGCCGACAAGACCCTTGCGGCGGCCTTCGTCGCCTCCGTGCTCGGCGCCTTCCTGCTGCTGCGGGGCGTCGCCTGGCTCGTGATGCGCGCCGCGAGAAGGCTCCCGCGCGCCCGCGACGCGCGGCTGCGGCTGGCCCAAGGCAATATCGCGCGCCAGGGGAGCTTGGCGCCGACGCTGATCGTCTCGGCGGGCGTGACCGTGACGCTGATGGTGGCGCTGGCGCTCGTCGAGGGCGCGATCCATGCCGAACTCGAGCGTTCCGGCACGGGCGCCGTGCCGGACTTCTATTTCATCGACGTGCCGAAGGAGGAGGCTGGCGCCTTCCAGGCTTTCATCGAAGAGCAGGCGCCGGGCTCGCATGTCGAGCATGTGCCGATGATGCGGGGACGCATCGTCGCCGTGAAGGGCGCGCGCGCCGAGACGCTGCATCCTGGCGAAGACGCGGCGTGGGCGCTCGAGGGCGACCGGGGCGTGACCTTCGCCGTCGAGCCTCCCGGGGGCGCCCGCATCGTCGAGGGCGAGTGGTGGCCGAAGGACACGAAGGAGAAGCTCGTCTCGATGGAGGAGCGCGTCGCCAAGGGACTGGGCCTTTCCGTCGGCGACGAGATCTCCGTCAACGTGCTGGGCCGTGAGGTGAGCGCAAAGATCGTCAATCTACGCAAAGTCGAATGGCGCAGCTACGGGATCAATTTCGTCATGGTGTTTTCGCCCGCGACCTTTGCCGGCGCGCCCTATTCGGAACTGTTCACCGCGCGCTTTCCCCCAGGCGCCGACGCGAGGACGTTCGACGCGCGCCTCGCGCGTGAGACTGCCAACCGCTATCCGATGGTGGCGGCCGTGCGCGTCAAGGAGGCCCTGGAGGCGGTGGACAAGATCGCCTCGCAGCTCGCGCTCGCGGCCCGCGCGGCGGCGGCGATCGCAATTCTGACCGCGGTGCTGGCGCTCGGCAGCGCGGTGGCGGCGAGCGAGAGATCGCGCATCCATGACGCGGTCGTCCTGAAGACGCTGGGCGCCACACGCGCCTGGCTCGTCGCCTCGAACGCGATGGAGTTTCTGTGCTTGGCCTTGGCCGCGAGCATCTTCGCGCTCGCAGCGGGGACAGCGGCGGCCTATGCGATTACCGAGTTTCTGATGAAGATGCATTTCGTCTTCCTGCCCGGCGCCATCGCGTTGACAACCGTCGCCGCGCTTCTGGCGACGCTCGTCATCGGCCTTGCGGGCGTCTGGCGCGCTCTCGCGCGCAAGCCCGGTCCGGAGCTGCGGAGTTTGTAGACAGCGGACGCGTTTACGCTAACGGCCCTTTTCCCGCGTCGCTGCGCGTTCGAGATGCTGCGCAGCCTTGCCAAAAACGCGAAAGGAGAGGAGACTCTTTTCGCAGCCTTTCGATCAAGATGAGGCGCCCGAGCCTTCCGCCAGAACACATCGTAAAACGACGCTCCCAGCAACCGAGGAGGCCAAAACATGTGCCGCGCCTGCTTCAATCCGCTCGTTCTCCACGGCGACTTTTTCGACGGCGGAAAAGCGCGCATTGCCGATGACGGCGCGATCGGTCACACGAGACGAAACTTCATGGCCTGTTCGGTCGCCGCCGCGACCGTCGCTGCAAATGTCGCGAACGCGAGCGCCGCTCTCGCGGAGGAGGCTGGCGCCGCCGTCATTTTCAAAGGGGGCAAGATCATTCCGGTCCCGGGCGCGCATCCGGTGAGAGCGCTTGCGATCGCAGACGGCAAGATTCTTGGCCTCGGCTCCGAAAGCGCCGTCGCCGATTTCAAGACCAAAAACACCAAGGTCGTGGATCTCGAAGGACGCGTGCTCATGCCGGGCTTGATCGACCCGCATCACCACACCGTCCTCGCCGCGCTCATGTTCGAGCTCTTGAACGACGTCGGCTATTTGAAGTTTCCGACGCGCGGGAAGTTGCTCGGCGAACTCCGCGCCATTGCGACGCGCACGCCGGCGGGGCAGTGGATCGCCTGCTGCAATTTCGACAATCTTCTGCAAGGCGGCGACCTCTCGCGGGAAGAGCTCGACGCGATCACGACGAGCCATCCCGTGCTGGTCTGGTACACGAACGGTCACGACGCCTGCGTCAACAGCCTCGCCTTGAAGACTGCGAACATTCCCGAAAATATCGGCGCGCTCCCCGGCGGCGGACATTTCGGCCGGGACGAGAAGGGACGGCTCAACGGCCTCGTCTATGAGGAGAGTGCGATGATAAAGGTCGTGCTTCCCGCGCTCCCCAAGATCACGCCGCAGCTCGCCGCGAAGGCCGTGACCGACTATCTGCACACCGTCGCCGCGCTCGGAATCACGATGGTGCACGAGCCCGGCACGCTTCGCTCGGACTGGATCACGCCCTTCGCCAAGCTCTCCAATCGATTGCCTTGCCGCACGAGCGCGAGCCTCATGTACGACGACATGAAGGGCCTCGAACCCTATCGCGGCTTGGGGCTCGGCGCGAAGGCGACGCAGCTTCCGAATTCGCTCTTCACGCTTTATGGCGTCAAGATCGTCGGCGACGGATCGAACCAGACCGAGACGGGCGCCCAAACGCAACCCTATCTCGACACGACGAGCAAGGGTTCGCCGAATTATGATGCGGCGCGGCTCAAGCAGATGGTCGCGGAAATCAAGGCGGCGGGCCTTCCGGTGCTCATCCACGCCAATGGGGACCGCACGGTCGACATCTCACTCGACGCGATCGAGGCGGCCTATGGCAATTCGACCGAGCACGGCGTCAATCGCATCGAGCATTCGACCATGGCGCGCGCCGATCAGATTTCGCGCATGAAGGCGCTCAACATCCAACCGACCTTCTTGATGAACCATGTGCGCTTTTATGGCGCAGCCTACCGGGACCAGATCTTCGGCCCCGAGCGGACGGCCTTCACCGATCCGGCCGGCGCCTGCGTCAAGGCCGGGTTGCCGTTCACGCTGCACACCGACTCGCCTTGCTCGCCGCCGGGGACGCTCGCCCTCGTGAGCACGGCGCTCACGCGTCGTTGCGACATCGACGGTTCGACGATCGGCGCGGATCAGGCGATCACGCTGGATGAAGCGCTGCGCGCCGTGACGATCGACGCCGCGCGCCAGCTCGGCATGGGAGACCGCATCGGTTCGCTCGAGAAGGGCAAGGAAGCCGATCTCGTGATCCTCGAAGACGACCCCTATAAGACGAAGCCCGAAAAGATCGGCGGCATCAAAGTCAGCGAGACCTGGGTCGCGGGCGAGAGAAAATACAGCAGTTGACGGGACCCAGCCGAAGACGACTGTAGCCCCAACCAAGGCGCCGTCGGTGGGTCCGGCGGCTCTTTTTTTGCTTGGACGGTGGGGGAAGGTGCGGGAGTTTTATGGCTGAAGCGAGGGCCGGTCGCGAAACCCTGTTAGACTTCTGCATGACTCGCTCCAGGTTTTCGCCCGAGAGTCGCTTTTTGAACGAGGCCTATGACCCCTTCGTCCCCGCTCGAGTCCTATCGCGAGGCGCTGCTCTTCCTCGCCACAGCCGGCGTCGTGGTGCCGATCTTCCACCGCCTGCGCCTCAGTCCGGTTCTCGGCTTTCTGGCGGCCGGGGTGGCGCTTGGGCCCTTCGGCCTCGGACGGTTCGGAGATCGCGTCGAATTTCTGCGTTATCTGTCGATTTCGGATGTCGAACGTGTCGCGAGCGTCGCCGAGTTCGGCCTCGTCTTTCTGCTCTTCATGATCGGTCTGGAGCTGTCTTGGGAGCGGCTCGAGCGCATGCGCCGGCTGATCTTTGGGCTTGGTCTCGCGCAGATGTTCGTCACGACCGCGGCGCTCGCGGCGATCGGGTATTTTTGGTTCGAGCTCGATCCCGCGCCGTCGCTCGTAATGGGCGCGGCGCTGGCGATGTCCTCCACTGGACTCGTGATGGGCGTGCTCGCCGAGACGCGGCGCCTGAGCAAACCCGCCGGGCGCGCCGCTTTCGCCGTGCTGCTGACGCAAGATCTCGCGGTGGCCCCAGCGCTGCTGTTCATCTCGGTCATGCAGCGCGCGCATGAGCATCCGCTCACGCCCTTAGAGCTCTTCGCAACCTTCGCGCCCGCCTGCCTCGCGCTCGGGGGCTTGGTTCTGGCAGGACGGCTGTTGCTGCGGCCGCTCTTTCACCTCGTCGCATCTGCGCAATCGACGGAGCTTTTCGTCGCCGCCTGCCTTCTCGTCGTCGTCGGGGCCGGGGTGGTGAGCGCCTCGGCGGGATTTTCCATGGAGCTTGGCGCCTTCGTCGCAGGCCTGCTGCTCGCCGAGACGGAATATCGCCGCGAGATCGAGGTGACGATGGAGCCCTTCAAGGGGCTGCTCCTCGGACTTTTCTTTGTCTCCATCGGCGCCGGGCTGAACCTCGACCTTTTGATGCGCGACGCTCTGCCGCTCGTCGCCTATGCAGGCGGACTCATCGGGTTGAAGGCGGCGCTCACAAGCCTGCTCGCGCTCGCTTTGAAATTTCCCGCGCCCGTCGCCGCCGAGACGGGCCTGCTCCTCGCGCCTGGCGGCGAGTTCGCCTTCGCGCTGCTCACCTTCGCGAGCGTGGCGGGCGTGCTGCCTGGCGCTCATGGCGCAAGCGCGATCGTCGTCGTGACCCTGAGCATGTTCGCAGCGCCGCTGCTGGCGCGGCTCGGCGCGCGCTTTTCACGCGAGAAGTCCCTTGAGGCGCTGCGGGCGGAGTTCGCGCATCTCACGCCCGAGGGCGACGTCGCCGCCGGCAAGGTGGTGATCGTGGGCTTCGGCCGCGTCGGCGCCCTGGTGGGTGAAATGCTCAGCCGTCACAACATCCCCTTCGTCGCAATCGACGACGCGGTTTCGCTCGTCGCCGAGCGGCGCAACGAAGGCTTCGACATCTACTGGGGGAAGGCGGAGAAGCGGGAATTGCTCGCCAAATGCGGGCTCGAGCAGGCGCGCGCCCTGGCCGTTACCGTGACCGGCGTCCAGGCCGCGATCGAGATCGTGCGCGTCGCTCATGAAATGCGCGGCGACATGACAATCGTCGCGCGCGCCCGCGACGCCGATCACGCGACGCGGCTCTACGAAGCCGGCGCAACTGACGCGATTCCCGAGACGATCGAAGCGAGCCTGCAGCTCGCCGAAACCGTGCTCGTCGACATCGGCGTCCCCATGGGCCACGTGATCGCCTCGATCCACGGTAAGCGGGACGAATATCGCGAGATCTTGAAGCCCAAGGCGGAGGAGGCGCGCGAACGCCAGTTCAAGCGGCTCGCGCTGCGAAGCCGCCTCTTGGCGCGCCGCCGCACGAAGAGCAGCGAGAAGGACGGCGAGGAGTGAGCGGACGCGGCAGGTAGCGTTTTGCCTTACCCGGGACGCGCTTCGCTCCTGCAAGGCGGCGCCCGCGCTCATTTTCATCGCTGTGTGCCAAAACGCAACGTCTATGCTGCAAAAAGCGCTTATCTGCCACCATTGGCGCCGTTCGAGGAACCGGCGCCAATGGGAGAGAGAAGTGGTACGGGACTTTACGCTGCCGCCGGGCGATCGTTCGCTTGTCGGCGCGACCATGGAAGGATGCGACCTGATCTTCGCGCGACTTTCGGAAGTCGATCTCTCCGGCGCCGATCTTGGCTGGGGCGTTCTACGCTGCTGCAAGCTCGATCGCGCCATTTTGAGGGGATGCCGACTGAGCGGCGCGTCGCTTCAGGAGACGGATCTCCGCGGCGCGGATCTCCGCGGCGCCGATCTTTCCATCGATAATGTCGCCGGCCCCACGCGTCTCGATGGCGCCGATCTCTCCGGAGCGGATCTGCGCGGCGCCAGCATAAGCGGCGCTAATTTCCGGCGCGCCCGTCTCTCTGGCGCGGACCTGCGCGGCGTGCGCGCATGTTCGACCCTTCCTCGTTTCCCGACTCGTTTCGAGGGCGCCGATCTCGAGGATGCGCAACTCGACGGCGCCGATCTGAGGGGCTGCGTCTATAATAGCGAAACGCGATTCCCCAAAGGATTCGATCCAGGCGACGCTGGCATGATCTATGTCGGTGAGCGCAGCAGGCAGGAACGGGAAAGGCACTGAAAGCCATGCTGGCGCTTGTCGCGTGGAGGGGTGGCGGATACCCTCGCGGGAGCCTCGCGGACATTTGAAGATTCGAGAACATGAAGCAACGTTTTCGCGACAGCTCGCCTCGCAGCGCCCGATGAGACGGTCCGCCGCGCGGCTTGTTCTCCTCGCGGCGCTGGCCGCTACGACTGCGCGAGCGGAGGTCGTCTGCGACGGTCGCGCGTGCCTCGATCTCGCGCTCCTCAAGGAAACCCTTGTTTCCGGCCTCAAGGACAAGGTCGAGGGCTATGTCGTGATCGTCGGCGATCTGCCGCCGGCTTTCGGCGGGCTTGCGCAAACCGCGACCGACGCGCCGCCGAAGGGGGTCGCCATGACTCCGCAGCGCCTGTCCAATGTCGCAAGCCTGAGCAAGGTGCTGACGACGGTCGCGCTGCTGCAGGCGCTCGAAAGACGCAAGCTTACGATCGACAGCAAGATCGCGCCCTTTCTCTATCCCGATTGGCCGCGCGGTCCCCACATCGACGAGGTCACGTTCAAGGATCTCGTCACCCATCGCTCGGGCTTTCGCGGCGCGCTCGACCCGTCCGATCCCCATTATCCGGATTGCGGCAGCACTCTCTATTCGAATCTCAAGGCGCAGATCGCCTTCGGGATCGAGCCCGCGAACCGCGACGTTCCGCTCTACTGCAACTCCAGCTTCGGGCTCATTCGCGAGCTGCTGCCGCAGCTCGAAGGCCGGACCGACATCGCGGCCGAGCGTAACGAGAGCAAGAGAGCGAGAAAGAGCTCGCAGTTTTACATCGACTACATGAATGCCCATGTCTTCCGCCGCGTGCTCGGCGCGTCCCGCGCCTGCAAGCGAACGAGCAACGCCAACTATGCGCTCGCCTATTCCTTCCCGGCCGATTCGACGCCGGGGCACGAATGGAGCGACGGCACGTTCATCTGCGGCGCCAGCAACTGGGTTTTGAGCGCAAGGGATGTGCATGCGTTGCTGGGCGCGCTCGGGCGCGGCGGGAAGCTCCTTTCGGAGGCGGCGCGAACCACGATGAGCTGCCAGCGCCTCAGTTGGGACAATGGGGTCAGACCCGCCGACTGCCCTGAGGGGAATCTCTGCAAGCACGGCGCGGTGGGTTATTTCCCCTCGCCGGACGCGCCGTACCAGGCCGTTCGGACCTATGCGGGGCTCTTCGCCTGCGACACGCCGGTGGTGCTCTTCGCCAATTCGGCGCTCCCCTCCACGCCCGACGACGCCTTGACCTTCGTTCGCGACGCGCTGAAGCTCGCGACGCTGGACCGCGCGCCGAAGGGCGCCCGGCATTGCGCCAAGCCGCAGTTCGCACTGAGCACGAATTGCGTGACGCTCGCCGCCGGTCAGCCGCCGTTACGCGTCGGCGCCGAGGCCTCGGTGACGAACCGGCCGGATGCTTCCGCTATCCGCGTTACGGTTACCGGCCTGCCGGAGGGCGTTTCGGCCAAATGGATCGAGACGCAGCGCTCCGTGCGTCACCTTCGCGGCATGGCCGGCTTCATCGAATTTTCGGCTTCTCCCGCCGCCCCGAACGGACATGCCTTGGCGCGAGTCACCGCGACGAGCGGCGTGGCGTCCTACGCGGCTCCGGTCGATGTCACGGTCGGCGGCGTCTGCCCGGCTGGCGCTGGTTGCGGGAGCTCTTGCGGCGCCGCGCCGGGCTGCGGGGAAACAGCCGCCTGCGGCGGCTGCGCGAGCGGCGAGACCTGTTCGCAAGCCACGCATCTGTGTTTACCGGCGCAGCCTTGATACGGGAAGCGCCCACGCCCGCTATGACGAAAGCTCAAACGATCGAGAAACGATGCGACTACGCTCCGACATTTTCGTTTCCGCGCTGATCCGCCGCGCCGAGGTCGCGGGCGCCGTCGCGATGCTGCGCCGTCGCGGCGCCGCGGAAGCGGGCGCGATTTGGGTGAAGGTCGATCGGCTCGACGGCCATGCGGCGCTCTACGGTCCGGCGTCGCAGAGCGAAGAGATCGCTCCCGGCGTCGCGCGCCTCTTCTCGCGCCTGCACGCGGCGGAATGGCTCGAACCCGCCGAGATCGAGGCGCGTCTCGTCCGCGAGATCGATTTTGATCCCGATCTCTGGATTGTCGAGATCGAAGACCGTCAGGGTCGCGCCTTCATTGATCTTGCGGCGTGACCTCCGGTCAGGCTGTCTTCCCCAAGCCGTCGTTCTTCCTCGCAAGAGACGACGCGTTGGCGCGGGGCGCAGCCTTTCGCCACGCGCCGACCTGAGGCGTCGGCTCGTCTTGCGCGTGAACGCGTCGCGCTCCCGCGCGCTCCTGGCGCGCGCCGGTCATCGCCGCGACGATGGCGGTGGCGGCGCGATAGGGAGTCGACGCGATCAGATCGCGCAGCGCGCGTATGCGCGCGACGTCGAAGGAGTAGGGCTGGCGGACGGCCAGCAGGATGCGGGTCGCGCATTCGAGCGGAACGCCCAAGGCAGCCAATGCGAGCGCCAGCGGCTCGCCGCCTTCGTCGGAGAGGATCGCGCCCACCCGATCCTTACGGGCGTCGAGAGCCGCGGCGAGCGCCGCAATGAACCATTCGCGGTCCTCCCCGGTCGCCAATGTCTCGAGCTCTTGCGCAAGCCCGTCCTGGCGCGCTGGCGCTTCGATTGCGCCGGCGAGCATCGCGGAACGGCAGGCTGACACCAAGATGACGGCGCGCTCCTCGCGCGTGGCGAAGAGAAACAGCGCCTCGCTAACGCCTCCCGGCGGATTGCGGCCGAGGAGCTCGCGGGCGACGACGAAATCGTCGCGCGCTGCTTCGGTCAGGAGCTTCAGCGTCGAGGGGTCCAGACGAATCTCGGGATTGGCGGCGAGCGCTCGCAAAACGCGCGGGTCGCCGCGCGCGAGCAGCCGCGCCACCAGCTCGCGCGACAGATCGGAGCGGCCCGCGACGGCGACCGCCATATCGATCGGTCCCCGCTCGGCGAAGGCGAATAGCAGATTTTGAGGCGTCGCCGCCGCCAAGCGCAATGCGATGCGCGCCGGCGCTCCGCCGCGCTCCAGGAGACGCAGAACCAGACTGCGCGGCGTTTCCGGGTGAGGGCAGAGCCGCTCGGCGACGGCGGCGGCGGCTTCATCGTCGACGAGAACCAGAAGGTCGCCGACAAGCCGCGCGAATTCCCGCAGGTCGTCGGGGCGATGGCCGGCGTGCGCGACAAACTGCTCGACAACGGCGACGAGCACGCGACGCTTGTCGGCTTCCTTTTCGGTTTGGCCTTCCCTCATTTCAACGCAATTCCTCGGTACCCAACGCACTCACATGAGCAGCTTAGAGGGTTGGCGTTGACGGAACATTAACCCTCGGCGACCCTAATTGGCCTTGGAGGCCGAGTGCGGGTTTGATGGCCGATTCGAGGGGCTTGGGACGACGATGGCCGAGATCATTCCGCTACGTCCGGGAGCGCGGCCGGCGCGAGAGGTGCCGCCGCCGGAGGGCGCGCAAATACTGTTCTTCCTTGGGGTGCGCTATTCTCGCATTGAGGAATCCGAGGAGACGCAACGTCCCGCGCGCGATCCCCATGGCGAGGACCACGGCGGCAAGAAGCGCCGGCGTCGGGCGCGGGCCTGACGGACGAACCGCTCGCCTTCCCATCGCGAGGAAACGCGGCTAAGCTCCGCCGGAAGGCGAGGCGCATTGCGCGCCGCAGTTCCGGAGTGGAGCGATGTTCTTAATTCTTCTCGGCGTCGTCGCCGTCGTCGCGCTCTGGGGCGTTGCGACCTATAACGGGCTCGTGTCGATGCGGCAGCGGGCCGGCCAGGCCTTCTCCGACATCGGCGTGCAGCTCAAGCAGCGTCACGACCTCGTTCCCAATCTCGTCGAGACCGTCAAGGGCTACGCGACGCATGAAAAGTCGACCCTTGACGAGGTCGTGAAGGCGCGCAATCTCGCGACCTCCGCTCAAGGGCCGGCGGCGCAGGCTTCGGCGGAGGCCGCGCTCGGCGGGGCGCTTTCGCGGCTCATCGCGATCGCGGAGAGCTATCCCGACCTCAAGGCCAACGCGAACTTCCAGGCGTTGCAATCGGAACTCGCCGACCTGGAGAACAAGATCGCCGCATCGCGACGCTTCTTCAACAACGCCGTGTCCGAATTCAACGCCGCCTGCCAGGGCTTCCCTGGCGTGCTGATCGCCGAGCGCTTTGGCTTCAAGCCGATGGACTTCTTTGCGCTCGAAGAAGGCGAGCGTAAAGCCGTCGAAGAAGCGCCGAAGGTGCAGTTCTAAGGCGTCGATGGTGACTGGTGACAGTCCTCCGGTGCCCCTCCCGTACCCCGCTTCACGGGAGAGTGTACGGAAGACGCTATGCGAAATCTCGATGACGCGCGCGAGATGACTTTCTCTCCCGCCTAAGGGGGAGGCAGGGAAGGGGCTTATCCGCGAAGCTTGACGCGCTCAGGCTTTGCACTTGTGCCGCCAGCGTAAAACAAGGCAAGCCGAGCATGTTCAAGGCCTACGGGCTCTATTCGCACATCGCCGCGAACAGGCTGAGAACCGTCTTTCTCCTGGCCGGCTTCGTCGTGCTGCTCCTCGCGCTAATGTTCTCGGTCTCGCTCCTCTTCGAGGCGCTCTCGGCCGACGCGCCGCTGGAGGTCCTCCTCGCGCGCGCCCTCGCCGACATGAAGCAGGGATGGCCTGTCGCGCTCGGTGGATCGGCCGTCTGGTTCTGCATCGCGTTTTTCTTTCAT
The DNA here is from genome assembly GCA_963743565.1 of uncultured Alphaproteobacteria bacterium. Taxonomy (GTDB): domain Bacteria; phylum Pseudomonadota; class Alphaproteobacteria; order Rhizobiales; family Beijerinckiaceae; genus Methylocystis. Next base: position 699,895 of record CAVUQD010000003.1, read on the forward strand.
CAACGCATGATCGATTATGCGACAGGCTCCGAAGGGATTTCCCGTAAAGATGCCCCGCGGCTATACAATCTGCTCGAAAACCTGTGCATCTCGCGTGGCATCCCGATCCCGGCGCTAAAGATCATCGACGACGAAGCGCTCAACGCTTTCGCTTCCGGAATACGCGAGGGCCATTACAGCGTCTCGGTGACGCGCGGACTCATCCAGAGACTGAACGACGCCGAGCTCGAGGCGGTGCTGGGTCATGAGCTGACGCATATCCGCAATCGCGACACGCAGGTGATGGTCGTCGCGACGATCTTCGCGGGCGTCTTCGCCTTCATCGGCGATCTGATGTTTAGAAGCTGGAACTTCCCCTTCGGCTTTTCCCCGCGCCGGGACAATTCGCGCGACGATCGCGGCGGCGGGGGCGCAATCGTCGCGATCATGATCGCGCTCTTCGTGATCGCCCTGAGCTGGGGGGCCTCCGTGCTGATCCGCTTCGCGATCTCCCGCGCCCGCGAATTTCTGGCGGACGCCGGCTCCGTGGAGCTCACGAAGAACCCCGACGCAATGATCTCGGCGCTGCGCAAGATCGAGGCGCAGGCGGCGATGCAGCAGATACCGTCGCGCATGCAGGCCTTCTTCATCGAGAGTCCCGCGCTTCTGCCCGAGTCCGGCTTCTTTGCGACCCATCCTTCCGTGAACGAGCGCGTCGCGGCGCTCGTCGAGTTCGCCGGCGGACGGGATCTGCCGCTGGGTCCGCCCGAGCCAGTCGAGTCGAGCGCGCGGAGTGTTCAGTCCTCGCCGATTCCCCGGGACAACGGCCCCTGGGGCTGATTTTCAGGAACCGGCGCGTTCCTCGTCGCCACTTTCCAAAGCGTCGCGAGCGTGAGCGCCAAGACCCCGCCAGCCGCGCCCGCGAGAAGTTCGAGGTGCGCCGGGAGGGGGGCGAAGCGCGCCAGGAAGGGGTCGGTCGCCGCCAGCTCTCCGGCTGCAAAGCCCAACAGGCCTGCGCCGAGGAAGACCAGGATCGGCAAGCGATCGAAAAGCTTCATCAGCGCCCCGGCGCCGAACATCACGATCGGCGCCGAGAGAGCGATTCCAAAGAGGATGAGCGGCAGCGAGCCATGCGCGGCGGCGGCGATGGCGACAACATTGTCGAGCGACATCACCGCGTCGGCGACGACGATCGCCGTCACCGCGCTCACGAGATCGGGTTTCGCTTCGATCCGCGAATGGTCGGTCTTTTGATTGGGAAGCTTGATCGCAATGGCGAGCAGCATCAGCGCGCCGACAATTTTCAAAAGCGGTATGCCGAGCAGCTGAAAGACGACGAGCGTGAAACCCACCCGCAATAGCACGCCGAAAAGCGCGCCGAGCAGTACGCCGAGATGACGGGTCTTTTGCGGCAGCCCGCGGCAGGCGAGCGCGATCAGCACCGCATTGTCGCCCGAGAGCAGGATGTTGATCCAGACGATCTCGAGGATCTCGAGGGCCAAGTCGACGGACACGGGGCTCAAAGCGTCTTCCATGTCAGCTCAACAAGGCGCGGCCGTCGTCGCCGGTCACGCGCACGTCGAATAGGGTCCCGGGCTCCGCGCCGGGCGTGCGCACGAGCGTAAAATCCGCGGCGCGCGCCTGTCCGCCGCGTTCGGCGAGCACGCGCAGGGTCTTCCCATGTTGCGCGCCGAGGTGGCGCTGCAGCCGCTGCTCGCCGATCGCCCGAAGCCTCGCGGCGCGCGCCAGAATCGTCTCTCTCTCCACCTGCGGCATCCTTGCCGCGGGCGTGCCCGGGCGCGGCGAGAAAGTGAAGACGTGAAGATGCGTGAGACCGCAGTCTTCGACAAGATCGAGCGTTCGCCGGAACATCGCCTCCGTCTCGGTCGGAAAGCCCACGATAAGATCGGCGCCCAGGACCGTGTCGGGCCGCGCTTCGCGCAAGCGCCGGCAGAAATCGACGGCGTCCTGCCGGGAGTGACGGCGTTTCATGCGTTTGAGGATCAGGTCGTCGCCGGACTGCAAGGAAAGATGCAGATGCGGCGCCAGGCGCTCTTCCTGCGCCATGGCGTCGATCAGCTCATGGCCCGCCTCGACGCAGTCGATCGACGAGTATCTCAGGCGCGCAAGGTCGGGAAGCTCGGCGAGGAGCATCTGCGCGAGGCGGGGCAGGGTCCAGCCGTCGGGAATATCCGCGCCATAGGCCGTGAGATCGACGCCCGTCAGCACGATCTCGCGCTTGCCGTTCTCGACGAGCGCCCGTGCGGCGCCGAGGACCTCGGTGGGCGGCGCGGAGCGCGAATCGCCGCGGCCGAAGGGAATGACGCAGAAGCTGCAACGGTGGTCGCAGCCGTTCTGCACGGCGAGGAAGCCGCGCGTTCCCTCGGATGCGGCCACCGCGCGAGACGTCGAGCCCATGTCCGCAAGGAGATTCTTGTCGTCGTTCGGGATCACCCGCGCGACGCCCGGCATTGCCGCGAATTCCCCGGCGTGAAGCGTCGCCGCGCAGCCCGCGACGAGGATGCGGGCGGACGGCCGCTCGCGGCCGAGCCGTCGCACGGCCTGGCGGGAGCGGCGCAGCGCCTCGCCGGTGACGGCGCAGGTGTTGACGATGGCCAGGCCCTTTTCGCCCGCGCGCTGCGCCTGGCGCGCGAGCTCCTCGGATTCGACAATGTTCAGGCGGCAGCCGAGCGTCACGGTCTCGACGTCCGCAACGGGCGTGCGCAGCGAAGCGGTCACGCCGCGATCCCTTCAAAGGTTTCCGGCGAAAGCGCCGTCTCGAATTCGAGCGCGACCGGACCGGTCATATGGACGTGATCGTCGTCACGCCACTCGATGGTCAGATCGCCGCCGGGAAGCCTCACGACAGCGCGGCGTTCGGCGTGGCCGGTGCGCGCCGCCGCGACGAGCGTCGCGCAGGCCGCCGACCCGCAGGCCTTGGTGGCGCCGGCGCCGCGCTCCCAGACGCGCAGGAGGATGTCGTCGCGCCCGCGCATCTCGGCGAATGAGACGTTGACGCGCTCGGGAAAGAGCGGATGACGCTCGATCCTGGGGCCGAGGCCCGCAAGGTCGACGGCCGCCGCATCCGCAACGAAGAAGACTGCATGCGGGTTTCCCATGCCGACGGCCGCGCAATGTCCCGGCGCGCCAGGGACGGTGGGATCGAGCGCGACATCGGCGAGATTTCCGACGTCCCGGGCGAGCGGAATTTCGCGCCAGGAGAGGCGCGGACGCCCCATGTCCACACGAAAGGAGAGCTCGCCCTCCCGCCAGCTCCGCACGGGGCCGGCGTCGGTCTCGAAGAGCAGGTCCGAGGGGCCCCCCGCACGGGCGAGCGCAAAGGCCGCGCAGCGCGTGCCGTTGCCGCAAGCGGCCGACAGCGATCCGTCGACGTTGTAGATCGTCAACGCCGCGTCGGCTTTCTCGCGCGGATTGTGGACCACCATCAACTGATCATACGCGAGCCCCGGCTGTCGGGCGATGGCGCGCGCCGCCTCTGGCGAGACCGCGAGGGCCGCGTCACGCAGATCGAGGACGAGGATTTCGTTGCCGGCTCCATTCATGCGAAGAACGGGGCGGCCGGCGAGGGCGTGGGGCATGGCGGGTCGCTTAAACGTGGAAAATCCCGCAGCTTTATAGGCGAAACCGCGCGGGCGCGCCACGCGCTCGAAGGAACTTGCTAGCCAAGGGGCAAGCTTGCGTCGGCACGAAATCCCCTCTCTTCTGGGGAAGAGCGGAGAGATAGTGCCGGATCGCGTGGAATTTTCGTATTGACGGGACCGGCTTTCGCCGAGCCTTCTCTCCAAAGGGAGGTCAGCGCAACCTTGTCGAAAAGGCCAAATTGGGAGATATCTGTCTACAACCGCACTTCGGGAGAATGCGGTTAATTCGGCACATCTGTAATTCGATGAATGGAACTCGCCATGTCCGATGATTCTGGGCTGACCGACGCGACTGCGGCGGTTTTACTCTCAATGACTGACGATCTAGCTACGATTTTGAGCGCGCAAGCTGGTTTACTCAACTTGGCGCGGAAAGTGGTAGGCCTTGTTTTAACCATCCAAAGAGATGTCCGTAATTTAGATAAGCGCGTAAAAGCCATCCAGCAGGGACAATATTACGCAGGACTTCGGAATATAGCTTATTCAAGGAACGAACCAAGCAATAAAGAGCGTTATCTAAGGCTTGCAATCGAAAATTTCAACCAAGCTGCCGGCAACTTGAAAGCCCCAATCGACGCTCTAAGGCTACGCTCTCAAGCAGAATTTCTAGCTGGCCTCTGCCATGATGCCATAAAGGAGCCAAATGCTGCCCTCCTTGATTATTGGAGCGCAATTGACACGGGAGTGAATTATGAATTGGAGGCTGCCGACACATATTCTGTAAAATACCTACCGGATTTAGTCAATCCGCAAAGGAGAAAGCTCCTCGAATATCATACCACATTTATCTATCCACTAGCAGCTATTCTCGACATCCGGAAAGGTAATCATAGTGAAATGCAAATGAATGCTGTAGGAGCAATACAAGCCGGGATCATTCCATACGAGTATCGGGGCTCGTGGCCCCCCAAGGCGCACAGAGAATAAGCGCCATGACTGATTAATCTATAACAATTTTATGGGTCCGGCCAGTAAAATCATAATCGGTCGCGGTAAGTACCGCGGACGTTGAGCTTAAGTCAGCCTCCTTACGTCGATCCCCGTGCGACGCCCCGGGTCTTTCGCACGCCAAGATTCTGCGCCAGTGTAGCCCCTGGGCGAGAGCGCAGCAGAGGACATGTGCATGCCGAATTTCAACGGGTTCAAGAAGTTTGGACGGGTTCTCGGAGTCCTCGCCGCGCTCGTCATCGTCGTCGGCGCCGCGAGCTTTTATCTGCGCAAGAAGCTCAATCCGCCTCAGCCCGCCGCGGTCGGCGAGCGTCCGGGAGAGAAGATGCCGCCCCCCGGCGCCAAGGAAGAGCCGGGGAAGGACAGCACCGAGGAAAGCCTCGCGAGCCAAACCGTCGAGCTGTCGGCGCGGCCGGCGCTGACACTCAAGGGCGAGGCGCCGCTCGACGACGCTCAGAAGGCGATCGCGGAAGCCCTTGGCAAGCTCAACGCCGCCGCGGGCAAGGCGGGCGTCAAGCCTTCGGGAAAGCCGATCGCCGTCTTTTCCGAGACGAGCGACAAGGCGATCCGCTTCGTGGCGATGCTGCCGCTCGAGAAAGCGCCGGACGGGAAGAACAAGCTCGACGGCGGCGTCGAGGTCGGGGCGACGCCCGCCGGCAAGGCGCTGAAGTTCGAGCACCGCGGTCCCTATGAGGATATCGAGGCGACCTATGAGGCGATCACCGCCTTCCTCGACGAGAAGGGGCTCGACACGAAGGACGGCTTCATCGAGGAATACATCAGCGACCTCGCCGACACGGAAGACGAGGAAGGCGAGGTCGATATCTACATCTTCGTGAAGTAGCGGCGCGACTCGCGACCCGGGCCCCGAAGAAAACTTGCGAAGCTCCTTCGAGGCTGCGTTTGCTCCTCCCAGGCGCGGCGGCTTGCATTTCGTCTAGCGTGTCTTGCAATTTCACGACAGTGTCGCGAAATGCACCATCCCAAAATTCCCTCGCGCCCGTGCAGGTCGGCTCGTGACTAAATTCCTCTCGGCGCTCGTCGTCGTTTTGTCAACTCTTTGGATTTCCTCCGCCGCGGCGGAAGATGATCTCGTGGCCGGCGCGGAGGCGGCGATGGCCAGCGTGATCCACGATCTTCCCGCGCATGAGAACGATTTCGAAGGCCTGCTGGCGCTGCGCGATCAAATTGAGCCTTATCGTAATCTGCTGCGCGCGCGCATGAAAGAGCTCGAGCCGCGGAAGGCCGAACTCCAGCGCCAGATTGCACAGCTCGGACCCAAGCCCGCGGGCGAGGAATCTCCTCACCTTGCCGAGCTGCGCCATCGCCTGACGAGCGAGCAAGACGCGTTCGAGACGCTGTATCGCCAGAACCTGCTCGTCTCGCAGCAGAGCGAAGCCTTGTGGGATCGCATCACGGAGATGCGCCGCGTCCTCTTCTCGTCGCGTCTCACCATGCATGTGTCGAGCATCGTCGACCCGGCGTTTTGGAAGGAGCTGATCGAGTTTCAGATCCCGCGGTTTGGCGTCCGCACCAGATTGCTTCTGAATCGATGGGGCGAGCACATTCGCGCGAACAACAATCTGGAGTCGGCTATTGGCCTTCTGGCGAGCTCCGTTGCGCTCGTCGCCCTGTTCGTCTGGCTCCACAAAGTCATCACCGAACGGCGGCGCGCTTCTGAGGCGCGGCTAGGCGAAATTAGCGAGGTGGACGCGATCAGGCGGGGAATGCTGCTGATCTTCATGCGCTCGGTCCCGCTGACCCTGGCCATGCTTTTGTTCAATCTGGTGGTTCGGCGCCTGAATGTGGCGCCGGCAGACGTCGATAATTTCCTGTTATCGATCGCGGTCGCAATTTTCATTGTGAGCGCGACGCGCGGGGTGATGGGCGCGTTGCTCTCGCCGAACGATCCGAAGTGGCGGCTACTGCGCGTGCGCGACGACACGGCGAAGATCGTCTCGCGCATGGTGGTGGGTTCGGTCGATCTCTACACGCTCGGCATTGTTCTCACGAGCTATCAACGGCTGGTCGAAGCCCGCGTTCCCATCGCGATCTTTACGATCATCGTGATCACCACGGCCATGCTGATCCTCGCCGTTCTGGGTTTCCGGCAACTGGGAACGGGTTCAGCGCCGGTGCATGGGTTCATCGAAGTGCGAATGGCCTGGGTCCGTCCCATCATCGTGCTCGGCTGCGCCGCCTGCGGCTTGGCCTTGCTGTTCGGCTATATCGCGCTCGCCGGCTTCATGAGCGGGCGAATAACAATTTCCGCCGCCTCCGTCGCCGTTGCGATTCTGCTGGTCGCATCGCTGAACCATCTCTTCGAGCGGCAGTTTCTCGGGGAGACGAAATGGGGCGCGGCTTTCGCCGATTCGATCGGCGTTTCAAAACAAGCGCTCGATATCACGGCGACGGCGCTTTCCGGCTTGCTGCGTTTTATGGTCATCGTCGTCGTTGGGCTCATCGTGTTCATGCCCTGGGGGCTCGAATATGGCGACGTCAATCCCTTCGCGGATTTCAGCACTTTCGTTACGACCTCCGATCTGCGCAATTGGCTTGGCTCATTCGGTTTCGGGCTGCTCGCCTTCGTCGCCGGGCTCCTCGGCACACGCCTGATCGTCGGCTGGCTGGACTCGGCGCTGCTGCCGCGAATGGAGTTGGACAGCGGCATTCGCCACTCGATACGCACCGTTCTCGGCTATGCCGGTTTCGCTTTAACGGCGTTCGTGGCGCTCTCCCTGATGGGCGTCAATACGCAGAATGTCGCGGTCGTAGCCGGCGCATTGTCCGTTGGCATCGGCTTCGGTTTACAGTCGATCGTCTCGAACTTTGTTTCTGGGCTTGTCCTTCTCGCGGAGCGCCCGGTGCGCGTCGGCGACGTCGTCGTCGTGAACGGAGAGGAGGGCAGGGTCGAACGGATCAGCGTACGCGCCACGCAGATTGAAACGCTGGAAAAATCCACGCTGATCGTGCCGAATTCCGATCTCATCACCTCCGTGGTTCGCAACCGCACATTGGTCGACCAGACCCAGCAGCTGCGTTTTACCCTGGTGCTCGATTACGACGCAGACGCCGCCCAAGCGCAGGAGCTCTTGATGAGCGTCATCCAACATCATCCCAATGTGCTCAAGACCCCGGCGCCTTGCGTGCTCTTCATGCGCGCGACCGAATATGGTCAGGAGTTCGAAATTCGCTGCAACATCGATCTCTTCGACAAGATGGCGCAAACGCGTTCGGATCTTCATCATCAGATCATGCGGGTCTTCAAGGCCAATGATATTCGCCTCGCGCACATTCCCGCCTGGCTTGCCGGCCTGTCGGCTCCCGCGAAAAAAGGACCCGGCGCAAGCCGAGCACGGGCGGATGTCTAGTTTCGACGCGCCCCTTGGCGCGAGGGCTCCCCTCGCTAAGCGGCTCTATCGTCTCACTCACAGCGCCGCCCGATACATCTCCTCAGCGGGCTGCGAGGCGACGCCGAGCTCGGCGGCGATCGCGTCCACCGCGCGCTGGGCGACCGCAAGGTCCACCCGGCCGTCGGAAGTGAAATAGGGGCCGACATAGCGCTCGTAATATTGCTGCGCTTCCTCGCCGGTCAGGCGGTTGAGAAAGGCGCGCATGTAGCGGACGGCCAGATGAGGCTGCTCGGCGAGCGCGACGAGGGCTCGCCGATTGGCGCGGACCAGCGCCAGCAGCGCCGGGTCCTCGAGCGGAATGTGCGCGGGGTCCACGGCGATGCCCACGGTCGGGATCCGGAAGTGATCGCCGACCCAGGACAGCACCGAAAAGCCCTCCTCGGCGGCGACCTGTTCGGGTGAGAGCGTGCTGCCGACATAGGCGGCGTCGATGGAGCCGTCTCGAAGGCGCCGCAGGTCCATCTGATAGTCGCCCGGAAGGCGCGCAATGCATTTGAGGTCGCGGTCCGGGTCCAGGCCGTGTTTCCGCAAGACGATCCGGGCGAAACAGCCGGGGGCCGTGTGGGCCGCGTGGACCGCGAGGCGCCGCCCGCGAAGATCATCCATGGACTTCACGTCACGGCCGCCCAGGAACCAGAACAGCGGACGATCGGTATTGACGCAGAGCGCTTTCCAACCGATCCCGTCGGTCAGTCGCGACAACAAGGTGCGGCCGAGACCGATGGCCGCGCCGCCCCGCAGACGCTCCGTCTTCCAGCCGATCCCGTCGCGGATGGCGACGTAAATCTTCTCATCGGCGTAATAGCCCTCCTGGTCGGCCACATAGGCAATCAATTCTTCGTGGAGGCCGCGCCCGAGAAAAGCCAAGTCTATCGTATGCATCGGCGGAGACCTTCATTTCGGTGGCGCCCCCGCGGCGTTCACTCCATCGCCACGCCCCCGTTGACCGTGAGGTAGTGGCCGGTGGTGAAAGCTGAGTCGTCGCTTGCCAGGAAGGCCACCGCCTTGGCCACGTCATCGGGACGAACAAGCCGCCCGACCGGAGTGGCCGCTGCGAGCGCCTGCATCTTCTCGGGCGTCAACTTCTGGGACATCGACGTCCCCTCGACGGTCGCCGGCGCCACCAGATTGGCGGTGACGCCGTGCGGCGCGAGCTCCAAGGCCACGTAGCGCACGAACTGGTCGAGCGCCGCCTTGGAGACGCCCAGGTTGATCATGCCGCTGCGCGGCTGGCGGGAAAGAATCGCGGTGAGATAGACCAGCCGGCCGTAGGCGCGGGATATCATTCCTGGCGCGACGGCCTTCGTCAGGAGGAAGGCGGCGTGCAGCTCGCGGTCCAGCTTGCCGCCAAGCTGTTCCCAGGTCAGCGCGGCGAAGGAGGTGATGGCGTAAGGGATCAGCGCGTTGTGCACGAGCACGTCTGTCCCGCCCCAACGCTCGTCGATCTCGCGCGCCATGGCGGTGACGTCGTCGGGGACGGTGACATCGGCTTGGATCGCCATGGCCTCGCCGCCGCCCGCGGCGATGGCCGCCACCACTTCCTCGGCCTGCGCCGCGCTCGCGCGGTGGTTGACCACGACCCGAAATCCGCGTTTGCCCAGAACCAATGCTGTCGCCGCGCCAATTCCCCGGCTGGCTCCCGTGATCATCGCTACTCGCGCCATGGCGTTCGCCTCCGCCTTCGGTCGAACGATCCCGGTTCGACCCGACAACGCGCTCAAGAAAGCCAAAATCGCTAACAATAGCCAAGCAATTGGAAGCGAAGGCGTAACATCTCTCTGCAAAGACTGATCTACTATGAAACTCTTTGGATTGGGTTTTGTTCCTCAAACGAAATAGCAACGGAGCGCCCGCGATAAACTGGCTGACATCCTCCTAAACCTCCTGCGCCAATCTCTCGACAACGGTGCGCAGTGCTTGACGCGTGAACATTTCTAGTCGTTCGACTCGACCAGCGTCGGAAGGGGAGGTGGAGATCTATATTTTTGTGAAGTAGAGAGCGGCGCGCGGCTCTTTCTGGTCAGGAGAACCAGCGAAGGATCGCCGCGTTGAACAGGGCCACTGATCCCAAGCCCGCGAGGCTCGCGAGCGTCGCCCTGTCGGAGAGCGCGCGCGCGCCGCCAAGAAGCTTTGCCCCCAGCAGCGCGACGGAAAGAAGGGCGCAAAGGATCTTGACGTAGAAGGCGACGAGCGCTGCGCCGCTAATCTGCGGCAGTTCTCCAACCACGAAATAGCTCACGACGCCGAAGCCGGCGCCGCTCGCAATTTGCAGGAGCCAGCCGGCGAGCGTGAGAAAATAAGTGTTGCGCAGGAGCGTTCCCGACGCCGCATAGATGAGGGCCGCGAGCGGCAGGCCGACAGCCGCTGCGGCGCCGAAGTTGTGGGCGATCTGAACGCCCGCATAGAGCGCATTGTCGAGCTGCATGGGCGCGCGTTACTGCGCGGTGACGGTGATGCAGGCCTTCTCGCCGATGGGCGTGTGGTTGTGATTGACCGGCGCGACGCAGATTTTGTGCTCGCCCGCCTTGAGGGGCGCAAGGTCGAAGCTGCCCTTGAGCTTATGCGCCGTCCCGACTTCGCCGCCGTCCACGAACAGATGGACGTGATGCGCCTTCGTCCCTTCTTTCACCTCATATTCGACTTTCGACGCCTGTCCGGCCGGAAGCTTCGCGCCGTCGGCGGGCGCGGCGATGGTCGCGAGCGAATCGGCCGCCAGAGCCTGAGCAGCCGAAAGGCTCAAAAAAATGAGAGCAACCAGGGAGAAGCCACGCAGACCTTGCGCCATGGCGCGTCATCCTTCTCATGCGCGATCCGCGTCGCGTCGCTTGGCTTCGGATCGCTAAACCGGGACACGCAGAACGGTTCCCACGCGAAGCTTCCTCCATCCCGGGAAGCTTGACAAGGCCCTCAATGGAGTGGGCGGAGGCCGCGCATGGCCTGCGGGAAGCTGCGGTGGCCTGGGCGAGGGGGCGTCGTCTGGGGATCGGCGCTACGCTCCCAGCTGCTTCATCAGGCCGAGAGCGTCCATCAGGATTCGCGTTTCTTTGATCTTGTCGTTCTCCAAACGGTCGATCACCATTCCCCAAACCGTGACCGATTTACCCGTGGCGGGGACGCCAAAAAATGGCGCATGGTGAGTTCCCGACCAGGTGAAGCGCGTCAGTATCTTGTCATCTTCGGCGATTTGTTCCTCAACGCTCCAGCGCATGTCGGGAAAGGCCGTGAGCAGGGCCCGCAAAGCGTCCTTCAACCCTGCAAGCCCGGGACCCTGGGCGGGAAAAGGGACCTGCTCGACCACGTCATCCGCCACATAGGCGCCGGCCGCGTCGATATCGCGCTTATTGATGGCTTCCTCGATGAAGCGACGAACGATTTGCTTGTTTTTCTCGACGTTCATTTTGCTTCCCTCTGTCTCGTTCAAGTGGAGCCTATCGGCCTCCCCGACGGCGCGCGCAAGACGAAACCGCCCCCCCTGAGGGCGGCGGCCGGAAGCGTTCTACGATGAAGAAGCGACGCGCTCAGATACGACGCGCGCGCGTATGGAAACCCGCGAAGGCCAGCGCAGCGAGACCGGCGAGGCCCGCGCCGGGAATCGGACCGGGGGTGACATTGACTTCGCTAAGATAATTATAGCCGTATGAGTTCGCGCCAGCGAAGGTGAGGGTGGTGCTCGCGCTCGTGGCTGTCTCGATGAAAGAATAAAACGTTGGCGATAGCGTCGAGAGCTGGCTGTTTGAAAGCGAAAGCAGAGTGTTGCCGCCAAAAGAAGCGGAGAAGTCTGCGTTCGAGTAAGCGCTGCTCGCCGCCACACCAAAACTCACGGCGTAGGTTTGACCTGGGTTCGTCGCGATCGTTTGGGAAATCTGGTCGTCTTGAGGCCCGCTCGCTCCGAAGGCCGCGTAGGTGGGGAAGTAGCCGATGCTATTCCCAAAAGTATTGTACCCGAAATCGCTACCGGTCGCAGCCGGCGTGAATGTCCAACCTGAGCAAGTCGTTCCGGAACAGCCGGCGAAATCCCCGCTTTGGACGAGGTTGGCGTGAGCCGAAGTCGCCGCCAGCGTGATCGCGGAGGCGGCGAGCACAAGCCAGCCCCTCATTTTTGCAGCGTTGGTTTTCATGAGAATTAATCTCCTGGTGACTGGCGCCCGGCGCGCCAAGGAAAGTTCACGAGAGATCGCTGCACTGTGAAAGAAGCCACGCCGCCGCCCGCGACCCCGCGAAGGCGATTAGAGCAACAGTATCCGAGTTTGTAAACACCGAAGGCGAACGAGAACGAAATCCCCGATAATGGTTCGCTCAAACCTCCTCCTCCAAGCGATCGACGATCGTGCGCAGCACCTTGAGCCGCGAATATTTCTTGTCGTTCGACTCGACCAGCGTCCAGGGCGCGCGACGGGCGTTGGTGCGGTCGATCATCTCATTGGCCGCCTCTTCGTATTGCGGCCATTTGCCCCGATTGCGCCAGTCCTCCTCGGTGATCTTGTAGCGTTTCGCGGGACGCGCGGCGCGGTCGGAGAAGCGCGCGAGCTGTTCCTCCTGGCTGATCGCGAGCCAGAATTTGACGACGAGCATGCGCGCGCGCGTCATCTGGCGTTCGAAGTCGTTGATCTCGGTGTAGGCGCGCATCCAGTCTTCGCGCGAGCAAAAGCCCTCGACGCGCTCGACGAGCACGCGCCCGTACCAGCTGCGGTCGAAGATGGCGGTGTGGCCGAGCCGCGGCAGATGGCGCCAGAAGCGCCAGAGATAGGGGCGCGCGAGCTCCTCGTCGGTCGGCGCAGCGATGCCATGGACTCGAAAGCGCCTGGGGTCGAGCCCGCCGCGAACGCGCCGGATCGCGCCGCCCTTGCCGGCCGCGTCATTGCCTTCGAACACGAGCACGAGGCCGCGGTGCGCGAATTTGCGCGAGGTCGTTAGCTCGCTCAAGCGCCCTTGCAGGGAGTTCGAGCGCATCGTCGTAACTCTCCCGGTCGGCGTGAAGCGTCAGATCGAGCGCGCCGACGAGACTCGCGCGCGGGAGCGGCAAATTTTGCTCGGGCGTTGGGGCAGAGGCCGGCGCGGATGTCGGCGGCGGCGAGGCGGCGGCGCTCTCGGCGTTGGCGCGCTCGATTGCCGAAAGCAGCAGCTCGGCCACCGCAGCGTCGCGGTAGCGCGCGTCCTCGGCCGCGACGACCGTCCAGGGCGCATAGCCGGTCGAGGTCTTCTCGACGAGGTCGAGCGCGTAGCGGGCGAGCTTTTCTCTGGCGCGTTGGCCCTTGATGTCCTCCCATTCGATGACGACGGCGCGCCGCATCCTTCCGCCGTCATCGCGCAGTTTCGAGAGGCGCTTCTGCGCGACGGAGTCCTCGACGTGCAGCCAGACCTTCACGATGACGACGCCCTCGGCGCGCAGCATCTCCTCGGAGCGGTTGATCTCCTCGAGGCCGCTGTCGAAGGCGGCGCGGCTGATCTTTCCCTGCGCGCGATTGTGCAGCAGGCGATGGTGCCAGCCGCCGAGCACGAGGCCGATGCGGCCCTTGGGCGGCATGTCGCGCCAGTAGCGCCATTCGAGCGGACGCAGCCGCTCCTCCTCGGTCGGCGCGCCGTAGGAGAGCGTTTCCAGGCTGTGGTCGTCGAGCCACTCGTAGAGGCGATTGAGCACCTCGCCTTTGCCGGCGCCGTCGGACCCATTGATGAGCAGGAGGAGGCTCTTCTGCTTTCTCTCGAGGAACTCGAACTGCGCCTCGAGCAGCTTTTCGCGCAGCCGTTCGGAAATCTCGGCGAACTCGGCCTTGTCGAGCTTATGCGGCAGACGGACGGAATCGAACATCGGAAACCCTCCGCAGGGCAGGCGCCGACTCAAGTCTCGGCGCGCCAAACTAGGCAAAATGCGCGCGTTCGGATAGAGAGGGAAACGCTGGTCCCGTAGCTCAGCCGGATAGAGCGACGGTTTCCTAAACCGTAGGTCGCAGGTTCGAGCCCTGCCGGGATCACCACTTAAAATCAAATTGTTGCTGATAGTTCTGCGACTTGATTGTGCCTCTAGAATCTTATGGGGTAACTCGTGGGGTAACTGTCAGCGTGGGGCGCTCTGATGCGCATGACTAGCCGCGACAATCTGACTCGCCCTTTGCCCGATGCTCGCGCCCGCTTGTGCCGCCGTCGCGGGTGAAGAACGAGGAGGCTACCTCTGGAACATCGAGGTGAGCCTCGCGCCCAACTTCCGCCCTACAAACGGGGTCCCCTTTGAGCGCGTACAGCCTGATGTCGTGAAGGAGGCAAAGAATGATCCGCAAATTTGTCAGGATCGTCATCCTGCTCCTCGGTGCGATGTTATGCTTCACGCTCGGCGTCTATACGGGGCCTACCGAACCGGTCGTGCAAGCACGCGAAGCGCTCGAGGAACAGATCGCCTCTGCCCTGCAATCCCTTCGGGCGCAGACCGAAAAAGCCAAGATTTGCTTAATAGAAGCGACGCGACGAGCGCAACCCGCCGGAACGACCTCGAGCGCCGCCGTGCCCGCTCCCGCCGATGCCGAAAACGCCAGCAAGGGAGCCCAGGCGGAGGGCGCGAATCCCGGAACGGTGGACGGCAGCGAAAGTCCTACATCCCATATTACGCCACCCGTTGCATCGCCTCCGCCAGCGCCTTCCGCAGTCCCACCCCAGTCACCTCAAGCAGTCGAGCGGCCCTCGAGGTAAAACCATCATCTTGTCCGTATGGAGGACAGGGCTTGCTAACGGCGCATGCATGCCCTCCGGCACCGGGACAAAACTGCGCTCCTTGACCGGTCGACGGGCCACGCCTGAGGCCCGATGCTCGCGCCAATCCGGCCGCACGTCGTTCGGCCGCGCGCCGCAGGCCGAGCAGCGCAGACGCCAGCGCAGCGCCGGAACGGTCACAGCGTCGGGGAGCGCGGCCACGTCGACGGCCGCGCGCCGGCCGCAGTCGCACGTCACGAAGACCGATCCCACGCCCAGGCTGCGCATGTTGGCGAGGTCCATGGCGGGGCCATCGAATCGGCGAGGCAGGGCGAGGCAAACGAGAAAGGCCAGAAGCGGGTCAACTCGGTGGCTTATAGGCATTCGGCCGGCGAGCGACGACCCGGCCGTTCTTCACCACATTTGCCCCGAAGAGGGAGCGCTCAATTTGAGAAACCTTGATTGATTCCACACTACTGGCCTCAGCTTGGATGTCTCGATGATGTGCGCGATGCGGCGGAGCATAGACAATTACGGGCTGATGCGGCCGTTCTTTCTTCATAATTTTTAGAGCCGGCATGAGGTCGGTGTCGAGACTAATAACAAAGGCTCTATCGAATCTGCCCAGGTGGGCGTCGTTGATCAAATGGACACCTATCCCGACATCTGTCTGCTTCTCCTCGTATCGCCGCCATTGAGCCTTGTAACCCTTTCCCTTGTATATTCGGTCGCGCTTGGCAAAATTCCCCATGATGCAATCCACACCTTTGGCCTCCAAGGCGCGGACGTAGCTCCTGTGTCGTAGAAGACTATCTATCTTATCCGTTCCGTTAAAATGCTCAGCGAACGCCGAGAAATACTTCACACCAACTATTGATTGAGAGTTATGCTTTATCAGATAATAAGAAAGCTTCTTAAGATTTAACCACTTCAGATGAGGGAGCTTCAGCTCAGATAGAGCATGATACATATTGAAGCCGTCGACATAAACACACACTTTTTCTTTATGTGGTCTTGACATTTCGGCCGCTATCTTCGATATAAGCGTTGTCATCTGCCCCTACGGTTAACCCGTAGGCACCCCCAGGCGCTCCGGCCCTGGGGGTATTTCATTTTTGAACACCTTACACTGATTCGAGATAGCGACTGTTAGGTGATGCAGACTGGAAGTGCGACGCGCCTGCTGTCCGCCGCCGGTCTTCCAGAAGAGGCTTTCAGAGCAATGCCTCGGCGAGATGCTGCGGGAGCAGATATAGGCCGTAGGGCTCGCGACGGGTGCGTCTCGAAAGACGGTTTGCGCATAGGCGAGCGCGCCTAACAGCCACCCAGCTGCATTATGGGGATCAGCGCGCGCCTAAGAGAGAGCGCTCAAATTTGACCCAACGATGCCGTTCGCGAAAGATCCATGTTTGCACGGCGCAGCCGTTCGGCGCCTATTGTCATTCCTTGCGTGCATAATCACTGCCGGACGAGCGAGTTCATGACGGGCCTTTTGATTGGCCGCTTCGCGTCCCGCGGACTCGGTCCCGGCATCGATGACCGCTCTTGACGCGAATCGGAAGCGCCAGAGCCCTTGCATCGCAGCTGCAAGGAGGAGGCGTTAAGGCAATGCGGCAAGCAGTAATTGTACTCAGTAAAATCTAGCGGTAATTGCACTTGATCAAGCAATGTGTGACGCATTTGCCACACTGCGGGACGAAACGCATTCCTAGCGACTGAATTTCGGCTAAGCTTGCTTGACCGTTCTTTTGGCGGCGCTCACAATTCTTGGGAAAAATCTCGCTTAGATAGAAAAAGGAAGCATGCGATGACGAAATCTTTTATTTCGGCGACGGCGCTCAGCCTAGCGCTCACCGCGTCGGCCTTCGCAGCCGACCTACCATCCTACAAGGCGCCCCTCATCGCGCCGCCGCCGGCGTTCAGCTGGACCGGCCTCTATGGCGGCGTCAACATCGGCTACGGCTTCGGCAGCGGCGGCCGTGACACCGGCGTGCTGGCTTACTACGCAATCGGAAACGCAATTGCACTGCCGACCGGAACTGCGTGGTATATTTCCAATGACCTTAACGGCGTGCTCGGCGGCGGACAGGTCGGCTACAACTTTCAGTTTAATCCCTGGCTCGTGGTCGGCCTCGAGGCGGACATACAGGCGACCGACATTCACAGCCAAGGGAACGGCGTTGGCGCCGGGAGCTACGCCCTTGGCGTGCATACAGCCTACGCCACGCAGAACAAGAGCGTCGATTGGTTCGGCACCGTGCGCGGACGCGTCGGCGTGACTTTCCCGAGCATGCCGAACCTGATGATCTATGGCACGGGCGGTCTCGCATATGGTGGCGTGGTCAGCAGCTTCAACATCTCGGACTACTACCCGACAATCGCTGCCGGCGGCTCCGGCGTCGTCGTGGGCGCGGGCACGAACTACGATCAGACGAAGGTCGGCTGGACAGCGGGGGGCGGCGTCGAGTGGTTCCCGCTCATCTCGAGCCCGCTGTTCAAGGCCTTCTCGGTCAAACTCGAGTACCTCTACACGGATCTCGGGCCGACCACGCTCTATGGATCGTCGCTCGGCTCCATCCCAACCGGCGGACCGGCCTTCGCCTACAAGCAGACCTCCAATACCCGCTGGAACACGGTGCGTGTCGGCGTCAACTGGCACTTCGATCCCTTCGCTCCGGCCGCGGTGCTTGCAAAGTATTGATCGCCCCCCTGTCTGATCGGCTTGAAAGCTAAAAACCCCGGCCTTCTCGCACGAGGCCGGGGATTTTCGTTCGTGCGGGTGTCAGCGATAGAAACGGAGACGAGACTTTCGGCCGAGGTCCAGAAGTGGCGCAAGCGGCCCCTCCGGGAGCGCTCAAATCTGACCCAAATGTCCCCTTGCCGACGGCTCCAGCCTGACCCAAGCTGCCCTTCATCCCCGCAGCAACACTAGAGCAGCGCGCATGTGTCTCGTCGAAGGCTGCGCAAGCGCGAGCTTGAGGCGTGGTGATGCAGAAAGGCCAGCCTCCCGGATTTGAACTCCGAGCCCCTTGCCCGGCCGCCTCCCCGGATCAGGGAAGGGGGTCTGCTGCGGCGCGGTGTGGTACTTTTGTCACAGCTTAATAAAATCTTAAGCCCAACCCCGTACGGATGTTTACATAAGTGCCTTTTTATTGCCTCAATTCGGCGCGTAGGCTGCGTCGGGGCGTCTCTTTTCCGCGAAGAACAGTTTGCGCAAAAAAGTCCACGGCGCGTCGACGCCACCACGGAAAGGCTATCTCATATGATTAATTCAAAGTTGGCTGCAGCCGCAGCCTTATTCGCGGCAAGCTGGGCGTTTTCGCCCGCCAATGCGGCGACGATCAGCGTTTACAACAATGACCAGCCGGGTTGGGCGGCGGCCGCCGGGTCTTACACGACCGAGACGTTCTCGAGCACGACCTTGAACCCGGGGCTCTCCGTCATCAGCACCGTCGGACAAGTCACGGGCGGCCTTTGGTCCGATCGGTTGGTCCCCGGTTCGCAGACCACGCAGTGGAACTTTGCGACCCCGATCACGGCCTTTGGCGGTAATTGGGATCTGACCCCGGGCGGACCGGGCACCGGCATCGCCTTCACGGTTACGTTTGCGAACAATACGACTCAGTCAGTCGGAACAGAGGTTCCCGACAGCTTCTCGGGCGAGTTCTTCGGCTTCACGTCTAGCCTGCCGATCATCTCCGTGCTTGAAACCGCGGGAACTCAGCCGGGCTTCGCCGAGACCTACAACCTGAGCAACCTTGTCTATAGCTCCACCGTTCCCGGCCCGATCCCCGGCGCTGGCTTCGCGGGTCTCGCGGCGCTGGCGCTCGCCGGCGTCTACGCCCGCGTCCGCCGCGCGTAAGCGAATCGCCGCCTTTTCGACTGACGCTTTCAGCCGCCGCCCCCCTCAGACGGGGACGGCGGCTTCCTCTTGCGGCACCCCTGCGAAGGCTAAAAAATGGCGCATCTATGCCCTTCCTGAAAGGAGGCAGAGAGTCGTCTGTGCGCGATCAGGCCGCTAAGCCCGAGGCCCGATGCTCGCGCCAGCCGGGGCACGCGCTTCGAGCCTTCTACTGCATTGCGAAAGAAGGGATGCCGCGCCGCAACGATGCTAAGCGATTGTCACAATTTCAAAAACCGTCATGAAAGTGCATGGTCCCCAGGGTAAACCTCTTCAAGCGGGAGAGAGTGGAGAGTGCGTCATGATTAGCGTTGAGCTGTGCGCCGCGGGGCTGGCTACGCCTGAACTGCCGCTCTGCGCGCTGCCCTCAGAGCGGCATAAATTCTTGCTTCAGAGCTATCGCTTTAATTTGAAGCGCGGCAAAACGTCCGTGTGCGAAATGATCCTCGATGATCTTCGGCGCTTCATGGATTTGGGAGCGTGGGAACGCGCTGCTGATTTGCTTGTGGTACACCGTCTGCTGATGTCCGACTGCGCTTCGCCAGAAAGTTTGAGGGCCAGTCACTTCGCATAAAGTGGCGCGTCACTACTCGGTCGGCTTTCCAACTTGGTCCCCTCAGGAACCAAGTCTGTGCGCTTTCCTTGCGCGAGCCCCACGGTCTCCTTCTGCGCTCGGCTAGAAAGCTTCTTGTCTATGCCGACGTCGGCAACGGTGGGACGGACCTCGGTTCCGCTTTGGAACCGAGCACGCATTGCGTCTCCTCCCGTCGCAAGCCCAACCGTCTCCTTCTGTTCGCGCTGCTCTGCGGAGGAGAAGGGAGCCTGCAGCATCAACGCCCCCTTGGTCGTGGGGCTGGCGGTCGGCGCGGAACGATCGGCGCACGGCGCTGCGCCGCGGGCTTCTGCGCTTCACGAAGCTGCCTCACATGCTCTCCGTGCTCAGAAAGGCGTGCGGCCGGAAACATGTACCGGGCGAGCCCGCCTAGTCCTCGGTCGTCGTCTTTATCGCGCATCTTCGCATCTCGAAATTAGGACCGGGCCGGTGCAACCCCTTAACACCGGCCCGGAGGGGTGCGCGGGCGATGGAGACGCCCACGGCTTCGGACAGTTATCGCGACCACTTGTCCGCTGGGTCGCCGGGAGCGACGAGCTAAGCCGCACCGGAAACTCTGTCAGGCAATCCCGCCTTGGCCGCGCATCTCGCGCACGAGCGACGCTTGCCTGACTCGGTCAAAGAGCGCCTTTCCATCGGGCGTCTCGAGCACGCGGCTATACGCCTGCTCAAAGGAAAGGTCGGGGTGCTTGTTCCGATATTTGCGCGACAAGTCATCGAGCCGCGCTTCCTCGAGCGAGCGGAGTTGCGAAACACCAGCGGCTTCGGCCTCGGGAGCGTCATGCATGCCGCGACGATCAGCGCCGGCAGGATACGCGAAACCGTCCGCGCCCCGCGATTGACCGCTGCTCGTCTTGAGGGCCGCATAGAGCCGTTTGCCCCGGGCGTCGTCGACGATCTGCTTCGTGAACGCTTGCTCGATCGTCTCGCCCTCCTGGCGCTTCTTGGCGGCGCGTTTCATCAACGCCTCGAAAAAGATTGCGGGGTCGCAACCCGTCTCGCCGGTCTCGTTAACGATCTTCGCGACCGCGCCGACCTTGACACGCTTCACCTTCTTTTTCTTGCCCTCCCGGGCCTCCAGCTCGCGGACGCGTTCGTCTTTCTGCGGCGTAGCGGTCTCGACGCGCGGAACGCCGTCGCGTTTCAAGATCACGGCGACGGCGCCTTCCTGCGCCGGCTTGTCGACGGCGGATATCTCCGAAATCGAGAACTTTGAAAGGCGTCGGCTCTTCTCGACGAGCGAGGAACCGGGCCAAAGGAGATCGTGGACTCTTTCGATTGCGGCGATGTTGGTCATATCTGCGTTTCCTTCACGCCGCCTTCCGCGGCTTGTTGCGATTAATGCGCGCCTCAGCGCGATTTCTGATTGCGTCCGACCACGCACCGATGACTTCGCCGAAGCTACGACGCTCATGCGGGGCCAAGAAGCGGCCTTCGAGACGGGCTCGCTGTAGAGCCGTTTGCGCGGCCAGGGAGACGCCGACGCGAGTTAATTCAAATGACGCGGTTGGGTGGTAGCCTAACGCGGCAAGCGTCCTCCAGTCGGCCTCCAGCGCATTGTAATGCTCGACGAAATCCCGGAGCGCCGCATCAAGCGACTCGGCGCGCTTCTCGAATTGCTCCACAAGCTCCAACGCCTCGCGCGCCCGATCACGCTCCCGATCGTCTTGAGCCTTCGCCTCCGCCGCGGCAACGCGCCGCTGGGCCTCGGCAAGCGCCGCCTCCAATGAGCGAGCCTCAGCGCTCGCCGTCGCCGCCTCGGCGTTGTGCTTCGCCAGCGCGGCTATCGCGGCCTTATCGCCACTGTGAGCAGAGAACGCGACCTGATCCGCCGCAGCCGTAGCCGCCGACAGCCGCTCGCGCGCATCGGCAAGCTTGCCAGCCATCTCAGTCTGAACCGCATGAACATCGATTATTTCCTGGCTCGTCATCGTCGTATCCTTTCAATGTGGCGTCACGGGCGCGTGTTTCCATTCCTCGAACGCAGCACAGCGCCCCGATGTTTCGCCCTTTTCGATCCCCACACCGGCAAACACCGCCAACACATCGCGAAAGGCCGGATTGCGATTCCCCGAAAGCGCGGCGATCACGTCCAGCGCGTCGTCGAAGTCCATCTCCCGCAGCCGATCGGCAAGTGCGTCGGGATCGATCACCATTGCTTCTAGCCCTGTCCCGGAGCCGTCCCCTGGCCAGGCGACCAGTGAACCGAGCCCGCACCGCCCGTCAGAGCCTTGCCCTCGGGAGAACTCCGGCTCCAACCTCCAGGAGGCGAGCAACTCCCGCCAGCCGGGTCAAAGAAAACCGCGCCCACGTAAGCCGACGTCGGAACGCTCGTCACCGTAGGAACATGGAACGCCAGCGGCGGCGCCTCGCGAGCGGCCAAAACCGCAACGCCCGCCACACTGTTAATCCAGTCGTCGTGCCCCTTGTCCGGATGGTCAATGCTGTCCCGCCCGCCGCGCGCAACTCGGCGCTCAAGCGAGCACAGCTGCGTGACAAGCTTCTGATTATCGAGCAAATCAACCCGCCCGCTATTCAGCAAGGGCAGGAATTCCTTGTAAAAATCAGACTTAGCCCGGTCGGCCTTCAGATAATCGACGCCGCGCTTCTTAAACTGCTCCCGGACGAATTCCGCGCCCCAGCGATCGCCCACAACCTTGTAAACGCCATAGCTTTTCAGAAGCGCAACGTATTCGTCCACAACCGCGTCCGGCGAGTGCACTATGCAGCCACGCATGGCGTCAATGATGACTACGCCGCCCTCAAGATGCCCAATCGCCATCGACATTTCGTCGGCGCCGCCGCCGGACGGGTCGATGAAGCCATGATAGATCGCACCCTCGATAGGCGGCCGTTCAAACACGCCGCGCGAGATAGCCGCGTCAACAATCTCCGGCGACACAAAAGCTTCGATGTCTTGGCGGAACTGCCCCAGATATTCGGATTGGCCCTTCGACGGGTCGCGCTTCACTTTCCGGTCAATCCAATCCTGCGAGACCGTGCAATTGAAGTCGCGCGTCGATCCAAGCGCTACAAGAATCTTCTCGTCACCCTCTGGGCCCCAGTGTTCTTTGTAAGCCGTGTAGGCAAAGCCCCGCCTCGCGTAGGGCGAGCCGATGCTGAAAAGCTGGCCCTGCGTCGTCAGAAGCCCGGGCGCCGCTGCCGCGATGATCTCGCTATCCGGATTGGCGGACTCGTCAGAGCGCCACATGCTGATTTCTTCGCAGAGACACGCGACGAGCGTCAGGCCGCGAATAGAGCGGAAGTCTGCGGCCCGGACCTCAACGTCAATTCTGTTGCTGAGCGACAGCGTGGATTGAGTGCGCCCCACAATGAGCTTCCGCAGCGCCGCCGACGCCTCGAATGCGCCCTCGACGTAGTCGAACAAGGTGCGCGCTTGCCGCTGATTTTCGGCCAAGATAAGCACAATCCCGCGCTCGCCGGGCGATAAGCAGTCCTTGTAATCGCACAGCGCCGAGAGATAGACCGCCATGGCGCCCAGCGCCGACGACTTGCCAGCGCGTCTCGAGGCGATAACGTGAAGCTCTTCGACACGCTCGGTCGGCTCATACTCGCGGCCCGTGAGGCGTTGAAAGTGCGCCCGCTCCGAATCCGTGAGCGTCTCGCCCTGCGACGCGAGCAAGAGCGCCCGCATCGGCTCGCGGGAGTCGCCACCCATGACGCCGCCGAGGAGATGCGGGTCGCTGAACGCGGCGCGGAGGGTGACCAGCGCCTTCATTCGCAAGCCTCATCAGCGCCATTGCGGGCGTCTCTGGCGGCCTTTTGCCGAGCCCTATGGTGACAAGTGGCTCGGCGCGCCCCGACTGGCGTAGTGGGCTTCTCTGCCTCGCTATGTGACGCCAGAATATCGGCGAGGCTCGGTGTTATGTCCCGCTTGACGCGATCGAGGCCCAATGTCTCCGAGAGGCGGCGCACATGCCCGGACAGCCGCGCCAGAAGGTCTATGTCGACCTTTTGGCCATTGGCGAGCCTGTCTTCGAGCTTTTCGCATTCGATGGCCAGCGCCGCCGTGCGGCGGACTAGGCCGAGCTTTAACTCGGTCATTGTGGCGAGGCCGCCGAGGTCATCGGCGAAGAGGGTAACGAGGTCCCGATATCTGCGGCCCCATATTGAACGGCCGTCGCCCTCCGCGAACAGGGCGCGCGAAGTTACGCGACCTTGCAACCTAGCGTTGGTGACGCGGCTTCTATTCGTGGGCGATATGCTCTCAAGATGACCCATTCAGCTACCCATTGGTTACCCTCGAGAATATAACCCAAAAAATACAGCCATACAATATTGACATTACTAGATATTATTAGACAGAGCGCCTGTTAGCCCATCAGGTGACAGGGTAACGATGGCCTTGCAGGCGCCCTCGCGGGACGCTCCCGAGAGGGGCGGGCGCGGACCGAAACGCCGCGTCGCAGATAGGAGAAGCTCCAGCTCTGGCCTATTCCACAAGAACTCTGCGTGAATTATCGGAGCAGCGGCTAAGTCCAAGGCAAACGCCGTCGCGGGTTGCAGATGAGCAAGGCGGGGGTCGCGCGCTCTTGGCTCCGCATAGCAGCTACGAGGCGAGCGACGAGGGGAGGGGGCTGAAAAATTACGGGCGAGGGGAAATGGCTTCTCGGGTCTCGCCCACACCATCGCCGCGCTGTTTTCTCCCCGAAGGCGCGAGCGTGAGAAAGCGTGAGAAAGCGTGAAAATCTCACGCGGCCTCACGTCGAAGACCGTGAGCGAGCGTGAGGAGGGTCTATAAGACCCTCCGCTAGCTCACGCTTGCGAGGTTCACGGAAGCCACAGGACGCGTTCGCCGTTTCTGGAGTTGGCGACCAGCAATTGAGCGTCGATGCAGGCTTTGATTGCGCCGTTGAACGCCTGTCGCTGGCGGTCGGCGCGTTTCTTGGGCGTGTCGCCTTCCTTTGGCGCTTCGGCGATGCGAGCGTAGTAGCGTTTACGCACAATCTCATCGGCGACGACGCGGACTGTGCGACCATCCGCCCAAGGCTTGAAGTCTTCGCCCTTGTCGTCGAGGGCCTCTTTGATGACGTCCATAAGGGTGCGCCGCGATTTCGGGATCGAGGTTTGTTTAGGTCCCGCCGCTCTCGTTTCGGCGTCTTCTACGCGGTCCACGACGAGGGTTGAGACTTCGTCGCCGTCATTGTCGACGTCGAGCACGACGCGAGCAAGGTGCGCCCGGAGGGAAAAGCCGCATTCTTCGTCCTTAAGCTTTTTCCATGTGAGTGTCGCGAACATCTCGGGAATTTTGCGCTGGCAGAGGATGCGCACGTCCATGTTGCCGAGTGCGCTAGAATGCCCGCGCTCGCGGCCGTCGTCGCCAAGGCCGACGTGGTGGACGATTAGGACGAAGCAGCCGAAGTGATTGGCGAGCGCCTCGGCGTTGGCGATCAGGGTTTGCATCCCGCTTCCGTTCTCGTCGCCGCCGCCAAGGCACATTGACAACGTGTCGAGCACGATGAGGCCGGGCGCCACGCTGAAAGCTTGAATCGACGCGATAAGCGCGATGCGGTCTTCTGGTCCCGTTCCAAGGTTTGGGGCGTCTCCGATGAGATGAAAAGGCAGCGATGACGGAAGATCCGGGTTGTCCTCGCGGATTCCGCTAATACGTTTTCTGACACTCCCCGCGGCCTCAGCGGCGACGTAGACGACGGGCGCGGCGCAAGTGCGCCGGCCGGCAAAATCGCGGCCAAGGGCGATACAAACGCCGACGTTCAGCGCCGCGAAGGATTTGAAGGATTGCGACTCGCCGAAGAGCGTCCCTTTCCCGGTTTTGGGGATCAGCTTTTTTATGAGCCATTCACCGCCGACGTCGCGCTTTATGCTCTCCCATGGCTCCAGCTTGAATTTTGTCGCCACCTTCGGCTCCGCCGTTCCCTGTGGATTGTAGAAGTCGGCCAGCTCCTCCGGGCACGAGCCGTCGTCGAGGATGATGTCCTCAAGATCCGGCGCGCATGTCGCGCGCTTGGGCTCGCGGCGCGCGGCGCCTTCCTCCTGGCGCCATTCGTCGAGGGCCTCGCGCTCGAGCGATGAAATTTCGGGAGTGCTCATTCGCGGCCCCGTTCCTCGAGTGCGGCGAGCGCCTTTGTCTCGTCGATTGCGAGAAGCAGGGCCTCCCGCATCTTGCGGAGCACGCCGAGCAATTCATGGCCCGGCGCGCGCGGAGCTTCCGCAGCGAGGATGGCGCTCCATCCAACGAGATTGACTGCGACGTCTTGGACAGCGTCACGATGCAAAAACGCGGGGAGAGCGTCGGGTTGGGGACCGGCGGCGGTGATCCTCGCCATCTGCGCCCCCTCAAAACGGAATGTCCGACGCGTCCTGGCGATCGTGACAGGGGCATCGTTCGTATTGATTGTGCAGCTTTGTGATGGCGCTGCGGATCGACGGATCGGAGTAGAAGGCGTCGCTCAGCGCCTTTGCGCGTTTTTGCGCATAGGCCGAGAGTGAACAATCCGTCCGTCGCTCGAAGCCGAAGTCGACGACTTCACCGCACGCGCTGCGAATAAACGGCTCGAAGCCTTTGCTGAGCAGCCAGTCCAGCTCGGCTTGAATTTCACGGAGAGTTTCTTCGGGAGGCTCTGGCCAAAGCACCTTTCTTTGAAACTCGACGAAGGCGCCGTGAGCCCCAGTGCTGCGATGAATGCCGAAGTTCTCTACCGATTTGTCGTCCTTCAGTAGGAGCACGTTCTCGGATGCGTCGCCGATTTCGATTGTCATGACTCCTACAATGCCGTTGTCGTCCCACAGGACGTACGCTGGAGAGAGAGAGTTTGGTTCCTTCTTCAGAAAATCCGCGATTTTGGCGCAGTGCTGTGGACGCGCAGCAAGGACGCCGAAGAGTTTTGCGAGATGGTCCGCTTTGTGCGGAAGGTCGTTCGGGGTTGTACTGTAGACTTTGTGCATCGTGCGTTTTCCTCAGAATGGGACCGAGTCGTCGAGACCGTCGACGGCCGCGCCGCAGCGGCTCTTAAAGCCGCGATCAGGCGCGCGATGCTCGAGCGGGAGCGTGGGCGACGCGGCGGGGGCGGCCTTTGGCTTGCGCTGTTTCGGGGGCGCCCGGAGCGCGAGAACCGCGTCGGCGATGCACGTCAGCCGAATCTCGGTCTTACCGTCGCGTTCATACGTGGCGACCTCAAACCGACCTTGGACAGAGCAGGCGTCGCCGTCCTTCAAGCGCATCAACTCGGCGCTGGCGGTCTCGGAAAAGACGCACACCTTGACCCACTGCGTCGCATCGCCGTCTTTTGTTTTGACGGTCGCAGTCCAGAAGGGGCGGCCTGTCTTCGCCGTGCGCCGCTCGGGGTCACGGTAGAGCGTTCCGGTCGCGAGAATCCGGAGGCTCATGCTCCACCTCGCTCAAACACGAGAGCGGCGAGCAAGATCGCCAAATCATCCGGGACGGCGAATCTCCGCGCGATGAACCGCGCGCGAAAGTGTTGAAGAGGCGATTCGACTTTGATAAACTCCCGGTCGTTCGCCGCTGCCAAGCCGATGAAAGATTCAGGAGCCCGCCCTTTAGCCGAAAGGGGCGGGTTTTCTTTCGTGGTGTACATCGTTCACGCGGCCTCGCCGACAGAGGCGCGAGCGCGCGAGATTTTCCAAGCTTCCAAGGCGCCACGCTGGAAGTACCACCTCCCGTTTATGCAGACGCCCTGCGGAAATTGGAGCCGCTCGTCGTGACGCCAGCGATCCAGCGTGCGCGGCGTCACGCCGAATTCGCGGGCGGTTTGAACTTTAGGGATAAGCTGCTCATTGTGCATCGTGACTTGCCTTTCCGGTTTTCCATCGGACAAGGCGAATCAATCTCACGCGGTTTTTCCGCTAACCGGTTAGCGTCAATTGCTCCCCGAAAATTTTTTCAGGGCCTTGGAAATGGTACTCGGTAGGCTCGAAAGCTTCAGCCTCTTCTCGTTATCCGTTTCGGCTTCAGCTACGATCTCATCGCGCGCGCCATCAAATTCAAATTCGCCATCAAGACCATTCCTGGCGTTCCGCTCCATCGCTTCCGCAATTTCGGTATTCGTGATCGAAGGATTTCGTCTTTTCGATCTGATAATCCAATCAGTGAAGGGGCTCTTTGCCTTCGGCCTCTCTCTCTGCCCCGCCTTGGAGTTCCGTTGAGACTGTAGGTAGGGATCAGCGCTCTGGGGAACGCTGCCGCAGGCTCCAACTACGAATGCTGAGCCGAGAGCATCGTGAAGGTGAACTGCATACAACTCGCGCAAGGTCTGATTTGGTTGAGCGTTGATTAATTTCATGAGCTCATGAAACGCAGGTCCAAGCCGCTTTTC
This sequence comes from uncultured Alphaproteobacteria bacterium, assembly GCA_963743565.1. Classification (GTDB taxonomy): domain Bacteria; phylum Pseudomonadota; class Alphaproteobacteria; order Rhizobiales; family Beijerinckiaceae; genus Methylocystis. The sequence continues at coordinate 727,404 of CAVUQD010000003.1, forward strand.
AGCTCGCTCTAATTCCTGTCGGTCGGAATCCGCCAGCTTTTCGTATTTGATGGCTTGCGACGCGGTGTCTCTCATGAACTCGACGAAAGCGCCGAGGTCGTCGGTAGCGCTATCCGCGGCTTTCACTGCCCCGTCCATCGTCATGCCCTCTTCTTATCCGCCAACTCGACGACGTTACCCTTCGCGGGGGCACCGGCGACGACGCGCTCGACATGACGTGCCCAGCGCTCCAGCGCGTCGCGCATTTGCGCCTCGAATTTATGCCGCTGGTAGGTCTCGACGATTCCGGCGAACGAGCCGCTAATGTGGTTGAGTGTGCGCTCGATTACCACGAGGTCCACGCCGATGCGCGCGAGGCCACTGGCGACGCTGCGCCGAATGTCATGGTACGTCCACGGCGCGATTGGCTCGCCGCCATTGGCCTTGGTTATGGCCTTGTCGAGAGACGCCTTCGCGCGCGAGAAGCCGGAAGACGCGGTTTCGCCCGTGGTGCTGAAGATCAAGTCGCAACTCTCAATCTGCGGCAAGGTCCGAAGGATTGCCGTCGCCTGCGGCGATAGCGGCACCGCGTGCGGGCGCTTGTTCTTCACGCGCGCCGCGGGCAGGCTCCAGAGTGCGGCGTCGAGATCGATCTCGCTCCATAGCCCCTCGGCGATCTCGCTCTTACGCTGGCCCGTAAGGACAAGTAATTGCACGATCGGGCCGAAGGGATAGCCCAGCCCCTCTGCGGCCTTCCAGAGCAGCGCAAGCTCGTCGTCGCTTAGGACGCGGTCGCGGGACTTTTCGACAGATGGCAAACTCAGCCCTTCGCATGGGTTGCGGTCGATAATTCCGCGCTCGACCGCGAAGCGGCACATGCGCCGCAATTGCGCGAATGTCCTGTTTGCGGAGACCGGCGAGCCGCGATCGACAATCGGCTCTAACACCGCGTGTACGTCCGCGCGGCCAAGCTCGGAAAGCCGCCGACCTTTCCAAGCCGAAACGATGTTCTTGACGAGCAGCCGCTCCGTCTCGCGCCAGTCGCGCGTTTTTGCTTTCGCATGGCGTTCGACGAAGAGGGCGACGACATTTTCGACGAGATCGGTGTCGCTCCGCACTGCGGCTCTGGCGGCTTCCCTCGCTTGTCGCTTGGCGGCGGCCGGGTTTTCTCCGCGCGCGACCTTTGTAAGTGCCTCACTGGCGAGTTTGCGCGCGTCGGGGATTCGGATCGCAGGATAGGGGCCCAAGGTCAGCTTCGCCCCCTTGCCGGCGATGTCTCGATAGCGCACCGCCCAGCTGGCGGCGCCGGATGGCTGCAAGATTAGGTAGAGACCGCGGGTGTGGCCGTCGGGAATCTCACGGCGAGTCGGGCCCGGTTTCAGGTTCTTGAGCGCCGCTTCGGTCAAATCTTTTGCCATGTGAATTCCCTCCATCCCCGCCGCGGCGGTGAGCAACGGTCAGGCAACGGTTGTCCCGATTGCGCAATTTCAGGCGGTTGCGACTAGTCACCCAAACCGTTACCCCAAGCCTTCGGGTTGCCTCTGGGTAACAAGAAAAGCCTGTCTTAGCGCGTTACCCCATGTCCTAGACGCTACCGGAAAGGCAACCTAAATACAAGAGAAAGAAGGGAGCGAGACAGGGGATTGCGTCCGGTTTTGTCTCGCTGTGTCTGGCCCTGAAATCGGTTTCCTAAACCGTAGGTCGCAGGTTCGAGCCCTGCCGGGATCACCATGTTCAATCAACGGCTTAAGCAATAGCGTCGAGGCTGTCGAAACGGGCCGAAGTCGGGAAATTCACCTGCGAAGGGGAGCCGCTATCATGTCCGCATACGGACGCCGCCTCGTCCTGAAATCCGCCGCCAGCGCGGTCGCGTCGGCGCTTCCCGGTTTCGTTTCGAAGACCGCCGGCGCCGCGCGGGATCTCGCCCGGCTCGACGGAATCGGACAGGCTGAGCTCGTTCGCAAAGGCGAGGTCGCCGCGCTCGAGTTCGTCGACGCCGCGATCCAGCGCATCGACAAGGTGAACCCGAAGATCAACGCGGTCGTCACGGCGATGGTCGATCGCCCGCGAAAGGCTGCAAAGAAGCCGCTTCAAAGCGGACCTTTCGCAGGCGTGCCGAGCCCCATCAAGGATCTTAGCGACCACACAGGCGTTCGCACCCGAGCTTCGGGCGCAGGGAGCTCGGCTAGCTTGGTCCTTGCGCCGTGATGGTCGCCGACCGAGGATAAAGTTCATGAAGCTCAAGCCCTCCCTTTTTGCCGTGATCGCCGCTCTCGCCATCTCCACGGGAGCTCACGCTCAAGAAGGATGGTACGGCGACGGTGGCGACGACCGTCACGCCTATTGGGAGCAGCTGCGGGCGGCCTGCGATTACGGCGACGATCGCGCCTGCTGGCAGCTCAGACAGATGCGTCAACAATGGCGTGCGCAGCAATACGGTGGCGGGGGCTGGCAGGGTGGGCCGGGATATGGCGCCGCGCCGCCGGTCAACAACAAGGCCGCGCTCTGCGCGGCGATTCGGAACAACTTCAACAATTGCGTTGCGCAGCAGCAGTCGGCCCCCTGGCAGCACATCAACTGCAACGCCTGGCCGCTTCAGCTCCAGGCGAACAGATGCCTTTGACCGCTCCAGCTCAAATGAACTTCACGCCAAGCTCCACGCCGAGCCCGCTGGCGCGACGCCAGACGACGCGGCACTTTCGTGCCGGCTGTCCTTCTCGCACGATGTAAAAGCAGTCGGGAACGCCGACGGGGCTGTCGACCAGCAGGCGAAGCCCTTTTTCGGAGGCGTCGCGGATCACGCAGTCGATCGCCGCGGAGAGTTCATGGAAGCCGATTCTGGCTTGCTTGAAGGCGCGCCGGCGGACGGAATTTCGCCTGTCCTTCTGTTCTGCAAGCGTCATGGCGTATTCCCCGCGCGTCTCGCGCTGACGCGCCCAACTCTTCCTGACGAGTTTTAAGGAGCCGAGCTTGCGCCGCCATTGCCCAAAGTCCGAGGCGAAAAAGTGGAAACCGGTTATTCGCACGAATCGCATCGCGCTCTGAACTCTGAGGATCGATCATGCAGACTGTCGGCTTGACGGCTGGAAGCGCGGGACTCTCTTGCTCGGAGGAAATCGAGAGATATTATATGCATCTATGCAATGTTAGGGGGCTAAAATGTCCGCGGCGATCGGCAGGTCGGACCTGAATTTTGCATTTCTGGACGAGGGGTTTGATCCATCATGGGGTTGCGGACAAAGTTGAATTTGCTGTTGCTCGTCGTCGGCGCTCTAGGAGCAGCTCTTTTCTGGTTTCTATCCGCTCCCAAACTTGAGCAGTTGGCCAGGCAGGAAGTGGAAGAGAAAGCGCGCATCATGATGGCCAGCGCCAAGGGCATGCGAGACTATACGTCAGACAAGGTTGCCTGGATTTTCGAAGAGAAAATGGCGAAGGACAAGAAGCTGTTTTTTCCCCAGGCCGTGTCCGCGTATGCGGCCAAGGAAACATTTCGACGCATCCATGAGATTCTTCACGCCAGGCCTGAGTTCGCCAGCTATGCTTATAAAGAGCGCGCGCTGAATCCGACCGTTCCCGAGGAGACGGCAGGAGATGAGGAAAGAAAAGTTATCGAGTATTTTCAGAAAAATGACGTGGAGGAGTCGCTCAAACAGGATAATGTTCAGATTATAGAGGGAGTGGACGGCGATGAATTGATGATTTCGGCGCCGCTCAAGGCCTCGGCCGGCTGCCTCAAATGTCACGACGCGCCGGAAAAAGCTCCGGCGTCGATGCTCAAGCTTTATGGATCGGAACACGGATTCCGATGGAAAGACGGGGATACCATCGGCGCGCAAATTGTGACGGTGCCGATGAAGGTGGCGCTCGACCGTGCGATGGAGATCAAGAAGTTATTCCTGTTCATCTATCTTGGGGTTTGGGTGATGCTTGCGGCTGCGCTGAACCTGGGCCTCGAGTTGATCGTGACGAGTTGGGTGCGGCAGATGTCGGCCATTGCCGAGGCGGTGAGCCAGAATCTGCCCGGCAAAGAGCGCGAGTTCGACCGGCGCGGATCGGATGAGATCGCGCGGCTCGCAAAGTCCTTCACGAGGATGCGCAGAAGCCTCGAGCTCAATGAGAGCCCACGGTCCGAAGAGAATTGAAACCAGGAAACAACGCCGTTGGCGGGAATGCGAGCGCAGGAATGCTTAAGCCAACGGGATTTTGGAGCTATAGCAGGTTAGATGATGAAAATTCTCAAGGTCGACTAAGCCAGTTGCGCGAGCGAGTGGCGGCGCAATTGCAGCTGCTGATTGGTCGAGAAAGGGTGAGCATTTTTCAAGATCGCGCTTCGATTTCGTTCGGCGGCGCCTGGGAAAGCCAGATTGGTGAAAGCCTGAAAGACGTATCTTTCTTCATCCCGATTTTGACGACAGCCTTCCTCCAAAGCGACTGGTGTCGCCGCGAAGTCGTGCAGTTCAGGCGTTGGGAAGCTGCGCGCGGTCGCGTCGATATGATTTTCCCAATTCAATACGTCGATATCGACGAGTCAGCAATTGGCCGATCGACTAAGAGTTTTGAGTTGCTGAATTTTCTTCGTAGTCGTCAATGGGTCGACTTCAGATATCTCCGATTTAAGCCTTATGACTGTGAAGAGAGTGCGCTAAAAATTCATAAGCTAGCGGAAGCCATTCGGGATTCACTCCATAAGACTGGAACTCAAATTCCCTCTACGATGACCGACATGACCTCGCTCGTGGAGTTTCCGCTCACCTTTGGGGACAGCGATCCCGCCAAAGCGCGGAAAACCGCGGTTCAATCCTCCGCACATGAGGCTCCGGCGCTATCGCCCGATTTTTTGGACAAGGTGCGCTCAATCCTCTTGGAGTGCGTGGGCCCGAGCTCAAAAGAACTGGTCGCGAAGAAAAGTCAGCTCGTCACCTCGCCCAAGGAGTTGGCGGACCTCCTTGAAGAGCGCCTCAGCAGCTTGAGGAGCTTGGAGGAGGGGGAGAGGATGGAGCTTATGAGTTGTATTCGAGCCCTGGCGAAGCAATATGAGCCAGGAAGGCGGCGCTGAGCGCTGTCTCAAGCAACAGGCCGAATAGCGCGACGGAACGGATTTTTCACGAAAGGGCCCGGCGGCGCGGACTCAGCGCTATTCCTTGCTCATGATCTGCGCGACTTCGCTTTTGGCCCGCTTCCAGAGGTCGATGACGCGCGGCTTGGCCCATTCGAGAGACGCTTTGCCCCATCGCCACGCGAGACAGCCGGCCTTCTTGGCGAACGCGACCGTCCGATCGAACCACGGCAAGAAAGCGCTGTCGGGCGGAATTTTCGCGCGCGCCCAAGCGACCGATTGTGAAAGGATCTGCAAAATCGCGAACGCCAATAGGCTCCAGGGATCCTCGCGCCGCGCGTGCCCGGCGAGCTTTTGCTCCACGGAATCGCGATAACGGGCGAGGTCCGCCGCGATCTCCCCGCTTTTCCGGCGCTCCTCTTCGAGCTGGCGCCCGAGCTCCGCGATCTGCGCCGCCTCCTGCCGCTCCACGACCTCGCACTCTTGGGCTCTCTTGGCGTTGGTCCGCGCTTCGAGAAGAGCGCCATCGACATCTTTCGTCGACTCGTCGACCTGGAGGGCCATGGACTCGTATTGGGAAAGCAGCTCGTCGCGCTGGCGGGTGACGTCGCGTAGGCGCTCGAGCAGCTCTTCGAGTTTTTCGCGCTCCACGCCGATAACCTTTTCGCGGTTGAGTTCTTCAGACAATTTTGCCTCCTGCAGTCCAAGCGTCACATAAAGCGGCGGGGCGCTCCGTCCAGGCGCGGCATGCGACGCAACGACGTCTTGCCCTTGCCTCCCGGTTTGCTTATGCTTCGGGCAAGATGAAAGATGCGGAAACTTTAGGCAGGAGTCCCTCCACGCCCGCCATCCGCGTGGGGCGCTTCACGCTCCATGGCGGTTGCTTCCTCGCGCCCATGGCGGGAGTCACAGACGCAGCCGTGCGCCGGATCGCGCTGCGATTCGGGGCGTCGGCGGCCGTCGGCGAAATGGTCGCCGCGGCGGGCCTCGCGCGGGGAGACCGGGAGACACGGATGCGGCTGGCCCGGTCGGCCTCCAAGGGCGGCCCGGACATCGTGCAGATCGCCGCCTGCGATCCCGAGAGCGCTGCGCGAGCCGCAAAAAGCGCGGTCGCGGCCGGCGCCGATTGGATCGACCTCAACATGGGCTGTCCGTGCAAGCGCGTGACCGGCGGTCTCGCTGGCGCGGCGTTGATGCGCGATCTCGATCTCGCGCGGCGCATCGTGGCGGCGGCGGTCGGCGCCGCAGGCGGTCCGGTCAGCGTGAAGATGCGGCTCGGCTGGGACGAAGAGTCGCTGAATGCGCCCGAGCTCGCGCGCGCTGCGGAAGGGGAGGGCGCGGCTCTCCTCACCGTTCACGGCCGCACGCGCCGGCAATTTTATGAGGGCCGCGCCGACTGGGCGGCGATCGCCGCGGTGAAGGCCGCGGTTAAAATCCCCGTCGTCGCCAACGGCGATTGCGACTCGCCCGGGGCCGCTAAGAAAATGCTGAAATTGTCGTGCGCCGACGCGGTGATGATCGGACGCGCCGCGCAGGGCCGCCCTTGGCTCGTCGGGGACGTGGCGCATTTTCTCGAAACAGGCCGCCTGCGGCCTGAGCCCGCCCTCGCCGAGCGTCTCGAGATCGCGCTCGAACATCTCTCCGGCCTTTGCCAGGCGATGGGCCCGCTCGCCGGTCTGCGTCACGCGCGCAAGCATCTTGCCGCCTATGTCGACTGCGCCGGCCTCGGCGAGCGCGATCCTGGCTCGCGCCGCGCCCTGCTTGTGCAGACGGACCTTGACGACGCGCGACGGCTTTTGTCCGCGATTTTCTCCGCGCAGCCTGTCGAGGCCGCCGCATGACAACGGAGAGCAAGCCCGTTAGGCTCGGGGTCAACGCCACGTCGCGGCTGCGCGTTCTGGGCGGGGGCGATCGCGCCTGTATCCTCGAGACGTTGCCGCACGCCATTTTTACGGTGCGGGCGGACGGAACGATCGCCGACGCGAACGCCGCCGCCGAGGGCTTTTTCGAGATCTCGAAGCCGATCCTGATCGGCGCGTCGCTCGACAAGATCCTGCCCTTCGGCTCTTCGCTCCTGACGCTCATCGCGGAAGTGCGCGAGCGCGGCGCGCCCATCAATGAATACAAAGTTGATATCGGGCGCTTTGCGGCGGACGAGCGGCGCGTCGACGCGCATTGCGCCCCGTTGCCCGGCGAACCGGGCGATGTTCTCGTTGTGCTGCAAGAACGAACAATTGCTGAAAAAATAGACAGACAGCTCACCCACCGGGGCGCGGCCCGTTCGGTTTCGGCCCTGGCCGCCATGCTCGCACATGAGATCAAGAACCCGCTTTCCGGCATCAGAGGCGCGGCCCAGCTGCTCGAGTCCGGCCTGGATGACGAGGACCGCGCCCTGACGCGCCTGATCTGCGACGAGACCGACCGGATCGTCCGGCTTGTCGACCGCATGGAGGCCTTTTCCGATCAGCGCCCGCTCAAGCGCGAGAAGATCAACATCCATACGGTGCTCGATCACGTAAAACAGTTGGCGCGTTCGGGCTTCGGCCGTCGTGTGCGTTTTGTCGAAAATTACGACCCGTCTCTGCCGCCGCTCGCCGGCGACCGCGACCAGCTCGTGCAGGTCTTCCTGAACCTGATCAAGAACGCCGCGGAGGCGATCGGCGACGCGTCCAATGGCGAGATCGAGCTTTCCACCGCCTTCCGTCCGGGCGTTAGCCTCCGCATGCGGGGCCAGGAGCGCGCCGTCGGGCTGCCGCTCGAGTTCCGCGTACGCGACAATGGTCCGGGCGTGCCGGAGGAGATCCTCGGCCATATCTTCGATCCCTTTGTGACCACCAAGACTTCGGGAACTGGCCTTGGACTTGCTTTAGTTGCCAAGATCATCAACGACCACGGCGGCGTCATCGAATGCGAATCGAAGCCCGGAAGAACCTGCTTCCGAATCCTCATGCCGATGTATCGATAATCGCGCAGAAGGGGAGAGACGGCCGATGACGCGAGGCGAGATTCTGGTCGCCGACGACGACGCTGCGATCCGAACGGTCGTGGCGCAGGCGCTCTCGCGCGCGGGCTACGAGGTGCGCACGACCGGCACGGCGGCGACACTCTGGCGCTGGGTGCAGTCTGGAGAAGGCGACCTCGTCGTGACCGACGTGGTGATGCCCGACGAGAACGCTTTCGAGCTGTTGCCGCGAATCAAGAAGCTGCGGCCCGAGTTGCCCATCGTCGTGATGAGCGCGCAAAACACCTTCATGACGGCGATACGCGCCTCTGAGCGCGGCGCCTATGACTATCTGCCGAAGCCCTTCGACCTCAAGGAGCTCGTCGGCATTGTCGGCCGCGCGCTCGCCGAGCCCAAGAGTCAGGTGGGGGGCGGCGGCGAGGAGCTCGAGGGCATGCCGCTCGTCGGGCGCTCGCCGGCGATGCAGGAAATCTATCGTTCGCTCGCCAGGTTGATGCTGACGGATCTGACCGTGCTCATTCACGGCGAATCCGGCACGGGCAAGGAGCTTGTCGCCCGCGCGCTGCACGACTACGGCAAGCGCAAGAAAGGTCCCTTCGTCGCGATCAACATGGCGGCGATCCCGCGCGATCTGATCGAGAGCGAGCTCTTCGGCCATGAGAAGGGCGCGTTCACCGGCGCGGCGCAACGCTCGGCCGGCCGCTTCGAGCAGGCCGAAGGCGGCACGCTGTTCCTGGACGAAATCGGCGACATGCCGATGGAGGCGCAGACGCGGCTTTTGCGCGTGCTGCAGCAGGGCGAATACACGACCGTCGGCGGCCGCACGCCGATCAAGACCAATGTCCGGATCGTCGCCGCGACCAACAAGGACCTGCGCATCCTCATTCAACAGGGGCTCTTCCGCGAGGACCTCTACTTCCGCCTCAACGTGGTGCCGCTGCGGCTTCCGCCGCTCCGGGAGCGCACCGAGGACATTCCCGATCTCGCGCATCATTTCTTCAAGCAGGCCGTCGCCGAAGGGCTGCCGCAGAAATACATCGAGCAGGCGGCGCTCGACCGGATGAAGCGCTATCGCTGGCCCGGCAACATTCGCGAGCTTGAGAATCTGATTCGCCGTCTTGCGGCGCTGCATCCCCAGGAGGTCGTCAGCGAAGCGCTCATCGAGGCCGAGCTTTCGGCCGAAGCGCCCCGTTCCGCGTCGCTGCTGGTCCCGAGCTCAAGCGCGCCGGGCGCGGACCGCGAGTTGGAAAGCGGTCAAACGCTCTCGGCTTCGGTCGAGACGCATCTCGCCCGGCTCTTTCGCGATTTCGGCGACGGTCTGCCGCCGCCGGGCCTCTATCACCGCGTGATCCGCGAGATCGAGGTCCCGCTGATCTCCGCCGCCTTGGCCGCGACCCGCGGGAATCAGATCAAGGCCGCCGAGCTCTTGGGGCTGAACCGCAACACGCTGCGCAAGAAGATCAACGATCTCGACATAAGACTGATGCGCGCGCCGCGCTAGCGTGTGTTTTTCCGCGAGGCAGGACGTTTTCCCGCTCTTGTCGGGCGCGGACATAAACGAATGTCTCGACCCGCCCTCTCTTTTTGCTCGACGAACACGTTGAGGCGGCCCTAATCGCTTTGCCTCGTCGCACGCGATTGGAGCCTCGGCGAGAGTATGGAAGAGCTTGGGTTCTCCGTCGCAATACAGCCGAGGCGATTGGCGTGTTGACATTACGCCACACTCTCAACCGCGTCGGAGACTTGGTCGAAGCCCAACCGGCCGGATGACCTCTCGAAGACAAAATTTCAGAAAGGGCTCATTGTCCCGGTTTTCCGCCTCATTGCCGCCGCGACTTCCTGCTTAGAGCGGCCAATGTCTCAAGGGGGAAAATCCGAGGGCCAACTCGTGGCGCCAGCAGGGCGCCGCTCGCTTTGGGCTTGGGCCGGTCCCGCCGTCGTTCTCGCCTCTCTCGCCTGCGCCTCCGCGACCTTCCTCGTCATCGCCTGGGCCGGCCCGATCGAGCCCAACAGCCACACGCTGCTGCTGCTCTACATCGCCGACGGCGTGGCGATCGTGCTGCTGCTCGCCATGGTGCTGCGCCAGTCCTTCACGCTCTGGCGGGCCTGGCGGAAGGGCGAGGCCGCGGCTCGCCTGCACATGCGCACGGTCGCCTTCTTCTCGCTCGTGGCGCTCATTCCGGCGCTGGCCGTCGCGGTCGTGGGGACGGTCAGCCTCGAGCGCGCGCTTTCTCCCGCCTTCATGTCGAATCTCAAGGGTTTCGTGCACAAGACGGCGGAAGCGGCGCAGACCTTTCGCGAGACGCAATGCGGCGAGCTCCTGAAGGAGGCGCAGCTCACCGCCTCCGACCTCGACCAGTCGCGGGCTATCTATGACGCTGACCGTAATCTTTATCACAAATATTTCGAGAGCCGCGCGCGCACGCTCGGGTTCTCGGTGGCGGCGCTCGTTCATCCCAATGGGCAGATCATCGATCAGGTCATCGGCGATCCGACGGCAGCCAGCGCCATCGTGATCGCGCTGCCGCAGGAAGACTTTCGCGATGCGCGCCTCGGCAAGCTGCAATGCCGGATGATCGACGACGATCGCACCTTCGTCGGTCTGCGCCTGCTGACGAGCTTCCCCGACACCTATCTCTATGTCACGCGGCCGATGCATCCTTTCGCGATCGAGTTTCCGCGGCAGGCGGGCATATTCATCAAGAACTACGACAGCTTCGAAAGCTTCGGCGCGGCGGTCAAGCGCAACTTCGCGATCATCTACGCGATGCTGACGATGATCCTTCTCCTTTCCGCGATCTGGGTCGGCCTCGATTTCGCCAACCGCCTCGTCGCCCCCATCCGGACGCTTATCGCCGCGACCGACCAAGTCTCCGCTGGCAATCTGGCCGTGCGGGTCGAGGTCGATCGCGACCATGGCGACCTCTCGCGATTGGGTGACGTCTTCAACAAGATGACGACCGAGCTCGACGTGCAGCAGAAGCGCTTGATGGAGGCGAGCCGGATCAACGAGGAGCGCCGCGCGTTCACGGAGGCCGTGCTGGCCGGCGTGCCGGCCGCGGTGATCGGCGTCGACGCCGCGGGTTGGATCACCGTCGTGAACCGTTCCGCCGAGGCCCTTCTGCGGGGAGGCGACGCCGCGGCGCCGAGGCGGGTGGAGGAGGCGGCGCCAGAGATCGCGCCCGCCCTCGCCGACGCGGCCGAGGTTTTCCCCCGCGCGGTGCAGCGGCAGCTCACCATAAAGCGCGGGGCGAGCGAGCGAATCTACAACATTCGCGTGACCTCTTCGGGCGCGGCGGCGGGAGGAACGAAGTTCGTCGTGACGCTCGACGACATCACCGACCTCGTGACCGCCCAGCGCAGCTCCGCCTGGGCGGACGTGGCGCGCCGCATCGCCCACGAGATCAAGAACCCGTTGACCCCGATCCAGCTTTCCGCTGAGCGGCTCAAGCGGAAATACGGCAAGCTCATTCAGACGGATCGCGAGATCTTCGACCAGTGCACCGACACGATCGTGCGGCAGGTGGACGACATCAAGAGAATGGTCGATGAGTTCTCCACCTTCGCGCGCATGCCCAAGGCTCGCCCCGAGCGCGACGATCTCTGCGAGAGCGTCCGCCAAACGGCCTTTCTGATGCGGGTCGGCAACGTCGACGTGGATATCGTCGAGGAACTGCCCGCTGAGGGGCTCTATGCGCAGATCGACCGGCGGCTCCTCTCCCAGGCGCTGCAGAACATCGTGAAGAACGCAATCGAGGGGATCGCCGCGCGTGAAGGATCGGAGCCCAAGGAAAGGGGCCTCGTGCGTATTGCGCTCAAGCGCAGAGACGGCATGGCGCAGCTTGATGTGATCGACAATGGCAAGGGCTTCCCCGCGGCGAACCGGCAACGCCTGCTCGAGCCTTATATGACGACCAGAGCCGAAGGCACCGGATTGGGCTTGCCGATTGTCGCCAAAATAGTCGAAGATCACGGAGGCAGTCTGGAACTGCTCGACGCGCCCTCCGGTAAGGGCGCCTGCGTGCGTATTCTGTTGCCGATCGAGCCTCCCGCCGGGGCGGCGCCGGTCGAGTCGGAAAAGACCAGGGCAATGTCGAGCGGGGTTGGCGGGGCGTGATGGCGAACGACATTTTGATCGTTGACGACGAAGAAGACATCAGAGAGCTCGTCGCCGGCATATTGAGCGACGAGGGGCACAACACCCGCACGGCGCGGGACGCCGACGAAGCGCTCGGGGCGATCGCGACGCGCCGACCGCATCTCGTCTTCCTCGACATCTGGCTGCAGGGCTCGAGGCTCGACGGGCTGCAGGTGCTCGAGGCCATCCAGAAGCTGCATCGCTCCTTGCCCGTGGTGATGATCTCAGGCCACGGCAACATCGAAACCGCCGTCAGCGCCATCAAGCTGGGCGCTTACGACTTCATCGAGAAGCCTTTCAAGGCCGACCGTCTGGTGCTCGTCGCCGAACGCGCGCTCGAGGCTTATAAACTGCGCCGAGAGGTGTCGGCGCTGCGACAGCGCGCCGCCGTACAGGATCGTATCGTCGGCTCCTCCATGCCGGCGAACCAGCTGCAGGCCGCCGTCGCGCGGCTCGCCCCCGTCAATTCGCGCGTGCTGATCACCGGCTCCTCCGGGGTGGGCAAGGAGCTTGCGGCGCGCGTCATGCACGGCCAATCGAGCCGCGCGGAGGCGCCTTTCATCGTGATCAGCTCTGCGACGATGACCCCGGAAAACATGGAGGTCGAGCTCTTCGGTTTCGAGGGCGCCTCGCCGGGAGAGTTCAGGATCGGCGCGCTCGAGGAGGCGCATGGCGGCACGCTGTTCTTCGATGAGATCTCCGACATGCCGAAGGAAACTCAAGCGAAGATTCTGCGCGTGCTGGTCGACCAAAACTTTCTCCGCGTCGGCGGCTCGACCCGGGTCGAGGTCGATGTGCGCATCATCTCGTCCTCCTCGCGCGATCTGCAGCTTTGCATCGAGGACGGCCTCCTGCGCGAGGACCTCTTCCATCGTCTCGCCGTCGCCACCTTGCGCGTCCCCTCGCTCGCCGAGCGGCGCGAGGACATCGGCGAGCTGACCGACTACTTCATCGAGCAGACGGCGATGGCCTCGGGCTTGCCGCGCCGCAAGATCAGCGAGGATGCGCTCGCCGTGCTGCAGATGCACGACTGGCCGGGCAACATCAGGCAGCTGCGCAATGCGGTGGAGCGCCTGTTGATCCTGACCGCCGGGGAGCCCGGAGCTGAGATCACCGCGGACATGCTGCCGGCGGATGTGGGCGAGCTCGTGCCGGCGACCCCTGCCGGCGTGCGCGGAGAAAAGCTCATGAGCCTGCCGCTGCGCGAGGCGCGCGAAGTCTTCGAGCGCGAATATCTGGTCGCCCAGCTCAACCGCTTTTCCGGCAACATCTCCCGCACCGCCGAGTTCATCGGCATGGAGCGTTCCGCCTTGCACCGCAAGATGAAGTCGCTCGAGATCGAGTAGGGAAAACGACTCCGCTCGCGCTCGCGCTTGACGCTGCGACATTTTGGTGCAACGCAGCAATTGCGCCCGGCCCTCCTTTATGCTTGAAAAGAGGGCGATCGGCTCGCGCGGCGGCAAGTCGATTCCCATAGCGCTCGCAGGCGTCGTCGCCAGCGGCACGGGTCATGCTTCAACGCGCGAGGCGGCGCTGACAGAGCGCACGCCGACGGATCAGACCAGATGAGCCACACGAGTTTCGCGACCGACGCCGCGCAGGGCCTCGATCAACCGTTTTCCGCCTCTCCCGGCGACTACTTCGCGCTGTTGAAGCCGCGCGTGATGTCGCTTGTCGTCTTCACCGCGCTCGCGGGGCTGCTTCTCGCGCCCCAGCCCCCACATCCGGTGCTCGCGCTCGCCTCGCTCCTTGCCATCGCCGTCGGCGGCGGCGCTGCGGGCGCGCTCAACATGTGGTACGAGGCCGACATCGACGGGGTGATGTCGCGCACGAGCCGGCGTCCGATCCCTGCGGGGCGGCTCGGAGGGGACGAAGCGCTCGCCTTTGGTCTCGTGCTCTCCGGCGTGTCGGTCGTGATGCTGGGCCTCATCGCCAACTGGCTGGCGGCCGCGCTTCTCGCCTTCACGATCTTTTTTTACGTCGTCATCTACACGATGTGGCTCAAGCGCATGACGCCCTGGAACATCGTGATCGGCGGCGCCGCCGGAGCGCTTCCGCCGATCGTCGCCTATGCCGCGGCGACGGGCGAGATCAGCGTCTCTAGCGTGGTTCTCTTTGCGATCGTCTTCATGTGGACGCCGCCGCATTTCTGGGCGCTGGCGCTCCTCAAGAACGAGGATTACAGCCGGGCCGGTGTGCCCATGCTGCCGGTGGTCGCTGGCCCCGACCGCACGCGGCTGGAGATCCTGCTCTATACGCTGGCGCTGGCGCCGCTCGGATTCGCCCCCTATCTCCTGGGCTTCGCCTCGGCCGTTTACGGCGTGGCGGCGGTGGTTCTCGGCGCGGCCTTCGTTTGGTTTTCCTTGCGCGTCTACGCGCTGCGCGAAGGCCCCGCGGCGAAGAAGGCCGCCGGGCGGCTTTTTGGCTTCTCGATCCTCTATCTGTTCTTGCTGTTCTCGATGCTCGTCATCGAGCGGCTCCTGGCGATCGCGGGGGTATTGTGAGCGCCAACAAGCCCGAGGACGGGCGCGACGCCGCCAAGCGTAAGCGCAACATCGCGATCGCCGCGGGCGTGGGTCTCTTCATGGCGGTCATCTATGTCGTCACGATCGTGAAGCTTGGAATCGCATCTCACCACCCCACGGGATGAAGGGGTTTGAGACCGGCGTCCGCTTTGGCGTCTAAATCCCGTTGAAAATCCCGTTGATATGGCGCGCGCTTTTTAAAACGGCTTCGCGCGCCCTTCGGGAGCGTGTTAGTTAATCCTGCAGCCTGGAGGGAATGAGGACGAGAGGGGCTTTCCCCTCGCGGCGGTCTCCATGTTAACATCGCGGCTGCTGAGATCGGCGGCGCCGCGGAACGGAAGTTTGGCCTTGCATTATCTTTCCACTCGGGGCCGCGCTCCCGAGCTTCCCTTCGACGATGTCGTGCTGACGGGGCTGGCCTCCGACGGCGGCCTTTATGTGCCGAGCCGCTATCCCGCCATCGGGCCCGAGGAGATCGAAGCCTTCGCCGGCCGCCCCTACGCCGAGACCGCCGAAGCCTTGATCGCGCCCTTCGCCGACGGCTTGCCGCGCGGTCTGCTGGGGGAGACGGCCCGAGGAGCCTATGCCTCCTTCTCGCATGCGGCGGTCGCGCCGCTGACCCAGATCGCCGACAATCTCTTCGTGCTGGAGCTTTTTCACGGGCCGACGCTCGCGTTCAAGGATCTGGCGATGCAGCTCCTCGGGCGGCTGATGGACGCCCTCCTGCAGAAGCGGGGCCTGCGCGCGACGATCGTCGGCGCGACCTCGGGGGACACGGGCGCGGCGGCGATCGAAGCCTTTCGCGGCCGAGCCAACGTCGATGTCTTCATCCTCTATCCGGACGGCCGCGTCTCGGACGTGCAGCGCCGGCAGATGACGACCGTCGCGGACGAAAACGTCCACGCGATTGCGCTGGATGGCTCCTTCGACGACGCACAGACGCTTCTCAAGGGCCTCTTCCGCGACGAGTCCTTTCGCCGGGGCGTGGGCCTCGCCGGGGTCAATTCGATCAATTGGGCGCGCGTCGTCGCGCAAATGGTCTATTACTTCACGAGTGGCGTGGCGCTCGGCGCGCCGCATCGGAAAATCTCCTTCGCCGTGCCGACGGGCAATTTCGGCGACGTGCTCGCGGGCTATGTCGCCAAGCGCATGGGGCTTCCGATCGAGCGGCTCATCGTTGCGACGAACGAGAACGACATTCTGGCGCGCGCGCTGGCGACGGGACGCTACGAGCCGCGCGGCGTGACGCCGACGCAATCTCCGTCGATGGACATCCAGCTCTCCTCTAATTTCGAGCGGCTCCTGTTCGATGCGGTCGGCCGGGAATCCGCAGCCGTGACCCGCGCCTTCGAGACGCTAGATCGCGACGGGGGCTTCGAAATTCCCGCGCCGGCGCTGAAAGCCGTGCGCGCGGATTTCGACGCCCTCGCCGTCAACGAGGCCGAGACAGAAGCCGAGATCGCCCGCACCTATCGCGAGAGCGGCTATGTGGTCGATCCTCACACCGCGACCGGCGTCCGCGCGGCGCGGGCGCGGCTCGAGCAGGACCCGGGCACGCCGGTCGTTGCGCTGTCCACCGCCCATCCGGCGAAATTCCCCGATGCGATCGAGCGCGCCATCGGCTTGCGAGTCGGGCCGCCGCCGCGGCTCGCCCCCGTTCTCGAGAGAAGGGAGAGGATCGCGCGCGTGAAGAAGGATGCCGAGAGCGTGAAGCGTTTCATTTTGGAGCATGCGCGGGCGGCGCGCGTCGACGCGGGGGCGTGACCATGGCGCTGTTCGGGGTTAGTTTTCCCAGGCGGGAAGCGACGATACGGGGCGAGGGGATCTATCTGCGGCCCTGCCAGATGCGCGACTACGCCGAATGGGCGGCGCTACGCGAGAAGAGCCGCTCCTTTCTCACCCCCTGGGAGCCGGTCTGGCCGCACGACGATCTGACGCGCATGGCCTTTCGGTTCCGAGTCAAGCGCCACGCCGAAGAGGCCGCGCGCGACGAGGCTTACAGCTATTTCGTGTTCCGCGAGGAGGACGACGTGCTCGTTGGCGGATTGTCGCTTGGGCATGTGCGGCGCGGCGTCTCGCAGGCGGCGACGCTCGGCTATTGGATGGGCCAGCCTTACGCGGGGCAGGGGATCATGACCCGCGCCGTGCGCGCGACGATCGATTACGCCTTCGAGTTTCAGGGCCTGCATCGGATCGAAGCGGCCTGCCTTCCGACGAACGAGCCGTCTAAGCGCCTGCTGCTGCGCGTCGGCTTCAAGCAGGAAGGCTATGCGCGATCTTACCTCAGCATCAATGGCCAGTGGCGGGATCACCTGCTCTTTGCGATTCTCGAGGGCGACGTTCCGTCGCAGCCTCAGCCGCAATTGCCGACGGCGGGGTAGGCGACGACCTCCTCTTGGTGTGAAGCCCCCTCCCTTACCCTTCCGCTTTCGCGGGAGAGGGGCGGCGAGCGCTGCGCGAAACCTGAGATACGGGCGTGATCCAACCCCCTCTCCCGCGAAAGCGGGGGAGGGCCGGGGAGGGGGCGCTTCCGCGCCTTGACGCTCCCGCAGCGGTGGGGGAGAAGGCGGCCTCCCTCTTCTGGCGGCTTCGTTCATGCACGACATCAAGCTCATTCGCGACAACCCGCAAGCCTTCGACGCGGCGCGCGCGCGGCGCGGCCTGGAGCCCATCGCCGACCGGCTGCTCGCGCTCGACGATGCGCGAAAGAGCGCGATCTCCACGCTGCAACGCGCCCAGGAGCGCCGTAACGCGGCGTCAAAAGAGATCGGCGTCGCGCTGAAGGAAAAGGACACGGCCAAAGCCGATGCGCTGAAGGCCGAGGTCGCGAAGATCAAGGAGGATTGGCCGCAACTGGAGGCCGCCGAGCGTGAGACTATCAAGGCGCTCGACGCGGCGCTCGCCGAGCTTCCCAACACGCCTCTACCGAGCGTGCCGGACGGCAAGGACGAGCACGACAACAAGGAAGCGTTGCGCTGGGGCGTGCCGAGAAAATTCGACTTCAAGCCGAAAGAGCATTTCGAGCTCGGCGAGGGCTTGGGCCTCATGGATTTCGAGGCGGCGTCGAAGCTGTCGGGCGCGCGTTTCGTCGTCAACAAGGGCAAGCTCGCGCGGCTGCATCGCGCGCTCGCGCAATTCATGCTCGACCTGCACACCGATCAGCACGGCTATACGGAAGTCGATCCGCCGCTGCTCGTGCGCGACGACGCGATGTTCGGCACGGCGCAGCTGCCGAAGTTTCGCGAGGATCAGTTCTCTGTGACGGCAGGCCGTCCGGCCGACGGCGCGACGCCCGAGGATCAGGCGGCCTTCTGGCTCATCCCGACCGCCGAGGTGCCGCTGACCAATCTCGCGGGCGGGCTGATCCTCGACGAATCGCAATTGCCGCTGCGCATGACGGCTGGCACCTATTGCTTTCGCGCCGAGGCCGGCGCCGCCGGGCGCGACACGCGCGGCATGATCCGTCAGCATCAGTTCTTCAAGGTCGAGCTCGTCTCGATCACGACGCCGGAGCAATCTCTCGAAGAGCACGAGCGGATGACCGGCTGCGCCGAAAAAGTCCTGCAGCTTCTCGAGCTGCCCTATCGCAAGGTCGTGCTCTGCACGGGCGACATGGGCTTCGCCTCGCAGAAGACCTACGATCTCGAAGTCTGGCTGCCGGGGCAGGGGAAATATCGCGAAATCTCCTCCTGCTCGGTCTGCGGCGACTTTCAGGCGCGGCGCATGAACGCGCGCTACCGCTCGCCCGAGGGGGTCAGCTTCGTGCATACGCTCAATGGCTCCGGCGTCGCGGTGGGCCGCGCGCTCGTCGCGGTGATGGAGAACTACCAGGAGGCGGACGGTTCAATCACGGTGCCGAAGGCGCTGCGGCCCTATATGGGTGGCGCGGAACGCATCGCGCGCTGACCGCCGGCCTCGGCAAGCCAGCAATTTTTGATTTGGACCGGTCCTTTCCGATCTCGTGATTCCACGCGATCAGGACGCGCTCTGGCGACACAAAGGTTGACGGACCGTTACCGAAGCCGTTCGATCCAGCCTGTCAGGCGGGAGGTCCTGATCCTTTAAAATTGAGTTGAAGCGGTGAGCGCGGGCGCCCCAAGGCGGGTTTTCCCCAGGCGGAAGACCTGCCCCCGCCTGGAAAGCGATATAGAAAGAATCGAAGACCAGACAGAGGGGTCCGAGTCGCCGATGCGCATTCTTCTCAGCAATGACGACGGCGTGCACGCGCCAGGCCTCGCTCTCCTCGAAAGGATCGCGCGCGCGTTCTCCGACGACATCTTCGTCGTCGCGCCGGAATTCGATCAATCCGGCGTCGCCCATTCGCTCTCGCTGACAGACCCGCTCCGCATTCGGGAAATCTCGCCCCGTCATTTCGCGGTGAAGGGCACGCCGACCGACTGCGTTATCGTCGCGGTCAGAAAGCTGATGCTCGACCGGCCGCCCGACCTCGTGCTTTCGGGGGTGAATTGCGGCCAGAACGTCGCCGAGGACGTGACCTACTCGGGCACGATCGCCGCGGCGATGGAGGGGGCGCTGCTCGGCATCCCGTCGATCGCGCTCTCGCAGGCCTATGATTTCTTCGCCGGGCGCCCGAGCATGCCTTGGGACTGTGTCGAGACCCACGCCGCTGCCGTCCTGCGGCGGCTCATCGCGGCGGGTCTGCCGCATAATGTCCTGATGAACGTGAATTTCCCGCCTTGCTCCGCGGAGGAAGTCAAAGGCGTCGCCATTACCGTGCAGGGACGCCGCAGCGCCGATCTCATGTATATCGACGACCGCCGCGACGGCCGCGGCAATCCCTATCATTGGATCGCCTTCCGCCGGGCCGACTTCACGCCCGAGGCGGGAACCGACATCAAAGCGCTCGAGGAAAATCTGATTTCGATCACGCCGCTCAAGCTCGACCTGACCGATCATCCGACAGTGACCACCCTCGCGTCGATCTTCGAGGCCAAAGGATGAGCGGAGAGCCTGCCGGACCGGCGGCGGTCGAGCAGCGCGCCGCGCTTCTGCTGCAACTGCGCCGCGCCGGCGTGCGCGACGTCGGCATCATGCGCGCAATAGAGCGCTGCCCGCGCGGGCTCTTCGCGCCGCACCGCTTTCGCGATCTCGCCGATCGCGACATGGCGTTGCCGATCGACTGCGGACAGTCGATGCCCTCGGCCGCCAGTCTCGGGCGGCGTCTCGAAGCGCTCCGCCTCGCGCCCTCGCACCGCGTGCTGGAGGTCGGGTCGGGCTCGGGCTACGCCGCCGCGGTGCTGGCGCAGCTTGCGCGCGAGGTCGTCTCGCTCGAGCGCTTCGCCTCGCTTGCGGCGGAGGCTGCGGCGCGGCTCGAGAGCGCGGGCGTCACGAACGCGCGCGTGATCCATGCGGATGGGCTCGAACCACCGGCCGAGCTCGGCGCCTTCGATCGCATCATATTCCACGTCGCGCTCCGGGAGACCCCGGCTGCGCTGATCGAAAGGCTCACGCCCGGCGGGCTCATGCTGTTCGGCCGCACGGCTCTGGGCCGGACCCGCAGCATACGCGTCGAGCGGACCGGGGAGGGGCTCCGGGAGAGCGATCTCGGCCCCTGCCGTTTGCCGCTCGCGGGCGCCGGTCTTGCTGGGCGGCTTTGACTTTGCTGGACAGACGCGCCGGCCCGGGAAAACCGACAATTTTAGCAATTCGCGTTGCAAGACGGTCACCTTAAACCCTCCCTTAACCGGGGAAGCGTAGAGAAGAACCATAGGGTTTGCGTTCGGGTGGGTCGCGTCATGGCTACAATGCGTCACTTACTATTCTCCAGGGTTGCGCTGCGATTAGCGCTCGCGGCAGGCGCGGCAGCTTCGATTTCCGGCTGCGCGGACTCGTCTCGCCTCGCTTCCGACCCCTTCTCCGATCCGTTCGGCGGCTCCACGAAAGTCGCACGCGCCGGGCGTCCGATCGACAATGTGAGCACGGGCTCGATCCCAGGTTCTTCTCCCGCTCCCGTCCAGTCTCAGCCGCTCGCGCCGCCAAGCGCGACCGCCAGCGCCGCGTCGGGCCCTGCCGGTTACGATCATTGGACGGGCCAGGGCGGAACCCCCGTCACCGTAGCCGAAGGCGAGACCGCCGAGATCGTCGCCAATCGCTACGGCGTCCCGACCGATGTGCTCGTGCGGACCAACGGCTTTTCCAGCGCATCCGAGGTGAGCCCAGGAAGCCGCGTGGTGATCCCGGTCTACCGCGGCCAGGTCGCCACGGCGCCCAAGCCGGCCCCCGCTGCCGCGCCCGCGCGCCAGGTCGCGGAGGCTCCGAAACCCGCTCCCGCGCCTGCCGCTCCGGTCTCTGCAAAACTCGCCTCCGCTCCCGCGAACGCGAAGGTCGCCTCAGTTCCGGCGAAGCCGGGCCATGCAGCGCCGGTCGCGCCCGCGGCGAAGCCGGTCGCGCAAGCGAAACCCGTCGCGCCCGCAAAGCCTCAGAAGGTCGCCGCGAAGCCCCAGCCAGCGGCTCCCGCTAAGCCACTAGCGGTCGCGCAGAAGGCGGCTCCGGCTCCCGTGGCACCCAAGGCTCCAGCCGCAGCTGCAGCCGCACCGGCGACCGTCGCCGCCGCGGCTCCGCCCCCTGCCGCTGCGCCCGCGCCTGCCGCGCCGCCCAAGGTCGCAGCAGCCGCGCCGCAGCAGAACGACGAGCCCTCCGAGAAGGTCGGCTCCGGCGCGCATCCGGAATTTCGCTGGCCAGCGCGCGGCCGCGTCATTCAGAACTTCGCCTCCGGCGGCAATGACGGCATCAACATCGCGCTGCCAGAGGGCACGCAGGTCAAGGCGGCGGAGAGCGGCGTCGTGGCCTATGCGGGGAACGGCTTGAAGGGCTACGGCAATCTCGTGCTCATCAAGCATCCGAACGGCTTCGTCTCGGCTTACGCCCACAATGGCGAGCTCAGCGTCAAGGCGGGCGATCAGGTCACCCGCGGCCAGACGATCGCCAAGTCCGGGCAGAGCGGCGACGTGCCGACCCCGCAGCTTCACTTCGAGCTGCGCAAGGGCAAGACCCCGGTCGATCCGATGGGCTATCTCGCCTCGCTCTAGCGCCAAGCGCGTGTCCCGGAAAAGTGTGAAGCGGTTTTCTGCCTCGAACCGAAATACTCCGGCGCATGCGAGACACACCGCGCCGGAGAAAAGGGCGGCGGGTCCCAGGAAAGGCCCGCCGCCCCTTCGCTTTTTGGCGAGACTTGCTTAAGCTGCCGCCGGTCTGAAAAGGAGGGCCGAGACGGTGCAGGCTTCTTGGGCGATAGGGGCGCGCCGCCGCCTCTCTCTGCCTCCCCGGGAACCGGGAGAGGGGACGCCAGCGATCAACATTGCACGATCCATCAATGAAATCCCAAGTCTGCCCCCTCTCCCGCGAAGCGGGGGAGGGCTGGGGAGGGGGCTCTCGGCCCGCAGCCATCTGGGGTCAAAAACCGAGAGCGCCCGCTGATGCCCTCCTACCGCGCTATCGGCCTCATGTCGGGCACCTCAATGGACGGCGTCGACGTGGCCCTTCTCGAAACCGACGGGGACGCGCAGCTCGGCTTCGGCCCCGTGGGGAGCTTTCCCTACTCCGACGCCGACAGGGCGCTGCTGCGCGGCGCGCTGGCCGAGGCCGCGACGCTCCAGGACCGCGCGGCGCGCCCAGGGGTCCTGGCGGTCGCAGAAAAAATGGTGACCGACCGTCACGCCGAGGCCGTCGAGACCTTCCTGGCCGAGAATGCGATCGACCTGGCTTCAGTCTCAGTCGTGGGCTTTCACGGGCAGACCGTGCTGCATCGCCCAAAGGAGCGTCTGAGCATCCAACTTGGGGACGGGGCCGCGCTCGCCGAGCGTCTGCAAATTGACGTCGTCCACGACTTCCGCGCCGCCGATCTCGCCGCCGGGGGCGAGGGCGCGCCGATTGTCCCGGTGTTCCATCGGGCGCTCGTCGCCGCCGCGGGCTTCAAGGGGCCGGTCGCGCTGCTCAACATCGGCGGCGTGGCCAATGTCACTTATGTGGAGGAGGGGCGCGAGCCCATCGCCTGCGACACCGGTCCGGGCAATGCGCTCATCGACGATCTGATGCTTCAGCGCACCGGCGCGCCTATCGACCGGCACGGCCGAACCGCCGCGCGCGGCCGCGTCAACGAGGCGGCGCTGCTGCGGCTGCTATCTCATCCATTCTTTGAAGAAACACCACCTAAATCATTAGACAGAAATGCTTTTTCACCTAAGGCGATAAAAAATCTCTCAACTGAGGACGCCGCCGCGACGCTCACCGCTTTCTCGGCCGCCTCGGTGCTGCGCCTGTTCCCGCACCTTCCCAGGGAGCCGGAGCTGCTGATCGTTTGCGGCGGCGGCGCGCATAATCCGATTCTCGTGCGCGAGCTCGTGCTGCGCCTTCCCTGCAAGGTCACGACGGCGGATGTCGTCGGCTGGTCTCCCGATTTTCTGGAGGCCCAGGCCTTCGCCTATCTCGCTGCGCGCGTGCTCGAAGGCCTGCCGCTGACCTATCCGACGACGACCGGCGTTCCTGAAGCGACCGGCGGCGGCGTCATCGCGAGAGCGCCAAGGGGGGAGTGACCCCGAACGCCCGGCGCGCCTTCAGGCGCGCAAGACGACGAGAGGTTCTCGTCGCTTCACGCCGCGCGCCGCCTCCGGCCTATTCCTCAAAGCCCATAAACCTTCGCGAATTCCGGATCGGCGGCGGCGACCTGGCGGGCGAGGTCGACGATGACCTTGGCCTGCTTCCAGGTCGCGTCGTCCTGCATGCGGCCGTCGATCATGACCGCGCCGGTTCCATCGGGCATGGCCTCGACGACGCGCTTGGCGAAGGCGACCTCGCCCGGGTCCGGCGAGAACACTTTTTTCGCGAGCGCGATCTGCGTCGGATGCAGCGACCAGGCGCCCGAGCAGCCGAGCAGGAAGGCGTTGCGGAACTGCGCCTCGCAGGCGTCCGGATCGGAGAAGTCGCCGAAGGGGCCGTAAAAGGCCTTGATCCCCGCCGAGGCGCAGGCGTCGACCATCTTGGCGATCGTGTAATGCCAGAGGTCCTGCTGATAGGCGGGTCGGGCCGCGCCGGCCTCCACCGCGTCGGCGAGCACGCGATAGTCGGGATGGCCGCCGCCGACGCGCGTCGTCTTCATGGCGCGGGACGCCGCGAGGTCCGCCGGCCCGAGGCTGATGCCATGCATGCGCGGCGAGCAGGAGGCGATGGAGTCGACGTTCTTCACGCCCTCGGCGGTCTCCAGGATCGCGTGGATGAGGATCGGCTTCTTCACGCCGTTCCGCGCCTCGAGCTGCGCCAGCAGCTGGTCGAGATAGGCGATGTCCCAGGGTCCCTCGACCTTGGGCAGCATGACGACGTCGAGCTTATTGCCGACCGCGCCGACGATCTCGATCATATCGTCGAGCGCCCAGGGCGAGTTCAGCGCGTTCATGCGCGTCCATAGGCCCGTCGTGCCGAAGTCCGTGGATTTCGCCAGCTCGATGAAGCCCTTGCGTGCGGCTTCCTTGGCGTCGGAGGGGATCGCGTCCTCGAGATTGCCGAGCACCACATCGACCTGCTTGGCGATCTCCGGCACCTTGGCGCGCATCTTTTCGAGATGCGGCGGCACGAAATGGATCATCCGCTCGACCTTGACGGGAAGCTCCCGCAGCGGGGCTGGGGCGCCGATGGCGAGCGGGCGATAGAATTGGTTGGGAAGTTTCATGGGGGCTCCAAAGGTTGCGGCGGAGCTAGCAAAGGCAGGGGAGGGATGCAAGGCGGATGGGAGTGTCTAAAGGAAGTCGGCTGATCCACACCCGGGAGCGCGCGTTCCCGCCTCCATGCGGGGGGAATTCAGATATAAGAACCGGAACAACCCTGACATTTTCGGCGCGGCGACTGCAAGCTGCTGAGACGCCGTAAGAGCCGTGGGAGAGAAAAGTGTTCAGCAGCGTCAAAGAAAAAATTTGCGCTCTCTTCAAACAGAATGAGCCAAAAAACGAAGCTACGCTGGACGAAGGCGAACTAAGCATTTGTCAAGAACCCACTGGCTTCAAGGGCAGTGAAGAGCCACCCAGAAAGATAGACGCGAGCAAAGGAAGCGGCAAACATAACTACGAGGAAAACATAAAGCCTGGAATTGGGGCTGATAGGTGGATCGAACTTGGACTCGCCGGGGCTATAATGATAGCAACAGCTATCAACGTGATCGTCGCTTACTATCAATGGAGCGCGGCGAACGGTCAGCTTAACGTGATGAGGGAACAAGCTCGTGCCTGGGTGAGGGCCGACATATCTCTGGATGGCCCTGTAGTTTTTACTGAGTGGGCCAATGATAGGTTCATTAACGTCCGACTGAAATTTGAACTAAAGAATTTCGGTTCCGTTCCTGCCGTTAATACAAGAATAATGACCGCAATTGTCCCATTTGGTGGTGCAGACCGTCAAGAGAGACTTGATAGGGCTCAAGCCGATATGTGCAAGGTTGCACGACAGTCGGCAGACGGCAATAAAATAGGAGGAACTACGGCCTTTCCAACAGAACCGAAAGTTGTAAAGAGTGGGAGTGGAAGCGGGGGTCTTTACAGGACGGGAAACCCTGGAGCGCTCGCTGTCCTCGGTTGTATTGACTACACTTACGCCGATGACAAACACGGACAAACTGGATTCAGGAAGATTTTGGGACGAGTTGACAATAATCTTGTTGTTGGGATTCCGTTTGTCAGGGGTCAGCCAAGAGCCGACCAAGAGCCGATTTCTCCAGAACTGCTGGCCTCCGGTTTTCCCAAAGAGCCTGCCCGCTATGCTGAAATTAGTTCTGACGGTCTCTATTTTAGCGATGCAGGCGATGGCGATTACGCAAAATAAGAAATTTCGGCCATCTTGCGTTTGCTACACGCGATAGCCGTGTCAAGTTCCGCATAATCGTCCCGATGGGAAGCTGGGGAGGGGCGCGCATCATCCCAACCCGCCGGCTCCGCTCACCCAAGCGTGAACCAGTCGAACTCTTCCGGGTTGACGATGACCTTCTTCGAGCGCGTCTTCTCCGGCGCGCCCCAGACGAAGGCTTCGCGCTCGAACCAGCCATATTCCCAGCTGTCGAAGAGCATCACACGCGTCGGCGTCACCGAGTGCGCCGCGGTGAAGTGACTGTCGCGCCCCTCGAAGCCGAAGACGAACACGCCCTTCTCCTTCTCCTTGAACTTCGCCTCCATGGCGAGGTCGGGGGAGTTGAAGGCCTTGTCGCCGCCGCCGTGCAGGACGCGGCGGAAATCGACCTTGAGTTCCGCCTTCGCGCGCTTGGCGACGAAGGCGTGGACGGCCGCGATCTCCGGCTCCTTGCCGCCGTTGCGGACGTTCTTGATGTGGATGACGGCTCCCATCAGCCCGTCGAAGGTTCTAAGAAGGAAGTCGAGGTCCCGCGCTTTGGGGACAAGAAATTGCAGCGCGTTGATCACCGCGTAGACCTCGCAGAGCCCATCGGTGTCGCCCTGGCGCAGCGGGTAATGTTTGTAATTGTCGGGCGTGTTGGTCTTGGGCATGGCGCGAGGTCCGCTTCTGACCCAACCCAGTTTTGGAAAGGGAGGTTACAGTTTCGCCAATCCGGCGACGATCGGCCGAGGCACGCCGAAGCCGGTGCAGAAGTCCCAGCCTTGGCCGGCTTTGAAGCTATTCGCATTTCCGCAGACGCCCGAAGTCACATCGGTCCGCTCCGCGCCGCTCTTCGAATAGAGAATCTGCAAATAAGCGGCGCTCGACGCCGCGAAGTTGCCGGCGGCATTGTCGAGGCCTACCGTGATCGGGGTTGCGGCGCTCGTGCCGCCGACTTTCCACCATGCCGCTCCGCGCTCATAAGTGGTGTTGTAGACCCACACGCCGTTATTGGGATCTGCAAGCGCCGCGACATCGGGCGTCCCGCGGCTGGCGAATTGGTAGCCGCTCTGGAAGAAGGGCTTGTGCTCATAGAGACTCGGACCACCGCCCGTGTCGCTCCAGGCGAACTGACCTTCGAAAGCGAAGGTCTGGGCGCTGCGCATGTTCGAAGTGCCGCCGACGCAGACCACGGTCGATGCGACACAGGGGTAGATCGTGCCCGAGCTGTCGCCCGACGCGGCGTAGAAGACGACGTTGCCGCCCGAGAAGATCGAGTCGAAGCTTGCTTCCCAGGAGAACTCGCTACCCCCCCAGCTCATCGAAACCTGACCGCCGCCCGCTTGCGCAACCAGTTGCGCGGCGACTTGCACGGCGTACAGCAGGTCAGAGAAGTTACTGGAACTTGCCTCGACGAGGATGATCTTCGCCCGCGGCGCCATGGCGTGCGCATATTCGATGTCGAGGGCGGCCTCGATATCCCAGCCGCTTCCGGAACCGTTGGGCGGACGGCCGTTCGCGTAAACGACCTGAAAATTGGCAGAGGTCGGCGCGGGTAGGGCGAACTGCGTGGAAAAAGTCGCAAGGTCGGACTGCGCCGCCGGATAGTCGTAGGCGTCGACGATGGCGATGACTCCGGAGCCTGCCGCGACGACGGATGTTACCTGGTTGGGGTTGCAGGCCGGCGCGCCCCTCGGCGCGAAGCCGTAGATGCACTGCAGAGAAGCCGGAGTCTCGATGGCGTAGCCGCTATAGGGCGGCAAGCCCGCCGTCAGATGGTTCTCGAGGTTTTTCTCGCCGAGCACGAGCGGCTTCTCGACCTGGAGGAAGGTATGAACGGCGACGTCCTCACCGGAGGATTGGGACGCGTTGGAGGGAGGCTCGAAGTGTCGGCCCGGGCGCACGCCATCTGCGTGCGCGACGCTGCAAGCGCTGGCGAGGGCGAAAGCGCCGGCTGCTAGCCCTCGCGCTTGACGGAGATTGATGACGTTCGAGAAAACTTTGGTCGCATCAAGCAAAGGCATAGGATTTTTTCCTCTATCAATCGAGGCTAGCCGATGGCTTCGCTCGAGCAATAGCAGTCGTCCCTAAAGGGCGCAATCTCCGTCGTTTGTTGACGATCACGAACCCTTAATTCGTTCTCGAATTTTTTGGCGACGCCGGCTTTACGCCATTTGCGTCGAGAACAAGGGGAGGAGCTTCAATCATCGCGATCGGATCTGAGCGTCATAGGACCTCCGCCATTTTGAAGCGACGCTGCGCTCACAGCGGCGTGTCGCGATCGGTGGGGTTGTCCATGCTCGTGGCTCGTGGCGCGCGAAAAAGCGCCACCGAGCGCTGCGCTGACGGCGCCCGTCCCAAAATCGCGCCGTAGCCTCGGGGCAAGAATGCGGCTATAGGCCTAAGTTAACTTCCCTTTCCTCGCATATCCAAACCGCGTAGGAGATTCGCTATGACGTCGCCCCCCAGCGACTACCTCCTGGACCGCCGGCGCATGCGCCGCAAGCTCGGATATTGGCGGCTCGCCGCCATCGGCGCGGGCCTGCTCGCCGCGCTCATCGCCATCTCCAAAGTCCCGGGCGTCGAGACGTCGCTAGACAAATCCTCGCCGCATCTTGCCCGACTCTTCGTCGAAGGCATGATCACGGGGGACCGCGAGACGCTCGACCTCATCAAGGACGTTCAGGAATCGAAGGCGACCGGGGTGCTGCTCGCCATCGACAGTCCCGGCGGCACGACGACGGGCGCCGAGGCGGTCTATCTCGCATTGCGGAAGCTCGCCGAGAAGAAGCCGGTCGTTGCCGTGGTCAGCAACACCGCGGCCTCGGGCGCCTATATAGCGGCTCTCGGCGCCGATCAGATCTTCGTGCGTGGCGGCTCGCTCGTCGGCTCGATCGGCGTGCTCGCGGATGTGCAGAGTGTTTACAAAGGCCTCGACATGATCGGCGTGAAGGTCGACGAGTTCAAATCCTCGCCGCTCAAGAACGCCCCCAACGGCTTCGAGCCGACGAGCGACGTCGCGCGCGCCGCGATCATGGCGCTCATCGACGACAATTACGTCTGGTTCAAAGGCCTCGTGAAGGAGCGCCGCGGCCTCACCGACCAGGAGCTCGCCAAGGTCGCCGACGGGCGCGTCTTCACGGGGCGACAGGCGATTCCCTTGAAGCTCGCGGACGCCTTCGGCGGTGAGAGCGAGGCGGTCGAGTGGCTCGAGAAGACGAAGGGCGTCGCCAAGAAGCTGCCGATCCGCGACTGGAAGAAGAAAAGCAAGCTGGATCAGTTCGGTATTCTCGGCCTTGCCTCGACCGTGCTGCGTGCGGCGGGCCTGCCGCAATTCGCCGCGGCGCTCGACGGCGTCGTGGCGCCGCACGCGCTTGACGGCGTGCTGGCCATTTGGCAAGCTCCTCGAGCGATTGAGTTTTAGGGCTTCCAGCGGAAGGCAAGGGCAGGGGAAAATGATCAAATCCGAGCTGATTCAGCGCATCGCTGATCGCAATGATCATCTCTACCAGCGAGACGTCGAGGCGATCGTCAGCACGATTCTCGGCGAGATCACCTCGGCGCTAGCGCGCGGCGACCGCGTCGAGTTGCGCGGCTTCGGGGCTTTCTCGGTCAAGAAGCGGGAGGCGCGCACCGGCCGCAACCCCAGGACGGGCGAGCGCGTGTCCGTGCAGGAGAAGAATGTTCCCTTCTTCAAGACCGGCAAAGAGATGCGCGAGCGCTTGAACGAAAATTACGAGGGCTGACGCCAGCCAGCGCCGCGCGCCGGTTCCTAGGTCCATTCTCGGTAGAAAGTCCTGTTTGACGGGGAGGGGCGAGCCGATAAAGGCGTCACCGCTTGACGTCTAGAGGAATGCGCTTTCCGGCCGAAAGGAAACGACATGATGCGCTTCATGCGCCTCCTCTTCTTCGTCGTGGTGACTCTGGCCGCGCTCTATCTGGCTGAGGCCAATCGGGCGCCGGTGACGATTTCGCTCGATCCCTTTCAGGGAAGTGACGCCGCTGAGCTGACCTTCAAGGCGCCGCTTTTTCTCGTGATTTTCGGGGCGGTCGCCGTCGGCGTCGTTCTTGGCGCCGCCGCCTCCTGGCTGCGTCACGCAGACGCGCGCCGCACCGCGCGCCTCGCGCGCTCCGAACTCGCCAAGACGCGCAGCCAAGTCGAGGGCCTGCGTCAGCAGGCGCTGTCCAATCTGCCAGGAGACACCGCGAAGAAATAGGCGTCGTTCGGCGGCGCGATGCGGCTTGAAAAAGCGGCGCTCGCCCGATAGAAGAGCCTGCGCCGACGGAAGCTTATTCGCGGCGCAACGGGTCGGCGAGACCCGCGAGGGCCGCAATAGCTCAGCTGGTAGAGCACATCATTCGTAATGATGGGGTCGGGGGTTCGAATCCCTCTTGCGGCACCACTCAACGTAGACGGACATCAGAAATTTCCGCCGCGGCGAAAGGTCTCCTGTCCCGCCGCGCCGCTAAAAGCATCGAGGTTTTGTCGGCAACCGCCGGCGCCGGCTTATGAGGAACAAATGTCAGGTCGTTCACTGATCTCCTTCGCCCAAGCTCAACTCGACGAAGCGCGCCGCGCCCTTAAGGACGCGGCCATCGACTTCGCCGTTTCTGACGAGCAGGTTTTGGAATTGCGCGCCGCTGCACGGCGGGCCTATGAGGAGCTCGCCGCGTTAGACCGCAAAGCCGCGAAGAAGGGATTCTTCAGCTTCCTGGGCTTGTAAAGCCTTCTCTCCCTTACCCCCATGGGTCTGACGCCCGCGCCAGTCGCTTCGGATTTCGACGTGGTCATTGCCGGGGCCGGCGTCGTCGGCCTCGCTGTAGCGCGAGCCATTGCCGGCGCCGGACTCTCGGTCCTGACGATCGAACGCGAGTCGAGAATAGGCTCAGGGATCAGCTCGAGAAGCTCCGAGGTCATCCACGGAGGCCTATACTATCCGCCCGGGTCGCAGAAAGCGATCTTATGCCGGCGGGGCGCGGATCTGCTCTACCGTTATTGCGAGGAGCGCGGCGTCGAGGCCAAACGTCTCGGCAAGCTGGTCGTCGCCACCGATGCGGAGCAGGAAGGAAAACTCGCCGCGATCGCGGACAATGCGCGCGAGAATGGCGTATCGGATCTTCTCCCGCTCGATGCGGCCGAGGCGAAGAAGCTCGAGCCGAATCTGCGGTGCTGTTGCGCCATCCTCTCGCCCTCCACGGGCGTCGTCGACAGCCACGGGCTCATGCTGGCGCTGCAGGGCGACGCCGAGTCGGTGGGCGTCGGCTTCGCGTTCAACGCCACAATCGAGGGCGGCGCGCTGGAGCAGGGCGGGATCGTCCTGCGCGTGCGCGATCGCGACAGCGCCGAACCGATTGCGCTCCGCGCGAAGGTTTTCGTGAACGCGGCCGGGCTTGGCGCGATTTCCATCGCCCGCGCCATCGAGGGCTTTCCACAGGAGGCTGTCCCTCCGGCCTATCTCGCGCGCGGGTGTTATTTCTCCCTGCCGGGGAAGGCGCCCTTTCGCAGGCTGGTCTATCCGATCCCGGCCGCCGGCGGTCTCGGCGTGCATCTCACGCTCGATCTCGCCGGACAGGCGCGTTTCGGGCCGGATGTCGAGTGGATCGAGGAAGAAAGCTACGAGGTCGATCCGCGCCGCGCGGACGCCTTTTATTCGGAGATCCGCCGCTATTGGCCGGACCTCGCTGACGGCGCGCTCGTCCCCGCCTATGCCGGAATCCGGCCGAAGATCTCAGGTCCCGGAGACCCGGCCGCGGATTTCCGCATCGACGGACCCACCGAGCACGGCGTCGCCGGCGTGATCAATCTGTTCGGGATCGAGAGTCCAGGGCTCACGTCCTCGCTCGCGATCGGCGAGCTCGTGCAGGAGCGTGTGAGGACGATGGTGTGAACGCGCCGGTCAAACCTGCCAAAGCCACTCGCCGACGCCGGTGAAGGTCCTCCCTAAGATCTTGCCGAGCGACAAGAAGAATTCCGCCACAGGTTTCAGCCAGGGACGCGGACCTGATCCCAAGCCTAGCGGGACGGGCTCGACCGGCCCCGCCACCTCGTCGAAGATCTGCCCGGCCTCGCTCGACTTGAGCATTTAGCCTGCTTTCCAGGCGGTCGCACTCCTCCTGCATCCTCGCAACAAAAGCGGCGGGCTCCGCCGGGAACATTTGCAGCTCGGCGGAAGGCACGGAGGCGCAATAGCTGCGCACCGTTTCGAACAGCCGCCGCTGGTGAAACTCGGCCGTGCGGCTGGCGATGGTTGTCGTCCGGAACTGCGCCCAAAGACGCTCGTCGATCTCGTAAGGGAGCGGAAGCGCCCGGAATTTCTTCTCGACCAGGGCTTGCTGCCGAAAAAAGTCGTCGTCGCTGGTGGAGCCGCTGAAGGTCGTTGCGGACACGCGTGCGACGGCGACCGGCGAGTCGATGAACACGGCCCCGTGCGAGGCGGCCAAGGCATGGTTTAGGAAATAGTCGCTTTGCGGGCCGAGCGCCTCGTCATAATCGCCAAGCTCCGCCATCAAGGCGCGCTTGATGATAACCGAGCATCCTGGAATGAACAGGCGATGGGAGACAAACCTCTCCAGCGCCTCTTGCGGCGGGATGAACTGCACGGAGGTTCCCTTGTCGTCGTATTTCACCCCGCCCTGGGCGCGCGGAGCCGGGACGTAGGAGCCCATCGCGCCGATGTTCCGGCCGTCCTTGGCGTCGACGATCGTCGCGCGAGCGTAGGCTAGCGCCGCTTGCGGGAACCGTCGAAGCCCGGCCACAGCAAGCTCGAAAAAGCGAGCATTGATGAGATAGTCGTCGGCCGCACGCCGGGTACAGCAATTCGCCCGCGCTGAGCTCGAAGCAGCGCCGGAGGGTTGCGTTCACGCCGCGATTGCCGGGGAGCCTTTTCGGCGCGGATACGAGGGTCCCGGTCGACGTAGCGTTGGATGACGTCCAACTGTCATCCGTCGACCGTCATCCACAACGCAGATTTGCCAGTTTTGATAGCTTTGCGCGAGCATGCCCTCGAAGGCTTGGGATATCAGAGCCGCGTGATTGAAGTTCGGAAGGATGATCGAGATCTTCATGGCGCCGTTCCTCATCATCATGTCATAGCTCGACACAGAAGAGATTTCAGCCGTCACAGACCTCTGCGAGCGTCAACGGAGCTTGGTAAATAGAAAAAGGCCTTCATTGGTCCAAATTCTTGACTAGCATGAGGTGATCAGCTCCAGTCCTTCGTCAAGCTCGCCGCGAGCGTCGCAAACCTCATGCCGGCGGTTTCCTGGATATTCCTCGAGCGCGAGCGCCGAGCGTCGTCGGACGTTCTTCGACGGGTATGCCTGCTTCCGCGGCGCTCGTGGGCCTGACGAGAGAGGCGCGCGCTCCGAGCCGAGAGGCGAGATGCTCGGCGGCGTCAAAGTAGCTGATGTCATCGCGACCACAAAGATGCCATATCCCCGAAGCGCGCTTCGATCCGAGCGTCGCGAGGCCGTTCACGACTTTGGTCATGGCAATCGGGGCCATCACGAGATCGTCGAAGGCGTTGATGGTTTCTCCCCGCGCCAAATCGCGCCGCCAGCTCTCGAAGAGCTTGAGATGCCGGCCGATCACCTTGCCTAGTCTGACGACGGCGACGCCGTTTCCGTGGCGCAGCAGCGCCGACTCGGCCTCCACCTTCTGCTGGCCATAGATCGTGCCGGGGGAGCAGGGATCCTCCGGCTTCGGAAACGCCCGGGAACCGTCGAAAACTTGTGTGGTCGACGGGAAGATCACGAAGGCCCCTCTCGACAGCGCCTGCTCAGCGATGCGCGCCTGCGCTTCGACATTCACCCGCCACGTATTAAGCGGATCGGCGCGGCAGTCCGCGAGTCGCGTGATGGAGGCCATGAGAACGACGACGTCGCATTGCGGAAGGGGCGGCAGGCGCGGGTCGGCAAGATCCAGGTGGAATTCTCGCTGCGCGTCCTTCACCTCGCGCCGCGTCGAGCCTATGACCTCGACGCCGCTGCGCCGCAGATGCAGGGCGAGAGCGGAGCCGATCGCGCCGTCGCCGCCGATGACGCAAAAGCGGATGGAATTTCAATTCGGCGTGATCACCTGTCTCCCGTCCTGCGCCCCCGACCCTCGTTGTTCCTAAACTGCCCAGAGCCAATTGCCGAGATCGGTAAAGGTTTTCCCCAAGACCCTGCCGAGCGTCAGAAAGAATTCCGCCACGGGCCTCAACCAGGGGCGTGGGCCGGATTCGAGGTCCAACGGAAGAGGGCCGAGGGGGCCGGCCACTTCGGTGAAAATTCGTCCGGCGCCTTCCACTTGTTCGTTGAGCGCGGCTTCCAGGCGCGCGTAATCCTTCCGCACATTCGTCACGAAAGCGTCGGGGGGCACGGAGTCGCAAAATTTGCGCACTGTGTCGAAGAGGTGCCGCTGGAACGCTACGGAGAGACGGTCGTTGATGATTGTCTGGCGAAATTGCGCAAAGGGCCGGTCATCCATGACATAGGGCAGGGCGAGCGCGCGGATTTTTTTTTCGACGAGGGCGTGACATCGAAAATACTCGTCGTTCTTGGCGGAACCGCTATAGGTCTTCTCGGAAATGCGTTGGACGGCGACGGGCGCGTCTATGAATACGGCTCCGTGCGAGGCGGCCAAGGCATGGTTCAGGAAATAATCGCTTTGCGGGCCGAGTGTCTCGTCGTAACCGTCAAGTTCCTCCATGTGCTTGCGCTTCATAATCAGCGAGCACCCCGGAATCGACATCTTCTGAGAGACGAACTTCTGCAAGGCCACTTCCGGCGCAATGAACTGCACGGATATGCCGGAGTCATCATATTTTGAGCAGCCCCGGTCGCGTGGGGAGGGGTGGAACGAACCTATCATTCCCAACGGCCGGCCGTCGGCGCCGTCGATGATCTCGCCGCGCCCATAGGCGAGCGCCGCTTGCGGGAAACGCTGCAAAGCAGTCACGGCGAGTTCGAAGAAGCGGGGATTGGAGAGACAGTCGTCGGCCGCCGCGGGGTAGAGCAATTCGCCCGTGCAGAGTTCGAAGCCGCGCCTAAGGCTCGCGACGACCCCGCTGTTTTGCGTGGCCTTCTGGGCGACGATCCGCGAATCGCGGTCGCGATAGCGCTCGATGACAGACCAGCTGTCATCGGTGGAGCAATCGTCGATGACGCAGATCTGCCAGTTCTGGTGCGTCTGGGCGAGTATACCTTCGAAGGCTTGCGAGATCAGAGAGGCATGATTGAAATTCGGAAGGATGACAGAGATTTTCATACAGATTTCTCGTCGCCGTCGGTGATGACGGCTTATACCCAAGCCGCCAGATTTCCTCAACCGAACAGGCCCTGGTCAGAGGGTGCAGGAGGGGGCAGCAGGTAGCTTATATTGAAGCCTGTTTGAGAAACTAGGCTATCCGCTTTACGGCGAACAAGTAACCGTTGTCGGCTCTCAATGCCACGGGCTTAAACCGATCGGGAAGCAAGGCCGCTACAACATGCCAAAATGGCATGGAGGCGGAACGTATGTCTTCGACGACAACCCATCCGCCTACCTTGACCTTTAGCAGGCCGAACTTTAGCGTCTCAATGTTTGCAATTGGCGCGTGCAGCCCGTCATCGATGACGAGATCGAGCTCATGAGGCAGCACTTCATTCAGTCCCTCAAATGTATCTGAATTGAGCTGGTCGACAAAATAGGTATCAATTCGTTCTTCATTGAAGAATACACCCCTGTCTATGTCGGCGCCGTAGACATGCGCGTTTGGCAGGAAATCCCGAAGCGCGCGCAGGGAAGCGCCCGGACTGCCGGTTGCACCCATGTTGCTCAAAAACTCCGGGCTCGTCGTGCCGATGCCGACCTCAAAAACACTCGCAACTTTTTCACGATCAGCCAGTATGGGTCCATAGAAATTTTCGTAATTGTGGTAAGTCGATTTGTCGCTCCCGTGGGCGTCAAAACAAATCTTTATGTCGCGCGCAGCCAGGACCTCGATGTCGGATATTGGAAACGCCGTTACCTCTTTCACCGTTAGCTTTTTTGCCCCGATCGCCTCCGCGAACGAGCTTAATGATGGCAAAGCCCGTCTGATCCCCTCATGCGTCAGATGGGCCATCGCCTGATAAGGCCCCCCCACGTTGGGGCAGAACAGGGGAAAATCCTTCGCGATATCTACTGCGCTGAGTCCGTTCGAGTTGCGACCGCCTTGGGTCTCCAGAGCGTCCAGAAGCCTCCGTTGTGTCTCCTCGATCTTGAATACAACAGCCTCATGTCGCCAAGCCAAGTCATCCTTAGAGGCGGGAAAAGTCCTGCGCCGCCATTGGAGATATTGATCGAACAAGATGGACATATGATGCGGAACCCATCAAAGGCCTGTCCAGTGTTGACACAGGTCGCGGCAAAGCCAGCTTTCCAGGAAGCGAGCCTCGCCCCTCGCGGCTGCGACCTCCCGTGGATTGAAGCCATGGGTAATGCATTAGGAGAAAAGACGCATTCGTGAACCTACGTAGGCGGAACATTTATTATCTGGCAATGCAAATCACTCGTAAATATACTTAGTCCTTCGAGTTATTTAGTGATCGTGTCCGGCCCCTTGCGGAGCCGGATTTCGCGAAGACGCTGCTCACTCAAAAAAGATGAACTCGTGGTCGCCGGTGTAGCCGGTCGATTTCATCACGAAGGCCCATTCCTCGGGCGTATGGAAGGCGCGGCAGGTTAGCTGCCAATACATCAAATTCACCTTCTCGCGCTCGTTGCGATAGGCCTCGACGCAGATGTATTTCGCGCCGCGCGAGACGCGCTCGATTTCCCGAAATGCCGACCAGAGTTCGTAGTTGTAGAGATTGTGCAGCGTGTTGATCGAGACGACCAGATCGAAATGCTTGTCGGGGAAGGGAAGCTTGGCCGCGTCGGCGACCTGCACGAAGGGCTTCACGTCGTCCATCGTGTGCTCGATGGCGTAGCGCGAGATGTCGATGCCTGCGACCTCCACGCCGGGGCAGGCGGTCAGGAAATCATGCAGCAGAAAGCCCTTGCCCGAGCCCACGTCGAGAATGCGCATGCCCGGCTTGATCCCATAGGTCTTGACCATCGCCTCGGCGACCTTCAGCCAGCGCCCGTCATAGCGATAGCCGCCGTAACCGGTCTCGCGGCTGCCGTCCCAATAGTCGTAGTCGTATTGAATCGCGAGCTCCGCGACCTCCGCCTTGTCGCGCTGCGTGACGCGCGCGAGATAGTCGCGCGTGGTGGATTTGTGGATGAGGCCGACGAATTCCTTGATACGCCATTTTGTCCGTTCTCCTTGGTGTTATCCGTTATCCGAAGCGAGCGCGTCGAGCCTCGCGCGCGCAAGGTCGAGCTGCCGCAGCCGGCGCGTCTCGCGATCCTCGCGCTCGGCGAAGGCGCGCCGCTGGTCCCCGACGGGCAGAAAGTCGTTGAGGATGATCGAGATCCATTTGATGCGGTAGCCGTCGAGCAGCACTTTGACGCGGTCGCGATGGCGGGCGAGGCCGAGATCATCGAGCACGGCCGCGAGAAAGAGCTCATGATGCGCCGCGGCGACCGGAAGCTCCGGCTGACAGAAGAAGTCACAAACGAGCTTGGCCGGATCGTCCCGGCCCGCATATTCGAAATCCAGGAATACGCAGCCTTCGGTGGTTTTCAGGGCGTTGTGGAAACCGAAGTCAGACGGGGAGGCGATGATCTCGCTGTCTTCGAGCCGTGCGTCGGGATCGAGTCCGAGGGCGCGACTCTGCTGCGCCACTTCCTCTCGGACGCGTTCCCACGCAGGACGCAGGCGCTCCTGGACGAAACGCGCCGCCTCGCGTGTCTGCGGCGCTTGCGGGTCGACGCCCTCAAGGCGGCGGACGCGGCGATCAATCGCGGCGACATGCTCCGCGACGGAGAAGCAGGCTTCGGATGCGACGCGCAACCCCCTTGCGACGCCGGGACAGGCCACGGCCTGGATGAATTTTGCGGCCGAACTCGACCGCGGTCCCATCGACCTGCCCGGGCGAGAAGCGTGCGCCCTCGACAAAGCCGTGAAGCGCCGCGCCGGTCGCCTCCTCGCGCGCCAATGGCGGCGCGGTCCAACCCGGCGCGCGGCGGCGGGCGTGTTCGAGAAAGTCCCATTCGGCGCCGAGCCGATCGCGGGTGTCGTCGGGGTGACGGAAATAGATTTTCAGGGCCGCGCTTCGCCCATCCGACAAGCCGACGCGAAAGACGCGGTTATTTCGGCCGCCGGGCAGCGGCTCGGCGCGCAGCGGCGGCGGCAGTCCGGCGCTTTCGGCGAGACGCGCCGCGATCGCGAGCGGTTCGGCGGATAGCGTCATTGGCGCGGGGCAGAGCGCGCGAGCAGCGCGGCCGCGATGTCGGTCCAGTCGCCGTGACGCACGATGCGGCTGTCCGCCGCGACACCGGCCGGCAAGCGTCCCTCTGGGTCGAAGAGTATGCGTTCGGTGCGCGCCGGAAAGCCGGGCATGCTGAGGATTTGCGGCAGATCGTCGATGAACGCGTCGAGGTCCAGCGCCGCAATCCGCGCCACCTTCTGTTCCTTGGTCTCCTCGAAGAATACGCGGTCTGACGCGAGATAGCCGCCGCATTGCGACTCCAGAAAGGCGCGCGCCGCCGCGTGAAGATCGTATGGATCGCCGCGCATCGGACGACGCGTCTTGTGGCTGACGATGTAAAGCGCGTGTCCATCTCTCCGGGCGGCCTCGAAAAAATCGAGAACGCCGGGATAGAGTGAGGCTAGGTCCATGCGCGCGCCATAGACATAGCCTTGAAGCGCCGTGAACTCCTCGCCGCGTCCCGCGCCATTGAGAAAGTCGCGCACGTCGTTCTTGCCGGACGGCAGATCCGGCGGAATGAGAGCGCGCTCCAGCGCGGCGCAGTGGAACACGCCGTCGTAGCAAACCAGCGTATTGTCGAAGTCGACGCCGATCCGCATGCGCAAGTCAGGCCAGCGACATATCGAGGAGCGGGCGTCCCGTCACGCCGTCGGCGAGCGCCTGCAGGGCGTCGGTCGCCTGGGCAAGCTTATAGGGCTTGGACAGCAGGTCGCGCACGGGAAAACGGCCGGCGCCGAGCAGGCGCCCAAAGCGGGGAAAATCGCGGTCCGGATCGCTGTCGCCGCCCCAGGTGCCGAGCAGGGACTTGCCCTGGTTGAAGATGCCGGCGTCCACGGAGACCGTCGCGCCAGCGCGGGCGTTGCCGACGACGACGGCGCGTCCGCCCTGCGCTCGGGTGGCTTGCATCGCCGCGGCCATGACTTCCGGCAGGCCGGAGGCTTCCACTGCCACATCCACGCCCTGCGGGACGATCGCGCGCATCTGCTCCAGCGGATCCCCTGCCGCCGGATCGATGACATGGGTTGCGCCGTAAAGCTTGGCGAGCGTGCGGCGGAAGGGGCTCGGGTCAATCCCGATGATCGTCGTGGCGCCCGAAAAAGCGGCGGCCATCAGCGAATTCAGTCCGACGCCGCCCGTTCCGAATACGGCGACGGAGTCGCCGGGCCGTACTTTCAGGACGTTGATCACGGCGCCCATCCCAGTCGGCGCAGCGCAGCCGAGCATTGTGGCGACGTCCATCGGCAGTCCTTCCGGCAGCTTGCTCAGCCGGTTCTCGCTGACCACGGCGTGGCGCTGGAAAGTGGTTACGCCGCCGGCGTTCACGCGCTTACCCTCCCAGTCGTAGACGGCCCCGCCGGCCTCGGCGCCGCTGCCTTTGAGCCAGGAGAGCACGACCTTGTCCTCGGCCTTCACCTTGGTCACGCCTGGGCCGATCTCCAGCACGCGGCCCGTCGCCTCATGGCCCATGCAATGGGGCAGCCATTTGTCCTCCCCCTTCTTGCCCAGCCATTCGTTGACCTGAGTGCCGCACACGCCCGAATAGGCGATCTCGACCAGCACTTGGCCCGCGCGCAATGCGGGTATGCCTAAGGAGACCACTTCCAGCGGCTTGTTGAGTT
Organism: uncultured Alphaproteobacteria bacterium; assembly: GCA_963743565.1. Taxonomy (GTDB): domain Bacteria; phylum Pseudomonadota; class Alphaproteobacteria; order Rhizobiales; family Beijerinckiaceae; genus Methylocystis. Next base: position 766,831 of record CAVUQD010000003.1, read on the forward strand.
CAACGAGGATGGCAGCTTCAGTTTTCATGCGGCGGACAGCCTTTCCTTGATGCGGCAAGCGATCTGCTCACCGGTGAGTCCAAGTTTTTCGCGGGCGAATTCCTGCTCGCCGGCGAGCTTGAAAAAGGCGTCCGGCGTTCCGAAGCGCAGAAAGGCGCGCGGCGAGATGGCGCTGTCAACGAGCCATTCGGCGACTGCGGAGCCAAAGCCGCCCACGACGCTGTGCTCCTCGATCGTCGCGACAAGACGAAACGCCGCGAAAGCGTCGCGCAGCCGGTCGGTGTCGAGGGGCTTCACCGTATGGAAGGACACGACCTGCGCAGAGACGCCTCCCTCGGCGAGCGTGTCAGCCGCGTGCAGCGCCTCCGGCAGAATGGTTCCCGTCGCGAGCAGGCAAATGTCGTGACCTTCGCGAACGGTCAGAGCCCTGCCGATCGCAAAATCCGCGGGCGTCTCGGCGTGAACCTTCGGCTCGCCCTTCTTGCCGAGACGCAGATAGGTCGGATGATCGGCCAGCAGCGCGGCGCGCAAGGCGGCGCGGGTTTCGAAGGAATTGCAGGGACACACCACCGCGAGACCCGGCAGCGCGCGCAGGAGGGCGATATCCTCGCAGGAGTGATGCGTTGGCCCCAATCCCGCATAGGAAAGGCCGGAGCCAACGCCCACGATGATCACGGGCGCTTCGTGATAGCAGACGTCCGTTCGGATTTGCTCGAGACAGCGCGTCGTCACAAAGGGCGTGATCGTGTAAGCGATCGGCCGATAGCCCGTCAGCGCCAGGCCAGCTGCGAGCCCCATCATATTCTGCTCGGCGACCCCGCAATTGAAGAAACGGTCTCCATGCGCGGCGCGGAACTTGTCGAACAGCCGGTTCCCGATGTCGCCCGAAAGCATGACGAGGCGCGGGTCTTCGTTTCCGAGCTTGGTCAGTTCGTCAGCGAATGCGTTTCTCATGCGAGGCCGAGCTCCGCGCGCGCGAGGCGAACCTCGTCGGCGCTGGGCGCGCGATAGTGCCAGTTGTTGTCGTCCTCCATGAAGGACACGCCTTTGCCCTTGATCGTGTGCGCGATGAGCGCGACGGGCCGACCCGAGCCGTTCGGCACGCTTTCCATCGCGTGGGCGAGGGCGTTCACGTCATGGCCATCGATCTCATGCGCGTCCCAGCCGAAGCTTTGCCATTTTTCGCGCAAGGGCGAGAGGGCCAGCGTCTCGTTGGAACGGGCCGTCGCCTGCCACTTATTGTAGTCCACGATCACGCAGAGATTTGTGAGCGCCTGCGCGGCGGCGAACATGGCCGCCTCCCAGACAGAGCCCTCGTTGTTCTCTCCATCGGAAAGCAGCGCGAAAACGCGATAGGCCGCGCCCGACAGCCGCGCGGCCAGCGCCATGCCGACGCCGAGCGGCAGCCCGTGGCCGAGCGAGCCGGTCGCGGCCTCGACGCCGGGCAGCAGATTGGCGGGCGGATGCTCGGCGAGCAGCGCGCCGTCATGCGTGTAAGTCTCGAGCAGCGCCGGGTCGAAAAAACCCCGGAAGGCGAGAGCGGCGTAAAGGGCCGTCGCCGCATGACCTTTGGAAAGGATGAAACGGTCGCGGTTCGCCGCTTTCGGATTGGCGGGATCGATCCTCAGCACGCGCCAATAGGCGGCGGCGACGATGTCGCAGCAGGACAGCGACGAACCCAGATGCGCGCTCTTGGCCTCGTGCGACATCTGGATCACCTGGCCCCGGAGTTTGGCGGCGACCTTTTCCAGAGCCTCGACATTCGACGGGCCCGGCGATTGGGACAGTGGCTTCATGGATCCTCGCGGGCGAAGGGCCGAGCGCTCACGCCTTGTGGATATATTGGAGCGGAAGCTCGGACAAGGCCGGGCCGAAGCGCTCGGCCCAGCCGATTGTGTCGTTGATTCCCTCTTCGAGAGAAATGCAGTCGCGCCAGCCAAGCTCGCTACGCAGCTTGAAGGAGTCGAGCATATAGGTCGTATCCTTGCCGGGCCGTTCCGCTCCGAGCTCGACGCAAGCATCGAAACTTTTGCCGAGACGCGCCAGGATCGCTTCGACCAGCGCGCGAATCGAGACAAGCTCGTAGCCGGAAATGTGGTAGCTCTCTCCAAGCCGCCCGTTGAGAGCGACACGAAGCGTCGCGTCCGACACGTCGCGCATGTGGATAAAGACGCGGGTCGAGGCGCCGCCGCCATCCAGCCGGAGCTTCCGGCCTGAAAGCGCAGCGAGGATCGTGCGCGGCACGATGCGGTAGAGCGGCTGGCCCGGCCCGTAGACGTTTGCGGCGCGGGTGAAGAGCACCGGAAACCCGTAATTGTGGAAATAGGCGGACAAGGCCATGTCGCCCGCCGCTCGCGAAACCGCATAAGGCGTCGAGGGGTTGAAACGATTGGATTCTTTCACCCACCCGTCCGTCGAGCCATAGGCCTCGGGCGTCGTGACGTGGACGTAGCGCTCGAGAGAGTTGCAACGCCGCAAGAGCTCGATGAGGCGCACAGTGGAGACGACATTGGTCGTCATCCAATGGTCCGGATGCGCCCAGCTTTCCGCGACCATGCTTTGCGCCGCGAAATTGACGACATGCGTCGGCCGCTCGACACGCAAGAGCTCGGCGAGCGCCTCGAGATCGTGATTGATGTCGACGCGGCGAAACCGAACCTTTCCCTCACGCGGTTCCCATTTATAGGGAAGCAGGGCGGGATGGGCTTCCTCGGACCGGCTGGTCGCGAGAACGTCGTAACCAGCTTCGGTCAGGAAGTCGCAAAAGGTCGCACCGGAAAAGGAATTCGACCCCAAGACGAGGAAACGGGAAGCGCTCGCCATTGCGTCAGATTTCGTCGCGGAAGTTCATGAGCCACTGAACGAGCATATGGCCTGTAATCAGCTGCATGTCTTCGGCGACCTGCATGTCGTCGATCTCAAAGTGAATCACCGTGTCAGCCAGCGTCTTCGCCGCGCCGCCCGAAAAGCCGAGAAGGGCGTATGTTTTCAGGCCAATGCGTTTGGCCTCGTTGAGCGCCTTCAGAATGTTCGGGGAATTGCCCGACCCCGAGAAGACGATGAGGACGTCGCCGGGCCGCGCTTGCACAGCGAGCTGGAGGGAAAATATGCTGTCGTAGCCTTCGTCGTTGGCGAGGCAGGTCAACACGGCGGGATTCGCCGGCAACGCTTCAACACATAGTCCCGAGCCCGCCCGTTTCGACATCGCATAGAGGAAATCATTGGCGAGATGCACAGCGTTGCCCGCGCTGCCGCCGTTGCCCGCGATGAACACCTTGCGCCGTCTCGCGCCAACAGCCTTTGAGCTCAGCGGCAAGCTCAGCGAGCGCGGCGCAATCTAGGGATTCGATGACGCGCGCAAGTCGCTTCCCATAATTGCGGAAATGGTCCTGCGCGGCGCGGCTCTCGTCGACGCTCATGTGGCTTTACCTGCTTGCATCCATCGCAGATTGTACCAGCGGTCCTCATTCTTGAGGACGCCTTGCCGGTAGAGCCCGACGAGCTCGTTGATGGCGTCGTTTACGGTTTTCTTCGGTCTGAAGCCAGTGGCGAGGAGCCGGTCGGAGTTTATCCGGTAGGAGCGAGGATCGTTGGACGGAGTCACCTTGACTCGTGGCCGGAACGGCGGCGACGACTTTCTCGGCGATCTCGAGGATCGCGAGATTCTCGAAGCCTGCGTTGTAGACCCCCGCATGCTCTGGATGGTCGAGCAGGAAGATGTAGAGATCGGTGATGTCGTCGATATGGATGTTGGGGCGGGTCTGCTCTCCGCCGAACACGGTGATCTCTCCGCGGTCCAGCGCCTGCAGCGTGAGCATGTTCACCGACACGTCGAGGCGCATGCGCGGGGAATAGCCGCACACGGTCGCCGGCCGCACGATTTGCACGACCATGTCCTCCTTGTAGGAGAGGAGGATGCGCTCCGCGCACATCTTGGTCTTGTTATACTCCGACAAGGGAAAGAGCTCGAGATCCTCCGTCACTTGCTCGGCGTCCGAGACGCCGTAGACGCTGCCGGAGGATGCGTAGATGAAGCGGTCGATTCCTGCGCGTTTGGCGCGATCCGCGAGCTGCATCGTCGCGAGACAGCTGATTTCCCAAGTCAGCTTCGGATCGAGATCGCCGCAGGGATCATTCGCGACGCTCGACAGATGGATGATCGCGTCAATGTCGCGAAGGTCTACCGCCGACGCGTCGCGAACGTCGGCCTTCACCACCTCCAACGCCGGATGCGGTCGCAAAAAATTTCCGAACCATTGAATGTCTACGGCGCGCACCCGATGCCCGCGCTCCACAAGTTTTGGAACAAGAACGGAGCCTTTAAATCCGCAAGCCCCTGTGACAAGGATGTGCATCCGTCCTCCGGAAAATTGCCCTGACGAAGCTGCCGCAAACAGCGCAGGGCGCGCGCCGACGGTCTTAGCTCAGCCAGAAGAGTGCGGCAAGAATTCGGCCAACCAAGAATTTGGCCAACATTGACAATTTTCGGACCCAGTGGCAGGAGGCGCGCATCAAATATTGGACTCCGGTCTCTCCGTGAGCGAGTATGAGCAGCAGATCCACAATTTATGGAGAGGCGGTCAAGTCGATCCGCAAAGCCGCTGGCGCCAAGGCTCGAATCGCATTCGTCTCGGGCAATTTCAACATCGTCCACCCTGGCCACCTTCGATTACTGAAGTTCGCGCGTGAGCATGCCGATTTTCTCGTGGTCGGTATTTATCCTGACAGTAATCCCGGCGTCAGCATGCCCGTCGATCTCCGGGTCGACGGCGTGTCCGCCCTGTCCAATGTCGACTTTGTGGTCCGTCTCGATGGAAGCGCGATTGGTTTCATAGAGGCCTTGCAACCCGACATTGTCGTTAAAGGGAGCGAATACGCCGAGCGTCACAACGACGAGGGGGCGCTCGTCAGCAAATGGAACGGCAAGCTCGTGTTCGGCTCGGGCGAGATGCGTTTCGTGTCGCTCGGGCTTCTGCGAAGAGAATATTTCGAAACGAATTTCTCCACCATTCGTAAGCCCACGGACTACCCGGCGCGACACGGCTTTGCGATTCCGGAACTCTCCGAAATACTCGGGAAGTTTCAAGCTTTGCGCGTGATGGTGATCGGCGACCTCATCGTCGATGAATATATAAATTGTGATCCGCTCGGAATGTCGCAGGAAGATCCGACGATCGTCCTCACGCCGATCGAGAGCACCAAATTTCTTGGAGGCGCCGGCATCGTGGCGGCGCATGCCCGCGGACTCGGAGCGTCCGTCGAATTCTTCTCGGTCGTGGGCGCCGACACGGATGCTGCATTTGCGCGGGAGCGGCTCGACAGTTTCGGCGTTCAGGCGGAATTGGTCGCCGACGACAGCCGTCCGACGACGCTCAAGCAAAGGTTCCGCGCACATGGAAAGACGCTGTTGCGCGTCAACCATCTCAGGCAACACGCCATCGCGCAAGGCATCTGTGCGCAGATATTGTCTTCGATACGGCGGGGCATCCAGCGAACCGATCTTCTCATATTTGCGGACTTCAACTACGGCTGTTTGCCGCAGTCGTTGGTCGATGCGATCTGCGCGGTGGCACGGAGCGAGGGCGTCATGGTGGCGGCCGACAGCCAAGCCTCCTCGCAGTATTCCGACATTTCACGCTTCAAGAACATGACGCTGATCACGCCCACCGAGCGCGAGGCGCGCCTCGCCCTTCGCGATTTTGACGTCGGGCTAGCCTATGTCGCGGAAAGACTCAGAAACGTCTCGAGAGCCGAAAACATCATCGTCACGCTTGGGGCGGAAGGCCTTTTCGTGCGCGGCCTCAAGGAAGGAATGGATCTCGCGGATCGATTGCCCGCGTTCAACACCGCGCCGAAGGACGTCGCCGGTGCGGGGGACTCGCTGTTCGCGTGCTCGTCGCTTGCGCTTTGCGCTGGCGTGGACATTTGGCGCGCCGCCTATCTCGGGTCGATCGCCTCCGCTTGTCAGACGGCGAGGGTCGGCAACACGCCGCTGACCCGGGCGGATGTCGAAGCCGAAATTTTCGCTCTAGAGTGAGTAAGCTCAAGAATGCGCGCGCTACTGCTCGCGGCTGGCCTGGGAACGAGGTTGCGGCCGCTGACGGATCACACGCCGAAATGCCTCGTCGACGTAAAGGGGCGGCCGCTACTGGATTATTGGTTCGACCAGCTGTTCGATGCGGGCGCCGAGCGGATTCTCGTGAATACCCATCATCTTGCTGAAAATGTCAGGAGGCATGTCGCGGCTTCGCTATTCTCGGATCGCGTCGATCTCGTGCACGAAGAGGTTTTGCTCGGTACGGGCGGCACAATCTTGGCCAATCGCGACTGGGCTGGCGATGGAGCGCTCTTCGTCGCCCATGCCGACAACTTGACCAGTTTCCCCATCCGCGACTTCCTTGGGGCGCATGCGCGCAGGCCCCCCGGCGTTCTGATCTCGATGCTTGCCTTTCACACCGATAATCCGCGGTCCTGCGGCATATTGGAGCTCGACGAGGCTGGCCTGGTCGTGGCCTTTCACGAGAAGGTCGCGGAGCCTCCGGGAAATCTCGCTAACGCCGCGGTCTACATGGTCGAGCCGGAGGTCATGGAGATGATGGCGGGCTTCGGCCGTGAGATAATCGATTTTTCGACCGAGGTTATTCCTCTGCTCATGGGACGCATCCAAGCGCTCGCCATGGCTCGCTATCATCGCGACATCGGATCGCCCGCGGCGCTTGCGTTGGCGCAGACTGAGTTTCCTTTTTGAAAGCTCATCGCCCCTGATGCTGTTGGCCCCCGTGGCCGAGCGTCCAGACATAAGCCGCCACGGCCTTCAATTCCCGCTTCGTCAACTGCGCGCCCCCGAGCGGCGGCATCGCGCCCTGATACTCTTTGGGATGGGGCACGCCTTTCTCGATCGTCTCTTCGATTCCAACGAGACTTCCGTCGCTCCACAGCCAATGGCCGCCCGTGAGGGGCGGGCCCTGGGGCGTTCCGCCGCCGTCCGAACCGTGACAGCCGCTACAGGCCCCTGCGGCCGCCTCGCCGTGATCAGATTCGGTCTCCCAAGGCCACGAGTTCCGCGTTCGATCCCGGCGGGACCCGGAGTGGGGGATGGGAGGCGCGGCCCGCCGCGGCGTCCACGCCTTCGGGCGGCTGCGCGGCGCTTGCGGTGGAGGCGGCGCCGACCGGGGGCGCTGCGGCGACATGATCGGAGCCGTCGCCGACATAGGTGATGCGCCAGATGCGGCCATGCACGTCATCGGCGACGTAAAGCGCGCCATCGGGTCCTTCGGCGAGGCCGGTCGGCCGGAACGCCGCCTTCTCCGGCTCCTTGATCGCGCCGGCGAATCCGTCCGCAAACACCGCATATTCACCCGAGGGCTTTCCGTCCGCGAGCGGCTGAAACACGACGTCGTAACCCTCCTGGGCCAGGGGGGCGCGATTCCAGGAGCCGTGGAACGCGATGAAGGCTCCGCCGCGATATCCCTCCGGGAAGGCCGCTCCGCGGTAGATCAGTAGATCGTTCGGCGCCCAATGACCCGGGAACGCGGCGACGGGCGGCGCGCGATCCGCACAGAGGCCGACCGTCTTGCCGCCGTCGCCGCCATATTCGGGCGCGAGCACCAGCTTGCCCTGTTGCTGATCGAAGTAGCATTCCGGCCACCCATAATCGGCGCCCTTTTCCACAAGCAGCAGTTCCTCCGCCGGAAGCTCCGCGCTCTGCTGCGGCGTGTAGAGATGCGGCCAGTTCTGGAAGAGCTGGTCGCGACCGTGCTGCGTCACGAAGAGGCGGCCCGCCGCATCGAACGCGAAACCCTCGCCGTTGCGATTGCCTGCCGCATAGCGCTCGGCCTTCGAAAACGCCTGCCCGGTCTTTTTGGCGTCGAAACGCCATGTTCCGGCGCGGGTTTCCTTTTCGACGCAGGGCGCCAAGCCGGGGGAGAGCGGGATGCGGTTCTCTTTCTGGCAGGCGTTCGTCGCCGAGCCCGAATCGACAAAGAGCGATCCGTCCCGGTCGATGATGAAGGGATGCATTGGATGGTCGCCGGTGAGCGGCAGCCCCGAGACGACGATCTGCGGCGGCCCTTTGGGCAGCATAGACCCCGCCTCGAGCGGATAGCGCAAGATCTTGTCGTTTTCCTCGGCATAGAGGCCGCCGTCAAAGAGCGCGATGCCGGTGCCGCCCGTCCCTCCTTCTTCGAGGGTCACGCCGAATCTCGAGATCGCGTCGGCGCGGCCTGACTGCTTCGTATCCCGCAACGCCAGCAGGAATCCGCCCCGGGGAGGAGGGGCGTGGGGAAAGTAGCGCCCGCTCCAGCTGTTGGCGTAGAGCGTGTTGTCGGGGGCGACGACCATGTGGCGGACGTGGCCGAGATTGTCGGCAAAGACCGTCGCGCAAAATCCCGGGGAAAGCGACAGTCCGCCGTTGTCCCCATCGCAAGCCGCGCGGCCGCCAGCGGCCTCGGCGCCGTGGACGACGAGTGCGCCCGTTGCTGCGAAAAGCAAACCAAGTCGTCTTGAAAGCTTCGCCATGAGCCCCCCTAGCCGGCGGCCGAACCGTCCTGCGCTCGGGCATTTATCGACCGCAGGGGGAACTTCAAGCCCATCGACGGCCGTGGGCGCTGCGGCGTCAAAGGCGTTGGCCCCCGCGCGTCACTGCTTCTTGCGCGACATATTGCTTTTCAGGGCGCCGTCTATCGAATAGTCCGGCGGCGTTTCGACGACGCCGTTCTTGCGCACGTAATCGGCGTAAGCGCTCTGCAGCGTCTCGACGAGTTTCGCGTTCTCGGCCGAAAGGTCCTTCGTCTCGCCCGGGTCGAGCTTAAGGTTGTAGAGACGCCATTGTGAATCGCCGAACGGCGGCGCGTTGCGCACGAGCTTATAGTCGCCCTTGAATACGGCAGAGCCTCCTGCCACTTCCTGCGCGACGATGTCGTCGTCGTGGAGCTGGCTCGGCTTGCCCGCCAGCAGTCGCGTAAGGCTCTCCCCGGCGAGGTTCCCGGCATTGGCGCGGGCAGGCAAAACGCCGGCGAAATCGAGAATGGTCGGAACGACGTCGACCACGGAAGCGAGCTTGTCGCTGGTCTGACCGATCTGCACCGTCTTGGGAAAGCGGACGACCAACGGCGCCCGGATGCCTCCCTCCGAGGCCGAACCCTTGTAGTTCGCGAAGGGCGTCATGGAGACGCCGGCCCAGCCGGGGCCATACTCGGAATAGGAGCCTTTCAAGCCGATGCGATCGTAGGAGAGGTCGAAATTCTTCTTATAATATTCTGGGAACATCTTCTGCAGCTCGGCGCTTTCGCCGCCGTTGTCGCTCATAAAAATGATCACCGTATTGTCGAGAAGACCTTTGTCCTTGAGATGGTCGACGATCCTGCCGATGCTCATGTCCATATATTCGACCATGCCGGCATAGGCGGCCATGCGCCGGGACGCGGTCTTCTTCTCCTCGGGCGAGAGCTTGTTCCAATCGGGCGCGCCGGCGGCGTCCACATCGAGGCCCACCGGCATGATCCCAATTTCGACCTGGCGTTGATAGCGCGTGTCGCGAATTGCCGACCATCCCGAGTCGTAGACGTGATCGTAGCGATGAATGAAGTTTTCGGGCGCCTGATGTGGCTGATGCACAGCCTGGAAGGCGAGGTAGCCGAAGAAGGGCTTCTTGTCGCCGGCGTTCTTGTCGATATAGGAGAGGAGCTTGTCCGTGTAGAACTTCGTCGAATAGAAATCCTCCGGCAGCTCGATCTCGTCCGTGCCCTCATAGAAATGAACGGCGGCGTAGCCTGGCGTGTAGGACTTCTTCTCGAAATTGTCGGCGCCGCCCTCGAGGAGCACGACCGACTCCTCGAACCCCTGCGAGGCGGGAAGCTTGTCTTTGCTTTTCCCCAGATGCCACTTGCCTGCCATGTAGGTGTGGTAGCCGGCTTTGCGTAAGGTCGTTGCGACCGTAGGCGCGCGCCCGTTCAGCGCACCTTCGTAGCCGGGCTTGCCGATCTGATTGTCGGCCAGGAGCTCCGTCATATTGCCGAGGCCGACGATGTGATTATCCGCTCCGGTCAAGAGCATGCTGCGCGTGGGCGCACAATAGGCCGAGGTGTGGAAATTCGTGAAGCGTACGCCTTGCGAGGCGAGGCGATCGATGCTCGGGGTGTAGATCTCGCCGCCATAGGCGCCGGCGTCCGAATATCCCATGTCGTCGGCGAGGATGAGCAGGATATTGGGCCTTTGCGACTGAGGCGCGGCGTGAGCCGCGGCGACCACAAAAACCAAGGCCAAAAAAACGACGATTGCCGCATTCCCCATCCGCGCCCGTCCGCGCATTTCTTTCTCCGTTGGCATTACCGCAGCGTTCGAACGGATCATTGGCTGCATCGGAGCTTTTTGGCAACCGGCGCGCCGCCGGGGGACTTCGAGCGCCCATGCCTACAGCAAGCCTGCGGTGCGATCGGCCCGATTGAGCGGCGGCGTGACATCGAGAAATGAGGCGTCGCGGTTCGCTGCGGCGCAAACAAAAACGCCCCGCCGGTTCATCCGCGGTCGGGGCGTTCTCGGCGACGGCCGAAGCCATCGTCTACGAAACCTTCCACTTAAGCGGTCGATCCGGCAATTCAAGCGGCGCGGCGACGCCGACGGCGCGCTTGAGATCCAGGTGTGCCCCGCCGGTTCTTCTGCCGATGGGGGAGGGGGAACCCCAATTGCGTACGTAGCTTCTCGCAGCTACTTCGCCTCGGTTCCTGCTCCAGTTCTTCACCAAAAATCGCAAGCGACGATGTCGTTTGGGTGGAATGCAGGAGGCGCGCATGACCTTCAACACACTCGCAGCCAGCAGGGCTATGATTCTCGCACTCGCCGTGCTCGCGGAGCCAGTCAAGATAACGGCGGTCGTGGCCCCTTACGACGCTGGCTCTGACGCCGTCCTCTCTCCAACGGGTCCCTACGCCTGTCCCTCTCCCTGGAGGTATTATGATGGTTTCGATCCGCGCCTCGCAGGCGTCTACGGGCCTCAGGGGCCGGGCGCGCCGCAGCAGCCATTGCCGCTCAACTGAAGTCCTCCCTCGGCGTGATTAGACCGCGTCGCCCCCGCCGTGTGGATGGGTTCGCAAGCCTTGCGTTTTCAAAAACTCCAGGAACGCCATGCGGGTCGGCTCCGAAACGAAGTGCTCCATGCCTTCGGCGTCCGATTCGGCCGCCTCTTGCGGGACGCCGAGGGCGAGAAGGATATCGACGACGAGCCGGTGCCGCGACTTGATGCGCCCCGCAAGCGATTGGCCTTCTGGGGTCAAGAAGACGCCGCGATAGGGCAGGCCGGTCGCCAGTCCGTCGCGTTTTAGGCGCGCGATCGTCTTGATGGCGGTCGCGTGCGACACGCCCAAGCGGCGCGCGATGTCGGTGGGCCGCGCTTCACCCGCCGTCGCCAGCAAATCGGCGATCAGCTCCACATAATCTTCATGCAGCGCGCTTGACTGCGCAGCCCGCGTCTTGGTGAACCGACACGCCTGAATTCGCGCCGCGGGGAGCGAAAGCGCGGGCGCGCCGACCGCGTTATTCTTTCCTCGCTTTGGCGTCTCGATATTGCGCTGCAACGCCGACGTCCTTCCAGAGCGCTCGCCACGAGTACATAGAATACCGGCCTTGCCGGGACATTCAAGCCGCCTACATAATTTGTAGCCAAGGCTACAAAGGCCAAGCCATGCCCGCTGAAGTCGCTCTGCACCCTCGATCGCTCACCGCTCAGACGCTTCTCGCCGCTCGACAGGCGCTATCGGGCGAAAGCGCGGGCCTGAGCGCCGCGCTGACCTTCACCGGCCCCGCCGTGATCGCGTCCATCGCCTACATGGACCCCGGCAATTTTGCGACCAACATCCAGGCCGGGGCAAAATATGGTTACGGGCTGCTCTGGGTCGTGCTGCTGGCCAATCTGACGGCCATGCTGTTTCAGGCGCTCTCTGCAAAGCTCGGCATCGTGACCGGAAAGAATCTCGCGGAGGCCTGCCGTGACCACTTTCCCCAGCCTGTCGTCTGGGCGATGTGGGTCGTCAGCGAGATCGCCGCGATGGCGACGGATCTCGCCGAGCTTCTCGGCGGGGCCATCGGATTGTCGCTCTTGCTGCATATGCCGCTGATCGTCGGCATGGCGGCGACGGCCGGGATTTCTTACGGCATATTGATGATCGAGGGCTTAGGGTTTCGCCCGCTCGAACTGGCCATCGGCGCCTTCGTCGGGCTCATCGGACTCTGCTACCTCGGCGAAATGTTCATCGCTCCCATCGATTGGGCTCAAGCGGCGTGGCATTCAGTCACGCCGCAGATCGCAGATTCGGGCGCTCTCGTGCTTGCCGTCGGCATCGTCGGCGCGACCGTCATGCCGCACGCCATCTATCTGCATTCCGGTCTCACGCAGGCGCGGACCCCCACGCGCAACGACCAGGAGCGGCGGCGGCTTCTGCGCTTCTCCAACCGCGAGGTCGTCGTGGCGCTTGCGATCGCGGGCCTCGTGAACATGGCGATGGTGATGATGGCGGCCAGCGCCTTTCACGTCGGCCACAGCGACGTCGCCGAGATCGAGACCGCCTATGTCACGCTGGCGCCGCTGCTCGGCGGCGCAGCGGCCGGCGTGTTTCTGCTGTCGCTCATCGCCTCGGGGCTCTCCAGCTCCACCGTCGGAACGATGGCGGGGCAGGTGATCATGCAAGGCTTTGTCGGCTTTGCCATCCCCATATGGGTCCGGCGGCTCGTCACCATGGCGCCGGCCTTCGTCATCGTGGCGCTCGGCGTAAACGCGACTGACGCGCTCGTGCTGAGTCAGGTCGTGCTGAGCATCGCCCTCCCGGCGCCGATGATCTCGCTCCTCCTCTTTACGGGACGCGCCGACATCATGGGAAGCTTCGCCAACAGCCGCCGGACACAGTTTCTCGCGACGGGGGCTGCTTGCGTCGTGATGGCGCTCAACGCCTTCCTGATCGCCCAGACGCTCGGTCTGTCCCTCTTCGCTAGCGGTTCGTAAGCGCTGCGGCCTTCGGGGGCACGCTCGTCATTGGCGCCAACGCGCCTGATAATCGTCCACCTCCCGCGCATATGCTCGTTTCGCTTCCGGAGAGATAAACGCCGCCTTGAACGAGTTACGCGCCAACTCGGCGAGCGTTTCGTTCGAGAGGCCCAGCGCCTGCTGAACAGCCCGGTAATTTTCGTTGATGTAGCCGCCGAAATAGGCCGGATCGTCAGAGTTGACGGTGACGAGCAAGCCTCTTTCCAACATCATCCGCAGCGGATGACGGCGCATGTCGTCGATCACCCGCAGACGCAAGTTCGAGAGCGGGCACAGAGTGAGCGGAATGCGCTCGCGCGCGAGGCGCTCCATGAGCGCCGGATCGTCGCAGGCATGGTTGCCATGGTCGACGCGGGCGACGCGCAGCAGGTCCAGCGCTTCGCGAACATAGTCGGCCGGACCTTCCTCGCCCGCATGCGCGACCGTCGACAGTCCCTCATCTCGCGCGCGGTCGAAGACCTCTTTAAACTTTGACGGTGGATGGCCCCTTTCCGCCGAGTTCGAGGCCCACCGCGACGATGCGGTCGCGGTAACGCAGCGCCTGCTCCAAAGTCGCGAGGGCTTCGTCGGCGTCGCGATCGCGCAGAAAGCAGGGGATCAGCCGCGAGCCGACGCCAAAGCGCTTGTGTCCGTCCTCCAGCGCGCGAAACACGCCGTCGCAGACGGTCTCGAAGGCGACGTCGCGGCTCGTGTGCCCTTGCGGATCGAAGAAAATCTCGGCGTGGAGCACGTTTTGCGCCTGGGCCTTCTCGAGATAGGCCCAGGTAATGTCATAATAGTCTTGCTCGGTTTGCAGAACCGCCATGCCTTGGTAGTAGAGGTCCAGAAAGTCCTGAAGATTGCTGAAATCATAAGCTGCGCGCAAATCGTCGACGCTATCGTAGGGCAGAGCGACGCCGTTGCGGGCCGCCAAGCGTAACATGGTCTCAGGCTCGATCGTCCCTTCGATGTGCAGGTGCAACTCGGCCTTCGGCAAACCTTCGATGAAGCCTGTCATGCGCCTCTCCCGAGCGGCCCGATCTCCTCGAAGTGTAGCGTCGCGGAGCGCAGCAACAACCGTGGCCCAAACGAGAGACTCCTTCACGACAGATCAGGGGGCGGGATGAGCGGCTTACGCATGCTCCTGAGCGAAACGGAAATCGCTGCGCGCGTCGAGGCGCTCGCGAGCGAGATTGTACAAACGATCCCTGGCGATTTCGTCATGATCGGACTTCTCAAAGGCGCGGCGATCTTCGTCGCCGACCTGGCGCGCGCCCTGGATCGCGCCGGCGCCGAACCCGAGATCGAGTTCATGCGGCTCGGCAGCTACGGCTCCGCGATGGTGAGCAGCGGCGACGTGCGCCTTCTGTGCGACATCCCCTGCAGTCTCGAAGGGCGGCGCGTGCTGCTCATCGACGACATCGTCGATACGGGCCGATCGATCGCCTTCGCCGCCGGCCTGTTGCGTCAGCGCAAAATCGGCGGCCTGTGGACCTGCGCGCTGCTCGACAAGCCGCAGCGCCGAGAGGTCGAGGCGTCGATCGATTTCGTCGGTTTTCGGATCGACGACCTCTTCGTCGCGGGCTATGGCGTCGACCACGCGGAGAAATACCGCCATCTGCCCTACATCGGCGTCGTGGACTGAAACCGCCGCGGCGGTTTCAGTCTTCCGCGCACGCGCAGAAAAAGGCGGTCGTCCCCTCAGACGCCGACCTTATGGCATTCGTCCGCGCAGGCCTTGCAGGCGTCGCCACACGCCTTGCACTCCGAATATTGCGGGAACTTGTCGCATTCCTTCTTGCACGCCATGCAGACATCCGCGACCGTCTTCGCCAGCGGCGGCGTAAAGGCCGAATTGACGGCGGCGAGCGTTCCCAAGGCGCGGCATGCGGCGACGAGGTCGAAGGACGCCGTGGTGCAGCCGGCCATGCTCGCATCGTTCATGGAGAGCATGCCGAAGCAGTGGCGCAGGCAATTGTCACCTTCGAGGACGCAGTTGTTGGCCGCGTCGCTCAGGGCCTTGTATTTGGGCGGATGCATGTGATGCATGGCCGTGGAGGTCTCTTCCGCGGTTGCCGGCATGACTGACAGGACGGCGGCGGAGGCGCAGAGGCTCGTGAAGAATTCGCGACGTTCCATCGAAGATTCTCCTCTTCTTCGACCCGCCCAGATGGACAGGGCACGGACATAGCTAGCTCTCCCGACCTGCGGAACAACTGCTATATCTCTGTTAAACGGGAGCTTTGCGATACCGAGCCCGAAAGCGGCCCTTGCCGCGGCATGTCATTTATAATAGAAAATCTATCAATAGTCGCCGCCCGGCGACACAGCCGAGAACTGCGAGGAAGCCATGGTTTCCGTGAGACAGATTAAGGCCGCGCGCGCCTTGCTGGCATGGTCTCAGGGCGCGCTTGCCGAAGCCTCGGGCGTTTCAGAACCCACTGTCGCCCGTCTCGAAGCGCAAGATGGAGACCTTGGCGGGCGCGCGGACACGGGAGCCAAGATCGTCGCCGCCCTGGAGGCGGCGGGCGTCATTTTCCTCGCCGAGAATGGGGAGGGGCCAGGCGTGAGGCTGCAGAAGCTGCGAGGTTCGGCCCCCGTTTCGATACCGATCGAGGACCTGAGCGCGGAAAATGACGAGTAATTGTGCAGCGGCCCTGGATTTGCAGGGAGGGACGCACTACCTCCTCCTTAGACCTCCTTAGGTAGCCTGAGCCCGACCCGGATCCGGTCGGGCTAATTTTTTGTGGCGACGGCCGCGGTTCTTGGCTTTGGCGCGTTACTTCGACAGCCGGCGAAGGTTCTTGCGGACGCCCCGCTGATAAACGCTCAGCGCGCGTTTGGGCGCAAGATGCGCTTGGCCCGTGAGGATCGCCTGCGCTGCGGCGATATTCGCGTCCTGGGCCGCTTTGATCTTTTCCTCGACCATGCGCCGGCTCTCCGCCTTGGCGGCGCCGCCGCCCCACGCGATCTTGGACAGCCGCATCGCAATGACGAGATTGGCCTCGATGCCCATCCGCATGGAATCGGCGAAAAGCCCCGGCCAGTTGGGACGCTTTTGGCGTGTCATCGACATCTCCTGCGGCTTTCGCCGAACGGCGCGTCGCCTGCAATGATCTTAAATATCGAGAGCGTCGTCCGCCTCAGTTTGCGTAGAAAATATTCAATAAGACCGCCAAAGGCGAGCCGCGTAAGAAACGCGGCTCGTTTTCCGCAAGCGGCTCTGAGGGTCAGGCCGCCTTTTTCATGACCGCGTTTTTGATGAGACCCACGATCACGGTGACGATCGCGCCGGTCACGCCGCCACCCACCGCCTGTCCGGCCGCCGTGGCGATGTCGAAGCCGCCCGGAGCCGTCGCCGCGCCCGCAAGCGCCGGGATCACGGCTTGCAATAGCTGCCCGCCAATGCCGCCGCCGACGGCGCCGCTAATCGTCTTGGCGAGAGGGCCGAGATCGATGTTCTTGAGAAAACCGCCCGCGGCGTTGCCCCCGACCGCGCCGGCGATAGCCTGGATGATGAGATTAACGAGTACAGACGACATTTTGTCACCCCTGTTGGAGGGAAACGATCCCTCAGCCCTACTCAGTAAAGATGAGCGTTCATCATGATAGGCTCACGACTTGGGACGTCAACTCCTTGATGCTCTTGTGATCGCGGGGGCCACTACACGCGGGAGAAAAAGTACACGCGAAAGAGGAAGGCCTCCGCACGCTTGCGCCGGGGAGGCCTCTCTGCGAGTCGGGGATGTTTGACTGCTGCGGACTATGCCGGCCGGGGCGCGAAGACCCGGCGCAGAGCAGTGGAAATCTCGCGAGTCCTCGAGCCCACGCCCGCGAGGGCGAGGAAACCAAGGCTCAAGAGGCCGGCGCCGGGGACCGGTCCGGGGGTCGCGAACTCGACCACCACCGAGTCCAGATTGGAGTTCCACCGCCCATGCTTGTTATCGTTGGGGGAGACGGTTCGCGCCACCGCGTCTGCCGGGAAGTCGCCAAGCGTCGACCCGTAGGCGAGAATATCGTTTAGGCTGCCGCCATAGGCCGGGTCCAACTCCGCGAGGGAGTAGGTCACGACATATCCGTCCGACGCAGTTAACTCCACGACCTGACTGGTCACCGAGCCCGGCTCGCTCGTGTTGACGAAGTTGAAAAGCGGAATGCCCGTGTAACTACCCCCGTTCACGGGCACATTCACCGAGGGAAGGCTCTGGAGAGCGGCGAGGTTGTAGGAGCCAGGGCTGTTCGTCAGCCCGGAGAGAGTGAGCGAGGATGTTTGACCTCCGGGTCCGGCTGCGGCGGGCGCCCAGCCGATGACCAGCTGCGTCAGATTTGAGACGTCACGTCCCGCGGCGCCTGCATTGGGATCGATGAGCGAGTAGCCAGTTCCCGTCACGGAAATGTAGGGCGCGGCGCCCGTGCCGCCGAAAGCGGGGTTGAGCTCACCGAGCGAGAAGACGGATTCCATCCCGCCGCCGAAAGCCATCACATAGCCGCGCAGCTGGGAATTCTTGCTGTTGAAGCCGGACGGCGTGGGAATCGCGGCGCTGCTTACGATGTTCCATAGGCTCTCGCCGTTCGTCGGAGTGACCGAGCCGGGGAGCCCCGGACCGGACACCGCCAATTGGGCGTTCGCCGGCGCCGAGGCCAGGAAGAGAGCGCCAACGGCGACAGCCGCCGGCAGAATGCGCGATTTGAGAGAGTCTTTCATTCTCCGCTCCATTGCGCGAGCCGCCGCCGGGGCTTTGCGGCCTGCGTCGCCTTTGGTTGATTCCGAGATCGTGGGTCTCACGTCCCCTGACGGCGCCGGACGCATCCAGATCGAGGAGGCAGGGGCAGACGCTATCTACGCCCCGTATATAGCGGTTTCGCCTGTCGTTGACAAACGAATAAATGAACTGTTAGCGCGCGTTGGAAGTTTTAGGCTTGGGCATTACAGATTTTCCTAGGCTTACATCTGGAGAATTACTACAAAAAATAGGCTCTCCTGCCGAAGCTTTCGGGAAAGCCTCGGTTGGGAGGGGGCCAACTCTTGGAAAAACCGAACAGGCGGGAGCCTAATCGTTGTGTAGGCGGAGTAGACTGCCCTCAAGCTAAGCGGTTTTTCGCTTCGAACAAAGCTCGGAGTTTGGGCAAGTCGAATTTTCTTTGAGCCTGTTGCAAGGAATCGCAACAGCCGCCGCGAAAAAAAAGAGCCCGGCGCTGACCGGGCCAAGTTACCTGATAGGGAGGGATTATCCGGAAATCTACCGTCGGCGGCGCCGCAAGCGAGTGGCGAGACTGACAATTTTCGGACGATTTTCGCCATCGCCGGGCGAGCGCGCTCACTGGTAAACAAACGCCACGACGCGCGCGGGGGCGGCCGAGGCGCCTTTGAGGCGCAGCGGAAAGACCGCAACGTCGAAGCCGTGGCCCGGGAGTTGGTCGAGGCCGCGAAGCTGTTCCATCTGCCAATAGGGCTTGCGCCGCCCGACGAGATGCCCCTGCCAGAAGATCGTCGGGTCGTTCTTCGCTTTGGCGTCCTCGATCTGGCTATGGAAGGGACGATCCCATCCCCATTGATCGACGCCCATCACGACGACGCCTCTGTCGATGAGCCATTCGGTCGCCTCGGCGCTCATGCCCGTTCCGCTCTTCCAATACGCCTTGGTTCCCTGCAGTCGGTCGCGTCCGGTCATGATCAGCGCGATGACGCCGGGCGAGAGAGTCGCGCCGCTTTGCGCGAGGCTCGCCTCCATGTCGGAGGCCGTGATCTCCTCGCCGTCCTCCTTGTGGCGCATGTCGAAGACGACGCCGGGACCGAAGCCGAGTTCGAGCGGCATCTCGTCGATCGCGGCGGGACGGCTCCCGTCTTCGAGTGTCGGGCCGTAATGCCAGGGCGCGTCGATATGCGTCGTCGAATGGACGCCCATCTTGGTGATCGTGTCGTCCGCCCAGCCCGCGAACTCTCTGGGAAAGAGCCTGAAGGGGAGCCCCAGAATCCGCACGAGCCAGCGCGCCTTCCCATGCGCATGATGCTTGACCTTCACGCGCATGAAGAAGGGGTCGTTGGGATTGTCGAAAATCTCTTTCGAGAGATCGACGATGCGCTTGGGACGGATTGCGGTCATGGGCAAATTTTCTTTTCGTTGCGACTTCGGCGTCAAACAGACTTGAGGACGCGATGCGGCGAGTGGCGGCGCGTCCTCGATCGAGGTGGATTTTGCGCCGGCTCGAAATGAAGTCAAGGTGCGCCCGAGCGTCCGGGCGGTCGCGATCGTGATCACGCTATGCGATATTGCATTTTCATTTCCGCATGGAGATCACCTGTCGACGGAGGCAGATGAGGATGACGACGATAGAGACACCCGGCCTGCTCACCTTCACCATTTCGATCGTCGTGTTTTTCATCGGGGCGGGGGTCAATCGTCTCATTGCGCCGCTTCACCGCTGGAACATTCCTGAAGCCGTCACGGGCGGGCTGCTCGCCGCGCTCGCGACTCTCTTGGCCTATGAGAGCTTTGGCCGCGAGATCCTTTTCAGTCTGGGCGCGCGGGACATGCTGCTTCTCTACTTCTTCACCGGCATCGGCCTCAACGCCAAGCTCGGCGATCTGATCGCAGGGGGCCGCCCCTTGCTCGTGCTGCTGGCGCTAACTCTCGCCTATCTCGTGATCCAGAATCTCGTCGCGCTGGGGAGCGCGGCGGCGCTTCGCCTTCCCGAGGGCGTGCCGGTGCTGCTCGGATCGGCGTCGCTCATCGGCGGGCACGGCACCACGATCGCCTGGGCGCCGCTGATCTCCAGCCGTTTCGACTTGCCGAACGCCCTTGAAATCGGCGTCGCCGCGGCGACGCTCGGCCTCGTCATCGCGAGCCTCGTCGGGGGCCCGGTCGCGCAATTGCTGATCTCGCGCCGTGGTCTCTCCGGCCCCCTCGAGGCGCCGCCAATGATCGGGCTCTCCGACGAAACGGTGAAGGACGATCTCAATCACATCAGCCTGCTGCGAACGATCCTGGTGCTCAATGTGGCGATCTTGATCGGCTTCGCGCTTCATGAAGCGCTCACCGGGGCCGGCCTCAAGCTGCCCCTGTTCGTCGCTTGTCTTCTCTCGGCGATCGCGCTCACCAACATCGTTCCGCGGCTATCGTCGCGACTGCCCTGGCCGTCCCGCACGCGCGCGCTCGCGCTGATCTCGGATCTTTCGCTGAACGT
Source organism: uncultured Alphaproteobacteria bacterium (assembly GCA_963743565.1). GTDB lineage: Bacteria > Pseudomonadota > Alphaproteobacteria > Rhizobiales > Beijerinckiaceae > Methylocystis. The sequence goes on from CAVUQD010000003.1 coordinate 787,028, forward strand.
CTTTCTCGCAATGTCGCTCATGAGCATGCAGCTCTGGACGCTCGGCGGTCTGGGCCCGTCTCTCCTCGCGGTGCTGGCCGCGCAGACTCTCGTGGCGATCCTCTACATGGTGTTCGTCGTTTTCCCGGCGATGGGCGCCAATTATGAGGCAGTCGTCATCACGGCGGGATTCGCCGGCATAAGCCTCGGCGCGACGCCGACGGCCATCGCGAATATGACGGCGATCACGAAGGCCCATGGCGCGGCGCCGACCGCATTCATCATCCTGCCGCTGGTCTCCGCCTTCTTCATCGATCTCGCCAACGCCGCGGCGATCGGCTTCATCGTGCGCTAAGAGCCGCTAGCTGTCCGCTTAAGTTCGCTCGACGATCTCATGTGTGATCTCGCCGACGCCCTCGATCACAAGGCGCAAGCTGTCGCCCACCTTCAGCCAGCGGCCCGTTTCCATGCCGCTGCCGCGGGGCGGCGTGCCCGTGCCGAAGAGCTCGCCGGCAAAGAGCGGCTCGCTCTGTGAGACGAAAGCGAGCGCTTCGCCGAGAGAATAGCGCATGCCGGAAAAGCTCGTCTCGGCGACGCGCACGCCATCGATCTCGACATAAGCCTCAAGGCTCGAGAGGCGGGGCAAGATCTCGTCCGCCGTGACGGCGGTTTCGGAGAGCGAGTTCAAAAAATGCTTCGCCTTCTGCGGGCCGAAGCCGCTTCGCATCTCGTCGCGCTGGACGTCGCGGGCGGAAAAATCGTTCAGCACGACGAAGGCGCCGATCGCGTCTTCCGCCTCCTGCGGCATCGCGTTGAAGAGCGGCCTGGCGAGAAGGAATCCGAGCTCCAGCTCATAATCGAGCGCGCAAGAATAAGAGGGCGCGGCGACCGGCGCGCCGCTCGGAACGAAGGAAAGCGCGTTGCCCATGTAATAGATCGGCTGGCGGTAGTAGAGCGGCGCCGGCTTAAATGCCGGAAAGTCGCGACCCGTGAGGTGCTCATAGAGGCGCGCGAGGCGAAAGGGTCTTGGCGCAAAGCGCCTCGCCCAGCCGCGCGCGGCGTCGATCGCATGGCGCTCGAAGAGCATGAAGTCGCGAAAGGAGAGCGGCTGGAAGGGGAGCAGCGGGAGGGCCGGGGAGAGACCCTGCTCTCGGCGCTTTGCAAGCTCCCATGCGGGCGCGAAGGCTGAAGGCGGCGCGTCGATCTTACGCCATTCGCAATCACTGCGCGCCTGCGTCTCGATGCTTGCGGCGTCGGGAGAAAGCACGCGGCGAAATTGCATGTTGAGCTCCAGTAAAGAAACTCGCTGGCAGCCGATTCACGAGAAAGAGGCTGCTTGATCCGCGTCTCTTTCAATTTTGGGGCTGGCGAGCAAGCGTTTCGATTGGCGCGAGCACATTTGTCGCAGAAGTTGAAAACCGCCATTGCAATCCTTCTGCAGCGTAATCGATCTCGACTTTCGCGCCTAATTGCAGTCTGGGGATGTCATCGAGAAGCTGCGAGCCGAAGCCGAATTTTTCGGGTGGTCTCGCGGGAGGACCGCCGACCTCCCGCCAACTCAGCTCAAATTCATCTTCTTGCGCGTTATGAATCATTCGCCAATCGATGACGACATGGCCTTCGGTCACGGATAACGACCCATGCTTTAGCCCGTTCGTCGCGAGCTCGTGGATGGCCATGCTGAGGCATTCGGCGGCGGAAGACGACAGCATAATATCAGGGCCCGAGCATCTGATGCGATCCTCTGCCGCCTCGACAAACCGCAGTTGCGCGCGGATCATCTCCAGCACCGGAATCGAAACCCACCCGCGGTGAACCAGAAGATCTTGGGTCGCCGCAAGCCCGCGGATGCGTCCCTCCAATTGCTTGACGAAGTCGCCGCCCTCCTCGGCTGTGCGCCGCGTCAATATTTGAAAAAGAGTCATCATGTTCTTCGAACGATGCGCCAGTTCAGCAAGGAGCAGCTCATTGCGCGCCTCGGCGAGCTGCTGTTCGGTCACATCCGTGTTTGTCCCAAACCAGTAACGAAGTTTGCCCGACGCATCTCGGATCGGCAGTGCGCGGGAGAGAAACCAGCGATACTCTCCATCCCGCCCCCGCAAGGGGAAAGTGTCCTCCCATGGCTCGCCCGTGTCCCAACTCCGCTGTATGCGCGTCACCACGCGATCGACGTGGTCGGGATGGTGGACACTCTTCCAGCCCCAGCCTTGCATCTGGTCGAGCGTGCTCCCCGTATATTCATACCATCGCTTGTTGTACCAAAGGACCCAGCCTGAGCCGTCCGCGATCCAGGCGAGTTGCGAAATATGGTCCGCCAAGAGATTGAAGCGATCATTCGTATCCAAGAGCTGAGCCCGCAGCCGAGCCTGTCCGGACCGGACAGATAGGTGACAGATTGTTCCTAAGACATGGGTGACACCCGTGGCCCGAACGGGTTGTCGAGGGGTTGCAGGGTTTTCTGTTCCAGATCGATGAAGCCGAGATCGTAGCTCATAAAGCTGACGAGCCAAATGCCGTCGTCGACTTCCTTGATCCCCAGGCGCTGACCGGCGAGCACGGTCGAGATGTTGACGCGCTTGCGATACATGCAGATGCGTCCGCAGGCTGTGACCAGCACGTCGCGGTCGTGCAGGGGATAGGCGAGTTCCGGCAAGCGACCGTCGAAGGGCTTGGCGGAAGGCGCATAGACCTCCGCCGGCCGTTTCATGGCGAGCGCCTCATGCGGCCTTTCCTCGTTGAACTCATGGACGAACGCGTCGAAGCGCGCCTGTTGCTGCAAGCTGTTCATGCCGGGCGGGCGGGTGGCTTCCTTCTTCAAGGTCAGATGCATGCGCTCGTGGCGGCCGTTCTGCTGGGGATGGCCGGGTTTGATCCGCTCGATCTCGACGCCGAGGCGCAGCCACCAGACGGAAAGCTTCGAGAGGCCAAAGAGGCTGTTGGGGCTGGCGAAGGGAACGCCATTGTCGGAGCGGATGGCGTTCGGCAGGCCGCGCTCGCGGAATAGTCTGTCGAAGGCGGTGATGGCGGGGTCTTCTTTCGTCGACTCCAGGGCCTCGCATAAGAGCAGGTAGCGCGAGGCGTGATCGGTGACGGTGAGCGGATAGCAGTAGCGCCCCGAACCGAGCTTGAACTCGCCCTTGAAGTCCACGCACCAGAGGTCGTTGGGCTTTGCGCCTGGAGAGAGCTTTGTTCCCTGGGCGCGCGGGCGGCGGCGTCCGAGCGCCTTGACGAGGCCATGCCGGCACAAAACCGCATGGATCGTGCTGTTGGCGGGGACGCGGAAGTCGCCGTCGAGCTTTCGCAACAACAGCTCGCGGATCTTGCGCGCGCCCCAATGCGGCTTTTCCCGCTTGGCCCGCAGGATGAGCGCTTCGATCTGCTCGGGGAGCTGATTGGCGTAGCGCACCGGGCGCCGTGAGCGGTCGGAGAGGGCCTCGAGGCCGTGCTCCTTGTAGCGATCGAAGATTTTGTAGCCGGTCTTGCGCGAAATGCCGAACTCCCGACAGACCTCGCTCATCGCCTCCCCATCGAGCAAACGCGCGACGAACCGAAGACGCTCTTCCATAACCGAACACTCCTTCCAGGGCATTCGACACCTCCAGCCTGGCTAGCCAGGCTGGAGGTGTCACCCATGTGTCCGGAACAATCTGTCACCCATGTCTCGGGACGCTCAGCCTCCGGGCTGAGGTCGCGTATAATCTTGGAGGCGGCGACGACCTTTCCTGTCTCATCTCGAACGGGTGACACGGTCACGGAGACTGGCAACTCATTGCCGTCCTTGTGCAGTCGCGTGGTTTCGAATGGTTCGACCCGGCGGCCCTCGATGACGCTCGCCAGAATGCAATCTTCTTCAGCCTGACGGTCCGGGGGAATAAGGATTCTGATCGAGCAGCCCATGATTTCATCGGCTCGGTAACCGAACATGCGCTCAGCTGCGGCGTTCCAGCTACGCACGACCCCGTTGAGGGTCTTCCCGACTATCGCGTCCGAGGACGATTCCACGATTGCGGCTAGGAAAGCTGACGCGTCCATGTCTCCAATCCCTCGGCAAGGCGAGAGAGCTTTCGCGCGCTCTTTTGGAGGCGCCTCAATGAGGATGATATATCTCAAGTTTTGCGCTGAAAAAAGAGACAGTCACGCTCGTGCTGAGAGCGGTTGAACGCGTGAGTTTCCAAATTTGGCGCCTCGGGTCTTACCCCTCGCCCCGCCGCGAAGCTTTAGGCCGTCCATTATGCTCGTTCAAGGGAGGGGGTAGGCCGGTTTGAACGGGGCCAGCAAACTCTTCTGGAGTTTTCGCGCCGCAGCGCGCATAGTGCGTGCATGAAAGAAATTGTAGCCCCCCTGATGAAACCCTTCAAACGCCTGGACAACTCCGGTTGGCTGGTCATAGTGACTTGGCCAGACAGTCGCGAAGAGCGCTTGAATGGGTTTCGCTCGATGGCGGACGTGACGAGCTGGCTCACGCATGGGGCGCCCGAGTGGCTCGAGAAGCACCCTCGAAACAAAAATCCATAGCAATCCATATTACGCGGCGACTCGCTGCCCGCAGCTTTCGGCGGCCGGGCGCGCGCCTACGTCTCTTTGCCCCTCACCGCCTTCACCGCATCCTCGAGCCGCATCTGGGCTGAGCCAGGCTCCAGCGGCTTCTGCTGGCTCTCGTGTGGGGCCCAGCCAGAGAGCCAGACGATCTCGATCGTCGCGCGCACTCGCCCGTCGGGGTCGGAGAATTTTTGCGCATAGATCTCTGCTGCGCGCAGCAGCGCCCTTCGCGACAACGCACGGCGCTCGCGAAGCGCATTGCCCGCCCCCATCTGATGCAGCTCCGCGCAGAGCGCGAGCATCGAGTCATAGCGGAGCGTAAAGCTGTCGACATCCGTCACCGGCAGCGCGAAGCCCGCGCGTTGCAGCAAGCTGCCGAGATCGCGCACATCGACTTGGGGCGAGACCCGCAGGCTCGCGCCGCCCGAGATCTCGCTCTCGGCTTCGATCAGGGCCTGGCGCAGCTCGAAGAGGCTCGCGCCGCCGATCATGCAGGCGAGAAACAGCCCGTCGGGGGCGAGTGCGCGGCGCACCTGCGCGAACACGCCGGGCAGATCGTCGACCCATTGCAGCGAAAGGCCCGAGACGACGAGATCGAGCGAGGCGGGGGCGAAGGGCAGGGCTTCTTCGTCGGCGGCGAGCCGCAGGCCCTGTTCCTCGCGCCCGAGCGCGAGCGCGGCGCGCATCGGCGCCGGGCGCTTCGGCGTCGCGAGCGCGTGCGCGAAGTGCGGCGTCGGCGTGCCGAGATCGAGCGCGCGCGGAAAGTCGCGCTTGATGGCGGCGAGGCGATCTTCCAGGTCTTCCGCCGCACGCGCGATCAGAAAGTCTGGCGCGCTCTCGTTGATCGCGCGCGCGAGCCTTCGACGCAGAAGCCTTCGGTCGAAAAGCCGGGGCGGGGATTTCTGCATGTCGTGGAACGATCCTTTTGAGGCCCGGGGGTCGGCGCCGTGTTGCAGCAATGCCACAGTACACGAAAACTTAAGGTTATCCGCTAACCGGAAACGCATTTTCATTTAGACAAAAGCATGGCCGAAGTTAGATTGCGTCCTACCTTGAAGTCTTAGCCCGCAAGCGTCGCGGGCAGTGGGGTCATGGAGTGGAGCAATGGACTTGACGAAGCTCGTTTCGCGCGCGGCTCGCCTGCGCGTATTCAATCTTGCGCTGGCTCTGGCGGCGCTGGGCGGTCTTTGGGCATTTGCGCCGCAGACGGCGGAAGCCGGGGCGAGAGTCGCCTTCCCGGACGTCGCCCCCGGCACGATCGTGATCAGCGCGCATCAGCGCAGGCTCTATCTCGTCAACGGTGACGGAACCGCGATCTCTTATCCGATCGCCGTGCCGAAGCGCGGCAGGGAATGGGCCGGCTCCACCTATGTCGCCTCGATGCAGGCGCATCCCGACTGGTCGCCGCCGGCCGCCGTCCGAGCCGATCATCCGGAGCTTCCCAATCTCATCCCGGGCGGCTCGCCGCATAATCCGATGGGCGCGCGCGCCATCGTGCTCGCACGCGACGAGACGGCGATCCACGGCACGACGAACAAGATGCGCGCCTCGATCGGCACCGCCGCTTCCTACGGCTGCATCCGCATGCGCAACGAGGACGTCTCGGACCTCTACAACCGCGTGAGCGTCGGCACGCCGGTGATCATGGAGCCCTGAGGCTTCCGCATCTCAGAATAAATTGCGGCGCGGGTCCGAAAGGCCCGCGCCGTTTTTGCGCCCTCGCCGTCGCCTTGGGAGAGTGTCCCACAAAAGTGGGAAGCGAATGTCCGATCGGGTGATGCTCTAAGGTTTTTTATTTTGGAGCGAGTCCTTTTCGATCGCGTGATTCCACGCGATCGGGACGCGCTCTAGCCGTTATCCCCAACACTTGCCTGTGGAGAGTGCAGGCGTCTCGGCTTTACCGCCGGAGCAGAATCCCTCAGGCTTCGTCGAAAGCCTGCAAGCAGCGGAGGACAAGGTCTACGAAAGCTCGCCGAATCAAGCTTTTCCGCCTATAGTGCAGTTGAGACGATTCGAATGTCGTCGCGGTTCCTCTACGAGTAGAGGAGGACTGCAACGCGCCGCTTGTCCTTCGCCGCGTTCGTAAAACCTAGCAACAAAGGTTGGCAAATGCTCATCGCAGCCGAACAGGACACGATCCGCTCGCAACATCCCGTCGACGTGGTGGAGCAGCTTGCCGCCAGCAACGACTGGGTCTTCGACCGCGAGGAGGAGGACGAGATCGCGATCTCGGTCGCCGGGCGCTGGACGGAATATCGCGTGGCTTTCACCTGGCTTTCCGACATCGAGACCCTGCATCTCTCCTGCGCCTTCGATCTCAAGGTTCCCGACCGGCTGCGCAGCGAGGTCGGCGCGCTCGTCGCCGCGATCAACGAGCAGCTGTGGGTCGGCCATTTCGACGTCTGGCGGAAGGAAGGCGTCATCATGCACCGGCATGGGCTCATGCTCGTCGGCGGGGCGGAACCCTCGCGCGCGCTTTGCGCCGCGCATCTCGACAATGCGCTGCAGACTTGCGAGCGCTACTATCAGGCGTTCCAATTCGTGCTTTGGGCCGGCAAAAGCGCCCGGGAGGCGCTCGAGGCCGCGAGTTTCGAGACGAAGGGCGAAGCGTGACGAAGCCAAGCGCGGCGGACAGGATCGTCTTCGTCGGCGCAGGCAAAATGGGCGCGGCGTTGCTCTCCGGACTCGCCCGGGCGGGCGCGCCCGCGCCCGTCGAGGTCATCGAGCCGAAGCCCGGCGGTGAGGTCGTGACGCTTTGCGACGCGCAAGGCTTTATTCTCTGCGGCGCGCCGCCCAATGGGCCGCCGGCGGGAACCCTTCTTCTCGCCATCAAGCCGCAGATGCTGGAAAGCGTGGCGCCGACGCTGGCTCCGCTCCTCGGACCGGACACGCTCGTGGTCTCGATCCTCGCCGGCAAGCGCATCGCCGATCTGTCCGCGCAACTCGGCGCCAAGGCTTTCGTGCGCGCCATGCCCAATACGCCCGCCGCCATCGGACGCGGGATTACCGGCGCCTTCGCCAATGCGGAGACGAGCGCGGCCCAGCGCGCGGTCGCACACCGGCTGCTGGAGGCTGCGGGCGAGATCGTCTGGGTCGAGCGCGAGGAACTGATCGACGCCGTTACGGCGGTCTCGGGCTCCGGACCCGCTTATGTCTTTTTTCTCGCGGAATGTCTTGCAGCGGCGGGGACGGCGGCGGGCCTACCGGAGGATTTGGCGGCGCGGCTCGCCCGCGCGACGGTGAGCGGAGCGGGCGAGCTGATGCATCGCACGCCGGAGCTTTCGCCCGCGACCCTGCGCGAGAACGTGACCTCGCCCGGCGGCACGACCGCCGCCGCGCTCGCCGTCCTGATGGGAGAGGGCGGCCTCGCGCCGCTCATGACCCGCGCGGTCGAGGCGGCGAAGCGCCGCGCCGCGGAGCTTTCGGGGTAGGGGCGGCGGAAACGCCCCCTCCGGCTCGCTTCGCTCGCCACCTGCCCCGCTATCGCGGGAGAGGGGACGCTAACGATCAGCATTGCGCGGTGTTGGAGAGAGCTCCGAGTCTGCTCCCTCTCCCGCGATAGCGGGGGAGGGTTGGGGAGGGGGCGTCAGCTCACCCTGGCAGTCGCACGGTCGCTGTCGCCGTTGCCGCCACGCCCTCGCCGCGGCCGGTGAAGCCGAGCTTCTCAGTCGTCGTCGCCTTCACCGCCACGCGCTCCTCGGCGACGCCCATGATCTTCGCCAGACTTGCGCGGATGGCGTCACGATGCGGGCCGACCTTTGGCGCCTCGCAAATCACCGTCGCGTCGACATGCGCGATCATGCCGCCGCGCGCCTTCACGCGCTCGACGGCGTGCGCGAGGAAGATCGACGAGGCCGCGCCCTTCCATTGCGGATCGGAAGGCGGGAAATGCGCGCCGATGTCGCCCTCCGCCAGCGCGCCGAAGATCGCGTCGGTGATTGCGTGCTGAAGCACGTCGGCGTCGGAATGGCCCGCGAGCCCCTTGGCGTGCGGGATGGCGACGCCGCCGAGATAAATCTCTTTCCCTTCCGCGAAGGCGTGCACGTCGAAACCCTGGCCGACGCGCATGTCGGGCAGGGCGGCCAAGAGCTCGTTCGTCGCGCGCAAAAAGTCCTCCGGCGTGGTGAGCTTGAAGTTCTTGGGATCGCCCTCGAAGAGATGCACCGTCGCGCCCGCGTGCTCGGCGATCATGGCGTCGTCGGTGAACTCGACTTTCGATCCCGCGCAAGCGCGATGCGCCGCGAGGATGAGGTCGAAGGCAAAAGCCTGCGGCGTCTGCACGCCACGCAGCCGCGCGCGCTCGGGCGTCGAGACGACGCGGCCGGCCGCGTCGACCTCCTTGATCGTGTCGCCGATCGGCACGCCCGGCGCCGCCGCGCCGAACTCGCGCGCCGCGTCGATCGCGCGCTCGATGAGCGCAGCGTCGGCGAAGGGACGGGCGGCGTCGTGGATCAGCACGATCTTCGGCGGCGTCGCGAGAGCCGCCAGCGCCTCAAGCCCGTTCTTCACGCTTTCCTGTCGCGAGGCGCCGCCCTTCGCGGGCTCGGCCAGACGACGGCGCGCGACCTCCGTGAGCTCGCCGATCGCGGCTCCGTATGACTCGGCGTCGTCGGCGTGGATGACGGTCTGGAGGACAGCCGACGGCGCCGCCGCATGCAGCGCGTCGAGCGTATGCGCCAAAAGGCTCTTGCCGAGGATCGCCCGGTATTGCTTGGGCCCGCCCGCGCCGGCGCGCACGCCGCGGCCGCCGGCGACAACGAGAAAGGCGAGAGAGGAGAGGGCGCTCATAAGGGGAAGCCTTTGTCGCCTTTTCGCCGCAACGTCAATCGGCGGCCCCCTGCGACTAGGCCCAGGTCGCCGGCGCCCGCGCTTCCTCGCCGAGCGAAAGCAATCGCGCGTGGAGATCGCGATAAAGCTTTCGATGCGCCTCGCGCTGCGCCGCCGAAGTCCTGAGCGGCCCGCCGTGCACGGGATCGAGATGGTCGAACTTGCGGCCCGTCGCGTCTTCCAGATTTTCGTAGAACCAGCTTCCCGGCGCGAGGCGCATGTTCGAAAACACGCCTTCGCCGCCGACCGGGTGCTCGCCGGCCAGAAATGGATAGCGCTGCGAAATCGTATTGACGGCGCCGTCATTCGCGCGCCACTGCTCCATCGTGAGCTCGCCCTCGCCCCAGCCGTCGATCGGCGGCTCCGCGAACTCCCCGCGATGGCACATGTAGAGGCCGCCGAAGGGCTGTCTGACGATCATCGCGAGATCCGGCCGCTCGACCATGGGAAGGAACGGCAAGCGCCGCTGCGGCGTTGTCGCGCAGGCGACCAGGGAGAGATAATAGCTTTCGTCGAAGGTCGCGCAGCGCTCGAGCGTGCGGCGCGCGCCATGCAGCGTCATGTCGTGCAGGAGATTGTCATCGCTCGCGGCGAAGCGGCCGAAAGCCGAGCGATCGGAGGCGTCAGGTCCGATCCATTGGTCGAGATGCAGGTCGAAAAGCGGCGGCGAGCCGATGCGGAGCACGCGCGCCAACAGCGCGAGGCCCGCGCCCACGACCGCGCTGGGGCGCGCCTGCAGGCGTCCGGTTTCGTCGTTGCAAAGATTGTAGGCCAGCGTCGAGCCGTTGAGGGCGCCGGCGATCGAGACGATCCCCTCCACCCAATGGGCGTTGGAGCCCACGCCCCAAAAGTCCTCGGCGAGGAGCTTCTGCAGCAAAAGCGCGGTCGGCGCGCCGGCGCTGTGGCCGACGAGCACGACGGGATTTTGCGCCGACCATATGGGCAGAAAGCCGCGCCTGGTGAAATCGCGCGAGAAGCGCGCATGGCCCATTTCATTGCTGTGCGCTTCGCCATAGTCGATGCGCGCGCCCTTGATCTGCGCGAAGACCTCGCAGGCGCGATCGTGCAGCGAGCTGATGGGGCCGCATTTGGCCTCATGCACGTCGAAAGGCTCGCCGAGCTGGCGCAAGGCGTCGCCCCAATAGGGATAGCGGCCGCCGAGGTCCTCGGGTCCCCAGCCGCCCATGCCATGAATGAAGACGATTGTTCTCGCGCGCACCAGACCGCACCCCCCTCCGGCGGGTAAATGCGCATGCAGCGCCCGCGTGTAAAGGGCTGGGCCTTTTTTGCCGAGCGCGAAGGGGTGCGCCCTTCTCCGGACTTCGCTTTCTTCCCGCTTGTGCGGAGAGGGTCAGGGTGAGGGGCGAGGAGTTTGCGCAGACAGTTCCCAAGCAGTGTCAATTCGAATCGTTTGACAAAACCGTAGCTTAGTTCACACTCGCAACGACGAAGACAAATCGTCATTGCCAATTTTCGTTTCACGCCAAGGCTTTTAAAGACCGCACTGCGGGCTGTTGTACAGGCAATCGCGTGCATCTTAAAAGCGCAGCTCGAATCGCCGATTGTGCGGTGCAATACATTTTTGGCTGCGAGCAATTATTAATAAATCGTTAATGCTTAGTCGGGGCCGGTGAGCGGATTGGCGACATAGGGCGCCTCCGCTGACCATGCGGGCGCTCGCCGAGGATTTCGGCCGAATGGTATTTTCGCCACCCACAGGGAAATTTTAATTTTCGAGCCCTTCACTGTTTACAGATCATGCCTCTTCTGGCCTACTCATGCGCAATTGATCGGTGGCGGGCGGAGCGAAAATCCTTTCGCAGCGCTGAAGTCGAAGCCGATCGGTTCGGGGCCGCCCCGACTGCGTGAATAGCGAGTTGATTTCAGAATGCAGCCTGTCATGGAGGCTAGGTTGAAACCTTTCGAAAAATTCTTGATTGCCGGCGCTCTCTCGCTTTCCGCCTCGATCTCCGCACCGGCTCAGGCCAAGACACTGCTGGTGACCTGGAGCGAGCCGGACATGGGCGTGAGCGCATCGTGGGAGCAGAGCGCTACGCCGACGCCGTTAAGTTCTACCAGTGGCGTCTCCACGGACGTGCCCGTCTTCAACTTCAGCTCGACGGGTGCGAATCAGATCGGCCCCTATTCCGACATCCTCTGGTTTAACGGCGGCATCCAATACGGCGGGCTGTTCAGCACGCCCTATCCCGATTTCTTGGAAGGCTACTTCCAGCTCGTAGGGCCGCAGGCCTATTCGGGCCCCGAGTCCGGGCCGACCTTCCTGCCCGGCGTCTACCAGGGTCTGGACTACTTCAACAATTTCGCCGCGGCGACCGTGACGATTTCCGTCGTTGGCGCTCCCGGTCCGGTTCCCGGCGCCGGTCTCGCGGGGCTCGCCGCTTTAGCGCTTGCTAGCCTCTATGCGCGTCGGCGCCGCGCCTGAGCGCCGCATTCCCAAGTCCGACGCCGCCGGATCAGTTCTGTGCGGCGTTTCGTGTGCAGCCGTCCTTGAGGGACTTTAACTGGGGGATTTGAGTATGCGACGAATGTTCTTGGCTCTTGCGGCGTTGACGGGCTTTTCGCTCCCAGCGCAGGCGCAGCAGGTTTACGTCAGCCAGATCATCGAACTCGGGACGAATTTCTGCCCGATCGGCTTCTTTCCGACGGATGGGCGGCTTTTGCCCATCAGCCAATACGCACCGCTCTTCTCGCTGATCGGCACGCAATATGGCGGCAACGGGGTCACGAACTTCGCGCTCCCGCAACTCGTCCCGCCGCTGACGGTGCAGCGGCAGCCGACGACCCTCTGCATCGCCTGGCAGGGTATCTTCCCGTCTCGTCCGTGAACCAGGGCGTCCCCGCGACTGCGAGGACAGTCCACTCAAACCGAGCCAAGCGAGCCTCGCTCTTTGGCTGATAGGGGCGGTCTGCATTGACCCCGGACCCTCCAACCCGCCATGCTCCAGGTGTTCGATTCTGGAGCATGTGGCGTGGCGGGCATTTCACCCTCGGAGGCCTTTCTCGGCGTCGAAGCCTCGGTGACGGGGCGGCGCTGGACGTCGCGGCTCACCCGCGAAGGAGAGGGGCTCGCCGAAGCGCTCGTCTCCGCGCATGGCTATGACCCGCTGCTTGCGCGCGTGCTCGCGGGGCGGGGCGTGTCCGTCGCGGCGGCGCCGGGCTTCCTAGATCCGAAGCTGCGCGATCTCTTGCCCGAGCCTTTCAGCCTCCTCGACATGGAGGCGGCGGCCCTGCGCTTGGCCGACGCGATCCAGGCGCGCGAGCAGATCGCCATTTTCGGCGACTATGACGTCGACGGCGCCTGCTCCTCGGCGCTGCTCGCGGAATTCCTGACCGCCGCTGGCGCGCCCGCGCCCTTTATCCACATCCCCGACCGCATCGTCGAAGGCTATGGCCCCAATGTCGAGGCCATCGAGGCGCTGGCCGAGCGCGGCGCGACGCTGCTCGTGACGCTGGACTGCGGCACGGTCAGCTTCGAGCCGCTCGCCCGCGCGCGCGCGCTTGGTCTCTCGACCATCGTCTTCGACCATCACCAGGCCGCGGAGACCCTGCCGGAGGCGCTGGTCGTAAACCCAAACCGGCAGGACGATGTCTCGGGGCAGGGGGCCCTCTGCGCGGCCGGCGTGGTTTTCCTGGCGCTCGTCGCGCTTTCGCGCGAGCTGCGCCGGCGCAACCATTGGGCCTCGCGCGATGCGCCCGACCTGCTCGCGGGCCTCGACCTCGCGGCGCTCGCGACCGTCGCCGACGTCGCGCCGCTGACGGGGCTCAATCGCGCGCTCGTGGCCCGGGGTCTCGGGGTCATGCGGTTGCGCCAGCGGGTCGGTCTCGCGGCCCTCATGGACACAGCCCGAATGGATGGGAAACCAAGCGCCTGGCGCCTAGGCTTTATGCTAGGTCCGCGCATCAACGCTGGGGGACGCATCGGCGACGCTGGGCTCGGCGCGAGGCTCCTGATGGAGCGTGATCCGGCCGCCGCGGCCGTCGCGGCGGGCGAGCTCGACCGGCTGAACGGCGAGCGCCAGGCGCTCGAAAAGGCGACGCTCGCGCATGCCGTCGAGGTCGCGGAGGAGGCTTTCGCCCGTTCGAACCGGATCTCCTGTCTCGTTCTCGGGCACGCAGAGTGGCATCCGGGCGTGCTCGGACTCGTCGCGGCAAAGTTAAAGGAGAAGTTTAAGATTCCATCATTTGCACTTAATATAAAAGGGCAAATGGCTTCAGGTTCAGGTAGAAGTTTAAGTGGAGTCGACCTCGGCCGCGCGGTCCGCGCCGCGGTCGACCGGGGCCTCGCCGAGAAGGGCGGCGGCCACGCGATGGCGGCCGGCGTGACCCTCGCCCGCGACAGGCTCGACGCCTTCCGCGATTTCATGAACGAGACCCTGGAGAGCGCGGTCGAGGTGGCCCGGCGTGACGACGCGCTCCGGCTCGACGCCGCCGTGATGGCGCGCGGCGCTTCGCTGGAGCGCTTGCGCCTCGTCGAACAGGCTGGCCCGTACGGGCAGGGGAACAGCGAGCCGACCATCGCCCTTCCGTCGCATCGGCTAGCCTATGCGAACCCCGTCGGCGACGGGCATTTGCGGGCGCGCTTCGCGGCGGGCGACGGGGCGGCGCTCGACGCCATGCTCTTTCGCGCCGCCGGGACGCCGCTCGGCGCCGCGCTGTGCAAAGGCCGCGGCGGCGCCTTTCACGTCGCGCTGCGGCTGTCCGTCGGAGAGTGGCGGGGAGCGGAAAAAGTCGACGCGCAGATCGTCGATCTCGCGCCGGCGCCGGCCTCCTGACGCGGACTTGCACCTCGAACCGTCCCACTTTCGGCGCAATTGGGGAGCCTCCTGCGCCGGTTAAGGATTGGGAAGGGACGTTTTCCCAAAGCCTTGCCGATTTAACGTCCGGGTAAAGCGCCGGCCGCAAGCTTCGCGCGGGACCAGGGAACGGCTCGAGGCGCTCTCCAATCGGGAGCGCCGGGCGACATTACGACGGGGCGGCGAGACGGCATGACGCGGATTATGGTGAAGTGGCGCTCCTTCGCCGCGGGAGCGGCGCCGTTCCAGCCGAGCCCGAAGCTGGCGGTTTGCCTCGCGTTCTCGACGCTGCTTTGCGGCTGCGCCGGCCAGCCGGCCCGCGACTATGTCAGAGAGGCGCAGATCGATCCGCGCTACGGCGTGCGTCCCAGCCCCCGCGTCATCGCGGACGGCGAGGAGGTGCCCGAGGGCGGCGGCCATTACCAGCTCGGCAAGCCCTATCAGATCGCCGGCAAGACCTATTACCCCAGCGAGAGGCCTTATAAGGCCACGGGTCTCGTCTCCTGGTACGGCTCGGATTTCCACGGCCGCCTCACGGCGAATGGCGAGGTCTTCGACCGCAACGCCGCCTCCGCCGCCCATCCGACCATGCCGCTGCCGAGCTATGCGCGGCTCACCAACACCCAGAACGGCTATTCGATGGTCGTGCGCGTGAACGACCGCGGCCCTTACCATGGCGGCCGCGTCATGGACGTCTCGCAGCGCGTCGCCGAAGAGCTCGATTTCCACCGCGTCGGCACGGCGCGCGTGAAGGTCGAATGGCTCGGCCGCGCCGACATCAATGGCGGCGACAAGGCCATGCTGCTCGCCTCGGTGCGCACCGACGGACGCCCGGCAAGTCTTCCGCCGCACGGCGGCCCGGTGACGCAGTTTGCCGAGCGGGCGCGAGACTCGGTCGTCGCGGCTGTGGAGCAGGGGGAGGACCGCCTGCGCTCCGTCGTCGACCGCCAGCCGCAACAGGTCGCGGCCGCGGAAGAAGAAGAGGCGACGCCGACCCCGCCGCACCGTCCGGGCGCCGAGCACGCCGAGGGCGTGCGAGTCAACGCGCCTCTGCCGCCGACGCGCCCCTTCGCGCTCGGCCGCGCGCCGACGAAATCCGCGCATAAGACGAAGCTCGCGCAGCGGTAAAATCCCCTCATCCGGCGGCCTTTGGGGGCCCCCTCATCCGTCGCCTTCGGCGACACCTTCTCCCGCAAGGGGAGAAGGGGCGCAGCGGCGTGATGCAGCCGTTATTTTGGAGATTGCAACATTCCTCGACGTGAGGGGAGTCACCCCTCTCCCCTTGCGGGAGAGGGGCAGGGGTGAGGGGGCTGCAAAACCGGGGTGAAGGGTCTTATGCCGCGTCAACCCGTCTCGTCGCCTCTTCGCAATCACGCCAAAGCCATGCGGCGCGCGCCCACCGACGCCGAAAAAGCGCTCTGGCGCATCCTGCGCGACCGGCGGCTCTCGACGCTGAAATTTCGCCGGCAAGTCCCGATCGACCCATATATCGTCGACTTCGTCTGCTTAGAGCAACGCCTGATCGTCGAAGCCGACGGCGCGCAGCACGCGGAGAACCCGCGAGATACGACGCGCGACGCCTTTCTCGCGGAGCAGGGCTTCCAGATCCTGCGCTTCTGGAACCACGATATCCTCACCAATCCGAAAATGGTCGCCGAGACGATCCTCGCCCGCTGCGGCTTGCCCTGGTGAGGCGCCCCCTCATCCGGCGGCCTTCGGCCGCCACCTTCTCCCGCAAGGGGAGAAGGGCCGCTAAGATCGGCGTCAGCGAATCCCCTCTCCCCTTGCGGGAGAGGGGTAGGGGTGAGGGGTCATTTGGGGTGGAGGGAGCGGTTATTTGCGCCGAAACCAGCCGGCGAGGCGTGCGGCGAGGCTTTACGGAGGGGAGGCGGGGGCGCTCGGGCGGCGGCGTCCAGTCCAGCGCGACCCCATGCTTTTCGAGCAGCGCCGCGATCTCAGCGCTCGCCGCTTCGGCGCTGCGCCCGGCATCGCGGAGGATGCCGAAGTAGCTATACAACGCCGCGCGCAGATTCCGATGCGCATGTCCGGCGGCGAAGCTTCCGTTACGGGGTGGCGCATGAGCAGCGATGAGACGACACCGACCTTAGCTACACGAACCGTGGCCATGCCGGCGAACACCAACGCGCACGGCGATGTTTTCGGCGGATGGCTTCTGTCGCAGATGGATATCGCCGGCGCCAGCGTCGCCACCCGCCGCGCCGAGGGCAGGGTGGTCACCGTCGCGGTGACCGGGATGACCTTCGAGAAGCCGGTCTTCGTCGGCGACGAGGTGACTTGTCATGCCGAGGTCGTCAAGACCGGAAGGTCCTCGATAACGGTCAAGCTCGTCGCTCATGCCCGTCGCGGGCGGACTGGCGAGGAGACGAAGGTGACCGAGGGAGTTTTCACTTACGTGGCGGTCGACGCGCAGGGCGAACCGCGACCGATGTCGGATGCGTCCGGCGACCGATAAGCGCTCGCCCGCGCGGCTCGCCTCGCCAGTCCCCGCTTCCCCAATTTACGTAGTTCACTCAAAGCATTGCCGTTGACATCCGCTGCGGATTGCTTTCCGGCGCGGGAAGCCCCATGTTCGCTGCCGCCTGCACGCGATTGCCGGCCGCAAAACGATCCGACGACAATGACCCTATTGAGAGCGATCCTCGCCGCAGCCTTCGCGGCGCTTCTGCTTCACGCGCCGGCGCGCGCGGAGACATTCCAGACTGGCTTCGCGCATGCGATCCTGATCGACGCGAATTCGGGCGCGGTCCTCTACGAGAAAGCGGCCGACGATCTCGTGCCGCCGGCCTCGACCGTGAAGCTGATGACGGCAGAGCTCATCTTCCACGAGCTCGCCGAGGGGCGCTTAAAGCTCGATGACGAATATGTGATCTCGGATCATGCCTGGCGAGATGGCGGCGCCAAGTCGCGCGGCTCGGCGATGTTCGCCGACCTGAATTCGCGTGTGCGCGTCGAGGACCTCCTTCGCGGCCTCGTGATCGTCTCCGGCAACGACGCGGCCATCGCGCTCGCCGAGGGCAATGCGGGTTCGGAGGAAGCCTTCGTGATCCGCATGAACAAGCGCGGCGCCGAGCTCGGCCTCAAGAAGTCGACCTTTGGCAACCCTTGGGGGAAGGCGGGACCGGACCAGCAGGTGACGGCGCGCGAGATGGCTCAACTCGCCGAGCACATCATCAACACCTATCCCGAATATTATCGCTATTTCGGCGAAAAAGAATTCTTGTGGAACAATATCAAGCAGCCCAACCGCAATCCGCTGCTCGGCATGAACATCGGCGCTGACGGGCTGAAGACCGGCAATATCGACGAGAAGAGCGGCTACAACATCGTCGCTTCCGCCGTGGCGGACGGGCGCCGATTGATTCTCGCGGGCTATGGCGCGAAAACAGCGAAGGATCGCGCCGAGGAGGCGCGCAAGCTCCTGCAGTGGGGCTTCCGCAATTTCGAGGAGAAATTCCTCTTCAAGGCCGAGGAGCCGATCGGCTCGGAGAAGGTCTATGGCGGGACGGAGGGCTCCGTTCCGGTCGCCGCGAAGGTGGATGTGCGCGTGTTGCTGCCGCGCACGAGCCAAGACAAGCTCTCCGGACGCATCGTCTATGAGGGGCCGGTCATCGCGCCGATTCAGGCGGGGCAGAAGCTCGGCAAGGTCGAGATCAAACGCGGCGCGAACGTCATCCTCGAGCAGCCCGTCTACGCGACCGAAAACGTCGAGCAGGGCTCCTTGCCGCGGCGCGCCTTCGACGCGGCGTATGAATTTGCGGCCGCTACGATCCACGATCGTCTCGATCGCCTCAAGAAGAAATGAACGCGCTGGGGCCGCATGCGCCCGGGCGCCTGATCACCTTCGAGGGCGGCGAGGGCGTCGGCAAGTCGACGCAAATCCTGCAACTCGCGGAAGCCCTGGACCGCGCGGGGCTGCGCGTCGTCGTGACGCGCGAGCCCGGCGGCACGCCTCTGGCCGAAAGCTTGCGCACGCTGCTGCTCGATCGCGACGACGGCAATCGAAGCCCTTTGGGCGATGCGCTGCTCTTCGCCGCCGCGCGCATCGACCATGTCGATAGCGTGATCCTCCCCGCGCTGCGCGAGGGCGCCTTCGTGCTTTGCGACCGCTTCACCAATTCGACGCGCGCCTATCAGGGCGCAATGGGGGGAGCGGACATGCGCCTGCTCGCCCTCCTCGACCGGATCGTGCTGGGCGAGCGCCGGCCCGATCTCACCCTCATCCTCGACGTGCCCCCCGAGGAGGGGCTGGCGCGTGCGACGAGCAGGGGCGAGCGCGCGGATCGCTTCGAAGCTCGGGACCTCGCCTTTCACGAAGGGCTGCGGCGGGCCTTCCTCGACATCGCGAAGCAAGAGCCCATCCGCTGCCGCGTGATCAATTCCACGCGGTCGAAGCCGGAAGTCGCCGCGGATATCCGCCAACTCGTAGCGGATCGCTTTCATTTGCCGCTTTTCGACGGACAAGCCGCAAGATGAGCCGCGAATCCGCGGGGCCACCCGAAAGCGACCGCTTTCCCGGCGCGCCGCATCCCCGCGAGAACTTGAACTTCTTCGGCAATCAGGCGGCGGAGCGCGCGCTTCTCGACGCCTATCGCCGCGACCGGCTGGCGCAGGCCTTTATAATCGGCGGCCCGGAAGGCGTCGGCAAGGCCACGCTCGCCTGGCGCTTCGCGCGCTTCCTCCAGGCCCATCCCGATCCGAAGGCTGCGGGCGTGCAAGAGGCGTCATCGTTGTTCGTTCCCGCTGAG
Organism: uncultured Alphaproteobacteria bacterium; assembly: GCA_963743565.1. GTDB lineage: Bacteria > Pseudomonadota > Alphaproteobacteria > Rhizobiales > Beijerinckiaceae > Methylocystis. The sequence continues at coordinate 805,953 of CAVUQD010000003.1, forward strand.
GCGCCAGCGGCGCGCCGGATGGCTGCGCAGGCGCTTCCCGACGTCTTCTCGTTGAAAAGGGCCTGGAACGAGAAGGGCCGCAAGCATTTCACAGAGATCCGGGTCGACGACGTCCGCGAGGTCACGCACGCCTTTCATAGCGCCTCGGGCGTCGGCGGCTGGCGCGTTGCGATCGTGGACCCCGCCGACGAGCTCAACCGCTCGAGCGCCAATGCACTCTTGAAGATCATCGAGGAGCCGCCGGAGCGCTCCGTCTTTCTTCTCGTCGCGCACCGCCCGGGGCGAATCCTGCCGACGATCCGCTCGCGCTGCCGCAAGCTCGCGTTGGAGCCGCTCGCACCTAAGGAGATCGCCGCCGCGACGCGGAGCCTCGGTCCACCCTGGGCGACGCTCCCCGAGTCGGAGATTTTTGCCGCTGCGCAGGGGGCGTCCGGCTCGGTGCGCGCCGCGCTGCGGCTTCTCGACGGCGAAGGCGCGGCCTTCGACGCCGCGATCCATGCGCTTTTTGCCGCTCTGCCGCGCGTGGAATGGAACGCCGTGCATGCGCTCGCCGATCGCTTGACCGGACGCGACAATGAGGAGGCTTTCGAGGGCTTCATCCGCGCGCTGCAAGGCTTCCTCGACCAGCGCGTGCGTGCGCTGGCGGGGCGGGGCGCGGCGGCCGTGATCGGCTACGCCGAGGCGTTCGACGAGATTTCGGCCGCGGTGCGCGAGACCGAAGTCTTCAACTTCGACAAGAAAGCGCTCATCGTCTCTATCTTCGCCAAGCTCGAGCGCGTGGGCAGGGGGTGACTTGCGAGCCTCACTCAGGCTCGCATACTTCGCAAATGGGCTTCCGCCCAACGAGGGTTTGACGGACGAGGGCGGATGCGGCAATCGCGAGCGTTCTTGCCGGGGCCCTCATGACCCACTCCTTCGGTTTTCTGCCGGTTCGCCGCCAGGACGCGCGTGTGCTCATTCTCGGTTCGCTTCCGGGCCAGGCCTCGCTCGCGGCGCGCCAGTATTACGCGCAGCCGCAGAACAGCTTCTGGCGGATCATGGGCCAGCTGTTCGGCGCCGGTCCCGAGCAGCCTTACGAAGAGCGGCTGCAGCGCTTGATGGACGCGCGCGTTGCGCTCTGGGACGTTTGCGCCAGCGCCAGGAGGCCGGGGAGCCTCGACCACAGAATCGATAAAAGCAGCATTGTCGCCAATGATTTCGCGGGCCTCTTCGAGAGCTGTGGAGATATCGGGGCGGTCTTCTTCAACGGCGCGACGGCCGAGCGGCTCTATCTCACCCTGGCGCTTCCGACGCTACCCGCGGCCGTGGCGGCGATCCCGACGCGGCGGCTGCCTTCGACGAGCCCGGCCCATGCGGGCGTGTGTTTCGCCCAGAAGCTCGACGCTTGGACGGAAGTCGCAGCGTCCGCTGCGGCTGTCCTTCCGGCCAGAAACCCTCGTCGATGATCCGCGCGAAGCTCCAAGGGCGCTTCTCGCGGGGGGGGTACACTTCTCGTCTGCGGTCCGCTCCAACATGTTGATGCGGCGAAATTTCTTATCGCTAGAACCGCGGCGATGGCCCTCTGTTAAATCCGAGCATATACGTATGAATGCGCCTTTGGTAAGTATTTATGCCTAGCGATATCGTGGCGCTTGATGAGGTACTCATGCCCATAAACTACGTTAAAGTACTGCATGTGGCAAATATGCCACAGTCAAATTGAATTGCATTGCACCGTACATCTATGAATTGCTTTGCATGCAGTCGCTGATAGCCTGCTTTTGGTCCTCATCGGGGGAGGCGGCCCTGTGGGCCTGCGACTTTTTCATGGGGGCTTTCGAAGAAATGGTTAACCAGGAGATTCGAAATGAGAAAGCAACTCTACTTGTGGGCGACGGCAAGCGCGTTGGCGCTCGGCGGCGTCACGGGGGCGACGGCCCAGACCCTCATCCTAAGCTCGTCAACGGACTACGGCGGCTCCTTCGCCGTTGCCGCTGACGGGAAAGGAATCCTCTTTGGCGGCACCGAGTACACTGCCGTTCAGCAGCAGGACAAGCTCTACGGCAACTTCACCCTTGGGGCCGCCGACACCGTGGTGTTCTCCTTCGCGCACGTCCTGGGCCAGGACACCCACTCGATCGCCATCTTCGATCCGAGTTTTGCGACGGCCGCTGGCGCCACGGTTGACTACACGATTAGCGTCCTCAGCGCGACGCCGCAGCCCACCCTGAAGAGCACCGATTCCGACCTCCTTCAAACGGTCGGCCAGTCGTCCCTGAATGAGACGTTTGGGCCGGGCGGCGTCGTGACCCCGGCGGGCGGCATCCAGTTCACCAAAACTGGGTCGAGCAATTACTCCGGCAACACGACAGCTTCCTTCAATGGTGGTCCCGCTCTCGTGATGGTGCAGGACACTGTGACGGCGAGCGCCCTCTTCGGGTCGAACGTCGTCGGGGTTGAAAACAGCTTCATCCAGAACCTTGGCGTTCCCGGCCCGGTTCCCGGCGCCGGCCTCGGCGGCCTGGCCGCGCTGTTTGGCCTTGGCCTTCTGGCCCGGTCGCGCGGCTTCCTCGCGCGCTAGGCTTTAAAGAGAGAGCGTCCCGCCCTCATTCGCTCCGGGGCGGGGCGCTTTCATTGATGACTATTCAAGTCGCTCTTCGCTATGGCGCGGGCAGGGGGCGGACAAGCAATCGCCCCGACGTTTTTTTTTGCCATTCATTTTTTGAGTTTTGGGATCGACAATGAGCGCTCGCCGACCCACGCGGCCTGGCCGCGCTCCCCAGCCCGGACATCTCGCCCGGTCTCGCGCCAGTTCCAAACAGAGCCGAGGCTTGCTCACGTCATGGCAGCGCTCGTCCCCGCCCTCCACGCCATGCCGCTGCGACATGGAGAGTTGTCGATGCGCGGCGCCCCTCTTCAAAGCCCTTGATGACGCCGTTGAAACACGCTTCGGCAGATCCTCGCGCCGGATGTACACAATAGAATTTGGTTGTACACTAGAAAGCCCGTTCTATTTCACGTATAAATGTAGACACCTGCAAATGCGACTGCGGCTTTTCGGTCACGCTTTAAGCAATTTCGGTAGGAATATTACAATAAGCATTGCTTCGTACCCATTCTCTGCTAGTTTCGCGCTCGATCCTGTCCATGAGCCTTGGGAGCGATGACCATGAAGACTGTTATCCTGTCTCTGATTGCCGGCGTTGCAGCGGCGACATTGGCTTCCGGGCAGGCGAAAGCGGCGCTGGTCACCTACGACATCCCCGCGGCGGACGGATACGTTCAAAATTTCTATGTAAACGCGGATGGAACGCTGTCTTTTGGGGGAGATCCTACCAACGGCCATTACAACGCCGTTCAGCAGCAGGACAAAGTCTACTCAAACTTCACCGGTCTTGTGGCGAACGAGTCGGTCGACTTCGGCTTCACGCACGTCGGCGGCACGGACATCCACACGGTCACCTTCGGTAGCGGCGCTTTTGGAATGCAGGGCGCCGCGATCGGCTACAACATCTCCATCCTCCCCAGCGCAACCAACGTCGCATTGATCGATACCGCGTCCGCCCTGGTGCAATCGCGGGGTTCGTCGACTTTGCTTGAGACGTTGTCGACAAATGAGGGCGCCGCGGGACCGATCGACTTCACCGTCACCACCACCTTCCCCAGCCCGTCGGTGTACAGCGGCGTCACAGCGGCTGATTTCGCTCCCGGCACGACTTCGGTGAACGTTGTGGATAGACTGACGATCAACGCGGGCGGGAGCGCCGTCAACTCTGTCGAAAACGATTTTACGCAAAGCGTCCCCGGCCCGGTTCCCGGCGCCGGTCTCGGCGTCTTGGCGGCGCTGCTTGGCCTTGGGCTCGTCGCCCGCGCGCGCGGCTTACTAGGGCGCTGATCGGCCCATCGTCTGAACGCTCACCCTGATGAGGGGCTCATCAGGGTGAAAAGACGCGTCGATGCGGGCTAGTCCTTCGGACGCAGATGGCCCGTTGCGGGCATGAAAGGGGCCAGCCTCAGCGCCACTGAACGCAGCGACGCGCGAAGCCATGCCGGGTGTTCATGCGCCGCGTCCACTTGAGGCAGCGGTGTCCGGGAGGAGGGCCAAATGCGGCCTCCTGAACGAGGGAGGACGCGCTCGCCGCTTGCGAATCGATCGCCCCGCCGCCGTCGAGAATTGAGGCCTGCGCGGGCAGGCCGGAAGCCACGAAAGCTGCGCAAAAGGCGCTTATCAGAATGGTCCTCGAACGTGAAATCATTGGAATCCTCCTTCGGTCGCTCGCCATCCCCGATCGGTGCATCAGGGCTTTTCTGCCGGCTTCGGCCGACGCCTGCGACCCAATTCCGCATATTGCACAGTTTTGGCCTGCGGCAAGACGTGCGCGATCGCCTAGGCTTAAAACCAGGGTCGCTTCTTTAATCCTTTGGGTGGAGGAATCGCGCGAACGCCTGAAATTCCGGCGCGTCGCAAGGCAAAATCGCGCGGTCTTCGGCTTGACTTCGCCCTATGGCGACAATATGGTCCGCGCGGTTTTGGACGGTTTGCCGCATTGCGGCGCCATCCGCGTCAACCCCTCAGCCCCGAGGATCTGACGGGCCCCGCCGAGATCATTTTCGCGGCGGTCGGCGCCGGGGAGCCTTGAGATGAGCGACGATCCGGAAAAGAAAGAGGCCGAACTCCAGGCGCGTTTGGCGAAGCTCGACGAGGCCTTGAGAGCGCGCGACGCGCGAGAGGCCGCGGAACGGGGTCCGAGCCTCAGCCCGCAGGCGAGCGGCTTCGCCAAGGCGATGAGCGCCGGGCTCAGCGTCTTTTCCGAATTCGTCGCGGCCGTTCTCGTCGGCGCCGGCATCGGCTGGCTCGTCGATTACTGGACCGGCGCGAAACCGTGGGGCCTCGTGGTCTTCCTCGGGCTGGGCGCGGCTGCGGGCTTTTGGAACGTGTATCGCCTCGCGCTGCGGCAGCAGATGAAGAACGACGCGGAGAGGGGCGGGGGATAGCGCGATTTCGCATCGCGCCTCTAAAAGTCGGAGCGAATCCGGACGATAAAGTCCGCGAGCTTGTGGCGAGTTCGCTCTCATGGTTTCGAGGCGCGCGCCTGCGCGCTGAAGGTAGGCGACGAACGGGCGGACCGCCGCCCCGAAAGGTTTTGAGATGGCAATGGAAGGGGGAAAGCCCAATCCGATCGAGCAGTTCGAGCTCGTGCGATTCTTCGAGCATCGCATCGGCGACGTCGAGGTCTCCTTCACCAACGCCTCGCTCTACATGCTGATCGTCGCTTTGGGCGTTGTGGCGCTGATGGTGTTCGCGACGGCGGGCAAGCGCGTCGTGCCGACGAGACTGCAGGCGGCGGCGGAAATGCTTTATGAATTTGTCGCCGGCATGGTCCGTCAGGTCGCCGGCGAGGAGGGCATGCGCTTCTTCCCCTTCGTCTTCTCGCTCTTCGCCTTCGTGCTGATCGCCAATCTGATCGGCCTCGCCCCCTACACCTTCTCGGTGACGAGCCAGATCGTCGTGACCTTCTCCTTCGCGATGCTGGTGATGCTGATCGTCGTCGGCTACGGCATCTACCGTCACGGCTTCCACTTCTTCGGCCTCTTCGTGCCGCATGGCGTCCCGAAGCCGGTTCTCGTCGCGCTCGTGCCGATCGAGATCATCTCCTTCCTGTCGCGCCCGATCTCGCTCTCTGTGCGTCTCTTCGCCAACATCCTCGCGGGGCACATCACGCTCGCAGTGTTCGGCGGCTTCGTCGCGCTGTTGCTCGGCGCCGGCGTGTGGGCCGTGCTTGCTCCCATTCCTCTCTTGGCGATCACGGCGCTTTACGCGCTGGAGCTGCTCGTGGCCTGCCTGCAGGCCTTCGTCTTCGCCACGCTCACTTGCGTCTATCTCAACGACGCAATTCACCCGGGCCACTGATAAATATCCAACAACAAAGAGTCGGCCTCATCTCGAAGGAAGCATAAGAATGGCTACTGAACTGCAACTCGTCGGCGCGGGCCTTGCCGCGATCGGCACTGGCGCGGCGGCGATCGGCGTCGGCATCATCTTCGGCAATTTCGTCAATGGCGCGCTGCGCAATCCGTCGGCTGCGGCGGGCCAGTTCACCAATGCGATCATCGGCGCGGCGCTCGCCGAAGGTCTCGGCATCTTCGCCTTTCTGATCGCGATCCTGCTCTACCTCAAGTAGGCCGGAACAGTGTCTCTTGCGCGCGCCGCGAACCGGCGCGCGCTCTGATTTGGAGCTGCATCCATGACTTCCGACGCGCTGGCGCAGGAAGCGCCGCAAGAGTCCGCCGCTGAGACCCATGAGGGCACGCTCGCGCATGGCGGCGCGCATGAAGGGGGAAGCTTTCCGCCCTTCGAGCAAACCAATTGGGCGCCCCAGTTCGTCTGGCTCGTGCTCATTTTCGGTGCGCTTTACCTCCTGATGTCGCGGCTCGCTCTGCCGCGCGTCGCCAATATTCTGACCACCCGCGAGACGACCATCAACGCCGATCTCGATGCGGCGCGTTCGACGCAGGCGAAGGCGCAGATCGCAGCCAAGCACAATGACGCGACGCTCGCCGCCAAGAAGGACGAGGCGCAGGCTATCGGCCGCGAGGCGCAGGCGAAGGCCGCCGCCGAGGGCGCCGCCCACCGCGCCGCCGCGGAGCAAAAGCTCGCGCAAGCGATCTCCGCCGCCGAGCACCGCATCGCCGCCGAAAAGGCGGAGAAGATGAAGCACGTCGAAAGCGTCGCTAAGGAAGCCGCTGCGGCGATCATCGCCAAGCTCACCGGCGCCGAGGCCGACGCCGCGTCGATCGACGCCGCCGCCCGCTCACTGTCCGCCCGCTGAAGGAAGACCGCGCGATGGATCTCCAACATCTCGAGGCCGAAGTCTTCGTCGCCATCGGCTTCGCCCTGTTTCTCCTAATTTTGTGGAAATACCGCGCCCCGCACATGCTGGTCGGCGCTCTCGACAAGCGCATCGACAAGGTGAAGGGCGAGCTCGCCGAGGCGCAGCGCCTGCGCTCGGAAGCCGAGGAGCTGCTCGCCTCCTTCGAGCAGAAGAAGGCCGAGGCGGAAGCGGAGGCCGCGGCGATCGTCGCCGCCGCCAAACGTGAAGCCGAGCTGATCGCCGTCGAGTCGCGCAAGCGGCTCGAGGAGTGGACGGCGCGCGGCGACAAGCAGATCGCCGACAAGATCGCCTTGGCCGAATCTCAGGCTATCGCCGAGGTGCGCGCCGCGGCTGCCGACGCGGCGACGAAGATCACCGAAGCCGTGCTGCGCGCTCATCCCGCAAGCGGCGACGCCCTCGTCTCGGAGGGGATTCGCGGCATGAAGGCGCTACAGGGCTAATCCCCTTTGTCTCAGTAAGCTTGCTGCAGATGGCCTCGACCGGGAACTGGCGGGGCCATTTTGCTTGGGATCCGGCTGCTGCTCCTTGCTTGGCCGCGAGGGGCTTCTTTCAATCGCTCGGAGTCTACAGCGACTTATCCCAAGTGTGGCCGCGTTAACCGCCGCGCTTCCGGGTCTTCTTCGCGCCGCCCTCGCTCGCCGGTCCCTTGAAACCGACGACGATCTCGTAGTCGTCCGCGGCCTTGGCGTTCAGGAAGGGCGCCGAGAAATCCTCGACCAGCAGCGTGAAGTCCGCGCGCAACTCATTGGCGGGGATCGTCGCGCCGACGCGATAGGTCTTCTCGCCCAAGACCTCGTTGTCGCTCTTTCGGCGCAGGGAGACGCGCAGCGAACCGAAATAGCCGCCTGGCTTGCCAGCGGGGCCGAGCATCGCCGCGCCGAGCAGCCCGACCCGCAGCGACACATTTTCTTTATCCGCGTCGAGGGCGCATTCGCGCGCCATGCGGGTGATCGAAATCTGATAAGCGACGCTCGACGCGTCCGCGCCGGCAGGCGAGCGCATCTCGGCGCCGGAGCCGTCGACGACGATATCGGGACATTCCACCAGTTCCCGCTTCGCCTTGACCTCCGCCTCGGCCTGCGGGCCCTTGACGAGGCCCAGCATGCGCAGGACGCGGCTGGTCTTGGGAGGCTCGGGTTCCTCTTTCGGTTGGGGGCTCGGAGGAGCCGAATTGCTGTCCCCGCCGAGTCCGAACATCTTCATCAGGCCGTTCGAGGGGGGGGGCGACTCGTCGGTCTGCGCGGGACGCGGCGGCGGCGGCGTTTCGGAAGCGGGACTTTGCTGACCGCCGCCCACTCCCAGCATCTGCATCATGCGGTTCGAGAGGGGCTCCGAATCCTCGGCTCGCGCGGCCCCGAGGGCTGCGACCAGTGCGCAGACCGCCACAGAGGCCATCGTCAACCGACGTCGCGACATAGAAGGCGTCTGGCTCATTGCAGTTTGGCGAAGCCCTCCTTAAAGCCGTTGAGCGGGATCGGCAGGCCCACGCCCTTCTCGGGCGTCTCGTGCACGACGAAAGTCGCTGTCTTTCCGCTCTTCAGCTGATCGATGAGCTTATCGTCCATAATCGCCTCGGCGATGCAACCGTGCGAGTTGCAGCGTGCGAATCCCGTCGTGCCGACCTTGTTTTCATCGATTATCAGCCCTAGGCCCGTCGGCAGCAGCACGCCAAGCGGCGCGATGATGCGCATGAGCCGTTGCTTACCCTCGTTGAGCTTCATGACCAGCACGATGAGATTGAGGCCCGGAACGTCCTCGGCCGTGACCCGCTGGACCAGGGCGCATTGCTGCTGACTCGCGCCCGGAGGCGTCTCGCAGCGAAGGTCCCACTCGCCGAATTTTCCCTTGAGCTCCTCGGCCAAAACCGGCTGGCTGGCGCCGGCGATAATGGTGAACCCGCCCGCGAGGAGAAGGACCCCGGCCGCGGTTCGAAGCCGTCGGAGAAATAAGCGGCGCCGCGCCGCGCCAAAGGCGATCATGCAGTCTCCATGCGAGGGCGGCCGCAGTCTTCGCGCCGCGGTCCGCATAGGAGCGTCTGCTTTGGGCTTTAGTAGGGCAGGGTGTCAAGCGCGGGGCGGACCGCCGCTTCAGGATGGCGTGGCGATCCGCATTCCTCGTCTCTATCTGTCGCAGCTGTTGATCCCAAATGGCAGATAAGCCGGGCACCAGCCGATCGCCGCCGTTGCAAGCGGCACGATTCCGATCCAGCCCCACACCGGGAGATAGCCGGCAAGCGTGGCCCCGATCAGGCCCAGCCCGACGACGGCGCGCAGCGCGCGATCGATCGATCCAAGATTTTTCGTCATCGCAGGACTCCTCTTTCGAAAGATGATGCCCCGCGAGCTTGCGTCTCTTGCGCCGCGCCGTCCGCGACAAAATCACGTTCAGAGCGCGTTGCGAAAAAGTGGAAGCCTGATTTGCGCAAAAACCGCGCGGTGAATTCATAGACGTTTTCTGCATTGTAGGCAATTCCCCGCCTGAACGCAGCGTAATCTACGCTTCGTCCTGGACAATTCGTCGCAGCGCCCCGGGATGAATGAGGCGAAGGCAGCCGCGATGAAGCTCGATCCAACCGTTGCGCTCGAAGTCCTTGAGCTTGCGGCTGACCACCTCCCGCGCCGTGCCAAGCTCGAGGGCGAGCTCGCGATGCGTCGCGGCGACCGCGCCATCCTCGCCGGCCGCGTCGAGAAGGCGTTGCGCAAGCCTGCGGTCGATTCGTTCGAAAGCGACCTCCTCGATTCTCGCCAGCAGATGGGCGAGCCGGGTGCTGAAGGAACGAAAGACAAAGTCGCGAAAGCTCTCCGACGTGGCGAGAAGCTCGCGAAAGACGGGCTTGGGCAGAACCTTCGCCGTCACGTCAGTTTCCGCCAAGGCTTCGGCGTCATACACGGCGTCGCGCATCAGACAGGCCGTGGTGATGACGCAGGTTTCCCCGGGCCCAACGCGATAGAGCGCGATCTCGCGGCCGTTGGCGCCGGTCTTCTGCACGCGGACGCGCCCCGAGACGATGATGGGATAGGCTTCGCAGGCGAGCCCGTCGCGAAAAATCCAGGAGCCCGCGGGCGCGCGCAAGATGACGGCGCGCGTCTCTAGCGCCTCCTTGGTCAAGGCGTCCAGCGTCGCGGGGGTTAGACGCGGCTCGTCTCGAGCCTCGGTGGCTGCCATCGCTTTCGCGCCTTTCGATTGTGAGTCGCTTGCGCGAGCAGCTTCACTGCGAATTTCGGGCCCTCGCGTCAAGCGTGAGGCTGGCGGCAGGCCTTGGCGCGGGCGCGCTGCGGTGCAATATTTCCCATTGTACAGTCTTGCGCCGCGAAGCAAGCCGCGCTCTAATGTGTGGCTATGGATTTAGTCGAGGCTACGAACTCGAGGCGGCGGCTTCCGTCGCTCAACCAACAAGAACAGGACGGGCGAATGTCTGAGCGCGCGCAAAACCTGCAGGACACGTTTTTGAATTTTGTTAGAAAAAACAAGGTCCCGCTCACGATCTTCCTGGTCAACGGCGTCAAGCTTCAGGGGATCATCACCTGGTTCGATAATTTCTGTCTGCTGCTGCGACGCGATGGACACTCCCAGCTCGTCTACAAGCACGCGATCTCGACAATCATGCCGGGCCACCCCATACATATGTTCGAACCTTCGGATGAAGGCGAGATCAACGACAAGACGCGCTAGCCTTAACGCGCGGAGAGCCGCACCCGGTTGAAGGACAACGCTTCCAACTCGACAACCCTCTCGCCGGAGCCGAAGGCAGGCGAGAGAACCCGTGCGCTCGTCGTCGGCCCCTATTCGCCGCGCGGACCCAAAGACAGCCCGAGACGCGAGCCCGCGGCGCGGCTCGAGGAGGCGCGAGGCCTTGCGCTCGCCATCGATCTCGACGTCGTTCAGGCGATCCTCGTTGGGCTCTCCGAGACGCGGCCAGCGACTTTTCTCGGCAAGGGCAAGGTCGAGGAGCTCGGCGAGATTGTCCGTGAGGAGGAGATCGCGCTCGTCTCGATGGATTGCGCGCTTTCGCCGGTGCAACAACGCAATCTGGAGAAGGCGTGGGGCTGCAAGGTCATCGACCGCACCGGGCTCATTCTCGAGATTTTCGGCAGGCGCGCGCGGACGCGGGAAGGCGCGCTGCAGGTCGAGCTCGCCCATCTCGGCTATCAGAAGTCGCGGCTCGTGCGCAGCTGGACCCATTTGGAGCGCCAACGCGGCGGCTTCGGCTTCCTTGGCGGCCCCGGGGAGACGCAGATCGAAACCGACCGGCGCCTCATCGAAGAGCGCATGCGCAAGATCGAGCAGGAGCTCGACAAGGTTAAGCGCACGCGCGGCCTCCACCGCAAGACCCGCCGCGACGTGCCGTTCCCGGTGGTCGCGCTCGTTGGCTACACCAACGCGGGTAAATCGACGCTTTTCAACCGGCTCTGCGGGGCGGGAGTCTTTGCCGAGGATCTGCTCTTCGCGACGCTCGATCCGACGGTGCGGCGCATCGGTCTGCCGCATGGCGCCGTGGCGCTGCTCTCCGACACGGTGGGCTTCATCTCCGACCTGCCGACGCTGCTGATCTCAGCCTTCCGCGCGACGCTCGAGGAGGTGACGCAGGCGGACCTGCTGCTGCATGTGCGCGACGCGAGCGGCGAGGATTTCGAGGCGCAGGCGCGGGATGTCGAGCAGATCCTCTCGGAGCTCGGCCTCTCAGGGGAGAACGCCAAGCCCACGATCGAGGTCTGGAATAAGCTCGACGCGCTGGACCCCGAGCGCGAGGCGGCGTTGCGCATCGCGTCGCGGTCGAACGAAAAACCCGTGGCTCTCGCCTCCGCGCTGACGGGGGAGGGGATCGAGCCGCTGCTCGCGCGGATCGAGGCGCTTCTGGGCGAGGCGCGGGAAACGCGCGAGGTTACCGTCGCCGCCGAGGATGGCGCCGGGCTCGCCTGGGCCTACGCCCATGCGGAGGTGCTTACGCGAGAGGCTCTGCCTGATGGCGCGCAGCGTCTACGGCTGCGGGTGCCCCCAAGCCGGGCGGGAGAGCTCGATCGCAAATTCCCGCAAGGCGCGCCGCCGGGACGCGCGCCTCGCCGGGGCAGGAAGGCTTAAAGCTTACCGGATCGGCGGCGCGTATTGAATGCCGCCCATGGTCCAGAGCTGGTTGAGGCCGCGCGTGATGCCGAGCGGCGATTTCGCCCCGACGTTGCGGTCGAGCAATTCGCCATAGTTGCCGACGGCCTTGATGACGTTCACGGCCCACTCGGGCGAGAGGCCGAGCTCCTTGGCGGAGTCCCCTTCAGCGCCGGCGAAGCGGCGTACGGCCGGCTTTTTCGACTGCTTGGCTTCCGCGATGTTCGCCGAGGAGATACCGAGCTCCTCAGCGTTCAACATCGCGTAATTCACCCATTTGACGATCTCGAACCACTGCATGTCGTCCTGGCGCACCGCCGGGCCCAGCGGCTCCTTGGAGATGACGTCCGCCAGGATGATGTGATCGCCCTTTTTGGAAAGATCGAGGCGCCCGGCGTAGAGCTGCGAGATGTCCGTCGTCACGACGTCGCATTTGCCGCTCTCATAAGCCTTCAGCATGTCCTTCAGGTTCTCGAACTTTACCGGTTCGAATTTCATCTGATTGGCTTCGAAGAAATCCGCGAGATTCGTCTCGCTTTCAGAGCCGCTCTTTAAGCAGACCTTGCTGCCGCCGAGCTCCAGAGCCGAGGTGAAATTTTTCGCTTTGGGCACGAGAAATCCCTGCCCGTCGTAATAATTGACGCCGACGAAGGCCACGTCGTGGTCGGCTTCGTTCGTGATCGTCCAGGTCGAGTTACGCGCGAGCACGTCGATTTTCTTCGTCTTCAGCGCGTCGAATTGCTCTTCGGCGTTGAGCGGGACGAAGCGCACCTTGGACCCGTCACCGAGGACAGCCGCGGCGACGGCGCGGCAGAAGTCGACGTCGAAGCCGGACCATTTGCCCTTGTCGTCGGCGTTCGAGAATCCGGGGATGCCGCCGCTCACGCCGCAGACGAGTTCGCCGCGGTCCTTCACCGCCGTCAGCGTCGAAGCATTAGCCCCCGCGGGGAGCGCGAAAAACAGAGCCGTCAGGGCAAGGAACGACGTTCCGATCGAAAACTGGCGCGATCGCATGATCACCTCGTGTTGAGACGTGATTGAAGGGCTCCGGAGCGAAGGGACGCAAAAGCTCACAAACTCTTGCGACGAAATTCGCTCCAGCTTTCCGGGTCGGCGCGGTTTCTGATCGCCCGAAGGTTATCGTTCGAGCGATGAGCGCGTTAGAGGTTCGGGGCCTGCTTGACGACGATGCGCGTGCCGACCGGCACGCGGTCATAAAGATCGATGATGTCGCCGTTCACGAGTTTGAAGCATCCCGACGACACGGCGTGGCCGATCGTCTGCGGCTGGTTCGTTCCGTGGATGCGATAGATGGTCGATCCGATGTAAAGGGCGCGAGCGCCCATCGGATTGCCCGGTCCGCCCGCCATGAAGCGCGGCAGATAGGGTTGCCGCTCGATCATCTCCGGCGGCGGCCGCCAATCCGGCCACTCCTGCTTGCGCGAGATCTTGTGCTGGCCGGACCATTGGAATCCGTCGCGGCCGACGCCGATGCCGTAGCGTAGCGCGCGATTGTTTTCCTGCACGAGGTAAAGGAAGCGCTCGTTAGTGTGGACGACGATCGTTCCTGGCGGCTCGGTCGTGCGGAAGAACACGACCTGCCGCTCGAGCGGACCCTCCAGATGCTCGTCAGTCGGGTTCGGCACATAGCCCGGCTGATCGTCGATCTGCATGTCCTCTTGCACGGCGGCCGCTCCCAGCGTCGGGGTGGCGGCAGGCACGGCGATCAGACAGGCGCCGACGACAAGGAGAGCGTGGCGCAGGGGCGACCCGCGAAGGAGGAAGCTCGGTAGTCTCATGAACACCTCATTGGAGATGGATTTAGACGGAAGCATGACCTACCGGTGCGCCATCAGGCGCAGCGCACGTAGATCATCATGCCGTAGCGGGTGGAGTTCTCGGGACTGACCCATTTCACGCTGAAGGAGTTCGGCGAAACGGCAAAAACCTCGCGATCCTCGGGCAGACCGGGGGGGCCGGCGGGGCCAAGAAAATTCGCGCCGCCCGGAGCGCCCTTGAGCATGAGCTCCTGCGGATCCGACACATCGGCGAGATGCATGATGACGCCGCCGTTCGGGCCGGGTTTGATGACGTAAGGATTATTGCACTGGCGCTTCGCTTCGCTTTCGGTGCGCGGGCGGTCGCTGTCGCGATGATAGGCGGCGAGACCCCAGGTCCCCACCAGCGCCTGGGGCGAGATCGTCGCCGGGGCCGAAGCGATCACCGGCGCATCCGGGGTCGATCCTGCGCAGCCGACGAGAAGTGAAACGAAGCCCAAAGCCGCCGCGGAGGCTGCGATCTTATTGGCCGACTTCAATCGAAACATATGAACCGCCCCCTACGGTCAGCCTTGATGGCTCAAGCTAATGACCGCTATTAACCTAAAGCGGGGCGAATGTGAATATCGCCTCCCGCAAACCCGTTTGGCAGAGGCGTTTCCGCGCGAAATCTCAAGCCATTGCCAGCAACGAAACCCTCAGCTATGCCGAGAGTCTCCTCAGGAATTTCGGATGAACATGACGTTCGAGCTATTCGCGATCGCCGTCGCGGCGAGTTTTTTCGTGGGTTCTCTGGCGTTGCTGGCCTATGGCAGGCGCCTCGGCCAGCGCCATCTCGCCAAGGCGGACGGAAAGCCGATGGCCGGCCTCGACGCGGTGGAAGGCGCGGTCTTCGCTCTGCTGGGCCTGCTTATCGCCTTCGCGCTCTCTGGCGCCTTGCAGCGATACGACGAGCGGAGGCAGTTGATCGTGCAAGAGTCGATCGCGATCGGCACGGCCTATGATCACCTCGATTTGCTGGAGCCGGCGACGCGCGACGCATTGAAGGCCAAGCTGAAATCCTATCTGGAGGCGCGCATCGGGGTTTACCGCGCTTCGGACGAATATGACTTCGAGCATGAACGCACGATCTACTCTCCCGAGCAGGAGGCGAGAATCGCCGCGTTGAAGTCGGAACTGTGGTCGGGAACGCTCAGCGCCTGCCCCTCGGCGCGCTATGTCTCGACCTGCTCTGTCCTTCTGCCGATCATCACACGTGTTTTCGAGACCGCACAATTGCGGCACGGAGCGAACGAAAAACATCCGCCCAAGATCGTCTTCGCCATGCTCTACGGCTTCGGTTTCGTGGGATCGCTGCTGGCCGGCTTCAGCATGGCCGCGTCGAACTCGCCGAGCCGCGTGCATCTCGTGGCCTTTGCTCTCGCTTTGTCCTTCGCGCTCTTCGTGCTCACCAACGTGGAGTTTCCGCGCCTCGGCCTGATCCGCGTGGACTACTTCGACCATTTCCTCACGGAGACCTATTCGCGACTGCAGTGAGAGGGCGACTGCGCGCGCTTTCTCGCTGCAAAACCATGACGGGCGCCTTCGTGCTTGCGCTCTTTGAAGTCCGGCGCGAAGCGGTTCTTCGCGCGGCGCGAAGGAATTTGGCGGCTTTTCGAAAGAGCCGGCCGCCGGGCGCCGCGCTCGAAAAAGGAGTCCTCCAGATGAAAATCTGCGTCGTCGGCGCCGGCGCGATCGGCGGGCTATTGGCCGCGAAGCTCGCGCGGGCTGGCGAAGAGGTGAGCGTCGTCGCGCGCGGCGCGCAGCTTCGCGCCATTCGCAACGACGGTCTGACGTTCGTCGAGGCAGGCGAGTCCTTCACCGTGAAGATCGCGGCGAGCGATCGCATCGCCGACCTCGGCCGGCAAGACCTCGTTGTGCTCGGCGTCAAGGCGCATCAGCTCGCGGCCATCGTTCCCCAGATCGCGCCAGCTCTGGGCGAGAAGACGTTGGTTCTGACGGCGCAGAACGGCATTCCTTGGTGGTATTTCTTCAAGCACGGCGGGCCGCATGAAGGACGCCGATTGGAGAGCGTCGATCCCGGCGGGATCATCGCGGATCATCTGCCGATCGACCGCGTTATCGCCAGCGTCGTCTATCCGGCGGCGGAGATCGAAAGGCCTGGCGTCATCCGTCACATCGAGGGCGACCGCTTCTCGCTCGCAGAGATCGACGGCGAAAAGACGGAACGTATCAGAGCGGTGTCGGAGGTCTTTGTCCGCGCCGGCTTCAAGGCGCCGATCGTTTCCGACGTGCGCGGCGAATTTTGGGTGAAACTCTGGGGCAATCTGAGCTTCAATCCGATCAGCGCGCTGACGCATGCGACGCTCGAGGACATCTGCCGCTTCGCCCCGACGCGGGCGCTCGCGGCCGAGATGATGCGTGAGGCGCAGGCCGTCGGCGAAGCGTTGGGAGTTCGCTTCCGGATCTCGCTCGAGAAGCGGATCGCCGGCGCGGAGGCGGTCGGCGCGCACAAGACCTCGATGCTGCAGGATGTGGAGAGCGGCCGCGACATCGAGATCGAGGCGCTGCTTGGCTCCGTCATCGAGCTCGGCGAGATCGCCGGCGTCGCGACGCCGCAGTTGCGCGCCGTCTACGCGCTGACGAAGCTGCTGTCGGCGACACTCGTGCGCGAGAAGGGCAAGCTCGTGATCACGCCCGTATAGCGCCCTGGGCTCAAAGCGAGTCCTGCGGGCGACAACGCCGCCGATACATCTGGAAGAGGCGCCATGTCCGCCAACCGCACACTTCAAAATCTCTTCGCCGCGGCGCCCGACGAGGCCCTGGCGCTCACCGCCCCGGACGCGAAACCACTGACCTTCGGAAAGCTTCGCGCGCTCACCGAGGAAACGATCGGCGCTTTGAACGGCTTCGGCGTCGGCCGCGGCGACCGTGTCGCGATCGTGCTGCCGAACGGGCCTCACATGGCCGCGGCCTTCATCGCCATTGCCCAAGGGTCGACCGCCGCGCCACTCAATCCCGCCTACAAGCTCGACGAGTTCGAGTTCTACATGGAGGACCTCAAGGCCAAGGCGCTCGTCGTCGAGGCGGGCTCCACGTCACCCGCAATTGAAGCCGCGAGAAAGCTCGGCGTCCTCCTTTTGACCTTGGAGCCGCGCGGGGACGGGGCAGGGGACTTCACGCTTTCCGGTGGAACGCCCGCGCCTGTCGCCGTCCCCGGCTTCGCCGCGCCCGATGACGTTGCGCTCATCCTCCACACCTCGGGGACGACCTCGCGGCCCAAGATCGTGCCGCTCTCGCAGCACAATGTCGCGACCTCGGCGCAAAACATCGCCCGGACGCTGGAGTTTTCGCAAAGCGATCGTGGCCTGAACATCACGCCGCTCTTTCACATCCACGGCCTCATCGCGGGCCTGCTGGCGCCCTTGTCGCGCGGCGGTTCGATCTTCTGTACGCCGGGCTTCAACGCGCTGAAATTCTTCCATTGGATGGAGGAGGCGAGGCCCACATGGTACACCGCCGTGCCGACGATGCATCAGGCGATCCTCACGCGCGCCGCCCATCACGCGGACACGATCGCGCGTTATCCCCTGCGCTTCATCCGCTCCTCCTCCGCCTCGTTGCCGCCGCAGGTCATTGCGGCGTTGGAATCGACGTTCCGGGCGCCCGTCGTCGAGGCCTATGGGATGACCGAGGCGGCGCATCAGATGGCCTCCAATCCGCTGCACGGAGTCCGCAAGCCCGGCTCGGTCGGTCTTGCGGCCGGACCCGAGGTCGAGATTATGGGCGAGGGCGGGGAAATTTTGGCTGGGGGCGCCGTGGGCGAGATCGTGATCCGTGGCGAGAACGTGACCTTGGGCTACGAAAACAATCCCAAGGCCAATGCCGAGAACTTCATCGACGGCTGGTTTCGTACAGGCGACCAGGGCGTCAAGGACGCGGAGGGTTACATTCGGCTGACGGGCCGGCTCAAGGAGATCATCAACCGCGGCGGCGAGAAGATTTCGCCACGCGAGATCGACGAGGCCATGATGGACCACCCGGCCGTTTTGCAGGCCGTCGCCTTCGCCGCGCCGCATGAGATGCTCGGTGAGGATGTCGCCGCCGCGGTCGTGCTGCGAGAGGGCGTGAGCGTCACGGAGAAGGAGCTGAAGGCGTTTCTCTCGGAAAGGTTGGCGGCGTTCAAGGTCCCGCGCAAAATCATGTTTCTGGAGGAAATCCCCAAGGGTGCGACGGGCAAGCTGCAACGGATTGGGCTGGCCCAAAAGCTCGGGCTTGCGGGGTAGGCCTTGCGACAATCGCCGCCGAAAGCCGGCCAGCGCCTCTAGCCGATGAGATCCCGTCTGGCGGCGATCACGAGCAGGGCGATGAGGCCCACCACGCCGGCGCCCGGTAGCGGGCCCGAAGCCGGGAGCAGCCGCGCGCCCGTAGCGAGTTCGAGCGAGGCCGGCGAGGTCAGCATGGTATAGGCCGCGACGACATTGGCCCGCGCCGCGCCGAAATGTGTCCAGTCGGTGGAGCTTGGGGCCGCGCCCTGCAGCCGAAGCCCCATCGCATAGGCGCCTTGCGACGTGGAACTGGTGGCGGGATTGAAATCATTGTTTTCAAAAGAACGAGCGGACGCCGTGCAGGGCGCGATGAAGAGTGACGCAAAGGCGCATCCGGCGAGAATGGTTCTCATTCGCATCGATTACCTCTTGGCCTCCTAGGGCGTCTCCAAAAAAGCCGAAAGAGCTTTTGAATCAGAGGCCGCCCAACGTTTCAATCTTTCGCTCGCTCAAAAATACGTTCGAGGCAAGCTCACACTGCGACGAGACGCTTTCCGCCACACTGCTCTTGTCGCCCGCCCAATCTGGCAGCTTTGGCCGAAATGTAAACTACAAGTTGGCGCCGGGACCGAAAAATTCTTGGGGTGTGTCTTCGGCGCCACACTGAATTTCGCACTTCAAAAGGCTTTGGAGCGCCCAGCAAGGGAAGCACGAGGGCGACACCGATCCCCGATAGGCGCAGGGCGGCTCCATGGGGAACCACGCCAGGGCGGAGAGCGACAGGGGGTTGTGGAGAATATCGGAAAATAAGCATGTTACGAAATTGTATGGTTAAGAAATCACATTGTGTGGTATTTTAATCATATTCGCTGATTTGTTGCGATCAGCTACGCGTGGCTCGAAGTCGCCAGTTGGCTCTCCGTGGCGCTCGTCGACCTCCGCCTCCTCGATATCGTCGTCGACGCCCATACAGACGCCAACGCCTGGGGCGACTCTTTGGAGATCGCCGAGCGCTTCGGCCTCACAATTTACGACGCCGCCTATATCGAACTGGCTTTGCCGCGCGCGTTGCCGCTCGCTACGCTCGATGCGCAATGCGAGCCGCGCGGAGGGCCTTCGGACTCCGCTTGCTTGCGGTCGACTGATCGAGCGACCGGCGCTCAGGCTGCGTCGGCCGGGCCTGGCTGAGCGGGGAGTCGCTCCGATTGCTTCGCCTCGACCCATAGCGCCTCCATCTCCGCGAGAGTCGCGTCCTTGGGCGCGCGGCCGGCTTCATTGAGGCGGCGTTCGATGTGGCGGAAGCGGCGCGCGAATTTGGCGTTGGCGCCACGCAGCGCCTGCTCGGGATCGACCTTGGCGTGACGGGCGAGATTGGCCACCGCGAACAGGAGATCGCCGATCTCGTCCTCCAGCGCGGGCGAGGCCTCGACGCCGGGCCCCGCGAGCTCGGCCTCGACCTCGGCCGTCTCCTCGCGGATCTTTTCGAGCACGAGCCGCGCGTCAGCCCAGTCGAAGCCGACCTTGCCGGCTTTCTCCTGAAGTTTCACAGCGCGCGTGAGCGCGGGCAGGGGCGTCGGCACCCCGTCGAGCAGGGAAGAGGGCGCGGTCGTCCCGCTCCTTGCGGCGGCGCGGGCGGCCTTTTCCGCGGCTTTGATCGTCTCCCACTGGACGCTCACGGCCGCCGAATCTTTGGCGCCGCTTTCCGCGAACACATGCGGATGGCGCCGCGTGAGCTTGTCGCAGATCGCGCCGACGACGTCGTCGAAAGCGAAATGGCCCGCCTCCTCGGCCATGCGGGCGTGGAAGACGACCTGCAGCAGCAGATCGCCGAGCTCGTCCTTGAGGTCGTGGAGGTCGTCGCGTTCGATCGCATCGACGACCTCATAGGCCTCCTCGATCGCGTAAGGGGCGATGGAGCGCGAGGTCTGCTCCAGGTCCCACGGACAGCCGGTTCCCGGCGTGCGCAGCGCCGCCATGATCTCAATGAGGCGAGAGATCATCGCGCCCCCGCGCGGCGCAACGCCGTTGGGGCGGATCGCGGCGTCCGACGACAGGCCCGCTGCGGACCTTCAATGTGCGCTAAGACAGGGAACACGAAGCTTTTCATGGCGGGGAGCATGGCGAGCGCCCGTCGCTTGTCAAGAACGACTGCCGGCCGGCCTCTAGCTCGAAGCGAGCTTTCGCCTAAAGAAAAACGCCGCGAAGCCGGGCAGGGCGTCGCGGCGCTGATTTTATTGACTGCGAGAGCGGCTCACTGCGTCGAAATCGACAGCGCCTCGCGGCCCTTTTGCGTGTCCACGACCTGCATCGTGACGGGCTGACCCTCCACGAGACGGCTCACGCCCGAAGGGGCGAGGATCGAGATATGGACGAAAACGTCCTTGCCGCCGTCATTGGATTGGACGAAGCCGAATCCCTTCGACTCGTCGAACCACTTGACCTTGCCGGCGACGGTGACCGCCGTGGAAGGATCGGGAGCGGCACGGCGCGGCGGCCGAGGACCGTCGAAGGAGGAGCGGGGCGGCGGCGCGCGCTCGGAAGCTCCGGCGAGGTCCGCCTCGAGAATTCGCGACACCTGCTGTCCTTTGAGCGAGCTCGAGACATTGACCTTGAGCTTTGCGCCCGGAGGAAGGCTGTCGTAGCCCGCCGCCTGCACTGCGCCGATATGTAGGAAAGCGTCACCGGTCCCGTTGGCCAACTCGACAAAGCCGAAACCCTTGTCGGATTTAAACCATTTCACGACCGCATCTACGGTCGGACCGTCTGTCGCCATTGGAGGCCCCTCCTGAAAACCGCCACCGCCGAAAGCCGGACGCGGCGGCCTAGGCGGCCGGGGAGCGTCGTAACCAAACGGACCATCGTCGTCAAAGCCGCGCTTGCGAGGACCGCGGAAATCCTTACCTTTGCTCATGTCAACCTGTCTCGTCTTCGCCACATCGGCAAGACCGCTATGTCACTTGGTCGTTGCCCACACGCCAACCCCCGGCGACTGCGGGTCGTCAGAGGGAGGGAAGGGAATTTGCCAGCTCAATGCCATATAGTCCCGCGCGCAAATTCCTTTTAGCAGAATTTCGGCCACGCTGGCCAGCGAATTTGAGAGAAAATGAGATAAGTAATTTCCCTCTCGGGAAAGACGCGCCTCTCGCTCGCGGGCCCCGCTGGTTACGGCGCTCCGGAAAGACTTGATCCAAGGAACCTAGGCGCGCGCGGCCGCGCCCGGGCAGGGGCGGCGGCGCGCTTCCTTCCACCCGCACTATGTGCCCCAGAGCGCGCGCCGAGCAACGAAGTTAGAGCCGGCGCCTGGAAGGCGAGGCCATGACCTTTACCGCGCTCGACGGGCTCAACTTCTTCCTCGCGGACGTTCGCGGCGGCTTGGGACCCTACCTCAATGTCCTTCTCGTCACGGATGCGCGGTGGAGTCAGTTCGCCGTTGGCTCAACGCTGATGGTCAGCGGCCTGATCGGCGTCGCCGCGCATCCGGCCGTCGGCGCCTTCATCGACCGCACCCACGCGAAGCGCGAGGCCGTGATCGTCGGCGCGTTCCTTTTATCCGGCTGCGGTCTGGCGATCGCGACCTGGCCGAGCCTTCCGGTCGTGCTCGCCTCGGACGTCGTCATGGCCGTGCTGGGCGGGCTCTTCGCGCCCTCGATCGCCGCCATCACGCTCGGTCTCTGCGGCCAGGAATCGCTCGCGGCGCGGCTTGGACGAAACGCCGCTTTCGACAAGGCGGGCAATATTTTCACCGCTGTCGTCGTCGGGGTCGTCGGCGTCGCCGTCTCGCAAAAAGCGCCATTCTATCTCGTGCCCCTATTCGCCATACTGACCGCAGGGGCGGCGCTCTCCATCCCCGGGAGCGCCATCGATCACGCGCGGGCGCGCGGATTGGAGCCGAGCGCCGACCACAAGGAGCATCCGACCTGCTGGCGGACCCTCCTCAATTATCGCCCGCTCGTCCTCTTCGCGGCGGCGGCGGCGATCTTCCACTTCGCCAACGCGCCGATCCTACCGCTCGTCGCGCAAAAATTGGCGCTGGCCAATCCGGGCTGGGAGACGGGCCTCACCTCCACATCGATCATCCTGGCGCAGTTGGTGACGATTCTCATGGCTCTGCTGGTCACGCGCGCCAACGCCATCGGGCGGCGCCCGCTCCTGATCGCGGCCTTTCTCGCGTTGGTGATCCGGGGCGCGCTATGCGTCTGGTTCTCCGACCCGGCGGCGCTCCTGCTGCTGCAAGCCCTCGAAGGAGCGACCGGCGGTCTGTTCGAAGCCCTGCTGCCGCTCATCCTCGCGGATGTCATGGAAGGGACGGGCCGTTACAGCCTCGCGCGCGGCGTGGTCGGGACGGTCCAGGGGATCGGCGGCTCCTGCAGCCAGGCCGCAGCCGGCTTCATCGTTACTCGATCGGGCTACGCCTTGGCCTTTTTCACTCTCGCGCTCATCGCGGCGACGGGTCTCGTGTTCGTGCTGTTGCTCTGGCCGGAGACTCGGCCCCAGGATCTGAGCAGGGCGCGCTCGAGCATGTCTCGGAAAAATGCGAAGCGGCTTTCCGATGAGCACAGGCTGTAAGTTTCCGACTTGCGCCTTTGGGAGGGGCCCGCACGACGATTCGCATAATCGGTATTATGGAACCTGGCCGGCAATACCGGCTTTTCCGGGCAAAACACCCGGACGTCAAGCGCTTCCAGCCCCAACGCTAGCATGTGCGACGCGCCGGTCCGCGCCGATCGCGTAGCTCGGCTAACGATGCGTTGAGCCCGCAACGGCGCGCGAGGATGATCACAATCCGGAGAAGTGTCGCCGCGTCGCGGTCAAAAAAATGCCGGCGATGGCGCGCTGATTGAGATGCGAACGTCCAGCCAAGTTTGGGTGGAGAATCGGCCGTCGCCTGCCCGATGGGAGTGAACTTTGACGCAACAAACGGGTCCCCGGGCAAGAACCGTCCGTTTTCCGCTCGTGCCCCTTTGCGCTTTGGGGCCAACGGGCTTTGCAGGGGGGCTCTTTTTGGCGGGTTTCGCGGCGAAAAGCCGCGCGGTGGAGATCTTTTTTCCGCAGCTCCTCACGTTGCTGGCGCTCCTGGCGCTCGTTGGCCTGATCGGGTCGATCACGGGGCAACGGGTCTACCGCATGCGGGCGATCGGGGCGGTGCTCAACGGGCTGATCCTGGCGGCGCTCGCCTTTGCCGCCCTGGGCCTCTGAACCCATCCCTTAAGCCAGCTCTATGCGCATTCCGTCGTAGGCGGGCTCGGTCGCCGGGGGGCAAGTCGTCTTCAGCGCCTGATAATCGAGATCGGTGTGGAGATCGGTGAGCACGGCGCGCCCAGGCCGCATGCGCCCGATCCAGTCGAAGGCCTCGCCGACAGAAATATGCGTGCCGTGGCGTTGATGCCGCAAGGCGTCGATGATCCAAAGGTCCAGCCCGGCGAGGCGTTCGACGCTCTCGGGCGGTATGGCGTTCATGTCGGGCGTGTAGGCGAAGGCCTTGCCGTCCGCCTCGAAGCGAAAGCCGAGCGAATCCATGTCGCCATGTTCGAGCCGGAACGGCGTCGCCAAGATCGGCCCCCCCGGCCCTTCGATTGTCACGGGTTTTCCGGCTTCGAGCGCCCGCGCGTTCAACATCGGCGGATAGCAGCTTCCTGGCGGCGTCGCGAACGCATAATCGAAGCGTAGCATTAGTCCGCGCGCCGTCGTCTCGTCCATATAGGCGGGAATCCGCCGGCCGTTCTGGATCACGAGGGGGCGCAGATCGTCGATCCCATGCGCATGGTCGGCGTGCAAATGCGTGTATAGCACCGCGTCGATGCGCTTGACGCCAGCGTCGATCAATTGCTCGCGCAGATCGGGCGAGGTGTCGACGAGGATCACCGTTTGTTCCGCCCCTACCCCGCGCGTCACCAAAATCGAGCAGCGCCGGCGGCGGTTCCTGGGGTTGCTGGGATCGCATTTGCCCCAGCCCTGGGCGGGGCGCGGGACGCCGCCGGACGATCCGCAACCCAGAATGGTGACCGCGACGCTCACGCCGCCGCCTCGGCGCGCGAAAGCGGCGGCATCTTGGAGAAAAGACGCAAAGCGTTGGCAGTCGTCGCCTGCGCGATTTCGAGCTCCGAAACGCCCTTCGCCTCGGCCAGCACGCGCGCGGTCTCCTTGACATAGGCCGGCTCGTTGCGCTTCCCGCGATGCGGCGTCGGCGCGAGAAACGGCGCGTCGGTCTCAACGAGCAGGCGGTCGAGCGGCATGGCCGCGGCGATCTCACGCAGCTTTTGAGCGTTCTTGAACGTCAGCACGCCCGAGAACGAAATGTAGACTCCAAGCCCTACAGCCGTCTCGGCGAGCGCTTGGGAGGCCGTGAAGCAATGGAGCAGGGCGGGGAAGGCCCCCTGCCCCATTTCGTGTCGCAGGATTCGCGCCGTGTCGTCATCCGCGTCGCGCGTGTGGATCACCAGCGGCAGCTGCGCCTCGCGAGCCGCGGCGATGTGGTTGCGGAAGACGCGCTCGGCGGTCTCCTTCGGCGCGTGATTGTAATGATAGTCGAGCCCCGCCTCGCCGAAGGCGACGCATTTTTCGTGGGCTGCGAGGGCGACCAGGGTTTCGGGGCTCGCCTCCGGCTCGTCGAGCGCGTGATTGGGATGCGTGCCGACTGTGCAGAACACGTCGTGATACGCCTCCGCGATCGCCGCGATCTCGGGGAATTTCGTCACATGGGTCGAGATCGTGACGAAACGTCCGACGCCTGCGGCGCGCGCGCGGGCGACGACGGCGTCACGCTCCGGCGCGAAATCGGGAAAGTCGAGGTGGCAGTGAGTGTCGACGAGCATGGCGGCCTTTTACGCCGAGACGGCGGCGAAAGGAACGCCGTCATTCATCATGGGCGTTCGAAATCACGCCCAACGGCAGCTGGCCTGATGGAGTGGAGTCTTAGCCGCAAAAAGCTTAGCGCCCCGCGTCGAATGATCGAGGCGGGGCGCTCTGCTGATAAAGTCGCGAATGCAGCCCTCGTGGTGATTACCGCACCAGAAGGCCGCGCATCCTGGTCATCGCGCCCGCGAGGATCAGGAAGGTGAGGCCGAGCACCCCCGCGCCCGGTGTCGGGCCGGGGGTAGGCGTGATTATGATGCCGGTCGAGTCGAGGGCGAGCGAGAGATACGCGCCCACCTGATGGCGGTCATCATAAAATACTTCGATGGAATTGGGACCGGCTGGAAGCACGCCGGACGTGAACTCTACGTTGGTGACCCCATGAACGCCAGGATTTTGACCGATCAACTTACCATCGACGTAGATGAACGAGTCGTCGTCCGAGCCGAGAGTGAACGAGACTGTCGATGGCGTCGACAGGTTGAAGGAGCCTTTGAATACGGCGGTTTCAAAATAGGTTCCGTCGTTGGTCCCCGTGCTGTTGGGGGCAAACATATTGCTGCCGTAGGGGAGAGACACTGTCCCCGTGCCGGTCTCGACGACGTTGGAGTTCAGGCTGGGGCTCCACCACGTGATCTGACCTCCGGGGCCGATGTCGTGGACGCCGTAAGGACTGGTCGCCACAGGCAACCCGTTCGGGCCGAGCGAGCTGCCCAAGGCGACGTTCGGGGTTGAATAGACATTAAAATCTGGGTCTCCCGAGGAGCCCAAGACTTCGTAATAGGTTGCGGAAAGGCTCGCGCCGACCGGTTCAGCCTGAGCCGATTGAGAAGAAAGCAGCGCTCCAGCAGCGACGCTCAGCGCAAGAATGAAACCTCTTTTCATGTTTATTCTCCGAAGTGGGATGAATTTTTTCGCCGTCACGGCCAACCGGAAGCCCCCCATCGAGCTTGTGGCGTCGTCAAATTCTCCTCGGCGCCGTGCAATGTCAACCAAGGTTTGAGAGGTTCAATCAATGCCAGTAAGTTTTTTTACGGGTGTGTCTTTTTTGCCACAGTTGGGTAGCGCGCGAATGCGACACCCTACCGAGACGACGGGGAAAGGCACGGCCGCTGCTCAATAAATGGGAGATGAAATCGGGCTAGCCGCAAGCGGCGTCGGCGGCTTGGCCGGGGCTGAGACCTTGACAGGAACGGGCTTCGCCGGGGCCGGCGACTGGCGTCCCTGCAACGCCGCCGCGCGCCATGCCCCGCTGGGGCACAACACGCTGTTCGAAGTCCACTCGCCCTGCCCGCTCTTGCCGTCGAGCCTGCCCTTGACGTGCGCCGTGACGCCGAAACTGTTGATCTCGATGGTAATGGCGCCGGACGAATTGACGAAGCCCACGGCTTTGGGCGACGGCAGCCCCACCATCTTGGCGACCTTGCCCGAGGCGATCAGCGCGCCCATTCGCTTGCTGCGCAAGGGGCAAAGAGCCCCCGAAGCCGTCGCGTCGATGAGCCATTTGCCGTCGAACGTCGACGAGAAGTCCGTCGCAGAGGCGCCGACGACGACGAGCGCCGCGCCGAGCGCCCCACCGACGACGGCCGCGTGGGTTCGACAGGGCCGCCAAGTCAGAAGAGTCGAAACCCGCCCCGCCAAAACCGCCTCCTCATTCCTTCCGCTAAGCGCGGCGAGGGCCGTCGAAAGCTCCCCTGCTCTCGCGTAGCCGTGAAGGAGGGAGCAAGCCAACGCCCGCGACCAAAGCTTATCTCCTTCTTATTACCACATCACGTACGGGTCGTGGCGAGGCGAAGCGGACAGCCTTCAGGCCTGCGGCAGCGAAGACGACGTGCGGAGCCGAAGGGCGATCGCAGAGAGCGCGGCGCCGCCGAAGATCAGATTGATTCCGACGAGCAGTCCCAGGGCCCAGGCGGCGTCGCCCGGAAGCCCCGCCAGAAGGACCACGGCGAGCACGAGATCGACGACGCCGCTTGCGGCCATCCAGCCCCAGGTCGAGACATGGCGGCGGTGCTCGACGCCGAAGAAGATCGAGAAAACACCCTCGGCCGCAAAGAACACGATCAGCACGAGCGTGAGGGACACTGCCCCCGCGATCGGCCGCACGAGCAGCATCATGCCCACGACGATGGCCAGAACCGCCGAGACCAGTGACCACCAAAAGCCTGGGGCGCGATGTCCGGTGAAGGTCGAGATGAGGCCGACGACGCCGCTCGCGAAAAACACCGCGCCGATCACGATGGTCACGCTGAGTGTTGCGACCGGCGGGAGGAGGATGGCGAGGAGGCCAAGCACGAGAAGGATGACGCCTTCGGTGAGATAAAACGCCCATTGGTCGTGAATGGCGCTGGCGACTTTCCGGTCGAGCTGTCGGTGATGGAGGGTTTCGTTGAGGGTCATGGTAGGCGCCTTCGTCGAAAGATTGCTGGATCATTCAACTCGGGCGATGGAGGGCTACAATCAACCGAGCGTCCCCCGACGGCCGCCCGGAAAGAAAGAGTTTGGCTTCCTTTCGGCGCGCGCTCCGACGACCCCCCGGGGCCCTTGGCAGGTGCAAAAGTCTCTTATACCGATATATCAAAAAAATCTCACAAATACATGAATTATATATATTTAATACCTCATCTTGATGTTGAATCTTAGGTCCCCTCACCCCTCGACGCCCGCCTCCGCGCTCTCGATGAAACGCGGGAACACCGGCGCTGGCGGCGGCAGGGCGGCCCCCTCCTTCAGCGCATGGCCTTCCCCCGCGCTTGCGAAATCGCGCGGCTCGGTAGCGACGCCCAGCTGGTCGAGCAGCGCCCCTGCCGCCGCCGGGATGAAGGCCTGTAGCGGGATCGCCAGCCGGCGAATCGTCTCGGCGGTGACGTAAAGGACCGTCTCCATTCGGGCCGGTTCCGTCTTCTTCTTCGCCCAGGGCTCCTCGCCCGCGAAGTAGCGGTTCGCCTCCGCGACCACGCGGAAGATCTCGGCGAGCGCCAAGTCCGGCCGATAGGCGTCCATGGCCGCGCGCGCCTTCTCCAGCGCCACCGAAGCGTCGGCCAGAATCGCCCGGTCCTGCTCCAGCAAGGCGCCCTTCTTGGGGACGGCCGCGCCGCAATTCTTGGCGATCATCGAGAGTGAGCGCTGCGCCAGATTGCCGAGGTCGTTGGCGAGGTCGGCGTTGATCCGGTTGACGATCGCCTCATGCGAGTAATTGCCGTCCTGGCCGAAGGAGATCTCCCGCAGAAAGAAGTAGCGCAGCGGATCGACGCCGTAGCGCTCGGCCAGTTGAATCGGGTCGACGACATTGCCGACCGATTTCGACATCTTCTCGCCGCGCGAGAACAGAAAGCCGTGGACCACGATTTTCTTGGGCAGCGGCGCTCCGGCCGACATCAGGAACGCCGGCCAGAAGATCGCATGGAAGCGGGTGATGTCCTTGCCGATGACATGGGCGTCGGCCGGCCAGAACTTCTGCCGCTCCCCCTGCCCCGTTAGCCAGCCGGTCGCGGTGATGTAATTCGTCAGCGCGTCGACCCAGACGTAGCAGACGTGATGCGCGCTCGTCTGCGGGCTCGGCGGGATCGGAATGCCCCAGTCGAAGGTCGTGCGCGAGATCGACAGATCCTCGAGGCCGCGCTTTACGAAGGCGACGACTTCGTTCTTGTAGTGTTCGGGAACGATGAAGCCCGGTTGGCTCTCGTAAAGGGCGAGAAGCTTCTCCCCATAGGCCGAGAGCCTGAAGAACCAGCTCTCCTCCTCGACCCATTCGACGGGCGCGCCGGAAGGCGCGAATTTCTTGCCGTCGCGCTCGCTGAGCTCGCCCGCGTCGAAATAGGCCTCGTCGCGCACCGAATACCAGCCGGCGTATTTCGAGAGGTAAATGTCGCCGTTCGCCTCCATGCGCCGCCAGATATCGAGCACAGCGTCCTTGTGGCGCGGCTGAGTCGTGCGGACGACGTCGTCGGCCCTCGCGTTCAGGACCTCGCCCATGTGCTGGAACTGCGCGGCGGTGCGGTCGGCGAGCTCCTGGGGCGTGAGCCCTTCCTTCTCGGCCGTGCGCTGCATTT
Organism: uncultured Alphaproteobacteria bacterium; assembly: GCA_963743565.1. Classification (GTDB taxonomy): domain Bacteria; phylum Pseudomonadota; class Alphaproteobacteria; order Rhizobiales; family Beijerinckiaceae; genus Methylocystis. The sequence goes on from CAVUQD010000003.1 coordinate 834,875, forward strand.
TCTGGCCGTGTTCATCCATGCCGGTGACGAAGAGAACGTCGAACCCGTCGAGCCGCTTCCAGCGCGCGAAGGCGTCGGTCGCGACGCGCTCATAGGCGTGGCCGATGTGCGGCGCACCATTGGCGTAGGGAATGGCGGTACTGATCATATAGGTGGGGCGCGTCATGGCGCGGGTTTACCGCGCTTTCGCGGCCGGGGCAAAGCGGCGCGACGCTCGGCGCGCGATCGGGACGCGCTCTAAGGCCGCAGGCCCACGCAGCAAATAATGCGGGCGAGATCGGGAGATCTCGCCCGCGAATTTGCTCCGGTTACGCGTGAAGGCGCAGGACCTCAGAGCGCCGCGTCGCCACGAGCCAGACGCCGGCCCGTCGTGAGGGCGAGGACCAGCAGCGCCAGCCCCAGCAAGCCCTTGCCCGCCTCGGGCGTCGGCACGCTGGCTAAGAGGCCGATCGTATTGCCGTTCCCGTCCACGTAGAAGCCGACGATCTGCCCCAGGTCGTTGACGCCGTTCAAGGTCGTTGTGCCTATGCCGTTGGGATCGTCGAGCACGGTCCAGCTACGCGTATTCTCGTTGTAAAGGACGCCGTGTGTGTTGCCGGCGGCGTCAGTGTCAGTTCCGACGATCCAACCGTTGTTGCTGATGCCAAATAACTGCGTGGAAGTGGCTCCCGGCGCGTCTAGCGGCGCGAAGATCCCTCCGACGTCGAGAAATCCGTGGAACGTCATTTGGCCAGTAACGTTCCAAAAGCCAACGATGTTGCCCGCGTTGTTGATCGCTGTGGTCGTCGTCGAGTTGCCGATCCCTGCCGCAGGATCGTTGATAGGGCTGCTGAACGAATTGGCGCCGATGTTGTAGGTGTAGCCATGGGTGACGCCAGCAGCGTCGACAAAAAAGCCGACCGCCACATTGGAGTTGTTGACGCCGAGAAGCTGATTGACTGCAGGAGTAGTGGGGGGCGTGGTTGGATAGTTGACCTCATGGAAGGCGCCGCCCTGTTCGTACCACCCAAAGTTCGAGTCGTTTCCCCCACCCATGTTGGTGTTCGAGAAGAAGCCTACGAAGGTTCCCGTGTTGTTGAGCCCGGTCACCTGCGTCTGCGCGGAGCCCGGGAAATTGAGGTTCGAGAAAGCCCCCAGCGCTGTAGAGGGAACTGTATAGCCCTTGTTCGGGAAGCCGGGGTTGCCGCTCCCGAAATATCCGGAGATGAGACCCGAATTATTGATGCCGAGCAGCTGGTTGAAGGTCGGGTCCGCTGGATTGACGACGTTTTGGAAGGCGGGGCCCGCTTGCGCCGAGGCGCCGGCGAAGCATAGGGCCAGCGTGGCCAGAGCCGTTGTGGCGAGGAAACGACGGATGCGCATCATTTTTTCTCCCAAATGAAATACGCAGACAAAAACTCGCTGCGTACTTTTCCGTACAAGCGCTAGAAGCGCGGCGAGACATGAACCACTTGTATACATTATCTCGAAATCATGTGCAGCGCAATCTCAGGCGAGAGATTTATTTCTCTTGCGGCACAGCCAACGCTTGTTGAAATGATCAAGAACTTTAACGGAAAATTAAGCTACTGCTGAATGACGGTTCTCGCATGACAAGTCAGTGACTCGACGAGGCATGATCGACGGACACGCATGTGTCCGCGACTGTTGCAAAAATGCCGCGCTCGCCGGAATTCGTCATGGGACGCGCATCTCCTTCGGCGCCTTGCGTTGACACGCGCCACCCATTGCGGGACGCTTTTAGCTAAGTTCATGTCTCTCGAAGGACACGCTTTGATGCGGCGCAAACCCTCTCTGAAGCTCACTCTTCTCGCGGCCGCCGCGTTTCCCTTGCTGGTCCCCACGGCCCGCGCGGCCGACCTTCCTGCGCTCAAAGCTCCCCCTGCCCCGCCCCCGGCGTTCACCTGGACCGGGCTCTATCTGGGCATGAATTTCGGCTACACATGGTCGGCCTCGCCCTCGATCACGGCTCTCTCGGCGAACCTCGTCGACCGTTCCCTGTTCGGCTGGGGGCCGCCCTCGGCGCTCAGCGCTTCTGGGACCACGGGCGCCAATCTGGACGGTTTTCTCGCCGGCGGCGGGATCGGCTACAACTGGCAGTTTTATGACCGCTTCGTCGCCGGCCTTGAGGCGGACCTCGAAGGAGCCGGCGTGCGGGGCGGCGGCGGCCTCTCGAACATCGTCCCCAACCCCGAGGCCCTTCCCCTTCACCTCGGCACGGGCTTCGCGGTCACCGGCGCCAAGCTCAATCGCAATCTCGAATATATTTCGACCGTGCGGGGACGGCTGGGCTATGCCGCCTGGCCGAACCTGCTCCTCTATGTCACGGGCGGCCTGGCGTTTGGCGGCGTGAGCGAGAGCGCGACTTTCGGGCAAAATCTGCGGCCCTCCTTTCTCGCCGCCGGCGAGGCGAAGGGCTCCGCTTTCGAAAACCGCACTGGCTGGACGCTCGGAGCCGGCGGCGAATATGCGCTGACGCCCGCCCTGTCCGCCAAGTTCGAATATCTCTATTACGATCTCGGCTCGAAAACGCTGACCAACGCCGAGATCAGTCCACTGACCGCACAAGGCGCTCTGGGCCTGCTCCCCACATTCGTTGCGAATGCGACCAATGTTTCGACGCGCTTCAACGGTCAGGTGCTGCGGGCGGGGCTCAACTACCGCTTCGACTGGAGCCAGCCCGCCGAGAGGACGTCCACCGGCGCGACGCCCCTGCTTGCCTCGCCCCAATTTTCGCAGATGGCCGCGCCCGCTCTGGGCGACTGGCGGATAACCGCCGCCCCCTACCTCTGGGCGGTCGGGATCAACGGCAGCATGACGGCGCGCGGGGAGACCGTCGGAACCGACTTCTCCTTCATCGACTTCTTGACGAAAACGAGCGCCTTTCCGCTCAACTTCGCGGGCCGCGTGGAGGCGAGCAACGGGCCGTTCGGCGTCTACGGCGACTTCATCTGGATGCAGTTGCGCGCCGCCGGCTCGCTTTTGCAACTGCGCTCGCCTTTCGCGGACGTCCTCGTTGCGGCGAGCGCCGACGCGCATATGAAGCAGACGATGGCGATCGGCGAGGCGGGGGTGAGCTACGAGCTCGCGCGGTGGAAATTTCTGGGCGCGCCCAACTCCACGACAACTTTGGACGCCTATGCGGGCATGCGCTACTGGTACGTCGATTTGGATCTCGAGCTCGACGCGGCCGGCGCGGGCGCTTCGCAACTCTTGGGTCTGAGCCAGCTCGGCGCGCGGGCCGTCGCGAAAACGGGCGGGCTGCAATGGGTCGACCCGGTCATTGGCCTCCGCGCACGCCATGAGTTCGCTCCGGGCGAACGCTTCGAGACGCGCGGCGACATCGGCGGCTTCGGCGCCGGCAGCGCCTTCAGCTGGCAAGTCTATGGTGGCTATTCCCGCGACGTGGACTGGAACGGGCTGAAGCTCACGGGCTCGATCGGCTACCGGGCGCTCAGCGTCGACTATTCCAAGACGGACTATGACGGCCGGCAGAGCGGGATCAACGCCATTCTGCATGGCCCGCTGGTGGCCGTCGGCTTGCGCTTCTGAGGCGCGCCGCTAGGATTTCAAGGCAGCTTCGACGGACCCTTAGATCATGAGCCGCCCTGATCCTCCCTTCGACGTCAACACCGAGCTCGCCGCGCGGCGGACCGGCATGGCGTTTCAGCGCACGCGGCTCGCCGAAGACCGCACCTTGATGGCCGTCATCCGCACGGCCCTCTCGCTCATCGGCTTCGGCTTCACGATTTTTCAGTTTTTCCAATCTCTGCGCCAGAGGGACGTGATTGCTTCAGCCTCGGCGCCGCGCAATTTCGGCGTCGCCTTGGTCGCGCTCGGCATACTGATGCTGATTCTCGGCATCGTCTATCACGCCCGCTTCATGCTGGGGCTTCGGCGCTTGCGGAAATCCATGTCCGAGGACGGGCTGATCCACGGCGAAACATCCTTTCCCGTGTCGCTGACCTTGATCACGGCCGTCCTGCTCCTTTCGATCGGCCTCACGGCGATACTGAGCATGGAGTTTAACATCGGACCTTTTTAGTCTAGCCAGAGGTCGGCACGGAAATAATTGGTTCAATCTGGGAGCATGAAATGGCCACGACCAAGAAGCCGAACATCCTGATCCTTTGGGGAG
>CAVUQD010000004.1:0-176263 GCA_963743565.1 uncultured Alphaproteobacteria bacterium
GGGGTATAAGCGACGAGAAGCCCCAACTCGTCCGCGGAGGGCGCAGACTCTCGGCGGTGTATCCCATATCCATGCCGCTCAATGGCTGCCTCATGGAGTTTCTTGATGCCCACGCAACGGATTATGGTCGCAACCGACGGATCGGAAGGGGCAAACCGCGCTGTCGAGGCGGCGGCGAGACTTGCCAAGGCCGCGAATGTCGACCTCACCATTGTGACTTTTGGCGGAAGCTTTTCCGCCGAGGAGATCCATCAACTCACGCGCATTGAGGGCGAGGTCGGCGAAGCCATCGATTTATTGTTGAATTCGATCCTGCGCGACGCGAAAGAAAGGGCGGAGCGCATCGGTGCGCCCAGGATTCATATCCACTCGGGATGGGGAGACGCAGCGCAAAGCATCATTGATGCTGCCGCGCGTAAGGAGATGGACATCGTGGTGGTTGGCCGGCGAGGGCGCGGGCAACTCGCCGGCATGCTTTTCGGCAGCACGTCCCAAAAGGTGGCGTCTCTGGCTTCTTGCATCGTCATCATCGTTCCGTGAGAGCGCGGCGCCACGCTGGAACTCAAACGCCTCCGACATCGGACGTCACCAGCCGCCGCCAAGGGCGAGGTAAAGCTGCACGGTTGTCGAAGCCTGTCCCATTTGCGCCTGGACCAATTCATCCGCGCGCTCGAACGTGTCGAGCTTGGCCTTTACGACGTCGTCGAAAGTCTTCCGTCCGCCTTCATAGAGGCCGGCGGCAGCGCTTTCGTTCCGCCTCGCGTCCTCGAGCGCTTGCCCTATCTTCACGGCCTGTTTGTCATAGCCGAATCTTCGACCGTAGGCGCTCTCGACCTCCTCCAGCGCGTGCAGCACCGACTTGTCCTGGTCCGCAGCGACTTGCTCGAGCCTCGCGTCATTGGCGGCGATGTTGGCTTCTATGCGTCCAGCCGTATAGATCGGCATTACGACGGTGAGGCCTGCCAAACCGCCCGTTCCCTGGAGTCCGGGGATGCCCTCGAAGTGCAGACGTCCATCCCCTCCCAAGAAATTGAACTGGAAGCGCGGCAGCAGATCGGTCTTTGCGCTGCTCAGCTTTGCAACCTGGGCTCTGACTAACTGGGCTCGCGCACGCACGTCGGGTCGACGCTCCAACATGTCGCTCGGCAATTGCCCCGTTGGAGGCGCCGGCGCGCTGAAGTCGCGGGGCGGCGGGAGGCCAGCCAGCCTCTCTGGCGGGCGTCCCGTAAGCACGGCCAGGCGGCGCTGGCGAACATCGATGAGGGAAACCAAAACCGGCCGCTTGGCGCGTTGAGACTCAAGCCTCTCGCGTGCCTCCGTCACGTCAAAGGCCAAGGCCTGTCCCGCCTCGTAGCGCGCCTCCACGTAGCGCAGCAACTTTGTGAATGCGGCGATGCTTGCATCGAGAACCGCCAATCTCCGCTGCAGTCCCCTCGCCTCCTGGTAATCATTCGCGACCTCGGCGACCACGATCGTGCGCACGCCGTTCAATTGGTCCTCGACGCTGAGCGCGGCGGCCTCAGCCGCTTCGGCGTCATCGTGGCGACCCTCCCAGATGTCTGGCTCCCACCCCGCTACGACACCGCCGAGATGCGCGTCAAAACTGTGAGAGCCTCCGGGGATGAGGTCAATCGCAGGGTTACGCCATTGCGCCGCTCCGCCCCACTGGCCGCCTTGCGCCGAGATCGTAGGGTAAAGCGCTGACTCGGCGATGGTCGACAAGGATCGAGCTTCGTCGACGCGCGCCCGCGCGATCCGAAGGTCCTGGTTTGCGTCGAGCGCGTCATTGATGAAGCTGTTGAGGATCGGGTCGCGCCAAACTGTCCACCAATGCGAGAGATCTTGTGAAGATGAGCGAGCGCGGCGGGCCGGCGCCTGATCGAAGGTCTCCGGAGCCGAAACCTGAGGCGGCGGCGCCGTCGTCTCAAAGACTTTGCAGCCTGCAACCAGCATAGTGAGCGCGATCGCAACGACTGGCGCCGCTAACCTCGAAAATACGGCTACGCTCCTCGTCATCCCGCTCTCTCCAGCATGGTTCGAAAGCGGGCGAGCGCGAGAGCCAGGAATAGGCCGCCCGAAATGACGACGCCGCCGATTTGCGGCCAAACAACGTCGACGCCGGCGCTGCGATAAAGCGTCGCCTGAGCAATGTACACAAATTGAGTCGTGGGCAGAAATCTTACGATGGACTGCAATGCTGGAGACATGCTGTCCACCGGAGTTGCCGCCCCCGACATCACATAGGCTACGGCGTAAACCGGCACGGCGAGCAACCCGAACTGCGGCATTGTGGGAGCGAGCGTCGCCAGGAACATTCCGAGCGAAGTCACTGAAAAAAGATAGAGTGCCGAGCTTATGACAAAAAGACCGATCGAGCCCGGAAGCGGCACGCCGAGCCCTTTATGCACGACCAGCCACAACGAAAGCAACGCGGCAACTTGAATGACCACGCCATTGGTCAAGATCTTGGCCATGGCAATTTCGCTGGCGCGCACCGGCATGACCAGCAAATGCTCGATCGTGCCGTGCTCTCGCTCTCGGATAACCGCCGCGCCCACCAGGATGATCGAGAGAACGGTGACGTTGGTGATGATTTGCATTACCGCCGTGTACCAATGGGAGTCGGCGTTGGGATTGAACAGCAGCCTCGTCTTCACCTTTATTGGCGCCTGGGTTTCGACGCCCCGGCTGTGAAGGAAATCCAAGGTTTGCGTCAGGAAAATTTCCTCAAGATAATTCGCGCCAAGGCCCGCCTGCGTCATTGCCGTGGCGTCGACCAACACCTGCACGGATGGCTTCCGCCCCGCCAGCACATCAGTTTCAAACCGTGGCGGGAATTCCACGACGAAGATATAGCGTCCTCGATCGAGCGCGTCCTGGACGTCAGCGCGTTCAATGTCTTCTGGTGGTTTGAAATAGGGCGGATGGATAGCGTAGCGCAGGCGGCGCGAAAGCTCCGAGTGGTCGCCGTCGAGGACTGCGATGGACGCGTTGGAAACTTCCGCTTTGACGCCTGTGGCGACCGCATAGATGGCGACGGTGAAGGCAAAAACTATCAGCGCCATGAGCGGCGCGTCCGTCAGCAGACTGCGCAATTCCTTGCCGCTAAGCAAAGCGACGTTGAGCAGCCATCGCGCCATGATTGGTCCTACGCCTCCTGCTTTTTGATCAAGAGTCGCGCTCCTGCGATAAACGCGAGCGCGAATCCCAGCAGGGCCAAGTACGCGCCCATGAAGCTTCCGGCGCCTAGTCCTTTAGTAAAGGAGCCAAGGCTTATCTGCTGGAACCATGAGGCCGGATAGAACATTCCCATCCAGTAGCTGGCGCCGGTCAGGGTGGACACGGGATAAAGGAGCCCGGAAAAGTTTGTGGAAGGGATCAGGCATAGAATCGCGGTGCCAAAGATCGCGGCGACCTGCGATTTGACGAAAGCTGAGATCAACAGGCCGAATGCCGTCACCGCGAAAAGATAAAACAGCACGCCGATCGATAGAGCGAGGAAGGATCCTTTGAGCGGGACGCCGATGACAAAGACGGAGAGCAAAAAGAGGGTGAGGTAGCTCAGCATCGCCACGCCGACGTAAGGCAACTGCTTGCCGATGAGAAATTGCCCAATCGTCGCGGGCGAAGCATAGAGATTGATGATTGAGCCGATTTCCTTTTCGCGAACCACGCCAAGCGCCGTAAGCATGGCCGGAATCAATATCAGGGTGAGCATGATGGTGCCCGGCGTTATGGCGTAAATGCTCTTGAATTCCTGATTATATGCGAAACGTTGCTCGACCGAAATTGGCGGCGAAGCCGCTGTAGTGTCCCGCGATAGCAGCAACGTCGCGTCCTGCGATCGCATCAAGGCGGACGTATATTTTAAGACGACGCCGGTAATGTAGCTTCGAATGTTCAATCCATTAAAGGGCGCAGAAGCTTCAACGAAAAATCCAACCTCAGGACGGCGCCCTTCCACGAGGTCGCGCCCGAAGTTGGGCGGCATTTCGATTACGAGCAGGCTTGAAGCGCTGCGCAAGGCCGACATGGCCTCAGTTTGGTTGTGCACTTCGGGCTCCTCGACAAAATAGTGAGAGCCCGAAAAATGCTCGAAAAACTCCCGAACTCAGAACAGACCGGTCCTGATCGAAAACGCTGAAGCGGACATTCTCCACATCGAAGGATACGCTGTAAGCATTCGCAAAAAGAAGGACCGCCGGGCCGAGCAAAGCGAATGCTATGCGCAATTTGTCGCGCTGAAGCTCAAGCGCTTCCCTCCACGCGAACGCCCACGTGCGCGACAGCCAACTCAGCAGTGAACCCTGCAAGTTCACGCCGGCGCCGGGCGGCACAATTGTGGAGGAAGGTTTCGGCGTCGCCTCCCCGGTTGCCGACGTCTTCGGTTCGCTACGGGGAGAAGATGCGTTCTCCGCTTCTTCGAGGTAAGAAATAAATGCGTCTTCCAGCGAAGCCGCATCCGCCTGACGCGTGAGTTCTCGCGGCGCGCCGACCGCTAAAACCCGCCCGCGGTTCATTAAGGAAATCCGGTCGCAGCGTTCCGCTTCATTCATGAAATGCGTCGACACAAAAATGGTGACATGACGTTCGCGCGAGAGGTCGATCAGATGCCGCCAGAACATGTCGCGCGCACCCGGATCGACGCCCGAGGTCGGCTCATCGAGGATCAGCACTTCAGGCGAATGGAGGCATGCGGCGGCGAGCTGAAGGCGCTGCTTGATCCCGAGCGGCAGAGAGCCCGGCGCAGCGTCGGCATGCTCCTCGAGCGTGAAGGTCTTGAGCGCTTCATCCACGAGCTCCTTCGCGCGCGCCGCGTCGATACGATAAAGTCGCGCATGCAGCATCAAATTTTGTCTTACCGACAATTCCTCATAGAGAGAGAAAGCCTGCGACATGTACCCGATCTTCAGCCGCGTGGTCATGTCTCCCGGCTCGACCTTCTTCCCCAGAAGCTGGGCCGTGCCGCTGGTCACGTCGAGCAGCCCGGTCAGCATTTTCATCGTGGTCGTCTTGCCGCAGCCATTCGAGCCGAGAAAGCCGAATATTTCGCCTCTGCTGATGCGGAAGCTCACATGGTCGACGGCCACGAAGTCGCCGAATCGCCGCGTCAGCTCCTCCGCCTCGATGGCAGGCGCTCCGCCGGGATCATGATATGCGGGTATCGAAAACGCTTCCGACTGAGCGCGGCGTTCTGGCGGCAGCAGCGAGATATAAGCGGCCTCCAGCGTATGGGATGGCGTGCGCGAAAGGACGTTTTCCTTTGTGTCGGAGACCAGCACGCGTCCCGCGTCCATCGCGACCAGATATTCGAAACGCTCCGCCTCGTCCATGTAGGCGGTCGCGACCAAAACGGTCATCTCCTTGTTCTCGGAGCGCAGGTTTTCGATGAGCTCCCAAAACTGCCGACGCGACAAGGGGTCGACGCCCGTAGTCGGCTCATCCAGGATCAGCAAGGCCGGATCATGCACGAGCGAGCAACAGAGCCCGAGCTTTTGCTTCATCCCGCCAGATAATTTTCCAGCGGCTCTGTCCAGAAAAGGGTGAAGACCGGTCGCTCTCGCCAGTCGCTGAATTCTCGCCTCGCACTCCTTCGGTCCAAGGCCAAACAGACGGCCAAAAAAATCGATGTTCTCGTGAATCGAGAGCGTGGGATAGAGATTTTTTCCGAGACCCTGCGGCATGAAGGCAATGCGCGGCGATAACGCCTCACGCTGTCGCTTGTCGCTCAAATCGGCGCCCAGCACATGCAGGCTGCCTTTCTGGAGGCGCTTCACGCCCGCAATGAGGCTCAAGAGGGTCGACTTGCCCACGCCGTCGGGCCCGATGAGCCCAACGGTCGCCCCGGCGGGGAGAGTGAGCGAGACATCTTCAAGGGCCGTCACCGATCCGTAGCGGTGCTCGATGCCGCTCAATTTCACCGCGGGACGCTCAGACGCGGGCACATCCGAGAGGCTCATTTGCCCTTCGTTCCCTCTTGCGCGACAGAGAGAAAGGCGGGCCACGGTTGCGACGCATCCGTTCGCACATAGCCGTTTCCTGTCATGCCCGACTTGAGAATGCCGGCGTAGCGCCGCGCCGCCTCCAAAGGAATCTGGAGCTTCACACGATAGAGGAGCTTGTCGCGCTCAGCCTGCGTCTCAACATATTTCGGAGTGAACTCCGACTCGGGCGAGACGAAGGAAATATAAGCGGGCAAGGGCTCCTTGAAGGCGTCGAGCATAATCCGCGCGTCGTCGCCCATCTTGAGATTTCCCAGGACTTTATCCGGCAGGAATACGGTCATGTAAACGTCGTCGGTCTCGAGCAGCAATGCGATGCGGCCTCCCGACGGTAGGACTGCATCTTTCTCGATGATTTTGTATTCAATTCGCCCATTGACGGGCGCGTGAATTGTTTCCTCCCCGAGGATGACCTTCAACCTCGCAAGTTGAGCGTCCGCTCCACCCAGCGCATCGCGGGCTTCTTTCGCGGCCTCCATTGCGGCGGCGACGCCGGCAGTCTCGCCTTCCAGCTGAAGCCGACGGCGGTCCAACTCCACCTGAGAGACCAAAGACTTGCCGCGCATCGCGACCGCTTGATCCCATTCCAGTTGGGCGAGTCCCTGGTTCTTTTTGTGTACGGCGACATCAGCCTCCGCTTTGGCAATAGCGCTAATGGCGCGCTGGCGCTCAGCTTCGGCGCCGGCGATTTGCGCTTTTGTTTCCGCCTCGTCCTGGCGAGCGAGAACCTTGCCCTGCTGAACGGTGTCGCCTTCACGGAACATAAGATCGATGACACGCCCGGCATATTTGACCGCGACATCGATGCGGGTCATTTCAATGCGGCCGTTGGCTCGCGCGACATAAGGCGGCAGCCCGCCTCGCTCGGTCCGCCACCAGAAGATTGCGGCAACGAGACAGATCGCGGCAATAGCGGCCCCTATCCACTGAGTTTTGCGGCTGATCAAGGTTTTTGCATCCCAGCAAATTCTCAAGATAAATTCATCAACAATAAGGCAGAATGAAGAAATGAAGATGGATATGCGCTGATTTCTGAGAGCGGCAGCTCAAGTATACCAGCCATTGCGCGGATGCCTGAGCCTTGAAATTGAATATATTGGGAAATGCGCCTGGTCCTTGCGGTGCTCTCAGCAGGATTTGCTGAGATTCTTGAGCCGGGGAAGACGATGGCGCCGATCGGCAGGGTTTCGGCGGCGACCGGTTTTTCGCGGTCGGCCAGGAACCGCATTTCAACTTGTCCCGGAAACAACAAGATCAGGTCGGACGATCGGGCGTATCATTTGCGCGGCTAGCGTGATCGGAGAAGCCAGTCGCCTGCGCAAAGAACGGCGCCATAGGGCTACGCAAGAGCTGCACTCAATCTTGGATTATCCGCTCGGCGCCTGCGTCCCTTAGCTCAACTCCACTGGCCTCGGAGCACTGCCCTCCGCCAACAAAACCCCTGACGATCATCCCGGCCGCGCGACCCGCGAGCACTCGACTTCCAGTGTTAGAATTGGCTGTCAACCCGGGTGCCATCGCAGGGCGAAGATCAACGCTTCGCACATGAATTTTTGCTCTTGCTCGTCCGATCTCAGCCGGTCATCGGTGGCCAACGTGATTCCGAGCGTCCGTTTGCCAGCAGAGAACGGTAATGGCGATCTCCGCTGCTTCCGCCGCTTCGCAGCGCCGCGGCTTGCCGCGCAGGCGTAGATCGGCGGCAGCTCTGTCACCAACTCAGCTCCGCCCCACGCTAACGATCCGGCAGTCGCGCATCAGGAACTCCGCTTCTGCGAGATGTGCCGCCTGGCGACTTTTTTTCACTTCGGGCCCGCAGCCATCTTGCCGTGGATATGCACGTCATTTGGACGCTGCCGTCGTTCCGGCTCAGGGTTTTTTCGCGAACAATTCCTCGAACAGTCGCTCGGCTCTCTCCAGTCCTTGATTCGTCAGGACGATCGATTTGCCGCGCCCGGCGGGGTTGGAGATCATCCCTTGCTCGTGCAACCGATCCATCGCATCCCAGGCGAACGACTTCCAAACGCCTTAGCCATCGTGCCGCCCGAGCAGGAGCAATGCGAGCACGCAGTCATCAATTCTGTCAATGTCGATTGCCATGGCGAGGCTGTCCCGTCATCGTGGGAGAAACGCCGCCCACGTCGCGGATCGCCGCTCTCGCACGTTAGATACCAAGCACCGCAGCGTGAGTTGACCGCCTCACAAGCGGCTGTTAGCGGCTGCCATTCAACGCAATTATCGTCGCTTGCTCGCGGGCCTTGTCGGTACTGGCATACAGCTCGCCGAGTGAGCGAGATTGGCGGCTGGACTGTCAGTCAACTGCTGACATCGCGCACATCAACAGTTGGGAGAGCGCGCGTTCGATGCAGTCCCCGCACCTAAACTACAGCGGAGCGCCGTCGGCTCGGCAGCAGGTGGCAGGCGCAGCGCGCCGACGTTGGAAGCCGCGCATTCGCATTGCATTTCGTGCACCATTCGTCGCAAATTTGCGCCAGCACGTGTACCCGGGCCGAGGTTCGGCTAACGAAATTTTGCGCGCCGATGGCGCCAAGAGATGCGCTTCGACTGCGGAAATTGACTCGCAATTTGTACGAACTTCTGCGCGGTTACCGAGTTTGCGTGGCCTCGATTCTGCAAGGGTTTTCGTGCGATCGGCGACGCTGATTAAGAGCGTGATTGAGAGCGCAAGATAAAGCGAGAGTCCTCGCTGCCGGAACTTCGTTCCTAACTGTTTGTCTGCACATTGTTTTTTCGTCTGGAGCCGGCGAGGCCGCACGGTGCGAAGATCGCTAGCAACAAAAATGTGTTCAACTTTTCAGAGGGTTATGTCGGGCGCTCGCAGTGTGCGCCGAAGGCGAGTTCGCCGTTCCTGCGCTGGAGCAAGTCTTTCTGCCCTACAGCGCTACGCCTCCATTTTCGACCTTTTATCGACCGTTTGATCCTCCAATCGTCGCTTCATGGCGAGCGACGACGATCAGTTTCGCATCCGTCCTGGCCGGGTCCGCGACCGCGCCGGCGGACGCGCCGGGCGCGGCGTGCGGCCGCGCCCAAAGACCTTCTTCGCGGAGGTGCATCAGGCTATTCGGCGCGCCGGGGGTGACCCCAATCGGCTGGGTTCGGCCGGGAAGGGGAGCGGGCGCTTCAATGCGCGCGGTCGGGGCGCCGCGACCGCTGCTGGGCTGAAGGGGAGGAACGCGTGGAGCCGCGACGCCAACGGCGTGCGGACCCGCGCGCGGCGCGTGACGGTGAAGGCGCGGATCGTGAAGCTCAATCCGCAGCGCGGCGCCGTGCGCGGTCGCCGCTTCGCGAGCGCCAAGGCGATTGACGCGCATCTACGCTATCTGGAGCGCGATGGCGTCAACCGCGACGGCGAGAAGGGGCAAGTCTATTCCGCCGAGCGTGACGCCGAGGACGGCCGCGCCTTCCTCGAACGGGGCCGTGACGACCGCCACCAGTTTCGTTTCATCGTCTCCGCCGAGGAAGGCGTCGAGCTGGCCGACGCCAGGACGACAACTCGCGACCTGATGAAGGCCATGGAGACCGACCTCGGCACGAGGCTTGACTGGATCGCGGTCGATCACCACAACACCGGCCATCCGCACACTCACATCCTGCTGCGCGGCGTGACCGACGACGGGAAGATCCTCAACATCGCCGGCGACTACATCGCCCATGGCATCCGTGAACGGGCGAGCGAGATCGTGACGCGGGAGCTGGGCCGGCAGACCGAGCAGGAGGTCAGCCGCCAGCTCGAGCGCGAGGTGGACGCAGAACGCTTCACTCGCCTCGACCGAATGCTGATCGCCGAGCAGGAGGCCGGGGACGCACTCGCTGACCTGCGGCCCGACCGGGACATGCTGGAGACGGCCCGCCGGAACCGGGCGCTCCTGATCGCCCGGGCTCGCAAGCTGGAGAGCATGGGGCTCGCGACCGAGCGCGAGACCGGCCGTTGGTCGATCTCTCCACGCGCCGAGCCGACGCTACGCGAGATGGGCGAGCGTGGCGACATCATCAAGACGATGCATCGGGCGCTCGCCGACCACGGCCTCGCTGAGGAACGCGCCTCCACGCAATATGTGACGCATGGCGCACGGATCACAGAACCGGTCGTCGGCCGCGTGCTCGCCAAGGGGCTTGCTGGCGACGAGATAGGCGACCGGCTGCATCTCGTCATCGACGGGGTGGACGGGCGCACCCACTATGTCGAGACGGCGGACACGGCGCGCATGGAGGAGATCCGGCGCGGCCATATCGTCGCGCTCGATCCGGCGCCGACCAAAGCCGAGCCCCGACCGGCCGACCTCAACATCCAGCTCGTGGCGGAAGCCAATGGCGGTGTCTACCGGCCGAGCCAGCATTTGGAGGCGACGCGGGACATCATCGAACAGCGCCACGGCGACCCCGACGCCTTCATTCGCTCCCACGTGCGCCGGCTGGAAGCCTTGCGCCGCGCCGGCCATGTCGAACGCATCGACGCCGACCATTGGAAGATCCCGGGCGACATCGCCGAGCGGGGCATGGCCTATGACGCCCCGAGTTGGCCGAAGGATTTTGCGATCCGCACGCTATCGACGCTCGACCTCGAACGCCAACTCAATAGCGACGGCGCGACCTGGCTCGATCGGGAGTTGGTCGCGAAGGAACCTCTGCCCCTTGCCAAGACCGGCTTCGGCCGGGAGGTGAACGCCGCACTCGACCGGCGCGCCGAGCGGCTTGTTGAGATGGGCCTTGCCAGCGTGAAGGATGGCGTCATCTCCATCCCCCGGCGCACCGTCGCGGTCCTGGAGCGCCAGGAGGTCGAACGAGTGGGCAAGGAGATGGCCGCCGAGCGGGGGCTGACCTACAGCCCGTCAGGGCCCGGCGAGTATGTGAGTGGGCGGCTGGCCGGCGTCGCCAACCTCGCCAGTGGACGCTTCGCCATGATCGAAGACGGGCTCGGCTTCCAGCTCGTGCCCTGGCAGCCCGTCCTCGAGAAGCGTCTCGACCAGCACATCAGCGGCGTTCGCCGCGATGACGGGGGCATCGAGTGGAGCTTCAGCCGCAAACGGCAGATTGGGCTGGGGCTATAGATCGGGCCACGGATCATTGATTTTTGTCCCGATGAGTGGTACACAGCCATACTGGAGCTGTCGGATGATCGTGAGCTTTCGGGACGACTGGTTGCGTTCCTTCTTCGTCGAGGACATAGCCTCGAGGAACATTCCACCGGACCTGGACGCCCGCCTTTTCCGCAAGCTCCAGATGATCGACGACGCGGTGACTGACCAGGACCTCCGCGTGCCGCCCAGCAACCATTTCGAGAAGCTGCGGGGCAATCTCGCCGGGTGGCATTCGATCCGCGTCAACCAGCAGTGGCGGCTGGTCTTCCGGTGGGATGGCGGCCGGGGCGAGGCCTCCGACATCTACCTGGACGACCATAGCTACAGATGAAGGAAAGGCGGGATCGCCATGCTGCTGACCAAGCGCAAGCCGACGACCGTGGGCGAGATGCTGACCGAGGAGTTCATGGAGCCCTTGGGCCTGACCCAGGGTGCGCTGGCGGAGGCCATGGGCGTGCAGCGCAAGCACGTCAACGAGCTGTGCAACAATCGCCGCAACGTCACCGCCGCGACGGCGCTGATCCTGGCCCGCGTCTTCGGCACCAGCCCGGACTTCTGGCTGAACGTGCAGCGCCGCAGCGACATCTGGGAGGCGATGCATGACCCCAAGGAAATGGCGCGCATCAAGCGGGCGAAGCCCTTGAAAGCGGTGGCGTGAGGCCATCAACCGCTCCCACCGTTATGCGATGCCCGCCCTACGCCGCCGCGTGCAAGTTTTTTTGCGCCCCGGCGCGCGCAAACTTGCAGCGCAGAGAAAAGCTATTCTTTCAGCGGCCCCGTTCGGCGATCCTGGCGCAATGGCCAGACCTCGCAAGGACCGCCCACCGACCGCATCCGAGCAGCTTGAAAAGTTGCTCGGTCATCCTTGGCCCTTTCCCGGCCGGCCGCCGAAACAGGACCTCTCGACCTGGATCGTCACCGACGACTTACCCGAGCATATTCCGGTCACGGAAGCCGAGGTCGACGTATTCGAATCGTGGTTCGGCGATCTCTTCGATGAGCTGTTCGGGCCGTGCCGATGATGTGAGAGAGTGTCGGGCGCGCAGTAATAGTTCTTTGATGCGGGGGCGGTGCCATGGCCGGAATACCTGATTACCAATCCCTGATGCTGCCGCTGCTTGAGGTCGCCGCCAAGGGCGAGACCTCTGTTCCACTCGCCGAAGCAGATATCGCGGCCCGGTTTGGGCTGAGCGAAGCCGAACGGGAGGAACTTTTGGCTAGCGGCAAGCAGCGTGTGCTCCACAATCGTATCCACTGGGCGAAGTTCTATCTCACTAAGGCCGGTTTTCTCGAGAGCCCGCGTCGAGGACGGTTTGTTATAACCGCCGCTGGACAAAAGCTCCTTTCGAACCCGCCAGCCCGAGTCGATACGCAATTCTTGCTTACCGTGCCGACTTTTCGAGAATTCTATCGAAATAATCAAGCAGAGGAAGCTGCTGAAGTAACGCCGCCGGCTGCTTCACCCACCTCAACACCGGAAGAGGTTGTAGAAGCGGCCTACAGGGCGACTCAAGCCGCCCTTCGGGCCGATCTTCTTGATCGTATTCTTCAAAACAGCCCAACATTTTTCGAGAGCCTCATCGTCGATCTACTGGTTGCGATGGGCTACGGCGGATCACGTCGTAACGCGGCGACACAGCTGGGCCGGAGCGGCGACGGCGGAGTTGACGGCGTGATCAACGAGGACGTGCTCGGTCTTGATCGCGTCTATGTGCAGGCCAAACGCTATGGACAGGGTTCGTCTGTGGGGCGGCCAGAGGTCCAGGCGTTCGTAGGAAGCTTGGTAGGTCTGGGCGCCAGCAAGGGAGTGTTCGTAACGACGTCGACGTTCTCGACCCAGGCGGTGGACTTCGCTTCACGTATACCGCAACGTGTAATCCTGATCGACGGAAAGCGGCTGACCGAATTAATGATCGAGCACTCTGTGGGTGTCCGATCGAGTCGCGTGATCGAATTCAAGCGACTCGACGAGGACTTCTTTAGCGAGGAATGAGCACGTCATGACCACCCTCTCGCGCGCCGCCCTCTATCTGCGCGTCTCGACGGCGCGGCAGGCCGAGCACGATGTCTCCATCCCCGATCAGAAGCGGCAGGGCGAAGCCTATTGCGCCGCGCGCGGCTATGACCTGGCCGAGACCTTTATCGAGGCAGGCGCTTCCGCCACCAACGACCGTCGCCCCGAGTTCCAGCGCATGATCGAGGCGGGAACGTCCAAGCCCGCGCCCTTCGAGATCGTCGTGGTTCACAGCTTCTCGCGCTTCTTCCGCGACCACTTTGAGCTCGAGTTCTACGTCAGGAAGCTCGCCAAGAACGGCGTGAAGCTCGTCTCCATCACCCAGGAGATGGGCGACGATCCCATGCACGTCATGATGCGGCAAATCATGGCGCTGTTCGACGAATATCAGTCCAAGGAGAACGCCAAGCACGTCCTGCGCGCGATGAACGAGAACGCCCGCCAGGGCTTCTGGAACGGCGCCTTGCCGCCGATCGGCTATCGCATCGTCGCCGCCGAGCAGCGGGGATCGAAGACCAAAAAGAAGCTGGAGATCGACCCGCTGCACGCCGACACGGTGCGGATGATCTATCGGCTGTTCCTCGAGGGCGATGGCGCGTCCGGCCCGATGGGCGTCAAAGCCATCACCTGCCATCTCAACGAGCGGCGAATCTTCACCCGTGACGGAGGGCGCTGGGGCCTCGCACAAATCCACGCCATCCTGACCCGCACGACCTATATCGGCGAGCACAGGTTCAACACGCGCTCGCACAAGGACCGGGAGAGGAAGCCCGAGAGCGAAGTCGCGATCATGGCCTGTCCGCCGCTGATCGACCGCGAGACCTTCGACGCCGTGCAGGCTCGCCTGAAGTCGCGCCATCCCATGATGACGCCGGCGCGCGTCACCAGCGGTCCCACCCTCCTGACCGGCATCTGCTTCTGCGCCAAATGCGGGGGCGCGATGACGCTGCGGACCGGCAAGGGGAGCGCGGGCGGCGTGTATCGATACTACACCTGCTCGACCCAGGCCCGGCAGGGCAAGACCGGCTGCAAAGGACGCTCGATCCCGATGGACCGGCTTGACCAACTGGTCGCGACCCATCTGGAGGAGCGCCTGCTTCAGCCTGAGCGGCTGGAAACCATCCTCGCCAGTGTCCTCGACCGCCGCCAGGAGCGCACCGAGCGCCGCCGCGAGCACCTTGCCGAACTCCACAAGCGGATCACGGAGACCGACCAGCGGCTCAACCGGCTCTTCGACGCCATCGAGTCCGGCGTCGCCGATCTCGACGCCCCCGGCCTGAAGGAGCGCATTGCCGGCCTCAAGGCGATTCGGGAACAGGCCCGCGCAGACGCCGAGCGCGCCCGGGCTGCGCTCGACAATCCCGGCAATCAGGCCGTCAGCCCCGACATGGTCAGAACCTTCGCCCGAGCGGCCCGCCAACGCATAAGGCTGGAAGGCGGCGGCTACCGCCGCGACCACCTGCGCGCCCTGGCCCAACGCGTCGAGGTCGCCGACAAAGAGGTCCGCATCATGGGTTCGAAGTCGGAACTGCTCCGCACCCTGGTCGCCGCGTCAAACGGAAAATCAGGCGTAATCGGAGTTCAGAGTTCTGTTCTGAAATGGCGCGCCCGAAAGGATTCGAACCTCTGACCCCCAAATTCGTAGTCTGGTGCTCTATCCAGCTGAGCTACGGGCGCATCGCGGTCTGCGGCGCCGGCTCCTTTGCGAGCGCGCCCAAGCGACGGGTGGCTTGTAACCGCATCGGGAGGCCTTGGCAATAGCGCCCGGTTGCGGCCTCGCTGAGGGTAATTGGGCCGCGCGCCGGAGCCTCTCGCCGACAGCGCCCCCAGTGAGCCTTTCCTCATCGCTGACGCGGCGCGCTCGCGCGCCCGCGGCGACTTGACGGGCCCCCGACCGGGCGGGCATGGGAAGGCCACGATGAACATCCTGGAAATTCGATGATCCGCACCGCGCTGATGAATGTGATGACCGCGGCGGCGATCAAGGCCGGCCGTGGCTTGAAACGGGACTTGGGCGAGGTCGAGAACCTGCAAGTCTCCGTGAAAGGTCCCGGCGACTTCGTCACGGCCGCGGACAGACGCGCGGAGACC
The DNA here is from genome assembly GCA_963743565.1 of uncultured Alphaproteobacteria bacterium. Taxonomy (GTDB): domain Bacteria; phylum Pseudomonadota; class Alphaproteobacteria; order Rhizobiales; family Beijerinckiaceae; genus Methylocystis. The sequence goes on from CAVUQD010000004.1 coordinate 15,204, forward strand.
GTGCTCTTCGAGGAACTGTCGCGGGCGAGGCCGGGCTATGGCTTCGTCATGGAAGAAGGCGGCGTCGTCGAGGGCGCCGACAAGAGTCACTGCTGGCACATCGATCCGCTCGATGGCACCTCCAACTTCCTGCACGGGATTCCGGTCTTCGCCGTGTCGCTGGCGCTGGAGCGCGAGGGCCAGCTCGTCGCCGGCGTAGTTTATAATCCCGCGACTGACGACATGTTCATCGCCGAGAAAGGCCAGGGCGCCTATCATAACAATCGGCGCATGCGCGTGGCCTCGCGAAAGACCCTGGCGGAATCGATGATCGCCTGCGGAATTCCCCCTCTTGCCGGACGCGCTGGCCATGAGCGGTTTCAGGCCGAGCTCGCCGCGGCAATGGCCAAGGTCGGCAACATTCGCCGCTTGGGCGCCGCCGCCATCGATCTCGCCATGGTGGCTGCGGGGCGATTCGACGGTTATTGGGAGCGCAACATCAACTCCTGGGACATCGCGGCGGGCGTGGTTCTCGTGCGCGAGGCCGGCGGCTTCGTCACAGACCTCGCCGGGGGCGGCGACATGCTGACGCGCCATGAGGTCTGCGCCGGCAATGAAGCGATCCATCGGCTGCTGCTCGACCTCATGAGGAAAGCGTGAGCCGGTCCTCCGCCGATCGGGCGCGCCGCTGGCGCATCGCTGTGCGCTCGGGAGCGGAGACGCCGGAGCTGCTCGCACTTTGGGTCGCGTCCTGGCGCGCGACTTACGCCGACATCGCCTTCGAGGCGCGCTGCGCCTGGCTCCTCGACCGTCTTGCCGCAATGGAGGCGCAAGGCGCGCAGACCCTCTGCCTTTGGGACGAGTCGCCCAGTTGTCTCCTGGGCTTCGTGACGATCGACCCAGAAAGTGGATGGCTCGATCAACTCTGCGTGCATCCGGAGCATTTTGGCGCGGGCGTCGCCCCCGCTCTTCTAGCCGCCGCGCGCGACCGCTCGCCGGGCCTGGTGCGACTCGACGTGAACGCCGACAATGACCGCGCGGTCCGGTTTTACCAAAGGGAAGGTTTCAAAACTCTCGGTCCTGGCATGCCTAGCAAATCGGGGCGCCCGACCTTGATCCTCGAATGGCGTTCGTCGGCCGCCGAATGAGGCGATGACCCTTGATCGAGCGCGAATATGCGCAAGGGCGAACGGCTTTTGCGCCTTGAGTCAATTTATCTGAACGAGGCGCGGGGGTTTAGGCGACAAGGCTCGCGTCCTGACTTTGCTCGGACAGTTCGTCGTCGCCCAGTCCATATTCCTTCATCTTGCGGTAAAGCGTCGACCGGCCGATCCCCAAGCGCCGGGCTATCTCCGACATCTGTCCGCGATAATGTTGGAGCGCGAAGCGGATCGTCTCGGCCTCGAGGTCCTCGAGCTTGCGCATGTCGCCGCTTTTTCCGAGCAAGCCCAGCACGTTCGGATCGCGCACCTCGACGCGCACGATCTCGCGCTCCCGGGCCGTTCGCGGCTCGGGAAGGCTCGGCGCCGGCGGCACGCGCACGTCGAAGCCGCTGACATGAGTGGCGATCTGGGGAAACTCGGCGACCGTCAGTTCGTCGCCCTCGGCGAGCACCACGGCGCGAAACAGGGCGTTTTCGAGCTGTCGGACGTTGCCGGGCCAGTCGTAGGCGGCAAGGAGGCACATCGCCTCGGGCGTAACGCCGCGGATCGTTCTCCCCTCTTCGGCGGCGAATCGCGCGCAAAAGCGCCGGACGAGGTCGGGGATATCCTCCTTGCGCGCGCGTAGCGGCGGAATGCCGATCGGGAAAACGTTCAGCCGGTAGAAGAGATCTTCCCGAAACTGGCCGCGTTTGACGAGCTCGATCAGATTCTGATTGGTCGCGGAGATCAGCCGCACGTCGACGCGGACGGGGCGCCTTGCGCCGATCGGGTCGATCTCGCCTTCCTGGAGAGCGCGAAGCAGCTTCACCTGCAGTTCGAGCGGCAGCTCGCCGACCTCGTCGAGGAACAGCGTCCCGCCATTCGCCTCGACGAATTTGCCGGCATGTTTCTCGGTGGCGCCGGTGAAGGCGCCCTTCTCGTGGCCGAACAGGATCGATTCGACCAAATTCGTGGGGAGCGCGCCGCAATTGACCGTCACGAAGGGCTTACCGCGGCGGTCGGACGCGCCTTGAATGGCGCGCGCCACGATTTCCTTGCCGACGCCCGATTCGCCCTCAATGAGAACAGGTATCGTCGAGCGCGCGGCGCGCTCCCCCAAGCGGATCACGCGCGCCATTTCGGCGCTTCGCGAGACGAGATCCTTGAAGGTGAGGCTGCCCTGCGCCCGGCGCGTGGCGTGACGCACCTCGCCGGCAAGGGCCTCGGCCGCGAGCGCGTTCTTGATCGAAATCTGCAGACGTTCCGCCCCGACGGGCTTCACGACGAAATCCGAGGCGCCGGCGCGCATCGCAGAGATGACGGTTTCGATCGAGCCGTGCGCGGTCTCCACGATCACGGGCGTTTGCAGCTTCTCTTCCCGCATTTTCGCGAGGACGCCCATGCCGTCGAGATCGGGCATGACGAGGTCGAGAACGAGCAGCGCGATCGGCGGAGAATTCGTGGCGTGGAGCCGGGCGAGCGCGAGCTCGCCGCTTTCGACGCATTCGGTCTCATAGCCAAACCGACGAATCATCGCCTCCAGGAGCCGTCTTTGCACGGGATCGTCATCGGCAATGAGAATCGTCGAAGCCATCGTCGCCCGTCTCCCCCAAGCTCCTGCGGAGGACGGAATTTTTCCCCACGCTTGCGTCTCAAGTTCCCGGAACAGGGTAAAGTTGGAGTTAACTTCACTTCACGCCACGATATATCGCCCCGGCGCGCAAACGCGAGCTTTACCCGCAAGGCGCGCATGCGCTCCAGCTCCTTGATCGATGCCGGCGCCCGCCGTAATTAGGCGGAAACACGCGCCGTTCACATTTCAGGAGCACCCCATGCCGACCCCGACAGCGGTATCCGATCTAGGCCCTTTGCCGGAGTGGAACCTCGGCGACCTTTACGCCGGACCGGATTCGCCGGCGTTCCGCAACGATATCGACCGTGCGGGCCGCGAAGCGCAGGCATTTGCCGAGGAGTATCGCGGCAAGCTGGCGACGCTCGCCGCCTCCGGCGAGGCGAGCGAGAAGCTCGGCGTCGCGGTTTCACGATATGAAAAGCTGCAGGATCTCTTTGGACGCCTCATGTCCTACGCCGGGCTCCTGCATGCGGGCGACGTGAGCGATCCCAATCGCGGCAAGTTCTACGCCGACGTTCAAAGCAAGGTCGTCGAGGCCTCGACCGCGACGCTGTTCTTTCAACTGGAGCTCAATCGAATCGACGATCAGATTCTTTTTGCCGCCGCCGACAAGGCGCCCTTGTCGCGCTGGCGGCCCTGGCTCGAGGACATCCGCAAGGAAAAGCCGCACGAGCTGGAGGACAGAATCGAGGAGCTCTTCCACGAAAAATCGGTGACGGGCTCGGCCGCCTGGAACAGGCTGTTCGACGAGACAATCGCCGCCTTGCGCTTTCCGATTCTAGGGCAGGAGCTCGCGATCGAGCCTGCGCTCAATCTGCTTCAGGACGAGAAGGAAGAAACCCGACGCGCGGCGGCCGAGGCGATCGGCGCGACGCTCAAGGCAAATCTGCGCGTGTTCGCGCTCGTCTCCAACACGCTCGCCAAGGACAAGGAAATCTCCGACCGCTGGCGGCATTTCGCCGACGTCGCGGATTCACGCCATCTCGCCAACCGGGTCGAGGGCGAGGTCGTGGGGGCGCTGGTGGCCGCGGTCGAGGCGGCCTATCCGAGACTGTCGCATCGCTATTACCGGCTCAAAGCCAAATGGTTCGGCAAGGATGCGCTAAACTATTGGGACCGCAACGCGCCGCTGCCGATGGCGCCGGCGAAGCGCTACTCCTGGGGCGAAGCGCGAGAGGTGGTGCTCGCGGCTTACGCGGGCTTTGCGCCGCAGATGGCGCGCATCGCCGGAGACTTCTTCGACAAAAGCTGGATCGACGCCCCCGCGCGCGCCGGCAAGGCCCCGGGCGCTTTTTCGCATCCCACCGTGCCCTCCGCGCACCCATACGTACTGCTCAATTTCCAGGGGAAGCCGCGCGACGTCATGACGCTCGCCCATGAGCTCGGCCACGGCGTGCATCAGGTGCTCGCCGCGCGGCAAGGCGCGCTGATGGCGCCCACGCCTCTGACGCTCGCCGAAACGGCTTCCGTGTTCGGAGAGATGCTGACGTTCCGCAAAATGCTGGCTGAGGCCGCGGACAAGGTGGAACGCCGAGCCATGCTCGCCTCCAAGGTCGAGGATATGCTCAACACGGTGGTGCGGCAGACGGCCTTCTACACCTTCGAGCGCAAGCTGCATCTCGCGCGTCGCAACGGCGAGCTGACGGCCGACGACATCTGCGAGCTTTGGATGAGCGTGCAGGGCGCGAGCCTCGGGCCTTCGATCCGCCTAGGACCGGGCTACGAAAGCTACTGGGCCTATATTCCGCACTTCATCCACTCGCCGTTCTACGTCTACGCCTATGCGTTCGGCGACTGCCTCGTGAATTCGCTCTACGGGGTCTATCAGAAGGCGCATGAGGGCTTCGTCGAGCGCTATTTCGCTCTGCTCGAGGCCGGAGGCTCGAAGCCCTACGCCGAGCTGCTCGCGCCCTTCGGGCTCGATGCGCGCGATCCCGCCTTCTGGTCCATTGGCCTCGATATGATCGCAGGGCTCATCGACGAGCTCGAATCGATGGAGGCTTGACGGGGGGGAGTTCAGGCGTCGACGACGGCGCCTCCCCGGTGTCGAGCTGATTCTGCAGCTCATCCGCGAAAGCCTGGATGCGGTGGGCGTTCGAGCCGAAGTCATGGCGCCCGTAGCGAGAGGCCGAGCGCACGTCGATGCGCGTCTGCCCGGCCAGTGGCCGTAAGCGCACCGTTACGTCGACGTCGAAGCCGAACACCCGGCTGGTGTCGAGAAAATCGAGATGCGCTTCCCCGCTCCGCGGGCTTGGCGCGCGCTGGTCGACAAGGCGCCAGCCGCGAGCCGCCGCCGTTCTGATGACCAGCGGAATCGCTTCGTCCGGCTCGATGTCGAGGACGATCGGCTCGACGTCGGGATAGGCGGCGCGCTGGCCGGCGCGCGCCTCGGGGGGAGGATTGGGGTGCGAGACGCCGCCTCGCGCCGTCAGGGCCGCGGAGGACCGCGAGAAGTCCGGCGGATCGGCGATGTCCGTGGAGACGTCGGCGAGCTTGGGAAGCCTCACGGCCTCGAAGGCGAGATAGCTCGGATAGGCGAGCGTCGCGGCGATGAGGAAAAGCCCGCCGAGAGCGATCCCAAGCCCGCGCGCGCCGCTTCGCCAAATCGTCACGCAAGCGGCGACGAAGAGGAGCAGCGCGCCGAGCGCAATCGCGACCGCAGCGCCGAGGGTCGTCAGCGCGGCAACCGGCTCGAGAACGTGCAGCCGCATCAGCGCGAGCGCAAGAAGGGCGACGACCGCTGCGAAAAGACCGAGCCTTCGGCTCCACAGAGCCGCCTGCGAAATCGGCTCGGGCGGCAGGTGACGACGCATGAATCTGGTTCTCTTCGCTTCTCGCCCGCCTCGCGCGTCGAAGGGGCCGCTCCACTGGCTCTTAAAGCCGATTATCGCGTGGCGCAGAGCCTGCGTAAAGCTTTCGCAGAAGAGGCCTCGTCTTAACCAACCTTTAACAGGATGCCGACAATCTAACGAAGCTGGTCTTCTAGCTCTTCCCTCCCATGCCAAGAGAGCCCCATGTCCAAGCTGTTGGTTTCCGAGTTCGGCGAGTCCCCGCTCCCCAATCCTCAACATGATCTGCTCGCGCGCCTCTATCGCGAGATCGGCGTTTCGGCGGTCGCCGCTGCGCTGGAGGTGGTGAACGCCCCCGCCACCACGGGCAACGGCCCCGCCAAGCTCAAGAAGGAGGCGGAGGTCCCCGCTTTCCTGCGCGAAGAAACTCCGACGCTCGCGGCTTGACCCTCTGGACTGCGAGCCTGCCGGCCCGCCGTCCGCTGTTTCGTCTAAGCGAGCCTTTTGGCTCGCGGTCCACTTTCGCCCGGTTACTCAATAATGCTGGCGACGACGCCGGCGCCGACGGTTCTGCCGCCTTCGCGGATGGCGAAGCGCAGCTTCTCCTCCATGGCGATCGGCACGATCAGCGCCACCTCCATCGAGATGTTGTCGCCCGGCATCACCATCTCGACGCCCTCGGGCAGCGTCACAACGCCCGTCACGTCCGTCGTCCGGAAGTAGAACTGCGGGCGATAGTTCGTGAAGAACGGCGTGTGGCGGCCGCCCTCTTCCTTCGTCAGGATGTAGGCCTCGGCCTTGAACTTCGTGTGCGGCTTCACCGAGCCCGGCTTGCACAGAACCTGTCCGCGCTCCACTTCCTCGCGCTTCGTGCCGCGCAGCAGGCAGCCCACGTTGTCGCCCGCCTCGCCCTGATCGAGAAGCTTGCGGAACATCTCGACGCCCGTCACCGTCGACTTCGTCGTCGGACGAATGCCCACGATCTCCACTTCCTCGCCGACCTTGATCACGCCGCGCTCGATGCGCCCCGTCACCACCGTGCCGCGGCCCGAAATCGAGAACACGTCCTCGACCGGCATCAGGAACGGCTGATCCTTCGGACGCTCCGGCTGCGGAATATATTCGTCAACCGTCGTCATCAGCTTCAGGATCGCGTCATGACCGATCTCCGGGGTCTTGTTCTCCAGCGCCGCCAGCGCCGAACCCTTCGTGATCGGAATGTCGTCGCCCGGGAACTCATACTTCGACAGCAGCTCGCGAACCTCGAGCTCCACGAGCTCGAGCAGCTCCGGATCGTCGACCATGTCGACCTTGTTGAGGAACACCACCAGCGCCGGAACGCCGACCTGGCGCGCCAGAAGAATGTGCTCGCGCGTCTGCGGCATCGGGCCGTCGGCCGCGGACACCACCAGGATCGCGCCGTCCATCTGCGCCGCGCCTGTGATCATGTTCTTCACATAGTCGGCGTGGCCGGGGCAGTCGACGTGCGCGTAGTGGCGCTTCGACGTCTCATATTCGACGTGCGCCGTCGAAATCGTGATGCCGCGCGCGCGCTCCTCCGGAGCCTTGTCAATCTGGTCGTAGGCCGTGAACGTCGCGCCGCCCGTCTCCGCCAGAACCTTGGTGATCGCCGCCGTCAGCGACGTCTTGCCGTGGTCCACGTGACCGATCGTCCCAATGTTGCAGTGCGGCTTCGTGCGTGAGAACTTTTCCTTGGCCATGGCCCTTCCGATCCCGTTGTGCGGGCCGAGCTTATGCTCGGGCGGCGCGGATTTAGTTGGATTGAGCAAATTCTTCAAGAGCCGCGAGAACAAAGCGTGGCCAGCGAGGGTGGGTAGCAGATGCGGCGGACTGCGCTTCATAAACTTGTGACGATGTGACAAGCTCGGCGGCAGCGACGCTCCGAACGGCAGGCCCATGGAACATCTTCTCGATCAGGATCGGATCGTCCATATCTTGAACGCCTACGGCTATTGGACGCTCTTCCTGGCGCTCGCGCTCGAAAGCGCGGGCCTGCCCCTGCCGGGGGAAACACTGCTCATCGGCGGCGCGATCTATGCCGGAGAGACGGGAGGATTGCGGATCGAATATCTCATCCTCGCCGCGGCGGCGGGCGCCCTCATTGGCGGCGTCGCGGGGTATGGGATCGGCCGCACCTATGGAGCGCCGCTCCTCGAGCGTTACGGGCGCTGGTTCGGCCTGACTCCCAAGCGGCTCATCCTCGCACGGTATCTCTTCATGCGCTGGGGCGCGGGGATCGTGATTTTGGGACGCTTCGTCACGCTCCTGCGCATTTGGGTCGGGGTCCTCGCCGGCGCAAACCGGCTCGACGCGCGCACCTTTCTTCTTTGCAACGCCATCGGGGGCGTCATCTGGGCGCTCGCCGTCGGCCTGGGCGCCTATGTGCTCACCACGGCGTTTCACCGGGTCGAAGGCTCTTTCGCGCTATGGGCGCTCGTCGGCCTGTTCTATGCGCTCGTTTGCGCCTGGATTTATGTCCGACGCCATGAAGCGCGCCTGCTGCGGGAGGCGGAGGCCGCCTTTGCGGCAAAGAGCGCGGAGCCGGCCGCGTGAAGGCTCCACGCCCGCGGGGGGGCGGCAAAGCCCGTGAAGCCGCGCGCATCGAGGCGATCTTCGAGCGGCTGGCGGCCGCCAATCCGCATCCCGAGGGCGAGCTTCATTATCGCAATATCTACACGCTGCTCGTCGCCGTCGTCCTGTCGGCCCAGGCCACGGACGCCGGCGTGAACAGGGCGACCGCAAGCCTCTTCGCGGTCGCCGACACGCCGGAGAAAATGCTGGCGCTCGGCGAGGAAGGGCTGATCGAGCACATCAAGACGATCGGCCTCTTCCGCACCAAGGCCAAGAATGTGATCGGCCTCTCGCGGCTGCTCCTGGAGCGTCACGGCGGCGAGCCGCCCCAGGACCGCGCGGCGCTCGAAGCCCTGCCTGGCGTGGGCCGCAAGACCGCCAATGTCGTGCTGAACATCGGCTTCGGCGAGCCGACGATCGCCGTCGACACCCACATTTTCCGCGTCTCGAATCGCCTGCCGCTCGCGCCTGGAAAAACCGTGGAACTCGTGGAGCAGGGACTCGAGCGCATGGTACCGGATCGGTTCAAGCGCCACGCCCACCACTGGCTGATCCTGCACGGCCGTTACATATGCAAGGCGCGCCGGCCGGAATGCGGCCGCTGCCTCCTGGCCGACCTGTGTCATTCGCCGGAGAAGACGGCTTAGAGTACGCCTTATTCTGGTCAGACGCCCGGCGCATGGTGATGGCTGCGTCTCGGTTGACGCCATGAGGACAGGGATGAGGCGCCATTTGATCTTCGCGGTTCTCGCCGCGCTTTGCGCATTGCTTTCGGGCTGCGATAAATGCACAGGGGGATTTCAGGAGCTGCGCGTCCCCGGGGTCCCGAACTCCTGCTCCGGCCAACTCCAGCGCTAGATCACGCTGAACTTGAGCACAATCGCTCAAATGCGGATAATGTGATCGTATACTAATCTTGGGGGCGCTTCATTGCGCTCTATGCGGTCGCAACGCGTTCCGGAAGGCCGAAATGGCGCCAAAAGGCACGGCATTCACCGACAAGAAGCGTCGGGGAGAAAAAATCGTCGTGGTCACCGCCTATGACGCGCCGACCGCTCAAGCCGCGGCCGAGGTGGGCGTCGACATCATCCTCGTCGGCGACAGCGTCGGAGCCGCCGTCCTTGGTTACGCCCATGAACGCGAGGTGACGCTCTCCGACATGAGCCACCACATCGCCGCCGCGCGTCGGGGCGCGCCGGATGCCTACATCATCGGCGATCTGCCCTATGCGACATACGAGACGCAGGCACAGGCGATCGCCAGCGCCCGGTCTCTGCGGGACGCCGGCGCGAATTGCGTCAAGTTCGAAGGCGCCCGGGCGGAGCTGGTGCGGGCGCTCAAGGCCGCGGAGATCGACGTCTGCGGCCACATCGGCCTGGAGTCGCAGCACCACGAGCAAAAGCGCCGCCAGGGCAAGACGGCTCAAGCCGCCTTGAAGCTTCTGGAAGAGGCGCGCGCGCTGGATGACGCCGGGCAGGATTTCATCGTCCTGGAGCTCATCCCGGAAGAAGTCTCCGCAACGATCACGCGCGCGATCAAGGCGCCGACGATCGGCATCGGCTCGGGCGCCCAAACCGACGGCCAGGTGCTCGTCGTCAACGACCTGGCGGGGATCACCCGTCGCGATTTCAAGCATAATCGTCGCTATGGCGCTTTGGGCGACGCTCTCCGATCCGCCCTCGCGGCCTATGCGGCGGATGTGCGCTCAGGCAGTTTTCCCGGCCCAGAGCACGCGTTCCGGCTGAGCGCGGAGGAGCGGAAAGCGTTCGATCGGGCGGTCGCCGAGGACTCGAGGAGACACGCGTGACGCAATTCGCCGCCGCCCCCATCGGCGTCCTGCTCGTCAACCTCGGAACGCCGGAGGCGCCCGAACCGGACGCCGTGCGGCGCTATCTGGCGCAATTTTTGTCCGATCCCCGGGTCGTCGAGCTTCCGAAGCTCTTCTGGCTGCCGCTGCTGCATGGGGTCGTGCTGCGTGTCCGCGCCAAAAAGTCCGCCGAGGCTTACGCCGCCATCTGGAACGAAGAGACGAATGAATCTCCGCTCAGGGCGATCACTCGGGCGCAAGCGGCGGGTCTCGCCGAGCGCATGCGCGAAGGTTTCTCCGGCGCTTCGCCCGTCCTCGTCGATTTTGCGATGCGCTATGGCTCTCCGTCGCTGCAGGACGGCCTCGCGGGACTAATGTCTCGCGGATGCGAGCGCATCTTGGTCATGCCTCTCTACCCGCAATACGCCGCGGCGACGACGGCCACCGTCTTCGACGCCGTCGCGCGGGTCTTGGCTCGCATGCGACGCCAGCCGACGCTGCGCTTTTTGCCGCCCTATTTCGACGATCCGGCTTACATCGGCGCGCTTGCGGAGAGCCTTCGCGCAAGGATCGCCGCGCTCGATTTCGAACCTGAAGTCATTCTCGCCTCCTTTCATGGACTGCCGCAGGCCCAGATCGACGCCGGCGACCCCTATGCGGCACAATGTGAAGCGAGCTGGCAACTCTTGCGTGAAGCGATGGGGCTGTCCGAGCGGCAATTGCGCTTGTCTTTTCAGTCGCGCTTCGGGCGCGCCAAATGGATCGAGCCCTACACGATGGAAGTCGTGACGCGGCTCGCGCGAGACGGCGTGAAGCGCCTCGTCGTCCTCACGCCCGGCTTCTCGGTGGATTGCCTCGAAACGATCGAGGAGATCGGGGTCGAAATCCGGGACGCGTTCCTGGAAGAAGGCGGCGAAAAATATGCGCGCGTCCCCTGCCTCAACGATAGCGGCGAAGGGATGCGGCTGCTCGAGATTATGGCGCGGCGCGAGCTCGAAGGATGGGCTTGAGGGTCGCGATCCCGCCTGACGGACGAGAGAATGAACGCAATCGGGACAGATGGATTGAAGAGACGGGCCGCGGAGGCGGCTCTGGCCTTTCTTCGTCCGGGCCTGCGGCTCGGCCTCGGCACCGGCTCGACGGCGGCGCATTTTGTCGAGCTTGCCGGCGCCAGGGCGAGGGACGGCCTCGATCTTTTGTGCGTTCCCACCTCCGAGGCAACGCGCGAGCAGGCGACGCGCTGCGGGCTGAAGCTCACAACGCTCGATGACTGTCCTGAGCTCGATCTAACGGTCGATGGCGCCGACGAGTTCGATGACAGGCTGCGGCTCATCAAGGGCGGCGGCGGCGCGCTGTTGCGCGAAAAGATTGTCGCTTCGGCCTCGCGACGAATGGTCGTCATCGCCGACGCCTCGAAACGGGTGGTGACGCTCGGGGCCTTTGCGCTGCCAGTCGAAATCGATCCTTTCGGGGCGCTTAGCACGCTGCGACGCATCGAAACCGTTGCGCAGGAGATCGGGCTTGTCGGGCGGACGACGCTCCGAGAGACCTCACAGGGCGCGCCTTTTCTCACGGACGGCGGGAATTACATCGTCGACTGCGCCTATGGCGCCATTCCGGATCCGGAGGCCCTTGCGCGCGGACTCGATGCGACCGTCGGAGTCGTCGAGCACGGGCTCTTCATCGGGATCGCGACCACCGTGCTCGTCGCCAAGGAGACCGGCGTCGAGACGCTCGGGGAGTCGTCGTCCTGAGCGATTGAGACGCGTTCACCACCTCACGATGGCGCTGCCCCAGGTCAGCCCCGCGCCGATCGCCATCATCGCGATCACGTCGCCTGGTTTGAGCTGACCGGCGCGATTGGCCTCATCGAGGCTGATCGGCATAGACGCGCTCGAGGTATTGCCGTAGCGCTCGATATTGAGCCAGCACTTTTCAATCGGCACGCCGAGCGTTTCAAGCGCCGATTCGATGATGCGCAAATTCGCCTGATGCGCGATGACATGGGTGACGTCGTCAGCTTTGAGTCCCGCGCGGTCCAAGGCGCTTTGAACGGTCTCGGGCAGGAGGCGGACGGCCGCCTTGTAGACCTCACGACCGCGCATCTTGATGCGCGCAGGATTGCCCGGCTCCCGAGCCGCGGCAAGCGGGCCGAGGTCATTGTCGTAAATGCCGAGGATGCCCGTCATTGAACCGTCGGTGCGCAGATCCGCGCAAAGCAGGCCGCGACCCTTTTCCTGCGTGGCGCCGAGCAGCATCGCGCCTGCGGCGTCGCCAAAGAGCACGCAGGTTTCGCGATTGGTCCAATCGACGACGCGGCTCAACGTCTCGGCGCCGATCACCAAGGCTAGCCTCACGGCGCCGTTGCGAATGAATTGGTCGGCGATCACGAGCCCATACAGCGATCCCGCACAGGCGGCAGAAACGTCGAAGGCGAAGGCGTTGCGCGCGCCGATCTTGGCCTGAACGAAGGCGGCGCAGGAAGGCGTGGCCGCGTCGCCGGTGACGGTCGCCACGATGAGGAGATCGAGTTCCTCTGCGGAAACGCCGGCCAGCTCCAAGGCGCGTTGAGCCGCCGTTGCAGCCATATCCGAAGTGTTTTCGCCTTCGGCGGCGATACGCCTTTCCCGAATGCCGGTGCGGGAGACGATCCAGGGATCGTTGGTGGCCACGAGCTTTTCGAGATCGGCGTTGGTCAAAACCTTGAGAGGCGCGTAGGAGCCGGTTCCGAGAATTCTGGTGGTCGGCACGGTTTCGGTCCCATCACGTGAGCCCGCGAGCGCTCCTCGCGGCCCCGTCCTCAATTCCTCTGAGGACTTCTATACCGAGACAGCCGAAAAATGTGTCTGAAAATGGTCAACTCGGCATTTGAAGCGCGCGCGAACGTCTCTTATCGCGTCGCCCAAGGGTAATCCGATGCGGTCATGTCGATGATTGACGGCGTAGACGATTGTCGCTTTTTCCAACGAGTGTGTCTTTTGCGCCACAGTTACGAAAGCAACGGCGGTGAGCAATCCCGCTGTTCTCAAGAGCGCCTCAACGCTAGATTTTCCGGGCAGTTGCGGCGGATGCGCCGCGCGTTGAAACTCGCCCTCCGCGTTGCTCTTCACGCGATGGCTGCGCCGTCGCAACGCATTGACACAATCCTTTCCAGATCGTTAACTTTCCTCACCAATGAGGCGTAAGTCATGGGCGTGCTTGGGGTCCTTCGTATGACGCGGAATGGCGGCGTGAAGCCGGCTAAGACCGCCGTTTTCGCCAAGGGAGCGAGCCGCGCCCGGAATCATAGGGCGTCGAGCGCTTGCGCCAATCTCGCTCGCCCTCGCTTGGTTTCGGCCAGCGCTCCATGCGCGCGCGGAAAAAAAGCCGCTCGGCCTTCTGCGTGCGCTGACGCCGTGCGCAGCGCGCATATTGCGATCTCGTTGACGGTGAGTCGTCGCGCTCGTCTCCGGCCCAGGAGCATCGCGAGCACGAGGACTTGCGCTCAACGAGGCTTCTCAAAGCGTTCGCCTATCAAGGGAGTCGGTCATGCACCTTAGAGCCTTGGCTTTGGTAGCCGCGCTTTTGCTGGCGGCTCTGGTGTTGCGCCCCTTCGGCGTCGGAGCGGTTCCGTCCGAGCCGACATCGCCAGGCGTGATCGCGGCGACGGCGCTGCGTCTGGCTCCGCTGCGTTCCGCGGCCGAAAATCTTGGATCAATCGAGAAATCAGAATCGCGCGATCAGAAGAAGATCGGCCTTGCCGGATTGCCCCGCCTTCGGAGTGGCGCTCTCGCCGAGGATTTTGGCTCGCCTCGGGAGAGGGCTCCGTAAAGGAATCAGCCAGGGTACGCGCGTTTGATCCAGCAAGCTTACTTCGGCGCGTCAGGGAGCGGCGACAGCGGCGCATAGTTGGACGGAACCGGGCCGGTGAGCGAGCCGAGGAAAGCCACGATCGCAGCGACGTCCTCGTCTTTCAGCTCCTTGCCGAGCTGGGTCTTGCCCATGATCTTGACCGCCTTCGGCAGCTCGGTCACCGAGCCGTCGTGGAAATAGGGTGCGGTCTTCTCGACGTTGCGCAGCTGCGGAACCTTGAAAACATAGAGATCCGCTTGGTCCTTGGTCACGTCGAAGCGGCCCTTGTCGGGATTCGTCGAGCCCGTCTCGTTCCAATAATCCTCGTGGATTCCAAACTTCTTAAAGGAATTGCCGCCGAGGATCGGACCGTTGTGGCAAGACACGCAGCCGAGCGAAATGAATTCCTGCAAACCCTCCTGCTCTTTAGGGGTGAGCGCCTTGGCGTCGCCCGTGAGGAAGGCGTCGAAACGGCTGGCCGTCAGCAAGGTGCGCTCAAAGGCGGCGATGGCGGCGCCCCAGTTCTTTTGATTGATCGGATCGCTTTCGTTCGGAAAGGCCCGGGTGAAGAGACCGGCGTAACCCGGAATCGCCTTCAGCTTCGCGACGACGGCCGCGAAGTCAGGGTTGCCGTAGCTCACGGCGCCGGTCGGCGATTTTTCCGCCTGCTCCTCCAGCAACTCGCGGTCGCCGCGCCAATGTTGCTTGAAATTCAGGGCAGCGTTGAAGATTGACGGCGCATTGCGCGGATTCTCCTTGCCGAAGACTCCGATCGCCTTCGGCAATCCGTCAGCGGCGGCAAGATCCGCCTGGTGGCAATGGCCGCAGCTCACATTGCCGTCGGCGGAGACTCGGTTCTCATAGAAAAGCCTGCGACCGAGTTCCGCGCGCGAATCCGACGCGGCGCCCGGAGGCGGCGTCGGCAACGGCTGGAAATGCGCCCTGGCCTCATCGAGGAGGCTCCTCGGTGGCGTGCTCTCCGCCGCAGCTGCGCAGCCAATAGCTACCAGCCCCGCGAGCCCTCCCAACACGAGTCTCTGTCGCATCCACGCCCCCTGCATCGGACCGAAGCCCACGCCCCATAAAGGAAAACCGGCGTAAAGGCAGAACGCGCCATATCGGCCGTTCGGCTTTTGCGCCGGCTTAGAAAGGATCTAGGGGCCCGGCGAGAAGCCGGCCCGGTCTGGGCGGATTTAGATTTCCGCCAACTCGTAGGCGGTGATTTCCATGCCGACGCAAACTTCGACAATGGTGGGGGTGGTCCAGGCCATGAGGGTTCCTCCAACTGTTGGCGCAATCCTCTCGTCCCGCCTTTTCCGGCTGACGGGTTCGAGCTGAACGCCTCTTATCACGGGCCCAACGCCTGCGCAATTCGAACCTTCGCGCCCCGTGCCGCGTTCATTTTTTCGGGTGTGAGCGGAACGTTATCGCGCCTGTTCGATTTTTCCCAGAGGCGATTTCCGTAAGTTTCCGAACTCCGCTCTGACAGCGCCAGGCGCGAGGCTGGCGGCCCGACAAGCTTGATTTTCCCAGCCGTTTGTCTAGGTTTTCTTTCTGACTGTCCAAGCTCAGACCATTGCGCGTGAGCCGTTTTGCTGTCTTTGTTCATGTCGCCGTGGTCCGCAATATACGGGGCCTGAAAGATGACCGAAGGGAACAAAGACGAGGCGCAAGGCGCCGCCATCACCCGCGCCGATCTCGCTCGGGCCATTCAAAGCGCGTTAGGCCTGCCTCGACGAGAGGCCGCCGATCTCGTCGATATGGTGCTCGGGGAAATCCTCGAGCGCCTGACTGCGGGCGAGGATGTAAAGCTTTCCTCCTTCGGGACCTTTTCCGTGCGCGAGAAGGCTGCGCGCCTTGGCCGCAATCCGCGCACCGGCGTCGACGCCGAGATTTCCGCGCGCCTCGTCGTGACGTTCAAGCCCTCCACCGCTTTGCGCGCGCGCGTGGAGGGAAGTCAGATTTCTCACGCCGAAGACGGCGAGACGCATGGCTAGACGAGGTTCGTTCAGGCGGGAGCGCCCGCAACCATCTCCAGAAAGCCGGCGAGGTCGCTGGTGGAGAAATCGACATGGGGTGGGCGTCCCTCCGAAATCTCCCAGTTCTCACGCGCGCCCAGCGCTTCTGCCGGCGCCTTGACCAGCACCGTCGTGACCCCGTGCCGGTGCGGCACCTCGAGATTGCGCGCAATATCCTCGAAGAGGGCGGCGCGGCGCGGATCGATGGCGTGCTTGGAAAAAAAACGATCGTATATTTCGGCCTCGGGCTTGGCGACGAAATCGGCGGCGACGATGTCGAAAATATCTTCAAAGAGGTGGTCGACGCCCAGCGCGCGCGCCGTCTCCATCGCGTGCTCGCGCGAGCCATTGGTCAAAATCAGCTTGCGCCCCGGCAGGGCCGCGATCGCGGCGGCGAGCGTATGATCGGGCTTCAAAGACGAACGGTCGATGTCATGCACGTAGCGGAGATAAGCCTCGGCGTCGACGCCGTGCTCCGTCATCAGCCCCCGCAGCGTCGTCCCGTAGCGCTTGTAGTAATGCTTTTGCAGCGCGCGCAGGGAGAGGCTGTCCAGCCCGAATAGCCGGATCATGAACAATGTGATGCGGTCGTCGATCTTGGGCCAAAGATCGCTCGATGCGGGATAGAGCGTATTGTCGAGGTCGAAGACGAAGGTTTCGATCTTTGAAAAAGCCGTCGCGATGCGCGCCGCATCGCCCTCAGAGAAGGCAGCGCGCGGCGCCGCCTTCTTCTCGCCCCCGCTCACCGCGTGATCAGCGTGCCGGCGCCGTGATCCGTCAAGAGCTCCACCAGCACCGCGTGCGGCATCTTGCCGTCGAGAATCACGACGCCTTCGACGCCCCGCTCGATCGCATACATGCAGGTCTCGACCTTGGGGATCATGCCGCCGGTGATCGTGCCGTCGGCAATGAGCCCTGGAATGTTGGCGATCTTCAGCTCCTCGATGAGCTTCTTGTCCTTGTCGAGCACGCCCGGCACATCGGTCAGGAAGAGGAGGCGCTTTGCGCCGAGCGCGCCGGCGATGGCGCCCGCGAAGGTGTCGGCGTTGATGTTGTAGGTGTCGCCGTTGGGTCCCTGCGCGATCGGCGCGAGCACCGGAATGAGCTCGCGCCCGAGCACCTGATCGAGCACGGTCGTGTCGACCTTCACTGGCTCTCCGACGAAGCCCAGGTCGAGACCGTCCGAAGCCCCGGGACGAGCGAGCTTGGCGGCCATGACCATGCGCCCGTCCTTGCCGCAAAGACCGATCGCGCGCCCGCCCTCGGCGTTGATGAAGCCGACGATCTGCTTGTTGATCGCGCCGGCGAGCACCATTTCGACGATATCCATCGTCGCCTTGTCGGTGACGCGCAGGCCGTCCGAAAATTGCGAGGCGATCCCGAGCTTCTTGAGCATGGCCCCGATCTGCGGGCCGCCGCCATGCACGACGACCGGGTTCACGCCCGATTGCTCGAGCAGCACCATGTCACGGGAAAAGTCGCGCGCGACCGTGTCGTCGCCCATCGCGTGGCCGCCGTATTTGACGACGACGATCGCGTCGTCATAGCGCAGCATGTGCGGCAACGCCTGCGTCAGAATCTTTGCCTGCTGAAATGCGTCCGCCGTGGCGTCGTTGGTCATGTCCCGGCCTTTGTCGAGAAGTTGCGCCCGTGACTGCTTTAGAGCGCGTCCCGTTCGCGTGGAATCACACGAGCGATAAGACCTCGCTCAAAATCAGAAAGGTGGAGCATGTCCTCATCGGAAAACCGCTCTGCACTTTTCCGTGACATGCTCTAGACCGGAGCGTCAGGCGATTTCAAGCGCCAGGAGGCTCAACGGCTCCGCTCGGAGATTCGCCCTGCCGAGCGGGAATGACTGAAGACTTATGCCGCCGGTTTCAACCGGCCGGCGTCAGCATCTCGGCGGCGGCGCGCTCCGCCGCCTGCTGCATGGCCTCGGGTCCAAGCGGGCCGATCAACACAAAGTCGTAACCCGCGGCGCGCCATTCGATGGCGGTGAGCGCCTGGTCGACGCGCGGCGCGACGCGCGGGAAGCCTCCCTGGTCCGCTTTTTCGTAATAGAGCGCGACGCGCGCGCTGAGATCGCCCCGCTCGTAAATCAGCACGCCCGCCGGACCGCGCAGCCCCGGGGTGACGCGGGCGCCGAGCAGCTTCAGGTCGAGGCTCGAAAGATCCGGGGCGCGGGCGAAGCCGAGCCGCGAGCGCAATGCGTTCAGGAGCTCCTCCCTCTGCGCCGCATCGAATTCGACGGGCCGGGGGTCGAAGGCGTAGGTGCGATAGGCGAGATCGGCGCGCTCGACATAGGAAGGGTCGGGCGCCGGCGGTCCGACGACGGGGCGCGTGAAGACGAACACGGCCGCGCCCGCGATCACCGCGCCGGCGAGGAGCGCCCCGATCGTCGAGACTAGCGCGCGCGCTTGGCGCCCCGTGCGCAGCTCATCGAAGCGGCGAAGCGAGCGCGTCGAGCTCGACGGGCGCCCCCAATGGATGGCTCCGCTCTCGATCGGCGGCGCGCCCGTAGCGGCGTTTCTCTGCGCCGCGTTACGCAGCGACAGCGGCGGCCGCTCCTGCGCGACGGGCTCGAAGGCCGCACGCAGCGCCGCGTTCTGGCGCCGCCAGCTTTCGACGAGCGCGGCGTCCTCGGGGCAGCTCGCGAGGTGGTCTTCGACGCGCCGGCGCTCGTCCCCGGAAATCTCGTTGTCGACGAGCGCGTGAAGATCGGCTTCGTCGATCGCCGGAGGAGACCCCATGCGGCGCGCCTATTTCACGAGACGCAGATGGCCGCCGGGGCGGCGTTGGCCGTCGGAAGGCGCGGGCGGACGAAGGTCGAGCGTCGAAAGCGCCGCGCGGGCGCGCATTAGCCGGGCGACGAGCGTCTCGCGCCGGGTTCCGGCGATTTCGGCGGCGGCGGCGTAGGTAAAGCCTTCGAGCGCGACGAGCAGGAAGGCCGCCCGCTCCTCGAAGGGCAGAGACGCCAGCCCTTGCGCGATCGCGGGTTGGCGCGCCGGAAGCTTCGCGCCTTCCAAACCCGCCAGTTCCTCGCGCGCCGCCGAGGTCAGCGCGTGATACGCGCAAAGGCGGGCCGCCCCCTCATCGCCGCGCCTCAGCCGCCTCTCACGAATCGCCGCAGCCGCCTTGTCGATCGCGCTTTGCACGAGATCGTCGGCGGCGATGGCGCCCGCCGTGACGCAGAGCGCACGCGCATAGCGTCGCAGGCTGGGGGTCGCCTCCTCTACTTCAGCGAATAGAGCTTCCCTGTCTCCCATGGCCGCAAATCCGATTGCGCGTAGCCGCCGCCTCCAGCCGGCTTTGAGAAATCATAGGACAGACGGAAGCGGTTGGCCATGGTCGTCTCAACGGTTCAACGCATTCTCTTGCGCGTGGGCCGAGCGGGGTTGACCCCGAAGACCCCGCGCTTTAGTGGGAGCCATCCGGGCCTGCGCCGGCTAAACAAGGCCCTGGAGCGAGCGCGTAGCTCAGTCGGTAGAGCATCTGACTTTTAATCAGGGGGTCCTGGGTTCGAGTCCCAGCGCGCTCACCAACAAAAACAAAGGGTCTACAGGCCTTGGCGGCCTAGCCGTAGATCTGTGGTGATCAAGCTTCCATACTCCCGGGAATTGGGCTCTCCTCATGGAGGCATCGGGGCCGGCGCCAGCATGACGGCTCCAGGCGCAGGGGCGTCGTCGCCGATCTTGCACACCCGAACCTCGGTTCCCTCGAAGCGGGATTTCTCTGGCAAACAGCCAGAATTCAACACGCCGTAGGCAAAGCCACAAGGCATGGCGCACGTCGTGCAATGCGCGGCGCTTGGGCCTGCGACGCGCGAGCGCGATCCAACGCCGCTTGACCGCTCCGACGCGCGCCTATCTGACCTCGCAACCGCCGCTAACGCGAGAACGGCCGTGGCGGCGCTCGACAGAGGCGTCGTTATGGAGACCCAAACGCTGACAAGGATCGACGGCGGCGAATTATCGAAGCCCGTCTATGTCGTGCGCGGCTTTCTTCCCAAGTCGGATCCCCTTACGGCCTTTCCCCTCGGTTCGCCCTACGCCGTGCTGGATGAAATTGGGCGCGATCTGCCGAGCTTGCTTCACGATGCCGGGTTCCGCGACCGTGCCCGCGGGCTGAGAATTCCCCTTTGGCGAGACCCCGTGAACGAGGCGAGCCTGCCGGCGCTGCGCCTGTACTACTTACGTCTCGGCTTTCTCGCCTCCGCTTATGTCAATCAGGTCGGCGAGAAGCCCGCGACGCTGCTGCCGCGTAACATCGCCAAGCCTTTGATCGTCGCGGCGCGGTTGCTCGATCGTCCGCCCATCCTGAGCTACGACGGCTATGCGCTCTACAACTGGAGGCGGTTTCGCAAGGACGAGCCGATCGCGCTCGGCAACATCGACACAATCCAGAACTTCGTCCACATGTATGACGAGCACTGGTTCATCCTGGTGCATGTCGAAATCGAGGCCATTTCGGCTGATATTCTGCGCGCGATTGCTGCGATCAAGCGACGACTGGAGCAAGACCCCGAGGCAAATCTGGAGGCCGAGCTGAACGCGATCGAAGGCGCGGTGCGCCGTCAGGTGAACGTGCTGAGACGCATCCCCGAGCAGATGGACCCCGCGCTCTATTACAAGACCTTTCGGCCCTATATCCGCTTTTTCGAGCACGTGACCTATGAGGGCGCGGAACATCAGGCGCCGCTGACCTTTCGCGGAGAGACGGGCGCGCAGAGCAGCGTGATGCCGACGCTGATCGCGCTCATGAAAATCCCCCATCAAAAATCCGAGTTGACCGAACATCTGAACGACATGCGAAACTACATACCCACTCCTCACCGCGCGCTTATCCGAGAGGTCGAGGCGATGCCCGATATTCGCCGAGCCGCGCATAAGGACGCCTTCAACGGCGTGCTCGACGCGATGGCCGCTTTCCGCCGAATCCATTACGGGTGGGCCGAAGACTACATCAATCGCTGGACGGACGATCCCCGCGGCACCGGCGGCACGCCCTATATGCGCTGGCTGCAACAGATGCTGTCGGAGACGCAAGCGCATCGCATTTGACATGCGAGACTGCGGCCCGTGCGGCAGTTCGACGATATCAACGGCAATTGTCGCGATACCAGTTGCAATTCCCGAGTCCCCGCGCGCCGGGCCCCGGGTTGTTTTGACAGGCTCCGCGAAGCTCGAGACACCGCGTTGAGCCCGGGACCGATTCCTGATTAGCCATAGGCGGCTGACGAGGCGGCGCCGGCTGCGACAAAGCGGGAGCACTCAATGCGAGCGCCGATGCGGCCGCGATCACGAACACATGGGATCGCATGGTCTTCCTCCTCGGTTTCGCTCGACGCAAAACCGAGAAGTTCTTTTCGTTGTTCCGGACTGAGTCAGAAAAATGGAACGCAAAACGGCGACGCCCGCGCGCGGGCGGCGCCTCAACATCGCGGAAAGATTGAACGCTTAGAAAAAGATTCCAAGAGCGGCGCCGGCAAGGGCGCCGATCACGGCAGGCGACACGATGCCAGCCGGCGTGCCGGAGAAGGCCCAGAAGCCAGCCGCGCCGAAGATGAGCGCGCCAACGGCGGCGAAGGCGTAAACTTTCGGGGTGAGCTCGAGTTCTTTCTCAGCCATTTTCGTCTCCCATTGAGTTTGCTGCGCAGTCTAGGACGCCACGCTTTCACACCACTCCGTGTGCTGGCGTCCCTGCTTCGCGCAAAGACCCAGTGGCGGCAAAAGATAATGAAATGTTGTTTTGCTCCTGTGGCCTTTTTCTCTCGGCTCGATGACATCGCGCTCGCGCGAAATCCATTTGATCGAGCACGTTCTTATCTCAAGGCGGCGGCCTTGGAGTGCTTCTCCCCTGCGACAACGATACATTTGCGGCGCGTCACGGCGTGAATGAAGCGGCCCCGACGCGCGCGCGGAGCCGCCGCGTCCTTGCGAAGCGTCACTCCGGCATCACGAGCGGCCGGTTGTTGGGGAATTTTGCGATTGTCGCCGCATCGATGTTGAGGGTCGCGGCAACCATTTCCGGGGGCGAGTGCGTGAGCCAATCGGACAGGGAGATGTCCGCGTAATAGGAGCTCCTGAACACTTCGATATATTGCAGATCGGTGTCGCCGACGTTCTTGACGTAATGGCCGTTGTTACGCTTGACGTAGCCGATGTCGCCGGGGCCGAAATTCAAGGTCACGGCGTTCGGACCGGTCTCGAAGGCCGTGACCTGCGCCTTTCCCTTGATCCAATAGGCCCATTCATCCGCGTTCGGGTGCCAGTGCAGTTCCCGCAGCGCGCCGGGATGGATCGTGACAAGCCCGACCGCGATCGTCTTGGCGACATTGAAATTGTGACTGTCCGCGACTCTGACCTCTCCGCCTTTCGTCTTCTTCACGGGCGCGGATGAGGCGAGGGAATAGGTGAAAGGATAAGGAGGGAAGTCGCCCGGTTTTTCCATCGCCCTCTTGACCGTGGCCAGGGCGGCGGGCGTCGGGCCTTGGAAGATGTAGCGATTGTGAAGCGGAATCTTCGAGAATGTTTCGACCGGCACGCCGAAATTCTCCGCGAGGATTTCTGGGGGCGTGTGGGCCAACCAATCCGTCACCAGCGTGGTGTTGAATTCGGTAGCTTTGCCGTCATCGAAGCAGATGACGAACTCGCAGCCGTCCGGCGGAAGGCCCTGTAGCGAATGCGGGAAGCCGGAAGGGAAATACCAAAGGTCGCCTTCCTTCACGTCGGCGACATAGGCGCGGCCCTTGTCGTCGAGAACCGTGACGCGGCAAGAGCCATAGGTCATGTAGGCCCATTCGGCCGCGAGGTGCCAGTGCAGCTCCCTGATCCCACCGGAGGTCAGCCGCATATTGACCCCGGAAATGGCCTCGGAGATCGCGAAATCCGCCTGCGTCACCTGTCGCGCCCAGCCGCCGTTCTGAATGCGCTTCGGCGCATTGTTGAATGAGGCCCAATATTGCGGCAGGTCGCCGACGTCGGTCGCCGGCGGCGACTGCGCCGCGGGAAACTGGCCGGCCAGGGTGGGGTTTTGCGGACCGGGATCGGTCGTGCTCGCCGGATTTGACGCATTGACGGCGCCTTGCGGCGGCTCGTCCGGATTGCCGAAGGACGCCGCTTGGCCGCTCTTCGCCGCAGCGGCCATCGCGCCGGCAGCCGTGGCGGTCAGAACATTTCTTCTCGAGATCATGACCTGCTCTCCCCCAAAAGCGCAGCCCTCCTAACCCGCCTACGTACGGTGAGGCTGTGAAATCAAAGCTAGAGGGTCGCCCGCGGTCTTCCAGCTTAAGACGGGACTTTCGCCCTCGCGCCAAATGACAACAACGAATATTTAAGGTTTCGCAATGCAATGAGACCGCCAGTTGCGATGCAGCAACGTTTAAGGCTTGAGCCTGTAGCGAAAACGTCATAAAAACTAGGCTCAATAAGTCTAGGATTGCTTGAAGGGAGGTACGGCATGATAAGCGAAGCAGAATGCGCAAGATACGCCGGTATCGCGCCGGGCGAGCTTTCCCTGCCCGTCGATGTCGAGCCCAAGCACAAGTCCTTGCTTGAAAGCTACCGTCTTAATCTGAGACGCGGCGAGCAGGCGGTCTACAAGATGATCGTCGGAGACTTGTGGAGCTTCATGGAGCTCGGCGCGAGGAACCGCGCGGCGGATCAACTCCTCGTGCTGCAGATGTTCGTGTCGGGCTGCGCTGCGCGCGAGTGCCTGATCCAGGCGATGGGCAGCGCTTAAGCGCGGCCCATCAAGATTGCCGAACGTTCGATTTTCACCGGGCTCAAGCCTAAGGAAAATAAGTCGAGCAGGCCGCTCGGTCTCACGCTTTGCTTCGACGAAAATACAAATATGCATTGATTTAGCTGGTGCCAGGAGAGGCGTCGAATTGACGTTTTAAGCTGCTGAAATATAATAATTAACAAGAGAGGAAAAAATATTATACCAACAAATATACCAACAGATTTTGCCGGTAGGCCCGCTCGCGCTTTCAGGTCCGACCTCCGGCAGAAAAAAGCTGCGCGTGAAAGGGTGCTCGATTGAGTTCGCCATCGCCCATCCGCAGAAATTAACGCCCCCGCCTCTTACAAGTGACGCTGGAAACCTACGAAGGCGTCGCAGATGGTTGGGGCGCCGCCGAGCCTCACCGCCGCCTCGTTCGCCGAGCCGTATTTCAGCGCGGTGAGCGGCGCGAGCTTTTCCTGCTCCAACCTCCACGCCCTTACCGACATATTGAGACAAGCCGTCGCCTCGGGGCGCGCCAGAAGCTGCGCCCCGAAGTTCGACCGTCAAGCGGTAGCATAAGCGAGGGGGGCGAAAAGCTGGCCCCTCCGGCTCTCAGCTCGCCTTGCGCTTTTTCTCCAGCTCATTGGCGATCCGCCGCAGCATATCGGGCGTCAAGTCCGGGTCGGTCGGCTCATTGCCGTTGGAGCCTCCCCAAATCAGCTCCCCTTGCCGATGCGGGCTGATGGTCCCGTAGCTGCAAAAGGTCGTCAGGACGCTTTCGTGCCCCAGATTTTGTGACCACGCCTTCACCTGCTCGGCGTCGAGCTTCCTTTCATAGGCGAGCTGCATCAGCGTGTGTCTGAACGAGTGCGGGTTGAAGTAGGTCAGGCCCACCCGCGCGAAGGCTTCGCGAAAAATCGCCCGCACGGGGTCGGCGTTGGCCCAATGGGCGCGGTCGAGACCAACCGCCCTGAATTCGAGGTCCGTCCCCGGCTCGAGCCGGGTTTTTGGAAAGATCGGCGAGTCAGGGGAGAAGCCCTTTTCATTGCGCAGGAAGAGCACCCAATCGACGACGATTTTCTCGATCTCCGCGCCCACGGGGAAAAACCACGTCGTGAAGGTCTTTGCCCGCTTGGTCGCGACCTCGCGGCCGTCCTGTTCGATCAGTCCGCGTTCGAGGTTGATGTGTTTGAGCTTGAAAGAGACGATGGCGCGGTCGCGTGCGCCCGTCAGGATCGTAAAGGCGACCAGCGCCCGGTCGCGGCGCTCGATTTCCGTCTCCGCCGGCATGGCGTCGAGCACGGCGCGGATTTGTGCGAGCGTGGCGCAAGGCCGGAAGCGATGCGCCGTCGCGATGCGGACGAGATTGTCCGGCGGGTTGAAATATTCGGCG
This sequence comes from uncultured Alphaproteobacteria bacterium, assembly GCA_963743565.1. Classification (GTDB taxonomy): domain Bacteria; phylum Pseudomonadota; class Alphaproteobacteria; order Rhizobiales; family Beijerinckiaceae; genus Methylocystis. The sequence goes on from CAVUQD010000004.1 coordinate 40,113, forward strand.
TCGAGATAGCGAATCCGGGCGCGATAGTCGGGCTGGTCGGCGAGCCAGACGATAAAGGCCTTCAAGGCGGCGAGCGTCGCGTTGATCGTCGAGGCGGAGAGCGTCTCGCCCGTCCGGACGTTGCGCTGCTCGGAAAGGTGCTTCTTGAACGCGATAGCTTGCTCGACGTGGAACTTCCGAAAGTCGCGCCGCCGGCTATGTTCGTCGAAGCGTTCGAGGGCTTTGGCGACGGCGTCCAGCGACGCCTCGTCGCGGCCTTTCACCTCCTTGAGGAATTGCAGATAGCGCCGCTTCACGCGCTCGTTCTCGGGGGTTCTTTTCGAGGTCATTTCTTACCCTTCTTGAATGCATCATTGGAGTTGGGGGAGGGGGAGTTGTCTATGCGTTCGTGCCGCTGCGCGCGTGTGAGGCTCACGCCCTCGCAAAAGACGGCAAGTTTTCGCTCTGAGATGAAGCGGCTCATGAGCGCATGGCATTCGGGACAAATGCCGCGAAGGAGGCCCTTCGTCCGCGTCTTGGGGAGATATTCGACCATGTCGCCGGCCGGACGGCGATGCGCGCGACATCGCACGCAATAAAGCTCACCCGCTCGACCGCGGTTGGGCTTTGGCCGTTGCGCTTTGAGGAAGGCGAGCAGCTCGCTCCCATGGATAAGGAGCGGGCGCTTGTTTTCGATGAGGGGAAGGCCGCGTTTAATCCATCGGCTTATGGTAAGCCGGCTCCTGTCCAGAAGCTCGGCGGCTTCCGCGACTGTGTAGCTCCGATGGATTTTGACGCGACGCAGATCACAGCGCCGCGCCATAAATCACCCGCCGTTCTCGATGAGCGTGCGAATGTCCTCAACTCGCCACGCGGTCACGCGGCGACTGAGCTTCACGGGCTTGGGGAAGCGGCCATCCTTGACGCCGGCCCACCATGTCGAGCGGCCGACGGGGATAGGGCCGTTGGGGGCGAGGATCGCGGAGAGGCGGACGAAGCCGCTTTGTGGGAGATGCGGATTACGGGCGCGCAGGCCGTCGCCGGCGCGGTCTTCTGTTTTAGCCATAGATACCCAGTCTCAAATCTGAGACGAGATGGCGCCCAAATTTGCGCTTTACGCAACCCGAAACGCCGGGTAGGCTCGACCCGCTCCTAACCGAGCGCGGGTTTCAACCCACCGAGCCGCTTCAACCCTGGCAGGGGTTTTGGCGGCTCTTCTTTTCTCGTCCTTCGCCATCCCGGGCAACTCGGTGCGAGCCACGACGGTCCGCGCGATTAATCTGCAACAGAACAGGAACGGCGCATAGGGGTGTCGGCGTTATCCACAGCCCTAATGCCCTGCTTTTTGTGAATATCCGGCTTTAGGAATTCTCCAAGGACTTGGTATCCACGCTTTCCACATCTGACTCGAAATATTTTGCTTGGCCCAGGCCCTTATCTTGCGCTGGAAAGGCGAATCACTTTTGCGTCCTGCCGCACCTCGTCAGAGTGATCGGCCCACCACGCCAGAATGCGGAGCCGCTCTTCCCGATAGTCCGCGCGGGCATAGGCGCGACGGACCGCAATGTGTCGTCTCGATGATCGGACGCACAACTTCTGCGAGTCGATTTAGGCGCTCATCCAATGGGCTGGTGAAAGCGTCAGACCAATGCGACGTTCTTCCGCCCTCCGCCAATCTTCCGCGCCTTTCTCGGGGAGGGCAATCCGACCCGCGCCTGCCCGAATTCATGAAAGCGTTCCTCGAGAGCGTTCATGCGGCATAGGAGCGCACGCCAACTCCTGTGGGACTACTTCCGATATAGCCGGGCCGGAGTCGTGTCATAGTCGCGGCAAAAGTTGCAAAAAATAGCTCCCCTCAGAATCGTAGAAGCGAGACCCGTAGCTCTCGAGAGAATCCGTCGGCTGGCCACGGCCGAAGGAATAACTCGAATTTTCGCATTCGACGTACATCGGTTACCTCATTTTGAGCACGCACATGCATAGGAAGGGTGTTAATCACCAAACGGGACAACGGACGTGAGTGGAGGAAAATCGGGCAATGTGATTATGCCGCCTGGAAGCTGCGGAACTCGAGCACCCGATCCGTTTTGGAAATGGTAATGTGGATTTGTGATGCGCCAATCTGGCTCCCAGCCACCGTGTGTGAACCCGCAAAGTCTTGCACAATTATTGACCCGGGTTTTTCCACAGGCACTGTGAGACAAGTCAGGGTTAGCGCCGCTTCCGAAGTCAACAGCATTCCCGCTAGGGTGTCTTCCCGTCGTCGCGTGACGACCTGGCTCTGACCCACCCGTGATCGTCAAATCCTGTCCTAAGCAGGACGCCATACATTGAACTTGACGCTCTGTTCCTAATTCGACCGGCTCCGTCTGGGGAGGGGGCGCGTTATAGTCAACGTCTGGGTAGTTTGAAGAAAGCCCCATCGGATCCGCTCGGCTTCCCGGATTCCCCCCGACATACGCATATGTGTTGATCCCCCCCTTCAACCCAATCGGGTCGCTTTCGATATATCGCCCCGTCGTCGGGTCATAGTCGCGGAAAGTGTTGTAGTGCAGCCCGGTCTCGCCGTCGTAGAACTGGCCGGGAAAGCGCAGCTTGTAAGTGCTCAGGGCCCCCGTCGGCTGGCCATTGCCGAAGGGGTCGTGATCCCAGAACCACACCACCTGCTGAGCGCCATTGGTGATCTGGTGCGGCGCGCCGAGATAATCGGGCGCGATGTAGAAGGGGCCGCCCGCCTCCAGCACCGCCACCGGCAGATCGCCGAGATAGACCGTCTCCTCGTCGACGCCGCCGCTCGCATTGTAGCGGCCGAGCAGATGGCCCGCCTCGTCATATTGGAACAGCACCTGCGCGCCCGTCGCCTGCGCCAGTTTCGACACGCGCCGCCCGAGGCCGTCGTACCAATAGGTCGTGGCGAGGGCGCCCACGGTCGCCTGCGCCAGACGATTGCGCGCGCTAAACGAGAAGGCGGTGTTCGCCGCAGGCGTGTCATGCGCCACGACATTGCCCGCGGCGTCGTAGCTGTAGCTCTCGCTCCAGCTGCCCGAGACGCCCGTCAGATGGTTGCTCGCCGGGTCGTAGGCGTAGGTCAAGGAGACCGGGCTCGCGCCCGTCGTCGCATAGCTCAGCCGATTGCCGGAGAGATCGTAGGTCGTCGTCTGCGACGTCGCGCCGCTCGTGTAGACGACGAGACGGTTCGCCTTGTTGTATTGAAAGCTCTTGGCCGGCAGCCCCGTCTCGGCGAGGCTGGTGATGCGGCTCCCCGCATCGTAGGCGAGCGCGATGCTGTCGCCCGCCGGCAGATTGAGCGCGGCGATGCGTCCGTCCTGATCGTAGCTGCGCGCATAGCTCGCGCCATTGCCTGCGACCCAGGACGCCGCGGGGCCGAAGGGCTGATAGGCGATCTGGCTGATCAGGGTCGTCACCGGGCCGCCGCCCGCGGGCTGGTAGCCGATCGCGTTCACCTGCCCGTTGGCGTCATAATTGTAGAAGGCCGTCGCGCCGGACGGGTAGCCGATCGAGATCAGCTGGCCCGTCGCCGGATTGTAAGAGGGGTGCGTCGTCAGCGTCACGGACCCGATCGTCTGCTGCTTGGAGATCACCTGCCCGTGGCGATTGTAGCTCCAGCTCGTCGTCCCGGTCGGGTCGGTCATGCCCGTGAGACGCCCGACGCCATTCGCGCCCTGGTCATATTGGAACGCGACCACGGCGCCGTTCGCAAACAGCTGCCTCACGACGCGGTTGAGCGCGTCGTAGCTGTAGCTCGTGGTCTTGCCGCGCGCATCGGTCGAGGTCAGCACATTGCCGGCCGGATCGTAGGTCTTCGTCGTCACGCCGGTGTCGGGGCTCGTGACGGAGGTCGGCAGGTCGAGCCCGTTGTTGCCGTAGCTCGTCACCAGGGCGCGCGGATCGGTCACGCTGGAAAGACGGCCCTTGAGATCGTACCCAAAGGAGGTCACCGCCCCCTTCGGATCGGTCGTCTGAACGAGGCGGTTGAGCGCGTCATAGGCCTTGTTCGTCGCAAGCCCGTTGGGGTCGGTGACCTGCGTCAGATTGCCCTGCGCGTCATAGCCGTAGCTCGTCGTCTGCCCCAGCGCGCCGATCGCCTGCGCCAGCCGGTTCACCTGATCGTAGCTGTAGGAACGCGTGCGGATCAGATTGTTCGACGCGTCGAAGACCTGTTCCTGCGTGCGGTTGCTCGCGGCGTCGAGCGTGTAATGGATATGCGCGCCGAGCGCGTCCGTGATGTCGGTCAAGCGATGCGCGGCGTCGTAGGTGAAGGCGAGATAAGAGCCGTCGGGCTTGGTGAGCCGGATGAGCTGTCCGGCGGCGTCATAGCTGTAGGTGGTGATCCATTGCAGCGTCGTGCGCGAGGTCACCTGCCCGCGGAAATTATAGGTCAGCGTGGTGACGACGCCATTCGGGTCCTGGATCGTCAGCGGCCGGCCGTTGGCGTCGTAGCTCGTGTAGAGCGTCGTCTGCCCGAGCGCGTTGGTCACGCTCTTGATCGCGCCATTGCCGAAGCCGCCGCTCGGATAATCCGCTGTCGTGTAATAGGCGTAGGTCGTGACGTTGCCATTGGGATCGGTCGCGGTCAGCACCTGCCCGAAGCTGCTGTACGTGTAGCTCCACGTGCTGGTGACGCTGGCCGAGGCCAGGGTTTTGCTCAAAAGATTGCCGTTGGCGTCGTAGGTGAAGCTCGTCGTCCGGCCGGGCTCCGCGATCTGCGTCGGCAGATGAAAGGTCGGATGCCACGCCGTCGTGATCGTCTCGGCGATCGGGGCGCCCGACGCCAAAGTGCGCGAGGTCTCGTTGCCGCGCGCATCATGCGTGTAGCTCGTGACGTTGCCGTCCCAGTCCGTGACGCTCGCGATGAAGCCGTTGCTGTCGTAGGTGAAGGATTGTCCGCCGGAACTTTGCACCGGCGCGCCCGTCAAGCCCGTCGGTTTGACCAAGCCGAATTGCGTCGTGAGGGCGTAGCTATGGGCGTTGCCGCGCGCGTCGGTGACGGTCGTGGAGCCGTCGGCGTTGTAGGTCAGCGTCGTTAATTCCGCGCCGCCAGCATGCTGCGAGGAAGTCGCGCGGCCACTCGAATCATAGCTCCAAGCCGCAAACTGATTGCCGTCCTCGTCGACGATGCCGGTGAGCGCGTTCGGAAACGACGCGTTCCCGTAAAGATATCGCCGCTGCGAGCCGTCGGGGTGAGTTACCGAGATCAGATTGTTGTTGCCGTCATAGGCGTAAACATAGACACCGCCGTCGGGCGCAATCATCTGAGTCACGCGATTACTAGCGTCATAGGCGAATTTCAGCTTGTGACCGAAAGGACCGGTGACGGTCGTCACTCGACCACCGGGAGCGTCGTAGCTCAGAGCTGTGCTAAGGCCTGCTCGCGTCGTGATCGCTGACAGCGTACCCGAATCTCCATAACCTCCCGGACCTTCGCTGATCAGCGTGTAAGATTCTGTGTCATCGTTATCTTTGACCAAGTTATACCCAGTGACTCCACTCGGGCCTGCCACTGAGCTCAAACGGGAGGTCACATCTGGGTCCGCGTCAAAACCCGTATAAAACAGGTCTATTCCTCCGTCTTCCCGCCACAGAAAATAACATAGCCCCGCTGATGGAGGTAAAGATGGATAGCAGCTCAAGTGGTTGTAGATACGATGCCACTTGGTCTGCCAGTGAAACTGCGTGCCAAAGGGTTGAATTCCAGCCAGGGATGGTGGATGGCTGTTGTAAGAGCGCGAGAACTGAAGACCAGTGTAATAACCACCCTCATAATCGGTTTCCGATTGATACTTATTGCCAGTTCCCACGTTTATCGGATTGCCAACCCCACAGGGTGGGCTCGCTGGGTTGCACGGCGGTGGGGGGCCGTGGGGGGAGTTCCCCGATGCAGAGCCGTTTTCTGAGCCGCCTGGAGAGCCGTCATTTTTTGACGAATTATTGGAGAAGAGGTTAGATCCAGCCGGCAATGGTCCACCGTATCCTCCCATCTCATAGTCTGTATCGCAACCATTGAAATAAAATCCGTCGCAATAATACCATTGTATACAGTTATTATTAGGAACGGAAGACATCACATCGACAGAAGCCAGCGTCTCAACAACATTCACGTATTGATTTTTATGGCATAAACCATGAGAGTAGCCATATTCGACGTAGAAACCAAGAACATTGCCCGTATAGGGAAGGGTTAGTGGTTTGCTGTCTAAGAAGATAGAGACATGGTAAGTTGCCACTAATTGGAGATCAGCCGCCTTTGCGACGCCGACTAGCCGCGAATAATTCGTGAAACCGCAGAACATCCCGATCCAGAGCGCTACGACAGCGGTCGCGACGCAGGGCAAAGCGCGAAACAGACCTGATGCCATTTCAGCCCCTTAGAACTTGGTGCGTCAGAGACTTGTCGGATAGACGCAGTTTTCGAAAATTAATTCCCTAACGCGCCGCCTTAGTCAAGGCCACGCTGTCGCGAAGGCTTGCCCAGAGGGCGCGGCCCGCGGACGTGCTCCCGGACTGGCGCCAGCATCGGGCGCATGGCAGGCCACCGCATGAGGAAGAAGCCCTTAACTCTCTCATCCCTCTACGATGACGCGGTCGAAAATCGGCTGCGCGCTCGGAATTCCGGTCAGGGAGTTGGCGCGCGCAGCGCGAAGGCCGGGCGGAAAAGGGAAATACTGCCGCCGCGTTTGGGGTGATCTTGGTGAAGGTCAAAGGCTCAAAAATGGAGCATCCGTGACCTTCCAGAGGGGCGTCTGGCGGGAACTACGCTACAGAGACTCACGTCGCAGGGGAACCACTACGCCACCACGTCGGAGATCCTCGCACTTCTCCGCCCACCACGCCATCATGCGGACGCGCTCTTCCCAATAGTCAGCGCGGGCATAGGCGCGGCGCACCGAATCATTATCGACATGCGCGAGCTGGCGCTCGATGGCGTCGGCGTTCCATAGACCGCACTCGTTCAGCATCGAAGACGCGGCTGAGCGGAACCCGTGGCCGGTCATTTCGTCCTTTTCGAAGCCGAGCCGGCGCAGCGCGGCATTGACCGTGTTCTCACTCATGCAGCGACTTGCCGAGCGCACTGAAGGGAAGAGGAATTTCCCCCCGCCGGTGATCTCGTAAAGGCCCCGCAAGATCGCCACGGCCTGCGGCGCTAACGGAACGCGATGCGGACGCTTCATCTTCATCTTGCCAGCCGGGATCGCCCAAACGGCTCCTTCGAGGTCGAACTCCCCCCACTCCGCCGCGCGAAGCTCGCCAGGACGCACGAAAGTCAGGGCAAGCAGTTCCAGCGCGATCCGCGTTTCGACCCCACCTTCGTAGCCAGCTATGGCCCTGAGCAGCCCGCCGAACGCTTTTGGTTCGACGATTGCCGCCCGGTGGCGGACGACGGGCGAGGCTAGCGCCCCCTTGAGCGCCCCCGTGGGATCGATTTGCGCGCGTCCGGTTGCGACGGCGAAGCGGAAGACTTGGCCGATTGCGCCCCGAAGCTTCTTGGCCGTCTCTTGTCGGCCCCGCGCTTCGATGGGGCGAAGCACGGCGAGCACTTCCGGCGCGGTAATCTCGGAGATCGGTCGCAACCCGAGGGCGGGCCGGGCAAGGCTCATGAACCACTCGAACTTTAGGAGGGTGCGCTCGGCCTTCTTTTCCCGTCGCTTCTTATCCAGCAACTCGGCCGCGATGGCGTCGAAGGTGTTGGTATGCGCTGCCGCTTTGTTGGTATCCTCGATCCGGCGATGTTGGACGGGGTCGACCCCTGCCGTCAGGAGTTGCTTCGCGGCGTCCCGCCCGTCGCGCGCATCGCGAAGGCCTGTCGCGGGATAGACCCCGAGCGCGAGCACCTTTTGGGCTCCCCCAAAGCGGTAGGCCAATCGCCAGCGCTTTGCGCCGTCGGGCGTGACCCATAGCTGCAACCCGCCGCCATCGGAGAGCTTCACGATCTTGGGGCCGGGCTTCGCGGCGCGGATGGCTGTGTCTGAGAGGGGCATGTTGGTACCAAAAATGTTGGCAGCGGGTCGATACCAACGATTATACCAACAACGGCGACGGATACCAACGGACGGCGCGAGACGCCCCCGGACTCTCAAAATGCCGATCTAATTGATTTTTAGATGCTTTAGGACGATTTTGGACGTCACAAGCCCTTGATTTGGTGCCCAGGAGAGGACTCGAACCTCCACGGCTTTCACCACTGGTACCTGAAACCAGCGCGTCTACCAATTCCGCCACCTGGGCACGGGGGCGTGTCTTACGGGTAGGCGTCGGCCTCTGTCAATGCGCGAAAGCGGCATTCCCTTCGGACGCAAAAAGCGTTAGAGCCCGCAACGGAATTTTGCGGCGCTACGGCTCGGGAAACGAGGGCCGCGAGAGCGACGCGGCAGATTGACGAGGACATGTCCATGGCGCAGGCGGAAACGGCGAAGCTGATCACGGTATTCGGGGGCTCGGGCTTCATCGGGCGCCATGTGGTCGCGCGCCTCGCGCAGGACGGCTGGCGCATCCGCGTCGCCTGCCGGCGGCCCGACCTCGCCTTTTTCCTGCAGCCGCTCGGCGTTCCGGGGCAGATCTTCCCGGTCCAGGCCAATCTGCGCGATCCGCGCTCGCTTGCCGCCGCGCTGCAGGGCGCCTCGGCCGCCGTCAATCTCGTCGGCATCCTGGCCGAGAGCGGCAAGCAGCGCTTCGACGCCATCCAAGGGAAGGGTCCGGGCCTGGTGGCCGAGGCCGTCAAAGCGGCCGGCATCGACAATTTCGTGCATGTGTCAGCGATCGGCGCGGACGCGGAGTCGACCTCCGCCTATGCCCGCAGCAAGGCCGCCGGCGAGGCCGCGGTGCGCGCCGCGCTTCCCGACGCAGTGATCCTGCGTCCCTCCGTCGTCTTCGGCCCCGAGGACGATTTCTTCAACCGCTTCGGCGCGATGGGGCGCTTCTTCCCCTTCGAGACGGTCGTCGGCGGCAACACCAAATTCCAGCCAGTCTATGTCGGCGACGTCGCCGAGGCGGTGGTGCGGGCCGTCTCGGGCAAGGCCCGCAAGGGCGCGACCTACGAGCTCGGCGGGCCGGAGGTGCGCAGCTTCGACTCGCTCGTTCGCTACGTGCTGGCCGTGTCCGACCGCGAGCGCCCCGTCGTCAATCTTTCCTTCGGCACGGGCAAGTTCGTCGCCGGGATCATGCAGACGCTGGAAGCTGTGTCCTTCGGACTCTTCCCGCAACTCTTGCGTATGACCACCGACCAAGTCGAGCTTTTGAAGCATGACAACGTCGTCTCCGACAAGGCGACGGCCGAAGGACGCACGCTCGAGGGCTTGGGAATTGCGCCGACTGCGTTCGAAAGCGTTGCACCGTCCTATCTCTATCGCTATCGCCCAACGGGCCAATATGAGGAGCAGCGCAGCTAGCCCAAGCTCTTCGTCATCCTGTGCTTGGCGGCCCGGGGGGAGCCGCTTGACGGTCTAGCGTGCGGCTGACGTTCCCGTCGGCCGAGAGTAATTTCGACGAGACCGCCGCACCGTCGTGAGCGAGACCCCCGCCCTCATGATGGGTGATGAATGAGGGAATGCTCATGAGCCGCGTTTTGCTTTTGATGACGCTACTGCTCGTCTGTGTGTTTACGCCCGCCAGTGCGGAGGTTCCGAGCCGCCAGTTGACCGTAGCTGTCCGGGAGGCCCCGCCCTTCGCGATCAAGACGCAGGACGGGCTCTGGGCCGGACTCAGCGCGGATCTCTGGCGGCATCTCGCCGAGCAGATCGGCCTGCGCTACCGTTTTGTCGAGACTACACCCGACGAGATGCGCCAAGGCCTGGCCGATGGCACGATCGACGTGTCGCTTTCCGCAGTCTCCGTGACCCCGGACCGGCTTCGCGAGGCCGACTTCACCCAACCCTATTTCCTGACCGGGATTGGCGTCGCGGCGCCCAAGCAGACCCAACTGGATTGGTGGGGCACGGCGCGGAGCTTTTTGACCTGGCGCTTCCTTTCCTTGGTCCTTGGCCTGGTCATCGCGATCGGGCTGGTCACTCTGGCAATCTGGTACCTTGAACGGAAGCACACGGAGTATTTCGGCGGACCGCCTGTTGACGGGCTCGTCTCGTCCGCAACATGGGCCGCCCAGACAATGACTCGAGGCGGCGCCGCCGCGGGCTCGCCGTCGACGAGGCCCGGCCGCGTGCTGGGCGCGGTTTGGGTTATCGGGTCGGTCGCCCTGATCGCCGCCTTCACCGCCGCGATCACAAGCCACCTGACCGCCCGCGAAATGCAGGGACTCGTGCGCGAGGAAGCGGATTTGCACAAGGCCCGCGTAGGCGCCTGGCGGGACTCGAAGGCCACACTAGCCTATCTCGACCGCAACCATATCGCGCACCGCGACTTCGCCACGCTGAAGGACGCGCTGCGGGCGTTGGCGGACGACGAGCTCGATGCAGTGGTGGACGATAAGCCCATCCTGGCATGGCAAATCCACGAGAATTTCCCTACCGAGCTCCAAATGCTCGATTTGCGGCTCGACCCGGGTCGCTATGCGATCGCGCTTCCGCTCAACAGCGAGCTACGGCAGCCGCTCAACATCGCGCTTATCGAGGCGATCCACACCAGCTGGTGGCAGGAAGTGCTCGGACGCTACGTTGGCAGTGAATAGGGGCCGAGCGCTCCTCATGTCGCGTGGGCGCGTGACCACCGAGCAGGTCGAGCCCTTGAAGCATGACAACGTCGTCTGCGACGCGGCGAAGTCCGAGGTGCGAGGGCTTGAGAATCGCGCCGACGGCGTTTGAAAGCGTCGCGCCGTCATATCTCTATCGCTATCGCCCGTTCGGCCACTACGAAGAGCAGCGCAGCGAGCTACCCGTTACGTCCGAGCTCTCCGCACCGGACGGCGGCGGTTTTCATTTGCCGCCGCCTGGTCTATATGCAGTCCGGATACAGATCGCCTCCTTCCTATTATCCTGCTAAATCGGCAGGCGCTCCGCCCTCTGAGTCAGCGGAAGGCTTGTCGGCGCGGCTCTGGAGGTCGGACACAGAGTGCGACAAAAGGCGCCTTCCCGGGCGGTCGAGGTTCGTGGGCCGAGGCCGATTTCAATCTCCTCGTCCGGATCGTTAATACGCGCGTTCTCGGCGCCTCGCGCAGCGGCGCTGGCGACATGAGAAAACGGCCAAGACATTTGTCGCCCGGAAGGCAGCAGCCGGACATCAGCGTGAATTCCTTCCTCGATCTGGTGCTGAACATTCTCCTCTTTTTCGTCTTTGCGACGGAGCTCGCCGTGACGAAATCGTTGAACGTCGCGGTCCCGAAAACAGAATACGGGGAGCAGACGTCAAGGGACAATGAATCGCTGCTGATCCAGGTCACCAAAGACAGCCGCTATTTCATCGGCCAAGACGAGGTCGCCCCCGATAAACTGCCCACGCAGATGCGCGAGCGAAAAGCGGCGAACCCGAATCTGAAGAGCGTGATCGTGCGCGGCGATCTCGAGAGCCGGTTACAGGCGACGGTGGACGTGCTGGGCGCCTGCAAGCAGGCGGGCATCGCCAAGGTGAAGAGTGAGACGGAGAAGGCTCGTGCTGATGGGAGTCCATGAATTCGGGCAAGCCGTAGCGGCGACCTTCGAGGAATATGTATTGCGTGGCGGAATCACCATGGCGTTCCTCATTCCGCTGTCCATCTTCACCCTCGGCGTCACCATCCAAAGGCTTTTGGACCTTCGCCAGTCTCGCGTGATCCCCGCTAGCCTGGTCGAAGCCGCCCGCTCGATCAGGAGCCCGGAAGAGTTCCATGCCTTTCGGGAAGGGCTGGCCTACGAAGCATGCCCTCTTGCTCAGGTGTTGCTGGGATATATCGAAGCCGGCGAGCGCGGCGAGCCGGTGCACCCCGACATCAATCGCGAGCCGATAGAGGACTCGACGGACCGGCACTATCACTCCCTTATGCCCCTTTCGACCGCCTATGTCGTCGCGCCGCTCCTCGGCGTGCTGGGGACCACCATCGCCATCATGGGCACCTTCAAACAGTTCGCGATCGCCGGAGACAGGGACATGGTCGCCCTGGTGATGGCGATCGACCAGTCCCACATCTCCACGATGTGGGGATTGTTCATCGCTGTGCCGGCCTATTACTGCTTCGCGTTGCTGCAGAGACGCATCTATCGCTACGAACGCGACGTGCTTCCGGCGCTGAGCCGGGAGATTCTCCGAAGATTCGCGCCCTACATCCGCTACGGGAAAGACGAGCTGTCCCTCCAACGGGCGGGAGAACAGGCGCGCGCGCCGCTCACGGCGGAGCCCAGCGCGTGCCGCCTCTCCTGACCCGCAGCTCGAACGGGCGCTGAGGCGTGTGGCGAGCGGTCAAACCCGGGCTGGCGGCGTCGCTCGCCATCCATCTGGTGATCCTGCTGATCGCGGCCTGGGCGATGACGCCGGTATTCGACGAGGCCGAAACGCTGATCGTCGAATATACGGGCGCTGAGTCCAATGAGCAGGCCGAAGCGAGAATGAAGAAGCAGACCGGCGGCTCTCCAGGCTCGAAAGCCGAGAACCTTCCGCCGCGACCGATGACCCAGGCGGGGGAAGACGTTCCCTCGGACATGGCCACGCGGGAGGCGAGGTCCCCGCCCGCCGCCGAACAACGCCCGGTGAGGCCCGCAAAGCTTGCGCCGGGCGATCCTGGCGCGCAGTTGATTGCGGGGGCCGATCGGCGGCAGGAGGCGCGCCGGTTGCAGCTGCGCTCCGAAAATCAGACCGACCCCTTGCGCGACTATGCGAAGCTGCTGACGAAAAGAGTGCAAAGCAAGCTCGTCTATCCCGAGACGGGCCGATGGGCGGGACTGCGCGGCGCCGCCGCCGTCTCCTTCACGATCCTGCCGGACGGAGCGCTGCGCACCGATTCTCTGCGCATTGTATCGAGCAGCGGCGAAGCGAAGCTCGATGAAAGCGCGCTTCAAACAATTCGCGCCGCTGCACCCTTCGATCCGCCGAAACGCGAGATCACGCTGAAGATCACCGTCAACTACGGGCCGCAGCGCTAGATTGTGGGAGAAAGGCGCCCGCAAAAAAAAGAGCCCGGCTGCTTTTGAGCCGGGTTCAGTCAGTTATGGCCCATCGACAGGCGGGAGGAACCTTTAGCCACAACGTCAGGACAGACTAAGCGATTCGGTTTCAAATTTCTCGCATAATATTTTTGTGAAAACCCCTAAATTCGCCGTAATGAGAGCGTTTATGGCCAACTCGCGGACGCGACGCTACCTTGCTACGCGATATAACGTATGATTTCAGTGACTTACTGGGTGGCTACGCGCTCCCGACCCGCTGTAACCATATTGTCATTATCCCCGGAATTCTATCCCCTCTTCAGTCAAGCTCAAGGCGTCAGCACGATCGACCCTGTGGTTTTCCGCGCTTCCAAATCGGCGTGGACCTGCTCGGCTTGCGCCAAGGGCCGCGCGCTGATCGCCTCGAGCGCGATGTCGTCGCGCTTCAGCGCGTCGATGACCTCCTCGGTCATTGCGCGGTAGGTTTTGACGTCCGCGATGTGGGTGAAGAGAGACGGCCGCGTCGCATAGAGCGAGCCCTTCTGCGCCAGGAGACCCATGTCGAAGGCGGCAATCGGACCCGAGGCCGAGCCAAAGCTCACGAACATGCCGAAGGGCTTCAGACAGTCGAGCGAAGCCGGAAAGGTCGCGCGTCCGACGCCATCGTAGACCACGTGGCAGAGCTTCCCCTTGGTGAATTCCCGCACTTTCGCGACGAAATCCTCGTCTCGGTAGAGAATCGTGTGGTCGGCGCCGGCCTTGCGGGCGATTTCGGCCTTTTCGGCGCTGCCGACCGTGGCGATCACTTTGGCGCCGCGCGCGGAGGCCCATTGGCAAAGCAATTGTCCGACGCCCCCCGCCCCGGCTTGGACGAGAACGCGATGGCCCTTCTTGACCTTGAAGGTGCGGCGCAGCAGATATTCCGCGGTCAGCCCCTTCAGCATCATCGCGGCGCCCTGCTCATAGGACAGGAATTTCGGCAAGCGAACCAGCGCGTCGGCGGCAACGTTGCGCGCTTCGGCATAGCCGCCGAGCCCAGCATCCAAATAGGCGACTCGGTCGCCCTTTTTGAAATCCTCGACGCCCTCGCCGACGGCGATCACCTCCCCTGCCCCCTCATGGCCGGGAATGAAGGGCAAGGGCGCGGGATAGAGGCCCGAACGCCGATAGACGTCGATGTAATTGACGCCGATCGCATGCTGGCGGATTTGCGCCTCGCCGGGGCCGGGCGGCGCCAGCTTCACGTCCTCGTAGCACAGCGCGTCCGGCGCCCCGACAGCGTGCACGCGAATGGCCTTGACGGTCGTCATCCAAGTTCCTCGTCGAAAGATCGGAAACAGTGATTTCCCGCGGCGGGCGCGGCGTTCCGGCCTCGCTCCCACCGCCCCCAGGCGCTATATAGAGCCTTCAAGGAGAACGAAACCATGAACGAGTTCGCCGTCGAGTCCAAGACCGTTAAGAAGCAAATTCTTGTCGCCGGGGCCGGCTCGACCGGCATCGCCGCCGCGATGGCCTTCGCGCGCGCGGGTTTTGACGTGGCGCTCGTGGGGCGCTTTCCGCCGCCGCTACCCGGACGCACCGTGGCGCTGTTCGAGGCCTCCACGCGCTTTCTCGATGCGCTGGGCGTTCTGCAGCGCGTCAAGGAAAAAGCCGAGCCGATCGCCGCGATCCGCATGATCGACGACACGGGCCAGTTGCTGCCGACGCCCGATCTTGTGCTCGAGGCGCGCGAGATCGGCCTCCCGGCGCTCGGCGTCAACGTTTCGAACGACGAGTTGGTCGAGATCCTGATCGCCGCCGCGCGCGAACGCGCCGACTTCGAGATCATCGAAGCCGACATCGCCGACTTCGTCTTCGACGGCGACGGCGCGGTCGCGAAGCTCGCCGATGGGCGGCGGGTCGAGGCGGAATTCGTCGTGGCGGCGGACGGACGTGCGAGCCGCGCACGCGCGGTCGCCGGAATCGACACTCAGGAATGGACCTATCCACAGGTCGCGCTGACGGCGATGCTCAAGCATGAGCTGCCGCATGACGATGTCTCGGTCGAATATCACACGCGCTCCGGGCCGTTCACACTCGTGCCGCTGCAGGGCCGCGAGGGCGCGCCGAACCGCTCGAGCCTCGTTTGGCTCATGAGCGTCGCCGATGCGAGCCGCAGGCTGGCGAAGCCCGGCAAGGAACTGCAGTTCGAGCTCGAGGACCGCTCGCACGGGCGTTTCGGCGCCATGGCGGTCGACGGCGGAATCGGTCAGTTCCGAATGGGCGGCATGCGCGTTTCCTCCTACGCCAAGGATCGCGTGGCGCTCGTGGGCGAGACCTGCCATGTGTTTCCGCCCATCGGCGCGCAAGGGCTGAACCTGAGCCTTCGAGACGTCGCCGATCTCGAGGAGTGTCTGGCGAGCGTCGATCTCTCCAACCGGCGTGAGCTCGCCTCCGCGCTCGCGCGCTATGATCGGCATCGGCGCGCCGACATCGGCTTCCGCACGCTGGGCGTGGACCTGCTCAACCGCTCGCTGATCATCCCCTATCTCCCCGTCGATCTCTTGCGCGGCGCCGGGTTTGTCGCGGTGAGCGCCTTCGCGCCGCTGCGCCGCGCGCTGATCCAGGAGGGCGTCGCCCCGCATCTGCTGCTGCCGCGCCTCATGCGCGAGAGGGCGTCGCGGCCGCGGGCGCGGCGGGCGAGTTGAGAGCGGCGACGCTCTTTTTGCCGGGGCCGCGACCACCGATATCTTGAGCTATGATTCCCTCGGACCGCCCCGTCGACGCGCCGCCTGAAGAAGACCTTCCCGAAGAAGAGCCGGAGCTTCCCGACGAGGAAAGCGCCGGCGACCTTCCGGATGCGCCCGAGAGTTTGAAGCGCGGCGTCGAGGTCATCAAGGCGCAGTGGAGGAACGCGCCGAACGGCCCCGGCGTCTATCGCATGATCGCAGAGAACGGCGAGGTGCTTTACGTCGGCAAGGCGAAGAACGTCCGGAAGCGGGTCGCAAGCTACACGCGCCTCGCAGGCCACGTGAACCGTATTGCGCGGATGATCGCCGCAACGGCGTCGATGGTGTTCATCTCCGTCGAAACCGAGACCGACGCGCTGCTGCTGGAAGCCAATCTCATCAAGCAGCTCAAGCCGCGCTTCAACGTGCTGATGCGCGACGACAAATCGTTTCCCTATATTCTGATCGCGCGCGACCACGCCGCCGCGCAGATTGGCAAGCACCGCGGGGCGCGCTCGCGCAAGGGCGATTATTTCGGCCCGTTCGCCAGCGTCTGGGCGGTCAATCGCGCGCTCAACGCGCTGCAGCGCGCCTTCCTTCTGCGCTCCTGCGCGGACTCCTTCTACGAAAACCGCACGCGTCCCTGCCTCCTCTACCAGATCAAGCGCTGCTCCGGCCCTTGCACCGGTGAAATCTCGCTCGAGGATTACGATGTGCTGGTGCAGGAGGCCAAGGACTTTCTGACCGGCAAAAGCCGCGCCGTGCGCGAGCAGCTTGCGCATGAAATGACGCAGGCGGCCGAAGCCTTGGAGTTCGAGCGCGCCGCGCGTCTCCGGGACCGCATCTCGGCGCTGTCGGCGATCCAGGGCGCCCAGGGGATCAATCCGCACAGCGTCGAAGAGGCGGACGTCTTCGCCATCGCCAAGGAGGCCGGGCGTTTCTGCATCGAGGCCTTCTTCTTCCGCGCCTATCAGAACTGGGGTAACCGCGCCTATTTTCCGCGCGCCGACAAGACGCTCTCCGAGGAAGAAGTGCTGGATTCGTTTCTCGCCCAATTTTATGGCGAGCACCCGTCCGCGCCGCTCGTTCTGCTGTCTCACAGAATCGAGGATCGCGAAGTCCTCGCGGACGCGCTCTATGTGCGCATGAAGAAGCGGGTGGAGGTCGCAACGCCCTTGCGCGGCGAGAAGCGCGAGCTCGTGGAGCACGCACTGAACAACGCGCGCCAGACTCTATCGAGAAAGCTCGCCGAGGACTCGAGCCAGGAGAAATTGCTCGTCGCGCTTGGCGAGGTCTTCGGGCTGGCGGCGCCGCCGCGGCGCGTCGAGGTCTACGACAACTCCCACACGGGCGGGAGTCAGGCGATCGGCGCGATGATTGTCGCGGGACCCGCAGGCTTCATGAAGGCGCATTATCGCACCTACAATATCGCCCCAGGCGAGATCGCGCCCGGCGACGACTATGCGATGATGCGGCAGGTGTTGACGCGGCGCTTCGCGCGTCTCGCCAAGGAGAGCGAAGCGGCGAGCGATCCGGACGCCTTTCCGGCGAAGCCCGATCTCGTCCTCATCGACGGCGGGCGCGGCCAGTTCGACGCAGCGCGCGAGGCGCTGGCGCAATCTTCCGTAACCGGCGTCGCGATCGCTTCCATCGCCAAGGGCGCCGACCGCAACGCCGGCCGCGAGACCTTTTTCATCGAGGGGCGCGAGCCGTTCCGCCTGCCGCCGCACGATCCGGCGCTTTATTTCGTGCAACGGTTGCGCGACGAGGCGCATCGCTTCGCGATCGGCACGCATCGCGCCCGCCGCAAGAAGGCTTTCGCCGCCAATCCGCTCGACGAGATCGCCGGCATTGGCCCGGCGAGAAAGCGCGCGCTGCTGCTCGCTTTCGGCTCGGCCAAGGCCATTGCGGGGGCGGCGCTCTCCGATCTGGAGAAGACGCCAGGCTTCAACA
Source organism: uncultured Alphaproteobacteria bacterium (assembly GCA_963743565.1). Classification (GTDB taxonomy): domain Bacteria; phylum Pseudomonadota; class Alphaproteobacteria; order Rhizobiales; family Beijerinckiaceae; genus Methylocystis. Next base: position 57,775 of record CAVUQD010000004.1, read on the forward strand.
AGACGACGGCGCGGATCGTCTTCGAGCATTTCCAGCGCGGCGATTGAGCTTCATCGCGGGCGACGCGCCTCGTTCGCCACACGCAAGAAGGCCGCCGCCGCTTCCCCGTCGATCGCCTCCAACTCAGCCTGCGGGTCGCGCGCGAGAGCGCGCAACGTTTCATCGCTCGCGATCTGTCGCGGCGGGAGCCGGCGCAGGCGAGCGATCCGTTTGCGCTCCGCCGCGAGGAGGACGAGAAGGCGCTCCTCCTCGACGGTGAGCGGCGCCGCGTCCTTCAGCACGTCCTGCGGCCACGACGTTTCGATCTCCGGCTCTCGCTCCGTGCTTACGTTGTCTTCGCGTTCCAAGAAGGATCGGACTTTTCCCCTTGCCCGCAGCTGTAGGCCGAGGGCGAAGGAATGAACGCGGCGCGCCGGCGCAAGGAGGCCGCGACAATGGTCGCAATTCCCACAAGGCGCGCTCGCTTCGCCAAATTCCGCGAGCATGGCCTGCATGCGGCAACCGGGCGCAACGCAAAGACGCGCCATCGCTTCGCGCCGTCCGCGCTCCGCCTCGACCGCCGCATCGTGTTGTTGGGCGCTGAACGCAAGGCGACTCGCCACTTCGCGCCGCTCGAACAGCAGCAACGTGCGCGCCTCCTCGCCATCGCGGCCGGCGCGGCCGATCTCCTGGTAATAGCCCTCGATCGAATCGGGCAGATCGACATGCGCGACGAAGCGAAGGTCCCTTTTATCCACGCCCATCCCAAAGGCGATCGTCGCGACCATCACGCTCCCCGGCCTTGCGAAGAACGCATCCTGATGTTCCGCGCGGCGCCCGCTGTCCAGTCCGGCGTGATAGGGAAGCGCGTCAAAACGCAGCGCCCGCAACTCCTGCGCCAGGCGATCGACCTTGGCGCGCGAACCGCAGTACACGACGCCGCTTGCATCGCCCTGAGCCGCGATGAAACGCGTGAGCTGGCCGAATTCGTCATGACGTTCGGCGAAGGCGAGCGCGAGATTGGGGCGGGCGAAGGAGCGCACGAAGACTTGCGGCTCGCGCGCGAAAAGTCTTTGCGCGATATCCTCGCGCGTGCGCGGACCGGCGCTCGCCGTGACCGCGAGGATCGGCGGATCGCCAAGCCGGCGCGCCACCTCGCGCAGACGTCCATACTCCGGCCGGAAATCGTGACCCCAGGCGGAGACGCAATGGGCTTCGTCGACGGCGAGCAGCGCCACGCGCCGTTGGATGAGCAAATCGAGCGTCCCCTCCTGCGCGAGCCGTTCGGGCGCGGCGTAGACCAGCCTGACGCGACCCGAGGCCACCTCCGCGCAAGCGCGCGCGAAATCCGCGTCATCCTCGGCCGAATGCAGGGCCGCGGCGGGCAGCTTGGCCGCCGTGAGCGAGCGCAGTTGATCGCGCATCAGCGAGATGAGCGGCGAGACGACGACGACGAGACCCATCCGCATCGCCGCCGGGAGCTGATAGAGAAGCGATTTCCCCGAGCCCGTCGGCATGACGGCGAGAACGTCGCGCCCGGCGAGAACCGCCTCGACAATCTCGGCTTGTCCGGGCAGAAAGTTATCGAAGCCGAAAGTCTCGCGCAGCGTGTGGCGGGCGTCGTCGATACTCGCGGATGCAATGCGCGGCGAAGCCCTGATGCTCATCAATACCTCAGCGGAAAATTTCGGACGCCTCCACCAGGACGCGACCGCTATAGAAACATCAGCCCCGCGTCCGGGGAAGGGCCTCTTTCAAGCAAGACGGCCGGAGAACCCGGGTAAGCCCGGCTTGACCGCGGCGCCCCGCGCCATAGCTGCTTCCGCGCGGCGCTCATTTCCAGGGGGGGCTTGCGCATGACCGGCGTTCTGCTCGTTCTTCTTTATTTCGGACTTGCCGCGCTCGCGGCCGTCATCATTCTTCAGCCGGACCGTTTCGTGGTGACGCGGAGCCGGACCATCGCGGCTTCGCCGCCGGCGCTGTTCGGGTTCGTCAATGATCTGCATCGCTTCGAGTCCTGGTCGCCCTGGGCCGATTTCAATCCAGGCGACAGTAAGTCGTTCGAAGGACCGCGATCGGGCGAAGGCGCGAGCATGATCTGGTCCGACGCCAACAGGGCCGGAAAAGTAACGATCGTCTCCAGCAAGCCCAATGAAAGTGTGGAGATGAGGCTCGACATGCAAAAACCCGTGGCGGCGCAAAACGACGTGCATTTCCGCATCACGCCGGAGGGCCAGGGATCCAAGGTCGATTGGACGATGGTCGGACGGCGCGGGCTCGTCGCCAAGGCGACGAATTTGCTGTTGAGGCACGACGTCAAGCTCGGTGCTCAGTTCGAGAAGGGCCTCGCCCGACTTGAGGAGGCGGCGACGAAAAGCGTCCGCTAGATCAGGCGGTGGGGGTCGCTCTTCCGCCCTCCACCCCCGAAGGATCCACCTTGGAGCCGTAAATTGCGCTCTGCATCAGGATCGAGAGCGCCTTGGCGGGAGGCATGGTCTTGGCCGCTTCCAGCAGGCAGTCCGCGGCGACGAAAGCCAGGATCACCGGACGCCAATGATGGGGGACGATCTTGGGCTGCTCCCCGGGGAGCGTTTGCGCCGTGAGCCTGCCGTCGAAAGTCTGACGCGCGAGCGGCCAGAAGAGCGTGAGCAGTGGTTTCGCGGAGGCCGCGGGCTTCGTGTCGGCCGAGGGGAAGAAGGGCTCGGATATACGACCGGCGACATCGCCAAAGAGGGTTTCGAGCCTGGGGACCGAGACTTGCTTCATGCCGGCGGAGATCGCCGCATCAAACGCGAGCGGCCAAATCTTGAGGCGCTTCTCCTCCTCGCGGCGCGCGATCAGCGCGTCGTTGAGCATGTCGCCGAAGTAGAATTTGTCGCCCGCCCGGGTCGTCGCCACCACGACTTGCCCAGCTCTGCGCTCGGCCGGGAGCCTGGAGAGCCGATCGAGCAAGGCGCGCTGCGCGGCGAAGCCGGCGAGCAGGCCCGTCGCGGCGAGATAGGTTTCGACGTGAACCCGGCCCTCCATCGTCAGCATCGCGCGCAAAGTGTTTCTGATGTCGCCAAGCGCTAGGTTGCAGATGAGATATTTCGCACTGTCGTGATCCTCGCCAGCCTCGACCCAAGGAAAGCGCCCGCCGAGGTCCATGACGTGCGGAGGGCTAACGGCGGCCGCCCCTCGGTCCTCCACGGAAACCTTGAGCGGAAAAGGGATGATGGTCATGTCGGCCTCCACGCAGGAACGCTCTTCAGCCGAGGCGCTTCCGCCGGGCGAGATATTGGGCGCCATCTCTGTGAGGAAAATCAGTGCGCCGGCGCACGCGTCAATCCCGAGCGCCTCGCGCCGGGTTTTGCGACGACCCCGTTCGCTGCCATGCGATCTCGGACTCTAGACAGTCGCGTTGTTTTTCGGCCGTCGATCGCCGCGCACGGAAACGAGCCAGTAAAGCAATCCGGTGAGCGCGCCGGTGAGAAAGAAAAGGCCCAGGATACGAATCTCCGTCTGGGTCGGCGCATGACCGCCCGGCTGGGCCCTGGCCCCGCGGGCGATCCAGGGCGAGGCCGCGGCGAGAAAGCCGCTCGCGCCGACATACCAGCTCCAGCTCCTTGCGCCCGCGATCTCGCCGACGAGCGCCGCAAAAGCTAGGGGCGCGACGCAGACCGCGACGAGGATCGCCCAGAAGACGAGCCCCAAGGCGTGGAGTCCGACGCCGGGCTCGCCGCGAGCCGTCTCGTCCAGCATCACAAACAGGCCGCCGATCGCAGCCTCAAAGCCGGCCTCGCGGACGGTCGCGTCGGAAAGCGCGGCGATCGGCAGGAACAGCGCGCCGCAGCTTGCGGCAAGCACGAAGCCGAAGCCCATGACCAGGATGCGGCGCAGCAATCCGCCGATCAAGGCTCGAGCACCGAGTCCCAGTAGAGATAATCCATCCAGCTTTCGTGCAGATAATTGGGGGGAAACAGGCGGCCGTTGCGGTGGAGGTCTGCGATCGACGGCGCGAAGGGCCTTTGCATCGGCGTCATATGCGCTTCCGAAGGCAGCCGATCGGCCTTGCGCAGATTGCAGGGCGAGCAGGCCGCGACCACGTTCTCCCAGGTCGTCGCGCCGCCCTTGGAGCGGGGCACCACATGGTCGAAGGTGAGCTCCTCATGCTCGCCGCAATACTGGCAGGTGAAGCGATCGCGCAGGAAAACGTTGAAGCGCGTGAAGGCCGGCTGGCGCGACGGCCGCACATAGGCCTTGAGCGATACGACCGAAGGCAGGCGCATCTCGAAGGAGGGGCTTTTGACGACGCGGTCATAGTGCGAGACGATGTTGACGCGGTCGAGAAACACCGCCTTGATCGCGTCCTGCCATCCCCAAAGCGAGAGCGGGTAGTAGCTTAAAGGGCGGAAATCGGCATTGAGCACGAGCGCCGGACAGTTCTGAGGTGAGACATGCTGTGTGCGAAGGGGAATCGTCACGCCCGCGCCTTTCCGTCGCGAGGAACACGCCCCAGTCGCGGCCCGAATCCCTCGCAGCTTCCCACGCGCATAGTCTATAGCCTGAGTGACGCCTTTGTGAAGCCGGCGGCGTGTGGTTAGAGTCCCTCGCCAGCCGAAGGGCCATCTGTTCTCATATTGTTCTTGCCGTGCTCAAGAAAGGCGGCTAGGCTCACCTCGTTGTTCCGAAGCCGCGCGAGTGGGGCAAAAATCATGGTCGTCCGCGTTGCAACCGTCGCTTTCGAGGGCGTCGAGGCCAAGCCCGTCGACGTGCAGGTGCAGATTTCGAGCGGCAATGTGGTCTTCAACGTCGTCGGCCTCGCCGATAAGGCGGTCGCCGAATCGCGTGAGCGGGTTCGCGCCGCGCTCGTCGCCTCGGGCCTGGCGCTCCCGGCCAAGCGAATCACCGTCAACCTCGCGCCGGCGGACATGCCCAAGGAAGGGAGCCACTACGACCTGCCCATCGCCCTCGGCGTGATGGCGGCGATCGGCGCGCTGCCCTCAGACGCGCTCGACGGTCATGTCGTGCTTGGGGAGCTTGCGCTCGACGGAACGCTGACCCCTGTCGCGGGCGTTCTGCCAGCGGCGGTCGCCGCCAACACGCGCGGCCTCGGGCTGATCTGCCCCGCGCAGTGCGGATCGGAGGCCGCCTGGGCCTCGCGCGACATGGACGTCGTCGCGCCGCGCTCGCTCATTCAGCTCGCCAATCACCTGAAGGGGACGCAGGTGCTGTCGCGGCCGCAGCCGGCCGTCCGCCGCCTAGCCGGCGATCTGCCGGATCTTCGCGACGTGAAGGGCCAGGAGAGCGCCAAACGCGCGCTCGAGATCGCCGCCGCCGGCGGCCACAATCTGCTGATGAATGGCCCGCCCGGCGCGGGCAAGTCGATGCTGGCGGCGCGGCTGCCGTCGATCCTGCCGCCTCTGAGCCCCCGCGAGCTGCTCGAGGTCTCAATGATCCACTCCGTGGCGGGCGAGATCGCCGGCGGCGAACTAACGGACCGGCGTCCCTTTCGCGCGCCCCACCACTCCGCCTCCATGCCGGCGCTCGTCGGCGGCGGCGCGCAAGCGAGGCCCGGCGAGATTTCGCTCGCCCACAACGGCGTGTTGTTTCTGGACGAACTCCCGGAGTTCCAGTCCCAGGCGCTCGACGCGCTGCGGCAGCCGCTCGAGACGGGCGAGGTCGCGATCGTGCGCGCCAATCATCGCGCCATCTATCCCGCGCGCTTTCAACTCGTCGCCGCGATGAACCCCTGTCGCTGCGGCCACGCCCGCACCCCGGGATTCGCGTGCAAGCGTCAGCCCAATGAGCGCTGCGCGGCGCAATATCAGGCGCGGCTCTCCGGTCCGCTGCTCGACCGCTTCGATCTGCAGATCGAGGTCGCGGCGATTTCCGCCGCCGATCTCGTCCTGCCGCCGCCCTCCGAAGGCTCGACGGAAGTCGCGGCGCGCGTCGCCGCAGCCCGCGAGACGCAGCGCGTGCGCTACGGCGCCCTCGGTTGCGCAGGCCCCGCGACAAACGCCGCCGCGCCCGCCCATTTGATCGAGACTGTCGTGAAGCTCGATTCCAAGGGGACGGAGCTCATCCGGGAGGCTTCAGAGCGCTTCGCGCTTTCGGCGCGCGGCTTCCATCGCGTCTTGAAGCTCGCGCGCACCATCGCCGATCTCGAGGGCGCGGACTCCGTCGCGCGTCGCCATCTCGCCGAGGCGCTCTCCTATCGCGCCGGTCTCGTCGGCATGCAGCGCGCGGCGTGAACGCCCGGGTCGGCGCGGCAGTTATTTATGAGCCTTCGTGAAGGCATGGAGGTTGGGGCAAGTGGACGAGTATCGGCCCGTGGACTCGTCATAGATGAGCTCCGAACAATTTTTCTCGCAAGGACAGGGCGCGAGCGCCGCATCCGCGTGTTCCGTCAGAAACAGGCGCAGGACGAGCAGGAGATCGGCGGCGCGGTCCTGCACGCCAAGATCCAAAGCCGTTCGGAGGTCTGCGACGATAAGCTCGCGCACCACGTCGGAACCCCTCCACAAATTTGAAAGATAGCTTTTGAGCGTCGCATGCAGCGCTTCTGTTTCTGCTGCGCCGACGATGATTTCCTCCGAGCGTAGACCCGTGGCCGAACGCGTTTCTTCGAGGGTCCGCATTTTCAGCCCCCTTATTGTGGGGTTAAGGTTAAAACGAAAACTGCCACGCTAGCGTAATCCCTGCAATATGCGTTCCGAAGACTTGCGCGAGGCGGTCCTGCTGGGACCGTCCTCCGTCGGAATGGCTCCAGCGGTCGAAAGCAGCTCGGAACCAATCGCTTCATGCGCGAATGCGAATCTCTCCCAATGCGCGCGATCCCGCGAATGTCAACGCTTCCCCGTCATTTAACGCGGCGACATGACCCACGTTTAAGCAGTGGATGAGCGGGCGACGAGATGTCGCGCCACTTGAAACGCGCCGGATGAGCTTTAGCCTGGATCAGTGTAAAAGGAGCCCTCCCCTGCGGGGTCGCCGCAGACGGGAGGACAGATAAACACAAGAATGGGAGGGGAGAATGAAATTACGGACATTGGGGTTGGCGAGCGCGACGGTCCTCATGGCGCTGGCTCTCGCCGTCGCAGCGAACGCCACGGAGTTTGCGAGCCCGGTGAGCGTGCGTTCGGGACCGGGGGCCAAATGGCCCGTCGTCGCGACGATCCCGGCCGGCGTCGACGTTCAGGTTCTCACCTGCGCCACCGGTTGGAAGTGGCGTTATTGCCAGGTTCAGGCCGGCGATGTGAAGGGCTGGGTGAAAGAGGTGGCGCTCGCAAGGAGCGGCGGTCAGGTCGACGTCGCCGGAGTGGTTACGAATGACGCGACGGCGCTGCACAAGTCTCCGCGCATCTTCTCTCGCGTCATCACCACCATCCCCGCGGGGGGCGAGGTGAATGTGCTGCACTGCCCGAACGGGCTCGGCTCCGGCTGGTGCAAGGTCGCTTACGGCGGCGCGGTCGGCTTCGTCCGCGGCGGGCTGCTCACGCGCAATAATTACGGGGCCTGGACTCCCTTCTGAAATCGGCTCTAGCGAACGCGCCTCATGCTCGTCATGAGGCGCGTTCGCGTCGCGACTTGGGGAATCCAACGTCTTTCTCGAAGTCGAAGCAGAGTCTTTCAAGTTGGGTTTCTCTTATTGGACCCATTGGCCTTTCGCCCGACTGTGGTCGTAGCGGCGTTGGTCCTCCGGCGCGACGAGAACGCCCGACAATGACGACGAATTACGATCCCATTGCGGAACGGTATCAGCGGTCCAAGCGACAGCCCTGGCGAACGCATATCGAAGCCTACTCTCTGATGCCTCTCCTGGGGGAGCTCGACGGAAAAGCAGCGTTGGACGTCGCATGCGGCGAGGGTTTCTATACGCGCCTGCTGCGCCAGCGCGGAGCCGAGCGCGTCATCGGCGTCGACCTCTCGCCGGCCATGATCGCGCTGGCGCGCTCACAAGAGAGCGCCGCGCCAATCGGAATTGATTATTTGGTGCGCGACGGAAAAGACCTGAGCTTCGGCGAGCCGTTCGATCTGGTCTTCGCGGCGTATTTTCTCAACTACGCGCATGACGCTCGGGAATTGCAGTCCATGTGCGTTTCGCTCGCGCGTTGCCTGAAACCCGGCGGCCGCTTTGTGAGCGTCAACTGCAGCACCTCCGCCGATTTCACGCACGGGCGATCCTACCGAAAATACGGCTTCGACTCGAAGGTCTCGAAACCGGTTCGCAACGGCGCGCCCATTGTTTGGAACTTTTTCTTGGAGGACGGCGACGCCTTCAGCGTCGAGAACTATTTTCTCGACCAGCCCACTTATGAAGCCGCCTTGCGCGGCGCGGGCTTTAGCGAGATCGGCTGGCCGGCGCTGCGATTGTCGCCCGAAGGCGGTGCCGCGTCGTTCTGGGCGGACTTCCTGGACCATCCTCCGATCGCGCTGATCGAATGCGTCAGGTGACGCCGATTCTCGGATCGCGCCGCAGGCTCTATCGAAGAACGGCGACATGCATCAGATATTGCGCGGAACCGATCGCCAGCGTCAGCGTGACCGCCGAGAGCATGAGGAAGATTAAAGCCGTTTTCATTTTGTCAGAGAGCATCGCCTTCTCGCACAGTTCAGCGGAGCGACGCCGTCGACGTTTGCAGAGGGCGCCGCTCGTGTATTGGCCGGCTTCAACTCTGGTGCGGCCCGAGCATCTCTTTCAGCGCGGCCTCGATGCGTCGCCAAGGCTCGGCGTCTTCGCGCTTGCCTTGGTCTTCCAGAGCCCGCGCCTTCTGCGCCGCTTCGGCGACGGCCTTGTCGCCATGGGCTTCCATCAATCGCCTGGCGTAGTCTTGGACGTCGACTGCTTGCATCTCAGTCTCCTCCTCGTAGCGGCGCGCGAGCGCGCTGCCCATAATGGCCCAGCTTGCAGGTCATGCCTGCCTCGACCAATGGCCTAGATAGAAGGCTTCGACTCGGAGGGGAGGTTCGTCGAGCGCAGAAAGCCGAAAAGACGCAATGAGACAATTGGGCCTATGGCTCGACGGGTGCGCCCGTCTCTACCGGCGCCAGTTGGGCGAGTTCCGCATCCGTGAACACCCCGCTTCGCGTCAAGAAGCGCAAGCCTTCCGGCGCCTCCAGCGAAAAGCCGGAGCCGCGGCCGGGAACGACGTCGATGATGAGCTGCGTGTGCCGCCAATAATCGAATTGCGCTGCGCCCATGTAGAAAGGAACATTGCCGATCTCGCCGAGCTTCACGTCGCTGGCGCCGGTGCGAAATTCGCCGGCCGGATAGCACATCGGCGAGGATCCGTCGCAGCAACCGCCGGACTGATGAAACATGAGCGGCCCGTGCTCCCGCTCGAGCTTGGCGAGGAGCGCAAGAGCCTCTTTCGTGGCGACGACGCGTTCGATCATGTCGCGTTTCTCTTCTTCGGCCGTTGGGCGCGGGGCAATCATCCCGCGCCGCCCTCTGCGGTTCAGAAAAAGCCCAAAGCCTTCGGGCTGTAGCTCACCAGCAGATTTTTGGTTTGCTGATAGTGGTCCAGCATCATCTTGTGCGTCTCACGTCCGATGCCCGACTGCTTGTAGCCGCCAAAGGCCGCATGCGCCGGATAGGCGTGATAGCAATTGGTCCAGACGCGCCCGGCCTGGATCGCGCGCCCGCAGCGATAGGCGCGGGAGCCGTCGCGCGTCCAGAGGCCCGCCCCGAGCCCGTAGAGCGTGTCATTGGCGAGTTGCAGCGCCTCCTCCTCGGTCTCGAAGGTCGTCACCGAGACCACGGGGCCAAAAATCTCCTCTTGGAAGACGCGCATGCGGTTATGGCCCGCGAGCACGGTCGGCTTCACGTAATAGCCGTCCTTGAGCTCGCCCTCGAGCATATTGCGTTCGCCGCCGATGAGGACCTTCGCGCCTTCCTTGCGGCCGATGTCCACGTAGGAGAGTATCTTCTCCAATTGATCGTTCGACGCCTGCGCGCCGATCATCGTGGTGGGATCAAGCGGGTGGCCCTGCCGGATCTTGGCCACGCGCGCCAACGCCTTCTCGATGAACTTCTCATAAATGGATTTTTGCACGAGCGCCCGGCTTGGGCAGGTGCACACCTCACCCTGGTTGAGCGCGAACATCGTGAAGCCCTCGAGCGCCTTGTCGAGAAACGAGTCATCTTCCGCCATCACATCGGCGAAGAAGATGTTCGGCGACTTGCCGCCGAGCTCCAACGTGACGGGAATCAGATTCTCCGAGGCGTATTGCATGATGAGACGCCCGGTCGTCGTCTCTCCCGTGAAGGCGATCTTGGCGATCCGCTTGTTCGAGGCGAGCGGCTTGCCGGCCTCGACGCCAAAGCCATTGACGATGTTGAGGACCCCGGGCGGAAGCAAATCCGCGATGAGCTCGGCGAGCACGAGAATGCTCATCGGCGTCTGCTCGGCGGGCTTGAGCACGACGCAATTGCCCGCCGCGAGCGCCGGCGAGAGCTTCCAGGCGGCCATCAGGATCGGGAAGTTCCACGGGATGATCTGGCCGACGACGCCGAGCGGCTCGTGAAAGTGATAGGCGACCGTCTCATGGTCGATCTCGCTGAGCGATCCCTCCTGCGCGCGGATGCAGCCGGCGAAATAGCGGAAATGGTCGGCGGCGAGCGGAATGTCGGCAGCGGTCGTCTCGCGGATGGGTTTGCCATTGTCGATGGTTTCGACGAGCGCCAGCGCCGCGAGATTGTCTTCGATCCTCTGCGCGATTTTGTTCAGGATGTTCGCGCGCTCGGCGGCGGGGGTCTTGCCCCAGGCGTCCTTGGCCTTGTGGGCGGCGTCCAGCGCCAGCTCGATGTCCGCGGCCCGGCCGCGCGCCACCTGACAGATCGGCTGGCCGGTGATGGGGCTGATGTTGTCGAAATACTCGCCGCCGACGGGCGCGACCCAGCGGCCGCCGATGAAATTGTCGTAGCGCTTCTTGAGCGAGACGGAGCCCTTCAGCTTCTCGATTTCCTGATGCAGCATCGCTCTCTCCCTTGGCGACCAACGCGGGGCCCGCCGCGGCCCTCGCGCAAAACCCCGACGTCCGCGAATTGATAGCTAGGTCGGGAACGAGGATGAACCAGCGGCCTGCAGGCGCGTCAAGGGGAAGCAACCCGCCAAACCAGAAGCCCGCAGAGAAGACCCGCCCGCGTCGACGCGGCGGGGATTGTCTGCTTAACTCGCGAATCTGCCGAAGCTTTCTGAGGAAGACGCGCGATGGAGATGGATCGCCAGATTTTGGGCCTCCTCGGCCTCGCCCTCCTCGCCTTCGCGCTGGGGCTCGGGGCGGCGCTTTATCTCTTGCCGCGGCGCGCCGATCCCGACGGCGATAGGGAGGCGCTGCACGACGAGCTCCGCCGTCTGCGCGCCGCCGCCGCGGGGCGCGACCGGGCCGAAGCGGCCAATGAAGCCAAGTCGCGCTTCCTCGCGACCGTCAGTCACGAAATTCGCACGCCGCTCAACGGCGTACTCGGCCTCGCCCAGCTTCTTTCGATGACTCCGCTCGCGGCGGAGCAGGCGAGCTATGTCGATTCGATCCGCGACTGCGCGCGGGCGCTCGCGCAACTCGTCGACGACATTTTGGACTTCTCCAAGATCGAGGCGGGACGGCTCGAGCTGCGGCGGGAGGAATTCGCACTCGCGCCGCTCGTCGAGGGCGTCGTCGAGCTGCTGGCGCCGCGCGCGCAGGGCAAGGGCCTCGAGATCGCGAGCCACGTCGCCGCCGAGGCGCCCGAGCGTATCGTCGGCGATCCGGCGCGGCTTCGTCAGGTGCTGATCAATCTCGCCGGCAATGCGGTGAACTTCACGCAGAATGGCGGCCTCGGCGTCAGCGTCTCGCCCGCCGGGAACGGTTCGTTGCGCTTCGTCGTCGAGGACACGGGTCCAGGGATTCCCGTGACGGCGCAGGCAAAAATCTTCGAGGAGTTCGAGCAGGCCGAGCCGCTCGCCACCCGTTCGGGCGGCGGCGCGGGCTTGGGGCTCGCCATTGCGCGCCGGCTCGTCGCCAAGATGGGCGGCGCGCTCGCGCTCGAAGAGAGTTCCGAGAGCGGATCCCGCTTCGCTTTTACTTTGCCGGCCGGGGCCGGAGCGGCGAGCCATTTGCGGCCGTTTGAAGGCCAGAGCGCGCTGATCGTCGCGGCCAGCCGTTTCGAAGGCCCGTTCCTGGCGCGCTATTTGGAGGCGGCGGGAGCGAGAACGCACATCGCGGCGAATGGCGCCGAGGCGCGCGCGTTCCTGGAGACCGCGGGCGCAAAGCCGCCAGAGCTCGCGATCGTCGATTGCGCGCTGGGACTCGAGGCGGCGGAGAACCTTGCCGAAAGCGCGCATCGCGCCGGCGTCGCGCGATGCTTTCTCCTGTTCTCGCCCCTGGAGAGGCGCGCCCACGGCGAGGCGGCGCTGAAGGATTTTGAAGGCTGGCTCGTGAAGCCGCTGCGTGCGGCGTCTCTCGTCGCAAGACTGAGTTCCCCGGCGCAGACGCCGGCGCAATCCACAGTCCCGCAGCTCACGCCGAAGCTCGCGGGCCTCACCGCGCTCGTCGCCGAAGATAATGAGATCAATGCGCTCATCGCGCTGCGGCAACTGGAGGCGCTCGGCGCGGCGCCGACGCGGGCCGAGGACGGAGAGAAGGTCGTCGCGCTGGCGCAGGCGGCGATCGAGGGCAAGATCCGTCGCTTCGACGTGATCCTGATGGACCTCTTCATGCCCAAGCTCGACGGCCTGGATGCGACCCGCAGCATCAGATCGGCAGAATCGCGCGCCGGTGCTGCGCGCACGCCGATCCTGGCGCTCACCGCCAGCGCCTCGCGCGAGGACGCCGAAGCGGCGCGCGCGGCGGGCGCCGACGCGGTGCTGACGAAGCCGCTTGAGCTTGCCGCGCTGGAGGAGGCGATCCACGCGCTGGGGGTCCCCGGATGTGCGGCTCCCGCAGCGACTCTCGTCTGACCCACGCCTCCACGCGTCACAAAAGCTTCGTTTGGGGATGGTCTAGCTCGCGGCGCCGAGAGCATGTCCCGGAAAAGCGCCAATCGGTTTTCCGATAAGGACATGCTCTAAGGTTCTGATTGGGAGCCTAGTCCTTTTCGATCGCGTGATTCCACGCGATCGGGACGCGCTCTGGGGGCGCGCGGCTCGAGCCGCGCAATCTTTCCATTCTCCAAAGCTCTGATTAAGGTCGCGCGCGCCAGGCGGCGCTGGCCGTTCGGGATCGATGAAAGGGAGACGCTGATGGCTCGCGAGAGGCCGCCGCTCATTCGGCCGCCGACGCCGCTTTGGGTGAAGGGCGCCTGGGTCGGCGTCGCGGCGCTCATCGCTATTTTCATTTGGCTGAAGAGCCGGCCGCCGGCGGCGCCGGACTGCGACGCCGAAATCGTCAAGAGCAATCTCAACGATCTGGTGAACGCTGCGGCCAGCGAAACGACTCTTCAGGCGCAGGGATTTAGAATGCTGACTTCGACGAAGGAGGCGAAGGCCTGCGCCGCCGTCGTCGCAAATTCGAAGGGCGTCGAGATCCCGATCGAATATTCGGTGACAATCGAGGACCGGGCGCCCAAGGTGGAGATCACCAAGGGCGAGGATAGCCTCGCGCCACAGGAGGGCGACGCGTCGGCGCCGCCCGAAGCCCCGAAGCCAGCCGCCGAGGGAGAAGGCTGCCGACCGCACGCCGAGGCCGAGGCGCGCATCGCCGATTGCGGCAAGATCATCGACGACAAGGATCGAGACACGGAGGCGCGGGCCAAGGCGCTGACGCTGCGCGGAGCGGCCTTCAGCGCGGGCAAGAATTGGGACAAGGCGCTCGCGGACTTTACCGCCGCGATCGCCCTCCATGCCAAGGACGGCGCAGCCCTGTCCGAGCAATCCCCGGTCTATGTCGCACGCGCGCAGGCGTATCTCGGCAAGGGCGACCATAGGAAAGCGCTCGCCGATTTCACGGACGCCGTGCGCACCGATCCGTCGAATGGCGGGGCGCTGCTGGGGCGCGCCTGCGAATGGGCCGCCGCTGGCGCGCTCGCCAAGGCGGAGGCCGATCTCAAGACCGCGGCGACCCTCACACAGGATACGCCCGACGCCGCCTGCACCGCGGCGATCGATGCGCTGCGCGCCAAAGGCAAGGCGGCCTCTAAACACAAGAAGTGAGCAGCGACCACTCGACGGGCGCGGGGGATTGGTCGCCGCGCTCTCAAATAAGCCTCGCTCTGATGAGGCCTCGCACCGAATTGCCCATGAAAAACTCTGTATCCTCGAAATCCTCGAGGGCCAGATAATCCTCTCGCGCGCGGCCCTCGGAAAGGAGGCTCGCGCGCAGGGTCCCCGGCAGCAGGCCGCTCCCCAGCGGCGGCGTAACCAGAATTTCGCCCTGCGGCAGGAACACGTTGGTTCGCGCGCCTTCGCAAACCTCGTCGCGCTCGTTGAGAAAGAGCACTTCGTCGGCGCCAGAGCGCGAGAGCTCTCCTTCATAGATCTCGCGCCGCGTGGTTTTGTGGCGCAGCATCGGCTCCGTGGAGGAAAAGCGGCTCTTGGCGACGGCGACGCGCCACACGGCCTCGGGCGCGATGGGCTCGATGGGCTCGAGGCCGAGCTCATGCGCGCCGTCGCGCGCCAGGACGACGCGCAGGCGCAGCCGCCCGTGGGCGGCGACCCTCACGGCCTCGTCCAACGCCGCTTTCAAGCGGGACTCCTCGAAAGCGAAGCCCAGCGCCGACGCCGAAGCGCCCAGACGCCGAAAATGCTCCGGTAAAAGGAAGAACCCTTCTTCCCGCGTCCAGAGCAACGTTTCGATCAGCTCGAAATCCTGCACGCTGGTCTCCCGCCCTCATTTGTGCTGCTAGAGCGAATTCCGCAAAAGTTGAAAGACTTTTGCGAACAGCATTCGCCCCAGCGTTCTCATCTGGCGCGAATTCTCATCGATCGAACGATCCGCTCGAGCGGAAAGCGCGCTAGCGCCGCGCTCCCCAAGATAGGTCCTGCGGCGGGCGCCGCAAATCTGTGCGCCCCGGCATTGCTTTCGCAAGTCGAGTGGCTATAGTCCGCGCCGCATCGCGGCGCCGATACGGCCCACGCCGCGCGCGAGCCTATTGGCGGGCCTTCGAGACGAGATCGTGAAATGAAGCTGATATCGGACGCGATGGCTCAAACGGAACAGCCGGCCCCCGCCCCGGCGGCGCCAGCCGCGCCCGCGCCCGCGGCTGAATCTCCCGCGCCGTCCGCGCCCGCGGCCCCGTCGGCCCCCCCGACCAAGACGGGAACCGCTGCCCCTGGAGCGCCGGGCCAGCCGGAACTCCCGGGGTTCGCCGATATCTTCGCGCAGATCGTGCCTTTTCTCGTCATCATCGGCATCGTCTACATCATCGTTATCCGCCCGCAGCAGCGCAAGCAGAAGGAAGCCGAGAACCAACTGCGCAACGTGCGCCGCGGCGACGTCGTCGTCGTGAACGGCTTCATCGGCAGGGTGACCAAGGTCGTCGACGACGCCGAATTCGAGTTCGAACCGGGCCCGAACCTCAAGCTGCGCGCGCTGCTTTCCGCGATCAGCGAAGTCCGGTCGCGCGGCGAGCCGATCAAGGACGCGCCGCCGCCCACGAAGCCCGCGAAGGAAGCGGCGCCTGCGAAGCCTTCAAAGACTGCGGCGGCAGGGAAGCCCGCCAAGGACGCGCCGTCGGCGGCGAAACCCGCCACCAAGGAAGCCCCGCCGCCCGCCGAGAGCTGACGTCCCCTCGCTCTTCATCCTTGTCGTAAGCCTCAGAGCAATCAATGCTGCGTTTCGCCACCTGGAAGATCGTCTCGATCATCGGCATGACCCTTGTGGCGCTCGCCGTCGTCATCCCAAGCATGCTCTCGCCCTCTCACTACGAGCAGCTCGCTTCGGTCGTGCCGTCCTGGCTGATGCCGCCGCAGATCGTGCTCGGCCTCGATCTACAGGGCGGCTCCTATCTGATGCTCGAGGTCGATCGGAGTTCCGTGCTGCATACGCAGGCGGGCAATTTGCGTGACGACGTACGCCGTCTGCTGCGTGAGGAAAAGGTGGCGATCACCGGCGGCGTCGGCCAGACGGCGCGCGGCGTGCAGATCCGCGTGCCGGACGCTGCCGACCGAGAGAAAATCCTTCCGAAGCTCAGGGCGCTCAGCCGTCATTACTCTTCCGTCCTCGGCGGGCCTCCGGCGCTCGACGTCGAGGACGCAGGCGACGGGATCATTCGCATCAATCTGACCGAGGCCGGGCTCAATCAGAAGGTGCGCTCCGCCGTCGACCAGTCGATCGAGGTCGTGCGCAAGCGCGTCGACGAGCTCGGCACGAGAGAGCCGAGCATCCAGCGTCAGGGCGACGACCGCATTATCGTGCAGGTGCCCGGCTTGCAGGATCCGCAACAGTTGAAGGAAGTGCTCGGCCAGACGGCGAAGCTGGAGTTTAGGCTCGTCGCCGACCCCGGCCAGGCCTCGGGCGAGACCGAGGAGGTCGACCAGACCGACCAGCCTGGCAAGATCACCATCGAAAAGCAGGTCATGGTGCAGGGCGAGGATCTGACCGACGCGCAGATGAGCTTCGACCAGCGCGGCGGCGAGCCGGTCGTCAATTTCCGCTTCAACACCCGCGGCGCTCTGAAATTCGGCGAGGTCACGTCGAAGAACGTCGGCCGCCTGTTTGCGATCGTGCTCGACAACAAGGTGATCTCGGCGCCCCGCATTCTGGGGCCGATCACCGGCGGTTCTGGCCAGATCACCGGCCGCTTCACCACCGAGCAGGCCAATAATCTCGCGATTCTGCTGCGCGCCGGCGCGCTTCCGGCCAAGCTCAACATCGTCGAAGAGCGCACGGTCGGACCGGGCCTGGGACAGGACTCGATCGACGCCGGCAAGCGCGCGGCCTACGTCGGGGCGGCGCTCGTCGTCATCTACATGCTCATCACCTATGGAATCTTCGGCGTCTTCGCCAATTTCGCGCTCTTCGTGCATATCGCGCTGATCTTCGCGGGCCTCGTGCTGCTGCGCTCGACGCTCACGCTTCCCGGCATCGCCGGCATCGTGTTGACGATCGGCATGGCGGTCAACTCGAACGTGCTGATTTACGAACGCATCCGCGAGGAGGCGCACGCCGGACGCTCGATCCTCGCCTCGCTCGACGCGGGCTTCAATCGCGCCTTTGCGACGATCTTCGACTCCAACGTGACGATGTTCGTCGCCGCGGCGATCCTCTACTTCCTCGGATCGGGTCCCGTGCGCGGCTTCGCCGTGTCGCTCGCGCTCGGCATCGTGACGACGATCGTCACGGCCGTGACGATGACGCGCATGATGATCGCCATTTGGTACCGCCGCGCGCGTCCGACGCAGCTGCCGATATAAGGGGCGCAACAAATGAAGCTTCTGCGTCTCGCTCCCGAGAACACTCAATTCGGCTTCATGCGGTTCCGCCGCGTGAGCTATCCGTTGTCGGCGGCTCTTTCGATCATCGCGGTGCTGCTCTTCGTCTTCGTGCACATGAATTTCGGCATCGATTTCGCCGGCGGCACGGTGATGGAGTTGCGCGCCAAGGGCGGCTTCGCTGAGGCCGGCACGCTGCGCGCCATCGCCGAAAAGCTCAAGCTCGGCGACGTCGAGGTGCAGGCCTTCGGCAATCCCGCCGACGCAACCCTGCGTTTTGGCACCCAGCCCGGGGGCGATGTGGCCCAGCAGGCGGCGGTGGACCGCGTGCGCTCCGCCGTCGAAAGTGACTACGACGTGCGCCGCGTCGAAGTGGTGGGGCCGCGCGTCTCTGGAGAACTGGTGCAATCCGGCACGCTCGGCGTCGTGCTGGCGATCATCGCCGTGCTCGGCTATCTCTGGTTTCGCTTCGAGTGGCAATTCGCAGTCAGCGCCGTCATCGCGACGATGCACGATTTGCTGCTCACCGTCGGCTTCTTCGCGCTGACGCAGCTCGAGTTCAACACGACCTCGATCGCGGCCATCCTGACCATCGTCGGCTATTCGCTGAACGAGACGGTCGTCGTGCTCGACCGTATCCGCGAAATGATGCGCAAATACAAGAAGATGTCGACCGCGCAGATCATCGACATGTCGATCAACGCGGTGCTGCCGCGCACGATCATGACGGCGACCACGGTTTTCCTCGCGCTGCTGTCGCTTGCGATCTTTGGCGGCCAAGTTATCCGTTCCTTCTCGTTGGCGATGATCTGGGGTCTCGTCGTCGCGACCTATTCCTCCGTGTTCATCTGCTCGCCGATGCTTATCTACCTCGGTCTGCGCAGCGAGGGGCGCGGCGAGGCGCCCGCAGAGGACACGGAACCAACCCGCTTTGCGGCGCTTGAATCGTCTGCCGAGTCGCCCTCGGCGGCGCAGCCCGCTCCGCCGGCCGCCCCCGCCGCCAAGACCTCGGCGCCGAGGAAGAGCGGCGGCAAAGGGGCGGCTAAGCGG
The DNA here is from genome assembly GCA_963743565.1 of uncultured Alphaproteobacteria bacterium. GTDB lineage: Bacteria > Pseudomonadota > Alphaproteobacteria > Rhizobiales > Beijerinckiaceae > Methylocystis. Next base: position 76,134 of record CAVUQD010000004.1, read on the forward strand.
TCTTCGAAGTCCGGCGCCGCCAAGTCATGACGCAGGACGCGGAATTCGTTCCCGGGCTGCACAAGATCGACGAATATGGAAAGGGCGGCTTCCGCTTCGCGGAGATGTCTCATCGTGGCTCGATCTTGGCTGCGCCCAGCGGCGTGCGCGCCCTGCCTTTGACGCGTTCTGAGGAGATTGACGCCGCGACGCTCGATCTCGCGATTGCAGAGAAAGTAGACCTGCTGATTGTCGGAACGGGTGAAACGCTCATGCCGCTCGCCCCTCCACTACGAGCGAAGCTCCGCGCAGCGGGCGTCGGCTGCGAGACGATGGCGACCGGTACCGCCGTCCGCGCTTACAATATGCTGCTCGAGGAATCGCGCCGCCTGGCGGCGCTGCTGATCGCGGTTTGAAAATCGGCCGTCTCCTCCTCGTCTCTCTATGTGAGGAATAGACTGGAGAGCGGGGCTTCACGGCGGCTTCACAAAACAAGGCGGCTAGAGCTTCCTTCCCGGCGCAAAGCGGGGAGCGCGCAAGCTCGGCCTGCATCAAAATTCAGCGCAACCTTGATCGTTAAGGCTCCCTCCCCCGCGTGAGCGGGGAAGGGACAGGGACGGGCGTTACGCGACGCCCCCTCAGATCGCCAGCGCGGCGACGAGCAGCACGGCGCGCAGCGGAAAGCGGCCCGTCTTCGCGCAATGAACGAGTTCCGTCGCGACGGCGACGAGCGGCAGCTTCTCGGTGAGCAGGTGCTCCGCGACTTCGACGAAGAGCGGCGCTGCGCGGCGCAGCGGACGGCGCACCGGGCGGGGCGCCGGACGAACAGCGGGACGGGTGACGGGGAGGCGAGCGACTTTGGCCATGGCGCGCATCCTTTCCATAGCTTGAGGGCTGTGGTCGGGACCTTGCGGGAAGCGCAATATGACTTGCGTTTTCCGCCGGGTCCGCGTCGGTGATTTCAGTTCGGTGGGGGGCGAGTCACGCCGCGAAGCGGAAGACGCTCTGTCGCAGGTTTCGACTGCCTTCGAGGTCTTCGTCACGCCAAGCGCAGACGAGGCGTCCCGACTGCGAATCCTTGCGCCAACGGCAAATCAGCCGACGACGCGAAGGCCGGGTGCGCGCTGCGCGCGTTGGAAGAACGAGCGTGAAGGCCGTGTCGCGTCGCGTTGCGACAGCGGAGAAGAGAGCGAGGGCGTCCATGGCCCACCTCCAGACTTGGTTATGCCAAGGTCCGGAAAGCGAGCCCGCGCTGCGAGCTAGATGCTCGCCTCGATCAAAGCTTCGTTTTCCAGTCCTTGGACGGTTGCGCTGTGTTTTGGCGAGACGCTCGCGGCGAAGGCCGCGCTACGACTGCCAGAGCTGCTACTGCCCATGGTTCTCACGAAGGTTGGAACTCCGAACGCCGAAGCGTCGGATGAACGGCCTATGATCCCCGCCGACGCGGGTGTCAAGCGAAAAAGGTCAGCGAATGATCAGCGAAGCGCCCATGAGCAGCAGCGCCGGGCCTTCGATCTTCTGGCCCGCGACTTTTCCGGGGAGATCCGCGAGCGTGCCCGCGACGATGCGCTCGCTCGGCGTCGAGGCGCGTTCGATGAGATAGGCGGGCGTGTCGGGATCGGCGCCGGATTCGATGAGCTTGCGTGACAGCTCGGGCAGCGTGCGATTGCCCATGTAGACCGCGGTCGTGGCTCTGCTGTCCGCGAGCGCGGCCCAGTCGAAGTCCTGCGGCAACACCCCATCCTTGCTGTGGGCGGTCACGAACTGCACGCGCCGCGCCGTCTCCCTGTTCGTGAGTGAAACGCCGAGCGCCGCGGCGCCCGCAAGCGCGGCGGTGACGCCCGGCACGAACTCCACTTCAAGTCCCGCCTCGCGCATGGCGGCGATCTCTTCATTCGCGCGACCGAAGATCATCGGGTCGCCGCCCTTGAGCCGCACGACGTTCTTGCCTTCCTTGGCGAGCTTGACGAGCAGCGCGGAGATGTCCGCCTGATCGACCGAGGGCGCGTAGCCGCGTTTGCCGACATTGATGCGCTGCGCTTCGCGGCGCGCGAAATCGAGAACGCTCGCGGGCACGAGATCGTCGAAGAGAATGACGTCGGCGCCGGCCAGCATGCGCAGCCCCTTGAGCGTCAGCAGCTCGGGATCGCCGGGTCCCGCGCCGACGAGCACGACGCGTCCACGCGAGGGGCTGTCGGCTGCGGCGCGCGTCTCTTCGGCGAGCGCGTCGCGGTCCGCCGTGGTCGGCTCGCGCTCGAGCGCGCTCAAGGCAAGACGCGTAAAGCGGCGCCAAAAGTCGCGCCGGGCCAGAAAGTCCAGGCCCGAAGCCTTGACCCAAGGCCGCCAGGCTTTCGCCGCGCCCGCCCACGCCGCGAAGCTCGCGGGGATCAGCGTCTCGATGCGCCCGCGCACCGCCTGCGCAAAAACCGGCGCGGCTCCGCCCGTCGAGACGCCGATCACGAGCGGCGAGCGATTGACGATCGCGCCCATGGAGAAATCGCTCAGCTCGGGGCGGTCCACCAGGCCCACCAGGACGCCCGCCGCTTTCGCCGCGTCGCGCAGCGCGAGCGCCTCCTCGTCCCGCTCCAGCGCCGCGAAGACCAGCGCCGCGCCTTCAAGCGCGGGATTTCCGGCATGGAGGGCGACGGCCTCGGCGCGCCGGCGCGCAAGCTCAAGGAGCTTCGGGCAGGGGGCGTCGGCGTAAACGTCCACCTTCGCGCCGCTCGCCGCCGCGAGATCGGCCTTCCAGGCCGCGGCTTCAGAACCGCCGACGACGACGACGCGACGGCCCTCGAGCGAGAGGAAAATCGGCAGGCTTTCCAGCGGTTGCATGAAGTCGGGGTCGACTTCGTCAGGCTTGCGACTCACTTTGGCTCCGCTCGGCTTTCGCTAAGGCGCTTTCGCATTTTCTGTTTCGGGAGTTCCGCAGTTGCCCCATCCTCCTCAATGACGAAAATGGCGCGTGCCGGTGAAGACCATCGCGAGTCCGGCTTCATTCGCCGCCGCGATCACCGCCGCGTCGTTCATCGAGCCGCCCGGCTGGATGACGGCCGTCGCGCCGGCGGCGGCGGCGGCGAGGAGACCGTCGGGGAAGGGAAAAAACGCGTCGGAAGCGACGACCGATCCCTTGGCGAGGCTTTCCGCCAGTCCCGCCGTTGTGGCGGCGTCCACGCCCTTCTGCGCGGCGATGCGCGAAGAGTTCGACTCGCGACATCTGCCCGGCGCCGACGCCGACGGTCGCGCCCTCCCTGGCGTAGACGATCGCATTGGACTTGACGTGCTTGGCGATGCGAAAGGCGAATTTGAGATCGGCGAGCTCTCGCTCGCTCGGCATGCGCGTCGTCACCACCTCAAGCTTCATGTCGTCGACGACGGCGTTGTCGCGGTTCTGCGCCAGGAAGCCCCCCGCGACCGTGCGTAATGTGAGACCCGGAGCGCGCGGGTCGGGCACGCCGCCCGTAACGAGGAGGCGCAAATTCTTCTTGGCCGCGACGATCGCCGCCGCCTCTTCGTCCGCCTCCGGCGCGATGATCACCTCGGTGAAAATCTCGACGATTTTCCTTGCCGCCGCGGCGTCGAGACGCCGGTTCAAGGCGACGATGCCGCCGAAGGCCGAGACGGGATCGCAACGCAGCGCTTTCAGATAGGCTTCCTCGAGCGAAGCGCCCTCGGCTGCGCCGCAAGGATTGGCGTGCTTGACGATCACGACCGCCGCCGTCCGCGCGGGATCGAATTCCGCGACACATTCGAAGGCGGCGTCGGTGTCGTTGACGTTGTTGTAGGAGAGTTGCTTGCCTTGCAGCTGTCGCGACGTCGCGACGCCGAAGCGCCTGGGGCCGGAAAGATAAAAGCCCGCGCCTTGATGCGGGTTCTCGCCGTAGCGCATCTCCTGCGCGAGGCGCCCGCCAATCGCGCGCCAGGGCGGCGCCGGATCGCCGATCTCCTGCGCGAGCCAATTGGAGATTTCGGCGTCATAGGCGGCCGTGCGCGCGAAGGCCTTTTGCGCGAGGCGGCGGCGCATCGCGAGCGTCGTCGCGCCATTTTGCGCTTTTAGCTCCTCGAGCAGCGGCGCATAGTCGGCCGGATCGACGACGACGGCGACGGAATCGTGATTTTTGCAGGCGGCGCGGATCATCGCCGGTCCGCCGATGTCGATGTTCTCGACGCAAGTCTCGTAGGACGCGCCGCCGGCAAGCGTTGCTTCGAAGGGATAGAGATTGACGACGAGCAGGTCGATCGCCCCGATGTCATGCGCGAGCATCGCGGCTTCATGCTCGGGATTCTCGCGCACCGCGAGAAGGCCGCCGTGAATCCGGGGATGCAGCGTCTTGACGCGGCCATCCATCATCTCGGGGAACTGCGTCACGTCGGCCACGTCTCGGACATTCAATCCCGCGTCGGCGAGCGCCTTGCGCGTGCCGCCAGTCGAAATCAGCTCGACGCCGAACGCCGAGAGCGCGCGAGCCAAGTCGACGAGGCCGGTTTTATCGGAGACGGAAAGCAGCGCGCGGGCGATGAAGCGACGGTCGGCGGGCATCGGGACTCCTGGCAATGAGCCGCTCGACGCTGTCGCCTTGGCCGAACATCGACGAGAAGGCGGCGGAATTTCAAGCTGGAGCTGCGCGCGCGGCCGAGGTGAAGCGCCTAGCGTGAAAGCTCGAAGGGGAATGGGTGCGAAACTGGCGAGAGAGACGGGACTTGAACCCGCGACCTCCGGCGTGACAGGCCGGCGCTCTAACCAACTGAGCTACTCCCCCACAATCAGAGTGCGCCGAATAGGCCAAGCGTTGCACGAAGTCAAGGCTGGCGCTAGCCATTGTTGTTCAATGATTTAGTGCGCGTTCGGCGACCTGCCGCCGCTTGTTGGTGACCTGACGTCGCCTTGAGCTAGCAGCGCGGAGATGCCGGTTGAAAATTGCGTGGCGGCGCGACCCAGGGATCGCGCCGCCGAAGGTCAATCCGCGTCGGCGCGAAACGCCAGCCGGCCTACCGCCGTCGCCGTCATCGAACTCGGCGCCGCCGAGACAGACGAAGCGGAGCGAATTGCCCTCGGCGGTGGCGATCCGGGCCGTCTCACCCGGCGGGACTTCCAGTTGCAGCTGCATCGCCGCAGCCTCAACGTCCTTCCGGTCGGCGAACATCGCCGTGAGTTTGCAGACGCCGTTTGCTTTCAGGAAGTAGCCGACGACGCGCTTCGATCCGACGTCGAGGCTAGCCGCCCGATTGGGCTTCATCATGAGACTTTCCCACTTCTCATCTGCGGCGCGGCTCGCGCCGGCGCCGAGCGTGAGAGCGAGCGCCAGCGCCGCCGATGTCAATCGCGGGTTCTTCATCATTTTCGGTTCCTTTGTCTTGACGGACGTCAACCACGGCCGCGGCTAGCGTGGCCGGGAACGCCCTCCGGTGATTTCGAGCAATGTCGCTTTATGACGCGAAGCGGCCCTCCAGCGTGCTGAGCTGGTTGGCGCTGACTCCGTGATGGACGACCTCGATCCAGGTCTTCAGATTGGCTAAGAGTAAGTGGATTATCGGCACTTAACCTGAGCTAAGGAAAAAGACATGCAGCTGTCCGCGCCGGTCGCCGCGGCGAAGGTCATTCTCCGCTCATGAGGCGACCCGAGAAAACGTCGTCGTGATCCGCAATCATCGCCTTCGGCGTCAGATGGACGGGCATTGCAAAGCCGAGAATGAACGCGCCAATTGCCATGCCCAGGGCCATTATGACCGACATGCGCAGGGTTCCGCGCACTGATTCAAGGCTGCGGTTCGCGATCAGAGTGTCCGACATGAAGGTCTCCATGCGTTTGTCGTTTAGACGAGGTTAAGGTTAATGCCCGCCTGAAGTCCGAGGCTTCACGAGACGTGCCAGAATGCCGGCCCAAGCCAAAACGATTTGATCTTCCAGTAAAAAGCTCTGATTTATGCGCCTTTGCGAAGACTTCAGCATGGAGGCTTTTTGATCATTGTGCGTCGCAAATTGCGAATCGCGAAAGACTTAGCGGTCCCGCCGAGCGGTTTGTTCGCCCCGGTCGACGGATCATGCCCCCAAGGGGATCTCGGCCCGGCGCGCCTCTTGTGCAGTTGGAATTGCGACGTGCGACCGGCGCCCTCGTTTCATCGTTGATCGAGCGCTTTCAGCGCAGAGCCGACGCGCGCCGTCGTCTAGCTCCATCTCCTCCCCGAGATGAAGTACCGCAAGAGCCAGCCAATACCGAGGGGCACGACAAAAGCGGCGATAAGGGAAAACGTTACGCCGCTATCTCCCAACAACTGATCGAACAGACTGCGCTTCATATCTTTCACTTCGACGTAAAGCAGCAGTCCAGCGCAGACAATTCCAGCAAGGAAGCCCAGATAGAAAGCCGCTTTGCCGAGTTTCTCGGCCATGCCTGCTCTGGTTGACAACTCTCGAGTCATGGACATGCCCTCCCCTTCCTGAGCCCGGCGCCCCGCGCCTTTCCCGTCCTCTTCGCTGAATATAACGCTTGCCGCCTCGAGCGCGGACTCTCGTGATACGTTGAAAAGCGCGCCAAGACCGGCGAGGTTCGGCCAAACGGCCTGCCTGGCCGAAGGGTATGTTGTGCCGGAGGGATCGTCGCCCATGTCGGAAATCCGCCTGTCGCTCGACCAGGTCGTCCCAGGCGCGCGCGTGATCGTATGCGCCCTTGACGCCGGACGCGAAGTCAACGGCCGCATGATGCAGCTGGGGCTCGTCGTCGGCGCGGAGGCGGAGGTTTTGCAAAGCCAGGCCGGCGGCCCGATGCTGATCCGCGCCCGCCGAACGCTGCTCGCCGTCGGCCGCGAGGAGGCCAAGAAGATCTTCGTGGAGATGTCGCCATGATCGCGCAAGACGCCGCGCGTCCGCTGACGATCGCGCTCGCCGGTCAGCCGAACGTCGGCAAATCGACGATCTTCAACATGATCACCGGGCTCAGCCAGCATGTCGGCAACTGGCCGGGAAAGACAGTCGAGCGCAAGGAGGGTCTTCTCAATTTCGCGGGACGCCAAATCCTCATCGTCGACCTCCCCGGGGCTTATGGCCTTACGGCGCGCTCGGAAGAAGAACGCATCGCGCGCGATTTCATCATCCGCGAGAAGCCCGACGCCGTGATCCTCGTCGCGAACGCCGCGGCGCTCGACCGCAATCTCTATCTGCTCGCCGAGTTGCTGGAACTCCACGCGCCCGTGGCGCTGGGGCTGAACATGATCGACGTCGCGGCCTCCGAGGGCATCGAGATCAAGACGGACGCGCTCGCCGCAGCGCTGGGCGCGCCGGTCACGCCGATCACCGCAGTTCGCAACCAGGGGGTGGCCGATGTCGTCCAGTCGGCCATCGCCCTTGCCGACCGGCCCGCGAGCTTTCGTCCCAATCGTCCGGATGTCGCGCGCGCACATAAGCGCACGCTTACGAAACTGCAAAGCCTCATCGGCGCGAAGGCGGAGCCTTATGACGCCCATTGGCTCGCGGTGAAGCTTCTCGAAGGCGATCCCGAGGTGACTCAGACGGCGCTGAGCCGGCTTCCCGACGAGCTTCGGCGAAAGGCGCAGCAGATTTTGGCGGAAAACGAGTCTGCCGTGCTCGACATCGTCGGCGCCCGCTACGCCTGGGTCGATCGCGCCACCAAATTGGCGGTCGCTCAGAACTTCATCGGCCCGGTCGGCCTCACGGAGAAGCTCGATCGTTGGCTACTGCATCCGGTCTTCGGCATGGCGGCCATGCTGGCCGTGCTCAGCGCGACCTTCTGGCTCACCTTCGCCATCGCCTGGCCGCTGCAGCGGCTGCTCGAAACCCAAGTCGTCACGCCGCTGCGGCAATGGACCGCCGAGGCGCTTTCCGGCGCGCCGGGCCCGCTCGCGCCTTTCGTGAGCGACGGCCTGCTCGGCGGCGTGGGGCTCGTGATGACCTTCGCCCCGCTGCTCGTGATCTTCTACGCGATCTTCGGTTTTCTCGAAGACACGGGCTATTTCCCGCGCGTCGCCTATCTCACCGACCGTTTCATGCATCGCCTCGGGCTGCATGGAAAAAGCTTTCTGCCTTTTTGCTTGGGCTTCGGCTGCAATGTGCCGGCCATCATGGGCGCGCGCGTCATCGAATCGCCGGTCGGTCGCCTGCTCACGATTCTCCTCGCGCCGCTTGTCCCGTGCAGCGCGCGCTTCGCCGTGCTCGCCTTTCTCGCACCCGTGTTTTTTGGCGCTCACGCGCTTTGGGCGTCGCTCGCGCTGGTCGCGCTCAACATCGTCGTGCTGGCGCTGGTCGGCGTGCTCCTCAACAACACCTTGTTCAAGGGCGAGCGCGTCGCCTTCATCATGGAGCTGCCGCTCTATCACGCGCCAAACCTGCGCTCGATCGGCCTGTTCACCTGGACGCACACCTCATCTTTCTTGAGGCGCGCGAGCACGATCATCCTCTCTGTCGCGACGATGGTATGGGCGCTCGGCTATTTTCCGCAGGGCCACCTGGAGACGAGCTATCTCGCCGCGATGGGCCGCTTCATTGAGCCGGTCGGCCATCTCATGGGCCTCGACTGGCGCCTGACGGTGGCGTTGCTGACGAGCTTCGTCGCCAAGGAGAACGCGATCGCGACGCTTGGCGTGCTCTACAAGGCGGACGGCGCATCGCTCGCACAAACGCTCTCCGCCAGCATTTCCACGGCGTCGGGCCTCGCGTTTCTGGTGACGACCATGCTCTTCATCCCCTGCGCCGCGACCGTCGCCGCGATGCGTCAGGAGACGCGCAGCTGGTCCTGGACCCTGTTCGCCGCGTCGCTCCTGCTCGTCGTCGCGACGCTCGCCGGCGCGATCAGCTATCATGCGTTCGGCCTCTTCGTCGGTGGGGTGAACTGATGCTCACCGCCGTGCTGAGACTCGCTGCGACGCGAGGAACGCTCTCGATCGACGAGATCGCCGCCGAACTCGCGATCAGCCGCAACATGGCGGCGCAGGCTCTCGACGACCTCGCGCGGCTGGGATTTTTGAGATCGGCGACGTCGCAATGCGCCGTCCCTTGTGGGAGCTGCCCCAGCTTTGACGCCTGCAAATCGAAGAGCGATCCCGCGCTTTGGGTGCTGACCACGAAAGCCGAACGCGCGCTCGCTTCGGCGTCAGACGCGATAGAAGGCGCGGATAGGTAGCTGCGCGGCCTCAAGGGCCGCCGTTGACTTCGCCTCAGCCCGGCCTAACATCTTCTATTGCGCTCGCCATCGGCATCGGAGGATTTTGTTTGAGACGGCTGACCCTCGCGCTCCTCGTCGTGACGTCCCTGACGATGGGCTATTACTTCTGGTCGCTTTTCGTAAACAGCCGCTATGAGGCGCTCTGCAACGTCAATTTCTGGTTCGCGAGCAAGGAAGAGATCGAAGGGTGCCAGGAAATGAAACGGGATTTGGACACACGCCGATGATGGATACGCGGCGCCTTTGCAGCGCTCTCATCTTCTTCTCCGCTCTTGCAGCTGCGCCCTGCGCAGGCGCAGCGGAAATCCACCTCGATTGCGCGCGCACCGATCAGAGCGTGAAGGTCGGGCTCGACACCGACCGGCGCTATCTCGAGATCATGTGGAGCGAGGGGGTCGCCGAGGAATACACGCAGGGCGAGTCATACATCTCCGGGCCCGACAGTTTCGGCGAGAAGGAGAAGGTGACCTATGTGGTCACGATCGACAAGGACCTCGTCACCTTCGGCCAGGACCGCGCCTGCCTGCAGAGCGGCACGAAGCGAAAATGCGTCGACAGCCAGACGCGCGACACGCTCGATCTCGCGAAGAGCGAGCTGAAATACGACATGGGCGATGAGGTCGCCGTGTTCAAATGTCAGCCCGCGCCGCCGAGCAGAAAGTTCTGACCACGCGCCCCTGCCCCCGTAACCGGGTGTCGCAATCTCGATCGTTAGGGTTCCCTCTCCTGCGAGAGCGGGGGAGGGACAGGGAGAGGGCCTTCAAGTTCGACTCTGTCGATCAGCGTCGGATCGTCGTCGCCGACTCCTGAGCGATTGACGCGCGTCGAGACGGTCCACTCCAGCAGCGCGTCTTCGGGGGGCGGACGAAGCAGCGTCGTGGGTTTGTCGCCGCTGATCCAGCGCTCCGCATCGCTCCACGAAAGTATGACCGGCATGCGCTCGTGAAAGGGGCTCATCCAGTTGTTCGACGCGCCCACGACGATCGTCGCGGAGTGCAACTCCTGCCCGTTCGGGTCGCGCCATGTCTCCCAGAGCCCCGCGAGCGCGAGCGGCAGTTCGTCGGCGCTCGAGAAGTAATGCGGGATCTTGCGTCCCTTTTCGCCGGTCCACTCATAGAAGCCCGAGGCCGGCACGATGCAGCGCCGCGACTTGAAGGCCTCGCGAAACATGGGCCTTTCGCTCAGCGTCTCGGCGCGGGCGTTGAAGGTCGAGGGCAGTTCCCCGAGCGGCTTCTTCCACCAGGAGGGAACGAGGCCCCAGCGCATCGGCGTCAGCTCCAACCCCGCGGGACCGGCGCGGAGGACCTCGACGACATCGGTCGGCGCGAGATTGAAGTGCGGCGCGAGATTGCGCGGCTGACCGACGAGATCGGCGAGCCTGCGAATCTCCGCCCAAGAGAGGTGTTGGGTGAAACGTCCGCACATGAGTTGATGATACACGGCTTCACCGGCAGGCGCGTGCGTGGTCAAGCTTCGACGCGTGGAACCCTGCTTGCGCATCGAACCAGACAGATGCAGGGGACGAGAGCGATTTCTTGAGCTTATTGTCGATCTCGTCCGTGCCGCGGGCCTCGTCTTCCCGGAGCGCAAGAACGCCCTGCTGCGGCCGGATGACGCAGAACCGATTCTCAATTCTAACTTGTATACACACAACAATACACCTATTCGTTGAAATAGGCTGCACTTACATCGACACGCGTAAACGCGGCTTACGAAACCGGCGTGTCCATCCGAAAGAGAAACAAAATGAGCAGCTCCAACACCTCCGTCGGCGTCTTTGCCCGTCTGAAGGGCTTGATCTGGGTCGCGGGCGCGATTGGCGTGGTTTTCGCCATCATCACCCTCGCCCCGATTATTTCGCACAACTTCTAGCGTCGCGCGCGACCGCGCGCCCCTCGTCAGGGCAATCGCGCGGGCCTTCGCGCCATTCCTTCTCAAGACATCCAGGCACGCAACAAGCCGCCGCGCAGCGAAAGCTGAGCGGCGTTTGGCGTCATATCGCAAGCTTCGTTTGATCCGCTTGGAGCGCGTGATTTGCGCCTTATGCGGAAGGCCGCGGGGCCGGCGCTCTTCCTTTACCCGACTCTCCCTCGCGTGAAACCGCCAGGCAAAACCAAAGGCATGGAGAAAAGCCACATTGTCGAATGAGTTCGGCCACGACCGCCAAAATCCCGCCCCTCTTTTGAGGCTCAATGGAGAGAAGGCTCGTTCCTCTCACTTGGCGGTCGGCTTTGCACAGGGCGTTCAACCCAAAAATGCTGGGCCTCGCGGCCCGTGCGATGCTCCTTGACGGGTCCCTTGCCGCTCACGCCTTCGATCTCATCGTCTTGGGAATGCCGGTTCGGTTGCTGCGGTCTCTGTGGCGCTCCGGCAGGAAGCGGCTGTTCTGGGCCATCGCGAGCGGCGCTGTGCTCATTCAGGCCGTAGCCTTCGCCAATATGATTTACTGGAGCCAATAGGCCTCGGCTCCAATTTCAAGAAACCCGTAACGGGTCAAAAGCCGTCGCAACGGCAGCCGCTTTCGGCATTCGCTACCTTGGGCGTCGCGCGAGAGATTTCGGCCGCCTGCCGAGCGTGACGCCGCGCCTCACGCGGCCAGCGCGCAGCATTTCTTGTATTTCTTGCCCGAGCCGCAAGGGCACGGGTCGTTGCGGCCGGGCTGCTTGCCTTTCACGAGGGGTTCGGGCTTGCGGTTCGCTTCCTCGAGAAAATACCAGCCGCCCGTCTCCTCGTTCGCGCGGAATTTCGAGCGCTCGCGATGCCCCTGCTCTTTGCCTTCGAGCGAGAAATGCGCGACGAATTCGACGTAGCCTTCCTTGTCGCCGGCCTCTCCGCCCTCGGTTGAAAGGATGTCCAGGCCGAGCCAATCCGATTGCGACGACCAGTGCTGGACGGCCTTGCGGTCGAAATCGTGCCGCGCTTCCGGCGCGAGCGAATCATACAAAAAGTCGATATTGCCCAGCGCATAGGCGGTGTAACGCGCCCGCATCAGGGCTTCCGCCGTCGGCGCGGGCTGGCCGGCCTCGAGAATGGGCGCGCAGCACGCCGAATAGGGGAGCGGCTCCGAATCTTTGGCGCGGCAGGGACAGGGCTTGTCGGTCATGACCTTCTCGTCAGGGAGATGAGCGACGCCAGCCAAATCGCAGGCGTCGCCATGAGATCGGGCCTTCTAACGAAGGCGAGCAGAAAGCTCCAGCGCGGGACTTGACGCAGCTGATTTTGTTCTCTATACGTTCTCTATTCGCTGTTTGTTCTGTTACGGCCGATGTCGGTGATGGGTCTTCGGGCCGCGCGTTTCGCGTTGTTTGCGCCCTCGTCCGCGTTCCGTTGCGTCGTTTTCGTCTCGTCAGTCGGTTGCGTTCCAGGTCGAGCGTTCGCCTTCGCGGCTTCCGGGCGCGCGTTTCGTCCCCGCGAAAGCGCCCGGGAGACCGCGGAGTTGAGAAGCATCAAACTTGAGCTCAAGGCAGGGTTACGATGACAAGTCTGGAAAGCGTCGGCAGCGTTCTGCAACCGCATCATGCGCGCGGGCACGGCGCGCCCGATTTTCTAGTCGACCCCGCAAGGCGTCGTGGCCGCGGCGCGCTCACGAAGAAGAGCGGGCGCTTCGAGCGCCACGCGCGAGAAGAGATCGACGACGGATGGGGCTCGCTCGAAACCCTCGAGAGACTGGAGACCCACGTCCACCTCGAAAAAGCGAGGAGCGTCGTCACGCGGAACGACTCCCCCGACATCGGCTTCGATCGCTCGGTCAACCCCTATCGCGGCTGCGAGCATGGCTGCGTCTACTGCTATGCGCGGCCGACGCACGCTTACGTCGGCTGCTCGCCGGGCCTCGATTTCGAGACCGAGATTTTCGTCAAGGACGGCGCTGCGCAGGCGCTCGAGCGCGAGCTCTCCGCGCCGGGCTATGTCGCAAAGACTCTGGCGATCGGCTCGAACACCGATCCCTATCAGCCGACCGAGAAGCGCCATCGCCTCACGCGCGGCCTGCTCGAAGTGCTGGCGCGCGCCGAGCACCCGGTCGGGATCGTCACGAAGTCCGCGCTCGTCGCGCGCGACCTCGACATACTCGCCCCGATGGCCAAGAAGGGCCTCGTCAAGGTTGCGATCTCCATCACGACGCTCAACGGCGATCTTGCCCGCCGCATGGAGCCGCGCGCCCCGCAGCCGCGGCTGCGGTTAGAGACGATCGAGAAGCTCGCGTCGGCCGGCGTGCCGGTTTCGGTGCTGGTCGCGCCGATCATTCCGGCGATCAACGACGCCGAGATCGAGACCATACTGACACGCGCCCGCGCCTGCGGCGCGACCGAGGCCGGCTATGTGCTCCTTCGCCTGCCGCTCGAACTGCGCGAGCTTTTCAGCGAATGGCTCGGCGAGCATTTCCCCGATCGCGCGCGCCACGTGCTCTCGCTCATTCGACAGTCGCGCGACGGCAAGCTCTACGACCCGTCCTTCGACAAGCGCATGAGGGGCGATGGACCCTACGCGTGGATGATCGGCCGGCGCTTCGAGCGTGCCGCGGAAAAACTCGGCTTCGGCCCGGGAGCGCGCCTTCGTTGCGATCTTTTCAAGCCGCCCCGTCGCGCAGCCGAGCAGCTTGCGCTATTCTGACGCTTCCACACTGCGTGGCTGGCGCGCTTTCCGCGACAGCTTCGTCGGAATGCCATGCGCGGAATTTCCTCAAGCCTCCCTGACTTCTTGCTGGAAGCGGAACTCATCGCTCAAGGCGTCGCCCCCATCGCGGGTGTCGACGAAGTCGGCTGCGGCCCGCTGGCCGGTCCCGTCTGCGCCGCAGCCGTCATCCTCGACGCCGCAAACGTTCCCCCGGGGATCGCCGACTCGAAATCCCTCACCGCGGCGGCGCGCGAGACCGCCTTTGCGGCGATCGTCGAAAGCGCGCGCGCGATCGGCGTCGCCTTCGTGACGGCGAAGGAGATCGACGAGAGCGATATCCGCAAGGCCGCGCACAAAGCGATGGCGCAGGCCGTCGCAGCGCTGGCCGTGGCCCCCGCCTTCGTGCTGGTCGACGGGCGCGATTTGCCGTCTCTCTCCCGCCCCGCGCGGGCCATCGTGAAAGGCGACGCGCTATCTCAGTCGATCGCCGCAGCCTCGATCGTCGCCAAGGTCGCGCGCGACGCGATGATGCGCGACGTGGCGCTCATCCACGGCGAATATGGCTTTGCGACCAACATGGGTTACGGCTCAGCCAAGCATTTGGAGGCCATCGCGCGTCTTGGCCCCACGTCCTTCCATCGGTTGAGCTTCGCGCCTTTCAAGACGCGGCAGAAAGATTTGTAACCTTCCGTAAACTATTGCTCTAAATCGAAATACTATTAACGAACCCGTTCGAAAAAGGGACGTGGCGAAAGCCTCCCGTTAAACGCGCCCTTTACCTCGCTCCTCCATAGTCCTTTTCGTTGTAGCGTAAGTAGTGGCGAGTTCATGCAAACCGCTCGCGTCGGGACAGCCCGGCTTCAAGCCCAGCTAAAGGTCACGCGTACTGGGAGAAAAGCTGACGGGCCCCCCGGCGCGACGCCCCGCAATGCGATCCTTCGCGGCGACTGCGTCGAGCTGCTCCGGGCCTTGCCGGAAGCCTCGGTCGACCTCGTTTTCGCCGACCCCCCCTACAATCTGCAACTTGCCGGCGCGTTGTCGCGCCCCGACCAGAGCCTCGTCGATGCGGTCGACGACGAGTGGGACAAATTCGCCGACTTTTCGGCCTATGACGCCTTCACGAAAGACTGGCTCGCCGCCGCGCGCCGCGCGATGAAGCCCCAAGCCACGATCTTCGTGATCGGGTCCTATCACAACATTTTCCGCGTCGGCGCGATCATGCAGGACCTGGGCTTTTGGATCCTCAACGATATCGTCTGGCGCAAGACCAATCCCATGCCCAACTTTCGCGGGCGGCGATTCACCAACGCGCATGAGACGATGATCTGGGCGGCGCGCGACGCCGGCGCGAAACGCTACACCTTCAATTACGAGGCGCTGAAGGCGGCGAACGAGGATTGCCAGATGCGCTCCGACTGGCTGCTGCCGATCTGCATCGGCGCCGAGCGGCTCAAGGACGACCGCGGTCGCAAGGCGCATCCGACGCAGAAGCCGGAGGCGCTGCTCGCCCGGATCATGCTGGCCGCGTCACAGCCTGGGGATCTCGTCCTCGACCCGTTCTTCGGTTCCGGGACCACGGGCGCTGTCGCCAAGCGCCTACGGCGCGACTATCTCGGCTTGGAGCGGGAACCCGCATACATCGAGGCGGCGGGTGCACGGATCGCGGCGGTGGAGCCCCTCGACGCAGCGACGCTCGCGCCGGCGCCGAGCAAGCGCACCGAGCCGCGCATCGCCTTCGTGAGCCTCGTCGAGGCCGGATTGATCGCGCCGGGCGCGAATCTCACTGACGCAAAGCGACGGCACACGGCGATCGTGCGCGCCGACGGGGCGGTCTCGATCGGCGGCGTCGTCGGCTCCATCCACAAGATTGGCGCGCTCTCGCAAGGACTGCCCGCCTGCAACGGCTGGACGTTCTGGCACTACGAGGAAGGCGGCGGGCTCTTCCCCATCGACGAGCTGCGCCAGCGGGCGCGCGAGCTCCTGCGCGAGGCGGCGGAGTAGCCCCTTCGCCGCTCGCAGCGGAGTCCGCTCCGGGAACAGCCGCCCGTTCTCATTTACAAAACCGATGCATCCGGTCCACGATTAGGCTACCGATCTCAAGAGCGGGGCCGCAGGCGCGAGCGGACCGGCATGTTCGCGCGACCAGGGGTCGCGCCGGATCAAGCGTTGGATCGTTTAGGCCGGGCATGTTGCAGCCTTTGATGAAGATGTTCGCGGGGGCGGTGCGCTTTGCGAGCGGCGGGGACATCGGCGCCCGCGCCTCGGTGAAAGCCCGCATCGAGACACCCGCGAAGCTGCGCGGCGCGCCGCCCGACATGCGCACGGCCGACCCGACGGTCGCGGACCAGTTCGCCGCGGGCTTCTACTCCTTCGCCGGCAAAGTGGCGCATGCGAATGGCCGATCCCCTTTTTCGCTCACGCCGCCGAGCCGGGCATGGCGGCGTTCGCTCGCCAGCTTCTCCTGGCTGCGGCACTTGCGCGCCGCCGACACGCCGGAGGCGCGAGGAATCGCCCGCAGGCTCGTCCAGGAATTCCTCGAGTTGCGCTGGCCCGCGGCGGACGATGCGGCCTTCGAGCCCGGAACGACCGCCCACCGCGCATTGAACCTTCTCGCCCATGGGCCTTTCCTGCTGGAGGGGGCCGAGCCGCCGTTCACGCGGCTGCTGCTTCAAGGCGTCGCCGCTCAGGCGAAGAGCCTCGCCGCCATGCTGGCGTCGCGACGCGCCAAAGGCGTCGATCGCCTGCTCGGCGCGCTCGCCCTTTTTGAATTCAGCCTCTGCACGGATTCGAGCCCCCAGCTCAAGACGCAGGCCCGCCAGGTCTTCCTGGCCGCTCTGGACGAGCAAATCCTCGCCGACGGCGGCCACGTCAGCCGCAATCCGAAAACGACGCTCGATCTCGCGCTCGATCTCCTGGCGCTGCGACAGTTCATGATCGCGCAAGGGGTCAAGCCGCCTGCCGCGCTGACGACGACGATCGACAAAATGATCTCGCTCCTGAGGCTATTGCAGCATGGGGACGGAGCGCTCGCCCGTTTCAACGGAATGGGCGCCGGCAATCCCGGCGCTCTCGCCACTGTCTTCGCGCATGAGCCGGCCGGCGACGCCCGCCTCGAGGACGCCCGCGCGTCGGGCTATTCGCGTATGGAGCGGGGCGGCGCGACCGTCATCATGGACACCGGCGGGCCGCCGCCGAAAGAATATTCCCGCGAGGCCCATGCCGGCGCGCTTTCCTTCGAACTTTCCTTCGGCGCCGAGCTCGTGGTGGTCAACGGCGGCGCGCCGCCCCCCTCGCACGAGACGGCCCGCGAACTCGCGCGCGAGACGGCGGCGCATTCGACGCTCTGTCTCGACGGCCGATCCTCGAGCCGGATCGCGCCGCTATCGGACAGAACCGACACCGGCTTCATCATGGAAGGCGGCCGGACGCGGCGCGCTCGGCGCCGGTCGACGCGCTTTGGCGATGCGCTCTCCGCGCGGCTCGACGGCTATCTCGGGCGTCATGGCTTGCGTCACGATCGCCTGCTGATCTTGAGCCGCGACGGCGCGAAGCTTCTCGGCCAGGATCGGCTGTCGGCCGTGGGCGGCGCCAAAGCAGGGCGGCAGGCGCGCTCCTTCGCCCTGCGCTTCCACCTGCATCCGCAGGCGAAAGCTGAGCTCGGCGAGGATGGACGAAGCGCCGAGGTCACGCTGCCCTCCGGCGCGACGCTGCGTTTTCTCGCGGACAGCCCGGCCCGCATCGAGGAGAGCCTCTACTCGGCCGCCCCGGAAGGCCCGCGCCCGACGACGCAGATCGTCATCCACGGCGAGGCGGCGCAGGGCGCGCGGTTGAGGTGGTCGTTTGAGGTTATGCCGAAGCCGGCGGGCGCAGGCGAGGGTTAAGACCGCGCGTCTTTATAACTGTCGCTGTGGCAGCGGCGGGGAGGGGACGGGCCCCAGCTTCAAATTCCGGCATACCCGCGGGCCAGCGTTAATGATGCCAGGCGACGCGTGGTCGAGAGCCTTGCATAAGTCATCGTCATTCAAGAACGAGCACAGAAGCTTCATGTCCTCATGCGTGGGGCGCCCGAAGACTTAAGCCGCACGGCGGAACGTGTCGGCCAGCGCCTCTTCGGGCGCCTCGAACCACAGGACGCTTCGTGCAAAAGCCTCGGTTTCGGGGGAGAGGGGAATCGTCTTCAACAGGAAAACCTCTAATCCTGGCCTTCCGCGCCCGAGCACGGAAATTAACATGGCGTGGGCGGAACGATCGGCACAGAACGCGCTCGATACAGTTCGCGCCGTTTAGCCCCGACGATGTAGGTGAGGTGGACGAGCGGGCCATAAACTTCAGAATATTCGAAAGCAGAAACTATGAAGCCTAATCGTAGTTTTGGGATAATCACAGCGTTGTTGCTCGGAACATGCCGCGAGAAAATTTTGGAGAAGCCGTTTGCTTCAGCGTATGAGATGGTTGCCCCGACGAGGCTGGAGTAAATGCCTCGCCGACGCAAATCCGGCAAAACCCCAGAGTTTACCATGTGAAGTTGACTTCCTTCACCCTTGGAATATGACCATGCGACAAGCCGATCTCCTATAAAGGCTCCGACTCGAAGTGGCTGCAGAATCTGCGCGTCTGTTCCTGATACTCTATGACAACGATTGGTTTCTTCCGCCAATACGTCGGCAAGCAACGTGGAGTGTTCGCCGAAATCCGCGAAAGCAGCATTTCGCAGAGATGCAAATTCAGGCTCGGGAAAGCTCTCAACGATGCGCAACTGTGGGGCGGCCTGTTCATTCATTCCAGACTCTGGCGTTTAGGCAATTATTGATTATGCACATGACTGTAGCGGTCCCACCGTAATGTAACCATACTCGCCTGCCGGAGTCATTGCCGCGCCTTGGCGAGAAACCGGTTCGGCTTCAAGAAACAGCTCTAAAGTCAGATGCTCAACCGCCACAAATGGGACCATTCGAATTTTCACCGATCGCTCGCGGCCCTCGCGCTCGTCGGTTCCGGCGACCAGGTTCTCGACCTCGGATGCGGACCCGGCGCTTCTCTGGAGCCGTTGCTGGAGCATGTCGGCGAAGGCGGCAAGGTGTTCGCGCTCGATCGGATGAAGGGGACCCTCGCCCAGGTTGCGGCGCGCTACGCAGCCGCCGTGGAGAGCGGGCGCCTCGTCGTTGTCCGGGGCGACGTCCGGGCTCCTCCTTTTGCTGACGGCGCATTTGACGCCATCGTCTGCCAAAACGTCGTCGAATGTCTGCCAAACCGCGACGCCTTGGTCGTGCAGGCCGCTCGGATGCTGAAGCCCGGTGGGACACTCCTTCTTGGACACCATGATTTTGACGGCGTCATCATCGCCCATGATGATCGCGAACTGACCAGACGATTGGTGCATGGCTTCGCGGACTACAAGCAAGAGTGGCAGGAGGCCGTCGAGGGGCAGATGGGCCGGATGATCCCTGGCTTGGTGTCGAACACCAGCTTTGGTTCGGTCGAGTTAGAAACGGCGATGTTCGTCGATCTCAACTTGGACGAAGGCTCATATGCTGGCGTCTACGTGGGGTGTCTCACAGCTGTGGCCCCAGCCATCGGCGTCAGCAAGGACGAAATGGAGCGTTGGCTTGCGAGCTTGAGGAAAGCCGCGTCCGAGGGCCGGTTCTTTTTTGGACTGCCTTGGATTGCAGCGGTCTGTCGTAAAGCCCTGGCATAACCCGATAGCCGCTTCAGGGCGGCATTCGGAAGCCGCTTGCCCTCCGGCCCGGCCCGGCTTAAAAGGCCCGGGCGCAGGCGGCGAACCCGTTCCGGCGCATTTGCCGTTGGCGGCTTGCGGCCGAGTTCGGACGCGCCAAGTCGCAGCAAACCGTGGAACCCTCCCGCCGTGTCGGATCGAAGCGTCTATTCTCCAGCCACTTTCGCCCTTGCGATTGGCGGCGGACTCTCGGCGGCCCTTGTCTTCGCGGTGCTGGCGAAAGGATCGCCGGCGGGTTTCCTGCTGTCGCACTTCGCGCCGCTGCCGATCATGATCGTCGCCTTGGCGCTCGGCCTCTCCCATGGCGCGACGGCGGCCATCGCGGGAACGCTCGGCTTGAGCATCTGGCCGCATCCCCTCTTCGGCATGGCCTTCGGGCTGCTCGTCGCCTTGCCGGCCTGGCTCTCCTGTTGGGTTTGCGCGGGCGCGCCCTTTCGCGGCCGCGACTGGATCGAGCGCGGCATTCCCGGATGGGCCGTCACGGCGCAGACGCTCGCGGTCGTCGGCGCGATCCTGGTTTTCCTCGCCATCGCGGCGCTCGCCGCCACCGCGGGGGCGGAGCCGCTCGGCTTTCTGCATGAAGAGATGAATCTCGCGATCGAGGCAATGAAGTCGGAGGGGCTCTTCGGGGACAAAGCCAATCCCGAGGACATAAAGCACATCCTGCGTCAGGCCCTGCCCGCGATGATCGCGGGCCACATGCTGCTCATCCAGGCGATCAACCTCTGGCTCGCCGGAAGGATCGTACAGTTTTCCGGCATGCTGAAGATGGGCTGGCCGGACATCGCCGCCGAGTTCGCGCTGCCGCGCTGGCTCGCGTTGTTGATGCTCCTGGGCGGGGGGCTGTCCTTCTTCGACGGTCTCGTCGGCGCGGCCGGGCTCGCGATCGCGGCGCCGATCGCCCTCGCCTTCGGCTTCCAGGGCCTCGCCGTGACCCATTATTGGTTGCGCGGCTCGCCCGCGAGCCTGCTCGTGCTCGTGCTCATCTACTTCATCCTCGGCGTCTTCGGCGCGCCGATCGTGCTCTTCGCCATTCTCGGCCTGGCCGACGTCGTCCTGCATTTCCGCCAACGCAAGACGCCCTCGCCCCGGCCGGGCGGCGCGGTTTGACAGAACGCGCGCGTCGACCCATACGAAAACTCAAGGAGAACCCCAATGGAAGTCATTCTGCTCGAACGCGTGGCCAAGCTCGGCCAGATGGGCGAGACCGTGCGCGTGCGCGACGGCTACGCCCGCAATTTCCTGCTCGCGCGCAAGAAGGCGCTGCGCGCGACGGAAAACAACAAGAAGCATTTCGACTCGCAGCGCGCGCAGATCGAGGCCCATAGCCTCGCCGCGAAGGGAGAGGCCGAGAAGGTCGCCGAGTCGCTCGAGGGCAAGAGCTTCACGATCATCCGTCAGGCCGGCGAGAGCGGCCATCTCTACGGCTCGGTCTCGACCCGCGACATCGCGGACGCCGCGACGGCCGGCGGCTTCACGCTGCTGCGTAACCAGGTCGTGCTGATCCACCCGATCAAGGAGCTGGGCCTGCATCACGTGCCGGTGCACCTGCATCCGGAAGTGGACGTGAAGATCACCGTCAACGTCGCCCGCTCCCAGGAAGAGGCCGAGCGTCAGGCGCGCGGCGAGTCGACGCTGCGCGAGCGCGAGGAGACCTCGATGGACGACCTCGGCCTCGAGGTCGGCCAGGCGCTCGCCGAGGCGGGCAGCCCGGACCTTTAAGAGACGCAAAGGCCGCGGCTCGATATGAGCAGTCGAGGCCGCGCCGTGAAGACGACCCGCTATTTCGAGGAGCAGGTGCTGCGCAAGCGGCCCTAAATCGCGAGGCAAATGTGCCTCGCGGTGCTATCTGCGCCGTTGCGCCGCGACGTTCAGGAGGACGGGCGATTCCGTCATTGGGGCACGGTGGTAGACCTCCGGGACGGAAAAGCGCGTATATTGCGGGTGATCACCCTCGAGGATGGCGAAACCGTCCATAATGCCTTCTTCGACTGCGATTACCGGGAGGATCGGCCATGAAGCTGCATTACTATCCCGAGACGGACAGTCTCTACATCGAGCTGAGGCCTGAACCGGGGACAGACACGCGCGAGGTGGCTTCCGGGCTCAATGTCGATCTCGACGCCAACGGCGATGTTGTGGGTTTCGACATCGACCACGCCTCGCGCAAGCTCGATCTGACGTCGTTGGAAACGATTGCGCTTCCGCTCCGAACGGCCAGGGTTGCGTGACGGCAAACTCGAACCCGCCAAACCGCAACTTTCTCGTGCAGTGCTCGTCCGATGGCTTTCCGAGCCGTCATTGCGAGATGCGGATCTCAATGCATTACCCCTCGCTCCAAAAATAGTGCCACACGCCGTCCGCGCCGAAGCCGAGCTTCGTGACGCGCGGGCGGCCGTCGGGCAGCGGGCGCGCGTAATCGTAAAAGCGCACGCAGCTCCAGAAGGCGCGCTCTTCATCCAGCGTCGTGGGCGGACCGGCGAAGGCCGGCCACTCGTAAAGCGTGACGGGGCCACGCTCGATCTTCGCATAGGCCTGCGACAGGCAAGCCTTGGCGACGTTCAGGATTTCGATTCCCTTGCGGTCGAACGAGAGCGCCCGCAGCGCGTCTATCGGGTCGTATCCGGCTGGACGCTTCGTCCCGGAGCGCTGGAACATCGGCCGCGTCTCGTTCCAGTCGATGGGGATGCGAAGCGCCTCGAGCTCGCCCTTCGCGCAGGCTTCGAGAATCTTGGCGCGAATGGCGGCGACCGGCGCCGGCAGCGCGGCGAGATCGCGCGAAGGGGCCGAAACGATTCCGGTCTTCTGCTGTGCCGCTGTGGGCATGGCCCGTCCCTTTTGGCGCCGGCGCGCTCTTCCAATCGCCGGTCGATGCGTTAGACCTGCTTTAGCGCAGTTCTCTGCGGCGACTCGCGCCCGAGGGCCGCTTTGGCGGAAAACAGTGTAAGCTCGTCGAGAGGCCATGATGAGTTAAATCCCCGGCGCGAAGAAAAAGAAGCCCGAGCCGTCGCTCCTCGACGTGATGGCGCGGCGCGCGGCGCGCGCGCTGCTCGCAGAACGGCTGCTGCAGCTCGGCGCGGCGCTCGGCTCGCTTGGCCTCGCCTTTCTGGCGCTCTCCTGGACAGGGCTTTGGCTCGAGTTGGGCGCTTCCTGGCGCATCGCCGGCGTCTCGCTTTTCGGAGGGCTCGCGTTCTTCCTCATCGCGCGCGAAATTCTGCGCGGGCCACCCGGACGCGGCGAGGCGCTGGCGCGTCTCGACGGCGCGGATGAGAGCGGCTTGCGTCCCGCGAGCGGATTGTCGGACCGTTTGGCCCTCGAGAAACCCGACGCGGCGACATCGGCGCTGTGGGAGGCCCATCGCCGCAGGCTTTCCCGCGCACTACGCCTCCTGCGGTTGCCGCCGCCGCGGCCGGATCTCGCACGGCGCGATCCTTACGCCTTGCGCGCCCTCGCCCTTATCGCCGCCGTCACGACGGCGATCATCGCCGGCCCCGATCGCAGCGCCCGTCTCGCCGCCGCCTTCGACTGGCGTAGCGCCCGCGGCGCGGCGGCCGCGGCGCGGCTCGACGCCTGGCTCGATCCCCCGCCCTATACCGGCCGGACAGCGATCGTGCTGGAGGAGAAGGACGCGGGCGAGACGCTCCAGGCCCCGGTCAACTCGATCCTGCGGATTCACGGTCGCGGCGGCGCGACCGAAGGCGCTTTCGTCGAGCTCAAGGAGAACGGGGGCGCCGCAGCCGAAGCGGGCGAGCGCCGATATGCGCTGAAGGGCGACGCAAGCCTCTCGCTTCCGGGCGTCGGCGTTTTCACTTTCGCCGCGATCCCCGATCTCCCGCCGACCATCGAAGTGACCGAGCCGCCGCGGAACAATTTTCGCGGCTCGATGACTCTCGCCTTCAAGACGGACGACGATTACGGCGTCATCGAAGCCCGCGCGCTTTTTGAAGCGTCCGCAGGCGCGCCGAAGCCGCTCTTTCCCTCGCCGGAAATCGCGCTGTCGCTGCCGCAGCAGCCGGGCGGTCGCGGCGAGGCGGAATCGACTCTCGATCTCGCCGACAGCCCTTGGGCGGGCGGCGTCGCGATGCTGACGCTCCTGGCCAAGGACGAGGGCGGCAACGAAGGCCGCTCGAAGCCTGTCGAGGTCGAATTACCGCAGCGGCGCTTCAATGATCCGCTCGCGCGGGCGCTCGCGGAGCAACGGCGTCTCCTTGTGTTCGACCCCTCGTCCAGCGCCCGCACGCGGCTGGCGCTCGACGCGCTCTCCCTCGCGCCCGAGCTGTTCGGCACGCCCTCTTCCGCCTATCTCGGCCTGCGCCTCGCGCGGCGTCTACTGGATCGGGCGGAAAACGACGAGAATCTCCGCGAGGTCGCCGATCTGCTCTGGGCCATCGCGACGGGTCTCGAAGGCGACACGAGTGAAAGCGAGCGCGCGCTCAGGCAAGCCCGCGAGCGGTTGCGCGAGGCCGTGGCGCGTGGCGCGAGCGAGCAGGAGATCGGCCGCCTCATGCAGGAACTGCGCGATGCGATGGCGAATTTCATGGCGCAGATGAACCGTGACGGCGCGCAGGATAAGCGCCAGTCGGGCGAGCCGGCGGGCGAGCAGCGCGTGATCGACCAACAGGAGCTCGAACGAATGCTCTCCGAGCTCGACGAGGCGAGCAAATCCGGCGATTCGCGGCGCGCCGCCAAGCTGCTCGATCAGCTTGGCGAGATTTTCGAAAATCTTCGCGGTTCGGGCCATGGCCGGCCCTCCGCCTCAGGCAAAAGCCTCTCCGAAATCGACCAATTGTCGCGGGAGCAGCAACGGCTGCGCGACGACACCTTCCAGAACGGACAAAACGGCGGCCGCTCCGGCGGCGCGGCCGAGCGGCAGCGGAGCTTGCGCGAGCGCCTTGAAGGCGCGCTGGGGGCGCTGCGCCGCTCCGGCGAAGGCGCCCCTCCCGAGCTCGGCGAGGCCGACGAGGCGATGAAGGACGCCGAGCGCGCGCTCAGCCAGGGCTCCGAGGGGAATGGGGACGCGGTGGCGGCGCAGGGGCGAGCGCTCCAGGCGCTGCGGCGCGGCGCCGACGCGCTGGCGCAGCGGGCGGGAGCAGGTCAGGGCGGCGAAGGAGCCGAGGGTGAGAACGGGCGCGATCCACTCGGGCGCGAGGTCGGGGGCGACGGGGGGCGGAATGGCGCCGCGCGCTTGCATCCGCCGGGCGCCGCGCCTGCCCAGCGCGCGCATCGCGTTCAGGAGGAGCTGCGCCGCCGCCTGGATCAACGCGAGCGGCCCG
Organism: uncultured Alphaproteobacteria bacterium; assembly: GCA_963743565.1. Lineage (GTDB taxonomy): Bacteria > Pseudomonadota > Alphaproteobacteria > Rhizobiales > Beijerinckiaceae > Methylocystis. The sequence goes on from CAVUQD010000004.1 coordinate 100,907, forward strand.
CTGAGGAGCTCGACTATTTGGAACGCCTTCTCAAGCGCTGACGGATTTTGGATTGCTCGAAAAGCGAGCTCCCGTGTCTGCGTTCAGGCGGAACCGCCTGAACGCAGACAATACCGTTTCTTTCGAAGGAGCGCTGTCCCCTTAGTCGTCCGTGAAAAACCGATAAGCGCTTGTAGCGATGATGGATACGGCTGCGCTAAAGTCATTGTTTTCGCCGGGTTGCGGGCTGTTTGCGGTGGTTTTCTTGCAAATTGATCTTGCCCCGAAGGCGTGATTCTCTGCCCTCGACGGACGGGCGCAGGGAGATTCGCGATGTTGCCGAAGGAACGGCGGGACGGCGGGCAGCGGGATCTGTTTCGAGCGCGGCTCGACCAGATCGTCGACATGGATCATCCGCTGGCGAGGCTCGGCAAAACCATCGACTGGGGCTTTCTCGAGCAGCGCTTCGGCGCCGTCTATGCCGACGTTCCGGGCCGCCCGCCGCTGTCCACGAGGCTCATGGCCGGCCTCGCCATCCTCAAGCACATGCACGATCTCTCCGACGAGGCGCTGTGCGACCGCTGGCTCGAGAACCCCTATTTCCAGCTCTTCTGCGGCGAAGAGTTCTTCGCCCATCAGCTTCCCTTCGACCGCTCGTCGCTGACGCGCTGGCGTCAGCGCATGGGCGAGGAGAAGCTCGCGGCGCTCGTGCAAGAAAGCCTCTCCGTCGCGACGAGGACCGGAGCGGCGAAGCCGTCAGACTTCACCAAGGTCATCGTCGACACCACCGTGCAGGAGAAGGCCGTCGCCTTTCCGACCGACGCCCGGCTGATGCATCGCGCCAGAGAACGACTGGTGCGGCTCGCCAAGAAGCACGGCGTGGCCTTGCGCCAGTCCTACGAGCGGATCGGCAAGCAGGCGCTCATCGCGCATCAGCGCTACGCCCACGCGAAGCAGTTCAAGCGCGCCGGCAAGGCGCTGCGCAAGATCAGGAGCTTCCTGGGTCGCGTCGCGCGCGACATCGCAAGACGCATCAAGGACAATGAGGCGTTGCGCGACGTCTTCCGCCGCCCGCTTTATCTCGCCGAACGCGTGCGCGAGCAGCGCCAGAAGAGCCGCGGCCACAAGGTCTACAGCCTGCATGCGCCCGAGGTCGAATGCATCGGCAAGGGCAAGGCGCATCGTCCCTATGAGTTCGGCGTCAAGGTGTCGGTGGCGACAACGCTCTTTCGCTCGAAGGGCGGGCAGTTCGTCGCGCATGTGCAGGCGCTGCCCGGCAATCCTTACGACGGCCATACGCTGGCGCAGGTCATTCCTGACATGGAGGAGAAGATTGGCGTCTCGATCAGCCGCATCGTCGCCGACCGCGGCTATCGCGGCCACAACGCCCCCAAGGAGCACAAGTTCAGCGTGTTCATCGCCGGTCAGCGGCGCCGCGTCACCGAGGCGATCAAGCGCGAGCTGCGGCGACGCTCCGCGGTCGAGCCGGTCATCGGCCATCTCAAGAGCGATCACCGCATGGGCCGCAACTTCCTCGCCCATGCGCGGGGCGACGCCATCAACGCCGTCCTCGCCGCCGCCGGCTACAACTTCAGACGCCTGCTCGCCTGGCTGGCGTTTCTTTGCGCCGCCATCCTGGCCGCCATCACTGGCTTCAGGTCGTCACAGAACCGACCCGCAAATGCGTGATGGCTCGTTCTTCACGGGCGACCCCTTAGCGTGTCACCGCCCATTGCTCGACGGTAATGTCATGCGTTGCGTTCTCGAGCTTGTCGGACATTTCCTCCAGCATGGCGTGCTCCCGCTGGGCCGACATCGCCTCGAGCCCGTCGGAAAGCACCGCGGTCTTGAGCGCCTTCGACGCTTGCCGGCCGAGCTCGCGGATCCATTGGTTGACGTTGGCGAGGAGCACCCTCTTGCGCTCCTTTTGCTGGTCGGCCCCGCCGCCGTCGTCCTCGCCCAGCGCAAGCTCCTCCTTGGCGTCGGTGGTCTTCTTCTCGATGTCCGCCAGCTTGTCCTCGAGGGCCTTTATGTCTTCCGGCTTGGCGCTCGCCGCCTTCGCCTTCTCGAGCGACGCCTCGGTCTCCTTCTTCGCCTTGGCGAGATTGTCGAGGCCGTTCTGGAGCCAGTTCGCCTGCAGTTTCAACAGGCCCTCCCGGGGCGTCTTCCCCGATAAGCTCAGATTGCCCGGGAGTGGGAAATAAGGTCCGAGCTCCGCCGCGCCGGCCGGGCCGACGATGAAAAGCGCCCCGCTGAGCAGAAGCGCGAACGCGTGTTTCCGATGCGCCATTGGTTCCTCCTTCGCCGGCGGCTCTTGAACGTCCGCTCGGTCATCCTTTTCGCACGCTCTTTTAACGCTAAGCCTTACGGCCCGAGCTTTTCTAGGCCGCTTCGATCGGAAGCGCCCAAGAGTTATCGGCGGCGTTTCGCGCGAAACCAGGACGGCTTGGCGCAACGTGGCGTTAAAGTGGGCCAAGCCCGGCTTGCTGGCAAGTCCGAGATCCCGCCATCTGGCGGCGGCTTCAGCGTTTGCGAGCGGGCGCGAGGGCGCAGGCCGTGGCGGCGCTGGCGCGGGCCGAGGGCTCCAGCACGGACGCGCAATCGAAATTGGGATCAATCGGCGGCGGCGGCGGGATGTCGCCTTTCGCTCCATCAGGCGAGGAAACGCCGTATTCGCCCGCCGATCCTCCAGCGGAGCGCGCTTCCCAGTTCCAATATCTCGAAGCTTGCGGACTGATCGAGACCTCGAGGCGCGACGTGGCGCGAGGTTGAAAGTAAAGGGAGCCCGACACGGGCGTGACGGTAGGATCGCGCCCGTAAGCCTCGACGATCCGAAAGCCGTCCTGCCGGGGGGTGAAATACACGCCGTGCTGGCGCTCCCCCCAGCCGCCTCGACTGCTGAAACCGATCGCGCAAGGCCGCTGGAGGGCCTTCTCGCAGGCGGCGCGCGACGCAAACCGCGGCGCCTTCTCTTCGAACTCGGCGGCGGCGTTCTTTTCCGCGTTACTGCAGAGTTGCGGGCTGCGTCCTTTGGAAACGCAAGCTGCCGCGTTCAAATAGACCGACCCGCTCGGGCCCCCGTGGGTCTGTGCGCGAGCTTCGCTCCAAGGCGCGCAAGGAATGGCGATCGCGATTGCGGCCGCGCCCAGGATGATCCTCATCAGGCCTCCGTAGTGTTCCTTGAAGCGTCGCGCGTCGAGCGCTATTCGCCAAGACGAATCAGTCGGATCGCGCGGCGCGCTCAATTGTGAACACGGCCAAAAATTTCAGGCGATTTGGCGGCGCGCGCGGCTAATCTGGAAAAACCCTCGAAATCCAGAAATCACCGGAGCTTCCAGGCTTTTGGCGGTTTTGTGAAATCCATCAAGGTTGACGGAGCGTGCAACTGATGACTATCAAGGCTCAGCTGCTTCGGCAATAATCAGCAGGTTCGGGATGCGCTTCAATAGGAAATTCGGCCTAGTCCTTTTTTGCGCTGTCATCCTCGCAGGTTGCGAGCCCGGCGCGACGCTCGATCCGCTTACCGACGAGCAGCGCGAGGAACTCATCCGATCCGCGCAGACAACTTCTCCCTATCTGAAGCCCGGCGAGAGGGTCAAAATCGTGGTGTTCGGCGAGGATCGACTCACCGGAGACTATGAGATCGATCCGGCCGGCTATCTCTCGCTTCCGCTCGCCGGGACGATCAAGGCGGCCGGCCTGAGCAAAGCCCAGTTGGAACGCGACCTCGCCAAGAAATTCCGTGGCGAATATCTTCGCGATCCGAAGGTCACGGTCGAAGTGGTGGGCTTCCACCCTGTCTACATCATGGGGGAAGTCGGGCACCCGGGAGAATTTCCGTTCCGCACAGGCCTCAATGTCATGAGCGCGATCGCGCTCGCCGGCGGCCCGACTTACAGGGCGAGTCGCCACACCGTGCTGATCAAGCACGCCGACGAAACCGGCTTCCGCGAATATCCCTTAAATGCCGAGATCCCGATCCTGCCCGGCGATCTGATCAAGCTGCCGGAACGCTATTTCTGAAGCTGCAGCCGTCGAGCCCCGACCCAGCGGGGTTTCTCATCCGCCCGAAGGATGAGCGCCGCGAAACTGGTCAGCCAGTGGGGCCGAGCGTTCGAGGCGCAGGCGAGATCACCTTCGGTTGACCGCCCTCGATTTCGAGCACCGATAGCGCACGGTCGTTCAAGCCCTCGGGGCGGAAACGAAACACGCCGTCCGCTCCGTTGAATCCCGCCGGATTGGTGAGCGAGGACTCGGCGAAGCGCTGGGAGCCCTGCTGGCGCGAAAGCGCGATGGCCAGCGTGACCGCATCATAGGTCAGGGTCGCGATGCGCGACGGCTCGGATCCAAACTTAGCGCGATACCGGCCCGCGAAGGCGTTGAAGCCGGCGTTCTCCGGCGCCGCGAACCAGGCGCCCTGCAACGCGGGGAGCTTCAGCGTGCGCGGATCGTTCCAGAGGGCCGGCCCGAGGATCTGCACGCGTTTGGAGTCGAGATTGGCGGCCGTGAGCTCCCGCGCCACGGCGCCCATCGCGTCCGGCGAGTCGGGAATGAACAGCGTATCGATCTGGTCGGCGATGGCCGCGATCCGCTTGACCGAGTCGGCAGGCTGACCCGGCTTGTATTTCTCGATCACCAGGACGCGCATGCCGTGGCTGGCGGCGCTTTGCTGGAACTGCGCGAGCGCGAGTGCGCCGTATTCATTGTCGGGGACGAGCGCCGCAGCGGATTTTTTGCCGCGCTGGGCGGCGAAATCGATGATTCGCTCGACGTTCCCCTCCACGAGGAATGATAAGAGGTACACGCCTCGCGAGGCCGCGGAAGAGTCGGTCGAAAATGCGATGACGGGCTTGCCGGCGCCCTTTGCGACTCGTCCCGCCTCCTTAACGCCGGCGGCGAAAACGGGGCCCAGGATGAGCTCCGCGCCCTCGCTGACCGCGGCCTGCGCGGCGGTGGCGGCGCCAGCCGGCGATGAATGGTCGTCCTTGACGATGATGCTCACATCGCTCTGTCCGGACTCGAGATAGGCGAGCTGCGCCGCGTTGCGCATGGACGCGCCGACGCTCGAGGGACCGTTGGCCTGCGTCAACGGCACGATCAGCGCGATTTTGATCGTGCCTTGACCGATGAGCTCGCTCGGTTCGCCAGCGGGCGGCAGCGGCTGGGACTGAACGGCGCCCGAATTTGGCGCCGTGAGTTTCAGGTCCGAGCGCCCTGGTCCCCCGGTGGGATTGCACGCGCTAAGGAATCCGGCCGCCGCCAGCAAAGCGAGGGCGAAGCCTGCTCGGGGCGTCGTCGCGCCGCGAGGCGTCGGTCGGTGGATCGTCCGCATAGATGTCGTTGCAAGCCTTTAGACAGGCGTCAAAGCCTCGGCGCCGCCTTTTGCCGGAGCCTCGCAAATAGTCCCGGCCCTTGCCCCTATGTCAATAGAGGCGTCCAAAGTCGCCTAATCTTGCGCCCGAGGGCCAGAACGTTCTATATAACGAACATTCGAACGTCATAGAGAACGGCGATATGAGCGAGCCCATGTCTGACGATCAGGCCCCGCCTGCAGCCTTCACCTATGCCGCTTTCGGTCTCCGCGCGGAGGCGAAGGCGATCGAGCCCGGCCTCTATGTCGTGGCGACGCCGATCGGCAATTTGCGCGACATCAGCTTTCGCGCGCTGGAAACGCTCGCCGCGGCGGACGCCGTGATCGCCGAGGACACCCGCGTTACGCGGACTCTGCTCGCGCACTACGGCATCTCAACCCCGCTCGTGGCTTATCACGAGCACAATGCGCGCGTGATGCGCCCGCATCTCATCGCACGGCTCAAGGACGGCGCGCGTCTGGCGCTCGTCTCCGACGCAGGGACGCCGCTCGTCTCCGATCCGGGCTATAAGCTGGTTCAGGAGGCGCTCGCGGCGGGGCTCAAGGTCACTGCGGTTCCGGGGCCTTCCGCGGTCCTGACGGCGCTCGTGGTGGCGGGCCTTCCGACCGATCGCTTTTTCTTCGAGGGCTTCCTCCCGCAGAAAAGCGGCGCGCGGCGCTCTCGCCTCGCCGAGCTCGCTCATGTGCCGGGGACGCTGGTTTTTTTTGAAAGCCCGCGACGCCTCACAGAAACCTTGCAGGACTGCGTCGCGGCGCTCGGCGATCGCGAGGCGGCGATCGCCCGCGAGCTCACCAAGCTTTACGAAACCGTGCGGCGGGGCTGGCTCGCGGATCTAGCGAGAGCGCTGGCTGAGGAAGAGCCCCCGAAGGGCGAGATCGTGCTGCTGGTGGCGCCGCCGACCGCGGACGCGAAGGCCGGCCGCGAGGAGGAGATCGACGCGCGGCTCGAAGCGGCGCTGGGCGCCCACTCGCTCAGAGACGCCGCAGATGTCGTCGCCGCCGAGACGGGCCAATCGCGCCGCAAAGTCTATGCGCGCGCGCTGAAGCTCGTCGCCGAACGGGGCGGATAGGCGCGACCGCCCTCCTTTTCCGCCGCTCTTTTCCTTTGCGGACCGCGCGGGGCGGTCTATATCCGAGCCCATGCCGCCCGCACCCTCGAACCGTCGCCCCGGCCAGCCCAAGGACTCGCCCCAGGAGCCGTTCAAGCGCTCGATCGCCGGAACGATGCGGGCGATGGCCAAGTCTCCCGAGCTCGAGGTCACCTTTTCGCCCGACCGCCCGTCGCTCGTCGCCTCCGAGGACGGCTTCAAGGCGCGCCTGCCCGAGCCGCCGCGCAAGCTTGCGCCGCGCGACGCGGCGATCGCGCGCGGCTGCGCGGACAGCTTCGCGCTCCGAATCGCCTGTCACAATGAAGCGCTGCATCGGCGTCACGCGCCCTCGACGTCGGAGAGCCGCGCGGCTTTCGACGCCATCGAGCAGGCGCGCGTCGAGTCGATCGGCGCACGACGCATGGCGGGCGTCGCCGCCAACATCGAGGCGATGCTCGACGATCGTTATCAGCGCGCGCAATTCGACGCGATCGCACGCCGCGAGGATGCGCCGTTGGAGGATGCGCTGGCGCTGATCGCCCGGGAGCGGCTCACGGGCCTCGCGCCGCCGCCGCATGCGCGCAAGGTCGTGGACCTCTGGCGAGATTTCATTGAAGAGCGCGGCCACGCGGATTTGGACAGGCTCGCCGGCGCGATCGAGGATCAAAGAGACTTCGCGCAGATTGTCCAGCGTCTGCTCGCCAAGCTCGACTTGGGCGCCGCTCAGCAGGCTGAACAGGACGACAAGGAAGACCAGTCCGAGGAGGAGAAGCAGGACAAGGAAAACCCGGAAGGCGAGAAGGACCAAGGCGAGGAGCCCCGATCCGCCGCCGAGATGGACAAGGCCCTGTCCTCCGAAGAGCAGCAGGCCGAGGGCGAGGCGGAATCGGCCGAGGCGCCCTATGGAGAAGCGCGCGAGGAGCTGGACGGCGGCGAGGCCGAGGAAGCGCATGACGGGCGCAGGCCCAACCTCCCCTACACCGATCGATCAGGCTCCGATTATGCGGCCTACACGACCAAATTCGACGAGATCGTTCGCGCCGAGGAGCTTTGCGACACCGAGGAGCTCGACCGGCTGCGATCCTATCTGGACAAGCAGCTGCTGCATCTTTCGAGCGTCGTCGGCCGGCTCGCGAACCGGCTGCAGCGCCGCCTGATGGCGCAGCAGAGCCGCTCCTGGGAGTTCGATCTCGAGGAGGGGATCCTCGATCCGGCGCGGTTGCCGCGGATTATTCTCGATCCACAGCAGCCCCTCTCCTTCAAGCGCGAGAAGGACACCGACTTCCGCGACACGGTCGTGACCCTGCTGCTCGACAACTCCGGATCGATGCGCGGGCGCCCGATCACCGTCGCGGCGACCTGCGCCGATATATTGGCGCGCACGCTCGAACGCTGCGGCGTCAAAGTCGAGATTCTCGGCTTCACGACGCGGGCCTGGAAGGGCGGGCGGGCGCGAGAGGCTTGGCTCCTCGAGGGCAAGCGGCCGAATCCCGGCCGCCTAAACGACGTCCGCCACATCGTCTACAAGTCCGCCGACGCGCCCTGGCGGCGCGCGCGTCGCAATCTGGGCCTGATGATGCGCGAGGGTCTGCTCAAGGAGAACATCGACGGAGAGGCCCTCGACTGGGCGCATCGCCGCCTCCTCGCGCGCCCTGAGCAGCGCCGCATATTGATGATGATCTCGGACGGCGCGCCGGTCGACAACTCCACGCTTTCCGTCAATCCCGGCAATTATCTCGAGCGTCATCTGCGGCAGGTGATTTTTGAAATCGAAACTCGCTCGCCGGTCGAGCTGATCGCGATCGGCATCGGCCATGACGTGACACGCTACTATCGACGCGCCGTCACCATCGTCGACGCGGAGGAACTCGGGGGCGCGATGACGGAGAAGCTCGCCGAGCTCTTCGGCGAAAAGCCCCAGACGCCGCAAAGTCCTCCTCAAGGGAAGCGGGCGTCCGGCCTTGCAGGGATACCGGTTTGAAGAGTTGTTCGCGTTAAGGAAATTTCATTCTGAATCCGTTTTCGGATTTTTTTTTCAAAGACTACGGAACCATGAGCCCCCTCTGCGCATTCCTTACCCGACGTTAGCGCGGCGTTTAGACGCAGTGCGTAGGTGTGGCCGGGGCAGCCGGCCGTTGGAGGAAGTTCGTCATGTCGCTCATGACCATGAATAACCACAGTGCCGCCGTTTCGGCCTCCCAGGCAGCCCGGGCGGAGACCATCGTCTGCGTCTCCGTGATCTGTCTCCTGGCTTCGGCTCCCCTGTTCGTCGCCATCGGCTTGATGGTTTGGGGCGGCTGAGGGTTACGCCTCCGGCGGAACTTGAACTTTTTTCGGGCCGCGCGCCGCGCACCTTTGGGGCGCGGCTTTTTTAACAGTCGTGTCCGCGCCTGTTCCATCCGTGAAGATTTGACCTTCCGCGCCAGGAAGAGGCGCCGCGCTTTCATTCTCGACGGTCGAAGCCATCCCTTCGCCCTGGGGGCGATCGCGGGCCTCGATTGGGAGCCTCCATCAGGAGGCGTCGCCGATCGGCCATTCTTCCTTGAAGATCGAACCCTTCGTGTCCCGCGCCTCGACCGAGATCGTCTTGGCGCCGTTGGGCTTGTAGTCGAAGCGGAAGACAGGATCTTCCGACAGCGATATGCCGCCCTCCATAGAGAAGATCAGATCCGGCCCTTGGCGCACCTCGACCTTCTCGACGTAATGCGCCGGGATGAAGAGATGCGTCACTTGATCCATCTGCATGCCAGAACTGTTGGGATGACGAATCATGATCTGCGCTTCGCGCCGGTCCGGACTTTGCGCCTTGAACTCGCGGTATTTCATCTTGCCGAGATTCGATGCGGCCTCGTCCATATTCTTCGCCGCAGGCGCCGAGCAGCCGCCCGCCGCCTTGACGAATTTGACCTCGGCATGGAGCGATCCGTCGTTCTTTTCCGCGACGGCGTGGACGTTCGTATAGGAGTTCACGCGCACGCGGGTCTCGATGAAGCTCACGCCTGCGTTCGGCCCGATCTCGAAGGCGGCTGCCATGGGCATCGGATTTTGGTCAATGACAAGGGTGGCGCGGCGCACGCCCTCGTCCTTGAAGCGCAGGGTCATCGGCACGATGGCGGCGTCCTCCGCGCGCGCCGGCGCTTCGAGCGCGAGCGTCTGGTCCAAGTCGACGCTTTTGCCGGGGAAGAGGTCGCGCGAAATTTCCGGCCAGACGTCGGGCGTCTCGGCGAAGGCGGGAATTGCGGAGCCCGCCGTCAGTCCGAAGGCGAGCAGGAGGGCGCAGCGGCTGGGGGCGTATCGGGTCATCGTGCTTCCTTTCACACCGTAAGTTCCACAGCGGGCGTCGTCTGCGATAAAATCACGGTCCTTCCCATTCGAGCTCGGCGAACCCGGCGGTGGCGTTGCGCCCGTTATACTGGTCGAAGAGGCTCCATTTCGACCGCTCGCTCTCGCCCGCCTGCTTCGACGTCTGCGCGACGCTTTCCCCCTTCTTGATCGCAGCGCGCAGATCCGCGGTCAACCGCTGCAGATAAGAGCGCTCGTCCTCGAGCGCCTGAGGCCAAGGGGCGACGAGAGGACCGTGCCCCGGCACCACGCGATGCGCCGGGATCGCCGCCAGTTCGTCGGCAACGGCGAGGAACCCGAGCAGGCTCCCGTCCACCACCGGCACATGCGCCATGAACAGCAGGTCCCCGGCAAAGAGCGTCCCGGTCTTTTCGTCGAGCGCCGTCAGGTCGCAGTCGCTATGAGAGCGGGGCCAGGCGTGCAGCAGGATCCTGCGGCCGCCGAGATCGAGAGTCGTCTCCTTCTCCACCGTGACGGTCGGCGAAACGAGCGTCGTGCCGTCCAGCGCGTCCCCCATCGCCTCGCGAAAGGAGGAGAGATAGTGCTCGCCGCGCGCCGCGAGCGCCCGCGGCAGGTTCTTGTGGGCAACGAAGACCGCCCCCTCGGCGACGAAGGCCGAGACCCCGAAGACATGGTCGGGATGGGCGTGGGTGGCGATGACATAGCGAATGGGCTTTGACGTCCTCTCCCTCAGCGCCGCGAGGAAGGCCTTGCCCTCGATTAGGCTCCCGCCGGCGTCGATCACAGCCACGGCGTCGTCGCCGACGATGGCCCCGAGATTGGCGATGTCGCCCTTATTCTCGCGCGACATCATGGCGACCTGGCCTGCATGGGCGAGAACGCCCGGTGCGATTTCCTCGAGGTTGAACACCTCCCCGGCGCGGCAAGGCGCTAAAAAGATCAAGCAAAGAATTGGGATCGTAAAGAGGAGGGAACGCGTCGTCTGCGGAGGGCTCATGGTGCGGGGAGCTCATGGTAAAGCGCTGTCGGATTCGGGCGACATCCTCCCCTCTTTCGGCGCTTTTTCCCGGTTGCGCTCCTAGAGGCGGCGCCATATTATCCCGCCGTTTCCGGCTTAAAGGAAGTCTTTCGGACGGGAACCGGAAGATGATCCTCGCGGCGGCGGCGGCGACGCGCGTTGGACGCGAGACAAAAAAACGGAAAAGCCTTCCCGGCACCCAGGAGCCATCAAGGCGCGAGGTCGGCGACGACGCCAGCATAAGGCGCGTGACGACATCGTCAGGAGGAAAAGCTCATGCATAAGCTATTGTTGTCGACTTCGGTCGGTGTTCTGGCGTTGGCCTCGGTCACCGTCGCGAAGGCCGAAGACGCGCTGCTTACCCTTCAGAAAGATCCCAAGCAGTGGGTGAGCCCCACGGGCGACTACGCAAATTTGCGCTATTCCACACTCAAAGAAATCAACACGACCAACGTTCACAGGCTCGTCCCCGCGTGGAGCTTCTCCACCGGCACGCTGCGCGGGCACGAAGGCGCGCCGCTCGTCCTCGGCGACGTGATGTATCTGCACACCTCCTTCCCGAACATCGTCTATGCCCTCGACCTGAACGACAACGGCAAGATCATCTGGAAGTATGAGCCGAAGCAGGATCCGGCCGTCATCGGCGTGATGTGCTGCGACACGGTCAATCGCGGCCTCGCCTATGGCGACGGCAAGATCTTCCTGGCTCAGGCCGACACGACGCTCGTCGCGCTCGACGCCAAGACCGGCAAGCTCGTCTGGTCGGCCAAGAACGGCGATCCGACGAAGGGTCAGACCTCGACTGCCGCTCCGCACGTCTTCAAGGACAAGGTGCTCGTCGGCATCGCCGGCGGCGAGTTCGGCGTGCGCGGCCATATCACCGCCTATGACATCAAGGACGGCCATCAGGTTTGGCGCGGCTACTCGATGGGTCCGGACAGCGACACGCTGATCGACCCCGAGAAGACGACCCATCTCGGCAAGCCGGTCGGCCCCAACTCCTCGACGAAGACCTGGCAAGGCGATCAGTGGGAGATCGGCGGCGGCACCACTTGGGGCTGGTACAGCTACGATCCCGAGTTGAACCTGATCTACTACGGCTCGGGCAACCCCTCGACCTGGAACCCCAAGCAGCGTCCGGGCGACAACCGCTGGTCCATGACCCTGTGGGCGCGCGACCTCGACACCGGCAAGGTGAAGTGGGTCTATCAGACAACTCCGCACGACGAGTGGGACTATGATGCGATCAACGAGGTCGTGCTCGCGGACCAGACGATCGGCGGCGTGAAGCGCAAGACCGCGGTTCACTTCGACCGCAACGGCTTCGCCTACACGCTCGACCGCGTGACGGGCGAGCTGCTCGTCGCCGAGAAATACGACCCGGCGGTCAACTGGGCGTCGAAGGTCGACATGGACAAGAGCTCGGCGACCTATGGCCGTCCTCTCGTCGTGGCGAAATATTCGACCGAGCAGAACGGCGAAGACACGAACACGCAGAACGTCTGCCCCGCGGCGCTTGGCTCGAAGGACGAGCAGCCGGTGTCGTTCAACCCGGAGACGGAACTCTTCTACGTGCCGACGAATCACGTCTGCATGGACTATGAGCCCTTCCGCGTGAGCTACACCGCCGGCCAACCCTACGTCGGTGCGACGCTCGAAATGTTCCCGGCGGGCAAGGTGCTCGGCGACGGCACGACGAACACCGGCAACTTCATCGCGTGGGACGCGCGCACCGGCAAGATCGTCTGGTCCGATCCGGAGCAGTTCTCGGTGTGGTCCGGCACGGTCTCGACCGCCGGCGGCATCGCCTTTTACGGTACGCTCGAAGGCTATCTGAAGGCCGTTGATCTGAAGACCGGCAAGGAGCTCTACAAGTTCAAGACTCCGTCGGGCATCATCGGCAATGTGATCACCTACGAGCACAAGGGCCATCAGTATGTCGCGGTGCTCTCGGGCGTCGGCGGCTGGGCAGGCATCGGCCTCGCCGCGGGCCTCGCGAAGAGCAACGAGGGCCTCGGCGCCGTCGGCAACTACAAGGGCCTTGCGGATTACACGGCGCTCGGCGGCGTGCTGACCGTCTTCACCCTGCCGGAGGAAAGCGCTTCAGCCGCCGCGCCGGCGTCGTATTCGGTTCCGGGCGTTTGGAAGTCGCCGACGAAATAAAGAAGGTTGGGGCGCGCGCGTCGCGCCCCGCTCCCAAAGCGGCGCCGGCTTTCGTCGTCTTCACGACGGTTGTCCGGCGCTTCTTTTTATGCGTGTCATAATCTGCTAAGGGGCCAGCGACCGCCGCGCTGTGACGACGGCGAAGAATACAAGAAAAGTTGGAGAGTGGGGATGAAACTGTCTTTGGCGGGGGCGCTCGCCCTCGGGATTGTCATGAGTTGTGGAACGGCCGCCTACGCCGATCCGCCGGGGGATCCGAAGGCCGTCAAGTCGGAGGACGGCAAATATCTGGACGCCGCGGGCGACCCCACCTACAATGTGAAGCCCGACGGCACGGTGGACTGGTACACCTTCTCCGGCTATCGCCGATATCACTCGGAATGCCACGTCTGCCACGGTCCGAACGGCGCCGGCTCGACCTATGCTCCGGCGTTGAAGGACTCGGTCAAGCGCTTCAATTATGCGGAGTTCGCCGGCATCGTGATCGGCGGCCGGCAGAACGGCAGCAGCGTGATGCCCTCCTTCGCGGAAAACAAGAACGCCTCCTGCTACCTCACCGACCTCTACGTCTATCTTCGCGCCCTTTCGACGGGCGCAGTTCAGCCGGGTCGTCCCGAGAAAAAGGAAGAGAAGCCGGCGGCCTTCACCGAGGCTGAAGCCGCCTGCATGAACGCCAAGTGATCAAGCCGGCGCGAGACGCGCGTCTCGCGCCGCTCGCGGAGCGGGGATTGACGCGACTTTCAAGCGCCATGGAGCCTTCGGATCGGTCGCGTCCTCGTCGAGGACGCGCGCCGGGCTGGGTCGCGCTCGCAGCCGTCGCGCTCCTCGCGCCGTCGGCGTCAGCACAAAACCTCGCTCCAGAGGCCGTTGCGCGGAGCTTCGACGACGGCGGCTCGATCGAGATCATCGACCCCTCGACGCTGCGGGTCTGCGCCGATCCCAACAACCTGCCCTTTTCCAACGAGAAGGGCGAGGGTTTCGAGAACAAGATCGCCGAGCTCCTCGCCTCGAAGCTCCACAAGAGTCTCGCCTACACCTTCTATCCCGGCGCCACTGGTTTTGTCCGCAACACGCTCAACGCGCATCTTTGCGATGTGATTCTCGGATCGCCGCAGGGCAGCGACATCGTCCAGCCGACCAATTCCTATTATCGCACGACCTACGCGCTCGTGACGCGCGCCGATTCCGACCTCGCCGATCTGCGCTCGCTCAACGACCCGCGCCTCAAGGCGCCCGGCCGGCGCATCGGATTGGTCGCCAACACGCCGCCCGGCAATCTTCTCGCGCAATATGGATTGCTCGGCGCGGTGAAATCCTATCCGCTGATGATCGACACGCGCTTCGACTCGTCCTCGAGGGACATGATCGCCGACCTGGAGAAGGGGGACCTCGATGTGGCCCTCCTTTGGGGACCCTTCGCGGGCTATCGCGCGAAGACCGCGACAAAGAAGCTCATCGTGACACCGATCGCCGATCAACCCGGCGCGCGCATGAGCTTTCGCATCGCCTTCGGCGTGCGCCGCTCCGATCAGAACTGGAAACGCGAGCTCAATCGCTTCATCGCCGAAAACAAGACCGCGATCGACGCGGTTCTGCACGATTACGGCGTGCCGCTCGTCGACGAAAACTCAAAAAGCGGAAAGCCTACGCCATGACCGTCGAGACGGAGGACGCCTTCTCGCCGACCAAATCCTTTCAGGGACTGATCCTGACCTTGCAGCGCTACTGGGCGCGGCAAGGCTGCGTGATCCTGCAGCCCTACGACATGGAGATGGGCGCGGGCACCTTCCATCCCGCGACGACCTTGCGAGCGCTCGGGCCGAAGCCCTGGCGCGCCGCCTATGCGCAGCCCTGCCGCCGGCCCAAGGACGGGCGCTATGGCGAGAACCCCAACCGTGTGCAGCACTACTATCAGTTCCAAGTGATCCTGAAGCCCTCGCCGCCCGATCTCCAGGACCTCTATCTCGCCTCGCTCGAAGCGATCGGCCTGGACGCCAAGCTCCACGACATCCGCTTCGTCGAGGACGACTGGGAGAGCCCCACGCTCGGCGCCTGGGGGCTCGGCTGGGAATGCTGGTGCGACGGCATGGAGGTCTCGCAGTTCACCTATTTTCAGCAGGTCGCCGGCATCGAATGCCAGCCTGTCTCCGGCGAGCTCACCTATGGGCTCGAGCGGCTCGCCTGCTATCTGCAAGGCGTCAATTCCATCATGCAGCTCAATTTCAACGGGCGAGAGGGCGACGAGCAAATCGGCTACGCCGACGTGTTTTTACAGGCGGAGCAGGAGTATTCGCGCCATAATTTCGAATATGCGGATACGCAAAAGCTATTCTCGGATTTCGCCGCCGCCGAAAGCGAATGCAAGAGGCTGCTGACGCTTGGCGGAGCCTCCGATCAGGAAAAACATCTTCTGGCGCTGCCGGCCTATGATCAGTGCATCAAGGCTTCGCATTCGTTCAATCTTCTCGACGCCCGCGGCGTTATTTCCGTGACGGAGCGGCAAAGCTACATTGCGCGCGTGCGCGAGCTGGCGAAAGCCTGCGGCGCGGCCTGGGCGCGCACCAAATCCGGCGGCTTTGTCGTTGAAAATTCTGCCGGAACCCCCAAGTGAGGGAACGAAACGCGATCTGAAGCGTTTCTTGGGCGCGTCTTGCGCTCGAATACAATCATTCGAGCGATCGGATGTCGTTGCCAGATCGTGTCTTGGCGCGACCGCTGATCACGAAAGTCTGTCGACTTTTGTGCGAGCTGGTCACCGTCGCCATTGACGGCGATCCGTTTTTGTTCTAGTTGTGTTCGAGTTATGATCGCGTCGTGACGGAGGTTGGAATGATTGGCGCCCAGTCCGCAAAGCGGCGGGAAGTCCCCAAATTCAGGCAGGCTGAGACGGCGAGCCGGGCCGGCCGCGGCGCCAGCTTGGCGTCGCTCGCCCAGTCGCGGCTGAACGGCGCCTTTTACGCCTGGCACGGGCTCTCCGGCCGTCGCTACGTGCTCTCCGTCTTCGCGGGCAGCGATTGGGCGCTGGTGTCCGAGTTCGAGGGAGTCGCGATCGTCGGCGTCGCCAATGACGGAACGAACCGCCGTCCGATCTGCGTGCTGTCAGCCCGCGAGCTTCGCGCCCTGGGCTTCACGCTCGCCGAGGCGGCGAACGAGTGGCACGTGCTGTTTTGCGCCGATGAAGCGGCGATCAAGGACTTGGCTGGGTCGTTGATGAGTTGAGGCGGGGGAACGGGCCAAGGTCGAGCTATCGCGTTCTCTCCCGCGAACGATCTCAAGGCGGGAGCTCCAGAATGGCTCAACATTTGAGATCACCTGATATTTCGGGCTGGGAAGAATAAAAGCGCGAGTTACGGTCATGTTTGCCCCACCTAAAGGCAGCACCCCCTCCTCAACTCCTCCAGATTTAGACGCAATTCAAGGAATGATAAGAGAAGAGATCGACAGAGATAGTAAGTACTTCCAGTTTGCTAAAGCTCAAATTGAGGAAGATAGAAGATTTTATGCCCATTTATACAAATATACGGCTGGATTTTTGGCTCTTATCATTGTTACTGCAAGCTATCTTCTGTACTCGTCAGTTTCGCAAATGCGGAGCGATATGAAGGCGTCAGTTGAAGCCGCCTTAGCGGACGTGCGGATTGAATTGAAAAACAGAATAGATACAGAGTTTAAGAGCGCCAACATCTCTTCTCTCGTTGAGAAGGCTGCAAAGGATCGTACAGACAAGGAGTTAACCGCAATAATTCAAGCCGAGGTGGTCGCTCAGGTGGAAGTAGGTATTAAGGATAAGGTACGTGAAGCCTCTGAGGCGCTTATCGGACTTAAGAAAGTTGCTGCTCTGACAGGGGGAGCGCTAATTGATCTGGACGCACACAGCGGTATGCTCGGAGGGAGCCGCGCCGTTGAACGCGATCAACTGAAACTAAAAGTGCTTGATACACTCCGAGCTATCGGCGTGGACGAAGAATCGGTAAAAGACGTTGGGCAAAAGGATAGAATTCGGAATATTAGTGAATATGTGAACGGTATTCTGAATCATGCCACCTTTTGTAATATCAATTCATCGAGCATGGATGAGTGGATCAAGGATCGGACTAAAGTATATAAAGCATGGCCTCCAAGTGCAGATGCCATTCAAGCCCTAATCACGAGGTATAATATACGTGACGCATTCGCGCAAAAAGCTCTATCAGAGTACAGATATTTTATGGAAAACGGAGAGCCTCGAGATATTCAATTTTGGCGTGATAGGGACTCTTGGCCAGTTCAGCCTCCGCTAGCTGGCGTAGATAAGAAGCAGGAATGCGGCGAATGAGGTTCGAGGGAGATTGCTACGCAAGCGACGACTTCTTGACGAAATCATAAAAGCGCAGGCATTTCTGTCCCCATCCCGCAGGCGCGAGCCTTCGCCACACAGCTGTGCTACTGCGCCGCCAACTTGATCTCGGGATAGGTGCAGCGCTCGTCGCTCTTCTCGTCGACATGCAGATGCGCCGGCGGCTCGACGAATTCGAGCCCGAGCGTCTTCCACACATCCACGAGGGCTTCGACCAGAGAGACGATATGTGCGTGGCTGTGCCGCGGCGTCGGCGTCACGCGGAGCCGCTCCGCGCCTTTGGCGACGGTCGGATAGTTGATCGGCTGGATATAGACGCCATGCCGGTCGAGCAGCATGTCGCTCGCGGCCTTGCAGCGCTGCGCGTCGCGCACCATGACCGGCACGATATGCGAGCTGTTCTCCAGCACCGGTAGCCCGCCGGCGGCGAGCGCGTGCTTCACGATATGCGCGGCGCGCTGATGCGCGGCCCGAATGTCCGGACGAGACTTCAGCAGGCGCACGGCGGCGCAGGCCGCGGCGGCGATCGCAGGTGGCAACGCGGTCGTAAAGATGAAGGAGGGCGCATAACTGCGAACCGCGTCGATGAGCGCCGCTTCGCCCGCGATATAGCCGCCGAGCGTCCCAAAACCCTTGGCCAGCGTGCCTTCGATGACATCGATTTTCGACATCACGCCAGCGGCCTCGCAGACGCCGCCGCCGCGCGGGCCATACATGCCGACCGCATGCACCTCGTCGATATAGGTCATCGCGCCATAGCGTTCCGCCAAGGCCGCGATTTCCGCGACGGGCGCGATATTGCCGCTCATCGAGTAGAGGCTCTCGAAGACGATGAGCTTCGGACGGTCGCCAGCGGCGATGAGCAGCTCCTCGAGATGCGCGACGTCGTTGTGGCGGAAAATCTGCCTCTCGGCGCGCGAACGCTTCACGCCCTCGATCATCGAGTTGTGATTGGAGGCGTCGGAGAGGATCAGGCAGTTGGGGAGCATATCGGCGATCGTCGAGATCGCCGCGAGATTGGAGATCCAGCCCGAGGTGAAGACGAGAGCTGCTTCCTTGCCGTGCAGATCGGCGAGCTCGCGCTCCAACTCGACGATCGCGCAGCTCGTGCCGGAGATGTTTCGCGTGCCACCGGCGCCGGCGCCTACGCTACGCGCGGTCTCGACCATCGCGTCGATCACATCGGGATGCTGACCCATGCCGAGATAGTCGTTGGAGCACCAGATCGTGACTTCCTGCGCGCGGCCGTCAGGCCGGCGCCAGAGCGCCTCGGGAAATGTCTCCACGGCGCGCTCGATATGGGTAAAGGTCCGGTAGCGCCGCTCGGATTTGAGGCGAAACAGGGCCGTCTCGAAATAGCGCCGGTACTCCATCATCAGGGTCCTTTAGCCCTCGCCCAGCGCCGTTTTTCCCGGCTCTCGGGCGCATTCTCTCTCACCGGATCAATCGCCCCCGCCCGCCGATCCGTATGGTGGCAAAACATAGCCCATAGCGTCCTGCATGGCGAGGGGCGTTTCGTCGCGAAACTTGGCCTGCGACCCTTTGGCGCGCGGAAAACGGACTTCGTCACCAAGGTTCCGCCCAGAGAGCGCATATTTTGTATTTGGGAGGCGCCGCTGCGTGGATGCGCAACATTCGCGCGGACATAAAGCGCGCCGTGCTCAAAGGGAGGATGCAATGACTGCAACCAAGAGAATTCGGACACTGTCGCTTTTCAGAGCCGCCGCCGCGACGGCGTTGGTCGTGTTCGCGGGCGCGAGCCTCGCCCAGGCGCCCGCGCAGCCGCCACAAGGCGGCGGAGCCATGAGCCACGACATGGGCGGAATGGGCGGCATGGGTGGCCATGATATGAAAGGCTCGGGCGCGCAGACGGGCGACGGCATGGGCGGCCATGACATGATGGGCGCGATGATGCGCAAGATGACCTGCGGCTTCGCGGAACATCTCGACGGCCGGCTCGCCTATCTGAAGGCGGAGCTGAAGCTCACCGACGCTCAGCAGGCGGCGTGGACGACGTTCAACGACGCGTACCGCGCCGCCGCGCAGACGGCTTTGCAAAAATGCGCGGCGCTCGACGCGGCGGCGAGCGGCGATCACGCCAAGCATCAGGGCGTGCTGGGGCCTCTGACGATGATGGAGCGTCACATGACCGACCATCTCGAGGTCGTGCGCGCACTCAAGGCCGCCATCGAGCCGTTTTTCGCCACGCTGACCGAGGAGCAGAAGAAGGCCGCGGAGACGACGATGAGCAGCGTGATGGGAATAGGCATGGGCGGCATGATGGGCGGCGGCGGAATGATGGGTGGTTCCGGCGGCGGCATGATGGGCGGGATGATGGGCGGCCACGAAGGCCACGACATGAAAGGCTCAGGGACCGGCAACCCCGGCGCCGGCGCGGCGGCCCATTGACAAACGTTCTGGAGCGCGCGAAAGCCTCGCGCGCTTCCTCCCTTTTGCGGCGCGACATTATGTAGCAGTGATTGAGAGTCACGGTTATTGCTGCAAATTATTCTGTTTTAAATCTTTCTAATTATTTGGAGTCGCTTGAAAATAGAATATCTTCGATCACGTTTCGCTCAGAGGCAGTTTCGACAATGAGAACTCCAGATAGACTTCCCTGACCTCGCCGGAGATTCCACTCTCGGGACGGAATTGAAACTGAGAGGAAAACATCCCAAGTTCAGCTTGGGCTGAGGGGTTTGCAAGTATGGTTACGCCCCCGCTGTCCGAGTACAATCAAGATAACTCAAGATGTCCGCCATGGAAAACTGCAATTCCCGAAAAACCATCGAAAAGCAGCGAGAGGTCGTCGTGCGCGCCGCGCTCGGCCGCGTCGAGGGAAAGCTCTCGCAAGCCGTCATCGAGGAGTTGAAGAAGGACCTCGGCGTCAGCCGTGCGACCGCCTATCGCATGGTGCGCACCTTCCGAAGCTGCGGGGCCATCGTCGCGCCTCATACGCGCCCGGTCGGACGGCCCAAGGGCGCAAGAGTGCTCGACCCGAGACGCGAGAGCCTGATCGCGGAAGCCATCGACACATATACCGCGACCCAGCCAACTCCGAAGTTCAGCGAGCTGGTGCAGGCGGTCGGCCAACGCTGCCGCGAGGAGCGGCTGCCCCCGCCCAATTGGCGCACGGTCAGATCGCGACTGAGCAATTCGCTGGCGCGAAAGAACGCGGCTTCCTGAGAAGATTTCCGTTCGCCGCCGACGAGGCGCTTGCTGGCGGACCCTCGAGGCGCTAACCAGCTCCGGCCGGATCGCCCTGCGTCCGCGCCATGCCGCCTGGGCGCGGCGTGACTGAGGATCCCGGACATTCCCGCCATGGTGCGACTGGACAAGATCTACACGCGCGGCGGCGACGCCGGAGAGACCTCGCTCGTCGGGGGCGAGCGTCGCCGCAAGGACGACCCGCGCGTTGAGGCTTACGGCGACATAGACGAGACCAATGCGGCGATCGGCGTCGCCCGTGGGGCGCTGCCGCCTGAGGATCAGGCGCTCGACGCCATGCTGGAGCGCATTCAAAACGAGCTTTTCGATCTCGGGGCGGAGCTGGCGACGCCTCCGGCCCGTCAAGCCAATGGCGATCCGTCGATGCGCCTCACGGTCACGGCGGAGCAGGTGGCGCGGCTCGAGGCGGAGATCGACGGGATGAACGGCGCACTGACGCCGCTGAAGTCCTTCGTGCTGCCGGGTGGCGCACCCGCCGCCGCGCATCTGCATATGGCGCGCACGATCTCCCGCCGCGCCGAACGCGCCATGGTCGCGCTCAATGCGCGCCCCGGCGAAGAGGTCGGGGTGGTTGCGCTGAGCTACGTGAACCGGCTGTCGGATTTTCTGTTCGTGGCCTCGCGCTGGGTCAACCGCCGCCAGGGCGACGTCTTGTGGCGCCCGGGCGCGACGCGCGCCGGCTCGACGACGCGCTAACCATTCCGCTGCTCCTTTCGTGCTAGAATCGTTTGACGAAGCGCCGCGCGGCCTCCGTCAGGGAAAGGGATAGCGCCGAGATCATGTCGACCTCATCGAACGACGCCGAGCTGCCGCCTTCCCTTGCCGCTGCGCTCGACCGCCTCCAGGCTGCGCTCGACGCCGCGGAGGACGTGGTGCGCGCCCGGCTGGAGGAAGATTTGTCGCTCGCCGATTTCGATGAGGAGCTGACCATCATGCAGGATGACAGGAACCGGCTCGCGCAGGAACTGGACGCCGCCCTAGCCCGCGCGTCCGGCCTGGAGCGCATTCGCGAGGAGGCCGTGCGCCGCGTCGAGCGGGCCAGCGCCGGCGTGGCCGCCGTCCTTGGCCTCGCCCCGACGCGCGACGGAGGGAAATAGCCCGATGGCGACTGCGGTCGTGACGGTCGCCGGCCGCGCCTATCGCGTCGGCTGCGATCAGGGAGAAGAACCCCGGCTCGAGGCGCTCGGACGCCTCGTCGACGAACGGATCGACAAGCTGCGGCAAGGCTTCGGCGAGATCGGCGACCAGCGCCTGCTCGTGATGGGCGCGCTGGAGTTCGCGGACGAGGCCGAGGACCATCGGCTGCGCGCCGAGGCGTTGCAGAAGGAGCTCGAGGCATTGCGCTCCGCGCTCGCGCAACGCGACGCGCGCGACGCGGCGATCGAGGCGCGGCTCGCGCAGAGCGTCACGGACGCCGCCGAACGTCTCGAGCAGCTCGCCCGCGATCTTGCGCGACGCGGCGGCGCGGCGGTGGGGTAGCGCCCCCTCCCCTACCCTCCCCCGCTATTGCGGGGGAGGGAGCAGTCTCGGAACTGAACTCTGGTTGCGCGTAACGCCGATCGCTAGGGTTCCCTCTCCCGTCTTGCGGGGGAGGGGCAGGGAGGGGGCTTCAGGTCCGCGGTTGCGGCGCCCTCTCTCACATGTTCGGATAGTTCGGTCCGCCGCCGCCTTCCGGCGGGACCCAGGTGATGTTCTGCGCTGGGTCCTTGATGTCGCACGTTTTGCAATGCACGCAGTTCTGCGCGTTGATCACGAAACGCGGATCCGTCTTCGCCTCATCGTCGGCGTAAACCACCTCATAGACGCCCGCCGGACAATAAAGCCGCGCCGGCTCCCCATAGCGTGGGAGATTGTCGCGAATCGGGAGCGCCGGATCCGTGAGCTTCAGGTGGCAGGGCTGATCCTCTTCGTGATTGGTGTTCGACACGAAGACGGAGGACAGCTTGTCGAAGGCGCTCTTCGCCGAGAGCTTCGGATAGGTTTTCGGCGTCACCTCGGATATCGGCTTCAGCGCGGCGTAATCGGGCTTGCCGTGCGGCAGCGTGCCGAAGATCGAGAAGCCGAAGAGCTCGTTCGTCCACATGTCGAAGCCGCCGAGCGCCACGCCGAGATAGAGCCCGTATTTCGAGAGCAAGGGCTTGACGTTGCGCACGGGCTTCAAGTCGCGCCCGATGTCGGACGTGCGCCAGGACTGCTCGTATTCCACGACTTCGTCATGCGCGCGGCCCGCCTTCAAGGCCTTCTCCAAATGCTCGGCCGCGAGCATGCCGGAGAGCATCGCATTGTGCGAGCCCTTCACGCGCGGGACGTTCATGAAACCCGCGCCGCAGCCGATGAGCGCGCCGCCCGGAAAGACGAGCTTCGGCACGCTCTGCCAGCCGCCTTCGGTCAACGCACGCGCGCCATAGGAGATGCGCTCGCCGCCTTCGAGCTGCTTGGCGATCAAGGGATGCGTCTTGAAGCGCTGGAACTCGTCGAAAGGCGAGAGCGTCGGATTTTCGTAGTTCAGATGAAGGACGAAGCCGACCGAGATCAGGTCCTCGTCGAAGTGATAGAGGAAGGAGCCGCCGCCGGTCTGGCTGTCGAGCGGCCAGCCGAAGCTGTGCTGCACCGTGCCCGCGCGGTGGTTCTCCTTCGGGATGCGCCAAAGCTCCTTGAAGCCGATGCCGAATTTCTGCGGCTCGCAATTCTTGTCGAGCCCGAATTTCGCGATGAGCTGTTTCGACAGCGAGCCGCGCGCGCCCTCCGCGAAGAGCGTGTAACGCCCTCTCAGCTCCATCCCGCGCGTAAAACTGTCCTTGTGATGGCCGTCCTTGCCGACGCCCATGTCGCCGGTCGCGACGCCGAGCACCTCGCCCTTGTCGCCATAGAGGATCTCGGCGCCGGCGAAGCCCGGATAGATCTCGACGCCGAGGCCTTCGGCCTCCTGCGCGAGAAAGCGCACGACATTGCCGAGCGAGCCCACGTACTTGCCGTGATTGCTCATGAGCTTCGGATTGATGAAATTCGGCAGCGTCGTCGCGCCCGTCTCGCTCAGGAGATAGACGTGGTCGGAGGTCACCTGGGTCGAGATCGGACGATCATCGCGCTCGCGCCAGCCCGGCAGCAGGCGGTCGAGGGCGATGGGATCGATGACCGCGCCCGAGAGAATATGCGCGCCGGGCTCCGAGCCCTTCTCGATCACGACGACCGAGAGGCTTTCGTCGAGCTGCTTGAGGCGGATGGCGGCGCAAAGGCCTGAAGGTCCGGCGCCGACGATGACGACGTCGTAATCCATCGAATCGCGCGGCGGCAATTCGTCCTGTTCCGAGTCCATGCCTTCTCCCCTCCGCGGCGGCCGGCGATCCGCCGCGTTTTTTCATCTTTGAACGTGACGTCATACTAGACGCTTTGCCGCACGTTGCAAAAACGGCGGAGAGCTTAACGGACCGAGTTCAAACGACGAGCGATGCGGACCCTGCGAAAGCGCAGCGGGCGGAAATTCTGCGGCCTCGCCCTTGTTCTGACACCTCAGCAGTCGCTAAGCGCATTCACATACGAACCAAAGTCGTCGTGGGGTAAATGCCAACACTTGAATACATTCATCACGCGGATTTCAGTTCTCCGGGTCTGATACGAAGTTTTTTGGCGCAGACTTAAGAAAAGCGTTGTGTCGAGCCAGCGCCGGAGTCTTAATTCGACTGGCGAGATGCAGGGCGTTTCTTGTCTACGATCTCCATCCCTGCTTGCCAAACGTTTGCGCGGCGGGGGCTCTCGCCAGGCCAGTGCGCGGGAGGCGGGTATGGACGAAATCAACGCCACCAACATGGTCGCCGTCGCCCTCGCCATGGTGATCGCCGCCGCCGTCCCGGCTGTGTTCCCGCGCCTGCCGGTGCCGAGCGTGGTGCTGGAGATCGCGCTTGGCGCTTTGATCGGGCCGCAGGTTCTCGGGATCGTCCATCCGGGCGAGAGATTGAATTTCATGGCGGACTTCCTCGGCCTCGGCATGTTGTTCCTGATGGCCGGCTTCGAGATGGATCCTGCGGTGCTCCGTGGCCGCCCCATACAGAACGCCCTGTTTGGCTGGGGGATGAGCGCGGTGATCGCTCTCGGCGCCGCCATGCTCCTCAAGATGCTGGGCGTCGCCAGCGCGCCGCTATTCACAGCGCTCGCGCTCACCACCACGACGATCGGCACGCTCCTGCCGATGCTGCGCGATTCCGATCTTTTGGCTCCGCCCTATGGCCCGATGTTGCTGGCCGCCGGCACGATCGGCGAAGTGGGCCCGATCATCGCCCTGTCGATCGTGCAGGCCAAGGACCGGGCCCCGCATCAGGCGCTGCTGATGATCGTCTTCGCCGCCTGCGCGGCCGGAGCCGTTGCTCTGGCGCAGCGGGCAAGCTCGGGCCCCTTGGACAAAATCGTCCGGCGGACGATGACGACCTCAGGACAGTTGCCTGTGCGCCTGGCGATGTGCGCCCTCATCCTCCTGGGGGTGCTCTCTGAACAGTTGCAGGTCGAGGTCGTCATCGGCGCGTTTGTCGCCGGGGCCTTGACCCGCGCGGCGCTTGTGCGCCAGCACGACGAGGCCATGAAAGCGCGCCTGGACGGCGCTGGCTCCGCCTTCCTGGTGCCGATCTTTTTCGTGACGTCCGGCGTGCGCCTGGATGTCGCCTCGTTGTTCGCGAGCCCAATCGCGCTGACGACGGCGGCTCTCTATGCGGGCTTGATGCTGGTCGCGCGGGGCGCGCCAGCCTTGCTGCTTTACCGCGACGACCTGAATCTCCGGCAACGCTTGGGATTGGCGCTCCATTCGGGCACACAACTATCTCTGGTCGTGGCCATTGCCGCCATCGCGGTTCGGCACGGAACGATGCCCCCCGCGCAAGGCGCCGCGCTAGTAGGCGGCGGCATTCTCACGACGATCCTGTTCCCGCCGCTGGCGCGCGTTTTCTTGAGGGAACGACCGGTGGAGAGACCAGTCCGGCGCCGAATGATCAGCTGGTTAGTCCGATAACGGCAATATCATCCGCCCGTAGGGCCGTGCTTGTCAGAGCGACCAGGGCCGCGCCCGCAACAAACCCCCGCGCCATGCCCCCTGCCCTTCCCCATTCCCATCGCTCGCGGCAACGTCTCGCGCGCCGTCAGATCACGTAGTTGAAAGCATCATAAGCAATGTCGCTCAGCAGCTGATCCATGGCCCGCGCTGGCTCGCCGCAGCCGGAAGCGCCGACGACCTTGGCGGGGACGCCAGCGACGGTCACGTTGCGCGGCACGTCTCGCAGGACGACCGAGCCCGCCGCGACGCGCGAGCAGCGGCCGATCTCGATGTTGCCGAGGATTTTGGCGCCCGCGCCGATCAGCACGCCGTCCCGGACCTTCGGATGGCGGTCGCCGGAGACTTTCCCGCTTCCCCCGAGCGTCACCCCCTGCATGAGCGAGACATTGTCGCCGACCGCCGCCGTTTCGCCGACGACGAGCCCCGTCGCGTGATCGAGAAACACGCCCTGCCCGAAGGGCGCCGCCGGGTGGATGTCAGTCTGGAACACTTCCGACGAACGGCTCTGCAGATAGAGCGCGAGCTCCCGTCGGCCGTTTCGCCACAGCCAATGGGCGAGGCGATGCGCCTCGATCGCGTGAAAACCCTTGAAATGCAGGAATGGCTCCAGAAGGCGCACGCAGGCCGGATCGCGCTCGACGATCGCCGTGAGATCCGCGCGGAAGGCAAGGACGAGCGAAGGTTCAGCGACGATCGCCCGGTGATAGGCGTCGGCGAGCATCTCGGCCGGGACGGCCGGCGCGCCGAGCCGCGCGGCGATGCGCCGTGCGATGGCCTGGCCGAAGCTCTCCCGATTGAGCACCGCGTTGGTCAGGAAGGCCGAGAGTGCCGGCTCCAACGCGATCGCCGCCGCGGCCTCGTCGCGCAGGTGGCGCCAGAGCGCGTCGTCCCCGGCGCAAATCTCGCATAGCGCCGCGCGCGCGTCGGGAGTCGCGTCGCCGAACGGAGAGGGTACGCTGATTTCGTTCATGTCGCTCGCATCGCCTGCGCCGCCGGCTCTCCCGCAACGCAACAAGAATGCTTATCATATATAGCGAGAGCTTGCAGGGAAGGACTCGGCCTTTCGGCTCGAGCGCGGTCGTGCGAGAAGGGCCGGGGCGGTAAGGACGACGAAGGCATGGATATCGAGGAGATCATCGGCAATTTCGAGATGCTCGACGAGTGGGACGACCGCTATCGTTATTTGATCGAGCTCGGGCGCACGCTAGAGCCGTTGCCCCAGGAGGCCTATAGCGACGCGAACAAGGTGCGCGGCTGCGCGAGCCAGGTCTGGCTGGAGACGCGCGCCGAGAACGGTCCAGCGGGCGAGCCGCTGATCCTCTACCGTGGCGACAGCGACGCGCATATCGTCAAGGGCCTCGTCGCGCTGGCGCTCGCGCTCTTTTCGGGACGCACGCCGCAGACGATCGTCGACACCGACCCGCAACCGGTCTTCGCCAAGCTCGGCCTTGCGCAGCATCTGACGCCGCAGCGCTCCAACGGCTTGCGCGCCATGGTCGACCGGATCAAGAATGAAGCCCGCGCTCTTGCCTAAGGGCCTACGGCATGCACCGATCTAAAGTCACCATCGCCTTCATGGCCGCTGCGTGAAAAAAACCAAGCGCGACACGCCGACGCCTGGGCTTCCGACCCGCGAGGAGGTGCTGGCCTTTCTGGCGCGCGAGGAGCAGGCGATGCGCGAGACGGGGCGCGTCGCCAAACTCGGCAAGCGCGAGATCGCGCGCGCCTTCTCGGTCAAGGGCGCGGACCGGGTCGAGCTCAAGCGGCTCATCGCCGGCCTCGTCGAGGAGGGCGCTCTGGAGCGCCGCCGCGCTCCCGCGCGCCCCAAGCGCGGCGCCCTGCCGCCAGTGGCCCTAGTCGACATCGTCGGCCGCGACCCGGATGGGGAGCTCATCGCGGTTCCCGTCGACTGGGACGAGACGGTCTACGGCGCGCCGCCCCGCATTCGCATCGAGGCGCCGCGGCGGGCGAGGCCGGGCGAGCCGCTTGGGGGCGTCGGCGAGCGGGCGCTGGTGCGCGCGTCGCGCGATCTCGACGCCGGCCCGAACGACCCGGCCTTCGTCGGCCGCGTCGTCAAGCTTCTCACGCGCGAGCGACGCCGCCAGATCGGCGTGCTGCGCATCGCGGAGAATGGCGCGGCGCGCATCGAGCCCGTCGACAAAAAACAGGCGGGGCGGGAAGTCGCTGTCCTGCCGGACGACCGCGGCGAGGCCGAGGACGGCGAGCTCGTCGCCTTCGATGTGCTGCCGAGGGCCCGGCACGGCGGGCATCTCGGCCGTGTGCGCGAAAAGCTCGGGTCGCTCACAAGCGAAAAGGCTGTGAGCCTGATCGCGCTCCGCTCCCACGACATTCCCGACGTCTTTCGCGCCGAAGCGCTCGCGGAAGCAGCCAAGGCCCGCCCCGCCGCATTCGACGCGCATCGCGAGGACTGGCGCGACCTCCCCTTCGTGACGATCGATCCGCCCGACGCCAAGGATCACGACGACGCGGTGCATGCGGCCCCCGACGATTCGCCCGACAACCCGGAGGGCTTCGTGGTGAGCGTCGCCATCGCCGACGTCGCCTATTACGTTCACGCCCATTCAGCGCTCGACCGCGACGCGCTGGAGCGCGGCAACTCGGTCTATTTCCCCGACCGCGTCGTCCCGATGCTGCCCGAGCGCATATCCAACGATCTCTGCTCGCTGCGCGCGGGCGAAGACCGGCCGGCCCTCGCGGTGCGGCTGCGCCTTGACCAGCATGGCCGCAAGCTCGGCCACAAGTTTCACCGCGTGATGATTCGCTCCGCCGCGAAGCTCCATTATGCGCAGGCTCAGGCGGCGATCGACGGAAGGCCGGACGAAACCGCCGCGCCGCTGCTCGAGCGAGCCCTCAGGCCCCTGTGGGCGGCCTATGAATGCGCGAGGCACGCCCGCAAGGCGCGCGCTCCGCTCGATCTGGACCTGCCGGAGCGCAAGATCCTGCTCAAGCCCGACGGCAGTTTCGACCGCGTCGTGATCCCGGAGCGGCTGGAGGCGCACCGCCTCATCGAGGAGTTCATGATCCTCGCCAATGTGGCCGCCGCCGAGACCCTCGAAGAGAACCGGCAGCGGCTCATCTATCGCGCCCATGACGAGCCGACCCGAGAGAAGCTCGCGGCGCTCTCCGAATTTCTCGCGACGATCGGAGTCAAATTCGCCAAGGGCCAGACGGTGCGCGCCTCGAATTTCAACGCGATCCTGGCCCGCGTGAAGGGCCATGCGCAGGAAGACCTCGTCAACGAGATCGTGCTGCGCACGCAGGCGCAGGCCGAATACACGCATGAGAACTACGGCCACTTTGGCCTGAACCTGCGCCGTTATGCGCATTTCACCTCGCCGATCCGCCGCTATGCCGATCTCGTCGTGCATCGCGCCTTGATCCGCGCGCTTGGCTTCGGCTCGGGCGCCATGCCCGAGACGAGCGCGAGCGAACTCGCGGAGATCGCGGCGCGCATATCGGCGGCCGAGCGCCGCGCGATGGCCGCCGAGCGCGAGACCGTCGACCGGCTCATTGCGGCCCATCTCGCCGACCGGCTCGGCGCGATTTTCACCGCGCGCATATCGGGCGTGACGCGCTCGGGCCTCTTCGTGAGGCTCGTCGAGACCGGCGCGGACGGCTTCGTTCCCATCTCGACCCTCGGCCGCGATTACTTCGCTTATGACGACGCGCGGCATTCGCTCACGGCGAAACAGTCGGGAGAGAGCTATCGCCTTGCGGACCCCATCGAGGTGCGCCTCATCGAGGTCGCGCCCGTGGCGGGGGCGCTGCAATTCGAGCCCGTGAAGACGCAGCGCGACACCGGCGCGAGGCGACTGCCGGCGTCACGCCCGCGCGCGCGACGAAAGGGCTAGCGGCTTGCCGAAGGACGCCGGGAGCCCGGAAAACACTGACTTCGCCGCGCTTGGGGCGGCCGGGACGTTTCGCCAGCCGAAAAAATGCGCTAGGCAGGCGCCGTCCTCGCATGGGAGCCTCCGCCGGCGCCATGCGAAGGGGGAAAGAATTTCCGGCGCCGCCAATTGCCGCGGCCCAATCTTGGAGGTTCCGGGGATGCCGTCTTATCTCGACCTGGCCGTGCTGGGGATTGTGTTGTTCTCGGCGCTCTTGGCGACGCTGCGCGGCTTTACGCGCGAGGTGCTCGCCATCGTGGCCTGGGTCGGCGCTGCGGCGATCGCCTACATCGAATTCAAGTCGCCCCATTTCCTGGGCTTCATCAAACCCTACATCCAGAAAGACGTCCTCGCGCAGGCGGTGGACGCAGCGGCCGTTTTCTTCGCTGCGCTGTTCCTGATCACGATCGTCACCGTCAAGCTGTCGGACGTCATTCTCAATTCGAAGATCGGCGCCCTCGATCGCACGCTCGGCTTCGTCTTCGGCGCCGCCCGCGGCTTTCTGATCGCCGTGGTGCTCTTCGTTTTCTACGGCTGGCTGGTGCCGGAATCCAACCAGCCGGCCTGGGTCAAGGCCGCGAAAGGCCGGCCCATACTCGAGGCGGCAGGCGACAGCCTACGCGATATGGTGCCGCAGGACGCCGAGAATTTCATCAACGAATTGAAGAAGAAAAAGAGCTCTCCGGCGATGGAGGAGCCGCCGCCGGAGCCCGAGGGTGAGACCGCCAAGCAGGACGAGCCGCCGGCGCCTCCGCAGCCGACAGCTCACAAGACACGTTAAAATAAGCATTTGTCATGAGGAGTGGGATGCGGCTCCCAACCCGAATACCAAGGAGGACCGGCTGATGATCTCCCCGCCGCAGGACCAAACGCCGACGCCCCCGGAAAATCCGACGGCGCTTTTGGATGAAGACACGCTGCGCGAATATTGCGGCGTCTTCGGGGTCTTCGATCTGCCGGACGCCGCCGCCTACACCGCGCTCGGCCTGCATGCGCTTCAGCACAGGGGACAGGAGGCCGCCGGCATTGTCTCCTTCGACGGCGCGCGCTTCTACGCTGAACGCCGGCTTGGCCTCGTCGGCGATCATTTTTCGCGCGAGAGCACGATCAAGCGCCTCCCCGGCGCCTCGGCGATCGGCCACGTGCGCTACGCGACGACCGGCGAAACTATGCTGCGCAACGTGCAGCCGTTATTCGCCGAGCTCAACTCCGGCGGCTTCGCCGTTGGCCACAACGGCAATCTCACCAATGCGCAGACGCTGCGCCGCGAGCTCATCAACGAGGGCGCGATCTTCCAATCGACCTCCGACACGGAGGTCATTCTGCACCTCGTCGCGCGCAGCCGCGAGAGCAAGCTCGTCGATCGCTTCATCGACGCGCTGGCGCGGATCGAGGGCGCCTATTCGCTCGTCGTTCTCACCAACGGCAAGCTCATCGGCGCGCGCGATCCTCTGGGGATTCGGCCGCTCGTGCTGGGCGAGCTCGACGGCAAATACATCCTCGCCTCCGAGACCTGCGCGCTCGACATCATGGGCGCGCGCTTCGTGCGCGACGTGGCCAATGGCGAGATCGTCGTCATCTCGCAAGAAGGGATCAAGAGCATCTGTCCCTTCCCGGCGCGTCCGGCGCGACCCTGCATCTTCGAATACATCTATTTCGCGCGGCCCAATTCGATCGTCCACGGACGGCCGGTCTATGAGGTTCGCAAGTCTATGGGAGTCGAGCTCGCGCGCGAGAACAAGATCGAGGCGGACGTCGTCGTGCCCGTTCCCGATTCGGGCGTGCCGGCGGCGATCGGCTTCGCCCGCGAGGCGGGTCTGCCCTTCGAGCTCGGCATCATCCGCAACCATTATGTCGGGCGCACCTTCATTCAACCGACGCAAGCCGTGCGCGAGATCGGCGTGCGCCTGAAGCACAGCGCCAATCGGGCCGTCGTCGCGGGTAGACGCGTCATACTGATCGACAACTCGATCGTGCGCGGCACGACCTCGATCAAGATCGTGCAGATGATGCGGGACGCCGGTGCGACCGAGGTTCACTTCCTGATCTCATCGCCGCCGATCACGCATCCCGACTATTACGGCATCGACACGCCGCAGAAGGAAAAGCTG
Source organism: uncultured Alphaproteobacteria bacterium (assembly GCA_963743565.1). GTDB lineage: Bacteria > Pseudomonadota > Alphaproteobacteria > Rhizobiales > Beijerinckiaceae > Methylocystis. The sequence goes on from CAVUQD010000004.1 coordinate 132,450, forward strand.
CTCGCCGCGACCCACAGCCTCGAGGAGATGCGCCGGGAGATCGGTTGCGACTCGCTCGCCTTTCTGTCGATCGACGGAATCTATCGCGCGATGGGCGAGGGGCGGCGCAACGACCGGCAGCCGCAATTCACCGATCATTGCTTCACCGGCGACTATCCGACGCCGCTCACCGATCTTGTCGCCGAAAACCGCGCGCAACTGTCGCTTCTCGCGGAGGCGAGCTGACGTCCCGAGCGGCCCGGAAGATTGGCGACGCGAATCTCCGGGGCGCAAGGCTTTGTCTCGTGACGCGTTAGCGCCTGCTCACACTATGGTCACATTTTTTGAGAGAATCCCCCTGCGCGTAGGAGGCGTTCCGCGCGAGTCGATTGGCTTGCGCGCTTAATCCGCCAGGGCGCTCTAACGCCTGAGCCTGCGCGATATCGACGATCAAGTGGCCGGTTGGGAAGGGCTGACAGCCTAGCGACGCACGCCGCATCGCCAGCCCCGGGCCAGGCGGGTCGCCACGGATCATACGCCTCCAACGGTCGCGAGGCGCCAAAGTCGTCTCGTTCCGGGTTTCAGCGTTCAGGAGAGCGAAATGAGCAGCAGCACCGATAGGCGGACCGGCTCGCGAGCAGATCGAGGCGCGTCGGCGTCCCTCTCCCGTCTGCGCTGGCCGTCGAAGCAAGACCGAAAGCAGAAAGACGAGACGAGCGCCGGCTCCGCCACGCCCCCCGACGAAGCGCACGAGCGGGAGGCGCGAGAAGATCCCTACGTCGCCGAAGGCATGCGTCAGCTCGCGCTCGCGGTCGTAATCGTGCTGGGTCTGGGATTCTTCTTCATTCGTCTCTTCGGGCCCAATGACGCAAGCGTCGGCGGCGCCGCGAGCAATGAGGCAAGCCGCGCGTCGCCCGTCTCTCTGGCGAACGCGCCGAATTCACTCTTGGCCGCGCCGTCGACCGCCGCAAGACTCGAAGTCGAATTCGATCGTCCTGCGCCGGCAGGGCAGCCGCTGCCGCTGCGCCTTAACGTCGCTGACGCGCCGGAGGACTCGACGATCGTCATCTCGGGCTTCGGGCCGGGCATGACCCTCTCGGCGGGCGAGAATCGGGATGTCGAGTGGCGATTGGCGCGCGCGGACTGGTCCAATCTCTCCGTCATTCCGCCCAAAAATTTCGTCGGAAACACGGCCCTCGTCGTTGAGCTGCGGCTGCCGAACGGTTCCGTCGCCCGACGCGAGATTATCAAGCTGGAATGGACAGGCGAGGCTGCGGCCGGGCGCACGCCCGAAGCTGCGCAGGCAAATCCGCCGCCGCCCCCTGCGGCAAGCGAAACGCCGGCTGCCGTGACGACCGCCGCGCCCGACGCGGCCCCGGTTGCGGAAAGCCCCCAGGAGAAGCAGGTCGCTCGCGCCCTCCCGCCCCAGGACGAAGCGCCTGCACAGGCGGTGGCGCCCGCAAAGCAAGCCGCTGCGTCGCGCGCCGAACCCGAGGAAGAGAGCGGAACCGGTCGTGTCGCCCCCTGCTTCGCGAAGCTCGACGGCAAGGTCGTGCTTCAGGGAAGTTGCCGAGTCGCCACCGTCGAAGGAAAGAGCGTCACCTTCGTGTCCGGGGAGAAGCGCCTTTCCCTCACCTTGGATCACGGCCGCATCTGGCGGCTGAAATGGAACGATGAAGACAAAGGCAAAATCTATAAGCGCGAGGAATGCTGGGGGAGCGAAAAGGCCTTTGTTTGCGAGTATCCCCCGAGAGCGAAGCCGAAATCCTAAAGCGGCGGCTTCCCCCGCGCCGCGCCGACGCCATATCTCTGGGGCGGCGCCGCGAAAAACTTGGGGGACCCGATGGCCAACCGAGAACAGCACAAAAAACGCGAAGCCAAGAAACCCAAACAGCAAAAGCAAAAGGCCGCGCATCATTCGGCGACGGGGTTCCTTGCCGCCATAGAAAGCGCGTCCGGTTCGACGGGTTCGCGCCGGAAGTAGGGGCTTCCGACCGCTCCTCCTTCAAGACGCCGGCGCGCCGCCGCGCAGCGGCTTCTCCTCCATCCGGGCGAGGAAGAAGAGGGCGAGGCCGACGCATAGCGTCGTCGCTATGAAAACCTCCCGAAAAGCGCTGCGCAGCGCGTCGATGGCCTGCGGCGACGCCGCCTCGGCCTCCAACGCCGCCGCGCCTGCGCCCATCACCAGCGCTCCCAGCAGCGCGACGATGAGCGCGCAGCCGATCTGCCGGGTGAATTGCATGACGGCCGTCGCCGAGCCGAGATTGCGGCGCTCGACCGCGTTCTGCAGCGAGACCGTGCTGATCGGCAGGGTCGTGCCGACGCCGATGCTGATCGCCGTCAGCAGCGCGTCGAGCGCGACGAGCGAAAGGCTTTTCAGACCGAGCGCAAGGGAGGCGGAAGCCACGGCGGCCAGCGCGAGCCCGATGAGGCCCGGGGCCTTGTAGCGCGAGAGATGCGGCATCAGCCGTCCTGAGATCGTCGCGCCGACGACCACTCCGACCATTGGCGGTATCAGCGCCACACCGACCCCATCGGCGTCGAGCCCGAAGACGCCTTCGAGATAGATCGGCGCCACGACGGACAGCCCGACAAAGCTCCCGAGTCCGAAAGCTCCGCACAGAGAGGCATTGCGCGCGGTGGCGTTGGCGAGCACGCTCAGTGGAATGAAAGGTTCGTCGGCCTTGCGCAGCCGATGCGCGAAGAGCGCCCAGAAGAGCGCCGAAAGAATCGTGAGGCCGACGGCGTCGCGCGCGGCGGCGTTGCGATGGCCGAGCGCGAGCGCCAGCAGGCCAGCGGCCGCGGCCAGCAGCGCCGCGCCGATGTAGTCGAGCTCATGCGCGTGCCGGCGCACGGGCAGCCGCCGCAAGGAGGACTCGACGAAGAGCAGCGCCAGGAGCCCGAGCGGCAGATTGATCCAGAAGATCAGCGACCAATGCCAGTGGCTGGCGAAAAAGCCGCCGAGCAGCGGGCCCGCGATGCTCGAAACCACGAAGACCGCGGCGAAATAGGTCTGATAGCGGCCGCGCTCGCGCGGACTGACCAGATCGGCGATGATCGTCTGCGCTAACGCCAGCAGGCCGCCGCCGCCGAGACCCTGCAAGGCGCGGGCGATCGCCAGGGCCTGCATGCTGGGCGCCAGCGCGCAAGCGATCGAGCCGAGGATAAAGACGGAGACGCCGATCAGCAGCATGATCCGGCCGCCGTGGATGTCGGCGAGCTTGCCGTAAAGCGGCGTCACGACCGTCGCCGCGACGAGATAGGATGTGACGATCCAGGGCGCGTCGGCAAAGTCGCCGAGTTCGAGACCAATGGTCGGCAACGCCGCCGCGACAATCGTCTGATCGAGCGCCGACAGCAGCATGGCGAGACAGAGCCCCACGAAGGCGCGGCTTATTTCCGCCTTGCTCGGCAGGGCGTCGGCAGTCATCAGAGAATCCCAGGGAAAGAGCTCGATCCTGCTTTCACCGGCTCAAATAGGGCGAAATTGCGGCGAGGGTCACGCTGCATTCGAGCCAGTCGTCTGTTTGCGTAAGATGATCGAAATTTGAGCACGAAAGAGGCCCTCGCCGCCATAGCTCGGATGGCGCAAGACACGGCGCTCCAGCCCTGGCGCGATGCGTTCCGCCGCTTTCTCGGCGTCGCGGCCAACCGCGATGATTCGTTCGGGACGCAGCAGGCCGATGAGCTCGATCAGGATCGCCTCGCCAGCGGCGCGCTCAGCGGCGATATGGGCGCGGTTTGAAAAGGGCGCGCCCGGGAGGTGCGGGTGCAGCGGGAAGACGTTCCAAAGAAACAGGGTTTCGTCGAATCGCCGCAGCGCGTCCCAAACGGCCGCCGCCGTGCGCTCAGAGACCGGCGGCGATCTTGTCGGTCGCGCGGAGGTAAGACCGAAGCGCGCGAGATGCTCGGAAAAATGCGCATCGTCGGTGAAGGCGAGGCCCGTCCGGCGCCCGCCGCGCCAGCCGAAATCTCGCCCGAGCCAGAGCAAGCGGGTCCCGTGGCGCTGGGCTCGCGCCAGGAGTTCCAGCAGAATTCTCGCACGCCTCTTTGGCGCTTGCGCCTCGTCATGGACCGCGCAGCGATCCGAGAAGGGATTGAAGGCGTGGTCAAAGCGCGTCTCGCGGAGGAAGGAAAGGAGCTGCAAAGGGGTCACGGCGTCCTGCCCCTCACCCTAAACCTCTCCCCGCAAGCGGGGAGAGGGACGGGAGCCCTTGTCGAAAGCCGAGAAACACAGCATAGCTTCGCTCCGGCTGCGGCGAGCCTGCCGCTCAAGGGAAGTTGCGACAATGCTCATCCTCATTCTTGGTATCCTCATTTTCCTCGGCGTGCACGTCTTCGCCACCTTGCGCCCGCAGCGCGCGGCGCTCATCGAGCGCATCGGGCTCAAGAACTACAAGTTGGGCTATGCGATCGTCGCGCTCATCGGCTTCGCGCTCATCGTCTTTGGCTTCATCCGCTATCGCTCCGAGGGACTGATCCAGATTTGGGACCCGCCGCACTGGCTGCATCATCTCGCCATGCCGCTCGTCTGGTTCGCCTTCGTGGCGCTCGCCTCCCGCCGCGCGCCGCCTGGCCGGATCAAGGGATGGCTGCGCCATCCGATGCTCGTCGCGATCAAGGCCTGGGCGCTCGCGCATTTCCTCGTCAATGGCGACCTCGGCGGCATGCTGCTCTTCAGCTCGTTTCTGGCATTCGCCGTCTACGACCGCATCGCCGTGAAGCGGCGTGGCGACGAGGGCGCCCCGCGCCTTGACCACTTTACGCGCGGCGATGCGATAGCCCTCGGCGCCGGCACGGCCGTCTATGCGATCGTTCTGCTGCTGCACCCCTATCTCTTCGGCGTCGCGGTTCTGGCCTGAAAAAATCTCCGGCCCAGGACCCCATTTCCAGCATATCTTCAAAACGGTGGAGTTGAGCTCGTTAAATAAACTCAACTCCACCGAATTCTTAGGCGAACTGCTTGGATTTATCTTTGAGCAGAGCCTTCTCAAACTCGCTCACCGCGAAGTTATGGCTGGCTTCATTTTTCGCTAATTTCTGTGGGTCAAAATGAGCCATATCCAGAACGAGGCGATATGCACCCGCGATATCTTGGAGATACTTGTCGAGAAAGCGATACGGATTCGTAGCCCAAGCCAGTTTGCCATCCTTTACGCAGATTAAGCCTTTGAGACCGTAGATCAAGGGCATTATCAGTCCGTCTGGATAACGATAGTCCACCTCTTTATTGAAAAAGTGGGTGGTTGGGCGTGTTAGCACGAATCCGCTTTTATCCTTCGCCGTTGAGCGCCGGACCGGATCGTAAATTTTCACGATGTTGCTGGAACCGAAGCGATATTTATTGGCATCGTATGCCGTGGGGAAGTCCGCATAAATTTTATCGTAAAGCGCTGGCAGGTCAGCAAGTATATCGAATGCACTAGCGACCACATCATTCACTAGCTCGTGGATCGGGCCTTCCCTCGCCTCGGAAACGGCAGAATGCTCCATTAGACGATCAAATTGCTTTGAGCACTCTCCCTTATTGCGATATATATTTTGTGGAGTGACAGAAATACCTATTGGCAGCAAACCCTCTTCATTCGCTTTATTGAGGGGAATCCAGGCAAGCGCCAGAAGGTCTCGTACTTTGATGGGTCTAGATTCGTTGCTTCCCCACTCGTTGCTTTTCCACTCAATTCTCGCAGCGAGCTCCGGATCAAGACGGTCTCGAATTTCGTCGTAAAAGCCCTTTTTGTTTGATTTAGTTTCCTGTGTAAGCTGAGCATTGTTGTTGCGAGCGGCACAAATCTCCAGAACGGACATCTCAAACTGTTGCACTACGCGAGCATCGTCCGCACTAGACGGAACGATTAATTCCACGGGAACCAGAAACTCGAACTGCTCCCGTATATCTTCGAGAGCGTTACGATTTTCGTCCCAGCGATCCTTCATGTCCTCCCACAAGGAAATCTTGGATAACGCTTTCTCATCAAGAATTTGGGAAAGCATGAAAATCCCGATGGCGAGCATGTTGTGGCCCCCATCCAACACGCCCTCCGATGCACTATCATTGATTCGAAGCTCAAAACGGCTCCGCTGCAGGGCTTCGTAGTCAGCCGTGCCCAGAAGAATCCCCTTCGATTTGAAAGGGAACAGTTCCGGAGTTTTCTCAAGCGATTCAATGATGTCACGCACGACTGCCCCGGTCTTCGCAGAACGGGGATTTGCTTCGAGCGACAGGTGATCGAATAAAGGGAAAAGATCGCGGCCGCGGACAAACCCGACGTAGCGTTTTATGCCTGCGATGGACTGATCGGGAGTCCTGCCAGCAAGCCTGTCTTCGTCGCGCGAATCCGGCTGCTCAGCGACTAATGCAAAACGGACGATAAGTTTTGAAGAGGCTACCATTTTCCAGTCCTTCCGTATGGAGGAACTGGCTCCGATCCCGAGCGTGCAAATCCTTTTCACAAGCTCTTATAGCCTGTGAAGACTGCATTGCCGCTATCCAGCGACACCCTTAGAGCCGATCCGCAAAGATGGGAATCATGAACAAGGCGTTGCGTTGGTCAGGCGCCTGAGCATGAGGCGGATCATGGCGAGGCGGACGAAGGCGGCGACGGTGGTCGCATAGCGTTCGAAGTCGCGCATGAGGCGACGGTTTCGGCTGATCCAGGCGAGCGTCCTTTCAACGATCCAGCGCTTGGGCAAGACGACGAAACCTTTCGCCTCGGATCTCTTGACGATCTCCATTTTCCAAGGGCCCGTCGCGGCGATTGTTCGCGCCATTTTCGGCCCCTGATATCCGGCGTCGGCGAAGATTTTCGCGATGAAAGGAAAGCGTTGCCGCGCGCTTTGCAACAGACCACGCGCGCCGTCGCGATCCTGAACGTTGGCCGGCAGGACGCTTACGCCGAGCAGGAGCCCGAGCGTATCGACAAGGATATGGCGCTTGCGGCCCGTGACTTTCTTGCCCGCGTCAAACCCTTGCGGATCAATCGATGCGCCCCTTTTTGAGCGGCCTTGGCGCTCTGGCTGTCGATAACCGCCGCCGTCGGGCTCGCTTCCTTGCCGGCGGCCTCACGCAAGGCGACATAAAGAGCCTCGTGAATGCGCTCCAGCGTCCCGCTCCAATCCCATAGCATGAAATAGGAGTGCGCCGTGCTCTTGGGCGGCAGGTCCTTGGGTAAAGCCTTCCATTGGCAGCCCGTCGCCAACACGTAGAAAATCGCGTTGAGAACCTCGCGCACATCGACCGTGCGTTTGCGGCCGCCGCGCTTGGCGGGCGGTATCATTGGGCCAATCAGCGCCCATTCCGCGTCGGTTAGGTCAGACGGATAACGAAGGCCGCGACGGTCCGCGGCGACGCGATGTTCCGGCTTCCACATTGGCTAATCCCTTGCGAATCATCCCTTCGCCAGGGAATCACAACCAACTCCGTCGAACTCAACTTCTTTCAGGATCGGCTCTTAGACCGAAACCATTTCCAGGCTTCTTTGCAACCTCTCTCCAGAGGTGAACCCAAAATCTTATAGAAAATGCGGACTGTCAATAGTCTCGCTCAGGATCCACAAGAACTTTTGAGGATTATCGCAAGGGCAGCGCAAAGTCCGCTCGGCTCAAAAGAGCGACTTTGTATACGCGGGGAGGTGTGGGTGTTTGCCCTTGATTAATACACCCCTCCCTGCTTTTAACGCGCCGCAATATCGCAGCGCAGCAGGAGCCGCCATGTCCTCTCTTTGGCCCGTTCACGGCAAGATTTCCGGTCCCATCGTCCTCATCGGCTTCGGCTCGATCGGTCGGGGGATCTTGCCGCTGATCGAGCGGCATTTCGACTTCGACAAGAGCCGCTTCACGGTCATCGATCCCTCCGACGCGCATCGCCATCTCCTGGACGTCCGCGGCATCAATTTCCTGCAGAAGGCGCTCACGCAGGCGAATTATCGCGAGGTGCTGACGCCGCTCTTGAAAAACGGCCCGGGTCAGGGATTCATCGTCAATCTCTCGGTCGAGGTCTGCTCGCTCGACATCATCAAGCTCGCCCGGGAGTTGAAGGTTCTTTACGTCGACACGGTCGTCGAGCCGTGGCCGGGCTTCTACTTCGACAATTCGCGCGGCAACGAGGCGCGCACCAATTACGCGCTGCGCGAAACGGTGCTCGAGGAGCGCCGGAACAATCCCGGCGGCTCGACCGCCGTCTCCTGCTCCGGCGCGAACCCCGGCATGGTCTCCTGGTTCGTCAAGGAGGCGCTCATCAATCTCGCGAAGGACACGAAAGCGCTCGACAAGGAGCCGCAGACGCGCGCCGAATGGGGCGCGCTCGCGCAAAAACTCGGCGTGAAGGGCATTCATATCGCCGAGCGCGACACGCAGCGCGCGCGCACGCCGAAGCCGCGCGGCGTCTTCGTCAACACCTGGTCGGTCGAGGGCTTCGTCTCGGAGGGCATGCAGCCGGCGGAGCTCGGCTGGGGCACGCATGAGAAATGGCTTCCCCCGCACGCCGGCACGCATGCGACAGGCTGCGGCGCGGCGATCTATCTGAATTCTCCCGGCGCCAACACGCGCGTGCGTAGCTGGACCCCGACCCCGGGCCCGCAATACGGGTTCCTCGTCACGCACAATGAGTCGATCTCGATCGCGGATTATCTCACAGTGCGCGACGCCTCTGGCAAGGCGGTCTACCGCCCGACCTGCCATTACGCCTATCACCCGGCGGACGATGCGGTGCTGTCGCTGCACGAGCTCTTCGGCGCGGGTGGCAAGCGCCAGCTGCGCGAGCATATTCTCGACGAGCACGAGATCGTCGATGGCGTCGACGAGTTGGGCGTCCTGCTTTACGGCCACGCCAAGAACGCCTATTGGTACGGCTCGCAGCTTTCGATCGAGGAGACGCGCGAGCTTGCGCCCTATCAGAACGCGACGGGCTTGCAGGTGAGTTCGGCCGCGCTTGCCGCCATGGTCTGGGCGCTGGAGAACCCGGAAGCCGGGATCGTCGAGGCGGACGAGGTCGACTACAAGCGCTGCCTGGAAGTCCAGAGGCCCTATCTCGGCCCCATCGTCGGCGAATACACCGACTGGACGCCGCTCGAAGGCCGCCCCGGCTTCTTTCCCGAGGACCTCGATCTCGAGGACCCCTGGCAGTTCAAGAATATTCTTGTGAGATAAAGCGCTCTCCCTCTCCCCGCTTGCGGGGAGAGGGAACGATCAGGAGCGTCAGGCCTTCGCCGTCGCCTTGTGCGGAATGCCTTCCTTGTCGAAGAGCGCCGTGAGCTCGCCCGACTGGAACATCTCGCGCGTGATGTCGCAGCCGCCGAGGAACTCCTGCTTCACGTAAAGCTGCGGGATGGTCGGCCAGTTCGAAAAAGCCTTGATGCCCTCGCGAATCTCGCCGTCGGCAAGCACGTTGATCGCCTTGTAGGGCGCTCCGACGTGGTTGAGGATCTGCACGACCTGCTGAGAAAAGCCGCATTGCGGCATTTGCGGCGTGCCCTTCATGAACAGCACGACGTCGGCGCTGTCGATCTCGCTCTTGATGCGGGCCTTGATGTCGCTCATTTCGTTTGGTCCTTTCGTGCGGAGGTCAAGGCTCCGCCGGTTGGAGCGGCGAGGACTGACTCGCCGCGAAGACTTGCATAGCGCAGCATCGCTCGAAGGCCGAGTCCTGCTACTTCTCCCCGTTGGCGGGGAGAGGGAACTCTTCAGGGCGTGCGCGTCGTCAGCGCGAGCGCGTGCAATTCGCCGCCGAGCTTGTCGCCGAAGGCGGCGTTTACGAGTTGATGCTGCTTCACGCGGCTCAGGCCCGCGAAGGCCGTCGAGGTCACGGTCGCCGCCCAATGGTCGTTGTCGTCGGCGAGCGCGGTCAGCTCGACCGTCGCGTCCGGCAACGCCGTCTTGATCATCCGTTCTATTTCCTCCGCGGGCATCGGCATTGTTCAGTTCCTGACGATAAAGACTCTCTCCTCGCCGGCCATGTAGGCCGGGAGGGGCGATTCGTGCGCAGTGCGCAATTCGCTGAGCAATATCGGCGCCTCCCCAGGGAAAATCAATGCGTCGCCGCCGGTGAAGCCGAGCGGGACCGCCCGAACTTCTTGGGTTTGAGCCGCCGCGATCACCGCGTCAAGGTCCGCGAGCGCGACGGCGATCAGATAGCGCGCCTGATCCTCCCCGAAGAGCATGGCGGCAGCCGCCCCGTCCGGCAGGCGGTCGACGTGCGCGCCGACGCCGCCGGCAAGGCACATCTCGGCAAGCGCGACGGCGAGGCCGCCGTCCGAAAGATCATGCGCCGCGCGCGCCGTTCCGGTCAGAACGAGTTCACGCACGAACTCTCCGCTGCGGCGCTCGGCGGAAAGGTCGACGGGCGGCGGCGCGCCCTCGGCGCGGCCGAGCAGCTCGCGCAAATAGATCGACTGGCCGAGCCACCCACGCGTCTCACCGACGAGGACGATGGCGAGGCCCTCCGCACAAAAGCCCGTGCGTGCGGCCTTGGCGACGTCTGCGATCACGCCTACGCCGCCGATCGCGGGCGTCGGCAGAATGCCCGCCCCTTGCGTCTCGTTATAGAGCGAGACGTTGCCCGAGACGATGGGGAAGTCCAGGGCGCGCGCCGCATCGCCGATCCCGCGCAGGCAATGGACGAATTGCCCCATGATCTCGGGGCGCTCCGGGTTGCCGAAATTGAGATTGTCGGTCAGCGCCAGCGGCGTCGCGCCCGTCACCGTGACATTACGCCAGGCTTCGGCCACGGCCTGCTTCCCGCCTTCATAGGGATCGGCGGCGCAATAGCGGGCGGTCACGTCCGTCGTGAGCGCGAGACCCTTGGGACCCTCTCCGATGCGAATGACCGCGGCGTCCCCGCCCGGCGCCGCGATCGTATTGCCGAGGATGAGGTGGTCGTATTGCTCCCAGATCCAGCGCTTGGAGCAAAGATTGGGCGACGCCAGAAGTTTCAGCAGCGCTTCTCGATTGGACAGCGCTGACGTTACCGCAGCCGGATTGAGGACGGGCGGCTTGGGCGTCTCGACATGCGGCCGGTCATAGAGCGGCGCCTGGTCGCCGAGCTCCTTGATGGGCAGATCGGCCTTGACCTCGCCCTTGTGCTTCACGAGGAAGCGAAGCGTGTCCGTGGTTTTGCCCACGATCGCGAAATCGAGGCCCCATTTGCGGAAGATCGCCTCGGCCTCGCGCTCCTTTTCGGGACGCAGCACCATGAGCATGCGCTCCTGGCTCTCCGAGAGCAGCATCTCATAGGCCGTCATGCCTTCCTCGCGGCAGGGCACGGCGTCGAGGTCGAGCTCGATGCCGAGATCGCCCTTGGCGCCCATTTCGACGGCGGAAGATGTCAAGCCGGCTGCGCCCATGTCCTGGATGGCGATGACCGCGCCGGTCTTCATCAGCTCGAGGCAGGCCTCGAGCAGCAGCTTCTCGGAGAAGGGATCGCCGACCTGGACGGTCGGGCGCTTCTCCTCGGCGTCGGCCTCGAAGGCGGCGGAGGCCATTGTCGCGCCGTGAATTCCGTCGCGTCCCGTCTTGGAGCCGAGATAGACGATCGGGTTGCCCACGCCCGCCGCGGCCGAATAGAAAATCGAATCGGCGCGCGCGATGCCGACGGCCATCGCATTGACGAGGATGTTGCCGTCATAGGACGGATCGAACTCGGTCGAGCCGCCGACCGTCGGCACGCCGAAGGAATTGCCGTAGCCGCCGATGCCCGCGACGACGCCAGCAAGAAGCGCGCGGGTCTTCGGGTGCCCCGGCGCGCCGAATCGCAGGAGGTTGAGGCAGGCGACGGGCCTCGCGCCCATCGTGAAAACGTCGCGCAAGATGCCGCCGACGCCCGTCGCCGCGCCCTGATAGGGCTCGATGAAGGAGGGGTGGTTGTGGCTCTCCATCTTGAAAACCACCGCGTCGCCGTCGCCGATGTCGATCACACCCGCGTTTTCGCCCGGTCCCCGAATGACCCAGGGCGCCTTGGTGGGGAGCTTGCGCAGATGCAGGCGCGAGGACTTGTAGGAGCAGTGCTCGTTCCACATGGCGGAAAAAACGCCGAGCTCGGTGAAGCTCGGCGCGCGGCCGAGCAGGGCCAGGATGCGCTCGTATTCCTCGGGTTTCAGGCCGTGGGCGGCAACGAGGGCCGCGTCGATCTTGGGTTCTGCGGGCGTCAACGGACATTCTTCCTGAAGGCGGAATCGGATGCCCTCCTATGCCCGCTTAGCGCGAATTCCGCAAAAGCTCACTGAGCTGTTTGCAATGAGAAAGTGTTGCAAGTGTTGATCTCGCGCGACGGCGCGAGCGACAGGAGATCTGGCGTTACGGCTCATTCTGGAGCAGGTATTTGGGTCGGCGCGGGCGGCTCAATACCTGGACCGAACAGAAAGCACGGAAAGATATGGGTTTTTTCGCCTTGAAGGCGTCCCTGAGTCTCATTTCTAGCTAGCCAAAAAGTGTTGCTAAAGTGACACAGGTCAAGAGAAAGCGACATGGCCCTCTCAATTCTTGACCAAAGTCAAGGCCATCTCCGCCTTTTCGTAGCAACCTCCACCCAACTCGACACGGCGCTCCTGCAAGGTGTCGTTACCCGATCATACCAAGGGGGATCCGATGAATACTGTTCTTCGTGGCGCATTGGCCGCTACACTGTTGAGCGCCGTGAGCGTGCCTGCTCTTGCGGCCGACCTGCCGTCCATCAAGGCCCCGATGCCGGCGCCTCTTTATGAGACATTCCAGCCCTTCCAGGTTCGCCTCGAGCTCTCGGGCGTTGTTCCGCTGGCCGGCCATGGCACGGTCTATGATGCCGGCGCCTTCAGCCCGTCTCCTGCATTTGCGCCCTACGGCGGCGATCCCTTCGTCGCGACGGGCCTCAGCGCTGGCCCTGGCACGGTGGTCCCCTTCGGCAGCACGAACACCTCCTGGGCCATCATCCCGACGCTCGCCGTCGATTATTACATCAACAAGAACTGGTCGATCGAGGCAATCTGCTGCGTCTCGCCGCATCACATCCAGGGCACGGGGACGATCCAGTCGACCTTCGCCCACACCTGGGTCTTCCCGCCGACCCTCCTCGTCGACTATCACTTCACGCAGTTCGGCGCTTGGCAGCCCTATATCGGCGTCGGCGTGAACTTCACGGCCTATTGGGGCACGCGCGTCAACAACGAGACTTGGCCTGTGATGTTCAGCCCGGCTGGCCCGCTGACCTCCACCCTCGCCAGCGTCGGCGCGCCGGGCCTCTTCGCCCAGCATTATTCGGCGACGGTCACCCCGTCGTGGGGCGTCGCGGGCCAGGCCGGTCTCGACTATATGTTCAACGAGCACTGGGGCCTCAACCTCGACGTCAAATACATCATGATGGAGCCGACCGTTCACGCCCAGGTGTCCGGCTTCGTCCCGAACCTGCCGGCCACCTTGCAGTCGGCGAGCCTACTCTACCTGCCGGTCCGCGTCGCGCTGCCGATCAACCCGATTGTCGTCAGCGCCGGCCTGACCTACCGCTTCGGCGGCGGATCAGCGGCTCCGGTCCTCGCCAAATACTGAGCGAGTGGGCTAAAAGTAGTGAAAGGGCCGGTCCTTCGGGGCCGGCCCTTTTTGTTGATGAATAAGGAACTATAATCTCGCCTATTTCACATTAAGCGCCGATCTTCTTGCACTCCTCGCCGCAAGCCTTGCAGGACTCGCCCATCGCCACGCATTCGGAATATTGCGGGAACTTGTCGCATTCCTTCTTGCAGGCGGCGCAAATGTCTGCGACGACCTTCGCCAGCGCAGGAACCGCGGGTGAGTTGACCGAGGCCAGCGTCGCGAGCGCGCGGCAGGCGGCGATCGTGTCGAAGGACGCTTTGGTGCAGTCCGCCATGCTGGTGTCGTTCATCGACAGCATGCCGAAACAGTGACGCAGGCAATTGTCGCCATCGAGGACGCATTTGCCGGCGGCGTCGCTCAAGGCCTTGTATTTGGCCGCATGCATATGGGCCATGCCTTCCGCAAACGCAGGGGCGGCTGACAGAACCGCTGCGGCCGCGCCGAGGGTCGTCATGAATTCGCGACGTTCCATTGAGTGTCCTCCCGTTTTAAGCCCCTTTGTATCCGACAGGGCTCAGGTACGCCTCAAACATAACCACTCTGGCGCAATGGACAAGCATGCGGCTCCTCGTTCTGCGATCTAAATTATTCTATAGACTAAATCATAAATTAACGGCTTCTTTACCTGAACGAAACCTGCTTCTGCGTCCGCGCTTGACTCTGTCCCGGGAGGGCTCATTATAGAACATATCAGGAACAAAGGAACCGGGATCGATGCCGCCATCTGGCGCGCGCGAGCGCATCGTCTTTTTGCGCCGCCGCATCGCCGCCATCGAGGCGCGCGACGGCCCGCTTCCTTGCGGCTTCGGGGCCAGCCGGAAGGAAGGCGCTCCCGCTTCGGCTCGGGAATTTTTCGAGGGCCTGCCCGGCGCTTTCGCGCAAGGAGGCTTGAGCGAGATCGTTCCCGCCCGTCCCCGCGACGCCGCCGCCGCCGCCAGTTTCGCCTCGATCCTGGCGCTGCTCGCCGCCACCCCGCGCGGCGGCTACGCCGTCTGGATCGCCGAGGACATGGCGGCGCAGGAAATCGGCCTGCCTTACGCCAAAGGGCTGCAGGCGCTCGGCCTCGATCCGGCGCAACTCGTCGTCGCGCGCACGCGCGATGCGCGCGACACCCTGTGGACGATGGAGGAGGCGCTGAAGCGCGGCATCGGCGCCGTCGTCGCCGAAAGCTGGATCGCCCCCGGCGCCTATGGCCTTGCCGCGTCGCGGAGGCTTGCGCTCGCGGCGCAGCGCGGCGGCGGCGGCGGCCTTCTGCTGCTGCTGCGCGCCGCGAATCAGGGCGGACGACTCGCCAGCGCGGCGCGGCTGCGCTTCGAGGTCGCCGCCCCTTCCCCGCCCCGCGCCTCGAAGGGAAGCGGCCCGCCCCTGCCCGGTCCGCTCGGCTGGCGCCTGCGCCTTCTCAAGGCGCGACTCGGTTCTGGCGCGCTTGACGCGCCGGAATGGCGCGAAATTCTCTTCGATCCCGAAAGGGGCGCGTTCCGCCATGCGTTTCCTGAGCGTCTTCCTGCCGAGGCTTGCAACCGACCGGATCTTGCGCCAACGCGACGCGCCCTCGCGTGACGCGCCTTTCGCGCTCTGGAGCCGGATCAAGGGCGCCGAACAACTCGCCGCCGTCAATGCGGCGGCCGAGGCGCGCCGGCTCAAGACCGGCATGGCGGTCGCCGACGCGCGCGCCATGTGTCCGAGCGCGAGGTTCGATGAGCACGATCCGCAAGCCGATATGGCGACTCTCGAGAGGATCGCGGATTGGTGCTCCCGCTTCACGCCGCTCGCGGCGCTCGACGCGCCGGACGGAGTCATGCTCGACGTGACTGGCGCGGCGCAGCTCTTCGGCGGCGAGGCGAAATTGCTGGACGAGATCGAATCGCGTCTTGGCGCCCAGGGTTTTCACGCCCGCGCGACGTTGACGGGAGGGCCGGCGTTTTCGCGCGCGCTGGCGCGCTTCTCCAAGCTCCGTCTCGTCCCGCCGGGTCTGGCGCCAGGAGAGATCGAGGCGCTCGCCGCCCCTTTGCCGGTCGCCGCCCTCGGACTCGAAGAGCCGGCCGCAACGCGCCTCGCCCGCGCGGGGCTCGTTCGCATCGGCGACCTTCTGGCGCGTCCGCGGGCGCCGCTCGCCGCCCGCCTCGGCGCCGGGGCGATGGCGCGGCTCGATGCGCTCGTCTGCCGTGAGCGCGAGCCGATCGTCCCCCGCTTTCCCGCGCCCTCGCATATCGCCGAGCGGCGCTTTCCCGACGGATTGACGCGGCTTGCCGACATCGAGGCGACGCTTCGCCTGCTTTGCGAGGATCTGCGCCCGCTTCTGGAGAGAAGCGGGCTGGGCGCGCGGCGGATCGAGGCGGCCTTCTACCGCGTCGACGGCGCGGTCAAGCGCCTCGTCGTCGGAACGAGCCGGCCGCTGCGCGATCCCCCCCGCCTCTTCGGCCTGCTGCGCGAGCGACTTGGCAGGCTCGCCGAAGAGGGGCTCGATACGGGCTATGGCTTCGACGTGCTGCGGCTCGCCGCCATCGCGACCGAACGCCTCGACGAAGAGCAGGGAGGCTTGAACGAGACCGCGATCGCCAAGGCGGCCGCGGCCGAGGATCTCGCCGATCTGGTTGACCATATCGGCGCGCGGCTCGGGACGAATCGCGTGCTGCGGCTCGATCCCATCGAGCGCCACTGGCCCGAATGCGCGGTGCGCGTCGCGCCCGCCGCCAGCGCCGCGCCGAAACGCGCGCCGCTCGATCACACGGCGTTCCGGCGGGACACAGAAAGCGCGATCGATTCTGAAACGTTAGAACTTTCCACGCGCGCTCTTACACGGCCGCTGCGGCTCTTCGAACGGGCCGAGCCGATCGACGCGATCGCGCTCGCGCCCGACGGGCCGCCGCTGCGGTTCCGCTGGCGGCGCGCCCTGCACGAGACCGCGGCTTTCGAAGGACCCGAGCGAATCGCCCCGCCCTGGTGGCAGGCGCCGCAAAATCTACTCGCGCGGGACTATTATCAGGTCGTGGACAGCGAAGGCCGGCGCTTCTGGCTCTATCGCGAGGGCCTGCCGGGCCAGAACGCGATGCATGCGCGCTGGTTCGTGCATGGATTGTCTTGAAGCCTCAGCGCGCCCGGTCATCTCGCGCGGAGAAACGGACCAGCGCCTCGACGCCGTCCTCGGGCGGCGAGGCGAGGCGGGCGTGGAAGGCTATCCTTTCGCCGGGCTCGAGCCGAGTCTTCGGCGCCCGCACCGTCCAGGCGTATTTGTCCTGCCCGTCCGCCCCGCGCACGGAAAGCGAAAGCGGCGGCACGAGATTGGCGTCGCGGCGCAGATTGACGATCTCGCCCTCGACCACCAGCGCCTTGCGCGTTCCCTCCTGCTCGACGCGCGAGCGCACGTCGGCGAAGGCGAGACCGTCGAGATTGACCGGAAGGCCGACCGCCGCAAAAGGCGCGGCGGCGCGCGGCGCGATCCGCACGATCTTCTCGCGCAGGCCGATGAGCGCCGTGGCGCCGATCAGCGTCGCGACGACCGCCGCGAAGACCAGCGATCGCTGCTCGGATGGCTTCGTCTCGTCCGTACGCCAGTCGTCCTCCGGCGGCGGCCGCCAGAGACTCTCATGTCTTTCGTCCACAGGAGCGGGCATGGCGAGAAGAGTCCGGGATGATCGGGACACGATTAACCCGCAACAAGCTTAACGGACCCTTTCGCCGCGAAAGGTCAAAGACGCAGTCGCCCTTGTTCGCGAGAGCGCCAGCGCGCGAGGGCCAGGCCGCCCGTCGCAAGGGCCAGCAGCCCCGCGCCGCCTGTGCCCAGCGCCGGCGCGGGCGTCGCCACGATCGAAGCGGCGAAGCTGATCGGCAGTTCCGTGGACAACGCCGGATTTCCGGGGACCGAGTAAAACTCCAGATAGTCCGGGGGAGTGTCAAAGTCGGCGTAGAAAGGGTTGCTGTAGGTTCCGTCCGCGAGAGAGAAGCCGAATCCATTGACCGTCAGCTGAGAGCCGGCGACGCGGACGAGATTGTCCACCGCGTAAGGCTCATTGCCGGGAATGGCCGTCCCGGTCGGCTGCAACCCCGTGATGGCCACGCCATTGCGGAGGCCGGAAATGCCGGTGATGTCAAAAAAGCCCGAGGCGTCAGGCGTGTCGGCCGTCGTGAATGTCCCGGAGGCCGAAATGCCGTCGCCGCCATAGCTCCAGTCCCAGAGCAGCGTGGCGTGAGCCGGCGCGCAAAGCGCAATGACAAGGCCGACCGTGGCAAGTACAACTTTCATGATTGAAACCTCTTGAAGTTAGAACGCTACCGAAAGCTTGGCGGAAACAATAGCACGCAATTCTGAGATTTGAAGCCCTCGCAGGGGAACCGCTCTACTTCGCCGCCGGCGCGGGCGCGATCGTGGCGCTGAAGACGATCGGCTTTTCGTTCGTGGAGCTGGAGGCCGGCGCCGAATAGAACTCCAGATACCCCTGCGGGTTGGCGGAGCCGCCGAAAAACGGGCTGCTGTAGGTTCCGTCCGACAGAGCGAAGCCGAACCCATTCAGGGTCAGCTGCGATCCTGCGACGCGGACCAGATCGTCGACAACGTAAGGGCCGTTGCCCGGAATGCCGGCGCCGGCAGGCGTCAACGCCGTGATTGCCACGCCATTGCGTTGGCCGGCGATCTCGGTGATCCGGTAAAAGCCCGAGGCGTCGGGAGCATCTGTCGTGGTGAACGTACCGGCGGCCGAAATGCCGCCGCCGCTATAGCTCCAGTTCCAGAGCCAGGTCGCGTTAGCTGGCGCGCAAAGCGCAATGACGATGATGAGCGCTACGAGAGAAGTTTTCATGATCGAGATCCCTCAAGGCTGAGAGGCTTAGTCTCTCTAACCGAAAACGTCGGCGCCCTCAGCCAAAACCATTCCTCACTTCGGCGCCTCTTCGATAGGCCGCAGGGGCTTCGGCACCTTTCCCTCCTGCAGCAGGCGCGTGAGAATCTTCAGGCCCACGGGTTCGTTGCCGTTGGGATGCACCAGCACGATCGAACCCGGCCGGGGCCGCGGCCCCAGCGCGATCCAGCTGTCCGCGCCGAGCGCGACGAGGTGGCGCTCGCGCAGCTGTTGCATAAGGTTTGCGTCAGAGACAAGGCCCGGAAAACGGAAGAACACGGACGGCGTCAGACCGTTCGTGAGCATCAGCTTCTCGGTCTCCAAGATCTCCGCGTCGATGTCGACGCCCTTGGTCAGAAGAAAGGTCTCTGCATCCGGCCTGTTCTTGGCGAAAGGGTGGCTATAGGAGTGGTTGACCCAGGAGACGGCGAGCGCGCCGGTCTCAATCTTCTTGCGCAGCCAGTCGAGATCATCCGCGTGATGGCGAATCCAGCCGCCCGAGATGGAAAGCGCGATCGGCGTGCCGGCGCCCTCTTTGGCGACGCGCTCCAAAAAACTCCGATCGAGCGGCCGGGAACTGGGACAAAGATCGCCTGTGAGGAACGAGCCCTCGCCCGCCCCATGCACGAGGCCCATGTTGACGAGCGCCTTGGGCGTATCCGGCTCCTTGCCGGTCCCTTCCACCGCCCGAAGGAAGCGCGTTTCGGCCTCTTGCGCG
Source organism: uncultured Alphaproteobacteria bacterium (assembly GCA_963743565.1). Classification (GTDB taxonomy): domain Bacteria; phylum Pseudomonadota; class Alphaproteobacteria; order Rhizobiales; family Beijerinckiaceae; genus Methylocystis. The sequence goes on from CAVUQD010000004.1 coordinate 151,539, forward strand.
TCGCTCGTCTCCGCGCAGCGCCAGCAAGCGGCGCGCGCGACCTGGGTTCGGAGCGTCTGCGGATCGACGAGAAGCAGCAGCGCGTCTCCCGCGACGCGAAAGCTTCGCGTCGCGAGCTGAGAGACGCCCGAAGCGCTTTGGCAGCGCGCGAAGATCGGTTCGTAGGCGTCGATCTCGGCGCCGCGCAGGGAGACGGCCATCGTGCAGTCGCCCTCCAGAGCCGGGGCCGGCCGCGTCGTGATCGCTGCGGCGAGAACCGCCGCGCACAGCATCAGGTAGAGACGTCTCTTCATGGAGCAAGATCATGACGGCGCCAGGCGACGATGAAAAGCCTCTGTTTCAGCGACAGGAGGGAAGCGAATCAGCGGAGCTTGCGAGACGGCTTACCGAGGAGATCGTGGCGCGCCACGGACCGCGCGACGAGAAGCCTTTTTCTGTTTACGCGCGGGACATGGAGGGCGCGCTCCTCTGCGGCGTCAACGGCGTGACGCACTGGCGCTGGCTTTATGTGCGGCATTTCTGGGTGGCGCCCGAGAGGCGCGCGCAGGGCCTCGGCCGGGCGCTGATGGCGGAGGTCGAGCGCCTCGCCCTCGAGCGCGGCTGCGTCGGCCTCTATCTCGACACTTTCGAGGAAGGCGCGGCTCTTTTCTACGAACGTTTGGGCTTTGCGCGCTGCGGCCGGATCACGGATTTTCCGCTAGGCGCGGCGCGGGTGTTTTTGGCGAAGCGCCTTTGAGCCGACGACAGCAACGCGAACGAGAGCGCGGCATTCCGCCTCTCTTTTCCACGCGACTGGATACAGATTGGGCATTGCGCAACGCCGGACGGGGAGGAGTTGGCATGCCGCCGCGCGCCGTGGACCGCGCCGGGCGGCTGATGAGCGCTCAAAATGGAAACATTTAAAATCAATTACTTGTCTTATAACACCTGGGTCCGAGGATTGTCGCTTTTGTTACTAATACGACAAACGTGTCAGAAACGGCACACAACTTGCGTGAACAAAACGACAAGACACTACTCCACGCCACTCTGGAGTTCTCCATGGGCTATGACCCCAACGACGCCTTCACCAAAGCCTCCTCCAAGCCAAACGCCCTGAACGAAAGCGCCCTCGTCAGCCTCTATGAAATCTCCAAGCTTCTCACGACGGCCAACCCGATCGAGAAAACGCTGTCGAGCGTGGCGACGCTGCTCGCGAGCTTCCTGGATCTGCGCCACGGTCTGATCGCGCTCCTCGATAGCGAGGGCGAGCCGGAGCTCGTCGTCGGAGCCGGCTGGAGCGAAGCGTCGAAGGATCGCTTCGCGGCGCATCTCCCTCGTCCCGTCGTCTGCCAGATCTTCAGGACGGGGATGCCCGTCGTGATCGAGAACGTGCTCCATTCGCCGCTGTTTTCGCCTCGCGATCTCGCGGCCATTGACGCCGGCGACGATCGTCCGCTGTCGATGATCGGCGTTCCCATCAAGGACGGCGCTCGCGTGGTGGGGACGCTGACCGCCGACCGCGCGCTTGATATGAAAGCGGCTTTCCACTTCGATCGCGACGTCCGCCTGCTCGTGATGGTTGCGAACCTCATCGGCCAAACGCTTCGTCTGCATCGCTACGTCGCGGAAGAACGCGCGCAACTCATGTTGAAGCAGGCGCGGATCGCCAAGAGCGCGGCGGTGGCGGCAGCCGAGGCGGCCGCGCCCATCCCCGGCATTCTCGGGGAAAGCGAAGCGATCCGGGCCGTGTTCGGCAAGATTCGCATTGTCGCGAAGTCGCGCTCGACAGTGATGCTGCGCGGGGAAACCGGCGTCGGGAAAGAGGCCTTCGCCGCGGCCATCCACCGGCTTTCTCCGCGCTCCAACAAGCCTTTCGTGAAGCTGAACTGCGCCGTCCTGTCAGAAAGCGTGCTCGAATCGGAGCTCTTCGGCCATGAGCGCGGCGCCTTCACCGGCGCGATCGCGCAGCACAAGGGCCGCTTCGAGCTCGCAGACGGCGGCACGCTCTTTCTCGACGAAATCGGTGAGATCGACGCGCCCTTTCAGGCGAAGCTTTTGCGCGTGCTGCAGGAAGGCGAGTTCGAACGCGTCGGCGGCTCGCGAACGATCAAGGTGGACGTGCGGTTGATCTGCGCCACCAATCGCGATCTCGAGGCCGATGTGCAGAAGCATAACTTCCGGGAGGACCTGTATTACCGGCTGAGCGTGGTGCCCATGCGCATTCCGCCGCTGCGGGAGCGCGAGGGAGACGTGGCGATCCTCGCGGAGGAATTCTTGCGCCGCTTCAACGCCGAGCAGGGGACGCAGCATTTCTTCACACCGGCCGCGCTCGAGCGGCTCGCCCGCGAACGCTTCCCCGGCAATATCCGCGAGCTCGAGAACTGCGTGCTGCGCACCGCTACCCTGGCGACAGCGGACGCGATCGATACGGACGACCTTTCCCTGCTGACGGGGGCGTTCGAGCCCGAGCCGCCGCCCGCGGCCAAGCTCAAAACCGTAAGGGCGTCGCCGCAGGCCTTCCCGACTCTCCCAGACGCGGATCTCGAGCCGCACCTTTGCGCCGGGGCGGAACACTGCACGCTCATCGGCGGCGACCCCCGCACGGAGCGCGAAAAAATCATCGACGCCCTCAACGCGGCGGGCTGGGTCAAGGCCAAAGCCGCGCGGCTGCTTAAAATCACGCCGCGGCAAATCGGCTACGCCATGCAAAAGCACGAGATCGAGGACAAGAAGTTCTGAGGTTGCGCCCTTTGGGAGCCGCTCAACAATGCGCCACCGCCGCCGCGGTCTCGGCCGCAGCGCGCGCGGCGTCAAACCGCCGCCACTGAACCGCGCCCGTCTCGCTCTGCATCTGCCGCACCAGCACATCGCGCGTCGCATCCGACGCATCGTCCTTGCGCGCCTCGACGCGCGCGATGCGCGCCTCGAGCGGCGCCTCGAGCCAGACGCCGAGAAAGCGCGCGCCCGCCGCCTTTGCAGCGGCTTCGATCTCGCGGCGAGAGTCCTCCTTGTCGAAGACCGCGTCGACGACGACCGGCCAGGGGGAGGCGGCGACCCGCGCGGCCTCCTCCATCATCCGGGCATAGACCTTGACGGAGACCGCGCTGGCATAGGCCTCCTGCGGCAGGCGGGCAGTCGGCTCCGCGCCAAAGAGCGCCTTGCGCAATCGGTCGCTGTTCACCGTGCGCGCGCCGGGCGGCGCGCCGAGAAGCGGCGCAAGCGCGGCCGCAACGCTCGACTTGCCCGAGCCGCTTAGGCCCCCGATGGCGACGACGAGCGGCGCGGGCTCCCGCGCGAGCGTTTGCGCCAGGGCGAAATCCTCGCGGGCCTCATCCATTTTCCCTTGCGAGACGGCGACATGGGCGCGGATCGTCGCGCGCAGCGACATGAAGAGGGGAAGGAGCGGCAGGCCGTCGGTCTCGTCTCGCGCGTCGAGATAACGATTGAGCACGACATTGGCGAGCTCTGCCAGTCCCAGGCGCCAAAGGTCCATGAGCAGGAAGGCGAGATCGTAGAGCGTGTCGATCTGGGCGAGCGCGTCGGAGAATTCGATGCAATCGAAAGGCGTCGGCTCGCCCTCGAAGAGGCAAATGTTGCGCAATGTCAGATCGCCGTGGCCATGGCGCGTGCAACCGCGTGCGTCTCGGGCGTCGAGCATCGCGGCGTGTCGCTCGACGAGCGCGGAAAGGCGGTCGAGATGCGCGTCGACGGCTAGCGCCGGGGCCGGGGGGGCGCGCCGCAGGCTTTCGGCGCAAAGCGCGATCAACCCGCGCATCGCCCAGGCTCCGCCGCTCCCCCGCGCGATTTCCGCCGAGTCGTGAAAACGCGCGAGCCGGCGGGCGAGCCGAGCGATGACGGCGCCGTCCAGCAATCCTTCGCGGGCGCGCGTCTCGAAGAGCGCGTCGTCCGGGAAGCGGCGCATCTCGACGACGGCGTCGACGAGCGCGCCCGCGCCGTCGAACGCGAGACGCCCGTCCGCTTCGCGCGTGACGCGGCGCGCGTCGAGATAGAGCTTGGGCGCGAGCCGCGCGTTCAGCGCCGCCTCGCGCTGGCAAAAGGCCAGGCGGCGCTCGGGCGTCGAAAAATCGAGATAAGGGAAAAGAACCGCGCGCTTGAGCTTATAGGCGCGCGTCGCCCCGAGCACGACATGCGAGATGTGGGTCGAGACGACCTTGGCGCCCCCGGCGAGCTCCGAGAGAAAGCGCAACGTCTCTGCTTGCGGATCGGTCTCCATGTCGGGACGATACGATGTCTGCTTGACGAGTTCGCGAAGAATGCGAGCCGGCTGCCCTCTGAAAGTCAGGCGCCGCGTTTACGACTGCCGCCGGCCCCTTTGCGCTTTCGGAAAGGCGTATTGTGGGATCGCGCGCTTCCTGGCCTGGCGAGGCGCAAGAAGCGCGTCGAGCGTTGCGATCGTCGAAAGATCCGCGCGGCCATCCACCCTTTGCGGCCGGAAATGGCGCTGAAAGGCGGTGACGGCATAGGCCGTTCGCTCGCCGAAGCGCCCATCGATCTCGATCTCATAGCCGTACCGCGCGAGCTTGCTTTGAAGCTGCCGCACCTCGGCGCCTCCGTCGCCCTGGCCGAGCCCAGCGTCGCCGCGAACCGGCGCCGGTTCGACCCAGCGTCCGACGCCTTGTTGCGCAAGCGTCTCCCAGGGAAAGAACTCGCCGGGATCGATCTTGCGCGAGATGGCGACATCCGAATGGGCGAGCACGCCCTCGGCGCCAACACCGCAGCGCGCGCAAATGTCCTGCGCCAGGGCGATGACCGCGGTAATCTGCGCGTCGCCATAGGGGTGGGGATCGAGATGACCGGGATGGCAGATCTCGATGCCGATCGAGGCCGAATTCACGTCGGTCTCGCCGCGCCAGTAGCTACGCCCCGCGTGCCAGGCGCGCCGCGCCTCCGGCACGAGCTGGAGGACGTCGCCCTCCTGGTCGACGAGATAATGTGCGGACACCTCGGCCGCCGGGCTCGTGAGCGCATCGAGCGCCGCCTGCGTGGTCTGCAGGCCCGTGTAATGGAGGATCAGCAGCGAGACTGGTCTCGCGCGCGCGCCGTGATTGGGCGAGGCGACAACGCGCGCGGCCGGATAATCCGGGGCAAAGCTCACCCCTCGACCACCTCCAGGAACGCGTGCGCCGCCTCCTTGCGCTCGAAGACATGCGGCTGCAGGCCGCGCTTGGCCAGCGCCTCCTTCATCTTGAGGCGGGCGAAGGCGCTCGTGGCATAGCGCGCCGTCGTCGAGTAGTAGTGCTCCATCATATATTGGATCATCTCGGCATAGTCGTCGTAGAGCGCCTCTGCAATCTTGGCGCCGTCGTGGTTGACGACGGAGGCCACGCGCTTGCCGACCTTCTCGCAGGCCTGCACCAGCGTCTTGCGCAATTCGTCTATGTCCTTCTTCGTTCGGGCGTGCCAGCCCTCGAGATTGACGAAGAGAATATTGCGATCGGGGTCGTATTGCACGCGCTCGTGCATGTTGAGGTTGAGGAGCTCCGCCAACAGCCCCATCGGCTCGTCGAGGAAGAGGCGCTTGTCCATGAGCTCCGGCTCCTCGACGATCGGCTTGAAGTCCATGTGGCGGAGGATGTCCTTCTCGATGTCGATCCCCGGCGCAACCTCGATAAGCTCCATGCCAGCTTGGCCCAGGCGGAAGACGCAGCGCTCGGTCACGTAGATCACCGGCTGCTTGCGCTTCTGCGCGAATTTTCCGGAGAAGGTGATCTGCTCGACGAAGTTCAGGAACTTCTTATTGCGCCCCTCCTGCAGAATCTTGACCTGCCCGTCCTCGACCGCAATCTTCAATCCGCCGTTGGTGAAGGTGCCGGCGAAGACGACGGAGCGCGCGTTCTGGCTGATGTTGATGAAGCCGCCGCAGCCGTTGAGGCGTCCGCCGAATTTTGAGGTGTTGACGTTGCCCTGCACGTCGCATTCGGCCATGCCGAGGCAGGTCATGTCGAGACCGCCGCCGTCATAGAAGTCGAACTGCTGGTTCTGCTGGATGATGCTGTCGGCGTTGGTGGCGCCGCCGAAGGAGGAGCCCGAGGCGAGCACGCCCCCGATCGCGCCAGCTTCGGTCGTCAGCGTGATGTAAGGCGTGAACTTCTCTTCGTTGGCGACGGCGGCGATGCCCTCCGGCGCGCCGACGCCCAGGTTCACGACGCCGTTCGGCGGCAGCTCGAAAGCGGCGCGACGCGCGATGACCTTGCGCTCATCGAGCGGCATCTTGGCCATGCCTTCGACCGGCACGCGGATTTCGCCCGAAAGCGCCGCGTTATACATGACGCCATAGTTCATGCGGTGCAGCTCGGGCTCCGGCGCGACGACGACGCAGTCGACCAGAATGCCCGGGACCTCGACGTGCTTGGGATGGATCGATCCCTGCTCGACGATGCGCTCCACTTGGGCGATGACGATGCCGCCATTGTTGCGGGCGGCCATCGCCTGGGCGAGATTGTCGAGAACGAGCGCTTCCTTCTCCATGCTGATGTTGCCGGACGGGTCGGCGCTCGTGCCGCGGATGAAGGCTACGTCGATCTTGGTGGCGATGTAGAAGAGCCACTCCTCGCCCATGATGTTGTGGTATTTGACGATATCCTCGGTCGTCACGTCATTGACCTTGGCGCCACCGAAGCGAGGGTCGACGTAGGTATAGAGACCGACTTTCGAGAAGAGGCCCGGCTGTCCGGCCGCGCAGGCCCGGTAGAGCTGCGAGATGACGCCCTGCGGCAAATTGTAGCCGAGGATCTTGTTTTCCTGCGCCGCTTGCGCGACCTTGGGCATGCGCCCGAAATTGCCCGCGATGACGCGGCCGAGCAGCCCCTCGTGATGCAGCCGGCCCGTGCCCAGGCCTTTGCTGTCGCCGGCGCCGGCGGTCATGATCAGCGTCAGGTTCTTCGGGTGGCCCGTCTCGACGAAGCGCTTTTCGAGCCCCATGTGCAGGGCTTCCGGTATGCAGCTCTGAACGAAGCCGCTTGTGGTGACGACATCATTGTCCCGGATGAGCGCGATGGCCTGCTCCAAGGTCGTGATCTTGTTGTTCGCCATGGTCCCGAGCTTCCCCCAAATTGAGCTCTTTAATCGTTCTCGCGCGGGGTTTGCCCCTCATCGCGGCGCGCTCCTGTGGCGCTTGAGCGCACGCTAGTGACTGGACGGGGGTTGCGCAAGAGCCGCCGCTGGTGCGAAACGCCGCCGGGCCGCGCCAGCGGACGGCCCAACGCCCGAAAAATCGCCCCATTTTGCTCCTTTTGTTCGGCGGACGCCCGGGGCGAGCCGCCCCTCCCTTGGCTGACGCCGAACATCCAACTCATTGCATCAATGGCGACGAAACTCCCACGCGCGCTTCTTTTGTTGATCCTCGCCTCGACGCTCTCCTGGCCCTCGCAAGTCCTGGCGCATGCGATCATCGTCGCCTCCTCGCCGGAGCCGCGACAGACTGTCGCGACGAGCGAGTTGAAGATCGCGCTGCGCTTCAACAGCCGGGTCGACCGCTCACGCTCACGCCTCGCTCTGGTGCGCCCAAGCGGCGCGCAGGAGACGCTGATGATCACGGAGGGCGGCGTCGGCGAGACGATCGAGGCGGAGGCGACGGGGCTGCAGAAGGGCGCCCACAGGTTGCTGTGGCAGACCTTGAGCATCGACGGCCATGTCACGCATGGCGAAATCCCCTTCGAGGTCGATCGCTAGCGCCATGCAGCTCTTTCTGGAGATATACGGCTATCTCAATGTCCTGATTCGCGGCTCAATTCTCGCCGCGCAGACGCTGACGCTGGGCGGCGCGGCTTTTCTCGTCTTCGCGCTGCCGGCGGAGGATCGCGCCCTCGCGAGAGCGGCGCGGCGCCTGATGTTCGTCGCCGCGACGGCGCTCGCCATCGGCGAGGCCATCTCGGGGGCGGGACTGGTGGCGCTCCTGCGGGGCACTCTCGACCTGCCCCTCAAAGACCTCATCGGCGCCGACGCCGTGCTCGCTGCCGCGGCAGGCGCCGCGAGCGCGGGGGTTGTGGCATTCCTCATCAGGGCGAGCGCGCCCGCCGTTCTGCTCCTTCTTTGCAGCGCGCTCCTTGCCGCCGCCCAGGTCGCCGTGACCCATGCGGCGAGCCGGCCGGACAATGTGGTCACGCTCTATCTCGCCGAATATGCGCATATGTTCGCCGTCGCGGTCTGGATCGGCGGCATTCCCTATTTCCTGATGATGCTGAAGCGCGTCGAGGGACCGGCTCGCCGCGCCGCCGCCTCCCGCTTCTCGCTCATGTCGGTCGCCTCCGTCGCGACGCTGCTCGCCAGCGGAGTCTATCTCGCCCGGGATTACGTGGGCGAGCCGGCGGCGCTCTACGGCGCCTCCTATGGCGTGATGCTCAGCGCCAAGATCGTGCTGCTTCTCGCGCTTCTAGCCCTCGGCGGCCTCAATTTCCTCACGGTGCGCCGCTGGCGCGCCGAGCCGGGCACGCCCATCCTGCCGATGCGGCGTTTCGCCGAGGTCGAGATCGGCATCGGCCTCACCGTGGTCTTTTGCGCGGCCTCGCTCGCCTCGCTGCCGCCGGCCAAGGACATGGCGCGCTATTGGGCGAGCGGCGCCGAGGTCATCGAACGCCTCGCGCCGCGCTGGCCGCCGCGCCTGGACAGCCCCGATCTCGCCAGCCTCTCCATCACCATGGCGCAGGAGGCTTCCGCGAAAGCGCCGCTGGCTTATGCGATCGGCGAGCCCCCCGCCCCACCGCGCAACGCCGCGGACATCGCCTGGTCCGAATACAACCACCATTGGGCCGGCCTGTTCGTGATCGCCATGGGCGTGCTGGCTTTGGCGGAGCGGTTCGGGCTTTTCGCGTCGGCGGCGCGTCACTGGCCACTCGTCTTTCTGGGGCTCGCCGCCTTCATTTTTCTCAGAGCCGACGAAGCCGCCTGGCCGCTCGGCCGCATCGGCTTCTTCGACAGCCTGAGGGATCCCGAGATCGCGCAGCACAAGCTCGCGATGCTGCTGATCGTCGCCTTCGGGCTGTTTGAATGGCGCGTGCGGCTCGGCAAAATAAAGGAGGGCTCGGCGCCTTACGTATTTCCGCTCGTGACGGCGGTCGCCGCGGCGGTGCTGCTGACCCATTCGCACGGCTTCGCCAATCCCAAGGAAGAGATGCTGATCGAGATCACGCACACGCCGCTGGCGCTCGTTGGCGTCGCCGCCGGCTGGTCTCGCTGGCTGGAGCTGCGTTTGGATGCAGGCTGCGCGCAGCGCGCGGCGGCGCTCGTTTGGCCCAATTGTTTCGTGCTCGCGGGCCTCTTGCTGCTCTTCTACCGCGAGGCGTAGCCGGCTTATCCCCACCTTGAACGGGGCAGGACGTGAAAAGGCCGTTATTGCGCTTGATCGTGACGCTCGGCGCAGGCGCGTCCGAACGGGACGCCCGCCTCGCGCTCGTTGCGAGCCCTGCGTATGTTTCACCCGCGTGCCGACAATTTTTCGAATGCGCTTCGGCGTGACGAGAGGCGGTTTGCCTCCGGCGGCCTTTCCAACACGATCGCTCTGCGCTTACGCAGCGTGGCCACGGCGTCTCCTTCCGCCTCCTCTGGGCTTCCGCCTGAAATCGCCTTCCTGCTCGACTTCGGCGTGCCGAGAGTCGTCCTGCAGCAAGGCGCGCGTCTGGCGCGCCGCCACGGCGTTTTCGCCGACGAGGCGCTTTTGGCGGAGGGCCTCGTCGACGAGGAGGTCTTTTATCGCGCGCTAGCGGAGCGGCTGCGCCTGCCCTTCCTGCCCACCGAGTTTGAGATCGCGCCCGGCTCCGACTTCCATTGCTGCGCGCTGCGGGGTTACGCGCGACTCGCGGGAGATGGCGGGCGCGCGGTCTGGGTTTGCGCGCCGCGAGGCGCAGCCGTCAGCCGGCTGATCGACGCCGCGCGCGCGCGCAAGGCTCGTCCCGGTCTCGCGGTCGCGACGAGCGCAAGTTTTCTCGATGCGGCCGCCCGCGCCACGCTTGGCGCCGTCGCGCGCGCGGCGCCATTCTGCGCAGAGCGCGCCGCTCCGAACCTCTGCGCACGCCTGGCGACACAGGGCGCCGCCCTTCCCATCGCCGTCGCGGCGAGCCTTGCGACGCTCGCCGCGCTCTTCTCACCGAACGGGGCGCTGGCCGCCGCCTTACCGCTGGCGCTGCTTTTCGGGCTGGCGGTGGCGTTGAGGCTCGCCGCCTGCGTCGCGAGCCTCGGGCGCGACGAGCCGGAGGTCGAGATCGCCGAGGATCGTTTCCCGATCTACACCATCGTCGCGCCGCTCTATCGCGAGGCGCGAGTCGCGCCACAAATCGCGCGGGCGATCGATCGATTGGATTACCCGCGCGCCAAGATGGAAGTGATCTTCGTCGTCGAAGCCGACGACGAAGCGACGCGCAGCGCCCTGCGCCGCTGGGGTCCGCGCACGCCGCATCGCATTTTGGTCGCGCCCCGCGGCGCGCCGCAAACCAAGCCGCGCGCCTTGAACATCGCCGCAGCCTATGCCCAGGGCGCGCTCATCGCCGTATACGACGCGGAAGACATGCCCGAGCCAAAGCAGCTCAGACGCGCCGCCGCACTATTCGCGCGCGCCCCGGATCGCGTGGCCTGCCTGCAGGCGAGCCTCTCGATCGACAATGGCGCCGTCAACTGGTTCACCGCCTTCTTCGCGCTCGAATATGCGGGCCTCTTCGAAGTCTTCAACAAGGGCCTCGCCGCGCTCGACCTGCCGATCTTTCTCGGCGGCACCTCAAATCATTTCCGCATCGAGGCTTTGCGGGCGGTGGGCTTGTGGGACGCCTACAATGTTACGGAAGACGCCGATCTCGGCCTGCGTCTCGCACGCGCGGGCTTCGCCGTTAGGACGTTCCGCTCCTACACGCGCGAAGAAGCGCCGGAACATCTCCGCGCGCTGCTGTCGCAACGCGGCCGCTGGCTGAAAGGGTGGATGCAGACGGCCTTGGCGCATTGTCGCGAACCCCAGCAACTCTTTAATGATCTGGGGCCCAGACGCGCGATCGCCACGCTGGGAATGTTCGCGGGCGGCTTTCTCGCGCCGCTCCTGGGGCCCCCGCTGACGCTTGTCTTTGTCTGGCGCGCCGTCTTCGGCGACCTACTTCACCCTCAAGACGCGTTCGAACTCGCGCTCGCCGCGATCTGGTGCTCGCTGGCGGTCGGCGGCTTTGCCGCCTCCTTCCTGCCGATCCTGCTCGGCATGCGGCGGGCGGGCCTGCAGAACCTCGCGCCGGCGCTATTCGCCGCGCCGGCCTGGAAGATGATGCAAAGCGTCGCCGCATGGCGCGCGCTCTTCGAGCTGAGGAGCCAGCCGTTCCTGTGGCGCAAGACCGAGCACGGGCTCGCGCGCAGAACGGAGGACGCGCCGCGGACGTGATCAGTTGAACAGCCAGTCCTTGAGCGAGAAGCCCGCGCTGAGCGTTTTTCGAAAGTGCTCGCGCATCGCGAGATGTCCCACGCCGGGCTTAGGCAGCTCGCTCTTCTTGAGGCGGCGAAACATCGGCAGCAGGATTTCCTGGAAGCGGGCGACGCTGAGCTCGCCCCCGCCCCGCTCCGCCACGCGTTCCGCAATGTCGGGGAACAGCAGCAGCAGCGCCTTGAACAGCGCCGGATTGACGAGGTTTTCCTGCGCCTTCTGTTCCCGCAGACCCGCGACGCAGACCGTCAGATAGCGGTTGAGCGCGCCATAGACCTCCTCGGCGCCGGCGTCTGTGAAGATGTGGTCGATCGGCTTCAAGGCGGCGTTGAAGGTGACGCGCGAGATCATGCCCTTGCGTCGCTCCGCAGGGGACAGCAGCCCCTTCAACGCGCTGTCCTCGCTCCTGGCGAAAAGGTCGAACACGTCGTGCAGAAGCGCTTCCGCGGCGGTCTCCGTCTCGGAGAGGCGGCGGATGTCGAGCAGCAGCTCCTGCGGCACCGGCCGCTGCTTCGTGTTGATGTCCATGAAGAGCTGACATTCCTGGGCGCGCGTCAGCTTGTTATAGACAACGACCGGCACCTTGATCTTCCGCTTGGCCATATGGAAGCCGAAGATGCGATGTTGCCCGTCGATGATCAGAAAGGCGCCTGCGTCTTTACGGAAGCGCAGCAGACCGCTTTCGCGGTCGTACCGAAGCTGCGCCCGCGGCTGCGCCGAGAGGATGACGGCGCAGGGCGTCGTGCCGAAGCCGCTGTCGATATATTTGGCGATCTCCTTGGCCCGGCGCCGGTCGAGGAGGCGCTGAAAGCCTTCGACGGGATTTTCGGCGCGCGTGTCGGCGGTGCAGCAGGCGGCGAGCACGTCGCTCGAGAGCGCCAGAGAGAAAAAGCGATGCCGGCCCTGCGTGACGATGTGCGCCGGTTCGGCGATGAGCTTGCCGGCGTCCTCCGGCAGCGCGTCTTCTTCGCCCGCCGAGACGGATTCGACGAGGGCCGCGCGCGCTTGCGTCGCGGCGACGCGCGTGGCCTCATCGCCGGAAAGAGCCGCTGCGACTTCGTTCGGGGTGCTATCGAGAAAGTTTTCCATGCGCGAGATCCCGATTGGCGGAAGTCTTGCCGTCCGCGGGGCGGCAACTCGCAACTCGGTGATTCGACGCGAACTGGGGAAGGCTAGGCCTGCGATGGCGCGAAAATAAGGCTGTCAAGACCCACGCATACAAAAATCTCAAATTTTCTCTTGGCAATGGCCCGCGGGATCGCTACATAGAATTTTCCTAGGGGCGCGCCAGGCGTGGCGGCCCCTTCCAATGGGAATTAAAGCTTCCGTTGAAACCTCGCGCCAGCGCAAGGCGAAACGGTGGATAGGCCGGAGGGCCGGGACCTCAGTCCCGCGCCCCGTCCGGCCATATCCTGTCCGAGACTGCCGGCGTCCGCAACGGGCTTTACGCCTTGAGCGGCTTAATCGGCTCAAGCCTCCGCAAGAGGCTTGGCGGCCTGCACAGACGGGGAAACCACGAATTTGGGGCCGATCCGCACGGATTGGTCCTTCGGATTTGGTTCGGCGCCCCTTCAACCGTAGCGGTTTTCGCTGCGGGGACAGGATCTACGGAGGCCGTCCGTCTCCCCTCGGGGAGGGGGCGGCATGTCGCAACCGGCGGGGCCACGGCCCCGCTTTGCAGAGAGAGCACCCGTGGATAGAGCGGAAAAAGCCCAAGCCGTGGCGGAGTTGAAGGAGGTCTTCGACAAGACCTCCGTCGTCGTCGTCGCGCATTACTCCGGCTTGACGGTCGCCCAAATGCAGAAGCTGCGCAGCCAGGCTCGCGCATCGGGCGCCACTGTTCAGGTCGCCAAGAACCGCCTCGTCAAGATCGCTCTCGACGGCGCAAGCGTCGCCTCCATCGGACCCTTGCTCAAGGGACCGACCCTGATCGCCTATTCGGACGATCCGGTGGCGGCGCCGAAAGTCGCGGCGGCCTTCGCCAAGGACCACGACAAGTTCGTGATTCTGGGTGGAGCGCTCGGCGCGACGGCCCTCAACCCCGATGGCGTGAAGTCGCTCGCGACCATGCCTTCGCTGGACGAACTGCGCGCAAAGCTGGTCGGCCTCATCCAGGCCCCGGCGACCAAGATCGCGCAGCTTCAGACCGCGCCTGCCGCCAAGCTCGCGCGTGTCTTCGGGGCCTACGCCAACAAAGACGCGGCCTGATCAGGCTCGCTGTAACGAACCATCGAACCCAATCCGAAGGAAAATACGTCAATGGCCAATCTCGAAAAGATCGTCGAAGACCTCTCGTCGCTGACCGTGCTGGAAGCCGCGGAGCTCGCCAAGCTTCTTGAAGAGAAGTGGGGAGTCTCGGCCGCCGCTGCGGTCGCCGTCGCGGCGGCGCCGGGCGCGGGCGCTGGCGGCGCTGCCGCCGCTCCCGCCGAGGAGAAGACCGAATTCAACGTCATCCTGGCCTCGGCCGGCGACAAGAAGATCGAGGTCATCAAAGAGGTGCGCGCCATCACGGGTCTCGGCCTCAAGGAAGCCAAGGATCTCGTCGAAGGCGCGCCGAAGCCGGTCAAGGAAGGCGCCAGCAAGGAAGAGGCCGAGAAGATCAAGGCCCAACTCGAGAAGGCCGGCGCCAAGGTCGAGCTCAAGTAAGAATGTCGCCTCCCTCTCCCGCGCGAGCGGGAGAGGGATTCCGGCTCGCGAGCGTTAAGAGCGGGTCGCGAATGGCGAAGCGAACAACAGTCCTCCGCTCGCCATTCGCAACTCGCTATTCGCTGTAATCAAACCCAAAGGTTCGAGAGACGACATGGCTCAGCAGGGCGCGCAAAAATTCTCAAGCCGCAAGCGGGTTCGCAAATATTTCGGCCATATCCGCGAAGCCGCCGAGATGCCCAATCTCATCGAGGTCCAGAAGGCCTCCTACGACCAGTTCCTCATGGTCAAGGAGCCGGATGGCGGGCGTCCCGAAGAAGGTCTGCAGGGCGTCTTCAAGTCCGTCTTCCCGATCTCAGACTTCGCCCAGGTTTCGCTGCTCGAGTTCGTGCGCTACGAGTTCGAGGCGCCGAAGTATGACGTCGACGAGTGCCGCCAGCGCGGCATGACTTTCGCCGCGCCGCTCAAGGTGACGTTGCGCCTCATCGTGTTCGACGTCGATCCCGAGACGCAGGCGAAGTCCATCAAGGACATCAAGGAGCAGGACGTCTACATGGGCGACATGCCCTTCATGACGTCGAACGGCACCTTCATCGTCAACGGGACGGAGCGCGTCATCGTCTCGCAGATGCACCGCTCCCCCGGCGTGTTCTTCGACCACGACAAGGGCAAGAGCCACTCATCCGGCAAGCTCCTCTTCGCGGCGCGCATCATTCCCTATCGCGGCTCCTGGCTCGACATCGAGTTCGACGCCAAGGACATCGTCTATGCGCGCATCGATCGACGGCGCAAGATTCCCGCGACCTCGCTGCTGCTCGCGCTAGGGCTCGACGGCGAAGAAATTCTCTCGACCTTCTACAAGACGATTCCTTACAGCCTCGACGGCGAGAGCTGGCGCATGCCCTTCGACGCCGAGCGCCTGAAGGGCGTCAAAGCCACGGCCGACATCGTGGACGCCGACACGGGCGAGGTGATCCTCGAGGCGGGCAAGAAGCTCGCCGTGCGCGCGGCGCGGCAGCTCGCCGAGAAGGGTGTGAAGGCGATCAAGGTCGCCGCCGAGGAGCTTTACGGCCAGTACCTGGCCCAGGATCTCTTCGACATGAAGACCGGCGAGATCTTCGCCGAGGCGGGCGACGAGATCACCGCCAAGACCTTGCCGTTGCTCATCGAGAAGGGCTTCGACGAGCTCCCGATCCTCGACATAGACCATATCAACATCGGCCCCTACATCCGCAACACGCTGGCGCTCGACAAGAACAGCACGCGGGAAGACGCGCTGTTCGATATCTATCGCGTCATGCGCCCGGGCGAGCCGCCGACGATCGAGACGGCGGAGGCGATGTTCCATTCGCTGTTCTTCGATCCCGAGCGCTACGACCTCTCGGCGGTCGGCCGGGTCAAGATGAACATGCGCCTCGACCTTGACGCTCCCGACACGATGCGCGTGCTGCGTCGCGAGGACATCGTCGCGGTCGTCAAGGCGCTCGTCGACCTGCGCGACGGCCGCGGCGAGATCGACGACATCGACCATCTCGGCAACCGCCGCGTGCGCTCGGTCGGCGAGCTGATGGAGAATCAGTATCGCCTCGGACTCCTGCGGATGGAGCGCGCCATCAAGGAGCGCATGTCCTCGGTCGACATCGACACGGTGATGCCGCAGGATCTCATCAACGCCAAGCCCGCGGCGGCGGCGGTGCGCGAGTTCTTCGGCTCGTCGCAGCTCTCGCAGTTCATGGATCAGACCAATCCGCTGTCCGAGATCACTCATAAGCGCCGCCTGTCGGCGCTCGGGCCGGGCGGTCTGACGCGCGAGCGCGCCGGCTTCGAGGTGCGCGACGTGCACCCGACGCATTACGGCCGCATCTGCCCGATCGAGACGCCGGAAGGCCCCAACATCGGCCTCATCAACTCGCTCGCGACCTTTGCGCGCGTCAACAAATACGGATTCATCGAGGCGCCTTATCGTCGTGTGCGCGATGGCAAGGTCACAGGCGAGGTCGTCTATCTTTCTGCGATGGAAGAGCAGAAGTTCCATGTCGCGCAGGCCAATGCGGCGGTCGACAAGGACGGCGTGCTGACCGAGGACCTCGTGCTCTGCCGCCACGCCGGCGACGTCGTGCTGACGACGCGCGACCGCGTCGACGCGATGGACGTGTCGCCCAAGCAGCTCGTCTCGGTGGCGGCCGCGCTGATCCCGTTCCTCGAGAACGACGACGCCAACCGCGCGCTCATGGGCTCCAACATGCAGCGCCAGGCCGTGCCGCTCGTCAAGGCGGACGCGCCGCTCGTCGGCACTGGCATGGAAGGTGTGGTGGCCGCCGATTCGGGCGCGGCGATCGCAGCGCGGCGCACGGGCGTCGTCGATCAGATCGACGCGACCCGCATCGTCATCCGCGCCACCGAGGACCTCGACCCCGGCCGCCCCGGCGTCGACATCTACCGCCTCATGAAGTTCCAGCGCTCGAACCAGTCGACCTGCATCAACCAGAAGCCGCTGGTGCGTGTCGGCGACCTCGTGGGCAAGGGCGACATCATCGCCGACGGCCCATCGACCGATCTCGGGGACCTCGCGCTCGGCCGCAATGTGCTCGTCGCCTTCATGCCGTGGAACGGCTACAACTTCGAGGACTCGATCCTCTTGAACGAGCGCATCGTCAAGGACGACGTGTTCACCTCGATCCATATCGACGAATTCGAGGTGATGGCGCGCGACACCAAGCTCGGGCCCGAAGAGATCACGCGCGACATTCCGAACGTCTCGGAAGAGACGCTGAAGAATCTCGACGAAGCGGGCATCGTCTACATCGGCGCCGAGGTTCAGGCGGGCGACATTCTCGTCGGCAAGATCACGCCCAAGGGCGAAAGCCCGATGACGCCGGAAGAGAAGCTGCTGCGCGCGATCTTCGGCGAGAAGGCCTCGGACGTGCGCGACACGAGCCTGCGTGTGCCGCCGGGCGTCCAGGGCACGATCGTCGAGGTGCGCGTGTTCAATCGGCACGGCGTCGAGAAGGACGAACGCGCCCAAGCGATCGAGCGCGAGGAGATCGAGCGCTTGGCCAAGGACCGCGACGACGAGCTCGCGATCCTCGACCGCAACGTCTATGCGCGTCTTTCAGAAATGCTGATCGGCAAGAAGGCGGTGGCCGGGCCGAAGTCCTTCAAGAAGGATCAGACGCTCACGCAGACGCTGCTCGAGGAGCATCCTCGCTCGCAGTGGTGGACCTTCGCGGTCGAGGACGACGCGCTGATGGCGTCGATCGAGGCCGTGCGCAAGCAATATGACGAGGCGAAGAAAGGCCTCGAGACGCGCTTCCTCGACAAGGTCGAGAAATTGCAGCGCGGCGATGAATTGCCGCCTGGCGTGATGAAAATGGTGAAGGTCTTCGTCGCGGTGAAGCGCAAGATCCAGCCCGGCGACAAGATGGCCGGCCGCCACGGCAATAAGGGCGTGGTCTCGCGCATCGTGCCGCAGGAGGACATGCCCTTCCTCGAGGACGGCACGCCCGTCGACATCGTGCTCAATCCCCTCGGCGTGCCGAGCCGCATGAATGTCGGGCAGATTCTCGAAACGCATCTCGGCTGGGCCTGCGCAGGACTTGGCAAGCAGGTCGGAGCGGCGGTCGACGCCTATATGCGCAACAAGGACGCCGCGCCGCTGCGCAAGAAGCTCGAGGAAGTCTATGACGGCGACAAGGAGATCGCCACGCTCGACGAGAAGCTTCTGCGCGAGGTCGGCGAGAACCTGCGCCGCGGCGTGCCGATCGCGACGCCAGTCTTCGACGGCGCGCGCGAGAAGGACATCGTCGAGATGCTCGACCGCGCGGGTCTCTCGTCCTCGGGCCAGGTGACGCTGTTCGACGGCCGCACCGGCGAGGCCTTCGATCGCAAGGTGACGGTCGGCTACATCTACATGCTGAAGCTGCATCATCTGGTCGACGACAAGATCCATGCGCGCTCGATCGGTCCCTACTCGCTCGTCACGCAGCAGCCGCTCGGCGGCAAGGCGCAGTTCGGCGGCCAGCGCTTCGGCGAAATGGAGGTGTGGGCGCTGGAGGCTTATGGCGCGGCCTACACGCTGCAAGAGATGCTGACGGTGAAATCGGACGACGTCGCAGGCCGCACGAAGGTCTATGAGTCGATCGTGCGCGGCGACGACAACATCGAATCGGGCATTCCGGAGAGCTTCAACGTGCTCATCAAGGAAATGCGCTCGCTTGCCCTCAACGTCGAGCTGACCTCGACGGCGCCGGAAGGCGAAGATCAACCGATCCCGTCGGAAGCGGCCGAGTAACGCCTAAGCACGCTATTCGCTCGAACGGAATCGTTCGAGCGATCAACTTCGCGCAAGAGCAGAAGCGAGCTTGCATCGCAAAGGTCCAGCAACTTTTGCCAGGCTCGTTTCTCAACGGAACAAAATCGGGAGCGGCGCACCGTCAACGCGTCGCGCGCTCGTAAAGGAGAAACCCCGTGAATCAGCAAGAGGTCATGAATCTCTTCAGTCCGGTCGCGGCCACCCAGGCCTTCGACCAGATTCAGATTTCTATCGCGAGCCCGGAAAAGATCCTCTCCTGGTCATACGGCGAGATCAAGAAGCCCGAGACCATCAACTACCGCACCTTCAAGCCGGAGCGGGACGGCCTGTTCTGCGCTCGCATCTTCGGGCCGATCAAGGACTATGAGTGCTTGTGCGGCAAGTACAAGCGCATGAAATACAAGGGCGTCATCTGCGAGAAGTGCGGCGTCGAGGTCACCCTCGCGCGCGTGCGGCGCGACCGCATGGGCCACATCTCGCTCGCCGCGCCCGTCGCGCACATCTGGTTCCTGAAGTCGCTGCCCTCGCGCATCGGCCTTCTGCTCGACATGACGCTGAAGGACCTCGAGCGCATTCTCTATTTCAAGTCCTACATCGTCATCGACAAGGGCCTGACCGATCTCAAGGACCGTCAGCTCCTCACCGAGGACGAATATCTCCAGGCCCAGGACAAATACGGTCAGGACACGTTCACTGCGATGATCGGCGCCGAGGCGATCCGCAAGCTGCTCGAGTCCATGGACCTCGAGAGCATCGCGGCGAGCCTGCGCCAGGAAATCGCCGAGGCGACGACGGAACTGAAGCCTAAGAAGCTCGCCAAGCGCCTCAAGATCATCGAGGCCTTCATCCAGTCGGGCAATCGGCCGGAGTGGATGGTCCTGAAGGAAGTCCCGGTCATTCCGCCGGATTTGCGACCGCTCGTGCCGCTCGACGGAGGGCGCTTCGCGACCTCGGACTTGAACGATCTCTACCGCCGCGTCATCAACCGCAACAATCGCCTGAAGCGGCTGATCGAGCTGCGCGCGCCGGACATCATCATCCGCAACGAGAAGCGCATGCTGCAGGAGGCCGTCGACGCTCTGTTCGACAACGGCCGCCGCGGCCGCGTCATCACCGGCGCGAACAAGCGGCCGCTGAAGTCGCTCGCCGACATGCTGAAGGGCAAGCAGGGCCGGTTTCGCCAGAACCTTCTCGGCAAGCGCGTCGACTACTCGGGCCGCTCCGTCATCGTCGTCGGCCCCGAGCTCAAGCTGCATCAGTGCGGCCTGCCCAAGAAGATGGCGCTCGAGCTCTTCAAGCCCTTCATCTATTCGCGTCTCGACGCCAAGGGCTTCTCGGCCACCGTCAAGCAGGCGAAGAAGCTCGTCGAAAAAGAGAAGCCCGAGGTTTGGGACATCCTCGACGAGGTCATCCGCGAGCACCCGGTTTTGCTCAATCGCGCCCCGACCTTGCATCAACTCGGCATCCAGGCCTTCGAGCCCGTGCTGATCGAGGGCAAGGCCATTCAGCTGCATCCTCTCGTCTGCGCGGCCTTCAACGCCGATTTCGATGGCGACCAGATGGCCGTGCACGTGCCGCTGTCGCTCGAGGCGCAGCTCGAAGCGCGCGTGCTGATGATGTCGACCAACAACATTCTGCATCCGGCCAATGGTCAGCCGATCATCGTGCCGAGCCAGGACATCGTGCTCGGCCTCTATTACCTCACGCTCGAGCGCGACGGCGAGCCAGGGCAGTATCGCGAAGATCCTAAGACCAAGGCGCCGATCGCCGGCGTCTACGCTAACATGGGCGAGATCGAGCATGCTCTCGCCTCGGGCGCGGTGACGCTGCACGCCAAGGTCAAGGGCCGCGCCTGGACCTATGACGCCAACGGCAAGCGCGTCTCGAAAATCTTCAACACGACGCCCGGCCGCCTGATCCTGGGCCGGCTCCTGCCCGATCACGTCAAAATTCCCTTCGACGTCGCCAACAAGCTGATGACGAAGAAGGAAATCTCCAACATGATCGACACCGTCTACCGCAACTGCGGGCAGAAGGAGACGGTGATCTTCTGCGACCGGATCATGTCGCTGGGCTTCCGCGAGGCGTTCAAGGCGGGCATCTCCTTCGGCAAGGACGACATGATCGTGCCGGAGACCAAGGAGCGCATCGTCGGCGAGACGCGCGCCGCCGCCAAGGAATATGAGCAGCAGTACAACGACGGCCTGATCACCCAGGGCGAGAAATACAACAAGGTCGTCGACGCCTGGGGCAAGTGCTCGGAGAAGCTCGCCGAGGAGATGATGAGCCGCATCTCGTCCGTGCGCAAGGACGAGCACGGCCGCGATATGCCGATCAACTCGATCTACATGATGTCGCACTCCGGCGCGCGCGGCTCGCCCGCGCAGATGCGTCAGCTCGCGGCGATGCGCGGCCTGATGACCAAGCCCTCGGGCGAGATCATCGAAAGCCCGATCATCTCGAACTTCAAGGAAGGCCTGACCGTTCTCGAATACTTCAACTCCACGCACGGCGCCCGCAAGGGTCTCGCCGACACGGCGTTGAAGACGGCAAACTCCGGCTATCTGACGCGCCGCCTCGTCGACGTGGCGCAGGATTCGATCATCTCGTCGAGGGACTGCGGCTCCAAGAACGGCATCCGCATGCGCGCGATCATCGACGCGGGCCAGGTCGTCGCTTCGCTCGCCACGCGCATTCTCGGACGCACCGCGGCCGAGGATTTGCGCGCGCCGGACGGCAAGGTGATCGTCGCCGCCGGCGAGATGATTCAGGAGTGGCACCTCGAGCCCATCACGGCGGCGGGCATCCAGGAGGTGAAGATACGCTCGGTGCTCACCTGCGAGGCCAAGGAAGGCGTGTGCGGGGCCTGCTACGGTCGCGACCTCGCGCGCGGCGTGCCGGTGAACATGGGCGAGGCCGTGGGCGTCATCGCGGCGCAGTCGATCGGCGAGCCGGGCACGCAGCTCACCATGCGCACCTTCCACATCGGCGGCGCGGCGCAGCTCGCCGACCAGTCCTTCGTCGAGTCGAATTTCGACGGCAAGGTACATGTGCGCAACCGCCACGTGGCGCGCAACTCCGACGGCGATCTGATGGTCATGGCGAGAAACGTCGCCGTGGTGATCCTCGGGCCCGACGGAACGGAGCGCTCGGTCACGCGTGTCCAATACGGCGCGCGGCTCAAGGTCGATGAGGGCGATTCGGTCAAGCGCGGCCAGCGCGTCGCGGAATGGGACCCCTATACGCGTCCGATCCTCACCGAGGTCGACGGCGTCGTGGGCTTCGAGGATCTGGTCGAAGGCCAGTCGATGGCGGAGTTGGCCGACGAATCGACCGGCATCACGAAGCGCATGGTCATGGACTGGCGCCTCAACCTGCGCTCGGCGAGCCTCAAGCCCTCGATCTCGGTCAAGGGCGCGGACGGCAAGATCATCAAGCTTCAGCGCGGCGGCGACGCCCGCTATGCGCTGCCCGTCGACTCGATCATCGCGGTCGAGCCGGGGCAGAAGGTGACGGCAGGCGACATTCTCGCCCGTATCTCGCTCGAGAGCGCCAAGACACGCGACATCACCGGCGGTCTGCCGCGCGTCGCCGAGCTCTTCGAGGCGCGTCGGCCGAAGGATCATGCGATCATTGCGGAAATCTCCGGAACCGTGCAGTTCGGGAAGGACTACAAGAACAAGCAGCGCCTCTCGATCATCCCGCATGAGGAAGGCGCCGAGCCCGTCGAATATCTCATCCCGAAGGGCAAGCACATTCATCTGCAGGATGGCGACGTCGTCGAGAAGGGCGATTACATCGTCGACGGCAATCCGGCGCCTCACGACATTCTGGCGATCAAGGGCGTCGAGGAGCTCGCCGCCTATCTCGTCAACGAGATCCAGGAGGTCTACCGACTGCAGGGCGTCAACATCAACGACAAGCACATCGAGGTGATCGTGCGTCAGATGTTGCAGAAGGTCGACATCGTCGATCCCGGCGACACCGGCTTCCTCGAAGGCGAGCAGGTCGACGAGACGGAGCTCGAGGAGGCGAACGCCAAGGCGCTGGAAGAGGGCGGTAAGCCCGCGACCGGCACGCCGGTGCTGCTCGGCATCACCAAGGCCTCGCTGCAGACGCGCTCCTTCTTCTCGGCGGCCTCCTTCCAGGAGACGACGCGCGTGCTGACCGAGGCCGCAGTGAACGGCAAGGTCGATCCGCTGGTGGGCTTGAAGGAGAACGTCATCGTCGGCCGGCTGATCCCGGCGGGCACCGGCGCTGCGATGGCGAAATTCCGCCATCTCGCGACGAGCCGCGACGATCTGATCATCGCCCAGCGCGCCGAGAGCAACGAAGCCAAGGTGCAGCAGGCGCCGGCGCTTCCGCCGGTCCCGGCGGCCGAGTGAAGTTTCGAAATCGGAGGCCGCCCTACGGGGCGGTCTCCACGAGCTCAAGTCTCAGATCAGCTTTTCTCTTTCAAGCATTTCAATGGGTTGGACAATCGCCGCCCGGTCACAAAATCGCCCGACAAATCGGGCTTCTTAACCTCAACGTCACCCCTTTCGGCGAAAACTGTATCGCCGCTTCCCCGCGCGTATCTCGCGGATGTCCCCGATTGGAGTTCTTGCCTTGTTCCGGACCACGACGATTTGCTTTGCCGGCTCGCTGCTGGCGCTGAGCCTTTCGGGCGCGGCCCTCGCCCAGTCCTACGACGGCCAGGCCGAATGGGCGCAGCGCTACGACGCCGCCGAAAAACTGACGATTTCCCGCTCCACGACACCCCTCCTCTCCGAGCAGACGGTCGCCGCGACCGAGCAGGCGATCGAGCAATATCGCCAGATCGTCGATAACGGCGGCTGGCAGCCGGTGCCGGGCGGACTGCAACTCTCGGTCGGCTCGAACGGGCCGGCGGTCTCGGCCCTGCGCAAGCGCCTCATCGCCTCGGGCGACATCGGTTCGGAAACCGGGACGAGCCCCGTGTTCGACTCCTATGTCGAAGCGGCGGTGCGCCGCTTCCAGGCGCGCCACGGATTCATCGAGACGGGCGTCGTCACGCCGCAGACCTTGAGCGCGCTGAACGTGCCCGCCGAGGAGCGCCTGCGCCAGCTCGAGATCAATCTCGCCCGCTTGAAGAGCGTCACGCACGATCTTCCCAATCGCATGGTGGTCGCCAACATTCCGGCGGCGCATGTCGAGACGGTCGAGAACGGCCAGGTGGTCACGCACCACATCGCCGGCGTCGGCAAGATCGACCGCCAGTCGCCGATCATGACAACGCGCGCGCTCGAGATCAATTTCAATCCCTTCTGGACCGTGCCGGCCTCGGTGATCCGCAAGGATCTAATCCCGAAGATGCAGGCCGACGCCAATTATCTGCGCGACAACCACATCCGCGTCTATGATAAGGACAATCAGGAGCTCCAGCCCGAGCAGATCAACTGGAACTCGCTCGACGCGATGAACTACCGCTTCCGTCAGGACACGGGCGGCGACTTCAACTCGCTCGGCGTCGTGCGCATCAACATCAACAATCCCTACGGCGTCTATATGCACGACACGCCGGCCAAGGGCGTGTTCGGCGACGATTTCCGCTTCGTCTCCTCGGGCTGCATCCGCTTGCAGAACGTGCGCGACTATGTCGCCTGGCTCTTGAAGGAAACCCCCGGCTGGGACCGCGATCACATCGACGAGGTGATCCGCAACGGCGAGCGCCTCGACGTGAAGATCAATCCGCCCGTGCCGGTCCATTGGGTCTATGTGACGGCCTGGGGCTCTCCGGGCGGCGCGACGCAGTTCCGCGACGACATCTATCACAAGGACACCGGCGACGTCGTCGGCATGGAGACGACGCCAGTTCCCGACCAACCGCACGCCAAGCACGGCGCCAAGGGCAAGGCGGCCGCGGCGGCCGGCAAGGCCACGCAGCAGACCGGCAAGGCGAAAGCCGCCGCGCAGCCCGCGAAGGCCAAGACGGCCGCGCAGAAGCCGCAGGCGGATCAGGCCGCGGCGCCCAAGCCGCGCGCCCACGTGTCGCGCCGCGACAATGACGAGCCGACGTGGAGGTAAGAACCCTCTCCCTTGTTCCTCCCGCTCCATCCCTTCTGCGGGATCAACTCGGTGTGGAGCACGAGACACATTAACCAAAATTGCAAGCCTTCAGGCGGCTGGAGTTTACAATCCACTCGCTCCTGCGCAGAGTCTCGGCCTTAATATTCTGCGCTGGAGGGTCGCATGAGGTCGAAGGTAATTATCGTAGCTTTGCTCACGGCGACGCTCGGGCTCGCATCCCAGGCGTCGGCTGCAATCGTCGAATACGATATCGAGGGACAAGGCGCCGGGAGTCTGAATGGAACCCCCTGGAGCGGCTCGTTTGATATCAAGATGTTCGGGGATAGTCGT
>CAVUQD010000005.1:0-260013 GCA_963743565.1 uncultured Alphaproteobacteria bacterium
GACTCTCGCTTTATCTTACGATCAATTTCACGGTCAATTTCACCGTCGCCGCAACACCTCGAATCCGCAAAAAATCTGAAGTTCGGTGATGTCGAGTTGGCGCAAAATCCAATTCGATAAGCGTAAGCAATTTGCGACGGCGAACGAGTGCCTCAGCCCGCGCAAATCACGCAAAAGTCTTGCAGCCGAGCATCATTTCGGCCGCATGAGCCAGCTCAGAATTGCAGCGGCCAAGGCGTCAAAGGGGCGCGCCGATCCAACCCATGTTCAAGGCGACGGTGGGACTCACCGATTGGGAAATCGAACATCGGGCCGGCGATACGGCACCCCATGCTCTGGTGTTCGGCGCTGCATATCGCGACCTTTGGCGATAGCCTCAGGGTAGAGAAAACGGTGGAGCGACCTTTAAACTTTCGTCGCCGAAACCCGCCTACGTCGCGCGTGTGAGATCGCCACGAAAAGCGAGGAGAGTCCCCGTCAGGCCTTCGATGATCAGGAAGGTCGCCATCGCCAAGCCGACATAACGATGGATCCAGACGAAGACGCGCCGCATCGAAACGCTCCCCCTCGACAAGCCGCGAGCCCTATGACGAAGCTCGCGGAGATGAGGCCAATCAATATTTCGCGACGATGGCCTCCGGCGCGAAGCTGTTGAAGTGATAGTTCACGCCGCCGCGCAGGATGTTGAGCTGCGGGTGGAAGTTGGCACCGCATTTTAGCGCGCGGGCCCTGCCTCCGCGCCGAACGTCTGCCGAGGCAGACGCAAAGCAAAGTCGATTTGCCATTCCGACAATCGACGGTTAACCATAAGTTCGGAAGGGTAACACGGAGGTCATCGAATGAGGGCCGCGGCGGATTTCGTCTGGGAGTGACATCCTTGCCACAGCCGTCCTCTTGGATCGGTAGGGTCACGACGTCTCAAGCTACCCATCGGCGCGCAGCAAGGAGGCCACCATGCGCGTTCTCTTGGTCGAGGATCAGGCGGAGGTTGCGGACGCCCTCGCCCGAGAATTCAGACGCCTCGGGTTCGACGCTGATCGGGCCGGCTGCATCGCCGAAGCAGAGGAAGCGCTGCGAGAGAGTTCGTATGGTCTCACGCTCGTCGATCGTCGCCTGCCCGACGGCGACGGGTTGGCGCTCATACCAAAGATGCGGCGCGTTGACCCTGACATGCGCATCATCCTGCTTACCGCTTGCGACCGCCGTGAGGACATCATCTCGGGATTGGATTGCGGCGCGGACGACTATGTGACGAAGCCTTTCCACTTCGACGAGTTGATGGCGCGGATAAGAACCGTCTTGCGACGCGGCGGACGCGACCGGCCGCCGCCGATCCTGCTCGGCGCGCTCCGCTTCGATCCCTATACGCGCGACGTGTCGATCAATGGGATCTCCACGCCTATTCATGGGCGGGAGCTGGCGCTGCTCGAGATCCTCGTCACCAACGCCGGCCGCATGGTCGACCGTCGAACGATTCTTCGCGAAATCTATGGGGGCGCCGACGTGGTGGTTCCGAAAGCGCTCAACATGCTGGTCGTGAGGCTGCGCCGCTGGGTCGTCGAGGTCGACGCGGGCGTGGCGATCCACTCACTGCGCGGCGTCGGCTACATGCTCCAGAAAGCGCCGGACTGATGGGGCCGCGCTCCCTCGCGCTGCGCCTCTCGTTGCTCGTTTACCTGGTGTTGATGATCAACGCTTCCCTGGCTTGGCCCATCGAGGCGATGCTGAACTCGCTCGTTGGAGCGCAAATATTCGACTCCCCGACAATGAACCAATTTGCCTATGGTCGAGTGCAGCAAATCGCCGAGAACGCGCTCAGCCATTGGTCCGACGGCTCGCCATACATCGAACCCACTCCCGAGCTTCGCGATTACCGATCGAGGAACCCCAAGTTTCGTCTCGCGATCTTCGACGGCGAAGCCGGTCCCGCCATCGCGGGATCCGACCCGGAAGTCGTCGCGCTGCTGAGGTCCTCCGGGAACCGGCCTGTGACGCTCGACAGCGTCTCTCAATTGCCGGGCGCAAAAGATCTCGATCTGGCTCTCGTGCGGGGCCTTCCGGCGGTTTTCTACAAATATTCTTACGACTGGAGAGACGTCGCCCATATCTTGTGGATGTTTCTGCCGAGCAACCAGCAAGTCCTCAAAGGCGCCCTCATCGCGCTCGCCATCTCCTGGGTCGTGGGGCGCCACGCGATGGCGCCCCTGAGGAAGGCAACTCAAAAACTCGCGGAGATCGACGCCGACGCGCTCGATGGCCGCATCCCTCTCTCCGAGCTGCCGAGCGAAGTCGTTCCCTTCGCGAGGGCGGTCAACGACGCGCTCGGGCGCGTCAAGAACGGCGTCGAGGAGCAGAAGCGCTTTATCGCCAACGCCGCGCATGAGCTGCGCACGCCGATCACGATTTTGCGGGCGCATGTCGAACGGCCCAACCCCGAGACATTCCACGCCGACATGGAGCGCGCCTCGAGCCGGATCCAGATTCTCGTCGAGCAATTGCTGGCGACCGCAGCGCTTTCGGGCGCTCAAGGCGCAGGAGAGGAGCGGATCGATTTGACTGAGGTTCTAAGGCAGCTCACGCTCGACTATGGGCCGCTCGCGATCAACAGCGGAAAGAGCATCGTGCTCGATTGCGCCGAGGAGCCGGTCTTCGTTTTAGGCAAGCGGCGCGGCCTGGAGAGCATCTTCTCCAACCTTATCGACAACGCGCTCCGCGCCGAGCCGGAGGGCGGCGCCATCATCCTGCGCGTGGCGGCAGATGGACGGGTTGAGATCGTCGACCACGGCGAAGGAGTCGCGTACGAGCACCGGCAGCAGATTTTTGAGCCCTTCTGGCGCAAAAACGATGCGACGGCAGCGGCCGGCCTCGGGCTTGCGATCGCCAAGGAACTCCTGGAGAAGCTGCACGGACGCATTTGGGTCGAGGACACCCCCGGCGGGGGCGCCACGTTCAAGGTGTGGTTTCCACGTCTGGAAAAATCTTGAAGGCGATAAACCATACGATTCCGCGGGAACGGCGGAAGCTTATCCTTTTCGCAACCCCGCAGCGCATGGGTGGGGACGGATATGAAGGCGGCGCATCGCAGCCGCCGCTATACGAAGGTGTGGGATTTCATTTCCGCTCAAGAGAGGGCTATGGCGTAAACGTAGTTCTCATCATCGCCCGTCACCGCGCGCCATTAAATCAACGGCCTCCGACAGTGCGTCGACGGCTCACAGTTTTACGGAAGCACCACGGAAGCAGGGCGCGGAGGAGAGGAAGACGGGATCGGGCGCGCGCCTTTTCGGTACGCTTCTGCGGCGGTCTGCTCAGCACATTTTTACTTCAGCTGATCCGCGATCTTGTCGAGGGCGGCTTTGGCGCAGGCCTCGTCCTTCTCGCCACCGGGCGCGCCCGAAACGCCGACCGCGCCGATCACGGCGTCGCCGAGCTTGATCGGCAAGCCGCCCTGGATGGCGATCACGCCCGAAAGATTGACCTGGCCGGACGTCGGGTTGTCCTTCACCCGTTGCGCGAACTCTCCAGAACTGATGCGGAAAGTGCGCGCGGTGTACGCCTTGCGCTGACTGTTCTCCAGCGTGTGCGGCGAGGCCCCGTCTCCCCGCAACGCGGCGAGAACCTGTCCCTCGAGTCCCACGACGGTCACCGAAACCTTGTAGCCCTGACCCGAACAAGTCTCATAGGCGGTCTGCGCGATGGCGAGGGCGATCGAGGTCGAGAGGGTTTTTTGTGTTGGCAACTCGGCCCTGGCCGGGACCGCCAAGACACAGAGAGCGCCGAGCGCGGCGCTGACAGGGGTGAGGGATTTTCCGAGCATTTTGGTGAACCTGTTTGGGCGGAGAAGGAGCGACGCCAGAGAGCATATATCTATTTACATAATAGGAAATATATTTTTTTGAATAATTTTCTAGCGCGACCTTTCGAAGGCGCAATCTTGCTTTTTTATCATTATTGTTGATGATTTTTCTATCGTAAATCGGCGGGGCGTTCAATCCGACGCCGTCTTGACCTCGCGCCGCAGAGAGCATATTTCCGTCTAGTACGATAGGGAAAAGAAAATGCCCATCCAGACTTCGACCAAAGTCTCCCTTCCCCTTGCCGGCGCGCGGCGCCCTCGGGTCGAGCGGCTCGGGGCCATCGTCGCCGAGCGGCTACAGCGCCTCATCAACCGCAAGGGGCGCAGCTATGAAAAAATCGCCGATCTCAGCGGGCTCGATGTTGCAGAGCTTCGCCGCATCGGCCGTGGCGAGGAGGCGCCGACGATCGCGCATTTGTGGCGTATCGCCAATGCGCTGGGCGTGCCTTTCGGGAGCCTGATCGCGTCGAGGGAAAGCTCGACCCTTCTCGTCATGCGCAAGATCGAAACGCCCGCCCTTCGCTCCGGCAGCGGCGGCTTCGTCTCGCGCGCGCTCTATCCCTATGATTCGCAGCGTCCGGTGGAATTCTATCACGTGACGATCGGCCCCTCGCACATCGAGCGCGCCGAAGCGCATGCGCCCGGAACGAAGGAGACGCTCGTCGTCGCCAAAGGGTCGATCGAGGTCGTCGTGGGCCGCGAGCCGCCGGCGCAGCTCGACGAAGGCGACGCCGTCGACTTTCTGGCCGACGTGCCGCACAGCTATCGCAATCTCGGCGTGGTGCCGGCCGCGATCTATCTCGTGATGTCCTACACAACGCCCGGCGGCGCCGATAGCGAGGCTTGAAGAGCGAGCTTTGAGAACGGAACCCATCGTTCATCGAAATTATATAGCTTTATTATTTCGCTTGATATTATAATAATAGTATTCGTTGCAAACATTTCAGATAAACACTTGCGGCGCAGCCCGAGATATTTTAGAGAACACTCATCGAAGGCTTTAAGCCGCTCGTTACCGAAAAATCTGACGCGCAAGCAACTCGCGGCCGAGGGCTGTCTCAGCCGAGGCGCGGCCGTTCTCAAAGTCCCCGAAGGAAATCGAATGACTACTGAACCGGAAATTCGCCGAACCTTGAGCGAGTCAGGCGCGCGCCAGCTCGCCAATGCGACGAAGACGCGCCCGCAATGGTCCGGCATCACGCCGCGCTGGCTCGTTTCCTTCCTGCCCTGGGTTCCGGTCGAGGCCGGCATCTATCGTCTAAACCGCGTGGTGGAATCGGTCGCGCTCACCGACGCGGACGTGCAGTGCAGCCCGGCGCGCGATCGCGACGCCGACCTGCCCGAGACCTTCGTTCCTTACGAAGAGGCCCCGCGCGAATATTCGATGAATGCGGTGACGACCGTTCTCGACGTTCAGACGCGCGTCTCCGATCTCTACAACCACCCCTACGACCAGATTCAGGAGCAGGTGCGCCTCCTCACCGAGAAGGTGAAGGAGAGGCAGGAGGCGGAGCTCATCAACAATCCAGAATACGGATTTCTCGCCAACGCCGCGCCGTCGATGAAGATCAAGACGCGCACAGGCGCGCCGCAGCCCGACGATCTCGACGAGCTGATCACCAAAGTCTGGAAGGAGCCGGCCTTCTTCCTCGCGCATCCGCGCGCGATCGCGGCCTTCGGGCGCGAAGCCACGCGCCGCGGCGTGCCGCCGCCGACCGTGACGCTGTTCGGCAGCCCTTTCATCACCTGGCGCGGCATACCGCTCATTCCGAGCGACAAGCTCTACATCGACGAGAAGGGCAAGACCAACATCCTGCTGCTGCGCACGGGTGAGAAGAAGCAAGGAGTGATCGGCCTGTTCCAACCGGGCGTGCCGGGCGAGGTGGCGCCGAGTCTTTCGGTGCGCTTTATGGGCATCAACCGTAAGGCCATCGCCTCCTATCTGATCTCACTCTATTGCTCAGCTGCGGTGCTCACCCATGACGCGCTCGGCGTGCTCGAGGACGTCGACGTGGGCAAGTATCACGACTACGGCGACAAATACTTCAAGCACTGATCTTGAGCCGGCGGCGCTGAGTCGCCGGCCTCCCCCTGACCTTCGTCAAGGAACGCCCAGCATGTCATCTGCGCAGTCGATCCCGGCGTCACCCAACATGCCCGCGACCGACGTACCCTCGTACGAGACGCTCGAGGCTCACGCACCCGCGCCTTTCGATCCGCAGATGATCGCGCAGATGGCGAACGCCTTCTTCCAGCTGCAGCCGCATCAGGTGCCGCCGGCGCCCATCGCCCCCGGCGTTCCGGTCGCCGCGCCGCTCGCGCCGGATGTTCCTGCGCCGTCGGTCGTCACGACCGTCGCTCCCTATGCGCCGGCGCGGGCGTCCTATGGCCCGCCGGACGTTCCGCCGACGACCATTCCTTCGGTCGTGCCGACGCCGAATGTCGCGGCGCCGGCGGCGCCCACCAACTCCCAGCCGGGCTCGCGTCCGCTCGGCATGCCCGATCCGCCGCGGCCGGGCGCTTCCGTCGGCGCGCTGGAAGCCGACGTCCCAAACGCGATCGATTATGCCGCGATCCCGCGACTTTTCGGAGAAGCGCTCGCCCTCGGCTCGCAGGAGGAACCTGCGCCGCAGCTCGCCCCTGTCCCGACGCCCGTTCCGGGCGGATCGGCGCCGTCACGCGGTGACAATCTCTATTTCCTGAATGAGCGCTCATTCGGCGCGCCGGGAAGCCTTCCGTCCGCAAGACCAAACGAGGCGCGCTTCGAACAACCCCCGGCAGCCTATTCGGGCGCCTCAGCCGCCCATCCCGGCGCGCCGGCGATCCAGTCGGGCGCGACAGGCACCTCTCCGAGCTCGCCAGCAGCCTATCCTAACGCGCCGACAAGCTACCCGAACTCGGGCGCGTCTCCTGGCGAAACCTTCACCATTCCGACGCCCTCGCAATCCGATCCGCATCGCCTCACAGACACGGTGGCGCTGGCGACACCGCCCGCGCCCGGGCCGGGCTTCGAGGGCTTCGACAGCACGCTGTCGCCCGGCGCCGCGGGGACTGCGGCGAGCGACGCGCTCTACTTCACGACGCACGCCGGCGGTCATCCGGGCCTCGTCGAGACGGTCCCCGCAGAACCGAAAGAGCCGGCGCCGGGCTATTCCCCGCAACTCAGTGAGGGTGGGCCCGCCGCGCCCAAGCCCTTCGATCCCTACCGCGTGAAGCGCGACTTCCCCATTCTGCAGCAACAGGTGCACGGCAAGCCGCTCATTTGGCTCGACAATGCGGCAACGACGCAGAAGCCGCAGTCGGTGATCGATCGCCTCGAGCATTTCTACGAGTATGAAAACTCCAACATCCACCGCGCGGCGCATGCCCTCGCGGCTCGCTCGACTGACGCTTATGAAGCGGCGCGCGAGAAGGTAAGACGCTTCCTCAATGCGCCTTCGGCGAAGGATGTCATCTTCGTGCGCGGGGCGACGGAGGCGATCAATCTCGTCGCGCAGGCCTGGGGTCGGCGCAACGTCAGGGAGGGCGACGAGATCGTCGTCTCCTGGTTGGAGCACCACGCCAACATCGTGCCCTGGCAGCAGCTCTGCGCCGAGAAGGGCGCGCGGCTGCGCGTCGCGCCGGTCGACGATCGCGGCGAACTCATCCTCGAAGAGTATGAGAAGCTCCTCAATCCCTCGACGCGCATCGTCGCGATGACGCAGGTGTCGAACGCGCTCGGCACCGTGACGCCGGTGCGTGAGATCACTGCCATGGCGCATCGCCACGGCGCGCGCGTCTTGATCGACGGCGCGCAATCGGTTCCGCACAAGGCCGTCGATGTGCAGCAGATCGACTGCGACTTCTTCGTCTTTTCCGGGCACAAGGTGTTCGGCCCGACCGGCATCGGCGTCGTCTATGGAAAGGACGAGGTGCTGAAGGACATGCCGCCCTGGCAGGGCGGGGGCAACATGATCGCCGACGTGACCTTCGAGAAGACGATCTTCCAAGGACCGCCGGCGCAATTCGAGGCCGGCACCGGCAATATCGCTGACGCCGTGGGCTTGGGCGCCGCGCTCGACTACGTCGAGAGCATCGGCATGGAGATCATCGCCCGCTATGAGCACGACCTGCTCGTCTACGCGACCGAGAAGATGTGTCAGGTCCCGGGCCTGACGTTCATCGGCAGGGCGCCGGAGAAGGCCTCCGTGCTGTCCTTCGTCTTGCAGGGGCATGAGCCGCTGGACGTCGGCAAGGCGCTCGACCGCGAAGGAATCGCGGTTCGCGCCGGCCACCACTGCGCACAGCCGATCCTGCGCCGCTTCGGCTTGGAGGCGACGGTGCGGCCCTCGCTCGCCTTCTACAACACTTGCGACGACGTCGACGCCCTGGTCGCGGCGTTGCTTCGCCTGCAAAACGGCCGCAGCCAGGGCGTTTAGGTTGCGCTAACGAGACTGCGTGTCCGGCGCAAACGCTTCATGATCGAGGCGCGCCGCTCGCTCCCCAAATTGCCGACTCGATCCGCGCTTCGACGGCTCCGTCGCCCGGCGCGATTCTCGACAAAGGCTTGGAGTGAATCCTCCGCGGATCAGTCCACGGTGTCGGGGAATCCGCTCGTGCGCCTGTTTCGTTACGAAAGGCCTCACCGCGGCGTCGCGCCTCGCCTTGTCGGCATCGCTCCTTTCCCGATCGTAGAGCGGCGGCTCGAATCCACCTCTGGCAGGTCCAAAGCCACATCGGCGGCGGCAGCGCGGCTCGTCGCTTTTGGGCGAGGAAGTTCGGCAGCGGGTTGTTAAGAAGTCGCCATAGCATTGAATTTGCGCACTGTTCACATGCGCCCTCGGCCAAGGAACGCCCTTCCGAACACGCATATCGCGACGCAAGCTTGCACAGCAATATGGCTGTAGCCGCGGATAAAATCATTTGGTCTATAGATTCTATTGACTATATTCCTGCCGTTGGTTAGGCTCCTCAAAGCTCTCATTGAGGTTGGGAAAGCGGTGCTGACGAACAAGGGCAAATACGCCCTCAAGGCGATGGCGCATCTCGCGCAGTTTCCGGCGGGCCGACTTGTGCACGTCGTCGACATCGCCGAGGAGCAAAACATCCCAAAGCGCTTCCTCAACGCGATTCTCTTCGAGCTCAGAAGCTTCGGCTTCGTGCAGTCGAAAATGGGCAAGAACGGCGGCTACACGCTCGCGCGCGAGGCGGAAGCGATCACGGTGGGCGAGATTGTGCGCGCCATCGACGGACCGCTCGCGCCCATCGCTTGCGCAAGCAAGACGCGCTATCAATCCTGCGACGATTGCGCGAGTGAAGAGGAATGCGCCGTTCGGAAAATAATGGTGGAGGCGCAACGCGCGCTTTCGGAGGTTCTCGACAATTGCTCACTGCAACAGATGGTTCAGATGGGCGTAGCCGGCGCCGACAGGCTGCATCCCGAAAAAAGCGTGCGCCTCGCGGGCTGAACCTCGCGGCGTTGACGGCCCAAGCCAAGGAGGCGGAGCGCTTCTTGAAGGCGTTGGCGAACGGCCACCGCCTGATGATCCTCTGCGAATTGCACGAGGGCGAAAGCGCCGTGACGCCCCTTCAGCAGAAACTCGACTTGAGTCAGGCTTCTCTGTCTCAGCATCTCGCACGCTTGCGCGTTGACGGCTTGGTCAAGACTCGACGTGAGTCGCAATCGATATATTACCGGCTAGCTGGCGACGAAGTCGCCCGCGCCATAGAGCTGATCCATGAAATGTTCTGCGGTGGGGACCGCCCGAGGCCGTCGCCGCTAAAATCGACGAAGAAGGCGGTCACGCGGAAAGCGGCAAAATAGATCAACGACCGCAAGGCTCATTCCGGCTTCGGCCAATAACCCTGCGGCGCACCAGGAGGGCCGACCTGAGTCGTCTCAACCGGGCCCATGCCGATGATCTGCACAATCACTTCCTCGTCGCCCGCGCCGTCCCAATGCACCCCGTTCGCAGGATGCAACATGTAAGCGCCGGCCTTTAACGGCACGGCCTTTTTGAAATCGAGCTCTGGACCAGTCCCGGTCCACCACACGCCCTTGATGACGGTCGCATGGCGGTCCTGAGAGTGAAAATGCGGCGCCGAATGCGCGCCCGGAGGGAATTTGTTGCGTACGACGTAAAGCCCGGGCTTCGACGGATCGCCGAACAACACCGATGACTGAGGTCCCACACCGAGGGGGCTTTTGAAGCGCAGCTCCCCGGCATCCAGACGGATGAAGCCCTGGTCGTCTTGGGACGCATGTGCCGCCAGGCCGGCATAGAGAGCGCAAGAGGCCAGCAAGCCTGCGATAAGCACCAATCCCTCCTTGGTCTTCACGATCTCCGCCTTCCTTCAAGGAGCCGCCGGGCCGAGGCGCTCTCTTCACTGGCTGATGACGCGAGATTATCATATCTTTTAGATCGATTTCAAGGCAGATGCCGCTCCCTGGGTAACGGCATGCGCTCCGACTTCTGCGCAATTTTGCTGATGTTTGTCTGCGAGCGCTTTTTTCTATAATCCTGATAGACATAAATCCTGGCGTCCGTTAACATGACATAAATGGTAGGATTATCCGCGCGCCTCGGGGAGAGTGCGCGCCCTTCAACGCCAGATAGGGCTTGCGAAATGAGAAAGACGATCGGTTTTGGAATAGCGACGCTCCTCACTACGGTGTCTATCGCGGCGTTGGCTGCTGGCGATGACAGAGCCGCAGTTCCGCCCGCCACCGCGGCGGCACAGACTGCTCCGCAGCCGGCGGACGCTCCGGCCAAGCCCGCTTCCAAGCCCTTGTGGTCCTGGCAGCCGGTGCAAGAGCAGTTCCTGCCGATCGTCGCAAAGAAGGAGTGGGTGCGGAAGCCGCTCGACGCCTTCGTGCTAAGCAAGATCGAAGCGAAGGGCCTCGCGCCCTCGCCAGATGCGGACCGGGCGACTTATATCCGACGCGCGACGCTCGACGTCTGGGGTGTGATCCCGACGCCGGAGGAAGTCTCGGCCTTCGTCGCTGACACGTCGCCGGACGCCTACGAAAAGCTCGTGGACCGCTTGCTTGCTTCGCCGCGCTATGGCGAGCGGCAGGCGCGTTTGTGGCTGGACCTCGCCCGCTACGCCGACAGTTCCGGATTCCAGAACGACAGCACGCGTCCCAATCTATTCCGCTATCGCGACTATGTCATCAACGCCTTCAATACGGACAAGCCCTATTCGCGCTTCATTCAGGAGCAGATCGCCGGCGACGAGATTGCGCCGAACGATCAAAATGTGCGCGTCGCGACGGGCTTCCTCGCAGGCTATCCAGACAATTCCAATTCGCGCGACCTCGTCCAGCGCAAATATCAGATCACGACCGACATGACGGACACGGTCGGGCAGGCCATTCTCGGCACGACGGTGGGCTGCGCACGCTGCCACAATCACAAGACCGACAAGTTCTCGCAGAAGGACTATTATTCGCTACAGGCCTTCTTCGCCAACACCGCCTTCGACGAGAAGGCGCCTGCCGCCAAGGGCCAGCAGGAAGAGCAGTATCTGAAGGCTCAGGCGATCTATGAGGAGGCCACAAAGGACATCCGCGAGAAGCAGAAGGCGATCATCGACACGGTTCGCGAGGCTGCGCTGAAATACCACAAGGAGCGCTATCTCACCGACAGTCGCGAGTCGATCTTCAAGCCCAAGGACCAGTGGAATGCGCTCGACCGCTGGGTCAATCACCGTCTCGAGGCCGTGACCGACGACGCGGCGCTCGGGGCCTTCCTGCGCTACGCCGCCGAGGATAAAGAGGCGCCGGAGCACAACGACGAGATCGTCAAAAAGTGGGAAGAGTATCAAAAGCTCACGCAAGAGCTGCGGAAATTCGTCAACAAACGGCCGACGCGCGGTTCCGACACCTATACGACGGCGACCGAGCTCGGCCATGCGGACGCGCCTCCGACCTTCATCTTCTTCGGCGGCAATCACGAGCGCCCGCTCGACCAGGTGCAACCAGCCTTCCCCGAAGCCATCACCACCGAGACGCCCGACATCAAGCCGCTCGACGGCTCCTCGGGACGGCGCACCGCGCTCGCCAACTGGCTCGTGAGCCCGAGCAATCCGTTGACGGCGCGCGTTTTCGTCAACCGTGTCTGGAACCAATATTTCGGCAAGGGCATCGTCGCAACGGTCAGCGATTTCGGCAAGGCCGGCGATAAGCCCACCAACCAGGAGCTGCTCGACTACCTCGCTTCCACTTTCGTGAAGGATGGTTGGAACGTGAAGAATCTGCATCGCCAGATTCTGCTTTCCTCCGCCTATCGCCAATCTTCGAACGCTCGCGAGGAAGTCGC
This sequence comes from uncultured Alphaproteobacteria bacterium, assembly GCA_963743565.1. Classification (GTDB taxonomy): domain Bacteria; phylum Pseudomonadota; class Alphaproteobacteria; order Rhizobiales; family Beijerinckiaceae; genus Methylocystis. The sequence goes on from CAVUQD010000005.1 coordinate 12,157, forward strand.
CAAGGCCGATCCCGATGGCAAACTTATCGCGGTGTTCCCGCGCAAGCGCCTTGAGGCGGAAGAGATCCGCGACTCGATCCTCGTCGCATCCGGCAAGCTCAACGAGCAGGTTGGCGGCCCGAGCGTGTTTCCACCAATCCCAGCCAACCTCACCGGAGGCGGCAATTTCAACGCGGATCCGGCGTGGACCACCTCGAAGGATCCCAAGGACTATACGCGCCGTAGCCTATACATCTTCACAAGGCGCAGCCTGCCCTACCCGCTACTCGAGACTTTCGACATGGCGAATGCGCAGCAGATTCATAGCAAGCGCGATGTGACGACGACGCCGCTACAGGCGCTGACGCTCATCAACAGCGACATCGTCTTCGGCTGGTCGCAAGCGCTCGCTGGCCGCATCATTAACGAGGTCGGCTGGAACGAGGACGCGCAGCTCGAGAGGCTCTACCAAATCCTCTTCGCGCGTCAGCCCAAGAACGAGGAGAGGGATGCGCTCAAGACCTTCCTCGTGCAGCACCAGAAATCGCTCGTCGAGAAAGCCGAGGATGGCAAGCTCGCGCTCGCCGTTCCGGTCGGCGCCAGGACAAAGCCGGAGGATCCGCTCAAAGCTTCGGCCTTTGTCGACCTCGTGCACACCGTCCTGAACTCCAACGAGTTCGTCTACCGCTTCTGAAGCGACATTCGAACGACCTTAAAAGGAAGATAGAACCATGCTGATAAAGACATCGCGACGCGAGTGGCTGCGGAGCGCAGCCTATGGTGCGGGCGGCTTCGCTGTGAGTGGGCTTATGCCCGGCGGCGGCTGGTTCGGCGCACCGATGGCCAACGCTGCGGATTTCGTCGACCCGCTGGCGCCGAAGCCTTCCCACTTCGCGCCGAAGGTGAAATCCGTCATCTGGCTGCATATGGACGGCGCGCCAAGCACCCTGGACCTTTACGACTACAAGCCGGAACTCGTCCGTCTCGCGGGTCAAGAAGTCCCTGAGTCCTTCCTCAAGGGCATCAAGACCAGCACACAGGGCGGCGTCGGCAAGCTCTTTGCCTCGAAGCGCACGTGGAAGCAGTATGGCCAAAGCGGCGCCTGGTTTTCCGACTGGCTCCCCAACATCGCCCAGCACGCCGACAAGCTCACCTTCATCAAGTCGAGCGTCACGGTCGGCGCCACCCATGACATCTCGATCCTGAAGCTCAACACCGGCGATGTGAGCCCCGGTCGGCCGTCACTCGGCGCCTGGGTCGTCTATGCACTCGGCTCGGTCAACCCGGATCTGCCGGCCTATGTCGTGCTCTACGGCGGTAGCCGCGAGCCGCGCGCGGGTTCGGTCAACTGGAGTTCCGGCTTCCTGCCGGCGGTGTATCAGGGCACGGCGTTCCGGCCGACCGCGGAGCCCATCCTCTATCAGGCGCCGCCGGAGCTCATCGCCGCCAAGCAGCAACGCGACAGCCTCGATCTGCTGAAGACGCTGAACGACATCAATGCTGCGGCGCATCCCGAGGACAGCGAGCTCGCCGCACGCACGCGCTCTTACGACCTCGCCTATCGCATGGAGTCTACGGCGCCGGAAGCAGTCGATCTCTCCAAGGAGACTGAAGCGACGAAAGCGCTCTACGGCATCAACAACGAAGGGTCGAAGGAGATGGGCACGGTGCTCTTGCGCGCGCGCCGTCTCGTCGAGCGCAATGTGCGCTTCGTCCATGTCGTCACCGGTCCGATCAATATTCTCGGCCAGGGAGACGACGCGAGCTGGGATGCGCACCGCTCCCTCGAAAAGAACCACGAGGCCCACACCAAGGCGATCGACAAGCCCGTCGCGGGCCTGCTCGCCGATCTCGCGCAGCGCGGGCTGCTCGACCAGACACTCGTTGTATGGACCTCTGAGTTCGGTCGCACGCCTTACGGCCAAAGCGGCGACGGTCGCGATCACAACCCCTGGGGCTATACGCAATGGCTCGCGGGCGGCGGCCTGAAACACGGCCTGACCTATGGCTCGACCGACGAAATCGGCTTGAAGACGGTGGAAAATCCCGTGGACACCTATGACGTCCACGCCACCGTGCTGCAGCTCCTCGGCCTTGATCATCTCAAGACGATCTATCTTCGTGCGGGCCGCTCCGAGCGCCCGACGGTTGTCTACGGCAAGGTGGTCAAGGACATTCTGGCATAGGCGTGCGGCAAGCCGTGTCGAGGTTGCGGGTCTCGGCTGCGACGATCGCACTCGCGATCGTCACCGTGCCCGGGGGCGCAGGGGCAGATGGGACGAAGTCGATGGCGATCGAGAAGTTCGCCTTCGCCCCCCCGACGCTGACCGTCTCGGTCGGCGAGCGCGTGAGCTTCGTCAATCATGACGAGCTCCCGCATTCGGTGGTGGGCCTACGCGACGAGACTGAAATCTTCCGCTCGAACGAGCAGATGGATCAGGACGAGGCCTACTCAGTCGTCATGGATCGACCCGGCGACATCGTCATTCGGTGCGGCCTCCACGCGTCGATGACCGCCAAGATCGTCGTCGAGCCATGATCGCTCGGCGGCAGAGTGAAGAGATATCAGGATTTAGGGTTGGTTGTGAGCATGCAGAGGCGGAAAATGGCATGGGCATTCGGGGTGACACTGATTGCCGGCGCGGCGGCTGCGACGCCGCTACCCGATTATCGCGACTATGACGATGAGCTCATGCGGGATCTCGAGCGCACCGTGAAATATTTCGAGCCAGATATCACCGCACAGAACGCCGATGCGGCGCTGGAAGACGCCGAGATGCTCGCGGGCGGCTTCCGCTACACGGAGGACTACTTCCGCAAGAAACCCGGCGCCGACGACGCCGTCGAAATTTCACGCAGGGGCGCCAGGCTCATCGCCGAGGCGCGTGACTTGATCGGTAAAGCCGATTTCGAAGCCGCCGCGGCGACGGCGCGTGAAGCGACCGCCATCTGCAAATCCTGCCACGAAATCTACAAGCCGCGCCTTGCGCGCTGAACCTACGTCGCCGACAAGGGAGACCGCAAGAATGACCCGCAAGACCGCCGCCGATTTTCCACCCGAGGTGCTGAAGCTCTTCGATCTCTTCGTTCACGGATTTATCGATCGGCGCGGATTCCTCGACGGCGCGAAGAATTTCGCGGTCGGCGCATCCGGCGGCGCTGCGTTTCTTGAGGCGCTCTCGCCCCGTTTCGCCGAGGCCCAGCAGGTCAAGCCCGACGATCCACGCATCAAGGGCAAGACGCTCGAAGCTCCGTCTCCCGAAGGCTACGGCACGGTCAAAGGATATTTCGTCCAACCGGCGAATGCATCTGGCAAGCTACCGACGGTTCTCGTCATCCACGAGAATCGCGGGCTCAATCCGCACATCGAGGACATCGCGCGGCGTCTGGCGCTCGACAACTTTATCGTCTTCGCACCAGACGCCCTCGCGCCGCTCGGCGGCTATCCCGGCGACGAGGACAAGGCGCGCGAACTCTTCTCCAAGCTCGATCAGCCGAAGACGCGTAACGATTTTCTGACGGCCTTCAATGTGCTCAAGACCTGCCCGAACGGCAACGGCAAAGTGGGCGCTGTGGGCTTCTGCTATGGCGGCGGCGTCGTGAACTTCCTGGCGACGAAGCGTCCCGATCTCGCCGCGGGCGTTCCTTTCTATGGCGCCGCGCCGCCCGCAGAGGACGTCGTCAACATCAAGGCTCCGCTGCTCCTGCAATTCGCTGGCGCCGATGATCGCATCAACGCCGGCTGGCCCGCCTATGAAGCGGCGCTCAAGGCCGCGAAGGTCAACTATGAGGCCTTCATCTATCCCGGCGTGCAGCACGGCTTCAACAACGACACCACCCCTCGTTACGACGAAGCCGCCGCCAAGCTCGCCTGGGGCCGCACCATCGACTTCTTCAACAGGAATCTTCGCGGCTGAGATCGCGCAAACACGTCCCAACGGAGTTATGACTCATGAGAATCGCTTCGATCCTTCTGGCCGGTTTCCTTGCCGCCTCAGCTTCCTCGTCGCTCGCCCAGCAAGCGAGCGCTCCGCCCGCGGGCGCCGCTCCTGCCGCCCCCATCACGCCAGCCAACGATCCCGCCTACACTTACAGGACGCTCCGGCTCAATCGCGCGGCCTTCGACGCCCTGAATGCCCGGCCAGAGCAACTGCTGGTCATTGATCTGCGCCGTCCGGACGAACTGACGAAGAATGGCGGCTTCCCCGTCTATTTCAGCCTGCAGCCGTCCGACGTGCAGAGAAGCCTTTCGCTTATCCCGCGCGACCGACTCATCGTCCTCGTCTCCAATCGTGCGCATCGCGCCGGCGCCGTCGGCGACATTCTCTCGGGCTTGGGCTTTCATGTCGTCGGAGCGATCGGCGTGCTCGACTATCAGGACGAGGGCGGCCAACTCACGAAGCTCGTTCCGCCTCCGCCGCGAGCCGCCGCGGCGTCAACCGCGCCAGAGAGCACGCAGCAGGCGCTCGCGACTTCGCCTGCCCCCAAGCCCTGAAGGTAAGCGTGACAGCGACTCGTCATCCGGAGGGCAAAATGAAAATCGCTACAACCCGAATAGCGTCGCTTTTCCTAGCCTCCGCCATGCTGCTGTGCAGCGGCGCGGCGCAAGCCACGCTCAAAGTCGGCGATCCGGCTCCCGATTTCGCTTTGCCTGCAGCGCTCGGCGGAAAGGAATTCGATTTCTCTCTCGCTCGGCAGCTGGAGAAGGGACCGGTAGTCCTCTACTTCTACCCGAAGTCCTTCACGCGCGGCTGCACGATCGAAGCGCATGAGTTCGCCGATCATCAGGAGGATTTCCAGGCTGCGGGCGCGGCGGTTCTGGGTGTCTCTAGCGACCCGATCGAGGTTCAAAAGGAATTTTCCTCGAAGGAATGCCGCGACAAATTCCCTGTTGGCGCCGATCCCTCCCTCTCGACGATCAAGGCTTATGACGCGCGTCGCGACAAGCCGAGCCCGAGCGGCGGCGAGGTCGCCGACCGCATCTCCTATGTGATCGCGGACGGTAAGGTCGTCTTCGCACTCGTCGATACGAATCCCGTCAACCACGTGCAAAGCGCGCTCGAATTCGTCCGCAAATGGAAGACGGAGCATCCGCACTGACATCCCCGATCCGCGGCGCGGCGCGCCGGAAAACGCTCGCACCTAGCAATGGAGCAATATGAGAATGAAGCTTAACTCTCCTTTTCAACGACGCCTTCGTCAGACCGGCGCTGTCGCGCTCTTCAGCCTGCTGCCGCTCGCGAGCGCCTGGACGCAGAATGCGCCTCCCGCCGCCGATAAGGCGCCTGCCGCGCCGCCATCGCCCACCCGAATAGCCGTCGAAAATCGACGCGCGGCTTATCAACTCATCGGAAACTCCTTCCGTTATTTCGGCGCGGTCGCCAAAGGCACGACGCCCTATGACGAAGCCGAGGCGTCGAAGCGTGCGGCCCGTATCGCGCTGCTCGCTACGATCCCGGGAGAGAGCTTTCCCGAGGGATCGAATGTCGGGGAGCCGGAAAGCAAGGCGAAGGCGGACATCTGGAGCTCGCGTGCGGACTTCGACAAAAGGCTAAAAACTTTCGAGGCGGACGCCGCCAATCTCGTCGAGGTCAACGCCAAAGAGAAAGGCGCGACCGACGCGTTGAAGGCCGCCGTCGCCTCGCTCGCTCAGGACTGCAAAGGATGCCACGACCAATACCGGGTCAAGTGACACGCGTTATTTTTGACGCGTTGCGGAGCTCCCGTTCACACCTCCGTCCTTCCGGTGTGCGGCGGGAAGCTCCGCTCTCCCTATTTCATGACACTCCCCAAGGATTCGACATGACCGCCGTCGAACGCGATCAATCCAACTCTTCCAACGCCCAAGTCGGAAACGCAGCCCGTCTTGTCTGGGATTGGCCGGTGCGCATCGTCCATTGGGGCTTGGTGATCTCGATCCTCGGCGCTTTCATCACCAATCGGCTCGGCGTCAGCTATTTCAGCTATCACTCATTTTTCGGCTACACGGTGATCGTGCTCGTCGTGTTTCGTGTTTTATGGGGCTTTGTCGGACCAAGGCACGCGCGCTTTTCAAACTTCGTGAAAGGGCCGAAGGCGGTTTTGCGCTATGTCCACGCAACGGGTCGAGGCTGGAAGACGCACCACGCCGGCCACAATCCGCTCGGCGCCGCGATGGTCCTCCTGCTGCTTGCATTGCTGGGGGCGCAAGCCGCTTTCGGGCTCTTCGCGAATGACGAAATACTCGAGGCGGGTCCCTTCGCGGGAATCGTCTCAAAAGGCTTCAGCCTCGGTCTCACGTCGCTGCATCGCAGACTCTTCTTTGTGATTGCCGGCGCGGCAGGCCTACACGTCGGCGCCGTGCTGTGGCATTGGCGCGTGAAAGGCGACAATCTCATCGGCGCGATGATCACTGGTAGGAAACCGGCTCATCTTGTCGAGCGGCATGAGGAGATCAGATCCTCGCGCGGGTTGCGCGCCGTCGCGCTCGTCCTTGTGATCGGTCTCGCCTTCGCTTTGCTTCTGCACTTCGCGCCGCCGACCGAATTCGACTCGGCCGGACTTTGAGCGTCGCGCGAGCGACTCTTTCTTTCGTGCCGACCGCGATTGCCAGTTTAATACTGCGCTAGAGCATCCCTCTTGGAACGATCCAATCCGCATCCGTTTGTCCATGTCTGCCGAGGCCACGCCTCTAGAGCATGTCCCGGAAAAGTGCGGAGCGGTTTTCCGATGAGGACATGCTCTAACTTTCTGATTTTGAGCGAGTCCTTATCGCTCGCGTGATTCCACGCGAACGGGACGCGCTCTAGCGCGATGCAACCGCGCTTGCGGGCGATGAGCGCCTGAAAGAGTTCGGTGTCCCTATCGAAACGAGCGATCCCGCTTGGTCACGCGGTTCGACGCGCGCATTTGGTGTGACGCGGTGTCACCGCGCGTAATCGCTTTGTGGACTGCGGTGGGTAGTTTCTGTTGCGCTTTTGCCACACCTTTTAAATCCTACTGTTGCACTTCTGCAACAGCATTCGAGAATCTGTCTCGATCATGTCCAATTGTCGCGTTTGCGTGAGTTTGGCCGCTTGACGAGGAGCTTTAATCCTACCTAGTTTGTAGATGTAATTAGTCACCTGAAGTCTGCGAAGGCAGCCGGGCAAAATCCGCCGAAACGTCGGCGGACTTCGTAAGGAGCATAAAATGCGTCGTGATGTGCCGTCCCTTCGTTCGCGTCTCCTGCGGAGCTCGACGCTGGCCTCGCTCGTGATGATCGGGAGCGTTTCGTTCGTAGGCGTTACTGTTTCCGAAGCCCTGGCGCAGTCGACGCCTGCGCAAGACCAGAATGCTGCACCCGCGGCGGCGAAGCCCGCCGCTTCCGCAGAAAAGCCGAAACCGGCGGCGTCAAAGCCGCGAGCGGCTTCTCAGACTGAATCTCAACCTGCTCAAGCGCAAACCTCCGCGCCCGCTGTCACAGCGTCGAGCGGCTCCTCCAACGCGAATGTCGAAGAGGTGACCGTGACGGCGCGGTTGCGCGAGGAGAAGGCGCAGGATGTGCCTTTGCCTGTCAGCGTCGTCGGGGGCAAGACGGCCGACACGCAGCTTCTAACCCGACTGCAGGACCTAGCCACCAAGGTTCCCAATTTCGTGCCCTACATCACCAATCCGCGCACCTCCGCGGTGGCGATCCGGGGCATCACCGGCATCTCCGGCGGCGCCGATGGCTCCGAATCGGCGACGGGGTTCATCGTCGACAATGTGTTCTTCACGCATGTCGGCTTCCAATGGGCCAATTACGTCGATCTCCAGTCTTTCGAAGTCGCGCGCGGCCCGCAAGGCACCTTGCTTGGGAAGAACACGACGGTCGGCGCAGTGATCATCCACACGCAGCTTCCGTCCTTCGACCCGTCGGCGTCATTCGAGACCTCCTTCGGAAACTACAATCACATCATCGAGCGGCTGAACGTGACGGGACCCATCATTCCCGACACGCTGGCGGGACGCGCGACCTTCTATCTCGATAAGAGCGACGGCTGGATTCACGATCAGGTGTCGGGCGCGGGCCTATTGGACAACAATCGCTGGGGGGCGCGCGGACAACTCTATTACACGGGCGACGAACTGACGGACCGCCTAATCTTCGATCGGCTGCGGTCTGATGAATACAACAATTACTCCGGTGTGAACGCTGACAACTTCCCGATCTATGCGAATGGTGCGCCTGTGAACATCTGGGCGGGGGCGAAGAGCTCCGGTTTCATCCCCGTGATGAACTACCGCCTCGGCGCGCTGCCCACGACCTTCGATCCCTATAGCCCGCAATTGACGAACCTGCGCAATCTCGACCAGCGGACGACGGGTCTCTCGAACGAAATCAACCATCCCTGGGGCGAGGACACTTTCACCTCGATCGCCGCCTGGCGCCAATTCATTTTGCATCCGCGCAACGCTGACAACTCGACGTGGGGCAACGGATTGGACATCCAACAGACCGGCTATGACGTTTACGTCAATCAATACTCTCTCGAGAACCGGCTGGCCTCGCCCAAGGACGAAACGCTTGAATGGACTATCGGCAGCTATCTGCTGAGAGAGCAGGTCGATTCACAAGACCGCGAGCAAAATGGACCGCAGGCAGCGGCATGGTTCCTCAATAATCCTGGGGCGAGTCCGGCAACTCTCTGGGGTACGACGTCTCACCAAGATGGCATCGCGCGCACCTTCAGCGCAGCGGCTTTCGCCCAGACCTCATGGCATCTCGACGAGCAGTGGACACTGACGACCGGTCTGCGAAATACCTACGAAATCCGTGAAGGGTCGGACTTCGGCTGGGTCAACGGGAATACCACTGCCGCCGGCATAGCCGCGGTGCAAACATCGCTCGGAGGATATAGCTTCTTCGACACGGGCGGCCAGACTCAGCGCACCAACTCGCTCTCGGGACTGATCAACCCTTCCTATCGCTTCAACGAGAACATCCTGGCCTACGCCTCCACAGCGCGTGGCGAAAAATCGGGCGCGGTCAACACGAACGCGCTGCCAAACCTGAACAGCTCGGGAGGCTTTTTGGGGTTCCAGCCCGTCCTGACCCATCCGGAAGTCTCATGGGACTATGAGCTCGGCGTCAAGACAAATTGGCTCGACAACAGGCTCATCGTGAATCTCAACGTCTTCTGGAATGACATCTATGACTTCCAGTCGGTGCTGGTGAACGCAAGCCTTCTCGACGTGAACGGCGTGCCGCTCCGCAAAAACTACCTCGGCAATATCCCGCAGGTTCGCTCGCGCGGCTTCGAATTCGACACTCGCTATAGTCCGATCGAGCGCCTGTGGATCAACTTCTCGGGTCAGGCGACGGATTTGCGCTATGTCAGCTTCCCGCAGGCCGCACCGCCAAACGACTGGTTATGGCCGGCGTCAGCCAATATCAACGGGATCTCGGCGCCACTCTTCGTCAATCTGTCGGGTCAGCGCGTCACGTCGGGGGTGAGCGGCAACGCGCCCTTCTCGCCCTACTCGTTCAACATCGGCGCCAATTACGAGCATCCGCTAGGCTCGGCGTTGAGGGATTTTGGCTATGCGCTGCCGCTTTCCGCCTTCGGTTACGCCAACCTTTCTTGGTACTACCGAAGCCAGCTCTCCGAACCCTTCTCGCTCTATTACATAGAGCAGCCTTCCTATTCGATCATCAATGCGGGCCTTGGGTTGAAAACCGACGACGGGAAATACAGCGCGAATCTCTGGGTCAAGAATTTGGCGGACGCCCGTTACATCATCGGCGCCGGAATCGGCAACGCCACGTCGCCGGGAACTGTCACCTACGGCCCGGCCAATCCCCGCACCTTTGGCGGCACACTGAGCGTGAAGCTCTACTGATCGAACGAAGGAGCGAAGCTCTTTCGTTTGTGAGGGGGTCCGAGGCTTCTCCTCGCCTCGGACCCCTTTCCCAGGGCGATGACGCAGCAAGGGCGCTAACCGCTGCGCCCCTCGCTACGCCAAGCGATTGACGAGCGCCCGCCATGCAACGGCGACTGTGTTCTCTCTACAACAGAGACGAAAAAAAGAGAGTCTGCGCGAATAATCCTAGTAAATAGAGTTGATTTACTGGATATTGCGCGAGAGAGTGAACGGACAAGATTTCAACGAGGCCCGCGCCGGGCGGCGCAAGATGTAACCGTAACGAGGTGTCAAATGAACAAGCTAATCATCGCCACCGCCGCCGTCGTGGCGTCGCTTGCGACTTCATCCTACGCAGCCGATCTTCCTTCTGTGAAGGCGGCGGCGGAGCCGCTCCCGCCACCGGACTGGACGGGTTTCTATCTCGGCGGGAACGCCGGCTACGACTGGTCCATCACCAACACGATCCAGCAGACCTATCTCCAGACACTGCCGGGCGGCTTCGCCACCCAGGCCGCTCTGGGAAACATTCCCGTGCTTCAGGCTGTCAAAACCAGCGAGTTCATCGGGGGCGGTCAGGTGGGATGGAATTATCAGTGGGGCAAGCACCTGCTGATCGGCATCGAGGCGGACATCCAGGGCTTGGCGGGCGGCGCCGGCAGTGTCAATCTCGTCACGACCAACTCGGCGACATCGTTCTCCAAAAGCCTTGGATCTCTCGGCACCGTGAGGGCCCGCTTGGGCTATCTCGTGAATCCGGCTTTTCTTGTTTATGGCACGGGCGGTTTCGCTTACGGGCAGGGAACGCTCTCCGCAAATTATTTCGGCATCTGGAGCAAGACGCTGTCGTTGCAGCTCAACGATTACCAGACGCACACGCAGACCGGCTTTTCGGTCGGCGGCGGCGCCGAATGGCAGTTCCTGCCGAGATGGACCGTGAAGGCCGAATATCTCTATTACAACCTCGGCTCGATACAGACGAGCGGCGTCCAGCTCAATTACAAATCCAGCGGCGTGGCGGCCCTTACCACCGCACATTCCAACGCGCGCTTCGACGGTAGCGTCGTGCGGGTTGGCGTGAGCTACCACATCAAATGGGGCGGCGCGCCCAAGCTGTTCGACGTCGAAAAGATCGACAAGCTCATCGACTGACGCGCGCTAACATGCGCGGCGACCTTCGCCTTCGGCGGCGCTGAGCGCGCGTCGAAGGCGAAATCGCGACGAAGTGCAATTTGTCTATTGTGTCTATGGGATTTATGGTGTTAACTCTCTCGACGCTTCCATTGAGAGAGACGCCGACAGATGACGCTAGCCGCCGCGCCGAGGTTCGATGCGCCCCTTCAAGAGCCGGACCCTGCAGACACAGCGAACGAGAACGGCGCGCAGTCGCTGTTGCGCCTGCCAGCTCCGCCGCCGAACCATGCCGCGCGCATCGTCGCCATCGTCGCTTATCTCGCCCTTCTCACAGCCTTCCTGACCGTGGGCTTCCGCGTCAAAGAGGCGCCAGTCGAAGAGTTGCAGGTCGTCGAGCTGGCGCCGCTGCCAGAGGAAGCGCCGCCGGAAGACGTTCCGCCGCCGCCGGAAACGATGGAGCTCGACGAGCTTCCGCCGCCGCCGGCTTTGCAGCCCATCGCGCCCGTGGAGCAGAAGCCTGTGCAGCCGCCAAAGCCCATAAAGAAGGTCGAGAAGCCCGTAGAGCGGAAGCCGGCGCAAGCGCATCCTGCATCCGAGAGATCCGACCGGCGCGAGCACGCCGAGCGCAAGCCCGGAGCGGCGACGTCCCGTACCGCGGCGCCGTCGGAAGCGAAACCCGGCGCAACCATGTCCGAGGCGGCCAACGCCTTCCACGCCTGCCTGCAGCGCGCCGCTGCGAGCGTCGACGCTCCGCGCTCAGGCCGCGTGAGCTATCACGCATCGGTGAGCGCCTCCGGCGCGGTCACCGGGTTTTCGGTCTCGTCCTCCGGAAATGCGGCGCTCGACGGCATCGCCAGCCAACTCGGCGCGCGGTGCAGCTCTGTGCCGGCGCCAGGGCGTCCCGGCTCGCTTTCCGGAGGGATTTCCTTCCGAGGCCCCTGATCCTCCCAACACGAAACGAAAGGCTATCGCATGACTGACGCAGCAACTACCGCCTCGGCGGCCCTGGCGCATACGCTGACCCCGATCGAGCTCTTCCTACAGGCCGATTCCATCGTGAAGTCGGTCGTGGTCGTCCTGATCCTCGCGGCGGCCTGGGGTCTGGGCGTGACGGCGGAGAAGCTGGTCCGCCTGGGCATCCTGCATCGCCGCGCCGATCGCCTCTTTGAAAGCATCAAGAACGGACTGCCGGTGTCGACCGTGGCCGAAGGCTTCGCCAAGGAGCCGCAGGACGATCCGCTCGTTCAGATCTACAGGGTCATGGTCGAGGAATATCAGCGCTCGCACGAGCTCGCTTATACCGAAGCGCAGCGGGACAGCCTCCAGGAGCGCGTTCATCGGGTGGCTCAGCTCGCGAGCTCGGCGTCCCTCCACCATCTGCAGGACCGCTTGCCGAGCCTGGCGACGATCGGCGCCGTCGCGCCCTTCGTCGGGCTCTTCGGCACTGTCTGGGGCATCATGAACTCCTTCCAGGGCATCGCCGCCTCCAACAACACGAGCCTCGCTGTCGTCGCCCCGGGCATCGCCGAGGCCTTGTTCGCAACGGCGCTCGGCCTTGTGGCCGCCATTCCGGCCGTGATCTTCTACAACCGCATCAGCGGCGACATCGCGGCTTACGGCAGACGCCTTACTTCCTTCATCGGCGTGTTCGAGGTGGAACTTTCCCGCCAACTTTCCAAGAAAGGAGACCGCAATGGCCTTCGCGCTGCGTAAGCACGACTTTGAGTTCGAACTCGGCCCCCATCGCCGACATCAATGTGACCCCGCTCGTCGACGTGATGCTCGTACTGCTGATCGTCTTCATGGTGGCGGCGCCCTTGATGACCGCGGGCATCCCGGTCGACCTGCCGAAGACTGCGGCCAAGCAGCTCAACGATCAGCAGCCGCCGATCGTCGTGAGCGTGGACGCCAGCGGCGGGTTCTTTGTCGACAAGACCGGGGCGGACGACGTGCAGGGCCTACTCGTCGCATTGCAACAGCGAAGCGAGAACGATCGCGACCGGCGCGTGCACGTCCGGGCGGACAAGTCCGTTTCCTACGGCAGAGTCGCTGAAGCAATGGGGGCGATCAACGCCGCCGGCTACGTCAAGGTTGCGCTCGTTTCGGAAGCGAAAGGCGGCGGCGGGCCGGCGGCTTCGAGCCGCTAGCGCGTTTTCCGCTCGAACGGCATCGTTCGATCGATGGGAAATCGCGCCAGTTCACGATACGTGAGCGACCTCTAATCGCAAGAGTCTGTCAACTTTTGCGGTTCGCTCTCGGAGGACCGAAACAACCCGCGGCTACAGATGACCTCCCCTCTCGGCCGCGTCTCCCCGGTTTCGGTCTCCCACCCTCCTCGCTCCGCCGACCCCCGGCGGGCGAGGAGGTATCTTTATCAATAGGAAACGCAGCCAATTCCCGTTAAGCTCCCCGCTCCTAAGTCATCCCCCGCAATTCGACGCGGCGGGAGCCTGCGGGGAGCCTTCCCTTCGATGCTGTCCAACAAGGCGAAATACGGCCTCAAGGCGCTGATCCATCTTGCCGGCGCGGAGGACCAATGTCTTGCGGGCGATATCGCAAAGGACAATAACATCCCGCGCAAGTTTCTCGACGCCATCATGGTGGAGTTGCGTAACGCCGGCATCGTGAATAGCCGCAAGGGCAAGGGCGGCGGTCACCGGCTGGCGCGTCCGCCTGAGAACATCACGGTAGGACAGATCATCCGCATCCTCGACGGGCCGCTGGCGCCCATTTCCTGCGCGAGCAAGACCGCCTATCAGCGTTGCACGGACTGTCCGGATGAGGACGCCTGCGCGATCCACGACATCATGCTGGATGTGCGCGAGTCGATCGCGCTGATCCTCGATCGCACGAGCATCGCTTCGTTGCGCGGCCGTGGAAACCGAGAAGCGCGCGGACTGCGGCTATAGTCTTGCCTCAGTGCGCCAAGGGATCTGGGCGCAACTGAAAGTTGACCACGAGCGGGCTCGCATAACTCTCCGGCGTCTTGCCCGGCGCTCCCGGCGCTGGCGCGTCGACCAACTCGATGTGGAACGGCGTACGATTGCCGGAGGCGGCCCAAAGTCCGCGGCCCTTCCACCCCAGCTTGGGATCGTCGATGCGACCGTCGATCCCCTTGGCGTAAAATCCCATCGGATAGGGAACGCGCAACTCGACGATGCGGCCGCCGACGAGCGCATGAAGAGAGTCGGACTGATTGCCCGTCGCGAAGGGCGTGTTGACGCCGAGGCCAAGGATGTCGAAGCGATCGACCCAGGCATAATATGGCGTTTCCGCCGCCCCCGGCGCGCCGGCGAAGCCAGGACCCGGAAGCGGATAGAAACTCCATCCTTCCGGACATTTCTCGCCTTTCTCGGCGCCGGCTCCGTTCAGCGCTCCCTTGCACTTGCGGCGGTCGAAGCTCGCAAGGTGCCCGCTGCCGAGCGCCGCCCAGAACACGCCGTCACCGTCCACGTCGGCGCCGCGAATGCCATATCCCGGCGCGGGTATTTTGTAGACCTCGGTGAGCGCCGTCTCTGGCGGATTGGAGCCGAGCGCCACGCGCACCGCGTAGCCCGGGAAGGTCAAATGCGAGCCCCAGACTGAACCATCCGCCGGGCTCCAGGAAACGCTATAGAGCCCGAGAGGAACGCGCGTGTCCTTTGTGGGATCGACGGGTTTGCCGGGCTCGTTGTATTCGGCGCCGCGCTTCCCGTCGCCATTGGTGTCGACGATGAGCGCCGTCCAACCTTGCGACTTGGCGGAGTCGCCAGTTGCCCAAAATGTCTTCGTGTCGACCCAGCCGAGCACAGCCTGCTCCCCCGTTGTCGGGATGTTCAAGAAGAGCCGGTCATTCGCGTCGGCGGCGAAGTTGAGATGATGCGAGCCGAAACAGGTGTCGATGAACGACCATTTCTTCGCCTTCGGGTCATAGACCGACACCTGCCGCGCATTGCCGAGGAAGCCGTCCAACTTGGCGTCCAGCGGATAGAGCTGTGCCGAACGGAGGGGCGAATCCTTCCCACAATAATCGGGCACGTTTTTGGGAGAGCGCGTCTGCGCTGCGAAATAGATGCGCCCCTCCGCGTCCATGGTCGGCGTATGCGCATTGAACCGGCTGTTCCAGATCGCCTCCCGACCGAAGTAGGGCGACGGCTCGATCACCGGATTGGCGAGCAGCGCGCTGGGCGCGTCGGCGTCGCGCAGTTGCGCGGGCAGCAGCGCTTTCGTGTTCTTCACCGCGTCGAGCACGGGGATGTCGTCGCTGCCGAGCTCGGTGGCGCCATAAATCGTGCCGTAGGCGTTGACCGTGGGCTTGCGCTTGTCGGTGAGCGCGAGATCGTGGAGATAATGCTTCGGATCGGCGTAATCCCGCACGGTCACGACGAGATTGCGCTCGACGCCGACAGGGCGCGGCGGCGTCTCGGTCGGCAAGGCGCCCGCGGCGATGCGGGCGGTCCAATCGGCGAAAAGAGCGAGCTGTCCCCCGTCGGCGGAGTCGAGCCGCGAGACCGCGTTGATCATCGCCGTGCCGGCCTGGCCGGATTGCAGTCGTCGGCGCCAAGCGTCGATCGAGGAATCGAAATGCCCCAACGACGGCGGCACGACGCGCGTCGCGAGATTGCCGAGCTGATGGCATGTGCCGCAGCCATTGGTCTTGACGAGGTCGAGCCACTGCTCCTGTGACGTGAAGCTGTCTGGGACGCCATTGCCGGTGGCGCCCGTGCCGGGGAATTTCTCTCGCCCCGGAACCTTGAGCAGCGACAGCCAATAGATCGGCGGATAGTATTGCGCGGCCGCCGCGAGACCGGGCGCGACGACAGCCGTGAGATCGTGGACCTCGCCCGGACTCGCATCGATCTTCGCCGAATCGACGAGACCATAGCCGCGCACCCACAGCCGATATTTGGCCTTCGGCAAATCGGGGATCACATACCGCCCCTGCTCGTCGGTGACGACGATCTTCGCAAAGCGCGTCCCCAAGTCGTTGGTCTCGGCGATGACCCAAACTCCCGCCTCCGGACCCACGCGGCTTTGGACCACGCCGCCGATATCGTCTCCATCGATTTCGATCTGGCTGGCGGCAGCCGCGCTGGATATTGTGCCGCAAAAGGCAAGAATGGATAGAGGAACAAGACAAGGCGTCGGCTTGATCATGGAGGACTTCTCCAGCGTCCGGTAAAATTCAAGGGGAATCATCCTCAGTCGGAAGCGGTCCGTCAGGCGTCGAGCTCGAGCAGATGGCCGGCCCGGTCTCGCTTGGCCGCCAAGTAGCGCAAGTTGTGCGCATTGCGCCGGCCGAGGATGCGATGCTCGGAAACGACCTCGAGCCCAGCATCCTGCAAAGCGGCGACCTTGGCCGGATTGTTGGTCATCAGACGCACGCGCGTGACGCCGAGCCTCACCAGCATGTCGGCGGCGAAGGCGAAATCGCGCTGATCATGGCCATAGCCGAGCGCTTCGTCGGCGTCGAATGTGTCCAAGCCGCGGGCCTGCAGATCGTACGCGCGGATCTTCGTCGAAATTCCATTTCCGCGCCCTTCCTGATCCAAATAAAGCAGCACGCCGCCGCCTTCCTGCGTCATCACGCGCACCGTATGACGCAACTGGTCGCCGCAATCGCATTTGAGGCTGCCGAAAAGATCCCCCGTCACACAGGCCGAATGCAGCCGCACGGTGACGGGTTCCGAGAAATCCGGCTTTCCCACCACGACCGCAATCTGGTCCCGCAGCCCCTCGCCCCCGCGAAACACGACGAACTCGCAAGCGTTCGCGCCTTCCAGCGGAACGATGGCCCGGCTCACGATATGAAGGGCGGCGCGTCGCGACGAGCGATATCCCAAGAGATTGGAAAGCGACACAGAGAGAAGATTCGGCAACAGCGCCTCCGCCCCGGGGGCCGAGAGAACGAGCGCAGCGGGCAAAAGTTGCGCGAGCCGCATCAGCTCCAGAGCGCCCTCGTAAATGGGCGGCAGCGACGCCACAGGCGCATCGATACGGGCGTCAACCCCGAAGGCGAGCGCCTGCAAGCGCTTCAGTTCGATATTCGGCAGCGCGACGAAACCGCCCTGCGGACGGCTCAGCCCCAATCGTCTCAGGCGCGGTCCCGCAAGCACGAGTTGAGCCGAGCCCGGCGCTGCATATTCGAAGTCCGCCGCGAGCGTCTCGTCGACGGCCTCTGCCGCCGCGACGACAAGACGTTCGGCGGCGGCGCGTAGCACCACGGGCCGGCCCGCGCGGACTTCGGCGATGACGCGCTCGACGTCGATCTGACCTGCGGAACTGGGAAATCGTCGGTTGATCACGAATGGGCCTCGCATTTTCGAACGAAGGCTTGGAGGTATAGTCCATATTACCTATCAATCAAATTGATTTTTTGGGCGCCATCCAGAAGAGCCCCCGCGCGCGGAAATGGGGAAAGACCAAGGACGACCATCGCAGAACCAGGCGGTGGACGGCGGAATTTACGCTTTCTATCAGATAATTGCGTGACGGTCCCCGTCGACAGAGTCCGCCGGCTGAATCCTTTTTTCGGTCCCCGATGATTTTTTCCTTTATCATACTTAAAAGGTATGTTTTAATGCCTGAGCTTGAGCGCTTCCGGTCACCAAAGGAGAGCGAAGATGCACGCGCTGGCTTTCTCGCTTCGCAAAAACAGCACAGTTGGCTTTAGCGCCAGCGCCCTTCTTCTCGCGCTCGCCGCCTTCTGCGCAACATCCGCGGCGCGCGCAGAGCCAAGCGTTTTTCCCACGGGCACGACCATCTACGACCCGGCGCGCACCTTCAATTCCTTCGTTCTGTTTACGGGCGGGGACGGCCTCTCACGCTTGATCGACCTCGACGGGAACGTCGTTCATGAATGGAAATACACGGGACAACCCGTAGCCTTCATCGATCCGGCGCGGGTCGGGGGCGCGCGCGGACACATCTTTGTGACGCTGGAAACTGAAGAGGGCAAGGGAACGGACCTCGTTCCTGGCCGCGTGCAAACGCGCATCAACAAGACTGTCGGCGAGGTCGACTGGGACGGCAAGATCGTTTGGCGGTTCGGCGAATCCGCCCCGGGCGGCCGTGCGCAGCAGCATCACGACATCGCTCGCCTGCCGAACGGAAATACGCTGGTGCTCGCCAACGTCGTCTATCCCCTCCCCGGCTTTGCCGCGCCGCAGGTCCTCGACGACCTCGCCTATGAGGTCAATCCGGAGGGCGAGATCGCCTGGACCTGGGCGGCCTCCGACCACATCGACGAGATCGGCTTCACACCGGAAGAGTTCAAGCTTCTTAAGGGATCGAAGAACGCGGATTACCTCCACGTCAGCGATTTGAAGCCGGTTGGACCGAACCACTGGTTCGACGAGGGGGATCAGCGCTTCGCGCCGGAAAATCTGATCTTCGATTCCCGCAACGGCAATTTCATCGCGATCATCGACCGCAAGACCCGCAAGATCGCCTGGACGCTCGGTCCGCATTTCCCGCCCGTCGCCGCGGACGGCGGAGGAGCGTCGCGCAAGGTCCCGCGTCCGGTCGATCAAATCTCCGGTCAGCACGACGCGCAGATCATTCCCAACGGTCTGCCCGGCGCCGGCAATCTGCTGGTCTTCGACAATCAAGGCGCAGCCGGCTATCCGCCTGCCGCAACGACGCTCACCGGCGGATCGCGGGTTCTCGAGATCAATCCCGTCACGCAACAGATTGTTTGGCAATATTCCGCGGCAGACTCTGGCGCTGCGGGCTGGACGTTCAGGAGCACGCATATCAGCAACGCGCGGCGTCTCCCCAACGGCAACACCTTCATCGACGAGGGCCAGATCGGCCGCTTTTTCCAAGTGACGCCTCAGGGCGAAATCGTCTGGGAATACATCAACCCCTATCCTCGCCGCGGCAAGGACGCGGAGAGCGGAAAGGCGACCGTCAACTACGGCGTCTATCGCGCCGAGCCCGTGCCCTATGACTGGGCGCCAGCGGGAACAACGCACGCCGAGATCGCCGTCATCCCGCCCGATAACACGAGCTACCACCTGCCGGCCAAGGAGAAGTGACGTGATCGCCTGCCTCTCGCAAAGCGCACGTTTTTACGTTCATCCCGTCGAGATCGACGAGAGCCTCATCGGCTTCGTCACGCAAAGCGGCGACGGTTATCGCTTCTTCGCCTTGAACAACGCTTTCGCGAGTCTCGAGGACAGTCGCTTCGACGCCGCCGACGACGCTTGCAGCGCGGCGCTCGCGCTGGAGCGAAGGAGAAGCGGACGCCGCCCGAGAGCCGAAGGCAAGCCCGGCAAAGCCCGGCCCAAAGACGCCTCCCCGCCATCCCTGCAACATCAAGAAAGAAAGCGGTATCGAAAGTGATGAAGAAAGCGCGCTGTCGATTTCCGCCGAGATTTGACCCGGGATTTCCATTGAGAACTGACCCGGGTTGATGATGGTTTGAGGGTCAGGCGTTCGTCAAGTTGCGGGTTTTCTCCTTTGTGGGTTTAGCGGCTTTCGCCGAGCTGTCCTTGAAGCGGAAGCTGTCGTTTCCGGTCTCGAGGATGTGGCAGCGGTGGGTGAGGCGGTCGAGGAGCGCCGTCGTCATTTTCGCGTCGCCGAACACGGCGGCCCATTCGCCGAAGCCGAGGTTGGTCGTGATGATGACGCTGGTGCGTTCGTAGAGCTTGCTCAGCAGGTGGAAGAGCAAGGCGCCGCCGGAGGCGCTGAACGGCAGATAGCCGAGCTCGTCGAGGATGACGAGATCGGCGTGTGTGAGCCGCGCCGCAATCTGCCCGGCTTTTCCTTGAAGCTTTTCCTGCTCGAGCGCGTTGACGAGTTCGACGGTGGAGAAGAACCGGACGCGCTTGCGGTGATGCTCGATGGCCTGGACGCCGATCGCCGTGGCGAGATGCGTCTTGCCCGTTCCGGGGCCGCCGACCAAGACAACGTTATGGGCATCCTCCAGGAACTCGCAGCGGTGAAGCTGGCGAACGAGAGCTTCATTGACCTCGCTGCTGGCGAAGTCGAAGCCGGCGAGATCGCGATAGTTTGGAAAGCGCGCGGCCTTGAGCTGGTAGGCGGTGGATCTGACTTCCCGATCGGCTGTTTCCGCCTTCAGAAGCTGCGACAAGATCGGCAGCGCGGCCTCGAAGGCCGGAGCGCCTTGCTCGGTGAGTTCGCCGACGGCTTGCGCCATGCCGTGCATTTTGAGGCTGCGCAGCATGATGACGATGGCGCCGGCGGCGGGATTATGACGCATGGCGCGCCTCCCGGGCTTTGCGCAGGGCGTCATAGCGCTCGACATTGGCCTGCGGTTCGGTGGTGAGCGTCAGCGCGCTGGGCGGCTTCACTGGCGGCGCGTCGATCGGTTTTCCATCGACCAGCCGGTGCAGCACGTTCAGGATATGCGTCTTGGTCGGCGCGCCCGCCTCCAACGCCAGTTCGACGGCGGCGAGCACGGCCTGCTCGTCGTGCTGGAGGACCAGGGCGAGGATCTCGACCATCTCGCGGTCGCCGCCTGGCGTCTTGAGTATGCGCTGTTGCAAGGCCCGGAAGGCGGGCGGCAGTTCGGCGAAGGGCGCGCCGTTGCGCAAGGCGCCGGGTTTGCGCTGGATGACCGCGAGATAGTGGCGCCAGTCGTAGATCGTCGCGCTCTTGCGATCGTGGGAGCGGGCGAAGACGCGCCGATGCTCGCAGACAACCTGCCCCTCGGCGGCCACGACGATGCGTTCAGGATAGACCCGCACGCTGACGGGGCGATTGGCGAACGAGGCCGGGACGCTGTAGCGATTGCGCTCCAGGTGGATGAGACATGTCGGCGAGACGCGCTTGGTGTGTTCGACGAAGCCGTCGAAGGGGCGGGGAAGCTGCATCAAGTGTTGCGCTTCCTCGCTCCAGGCGTCGGCGACCGTGCCCGCCTGCGCGCCATGCGGAATCTCGGCCCATAGCTCCCGGCATCGCGTCTCCAGCCAGTCGTTCAGCGCCGCCAGGGAAGGAAAGTTCGGCGTCGGCTGCCAGAGCCTGTGCCGCGCGTCCTGCACGTTCTTCTCGATCTGCCCTTTCTCCCAGCCAGAGGCTGGGTTGCAGAACTCGGCCTCGAACAGGAAGTGGCTGACCATGGCCGCGAAACGCGCGTTGACTTGCCGCTCCTTGCCGCGCCCGACCTTGTCGACGGCGGTGCGCATGTTGTCGTAGATCCCGCGCCGCGGCACGCCGCCCAGCACGCGGAAGGCGTGGTTGTGGGCGTCAAACAGCATCTCATGCGTCTGCTGCGGGTAAGCCCGCAGGATGAACGCGCGACTGTAGGAGAGCTTGAACTGGGCGACCTGCAGTTTGATCCGCTCGCCCGCGATGACCGCCCAGTCCTCCGACCAGTCGAACTGGAACGCCTCGCCGGGCAGAAACGCCAGCGGCACGAAAGCGCCGCGGCCACAGGTCTGTTGCTCCCGATGCCGCGCCGCCTTCCACTCGCGCGCGAAGGCCGCCACGCGATTGTAGGAGCCGTCGTAGCCGAGGGCGACCAAATCGGCGTGCAACTGCTTGACCGTCCGCTTCTGCTTGCGCGACTTCGCCGCCTCCAACCGCAACATCTGCGCCAGCTTGTCAGCGTAGGGATCCAGCTTGCTCGGGCGGTCAGGGATGTTGAACTTCGGCTCAACGCTGTCCGAGCGCAGATACTTGCGTACCGTGTTCCGCGACAGCCCCGTTCGTCGCGCGATCTCCCGGATCGAGAGATGTTGCCGATGTCGCCAGCGTCGGATGACGCTCAATAACTCCATGTCGATCACTCCATGCTCCCCCGCGATGCCCGTGGGGGAAGGGTTCGAACATGGGTCAGTTCTCGGTGGAAAAACCCCTGCTGCCCGGGTCAGCTCTCAATGGAAATCAACAACTCGGCGTTGCGAAGTCCGATAGGCGCATCGATCGTATCGATGTAGGAAAGCTCCGGAGCTTCCCGCGCCTCTACCGCCAGCCAGTCGCTGGCGATTCTCTCCGCCCTTTCTGGCGTTACCTCGATCAAGCCGCCGTCGATGGCTGAAATCGCGAAACGCTGGCCGCGATCATCCTCTATGATCCAAGCAGGCGTCCCGTCGAGACGACGCAAGCGCACATCGGCGAAACCGGTATTGCTTCTCAATTCGCCGCCGCGCGCGCTGGCGCTCCGGTCGAGCGCTTCGCCAAGCGAGAGCCACCCCTCACGAGGCTGCAAAGCTTGCGTTCGTGACAGCCTGAGCCCGGGACTGATCGAAGGAAGCTCGACGTAGGCGACGAGCGTCCCGGATGAAATCCAGAGCAGCATGAAAAGCGCCAGCGCGACGCCGATCCAGCGATGGGTAAAAGTGAGGATGGCGTTCATGTTCCAAATTTCTTTCGGATGGGGCGGACCCACGTGCTTGAACTTCGCCGTCTCCAATCACTGCGAGCGCAATCGGGGGAGAACGGCGATTGCGCTCGCAGCCATCGAAGCTTCGAGGGTGAGCCCCGCGAGGGGCTAATCATATCTTTAATATCGATTTATACAAGTCGCATTTTTTGGTTTTGGGCTGCAAGGGTAGGAGGCGCGCTGCGATCCGTATCATGAAAGTCATTTATAACATGATATTATAAAAAAGCAGAACCCTACCTGCCGTTCCGGAAAATCCAGTGGGTCGCTCCGACTGGAACGATATATCGACCTATTTAATAGGCTGATGGCCAATGAGCGCCGCATATTGAGCGCCCGCTCAATCCACTTAGTTGATTGACTATATCGTTTAAATTGGGATAACTTCAGTCCACGAAGGAGATCCCCATGGCTCATTGGTACGAAGACAACGCTCAATCGATTGGGCGGACGCCGCTCGTTCGATTGAACCGCATCACGGATGGCGCGCCCGCAACCGTTCTGGCCAAGATCGAAGGACGAAATCCCGCCTACTCCGTGAAATGCAGGATCGGCGCGGCGATGATTTGGGATGCCGAGCAGCGCGGGGTGCTCGGCCCCGGCAAGGAAATCGTCGAGCCCACCAGCGGCAACACTGGAATTGCGCTCGCCTTCGTCGCGGCGTCGCGCGGCCTCCCGCTCACGCTGACGATGCCCGAGACCATGAGCCTCGAGCGCCGCAAGCTGCTGCTCGCCTTCGGCGCCAAGCTCGTCTTGACCGAAGGGCCGCGCGGCATGACGGGGGCCGTCGCCAAGGCCGAGGAGCTCGTGGCTTCGAACCCCGGCCGCTACGTTCTCCTGCAGCAGTTCAGGAATCCCGCGAACCCCGCGATTCATGAAAAAACGACGGGGCCGGAGATTTGGGACGACACCGAAGGCGCCGTCGATATTTTCGTATCAGGGGTGGGCACGGGCGGCACCATCACCGGGGTGTCTCGCTACATCAAGGGCGTCCGCCGCAAGCCGATCCTCTCTGTGGCGGTCGAGCCGAGCGCCAGCCCGGTTCTCACGCAACTGCGGGCGGGCGAACCGCTGAAGCCGGGTCCGCACAAGATCCAAGGCATCGGCGCAGGCTTCGTTCCAGAAGTGCTCGACATCTCGCTCGTCGACGACATCGAGCAGGTCAGCAATGAGGAGGCCATCCTCTTTGCGCGCCGTCTTGCGAGCGAGGAAGGCATTTTGGCCGGCATTTCCTGCGGCGCCGCCGTTGCGGTAGCGGCGCGTCTCGCCAAGAAGCCCGAACACCGCGGCAAGACGATCGTCGTCGTGCTCCCCGACTCCGGCGAGCGTTATCTGAGCACAGCGCTGTTCGAAGGTCTGTTCGACGCGCAAGGGCTCGCCGCATGACGACACGCATCGCAGATCACGCCACGACGTCGAGCGTTTCCGACATCGGCGGAATCCTCGCCGAGCTGAAAGCCTTGCGCGCCGCTTCACAGAAAACCCGCTATCACGGAGCGGCGCCCCCGGAGCTACCGTCGCGGGAAGCCGTGTCCGAGATCATCGAAGGGCTGGTTTCGATTCTCTATCCGCGGCATTTTGGTCCTCCCGGACTGACGACCGAGAAGACCGACGAGTTCCTCGAGCGTACGCTCGACCGCTCGCTGCATACCCTTCAAGATCAAATCCGCCGTGAGCTAGAGCTCTTCGATCTCAACGGTGCGCCCCACGGCGCCGACCGATGGACGAAAGCATTCGACGTCACAGGCGCGTTCGCGGCGCGTCTCCCCAAGGTTCGGGCGCTGCTCGACACCGACATTCGCGCGGCGTTCCAAGGCGACCCGGCCGCGAAGAGCCTCGACGAGATCGTGTTCTGCTACCCCGGCGTCGCCGCCGTCATCCGGCATCGTCTCGCGCACGAACTCTACCTGCTCGGCGCGCCGATTCTCGCGCGCATCATCGCCGAGATCGCCCATTCGCAAACGTCGATCGACATTCATCCCGGCGCCGAAATCGGCGAGGGCTTCTTCATCGATCACGGTACCGGCGTCGTGATCGGCGAGACCGCGATCATCGGCCGGAACGTCAGGCTCTATCAGGCCGTCACCTTGGGCGCCAAACGCTTCGAAACCGACGAGACCGGAGCGCTTGTCAAGGGGAAGCCCCGACATCCAATCCTGGAAGACGACGTGGTCATCTACGCGGGCGCCACAGTTTTGGGAAGGATCACGATCGGCCGCGGCTCTTCGATCGGCGGCAACGTCTGGTTGACGCATAGTGTTCCGCCGGGAAGCAACGTCACGCAGGCCAAGGCTCGGACGGAGACTTTCGACGACGGCGGAGGAATTTAGGGGCCCGGTACTTGGCTTATCGCGCTCTTCTCCGGACCCCACAGGCGCCGCTATTTCGGCGCGTAGGAGACGCGCCAGATCGCGCCATTGCCGTCTTCCGTCACGAGCAGCGAGCCGTCGGGCGCGACGGCCGAGTCGACGGGACGGCCCCAAACCTTGCTGTCATCGTCAGAGAGGACGAAGCCGGTCAAAAAGTCCTCGTATACGCCCGTCGGCGCGCCGTCTTTGAAACGCAGGCGAACGACCTTGTAGCCGGTGCGCTTCGAGCGGTTCCAGGAGCCGTGCAGCGTGACGAAGGCGTCGCCCTTGAAGCCTGCCGGGAATTGGCCGCCTTCGTAGAAGGTCAGCCCAAGCGGCGCGGAATGCGGCTGGATGAGGACGTCCGGCGTAATGACCTTGTCCGCAAGCTCCGGCCGCTCGCCCACGTGGCGCGGATCTTCATGCGCGCCGATGTAGTACCAAGGCCAGCCGTAAAAGCCTCCGGGCTTGACGCGCGTCGCATAGTCGGGCGGCAGATTGTCGCCGAGCATGTCGCGCTCGTTGACGACGCACCAGAGCTCCTCCGTGCCAGGCCGAAGCGCAAGCCCCGAACAATTGCGAATGCCTGTGGCGAAGACGCGCTTGTGGCCGCCGTCGGGATCGAAAGCGAGGACATCGGCGCGATAATGCTCGGGGCCAAATCCGGCGCCGAGGCCGTCGGCCTTTTCCAAGGCCGCGACCTCTTCGGGAGAAGGTCGGCTGTGCCCTTCGGCGACATTGCTCTTAGAGCCGACGGCGACGTAAAGCGTCGAGCCGTCTTGGGAAAACAGCAGGTCACGCGTCCAATGGCCTGCGTCGGCAGGCAGATCGCCGATGACGATCTCGCCCTCGCCGGCGGCCTTCAGCTGCCCGGTCTGATACGGGTAGCGCCGCACCTGCGATGGCGTCGATACATAGAGCCAGCGTGGAGCGCCGCCCGGTGGATAGAAAGCGAGGCCATAGGGACGCTCGAGGCCAGAAGCGAAGACTTCGCTCTGCGGCGCATCGCCGGAACGTCTTGCCGGAAAGACCCGCACCTGGCCGCCGTAACTCTCCGTCACGAACACGTCGCCGTTCGGGGCCAGCCGGATCACCCGAGGGCCGTTGAGCCCGGATGCGAAGAGGTCGACAGAGAAACCGTCCGGAGCCTTGAGCGACGCGCCCTCTGGGCGCCTGACCACTTGCGAGCGGGAAGCCGCGACTTCTCCGACGTACGGAGCGGGAAGATCGGCCGGCGAAATCCTGCGGGAGACGCCGGGCGCGTCGGAGCGCCAATCCCCGAAGGCAGCGGCTCCTTCCAGCGCGGGCTTGGAATTGGCTGCAGACAGTCGACCCGCCGCCAAGCTCAATGCGGCTGACGCCGCAACCGCCACAACTCTAAACGTCGCTCTTTGCATGACGCCTCCTCAGCTCCCCGCGCTTTCTATGACTATCAAAAAGATATGTAAATAGCGCCATATGTTCACCGGCCTCTCCTGATTCTCCCAGGATTTGGCTTTGAAAGAATCGCGCCGTCGACGTGATTTCACTATTTATCATATTTATTGAGTATGATTTAATATCCATGTCCTCAAGCCCAATCGGAGCTCCATCCATGCGACGCCAAGCCATCGTTTCCGCCGCCACCCTTCTCATCGCCGGCGTGCTCGGCCCCGACTCCGCCAGCGCCGCCTCGCTCCACGAGGCCGCCGCCCTGCTTTCCGCGACCAGCGCCAAGACGCTAGAGTTTTCCGGCGCGGGCCATTGGTGGCAGTTCGGACAAGCGCCCGTCCCGGGCGGCGCCTGGCCAAAATTCGACGTGACCTCCTACACGGCGACGATCAATTTCGACGCCAACGCCGAGCGCGTGCAATTCGCTCGCATTCAGGTTCTGGACGGACGCCCGCGCCCGACGCCCACGGAGCAAAAGGCGGACTGGTATGTTTCCGGAGACAAGTCGTGGAACATCGCGCCGCCGCCGGGCGCTGCGCCTGACGCTGCGCGGGTGGCGACCCCCGCGTTTATCCAGCACGATGAGCGCGTCGCCGACATCCTGTCGACGCCCCAGGGCTTCCTGAAGGCCGCCCTGACGAACAACGCAGAATCAAGGACCGCAGGCGACGGCGTGGAAGTGTCCTTCTCAATCGGGAAAAACCGCTATGTCGGCGTGATTGGCGCGGACAATCACGTCTCCTCGATCAAGACTTGGGTCGACACGCCGGTCCTCGGCGACACGCTTATCGAAACGAGCTTCTCCGGCTACAAGGATTTTGGCGGTCTTCCCTTCCCCAGCGAAATTTCGTGCAGCGAGGGCGGCTTCCCGGTGCTGCACATCAATGTCGCCTCGGCGAAGCTGAATGGGCCGGCAGACATTCCCGTTCCGGCCAACATCGCAAGCCTTACCGCCAACCCTGTGACTGTTGCGTCCGAGAAGATCGGCGACGGCGTTTATTATCTCACCGGCGGCACGCATCACAGCGTCGCGGTCGAGGAGAAGGATCACGTCGTGCTCATCGAGGCGCCGCTCAACGAGGACCGCTCGGAGGCGCTTATCAAGAAGGTCGCTGAAATCATTCCCGGCAAACCCATCAAATATGTGATCAATAGCCACGTGCATTTCGACCATTCCGGCGGCTTGCGCACCTTCGTCGACGCCGGCGCGACCATCGTGACGCAGAACATCAGCAAGGCCTATTATGAAAAGGCCTGGGCGCAACCGCATACGCTGCGCCCGGATCGGCTCGCGCTCTCGAAGAAGGCGGCGAAGTTCGAGACATACGAGCATAAGCATTCTCTGGGCGACGAGCGGCCGATCGAGATCCACCGCATCGCCGGCAACGGCCACAGCGACGATCTTGCGCTTGTCTACCTGCCCAAGGAAAAGCTGATCGTCGAAGCCGACGCCTATACGCCCGCCGCGCTAGGCGCTCCGCCTCCGAAGAGCGCCAATCCCTTCTCGGTCAATCTCTACGAAACGATCGAAAAGCTCGGGCTAAACGTGGAGCGCATCGCGGGCCTGCACGGACGCGTGGCGACGACTGACGAGTTGCGCAGCGCGATCGGCAAGAAGCAGGCAAGCGCGAACTAGAAGGCGCTTTCGGGGAGAGACGGCGCGACATACGGAATTGCGCCAGCTTGCTGGCGCGACGTTGCACAGTTTCGAATCCTATCGTTCGAACGCTTAACGCGCCTGCGCGAACGCCGCTCATAGCATAGGGCTCCGGGGCAGGCGGCGCCGCCCTCACCTAATAGAAAAGGCCCGGCGGCATGCCGGGCCTATCATTCGCTTAAGCGCTCGGTGTCTTTTCGCCTCTCTTCAATCAATATTTCGCGAGAACCGCCGGCGGGGCGCTCCAGTTGAGGCGATAGTTCAAGCCGACGCGCACGAGATTGAGCGTTGCATGCTGGCTGACCGCTGAGCCCCAACCCCCATTTTGATTAGCCGCGCTGCTGCCGAAGTCGGTGAACAGATATTCGACTTTGGCGGTCCAGTTGGAGCCGGACAGAAATTGCCATTCGCCGCCGCCGCCGGCCGTCCAGCCGCTCCGCGTGCTGCTCACATTGAAGGCCGTCACCTCGCCATAGGCGAAGCCGGCTGTCCCATAGAGAAGCAGCGTCGGCGCGAGGATGTAGCCGAGGCGGCCGCGAACCGTGCCGAACCAATCAACGCCCACATTGTAACCGCTGCTCGCAACGAGCGGCGTCAGGATTCCGCCCTTCGGAGCAAAGGGACTTGGATAGAAGCTCGCGAGACTGCCCTGATTGCTGCCGGTGATGCTTCCGCCCTGAAAGTCTGTCTCGACGCCAACCACGAACTTTGACGCAACCACAAAATTGTAACCAGCCTGCCCGCCCCCGAAGGCTCCTCCCTGGTTGCCGGAGGGCGATGAGAGGGTCGCAGGCAAATAGAGGAGATTGGACAGAGCGCCGCCACCGGGATTGGTCAAAATTCCATATCTCGGATCGATATAAGGGATATAAGGTACGCTCCCGACCCCGTTGATCCAGCCGCCGCCCACATTGACGCCGACGTAAAATCCATTCCAGACGGGCGGCGGCGGCGGGGCTACAGCCGGCGCTTTTACTGAGGGTAGGTCGGCGGCGACGGCGGCGGTCGCCGCGATCGTCAGCAGGGTGGCGTAAACGAGAACTTTTTTCATGACGACTGCCCTTTACGCTGCAAGCGGCATATCATCATACCGCTTTTATATGATTTAAGATACGCAGAGAGACGAGGCGGCAGCAAGGGCTTCGGCGGCGATTCTGCGCGGACCCGGAAAGATTCCCGAAGGGTGTTGCAAGTGGGTCACAGTGACGGCAGTGGCCAGCAGATCGCGAGCGAGCGTTGTCGCTCATGGCGAGCGGATCTCGAGATGAGGGAAAATCGACTTCTCAATCCAGATGAGCGACCACGACAACACGTTTAATTTCGCCTTTCAGGAAGGCTTGCAGAAAGCTGTTGTAGTCCCTGAAGACGATGCATCCGTGCAACTCGCCTCCAGACCCGAGCATGTAGGTGTGCGCTAAGAAACCGTCTCTTCCGAACTCGGGGGCGTCGCCGATGGGCGTCAGGCGTAACGCCCGCACGCCGTAGAACAGCTCCCCCAGCAGTGAAAGCTGATAAACATTGGGGGGCGTCGCGCCACGATTGCGCTGGCTCACGTAACGCGGGTTATCCCGCATGGCGCCGAGTCCCGAATGGGCCTCTAGCGTTTTTCCGCTGGGCAAATAGACCTTGTGGGCCGCAATGTCGTAAACCGCGGTCCAAGGGCCAAAGCGATCCTTCGGGGCCAGCGGAGGCAACTCAGGCAGGACGATTTTTTCGCGGGGCGGCTCCCAGAGGCTGACCGGGAAGCGGATCGGCCCAAACAGGCCAAGCATCATGCCGATCGCGACGACCGGTAGGCTCAGCAGCACGGTGGTTTCCAGCACTTTGAAAGCGGGTACGGCGTCGCGGACACAAATCCAGACGGCTCCCAACAGCACGACTCCCGCGGAGATAAGCAAGCTGAGGTGCTGCCCATCCATGAGAACTCTCCAAGACGCGTCATCATCGTGGCAAAGCTAGAGCAGCCGACGCTCCCGGGGAAGCAAAAATCGATAATTCCCGTAGATTTGAAGGCAAATGTCGCGGTGCGGGTCGAAGTTGCGTCGGCGCTGTCAGCTCTGCCAAGGTTGGGGGCAAGGGGCAGAGCACCATCCATCTCGCTTCATTGTCCCGGTTCCAGCTTCCCAGAAGAAGATATCGGCCGGCCAGTCGTCTCTTGGCCTGGAACCCTCCACCGAACCCGCTGTTCGTCGAAATTCGGGCTGCGTCGATCCGTGGCGGAGCCTATGCAATCCTACCGAACGGGGGAGTGACCGGTGTCGCGCAGGGCCAGCTGGAACATCGGCGCCATCACGACTTCGTCGGCCCGCGTCCCCTCTTCTGCCAAATTGAAGCTGTCGAAACGATCATCTGGCTGGCGAGACGGCGCCCAACCGCGCGGCGCGCTCCTAACCCAGAACATTCTTCACGTATAGCATTTTCCTACTCCCGATCATATTCGGAAGGTTGCCCCTCGAACAACAAGAGGTAGCAAAACGCCGAAACAATTCGCTGGAGAAGAAATTTTTTCCGCAAAGCCCTCGCAATATTTAGGAGGGCTTTTCAGGGGCCTCCAAATCCCTCCCTCGATCCTTTCTCGTCGTAGGCGGCTAACGGGCAATTATCACCTTGACAAACCAGAGCCAAGATATAGATAGGGCAGGACAGGCCGGCGAGGCGCCTCGCGCAAAAAAGCGCGGGCGCGATCTGCCGTTCCAGCCTTTCACGGTCCTGGGGTTTGACGATTTGGTCGTGACTTCCGAGATGCGCGCTTCTGGGGCGGATGCTTTGAGTGAGGCGGACGGGTCTCTTTCTTTGGAGGAGAAGGCTGAGGTGGTCTATAAAACCATGGTTCAGACAGCCATTGCACAAAAGGACCGCTCGGTTTACGAGTCCCTGTTTCGAGCATTATCATTGAGCTAATCCTAATTAAATCCAACTTCATGTTACGCAAATCAGTGGGTGTAATGATAAATTCCTTTAGACGGTTATCGGTTGGGAATAGTAACGCATTTGATATCAACAGTTCGTTGTTCAGTTGCGGGATTGCTCCCCAGTGAATAATATTGTTCCTAATTGTTGAGATAGTTGCCAGCTGCGCAAAACAATATTCTAATCGCTTCTTCTTAGCTACCCTGTTTGTGGCGTCTAATATTTTATTTATCATATCTCGTGCCTGATCTTGACGCGTTCCGCTAAAAAGCAGCCCTGCAACAATTGGCTTTACGCCAGAGACATGTCTCAAAAGGCCGATCAATTGCGTTTCTGTGTTTGAAAATGCGTGCATGAACGCGCCAAGTTCGCTCCAATATTCTTTGTATGGTTCCTCGGAAAATGAGGTCATTGTGCGTTCAAGGCCACGGAAAAAGGCGCGATCCTCAGCGCTCATAGAGCTAGTTATCCTAGTTGGCATGGCGTATCCTGATGTTCGATGAAACCGAAAGAAACAGCCATGTTAGCCGGCAGAGAGACAATCGAGCTTCGGCCGGACGGCTGGGAGCAATTCACGCAGGCCGTCCATGCCGCGGCTACAAGCGGACCAAAGCACAAAGTCACGCCCAAGGCCAAGGAACGCCCAGCGAGCAAAGGGCGCGTCCATAAGGGTAAGACGAATCGCTAGCCTTTTGGCTGTTTTCGACGCCAGCGAATAAATGCGTGAACTTCCGCCTTAAGCGATCCCTGCTTCAATAGGTCGCCGATACGTCAAACGCTTCCCGACGATGCCGGGGATGCTCTTTTGGAATCGCTCAAAATCGCTGAGTTTGCGTGTGTTGTAGCGATAGTCGAATTCGATCATGTAGCGGTGCAGATGCGCTTCGCTGACATGATGGAACGATCCGACAATGCCGCGTTTCACGATGCTGAAATAGCTTTCCGCCGTGTTGATGTGGACGTAGGAGCCAAGGCGCGCATATTCGTTCGCTGAATGGCAAACAGTATGGTGCGCCTCGTAGCGTTTGCCCAGCCCCGCGTAGACCGGCGCTTCGTCCGTCATGAGCACCGAAGCCTTTTCGACGTTCTTGGCGAGGATCGGCTTGAGCGTCTTTGCGGTCACGGTCGGAACGTGGAAGGAGCGAACCTCGCCCTTCTCACGGTCGATAAGCGAGAGGACAGCCTTCTTAGGAGCTGGTTCCTTGTAGGCGCGATTCTTTGCCTTTCCGCCGACGAAAGTCTCGTCCGCCTCGACAGGCGAGTTTGGGCCGCCCATCGGCGCGAGATTGGTCCCGCGAAGCAACTCGCGGATGCGATGACAAAGAAACCACGTCGTCTTGTAAGGCTTGCCAATCATGCGGCTGATTTGAAGGGCGCTCATGCCCTTCTTGGAAGCCATCATGAGATGCGTTACCGCCAGCCACGTATGCAGCGGGATTTTGGAGCTTTCGTAAAGCGTCCCGACCGTCACCGTGAATTGCTGGCTGCACGCCTTGCACTTGTAGAGGCCCGAACGATGCGCCTTGCCCTCAAGCTTGGTCGCCTTATTGACCTCTTTGCAATGCGGGCAAACCGGGCCATTCGGCCAAAGCTCCGCCTCAAGCCACTTGCGGGCGGCTTCTTCGTCGTGAAATTCGGGGCGGGACAGGTTGCACATGGCGATAGCTCCAACTTGAGAGCATATCAACATGTTGAGGACGGTTTGTCAAGGTGATAATTGCCGGCTAACGCCTCAGTGACGTTATCGCCGCCGAGCGGCTTTTATGATCAGCCGGAGCCTGCGGCCCTCGACGGGGCCTTCTTCCACTCCACCACGCTAGCCCCTGTATCCGGGCGGCGGACGACGGGAGACGCGGCGGCCGAGCCTATATAAAGAAAGCCGACAATGCGCGCTTCTGGCGGCAGGCCCAGACCTTTCGCCACTTCGGGATCATAAGCGGGCGCGCCGGTGCGCCAGATCGCCCCATAGCCGAGGGCGTGTGCGGCAAGCAGAATATTCTGCGCCGCAGCTCCGCCCGCAAGCATCTGCTCGATCTCCGGAATCTTGGATTGCAAGGTCGGCACGACGGCGACGATGACGATCAGGGGCGCGCGCAAGGGTTTGCGCCTTTCGCGCTCCAGCGTGTCCTCGCTCGCATCGGGTTGCCGCGCTCTTGTCGCCGCGGCAATCAGCTCGCCAAGGTCGTCTCGCGCCTTCCCGCGCACGACGAGGAAGCGCCAGGGCCGCAGACGGCCGTGATCTGGGGCGCAGGCGCCGGCCTGCAGCAGCGCGGCGATCTGCGCGTCGCTGGGTCCCGGTTCGGACAGCGCCGTGACGCTGGTCCGCGTTGTAATGGCTTCAAGGACGTCCATACTCAAGGCTTCCCACGTCGACTCCGGATCCCCACAGCTTCGGGCGAGCAGCCACGGCGAAACCCGCTCCGGACCGGCTCGATGAAGATGCGCCAACGTAGCCCCGCCAAGCGGAAGCGGTCAAAGCCCAATCTTGGGCGCTAGACCACCGGAACATTCATTTCGCAATGGACGTTATCTTCGCAAACCGATGCGCGGGAGCGCAGCAAACGCATCTGGAAGACCGATAGCGGAAAGGCGAATTTCACGACGCCGCAGTCGCTCGATGCTTGCGGCGTGCCCGACGCGCCCGGTCGCTATCGCTTGATCACGATGCGCAGCAACGACCAGTTCAACACGACGATCTACGGCTTGAGCGATCGTCTGCGCGGCGTCGAGGGCACGCGCGACGTGCTCCTCATGAACCCCGAGGAGATCGCGCGCGCGGGCTTGAGCGAAGGGCAGATGGTGTCCCTCGAAAGCGACGCCGAGGATGGGATCCTGCGCACCGCGGGTCCGCTTAAAGGCATGGGTTTCAGCCTGCCAAACGGCTGCCTGGGCGCCTATTACCCGGAGATGAACGCGCTCGTGAGCCTTTCGTACCACGAGAGGGTGTCAAAAACCCCAGCGTCGAAATGCGCGCCTGTGCGTATTCGCGCATGATGAGCCACGAAGGGTATCACAAGACGCTCACCAAAGAGCGAGCGGCGCCGTCATCATAGCGTCGGAAAAATCTATTCTGGTACTGTTAGCATGCTGTCCATACTGATACAGATATTGTGTAGCCAGCGTTGAATTAGGTAGTTGTCACCATTGATTGTCAATAATTCGAGACAAAGTTCCTTTCAGCGCTCCGGCGTCGCGAAGTTGATCTCGCTCGACGGCTTATCTCGCTTAGTTCGAGCCAGGAGAGCAGCGGCCTCGTGGGGCGTTTGGCCCAACAAGGGGTGACATCATGGCATATACGACGAGAGAAGCGGCCTATAGCGAGACTGCCGCCTATGGGGGGCTCGCCGACGCGATCGGCGGAGTGGCGACCATCGTTCTTGCGGTGGTTGGCCTGTCGGGCGTCCACGGACCAATGATGGCGGCGATCGCAACGATCGTGTTTGGCATCGCGCTGCTGATCCAGGGTGGAACGATGCTGTCCGAATTCGCCGCGATCTACTTTCCGCAGGGTCTCAAAAGCGCCACTGGCGGCGCATCGGCGGATCAGTTCGGCGGCGCAAGCCTTTCCATTCTGTTTCTGGTCGGCGCCTCTGGCATCGTGTTGGGCGTCCTGGCGCTCCTCGGCATCGAATCCGGGGTTCTGACCCCGGTCGCGGCCATCGCTTTCGGGACGGCGCTCGTGCTCACCAGCAATTCGGTCTGGCATCTTTACGTGCTCGGCCGCGCCTCAACGAAGAGCGGGATCGAATCGGCGACACAAACGACGACGCAGATGGTCGGTCGCGAAATCCTTGCGAGCGACATGGCCGCGGGCTCCGCCGGCATCCAAGCGCTCGCGGGCTTGGCGGCCATCGTGCTCGGCATCCTCGCGGTCGCTGGCCACCAGGCCGATTTGACGCTGAATCTCGTCGCCCTCTTGACGCTCGGCGGCACGGTGGTCCTGACGGGAGGCAGCCTCAGCGCAACGGTTCTCAGCCTGATGCGGCCCTGGCAGCAATAGCATGGAGATGCGCTCTCGCTCACGGCGCGGGGGCGCAGCTTCTTCAGCAGCGAGGCTATAGTCATGTCGATACGAACCCGTTTTTCCATCGCGGCGGGCGGTCTCCTCACAGCCGCCGCCGGCCTCGTCGCTTTGGGCGCGGCCACAGGCGCGAACAACCGCGCCTTCCTCATGGTCGAGACGCTCCGCGAATGCGGCGACAGATATCAGGCCGCCAAAACTTCCGGTGAGCTCAACGGACAGAGCTGGGGAGAATTTTTCAAAGCCTGCCACGCCAGTCTGATCGCCCCGTCCAAGATCGCTCACCCCGTTGTGGAGGCCGCCGAGGCCGCGCCTGCGGCCCCGGCGCCGGTCGCCGCGACGGAGGCCATCGCCCCGGCGCGAACGCAGACTGTTGCGCAGCCAACCGCGGCTCCCCGCCTCCCCGCTCTCGCTGTGAAGAACTCAATCGTGGCGACGGATCGGACAACGGCGCATGGGTTCTCCATAGGCGGATGGAAGCCGCGTCACACCGACCCCAAGGCGCAAGGGTATCGCAAGAACGACCCGAGCAGCGCCACCTTGGTCAGGTATCAGCGCTCCAGCGACAAACGTTCGACAGCTGGAAGTCAATGAGTCTCCGACGCAGTGGAATCGGCTTCTCCAGAGATCCCGATCCCCTCGCGATCCTTGCACGCTCTCTCCGCCGCACTACTCCCGTCAACCAAGGCCGCATGTCGTCAATGGTTCGGATTTCAGACGCGTGGTAGCAGCCTGGGAAGATTCACGACGGGAGGGAGACGATGAAATCGTTCCGGGAGCAAGTCGTTTTGAGCGCCGCGGCGCTCACCCTGATCTTGTGGAGTCTGCCCGGCGCTTTAGCCGAAACGGCGACGCCGCCGCTGCCGAAATTCTATGAGGATGCAACGAAGCTCGCGCCCCAAGGTCTGCTCGGGCAAGTGCTGGCGAAAGAAAGCGTTGCGACCGCCATCCCTGGCGCCGACGCCTGGCGCATCGCCTATGTCTCCTCCGACGCCCTCGACCGAAAGACGCTCGCCACCGCCCTCGTCATCGCGCCCAAGGGCGAGGCTCCGAAGGCGGGCCGGCCGATCGTCTCCTGGGCGCATGGCACGACGGGGACGGCGCAGAATTGCGGCCCCTCGCAGGTCATCGATCCCGCGCGGTCTCTAAATCAGTATCATCTCCTCGGCGGCAACTCCTGGACCGATTACGGCGTGCCGGCGATTGAGGCCTTCATCGCGCAGGGCTACGCCGTCGTCGCCACCGACTATCAGGGCCTCGGCGGCGGCGGCGCGCATCAATATGCTATATCAATGACTCAGGCGCGCGACGCGATCGACGCCGCGCGCGCGGTCGGCGCGATGGGCCTCGCGGGCGCGAACCGCAAGGCGGTCCTCTACGGCTGGTCGCAGGGCGGCGGCGCCGTCCTCGCCGCGGCAGGCGAGGACGCCTATCTGACGCAATCGGGCACGGCCTATGACGACCTCGAGATCGTCGGCATTGTCGGGCTGGCGCCGCAGGACGTCGCCGCCGTTGCGCCGCAGGGCGCCGACCCAGACAAGGTGCTCAAAACGCTATTCGCACCGTTCGCCAACAATGTCGAGAACTTCGCCCATCTCGCAATGACGTTGTGGGCCGCCGCCGAGACGTTTCCGGATCTCAAGCTCACCGACGTGTTCACGGAGGAGGGTGCAAGGACAGTCGACGCGATCATGCGCCTTAAATGCGTGCACGCGGCCAGCGACACGATCGCCTATGTCCTCGGCGACCAGTATAGGACGCTGCTGCGCGCCAAGCCCGTCAATGCGTCGGCCTGGCTGAAGGCGCTCGTCGCCTCGAGCGGCCCGCAAACGAAGCCCGTCGCGCCGGTCGTCATCTATTGGGGAACGAAAGACGTCGTCGTACCGCCCGTCATGGGCCAGATGTATCGCGAACATGTGTGTAAACTCGGAGGAAACGTCGCTCGCCATCAACTTGAGGGCGCGCAGACGCATTTCAGCACGCCCGGCGCCGCGGAACCCTTGTTCGTTCGGTGGATCGCGGACCGGTTCGCCGGCAAGCCCGCGCCCAACGGCTGCGCAGCGAAGGGCGGATGAGCGCGCCTCGCGCGCGTCATGAAACCTTCCGAATAGCCGCGCGAGGAAGGATGCTTCGCGCGCCTGCGGTGTGCGCCCTTTCGCGACGCGCTCGGCGGGAAGATCACCACCATCGAGGGTCTGGCGTTTTCCCGGCTCAGCGGATGTTCCGAGCGACCGGCTTGCTCTTTTCCTCGACCCCGGGCGCGCCTTGGCGCGGACGAGGCTTCGCTATATCTGGAGTCTCGAGAGAAGGCGCCGCCAAATAGTCTACCGCGGGTTGCGAGCATCGGCGGAAGTCGCAAACATGACGAAAGGCGATTTCTTGAAAGCTCAGGACACGTGGGGCGAGGCAGGCTTGGCGCTTTTGAGCTTCGCCTCCGGAAGCATGGACGCATTGGCTTTTTTCAATCTCAGTGAAGTCTTCCCCTCGGCGATGACCGGCAACACCGCCTTGCTGGGACTGGCGCTCGGACAAGGACGCTGGATCGACGCCTCACGCCCCTTCACGGCCTTCGCCGGATTTGCAATCGGGGCCGCCGTGGCTTCGGCGGCGGCGGCGCTCTGGCTCTCGGGTCTCGCGAAATCGCGCGCGGTATGGCGGCTTCTCGCTTTCGAAGCTTGCCTTCTCGCCGCTTTCGCCGTCGCGTGGCGGCTCATCGGCCAGCCCATCGTGGATGCTCCTCTCTATGCGCTCATCCTCACGGCCTCCTCGGCGATGGGGATCCAGAGCGTCGCCGCCCGCTTGGTCGACCGATTTGGGATATCCACGGTCGTCTTCACCAGCACGCTGACCTCCATCGCGACCACGGCCTCCGAGGCTTTGCTGAAGCCCCCGCACGCCTTGCCCTACGCCACCAAACGACAAATTGCGATGTTCGTGACCTATGGCTTTGGCGCCGGCGTTTGCGGCGCGCTCCACTCCTATCCGGAATGGATCGCCGTCTTGCCCCTGGCTTGCGTCATCGGAGCGGCCGGCTGCTACTGGCTCGACGGACGCCAGGAGCAAACCCGCAGCGTGTGAAGCGCAACACAGTCGCGCGCCCCAGAACCCGAAGGACCCGCCCCGCCGCGGGCGCTTACCCGCAGCAGGGTGGAAAACTCACTCAGCAGCCACGCGATTCACGCCGCCTTCGGCGAGCTGAGTAAGCTTGCGGTCGGCGCCCCTCTCCTCCTCGAGCGTCTCCGCGAGGATCGAGGCGCATTCGTCCTGACCAAGCTCCTTCGCCCAGGCCATGATCGAGCCATATACGGAAATCTCATGATGCTCGATCTGCTGCGCGGAGGCGATGATGGCCGCGTCGAGGACCTTCTTGTCCTTGATGTCGGAGGGACCCGCGCTGGCCTCGTCGATGAGGGCGTCAATCGTCGAGCAAGCGCCGCTTTCAAGCGGGAGGTCACATTTCTCGAACACTTGCTCCAATCGCGTCACCTGATTCTTGGTCTCCTTCAGGTGTGTCGACAACGCCTGCTTGAGATCGGGCGCCGTCGCCGCCTCGATCATCGCCGGCAGATTATCGACGATCTGATTTTCCATGTAGTAGATGTTCTTCAGCTCATCGGCGAACAGCTCATCCAGGTTCGCGATGCCCTTTCCAAAGAGCGCCATAAGCGCCTCCTCTCGTTCGATGCCCTTAGCGGCGATGTTCCCAACCCCGGCGCGACGCCTCGGCGTGACCCTCTGGGTCGCCGAACCAGCCGCTGTGCCCGCGCCGATCCTCATCCTCGTCCTCTCGCGAGCGCTGTTCATAACGCCGTCCGCCGCCCTGCGATGAGCCTCTCCGCTCATCCTCTCCGCGGTAGGAGCGGCGTCCTTCGCGCTCATCCCAGCCCTTGCGCGCAGCTTCCGCGTGACCTTCGGGATCTCCCGACCAACCGCCGTGCCGGCCGCCGCTCGAGGAACGCCGTTCCTGCTCGTCCTCCCGGGCTTGAGAGTAACGCTGGCTGCGTTGATCGTCGTCGCTCACGAAGCGACCGCTTTCGTCCCTTTCCGGCCTGCGCTGACCACGCGAGGCATATTCCTCATCTTCATGGGACGACCGCGCTTGCGATGAGACACGATGCCCCCGCTCGCGATCGCGATCGGATTCGCGATAGCTCCGCTGCTGTTCGCGGCCCTGGCTATAATTCTCATCGCTCATAAAGCGGCCCTGATCGTCTCGGCGACTGCCCCCGCTTTCTTCATCGCGATAGCGCGTAGCACGAGCGCCTTCCGCCTCCTGAGCGAGCTTTTTGGCGCTCGTGAAGGAGCGAAGCTCTGCGTGCGGCGCCCCCTGGCCGACAAGGTTCGCAAGTTCCGCCTTGCGTTCCTTCAACTTCTCGCCGAGGTCTGTCAAATCGGCTCCCGCGGACTCAACCTTCGCGAAGATGCTGTCGGGACGTCCCTCTTCCTCCCGAATGTGATGCCGTACCTGCTCAGCCAAAACCTTGAATTTCGCGTCGTAAAACGGGTCTTCCGGCGAGCCGTTGACGAGCTCGTTGATAAGAACCTTCGCGCTGTCGTGCTCGACCTGGGCCTCGTCGAGCGGTTCGTCGTCGATGAGCTCTCGGCAAGCCGGATAGAAGATCTCCTCCTCGAGGATCGCATGAATGGTCAGCGCGTTGCATGCCTGCTTGACGATCTTCGCGCGCTCGGCCCGGCGCCTGACGCTTGCGTAGCGGTCGAACAACTGCTCAGCCTCCCGATGGTCGGCCGTCAGTAGGGATATCGCATCCTGTTTCAGGCCGGCGCTTTCCGTGGATTGCTCTGCGGCGAGATTAGCGGTCTTCTCCTCGCCGTTTCCGCTCGCTCCGGTCTTTTCGCTCTCCTTAGTCTGCTTCATCTCAGTCTCCATCAGGGCTGCTGGCTAGTGCGATGCGGGACGGGCAGAATTGCACGCCGCCTCGCAAGCTCGGCAGGCTTCCGCGCAAATTCTGCAATGTTCGTGATGGCTTGCGTGACGCTCGCATTCCTCGGCGCACAAGCGGCAGGTTTCCGCACACGCCTGCAGCATGGCGCGCATACACGAACTATCGGTGCTGCCCCGTCGTGCGCCGATCGCACCGGTTGCGGCGCAAATATCGGCGCAATCGAGATCCAACCGGATGCATTCGCGCAAGCCCTCGAGTTTGTCCTCGTCAAGGCAAGCTCCCGCGCAGACGAGACAGGTCTCGCTACAGTCGAAGCACAGCTCGACGAAGCGGGCCAGAGCGTCGTCTTCTCGGGCTTGCAGCCCTGGCCGCGAAGCGATCATGGCTTGCACATGCATAGAGCGACTCCATCGTTTGACGCTTAGGATATCCGCGATTACGAGACGTGCTTTGGCTTGCCTTTGCGTTTCGTCGAAGCCAAACGACGCAGTTCCTCCTCGCTCATCGAGTCCGCCATTGAGTGGGACGCGCCTTTGAGCTCGGATTTCTTCTTTTCTCCGCGCTTGGCGGAAAGAGCGGCGCCCGCAGCCATCTGCTGGGCTTTCGATTTCGCGGGCATGACGTTATTCCTTTGCTCCCGATTTGAGTGCGGGTGATAACTCACGGTCGCAGATAAAGTTGTCTTCAACTTAGGTTTAAGCGGAAACTTTTTGCGTTGATTTGGGTTTGGACTTGATCGACCTTGCGCAAGCGCAGCGCAACTCTGCAAGACGAAGCGATTTAATGCGCGCAGCCCACCGCAGGCGCCTTCCCGTCTCCTCTTCTCGGCGCTTCGGTCTGCGTAGTTCGGCCCTGTTGTTCTTCCAATGCTGCTTCTGTGGGAGCGAACATGAACCTTGAAGGTGATGATTCCTCGCGGTGGGAAAGCGAGTTCGCCGATAGGAAGCAGGCTTGGCGAAGGGTCTTCGCGGAGTTCTAGGGAACGTTCCTGCTCGTGTTCGCGGTCGCTTGCGGCGATGTCGCCAACGCGCTCAATCCCAGCGAATCAACGCGCCTTTCGGCTGCGCTCGCGTCCGCCCTGATGGTTTTGGTCGGCATCTAATTCCTGGGCGCCGTCAGTGGGGCCCATTTCAACCCGGCAATCACCTACGCATTCGCTTTGCGCGGCAATTTTCCTTGGCGTAGAACTGCGCCCTAAGTCGCAGCCCAGTTGGCCGGCGCCCTTGCGGCAGCAGCGTTTCTGAAGCTTGCCTTCGGCCCGGTGGAGAAACTCGGCGCGACGACACCGCAAGCGGGATAACGTCTTGGCAGGCGTTCGCCATAGAGGCTGTGCTTACTGTCGCACTCGTCAACGCCATTCTCGCTACGGCGTCGGGCGCCCGCAATATCGGCGCGAACGCGGGCGTGGCGATAGGCTGCTACAACCTCGCGGCAAAACTTTACGCGGCAGGGCTTACGGGCGCGCCGATGAACCCTGCGCGCTCTCTCGACCCCGACATCGTGCGCGGCGACTTATCGACTTCCGCGATCTATGTCTTCTCCCCGCTTCTCGGGGCCACCCTCGGCGTCCTGTTCGAGTGGATACTTAAAGGTCCCCCGAAACGGACGGGCGATGAAGCGGCGCAGGGCGAGGATAAAGGCCACCCAGATCGGAGCTGAACGGCCTCAATATCCTCTATGCTCGATCGCGCCTCTAGTGATGAATTAGCGCCAGCAGAATGATGATCGGCAGAGGAACTCCGAGCATCCAGAGCAATATGCCGCGTCCCATGACATTCTCCTATTTTTGCATGCGCTCACGTTGCATCCGCACGAGATGGCCGAGATCGGTGTTTTGATCGCGGTGTCTTCCACCCAGGCGTGTCGCGCCCCAGGAAGCGGCGGCTCCAACGGCGAGCGTGGCCGCTGTGAGAAAGGCTAGATACACGCTGATCTTGCGCGCCTTATCGGCGTCGGCCTTCATCTCGGAAGCAACCCGGTTCAGGCGCTCGGTCGCTACCGCGCCCGGCGCGCCCGTGCTCGCGATCACATTGGTGAGATAGGTTCTGTCTTCGCTGGAGAAATCCCCGCTGGGATTTTCCCCCACCAAGCGCGAAACGAAGCCGCGCGTTGCGTCGGAGACCGGGTTTGCTCCGCGGCCTGCACCTTCGCCGCGCAGTATGAGGTCCACGTAACGATCCGTCGGCGCGAGCCCTTTTTCAGCGGCCGTCTTGGCGATGGCGCCGACCGTCGCCGCAGCGAGCAACGCCCCCACCACCGCTGCGAGCGCCCAGACGACCAATCCGTGCAGCGAATCGCGAACATCTCTCTCATGATCGGAAGCGACCTCCGTGGATCGTCGCAACCGCCCCGCGACATAGCCGCCAGCTGCGAAACTCGACACGGCGACGAAGATCATCCAAATGCCGAGCGCGACATAGAAGAATATCGGTTGCGGGCCCTTATAGGGGGACGTCGCCGAGAAGCCGATCGCCGAGCCAAAAGTCGCGGCAATGAAAGAAACCGCGACCGCCACCAGGGCGCCCGCGAAGATCGCCGGCCAATCGACGTAGCCGTAGGCGCGTGTCGCATAAGTCCTCTCCGGTTGCGCTAGCGCCGGCGAACTGACGATGTCGGTCATGGCAATCCCCTTCTGTGCGTTTGATCAGCGGAATCCGAGGAACGACAGAATCGCCATCAAGATGACCACCAAGCCCACGAGATAGATAATGCCGTCCATGATCACTCTCCTTCGGCGCGCAGAAACGAGATGTGCGGAGCAAAGCCGCGTTGCCGCCGCTGTTCGGATTTCCAACCCGGCTGGGCGACGAATGTTCCGGCACATCACAAAAATCGCATAACC
Organism: uncultured Alphaproteobacteria bacterium; assembly: GCA_963743565.1. Taxonomy (GTDB): domain Bacteria; phylum Pseudomonadota; class Alphaproteobacteria; order Rhizobiales; family Beijerinckiaceae; genus Methylocystis. The sequence goes on from CAVUQD010000005.1 coordinate 54,576, forward strand.
GGCGTTCAGTCAATTCAAGCGGCGCCCGATCCCACGATCACAGCAGCGGTCCAGGAGATACGAAAACCGGCGCGGGAGACATGTAGTCGACCAGGAACTCGGAGAATCGCACCGCCATGATCAGAGCGAGGCCCATGGCCTCGTATCCTGCGAGCGACATGAGGAAGTAGCAGTGGTCGGGGTACATCATTGCGCTCTCCTTGCTAGCTAAGTCAGTTTGAGTGGGAAGCTGCTTGCGCCTTTGCATCGACGCACATACGCCACCCTGATATTGAGAAATATTCCTCTCCATGCATTTCATAGGAACGGAAGAGTGCGTACGGAAAGGCGCAATCCGGCCAACAAAGGTTTTCCTCTTTGTGAAAGAGCCTTTCGACAGCAGCTCCAGCTTCGGCGCTATGTCTGAAGAGACGCAAGAATCTGGCTGACAATGCAATGCGCGCCCTATTTAGATCGAAGGCTGCGGCCTCCGCCGCTCCTATTCTCGTCCTAGGTGCGTCAATGCCCGATTCCTCGCGGAGCTTCTGGAAGGGCTATCTGCGCCTCGCGCTTGTCTCCATCCCCGTGCGGCTCGTTTCGGCCGAACGCGCGGGCACGGAGATCAAGTTTCATCAAGTCGACAGGGTCTCCAAGCAGCGCATACGCTATGTCAAGAGCGCGCCGGGCCGCGGAGAGGTGGCGAAAGAAGACATCGCCACAGCCTATGAGTTCGAGCCCGGAAATTACGTTTTCCTCGAGGAGGACGAGCTCCAGGCGCTCAAGCTCCCGTCCCGGCACACGATCGAGTTGATCCAATTCGTCGACGGTGCCCAGATCGACCCGCTCTACTTCGATAGGCCCTACTATCTGCTGCCGGACGGAGAGATCGCCGAGGAGGGCTATCGCGTCCTGCGCGACGCCCTCTACGAGAGCCGCAAGCTCGGCATCGGGCAGCTGACATTGAGAGGTCGCGAAAATCTCGTGGCGCTGTTTCCCGACGCCAAGGATCGCGGCTTGATCGTGCAAACCTTGCGCTACGAGGCAGAGCTGAAAGACGCGGGGGATATTTTTTCTGGGCTCCTTCAGCAGAAGCCACGCCCCGACATGGTTCAGATGGCGGAGGATTTGATTCGTGCACGCAGTGAAGCCTTCGATCCGAAGAAGTTCAAGAACCATTATGCGCAAGCCTTGCGCGAGCTCGTGGGCGCGAAGCTCGAGAAGGGCGAGCATGTGCCGGTGGAAGAGCATGTCGAGCGCGGCGCCAAGATTTTGGATTTCATGGAGGCCTTGAAGCGCAGCGTCGGCGCCCTGGCATCAAGCCCTGAAACACCCGAGCCGCAGAGGCGGCCCGCACGGTCCAAGTCTCCGGGCAAGTCGCCCCAGCGGAAACCAGCCCGCCCGGCAAGAAAGCGAGCATAGCCGGTGGGGGCGCGCGCGTTGCAGAATTCGCTCGCGCGCTATCGCGCCAAGCGCGACCTTTCGAGGTCCGGCGAGCCGGAGGGAAGCACGGTGCGGGAGGGCGGCCGACGTCTCGTCGTGCAACGTCACTTTGCACGACGCGAGCATTTCGACCTGCGGCTGGAGATGGACGGCGTTTTGAAGAGTTGGGCGGTGACGCGCGGGCCTTCCGCCAATCCCGCGGACAAGCGACTGGCTGTGAGAACGGAGGACCATCCGCTCGATTACGCGAGCTTCGAGGGCGCCATCCCCAAAGGCGAGTATGGTGCCGGCATTGTGGAACTTTGGGAAGACGCCGCTTACGAGCCGCTGAACGGCGATACGTTGCGGGCATTGGCGAGGGGCAAGCTCGAATTCAGAGCGCTCGGCTCACGCATGCGCGGACGATGGGCCTTGGTCGCCATGAAGAAGCGTGACAAGGCCAAGGCAGACAATTGGCTGCTCATCAAGGAACGTGACGAATACGCAGAAACCGACGACAGCCTCGCGAAGCGCTTTGACACCAGCGTCGTGAGCGGGCGCACGCGAGAGGAGATCGCCCGCGGCGCGCCGTCGCCGAAGGCGGACGGCCCGCGAGCAGAGGGCGCTACGTCCAACGGGCCGCAAGCGCCCCGCACCCCGACGCCAGCGTTTGTGCCGCCCCAACTTTGTGAAATCTCCGACCACCCGCCGCGGGGCGAGGACTGGCTGTTCGAAATGAAATATGACGGCTATCGCTTGGAACTCGCCACCGGCGCGGAGGGCGCAAAGGTCTACACGCGGAGGGGGCTCGATTGGACGGCGCGCTTCCCGGAGCTCGCGCGCGCGACCTTCGAACTGCCATGCAAAAGCGCCCTCATCGACGGCGAAGCGGTGGTGCTAGACCGACTTGGGCTTTCCGATTTCGCGGCGCTCGTGGCCGCATTGGAAGCGCGCAATCATGCTGCTATCGAATTCTTCGCCTTCGATCTGCTTTCCCTCGATGGCCGGGACCTACGGGACTTACCGTTGCAGAGTAGAAAGAGAAGGCTGTGCAAACTACTGGCAAGGGAGAGCGGCGCCATCCGCTATGCGGAGGACATCCGCGGCGACGGCGACGCCGTCTTTGCGCAAGCTTCAGAAGTCGGCGCCGAGGGGATCGTCGCCAAGAAGCAAAGCGCGAGATATCGGTCCGGGCGGTTCGGGGACTGGCGCAAGATCAAGGGCGACAGGCGTGAAGACGTCGACATCATCGGCTATCGACCCTCGTCCGCCGGCGAGCGCTTCGCCTCCCTTCTGGCTGCGCGAGAAACGCCCGAGGGCCTCCGTTACGTGGGAAGCATTGGCGCGGGCTACAGCGCGCGAACACGGGAAAAACTCGCGCCGTTCCTTGCGCAAACGCAAACGACGAAGCCTCAAATCGGCGCGGCGATGAAATTGCCCAAGGACGCGATTTATCTTCAAAGGCCGTTCGTAGCGGAGGCGCGGTTCGGCGGATGGACGGGAGAAGGTTTCATGCGACACGCGCGATTCCTGGGCATGCGCGAGGATGGCGTGCGCCCAAAACGAGCTTCGGCCAAGAAGGTGACGCCGGCCGTCACGCATCCGGAACGCGTGGTGTATCCAGCGGACGGCGTCACTAAGGGCGACATCGCCGCCTATTACGAAAGAATCTGGTCGCGCATTGCGCCGCATCTCGATGATCGCGTGGTCAGTCTCGTGCGTGCGCCAGACAGCATCGAAAACCTCTTCTTCCAGCGCCATCCCCTGGCAGGCATGAACGGTGACGTTTTGAAGGTCGATTGCGACGGGGAGACATACATCGCGCTTGCGGGCGAAGCGGGTCTGCACGCCGCCGCGCAGTTCGGAGCGATCGAGTTGCATGGGTGGATGGCGCGGCGCGACGATCTCGATCACCCCGACCGGCTGATATTCGATCTCGATCCCGGCGAGGACGTGAGCTTCGCCGAAGTCACCCAGGCGGCGGCGGATTTGCAGGAATATCTCGGCGCACTCGGTCTGAAGACCTGGCCGATGGTGACGGGCGGCAAGGGCGTTCACCTTGTCGCGCCGCTCGATCGCACCCTTGCCTGGCCCGACACGGAAGCTTTCGCGGAAGGCTTCGCGCGCGTCGTCGCTCAGCAGCAAGCCAAGCGCTTCGTCGCCACCATGAGCAAGCAGCGGCGCAAAGGACGAATTTTCATCGACTGGCTGCGCAACAAGAAGAAGGCGACAGCGATCCTGCCTTGGTCGCTGCGCGCGCGACCCGGCGCGCACGTCGCGGTTCCGGTTTCCTGGAAGACCCTCGCAACGCTCAGCAGCGCTGCAGCGTTCGACATCCACTCGGCGCCACGGCTCGCAAACGAATGGAGCGCCTTCCGCGAAGCGCGGCAGACGATTGCGCGCGAATCCCGAGAACTGATCGCCAAAGCGATGGCGAAAGGCGGACGGAAGCCGTCTTGATGCGAGAGAGCGCTTCTATCCGCCGCGCCTTCGGCAAAGACCGGCCGTCGCCCAAGCAAAAAGTTTGGAACAAAGCTTTAGGCTGCGGGTTGTAGCGGCATGCTGCGTTCTGAGACGCAGCGTCATCTCTGAAGCGGGGACGCGGGCCTGCCTTGCGGAGCGAGGAAGGTTTGTCGTGACATCCTCCGCGAGGAAAGGATAAGCCATGCTCAACTGGGATAGCATCGAAGGCAACTGGAAACAGTTCACCGGGAAGGTCAAGGAGCAATGGGGCAAGCTGACCGACGACGATATCGCGCGGGTCAATGGAAACCGCGAACAGCTCGAGGGCATGCTCCAGGAGCGTTACGGCTACGGCAAGGAGCAGGCCAAGAAGAACGTGGAGGAGTTTCTGACCCGCCACTGACCGGCTTCACATGCGAGCTGAAGGGCGCGCAAGCGCCCTTCAGCTTTTGACATTGGACTCCCACCATCATCGCGCACATGAGCCGGCCAGATATATCGGTCGCTCAGGCGCAGAAGAACATGCTCGAAAAATCGATGCGCAGAGACATCACCTCCGGCTTGATCGCGGCCGCGATCATCATCGCCGGACTTATTTATGCCCGCGTCGTGCTCATCCCGCTGTCTCTCGCTGCGATACTCGCTTTTGTGCTGGCTCCGCTCGTTTATCGCTTGACGCGCCTTCGCGTGCCTCACAGCGCAGCCGTTACGATTGTGCTGACAGCTTGTATTTCGCTCGCCTTCGTCGGCAGCGGCGTGTTCAGCAAACAGGTGCTGACGCTGACCGCGAGTCTTGCGACCTACAAGGACAATCTGTCGCAGAAGCTCCACAGCTTCGGCAAGCTGCGCGCGAACGGCGGAGAGATTGAACGCGCCGTCGAGTCCCTGGATCAGCTCGTGCAGGAATTTGAGCAACAGATTGAAGGCGCGATCAAACCGCAGGAACCTGTCCGAGTCGTCGTGGAGAAGGACCCCTCCTCGAACATTTTGGAAACGCTGCTCGCTGGTCTCGGCCCGCTGGAGGCCGGCCTCCTGACCTTGCTTTACACCGCCGTCCTGCTCGCGGAGCAGGACGATATTGTAGACCGCGTGGTCCGCTTGGCGGGCGTGGAAAACTTGACCGGCTCAACTTCGGCCTTGAGCGAGTCGGGGCGGCGTCTATCGAATTTCCTATTGACCCAGACCATGATCAACGTCGGCTTCGGAGCCGTCATCGGCCTCATTCTCGCTGTCATTGGGGTGCCGCACGCGATCCTTTGGGCGATGGCCACCATCATCCTTCGTTTCTTGCCCTTCATCGGCATCATTATCGCTGCAATGTCTCCCCTTCTTCTTGCCGCAGCAGTCGAGCCGGGCTGGGCGCTTACGCTCATCACGCTGGCGGTCTTCGTGGTTGGTGAATTCGTCGTGAATCATCTCGTTCAACCGGTGTTACTCGGCCGACGCGTCGGACTCTCGACCTTCGCGATTATCGCAGCCGGCAGCTTCTGGTCCTTTGTCTGGGGCCCAGTTGGGCTTCTGCTGTCGGCGCCGCTGACGATCATTCTGGTCGTGCTCGGCGAATTCGCGCCGGGTTTCGAATTCCTGGACGTCGTCTTCGGGAACAAGCCGCCGTTGACGCCGGATGAGGAGTTCTATCGCCGCCTGCTCGCCGAAGACGCGATCGGCGCTTCCGAGCAGTTGGAGGAGGCGAGCGAAAAGCAGACGGCTCCCCTCGTCGCCGATAGCGTCGTCGTGCCTGCGCTGCGGCGAGCGGCGAAGGATCAGCGCGCGCAGCGCATCGGCACGGAAAAGGCCGCGCGAATGCAGGAAGCCATGTCCGAAGTCGATGAGATCGTCTCGCCCAAGTTCGGGCAGGAGCAAAGGAAGTTCTCCGATTTGGACGCCGCAGCCGACGCCTATGTCATTGCCGCGCACGGCCCGATCGACGTCATGGCGGCGCGTTTCGCCGCGGCTTTGGTCAAGCGCATGACTGGTCGCGAATGCACGGCGGTCTGCCAGGCGACGGGTCTGATGGCGCTGGCATCGGTAAAGGCGTTGAATGGATCGCCGTCGACGGTCGCGCTGCTGAGCGTCGGCGGTGTCGAGCGCACGCATCTGCGTCTACTCTCGCGGCGTGCGGTCAGCGCTTTCCCCGAGGCCAGGATCATCATCTGCGATTGGATCGGAATTTCTGAAAAGGGGGAGGAGGAAGGGGCGCCGAATCCAGCCGTGCGATGCGCAACTGTCGCCGCGCTGGAGCAAACGCTCCGCTTCGCCGCGTCCTCCCAGGCGGGAACAACCCTCGCCATCGCGGGTTAAGCCCGGTGCGTCGCCCCGGCGCAACACCACAAGGAGTTAACCATGGGTTCCCTCGACACTTCACGCGACCAGTTGCAGGACGCCGCCAGCGCGACCGCCAACCGCGCCTCGACTATGGCGGAGCAGATCGGACAGCGTGTCACTTCCGCCGCCGACCGTGTTTCCGACAGGTTGTCCGGACTCCCAGCGACGGCGCAGGAGAAGGGCAGAGCAGTCGCCGACAGCACGAAGGAAGTGGCCGGCAATATGCGCGACGCCCTGACGGATTCCGCGCGCAGCCAGCCTCTCACCACCGTCGCTCTCGCGATAGGCGCGGGGTTTCTACTCGGCGCCATCTGGAAGGCGGGTCGCTCTTAACCTCGAATCAGGAGTTCGCCATGTTCGTCGAGTTGATTCTGAAGATGCTCGAGGCCAAAGTTCAGGCGACCGTGAGCCACGTCTCAGGCACAGCCCTGGCGCTGGTCCCTTTGGCCGTCGCGATCGGCTTCGGCACAGCAGCGGCGGACTCCTGGCTCAAGGACGCCTATGGAGAGCGCACAGCCTACCTCATCCTCGGCGGCGCTTATCTCCTAGCCGCGATCGTCTGTTACGCCGTCGCGCGAGCAAGAGAAAGGAGACAGGAGCAGACGGCAGCTCAGCTTGCTGAAACATCGATCTTCCATCCCATGCGAGAAGTTACCGATCAACTCAACCTTTCCGGTGTGGAAGGCGCTCTCCTGGAGTTCGCTGGCAAGACCGGGGCGCCCGCCATGAGGGTCGCCACCGAACAGGCCGCCAAAAATGCGCATCTGCTAATAGGCGCCGGCATTGGCGTCTACATCGCTTCCCGGATCGTGAATGCGCTCAACTACCGCCAGACGGGCGGAAGGGTTTGAGAGGGATCCTCCTCCTCACGCATGTCCGCTCGGAGGATCGAGAAGCTCGGCCAGCCTTGCTCTGGCGCGATTCAGTCGGCTCTTCACAGTACCCATCGGTAGGTTCAGAATCGCGCTCGCTTCCTCGTAGGATAGCTCCTGCACGGCCGTCATAAGCAGAACCTCGCGCTGGTCCTCGGGCAGCCGACCAATCGCCGCCTTCACCTGATTCATCTCGACCTTGATCTGCTGGCCGCCATCTACGCCAATCCTGCCCGCAAATATTCCGTCGCTATCCTGCACCTCGCGCTGATGCTTGCGATACTCCGTGAAATAGGTGTTGCGGAGAATCGTGACCAGCCAGCCACGGAGGTTCGTGCCTTCCTCGAAAGAGGCGTGATGAGACCACGCCTTGACCAGCGTCTCTTGCACGAGGTCCTCTGCCAGGACCCGATTCCCCGCGATCGCGATGGCGAAACCGCGCAGGTAGGGAATCTCTTTCACGACGAGCCCGCCGAAGCCTTCCATCATCATCACACCGCCCGCACTCTCCTTCGGCGAGGAGCAGGCGATATCCGTTCGGAATTCGTTCATGGATGGCTTTCTCGACAGTTCGGCGCGGGCCGCACCCGCGCTTCGCCCTCACGCCACGAGCGGAGCACGAGTGAACTCGGCGCCGGTTACGTGGTCTCCATGCAACGCCAACATGGGAGCATTGAACGGCATCTCAACCCCTTGGCCATCGTTATCTCGCGCTTTCGCGGAAATGCGGCCTCGGTCACGCTGCGCTTAAGTCTCTGGGCTCCAAGACTTCGGCACAGCCAATAGCCGCTCGCTTCAAAACGGCCTCGACGGCAGGAGCATCCGAAGGAGCAATAAAAGCAAATTGAGAAGCACGAGCGCCGCGAGAAACGCGAGCGCCCAATCGTTGATGGTCGCTAGGCCCGGGCTGTGCACCACGGTGGACAACGCGCCCGCTCCCTTGTCCCAAGCGCATTTGAGCGCGTCGCCCGTCGCCAAATCCGCTACCGCTTTGTCACAACCATCCATAATACGCCCTCTACCGTTGCTACACGCCCCCGCGTCCGATCCATCCTCCCAGGAGGGTGACGACGAACAGCACAACCGCAACCCAAAACACGATGCGCGCCGCCTCAATCGCCGTTCCTGCGACGCCACCGAAGCCGAGAGCGGCGGCGATCACGCCGACGACCAGAAACAGAAGCGCCCAATACAAAAGCTTGGTCACGGCCTCCTTCCTTTCAGTCGCGACATCCAGTTAAAAATTCAAACGTCCGAGCAGCGCAAGCGCGAGGACGATCACGAGGACCGCGCCAACGACGCCCCCTGGCCCATAGCCCCAGCCCGCACTGTAAGGCCAAGTCGGCAGGGCGCCGATGAGCAGCAGCAGCAAAACGACAACTAGGACTGTTGACAGCATCATCTTTCTCCCTCGCTTATTCCTCAGCAGCCTTCAGCGCCAGCGCAAGCGATTGAATGCTGTTCGAATTAACACCAGCCCTAGTGGAATGTTCCAGCTCGAAAACCATTTCAGAGCTTTGATTCGCTTTTGCCGCGGGAGTTCCGTTGAGAACGGAGTTTTCACGAGAAGATTTGAAACGCGTCCAATCGCGGAGGCTTACGTTCGCTCTGCGCCCGATGCGCATCTTTGCAATTGAGTTACTCAAAATTAGACCGCGAGTCCCATCGCCTCCAACGCATCCAGGAGCTCGGGACGGGCTCGTTCGACGGCGTTCTCTCCCTCTTTGATCACTTCAGCGGCTCGGTCGAATTCCAGCAGCCCGATATGTCCGACGCGCGGCGCGATGTGCACGTCCGGAGGGTCCCCCGCCAAGCGGGAACGTGTCAGACGGTCCTGCATGATGCTCAGCGAGGTCATCATCACGCCGAAGATATTCGGATTGTCGCGTGTTCCACCGAAGAGGCCCTGTGTAAGACTGTTTGGAGGCGCGCGCTCCGCGAATGCAGCTTGCGCGTTCAACAGATCGGTGGGATCGAAGCCGAAGGTCAGCCGCGAGGAGGTGGAGCCTTTGCGCATCTTCCCCAGAATGTCCGTATTCAAATTGACGGCGATTACCAGATCCGCGCCGAGAGATCGGCAGGCCGCGACCGGCATCGGGTCGAGCAGCGCTCCGTCGGCCAACCAACGGTTCCTGAACTCGATCGGCGGCAATAACCCCGGCATCGCGATCGAGGCGCGGATCGCGTCGGCGAGATCGCCTTCTCGCAGCCAGACCTCATGACCCGTGCCCAAGTCCGTGGCGACGGCGATGAAGGGCGCATGTAGATCCTCGATGCGCTGCTCGCCCAGAAATTTTCGTAGCTCGCTCTTGATCTTTTCTCCCTTGATCATGCCGCCGCGCCCGAAGCTCAGATCGAGATAACCGACGACCTTACGTGGGCTAAGGCTCATCGCCCATTTTTCAAGCTGATCGAGTTGCCGGGCGACGTAGCAGCCGCCAACCAGAGCGCCGGCCGAGCATCCAGCGACGATATCGAAGGGAACCCCCAGGCGGGTCAAAGCGCGTATCGCGCCAATATGCGCCCAACCGCGCGCGACGCCGCTGCTCAACGCGAGCCCCACCTTACGACGCCGCAAACAACTCATCGGAAGATTGTTGCCCACGGCTTCCTCCCCTACGCCGCATTTTCGTCGCTTCAGCTCACTCTCATGACCACCATGGCAATGTCGTCGTCGAGCGCTCGCTCCCCACAGAAATCGCGCACGTGTCCGAGAACGCCTTTCAGGATCGCTTGCAAGGGAAGTTCTTTGTGATGACGGAGAGCGCCAATGAGCCGTTCAATGCCGTAGAATTCTCCCACCGCGTTCTGAGCTTCCGTGAAGCCGTCTGTGTAGAGCACGAGCAGATCTCCGGCAGCGAGCTCGATCGTCCTTTCCTCGAATTCGACACCACGCAAAGCGCCCAATACCAGCCCTTCGGCGTCGAGCAATGTGGGGCGACCGTCGCCAGAGCGCAGCAGGATCGCCCGGTTGTGCCCTGCGTTCGCGTAGGTCAACCGCCGTCCTTCCGGATCGTATTTCATGTAGAGCATCGTGATGAAGGACTCTGAACGCGTAAGATCATCATAAAGAAGTTCGTTCAGATCCCTCAGAACTTCCGCCGGCGAAACCGCTCTAGGCGCCTTGCGAGCCTCCACCCGAAGCGTGCTGCGAACTTCCGTCATCAGCAGGGCCGCCCCGACGCTATGGCCCGATACGTCGGCAATGACCATGTCGACGGTGCCCGAGTTCTCGAAGTAGTCGAAATAGTCTCCACCCACCTGGCTCGCCGGTGCGCAAAAACCCGCCAATTCCACGCAGGGTAACTGCAATGGCGCATCGGGCAGGAGGGAAAGCTGAATATGCTTGGCGATCTCGAGTTCATGAATTCGTTCGGCGGCCTTGCGTCGTTCGGTCACGTCGGTGTGAATACCCACGAAATTGGTGATCTCGCCGGCCTCGTCTGTCACGGGCGACATGAGCAACTCATTCCAAAACGATGTGCCGTTCCTGCGGTACACCCGCAGCGTCACCTGGCAGTCTTCGCCCCGACTCACGGCGTGATTGAAGCGCTCCAGCGTCGCTTCATCCGTCTCCGGACCGCGCAACATCCGTAAATTTCGCCCGATGAGTTCCTCCCGAGCGTACCCTGTCATGCGGCAGAACGCGGGATTGACGTATATGTTTGGAATGCCCCGAGTCTTAGCGTCGCTAATCGAAATACCCACGTGCACCAACTCCATCGCGCGGTCTCGTAGCCGAAGCGCGTCCTCGAAGGACTTTTGCGCGGTGATGTCATGGTCAACGCCCCGCCAACGCACAAGGCGTCCGTCCTTGTCGAAAATCGGCGCACCGCTCGACTCCGTAAACACGATGCTTCCGTCCTTGTGGCGATATTGGTTGACGAGACGGAAAAAAGGCCGAGGTTTCTGAAGAGTCGATGCATCGTGATCCGGACCATCAACATGAAGTTGAAGATAGCTCATTCCGATGATCTCCTCCGGCGCAAAGCCGAGGATAATCTTGACGCCCGCGCTACTATAAGTGTATCGGCCGCTGGCGTCCTGCTCCCAGAGCCATTCGCCCGTCATCTCCGCAACGTGACGAAAGCGCGCTTCGCTCTCCATAAGCGCCTCCCTATCCCGTTTCTGCGCGGTAATGTCTTGCTGAATCGCGAGGTAATGCGTGATCTCGCGCTTACCGTCTGTTAAGGGCTTGATCGTTTCGAGCGCCCAGTAGAGGCTTCCATCCTTCCGACGATTTTCGATCTCGCCGCGCCACTCGCGTCCTTCGCCGATCGTCTGCCACAGCCGTCGATACTGCTCCAGCCCCGTATGTTGGGAACGCAGCACGCTCGGCGTCGCATTGACGAGTTCCTGGGCCGAGTAGCCCGTTAGATTCACGAAGCTCTCATTGACGTACTGAATCACCCCCTCCTTGTCCGCGATCATCACCGCATTCGGACTCTGGTCCATCGCCGCGGAAAGGCTCAGCACTTTGTCTGCAGCCCGTTTGCTTTGCGTCAGATCGTGAGTCACGCCAACAAAATGACGTCTCCCTTGCAGCCAAAGCTCTCCGATCGAGAGATAGATGGGAAACAGGGATCCATCCTTGCGGCGAGCGACGACTTCGCGGCCGACGCCCATGATCTTTTTCTCGCCGGTCTTGAGATAGCTGGAAATGTACTGGTCATGCACGTCGCGCGTCGGAGCGGGCATGAGCATCCTCACGTTTTGGCCGAGCGTTTGGCGCCGCGTAAAGCCAAACAACCGCTCGGCGCCGGTGCTGAAAAACTCGATGATACCGGCCTCGTCGATGAGAATTACTCCATCGGGGATCGTATCGAACAACTGGGGGAGGTTCGCCTCCAGCTCCAGGCCAGCCGTTGCCGGCCCGCGGGGGAGCGGCTTTAGGCGCAGCCGCAAGAGCTGAAGACCCTCGCACACATGCTCGAGGGGGCGCATGTCGATCTCGACCTCGATCTCGCTGTCATCGCGCCGACGTAAGCGGCGCGTCTCGTGTCCCAGCGGCGAGGCGTCTGCCTCAACGCAGATCGGCGTCGTAAAAGGAAGGAAGGCTCCAAGGAGCTCACTCTGCCGATATCCAGATAGTGTTTCGGCGGCTTCGCTCATCAGGATCAAAGCCCCGGCGCCGTCTATGACGCAGACGGCCTCTTCCCCGCAGTCCAACACCGCGCGCAGCAGGCGCGGGTCCGACGCATCGCAACCTTGCCGCAACATCGCCACGCCTCAAAAGCTCGAGCGCTTTTCATGGCAGATAGGGCTTGGCGCCACCTTTGACAGCCGCAAGCTTGGCGCCGCGACACCGATCGTGGGTCGTTCATTGCTGTTGAGCCGCGCCGGCGGCCACGCAAGCGTCAACGAAGGAGTGCAGTTCGCTGATCAGCACTGCAAATGGGACCAATGTCACGGGCGCGGCTTCAATCAGCTCCGAGCGAAGCGCCTGGATCTTGGCAAGGCGCGTCTCGAGCCCGTGCCCCTCAATGTATAAGGAGAAATCCTTCACCTTCGAAGCTAGCTCCACCCGCACAAATCGCACTGCCGCGGATCGTAGCTGATCGTCGAGGGAGCGTTGCAAGCGACGTTCCCAGACGTCTCGCGGTTTGATTTCTGACAGAAGCGAGGCGAGCTGGCGCAAGCCCAGAGCGCGCAGAAAATCTTCATAGAGATCGGTCACCTCTGCTAGATCCTGCTGGATGCTTCTCGACAAGTCGACGAGCACGGGAAAATCGCGCAGGCAATTCAGGAAGAGCAATCGCGCGGCTTCGGGCGCCGCCGAAGTCAATACGGTGAACTCGGGACTCGCCCCGAGATGATTCTGGTAGCGCGCCAATTCCTCTCGCCACCGCTCCATTGAGAGCGGATCGGGCCGCAGCCGCCTGCCATGCTCCCAGGCCCATCTGCAAAGAAAAGCCAGCGCCTCCTCGAGTTGCAAAAGCAACTCATACTGACGCTCAGGAGTCATTTTTCCGTCGAGAGCGCGCACGGCGTCGCGCCAGCGATCGCCCTGTAGGATCTGATCGAACGCGAGATAAAGTCCCACCGCCTCGCTGACTCGAGCCGCGTCGAGACTATCGGCCGCGGCGAGAAAGCCGACCCCGGCTTGATCGATGATCTTATTGCAAATCACGGCGCCCGCAATTTCTCTCCCCAATAAATGCTCCTTAAGAACCGAGGTATGGAGCGTGCGCACGCGCGCGGGGAAATACCCGGCGCCGATGGCTTGGGCCCAATCTTCGTCGAGAACGCCCGGCGCCTCCAGTAAGGCGCGCTTTAGCGCCAACTTCCCTTTCGCCATCAAGACGGCGAGTTCGGGCCGCGTTAGGGCCTGCTCGCCGCGCGCGAGCACTTCCTTTCGGGAAGGAAAGGCTTCGACCCAGCGATCGAGCAAGCCGGCGTTTTGCAGGTGGTCCGCAACCTCCAAAAAAGGCGAAAGGTCGGCGCGGCACCGCTCACGCTCCAGAGAAAGGCAAAGGCTCTGGTGATAATTATTGTCAAGCACCTGCTCGCAGACTTCATCTGCGACTTCGCGTAGCAAGCGATTTCGCTCCTCACCGCCGGAACGAGCTTCGCCGCCGTTTCCGCGCGGCGACATCAAAATCTTGAGATTGACCTCGTGATCAGAAAGATCCACGCCCCCTGAGTTGTCGATCGCGTCGGTGTTGATACGTCCGCCCCTCAACGCATATTCAATTCTCGCTCTTTGCGTGAACCCGAGGTTAGCACCCTCCCCAACCACCTTAGCGCGGACTTCGGATGCATCTATGCGGGCGCCGTCATTGAAATGGTCCGCGACAAACTCGTTGGTTTCGGTGCTGGCCTTGACATAGGAGCCGATCCCCCCCAACCACAACAGATCCGCGGGCGCAGCGAGCATGAGCCGGATCACGGCTTCGCCGTCGAAAATGGCGCTGCGTGCGCCGAGCCAATGCTGTGCCTCAACGCTCAGTACAATGTCCTTGACGCTTCGGTGGTAGACCGCGCCACCGGGCGACAGCAACGCATGATTATAATCTGCCCAGGTCGAACCCGGTTTTTCAAAAAGGCGGCGACGTTCCATGAAGGACGCCTGGCGGTCGGGATTCGGGTCAATGAAGATGTAGTCCGCGTTGAACGCCCCAAGAAGTCGTATGTTGTTCGACAGGAGCATGCCATTGCCGAAGACGTCGCCTTCCATCCCGCCCACGCCAATGACCGACACAAGTTGATCATCGATGTCATGCCCGATTTCCCGAAAATGTCTTTTCACGCAGATCCAGGCGCCGCGCGCGGTGATGCCGAACTTTTTGTGGTGAAAGCCGTTCGATCCGCCCGTCGCGAAGGCGTCGCCGAGCCAGAAATCGGTACTCAGCCGCAATCTCGTTGGCGTCGTCTGAGAAGCTCGCGGTTCCCTTGTCCGCCGCGACGACCAGATAGGAATCGGGATCATCGTAACAGAGCAGCTCAGGCGGACGTTCCGGCCCGGCTCCGCTCGGATTGTCGGTGAGGTCCAAAAGCCCGCGAATGAAGACTCCATAGGCCTCCCGTCCCTCATCCACGGAGCCTCGCCGGCCGGAGACCGAGGACTTCAGCACGAAGCCCCCTTTGGCCCCCTGGGGAACGATGACCGCGTTCTTGACCATCTGGGTGGTCATCAGCTCCAGGATTTCCGTCCTGAAATCGTCTGGGCGTTCGGACCAGCGCACGCCGCCGCGCGCCACTCTCGCCCCGCGCAAATGCACGCCCTCCATGGATCGCGCGTGAACATATATCTCGGCGAACGGGCGTGGATTGGGCATGTTGATAACGCCAAGACTGCCGATTTTCAATGAAATGCAGTGCGCCGCGCCCTTCTGCGACAGGAAGAAGTTGCTGCGCCACGTCGAGTCGATGAGATTGAAGATGTCGCGCAAGATGCGATCTTCGGCGATGTTGTCGACCTCCTCGAGCGCGTCGATCAGCTCCTGACGAATGGCCGGAAAAGTTCCGATCTCCCGTTCAGAGACACCGCCGAGCTTCGTATCCGGCTTGAAGCGCGCCTCGAAATATCTGTAGAGCAGTCCTGCGGCACGGAAATTTGTCAGGAGAGCGCCGTGGATCCTGCGCTGATCGAAGCGGTCGGAAATCTGCAAATAGTAATTGCAGTATGCGCGAAGCAAGTCGACTTGACGGCACTGCAACGAGGTCCTGAGCACCAATCCATTGAGAATATCGTCTTCAATCTCACCACGCAGCACGGCGTCCATGGTGTGCGCCACGGACAATTCAATAGCGGAGGACCATTCGGTCTCCGCGAATGCGGACCTCACGCGGAAATCGCGGATGAAAAGTGTGTGCCCGTTGAGGATCACGGAATAACCGGTTTGATCGATGACGCGCAGACCGATATTGTGGAGGGACGGCAACAGCTCATCCAAATTACGGGGATGAAGGCCGTAGAGGGCTAATCGCCAGAGGCCATGCCTCGTTCCTCTCGTTGCCAGACTAAGATACAAGGCGTCGCGCCCGTTCGCGAGGACCGCAGAGAGGTTGAGCACATCACGCACCGCCTCGTTTGGCGGCGTCGAAAGAAGATAGCTTTCCGGGAATTCGATCTCGCAGGGAAGCTCGATGTGACGCCTCTTCGCGAAGCGATCGAATAGTTTACGAAACGCGGGGCGCCAACTCATCTTCGCCTGCACATTATCACGACGGCGTCCGCCCTTGCCGGGAATCGAACCGACGGCCGCCACCCACGCGTTAGATCAGTCTCTTCTTCATTTCGAGCACGTTTCCGGACTCCGTCCTGCGGTATTCAACCGTGTCCATCAGCGTGCGGATGAAAAAGAGTCCGCGTCCCCGCTCACAATGTTCATCAACCTCGGGCGCGTTCAGGCTTGCGAGATCGAATCCCTGACCGTGGTCAAACACGCGCACGCAAAGGTCGCTACTTTCATAGGAGAGCAGAACTCGAACACAGTCATGCTCGCGGCTGGGCGAGCCGTATTGGATCGCGTTTGTCACGGCCTCCGTGACCACGAGATTAAGGTGATAGGCAAGCGTTTCTCGGTCCGCATTGGTCGCGTCGAGCTCCTTGGCGATGAGCTCGGTGATGTTGCCGATGAGGCCGAGATATCGCGTCTGATTGGGGACCTGAATGTCCAGATTTAGGATCGTCTCGGGCCCGTCGCACATGCGAACCTCCCCGCCTCATTCGCTCAAGGCTTCTTGAAGGCCCGAGTAGATTTCAAAGACGCGCTGCAATCGCGTCAGCTCGAACATGGATCGGACCCGTGGCTGCAAGCCGGCAAGCGCGAAGCCAGCCGAACGCTGCATCGCATTCTTGTGTCCGGAAAGCAGCGCGCCCAAGCCGGAACTGTCGATGAACTGCACATTGCGCAGATCCACAACGGCGTCGCGGCAGCCGTCCTCGAACAGCTTGAGGATTCGATCCTTGAGCTCTCCGGAATTATGCGCGTCGAGGCGCTCGTCTTTGAGCGTAAGGATCGTCTTGCCGCCGCGCTCTTCGGTTATCACTTTCATTGTCGGGCCTCAGCTGTGGCCGCACCGGATGTAAGAGGAATTACATAGTCGTCGCCGTGACTTTGAAAACGGGTCGGCTTTTCCCTAGGGAGAAAGCTTCCGTCGCCGCCTTCGGTCTGTCGTCAGCATTGCGCTCCAGCCCCAATTGGCGACGGAAGGACCCGTTCTAATTGCAAAAGCCGGGAGAGATCGGTTTGTCGACGCCTAGCGCCGCCAGAACGCTGAAAAGGATAGGGAGTCCCCATGACCCGCTCAACGCTCACCGCATGCGCGATCGCCGTGGCCTTGTGGATCTCCGTAACGGCGACTTCGTGGGCCCACGGCTATCTCGTGCGATCCTTCCCCGGAGCAAAAATGCGTCTTGTCCACTCGCCGCGCCGCATCGACCTGCTCTTATCGCTGAAGATGGACCCGGATTATTCTCTGGCTGAGCTTCAGGACGACCGTGGAAACGTGCTCGCGACCAAGACCCAGCCCCAGCGCTCCCGGCGCCTCAGCATGGACGCGCCTCCGCTTCAGCCAGGCGCATATCATGTGGTCTATCGGATGCTGTCGCCTGACGGCGATTTGCTGCAGGGTCGCATCGACTTCAGCGTAGACCAGCCCCAAATGCGGCGCTCGAGCTCAGGTGGCTGATAGGTCGCGCATGACCGCAGCGAGGAATCGACCCGCCTCGCCGCCGGAAACCGCGCGATGGTCAAAGGTGAGGCTCAGCGGCATCACGCGGCGCGCGACGATCGCCCCGTCACGGACGATGGGCTCGCGGCGTATGCGCCCGGCCCCCAGAATGGCCACGGTGGGAGGCACAACGACGGGCGCGGCGTAGCGGCCCGCGATGACGCCGAAGTTCGAGAGCGTGATTGTGGCGCCGCGCATCTCCTCCGGAGGAACGCGACGTGCGGCAAGGTCGGCGCGCATGCGGTTGATGCCCGCGCGCAAATCGCCGAGGTCACGCGTCCCCACATCCCGGAGCACGGGAACGAAGAGCCCCTCCGGGAGATCGACGGCGACGCCGAGGTCGATTTTACGCAATACGCGACGCGCAAGAGCGTTGCTTTCGAACCACGCGTTCAGTGAAGGCTCCGCCCGGCAACCGGCGACGAGCGCGCGAATGAGCCTGACGGTGACGTCCTCGCCCGGGGCCCAGGACTCGATGTCGACATCGTCCACAATTGTCGCAGCCGCCACCTCGGCCTGGGCCAGCGCCATGTTCTGCGCCATGGAGCGGCGAAAACCGCGCAAAGGCTCGGCCGGCTCGCTTTCGCTCAGGATGCGCGCGACGCGCTGCACGTCATTCGCCGTGATCACGCCGTCGGCGCCCGAAGGGGTCACCATGCCAAGCTCGACGCCGAGCTTATGAGCCAGCGCGCGGACGGCGGGCGTCGCGCGGAGTCCCGCGCCGCCGTGACCCACTGTCTGCGTCGTTTCCGCAAGCACGTGGGATCCGGATTGGACGGCGCCGACAACCGATCCAGCGTCTTCGTCTTCTGCGCCCTCGCCCTCGAAACCGACGAGAGGCGCGCCGATGTGGACGATGTCGCCAGTCTTCGCAAAGAGGCGCGCGACGCGTCCGGCAAAGGGAGACGGAATCTCTACGGCCGCTTTCGCGGTTTCGACGGCGAGAAGCGGGGCGTCCATCGCGACTTCGTCTCCCGGACGAACGCGCCATTCCACGAGCTCGGCCTCCTGCAGCCCTTCGCCGAGGTCTGGCAGCTTGAAGATTTTCACGCGGCCTCCATACATTTTTGCACCGCGTCAACGATGCGTTCGACGCTCGGCATGTATTGCCTCTCCAATTTGGATAGGGGCACGACGACATCGTAGCCTGTTACGCGGGTCACCGGCGCCTGCAGAGAGTAGAGCGCGCGCTCGCCGATTTCCGCAGCGATTTCGGCTCCGAAGCCGGCGGTCCGCGGCGCTTCGTGGACAATTACGCAGCGGCCCGTCCTTTCGACGGATTTCATAATCGTCTCCGAGTCGTAAGGCTTGAGCGTTGCGAGGTCGATCACCTCGATTTCAACTCCCCGTTGCGACAGCGCTTCAGCTGCCCTCATGACCTCGGCGTGCGTGGCGCCCCAGGTCACGACGGTGACGTCACGGCCCTCGCGAGAAACGAAACAGGCATCGAGCGGCAATGCCTCGCCGTCGTCCACGACGTCTTCACGAAACAGCCGATAGAGTCGCGTGGGTTCAAGGAAGACGACGGGATCGGGATCACGGATCGCCGCGAGCAAAAGGCCATAGGCGCGCGCCGGTGTCGACGGCATGACGACCCGAAGCCCGGGCATATGGGCGAAGATCGCTTCGGGACTTTCCGAATGGTGCTCGGGTGCATGAATTCCCGCGCCGCAGGGCGAACGCAGCACCATCGGGCAAGTCAACCTGCCGCGTGTGCGGTGACGCAATCGCGCCGCGTGATTGATCATTTGGTCGATCGTCGGATAGATGAAGCCCGAAAATTGAATTTCCGCCACCGGCTTAAGTCCCATCGCCGCCATGCCGACCGCCACCCCAGCGATGCCCGCTTCCGCGAGCGGCGTGTCGATGACGCGCTCGCGGCCGAAGCGCTCCTGAAGGCCGTTGGTCGCGCGAAAGACGCCGCCATTGACGCCGATGTCCTCGCCAAGCAAAACCACCGTGGAATCGCGCCTCATCTCGTAGCCCAGCGCCAGGTCGATGGCTTCGACGAGCGTGATTTCAGCCATGCCGGCCCCCCGAGGTCTGCGCATGACGACACGCTTCGTCTCGCTGGCGGCGCATCGAGGGCGGCAGCGTCGCGAAGAGATGGTCGAACATGAAATCGCTGCTCGGCGCGGGTGTCGCGAGATAGCTGGCCACCGCTCTTTCGACCTCCTCGCCACAGTCCTTCAAAAGCGCGGCTTCCTGCTCCTTGGACCAGAGCCCGCGCGCGACAAGCAGGTTCCGCAGACGGCCAATGGGCTCGCGCGCCCAAGCGGCGCGAACGATCTCGGGATCGCGATAGCGCGAGGCGTCGTCGGCGGTGGTGTGATCGCCGAGACGATAGCTCAGCGCTTCGATGACCGTCGGCCCGCCGCCGCTTCGCGCCTTTTCTATTGCGCCGCTCGCGGCCTGATGGACGGCAAGCACGTCATTGCCGTCGACCTGAAGTCCTTCCACCCCGGCGGCGACGGCTTTTTGCGCCAATGTCTCGGCCGCGCAACCGAGAGAGCGCGGGGTCGAGATCGCCCAACCGTTGTTGTTGATGACGACGACGAGGGGGACGCGCCACACGCCCGCCATGTTGATCGCCTCGTAGAAACCGCCATTCCCTGTGCCGCCGTCGCCGATGAAGCAGACGGCGACACGTTCTTCCTTGCGCAACTTGAATGAATAAGCGGCGCCGGCCGCGTGCGCCACTTGCGTGCCGACAGGCACGCAAATCGGGAAGTCGGTTCGGGCGTTTGCAAAGTCGTTGCCGCGCTCGTCCCCTCCCCAGTAGAGGAGGATTTCAGCCATCTTGACGCCGCGGAGGAACTGAGCGGCGTGATCCCGATAGGAAGGGACGAGCAAGTCGTTTGGGCGCATCGCAGTGGCGACGCCCACGCCGATCGCCTCCTGCCCGAGGGCCGAGGCGAATGTCCCCAATTGCCCCGTGCGTTGAAGCGCAATCGCCTTCGCGTCGAAGACACGCGCGCGAGTCATGGCGCTATGGAAGCCGACAAGCAGATCCGCGTCGCGGGAGACGGCTCCCGCCAATTCCTTCAGCTCGCCTTCCGGAGACAGCAGCTGGAGGTAATCGATGTGGAAATCAAATCCCACGGCGTAATCCGGATGCGCGACGCGATGTTTCATCTCGACCTCAATTAGCGCACGGAGATTTCAAGTCAGGCGTCTCGGGGTAATTTCGTCGCGGCGCCGCAGCAGGACCTCCTGCCGGTGATGTCTCGCAAATGTCAGCTCGTACGCTCGACCGCCAGCGCCGTGGCCTCGCCACCGCCAATGCACAGCGCAGCAACGCCTCGACGCAGGCCGTATCTCTCCAGGGCATGGAGAAGGGTTACGACGATGCGGGCGCCCGAAGCGCCGATCGGATGGCCGAGCGCGCAGGCGCCGCCGTGGACATTTACCTTGTCGTGCGAAAGTCCGAGATCATGCATCGCCGCCATGGCGACGACGGCGAACGCCTCGTTGATCTCGAAGAGGTCTACCTCTTCGCGCCTCCAGCCGACGCGCTTCAGCAGTTTCTCGATCGCGCCGATCGGCGCGGTTGGAAAATCGCGAGGGGTTGCGGCATGGGTTGCGTGGCCGACGATCGTGGCGAGCGGGACGACGCCGCAACATCGCGCCGCCTCGTCGGTGCTCAGGACAAGCGCGGCTGCGCCGTCCGAAATCTTGCTCGCATTCGCCGCGGTGATCGAACCGTCAGGGGCGAAGGCCGGCTTCAATTTGGGTATTTCGTCCAAATTTGCTTTTCGCGGCGTTTCGTCGACGCTGACCTCTTGCGTTTCCTTTCGACCGGCGATTCGCACAGGGACGATTTCGGCATCAAAAGCGCCTTCCGCCGCTGCCCGCTGAGCGCGCGTGAGCGAAGCGATCGCATATTCGTCCTGCTGTTTCCTGGTGAACTGGTAGACCCGGGCGCAGTCCTCCGCGAAGGAGCCCATTAGACGGCCCTTCTCATAGGCGTCTTCGAGCCCATCAAGAAACATGTGATCGAGGATCTTGCCGTGCCCCATTCGATAGCCAGAGCGGGCGCGAGCGAGGAGATAGGGAGCATTGCTCATGCTCTCCATCCCGCCGGCGACGACCACTCCCGCGCTTCCGGCGCGGATAGCGTCGTGCGCCAGCATGATCGCCTTCATACCCGATCCGCACATTTTGTTGATGGTGACGCATCCCGTCGCCTCGGGCAGCCCGGCGGCTAGGGACGCCTGACGCGCCGGCGCTTGGCCGAGGCCTGCGGGAAGCACGCAGCCCATGTTGACTTCGTCGACGCTCTCGGCGCGCATTTTGGACCGCGCCAAGGCGCCTGCTATCGCGCAAGCGCCGAGCTCGGTCGCCGTCGCCTCCTTTAGCTCGCCAAGAAAGGCGCCGATAGGCGTGCGCGCCGCGCTGACGATGACCACGGAGCCGGACGGATTCATCTTCGAGCCTCCTTCATGCCCGCCGAGCCTCCGTCCAAGTCCGGCCTATTCCCGATTGCGACCACGGTTCGAACATTGGCGGCGCGTCCTGCGTCCCGGTGAGAAGCGCCGCTATTGCCGCGTCGTCGACCTCGGCCAGCGTCGGCGGCGACCACTTCGGGTTCTTATCCTTGTCGATGATGGCGGCGCGAACGCCTTCCCGCAGATCGGGTGCCTCCAGCAGGGCGCAGGCCGATCGGAACTCCCGCAAAAGGCAGTCTTCGAGATTGTCCGATCGCTTGGCAAGCTTCAGGAGTTCGTGGGTGAGACGCAAACTCGTCGGCGACTTCCGACCGATCTCGCGGGCCGCCTGCAGGGCGAAGCTCGATCCAGCAAAGACGAGCGCCGCGATGATGTCCTCAACGCGCTCCTGCATCATGACCTCATCCAGAAGCGCTCGGTGTTCGTGAAAGACGCTCCGCCCCGGCGCGCAGGACGCGGAGAGCAGCGCCGCGTCGATATCCTGCGGATGCTCGCATTGCCTCAGACGCGAGATCAATTGGGGAATGTCGCATGACTCGACGCAAAGATCGGCCAGCCCGATCTGCATGGCGTCGGCGGCTCCGATCGCCGCGCCAGAAAGGGCCATGTAAACGCCTGCCCCGCCGTCGCGCGTGAGCAGCCACGTCCCTCCGACGTCGGGGATGAATCCAATGCCGGTCTCCGGCATAGCGAGGCGCGTCCGCTCCGTCGCAAGGCGGCGGTTCCCATGCGCAGAAACGCCGACGCCGCCGCCCATGACGATGCCGTCCATCACCACGACGTAAGGCTTGGGGAAGGCGGCGATGCGCGCGTTCAGCCGATATTCCTCGCGCCAAAACTGTTTGTAGGGGTTTTCCTGCTCGCCGCGCCACTCGAACATGCCGCGGATGTCGCCGCCCGCGCACAAACCGCGCTCGCCTGCGCCGGTCACCAGAACGGCGATCGTCTTCTCGTCCTCGCCGAACGCATCAAGCGCCGTCGCGAAGCATCGCACCATTTCAAGCGTCAGACTGTTCAGCGCCCTCGGCCTGTTGAGCTGGATGTGGCCCATCCGGCCAATTCGTGAGACGAGCACATCGCTTTCGCTCATCGAGCGTCCCCACTCCGATCGCGAGACTGGCTTTCGAGGAGCGACCGCGCCACGATCACTCGCATGATCTCGTTGGCGCCTTCGAGTATCTGATGAACCCGCAGGTCGCGCACAATCTTCTCGACTCCGTAATCGCACAGATAGCCGTAGCCGCCATGCAGCTGTAGCGCGTCATTGGCCGCCTCGAACCCGGCGTCCGTAGCGACGCGCTTCGCCATCGCGCAAAGCGTCGTGGCTTCGTTCGAACACGCGTCGAGCGCCGCGGCCGCGCGCCAAAGCAACGCGCGCGCCGCCTCCAGTTTCGTGGCCATATCCGCGAGTCGGAACTGCAAAGCCTGGAATTCGTCGAGGCGGCGGCCGAAGGCTTTTCGTTCCCCCATATAGGCCAGGGTCTTCTCGAGCGCCGCTTGCCCACCGCCGAGCGAGCAGGCCCCGATGTTCAATCGCCCGCCGTCCAAGCCCGCCATGGCGATCTTGAAGCCCTCTCCCTCACGCCCGAGGAGGTCCGAGGCCCGCACGCGGCAGGCCGAGAAGCTCAAGGCGTGCGTCGGTTGCGCATTCCAGCCCATCTTGCGCTCGGCGGCGCCGAGCGTGAGGCCGGGGTTGCCCCCCTCGACCAGAAAAGCCGAGACGCCACGGGGCCCGTCCCCGCCGGTGCGCGCCATCACGATATAAAGGTGATCGCGGCCGCCGGCGCCGGCGCCCGAGATGAACTGCTTCTCACCGTGCAACAGATAATCGTCGCCGTCGCGTTCTGCGCGAGTGCGCAGAGCCGCCGCGTCGGATCCGGAGCCGGGCTCGGTGAGACAGTAGCTCGAAAACACCTGCATGCTGGCGAGCCGCGGCGTCCACTCGCGGCGTTGCGCCTCCGAGCCGAAGCGGTCGACCATCCAGACGCACATATTGTGCACCGACAGATAGGCCGCGATCGTCGGACAACCCATCGCCAGAGCCTCGAAAATCACCACAGAGTCGAGACGCGCGAGCCCCACGCCGCCGTGTTCATCGGAAGCGTTGATGGCGGCAAAGCCGAGCGCTGCAGCCTCACGCAGCACGTCGAGTGGAAAGTGCTTTTCCTTGTCCCAGCGCAGCGCATCCGGCGCGAGTCGTTCGCGGGCGAAGTCCATCGCCGTCTCGCGCATCGCCAGTTGATCGACGGACAATCCGAAAAGCGACGACATTCCCTACCTTTCCGATGCGCATGTATCGCGAAACGACTTTGGGACAAGTGCGAGAGGGTCATCCCTGCGCCTGGGACTTCTGTATCCCGCGCCGACGGGCCTCGCTGGACGCATAGGCGCGCGCAACCGCACTGCTGGGCGCTCGGGCGAGCTGGCGCGCCGCGAAAGCGCCGGCTTCGAGCAGCAGCCCTAGATCGACGCCGGTCTCGACGCCCATTCCCTCGAGCATATAGACGACGTCTTCCGTCGCGACGTTGCCCGAGGCCCCAGGCGCATGAGGACAGCCTCCGAGACCGCCGACCGACGCGTCGATCACGCTAACGCCGGCCTCGAGACAGGCGAAAATGTTCGCGAGCGCCTGCCCGTACGTGTCGTGGAAGTGCACCGCAAGATTTTGCAGGCCGACGTCGCGCGCGACCGTTTCGATCAGCGCTCGCGCGGCGAGAGGCGTTCCGACCCCGATCGTATCGCCCAAAGAAATCTCGCTGCAGCCCATGGCCTTGAGCGCATGTGCGACGGAGGCGACCTGGCGAGGCTCGACCGCGCCCTCATAGGGGCAGCCGAGCGCGCAGGAGACATAGCCGCGGGCGCCAAGGCCCTGATGCTTCGCCTTGGCGACCACCTGAGAGAAGCGATCCAGAACTCTCCGCGATCGAACAGTTGATGTTGCGCCTGGAAAAGCTCTCGGTGGCGGCGGCGAAGACGGCGATTTCGGTCGCGCCGGACGCCAGCGAGTCGGAGAGACCTCGCAGATTGGGGACGAGAACCGAAAGCCGCAATTCGGGTCGCGACCCCACCCGTCGCAACAGCTCTCCGGTTGTCGCCATCTGCGGCGCGGCCGTGCGGGACACGAAACTCCCCGCCTCAATGCGGGTCAGGCCCGCTCGCGCGAGCGCCTCGATGAGTTCCGCCTTGGCTTCGACGGACAGAATCCCGTGCTCGTTTTGCAGGCCGTCGCGCGGCCCGACCTCGACAATTTGGACGCGCTTAGGGATCGTCATCGGCCGTCGCCGTTCGCCTCGGCGCCAGCCGGCGCCTTGTCCTCGGAGATGTAGGCGAGCGTCGCGCCCTCGGGAACCCAGTCGCCCTCCTTGCAGGCCAGGCCGGCGATCGCCCCGTCACTCGGCGCGCGCAGCACGAATTCCGTCTTCATCACCTCCAGCGTCACGACGCTCGCTCCCTCCTTCACGTCCTGACCGTTCACTGCATGGACGCGAACCACGCGGGAAGGCAAAGGCGCAATCAAGCGCCGATCGCTGTCGCCTCGGCGAGAGGCGGCGCGAAGAGGATCGCGCACCGCCAGCGTGTGATTGCGGCCGCGAAGAACGATCACGACCTCCGCCGCTCGGCGGACGACGCCGACATCGCGCCAGACGCCGTTCACGCAGAGACGCAGTCCCGCATCCGAAGGAACGAATTCCGCGCGAATGGCCTGACCGTTCGCTTCAAATCGAAAGGCGCCCTCCCCCTCCGGATCGAGCCGTAGTTTTATCGTCCGGCAATTCATCAGGAATTCGACGTCGACGCCCTGCCGGCCGTCCAATCTCCAGCCGTCCATCGTGTCCCAGGGCGTAATGACGGCGCTTCGCTTTGACAGGTCTGAGAGCCAAACGGCCGCGCCTGCGGCGAGGACAACCTGTTCATCTTCTGGCGTGAGCGGCGGCGCACCCAATTGCGCGGCGTCGGCCTCGACAGAGTTCGTGTCATAAGCGCCGGCGTCGAACCATGCCTCTCGGCAAAGCGCCCGCAGGAAGTCGAGATTGGTCGCGACGCCGACGATCACGAATTGCTCGAGCGCCCGCCGCAGCCGTCGCAGCGCCGTGGGCCGATCCTCGCCCCACACGATCAGCTTGGCGAGCAAAGAGTCGTAATAGGGCGTGATGCGATCGCCGCTGCGCACGCCAGTGTCCACGCGAACGTTCGCTTGGAGGTCCGGAGGCCGAAATCGATCGATCAAGCCCGTGGAGGGCAAGAAGTCCTGCTGCGGGTCCTCCGCGCAGATGCGCGCCTCGATTGCGCAGCCGTACGGACGAAGATCTTCCTGACCCATGGGCAGCGGTTCCCCGGCGGCGATCCGCAGCTGCCACTCGACCAGATCCTGTCCCGCCACCATCTCGGTGATCGGGTGCTCGACCTGCAGACGCGTGTTCATCTCGAGGAAGTAATAGCGGTCCTCCTCGACGAGAAACTCGACGGTGCCGGCGCCGACATAGCCGACGCTACTGGCCGCCGTGATCGCCGCTTTTCGCATCGCTTCGCGTAACTCGGGCGCCAGGCCCGGCGCCGGCGTCTCCTCTAGGATTTTTTGGCGGCGGCGTTGCAGGGAGCAATCGCGTTCCTGGAACGCCACGCAGCCGCCCTCGCAATCCGCAAAGATCTGCACCTCGACGTGCCGCGGGCGCATGAGGCGCCTTTCGAGCAGCACCCGTCCCCCGCCAAAGGCCGAGAGCGCCTCGCGCGAGGCGGCTTCGACGGATTCGCGCAGCGCATCGAGGCTTTCGACGAGGCGCATGCCGCGCCCCCCGCCTCCGCTCGCGGCTTTCACGAGCAGCGGGAAACCCAGGCCTTGCGCTTCCCTCTCCAGGATCTCGAGGTCGGTGGCATCCCCGTGATAGCCTGGAACGATCGGAACGCCGGACCACTCCATGAGCGATTTTGCGCTCGCTTTCGACCCCATCGCCCGCATGGCGGACGGCGGCGGGCCGATGAAGACGAGGCCGACCGCCGCGCAGGCCTCCGCGAAATCCGGGTTCTCGGAGAGAAAGCCGTACCCGGGGTGAATCGCCTCGGCGCCGCTGCGCTTCGCCACCTCGACGATCTTGTCGATCGCCAGATAGCTTTCCCGCGCGGGCGCCGCGCCGATGGGCCAAGCTTCGTCAGCTTGCGCCACGTGCATCGACGCGGAATCGGCCTCGGAATAGATCGCGACCGTGCCTAAGCCCAGCCGACGGGCGGTGACTATGACCCGACACGCGATTTCGCCGCGATTAGCGATCAGCAGCTTGCGAAACATTGGCCTCGCTCCCGCCACCGACCCATTTCGGCGCGCGCTTCTCGAGAAAGGCGCTCAGTCCCTCGCGCCCCTCGCTGGAGGCGCGCAGCGTCGCGAGAAGCCGCGCCGACTGCTGTGCGAGGCCGTCGTCGATAGTTTCGCCGGCGCAAAGCGCGACAAAAGCCTTCGCCTGCTCCTGCGCGCCGGGCGCGCAACGCAAGAGAGCTTCAATGATGCCTGCGAGCACGTCCTCCGCCTCGCCCGCAGGCGCAATCTGATGAACGAGCCCGATAGCGCGCGCCGACGCCGCCGAGATCGTCTCTGCCGTCAGCATCAGCCGTCGCGCTTGGCGGGCGCCAATTGCGCGGATGACGAAAGGTCCGATCACGGCCGGAAGGATGCCGAGCCTCGCCTCGCTCAGGCAGAAAGTTGCATGCTCCGTCGCGATCGCAATGTCGCAGCAGGCGACGAGACCGACACCGCCCCCATAGGCCGCTCCATGGACGAAGGCGAGCGTAGGTTTTGGAAAGCCGTCGAGCAGGCGCATCAGCCGCGCCAGGCTCTCGGCGTCGTCGAGGTTCTCGTCGAAGGAGGCACCGGCCATACGGCGCAGCCACCCGATGTCGCCCCCTGCGCAAAAGCTCTTCCCGGCGCCGCGGATCACGAGGATACGGACGGCCTCGTTCCCCGCCAGTTGTTGAAAGGTTGCGCTCAGAGCCGCCACCAGCGCCTCATCGAAGGCGTTATGGCGCTCCGGACGATTGAGCGTCAGCGTGGCGACGCCGCGGACGTCGGTGGAGAGAAGCAGATCGGGCATAGGGCTCTCGCGTTCACATTCGAAACAGACCGAAGCGCGTCTCCTCGATCGGGGAGTGAGCGCTGATTGCTAGACAAAGCCCGAGCACCCGGCGCGTTTCGGCGGGGTCGATGATCCCGTCGTCCCACAGCCGCGCGCTGGAGTAGAGAGGCTGACCCTGGCGCTCATATTGCGCGCGTATTGGCGATTGCAGCGCGGCCTCTTCCTCTTCGCTCAAACTTGCGCCTCTCGCCTCGAGCGTGTCGCGCCGAACGCGAGAGAGAACGCGCGCGGCCTGCTCGCCGCCCATCACGCTGATGCGGGCGTTAGGCCACATCCACAGAAAGCGTGGGGAATAGGCGCGACCGCACATGGCGTAATTGCCGGCGCCGAAGCTGCCGCCGACGACAATGGTGAATTTCGGCATGGCGGCGGTTGCGACCGCCGTCACGAGCTTTGCGCCGTCCTTCGCGATCCCGCCGGCCTCGTATTTGGCGCCGACCATGAAGCCGGTGGTGTTCTGGAGGAAGACGAGGGGCGTCTTGCGCTTTGCGGCGAGCTCGATGAAATGCGCGCCCTTCAGGGCGCTTTCCGAGAAAAGAATCCCGTCGTTGGCGAGGATGGCGACGCGATAACCGCAAATATGCGCGAAGCCCGTGACCAGCGTCGTTCCGTAAAGCGGCTTGAATTCGTCAAAAGCGCTGTCATCGACGATGCGCGCGATGACCTCTCTTGCGTCATAGGGCCGGCGCGCGTCGACCGGCGCCAATCCACGCAGTTCCCCGGCGGGATAACGCGGCGGCAAAGACTGCTGCGCCATTCGCATGTGGATCTCGGCCCCACCCAGATTGGCGATCGCCCTGCGCGCCAGCTCCAAAGCGTGGCGGTCGTCCTCGGCATAGTGATCGACGACGCCGGAGCGGCGGGCGTGCACATCGGCTCCTCCGAGGTCTTCGGCGCTCACGACCTCGCCTGTCGCCGCCGCCACGAGCGGCGGGCCAGCGAGGAAGATCGCGCCCTCCTCGCGCACGATGATCGCCTCGTCGCACATTGCCGGAACATAAGCGCCGCCCGCCGTGCACAACCCCATCACGACGGCGATTTGCGTCACGCCCTGGGCCGACATCTGCGCCTGATTATAGAAGATGCGCCCGAAGTGATCGCGATCGGGAAAGACTTCGTCCTGCGTCGGGAGATTGGCGCCGCCCGAGTCGACGAGATAAATGCAAGGCAAACGGTTCTGGGCGGCGATCTCCTGCGCGCGCAGATGCTTCTTCACCGTGATCGGGAAATAAACGCCGCCCTTCACCGTGGCGTCATTCGCGACGATCATGCAGAGCCTATCGAAGACTCGACCGACGCCCGCGACGACGCCGCCGCAGGCGACCTCGTCGTCATAAAGCCCCTGCGCCGCGAAGCGCCCGATTTCAAGAAAGGGCGAGAGCGGATCGATCAGCGCGTCGATCCGCTCGCGCGCCAGCATCTTGCCGCGAGCCAAGTGACGCGACCGCGCTTTCTCGCCCCCACCCAAGCGAGTACGCTCGAAGCACTGCCGCAGTTCCGCAAGACGCAGCGTCATGGCCGCGAGATTTCGCTCGTATTCTGCGGATGCGACGTCTAGCGAAGAGGACAGGGCGGGCATTCTAAACCTCTCTCGCAGCCGCTTACGCGCTTTCCTCGAACAGTTCGCGTCCAATCAGCATGCGGCGTATCTCGCTAGTGCCCGCGCCAATCTCATAGAGCTTCGCGTCGCGCAGCAGGCGCCCCGTGGGGTAGTCGTTCATATAGCCGTTGCCGCCGAGGCACTGGATCGCCTGGAGCGCCATCTGCGTCGCGTGCTCGGCGGCGAAAAGGATGGCCCCGGCGGCATCCTTGCGCGACACGTGACCGGAGTCGCAAGACCTCGCCACGGCATAGACATAGGCGCGCGTCGCGCTCAAAGCCGTGTACATATCGGCGAGCTTGCCCTGCATCATCTCGAATTCTCCGATCGCGCGGCCGAATTGCTTGCGATCGTGCATATAGGGAAGGACGACGTCCAAACAGGCGCGCATGATGCCAATCGGGCCGCCGGCAAGGATGGCCCGCTCGTAATCGAGTCCGCTCATGAGCACATTGATCCCGCGATCCGGCTCACCGAGAACGTTCTCCGCCGGCACCTCGCAATCTTCGAATAAAAGCTCGCAGGTGTTGGAGCCGCGCATGCCGAGCTTGTCCAGCTTCGGCATGCGCCGCAAACCCTCGAAGACGCCTTCGACGATAAAGGCGGTGATCCCGTGCGGGCCCGCGCGCGGCGAAGTCTTGGCGTAAACGATCACAATATCGGCGTCGGGGCCGTTGGTCACCCACATTTTGCCGCCGTTCAGCACGTATCGATCGCCGCGCCGTTCCGCCCGCATTTGCATGTTGACGACGTCGGAGCCGGCTGTGAGCTCCGACATCGCGAGCGCGCCGACATGTTCTCCCGATATCAGCTTCGGCAGGTGGCGCTGCTTTTGCTCTCGCGCGCCATTGCGCTGGATTTGATTGACGCAAAGATTGGAATGCGCGCCATAGGAGAGACCGACCGACGCGGAGGCGCGGCTTACCTCTTCCATCGCTACCACATGGGCGAGATAGCCCTGGGCGACGCCCCCATATTCCTCAGGAACCGAGATGCCGAGCAGCCCCATATCCCCCATCTTTCGCCACAGCTCCGAGGGAAATGCGTTCTCGCGATCAATCCGCGCGGCGCTCGGCGCAATTTCGCGCGCCGCGAATTCGGCGATGCTGCCGCGAAGCCTCTCGCCCTCTTCGCCCAGCCCGAAATCCATCGCCGGAACCCAGTTGCGCATCGATCACCCCGTTCGACTCAAGCGAGGCCTCGTGGGTATATTTCGCCCTGAACCTGGCGTTTCAAGGCGGCGTCAGCGCGGCTGACCCCGCGAAAAAGTTGCGCGACTTCGGATTGGCGAGCGCCTCGTGATTCTTCGCGGACTGACCATTCACGACATCGCGTTCTCTCGCCCCTCTCGCAATTGTCTATCTGCGACGCTACTGAAGCTGGCGCGCGGACGCTTGGCGGCAAGTGGCGGCGGCCTAGCTTTTAAGACGCGCCTCGTTCGCAGCCGGTCGCGGTGAAAATCGACGCCGCCACTCCATATAAAACCTCACTCAGCCGGTTTGGCCCCGGGAGGGGCGCATGGAGAAGCTGTCGTCGCCTCCGATCAAGAACCGCTACGCGACAGTCCGCCGCAATGCGGATTGGACGATCGAGCAGGACTGGTCCTCTTATTCGACTGAGGAACACGACCGCTGGGATCGCCTCTTCGCGCGGCAGGCGAGCCTCCTGCCCGGCCGCGCCTGCGACGCGTTCCTCGACATGCAGGCGAAGCTGGAGCTGTCGCGAGCCGGGGTCCCGAATTTCGCGGACTTGAGTGAACGGCTTTCGGCGCTAACCGGTTGGAGCGTCGTCGCGGTCGCAGGAACTCATTCCTGACGACGCTTTCTTCGAGCATCTCGCCAACCGGCGGTTTCCCGCCGGCGCATTCATTCGACCCGAGGGCGAATTCGATTATCTGGAAGAGCCCGACGTTTTCCATGACGTGTTCGGTCACGTTCCGCTGCTCGCCGATCCCGTCTACGCGCGCTTCCTGCAAGCCTATGGCGAAGGCGGGCGCCGGGCGTTGGGCCTCGCACAGTTGCACAATCTCGCGCGACTATACTGGTACACAGTCGAGTTCGGGCTGATCGAAACGCCGAGGGGGCTCCGCATATTCGGGGCCGGAATCCTTTCTTCCCCGGCCGAAACGGTTTTCAGCCTGGAGGATGCGTCGCCCAACCGGGTGGACTTCAAGCTCGAACGAGTCATGCGCACGAAATACATTATCAGCGATTTCCAGCAGACCTATTTCGTGATCGAGAGTTTCGAGAAATTGCTGCGCGACTGCGACCAGGATTTCGGACCGCTCTACGAGCGTCTGCGGGGAGCGCCCGACATCGAGCCGCATGAATTGACGCCGCAGGATCGCATCCTCACGCGGGGAGATTTTGCTTACTTTCGCGCGAAAGGTTCGTCGCCGCGAGCAGCGTGACGCGTTGCTCTATGGCGCCGAAAATTGAGCGCCCCTGCGCGTCGAGCATCTCGATGCGGACGACGTCGCCCTGACCCAGAAAGCGCGTGCGCGGCGCACCCTCCAAAAGCGTTTCAGCCACGCGCTGCTCCGCAAGGCAGGAGTAACCGACCCCGCCCATTGCGACCGGGAGGCCCGGGCCTCCCTCCGGGCCGCGATTGGAAACCGTTCCCGAACCGACGATCGTTCCGGCGACAAGCCCGCGGGTGCGGGCCGCGTGCGCGATGAGCTGCCCGAAATCGAAAATCATGTCGCGGCCGGCATCGGGACAGCCGAGCGGCGCGTCATTGATATGGGAAAGAAGGGGCAGGCAAAGCTTCGCCGCCCGCCATGCGTCGCCGAGTTCGTCCGGCGTGACCACCACCGGCGAAAAAGCCGAAGCGGGCTTCGATTGGAAGAAGCCAAAACCTTTTGCGAGCTCGGCGGGAATGAGCTCGCGCAGGCTAACGTCGTTGACCAGCATGACGAGCTTGACGCGCGCGCGCGCGCTCAATGGATCCACAGCCATCGGAACGTCGTCCGTCACGACGGCGACTTCTGCTTCGAGATCCAGTCCATGGGCCACATCCAGCAAGGGAATGGGATCGCGGGGACCGAGGAAACCGTCCGAGCCGCCCTGGTACATGAGGGGATCGGTCCAGAAGGAGTCAGGCACTTGCGCGCCGCGCGCCTTGCGCACGAGTTCGACGTGATTCACATAGCTTGAGCCGTCTGCCCATTGATAGGCCCGTGGCAAGGGCGAGGCGCAGGCTTGCGGAGAGAACGGAAAGCTCGGCGCAAGGCCCCGCTCCAGCGCAGCCTGAAGCCTTTCGAGCTTGGGCTCGGCCCGCGCCCAATCGTCGAGCGCCGCTTGCAATGTCGGGGCAATGCTGGAGGCGTCCGTCGCGCGCTGCAGGTCGCGCGAAACGACCACCAGACGGCCGTCGCGGCCCGCTTTTAACGACGCAAGCTTCACGGCGCGCTTCCTTCCGGCGAGCCGTCGAAGCGCTTTCGCAAGCCGGACCAGCAATCGGGGTAGTCTTTTTGCAGCGTCGGCAGATTCGCTGCGTGATCTGTCAGATGCTGCGGAAAGCGGGTCTCGAACATGAAGGCGAGCGAGCCGCTCAAGCGTTCGGGCTTCAGCTCGGCTGCGCGGGCCAATTGATAAGCGGTTGTGTCGGGTCCGTGCGGGCAGACGGCATTGTGTAGCGACATCCCGCCCGGCTCGAAGCCCTCGGATTTCGCGTCATATTTGCCGAAGATCAGCCCCATGAATTCACTCATGACGTTCACGTGGTGCCAGGGGGGTCGAAACGTGTGCTCGGCCACCTGCCAGCGGTCGGGGAAGATGACAAAATCGACGTTGGCGACGCCCGTCTCGGTCGAGGCCGAGGTGAGCACCGTGTTGATCGACGGGTCGGGATGGTCGAAAAGCAGCGCGCCCATCGGACAGAACAAACGCATATCATATTTGTAGGGCGCATAATTTCCATGCCAGGCGACGACATCCAGCGGCGAATGGTCGAGCGCGCAGTCGAAGAAGCCGCCGCCCCATTTGAACGTGAGCGTCCCCGCCGCTTCAAGGTCCTGGAAAGCGGCGACCGGCGTCTTGAAATCGCGCGCGTTGGCGAGGCCATTGGCGCCGATCGCGCCGCGGTTCGGCAGAGCGAAGGGCGCGCCGTAATTCTCGCAGAGATAACCGCGCGCCGGTCCCCCGAGCAGGGCGACCTTGAATTTCACCCCGCGCGGGATGACGCAAATTTCTCCGGGCTCCACCTGCAGGCGCCCAAACTCCGTGAAGAGATCGAGCGCGCCCTGCTGCGGGGCGATCATCAACTCGCCGTCCGCGTTGCAAAAGTAGGAGTTCCGCATGGACTCCGTCACGAGATAAATGTGCGCCGCCATGCCGATGCGCAGATCGGCGTTGCCCGCCGTCGTGATCGTGCGAACGCCGCCGACAAAAGTCAGCTCTTCCCCTGGGATGGGGGTCGGCGACCAGCGAAAGGCGCCGACGCTGGGCGGGCCGGAAGACGCAGGCGCCGTCTTCCACAGGGGCCGATCTTTTCTGGCGAAGCGACGCGCGTGAAGGACCGACGGCCGCAAGCGGTAGAGCCATGATCGACGATTGACGCCATGCGGCGCGGTGAAGGCCGTGCCGGAGATCTGCTCGGCGTAGAGGCCATAGGGGCAATGCTGCGGCGCGTTCTGACCCTTGGGCAAGACGCCAGCCAAGGCTTCGGTTTCGAATTCATTCCCGAAACCCGCCATGTAGAGCAGCGGTTCGGTCATCGGCTCATTCCGACGCCTGTTGCAAGACTCCGCGACGCAATTGATCCTCTTCCATCGCCTCGAACAGCGCTCGGAAATTCCCCTCGCCGAATCCGTCGTCGCCCTTGCGCTCGATGAATTCGAAAAAGATCGGTCCAAGCAGCGCCTGGGTGAAAATTTGCAGCAGGAGATCTGGTGACCGGCCGGCGTCGACGCCCTTGCCGTCTATCAGAATGCCTAACCCTCGCAGACGCTCCACGGGTTGGCCGTGCCCCGGCATCCGGCGCTCGAGACTGTCGTAATAGGAGCCCGGCGGATCGGGCATGAATTTCAGACCCGCGGCGCGCAGCTTTGCGACGGCGCCAAAAATGTCGCTGCAGGCGCAAGCGACATGCTGCACGCCTTCGCCATGGAAGTCACGAAGGAACTCCTCGATCTGGCTGCTCTCATCGGCGCTCTCGTTGACCGGAATGCGTATCTTGCCACAGGGGCTCGTCATGGCGCGCGAGTGCAGTCCGGTGAATTTGCCCGTGATGTCGAAATAGCGAATCTGGTGAAAGTTGAAGATCCTCTCGTACCAGCTCGCGACGCTGTCCATGTGGCCCCGATGGACGTTATTGGTGAGGTGATCGATCGCCGTCAGGCCGACGCCAAATGGATGCGGGTCGTGTTCCCCGCTCCAGCGAAAATCTATGTCCCAGATGGAGCCTTTG
Organism: uncultured Alphaproteobacteria bacterium; assembly: GCA_963743565.1. GTDB lineage: Bacteria > Pseudomonadota > Alphaproteobacteria > Rhizobiales > Beijerinckiaceae > Methylocystis. Next base: position 89,392 of record CAVUQD010000005.1, read on the forward strand.
TCGCCATAGCGGTCGACGAGATGAATGAGCGCCCCGCCGACGCCCACAATCGCCGGAATCTCCAGCTCCATCGGTCCGACATGGGTCGGCCCGGCCTTGGCGCCCCTCTGCAGCGCGCGCCGATAGGCGTTCGTCGCGTCGAGCACGCGAAGGCCCATCGCGCACACCGAAGGTCCGTGAGCCTTCGCGAATTGAGCGGCGAAGCTCTCCGGCTCGGCGTTGAGCACGAAGTTGATGTCCCCCTGGCGGTAAAGCGTGACGTTCTTGGAACGGTGCACGGCGACGGGCGTGAAACCCATGAGCTGCAACAGCTCGCCAAGCTTTTTGGGTTCCGGATGCGCGAACTCGACGAACTCGAAGCCATCGGTTCCGAGCGGATTGTCCTCGCGCGCCATATCTCTTTTGGGCGCGAATCCGGCGCTTCCCATGACTTGACCCTCCTCCACTTCTCCGAAGGCCCCGCTAGCTAATCAGCTAGAGCAGACGGCGCGAAATTCGAGTCGGCCTTGGCCCCTACGTCTCGAACGCCGCAATGCGAGACAGCCATGATCCTCTATGATTATTTTCGATCTTCGGCGGCCTATCGAGTGCGGATCGCGCTCGAGATCAAGGGACTGCAAGTCGAACATCGGCCGGTGCACCTGCTTCGCGCGGGCGGCGAGCAGCTCAAGCCTGACTATCTGGCCAAGAATCCGCAAGCGCTCGTGCCTGCGCTGGAGCTCGACGACGGCGTCATGCTGACCCAATCGCTCGCCATCATCGACTATCTGGAAAGCGTGCGCCCGGCGCCACGCCTGATCCCGCAAGATGCGGTGCTTGCGGCGAAGACAAGGGCCGTCGCGCTCACGATCGCCTGCGACACGCATCCGCTGAGCAACCTCAGGGTCGGCGCCTATCTGGCCGCCGAGTTGAAAGCGACACCGGAATCCGTCGAGGCCTGGCGGAGATTCTGGATCCTGAAGGGTCTGCAGGCGGTGGAGGAGCTCATCGCACCGCAACCCTTCTGCTTAGCTGCCGAGCCCACGCTCGCCGATGTGTGTCTCATCCCGCAGCTTTTTGCGGCGCGCCGGTTCGGGACCCCGCTCGACCGGCTGCCGCGAATTCTCTCGGTCGAAGCCGCGTGCCTCGAGCTGGGGGCGTTCAAGCGCGCGCATCCCGCCCAGCAAGCCGACGCGGAATAGCGAGGAGCCTCATGCAGGACCTTTTCCATTCCATCGGGGGTAAGCGGGTCGCAGGAGCCTCGGGGAATTTTTGCGACGCTTACGAGCCCATGAGCGGCGCGACGATCTCGCGTGTGCCGCTTGCCTCGCGCGCCGAAGTCGCCACGGCGGTCGCCTGCGCCGAAGCAGCCCAACCGGCTTGGGCCGCGGTCAGTCCACAGCGGCGCACACGCGTGCTCATGAAATTCATCGATCTCGTCTCGCGAGAGGCCGATGCGCTCGCGAACTTGCTCGCGCGGGAGCACGGCAAGACGATCGGCGACGCCCGAGGCGACATCCAACGCGGCCTGGAGGTCGTCGAATTCGCAATCGCGGCGCCGCACTTCTTGAAGGGCGAATACAGCGACGGCGGGGAGCGCGGGCTCGACCTCTACTCCCTGCGCCAGCCGCTCGGCGTCGCCGCTGGCGTCACGCCGTTCAATTTCCCGGCGATGCTGCCGATGTGGATGTTCGCCCCGGCAATCGCTTGCGGCAACGCTTTCGTTCTCAAGCCTTCCGAGCGCGACGCGAGCGTGCCGTTGCGGCTCGCCGAGCTGATGATGGAGGCGGGCCTTCCCGCCGGCGTCCTCAATGTCGTTAACGGCGACAAGGAGGCCGTCGACGCCCTCCTCGATCATACGGGAGTGAAGGCCCTAAGCTTCGTCGGTTCGACCGCGGTCGCCGAATATGTCTACGCCCGCGCCGCCGCGAGCGGAAAGCGCATGCAGTGCTTCGGCGGCGCCAAGAATCACATGATCGTCATGCCGGACGCCGATTTCGATCAGGCGGCCGAAGCGCTGGTCGGCGCGGCCTATGGCGCGGCAGGCGAACGCTGCATGGCGATTTCCGTCGCGGTCCCGGTGGGAGAGGCCGCAGCTGAGGCTTTGATCGACCGTCTCGTCCCGCGCGTGAGGGCGCTCAGAATCGGCCCTTCGACAGACGCCGGCGCCGATTTCGGTCCGCTGGTGACGCAGGCGCATCTCGAGCGCGTGACCGGTTACATCGGGCTCGGGGAGCAGGAAGGGGCGAGCCTCCTCGTCGACGGTCGCGACTTCCGGATGCAAGGCTGCGAGCAGGGATTTTACCTCGGCGGCTGTCTCCTCGACCGCGTCACGCGAGGAATGCGCATCTATCAAGAAGAGATTTTCGGCCCGGTTCTCGCGGTCCTGCGCGCCGCCGATTACGCCGAGGCGCTGACGCTCGCCAATGAGCATGAGTACGGCAACGGCGTCGCGATCTTCACGCGCGACGGCGGCGTCGCGCGGGATTTCGTCTCAAAAGTCCAAGTGGGCATGGTCGGCGTCAACGTGCCGATTCCCGTCCCGCTTGCTCACTACAGCTTCGGCGGCTGGAAGCGATCGTTCTTCGGGGATCTCGGCCAGCATGGGCCCGATTCCATGCGCTTCTACACCAAGACGAAGACAGTGACCTCCCGCTGGCCCGTGGGAGGCGGAGAGAGCGCGAGCTTCGTGATGCCCACGACGCAGTAGAGCCGGAGATCGCGGATGAGTTCACATCGCCTTCATCGGGCTTGGCCGGATGGGCGGTCCCATGGCCGCCAACCTCGTCAAGGCGGGCCGCGAGCTGCGCGGTTTTGACCTCGATACGAGGCTTCGCGCCAGCGCGGAGAAGCTTGGCGTAGATGCCGCGCCTTCTGCCGTGGCGGCGGCCAAGGGGGCGGCCGCGATCGTCACGATGTTGCCTGCGGGAGAGGCCGTCCTCGCCGTTTGGCGGGAGATCTTGCCCTGCATCGACCGCGACGCGCTGTTCGTCGACTGCTCCACGATCGACATCGCCAGCGCACGGACGGCGCATGCCCTCGCCCAGGAGGCGGGCCGGGCTTCCGTCGATGCGCCCGTTTCGGGGGGAGTGGCCGGCGCGACAGCGGGCGCGCTCACCTTCATGTGCGGCGGAGAAACGGACGCCTTCGCGAGGGCGCGTCCTCTACTCGCCGACATGGGCAGGACCATCATCCATTGCGGAGAAGGCGGTCTCGGACAGGCGGCGAAGATCTGCAACAACATGATGCTCGGCGCGACGATGATTGCGACCTGCGAGGCCTTCGCACTCGCCGAAAGGCTCGGCCTTGCGGACAAGACCCTGTTCGATGTCGCGTCGGTCTCTTCGGGGCAGTCCTGGTCGCTGACGCATTATTGTCCCGCCGCGGGGCTTCTCCCGACGGCGCCGGCGAGCAACGACTATCGGCCCGGCTTCATGACGGCGCTGATGCTCAAGGATCTTCGGCTTGCCGAGGCGGCGAGCCGCTCCGTCGGGCTGCCGACGCCGCTCGCCGCGCTCGCCGCTCGCCTCTATGCGCGCTATGCCGATCTCGGAGAGGCGGAGCGCGACTTTTCCGGAGTCATCAGAATGATCCGCGAAGGGAAAGCGTCAAGCTCCTGATCTGGCAAGGCTTCTCATCGCTTGAGCGGCGCCCTTGGGCGCCCGCTCCTTGTGGCGAAACGTCACAAGGACTAAATAATCCCTAACCGGTACTGTTCGCGGTGGAACTCTTTCCGGGTTCGCGGATTGTGTTCTTGCTGCAGGCCTCGAATTCGTCTGTAAACAATGAGTTAGAGGCCTGACGGCGAGGCGCCAGCGCAGAAGGCGGCGCTTCCGGGGGAGAAAATGAGAAAGTACTGGCTCATCGCCGCCGCGATCGGCTTCGCTCTGATCGTCGGTGTGCTGACGCCTCCACCACGAGAACATGTGACGCAAGCCTCCACGGCAGAATCGCATGTCGTGCGCGTCGATCCTGACAATGGCTTTGATTGGCGCGCACCGCCAGGCGGAGGGGAGAAGAAGTTCTAACGCCGCGTCTCGAGGCAGAGGGACATCCGCGACCGCACGAGGTTTGACGCCCGCGATATTCGCGCGGCTTGACGGAAGCAGGCTGCGTTCATAGGTTCTTCCTGACTTTGGGACATCCCGGACAAGGAAAGATGCGGTGAGCCATGGCCAGCAATAATGTGACCGACGCGAGCTTCAACGAAGACGTTTTGAAGTCCGAGACCCCCGTCCTCGTCGATTTCTGGGCGGAGTGGTGCGGCCCTTGCCGAATTGTTGCGCCGCTGCTCGACGAGATTGCGACGGAGCTCGGCTCGAAGATCAAGATCGTCAAGCTCAACGTCGACGAGAATCCGAATGTGGCCGGCAAGCTCGGCATTCGCTCCATTCCGACGATGATCCTGTTCAAGAACGGCCAAGCCGCAGCGCAGCGGGTCGGCGCCGCCCCAAAGGGCGAGCTCCTACGCTGGATCTCAGGGGCGCTGTAAGCTTTGCGTGCGGCTTTCATGGCCGCACCATTACGCCTGTCGGTTGAAATCCCTGCGGCCTTCGCGAAAAGGTGGTTGTTTCGCCCTTGCCTTTACGCCGAGTTTGCGCTTGAATCGTTCCAGGCTGGCCGGCAAAGCCGGCGGCTGACAGTCTGTCGGGAGCTCCCGAGAAGACCGCCGGCTGGCGATGGTGTCGAGGCGCCCGGGATCAATCCCGAACTCCTGTGAGGATGAGCGTCTCGGTTTCCGTGGCGAGGCCCCCGGGAGCGGTCGCATCTTGCCCACCGTCAACCGCGCGGGAACCCGCATCCGTGAAGAAAACTCCGGACCTCATCGACCGACACGTGGGAAGCCGCGTGCGCATGCGACGTATGCTCATGAAGATGAGCCAGGAAAAGCTGGGAGAGGCGCTCGGTCTCACCTTTCAGCAAATCCAGAAATACGAAAAAGGTCTCAACCGGATCGGCGCCAGCAGGCTTCAGCAAATTTCGAAGGCGCTCAATGTGCCGCCGTCTTTCTTCTTCGAGGGCGCCCCAACGGGGACGGGGACGGCTGCGACGGCTGAGGGCCCGGCGGGCTTCGAGGAGGAGGCCCAGTCCCACTATGTCGTAGACTTCATGTCGACAGCAGAAGGGGTTCACCTCAATCGTTATTTCGCGCGAATCCGAAATCCCAAGGTCCGCCGTCGGCTCTTGGAGCTGGTCGCCTCGCTGGCGGAAGCAGAAGATGGGGTTGGCGAAACATCCGGGGCCAACGATTGAGCCCGGGCGGATGCCGTAACGTCGCCCACTTGCCCAAAGCGCAGGCGACGCTCGCGCTCCACGACCGCCATGAGAACGGGATCGGTCGGGGCGCCAGCTGCTTGTGGCGGCCATGACGTCGAAACCCGCATCGGCGCCGACCGGGCGGGAGGCTGAGATCGCGCGGCACTATGAACTCTGCGAAGGAGCTCTACGCGACAAGGACCGGGACGCGTGGCTCGCCTCTCTCTTCGCTCCGACGGGACGGCGCAAACATCTTCACGCGCTGCGCGCCTTTGCGCTGGAAATCGAAGAAATCCCCGCAAAGGTCACGCAGCCGCTGCTCGGTGAGATGCGGTTGCGCTGGTGGGAAGACGCCCTGGCCGCGACGGAGGAAGCCGCACAGCGCGCGCATCCCGTCGCGGACGCGCTCATCGACACGATAAGCGTGTGCTCTCTCCCGCGCGACGAGATCAGCGCCTTCCTCGAAGCGCATGTCGCGGACCTCTACGACGATCCCATGGAGACCCTCGCAACGCTGCTCGACTATTGCGATCGCACCTCCGCTCTGCCGCTACGCTGGAGCGCCCGGGCGCTCGGCGCGTCAGGCGACGCGCAGGCGCTGACTGAGGCCGGAGCCGCGCTCGGCTTGCTGCGCATATTGCGACGTTTGCCGAGAGGCGGCGCGCAATTTCTACCCAAAGACTTGCTGGAGAAACACGGCGTGAGCAGAGAGGCGGCCGCCGCCGGCGTCGAAACCCCGCCGTTGCGTGCGGCGATCGCCGCTCTGATCGAGCGAGCCGCCGAGAGCTTCGAGCGGGCGCAGAAGGCCGCCCGCTCAGCCGACCCGGCGACACGCGTCGCCCTGCTTCCCGCGGCGACCGTTCCGCTGTATTTGCGAGCGATGCAGGCGCCGACCTTCAATGCCTTCGGCGCCCCGCGCGAACCTTCGCCTTTGCGCCGGCAATGGCGGTTATGGCGGGCCGCGCGCGGCGGACTTTAGACCGGTTCCGTTCGCGCAAACGAGCGCCCGGCGACCTGAAAGCGCGAGGGCGCACGGAGCGAAGCGATGGACCGGAAGGTCGAAGACCAGCAACTTGTCCCGGCGCGGCATCTGCGCGCCGAAACTCTCGTGCTGCTGCGATGGGTGGCGATCGCCGGCCAGACCATCGCGATGCTCTACGTCTATTTCTATCTCCGATTCCCGTTCCCCATTGGGCTCTGTTTCGTCGCGATCGCCACTTCGACGGCGCTGAACATCGCCCTTCGCGCGGGCACCCTGACCAGTCTGCGCCTGGACGACACGGAAGCGGCCGTGCTCCTCGCCTATGACGTCATCCAGCTCGCCGCCCTGCTCTATCTGACCGGCGGCGTGACCAACGCCTTCGCCATGTTTCTCTTGGCGCCGGTGATGATCTCGGCCGTATCGCTGCCGCGTCACTTCACCCTTCTCCTCGGCATATTGATGGTCGCCGCCGCTACGCTGCTCACCGTCGAATACGAGCCGCTGCCTTGGCGAGAGGGAGACAGCCTCACTTTTCCGATACTTTATCGGCTGGGAGTCTGGGCGGCGCTGGTGCTGAGCGCGGCCTTCATCGGGCTCTACGCCGGGCGCGTTTCCGATGAGGCGCGAAAGCTCGCGCATGCGCTGTCCGCCACGGAGCTCGTGCTCGAGCGCGCGCAGCATCTCACGCAGCTCGATGGCCTGGCCGCCGCGGCCGCGCATGAGCTCGGCACGCCGCTTGCGACGATCACGCTGATCGCTTCGGAGTTGCAGAAGGACGCGTCGTCGACCGCGCCTCAGATGAATGACGATCTCGCGCTGCTCGCCCAGGAGACGCGCCGCTGCCGAGACATCCTGCGCAAGCTGCAATCCTTGAAAACCGACGAGGCGCTTGTGCTGAACAGGCTGCGGCTCGGGACGCTGATTGAAGAAGCGGTCGAACCGCTGCGGGACCCCGACGTCGAGATTGTCGTCGACAAGGCGGGCGATGCGCCCGAGCCCGTGTGTCTGCGCAATCCGGGCGTGTTGTATGGGCTCGGCAATCTCGTGGAAAACGCCGTGGACTTCGCGCGCTCCGCCGTGCGGATCGAAGCCCGCTGGAGCGCGCAACTCGTCACCCTCGTCATCGAGGACGACGGCCCAGGCTTTGCCCCGAAAATTCTCAATCGCGTGGGCGATCCCTATGTGAGCGGCGGTGAAGCGGAGCGCCGCGTGAAAAGCGCGCCGGACTCCGGTTTGGGCCTCGGTCTCTTCATCGCCAAGACACTGCTTGAACGCGCCGGCGCGCTCGTCGAGGTGATCAATCTGCCGGCGCCCCGTACCGGCGCACGCATCACGATAAGCTGGCAACGCCCGGCGTTCGAACGGGGCGTCGAGAGGGCCGAGCCCGCATGAAGCTCGCCGAGCTATGGCGCGCCAAATCGATCGAAGCGCTTCAGGCCGAGGGGCTCAGAAAAGGCGATCTGCGCCGCGCATTGGGCCTCTGGCAGCTGGTCGGCATCGGTCTCGGCGGACTCATCGGCGTCGGCATTTTCGTGCTGACCGGCGTCGTTGCGGCCACGCAGGCGGGGCCCGCGGTTTCGCTCTCCTTCCTGATCGCCGGGGTCGCGAGCGGCGCGGCGGCTTTATGCTACGCCGAATTCGCCTCGATGCTCCCGGTCGCGGGAAGCGCCTACACCTACGCTTACGCCGTGCTCGGCGAGCTTGCGGCCTGGATTATCGGTTGGGATCTGCTGCTCGAATATGCGCTCGTCGTCGCGGTGGTCTCTATCGGCTGGTCGGGATATCTGCGTGCGCTGCTCGCGCTGTTCGGCGTCGCGCCGCCGGACTGGGCGGCGGGCGCGCCGGGAACGGGAGAAGGCCACGTCCTCGACCTCTTCGCCATGCTCGGAGCCTTCTGCGTCGCGCTGCTCCTCACGCTGCGCGTCGAATGGGGCGCGCGCTTCAACGTGGGCATGGTGCTCCTGAAGATTGCTGCGGTCATCGTCGTGATCGTCGCTGCGGCGCCGCACATCGATCCGGCGAATTGGCGACCCTTCATGCCCTTCGGCTTCGGCGGCGTCGTCGAGGGCGCGGCAGTCGTCTTCTTCGCGGTCTTCGGTTACGACACGCTAACGACCGCGGGTGAGGAAGCGCTCGAACCGCAGCGCGATCTGCCCCGCGCCGTGCTGCTCTCGCTCGTCATCTCACTGACGCTCTATGTCGCTATGTCGCTCGCGCTGACGGGCATCGTTCGTTACGACACGCTCGACAACGCCGCGCCCGTCGCCTCCGCCTTTGCGTCGCTGGGCATGGGATGGGCGACGCTCGTCGTCTCCGCGGCGGCCGTGGTCGGCATTTTGAGCGTGATGCTCGCCTTTCTGCTGGGCTGCGCCCGCATCTGGTTCGCGATGAGCCGCGACGGCCTGCTGCCCGCCTGGTTCGCGAAACCGCATCCGCAGTTCGCGACGCCTTATCGACCAACGCTCATCGCGGGCGGGCTTTGCGCGCTTGTCTCCGCCTTCTTTCCGATTCGCGAGGTCGCGGAACTCGTCAACATCGGCACGCTCTCCGCCTTCGTGGTGATCTGCCTCGCCGTCATCACGCTGCGCCACACCCGGCCCGACGTTCCACGAGGCTTTCGCGCGCCTTTCTCTCCCTATCTGCCGCTTGTCGGCGTGGGGTTCTCGCTGTGGCTCCTCTCGAAGCTGCCAGTCATCGCATGGGAGAGATTCGTCCTGTGGCTCGTCGTCGGTCTCGCGGTCTATTTTCTCTACGGACACCGCCACAGCCGGCTGGCGGAGGCTTCCCCGCGAAAAAAAGATCTGCTGCGAGAGCTTCGATAAGGTTCACCCCACGCGTGTCGCGTGCGTTGCCTGAGTGGCTTGTTTCAGCGCGCGCCGTTGCTACGACATTTGGTTTTACGAGTTTTTCGCGCGCAGTCGTCGCCGCCCATGCATCAAAGTGGAAGCCCAAAGGGCCGAAACCGCTTCGCGGGTTCGGTTCACGACAGCCTGACCGTGCGCTTGCGCACGGGGATGCTCCTCTTTGATGGGCGAAACCCTCGAAATCGTATATGCTTAAAGCGCCTTCTCCTTGGCAGAGGGTGAAAGACAATTTCCAACCGAAGACGCGGGCAGGTTATTAATGAGCAAGAGAATGGAGGCCACTGTTGAGTGCCGAAATTGCGGACACAAGCAGCACGTAAGCCTTTATAGAACATTATGGGTCGAATATCCCGAGAATATGAGTTTAGTTCTAAATAACAAAGTAAATGAGTTCCGCTGCGAAAAATGCGCATACGTTGAGCGTATAAAATTCCCATTTTTGTGCACCGACGTGCGGAGAGGCGTGGCTATTTGGTATGAGCCGTATCATGACGAACACATAGATGAAGACATAAGACAATATCAGAAGCACATGGGTGCCAACAGTTTCTACGCCAAAGCCCCGAGGATAGCTGACTGGGAAACATTTAAAGCTAGGTTGTTGGAAATGGTCGAGGCAGGGCCACGGCCAGGGCAAGAAACCAAGCCCTCAAGAGAGTTCAAAGGTCTTTTCAGAGGCTTCATAGATTCTTTAAAGCCCGGAAAACCAAAGCCGGTTGAAAAAGCCACGCCACCGAGCCTTGGTGCAGTGATTGAAACTTATGGCGCGCTCCTCGAAACTTATCCGTCATCAATCCTCGATAGCTCAAAGCTTCCTGTACCAAAACCACAAATGAAGGCTCTTTTGAAGACAGCATATAGAGAGACCCGCAACGAAGAAATGAGGCGACATCTCGGAAACGGGTTTATGTTCCTGGCCATGTTTCAGGATGGCGTTGGGCCCACGCCGATAGATATCAAATTGCCCGAAAACCGTGGGCAGTCAAATGTCCACGCTGATATGGCGATACTGAAAAATTTGATGCCGTGGCAAGAAAAGGTCTCATCTGAAATGGACCGCTTATTGGCTGAGTGGACTAGCTTCAAGCAAGCAAGAGATTTTTAGTGCCTTTCTATTTTCAGCCTCTGATTATATTCAATCTCCCAGGATAACTGTTGTTGATTCGAATTGCTAGTGATGTAGCTCGTTTCTATAAACTAGCAAGGCCAAAAAAATATCTCTCATTTGCTCAGTGGAGAGGGTGATTTCGTCGCCAGGCTTGAACCACTTAATCAACTTGCATTTTGCAACGTCCTCCGTAGCAATCCCACGATGATGGACGATCGAATTGCGGAGATAACCATGTCGCCCCAAATATCGCGGCGCGCATGAGCGTGCAGGCTTTCCTTGCGCTTCTTGGGATCAAACAGTCCCTTCGCCTTTACGTATTCTTCGCGAAGGTAGTCCTGCCAAAAATCGTAGAATTAAACCAGACAGAGCTGGCCAAGGGTTTTGAAATTTTCCCCGTTGGGGTCATTTCGGGCTTTCACTTCTCCCTGTGTCGCCCGGTGTATGCCAGAGGTGCAAAACTCGTCAGAAAAAATGCCGTCATAGCTAAATATCCGGGTATCTTGAAAAGGTTCAGAATCGAGTTCGCTCCCCTGAACAAAGCTCCGCCCCTGCGTTTGCTCCTCGCGCAGGTGCTCCGTGATGAAGTAAAATCCAGCTACGGCATCCAAATAGAACGCTTGAAGACGTTTCCAATGGGCGTCGAATTCGTGGAAAAGCTCGGCCATCCGCCGGCAATCGACGCTCGGCTCAGTCAAGGTCACACCTGCGGACTCCTATTCGGCGACACAGTGAAGAAGCGTGCGCGCATCGAATGCGCTGGACGGTCGAGGCGCAGGCATAGCCGTAAATCAGGTCGATTGAAACCTGTACTCGGCCCAGAGTTGTACTCGGTCTCGACAATTCCCCTGCTTGCGTGAGAAAAGCCACGTCTCGTGCTTCAAGCGCGCTGCGACAATATTCATGGAGTCCTCCCCAACGGCTGGAAGGACCTAACCCCACGTAGTCTCGATGGCCCCTCCGCCTCTCCTCGCGCTGACCGGCGTCACGCTGACGCTCGGGGGCAAGCCCCTGCTCGACGGCGCCGATTTGTCGGTCTCGCCGGGCGCGCGGCTCTGTCTCGTCGGGCGAAACGGCTCGGGAAAATCGACGCTTCTCCGCATGGCTGCGGGGGAGCTCGAATTCGACCGGGGCGAGCGCTTCCTGCAGCCCGGCGCGACGCTGCGTTATCTTGCGCAGGAGCCCGATTTTTCCGGCTTCGCGACAACCGCCGATTTCGTCGAGGCGGGCCTCGGGCCACTCGACGACCCGCATGCGGCGCGGCTGCTGCTCGGCGAGCTCGGCCTTTCTAGCGATGAAGACCCCGCGCGGCTCTCAGGTGGCGAAGCGCGCCGCGCCGCCCTGGCGCGAGCGCTTGCGCCCCGTCCCGACATTCTCCTCCTCGACGAGCCGACAAACCATCTCGATCTGCCGACCATTCTGTGGCTGGAGGAAAGGCTCGCGGGCCTGCGCTCGGCGCTGGTGCTGATCAGCCACGACCGCCGTTTCCTGCAAAATCTCACGCGCGAGACCGTCTGGCTCGATCGCGGCCGCACACGAGATCTCAGCGCCGGCTTCAAGGAGTTCGAAGCCTGGCGCGACCGCGAGCTCGAGGAGGAGGAGCGCCTGCGCCACAAGGCGGACCGCCGCATCGTCGCGGAGGAGCACTGGGTCCGACACGGTGTCTCGGGCCGGCGCAAGCGAAACATGAAGCGGCTCGCGCGCCTGCAGGAGATGCGCGCGGAAAGGCGAGCGCGCGTCGGACCCGAGGGACAGGTCAAGCTCGAGGCGAGCGAAGCCCAAGGGTCGGGCGCTCTGGTGATCGAGGCGGTGAAGCTGAACAAATCCTATGGCGAGCGCGTCATCGTTCAGGATTTCTCGACGCGCGTCATGCGCGGCGATCGCATCGGAATCGTCGGCGCCAATGGCGCCGGCAAGACGACGCTCGTCGGCTTGCTCACCGGCGCGCTGGCGCCCGACTCGGGAAAAATCAAGCACGGCGCGAGCCTCGCGATGGCGACGCTCGAGCAGAGCCGCGCCAGTCTCGATCCCGAGCGGAGCCTGCAGGACGCGCTGACCGGCGGCGGCTCCGACTACATCGAGATCAACGGCGAACGGCGCCATATCGCGGGCTATCTCAAAGACTTTCTCTTCAAGCCGGAGCAGGCGCGCACGCCCGTGGCGAAGCTTTCGGGCGGCGAGCGCGGCCGGCTGATGCTGGCGCGCGCCCTGGCGAAGCCTTCCAATCTTCTTGTTCTCGACGAGCCCACGAACGACCTCGATCTTGAGACGCTCGATCTCCTGGAGGAGATGCTCGCCGATTATCCGGGCACGCTGATCGTCGTCTCGCACGACCGCGACTTTCTCGATCGCGTCGCGACCTCGGTCGTCATCAGCGAAGGCGAAGGCCTCTGGCGCGAATATGCGGGCGGCTATTCCGACATGGTCGCGCAGCGGGGTTTCGGCGTCGAGCCGTTGAAATCGGCGCCGCAACGCGCCGAGGCGAAACCCAAGCTTACGGCGCGCGAGAAGCCGGCCGGACGGCCGAAGCTTTCCTTCAACGAGAGACACGCGCTCGCGACGCTGCCGCAAAAGATGGAGGCGCTGCGCCAGGAGCGAGCGACGCTGGAGCGGGTGCTCGCCGATGCGGGGCTCTATGCGAAGGACCCGAAGAAATTCGCAGCGACGAGCGCGCGGCTCGATGCGACGCAGACCGAGCTCGCCGAAGCTGAGGAGCGATGGCTCGAGCTCGAGATCCGGCGCGAGGAGATCGAGGGGTGACCCCTCAGTAATCCACCGCGACAAGATAGAGGCCCTGCGCTGGCGCGACCTGTCCGCAGCGGGCGCGATCCCGGGCCTCGAGCGCCCGACGTGGCTCCTCAACCGGCCACTTGCCGCTGCCGACATGTTCGAGCGAGCCAACGAGCGACCGCACCTGATGGTGCAGGAAAGATGGGGCGCTCGCGAGAATTTCCACCTCGTCGCCCGTGCGGATCACGTCGAGTCGATCAAGCGTGCGGATCGGCGAACGCGCCTGGCATTCGCTCGCGCGATAGGTCGAGAAGTCGAATTTTCCGACGAGCGTCTGCGCCGCCGCGTGCATCGCTTCGGCGTCGAGCGCCCGCTTGACGTGCCATACGCGTCCGCGCATCAGCGCCGGCGGCGCGCGCCGATTGCAAATGAGGTATCGGTAATGGCGCATCTTGGCGGAGAAGCGCGCCTCGAAGGCGTCCGCGACGGCTTGAGCGGAAAGCACGGCGATTGGATCGGGCCGAAGATGCGCATTGAGCGCGTCGCGTAGGCGATCGACACGCCAGTCTCGAGGTAGGTCGACATGCGCCACCTGCCCCAACGCATGCACGCCTGCATCCGTGCGACCCGCGCCATGAACGACGCGATGCGCGCCATCGAGCGCGAAGACCGCCTCCTCAAGTCGCTGCTGAATCGAAATCCCATTGGCCTGCCGCTGCCAGCCGACGAAGGGGCCGCCGTCATATTCGATGGTCAGCGCGAAGCGGGGCATCGGCTAGAGCATGTCCCGGAAAAGTGCGGAGCGGTTTTCCGATAAGGACATGCTCTGCGCTTTTGGTTTGGAGCGTGTCCCTTTCGATCGCGTGATTCCCGGCGATCGGGACGCGCCCGGCGTTTAGCCGCCGACGATGAGCACATGCACCGTCGGCTTCTTACCCCAGGCGGAGAAAACGGCGCCGCGAACCGAGCGTTCGATCGCCGTCGCGAGAGAGTCGAAATCCTTGCGGCGCGGACGCGGCAGGGCGTCAAAGCAGCCAAAGACGGCCTCGTCGATCAGCCCGCCCATTTCGGCGCCGCTGCGGCCTCGCTTCGGCAAGCCGGAAGCGACGACGTCCGGATCGCCAATCATCTCCCCCTGCCGCGACACGCATAGCGCGATCGAGACGACGCCCGCGAAGGCGAGCTTGGCGCGCTCGCGCACCGCCCCGTCGTTCTCGCCGATCAGCACTTCGCCATCCTTGAAGAGGCGGCCGGCGGCGATCTTGCCGATGATCGCCGGCGCGCCGGGCGCAAGCCGCACCATGTCGCCGTCGCGCGGCGACACCACCTGCTCGACGCCATGCTCGCGCGCGAAGGCGGCGTGCCGGGCCAGATGATGGGATTCGCCATGCGCGGGCGCGGCGACCTTTGGGCGAACCCATCCGTAGAGCCTAGCAACCTCGCCGCGCCGGGGATGACCCGAGCAATGCACATGGCGATCGTGATCGGTCACGACTTCCGCGCCGAGATCGCAGAGCTTGTTGATGAGGCGCTGAACGTCCCGTTGATTGCCGGGAATCGCCCGGGATGAGAAAATGACGCGATCGCCCGCGACGATCTTGATCGCGGGATGATCGCCCGAGGCGGCGCGCGCCATCGCCGCGCGCGCTTCGCCCTGACTGCCCGTCGCAAGGATGACGGTTCGGTCGCGCGGCAGCGCCGCGAGATGCTCCAGCGAATAGAACGGCGCGATCCCGTCGAGATAGCCGAGCTCTCGCGCGACCTCGATCGTGCGGTCGAGCGCACGGCCGGCGATGACGACGCTGCGCTTGGCGCTTGCCGCCGCTTCCGCAATCGCACGCACGCGCTGAACGTTCGACGCGAAGGTCGTGACGATCACGCGCCCTCGCGCCTCGCCGATCACGTCAGCCAAGGCCGCCGCCACCTCGGTTTCAGAGAAGCTCTCACCCTCTCGCAAGATGTTCGTCGAATTGCAGATCAGCGCCGTGACGCCCTCTTCGCCCAGCGCACGCAGCCGCGTTTCGTCTGTGCGATGGCCGATTCCCGGCGTCTCATCGATTTTCCAGTCGCCCGTATGCAAGGCGAGAGCGGCAGGCGTGCGGATGGCGAGCGAGCACGCCTCCGGGATCGAATGCGCCATCGCGATATATTCGACGTGAAATGGCGAAAGATCGATCGTCGCGCCGGGCTTGACGAGAGTGATGTCGATGTCGGACGCGCCGGGCTCCGACAGGCGCCTCGCCTCGATGAGGCCGGCCGCGAACGGCGTCGCGAACACTTTGCATCTGAGCTTGGGCCAGAGGGCCGCAAGCGCGCCGATGTGATCCTCATGCGCATGCGTGATCAGGATGGCGAGAAGATCGCGCCCGAGCTTCTCGACTGCTGAAAGGTCCGGCAGCACGATCTCGATGCCAGGAAGATCCGGGCCGGGAAAGCCCAACCCGCAATCGACGAGCACCCATTTGCGCGCGCGCGGCGGCCCGTAGCCGTAAAGCGCCGCGTTCATCCCGATCTCGCCGAGGCCTCCGAGCGGCGCGAATACGAAATCGGCGTCTTGCTGCTGAGTCATCGTTGAAAATCCTGGCCTGTCGGCGCGAGCGTCGCGCGATGCGCCAATATCACATCGCCCGCGTCGATCACGCGCCGCCCCGCGTCACTCGCGATGACGAGGCGGCCGGAAGGGTCGATCGTTTCGAAGCGCCCTTCGATTTCCTCGCCCTGGGAGAGACGCACGTGAACGCTCTCTCCCACGCCCGCAGCGGCATCCAACCATCTTCGTCGGATTTCGGCAAAGCCCGAGCCCGAAGCCCAGAGCTTCAACGTCTCGCAAAAGCTATCCGAGAGCGCCGTAAAGAGCATCTCCGCAGAAGCCGCGGCCGCAGGAAGCGCGACAGCCGGATAGGGCGGGTCACGCGGCGCGGCGACACAATTCAGGCCGATCCCGACGACGACCACGCCGGAAGCCGGCCGGCGTTCGTCACTGCTCGAAAACGCGAGGCCTTCGAGAAGTACGCCGCCGAGTTTGGCCCGATCGAGCAGGATGTCGTTAGGCCATTTGAGCGCGAAACCGGACTCGCCTGTACAGAGACTGCGCAATGCGTCGAACGTCGCGACGCCCGCGACGAAGCCCAGTTGCGGCGCGCGCTCGGGCGTGACGCCATCGCTCAAAACCAGGCTCGCATGGAGATTGCCCGGGACGGAGATCCAATCTCTACCGAGCCGTCCGCGTCCCCGGCTCTGCCGGCGAGCGACGATCCAGAGCGGGCCGCGCTCCCCCTCCTCGAGGACGCGCCGGCGCGCCTCCTCATTCGTCGAATCCAGCTCGTCGAAGGCGAGAAGGCGCACGCCCTCGGCGCGCGCCCTGCTTCCTAGAGAGAATCCCTGCTCCGCGATCAAAACAGCGATTTCGCGGCAGCGCTGGCTGCGGTCATCAGCGGCGCCGGATAGATCCAGAAAATGAGGAGAAAGATCGCCGAAATCGCCAGGATCGCGCGCGGCGCCAGCGGCGCAGGATCGAAGGCGGGGGCCGGCTCGTCGAAATACATCGTCTTGACGATGCGCAGATAGTAGTAGGCGGCCACCGCGCTCGCCAGCACGCCGATGACGGCGAGCGTGTAGAGACCCGCGTCGACGGCCGGCAGCAGCACGTAATATTTTGCCCAGAATCCGCCGAGCGGCGGGATGCCGGCGAGCGAAAACATCAGCATCGAGAGGAAGAAGGCCTGCCAGCTATTGGTGCGCGAGAGGCCGGCCAGATCGCTGATCTTCTCGACCGGCTTGCCGCCGACGCGCATCATCAGGATCGCCGCGAAGGCGCCGAGCGTCATCGCCGCATACATGACGAGATAGATCGCGATGCCGCGGACGGCGGCTTCGGTGCCGGCGGCGAGGCCGATGAGAACGAAGCCCATGTGGCCGATCGAGGAATAGGCCATCAGGCGCTTGATGTTCTGCTGGCCGATCGCCGCGAAGGAGCCGAGCAGCGTCGAGGCGACGGCGAGAAAGACCACAATCTGCCGCCACTCCGGCACGATATTCGGAAAGGCGGTAAGCAGGATGCGCACGAGAACCGCCACCGCCGCCATTTTCGCGGAAGAAGCGAAGAAGGCGGTCACGGGCGTGGGCGCGCCCTCGTATACGTCGGGCGTCCACATGTGGAAGGGCACAGCCGAAATCTTGAACGCGAGGCCGGCGAGGACGAAGACAAGTCCGAAGTCGACGCCGAGAGACGGATGCCCCGTCACCGCGGTCGCGATCCCCGAGAAGGAGATCGTGCCGGCGAAGCCATAGAGAAGCGACGATCCATAGAGCATCATGCCCGAGGAGAGCGCGCCGAGCGTGAAATATTTCAGGCCGGCTTCCGAGGCGCGCGCATCGTCTCGCGCGAAAGCTGCGACGACATAAAGCGCGAGCGACATGAGCTCGAGCCCGAGATAAAGCGCGATCAGATTGTCTGCCGAAATCAGCAGCAGCATACCGAGCGTCGCGATGAGGATCAGGATCGGATATTCGAACTTGTCGAGCGCCGCGCGGCGCAAGAAGTCGGTGGCCAGCAGCACCGTCGTCATCGAGGCGAGGAGCGTCACCGCCTTCACGAAGCGCGAGAAGGCGTCGTCCATGAAGGCGCCGTCGAAGATGCTCTGCTCGGAGCGAGTCGACAGGACGATGGAGAGCAGCGCGAGGCCTAGCACGGCGATCGTGAGCTCGCAGACGAGCGCGTAGGCTTTCTCGCCGCGCCAGGCGCCGATCAGCAGCAGGGCGATGAGGCCTATCGCCAGAATCGTCTCCGGCAGGAAGTGATGGGCGAGCGTCTGATAAAATGACATGCCGGTCGATCCGTCATTGGCCAGCGGCGGCGAGTGTCACCCCACCGAGTAGCGCCGAATGGCTGGTCAGAAGGTTGTTCGTCGAGGCCGCGAAGGCGTCGAGCACCGGATTGGGCTGAACGCCGTAATAGATGGTCAGCAGCACGAGCGGCGCGAAGATCACGATCTCTCGGGGCGTCAGGTCGGTGATCGAGGCGAGGCTCGCCTTCTCCAGCGCGCCGAAGATCACGCGCCGATAGAGATAAAGCGCATAGGCGGCGGAAAGGATGACGCCGGTCGTCGCGAAGAGCGCGACGAAGCTGTTGGCCTTGAAGGCGCCGACGAGAGTCAGGAACTCGCCGACGAAACCCGAGGTGCCTGGCAGACCGACATTGGCCATGGTGAAGACCATGAACACCACCGCATAGAGAGGCATGCGATTGACGAGCCCCCCATAGGCGGAAATCTCGCGCGTGTGCATCCGGTCGTAGATCACGCCGACGCAAAGGAAGAGCGCGCCAGAGACGAAGCCGTGCGAGATCATCAAGAACAACGCGCCCTGCACGCCCTGTTGCGTCAGCGTGAAGAGACCCATCGTCACGAAGCCCATATGCGCGACCGACGAATAGGCGATGAGCTTCTTGATGTCCTCCTGCACCAGCGCGACAAGCGAGGTGTAGATGATCGCGACGATCGAGAGCGCATAGATGAGCGGCGCGAAATAGGCCGAGGCGTCGGGAAACATCGGCAGCGAGAAGCGGATGAAACCGTAACCGCCCATCTTGAGGAGGATGGCGGCGAGGATCACGGAGCCCGCCGTCGGCGCCTCCACGTGCGCGTCCGGCAGCCAGGTGTGCACCGGCCACATCGGCATCTTCACCGCGAAAGAGGCGAAGAAGGCGAGCCAGAGCCACGTCTGCATGTGCGCAGGGAACTGCGTCTTGAGTAATGTCTCGATGTCGGTCGTGCCGGCCGTTCGGTACATCGCGAGGATCGCGATCAGCATCAGAAGGGAGCCGGCGAGCGTGTAGAGGAAGAACTTGAAGCTCGCGTAGACGCGGCGCTTGCCGCCCCAAATGCCGATGATCAGGAACATCGGAATGAGGCCGCCCTCGAAGAACAGGTAGAAGAGCACGAGATCGAGCGCGCAGAACACGCCGATCATCAGCGTCTCGAGCACCAGGAAGGCGATCATATATTCCCCGACGCGCTTCTCGATCGACTCGAAGGACGCGAGGATCGCGAAGGGCATCAGGAAGGTGGTCAGCAGCACGAAGGGAAGCGAGAAGCCGTCAACGCCCATCTTGTAAACGATTCCCGAGCCGAACCATGGCCGTTCCTCGACGAGCTGAAAAGCGGCGTTCGAGGTATCGAAGCGCTGCCAGACGACGAGCGATAGCACGAAAACGGCGATCGTCGTGAAAAGCGCGGCCCAACGGATGTTGCGCAGCGTCGCCTCGTCGTCGCCGCGCTGCGTCAGAATGAAGGCCACGCCGACGAGAGGAAGGAAGGTGAGGCCGGAAAGAATGCCGAAACCGAACATTAGCGAATGCTCCAGGCGCCGAGCCAGCTGACGACCGCCGCGACGCCGATCAACATCGCAAAGGCGTAATGATAGAGATATCCGGTCTGCGCCCGCACCGCGATACGCGCCCCGTCGACCACGCGCGCCGCGACTCCGTCCGGGCCGATCCCATCGATGATGCGGCCGTCGCCGCCCTTCCAAAGGAGACGCCCCAGCGCGAAGGCCGGCTTCACGAAGATTCGGTCATAGAGCTCGTCGAAATACCACTTGTTGAGGAGGAAGCGGTAAAGGCCTGGGAAGGCTTCGGCGAGCTTCGTCGCCAGGCCCTGGCGCAGCACATACATATAGAGCGCGACGAGGAAACCTGCCGCCATCATCACGCTCGGCGCGATCGAAACCCAGCGAGGAAGGTCGTGCATCTCGTGTAGGATATGATTCTCTTCGCCGATGAAGAGCGATCGCTTCCAAAACTCGTCGAAGAGGTGGCCGACGAAGTCCGGCTCGAAGACGTAGCCCGCGACAATCGAGCCGACCGCCAGCACGCCCAGCGGGATAAGCATCACGAGCGGCGATTCATGCGGCGTGTGATCATGCCGATGGCCGTGATCGTCGTGGCCATGCGCATCTGCGTGATCGTCATGCGCGTGCGCATGCGCCTCGGACGCAGGCTTGCCAAAGAAGGTCATGAACACGAGGCGCCAGGAATAGAAGGAGGTCAACCCGGCGACGAACACCGCCATGCCGAAACCATAGAGCGCCACGGGGTGATGGCGGCTCGCGGCGAAGGCCGCTTCAATGATCGCGTCCTTCGAGAAAAAGCCCGCAAAACCGAGCGGCGTGAAGGGCACCCCGAAGCCCGTGATCGCCAGGGTGCCGATCACCATCACCCAGAAGGTGAAGGGGATGTCCTTGCGCAGGCCGCCCATGCGGCGCATGTCCTGCTCATGGTGCATCGCATGGATGACCGAGCCCGCGCCAAGGAAGAGCAGCGCCTTGAAGAAGGCGTGGGTGAAGAGGTGGAAGATTCCCAGCGAATAGGCGCCGACGCCCTCGGCGATGAACATCAGGCCGAGCTGCGAACAGGTGGAATAGGCGATCACGCGCTTGATGTCGTTTTGCACCAGCCCGACGGTCGCGGCGAAGAAATGCGTCGTGGCGCCGACGACGATCACGAAGACCAGGGCGGCGGGCGCCGCCTCGAAGATCGGAGAGAGGCGCGCGACCATGAAGACGCCAGCCGTCACCATTGTGGCGGCATGGATCAAGGCCGAGACCGGGGTTGGGCCTTCCATCGCGTCGGGTAGCCAGGTGTGCAGCAGGAACTGCGCCGATTTGCCCATCGCTCCCATGAAGAGCAAAAGCGCGGCGAGCGTCAGCGCATCGACGTTAAGACCGAAGACATGCGCGACTTGCCCATGAAGACCAGGAACGGCCGCAAAAATCGCCTCGAAGGAGACGGAATTCGTAAGCTGATAGACAAGGAAGATCCCGAGCGCGAAGCCGAAATCGCCCACGCGGTTGACGACGAAAGCCTTGATCGCCGCCGCGTTGGCGGAGGGCTTCTGATACCAGAAGCCGATCAGCAGATAAGAGGCGAGGCCGACGCCTTCCCAGCCAAAGAACATTTGGAGGAGATTGTCGGCCGTCACCAGCATCAGCATGGCGAAGGTGAAGAGCGACAGATAGGCGAAGAAACGCGGGCGATCCGGATCCTCGTGCATGTAGCCGATCGAATAAAGATGCACGAGGCTCGACACCGTGTTCACGACGACGAGCATCACCGCGGTCAAGGTGTCGACGCGCAGCGTCCAGTCCACCTTGAGTGAGCCAGAGGTGAACCAGTTTGCAAGGAGCGAGGCGTGGGCTTCCTCGTGGCCGAAGCCCACATCGAGGAAGATTTTCCAGGAGAGCGCTGCGGCGACGAAGAGCAGGCCGGTCGTCACGAGCTCGGACCCGCGCGCGCCGATCCACCGGCCAAAGAGTCCGGCGATCAGAAAGCCCAGGAGGGGGAGGAAAACGACTGCTGCGATCATCGCGCGCTCAACCTTTGAGGTTGTTGATGTCTTCCACCGCGATCGTGCCGCGGTTGCGGAAGAAGGTGACCAGAATGGCGAGCCCGATTGCCGCTTCCGCCGCCGCGACGGTCAGCACGAACAGGGCGAAGACCTGTCCCGTGAGATCGCCGAGCGCCGTCGAAAAGGCCACGAGGTTCAGATTGACAGAGAGGAGGATCAGCTCCACCGACATCAATATGATGATGATGTTCTTGCGGTTCAGCACGATTCCGGCCACGCCGAGCGTGAAGATGATCGCCGAGACGACGAGATAATGGGCAAGACCGATGTCCGTCATGGCGTTCATCCCTCCACCCCGGCGCGCGAGCGCACCTTCTTGATCTCGACAACGCTCTTTGCGGTGCGGGCGTTCTGTTCCGAGATGTTCTGGCGCTTCACGTGGGGCCGGTGGTGCAGCGTCAGCGAGATCGCGCCGATCATCGCGGTGAGCAGCACCAGCCCCGCCGCTTGAAAGAAGATTACATATTTCGTGTAGAGCACCCGACCAAGCGCCGCGGTGTTGGTCACTTCGGCGAGGATCGGCGTGGCGACTGCCTCATGCGAGCCCGGCGCCGACTGCCAATGCAGCGCGACGAAGCCAAGCTCGAGAAGAACCACGGCGCCGACCGCGGCGCCGGCCGGCAGATATTTTTGGAAGCCCTGCCGTAGCTCGGCGAAGTCGACGTCGAGCATCATCACGACGAAGAGGAAGAGCACGGCGACCGCGCCCACATAGACGACGACGAGCATCATGGCCAGGAACTCGGCGCCTTGGATGAGGAAGAGTCCCGCGCCATTACAGAAGGCGAGAATCAGCCAGAGCACCGAATTTACGGGATTGCGCGCGGCGATCACCCCGAAGGCCGAGGCGATCAGCACGGCGGAGAACAGGTAGAAGAATAAGGCGGGCACGGTCTGTCCTTCGTTCTTCAGCGATAAGGCGCGTCGAGCGCGATGTTGCGGGCGATCTCGCGCTCCCAGCGCGCACCATTCTCGAGCAGACGCTCCTTGTTGTAGTAGAGTTCTTCGCGCGTCTCGGTGGCGAATTCGGCGTTCGGGCCCTCGACAATGGCGTCTACGGGGCAGGCCTCCTGGCAGAAGCCGCAATAGATGCACTTGACCATGTCGATGTCGTAGCGCGTCGTGCGCCGCGTTCCATCATTGCGGCGCGGACCCGCCTCGATGGTGATCGCCTGCGCCGGGCAGATCGCCTCGCAAAGCTTGCAGGCGATGCAGCGCTCCTCCCCATTGGGGTAGCGGCGCAACGCATGCTCGCCCCGATAACGCGGCGACTGCGGGTTCTTCTCGTGGGGATAGTTCAGCGTCGCCTTCGGCTTGAACATGTAGCGGATTCCGAGAAAGAACGCGGCTACGAACTCAAGAAGGAACAGCGATTTGGCTTCCTGATCCAGTCTCATGGCTTCACCTCAACCCGCCATGGCCAGCGCGGGCCCAAACTGCAGCACCGCGGCGACCAGGATGACCATCACGAGCGAAATCGGCAGAAACACCTTCCAGCCGAGACGCATCAATTGGTCGTAGCGATAGCGCGGCACGATCGCCTTGGTCATCGCGAACAAGAAGACCACGCTCCATAACTTGAGCAGGAACCAGAAGACGCTGGACCCGCCGATGAGCGGCGCTCCCGGAAAGGGCGAGAGCCAGCCGCCAAGGAAAAGAATCGTCGTTAGCGCCGACATGCCGAGGATGGCGACCAGTTCGGTGAGGAACTGCAGCAGGAAGGGCGACGCCGAATATTCGATCATGAAGCCGGCGACGAGCTCGGATTCCGCTTCGGCGAGATCGAAAGGCGGGCGGTTCGTTTCCGCGAGGATCGAGATGAAGAAGATCACATACATCGGCAGGAGCCGCAGCCAGTACCAGCCGAGCACCCCGTATTTCGTGTCCTGCGCGTGGACGATGTCGGTGAGGTTGAGCGAGCCCGCGCAGAGCAGGACGGTCACGATCACGAAGCCGATCGAGACTTCGTAGGAAACCATCTGCGCGGCGGAGCGCAACGCCGAGAGGAAGGGATATTTCGAGTTCGAGGCCCAGCCGGCCATGATCACGCTGTAAACGCCGAGCGAGGAAACCGCGAAAAGATAGAGCACGCCCACGTTGATGTCGGCGACGACCCAGCCGTCATTGACCGGGATCACCGCCCAGGCGGCCATGGTGAGAACGACGCCCACGACCGGAGCGAGCACGAAGATGAACTTGTTCGTCGTGTCCGGGATCACCGGCTCCTTGAGCACAAACTTGAGGAAATCCGCGAAGGGCTGCAGCACGCCCCAAGGACCGACGACATTGGGCCCGCGCCGCAACTGCACTGACGCCCAGATCTTCCGCTCGGCGTAGATCAGCACCGCGGTAGAAATCAACACGCAGACGAGCAGGATGAGGCTCTTCACCGCCGCGAGCAGCAGCGGGTGCTCGACGAGAAAGGGGACAACGGCCGAAATCAGATTCAGCATTTCGATCGGGCTCCTATTCCGCCGCCTGCTGCAGCCGGCCCTTGGCCAGCGCCGAGCATTCCGCCATCACCGCAGAGGCCCTGGCGATCGGATTGGTGAAGTAGAAATCGTGGATCGCCGAGGCGAAAGGATGCGCCAAGGCGATGGCGCCGCGCTGCGCCAAAACCCCGATTGTCGCCGGGTCGCTCTTCTCGATCGAGTCCACGCGCTGAAGATGCGGAAAGCGTTGGAACAACGCCTTGCGCAATTGCGCGAGCGTGTCGAAGGGAAGCGGCTCGCCGAGCGCGCCGGAAAGCGCGCGCAGGATCGCCCAATCCTCGCGGGCGTCGCCGGGAGGAAAGGCGGCGCGGGCAGCATATTGCGGGCGGCCTTCGGTATTGACGAAGAGGCCAGACTTCTCGGTGTAGGCCGAACCCGGGAACACTACGTCGGCCCGGTGCGCGCCTCGGTCCCCGTGCGATCCGATGTAGACAACGAAGGCGCCAGGTGCGACGTCGATCTCGTCGGCGCCGAGGTTGAAGATGAGGTCGAGCTCTCCGGGCGTGGCCATCTCCCAGGCGGTCTTACCGCCGGCGCCGGGGGTGAAACCCAAGTCCAAGGCGCCCACGCGCGCGGCCGCCGTGTGCAGCACGCCGAATCCATTCCAGCCCTCGCCGACACCGCCCTGTTTCAGCGCGGCCTGAGCGGCTAACCCTAACGCAGCGTCTCCGTCCTGGCGAGCGAGCGCGCCCTGCCCGACCAGCACGATGCGCTTCTTCGCGTTCGACGGGGGGTTTTGCGCAAAGCGCAAGAGCGAATCCGCTCCGGCGCCGAGATAGTCGTAGTCGTATGTGAGATCGGCCTGCTCGCCGACGAGAGAGATCTTGAAGCCGCCCTTCAACCAACGCTTGCGGATGCGCGCGTTCAGGACCGGCGCCTCCCTGCGCGGATTGGAGCCGACAATAAGCAGCGCGTCGGCTTCGTCAATCCCCGCGATCGTCGGGTTGAAGATATAGGAGGCGCGGCCCAGCGACGGATCGAGCCGCGCGCCGTCCTGGCGGCAGTCGATGTTCGGCGTGCCGAGCTTCTCGGCCAAAAGCTTCAGCGCGAAAATCTCTTCTACGGCGGCAAGGTCGCCGACAAGCGCGCCGATGCGTGCCGCCGGGGTAGCCTTCGTCTTGGCGGCGACGAGAGACAGGGCCTCCTGCCAGGAGGCCGGACGCAGGCGGCCGTTCTCGCGAATATAAGGGCGATCGAGCCGCTGACGCGCGAGACCATCCACCGACTGGCGAGTCTTGTCGGAGATCCATTCCTCGTTCACCGCGTCATTGCCGCGCGGCAGAATGCGCACGACCTCGCGGCCGCGCGTGTCGATGCGGATCGCCGAGCCCAGCGCGTCATGCACGTCGATGCTCTCGGTCTTCTGATATTCCCATGGACGCGCGCGAAAGTTCTGCGGCTTGGGCAGCAGCGCGCCGACAGGGCAGAGATCGGCGACATTGCCCTGCAACTCGGAGGTCATCGCGGTCTGGAGATAGGTGGTGATCTCCATGTCCTCGCCGCGGCCGATCGCGCCCATGTCGGCGGTGCCGGCGACCTCTGCCGTGAACCGGACGCAGCGCGTGCAATGAATGCAGCGGTTCATCTCGGTCTTCACCAGCGGCCCGATATATTTGTCCTCGACCGCGCGCTTGTTCTCGGCGAAGCGGGACGAGTCGCCGCCGAAGGCGAGCGCCTGGTCCTGCAGATCGCACTCGCCGCCCTGGTCGCAGATCGGGCAGTCGAGCGGATGATTGACGAGCAGAAACTCCATCACGCCTTCGCGCGCTTTACGCACCATCGGCGATTTGGTGAAAACCTCGGGCGGCGCGCCGTTCGGGCCGGGACGCAAGTCCTTGACGGCCATGGCGCAGGAGGCCTGCGGCTTCGGTGGGCCGCCCTTCACCTCGACGAGGCACATGCGACAATTGCCGGCCACGGAAAGGCGCTCATGATAGCAAAAGCGCGGCACTTCCGCGCCGGCGGTCTCGCAGGCTTGCAGCAGCGTATATTCGGACGGAACGTCCACCTCGACGCCATCGACGAGAAATCTTGGTCACTTGCCCTTCTCCAAAGTGTCGACTCGCTGCTTCACTGAATCATTCCGCGGCCACGGGAACCGGCTCGCTGTGCGGATTGGCCGTATATTGGTCGATGCGGCTCTCGATCACGTCGCGGAAATGCGTGATCAATCCCTGCACCGGCCAGGCCGCCGCGTCGCCGAGCGCGCAGATCGTGTGGCCTTCGATCTTCTTCGACACGTCGAAGAGCATGTCGATCTCTTTCTTGTGCGCCCGGCCCTCGACCATGCGCTGCATGACGCGCCACATCCAGCCCGTGCCCTCGCGGCACGGCGTGCATTGGCCGCAGCTCTCATGCTTGTAGAAATAGGAGAGTCGCGCGATGGCGCGAATGATGTCGGTGGACTTGTCCATGACGATCACCGCCGCCGTGCCGAGACCGGAGCCGAGCTTGGCGAGGCTGTCGAAATCCATCGGACAGTCGATGATCTCATGCGCCGGAACGCAGCGCACGGAGGATCCGCCGGGAATCACGGCGAGCAGATTGTCCCAGCCGCCGCGAATGCCGTCGCAATGAAGGTCGATCAACTCGCGGAAGGAGATCGACATCGCTTCCTCGACATTGCACGGACGGTTCACATGGCCGGAAATGCTGAAGAGCTTCGTGCCCGTGTTGTTCGGCTTGCCGATGCCGGCGAACCAAGCGTGCCCGCGGCGCAGGATCGTGGGCGCGACCGCGATCAACTCGACGTTGTTGACCGTCGTCGGGCAGCCATAGAGCCCGACATTGGCCGGAAACGGCGGCTTCAGGCGCGGCATGCCCTTCTTGCCCTCGAGGCTCTCGATCAGCGCCGTCTCCTCGCCGCAGATATAGGCGCCGGCGCCGTGATGCACGTAGAGATCGAAGGGATAGCCGTGGATGTTGTCCTTGCCGATGAGTTTCGCTTCATAGGCTTCGTCTACGGCGCGCTGCAGCGCTTCGCGCTCGGCGATGAACTCGCCGCGCACATAGATGTAGCAGGCGTGCGCGCCCATCGCGAAGGAGGCGATCAACGCGCCCTCGACCAGCGTATGCGGGTCGTTGCGCATGATCTCGC
The DNA here is from genome assembly GCA_963743565.1 of uncultured Alphaproteobacteria bacterium. Classification (GTDB taxonomy): domain Bacteria; phylum Pseudomonadota; class Alphaproteobacteria; order Rhizobiales; family Beijerinckiaceae; genus Methylocystis. Next base: position 116,305 of record CAVUQD010000005.1, read on the forward strand.
GATCCTTGCAGGTGCCGGGTTCCGACTCGTCCGCGTTGATGACGAGATAATGGGGGCGCTGCGGATCGATCTCCTTGGGCATGAAGGACCACTTCAGACCCGTGGAGAAGCCCGCCCCACCGCGGCCGCGGAGCCCTGAAATCCTTCACCTCGGCGATGATCTTGTCGCGCCCTTTGTCGAGAAGCGCCTTGGTGTTGTCCCACTGCCCGCGCTTCTTCGCGCCTGCGAGCGAACGATCGCCGAGGCCATAGAGATTGGTGAAAATGCGGTCTGCGTCGGAGAGCATGTTTTCTCGGTCCGTCTCGCTTCGATCAGTTATTTCGCGCCTTCGCCGTAGAGCGACGTGAGGCTCGTGAGCTTGCCCAGTGGCTCGGAGCTGACGCGGCCCGTCTGCGAGCCGGTCTTGACCGCCCGCCCGGCGGCGAGATCATCGAGGAGCTTCTCGAAGCTCTCGGCGGTCAGATCCTCGTAATAGTCGTCGTTGATCTGCACCATCGGCGCATTGCAGCAGGCGCCGAGGCATTCGACCTCTAGCCAGGAGAACAGCCCGTCAGCCGTCACCTTGCGCTGTGGTCCCACGCGCCGCTCCAGCACCTTGATCAGATCGTCGGAGCCCGCGAGCATGCAGGGCGTCGTGCCGCAGAGCTGGACATAGAACTTGCCCACCGGCTCGAGGTTGAACATCGTATAGAAGGTCGCGACCTCGAGCACGCGGATATAAGGCATCCCGAGCTTGTCGGCGACCGCCTCGATCGCCTTCTGCGGCAACCAATAATCGTTTTGCTTTTGCGCCTGCCAGAGCGCCGGCACGACCACCGAGGCCTGACGCCCGTCCGGATATTTGGCGATCTGCTTCTCCAGCCACGCCTCGTTCTGGGGCGTGAAGGCGAAGCTCTCTGGCTGGACTTCGGCGAGACGACGGACGGACATTAGCGATCGACCTCCCCGAAGACGATATCGAGCGAGCTGAATATGGCGGTCACATCGGCGAACAAGTGGCCGCGGCACAGGAAATCCAGAGACTGCAAATGCGCGAAGCCCGGCGCGCGAATCTTGCAGCGATAAGGCTTGTCGCCGCCATCCGAGACGAGATAGACGCCGAATTCGCCCTTCGGCGCCTCGACGGCGGCATAGACCTCGCCGGCCGGCACCTTGAAGCCCTCGGTAAAGAGCTTGAAGTGATGGATGAGCGCCTCCATCGAGCGCTTCATTTCCGCGCGAGGCGGGGGAGAAATCTTGCTGTTGACGACCGACACCGGGCCGCGGTTCTTGGCCTCGAGCAGCTTGTTCACGCACTGGCGAATGATCTTTACCGACTGCCGCATCTCCTCCATGCGGACGACGACGCGATCGTAACAATCGCCATGCTTGCCGACGGGGATGTCGAACTCCATCTCCTCATAGCATTCGTAGGGCTGCGCCTTGCGCAAATCCCAGGCGGCGCCAGAGCCGCGCACCATCACCCCGGAATAGCCGAACTTCCAGGCGTCCTCGAGAGAAATGACGCCGATGTCGACGTTGCGCTGCTTGAAGATGCGATTCCCGATGACGAGCGCGTCGAGATCGTCCAACACCTTCAGGAAAGGATCGCAAAAGGCGGCAATGTCCTCCAACAGCTGGTCGGGCACGTCGCGCGCCACGCCGCCGGGACGAAAATAATTGGCGTGCACGCGCGCGCCGCTGGCGCGCTCGTAAAAGGCCATCAACAGTTCACGCTCGTTGTAGCCCCAAAGCTGGGGGGTCAGCGCGCCGACGTCGGCCGTCTGGGCGCAGACTCCGAGCAGATGCGACAGCAGTCGGCCGATTTCGGCGAAGAGCACGCGGATGAGCTGGCCCCGACGGGGAACCTCGACGCCGAGCAGCCGCTCGATCGCCAGACAGAAGGCGTGCTCCTGGTTCATCGGCGACCAGTAATCCAGCCGATCGAAATAAGGCACGTTCTGCAGATACGTGCGCGCCTCCATCAGCTTCTCGGTGCCGCGATGTAGGAATCCGACATGCGGATCGGCGCGTTCGATGACTTCGCCGTCGAGTTCGAGAATGAGGCGCAGCACGCCGTGCGCCGCCGGATGCTGCGGCCCGAAGTTGACGTTGAAGGTGCGTAGCGGTTGCTGTTCGGTCATTTCTCGAGTCCTTGGGCGGCGCCGGAAGTCGATCGGCCTGAGCCTGCCCTACCCTTGATTCTTCGCCTTCTCGTCGCCTGGCAGTTCATAGGCCGTACCCTCCCAAGGAGAGGCGAAGTCGAACTGACGATATTCCTGCGTCAGCCGCACCGGGTCGTAGACCACGCGCTTCTGCTCGTCGTCGTAGCGCACCTCGACGTAGCCCGTCATCGGGAAGTCCTTGCGCAGCGGATGACCGTCGAAGCCATAATCCGTCATGATGCGGCGCAGGTCCGGATGCCCGGAGAAGAGCACGCCAAACAGGTCGTAGGTCTCGCGCTCGTACCAATTGGCGCCAGCGTAGACCGCCGTCAGCGAGTCGACCGCGGTGGTCTCGTCGGTGCGCGTCTTGAGACGGATGCGACGATTGTGCTTCGGGCTCTGCAGATGCGCGACCACCTCGAACCGCTCCTCGCGCTCCGGATAGTCCACGGCGGTCACGTCGATGATATTGACGAAGAGGTAATCGGCCTCATCGCGCAGCGTCTTCGCCACGTCGAGCCATTTGTCGCGCGCGACCGTCAGCGTGAGCTCGCCAAAGGCGACCTTGACGTCCGTGATCGCGCCGCCAGTTGCTCCGGCGATTTTAGCGCCGAGGGACTCGAGTTCCGAACTCATTTGCGTCCTTGCAGATTTGAGCGGATGGCGACTGGCGAGCGGCGAACGGAGGTTCGCCCCTCGCTACCGCCTATTCGCCTCACCGTTCGATCGTGCCGGTGCGGCGGATCTTCTTTTGTAACAGCAGCATCCCGTAGACCAGCGCTTCCGCGGAGGGAGGGCAGCCTGGCACGTAGACGTCGACCGGAATGATCCGGTCGCAGCCGCGCACCACCGAATAGGAGTAATGGTAGTAGCCCCCGCCATTGGCGCAGGAGCCCATCGAGATCACGTAACGCGGCTCGGGCATCTGGTCGTAGACCTTCCGCATCGCGGGCGCCATTTTATTGGTGAGCGTGCCGGCGACGATGATGCAATCGGACTGCCGCGGACTGCCGCGCGGGGCGAATCCGAAGCGCTCCAGATCGTAGCGCGGCATCGCCGCCTGAATCATCTCGACGGCGCAACACGCGAGGCCGAAAGTCATCCACATCAGCGAGCCGGTGCGCGCCCAAGTGATGAGATCGTCGGTCGCCGTGACAAAAAATCCCTTGTCGGCGAGCTCATTGTTGATCTCGACGAAAAGCGGGTCGGTCGCCCCGACGGGTTTTCCGGTCCGAGGGTCGATGAGACCCGTCGCGGCGGGGGCGACGAGCGTCTGGGGCGATTGGCCGATCAATCCCATTCCAGCGCTCCCTTGCGCCATTCATAGACGAAGCCGGCGGTAAGCACGCCGAGGAAGACCATCATCGACCAGAAGCCAAATCCTCCGGCCTCCTTGAAGGCGACGGCCCAAGGGAAGAGGAAGGCGACCTCGAGGTCGAAGACGATGAAGAGCAGCGAGACGAGGTAGAAGCGCACGTCGAACTTCATGCGCGCGTCGTTGAAGGGGTTGAACCCGCACTCATAGGCCGAGAGCTTTTCCGGATCCGGCGCCTTGAAGGCGACGAGGAAAGGCACGACGAGAAGCGCGCCGGCGATCACGACCGACAGCGCCCCGAAGATGATGAGCGGCAGGTATTGTTCGAAGAGGGGCGGCATGAACGCGCTCCGGTAATCTGGCGACCCGCGGCCTATTTCAGGCGCTGCGATCGCTCCCATAGGCGCAAGAGGCCTCAAGCGAAAGCCGCCGCCGCGGCGCGCGTTCCGTAACAAAGCGGCGCCGCGAAAGCAAGTGCGGAAGCCGCCACTGTTTTCCCTTGCGGAATTGACCGCGGGCGCACCACGGCTCCGCTCAAAATTGCGGCGCCTGCGAGTTGGAGCGCGTCCCGATCGCGCGGAACGGCGCAATCGAAAAGGACTAAGCTTCAAATCAAAAACTTAGAGCCTGCCCTGATTGGAAAACCGCTTCACGCTGTCCGGGACACGCTCTAGCCGGACAGCGAAACGCAGAGAGCCGCCGCGCGCATTTCCTCCAGTCGGCCCGCGCGCCGCGCCCAAGCCTCGGCGTCGGCGCCCCACACGCGAAGCTGGAAATCCTCATCGACATGCGCGGCGGCAAAGCCCGAGTCCGCGTCGAAAAAGCGCAGCGCCACGGCCAGCGCGATGACCAGCGAGCCCGAGAGCGTCGTCATCGAATGGATGCCCGTGAGGCGGAACGGCGCCCCCGCGCCCTCGCCCACGGTTTCGTGCAGCAACCGGCCGATCGCCTCCAACGTCTCGCGCGGCTGCGGCTGATGGATGACGCCTTCCGACAGCGTAAACCGGGCGCCGCAGCGCTCTCGGATGAAGGCGAGCGGCGGGTCCCAGGCGGCGCGCTGCTCCACGACGAGCGTCTCCGGGTCGCCGGCGCGGTAGCAGACAAGATCGGAAGCCGCATATTTGGCCGCGTCCGCCTCGACCTCCGCCATGCGAGTCGCGACGCCGTCGAGCGCGGAATTGGCGAGGCGCGTCAAGGGCATCTGCCCCGGCTCGACATGCTCGCCCTGCCGCTCCCACTCCCCCGCGATCGCCTGGGCCAGCGCTTCGGTCGGGGCCAGCAACGGCGCGCGCGCCGGCGTGCGCAAGGGCTTGCCGTCGAGCAGCACCGCAAAGCCCTGCCCCTGCGGCGCGACCGTCACGCTCTTATAGAAGCGCGCCAGTCTTTTCGGCTTGCCCTCCTCGGCCACGACGCGCAAGGGATCGCGCTCGGTAGGCGCGATGAAGATCGCCGAACTCAGGTCCTTTTCGTTTTCCTCAACCATTCACGCCTCCGGCGCGTCCTCGATCGGATCATAGGCTTTCTCGTCGAAGCCGAAGGCTTCCCAAGTCTTGCGCATATGCGCGGGGAGCGGCGCGGTCACGTCGATGACGCCGCCCTTGGGATGCGGGAGCACGAGCCTTCGGGCCAGGAGATGGAGCTTTTTCTCGAGCCCTTCCGGCATGGCGCGCAGCGGATCGCGGCGGCGCACTTCGTCCTCGGGACGATGGCCGTATTTGGGATCGCCGAAGATCGGATGGCCGATCGCTTCCGCATGGGCTCGCAACTGGTGCGTGCGCCCCGTGAGCGGCTTCATCGACAGCCAGGCGCAGCGCGGCGCCGCCTTTTCGACCGTCGCGTAATAGGTCAGCGAATGCTGGGCGTCGGCCTCGCCGTGGCGCGCAATGCGCATTCTTTCCAGGGCGTCTCGCTCCGGCGCACGCCGACCGCTCGAAGCCTTGCGTTGGTCGCCCATGCCCTCGCCCTTGGCGAGGTAGAGCGAGATGCGTCCCTGCGCGAGCTTGGGCGCCCCTTCGACGAGCGCCCAGTAGATCTTCTTGGCCTGCCGCGAACGGAAGGCTTCGCCGAGCGCAGCGGCGGTGCGGCGATTCTTGGCGACGAGCAGCACGCCGCTCGTGTCTCGATCGAGACGATGCACGAGAACGGGGCGGTTATCGCCCTTGGCGAGCGAGGCGAGCATCCCATCGATATGGCGGGTCGTTCCCGAGCCGCCCTGCACGGCGAGGCCAAAGGGCTTGTTGAGGACGAGCACATCGGCGTCCTCGTAAAGCGTCATGTCTTTGAGCGCGCGCGCGTCTCCCGGATCGGCGGGCTTGACCGCCGGGGCGTCGAGCGCCTCCAGCTTCAAGGGCGGGATGCGGATCGTCTGACCCTCTTCGAGACGCGTCGAGGTCTCGACGCGTTTTCCATCGACCCGCACCTCGCCCTTGCGGCAAATCTTGGCGAGATGGGTGAGCGAGAGCGCCGGCACCCGCCGCTTGAACCAGCGGTCGAGTCTAAGCCCCGCCTCGTCTTCGGTGACGATCGCCGAGGAGACGCCGGCGCCGAGCGGCTTCGTCGCGGATTCGCCCATGCGCCCTCACTCGCTTGATAGAGCGCGCCGCCGACGCCCCTTCTCATGCGGGGTATAGTCGCAGACGACGCCGTGGGCCAGCCTCCCCAGCACGCGAGCGGCTGCGGCGCTTCCGCCTCTCTCCGTCTACTGATGCAGCGCCTCGCCGTGCAAGGCGATGTCGAGACCCTCGCGCTCCAGATCCGAGCCGACGCGCAGCGGCGCGAGCAGATTCGTCAGCTTCAGCACGATAAAGGTGCCAATCACGCACCACAGCACGGTCAGGCCCACACCCTGCGCCTGCACTAGGAATTGATGCACGTCGCCTTCTAGCAGGCCGGAGACCCCCGGATCATCGGCCGACGCCGTCACGGCGCGCGTCGCAAAAACGCCAGCGAGCAGCGTGCCGAGGATGCCGCCGACGCCATGGACGCCGAACACGTCGAGCGTGTCGTCATAATTGAAGCGGTGCTTCACGCTGGTGCAGAAGTAATAGCAGACGGCGCAGGCGGCAAGATGCGTCGCGACGATGGCGAAGACCGCACGCGAGCCCGCCGTAAGCGCCGAGCCGCCGTTGAAGCCAAACCAACCGACCCACAACAGCCCGGTGCCGATCACCGCGAGCGCGAGATCGAAGGGCGCCATGTTCTCGCGGCCGTAGCCCTGGCGTTTGCCCATGATGAGGGCGGCGACCAGCCCGGCGACGCCCGCGTTGATGTGCACCACCGTGCCCCCGGCGAAGTCGAGGAGACCGTGCTTCTGCAGGAAGCCGCCGCCCCACACCCAATGCGCCGAGGGCACGTAGACGACGAAGAGCCACAACACGCAGAACAGGATGAAGGACGAACAGCTCATGCGCTCCGCCGTCGAGCCGCCGACGAGCGCGACGGTGATGACCGCGAAGGTCATCTGATAGGCCATGAAGAGCATTTCCGGAATCGTTTTGGCGAGGGGGCTCACCGTGTCGACGGCGACGCCCGAAAGCAGCACGCGCGCGAAATCGCCGATATAGGCGCCCTCGCCCGAGAAGGCGAGGCTATAGCCCACAACGCCCCAGAGCAGCGAGACGATCGCCGTCGCGATCAGGCTCTGCGCCATCGTCGCGAGCACGTTCTTCTTACGCACCATGCCGCTGTAAAAAAGGGCGAGCCCGGGCAGCGTCATCATGAGGACGAGCGCGGTCGCGGCGATCATGAAGGCGGTGTCGGCGGGATCGATCTTGGCTGCGGTTTCGGCGCAAGCGGGCGCGCTCGCGAAAAAGGCGAAAAAAAGGGCGGCGACGGCCGCGCGGGTTCTCGGCATCGAGGGTCTCGCTGGGGGTTGGTGCAGAAGGAAAAGGCGTCAGATCGCGGCGCGGTCGGTCTCGCCGGTGCGGATACGCAGGACGCGCTCGATGGGGCAGACGAAAATTTTGCCGTCGCCGATCGTGCCGGTGCGCGCGACGCGCATGACCGTTTCGGCGACGTCCTGCGCCATGTCCTCGGCCACGACGACGTCGATCCTCACCTTGGGAAGGAAGGCGACGAAATATTCCGCGCCGCGATAGATTTCCGGATGGCCCTTCTGACGCCCGTAGCCTTTCACCTCCGTGGCCGTCATGCCATTAACGCCCAGGGCATTAAGGGCCTCGCGCACGTCGTCCAGTTTGAAGGGCTTGATGATCGCGGTGACGAGCTTCATGGCTTTGCCTTGGTGTTGAGCATAACGGCGTGATTATGGGCGGCCGCCGAACCGCCCGGCTCGGAAAAAGGCCTGACTTGACCTCCGCAGCATGATTGCTGCTTCAATGGTGGGCGTCAACGCATAAAATTTAAGCGCGAAAGGCCTCTTGCAGAGCGGCGCGACAGCGGCGCGCAAATCGGATAAAGGCTTGCCGTCCAATTCGTCGCGCACCGAGGAGCGCCAGCATGAAACGCAATCTGTTTTTATTGGGCCTCGTCTCACTTTTCGCGGCGGAGGCGTCTGGCGGCGCACAGGCCTTCGAATTGAAGAGCCCCGACATTTCGCCCGGAAAGACGATCGCCGACGCCTTCATATACAATTCCTTCGGCTGCTCGGGGCAGAACCTTTCGCCCGCGCTGGAATGGACCGATCCGCCGGCGGGGACAAAGAGCTTCGCCGTGCTCGTGCACGATCCCGACGCGCCGACGGGCGGCGCCGGCTTCTGGCACTGGCTCGCGATCGACATTCCCGCCTCGGTCCGCTCGCTGCCGCGGGGCGCGGGCTCAGCCGACGGCAAGTCGATGCCGGCCGGCGCCAAGCAGCTCGAGACGGATTTCGGAGAAGTCGGCTACGGCGGCCCCTGCCCCCCCAAGGGTCATGGCCCGCATCGCTATGTCTTCACCGTCTATGCCCTGCCGGTGGAGAGGCTCGACGTAAAGCCGACCGACCGCACCGCGATCGTGGGCTTCACGATCAGCCAGAGCGCGATCGCCAAGGCGAGCATCACCTCGACCTTCGGCCGCTAAAGCGCGGCGCTGGGCTTTGGCGGAATCTCTGGGGCTGACGCTGCTGGCTTTGGCCCTGGAGGCGGCGTTTGGCTACCCCGAGTTCCTCTTCCAGCGCATCGGTCATCCCGCGGCCTGGCTCGGCGCGACGATTGACGCGCTCGACCGCGCGCTCAATCGCGGCTCCAAGCGGGAGCGGCGCGCGCTCGGCTTCCTGGCGCTGGCGGTGCTGCTCATCCCTCTCGCCGCGGCTGGCCTCGCCCTGCAGGAGGCGCTCTATGCCCTGCCCTTCGGCATCCTGCCATTGGCGGCGATTGCGTCGAGCCTGATCGCGCAGCGCAGCCTCTTTGCCCATGTCGAGGCGGTGGCGCGGGCGCTGAAGCGCTCGCTCGACGAGGGACGCGCTGCGGTTTCACAGATCGTCGGTCGCGACGTCACGGCGCTCGACGAGGCGGGGGTCGCACGCGCGGCGATCGAGAGCCTGGCCGAGAATTTCTCCGACGGCGTGGTCGCGCCGGCCTTCTGGATGGCCTTCCTAGGGTTTCCGGGGGCGCTGCTCTACAAGGCGATCAATACTGCCGACAGCATGATCGGCCATCGCAGCGAGCGTTACGCAGATTTCGGTTTCGCGGCGGCGAAGCTCGACGACCTCGTCAATCTGCCCGCCGCGCGCCTTTCCGCTCTGTTGATCGCGCTCGCGGCCTGGAGCGGTTGCAGCAGCGCCCTGGCCTGCGCCGCGCGCGACGCCAGGAAGCACGCCTCGCCCAACGCCGGCTGGCCGGAAGCCGCGATGGCGGGCGCGCTAGCCTTGAGGCTGGGCGGCCCGCGCCGCTACGCCGGCGCCGCGCATGAGGGCGCGTGGCTTGGAGATGGCCGGGAGGATGCCGGGCCCGCCGACATCGACCGGGCGCTCTCGATCTACCGTCGCGCGGATGCGGGGCTCTGGGCGATCACCGCCGCGCTTTGGGCGCTCGTCTCGCTCTACGCAGGTTAATGCCGGGCGGCCGGGGGAGGAGCGGCCGCCCGGCGAGCCGGATCACCGTTCGTTAGTGCGGGCGGAGCGCCTTCGCGGATTCGAGCTCGGTTCTTGAGATGCGGAAGAATCCGCGTGCGCCGGCGCGGGTCTGGAATCTCGAACCGAACCGAGCGCTGAGCAGCTTGAACCATTGGTCCCGGTCGAGAGTGTCGGGGCGCTCGGCGATCTCCCAAACGCGGCTGTCGGGATGAAAGCGCACGTGGAGAATGACTTCGTCGGAACCAGCCTTGGACACCGCCGCGTCGCAAAGGCCGGGGGCTGCGGACTTCTCTTCGGGGAGCGGCGCCACGCTCAGCGAAAGCGTGGATGGATTCGTGATTTCCGAAACGTTTTCCGTGGACATGTTTTCCTCATCTCGGCAGGCGCCGCCTTGCAATGCCGCACAGGGACCAGCCCGGGGGGCATCGATATGTATTCTAATTACATATCGAAATGACCATAGCGGCGCCGTCAGCTGAGGCAAGCCCAATTATCAGGCGCCACCGCTATTTCCGCGCTAGAGAGGTGTTCGTTGCGTCTGCGCGGCAATCCATTAACGCCAACAAGGAGGCGCAGGGCAGCGCCTCCTCCGCAGGCCGGCTTCGCCGAAAATCCACTTGGCCTATTCGGCGGCCTCGACGGGCGGCGCGACGCGGCGTGAGAGCTCCGACATCTCGCGATAGCGCTGCTGCCAATCGGTCGGGCCGTTCGACGGCGACACCTGCACCGCCGTGACCTTGTATTCCGGACAATTCGTCGCCCAGTCGGAATTGTCGGTCGTGACCACATTGGTCTGGCAGAGAGGATGGTGGAAGGTCGTGTAGACGACCCCCGGCGCGACACGGTCCGTGATCTTGGCATGCAGCGTCGTCTCGCCGGCGCGGCTCTGCACGCGCACCCAGTCTCCGTCGCGCACGCCGCGCATCTCCGCGTCCTGCGGGTTGATCTCGAGCACGTCCTCGGGATGCCACTGGCTGTTCTCGGTGCGGCGTGTTTGCGCGCCCACATTGTATTGCGAGAGGATCCGACCGGTGGTCAGCAACAGAGGAAAGCGCGGTCCGCTACGCTCTTCTGTAGGCACATATTCGGTGATGACGAATTTGCCCTTTCCTCTCGCAAAGCTCTCGATGTGCATGATCGGCATGCCGTCCGGCGCCGCGTCGTTGCATGGCCACTGCACGGACCCGTACTCCTCGAGCCAAGCATAGGACACATTGTTGAACGCTGGCGTCATGCGCGCGATTTCGTCCAGGATCTCGCTCGGATGCGAGTAGCTCCAGTTGCAACCCATCGCGTTGGCGAAAAGCTGAGTCGCTTCCCAATCGGCGTAGCCAGCCTTGGGACTCATGACGCGCCGCACGCGCTGGATACGCCGCTCCGCATTGATGAAGCAGCCGTCCTTCTCGAGGAAGCTCGCGCCGGGCAGCAGCACATGCGCATAATTGGCCGTCTCGTTCAGGAAGAGGTCCTGCACGACGACGCATTCCATCGCGCCGAGCCCCGCCGAGACATGCTTGATGTCGGGATCGGACTGCAGAATGTCCTCGCCCTGGACGTAAAGCCCCTTGAACACGCCGTCGATCGCCGCGTCGAACATGTTGGGGATGCGCAGGCCGGGTTCAGAATCGAGCTTGACGCCCCATTCCTTCTCGAAGGCCAGACGCACCTCGTCGTTGGAGACGTGGCGATAACCAGGGAACTCGTGCGGGAATGAGCCCATGTCGCAGGAGCCTTGGACATTGTTCTGCCCGCGCAGCGGATTGACGCCGACGCCGCGCCGCCCGAGATTCCCCGTCGCCATCGCGAGATTGGCGATGGCCATGACGGTCGTCGAGCCCTGGCTGTGCTCGGTGACGCCGAGGCCATAGTAGATGGTGGCGTTGCCGCCCGTCGCATAGAGCCGCGCCGCGCCGCGCACGAGAGCCGCGAGAACGCCCGTGTATTTCTCGACCGCCTCGGGACTGTTGCGTTCCTCCGCAACAAAGGCGGCCCAGTCCTGATACTCGTCCCAATCGCAGCGCGCCCGCACGAAGGCCTCGTTGACGAGCCCCTCGGTCACGATGACATGGGCGAGCGCCGTGACAACCGCGACATTTGTGCCCGGCCGCAGCGGCAGATGGAAGGCGGCCTCGATATGCGGCGAGCGCACGAGCTCGGTCGTGCGCGGGTCGATGACGATAAGCTTCGCGCCGTCGCGCAACCGTTTCTTGATCTGCGAGCCCACGACGGGATGGGCGTCGGTCGGATTGCAGCCGATGACCAGGATCACGTCGGCGTCGGCGACCGAGTCGAAATCCTGCGTGCCTGCCGACGTGCCGAAAGCCTGGGAGAGCCCGTATCCCGTCGGCGAGTGGCAAACGCGCGCACAGGTGTCGACGTTGTTGTTGCCGAAGCCCTGGCGAATGAGCTTTTGAACGAGATAAGTCTCCTCGATGGTGCAGCGCGATGAGGTGATGCCGCCGACAGAGAACTGCCCGTATTTCTCCCTGATGCGCTTGAACTCGAGAGCCGCGTAGGCAATCGCCTCCGCCCAGCTCACCTCCGTCCAGGGATCGGTGATCTTTCTGCGAATCATCGGCGATAGCACGCGATCGCGGTGCAGCGCATAGCCATAGGCGAAGCGGCCCTTGATGCAGCTATGGCCATGATTGGCCTTGCCGTCCTTCCAAGGGACCATGCGCACGATCTCCTCGCCGCGCATCTCGGCCTTGAAGGTGCAGCCAACCCCGCAATAGGCGCAGGTCGTGACCGCCGAGTGCTCCGGCTGGCCAACCTCGATCACGGAGTTCTCGATGAGCGTCGCGGTCGGGCAGGCCTGCACGCAGGCGCCGCAGGAGACGCACTCCGATTCCATGTAGGCTTCGCCGACACCCGGCGTGACGCGCGAATCGAAGCCTCGGCCTTCGATCGTCAGCGCGAAGGTCCCCTGCACCTCGGCGCAGGCGCGCACGCATCGGTTGCAGACGATGCACTTCGACGGATCGTAGGTGAAATAGGGATTGGACTTGTCCTTGGGTTTCCAATCCTCGTTTGGGCGCCCCGAATTGCGGGCGGAGATGTGGTTGCGGCCGTCGGAACCGTAGCGCACCTCGCGCAAGCCCACGGCGCCGGCCATTGCTTGCAGCTCGCAATCGCCGTTGGCGGCGCAGGTGAGGCAGTCGAGAGGATGGTCCGAGATATAGAGCTCCATGATACCGCGACGGATCGCGTCGAGGCGCGGCGTCGAGGTCTTGACGGAGATGCCCGGTGCGACCGGCGTCGTGCAGGAGGCCGGCAGTCCGCCGCGTCCGTCGATCTCGACGACACAGAGCCGGCAGGAGCCGAAAGCCTTGATGTTGTCGCTGGCGCAGAGCTTTGGGATGGCGATCCCGATCTCCATCGCCGCCCGCATGATCGACGTTCCCTCGGGCACGGTGACTTCGAGGCTGTCGATCGTCAGCGTGACGGTGTTCTCGGATTTGGCCTCTGGCGTGCCGTAGTCGATTTCCCTGATCAGCGACATGACGACGATCTCTCCCCGGCGACAACGGCGCCATCGATTGCGCGCTCATTACATTATAAACGGTGCATATATCGCCATAGGTCCCCACGACCGTTCTTGTAAGACACTGTTATGGCTTATGATGGCGCTTTATTGTGCAGCCCCATGACCGCAACCATAGAACTTTGCTTCAATCGACTTAGGAAATCAATAAAAACTATACGTAAGCCTATCGCGGAATCCGATAGAGCCTGGATCGGGCACCGCGTGGAAGCAAGGAAGGCTTGCTAGCCTGTCATATAATACTGAAATTATTGATATTTATTACCTTGATATAAATGTTTTCCATATCGCGGCTGTCGCGCTATGCAGCTCTCTGCGCAGCCGGCCAACCGCGAGAGAAGCCGCCGGCTCCGCACAATGGCCGGCTCCTCAAAGACTCGCGCTCCGAAAACAAAGAGGGCGAGCCAGCGCTCGCCCTCCTCTCATCGATCAGCGGCCCTCTTAGAACGGCGCGAAGTAGCCGGTCGGAACCTGGAGCTGGACACGGCCGATGGAGCGGTAATCGCCAAGGTTGTTGCTCGGCTGCGGCGTATTGTAGCCGGCGAAGACGATCGTCAGCGTGTGGTCGTCCGTATAGAGCGCTTGGGGATCATAGAGACGGCCGCTGAAGAAGTTGGAGTTGTAACCCCCCGGCGGCGTCACGATTGGAAGGGCGGGCGTCGGCGGCGTCCACGGAAGCACCTGAGCCGCGGTCAGCAAGTTGACGCCCGTCAGGTTCACGATCGCGGCTTGCTTGGGATAGGGCGAAACCGGCGACGAGCTGTAGTCGGTGACCGTGTCGGTCGACATGATCGGATTGTCGAGACCATTGATAACATTCCAGAGGAGGAGGTCGGTTGGGTGACTCACCACATTCTGGGTTTCCGCATAGCCGAGGAAGTGGAAGCCGTCCGAGTCGTTGTCGAGGCAGTTTCCGGCGCCAAAGAACATCCCGTAACGCCCGTCCGCGAGCGGGACGATGCTGCCGCTGCCGAGCCAGCGAATTCCGCCAAACGAGTCGGCCGTTCCCTTCGTGCCCACGCTGTTGGGGTTGGCCAGGGCTCCGGGGGCGGGCCCATAAGGCACGGCGCCGACATCCGTGAAGTTCAATCCGTCCGTCGTGGTGGCCACGCGGATCGCGATGACGTCATAGTTGGCTTTTTTCCCGCTGCCGTTGATGATGTTCGTGAGCGCGAAGTCTGGCGTTTTTGCGCAGTTCTTGACGGGAAGCGGATAGTTTGGGGGGAGGTTGGGGTAAGAAGTCCCCGTGGTGTCGGGCTGGGTGCCGTTCAACGTCTTTGAGACGTAGATCACGGCAGCGCCCGTTTTTCCGAAATTCACGGCCCCGAGGATCGCATCGGGATTGATCAAGCCGGTGGTCGATTTCGCCGTCGCATCCAGGGTCGGATAATTGCCGGTGACCGGAGGGGTGGGCGGCGCATAATTATCGGATGCGAAGGGGCTCTGGAGGCCGAGCTTCGGCGGCAGAAAATTCGCGGGAAGCGTGTGGACGACCAGCTGATCGGAGTCGATGTGGTTGTTGGCGCGATTTAAAAGATACAGCCGCTGGACTCCGGCGACGGTCAGCGCCACGGGATGGCCAAGACCATTGTCCGCCGCATTATCCCCATTCAGTCCATAAGTCGTCTTGGCCCCGTTCACGACGACGTACGAGTTGTTGGCGTCGGTCGGGTCCCACGGGCAATAGGGATTGAGACCGAGGGCCGCATAGTTTACATGCCAGGTGACGCCCAAGTCAGTGGAATAGGCGTTGACGGTGGCTTCTTGCTCGTTGCGGGGGCGATAGTCGAAGAAGCCCTCGAGAACAGCGCCATTCTTGCGCACGAAGGGGAAATAATAGGGCTGCATGACGCTTTTGCCCTGATTTACGACGACTTTGCCATTCGAGTCGCAATAGCTCGCATAGGGCGTGCCCGCTGGCGACGGCACGCTGATGCCCGACGCATTATAGGCGGGCAGGATTGCGTTACCCGTTTGATGCAAGACCCACGGTCCGTTGGTAATGCTCAATTCGGCCAAGCTGTTCGGCACGTAATAAAAAGTCGGACCGCTGGCGTAGGCCGCCGAAGCCGCAATCACCGCTACAGCCGTAGCGGCTGAAACCTTCGGTATCATGTTGTCCTCCAAGGAGATTGTCATTTTCGCCACAATCACGCCACAATTTGCTACCGCAGCTATATGACTTGAACGTGACAGTTTGCGGAGCGGGCCGGCGTCGCGGCGGTAAGAATCCGGATAAACTCCGCCGAGGCGAGCCTTGGTCGCGTGCGGGAAAACGACCGCGAGGACGAGCGCTGTCGTTGGGCGGATCTTGAGAAGCAGCCAGCGGAGATTCCCGCCCGACCTTCTCTCGCTTTCCCGAGGAAAACCGCTCTGCACTCTTCCTGTATAGGCCCTAGCGCAGCGCCGTATTGCCTTCGTCCTCAACCTCACGTCTCGGCACATGCGCAAGCGCGAAGCGGTGGATGATCCCGCCGATCAATCCGCCGACGAGCGGCGCCACCCAGAACAGCCAGAGCTGCTGCAGCGCCCAACCACCCACGAACAGCGCTGGCCCAGTCGAGCGCGCCGGATTGACCGAGGTGTTGGTCACCGGGACCGAGATCAGATGGATTAGGGTCAGCGCGAGACCGATGGCGACGCCCGCAAAGCCCGCCGGCGCGCGCGCTTCGGTCGCCCCCAGGATGACCAGAACGAAGAACGCCGTGAGCAAAGGTTCGATCGCCACGGCCGAAAGCAGCGTGTAATGGCCTGGCGAATGCTCGCCGTAGCCGTTCGCGCCGAAACCTCCGGCGAGCGAGAAGTCCGCCTTGCCCGAAGCAACGAGAAGAAGGAAGCCGGCAGCCGCAACGCCGCCGAGGACTTGCACGATGATGTAAGGCCCAAGGTGAAGCCACGGCAAGCGACCGGCCGTGGCGAGACCCAGCGACACCGCCGGATTGAAATGCCCGCCTGAAATGGGCCCGAATGCATAAACGCCCGTCAGCACGGTGAGCCCGAAGGCGAAGGCGACGCCGAGGAAGCCAATGCCCAGATGCGGAAAGGCCGCGTCGATGACGGCGCTGCCGACGCCGCCGAACACGAGCCAGAAAGTGCCGAGAAATTCCGCGAACAATTTGCGAGGGAGGCCATATTCCATCGAAATCACTCCTTGCTTGAGGCGCCGAAAGTCAGTGAAATCTTATGCTTGGGACGGTTTCGCTGGGTCAGTGGGCCTCTCGCCCTTCACATAAGGCACAGCTATACTTAACCTCGGCCTTACCGCTAGAACTTCGCTCTTTCCACTATCGCGTCTTCACTGCGTTGAGGCAACCTGGAACTATGGCTTTACGTTCACCGGGCAAAACAAAGTCCTCTGAAGCCCCGATGGATGCTCGTGAAGGTCCTCGACGCAAGCGCCGCTCATGCTCTCGAGACGCCTCGCCGCGGCGCGAACTGATCGCCATCACGCGGGGCCGCGCGCGGGAGTGATCCGCAAGCGCGATGCCCGGTCGCAGTTTGCGCGGCCACTGACGACGACTATTTATCTTGGTGTCTCTTTCTTGCAGAAGTCGGCACATGGAACGGATTTGGCTGAAGCACTATCCTCCCGGCGTTCCTGCAGACGTCGATGTCGACGCCTACGCATCCATCGGAGAGTTGTTCGAAAGAAGCGTCGAAAAATATTCCTACAAAGCCGCGTTCGTTCATATGGGAACCACGCTCAGCTACGCCGAGCTCGATCGGTTTTCCAGAGCCTTCCGCGCCTATCTTCAGGAGGAGCTGAAGCTTGAAAGAGGCGCGCGTATCGCGCTGATGATGCCGAACATCCTCCAATATCCCATTGCGCTGCTTGGCGCGCTGCGCGGCGGATTCACAGTGGTCAATTGCAGTATTCTCTACACCGCCCGGGAGCTCGAGTTGCAGCTTGCCGACAGCGGCGCGGAGGCGATTGTTGTTTTGGAGAATTTCGCTTCGATCGTGCAGGAAGTCTTACCGAACACCGCGGTCGAGCATGTGATCACCACGGAGCTCGGCGATCTCTTGGGCTTCGCCAAAGGGAAGGCCATCAACTTCATCGTCAAGCACGTGAAGCGGCTCGTTCCGGTGTGGCGCATCGGCCATGCGGTCTCCTTTTCGAGCGCGCTTCGCAAAAGCGCGCGCCGAGCAGGACGCGCCGTCTCGGTTGTCTCTAACGACATCGCCTTTCTTCAATATACCGGCGGCACCACGGGCACGCCCAAAGGGGCGACGCTCACCCACCGAAACATCATCGCCAATTTGCAGCAGCACCACGCGTATTGCAGCCCGCGGCTGCAAGAGGGGCGGGATGTCGTCATTACAGCGATCCCTCTCTTCCACACTTATGCACTCACGGTGAGCTGTCTGCTCGGCCTTAAGACGGGCGCAACCAACGTGCTCATCACGAATCCGCGCGAGGTGAGGGGACTGGTGAAAGAATTGAGGCGGCGACCCTTCAGCGTCTTTCCCGGCGTCAACGCTCTGTTCAAGGCGCTCGTCCATTGTCCCGATTTCGCCAAAGTCGATTTCTCCAGCCTGCGCCTCGCCGCCGCGGGCGGAGCGCCGCTTGAGGAAGAGGTGGCGAGAAAGTGGAATGCGATCACCGGAAACACAATTATTGAGGCCTACGGCCTCACAGAGGCCTCGCCGGTGGTGACGTGCAATCCGATGGACATCGCCAAGTTCAACGGCTCCTGCGGCCTTCCCATACCGTCGACCGAGATCGCCATCCGCGATGACGCAGGCGCCGATCTTCCGATTGGGCAAGCCGGCGAACTCTGCGTCCGCGGTCCGCAAATCACGAAAGAGGTACTGGACGAGGCCGTCGGAGACCGCCGCCGCAATAACGGCTGACGGCTTTTTCCGCACCGGGGACATCGCCACGATCGATGAAAGCGGCTTCGTGCGCATCGTCGATCGCAAGAAAAACATGATCAATGTGTTCGGCATGAAGGTCTATGCGGCCGAGGTCGAAGGCGTCGCCATGCTGCATCCCGGCGTCGTCGAGGCCGGCGTCGTCGGCGTGCCGGACCGGCGCACAGGAGAAGCGGTGAAGATCGTGATCGTCGCACGCGATCCTTCGCTGACCGCCGCCGAGGTCAGGGCCCATTGCCGAAAATATCTCGCGGCGTTCAAGGTCCCTCGTCATGTCGAGTTCAGACAGGAGTTGCCGAAGAACGCGCTGGGCAAGATCCTGCATCGGGCTTTGAGGGAAGCGGCCACGGCATAGGGACGGTCTTGGGCGGCACGGGGCCGCAAGCGAGGAGCTTGGAATTGACGAGCCCTGCGAGCAGAGAGCCACCAAGAGGAGCGGGCCATCCGACTCCGTCGGCCGAGGACGTCGGCGCGCAGGTCGTCGATATCGTTCGAACGCTCGTTGCGGAGCTGCACCCGAACCTCGTCGACGCGCGACTCGTTCGCTTGGACAGTGATCTCGATCGCGATCTGGCACTCGACAGTCTTTCCCGCGCCGAACTGCTCATGCGGCTGGCTCGCCATTTCAAAATCGAGATTCCAGAACGCCTCCTCGGTGAGGCGCGCACCCCTCAGGACCTCGCCAGGGCGGTCGTGGAGGCGGCCCCTTCGCTCCTCCTAAGGGTTGGCCAAACGCAGCAAGAGCGGACGCCGCTCGGAGCCCTGCAGGAGCCGATCGAAGCCGAGACTTTAATCGAGGCGCTGGCGCCGCATGCGCAGCGAAGCGGAGAGCGCGAGCATGTGCTCTTATGGAAGAGCGCCGAACGCCGAGAACCCTTGACCTATGGCGACCTCTACCGGGAGGCTTGCGCCGCGGCGGGCGGGCTCATCGAGCGCGGGATCGAGGCGGGCGACCGTGTCGCCATCATGCTGCCCACGAGCAGAGACTTTTTCGTCGCCTTCTTCGGCGTGCTGTTCGCCGGCGCCGTTCCAGTTCCCATTTACCCGCCCTTCCGCTTGGCGACGATCGAGGATCATCTGCTCCGGCAGGCCGGCATATTGAACAATGCGGGAGCCTCCGCCTTGATCACGAGCCGCGAGATTCGCATCGTCGGGGGCCTGCTGTCCGGCCTCGCGCCGAGCTTGCGCCATATCGCGACGATTGCCGATCTCGCGAAAGCCGCGCCCCTCGCCGCGCCCCTGCCCGGGACCTCCGCCTCCACCGCGCTCATCCAATACACCTCGGGGAGCACCGGCGATCCGAAAGGCGTCGTGCTCTCGCATGGCAATCTGCTCGCCAACATCCGCGCCATGGGCGCGGTCGTGAAGGCCTCGTCCAAGGACAGGGTCGTGAGCTGGCTTCCGCTCTATCACGACATGGGTCTGATCGGCTGCTGGCTCGGAAGCCTCTATTACGGCGCGCCGGCCCTGATCATGTCGCCGCTCTCCTTTCTCTCCGATCCATCGCGCTGGCTTTGGGCGATCCACGAGCACAGGGCGACAATCTCCGCCGCGCCCAATTTCGCCTTTGAGTTCTGTCTCAAGGCGATCGACGCCGCCGCCATTTCCGGGCTCGACCTCTCCTCATTGCGCGCCGTCGTCAACGGCGCCGAGCCCGTCAGCCCCGCGACGCTCGAGCGCTTCGTGGAGAGATTCGCCAAATTCGGCTTTCGGCCGGAGATGATGGCGCCCGTCTACGGCCTTGCGGAAAATGCGGTAGGGCTCGCCTTCCCACCAATGGGTAGGCGGCCGCTCATCGAGCGCATCGACCGAAGCGCCTTGGATGGAGAAGGCGTGGCGCGGATCGCGGAAAAGGAAAGCGCGAAGGCCGTGGCCGTCGTCGCCTGCGGCCAGCCGCTGCCGCACAACGAGATCCGCGTCGTCGACGACCACGGCCGCGAGCTGTCGGAGCGCCACGAGGGGCGGCTGCAATTCAAGGGGCCTTCGGCGACGCAAGGCTATTTCCAAAACCCGGAGAAGACGAGAGCGCTTTTCGACGGAGATTGGGTAGAGACGGGCGATCGCGGCTACATCGCCGGCGGCGATGTTTTCATCACCGGACGCATCAAGGATCTCATCAAGCGCGCGGGACGCAACATCTACCCGCAGGAGCTCGAGGAAGCGGTTGGCTCGCTCGAAGGCGTTCGCAAAGGTTGTGTCGCGGTGTTCCCCTCGGTCGATCGCCGCGCTGGCACCGAACGGCTGATCGTGATGGCCGAGACGCGCGTGACGGACGCGGCCGCATGCGACTCACTGCGCAAGGCGATCTTAGAGAAATCGCAGGCCGTCCTCGATCTCGCCCCCGACGAAATCGTGCTCGCCGCCCCGCACAGCGTGCCGAAGACATCGAGCGGAAAGATACGTCGCTCCGCCGCCCGCGCGATGTTCGAAACCGGCATGCCGGACGGCGCGCGCCGGAGCGCGACATGGCAGCTGCTGCGGCTGGCGCTCGCGGGCGCGGCGCCTCGAGCGCGTCGGAGCCTGTCGAATTTGAGCGCTCTCCTCTACGGCGCCTGGGTCTGGTGCGCGCTGCTCATGATCGCCGCGTGGGTATTGCCAAGCGTGCTGCTGGCGCCCAAGCTGAGCTTGCGGCACGCCGCGCTGCGTGCGGGCGCGCGAGCCTTGTTTCGTCTCATCGGCGTTCCCTTGCGCGTCGAAGCAGAGGCGCCCGTTCCGCGAGCCAAGGCGATCATCGTCGCGAACCATTCGAGCTACCTCGACGGCGCCGTGATGGCCGCGGTTTGTCCCGGACCAATCGCTTTCGTCGCGAAGGAGGAGCTGGCGCGCCAAGCCGTCGCCGGCGCCTTTCTGCGGCGGCTCGGGGCGATTTTCGTACGCCGCACCGATCCCGCGGGCGCCGTCGCCGACGCGAAAGCGGCCTTGGAGGTGGCGCGCGCCGGCGCCCCCGCCGTCTGGTTTCCCGAAGGCACCTTCTCGCGCATGCCGGGGCTATTGGAGTTCCACGTCGGCGCGTTCCTCACCGCCGCCCAGCTCGGCCTGCCCGTCACGCCCGTGACGATCCGCGGAACGCGCTCGATCCTGCGCGCCTACTCCTGGCTGCCGCGACAGGGGACAATCCGCGTGCATGTCGGTGCGCCGATCACCCCGACGGGCGACGGTTTCGAAGCTGCCCTGACTCTAAGGCAGGCCGTCCGCGCGCGGATACTCGCCCAATGCGGCGAGCCGGATCTGGCGCATGAGCGGGCGGTGATTCCGCCAGATTCGCGCAAGCGCGCTGGCTGATGGCGCCCTCACTGCAATTCCATCGCAAAAGGCTTGCTCTCGAAGCAGTCCGCGCCGCGGCCGATCGCCGCCACGGCCTCGATCATGCGGCCCTGGCGTCCGAGCATCCGGTCGGCGAGCGCGACGAAGCGGCGGTTCGGCGTCGCATGCGGCGAAGCGCGTCGCAATTCGCGCGCGATCTCCATCTCGGAGCGCTCGGGCGACAGCGCGCAGGCGCCGATGTAGGCGGCCGCCGGCGAGCGGCTGACGCCGGCGTAGCAATGGATCACCAGCGGCTCGGCGCGGTCCCAATCGTGCAGGAAGGCGAGCAGCCGCTCGACATGCTCGGCGCCGGGAAGGACATGTCCATCGGTTGGCGTGTCGATGTCGGAGACGGAGAGGCGCAGATGGCGCGGCGGCGCGATTTCGCTGGGGCGCGCCGAGGCGGCCCCCGCCGTCAATATCGTCACGAGCGTGCGAGCGCCCGTAGCGCGCACCGTCTCGACGACCTTCGTCAGCGGGCAGACATAGAGCCGACCCGGTTTCCCCGACCCCACGCGCAAGCCTCCCCCCGAGAGTTCGCCGCGTCATTCGCGCGAAACAAAATCCCTTCGCGCGAAGCCAAATCCTTTCGCGACGAAACTTTATTGTTTTTGCTCCAACGCCCGAAAGCGCTCGAGATAGCGACGCTCCACGTCTTCTACCGAGAGCGGGGCGAGAGCCTCGCTCACGTCGTCGGGAAGCGACGGGCGGCCGAAGATGCGCTCGGCCTCGCGCCGTGTAAAGCCCGCGAGCGAAACGGCCTCGAAAAATGCCGCCGCGCGGTCGCTTTTCTTGCAAAGCAGCAACAGCGTGGGCTCGGGTTCGGGCGGAAGAGAGAAGCGGCGCAGGATCGCCGCCAAGATGCGGTTTTCGACGGCTTTATAGGTGTCGCCGATGGTCGCTTTAAACGGCGAGATCATATCGCCGATGACATATTCCGGCGCGTCGTGAAGCAAGAGGAATAGCCGTTCCGCGTTGGAAATCCGCGCGTTGAGCGCGCCGCCGATTTTTTCGACGAGAAGGCTGTGCTGCGCTACGGAAAAGATGTGGGGACCCTGCGTCTGGCCGTTCCAGCGCGCGACGCGGGCGAGACCATGCGCGATATCCTCGATTTCGATGTCGAGCGGGGACGGATCCAGCAGGTCGAGACGGCGCCCCGAGAGCATGCGCTGCCAGGCGCGCGGCGGCTCGACCTTCTTTGGTGCTTTCACGGCGCTCTTCCTTCGCCCACGTTCATAACGAGCGGAAGCGAAGCACGAAAGAGACGGGCCCCTCGTCGAGCGGAGGCCTTAATCCCCCCGGTAGACACAGCCCTCGAAACAGCTGTCGCGGAAGACGCCGACCTCGGTCAGGCCCGGCGCGAAGGGCAGCAAATCCTTCCATATGTAAAGGCTCAAATTTTCGAGGGTCGGCTTGCCGAGGCCTTCCAGGTCGTTGAGGAAGGAATGGTCGAGCTTTTCGCGCAACTCCGCAAGGCGGCGACCGAGCTTGCCGAGGTCCATGACCCATTCCTCCTCGGGCGACGGCGCGCCGCGCAACGTCACGCGCACCCGAAATGAATGGCCGTGCAGGTTGCGGTATTTGCCGCCGGTCGGATGCTCGGGATCGTAGAGGGCGTGCGCCGCCTCGAAGTAGAACTCCCGGAAGACCTCGAAACTCGCCACGTCTACTTGACTCCGATGATTTTATGCGTCTGCAGCGACAGTCGCCAGCGCGGATGGGCGAGGCAATAGTCGATCGCGGCCTTCGTATTGCGCGAAATCTCCGGCCCGTCCATGGGCTGCAGCAGGAATTCGCGAAAGTCGAGAGCCTCATAGCGCTCGGGCTCGGCCCCCGCCTGCGGAAAGACGAGCTTCAGCTCGTCCCCGCGCGTGAGCGCGAGCGGCGCCCCGGCCTTGGGAGACACGCAAATCCAGTCGAGACCCGCGGGCGGCAGCAGCGTCCCGTTCGTCTCGATGGCGATCTCGAACCCCTGCGCATGCAGCGCCGCGACCAGATCGCGGTCGAGCTGCAGCAGGGGCTCTCCGCCCGTCAGCACCGCGAAGCGGCGATGCGTTCGCGCCTCCCCCCACAGCCCCGCGAGATGCGCCGCCAACCTCTCCGCCGTCGCGAATGAGCCGCCGCCCTCCCCGTCCGTTCCGACGAAATCCGTGTCGCAGAAGCGGCAATCGGCCTCGGCGCGGTCCTTCTCCCGCCCGCTCCAGAGATTGCAGCCGGCGAAGCGGCAAAAGACGGCGGCGCGCCCGGCATGACGCCCCTCTCCCTGCAAAGTGAGAAACGCTTCCTTGACGGCGTAGGGCATCGTTCATGCCGGCGGCTTGGCTCCGCCTATCCTTTTGTCGGCGGCTCGGGGTCCTTCGCGGGCGGACTCGCCGGCGCATTAGGATCGAGGCTGCGTATATAGGAGACGACGTCGTCAATCTCCCGCCGGGTCAGACTCAGGTTCGGCATCGGGGGGTGCGGGTCGAGAAGAAAATTCGACAGCGCACGGTCGTCGGGCCGGCGGCGCGCGATGTCCGCAAAGGTCGGGACATCGACCTTCGCCGACTTCTGGTCTGCCGAGACGACGTGGCAGTTGACGCACCAGCGCTTGGCGATCGCCGCGCCGTGCGCGACGTCTCCGCCGGCGCTGGCGGGCATGGCGAAGCCAAAGGAGGTCATTGCGGCGAGCAAGGCGAAAGCGGCGCGTTCGATGTTCATTTCGGTGTCCCCTCTCCATACGGCGCGCGAACGCGCTTTTCGCTGCAAAGTGATTCGCGACATGCGGCGCTGTAATAGAGTTAATCGTCCTTGACCCCGCAAGCAAAGGGACGCCACGCGTCAAGGCGACGCATCGATGGTTTACGCAAGGCTAAAGCGAGGCGAAACTGTTGCCTCTTTGCAACAGCGAAAAAACATTCTCGCCCTTGCGTCCCGCGCGGTTCAAAAGTCGCTTTTAAGCCATAAACGACGCGCAATTCTCACCCTGTCACAAGCCCATTGGCGACGCGGCGACAACTTCCTGCAGGCGAGGCCTTGCAGGAGGCAGGGGTTTCTTTGCCAAAAACCGGCCGTGACAAACGCGAAGATTCATTTTTGTCGCTGTTGAAGCGACTTTCGAGAGACGAGCCGGCGATGCTGAGACGCGAAGGACACATAGTGAGTGGCGGAGAGCACAGGGGCGCCCTGATCGCTCGACTGGGCGCCGGCGTGCTGGGCTTCGCGGCGTTGCTCGCCGTGTTCACGGCGCCCGCGCCGGCTCTCGACTCCGTCGACCCGCTCGCCAAGGCTCCGGCCGGGGCGCAGAGCGCCGCGGCGCCGCGCGTCACGGCGCGGGACGGTCTCGAAAGCTACCGCGCCTATGACGCGAACGCCTCCATCGACGCGCTGCGCGCTGCGGCTGACGGCGGCGAGCCGCTCGCCGCCTGGCGGCTCGCGCGGATCTATGCGGATGGCGACGGCGTCGCTCGCGACGACCGCAAGGCCTTCGACTATTTCTCCAAGATCGTCGAGCGCTTCGCCAATGACGACCCGAGCCCGGGCGAGCGCTTCATGGTCTCGAACGCTTTCATCTCGCTCGGCGCTTATCTGAGGGATGGCGCGCCCACCGCCGGCATCCCCGCCGATCCCGAGCGCGCCTTCGATCTCTTTCGCTATGCCGCCACCTTCTTTCGCAGCGCCGACGCGCAATACAGCCTGGGGCGGATGTATCTCGACGGCGTTGGCGTGAAAAAGGACATGCGCCAGGGCATGAGTTGGCTCGGTCTCGCCGCGCGCAAAGGTCATACGGGCGCGCAGGCGCTCCTGGGTGAGGTCATGTTCGAAGGCTCTGCGGAGCGCCCGCGCGGTCTGATGTATCTCTCGTTGGCGCGCGCCGCGGCTGGCGATCGCCCGGCGGACAAATGGATCGTCGAGATGCATCAGAAGGCGGTCGCCTCGGCCAGCGAAGCCGACCGTAAGGCGGCTGACAGCATGGTCGAAAGCTACCTCAAACGCAGGGATTGAGGGCTAATCGCCCGACAATTGGCGCGCGTTCGGGTCTCGGCCCGGACGCGTTTCTTTTTCTATCGACAGCTTTTTACGCGCCTGGAGGCGCGCGGTTCCGGCGCGCAAGAGGGCCTCAGCGTCCCTCCCTCACGTCACCCGGCGCAACGTCAGATTGATGCGCGCGCCGTCCGCCAGAAGCTCCAGCGGGAGCGGAGGCGGCAGCGTGGCCAGGATCCTGTCGACGCCGTGAAAGCAGAGCCGCGCGCCTCCGCCGAGCACCAGCGCGTCGCCCGAGGACAGCACGAAGGCGGTCGTCTTGTCCGATCGTTTCCTCCCTCCGACGCGAAAGCGACAATCGGCGCCGAGCGACACCGAGAGGATCGGCGCGTCAAAATCCTTCTCGTCGCGGTCCTGATGCAGGCCCATTTTGGCTTCCGGTCCGTAGACATTCACGAGACAGGCCTGCGGCGGAAGGGCATAGCCCGTGAGGCGCGTCCAGGCGTCGAGCAACGCCGGGGGGATCGGTGGCCAGGGTTCTCCCGTCAGCGGATGGAGCGCTTCGTAGCGATAGCCGCCGCTCTTGTCTGAAAACCAGCCGAACTCCCCGCAATTGGTCATGCGCACCGACATGGGCGCGCCCGTCTTCGGCATGGTGGCCGTGTAGAGCGGCGCCGTGGCGATGACCGAGGCGATCTCGCGCGCAAGCGCAAGCTGCGCTCCATGATCGAAGCAGCTGCGATGAAGACGCACGCCTTCGGGCAATTTGCTCATGGGGAAAACTCGGCGCCCATCTGATGTCGGGGCATTGCCGGCGACGCGGATCGATTTCTATCAAGGACGCCAGATTTGGTCGACCCACCACCCATCAAGACCTCTCGCTGCAATGGGCCAGACCGTTCAATTTATTCTCAATTATAGCGGTAACGTAAGTCCAACTTGGACGTTTGTTCGATTGCAGGGACCAAATAATCCATTTTTTGCGGCGGCAAGTCAGATAACTCACATATTGAATATCGCTATAGGACCTTCTGAAAAGGCTGAAGACAAGGCTTCAAAGGCGAAGACCCCGGGCTCAGCTGTGACAACAACGCTTAGCAATCTGCTCCAGACCATATTGTTGCCTACGAGGAATCCTTAGAGGATGTTAAAACCCGTAGGGGCTTGCGTCCGCATCAGGAAGCGCCGGGCTCGAGCGGCGCCAGCGCCCGCCGCATCTCGTCGATCCGCCTGAGTTTCTGTTCAAGCGGCGCCCAGTCGTCGCGCTCGGCAATCGCGCTCCAAATGGCCTCGACCTCGTCGATCAGCATGTCGCAGGGCGCTTCCCTTGCGAAATAGGGATGGTCGAGGCGGCACGCGGGGCTCGGCTCATGTTCCGCAAGCGCCGCGCGCAAAGCGTCGAAGGTCTCGCCCTGGTAATGGGCGGACGCAGCGCTCGCCTTGGCGCGGTCTTCACTGGCGAGCCCGCCGCGCCAATCGAAGAAGACCTGTGCGAAAGGCGCGCGCGAGGCGATCATGAAGTCGACGAAGGCCTTGGCGAGACGCGCGTCGGCCTCCTCGCCCGCCGCGGCAAGCCCGAGCCGAGCCAGCAGCGCCTCGCGGAAGGCGGCGCGCATAAGAATTTGATAGGTTTCGACCGCCTTTTCCGCTGTGGCGAGCCCGACGAAGGGCAGCAGGCATTCGGCGAAGCGCGCCAGATTCCAGGCGATGGCGCCGGGCTGACGCCCGAAGGAATAGAGGCCCATCTGGTCGAAATAGGCGGCGGTGAATTCCGCATCCCATGAGGGCGCGAAGCGCCAAGGCCCGTAGTCGAAACTTTCGCCGGTGACGTTGATGTTGTCGCTGTTCAACACGCCGTGCACGAAGCCCGCGCACATATAGGAGCCGGCGAGTCGCGCGACCCGCGCCGTGACGGCCTCAAGGAGAGCCTCGGGGTGACGGTCGGCGGGCTCCGCCAGGATCTCCCTGAAATAATGAGCGATCACATAATCGACGAGCCGTTGGATCGCGGCATTGTCTTCATGAAAGGCCAGGCGCTGAAAGGTGCCGATGCGGATATGCGAATGCGAGAGGCGCACGAGCACGCTCGAGCGCGTCGGCGACGGCTCGTCGCCCCGCGTGAGCGCCTCCCCCGTCTCGATGAGGCTGAAGGTCTTCGAGGTGTCGACGCCGAGCGCCTCGAGCATTTCGGTGGCGAGGATTTCGCGCACGCCGCCCTTCAGTGTAAGCCTCCCGTCTCCCTGGCGCGACCAGGGCGTCTGCCCGCTGCCCTTGGTGCCGAGATCGAGCAGTCGACCGTCCTTGAGATCGCGCAGCTGCGCGAAGAGAAAGCCGCGACCGTCTCCGAGATCGGGATTGTAGGAGCGGAACTGATGGCCGTGATAGCGCAAAGCCAGAGGCTTGGGGAAAGCCCCCGGCAGCGGCTGAAACCGACCGAAATGGTTGACCCACTCGGCGTCCGTGAGCCCATCGAGACCGACTCGCGCGGCCCAGCGCTGGTTGCGATAGCGCAGCACGTGCTTCGGGAACTGCGCCGGCGCGACCTCGTCGAAGAAGCCCTCGCCCAGCGTCGCGTGCAGCGTCTCGGCCTGATAGGACGGGGAAGATGGCATGAGGACTTGAACCTTTGAGCGAGTCCGACTGGCGGAGCAATTTGCGCGCCGTTCGCGCGCTCCGCGAAGAGGAAAATGGGAAGCCGCAAACAGCAAAAAAGGCGGCCCGCTCTGGGCCGCCTTCGCATTCGCGTTTGCCTGAGGCCTGAGCCTCAGTAGCTGTAATACATGTCGTATTCGATCGGGTGCGGGGACATCTCGAAGCGGTAGACGTCCTGATACTTCAGGTCGATGTAGCTGTCGATGAAGTCCTTGTTGAACACGTCGCCCTTGGTGAGGAACTCGTGGTCGGCCTTCAGGCTGTCCAGCGCCTCGCGCAGCGAGCCGCAGACCGTCGGGATCGCCTTCAGCTCTTCCGGCGGCAGATCGTAGAGATCCTTGTCGGAGGGCTGACCCGGATCGATCTTGTTGGTGATGCCGTCGAGACCCGCCATCAGCATCGCCGCGAAGGCGAGATAGGGGTTCGCCGTCGGATCGGGGAAGCGCACCTCGACGCGCTTCGCCTTCGGGCTCGTCACATAGGGGATGCGGCAGGACGCCGAGCGGTTGCGCGACGAATAGGCGAGCAGCACCGGCGCCTCGAAGCCCGGGACGAGACGCTTGTAGGAGTTCGTCGAGGGGTTGGTGAAGGCGTTGAGCGCCTTGGCGTGCTTGATGATGCCGCCGATATACCACAGGCACTCTTGGCTGAGGCCGGCGTATTTGTCGCCCGCCATCACCGGCTTGCCGCCCTTCCAGATCGACTGGTGCACATGCATGCCCGAGCCGTTGTCGCCGTAGACCGGCTTCGGCATGAAGGTCGCGGTCTTGCCGTAGGAATTGGCGACCTGATGGATCGCATATTTGTAGATCTGCAGATGGTCGGCGACAACCGTCAACGACGCGAACTTCAGACCGAGCTCGTGCTGCGCGGAGGCGACCTCATGGTGGTGCTTCTCGACCGCGACGCCCATCTGCGCCATCGCCGCGAGCATCTCGCCGCGCATGTCCTGCGCCGAGTTCGACCGGCGGCACCGGGAAATAGCCGCCCTTGGTGCGCACGCGGTGGCCGAGGTTGCCGCCCTCATAGGCGGTGTCGGAGTTGGTCGGCAGTTCCGTCGAGTTGACCGTGAAACCCGTGTTGTAGGGATCGGCCGAGAAACGCACGTCGTCGAAGACGAAGAATTCGGCCTCGGGGCCGAAATAGGCAATGTCGCCGATGCCGGTCGACTTCAGATAGTCCTCGGCCTTGCGGGCGATGCCGCGCGGGTCGCGGTTGTAGCGATGGCCGGTGGTGGGCTCGACGACGTCGCAGACGAGCACGAGCGTCGAGGCTGCGAAGAAGGGGTCCTGCGTGGCGGAGTCGAAATCCGGCATCAGCAGCATGTCGGACTCGTTGATCGCCTTCCAGCCGGCGATCGAAGAGCCGTCGAAGGCGATCCCCTCGTTGAGGGCGTCGGCGTCGAGAACCGAAACGTCGAAAGTCACATGCTGCCACTTGCCGCGCGGGTCGGTGAAGCGGAAATCGACATATTTAATGTCGTTGTCCTTGATCTGCTTGATGACGTCGTTTGCGGTGCTCATGCTGATGAACCCTCTTCTCTCTTCTCTCTAACGGAAGTTTGATCTGAGCGCGCGAAGTCGCGATGTCGAATGATGGAGCAAAAGGCGTCAGAGCGCGTCCGTTCCGGTCTCGCCGGTGCGGATCCTGATCGCGCCTTCGACATTGGAGACAAAGATCTTGCCGTCTCCGATGCGGCCCGTCTGCGCGGCCTTTCGAATGGCCTCGACCGCGCGCTCGACCGTCTCGTCCGCAAGGACGATCTCGATTTTCACTTTTGGGAGGAAATCGACGACATACTCCGCGCCGCGGTACAATTCGGTGTGACCCTTCTGACGACCAAAGCCCTTTGCCTCGGTGACTGTGATTCCCTGCAACCCCGCGGCCTGCAGGGCTTCCTTCACCTCATCGAGCTTGAACGGCTTAATGATCGCCTCGACCTTCTTCATTACACCTCATCCTGCTCGCGCTCGGCGCCCCTCGTCCCGATAAGGCGACGCTGGAGGCCACGGGGCTCATAGCACTTGCCGAACTGTTGCGCTATGGTCAAAGTTTCGGCGCCGAGCTCGCCAGTCCGCAGCCAAAAAAGCGCCGCCCGCTTAGATTTCCAGGCGGCTCAATCGCCGGAAACAACAGGGAGATCGGCGCGCGCGCCCCATTCCGACCAGGAGCCATCGTAGACTGCCGCGGCGCCATGCCCGCAAGCCGCGAGCGCAAGACTTAAAATCGAGGCTGTAATTCCCGAGCCGCAGCTCGCGATAACCTTAGCCTTAGGGTCGAAGCCCGCCGCCGCGAATTCCGCCTCTAACGCCTCCGGTTTCTTGAGGACGCCGTCTTCGACGAGCCTGTTCCAAGGAAGATTGCGCGCGCCCGGCATATGACCGGTGCGCAGGCCCGCCCGCGGCTCCGCCGCCAGCCCCTTGAATCGTTCCGCCGAACGCATGTCCACAACCTGGGCGGACCGGCTCTCGATCGCCGCTTTCACATCGTTCGCGTCGGCGACGAGGGCATGGTCGAGATGCGGTGAGAAATGGGCCTTCGGCCGCGCCGTCTCGCGTTGCTGCAAAGGGCGCCCTTCGGCGACCCACTTCGGGAGGCCGCCCGCGAGGATTGCGACCTCCGAGCAGCCGAAGGCGCGTAGCGTCCACCACAGGCGCGGGGCCGAGAAGAGGCCGAGGCTGTCATAGACGACGGCGCGCATGCCGGAGCCGAAGCCCATCTCGCTCATCGCCCCCGCGAAGGCGATCGGATCGGGAAGCATGTGCGGCAGATCGGTCGAGTGGTCGGCGACGCCGTCAATGTCGAAGAAGACAGCGCCAGGTATGTGGCCCGCATTATATTCAGCGCGCGCGTCGCGGCCTGAGCCTGGCATGTGCCATGAAGCGTCGAAAATGCGCAGGTCTGGCTGCTCCAGGCGCTCCGCAAGCCATTCCGTCGAGACAAACAGCTTTGCGGGATCGACGGCGTTATGCGACATCAGGCTTCTCCGGCGTTCTTGGGTCTCGTTCCGCACGCTTGGCGGGAGCGTCCATATTGCTTCCCGGCCCATTGTCGGCAAGATAGGAAATCCGATTCGACCCGTCGAAACGGCGCGCCCTCAGGAAAACCCTCATGCTGGACATTCCCGGAAAGGACTGCGGTTCTTGCTCCTTTTGCTGCAAGGTGCTGGAAATCGACGAGTTCCCGAAAAAGGCGGGGGTCATGTGCGCTCACTGCCAGTCCGGCGGCGGATGCGGCGTCTACCATTCGCGGCCGCAGGTGTGCCGCGACTATTATTGCGACTGGAAGGAGGATCGTGGCCTCTCCCCGCAGTTCCGCCCCGACCGCGTCGGCACGCTGCTGATGGACGACCCAGACAGCGACGAATACCATGCGGTGTGCGACCCCGCGAAGCCTTTCGCCTGGCGTAATCCGCTGATCTTCAGGCATCTCGTCACGATCGCGAAGGACGGTCGGGTCGTCATGGCGAAAGCGGGCTTGCGCTCGTGGCGCATTTTTGAAGACGGCGCCTTCCAGGAGTGCGCGTGAGCGCCTCGTGGCTTGACGTCCGGCGGCGGTTCCGCCGTCTGGCTTCCCTCCTGCTTGCGGCGCTCATGCCGCAGGCGGCGGCGGCGGAGAGCTTTCGGGCGACCTACGCCCTGAGCCTAATGGGCATCTCCATCGGCACGGCCTCCGCAAACGGCTTCATCGACTCGCATGGCTATAAGCTTGACATCGGCATGCGCACGTCGGGCCTCGCCACGCTCGTCAACAGCACGAAGGGCGCAGCCACAGCGACCGGAAAGTTCGCCCCCGACGGCGTCAGCCCGTCAACTTTCGCGCACACCATCGCCAATTCTTCGAACGAGATGCGCACCGTGCGCATGGCGCTGGCCGACAAGTCGGTGCGCCAGGTAGAGGTTAATCCCCCGCCCTGGGATGCAGCGGTGCGGCTGCCGGTCACCGAGGAGCAGAAGCGACGGGTCTTCGATCCCGTGAGCGCGCTGATTATGGCCATTCCGGCCGGCGAACAGCTTGTCGGGCCCTCGGCCTGCAACCGAACCATTCCCGTATTCGACGGCATTGCGCGCTTCGACGTGCATCTCACCTATGTCGAGACGCGCAGCGTTCACACGCACGGCTACGCGGGTCCGGTGTCGGTATGCAGCGCGCGCTATCTGCCAATCTCGGGGCATCGGCCCGACAGCCAATCGACGAAATTCATGGCCGAGAATCGCGAGATCAGCGTCTGGCTCGCGCCGCTCTCCAGCGCAAGGGTCGTCTTCCCGCTGCGCATTGACCTGAGAACGGCCGTCGGCATGATGTCGATCGAAGCCTCGGAATTTCAGGTCGGGCGCTAGCGCGCTCTTGACCGTTATGCCTCTTTGGGCTCTCCGTTCGCTGTCGCGCGTTGCGCTCTAGAGGAGAGATCATGAACTACAAGGAATTCCGCACGCTCTATGAAGTCACGGACGCCGATTTCGAACGCGTGCGCTTCTTGGCTCCTCATCTCTCCCCTTCGGTCGACGCGGTCATCGACAAGCTTTACGAATTCATGCGCGCGACGCTCGGTCCCGAGTATGACATCCATTTCCCGGATGAACCGTCTGTTCATCGTGCCCAGGCCTTGTCCAGACGCGCATGGCTCGAGTTCATGGACGCCAAATGGGATGACGATTATGTGAAAAGCAGAATCCGCATTGGAGACGTGCACGCGCAGCTTCAAGTTCAGCCTCGCCATTATCTTGCGACAATGAATAAGGCGCTCCAATTATGGAGCGACAAAATATACACGCTCGACCTCGATAAAAGCGATCTCTCACGCTCCGTCGCGTCCTTCTGGCGCGTCGGCCAGATGGAGGGCGCGCTGGTCGTCGACGTGTATTCGCAGCGAACCGCTGAGATCATCTCCCAGCAGAGCCGCGCTCTCACGGACATGAGCACGCCGATCACCGCGATTTGGGACAACATTTTAATGCTGCCCGTCGTCGGCATCGTCGACAGCCGTCGCGCCCAGGACATCATGCAGCGCATGCTTGAGCAGATCGCCGAGAAAAGAGCCCTGGTGTTCATTCTCGACATTTCAGGCGTCGCCGTCGTTGACACGGCTGTGGCGAACCACTTCATCCGCATGACGAAAGCCGCCCGGCTCATGGGAAGCTTTCCGATCGTTTCCGGACTTTCCCCCTCTGTCGCTCAGACGATCGTCGAGCTCGGCATTGAGGTCGGCGACATGAAGACGACGGGCAATTTGCAGGATGCGCTTCGGATCGCCTTCAAGCTCGCGGGCGTGGAGCAAAAAGTTGCAGGAAGCTGAAGCCCGCGTCTCCCTACAGCAGATCGGCAGGATTCTGATCGCGCCATTCCCCGACCCCGTGCATGACGCGTTTCTGGCCGAGTTGCGCTCGTCCGTCTTGCAGCATCTGCATCGCGGCTCCATCAAGGGATTGGTGCTCGACCTCTCGACCGTCGAGCTGCTAGACGAACACGACTTCGAGATGATCAAAGCCGTTTGCGATAGCGCGATGTTGATGGGAACATGCGTCATCATCGCCGGAATTAGACCTGGCGTCGCCGCAGGCATCACGATGATGGCTCTCGACGCTTCCTGGGTCGACGCCGCCTTGACGGTCGAAACCGCAATGGAACGTCTGAAATGACAGAATCCTGGCAGCGGCTGCGCGTCTTTTCTCATAAAGATATTGCGCTGGCCATCGTCGCCGTTCGGCAGCTGGCGCAGAAGACCGGGATGTCGACCGGGGCGACCGCCGCCCTTTTGACGGCGGTGAGCGAGCTCGTCACCAACGTCACCAAATATGCGGATTCGGGGCTCGTCAGCCTGAGGCCGACGACCCAATTGAAACGGCCCGGCATTGAGGTGATCATCGAGGATAAGGGGCCGGGAATTGCGGATATAGATCTCGCGATGAAAGACCATGTCTCTACCGGAGGGACGCTTGGACTGGGCCTCCCGGGCACAAAGCGCCTCGTCGATGAATTCACCATTGAAAGCCGAAAAGGCGAGGGAACACGCGTTCGAATCGTTAAATGGAGTTGACGGCTTCGTGCTGGACTGGGCTGTGCACGTGCGTTCATACCCTGGCGCGCCGCGAGGCGGCGACGCAGGCGTCGTTATTCCGTCGCCGGACGGCGCTTTGGCCGTGTTGATCGACGGCGCAGGGCATGGATTAAGCGCCTACAACATCGCGCAGAAGGCGCGCTCGGCGATCTACGAAAATCCCGACAAAGAGCCGGACGCCTTGCTCACGCTCTTGAACGACGTTCTGAAGGGCACGCCCGGCGCGGCGATATCCGCCGCAAGACTTCGACACAACGAGCTCTCTTTTTGCGGCATCGGAAATGTCAAAGGAAGCGTAGGCCTACGCTCTTTGGAGGTCAAAGAAGGAGTGGTCGGCGTCAGAATGCGCCGTCCTCGCTTGATAAAGCTCGAATTGCCGTCCAACGCTTGGTTTCTCATGCACACCGACGGCGTATCGGCGCCGATCTCGGTTCCTCCCGGCATGGCCGCAACGGTCGCCCGTCAGCTTGTCGAGAGTCACGGATCGGCGCACGACGATGCTGCCGTTCTCGCCTTGCGATGGCGGTCGCCTGTCCCATGAAAAGGATTGGCGTCCTTCGCATTTCAAGTCCTGATGCGGTGCCTTTCGCTCGGGAAAAGCTTCGCGCCGCCTTGGTGGCCTCGGGGCTTCGCAGCAGCGCGGCCGGTCAGGCAATCTCCCTCCTCTCTCGCGATTTGCGGGCAAAGACGCCGGTTCTGATCGAACTCTTCTTGAACGAGGCCAACCAGGAAATCTGCATCCAATCCGACACGCCGCTCTTGCCGCCCCGGCGTTTTATGCTCCCAAGCGCGCTGAGCGAAGGCAGCATAGAGGACGTTAAAGCAATCCTGGCGGTTTTGACTCGCGACGAATTGCTTCACGACCTCGAACGCCAAGTGGAGCAGCGCACGGCGGAACTGAGCTTGGAGCGAGAGCGATCCGAGAGGCTGTTGCGCAACATGTTGCCGGGATCAATCGCGGCGCGGATGAAAGATAACGAAGTCATCGCCGACCATCACCTGGCCAGCGTGATGTTCATCGATGTGGTGGGATTCACGGCCTTTGCGCGGGATCGTTCCGCAAGGGACGTCGTTTCCTTCCTGGATCGGATTTTTCGCGTCTTCGACAGCGTCATGAAGCGTCATGGACTCGAGAAAATAAAAACGATCGGAGACGGTTATCTCGCGGTAGCCGGTTTGCCGCACGCGCAGTTCGACCACGTCGATCGCGCTGTCATGGCCGGGCTCGATGTTGTCCGGGTGATTCCCAACTTGCGAGACGATCTCGGCGTAGAGATCGACGTGCGTGTCGGAATTCACACCGGCGACGTCCTCGCCGGCGTGATCGGCATCGACAAGCCCTTCTACGATATCTGGGGCGACACTGTTAATGTCGCCGCGCGCCTGGAGCAAAGCGGCGCGTCAGGCAAGGTTCACGTTTCTGACGAGGTCCGGACAAACCTGGGAGGGCGGTTCCAGTTCAACAATCGCGGGATTGTCGAGTTAAAGAACAGGGGTGGCCTCAACACTTGGTTCGTCGACTGGCAATGAGACCCTGCAAGGCTAAGCCTCACAGCGCGCGCGCCGACGCTTCCCTGATCTCGGCGACGATCGCTTCCGCCGCCTTGCGCGGGGCTTGGGCGCGCGTGATCGGTCGCCCGACGACGAGATGGTTTGCGCCGGCTTTCATCGCCTCGCCGGGCGAGGCCACGCGCTTCTGATCGTTGGATGCGCCGCCCTGCGGGCGCACGCCGGGCGTCACAAGCAGCATCTGCGGCCCGACCAGCGCGCGAATGGCGGAAAGCTCCATCGGTGAGAGGATCAGCCCGGCGACGCCGACCTCTTTTGCGAGCGTCGCTCGGCTCGCGACGGTCGCCGTGACATCCTGCGCATAGCCCGCCTTGCGCAAATCGGCGTCGTCGTAGGAGGTGAGCACGGTCACGGCGAGAATGCGCAGGCCGCTTTCTCCTGCCCCTTCGCGCGCGGCCCGCATCGTCTGCTCGTAGCCGTGCACGGTCAGGAAATCGACGCCGCGGCGCGCGATCTGGCGCGTCGCGCGTTCAACGGTCACGCCGATGTCGTGGAGCTTCAGATCGAGAAAAACCCGCTTGCCGGCTGCTTTCAGATCGTCGGCGAAATCTAGCCCGCCGGCGAAGGCGAGTTCCAAGCCGATCTTGTAAAAGCTGACGCTCTCCCCGAGTTCGTTGACGAGCGTTCGCGCGGTCTCGACGGTCTCGACGTCCAGCGCGACGATCAGCGCGTCGCGCGCCCTCATGCCTGCGGCGTCTCGCGGAGATACTGCCAAACGCGCGCGGGCGGAAAGTTGAACAGGATCGGCGCCGAGCCCTTGGCGACGAAGGCGCCTTCGAGTTCCGGCGCATCGAGCGGAATCGGCGAGGTGGCGCCATAGGTGAACTGGATTAGGACGCCCTGCGGCCCCATCAGCTCGAAAGCCTGCGCCAACAGGCTAACGCGATCGCTCTCCGGGCGCACGAGCAGCGGCAAGCTCGAGACGATCGCCGCGGCCTGGCCCGAGACATGGCCCTCGAGGGTTTTCCTCAGATTATAGGCGTCACCCTGCAGGATCTTCACGCCGGGATAGCGCGCGGCCAGAAGATCGCAGAACTTCTCTTCATATTCGACGAGCAGCAGACGCTCCCGCGGCACGCGCGCAAGCAGCGCTTCCGTGACCGGACCCGTGCCGGGCCCAAGCTCGATCACCGGCCCTTCGCGCTCCAGATCGACGCAGGCCGCCATCGCCTTGGCGAGGAACGGCCCCGAGGGGGCGACGGCGCCGATGAGGAACGGATTTTTCGCCCATCGCCCGAGAAAGCGCATGGCGTCCGCGATGGGCGTGGCAACGGACTGCTGACTATAGGTCACGAGTGGATCGCCTTTCGATTTCAAGCGCTGCTCCAAACCGCGTCGATCTCGCGCGCCGACACGGAGATCGAAGATAAATCGGGACGCCGCAG
The DNA here is from genome assembly GCA_963743565.1 of uncultured Alphaproteobacteria bacterium. Taxonomy (GTDB): domain Bacteria; phylum Pseudomonadota; class Alphaproteobacteria; order Rhizobiales; family Beijerinckiaceae; genus Methylocystis. The sequence continues at coordinate 153,127 of CAVUQD010000005.1, forward strand.
CCCTTCCTAGCGTTCCTCGGCCGCTTTGATAAGCCCCCGGCGATCAGAGCCGGTCACGGCAACCGCTTCTTTAGTCAATCTATTGTTTTCAAAAGGGAATTTGAGCGCAGGCCCACGCGCGACGCTCTGTCCGCGCCGACGCCCTTGGGGGGCGGCGCTTGACCTCGCCCGAGAACCGGCCCACCAAGAGCCGAAAATCAACTGACGCCCGCGACAGCATGAAGAGAGAGGCGATGCTGGACATTCCGACCTCCGAACCCTCCCTGCCCGCCCCGATTCCGGCGCAACCCGCCCCGCGGCGCCAGACCTGCGCCGTGACGATCGGCGCCGGAAAGGGCGCCGTGACTCTCGGCGGCGGCGCGCCGATCGTCGTGCAGGCGATGACCAATACGGACACCGCCGACGTCGCCTCGACCGTCGCCCAAGTGGCGGCGCTGGCGCGGGCCGGCTCGGAGCTCGTGCGCGTCACCGTCGACCGGGACGAAGCCGCCGCCGCCGTGCCCCACATCCGCGATCACCTCGATAAACTCGGCGTCACGGTCCCGCTCATCGGCGATTTCCATTATATTGGTCATAAGCTTCTCAACAATCATCCCGCCTGCGCCGAAGCGCTGGAAAAATACCGCATCAATCCCGGCAACGTCGGCTTCAAGGAGAAGAAGGACAAACAATTCGGCGCCATCGTCGAGATGGCGATCCGCCACGACAAGGCCGTGCGGATCGGCGCGAACTGGGGCTCGCTCGACCAGGCGCTTTTGACCGAGCTGATGGACATCAACCACGCCTCGCCCGCGCCGCTCGACGCGCGCGCCGTCATGCGCGAGGCAATGGCGCGCTCGGCGCTGCTCTCGGCGCAACGCGCCGAGGAAATCGGCCTGAAGCGCGAGAAGATCGTCATCTCCGCCAAGGTCTCGGCGGTGCAGGATCTCATCTCCGTCTATCGCATGCTCGCGGCGCGCAGCGATTACGCACTGCATCTCGGCCTCACCGAGGCCGGAATGGGATCGAAGGGCGTCGTCGCTTCCGCCGCCGCGCTCGGCGTTCTGCTGCAGGACGGCATCGGCGACACGATCCGCGTCTCGCTCACGCCGGAGCCCGGCGGCGACCGCACGCTCGAGGTGCAGGTCGCGCAAGAAATCCTGCAATCGATGGGTTTTCGCGCCTTCGTGCCGCTCGTTGCGGCCTGCCCCGGCTGCGGACGCACGACCTCGACCGTCTTTCAGGAGCTCGCGCGCGACATTCAAGCGCATATTCGCGAGCGCATGCCGCAGTGGCGCGCGCAATATCCGGGCGTCGAAACGTTGAACGTCGCGGTGATGGGCTGCATCGTCAACGGCCCCGGCGAGTCGAAGCACGCCGACATCGGTATTTCGCTGCCTGGCACCGGCGAGACGCCGGCCGCGCCCGTGTTCATCGACGGCGAGAAGGCCATGACGCTGCGCGGCGAAGGCATCGCCGAGGAATTCGTAAAGATCGTCAACGACTATGTCGCCAAGCGTTACGGGGCGCTGTGAGAGTCATTCCCTCTCCCCGATTTCGGGGGGAGGGAGAGCGCCGCGGCGATTTGCGACATTGACATGACAGCCGCATGATTTGAGACCTGCTGCGCCGGCATTCATTCCATATGGAGACGAAGCGCGCATGGACGATTTGAAGCAGCCGTTGGAGACCGAAGCCCAGGCGCCGACTCCCGAAAAAGCGAGGGGGGATGCGCAGGCGCATCTGCATGTCGCGCATCACCGGCCCACGCGCGCCGACGCCGAGGCGATCCGCAGGGCCTTCGAGAGCGGCGAATTCCCCTATCATTCGCGGCTCTCCGAGAAGTTCTACCTCGAGCACATGGCGCCGTTGCAGGTGGAGCTGCTCAAGGTTCAGAACTGGGTCAAGGAAACCGGCCAGCGCATCGTGATGATCTTCGAGGGGCGTGACGCCGCCGGCAAGGGCGGCACGATCAAGCGCTTCATGGAGCATCTCAATCCACGCGCGGCGCGAGTCGTGGCTCTGGAGAAGCCCTCCGAGCGCGAACGCTCGCAATGGTATTTCCAGCGCTACATCAACCATCTGCCGTCCGCTGGCGAGATCGTGTTCTTCGATCGCTCCTGGTACAACCGCGCCGGCGTCGAGCGCGTGATGAACTTCTGCTCGCCCAATGAATATCTGGACTTCATGCGCCAGTGCCCGGACCTCGAACGCATGTTCGTCGCGTCGGGATTGCGGCTCTACAAATATTGGTTTTCGGTGACGCGCGAGGAGCAGGTGCGCCGCTTTCGCTCGCGCGAGAACGATCCGCTAAAGCAATGGAAGCTTTCGCCGATCGATCGCGCCTCGATGGACAAATGGGACGACTATACGGAGGCGAAGGAGGCAATGTTCTTCTTCACCGACACCGCCGACGCGCCCTGGGTCGTCATCAAATCCGACGACAAGAAGCGCGCGCGTCTCAACTGCATGCAGCACTTCCTTTCGAGCCTCGACTATCCCAACAAGGATCATCACGTCGTCAGTGGTCCCGACCCGCTTATCGTGGGCTCCAGCGCGCATGTCATCGGCCGCGACGAGCACATTCTCGGCAAGTCGCTCGACATGGATAAGAAGCACCGGCGGCGATAAGCGGGGCTGATCCCCGCTCCTGCAATGGCTCGACCGTCATGCCCGCGCTCGTCGCGGGCATCCACGCTGGGACGCGATTGCGAGGCTTGAAGAAAGAGGCGCTACGCCTTCAAAGATTGGTTTCGAACTCGCATGGAGTGATTGGCCGGGACAGGCCCGGCCAAAACGCTAAAAGATTTCGATCGCGTGGCTAGAAGCCGATCAAGCAAACACGTAGCGCAGCAGCGCGAGGAGCACTCTTGCTTTCGACGCGCTCACGCGCTCACGCGGCGGCGCGAAGCCGCGCGCGAGCAGCCGCTCCAGAATGGAGCCATAGGCCGCGGCCATCAGCGCCGGCGCCTTGACGGCGCGCCCCGGACCTCTGGCGATGATTTTCCACGCGACGTCGAAGTGCGCGCGCGCGCGCGACGCGATCTCTGCGCAGACCTGGCCCAAGGCGGGATGCGCGAGAACGGACGCCGGCGCGAAATCCGTTATCCCCGCCGCCTGCAGCTCCTCGCGCGGCAGATACAGTCTCCCGCGCACGCAATCTTCGTCGAGGTCGCGCAAAATATTCGTGAGCTGCAAGGCGCGCCCGAGATGATGCGCCAGCGCTTTCGCGTCCTCGGACAGCGCGCCGGCCGGCGTCGTCTCCGGCACGTAACCGAAGGCGCGCAGCGAAAGACGTCCCACAGCGCTCGCGACCCGTTCGCAATAAAGATCGAGCTTGGGCCCGTCGGGCGCGCGAATGTCCTCGTCCACGTCCATCTGCATGCCGTCGATGACGGCCTCGAAATCGGCGCGCTCCAGGCCGAAACGACGCGTCGGCTCGGCGAGTGCGGCGCAGAGCGGATCGACGCGCCCCGAATAGAGATCGGCGATGGCCTTCCGCCATTCGTTCAGGCGACGCCCGCGCAGGACCGGATCGCCCTCGTCATCGGCGATGTCGTCGACGGCGCGACAGAAGCCGTAGATCGCATACATCGCGTCGCGCCGCGCCGGCTCGAGGATGCGCATCGCCAGATAGAAATTGCTCTTCCTGGCGACGGTCTGCGGCTGACCGGGAGAGGCGGCAAGTTCGGCGGCGGTCACGCGGCGGCTCCGAGCTTTCCGCGCATCAGCCGGCGCAACAGCACGCCCGCCGCGCCTTGCGCGCTCGCCAGCAAGAACGCGGCCTTGTCCGCATGCACTTTTTCGCTCAGCGGATCGGCGACGAGGAGGCGGTTGGTGAGCTTCTCGGCGAGACCCTGAATGGCGCCCACCTCCATCGCGAGCCGCGTGTTCCGAATGCGGTCGGCGAAGGGCTTCGACTCTCTCAATAAATCATGCGTGCGCTGCGTCAGCGCGCACAAGGCGGCGCGAAGCGGCGCAGGCGCCTTCGCGTCGCCGAGCATCTCCACGGTCGCGCCGTGCTCCCCAAGCGTATCCTGCGGGAGATAGACCCGATCGAGATCGCGGTGATCCTTGCCGCAATCTTGCAGATGATTGATCACCTGCAACGCCGCGCAGAGCGCGTCATTCGCCGGCCAAGTGGCGGCTGCGTCCTCGCCATGCACGTCGAGGACGAAACGTCCGACCGGCATAGCCGAATAGCGGCAATAGTCGATGAGATCGTCCCAGTCGCGATAGCGCAATTGCCTCACGTCGCGGCGGAAGGCCGTGACAAGATCGCAGGCGTGTTGGGGAGAGAGCGAGCGCCGGTCAAGCTCCTCGCGCAAGGCGCATGCGGGCTCTTCGTCCGGCCCGCGTTGCAGGAGCGCCGCCTCGAGCCGATCAAGCAGCGCCAGCTTCTCTTGCGGGGTGAGCGACGCATGATCGGCGATGTCGTCCGCCGCCCGCACGAAATTATAGAAGGCGAGGATCGGCGCGCGAAAAGCCGGCGCGATCAGGACCGAAGCGACGGGAAAATTCTCGTCCCGATGCGTCTTCCCGGAAGCGGTCTTGGCGATTTCGATCGTGTTCGCGCTCGTCATCGCTCAAAAGCCCTTATTCGCCGGCGCCTGGAGCCGTCCCTTCCAGAGACCCCCCTCGCCTTTCCAATAGTTGCGCGCCGACTTGATCGTGAACCACGTATAGCAGGCGGCGATCCCGGGCAAGGCGAAGGCGTAGAGCCGGGGAACCCCATAATAGCGCAAACTCGGCATGAAGACCGCCACCATCAGCACATAGGCGTTGAGGGCCGCGGCCCTCGCCAGAGGCTCACCCAGGAGAAGCACAATCGGGGGCGCGAGATAGACGACGCCCATGCCCGCGACCGCGCAGACAAGCCGCAAGGTCGAGTAGCGCAGCTCCGCGAAGGCGGAGCGCACGACCATCGCTTCTATGTCGTCAAAGCCAGGATAGGCGCGCAGGCTCGAGACGCCCTCGGCCAGGCCGAGCCAAATCGGCCCCTGCGTCTTCATCAGCGCCCCAAGCGCGCAATCGTCGATCAAGGAGCCGCGTATCGCCTCCAAACCGCCGGCGCGAAGGAGCGCGTCGGGGCGCAGGAGCATCACGCCGCCCGCCGCAGCGGCCGTCCGCTTCTTCGGATCGTTCACCCAGGCGAAGGGGTAGAGCATCTGGAAGAAGAACACGAAGGCGGGAACGAACCATCTCTCCGCCGCGCTTTCGCAGCGAAGCCGCGCCATCAGCGAGACGAGGACCGCGTCGCGCGCCAGCGCGCCCGAGACGAGTTTGTCGAGAACGTCTGGCGCGCAGGCGATGTCGGCGTCGCAGAATAACAAATAGTCGGGCAGCGCGCCGCGCGCCGCCACATGCGCCAGCCCTGCGTTCATCGCCGCAAGCTTGCCGGTCCAGCCGCTTTCCGGCCCCGCCGTGACGAGCACATCCAACCGGTCGGCGGCGCCGAGCCTCGCCGCGCAGGCGCGCGCAGCATTCGCTGTGCCGTCGGCGCTCTGATCGTCGACGAGCACGACGTCGAAGGCGCCGCTGAAACGCTGCGCCAGCAACGCCGAAAGGCTCCGCTCGATGACTTGCGCCTCGTCGCGCGCCGGGACGATCGCCGTGACGCGAAGGCCTTGCGGCTCGCGAGGCGCAAGATCGCTCTCTCTTTCGCTGAGACGCCAAAAGCCCCCGCGAAAGGCGAGAAGATAAAGCCAGACGGCGAGGCTCAGGCCGGCGAGCGCGGTCATCGACGCCTCGCGCGCCCTTGCGTCAGGCTGCCGCTTCGGCGGAAGCCGCAGCCGCCGCGGCGGCGCGCTCCTGGGCCTTCTTCTTGGGCTGCGCCTTTTGCGGATTGTTGCGCGCCTCGCGCTTTCCGACGCCGAGGCTTTCAAGCAGGCGCGCGACACGATCGGTCGGCAGCGCGCCCTTGGCGATCCAGGCCTGCGCCTTCTCGGCGTCCAGCACGAGACGGTCCGTGGCGTCCTTGGGGCGCAGCGGATCGAAGGTGCCGAGCTTCTCGATGAAGCGGCCATCGCGCGGCGAGCGCGAGTCGGCGACGACGACGCTGTAGAAGGGGCGCTTCTTCGCGCCGCCGCGAGCGAGACGAATTTTAAGAGACATCAGTGCTTTCCTCTTGGTTCACGACAGTCGGCGCTCCTTATTGCCGCCTGCCCTCACTTCTTCTTTGCGAACGGGTTGAGCCCGCTGAAGAGACCTCCGCCGCCGCCAAGTCCCGGCAAGGCGCCGGGCTTTGGAGCGAACAATTCCTTGGGGGGCGCCTCCGGGAGCCCGCCCGGCGCCGGCGGCAGGGCGCCGCCGCCGAGTTGCTTTTGCAGCTTCGCGAGTTCCTCCGGCGAGGGCGTCGGCAGATTGCCCAGACCCATCATCTGCGCGGCCTTACCCATCATGCCGCCGCGCTTCATGCCGCCCATCGCCTTCATCACGTCGGCCATCGTGCGGTGCTGCTTCAGAAGCTTGTTGACTTCCTCGACCTTGACGCCGGCGCCGGCGGCGATGCGCTTCTTGCGCGAGGCCTTGAGGATATCGGGACTGCGCCGCTCTTTCGGCGTCATGGACAGGATGATCCCGCGCATGCGCTTGATCGTCTTGTCGTCCATCTTCGCCGAGGCGAGCTGATCCTTCATCTTGGCGACGCCCGGCAGAAGATTCATCATCCCGCCGAGCCCGCCCATCTTCTCCGCCATGGCGAGCTGATCGCATAGGTCCTGCAGATCGAACTTGCCCTTGGCCATGCGCTCGGCGGCGCGCATCGCCTCCTGCTGGTCGATCGCCGCGGCGGCCTTCTCGACGAGCGCGACGATGTCGCCCATGCCGAGAATGCGATCGGCGATGCGCTTAGGCGAGAACTCGTCCAGCGCGTCCATCTTCTCGCCGGTCGCGATCAACTTGATCGGCTTGCCGGTGACGAAGCGCATCGAGAGCGCCGCGCCGCCGCGCCCATCGCCGTCCATGCGCGTCAGCACGATGCCGGTGACGCCGACGCGCTGATCGAAATTCTTGGCGAGATTGACGGCGTCCTGGCCGGTCAGCGCGTCGGCGACGAGCAGAATTTCATGCGGGCTGGCGTAGGACTTGATGTCCGCCATCTCCTGCATGAGCGGCTCGTCGATATGCGTGCGGCCCGCGGTGTCGAGCAGCACGACGTCGTAGCCTTCCTTGCGCGCCGACTCCATCGCGCGCCGCGCGATCTGCACGGGCGTCTGGCCCGCGACGATCGGCAGCGTGTCGACCTCCACCTGTCGCCCGAGCACGGCGAGCTGCTCCTGCGCGGCAGGCCGCTTCACGTCGAGCGAGGCCATGAGGACGCGCTTCTTCTCGCGCTCCTTCAGCCGCTTCGCGATCTTGGCCGTCGTCGTCGTCTTGCCCGCGCCTTGCAGGCCCACCATCATGATCGCGACGGGCGGATTGGCGTCGAGCGAGATCGGCTCCGCCGTCTCGCCCAGAGTCTCGACCAGGACGTCATTGACGATCTTGACGACCATCTGGCCGGGCGAGATCGACTTGACGATATTGGCGCCGACGGCGCGCGCCTGCGCCTTCTCGGAGAAGGCGCGCGCCACGTCGAGCGCCACGTCGGCCTCGAGAAGCGCGCGGCGCACCTCGCGCAGCGCCTCGGCGACGTCGGCCTCCGAGAGGGCGCCACGCCGCGTGAGCTTGTCGAATATGCCGGAGAGCTTGTCGGAAAGGCTCTCGAACATCGTTGTCTCCCCAAGGCCCCTCGGGGCCGGCCGTCGGTTGAGCCAAACGCAAAAGCGCCCGGGAGCGCAACGCGCCGCCGGACGTGGGTCCGCCGCCTCTAGGGACCGGCTTGGACTCCGTTTTGGATCTCTCTGACGAGATTGACTGGGGTTTTAGGAGGCGAAGGCCGGGAAGTCAACGCGAGGCGCTTGGGAGTAAAGGCGCGATCGCGGTCGATTCAGTTTAAGCCTTAGAAAAGGACGTGCACCACCCCTGCCGCGATTGCCGCGCCCACGATGCCGACGCCGAGCTGCGGGGAATGCGCCGCCTTCGCCATCGCGATGGCTGGGGTGGAAATCATTGTAATAAAAGCGAGATTAGTAATGATCTTGCCCATGGAAGCCCCCCGAATTGACGCCCTGGTATGCTTCGCGCCTGTTGGGCCGCCGCAGCGCCCCTCCGCGTTCCGACCATTGAGGAGTATCTACCCGCTGATTACGTTTGCAATTGGGAGAAACTAATATTCCTGAGGTGTGGCCCAAAAGACACAGTCCCTGTGTTTCCAAGGGAGATTTTGGCAAAAGGGAGTACTTTCCACGATTGCGACGCAATCGCGACGCATACGCAAAAACCCTCGGTCTGACCGCCTTACCGGTTCGACTTGAGCAGCAAACCATGCCAATAGCGGGCCCCGGTTTTGAGCCGGACAGGGCCGGCAGCGACGGCAGGAAGTTCAAGCGCATCACAATGGAAAAGACCTTCGACCCCGCCGCCATCGAGCGGCGCATCCGAAAGCATTGGGAAGACGCCGGCGCCTTTCGCGCCAGCCGGCCCGAGCGCGTCGCCGCCGCCCCTTATTCCATCGTCATTCCGCCGCCGAACGTCACCGGCAACCTGCACATGGGCCACGCGCTCAACAACACGCTGCAGGACATCCTCGCGCGTCACGCGCGCATGCAAGGCAAGGACGTGCTCTGGCAGCCCGGCACGGACCACGCCGGCATCGCGACGCAAATGGTCGTCGAGCGCCAGCTCATGGAGCGGCAAGAGCCCGGGCGCCGCGAGATGGGCCGGGAGAAATTCCTGGAGCGCGTCTGGTCCTGGAAGGCGGAGTCGGGCGGCGCGATCGTCGAGCAGTTGAAGCGGCTCGGCGCTTCCTGCGATTGGTCCCGGGAGCGCTTCACGCTCGACGAGGGTCTATCGCGCGCTGTCGTCAAGGTGTTCGTCGAGCTCTACCGCGCCGGGCTGATATATAAGGACAAGCGTCTCGTCAATTGGGACCCGGCGCTGCAAACCGCCGTGTCGGACATCGAGGCGGAGCAGGTCGAATGCCGCGGCGCGTTCAAATGGGAACGCGGCGGCGAGAAGCCCTTCGATGCAGCGGCGCTGGCCAAGGCTCTCGACAAGAATCCCAACGGCCATCTCTATTATTTCGACTATCCGCTGGAGGGCGACGACGGCGCCGTGATCACGGTCGCGACGACGCGCCCGGAGACGATGCTCGGCGACACCGGCGTCGCCGTGCATCCCGAGAACGAGCGGCTCAAACATCTGATCGGTCGGCACGCGATCCTGCCGCTCGTCGGCCGGCGCATCCCGATCGTCGCGGACGAATACGCCGACCCCGAGAAAGGCACGGGCGCCGTGAAGATCACCCCGGCGCACGACTTCAACGATTTCGAGGTCGGGAAGCGGCATGGGCTGCGGGTCGTCAACGTGCTCGATCCCATCGCGGGCATGACGCTTTCCACCAACAGCGACTTTCATGAAGGCGTCGCACCTTCGCCCGAAATCGCGGCCACCATGACCGAACTCGACGGGCAGGATCGCTTCTTTGCGCGTCGCCATGTCGTCGCAATGATGGAAGCGCGCCGCCTGCTCGAAAAGGTCGAGCCTACGACCCATATGGTCCCTCATGGCGACCGTTCGCATGTCGTGCTCGAGCCGCGCTTGACCGACCAATGGTACGTCGACGCCAAGACTCTCGCGCAGCCGGCGCTCAAAGCCGTGCGCGACGGCAGGACAGTTTTCGTTCCGAAAAACTGGGAGAAGACCTATTTCGAATGGCTCGAGAACATCCAGCCCTGGTGCGTTTCGCGCCAGCTCTGGTGGGGCCATCGCATTCCGGCGTGGTATGACGAAGAGGGCAATGTCTTTGTCGCCGAGAGTGACGAGGCGGCGCGCGCGCTCGCACGCAAGAAGCACAACCGCGACGTCGAGCTCACGCGCGACGAGGACGTGCTCGACACTTGGTTCTCCTCGGCGCTCTGGCCTTTCTCGACGCTCGGCTGGCCCGATGAAACGAAGGAACTCGCGCGCTTCTATCCCACGACGGTGCTCGTCACCGGCTTCGACATCATCTTCTTCTGGGTCGCCCGCATGATGATGATGGGCCTCCATTTCATGGGCGAGGTCCCGTTCCGCGACGTCTATATCCACGCGCTCGTCCGCGACGAGAAGGGCGCCAAGATGTCGAAGTCCAAGGGCAACGTCATCGACCCGCTCGGTCTCATCGACCAATATGGCGCGGATGCGCTGCGTTTCACGCTCGCCGCGATGGCGGCGCAGGGCCGCGACATCAAGCTCTCGACGCAACGCGTCGAGGGCTACCGCAACTTCGCGACGAAGCTCTGGAACGCTTCTCGCTTCGCGGAGATAAACGGCTGCGCGCGCGTCGCGGGCTATGATCCAAAGGCCAACGAGAATGTCCTCAACCGCTGGATCGTGACGGAAGCCGCGCGCACGGCGAAGGAAATCAGTACGGCGATCGAGGCCTATCGCTTCAACGACGCGGCGAACGCCGCCTATCGCTTCGTGTGGAACATCTTCTGCGACTGGTATGTCGAGCTGACCAAGCCGTTGCTCTCCGGCGAGGACGGTCCCGGGAAAGACGAAACGCGCGCCTGCACCGCCTTCGTGCTCGACCAGATCTACGCGCTGCTGCATCCCTTCATGCCCTTCGTCACCGAGGAGCTTTGGGCGATCAAGGGCGAGGCCGGCCCCAAGCGTGAAAGCCTGCTGGCGCTCGGCGCCTGGCCGCGGCTCGAAGGGCTCGAGGACGATGCGGCGGAGGCGGAGATCGGCTGGATCGTCGAGCTCGTGTCCGAGATCCGCTCGCTGCGCGCCGAGATGAATCTGGGCGCGGCGGAAATCCCGCTCGTCCTCGTGGGCGCCGAGGCGGCGGTGCGGGACCGCGCGTTGCGTTGGCAGGACACGTTGCAGAAGCTGGCGCGGCTTTCCGGCGTCGATTCCGCAGAGGCGCCGCCGAAGAGCAGCGCGCAGCTCCTCGTTCGCGGCACTCTTGCGGCGCTGCCGCTCGAAGGCGTCATCGACCTCAGCGCGGAAGCCAAGCGTCTCGACAAGGAGATCGAGAAGAACGAGGCGGAAGTGAAAAAGCTCGACGCCAAGCTCTCGAACGAGGGTTTTCTGGCCAAGGCCGAAGAAGAGGTCATCGACGAGCACCGCGAGCGGCGCGACACGGCGCTGGCCCGGATCGAGACGTTGAAGGCGGCTAGGGCGAGGCTCGGATGACGAGCGGCGTCGGAAAGCCGCCTCCCGTTTCGAAACCGACATCTTGCGCCGGTAGGGTTCAGTGTACGAGAGTGGGGAAAGCTGACGGATTTGCAAGCCGCATTTCCGCGCTCTCCGGGAAGGGGTAGTGTAAGGCCACGGATTCTCTTGAACGCGAGCAGAAGCCGCCACCCCTGCGTACAGACGAAAGGGAGTTCGACATGAAAATCGACGAGGTCCGCCGCCGCGCCTACTCCATGCCGCTCACGAGCCCCGCCTTCCCCCGGGGCCCCTACCGTTTCTACGACCGGGAATTTTTCATCGTCACCTACCGCACCGAGCGCGAGGCCATTGAAAGAATTCTTCCCGAGCCGCTCACCTTCGACGAGCCGCTCGTGAAATTCGAATTCATCCGCATGCCGAATTCGACCGGCTTTGGCGACTACACCGAGTCCGGCCAGGTCATACCAGTACGTTTCAACGGCGTCGCCGGCGGTTACTCTCATGCGATGTATCTCGACGACGGCGCGCCGACCTTGGGCGGTCGCGAGCTTTGGGGCTTCCCCAAGAAAATCGCGCAGCCGAGGCTTCGCGTCGAAAAGGACGCGCTGGTGGGGACACTGGACTATGGTCCCGTGCGCGTCGCAACGGGCACGATGGGCTTCAAACATGAGGCGCTGGACGTCGCCGCCGTCGCAAAGTCTCTCGCTGTTCCGAATTACCTCCTGAAGATCATTCCGCACGTCGACGGCAGCCCGCGCATCTTGGAGCTCGTCGACTACCGTCTGGAGGACGTGATCGTCAAAGGCGCGTGGACAGGGCCGGGGGCTCTCGAATTGTTCTGGCACGCGCTCGCGCCGGTCGCGGAACTGCCGATCGTCGATGTCGTCTCGACAGTCCATATTGTCGCGGATCTGACGCTCGGATTGGGCAAGGTCGTCTTCGACTATCTTGACCCGCAATCCAAGCCATAGGCTGAACTTTTAGCGGCGCGGCCCCGCGCGTCGCGCGTTCCCGCGACGTCCGTTCCGGGGAGCTGTCTTCTCACAGACACAAAACTCAAGAATGCTTGAGGCCAAGCAGAAGGCGTTCCGCGTCTGCTTGCAAGGAGACGTCATGTTCAAAGCGATAACGGCGGCAGACGCCGCGGCGCTGGTGCCGGACGGTGCAAGCGTGATGATCGGCGGCTTCATGGGCGCAGGAACGCCCGAACGAATAATTGACGCCCTCGTGGCGCGCGGGGCGCGCGGTCTCACCGTCATCGCCAACGACACGGCCTTCCCCGGTGTCGGGATCGGCAAGCTCATCGACGCGGGCTGCGTGACGCGCGTCGTCGCCTCCCACATCGGCACCAATCCGGTCACGCAGCAAAAGATGATCGCCAGCGAGATCGTCGTGGAGCTCGTGCCGCAGGGCACGCTCATCGAGCGCATCCGCGCCGCGGGCAGCGGGCTGGGCGGCGTGTTGACGCCCACGGGTCTCGGCACCGTGGTCGAGGACAACAAGCCCGTCATCGACGTCGACGGCGAAAAGTTCCTGCTCGAAAAGCCGCTGCGCGCAGACTTCGCTTTGCTGCACGCGCATGAGGCGGACTACAACGGTAACCTCACCTATCGCCTGACGGCGGCGAATTTCAATCCCATCATCGCCTTCGCCGCGGAGGTCGCCATCGCGGAACCGCATCAGATCGTGCCGGTCGGCGTGATTCCGCCGGACGCCGTGCGCACGCCCGGCGTGATCATAGACCATCTGGTAGAAAGGCCCCGCTAATGGACGCCAAGGAAATCATCGCCCGGCGCGTAGCCCTCGAACTTCGCAACAACACCCTCGTCAATCTGGGCATCGGGCTGCCGACGCTCGTCGCGCGATATGTCCCGGAAGGGCTCTCCGTGGCCTTTCAGAGCGAGAACGGCATCATCGGCTTCGGCGCGCCGCCACCGAACGGCATGGAGGACCCGAACCTCACCGACGCTGGCGGCCGTTTCATTTCGGCGCTGCCCGGCGCGATCAGCTTCGACAGCTCGGTGAGCTTCGCGCTGATCCGCGGCGGCCATCTCGACATGACGGTGCTCGGCGGACTGCAAGTGGATCAGCAAGGACGGCTCGCGAATTGGATGGTCCCCGGAAAGATCGTTCCCGGTATGGGTGGCGCCATGGACCTCGTCGTCGGCGCCAGGCGCGTCATCGTCGCCATGCAGCACACCGCCAAGGGAAAGCCCAAGATCGTAGAGAAGCTCACGCTGCCGCCGACCGCCACGCGGCGCGTAAGCCTCGTCGTCACGGATTTGGCCGTCATCGAGCCGACGACCGAGGGGCTGGTCCTGCGTGAACGCGCCCCAGGCGTCACGACGGAGGAGATCGTCGCCGCGACCGCCGCGAAGCTGCTGATCGTAGCCGAGATCCCGGAAATGCCGATCGCCGCCGCCGCATGGGACGAGCGCCTCGAGCGGACGGGGACATGAACCCTAGAGAAGCTGCGGCTCAGCGATCTTTAGGGCAAGGGCGCTGGCGCACGCCCGCTCAGCCGCCCAACCCGCCAAGCATGTGCGCCGCCGCGGAGCGCAGCAGCATCCAGGCGCGCCGCTTCATCGCGCCGCTCTTCAAGATCGACGACAGGCCCGGCGCGACGAAAACCGCGACGTCCCCGTCACCGAAGTTCAGATCAAAACGCCGCCACTGGGCCTTGCCGGCAGCTTCGTCCTGACCAAGCACGCGCCGCGATACATCGCCAAAGAGCAGCAGGATTTTGGGTCTGGCGAGGGCGATGTGCCGGCGCGCGAAAGGCGTCAGCGCCTCGGCGAGATACGGGGCGGGCGGCTGTCCGCCGGCCGAGCGCCAGGGCGCGAAATAGGTCAGATAAGCGGCGCTGCGGGCGACGCCGATCGCCTTCAGCATGGCCTCGAGCAGGCGCGCTTCCGGGCCGCAGAAGGGCGCGCCGCTGCGCTCCTCCTCTTCGCCGGGCGCTGCCTCCATCACCATGACGGGCGAGCCGGGAACGCCTTCCGCAAAGAGAAAATGCCGCGCGAGCCGGTTCATGCCCAGCGCCTCGAAACCGGCGAGGCTCTGCGCGAGCGATTGCAGATCACGCGCGCCGGCGGCGATGCGCTCAGCCTCCGCCGTCACCTCATTCGCGGCGAGCGGCGCGGCGGCAACTCTGGAAACGGGCGGGCTTACGCGCTGCGGGACCGGCGCTGGCGGCGGTGGAGCGGGCGGGCGCCGGCTTTCCTCGAAACGATCGTGCGGGGTGGAATCCAGGGCGCAATCGACGCCCAAAGCCTCGTAATAGGCGAGGAGCGAAAGGAGCGCCCGGCGCTCGTCAGGATCGGCCTCGACGTCCACTCATGCGCCTCAGCAGCAGCGAAAGATTCGGGCGCCGCCGCCCTCGCCGTAGCGGCGCGCCTGTCTCTCCAGGAAGAATTCCTCGCGCGTCATGATCGGCTGGCCGGGATGTCGCGCCTCTCTGTGCCGCGCATAGGCGTCGTAATCGGGCTGGCCGATCATCAGATTCGCGCCTTCCCGCAGCCGGGCCGCGAGACGCGAGAGATCAAGCCTCGGCAGGTTGCAGCTCGGGCAGTCCATGCGGCGTCTCCCTTGTTGTCGCGACCTCGCTGCGGAGCGCGGCGCGCATCGCGCGGAGCCCGAACGCGCCCATCGTCAGCACCAGGGCGATGAGCACCGCCGCCAAGCTCGCGTCCACATAGTCGTTGAACAAGATGCGGCGCATGTCGAGCATCGTCTTCGCGGGCGCGAGCAGCTCATCCCTCGCCAGCGCATCGCTGAAACGTCTGGCGTGGGCGAGGAAGCCGATCCGCGGATCGCTCTGGAAAATCTTCTCCAGCCCCGCCGTCAGCGTGCACAGATATAGCCAGGCTGCGGGGACGAGGGCGACGAAGGCGTAACGCTCTCGCTTCATGCGGAACAGCACCACGGAGCAGAGCGTCAGCGCGATCGCCGCGAGCATCAGATTGGCGACTCCGAAAAGCGGCCACAGCGTGTTGATGCCGCCGAGCGGGTCGATGACGCCTTGGTAGAGAAACCAGCCCCAGCCGGTCACGGCGAGCCCGGTCGCGGCGAGCGTGGGCAGCACGGCCCCGGGCTTGCGGAAGGCCGGAAAGAAGTTGCCGACGAGGTCCTGGATCATGAAGCGAGCGACGCGCGTGCCGGCGTCGATCGTCGTCAAGATGAACAGCGCCTCGAACAAAATCGCGAAGTGATACCAGAAGGCGCGCGCTCCCGAGCCGCCAACGGCTGCCGCAAGAATATGCGCCATGCCGACCGCAAGCGTCGGCGCGCCGCCGGTGCGCGACAGCACGGTCTTCTCGCCGACGTCATGCGCGATGTTTTGCAAATCCTGCGCGGAGATCGCAAAGCCCCAGCCGGAGATCGCCTGCGCCGCAGCCTCCGGGGTCGAGCCGATGATGGCCGGCGCGCTGTTCATCGCGAAATAGACGCCGGGCTCGAGCGCGGTGGCGGCGATCAGCGCCATGATCGCGACGAAGGACTCCATCAGCATCGCGCCATAGCCGATGAAGGGAATCTGCGCCTCATTGTCGATCATCTTCGGCGTCGTGCCGGAAGCGACGAGCGCATGGAAGCCGGAGATCGCGCCACAGGCGATGGTGATGAAAAGGAAGGGGAAGAGACTCCCCGCGAAGACCGGCCCCGTGCCGTCGACGAAGCGCGTGATCGCCGGCATCTTGAGCTCAGGCCAGACGACTAAGACGCCGAGCGCAAGGCTCACGATCGTGCCGATCTTGAGGAAGGTCGCTAGATAGTCGCGCGGCGCGAGCAACAGCCATACCGGCAGGACGGATGCGATGAACCCGTAACCGATCAGAACGAGCGCGAGCAACTCGCCCCTGAAGGTGAAGAGAGGCGCGAGAGTCGGATTTTCGGCGACGACTCGCCCGAGCGCGATGCTGGAGATCAGCAGCACGAAGCCGATGATCGACATCTCGCCGATACGGCCCGGCCGCAGGAAACGTCCGAAAACGCCCATGCTCAGCGCAATGGGCAGCGTCGCGAACACCGTGAAAGTGCCCCACGGGCTGTCGGCCAGCGCCTTGATGACGACGAGCCCGAGCACGGCGATCAGCACGACAATGATCGCAAGGATGCCGATCATGGCGACGATGCCGGCGGTCGGGCCCATCTCCGTCTTGATCAGATCGCCGAGCGAGCGGCCGTCGCGGCGCGTCGAGATGAAGAGAACGAGGAAATCCTGCACGGCGCCGGCGAAGACGACGCCGATCACGAGCCAGAGAGCGCCGGGGAGATAGCCCATCTGGGCCGCGAGAACCGGGCCGACGAGCGGTCCCGCGCCGGCGATCGCCGCGAAATGATGGCCGAAAAGCACATATTTGTTCGTCGGCACATAATCGAGCCCGTCGTTCAGAACATGCGCGGGCGTCGGACGCGTCGGGTCGATCCGCAGCACGCGCTTGGCGATGAAGGTCGCATAGAATCGATAGCCGATGAGATAGATGCAGAGCGCCGCGGTGACGAGCCAAAGCGCGTTGACGCTCTCGCCGCGCGCGAGCGCGACCGTATAAAGAGCAAACAAGGCGATGGCGCCGACGCCAGTCCAAAGCAAGATCGATAAGAAGCGATTTACCGGCATGGAATCCGACCTCGGGATTCATCTGCTGGCCCCCTCCCCACCCTCCCCCGCTTCGCGGGAGAGGGCGTAGACTCGGCCCTGCATAGAGACTTCGCGTAACATCCGCCGCTACCTCTCCCGCGAAGCGGGGGAGGGTGAGGGAGGGGGCTGATCCTCCAGAAACGCAGGGAAGCGGACCAGCCGATCTCGCCCCTAGCAATAGGGCGGTGCCGGGATTGCGTCCATACGAAAGATAACCCGGCACCCTACTCCGCCGCCTCGACCTCGCGGACATAATTCAGCACCGGCGCGAGCCAGCGCTCCATCTCGGAGGTCGGGACGCCCTTGCGGCGCGCGTAATCCTCGACCTGATCGCGCTCGACCTTGCTCACGCCGAAGTAATGCGCTTCTGGATGCGCGAGATAGAGCCCGCAGATCGTCGAGGCGGGCGACATGGCGAAAGTCTCGGTCAGCCTCGCCCCTGTGCGTTCCGCCGAGAGCAGGCGGAACAAGGTCGCCTTCTCGCTGTGATCGGGCTGCGCCGGGTAGCCGGGCGCCGGGCGGATTCCCCGATAGGTCTCGCCGAGGAGCTCGGTCGGCGAGAAGCTCTCCTCGGCCGCGTAGCCCCAGAACTCGCGGCGCACGCGCTCGTGCATGCGTTCGGCGAAGGCCTCCACGATACGGTCGGCGAGCGCCTTGACCATGATCGAGCCATAGTCGTCGTTGGCGCGCGCATAGCGAGCCGAGATCTTCGCCTCCTCGGCCCCAGCCGTGACGACGAAGGCGCCGACATAATCGGCCTTGCCCGAGCCCTCGGGCGCGACGAAATCGGCGAGCGCGAGATTGGGCCGCGCTCCCTGGCGCGGCAGCTGCTGGCGCAGCGTGTGGAGCGTCGCGAGCCGCTCCTTGCGCGACTCGCCCGTGTAGAGGGCGATGTCGTCACCGACGGAATTCGCCGGCCAGAAGCCGATCGCGGCCTTGGGCGTGAACCAGCGCTCTGCGACGATGCGATCGAGCATGTCGCGCGCGTCGTCGTACAGTACGCGCGCCGCCTCGCCGCGCTGGGGGTCGTCGAGGAGCGCCGGGAAGCGCCCCTTGAACTCCCAGGTCGAGAAGAAGGGCGTCCAGTCTATGTAGGGGATGAGCTCCGCGACATCATAGCTCATAAAGCCCCTGACGCCGGTAAAGGTCGGCTTCGTCGGCGCGTAGGACTCCCAGTCGAGCTTCGCCGCATTGGCGCGCGCGGCGGCGATGGAGACCCTATTCTTTTCGGCCTGCGCCTTGGCGTGCGCCTCCGCGACGCGCTCATATTCGTCGCGCGTCTTGGCCATGTAGTCGCCGCGGGTCGCCGAGATCAGCGCCTGCGCCACGCCCACTGCGCGGCTCGCATCGGTCACATAGATCGCCTGGCCGCGCTGATAGTTGGGACTGATCTTCACCGCGGTATGAACGCGGCTTGTCGTCGCCCCGCCGATGAGAAGCGGCGTCTCGAAGCCTTCGCGCTCGAGCTCCGAGGCGACGAAGCACATTTCGTCGAGCGAGGGCGTGATCAATCCGGACAGGCCGATCAGATCGACGTTTTCCTTGCGCGCCGTCTCGATGATCTTCGCCGCCGGCGTCATCACGCCGAGGTCGATCACCTCGAAATTGTTGCAGCCGAGCACGACGCCGACGATGTTCTTGCCAATGTCGTGCACGTCGCCCTTGACGGTGGCGAGCAGAATCTTGCCGGCGCTGGAGCGCTGATCCTTGTCCTTCTCCATATAGGGAAGCAAATGAGCGACGGCCTGCTTCATCACGCGGGCGGATTTGACCACCTGCGGCAGGAACATCTTGCCCTGGCCGAAGAGATCGCCGACGACGTTCATGCCCGCCATCAGCGGTCCTTCGATCACGTCGAGCGGCTTCGTCGATTTCAGACGCGCCTCCTCGACGTCCGCCTCGATATAGTCGGCGACGCCGTTCACCAGCGCATATTCGAGCCGCTTCTTGACGGAGTCCTCGCGCCAAGCCGCGTCCTTCTCCTCGCGCTTGGCGCCCGCGCCCTTGAACTTCTCCGCGAGCGCGACGAGCCGTTCGGTCGAATCCTTGCGGCGATTGAGCACCACGTCCTCGCAGGCGGCGCGCAGCTCTGGGTCGATCTTCTCATAGACGGCGAGCTGGCCGGCGTTGACGATGCCCATGTCCATGCCCGCCTGAATGGCGTGGTAGAGGAACACGGAGTGCATCGCCTCGCGGACCGGCTCGTTGCCGCGGAACGAGAAGGAGAGGTTCGAGACGCCGCCCGAGACATGGACGAGCGGCATTCTTTCCTTGAGCACGGCAGTCGCCTTGATGAAGTCGACGCCGTAATTCTCGTGCTCCTCGATTCCGGTCGCGACCGCGAAGATGTTGGGATCGAAGATGATGTCCTGCGGCGGAAAACCCACCTCATCGACCAGGATCTTGTATGCGCGTGTGGCGATCTCAACCTTGCGCTCGAATGTGTCCGCCTGCCCCTTCTCGTCAAATGCCATCACCACCACGGCGGCGCCGTAGCGTGCGACCTTCTTGGCTTCCTCGCGGAATTTCTCCTCGCCTTCCTTCATCGAGATCGAATTGACGACCCCCTTGCCCTGCAAGCATTTCAATCCCGCCTCGATCACCTCGAACTTGGAACTGTCGACCATGATGGGCACGCGCGCGATGTCAGGCTCGGCGGCAACGAGATTGAGGAAGTCGACCATCGCCTGTTTGGAGTCGAGCAGGCCCTCGTCCATGTTCACGTCGATGACCTGCGCGCCGTTCGCCACCTGATCGCGCGCGACGTCGAGGGCCGCGGCATATTCTCCCGCCGTGATGAGCTTCCTGAACTTCGCCGAGCCGGTCACATTGGTGCGCTCGCCGACGTTGACGAAGGGAATGTCGCTGGTCAGCGTGAAGGGCTCGAGGCCGGACAGTCGAAGGAGCGGCGCGATCTGGGGGATTTCGCGCGGCGCGACGCCTTGCGTAACGCGGGCGATCGCGGCGATGTGATCGGGCGTCGTGCCGCAGCAGCCGCCCAGCACGTTGACGAGCCCCGAACGCGCGAATTCGCCGACGAGCTCGGCCATATATTCAGGACTCTCGTCATAGAGTCCGAACTCATTGGGCAGGCCGGCGTTGGGGAAGGCGCAAACGCGCGTGTCGGCGGCGCGGCCGATCTCGACGATGTGCTGGCGCATTTCCCGCGCGCCGAGGGCGCAATTGAAGCCGATCGAGAAGGGGCGCGCATGCGCGAGCGAGTGCCAGAAGGCGCGCGCCGTCTGACCAGAGAGCGTGCGGCCGGAAAGATCGGTGATCGTGCCCGAGATCATGATCGGGAAGCGCGTGCCGACCTCGTCGAAGGCGTCCTCGATCGCCGCGATGGCGGCCTTGGCGTTCAGCGTGTCGAAAATCGTCTCGACGAGCAGGATGTCGGCGCCGCCTTCGATGAGGCCGAGCGCCGCTTGCTTATACGCCGCGCGAAGCTCGTCGAAGCTGACGGCGCGAAAGCCAGGATTGCTCACGTCCGGCGAGATCGAGGCGGTCCGGTTCGTCGGCCCGATAGAGCCGGCGACGAAGCGCTTAACTCCCGTCTCGCGCCCGATCACCTCGCAGGCGAGGCGCGCAAGCCTCGCGCCCTCGCGGTTGAGCTCCGTCACGATCGACTCGAGCCCATAGTCGGCCTGCGCGATCGTCGTCGCTGAAAACGTGTTGGTCTCGATGATGTCGGCGCCGGCGCGAAGATACTGGCGATGGATGTCCAGGATCGCTTCCGGCTGCGTCAGGATCAGCAGATCGTTGTTGCCACGCAGATCCTTGTGATGATCCTTGAAACGCTCGCCGCGAAAATCGTCCTCGGTGAACTTGTGGCGCTGGATCATCGTGCCCATCGCGCCGTCGAGGATCAGAATGCGCTTGTCCGCGCGCTTTTCCAGGGCTTCGAGAATCGAGGGGCCATGAGCTCTATCGAAATTCATGCGTCGACCTTTTCGCGGACCGGCCTCACGCCGAGGAGATGACAAATGCCGAAAACGAGATCGGCACGGTTGTTCGTATAGAAGTGGAACTCGTTGACGCCGTTCCTGACGAGATCCATCACCTGCTCGACCACCGTCGCCGCCGCGACGATCGCATGCGTCTCGTGGTCGTTCTCCAATCCCTCGAAGCGATCGGCGAGCCAGTCGGGCACGCTCGCGCCGGCCTTCTTCGCGAAGCCCGAGACCTGCTTGAAATTGCGCACCGGCATGATGCCCGGCACGATCGGGATGGTGATCCCGCGGGCCCGCGCCTGTTCCAGAAAGCGCAGATAGACGTCGTTCTCGAAGAAAAACTGGGTGATGGCGCGCGTCGCGCCTGCGTCGATCTTCGCCTTCAGCGCATCGATGTCTTGACTGATCGACCGGCTCTCGGGATGGCCCTCGGGATAGGTCGAGACGGAAATCTCGAAATCAGCGATGGCCTTGATGCCGCGCACCAAGTGACTCGACGAGGGATAGCCGAGCGGATGCGGCATGAAGGGCGAGCCCACGCCCCCCGGCGGGTCGCCGCGCAGCGCCACGATGTGGCGGACGCCCGCATCCCAATAGGCGCGGATGATGCGGTCTGTCTCCTCTCGGGTCGAGGAGACGCAAGTCAGATGCGCGGCGGGCTTCATTCTCGTCTCGCACGCGATGCGCAGCACCATCGCGTGCGTGCGCTCTCGCGTCGTGCCGCCGGCGCCATAGGTGACCGAGACGAAGCGCGGGTTGAGCGGCTCCAAACGCTTCATGCTGTCCCAGAGCTGCTTCTCCATCTCTGGAGTCTTCGGCGGAAAGAATTCATAGGAGATGACAAATTCGCGCTTGGGCGAAAGCGGGTGTCGCGGTTCGATCGTCATCAGACGGCCTCAACAGCTTTGGAAGGAACGATATCGGCGATGAAGCGCGGATCGCGCGCAACCCAGAGCGACACGGTCAGCTTCGCGCCCTCGCGTGGTTCGGGCGCGAGATCCCGATGCAGGATCATCTCCAAGCCGGCGCGACTCACATGCTCGGAGATCTCCTCATGCGAGAAGCCGAGGCGGCGGTGGGCGTGGTCGTTGCGCAGGCTCTCATCGTCATGCGGGGCGAAGTCTACGATGACGAGCCGGCCTCCCGGCGAGAGAATACGCGCCGCTTCCTTGAGCGCGCGCGCCGGATCTTCGAGATAATGCAGGACCTGATGCATGATGGCGAGATCGCAGCTGTCCCGGGTGACGGGCAGCGCATAGACGTCGCCCTGGCGCAGCTGCACGTTGCGCGCCTTGAGCTCCTCCATTCGCCCGCGCGCCACGGCGAGCATCGCCGATGAAAGATCGACGCCGATCGCCCGATCGGCGCGCGGCGCCAGCAGCTCCAGCATGCGTCCGGCGCCGGCGCCGAGATCGACGAGCTGGTGAATGCGTCCGTCGCCGACCGCCTCCATGATCGCCGCCTCGACCCGCGCCTCTGACACATGCAGCGAGCGGATGTCGTCCCAGTCGTCGGCGTGCTCGGCGAAATAGCGGGCAGCGCTCTCGGCGCGCGCGGCGCGCGTCTCGGCGAGCCGGACGCCATCGCCCGCGAGGATGGGGTCCTTGGAGTCGACCGAGGCGAGAAGCTTTCGGGCCAGCACGCCCGCGGGCCCTGACTGAGCGAGGCGGAAAAAGGCCCAGGCGCCCTCGCGACGGCGCTCCAGAAAGCCCGCCTCGACGAGAAGCTTGAGATGGCGAGACACGCGCGGCTGCGACTGTCCGAGGATCGCGACGATCTCGCTGACCGTCAGCTCGCTCTCGGCGAGCAAGAGCAAGAGGCGCAGCCGCGTCTCCTCGGCCGCGGCGTTGAGCGCGGCGAGGGCGGCGTCGAGTTCCAGGAGTTCGGGGGGCATCGGGGGCCTCAGATGAAACATAAAGATATCTATATACGTCGATCAGAGAAAACGCAAGCCCCCTGCGCTCCTGCGAGTCCGCCGCGACGCTCTCTTTGCGGCAGTCGGCCGGTCTGCATTTTGCGGCCGAAACCTTTTACGAAGCCGCAAGTGTCGGTTGATAGCGTCGCGCGAACACCAGCAAAGGCGCGAACATGTCCAGGAAACTATATCGCTATGTCGCGGATGACGGGGGCGCGACACAGATCGAATATGCGCTGATCGCGTTCTTTGTTTCCATCGCTGCGGCGACGATCATGTATTCGATCAAAATAAAGATGCAGAGCTGGTACTGGGACGCCGTGAATAATCTGGCGTCTTAAGGATTCGGCGGCGAGGAGCCGGCCCCGGCTGCTCACCGCACCGCCACGCGATTTTTTCCTGACGCTTTCGCTTTGTAGAGACTGGCGTCTGCCCGCTCGAACAGCTCTTTCGTGGAATCGGACGGTGAGAGCGAAGCGATGCCGATCGATACCGTGACGGCGTCGGGGCCGCCGTGCTCGCTGAGACGCCATTTCTTGATACTCAGCAACGACTGCATACGCTCGGCGATATGCACCGCGTCGCCCTTTGAGGCCCCCGGCAAGATGATCGCGAATTCGTCTCCGCCATAGCGCGCGGCGACATCGCTGCGACGCACGGAACCTGCGATCAACGCGCCGATGCTCTTGATGATATCGTCGCCGGCGAGATGACCGCTCGTATCGTTGATTTGCTTGAACGCGTCGATATCGATCAGCATCAAGCAAAGCTGCTGTTGATTCTCCTTCGCCGACGCAACGCATTTCGGGAGCATGTCGTCGAAATAGCGACGCCCGAAGAGCTGCGTCAGCGGATCCTGCTGGCTCTCTTCGCGCACCGCGTCGAGGTCGTGCGTCAGCGCGTCGATCCTGCTCTTCGACTCCTCCAGACGGATTTGCAACTGGCAGCTCGAATCGAGGAGCTTTTTGTTTTCCCTCACCAGACATTCCACCACGGACATCAGCTCGATCTGCTCGATCGGCTTGGCGAGCTGCTCGTTTGTGTCACTGAGATAGCTCGAATAGTTTCGACTGTCGCGGATGTAGGACCGCATGATTTCCGAGATGACCCTCATCTCTCGAGAGGCTTCAGGAGGCGGCGCATGAGCTCCGACCAGCGAAATTTGCGACGCGCTTCGCCGCCGGTCGCTCCGCATCAAGAGCAGCAGGCACGTCGCTCCGAACGCCAGCACCATCACGCAAAGCACAAAGATGATTGCATTGGGAGTCGGAAGAGCAATGGTGATCATGATTCGCCCAGCGGAGAGTTCGCGCATTCAAACGCAACGACTCCTAAGGAGGAGCGATCGCGTTTAAGCCTTTAGGGTCGGGAGATTGTCTCAGCCTTGCGGGCGAACCGCGCTGGCAAAATTTCTCGGGCAGAACCCGGCATTTTGAGCAGCGTCATTCTCGGGGCATCGTCGGGGCCGGGCCCTTGAGGCCTTATGAAGCCGCGCGCGTTCCCCGCTTTCGCGATCGTCCGCGGGAGCATTGATCCGTGCTTCGTAGCTTTGCAAAGCTTGATAGACTTTCACGATCAGAATTCACGCCAACACTCTGATCTAGCGGACATTTCTTGTCGCTCAAACGATTCCGTTTGAGCGACGAGAAATCTCGCTCGGGTCCAAACATATTGACCCAGCGGTCCAACTGATTAAGAGAAGATTTCGGCTAGACTGACGATGAGACCATGCAAGCCCACGAGCCCCTCCAATCCTACCGCTCCATTAGCCCAGGATCCAATCGCGTCTTCGGATTAACTTTCGCAGGAGTTTTTTTCCTAGCCGCTCTATGGCCATGGCTGCGCCACGGCGAAACGCCACGCTGGTGGAGCCTCGCTCTCGCTCTGGTGTTTCTCGTCCTGGCGCTTTTTGCCGAGAATCGTCTTGCGACCTTGAATGGGCTTTGGCTCAAACTCGGGCTGGGTTTGCAGGCCGTCGTCGCGCCGATCATCATGAGCGTGTTATTTTTTCTCGGCGTAACGCCGCTGGGCTTGGCGATGCGCGCCGCCAGGAAGGACATCTTAGGTCTCGCCCATAGCGACGAGCCCAGCTACTGGCGAGAACGCGTGCCCCCCGGGCCAGCGGCGAAGTCGATGAAGAACCAGTTTTGAGCATATTGATACCAATCCGGAACAAGGCGTGCCGGTCGCGCTGATCGAAGAAGGAGAAATCGAGACATGTCCTTCATAAAGGAGCTTTACGCCTACCTCGTGTCGCAGAAAAAGTTTTGGCTCATACCTCTCGTCATGCTTTTTGTCGCCGTCGGCCTACTGTTCGTCGTCAGTCAGGGCTCCGTCGTCGCGCCATTCATTTACACACTGTTCTGAGCCTAAGAAATGATTACTCTCGGCATTTCCGCATTCTACCATGACAGCGCCGCCGCCATTCTGCGCGACGGAGAGATCGTCGCCGCTGCGCAAGAGGAGCGTTTCACGCGCAAGAAGCACGACTCTCGCTTTCCCGAGAACGCTATCCGGTTCTGCCTACGCCAAGCAGGCGTGAGCGGCCAGAACGTCGATCGCATCGCTTACTACGAAAAACCCTTCGTGAAATTCGATCGGCTGCTCGAGACTTATGTCGCCTTCGCGCCCAAGGGTTTCAAGTCCTTCTCCAAAGCAATGCCGCTTTGGGTGAACGAAAAACTGTTTCAACGCGATCTCATTCGGAAAGAGTTGGAGAAAATCGACGCGGATCTCGCAGTCGAAGACAAGCTGCTTTTTTCGGAACATCACTTTTCACACGCCGCATCCGCATTCTACCCGTCGCCTTTCTCACGCGCGGCGACTTTGACGATGGACGGCGTCGGGGAATGGACAACGACGTCTCTATCGCTCGGCGACGGGGCGCACCTCGCGATTATAAAGGAGATCCAATTCCCCCATTCGCTGGGCCTGCTTTACTCGGCCTTCACCTATTACACGGGATTCAAGGTCAATTCCGGAGAGTACAAGGTGATGGGCCTAGCGCCTTATGGGGAGCCGAGATACGCGCCCCTCATCATGGAGCATTTGATCGACATCAAGCAGGACGGCTCGTTTCACTTGAACATGGAGTACTTCGAATTCTGCACCGGCCTCACGATGACGGGGAGCAAATTCGATCGGCTCTTCGGCGGCCCCGTCCGGAAGGCGGATGAGCCGCTCGAGCAACGGCATATGGATCTTGCCGCCTCTGTTCAGGCGGTCACGGAAGAGGTGGTTTTGCGCCTCGCCCGCGCCATCGCATGCGAGACGCAAGAGAAAAATCTCTGCCTCGCCGGAGGCGTCGCTCTGAACTGCGTCGCAAACGGCAAGCTGCTGCGCGAAAAGTTGTTCGATCGCCTCTTCGTGCAGCCAGCGGCCGGCGACGCCGGCGGCGCGCTGGGGGCCGCGTTTGCAGCTTATCACCTACAGGAAGGGGGCGCGCGTTTCGCGACATCGGATCGAGATACGATGAAGGGGTCCTACCTCGGACCCGCATACGGTCAGGCGGAGACGGAAGGGCGCCTCAGAAGCGTGGGGGCGAAATTCTCGGTCGTCGATGATGACGCGTTGATTGAAGAGACGGTCGGCGCCCTCTCATCAGGGCAAGCGGTGGGGTGGCGTCAAGGGCGACTGGAATTTGGCCCGCGCGCGCTCGGGGCGTCGTCAATCTTAGCGGATCCGCGCTCCTCCACGATGCAGAAGACCCTCAACCTCAAAGTGAAATTCCGGGAGAGTTTCCGTCCTTTCGCGCCATCGGTGCTGCGCGAACGCATATCCGACTGGTTCGAATTGGATGACGACAGTCCCTATATGCTTCTCGTCGCTGACGTGAAAGAGAAGCGGCGACGTTCGATGACTGAAGCGGAGAAGGCGCTTTTCGGAATCGATAAATTGAATGTCCCGCGCTCCGAGATCCCGGCTGTCACGCACGTCGATTATTCGGCGCGCGTGCAGACCGTGCATGAAGACACCAACCCCCGATATCACCGCCTGCTGACCCGCTTCGAGTCGAAGACGGGATGCCCGGTGCTTGTGAACACAAGTTTCAACGTGCGTGGCGAGCCGATTGTCACGACTCCGGAAGACGCCTTCCGCTGCTTTATGGGAACCGGGCTCGACTTCCTTGCCGTCGGCAACTGCATATTGCATAAGCACAAGCAAGATCAGGCTCTTCTTAAGAACTACGAAGGACAATTCGAGCTGGACTGAGAGGAATGGCGAGGATTTTACGGACGGACGGCAGGTCGAGGAATCCTATGAGCCGCGCAGCACGGGTGGTCGGTAATATCTTCATCATAGCTGTGCTCGCCCTGTTGGCAGGCGTCGTCGTGGAACTGGTCGCTCGCGTAATTGATTTGAATGCTGGAAATCGGCGCCAGGGCTCGACGGTGACTAAGGAAACGGTCGACAAGATCGTCAAGAATCTCGTCATTGCCTATGACGGGCGATACACGGCGCAGGAAATCCTCAAGCTGTTCCCGCTCGTGCAAGACCAACTGAAATACAAGCCCTGGATTCAAATCGGCAACGCCGACCACAACAACCCGTTCTCGGTCGTCGAGCAGGGAATTCGCAAAACTTCGGGGAGCGCCAAATGCGCTAAAGGGTCGAGCCGCGAACGAGGCGCCGAGGACAAACCGAAAGTAATCTGGTTCTATGGCGGATCGACCACCTACGGGATCGGCGTTCCATGGTGGGATACCATCCCCTCGAAATTCGTGGAGGAAGCCGATCAAAGAGGCTCCTGTGTTACTGTCGTCAATTTCGGCGTTCCCTATCATTTTTCGCGTCAGGAGGCGATTTACTTCGCCACGAATTTGATGACGGAGCCAGCGCCCGATGCGGTCGTATTCATCGACGGATTGAATGAGTTCTTCCAGCCTGGCTCGGCGATCAGAAACGAGCCCTTCTTCACGCCGACGCTCGACAAGCTCGTGCCGATTGGGCCGGATCCCGGCGCCTATCCGAAAGCGAATGCCGCGGCCCAAAGCCTTCCGTCCAGATTCTCATCCTTCTTTCGAAATCTCCACATAGTGCGAAAGCTGGGCTTTTTGCAGAAGACGTCAAGCTCAGACGCGGAGCGCGAA
Organism: uncultured Alphaproteobacteria bacterium; assembly: GCA_963743565.1. Lineage (GTDB taxonomy): Bacteria > Pseudomonadota > Alphaproteobacteria > Rhizobiales > Beijerinckiaceae > Methylocystis. Next base: position 180,904 of record CAVUQD010000005.1, read on the forward strand.
GAGGCCTATAGCAATCGTAACGTGCCGGAATCGAAAGAGCTTTCGACCGAAACTGAGGTCGCGCAGGCGATCGCCGATCGCTATCTCGCCACGAGGAGCTTCATCTCCAAGCTATGCGACAGCTACGGAACAAGGTGTTTCCAATTTCTCCAACCAGTCGCAGCCGTCGATTATGCTCCTCTGGCCTCAGAGGTCGTCACCGAAGTGGCGAGAAAGCTTCCCGAGCCAGCCAACCGGTTCGTCGCCGGATATTCGATCATGAGAAAAGCCTTCAAATCCCGCGACGCTCGATGTGGCGCTGAGGGGCTGGAGCAGATCGACCTGTCGGCGCTGTTCAAGGATTACGACGGCATCCCCTATGTCGATTACGGGCATTACGCGCCAAGAGCGAACAAGCTCATTGCGGCCGAGATTGCACGCTGCGTGCTCGCGCAACCCTGAGGCGGATTCGCCGCTTGACCCCAAGCGATCGACGTTGCAGATCAGGCATGGGCCAACGAGCCGCATACACGTCTTATGACTTCGGTTCCACCCATGCGCATTCTCATCCTCGGCGCCGGCGCGGTCGGCGGTTATTTTGGGGGGCGCCTGTTGGAAGCGGGCGCCGACGTAACTTTTTTGGTTCGTCCTGCCCGCGCGCGGCGGCTCGCCTCGCAAGGTCTGGGTATCGACAGTCCCGCCGGAAACCTCGTCCAAACAGTCAGGACGATATCGGAGCCGGACGCGCTGACGCCCTTCGATCTCGTCATCCTGACCTGTAAAGCTTACGACCTCGACGCGAGCTTGGACGACATCGCTGGCGCCGTCGGACCGAACACGACGCTCCTGCCGCTGCTCAACGGCGTTCTGCAGCTCGAAAAGATCGCGGCGCGCTTTCCGCAGTCGCGCCTGTGGGGCGGCGTCGCGCGCATCAGCGCTGCGCTCGACGAGGATGGCGAAATCCGTCACGCCGACGACTTCGCCCGCATCGATTTCGGCGCGCGCGATGGACAGGCCGACGCGCTCGCGGACGAGCTCGCAGCGCTCTATGCGGGTACGCCCGTCATCGCGGTCCACAATCCGGATATCCTGCGCGAGATGTGGGACAAGCTGGTGTTTCTGGCGACTCTCGCCGGCATGAACGTGCTCATGCGCGCGCTGCTCGCCGATATCATGGCGACGCCGGCGGGGGAAAAACTGATCCGCCAGATGCTCTCCGAATGCGCAAGCATCGCGCGCGCGGAAGGTTTTGAGTTTGACGAAGCCCGGGTCGCGCAGCACGGCGACAGCTTGACGCTGCGCGCCGCCAAGATGAAATCATCGATGCTCTACGACATCGAGCATGGCGCGCGAACCGAAGGCGAGCATATCCTGGGCGACCTGCACGCACGCGCGCTTCGGCATGGCGTCAGCGCGCCGCTTCTCGAAATCGCGTTGACGCACGTGCAGGCCTATGAGGCGCGGCGCACGAGGAGCTGAACAGTCGGTTTGACCGAGCTCAGAAGCTCGGCTCGATTCCGCCCGTCGCGAGAAAATGCTCGAGCCAGTGTATGTCGTAGATGCCGTTCTGCACGTCGGTATTGCGCACGAGCGTGCGGAAGAGCGGCAGCGTCGTGTCGATGCCGTCGACGATGAATTCATCGAGCGAGCGTCTCAGGCGCATCAACGCCTCGGTGCGGTTGCGGCCGTGAACGATCAGCTTGCCGATGAGCGAGTCGTAATTCGCGGGAATCGTGTAGCCCTGATAGGCGGCCGAATCGACGCGCACGCCGACGCCGCCCGGCGGATGGTAGTAGGCGATGCGGCCTGGCGAGGGGCGGAAGGTCGTGTGATGCTCGGCGTTGACGCGGCACTCGATCGCGTGGCCGAAAAACGTCACGTCTTGCTGTTTCATGGACAAGGGCGATCCCGCGGCGACGCGGATCTGCTCGGCGACCATATCCACGCCGGTGACCGACTCCGTCACCGGATGCTCGACCTGGAGGCGCGTGTTCATCTCGATGAAGTAGAAGGCGCCATTCTCGTATAGGAACTCGATGGTTCCTGCGCCGGCATAGCGCAACTCGCGCATGGCGTTTGCGCAGGTCTCCCCGATCTCCCGGCGCTGGGCGTCGTTCAGCGCAGGCGAGGGACTTTCCTCCCAGACCTTCTGATGCCGGCGTTGGAGTGAGCAGTCGCGTTCGCCCAGATGAATCGCCTCGCCCTTGCCGTCGCCGAACACCTGGATCTCGATGTGTCGCGGCTTCTGCAGATATTTCTCGAGGTAGACCGTGTCGTCGCCAAAGGCGGCCTTGGCTTCCGTGCGTGCGGCGGCCACCGCCTGGACGAGTTCCTTAGCGTCATGCGCGACCTTCATGCCACGCCCGCCTCCACCCGCCGAGGCCTTGACCAGCACCGGATAGCCGATGCGCTCGGCTTCCCGCCGCGAGGCGGTCGCGTCTCCGCCGATGGCGCCGTCGGAGCCCGGCACGCAAGGGATTCCGAGTTGCTTCGCGGTCGCCTTCGCCTCGATCTTATCCCCCATCGTGCGGATGTGCTCCGCCCTGGGGCCGATGAAAGTGATGCCGTGTTCTTCGACGATCTCGGCGAAGCGCGCGTTCTCGGAGAGGAAGCCGTAGCCCGGATGCACGGCGTCGGCGCCGGTGATTTCGCAGGCCGACAGCAGCGCCGGGATGTTGAGGTAGGACTCGCGCGCAGGCGGCGGACCGATGCAAACCGACTCGTCCGCGAGCTTCACATGCATGGCGTCGGCGTCCGCGGTCGAGTGAACGGCGACCGTAGCGATGCCGAGTTCTTTCGCGGCGCGCAAGATGCGCAAGGCGATTTCGCCGCGATTGGCGATCAGGATCTTGTCGATCATCGCTGGGGCCCGGCTATTCGATGACGAGCAAGGGCTGGCCGTATTCGACGGGCTGGCCGTCCTCGACGAGCATGGCGGTCACAACCCCGGCCTTATGGGCGACGACCTCGTTGAAAGTCTTCATCGCCTCGATCAGCAGCAGCTTGTCGCCGACCGAAACGCGAGAACCCACCTCGACGAAGGCGCTGGCTTCGGGATTGGGCCGCAGATAAGCGGTCCCGACCATGGGTGATTTCACAGCCCCCGGACTTTCGAGAAGGCGTCGCTGCTCGTCTTCGCGCGGCGGCGTCTGCGGAGATGGAGCGACCATCGCCGGCGGCAGAGGCGTCGCCAAAACCGCAGGCGCGACGGGCGCAGCGATGGCGGGAAGCGCGCGCGCCGCGCGAATGCGCAGCCCGTTACGCTCTATTTCGAACTCGGTCAGATGGTGCTCGGCGAGAAGCTGCGCGACGAGGCGCAACAGCGATTCTTCTCGGGGAGCAACCTCGGTCGCTTTGACGGGGCTTTTTGCGGTGGTGCGGGTCGATCGCGCCATGGGGCTTTAGCTCTTTCTTTTAGCGCCGGCTATTAGCGCCTCGAGCGCCAGCAAATAGGAAGTCGCGCCGAATCCCGAAATCGTCCCGCGCGCGGCCAGGGCGACATAGGAGCGATGGCGAAACTCTTCGCGCGCCTGCGGATTGGAGAGATGCACCTCGACGACCTCGGCCCGCGCGCCCTTGATCGCATCGTGAAGGGCGATGGAACTGTGAGTCAACGCGCCCGCGTTCAGGATGATAGGCGCGCCCGCCGCTGCGGCTTCCTGCACCCAGGTTACGAGATCGCCCTCGCAATTCGACTGCTTGAAAACGAGCGCGAGACCTTCGCTCTCGCAGCGGGTCGCGAGCGCGTTGTGAATATCCTCGAGCGTCTCGCGCCCGTAGATTTCGGGCTCGCGCGCGCCAAGCAGGTTGAGATTGGGGCCGTTGAGAACGTGTACGGCTTGCATTGTCACACCAATAGGCTCCGCGCCTCCGCGCGGAGGCCGTCTGTTCTAGCCGCTTCATTGAACCGTTGAAAGCCCACGCCTTGCCGCAGGGTGAGCGTCAGCAGGCCGCCTTGCCGCATTTGCGGACGTTGTCGATCTTGGCCTTCATCTCCGGGAACGACAGGCCGCCGACATAAGCGTCCTGCCCGACGACCCAAGACGGCGTTCCGCTGAAATGCAGCTTTTCGGCGAGCTCCTCGCTCTCGGCGAGAGCGGCGCGGGTCGCCGGACTCTTCATGTCCTTCTCGAGCTGATCCGCGTCCGCCCCGAGCTCTTTGGCGACGGCTATGGCCTGCGCCTTGCCAACATGTCCGCGCACACCAAGCAGCCTCTTATGAAACTCCCAGAACTTTGGCCCTTTCAACTGCTGTCGGGCCGCGGTCGCAACCTCCGCCGTCTCAACGGAGTCGGGCCCCAGGATGGGGAAATCCTTCAGCACCACGCGAAGCTTGGGATCGCCCTCGATGAGCTTCGTCACGGTGGCCAGCGACTGCTTGCAGTAGCCGCAGTTGTAGTCAAAAAATTCCACGAGGGTTACATCCCCGTCCGGATTCCCGACCACGGCCTGACCGGGCGAGTGGAAGAGCTTCCCTCCTTCGCTGGCCATCGTCTTCTCGCGGTCGGCCAACTCCGCCGCCTTGTCTCGCCGGTCCAGCTCTTCCGCAGCTTCCTTGATGAGCTCTGGATGGCTGACGACATATTCATGGATGAATTTGCCGAACTGCTCCTTCTGCTCGTTCGTGAGCTCGCCGGCTCGCGAAGCCGACGCAGAAAGGACAGCCGCAGCGAGAACGAGCCCGCCCAACACTTTCGATAGCATGATGTCTCCTTTGACGGCGCGAGGACCGGCGCCTAGGGGGTTTGGCCTGCCGTCACGGTTGCGCCCGCACGCCGTCGTTCATATTAACGACTCCGAGCCCTTGATTGAAGTTGACGGCTCCGAGAGTGCGCAATTGGAGGCTGACCATCACCGTCTGATTGCGCGCCGGCAGCCCTGTGTTCAGCTGCGTCTGATAGTTGGACGTATAATTGATGAGGAGGGTGGTGCACTCGTCTTGATAGCCGCCGCTGACGCCCAGCGCAGCCACCGAGAATACCGGCGCCGTGCCCTGCAGGTTTACGCCCGTATAGGTCGTGGTCAGCGTTGGATAGGGTGTGAGGTTGTTATAAAGATAGCGACTCATGTCGAAGGTGATGGTGCTAGCGACGAAGTAATTCTTGGTGAGCTCGTATTTGGCGTTGAAAGCCAAGCCCTGCCGGCGCTTGTCGAAGCCGATAGCCTGCTGCGCCTCGTAGTTGGCATAGTGCGCGTCGAAGGTCAGCGGATTGAGCTTTATGGAGGCGAAGCCGTCCACGCGACGCGCGGCGAAGGTCGCGGGATCGAAGAGCGCCTTGGTGATGAAAGTGATCGAGCTCATCGGCGAGACGGTCACCCGCCCGACGATGTCCGACACGCGATTGTCCAGCCCGGAGGAGAGGCCGACATTCGCGGCGTCGGGCGTCGCATAGGGGTTCTGTCCGGCGACCTGGGCCGATTGGCCCATCAGAGCGTTGACATAGCCGCCGTTATTCAGCGTGAAGGTGCCCTGGCCTCCGTAATTGACGCGCGTTCCAGTCTCGAAGCGGTTATAGCCGGAGAACTTGCTCCACTCGAACAAATTCGAGTCGTCGAAGACGAGGCTTTGCGCGTCCATGTTGACGAGAGAGGGGATGGACGACTGATTGGGCCGGGCTACGAGTTGCCCGATGGGCTCGACCACGAGAGCCCCCATCGCGGTCCGGGCGACCAGCGGGTATCGCCACTCAACTCCTGCCCCCGGCGTCACCTGACCGTTGAAGCTGTTATTTGCTCCGTTAACGAAGAAGCCCTGTGCGGCGTTTGGTATGGGTTGCAGCGTGTTGTTGTAGACCGGAGCCGTGTCGGTCGTGTTGTAGGCGAGATAGGAGCCCGAAAAGCGGGCGAAACTGAAGGGGGTCCAGACCCCGCCGAGGGGATCGATCAGCTTGCGCTTCCATGAAGCGTCGACCGTGCTCGATTCATAGTTGCCGCCGATGCCGCGCAGCAGACAGTTGCTGTTCGCGCGATTGGGAGTCGGCGAATAAATCTGGCAAACCGTGTAGAGACCGCTGAACGCGTCCAGCGTGCGCGGCTGGATCAACTCATAGTCCGCGATTTGCGCCGAGGTGCTGGTGAAGTTGGAGTCGAGGGTAATCTGTCCCCCGATGCCCATCGTCTTATTGGGATCGACGTCGAAGGCGCGATTATAGTCGGTGATCGGATGAGCCGTCGACAACTGCGCCTGGTAGTCGCTGGGCGAAAGGCCCTGGAAATAGAAGGCCCGCATGTCAAACCAGCTGCGGTCGCCCTGTCCCGTCAGATAGGCGGTCGACGACCGCTCCTTGAAGAACAGGTTTCCGTAGAGCGGGTTCCATTGCCTATAGTCTTGCAGGAAGTACCGATCCGAAAGCGCCGTCACGTCCCATCCGAACTTCCAATAATCGTTGGGATAGAACTCGCCCCGGCTCTCCACGGCGCCGCGATATTTGAGATTCGAAGCGCCATAGGGCGGGGAGGGAAACGCTCCGCGATCGTTCGGCTTCGTCCCCTCCGCGAGGATGGTGAACGATCCCGTCTCGAATCGCTGCCGATACTCACCCCTCAGGAACGGGCCCTGCTTGGTGAAATACGTCGGCGTGATGGTCAGATCCTTGTCGGACGCGATATCCCAAAAGATCGGAACGCCGAAACCGTAGCCGACGTAGCTGCCGTAGGTTTCCTTCGGCATCAGCAAGCCGCTCTTGCGCTTCACGGTCGGATCGGGCGATGACCAATAAGGCATGTAGGCGACCGGGATGTCGAGAAACTCGAGGCTCGCATCCTCGTAGTAGATCATCTTCTCGACGCCGTCGTGGATGATCCGCTTGGCGTGGATCTGCCACAGTCGTGGCCGAGAGGGATCGTCCTTACAGGCGTCGCACGCCGTGTAGGTTCCGTAATCGAGAATTGTTTGTTGACTGTTCGCGTCGCCGCGCCGCTCTGCGTGTGGCGCGCCAAAATGCGTGTCGTTCGCGGCGTCGGCCTGCAGGCTCTGGATGAAGCCGTTCCTGAAGTCGTCGGTGAGATCGAAGCTTTCGGCGCGCTCCACCGCGCCGTCCGGCTCGGTCATGCGCGCGTGTCCTTCGGCGCGGATGCGCCCGGTGCCGCGGTCATAGGTGACGCGATCGGCTTCGAGAAGACGGCCCTTGTAATAGATTTGCACGTTGCCCCGGGCGGCGACGGTATTCTTCGTCTCGTCATAGACGAGCTCGCGGGCCTCGACGACCATCCGCGGCTCGGGAGAAGCCGCTTTTTCACTGCGTGCAGCGCCGGGAAAGAGGATCGACGATCCGAGGAGAACGAGAAACACGAGCCGCGCGACCGCCTCGCCCAGGCCACGCATCGGCCTGGGTTCACGCCCGTCTGTCACCGGGAGCCGCGAGAAGGCGCGCGAATTCCCCATCAGCCGTCTTCCGAGTGAAGAAGCGACAATGTGCCCAGCATGCTCCCCACCAAGGCTGGCGACCAAGCGGCCAGCGAGGGACTTATCGTTCCCGCGCCGCCTAGATCGGAGAAAACTTCAGTCAGGATATAAAGCACGAACCCGGCCACAACGCCACCCGCGAGCGTCCTCGCAATCCCGCCCATTCGAAAAAATCTTAATGAAAATGAAGCGGCTACGAGAACCATCGCCACGAGGAGCAGAGGCCGGGCCAGCAGGCGCTGGAATTGCAGCATATAGCCGCGGGCGTCGAGACCGGCGTCGAGCGTCCTTTGGGCCAGCGCCGGCAGCCCCCAGAAGGGCACGCCCTGGGGGGGCGCGGTCGTCTTGGCGAGCTCCTCGGGGGTCATGTAGGTGGCCAGCAGATAATTCTCGTAGGCGGCAGTCGCTTCCCCCGGCGCGGTGACGCGCGCGTTCTTCAGCAGCCAAGCCCCCGGCTGCAGCTCCCCTCGAAGGGCCTCGATCCGTTCGAGGAACGAGCCATCCGGCGCGTAGACGTCGACGCTGACGTTGTCGAGCTCGGTCATGCCCTTAGAGGCATTCATGGCGTGGATGATCGCCAGTCCGTCTGCGCCGTGCTCGCGCAGCCATAGGCTGTGGTCCAGGCGCACGCTGCCCGCGACCCCGAAGAGCTGAAACTCCAGCTGGTCGGACCGCTGCTTCAGGGTCGCCGAGAGCGGATTGTAGAGCCCCACCGAGACGATCCCGAGCAGGAACGCCACACCGACCGGCGGCGCGAGAAATTGCCAGACTGAGACGCCCGCTGCCCGCGCCACGATGAGCTCCAGCTTGCGGGTAAGGTCGACGAAGGTCGCCATGGCCCCGAAAAGAACGGCGAAGGGCAGAATCGACTCGGCCGCGGAAGGCGCCCGCATGATCGACATCAAGGCGACCATGCCGCTCCCGACTTCGGGATTGTCTCGGGTGCGGCGCAGCAGCTCGACGAAGCCGATCACGAACATCAGGCAGAAGATCGTGACGAAGATCGCCAAGATCGTCTTGAGGAAGCGCTTGGCGAGGTAAAGCGAGAGCGTCGCGCCGATCATGGCCGCGCCCCACCCGCCGCTCCTGCGGCCCGAGCAGAGGATACGGCGTTAGTCATCAGCATCAAACAACTCATCACGCAGACATTGACGTTGCGCCAAGGGGGCTTTTGAGGCGCCCGTCGCGTCAGGAACGGTCGGCGCCCCCGCGCGAGTCAGGGGAACCTCAGCCTAAAGCTAAGACAGCATTGCGGCGATTTGAGGAGCGGCGGTGAGATCACGCTCCGTGCAGGCGGGACCGCTCGGACGCAGCAAACGTGATCGTTTCTATGAGCTTAGCGCGCGCTTTTTGCGAAACCAGCCTCCGCTTGGCCCATCGCGCCCTAGCGCGTGGCGACGGGAGTGCCGCTCCGGTAGTCGTAAAAGCCGCGTTGCGTCTTGCGGCCCAGCCAGCCGGCCTCCACGTATTTCACAAGCAGCGGGCACGGCCGATATTTGGAGTCCGCCAAGCCGTCGTGCAGCACCTGCATGACCGAGAGGCACACGTCGAGACCGATGAAATCCGCGAGCTGCAGCGGCCCCATCGGATGATTGGCGCCCAACCGCATCGCCGTGTCGATCGCCTCCACGGAGCCAACGCCCTCATAGAGCGTGTAGATCGCCTCGTTGATCATCGGCAGAAGCACGCGATTGACGATAAACGCCGGAAAATCCTCTGCGACGGTGATCGTCTTGCCGAGCTTGGCGACGAAATCCCTGGTCTCCTCGAAGGTCCGGTCATCCGTTGCGATGCCCCTGATAACCTCGACGAGCTGCATCTTCGGCACGGGGTTCATGAAGTGAATGCCGATGAAACGCTCCGGCCGGCCGGAAGCTGCGGCCAGCCTCGTGATCGAGATCGAGGAGGTGTTGGAGCCGACGATAGCGTCCTCTTTCAGAAAGGGCGTGAAGTCGGCAAGTATCTTGCGCTTGACCTCCTCGTTCTCCGAGGCCGCCTCGATCAGCAGGTCGACATCGCCAAAGTCTTTTGCGGCCGGGGCGGCAGCGATGCGCGCCACCGCCTGGTCGCGCGCCGTCGCGTCGAGGCCGCCGCGCTCGACGGCCTTTTGCAGGTGCGCTGCAATATCCTTCAGCCCGGCGGCGATGCGCTCTTCGGTCACGTCGTTCAGCGCGACGTCGTAACCCGATTGCGCGCACACCTGGGCGATGCCCTTGCCCATCTGGCCCGCGCCGATCACGCCGATCTTGCGAATTTCCAAACCCATGTTTGCGACGCTCCGGAGCGGATGCCAAGATTTATGCGCTGCAATATAGCGCGGCTTCTGCTCAGGTGAAAACCCGCTCAACTTGAAAAAGCGTGAAAAGCTGGCCAGTTCGCCCTCGGGCGCAGAGGCGAGGCCGCCTCCGCGCAGCATTTGGCGCCACCGCTCTCTCAGCGTCCGAGCTTGGCGAGCTCGGCGTCGAGTTCCGGCAAGGCGTTGAAGAGATCGGCGACGAGGCCGTAATCGGCGACCTGGAAGATCGGCGCTTCCTCGTCCTTGTTGATCGCGACGATGGTCTTGCTGTCCTTCATGCCGGCCAGGTGCTGGATCGCCCCCGAGATGCCCACGGCGACATAGAGCTCCGGCGCCACCGCCTTGCCGGTCTGGCCGACCTGCAGGTCGTTCGGGGCATAGCCCGCGTCGACCGCCGCGCGCGAGGCGCCGATCGCGGCGTTGAGCCGGTTCGCCACAGGCTCGATCACCTTCGTGAAATTCTCGGCGCTGCCGAGCCCGCGCCCGCCCGAGACGATGACTTTCGCGGCGGTGAGTTCGGGGCGCTCCGATTTGGCGAGCGCCTCGCTCTGGAAGGCCGACAGGCCGGGATCGGCGGCGGCGGCGATCTTCTCCACCGGCACCGACCCGCCCTCGGGAGCGGCGGCGAAGGCCGTGGTGCGGACCGTGACAACCTTCTTGGCGTCTTTGGCGCGCACGGTCTGAATCGCGTTGCCGGCGTAGATCGGCCGCTCGAACGTGTCCGCCGCCACGACCTTCACGATGTCGGAAACCTGCGCCACGTCGAGCAGCGCCGCGACGCGCGGCAGCACGTTTTTCGTCGCGCTGGTCGAAGGCGCGAGGATCACGTCATAACTGGGCGCGAGTGAGACGAGCAGCGCCGCCACGGGCTCGGCGAGCAGACGGTCGTAGAGGGGGGCATCGGCGAGCAGGACCTTCTCGACGCCCGCAAGCTTCGCGGCTTCCGCCGCTGCGGCCTCGAGACCGGGGCCGACGACGAGCACATGAACGGCGCCGCCGATTTCCTTGGCGGCGGTGAGCGCCTTGGCGGTCGCAGGCGCGAGCGCGCCGCCCGCCGTCTCGGCGAGGAGGAGAATCGTCATGGCTTAGAGAACTCCCGCTTCCTTGAGCTTGGACACGAGCTCCGCGACGGAGCCGACCTTGACGCCCGCCTTGCGCTTCGGCGGCTCGGCGGTGGAGAGCACCTCGAGGCGGGGCGCGATGTCGACGCCGTAATCCTGCGGAGTCTTCGCGGCCACTTCCTTCTTCTTGGCCTTGATGATGTTGGGCAGGCTGGCGTAGCGCGGCTCGTTCAGACGCAAATCCGTGGTCACGATCGCTGGTAGCTTGAGCGAGACTGTTTGCAACCCGCCGTCGATCTCGCGAGTCACCGAGACGCTCTCACCCGTGATCTCGACCTTCGAGGCGAAGGTGCCCTGTCCCCAGCCGAGCAGCGCGGCGAGCATCTGGCCGGTCTGATTGCTGTCGTCGTCGATCGCCTGCTTGCCGAGAATGATGAGGCCGGGCTTCTCCTCGGCGGCGATCTTGGCGAGGATCTTCGCCACGGCGAGAGGCTCGACGGTCTCGTCCGTCTTGACCAGAATGCCGCGGTCGGCGCCCATGGCGAGGCCGGTGCGCAAGGTCTCGTCCGCCTTCGCCGGGCCTATGGAGACCACGACGACCTCGGTCGCCTTGCCGGCTTCCTTGAGGCGCAGAGCTTCCTCGACGGCGATCTCGTCGAAAGGATTCATCGACATTTTGACATTGGCGAGATCGACGCCCGACCCGTCGGGCTTGACCCTGATCTTGACGTTGTAATCGACGACCCGTTTGACGGGCACGAGAATCTTCATCGCTCAACTCCGAAAGAGCGGGCTTGTATCGAAACCCCCGCCGCCGCCGCGAAATCCGGCGCGCTCCCACGAGGAGAGGGGCCTTTGGCCCTCGCCTCCTTTACGCGAAAGGAGGACGATCGAGGGGATTTGCGAACGAGGCGGGGCTGATCCAATCGCTTGGCCGCGACGCGCGCGCTCTGGTAGCCGCCGCCTTGGCTCTTTGTCAAACGGCTGCTCAGGCTCAGGCCAAGACAGTCGCCCTGAGAGGTGTTGGCGAAGAAATTGCAGGCGTCGCCATCGCGGCGGCCACCCGCCCTATGCTATCTTTGGCGAAGAGCGGAGGCGCACATGCACAGGGCGGATGTCGTCGTTCTCGGCGCCGGGATGGTCGGCGTATCGGCAGCGCTGCATTTGCAGGCGCGCGGTCGCGCGGTCGTTCTCGTTGACCGGCACGGGGCCGCCGGCCTTGAAACGAGCTTCGGCAACGCCGGACTGATCGAGCGCTCCTCGCTCTATCCCCGCGTCTTCCCGCGTCAGCTCAAGAAGCTCGCGCTCTACGCGCTGAACCTGCTTCCCGAGGCGCACTATCACGCGACCGCGCTGCCCGAAATGGCGCCCTGGCTGCTGCGCTACTATGAGGAGAGCGCGCCGCAGCGCCTCGAAAAAATTGGCGTGGCGCAGCGCGCTTTGATCGAACGCTGCCTCCTGGAACACGAAGCGCTGATGGCGGAGGCCGGCGTCCTTGGGGCTTTGCGCCGCACCGGCTGGATAAAGGTTTACCGCAGCGAGGAGACGCTTGCGGAGGCGGTCGCCGAAGCCCGCCAGCTCGAAGAGTTCGGGCTCAAGATCGACATTCTCGACGAGAGCGGCCTCGCCCAGCGAGAACCGCATCTCGCGGGCGCGATCGGCGCCGTGCATTATCTCGACACCGCCTCGGTCGACGAGCCCAGCCGCGTCGTGCAGGCCTACGCCGACCTATTCCTCAAACGAGGCGGCCGATTTTATCAAGGTGATGCGCGCACTCTGCAGGAAGGCGAAGACGGCCTCTGGAGCGTGACGACGCATGAGGGCGCCGTGCATGCGCGCGATCTTCTCGTCACGCTCGGGCCTTGGTCCGATCTCATCTATCGCGAGTTCGGCTATGATTTCCCGCTCGCCGTGAAACGCGGCTACCACATGCATTACGCGCTACGCGACGGCGCGACCCTCACCCATCCCGTGCTCGACTCGGACGTGGGCTATGTGCTGGCGCCGATGACTCGCGGCGTTCGCCTCACGACGGGGGTCGAGTTCGCTCACCGCGACGCCGACCCGACGCCTGTGCAGATCGATCAAACCGAGCCCGATGCGCGCAAGCTCCTGCCGCTCGGCGAGCGCCTCGACGCCAAGCCCTGGATGGGCTGCCGCCCCTGCCTGCCCGACATGCTGCCGATCGTAGGCCGGGCGCCGCAGCACGAAACGCTGTGGTTCGACTTCGGCCACCAGCATCACGGCTTCACGCTCGGTCCGGTCTGCGGCCGGCTCATCGCCGAGCTGATGACGGGCGAGGAGCCCTTTACGGATCCGACGCCTTACAGGCCGGGGCGGTTCTAGATCACAATTCGTAATTGTCGCGCACCAAACGATCGAGCAGCCTCACGCCGAAGCCGGAGGCCCAGCTCTGATTGATGTCGCCGGAAGGCGAGCCCATACCCGTGCCCGCGATGTCGAGATGCGCCCACGGAACCTTGTCGACGAAGCGCGCCAGGAACTGCGCCGCGGTGATCGAGCCGGCGTGGCGCCCGCCCGTGTTCTTCATGTCGGCGAAGCGGGAATCGATGAGCTTGTCGAAGGCGGGACCCATCGGCATGCGCCAGAGCTTCTCGCCCGTCGCTTCTCCGGCCTTGACGAGCTTCTCGGCGAGGGCGTCATCGTTGGAGAAGAGACCCGCATATTCCTGCCCCAGCGCGACGAGGATGGCGCCCGTCAAGGTCGCGAGATCGATCATGAAGGCGGGGTTCAGCTTCTCCTTCACGTACCAGAGCGCGTCCGCGAGCGCGAGGCGGCCTTCGGCATCCGTGTTTATGATCTCGATGGTCTGGCCGGAGGCGGATTTGACGATGTCGCCTGGGCGCTGCGCCGCGCCGTCCGGCATGTTTTCGACGAGGCCGATCACGCCGACGGCGTTGACCTTGGCCTTGCGCGACGCGAGCGCGCGCATGAGGCCCGTCACCGCCGCGGCGCCCGCCATGTCGCCCTTCATGTCCTCCATCGAGGCGGCGGGCTTGATCGATATGCCGCCGCTGTCGAAGACCACGCCCTTGCCGATGAAGGCGACCGGCTGCGCGCCGGTGACGCCGCCGTTCCAGCGCATGACGACCAGAAGGCTGTCATGCTGCGATCCCTGCCCGACCCCGAGCAGCGCATGCATGCCGAGATCGGCCATCGCCTGCTGGTCAAGCACTTCGACCTCGACGCCGAATTCGGCGAGCTCCTGCGCGCGGCGCGCGAATTCGCTCGTCGTCAGCACATTGGCCGGCTCATTGACGAGCGTGCGGGCCAGCAGCACCGATTCGGCCAGACCTTCGGCTTCCGCGATGAGCGGCGCAACCGCGGTTTTATCGGCGACCGCGAGCGCCAGCTCGATGGCGCCCTCGCGCTCGGGAGAATCTTTTTTCTTCTTGGTCTTGTAACGCTCGAACTTATAGCCGCGCAGCAGCGCGCCCAGCGCGAGTTGGTTGGCGGCGTTGAGAGGCTCGGCCGGCGGCTGCGGGAAATCGAGAAGCGCCACGGCGCGCCAGCCCGCGCCGAGCTTGCCGGCCGCCTGCCCGCCGAGCGCCAGGAACTCGTCGAAGACCTTGGGCTTCTCGCCTTCTTCGCCTCTCCCGGCACCGACGCCAATCAGGAGCAGGCGCGATGCGCCGGGAAGGCCCTCGGGCGCCAGGATCTCAAGCGACGCGCCGCTCTTGCCGGTGAATTTCGCCGCCGCCGCCGCCCGGGCGATCTGCGCTTGCGCTTGCGCGAGAATCTCCTTGGCGACCTGCCCCAGGGCAAGATCGGCCCCGACAAAGGCGACGAGCGCGCGCGGTTGCCCCGCCTCCTCCGGCGCGGCGATCCGCGTCTTCGCATCGTCGAAGGAAATAAGCTCGATCTTCACATCGGTTGACATGGGGGGTCTCACAGGAAGGGAAGCTGCGGTTCGGTTGGGAAAGGCGGGGCAGAACAGGCAATATTGTCGCTCGGGCCCGCGCGGTCAATTCGCTCGGATAAGCGGAAGCGCGCCCTGGCCTGATTGCCTATATTCTCAGCGTTTCGAGCGCAATTTCGTCAAAAGCTCGGGCCGGCGCGCACGCGTGATGTCCAAGGATTGCTCATGCCGCCAGCGCGCGACGGCGCCGTGGTCGCCGCTGAGCAGCACCGGCGGAATCTCCTGTCCCTCGAACACTCGCGGACGGGTGTAATGAGGATATTCGAGAAGTCCGTTCTCGAAGCTCTCTTCGCAGCCGGAGCCTTCTTCGCCCATCACGCCGGGAAGCAGCCGCACGCAGGCGTCGAGAAGCGCCAAAGCCGCGATTTCTCCGCCCGCGAGAACGTAGTCGCCGATCGATATTTCCTCGAGGCGCCGTGAGGCGACGACCCGTTCGTCCACGCCTTCGAAGCGCGCACAAAGGATCATCGCGCCCGGTCCTTCCGCCAACGCCCGCACGCGGGCTTGCGTGAGCGGCGCGCCACGCGGACTCATGAAAAGACGTGGACGCGTGTCGTCTTCGACCGTGGCGGCGTCGATCGCGGCGCAGAGCACGTCGGCGCGCATGACCATGCCGGGGCCGCCGCCCGCGGGCGTATCGTCGACAGCGCGATGGCGGCCAATTCCGTGCTCGCGAATCTGACGCGTCTCCAAATGCCAGACGCCGCGCGAAAGCGCGTCGCCGGCGAGCGACAGGCCCAAGGGGCCCGGAAACATTTCCGGAAACAGCGTGAGGATTGTCGCGCGCCACATGGGCCCTTTTCGCATGACGGCGGCGAGCGGGGGAAGAGGCGCGACAAGCGCTGCAGCGGGGTCTCTACGGGCTTCCTAAGCCGGCCCTCGCGCATCCCCCTCCGAATGTGTAGTTTCGCCTCAAGACGCGCCCCCTGCGAGGCGGGCGGGGATCAATCAAAAAAGGGGGAGGAAATGGGAAGGATAGGCGGATTCATCCACTTCATGGGGCTGGTTTCGAATGTGATCTTTCTGGAATTCATCCACGTGGTCGGCCTTTTGGCCTTCGCTGGGGCGGTGGCGCTCGGCTGGTATCGCAAGCCTTCATGGCTGGTGCCGATCCTCGCCGTCGCGCTCGGCGTCGCCGCGGACAAGCTCTTCGCCTTCAGCGACGTGACCGGCCTCATCGAAAAGGCGCACAAGGCCGAGGAGCGCGGCGGCCTCATGGTTGTCGCCTACTTCGTGATCTGTGCGGTCGGCTACATCGCGGGTGCCTACGGCCGCGTCAATTTTTATAAGGGCGGCGAGGCCCTGCCGGCGGCAAAGCCCGCGCCGAGGTCCTCCAAGAAAAAGTGATCGCGCCGCGCGCGCGGATAAGGCCCGGGGCGCGATCGAGAGCGTCAGAGCCCTTCGAACAGCGCTGTCGAGAGATAGCGCTCCGCGAAGGATGGGATGATCAGCACGATGTTCTTGCCCGCAGCCTCGGGCCGCCCCGCGATCTCGAGCG
The DNA here is from genome assembly GCA_963743565.1 of uncultured Alphaproteobacteria bacterium. Classification (GTDB taxonomy): domain Bacteria; phylum Pseudomonadota; class Alphaproteobacteria; order Rhizobiales; family Beijerinckiaceae; genus Methylocystis. Next base: position 197,083 of record CAVUQD010000005.1, read on the forward strand.
CGGCGGCGACGGCGGCTCCCGAGGAAATCCCTCCCGGCACGCCTTCGAGACGCGCGAGCTGACGGGCGGTCTCGAAGGAGGTCTGATTGCCGATCGTGACGATCTCATCGATGACGCCGCGGTCAAGGATCGGCGGCACGAAGCCCGCGCCGATCCCCTGAATTTTGTGGGGTCCCGGCGACCGCCCCGAGAGCACGGCGGAATCCTCGGGCTCGACGGCGATGACGCGCAAATCGGGCTTGCGTGACTTGAGCGCCTGGCCGACGCCGGTGATCGTGCCGCCTGTGCCGACGCCGGAGACGAAATAGTCGATCGCGCCCGCCGTGTCGTTCCAGATCTCCTCGGCCGTCGTGAGACGGTGGATTTCGGGATTGGCCGGGTTCTCGAACTGCTGCGGAATGATCGATCCGGGATTTTCCGCGGCGAGCTCGCCGGCCTTGGCGACGGCGCCCTTCATGCCGAGCGCGGCCGGAGTCAGGACGAGCTCGGCGCCGAGCAGCGCCAGCATCTTGCGCCGCTCGATCGACATCAACTCCGGCATGACGAGAATGAGCCGATAGCCGCGCGCCGCCGCGACGAAGGCAAGCGCAATGCCGGTGTTGCCCGAGGTCGGCTCGATCAGCACCGTTTTGCCCGGCGCGATGCGGCCGCTGTTCTCGAGCGCGGCGATCATCGCGACGCCGATGCGGTCCTTGACGCTCGCGATCGGGTTGAAGAATTCGAGCTTGGCCAGCAGATTCGCCTTCACGCCCTTTTCGGCCGCGATCCGGTCCAGACGCACGATCGGCGTATCGCCGATCGTCTGCGTGATCAACTCGTAGATGCGGCCGCGCCCTGGCTTGGCCGGCGGCGTAAACTGCGGAAGGTTCGACATCGGATTTGCTCCTTGAAGCGCATTGGCCTCCGGATAGAGCGCGCACGAGGCGGCGTCCCCCTCGTCTCGAGGCCAAAGACAAGGCTTGCTCAATTTCCGGCGCGCCGTCAAATGGACGCACGGCGCCCTTTCCTTAAGCAGCGCAACGAGTTCGATGAGCCAGGAATCAATCGCCTTCGAGACGCGCTTTCCCGCGGAGCAGGACGGGAGGCCGAGCCGCGTCTCGCCCCTAACCCGCCGGCTCGTTGCGCCGAACGGCGGTCCTTTCACCTATACCGGCACCTGCGCCTATATCGTCGGCTCAGGCGAAGTGGCGATCGTCGATCCCGGACCCGCGAGCGAGGCGCATGTGGCGGCGCTGCTTGACGCCATCGCGGCCGAGCGGCTCGCGGCCATCATGGTGACGCATACCCATCTCGACCATTCGCCGGCCGCGGCGATTTTGCGCGCACGCACGGGCGCGCCCATCATCGGATGCGCGGCTTATCGACCGCCCGACAAGCGAAACATCGACGGACCCGCGCTCGACGCCGCGCATGACGCCGCCTACACGCCCGATAGAGTCCTCGAGGACGGCGAGACGCTCGCCCTCGGCGGCGCGACGCTGCAAGCGGTCGCAACCCCCGGACACACCGCGAATCACCTCTGCTTCGCGCTCATCGAGGAGCAGACCCTCTTCACCGGCGATCATGTGATGGCCTGGGCGACGACGGTGGTCGCGCCGCCCGATGGCGTCATGCGCGCCTATATGAGGTCGATCGAAAAACTGCTCGCGCGCGACGACCGCCTCTATTGGCCGGCGCATGGCGGGCCCGTGACGGATCCGCGCCCGTTTCTGCGCGCGCTGCTGGCGCACCGCCGACAGCGCGAGGCGGCGATCCTGCGACGGCTGGAGGCGGGCGACGCGACGATCCTGCCGATGGTCGAAAAAATCTATGCCGGCGTCGACAAGCGCCTGCATCCCGCTGCGGCGATGGTCGTGCTCGCGCATCTCGAGGATCTCGTGGAGCGCGAGGAGGTCGCCGCGCCCGAAGGACTGGGGCTCTTTGCACGCTACGAGAAGGTGTGAGCCCTGGCGGCGATAGTCACTGCGGCCGGCTGGCGCGCGGCGTCAGGATCACCACGTCGTTCTTATGCGCGCGACTGAGCTGGGAACGCGCGGCTTCATCGAGAATATCGGCGTCGACGGTTTCGCCGCGAATCAGCGCGACGCGCTGCTCCCACTGCACGCGCTGCATCTTGAGGAAGTTGCGCTCATAGCGCAGCTTGTCGAGCTGCTGCTGAAATTCCTCGCCGGCCTTTAGGCCACGATTGCCGTTGAGACCCTGCCAGACGAAGTAGCAGGACAAAAGCGCGGCAGTCCCGTGCAGCCCGAAAGGCAGGGCGAAGGAGCGCAGGAAGGCGGCCAGGCGATACATGCCGCAAGCCTAACGGCGGCATAGTGTAGGCCGGGTTAACGAGCGGCTTGGGGCGCTAGCTCCGGCCGCCGCGCGCAACGCGCTCGATCTCCGCCCGCACGAGGCGCTCCACCAGCGCGGGAAGATTGTCGTCGAGCCAAGCGCGAAGCATCGGCCGCAGCATTTCCCGGGCGTATTCGTGCAGCAGCCCCGAATCGTTGAGCACCCGGCTGGCCACGAGCGACTGAAACTGCGCGGTGATCGAAGCGGTGGCGTCGGCGGAGACGAGCGCCGGCGGGAATTCCGAGTGTTCAGCCGCGGCGAAACCGGCCGCCTCCTCCAGCTCCTCCACAACGAACGCCTCGTCTTGCGCCATGAGTTCCTCCGCCATGCTCGGCTCATTCAGCGTCGCCGCCTCCGGTTCTGAGGCGTCCTCGCCCGGTTCCTGGCCGGCGTGCAGTTCTTCCCCGGCAGGCTCGTGCGAGAGCGAATCGGTCTCCGCCTCTTCGATGACTGGAGAACGAAACTCCGCCTCGCTCGACGGCGACTCCGTTGGAGTTGCGTCGCCTTGTGGCGCCAATGTCGGCGCGCTCCACGCTTTTGCGACCCGGCTGGGCGCTGGTCGGCGCGCCTCGCTCAAGGCGGCGGCGCCGAGCTCGGCCTCGTCCTCAGCGATCAGACGACGGATGGAGGCGAGTATTTCCTCCATGGAGGGTTCGTTCGTTTGGCGATCTTCGCTCAAGGAATGAGGTCGCGACGGTGCTGTCTGGGATGTCATCGGGGCTCCGAGGTCCTCGGCGATTGCCGACGAATCGGCGGCGGCCTTGCAGGCTCCGCAGCCTTTATCCGCCCCAGCGCGCCGCCGAATCAACCCGATTATAGCCCTATCAAGAGATTTCGCCGCGACGGCAATTGCGCGTAGCCGGAGACGAGGCGGAGATAGGCGGGCGCGTCAGCGCCGATTTCAGACTCTCGACTGCGCGAAGAGCGGCGCGCGCGCGTCCCGAGCGCGCGGATTCACGCGAGCGATAAGACCTCGCTCAAATCAGAAAGTTGGAGCATGCCTTTATCGGAAAACCGCTCTGAGTTTTCCGGGACATGCTCTACAGGACGAATGCCGCGGGCTTCGCGAACTCTTGCAAAACCGGCGCGGTCGCGTCGAATATCGGCCGCTCGCCCGCGATCCTGCCCCCGCTGAGATCGATCCTTACGACCTTCATGCCGCTTGTGGGCTCGAGGCGCCGGAAGGCTAGAAGCCGGCCATCGGGCTTGAGCTGCGAAATCAGCTCGTCCAACCCGCTCTCGACCGCGCCCTGGACGAGGACAATGTCGAAGGGCCCCTCGCCCGGCGCGCCCTTGGCGAGGGGGCCGGTGACGACGCTCACGCCGCCGGCGCCGACCTGCGCCAGATTCTCCCGCGCCTTGGCGGCAAGTGACGGCTCGGACTCGAGCGCGACCACCTCGCGCGCCAGCTCCCACAGCAGGGCCGCGGTGTAGCCGGCGCCGCCCGCGACGAGCAAGACCTTGTGATCAGGACGGATGTCGGCGACTTGCAGGAATCGCGCGAGCACGAGCGGCGCAGGCTCCCAGCGGTCGCCGTTCCCGGGCTCGATCGCGATATCGGAGTAAGCCACAGGCGCAAGATGTCGTGGCAGGAAGATTTCGCGAGGCACCGCGAGGAAGCGGTTCAACACCTCGAGATCGTTCACGTCGTAGGGGCGCAATTGCCGCTCGACCATGACGCGCCGCGCTGCGGCCGTCTCCGCGCCGAGAGCTTCCTTGATCGTCGCGTTCATGAGCATCGTCTCGGCCTCGCGCCGGCTCCTTATGGGTGTGAGAAGAGGGGCCGAAAGCCGCCTTTCGACCGAGCGACTTATAGGTATTGCGGCGCGCCCTGTCCACGCCCGGCTGCGCTTTCCGGCCCTTGCGCCCGGCGCCTTGCTCCCCTAAACCGCGCGCGACGACTTTCGAGGGGGCGACCATGTCAAAAATCAAACGGATCGGCGCTGGCGCACGCATGAGCAAGGCCGTGGTGCACGGCGATTTGATCTTTACCGCCGGGCAGATCGCCGACAAGACCAAGGGCGGGGGCGTCACCGAGCAGACGGAGGAGATTCTCGGGTTCATCAACTCCATCCTCGCGGAAGCCGGCTCGGAGAAGGCCAAGATTCTCTCGGCGACGGTCTATCTCTCCGACATTTCGACCTTCTCGCAGATGAACGCCGCCTGGGACGCGTGGCTCGACAAGGCCAACCCGCCGGCGCGCGCGACCGTCGAGACGAAGCTCGTCGCGCCGGAGTTCAAGGTCGAGATCGCTGTCATCGCCGCGCTTTGAGTTGATCCCTGCTTCCTCGTTCTGAGGAGGCGGGGCATCTGATACGCGCCCCTGCGGGCGGGGCTCAGGATGAGGCGCCGAGCGGGCCCTCGGGGTCCCGCCACAGTGGGTTCTCGGGATCCTGCGCATAGCGAAGGGTCTCGAATCGCATCGAGCGCGCGTCGAAGAGCAGCAGGCGCCCGACGAGCCCCTCGCCGAAACCGACGATCTCGCGAATGACCTCTAGCGCCATGAGCGCGCCGACGACGCCCGTCAGCGCGCCGAGAACGCCCGCCTCCTCGCAGGCGGGAACCGCTCCGGGGGCCGGCGGGTCCGGAAAAAGGCAGCGGTAGGAAGGGTTGCGCCGTCCGTCCGCGCCATTTTCATAGGGCCGCAGCGTCGTCATCTGGGCGTCGAAACCGCCGACCGCTGCGGACACGAGCGGACGTTTCTCGAAAAAGCAGGCGTCGGAGACGAGATAGCGCGTCGCGAAATTGTCCGAGCCGTCCGCGACGACGTCGTAGCGCGCGATGAGCGCGCGCGCGTTCTGCGCATCGAGCCGGAACGCATGCGTCTCGACCGTCACATGCGGGTTGAGGCGGCTTATCGCGTCGGCGGCGCTTTCGACCTTGGGGCGGCCAACATCCAACGCGCCATGAATGACTTGGCGCTGCAGATTCGAAAGCGCGACGACGTCGTCGTCGACGACACCGAGCGTCCCTACACCCGCCGCGGCGAGATATTGCAGCAAGGGCGCGCCGAGACCGCCTGCGCCCACGGCCAGCACCCGCGCGCGTTTTAGCTTTTGCTGACCAGGACCGCCAATCTCGCGCAGCACCAGATGCCGCGCATAACGCTCCACTTCATCGCCCGACAGGCTCATCTTTTTCCCTGCGCCGCCACTCAATGTAGATCAATGGCTTTACGCATATTTCATTTCTGCGGGGGATAAAAATCTCCAGCGGGCGACGTTCTGGCTCGCTGGGGGGCGTTCGTGATGATGTTGGAAGTTTCTCAATCGGCGCGCATCCACTGGCTGCGCCTCGTGGCGCCGTTGCTCGCGGGACTGGTTTTGGCGTCAGCCGCGCAACAATCAAGCCGCGCCGCCCCTGCCAAAGACAACGTCTATACGATCGCCGACGATGGCTATGGGCTCGGCGAATGCGTCGCGCAAAGAAGAGACTGCGGCAAGGCCGTCGCGGATGCTTGGTGCGAGTCGCATGGGCACGGCGCGGCAGTAGCCTTCGGCTCGGCCTCCGAGGTGACCGGAGCGATCCAGACCGGCACGACAGGGCCGGTCGGCAAGGATTCCGAGGCTATGGTTCGCTGCTCGGATTAAGGTGCGCGCTCAGGAGCGCGACGCCGCGGCGAAAGGTTCGAGAAGGAAGCCGGCGGGCGCGCTCGCGCAGCCCGCCGTTTCGGCTTTACTCAGCCAGCTTGAAGTTCCGCGCCTGATGCGACGCGCGGCCCCCCTTGGCTCCCGCTTTGGCGGCAAGCGAAGGATCCTTGGAAAAGGACCGATTGGCCGGACCCACGGACTGGCCGCCTTTCCGCCCCGCCCGCGCCGCAAGGCCCGAACTCTGCGAAAAGCTGCGCTTTTCCGCAGGGACGCTCTTGCCGCCCATGCTGGCGATTTCACGGCGCTTTTCCGGGTCCATCGAAGCGAACCCGCGCTTGCTCTTGATTGACTCTCCCATATCGTTGATTCCATCTGTCATGAAGAGATGCCAAATAACAACGTTTTCGCTTTCAAGTTGCAAGTGTGGAAAATACCAGTTTACATTTGTGTGAACATAAAAATAGCGCTGCCGGGATTGACTGGAAAAGCCGAGCAGCTTGCACTGCATGTGTGGACATTCACCGTGCAAAAAGAAAGACTTGGCGGCGCCTCCGGGCGGGCTTTCGCTGATGGCCGCGCTGCTCGAAATGATCGCTCTTTGGCGATGAGACGGCGCGCAAAAATTCTCTTTTGTCCTCGTCCCGAGAGTCTTCGACCGCCGATTTCCTCCCGATAGGGCGTCGGTGGACGCCCGTCCCAAGGTGACGGGCCTAGGGGGAGTTATGCGCCCCACATCGCGCCGGAACAATTCGCCGTACGGCGAGTTCTAGCCAGATTCCCTGCGCATTGGCGCGCGGGCTCATTACATCCGTCAAACCTGTTCGCAACTTCGACCCATCTGGCGGATGTCAGCTTAGGGAGATTGCGATGGCTAGAACAACTTGCAGCATCCTGCTTCGCGCGGCTTTCGGTCTAGCTGTCATTCTCGGATGGGCGCCAAGCGCGTCAATCGGCCAGACAGTCTGCCCCGCGGCGAGCGTGTCCCCCACCACAGCCGCGGCCGGAACCTCGCCGACGCTCACGGTGACGACGAATGGAACGGTTGATCTGGGGAACGTCACCACGAAGCAATTTGGGATAAAGCCAAGCGCCTTCGCCAGCAACTACAAGATCATCAGTCAGTTCGCGCAGGAGCTGACGTTCTCGATGGACATCGCTCGCTCAGCGCAGCCGGGCCTGTGGACCTTGTTCGTCAACGATGCAAGCGGGCACGAGGTCGTCGCGTTGAACTTCAACATCACTGCCGCCGCCCCTCCGCCGCCGAGAACGTGCAACCCGCCCTGCGCCGCGACACTCGTCTGCTCGAATGGAGAGTGCGTGGAGCCTGGATGTTTGGAGTGCGCCAGGAGGGGGCTGGGATGCTTCCGCGGAACCTGTGTGCCGCCGCAATGATGGTCTGATCCGCGAGGGTTTCCCGCCGGAAGCGAACCGTTTCGGCGGGGAATCCGGGCTCGAGCCTCGGTCAAGGGCGGGGCTTGAAAAAGCGAACCGAATGCCGGCAACGGCGGTATGGCTGATTCCGCCCTTGTATCTTTTTGCGTTGCACCCATAATCGCGCCCGGACCCGCGCCGGCGACAAGGCGCAGCACTCCCTTCCAAGAAGGCGGCCCCTTGTTGAACCGACCCACCTCGATCTATTTCTCGCGAAAATCCATCCATCTGATCATCGCCGAGAACGAAAGCGGTCATAGCGGGTTGAAGCGCGCGCTCGGCTGGGCCTCGCTGATGGCGATGGGCATCGGAGGCATCATCGGCGCCGGAATTTTCGTGCTGACGGGACAGGCCGCCGCGGATTACGCCGGACCCGGCGTGACCATCTCCTTCCTGCTCTCGGGCCTCGCTTGCACCTTCGTCGCGCTTTGCTACGCGGAACTCGCAGCGTTGATCCCTGCCGCGGGCAGCACCTACACCTACACCTATGTAACCCTCGGCGAGATCTTCGCCTGGATCATCGGCTGGAACCTCGTGCTTGAATATGCGGCCGGCGCGGCGACGGTCGCGGTCGGCTGGGCCGGCTACTTCAACCGCGTGATGCAGGGTCTCGGCATCCATCTGCCGGAGGCCCTGACCTCGGCCTATTTTGCGAGCGGGCATGGCGCGGCGGCGACGGCGCATGGAATCTTCAACGTCCCGGCGGCGGCGATCATCTTTCTGCTCACAGCGCTGCTGATGCGCGGCACCAGCGAATCCTCCTTCTTCAACAACATCATCGTCGTGATCAAGGTGATGGTGGTGCTGGTCGTGATCTTCGTTGGCGCCGCACATGTGGACGCCGCCAACTGGACCCCGCTGATCCCCGAGAACACCGACCATTTCGGCCACTTCGGCTGGAGCGGCGTCGTGCGCGGCGCCTCGGTCGTCTTCTTCGCCTATATCGGCTTCGATGGCGTCTCGACGGCGGCGCAAGAGGCGCACACGCCGCAGCGCGACGTGCCGATCGGCATCTTGGGCTCGCTCGTGATCTGCACGGTCCTCTACATTGCCGTCGCAGCGGTGGCGACAGGCGTGGTGAGCTACAAGGAGCTCGGCGTGCCGGACCCGATGGCGCTGGTGATGGATAGGACCGGCGTCGCCTGGCTCGCCTGGGTCGTCAAGCTCGGCGCGCTTGCAGGTCTCACGACGGCGATCCTCCTGCTGCTCTTCGGTCAAACGCGCATCTTCTATGCGATGGCGCAGGACGGGCTGCTGCCGAAGGTCTTCGCCGACATCCACCCCGTTTGGCGCACACCGGCTGTGAGCCAAGCCCTGGTCGGCGTCTTCGTCGCGATCGCGGCGGGACTCTTCCCGATCACCATCCTCGACGAGATGGTGAGCATCGGCACGCTCGCGGCCTTCGCCCTGGTCTGCGGCGCGGTGCTTTATCTGCGCCGCTGGCAGCCGGATCTGCATCGCCCCTTCCGCGCGCCGGGCATTCCCTGGCTGCCGATTCTCGGGATCGTCTCCTGTATCGCGCTGATGGTCGCGCTGCCGCTCGAGACCTGGCTGCGGCTCGTCGTGTGGACCGCGATCGGCATGGCGATATATTTCGGTTATGGCGTCAAGCACGCGAAGCGCGGATGAAACCCCGGCGATCGTTTGGTTTCGCGACGATCTCCGCCTTTCCGACAATCCCGCGCTCGCAACCGCCGCCGCAAGCGGCGCGCCGATCATCGCGCTCTATGTGCTCGACGACGCCGCAATGGGCGAGTGGTGGCTTGGGGCAGCCTCCCGCTGGTGGCTGCACCACTCTCTGACGAGCCTCGCGGCGGATTTGGCCGCGCGCGGTGTGCCGCTGGTCTTGCGGCGCGATCCCGCCGATGTCGCGCTGTTCTCGCTGCTCAACGAGACGAAAGCCCGCTCCGTCTATTGGAACCGGCTCTACGAACCCTGGGCCGTGCGCCGCGACGGCGAGATCAAGGCCCGGCTCCTCGCTGACGGCGTCAAGGCCGAGAGCTTCAACGCCTCGCTGCTCTTCGAGCCCGCCTCCGTGCGCAACGGACAGGGCGAGCCCTTCCGCGTGTTCACTCCCTTCTGGCGGGCCTGCCTCGCCCGCCCGGCGCCCGAGGCGCCCCTGCCGCCGCCGGCTCGACTCCTTGGCGCGCCGACGCCGCCCAGCGAAAGGCTCGAGGACTGGCGCCTCCTGCCGACGAAGCCCGACTGGGCCGGCGGCCTTCGCGAGGCGTGGACGCCCGGCGAGCGCGCGGCGCAGGCGAAGCTTGCGCATTTCGCCAAGACACGCGCCGCGCAATACGGCGCGGGGCGCGACGCGATCGGCGAGGATGGCGTTTCCCGCCTCTCGCCGCATCTGCATTTCGGCGAAGTCTCGCCGCGGCAGGTCTGGCGCGCGGTCACAACGCAGGCGAGCGACGCAGGCGCGCCATACCTACGTCAGCTCGGCTGGCGGGAGTTCTCCCGGCATCTGCTCTTCGCCAATCCCAACCTGCCCGAGGAGCCACTCGACAAGAGCTTCACGCGCTTTCCCTGGCGCGAGGACGCCGCAGGGCTCGCGACCTGGCAAAAAGGCCAGACGGGCTATCCGCTCGTCGACGCAGGAATGCGCGAGCTTTGGCGGACAGGCTACATGCACAATCGTGTGCGCCTGGTCACCGCCTCCTTCCTCATCAAGCACCTCCTGTTCCATTGGCGACAGGGCGAGGCCTGGTTCTGGGACACGCTCGTCGACGCCGATCTCGCCAACAACGCGGCGAGCTGGCAATGGGTCGCGGGCTGCGGCGCCGACGCCGCCCCCTATTTCCGGATCTTCAACCCGGTGCTGCAAGGGGAGAAATTCGACCCCGAAGGCGCCTACGTGCGCCGCTTCGTCCCCGAGCTCGCCCGCCTCGACGCCAAGTGGATCCACCGCCCCTGGGAAGCGTCGAAGGCGATCTTGGAGGCCGCCGGCGTCCGGCTCGGCGAAACCTATCCGAGTCCGATGGTCGACCACGCTTCCGCCAGAGCCCGGGCGCTTGCGGCTTATGCGGAGCGCTAAGCCGCGCCGAAGCCTTCGCAGCAGCGGCCATTTCGGTCCTGCAGGCGTTTGCATCGCCTCCCCGCCGTCCCTATAGTCCCGCGCGAAAAAAAGCGGGCGGTCCGGCGCTTCGCTCGAACGGATCGTTCGAGACGAGAAAATCGCGCAAGATCAGGATGTTGGAGCAGGCTCGGAATCGCGGAGGCCTCTCGGCTTTTGCGTGGCGTCGCTCCCGACTCGCGACGAATGGGAAGGAAAACATGTTCGAAGCGCTGCGCGTCGCGTCGCAAAATTGGGTGGGCCGCCTCGTCATGGGCGTCGTCATGGGCTTCATCGCGGTCACCTTCGTGCTCTGGGGCATCGGCGACGTCTTTCGCGGCATGACCTCGCGCCGTCTCGTGAAGGTCGGCAATGGGGAGGTCACGGTCGACGCCTTCCGCGCCACCTATCGCGAGGAGATGCGCCGCCTGCAGACGCGGCTGCGCAGAGGCGTGACCGATGAAGAGGCGCGCCGCGCCGGATTCGACGAGCAGGTGCTCCAGCGCATGATCACCGACATCGCCCTCGAGCAGCGGGCGCAGGCGCTCGGCCTAGCTGTCGGCGACGAAGAGATGCAGCGGATCATCAAGGCCGACAAGAACTTTCAAGGTCCTTCCGGCGTCTTCGATCCGCAGCGCTACAAGCTCATCATCGAGAACATGGGCTTCTCCGAAAGAGGATATCTGAACGAGCAGAAGGCCTACACGCTGCGCAAGGAGATCGTCGACACGGTCACGACCGGCGTCGTGGTCCCCCCGGTGATGGTCGAGGCCTTCCACCGCTTCCGCAACGAGACGCGCACGATCGAAGCCTTTCTGCTGCCCCCCTCGATCCTTCCGGCCCCGCCGGCGCCGAGCGAGGAGGAGATCAAGCGCTTCTATACGTCGCGAGAGCAGGCTTTTCGTGCGCGCGAATACCGCCGCATGACGCTGGTCGCGGCGACCCCCGCGACGCTCGCCAAGCCTGAATCCGTGAGCGACGAAGATGCGCGAAAGCTTTTCGACGAAGTGAGCGACCAGCGCTACGGAACCGCGGAAAAGCGCGACGTGTGGCAGATCGTGTTCCCCAGCGAGGCCGAGGCGAAGGACGCGCTCGCGAAATTGAAGGGCGGCCTTTCCTTCGAGACGCTGGTCGAACAACGCAAGTTGAAGCCCAAGGACGTGCAGCTCGGTTTCGTCGAGCAAAGAGATTTCGGCGATCCCAAAGTGGGCGAGGCTGTCTTCGCGCTGAAAGCCCCCGGATACGCGGAAATCGCCCAAACGCCCTTCGGCTTCGTGGTGACGCAGGTGCGCGCGATCAAGCCGGGAGTCCATACGAAGACCTTCGCCGACGTGAAGGATGAGCTGCGGCGCGAATTGGCCCAGCGCAAAGTCAACGTCGACGAGGTTCGCAAGATTCGCGACGCGATCGAGGACCAGCGCGCCGCCGGCAAGACGCTGAAGGAAGCCGCCGCCGCCGCTGGCGTCATGACCCGCGACGTGGATTTCGTCGATGACGCGGGCCGCGACAAGTCGGGCGCGCCCGTCGCCGATCTTCCCGGCGGGCCCGATCTGCTCAAGGCGCTCTTTGCCTCCGACAAGGGCGTGGATAATGAGCCGGTCGCAACGCGCGACGGCGGCTATGTCTGGTTCGAGGTGGGCGAGGTCGAAAAGGCGCGACAGCGCAGCTATGACGAGGTGAAGGGCGAGGTGGAATCCGTCCTGCGCCGCGAAGCGGAGGGCAAGGCGCTTGGCGAGAAGGCCAAGGCGCTCGTGGAGCAGCTTCGCGGCGGCAAGCCGATCGACAATCTCGCCGGAGAACTCGGCCTGGCTCTGCGTCGCATTGGCGACGTGCGCCGCGCCAACCGCCCCGATTATTCGCCGCAGGCGATCCTCCAGTTCTTCGAGGTCCCCGTGCACGGAGCAGGCTCCGTCCCCGTGGAGGGCGGCGAGCTCGTCTTCTATGTGGCCGAGGCGACGACGCCGAAATTCGATCCGTCGAGCACGGAAAACGTCGGCCTCGCCGGCGAATTGAAGAACGCGCTGACCAACGACCTTTACGAGCAGTTCATCGGCGGACTGGAAAAGGTCCTCAACGTCAACATCGATCAGAAGGCGCTGCAATCGACGTTCGGCGGAGACGCCGAGAAGTGAGCCTCGATGCGCTGGAGCCGGAGTTCGAGGCTTTCGCCGCGGAATATGTCGCGGGGCGTCCGTGCCTCGTCTCGATCCGCCTCGTCGGCGACCTCGAGACGCCGGTTTCCGCCTTTCTGAAGCTCTCGCAGGGGCGCGCGGGCAACTGCTTTCTGCTCGAGTTGGTCGAAGGCGGCGCCGCGCGCGGACGCTATTCGATGATCGGCCTCGACCCCGATGTGATCTTCCGCGTCGAAGGCGCGAACGCCGCGATCAACCGGAGCGCGCTGCACGATCCGGAAGCCTTCGAGCCCTGCGGCAAGCCGCCGCTTCAGGCGCTGCGCGATCTTATCGCGCAATCCGCCATTCCGGAGCGCCGGGACCTCCCCCCCATGGCTGCGGGCGTCTTCGGCTATCTCGGCTACGACATGGTGCGCGAGATGGAGCGGCTGGCGCCGGCGAAGGCCGATCCGATCGGCGCGCCCGACGCCATGCTGATCCGTCCGACGCTGATGGTCGTGTTCGACAGCGTGCGCGACGAGGTGACGATCGTCACGCCGGCGCGGCCAGCGCCGGGCGTCTCGGCGCGAGTCGCTTATGAAACCGCCTCGGAGCGCCTCGATCGCGTGGCGCTCGCCCTCGAAGGTCCACTCGCCTCCCGCGGCCTGTCGAGCGGCGGCTCGCCGGAGCCGGTGACGCCGCAATCCAATACGACGCGCGAGCGCTTCATCGAGATGGTCGAGCGCGCGAAAGAATATATCCGCGCTGGCGACATCTTTCAGGTCGTGCTGTCGCAGCGCTTCACGGCTCCTTTCGCGCTGCCGGCTTTTGCGCTCTATCGCGCGCTGCGGCGTGTCAATCCGGCGCCGTTCCTTTGCTTTCTCGACTTCGCCCGCTTCCAGATCGTCTGCTCGAGCCCGGAGATCCTCGTGCGTCTCGCCGACGGCAAGGTCACGATACGACCCATCGCCGGCACGCGCTGGCGCGGCAAGACCGAGGAAGAGGACAAGAGGCTCGCCGCGGAGCTGCTCGCCGACGAGAAGGAGCGAGCCGAGCATCTGATGCTGCTCGATCTCGGCCGCAACGACGTGGGACGCGTCGCCGCGACGGGCACGGTCAAGGTGACCGAGAGCTTCGCGATCGAGCGCTACAGCCACGTCATGCACATCGTCTCGAACGTCGAGGGCGAGGCGGATTCGTCGCACGACGCCATCGACGCGCTCGCCGCAGGCTTTCCCGCCGGCACGGTGTCGGGCGCGCCCAAGGTGCGGGCGATGGAAATCATCGACGAGCTCGAAGCCGACAAGCGCGGCATCTATGGCGGCTGCATCGGCTATTTCGGCTCCGGCGGGCAGATGGACACCTGCATCGTGCTGCGCACGGCCGTCGTCAAGGACGGCAAGATGCACGTGCAGGCGGGCGCGGGCGTCGTCTACGACAGCAACCCTGAATACGAGCAGCGCGAGTGCGAAAACAAGTCCATGGCGTTGATGCGCGCCGCCGAGGAAGCGGTCCGCTTCGCCTCGCGCGCGAGACGCGGGCAGTAGCGCGGTTCCGCTCGAACGGCGTCGTTCGAGCGACAAGAGGGACGTCGGAAAACGCAGATGGCCGACTTCAACAACGGCGATGACTCCGACGATCCCTATCGCGCCATTCGAATAGGCGATCCGAGCGGCGCGGGCGAGTCCACGAAATGGGGGTTGCTGCTTACGCGCTTCATGCGCCTCATTGCGGCCTTTTGGATTATCCAGGGCCTCGCGCAATGGCGCTTCGTGCTCATGTCGCCCCAGTCCATCTTCGACACCATGCCGCAACCGGCCGCCGTGGCGGTCGTGTTCTTTGGCGTCGCCGATCTGATTGCCGGCGTCGGGCTGTGGCTGGCGACGCCCTGGGGCGGGGTGCTGTGGCTTCTCATCGCGAGCGCGCAGATATTTGTCGCCGCCGGCATGCCGAATTTCTTTTCCGGCGGCTATTATCTCATCGCCGTCGATGTCGTGCTGATCATGCTCTATTTCATCCTGACCTTCGAGGCCGGCCGCGACTTCGAGGCCAAGAAAGTCCTCGATCAACGACAAAGACGCCGCGCGAGCCTCCTGCGCCAGACGGCTGCGCCGCAGCAGACGCTCGGCGCCACACTGATGCGCCATCTCGAGGCGCTCCCCTTCCTGAGCCCCAAACCGCGCCCGAAAAAGGTCGAGGCGTCCCCCTCCCCTTCCGAACCCATCAAGCCGCGTCTCGCCTCGCCAGCGCCGGCCACGCCCGTCAATACGACCTCTACGGCGGCGAGGACCGCGACCTCGCCTGCGCCGCGCGCCAACGGGTCCTCCGGGACAAAACCCAGCACGCCCGCGACGCCCTCCGCAAAGCCTCGCGAGGCGACAGCAGCGACGCGGCAGGGCGCGATCACCTCATCAACGCCCGCGAAAACTGGCTCGGCGGCGGATCCGAAGGCGGGTGACACGACGCAAAAGGCTTAAGCGAAATTCAGAGTGAATCGTTGGTTTTTTTTCATGCTTGATTCACTCAGAACAAGGCTCTGCTGGTAAATCCCCAATTCAGTCTGTTGCTTAAGCCGACCTTCATCCGGTCCCGCTAGTTTGACGCCATAGACGAAGGAAACACATCGACCCTGGCGTCGAAGCGGAACATGGAGACGAAGATGAACGCCGCCACGAACCTTTTGAACCAGCCGATCCGCGCGCAGCGGTCGAGTGAGGTTCGCCCCGTCTATCTGGAGGCGCTGACGCTCGTCGAACGCCTGCACCGTCGCCTTCTCGACGTGGTCAAGGACGAATTCGACCGCCGCAACCGCAGCGACGTGAACTCAATCCAGGCGCTGCTGCTCTACAACATCGGCGACAAGGAGCTGACCGCGAGCGAACTGCGCACGCGCGGCTATTATCTCGGCTCCAACGTCTCCTACAACGTGAAAAAGCTCGTCGAGATGGGCTATCTGCATCACGCCCGCTCCCGCATCGACCGCCGCTCGGTGCGCATCAGCCTGACCCCGAAGGGCAAGGAAGTGCATGACATCGTCGCGCAGCTCTACGAGAAGCACGCCTCGACGGTGGAGCAGATCGGCGGCGTCAGCGCCGACGAGTTCAAGACGCTCAACACCTCCTTGACCCGGCTCGAGCGCTTCTGGACCGACCAGATCCGCTATCGGCTTTGAGGCGCGCCCCCTTCTTCGTCACAGACGTTTCCTGGAACGGCGCTCTTCCTGGCGAAGGGCGCCGTTCACGTTTTTTTGGTTCGCCGCCGAGCCCGCAGACTGCTCTTTTCAGTTGAAGTGGGGGCCGGTTCGGCGCAAAAAGCACTTTCAAGCAAAATCTGGCGCCCGCCCGCATCGGTAGACCCATGGCCAACGTCACGCTGATCGACAATTACGACAGCTTCACCTTCAATCTCGTGCATTACTTCGGCGAGCTCGGCGCGCGCGTCTCCGTGCATCGCAACGACAAGATCAGCGTCGAGGAGGTGATGGGTGCTCACCCCGACGCCATCGTGCTCTCGCCCGGCCCTTGCACGCCGCATGAGGCGGGTGTCTGCCTCGACCTCATCGCACGCGCCTGCGGCGAAATCCCGATCTTCGGCGTGTGCCTCGGGCATCAGGCGATCGGCGAGGCCTTCGGCGGCGAGGTGGTGCGCGCACCCCTGCCGATCCACGGCAAGATGGCGACAATCCTGCACCGCGGCGAGACGATCTTTCGCGGCATCGAGGGGCCCTTCCAGGCGACCCGCTATCACTCGCTCGTCGTCAAGGCCGAGACGCTGCCCGCATCGCTGCGCGTCACCGCGACGACGCCCGACGGCCTCATCATGGCGCTCTCGCATGTCAGCCTGCCGGTGCACGGCGTGCAATTTCATCCCGAGAGCATCACCTCGCAGCACGGCCACAAGATCCTCAAAAACTTTTTGGATTTGGCGCAGGAGTGGAACGACTCGCATCCGCACAGGAAGAAGGTCGCGTGAACGAGTTCAAAGCGACGCTCGCGGCCCTCGCCGATGGCCACACGCTTTCCCGAGAAGAGGCGCGCCAGGCGATCGCGTATGTGCTGGCGGGCGAAGCGAGCGACGCGCAGCTTGGCGCGTTTCTGATGGCGCTGCGGCTGCGCGGCGAGACGGAGGACGAGCTCGTCGGCGCGGCGCAAGCAATGCGCGCCACGATGACGCGAGTCGATGCGCCCGAGGACGCCATCGACATCGTCGGCACCGGCGGCGACGGCGCGCAGACCTTCAACATCTCGACGCTCGCCGCGATCATCGTCGCGGCCTGCGGGGTCACGGTCGCCAAGCACGGCGGCAAGGCGGCGTCGTCGCGTTCCGGCGCTTCCGACGTTCTCGCCGAGCTCGGCGTCAAGGTTGGCCTGGCGCCCGCCAAGGCGGCCGCCTGCCTGAAAGAGACGGGCGTCTGCTTCATGGCGGCGCCGGCGCACCATCCGGCGCTGCGTTTCGCCGCCAACGCGCGCGCGGAGCTCCGGCTGCGCACGATATTCAACCTGCTCGGCCCCATGTGCAATCCGGCTGGCGTGAAGCGACAGGTGCTCGGCGTCTACGACCGCCGATGGCTCGAGCCGATGGCGAGGGCGATGCGCGAGCTCGGCTCCGAGCGCGTTTGGCTGCTGCATGGGAGCGACGGGCTCGACGAAGCCACGACGACGGGACCGACGCTGGTGACGGCGCTCGAGAACGGCGCGATCCGCTCTTTCGAGATCACGCCGGAAGAGGCCGGCGTGCCGCTCGCCAAGCCCGAGGAACTTAAGGGCGGCGATCCCGCGCAAAACGCGCGGGCCTTGCGCGAGGTTCTCGCCGGCGAGCGGGGCGCCTATCGCGACGTGGCCGTCCTCAACGCGGGCGTCGCGCTCATCGTCGCGGGCGTCGCCACGACCTTGCGGGAAGGCGTTAAGCGAGCGGATGCGGCGCTTGCCAGCGGCAAAGCCAGAGAAAAGCTCGAGGAGTTGGTCTCGGCCTCGAACGGCCCGACCGAGAGCGCTCGGCCGCCGGGCGCGGGATTGACCTTGATGACGCCATAGGGGAAAAGGCCTCGCCCAAGCGCACCGACCCTGATAACGCCGGTTTAGCTCAGTCGGTAGAGCAACTGATTTGTAATCAGTAGGTCGCGGGTTCGAATCCGGCAACCGGCACCAATGAAAACAGATAGTTATTTTCAATTTGCTGCCTCTTCCGGTAACCTAATGATCTTCGGTAAGCGGACGGTAAGCAGAAATTGGAAATTCACGGAAACCGTGAACGGTCACCCTCCGGCTTCCCCGTGCCCGATGCTCCCGTCAGTCCCCGCCCAGTGAATCTAAGGCGTCGCTCGGCCTTGTCAGAGGCGGCAAATTGGAAAATCCTGGCGGTTAAGTTGGGGTCCCTGAAGAACGCTTGTCACCTCGACAAGCGCTGGGGGAGGATGTCAGACGCTCCGCGTAGTTGTCGCGTGGCACTTTTGATGGGACTTTTGATGAGGAAGATCGCGCCGGCGCTTATGGGGGCCGCGATGCTCGCGTTTCCCTCAAACTCGGCCGTTGCTCAAAACTGGGTGGCGGTCGGCAGCAAGGCCTTGCAATTTGGAAGTAAGCTGGCGCTTCCCAGCCGCGAATTCACTTATGGTGTGGGGATCGGCGTCATCGGAAACGCCGTCTGGGCCTGGATCGACTACGAGTTCAACATCGGCCCTCCGCCACGGTCGGGGTCTGCGTCTCCCCCCGATCCGCCTCGCGTGACCAATCCGATTGAACGCTTTCCACCGTCCGTACCTGGGGAATCCGGCAACGACATTGATTGGTCTAAGATTTTGAAGCCTGTTCCTAGACTCTCCTCGCTCGATCGAAAAACCAAAGTCGTCGATAGGCGAAAAAAGGCTGGGTTCCTTGGGCGAGGCGCTCATTCCTTTGCCGCCCGCCATCCCGCCGCCAAACTCATCACATGATGAAAAGTCCGGGAGCGGCTCCAAGCGACAAAACAAACCGATCGAAACGCTCCTGGCGCCGTTGGGAGAGCCAAGAGCGGGCAGCGGGATTGACCCGCACAATAGTTTCACGCCGGATCCCGACCTTCTGAGCTTGATCCTAAAACCAAAGCTGTCAGTAGGCGAACAAAGGCCGAGTTCCGTGGGCGAGGGTCTCATACCTTTGCCGCCCGCCACCCCGCCGCCATCCTCGCCCTTCCCGCCCCACGCCGCGCAGGAGCCGCAGCTGGTGCCGAGCCGAGCCCCCGATCTGGCGCCACCTCCGATGCCATGGTGCGATGACAGCCTGAACCCCGACGAGGCGATGCGTCGAGCGGTGCTCTTCGACCGTAACGGCCCTTCCGGTCGGAACGCTCAGGCGGCGGCGGCTTGCTACGCGGTGGCCGCGCACAAAAACCATTCCGTCGCCCAATATGATTTGGCGGACATGCTCATGACAGGTGACGAGGGGGTCTCGTCCAATCCTGCCGCTGCAGTCGGGTGGCTAGAAGCTGCGGCGGGGAGTGGCTTCGTCCCGGCTCAGACAAGGCTGGCGATGGCCAAGGAGGACGGGACCGGCTCGCCTCCTGACATGGCGGCGGCCACCTATTGGTACTATCAGGCTGCCGTTCAGGGCGATCCCTATGCGCAGTTTCAGATGTCGCGCATCGCGTATTATGGTCTCGATTCCGATCCCGATTATATCGCCGCTTTCCTGTGGCTGTATCTGGCGCAAAAGGCAGGATACCCACCGGCGCAGGACACCATGCACCAGTTCCTGAATATGGTGCGCGACGACGGAAATTCCGGTGTCCCTGGCGCCCAGTTTCTTATGGGTCTTGCCTTACAGTTCGGGGTGCCAGGGATCATAGTGCCGGATCCACGCAGCGCGTATGAATGGTATCGGCCCGCGGCGGAGCATAACTTCCAACTCGCCCTCGAAGCGATCAGTTCGCTCTGCGACGCCAATTCGAGTGCCTGCCGCTGACAAAGCCTCTGCGCGCATCATCAAACCCTGGGATCAACATCTAAGCAATCTCCTGCAACAGCTTCTCCGCCTGCTCCAAAACCGTCTGCACCGCGGCTTCCGACAAATCCGGCGGATAGCCGTATTTCTTGAGGATGCGCTTCACCAGGTACTCGCATGTTGGCGCGGGCGCTCTCGCGCTTGGCCCAATCGACGCTCGCGTTCTTCCGCAGGCTTTAGAGCAGTTCATGGGCGATAACGCGTAGCTTCTCGTCGCCCATCGCCTGGACGGCGCTCTCATACTCGGCGAGCGCCTAATCGCAGGGTCGACAAGCAGTGCGTCTTGGAGCGGCAGCCGCCATGCTACATGAAACGTGGCACGCCTTCATTTCCCCGCCTGTGTGTTTGGCAGCGTCCAGAGGCTTACGCCCTGGCCTCCCGGCGTTGCTAGAAGAAGTCGGGTCAACTTAGCAGTGGATCGGGTGAAAACGGCGCAACTTTCGCTTGTCAGGGCGAATATCGCAGAACTATCCTCGTTTGCCTGAATGGGCATAGCCGGTTGTCTCGAAACCTGTCGTTGAACTAGCAAAGACGCCAGTATCCAGGTCGCCGAACTTATTCCGAACAGTTACCAGCGATGCAGCAACCCACCACGCCAATTCCTTGGGGCAAAACGCGTGGTGGCCTCTATCATCGGCTTGCCCACCACATGGCCGACGTCGCTGCGTGCTTTGAAGCGCTCTGCACTTCGCCAGTTGTCCGCGCGCGGATCGAGCGTTCCGGCGGGTTCCGCCTTACCGACACAGCGCTCGCCCGCCTCGGCGTTATCGCTTTCCTGCACGACGCTGGAAAACTACACCCGGGATTCCAAGCCAAGGGATGGCCGGACGGCTCCTGGAGCGGCCCATTCCATGGCCATGTCGGCGAAGGCGCTGCAATTTTTGCAGAGCAGGCTCCATCTGAAATCGCGAAGAAATCTGGGCTTGAATGAACTCATCGAGTGGGGCGTCAACGAGAACCTTCTATACCCATCGCTCGCTCATCACGGGAGACCGCTTGTCGTCGCTGAACAAGCAGGCAGGAGTTGGAACGCTGTAGGAGGTTATGATCCCGTCGTCGTTTCCAGCGAGATCGGCGCCGTCATGCGTCTTTGGTTTGGTGGCGCATTTACCCCCAATCCCGCGCCTTTGCCTCTAACGACGGATTTTCAGCATTTGTTTTGCGGTCTTGTCTCTCTAGCCGACTGGCTCGGCTCGGATCAGAGGATTTTCCCATTCGTGGAAACACTTGATCCCGACTACATGGACAAAGCCCGCGAGAACGCGCGGCGGGCGGCTCAAAAGGTTGGCCTTGACGTGCGGTCGCTCCAATCGAACGTGTGGGGCCGCGCGCGCTTTAGCATCCTGACCGGCCTTCGCGAACCGCGCCCACAGCAGCGCCTCGCTGCCGAATACCTCCTGGACGACCCTTTAGTTATTCTGGAAGCCGAGACCGGATCGGGTAAGACCGAGGCGGCGCTTTGGCGCTTCGCCCGCCTTTTTGAAGCCGGTCTAGTAGATGCGCTCTATTTCGCTTTGCCTACGCGCGCCGCCGCGATCCAAATTCATGGCCGCGTCAATAACGCGATGCGACGCCTGTTCGACAAGAATGCACCTGAAGCCGTCCTCGCCGTGCCCGGCTATATGAAATCCGGAGACACCGCTGGCCATCCACTTCCCGACTGGAATGTTCGGTGGGACGATAATCCCCATGAGGAAAAGCGTCTGTCGCGCTGGGCCGCGGAAAGCGCGAAGCGCTATCTCGCGGCGAGCGTCGCTGTCGGCACAGTCGATCAGGCCATGCTCGCCGCCTTGCAGGTGAAACACGCCCATCTTCGCGCGGCTGCTTTGTCGCGAAGCTTTCTTGTCATTGATGAGGTTCACGCCTCTGATCGATACATGACTGAGGTGCAAAATCACCTGCTCAGGATGCACCTTCGGCGCGGCGGCCACGCCTTGCTGATGTCGGCGACTTTGGGCTCGGTTGCGCGCGTCAAATGGCTGGGACGACAGACGGCCCCCAATTTCGCCGAAGCAGCTGCGGCGCCTTATCCTGCGGTCTGGGGAAAGATCGCGAGCGAACCGCAGCGGGTGGAGGGCTCTCAACGCGAAAAAACGCTCGATATGCGGCTGGTGTCGACCATGTCCGCCGAGGAGGCGGCGCGGGTCGCAATCGAAGCGGCGCAAAGAGGCGCCCGCGTGCTGCTGATCCGCAACACGGTCAGGGCGGCCGTCGCGACGTGGCAGGCGATCCGCGACGCCGGCTCGGATAAATTGTTGATGCGGGTCGCCAACGGTCCGGCGCTGCATCACAGCCGTTTCGCGCCGGAGGACCGCGCCGCGCTGGACGCCGCGGTGGAAACGACCCTGTCGCCCGATCCGGAAAGCAGGAGTCCCGGCGGCGTCATCGTCGTCGGCACGCAAACCCTCGAACAAAGCCTCGATATCAACTCCGATTTGCTGATTTCCGATCTCTGCCCTGTCGACGTACTGCTTCAGCGCATCGGGCGGCTGCATCGCCATGAGTTGGAGCGGCCTCAAGGCTTTGCGACGCCTAAGTGCGTGGTGCTGACGCCTCAAAGGGGCCTGGAGCCCTTGCTCGCGCCAGCTTTCGAGAATGGCCTTGGCGGTTGGCGGAGCGATGGCGTGCTGCTGGGAGTCTACCGCGACCTGTCGGTTTTAGAATTGACCCGGCGGCTGGTCGACAGGAAGGCGCAATGGATTATTCCGGCGCAAAACCGCTGGCTGGTCGAAAGCGCCACCCATCCAGAAAAGATCGAGGCGCTGCATCGGGAATTGGGAGCGGCGTGGGAGAAATATTCGAACGACGTCTACGGCAAGGATGTCGCCGACGCCGGCGCCGCCCGCCACGTGGCCCTGCCTGTGACGGAGGATTTCGCCGACATCAAATTTCCTGCCGATGAGGAGAAGATTCGCACCCGGCTGGGGGGCGAGGGCGCGCGGCTCATTTTCCCTGCCCCGGTCATAGGGCCTTTTGGCCAGAAGATTCGCAGCGTAACTTTGCCGGAACATTGGTCGCGCGGACTCGATGCCAGTGCGCCCGAAGCGGAGGCGGTCGAGAACGGGGTGTCGATACGCGCTGGCGAGGCGAGGTTCTCCTATGACCGGAGGGGGCTAGTGAAAGAAAGGCCATGACCGACGTTTCGATCAACCTGCTAACGGAGCCGCTCATCAGCGCCTCGCCTTGCGGCGCGCTTTCTCTCCCCGGGGCTCTCGCCGCGCTCGTCCGCGACGAAGTCAAGCACTTCGCTGCCTTGCGGCCACACCAAGCTCCCGCGTGGCATATGTTTCTGGTCCAACTCGCGGCGCTGGCGCTGCATGGAGGCGGGCGCGGCGAACTTCCGCGAGATGAAGGCGAGTGGCGTGAGCTACTACGCGGTCTGACTCCAGAATTTCCTGACGATGAGCCTTGGCGCCTCGTGGTGGAGGATTGGAGTAAGCCGGCCTTTCTCCAGCCGGCTGTTCCAAGAGATGTGAAGCTGGAAAATCCGGTTCCGACGCCGGACGCGCTCGATCTGCTCATCACCTCGAAAAATCACGATCTCAAACAGGCCGTGGCGGAAGGCGCCATGCAGGAAGACTGGATTTTCGCGCTCGTGTCTCTACAGACGGGCGAAGGTTATGGCGGCTCCGGGAACCAGGGTGTCGCGCGGATGAACGGCGGATCGTCGTCGCGACCCATGGTTACGCTGGCGCCTCTGGCCAGCGGCAAGGCTGGGACGCCGCCGCTCGGCCCCTGGTTTTGCCGAGACGTTCGCACTCTGCTGGAAACGCGCGCGGCCGAACTGGAGAAGCACTCGCATCTGGCTTATCCGGCCGAAGGGGCGATTGGGCTGACTTGGTTGGCGCCCTGGCCGGAAGGGGCGCAGTTGCATTTGCGGGAACTCGATATCTGGTTCATCGAAATTTGCCGCCGCGTCCGGCTCCTCCGCAATGAAAGCGACATTGTCGCCTACAAGGGCACGTCCGCAGCCACGCGGATCGACGCCAAGTCGCTCAAAGGCGCTCTAGGCGATCCTTTCGCACCTGTGCATAAAACCGACAACAAGAGCCTGACGCTCGGCGAAGGCGACTTCGACTATCACCGCCTGACCGACTTGCTGCTTTCAGGCGACTGGGCCTTGCCGCTCTTGGCCCGACCGGGACCGTTCGAGCGCGCGGGTGAAACCATGGCCCTGGTCTGTGCCGCTCTGTCGCGCGGTAACAGCAGGACTGACGGATTCAAATCGCGCATCCTGCCACTCGACGGCAGAAAGGTGCGGAGCCTGGGCGAGCGCCGTCCCGCGCTGTTCGAACTGGCGCAGGAGCAGATGAAGGAGATCGAGAACGCCAACAAGGCGCTTGGATTTGCTCTCGCATTGGCATCGGCAGGCGGAGACCGCGGCAAGATGAAAAAAGAGCATTACCGCCATGCCGTGGAAGCCCGCGCCCAACTTGATCGTGGCGCGGACGCTATTTTCTTCGATCACTTATGGGCGCGCGACGCCGCGCAGCAAAACGGGGAAAAAGCGCTGCAAGCCGAGCAGATGGCCTTCCGCCGCGAATTGACCCGAATCGCTGGGATTGCTTTCGGGGACGCTTTGCCCGCCATGCCCTGCGCTGGGCTGTTCCGTCCGCGCGCCGAGGCGCGCGCGCGCAATGCTTTCGCTAGCCGCTTGCGAGGCGCGTTCCCAGAGTTGTTCGCACAGGCTCCCGCTGAGGACGAAAACCATGCCGCTTGACGGACTGATCGAACTTTTGTCGGAACGTTTACTCAAACTTGATACAGGCGATCTCGCGGAATTGCGCCGGATGGAAATTGGCGGCGCCGGGCCCATGGCTTACTGGCGATTAGCGGCCGAATGCGGCTTCCTGGATTCCGAGTTCGAGAACTGGATGCGCATCGTCCAAATTCTGGCGATCCTCACGCCAAAAGGCGACAGGAAAAGTACCGACAGGCTGCATGACCCTGGCCGCCCGCTCGGCAGGGTCTTTTGCGACGGCGGCGATCCGGACTGGAAGACTAGCGCGGATTCACGCCCTTTCGTTTCTGAAACGCGTCTGGCGCGGCTGCTAGCGGCGCCCATTCTTCAGCGAGAGGAGGCCCTCACGCGTTTCGCCCGGATGCTTGCCGCGAAACGTGATCGCGCCAGCGGCGTCAATTGCGTGGAAATCGCCGCCCTGCTGCTTTTCTCCAACCCGGAACGAAACCAGCAAAACTTGGCTCGCGCCTACTACCGAAGGCTCAACTCCGCCAGACCGAAAGCCGAACAAGAGGACGCCCGGAAATGACACCCCGTTTCCTGCAAATCCACACGTTGCATTCCTACGCCGCGGCCCTGCTGAATCGCGACGATTCCGGTCTCGCCAAACGGCTGACGTATGGCGGCGTATCGCGCACGCGCATTTCCTCGCAATGCCTCAAACGCCATTGGCGCACTGCGCGGGAAATCGATGAGAAGGGACGGATCGTGAAGGACGACCCTCATGCGTTGCAGCATCTCGCGGGCTATGTTGACGCATGGCGGTCGCGAGAATTGGTTACGGAAAAGGTGATCGCGCCGTTGCGGGGGCGTTTCCCCGACGAGATAATCGGGGCGCTGGAGCCTGAGTTTCAAAAGCTGGTGTACGGCGACAAGGCCGACAAAGGCAAAAAAAGCCGCCAGACCTTGTTGCTTGGAAAACCCGAACTGGACTGGCTCGCGCTCCAGGCGGAGAAGCTTGCTGCGCAAGCCCCTGACGCTGCAGCGGCGAAAAAATCCGTTGCTGATTGGGTCAAAGACAAAAACTTCAGGGCAATGAGCCAAAATTCCTCCCTTCCCGGAGGCCTAGTCGCTGCCTTGTTCGGCCGCATGGTCACGTCCGATCCCGCTGCGAATATCGAGGCGCCCGTCCACGTGGCCCATGCCTTCACCGTCCACGGTGAGGAATCGGAAGGCGATTATTTCACCGCCGTCGACGATCTGAAAAAGGACGAGGATGACAGCGGCGCCGATACAATTCAGGAAACCGAACTCACCTGTGGCTTGTTCTATAGCTATGTCGTCCTAGACCTGCCCGGATTGATCGCCAATTGCGGGGGCGACAAGAACTTGGCCGGATTAGTCGTTCACCATCTCGTCCACTTGATTGCCGAAGTCTCGCCCGGCGCCAAGCTTGGCTCCACCGCCCCCTATGGCCGCGCCGGTTTCATGCTGATCGAGGCAGGCGACCGCCAGCCGCGCAGCCTCGCCGAGAGCTACCGCAAGCCGGTGAAGCCCGATCTCGACGCTGCCGTCAGCAGCCTCGCCAAGCAACTCGAGAAATTCGACAAGGCCTATGCGACCGGCGAAAGTCGCCTCTGCCTAAATCTGTCCGATGTCTTGCTGGGCGATTTGCAAGTTGGTTCGCTTGCCGAACTCGGCCTGTGGGCGCAAGCCAAAGTCTCGGAGGCGCCCGATGATGCCTGATCGTTTATGGCTAATCTTGCAGCTGGAGGCGCCGCTTCTGGCCTTCGGCGGCGTGGCTATCGACCACATCGGGGCCACCCGCGATTTTCCCTCCCAATCCATGCTGGCCGGGCTGCTTGCAAACGCGCTGGGCTGGAGGCGAACGGAGTGGGAGAAAATCCAGTCGCTGCAGGACCGGATCATTTTCGCGGCGCGGCTCGACCGCGGGGGGAGGATTCGACGCATCTGACAGACAGTCAGAACGCGCGGCTGGAAAAGAACGACAAGGGCTGGACAACGCGTGGCCAACCGGAAGGACGTGATGGTGCCAGCTACGGCGCACCGCATCGACGTCGCCGAGATTATTACATGGATGCCCGGGTAATGGTCGCCCTGCGTCTGACGTCGGCGCCCGATCAGCCCGATCTCGACGCACTCGCCGCCGCGCTGCTACGCCCGGCGCGGCCCCTTTTCATCGGCCGAAAACCTTGCCTGCCGTCTCTGCCGCTTCTGAGCCCGGATAGGGTGACGGCGCCAAACGCTCACTCGGCGCTGTTGGCCATCATAGGAGAGGACAGCGCGCCGCCGCAAAAAATGCGCGCGGTTTGGCCTCTTGGTGAAGGCCCGGAGGAAGGCGATGAGGTCACCCGCGTCATCGATCTTCCGGATATCCGCAACTGGCGTACCGGCCTGCATGGCGGAACCCGACGCGTTGTCGAGGGCTTCGTCACAATCCCTGAGCTTGCTGCATGACGCCGCTCCATCTCCTAAGCCTACCCCTGGAACTTCGGTCCCTGCGTCGCTGGGCGGCCCAGCGAGGTTTTGGCGCCGATGAAGGTCGCGCCCTGCATCACTTGCTGTCGGAAACCTTCGGCAAGGGCGTCGTGCAGCCGTTTCGACTTCTCGTCGCGCCGAGCGCGATCAGCGGCAACCTCTATGCTTATTCCCGGACGTGCGAAGACGACCTCAAGGAAGTAGCACGCGAATGCGCCATGCCGGACGCCTTAGGTGTCTGCAATCTCGACCGCCTTGCCGTGAAGTCCATGCCGGAGACATGGCGGGAGGGGCGGCGGCTGGCATTCGACCTCCGCGCTCGACCCGTCAAACGGCTGCTCAAGCCAGCCGGTGTTTTTCCCAAAGGCGCCGAAATTGACGCCTTTTTGGCTGAGGTCTTGCGGCTTTATCCAGATGGCCACCCGAATGACGCGCGCCTCGACCGGGAAACCCTCTATCGGCAGTGGCTGGAGGGGCGGTTGGGGGCAGCAGCCAGGGTGGAGGAAGTTCGTATGGTTCGTTTCGAGCGCCGCTCCGCCCAGCGCGGCGAAACGTTGCGCGAGGGGCCAGACGTAACATGGCATGGCACGTTGAGAGTTCTGGATGGCGCCGCTTTCGCCGCGCGATTGGCGAGTGGCGTCGGCCGGCATGCGGCCTATGGTTACGGGATGTTGTTGCTGCGTCCGGCTCGATAGGGAAAGTGCTGTGCTCTCTGGCCGCCTGGGACTAGAAAAGGCGCGCATCCCTCACGCTGACCGCCACGGGTTGATCAGCTTAGAGCGCGGTCGAACTCGATGTGGAAGATGGGTGTTTGCGCTTCGTAACGGCCGGTGGCGGCGATCTGGCCGCCGGCTCGTATCAGAATTCCACATCAAGCTGTTTCAATCATCCTGCTTGGCCCCGGTTCGAGCGTCACGCATGACGCGCTGCGCCTATTGGCTCGCCATGGTTGCGCTTTGGCGGCTATTGGCTCGGGCGCCACGCGCTTTTACACCGCTCAGCCTCTGGCGCCCGACACGTCCGCCGTGGCGCGGGCGCAGGTCCGATTGTGGGCCGATCCGGCAAGCCGCATGGAGGTTGCGCGTGCGATGTACACGATCCGCTTCGGCGAAATTGTTCGCACCCGTAATATTGAGGTCTTGCGCGGGCAGGAGGGTGCGCGCATCAAGCGCAGCTACCAGCTTGCCGCCGATCGTCACGGCATCGTGTGGCGGGGACGCAACTACGACCGTGAAAATCCGGAGGCTGGCGATCTCGCCAATCAGGCCATCAATCACGCCGCAACCGCGATGCGCTCGGCGGCCTGCGTGGCCGTAGCGGCGGTGGGCGCGATCCCGCAACTCGGCTTTGTCCACGAGGAGTCCGGTCAGTCCTTTCCGCTCGACATCGCTGATTTATACCGCCACGACGTAGTTCTCGACATCGCATTTGGCGCGGTCAAGCAAACCCAAAAAAGCGGCGACTCCATCGAGCGGGCGACACGGCTGCGCGCGGCCATTCTGATGCGGCAGAAATCTGTGATTCCTGGCATGATCGACAGAATCAAGATGCTGTTGGGCGTCGACAAGGAAACCACCGCACCGCTGGAGGCGGACTGATGCCGATGGTCGTTGTCATCACGCGCGATGTCGAATCACGCTATCGTGGCTTTCTGGCCTCGTCTATGCTGGAACTCGCTCCGGGCCTCTATGCGCACCCACGTATGAGTGCCGGCGTTCGCGGGCGAATATGGGTGGTGCTCTCGGAATGGTACGGAATTCTGAAAAGCGGCGCTATTGTCATGACCTGGGCAGAAAGCGCCGCGAACGGAGGTCTTGGGCTGGCCACCCTTGGCGAGCCTCCCAAGGATATTATCGCGCATGACGGCCTGCTGCTGGTTCGGCGGCCTTTGCCGATATCGAAAAGCGACGTGTGACCACTTCGCGCGCTGTCTGAAACCGTTTATCGGTAAATCAATGACTTCGCCGTCAGAGGCTCCCCCGCACACGCGGGGATAGACCCGTCGAAAGCGCCCGGTAGAATGACCGCCTCTTGGCTCCCCCGCACACGCGGGGATAGACCCCCCTATTGTTGTGGGATGGCTTGGGAGCCCGCGGCTCCCCCGCACACGCGGGGATAGACCCGATCGAGCTTTTCGTGTGTACGCTACACTGGTAAGGCTCCCCCGCACACGCGGGGATAGACCCACGGCGGCTCTGGCCTCGACGCTGCGCCGGACGGCTCCCCCGCACACGCGGGGATAGACCCAAGGTTCGTCGGCGGGTAGCGTCTGCACAGCCGGCTCCCCCGCACACGCGGGGATAGACCTTCGATCGCCCATTTTTTTGAAGGCGCGCTCGGGGGCTCCCCCGCACACGCGGGGATAGACCCGCAGGCCTCCCGTGCTGGTCCCATGCGTCGCAGGGCTCCCCCGCACACGCGGGGATAGACCCATCATGGTGACGGAATCGGATTTCCTCGATGCGGCTCCCCCGCACACGCGGGGATAGACCCACCTCCGGCTCGCAATCCGGCACGCAGACCTGGGCTCCCCCGCACACGCGGGGATAGACCCCATCGGCGGATCATGGCGAGGTTGATGGCGCTGGCTCCCCCGCACACGCGGGGATAGACCCTGAGCGCGGGCCAATTGGCATATGAGGAGCGACGGCTCCCCCGCACACGCGGGGATAGACCCTATCCCGAGACAATCCCTGATGGCGTTCCAAAGGGCTCCCCCGCACACGCGGGGATAGACCCCAGAACCACGCGAGGGCGAGCGCCGCCGCGATGGCTCCCCCGCACACGCGGGGATAGACCCGTATCAGTCGCGCTCAAAAATAGCCGACTACCGGCTCCCCCGCACACGCGGGGATAGACCCCAAAGAGCAGAGACTGAGATGCCTGCAATCTGGGCTCCCCCGCACACGCGGGGATGGACCCGCCACCAAGGCTTGTTCCGATCTCCTGCAAACGGCTCCCCCGCACACGCGGGGATAGACCCCAGGGCGGCGTCGCCGTGACGGGCACCCAATCGGCTCCCCCGCACCCGCGGGGATAGACCCGCAGTGCTAGAGCCTGTGCGACTTAGACTGAAGCGTATTCGGCGCCTTGAGATAAGTGGCGCATTCTCGTGGCGGAGACTCGTCGAGGAGAATCCCGACCCTTCGCCAGAGCGCGTCGATGGTTGTCTCCTCGGCCTTGCGCAACATGCGTTTGAGCATCGAGAACACCTTTTCGATCGGATTGAGGTCGGGCGAGTATCTGGGCAGGAGGATGAGGCGGGCGCCTTTCGCGCGAAAGGCTTCTCTGACGGCGGCGCTATTATGCGAGCCGAGATTGTCCATGACCACGTCATCTCCCGGCGAGAGCGTCGGCGCCAAAATCTGTTCTCCTGACCCTAGCCGTTTGCAGGCGTCATATGACCAGCAGCACTTGCCGGCAGGTTTCTATAAATTCCGACCGCGTCATCCTCACATTTCGCAACGTCTCCTCATCGTCCGCGAGCCGACAGATAAAGGACTCATCGCTTTCGTTCTCGCGTTTAGAAATCATGGGGCCTGGGGATAACACGGTGTATGATGATTTTCGGCTGGCTCGTTGCTCAAGCTTTCGAAGTCGGGTTTCGAGCAGCTTCATAGCTCTTGCCTTTCTTCCAGCGCCCGCAGACGCGCCTCATAAGCTGTCGCCTCTAGGGTTTGAATGAAGATTCCGACGACCTTGGCGATTTGGTCCGCTTCGCTCGGCGTGACGCTTCCATTGGCGACCGCTGCGAGGACGGACGCCATGGCTGCCGCTGCGTCCGCCGCTGTTTCAATCGGCGGTAACGCAAAGCTCACCGGACTGTCCCTGCGGGCGGGAGCAATGCGGTCGAGAACGAGGCGCGCCGCGGTCATGTCACCGCGCTTCGCGGCTTTGATGACAGCTTTGACGACTTCGCCCGCCTCGTCCTGCATCATGCGCTCAGCGAGCAGAGTCGTCCTGTGGCGCGCGCCTCTCGGCTTGCCGGTAGGGTTGCCGCTCTGCCCGGGCTGAAACCGCCCGGCCTGTTTTGGGCCTGCATTTGCAGGATCGACGCTCATGACCGCCCCTTACACCGCTGCTGAGCATTATCGGCACCTTCGCCCGCAATCATGACGATGCCAGCGTTCCCAGCCGCCATGTTCGACCGCAACTGCTCAACCGCCCGCCGCCGGCGCTCCCAATCTGCGCTATCAAACGCCTTGCCAATGGTGAGGCAGTGACGACGCTCCATCAACTGGTAAATGTCCGCCACCGCTAGCTCGGCGTCGCCTATCGCGGTTTCGTCGGTCGCCCGCTCAACCACAGGCGACGATTTCGCGATCGACTTCTCATGCCGGCGCTGCGCTCGAAAGGTGTCGGGCTTCATGCCAGCGGCTCGCGCCTGCGCGGCCATGCTCTCATTATGCGGTCGCGCGCCCTTCTCTTTGCGTCGCGCGGCTGCCGCCAGCCGATCCCGCTCTCTCTTGCGGGCCTTCACGTCCTCTGCGGCACCATCGGTCATCACGAATTCGTCGCTCCCACCTGTTGATGACTCCCGGGTCCCCGTCCCAAGGCCGACAGGGAGGAGTGGACAGATCGTGCTCGTTGGTGAAGCTCTGTGCGAGGGCATAGGACGACAAGCCCCGCGAGATACGCGAGGTTGTCCCCACGCCCTTGCGATCGTGCTCGTCGGAGCCAGCCCGTCGCTTCAGGCCCAGCATTGGCTTCGGCGCCATGCCGGTCGGTGGCTACTTTCGGCGCTGCCGCGCGCCGCTCGTCGGGCTTCCACCTTTCGGACTGCCCTCGGCCTATGACGAGGCCCCACAGTAGGCCGTTTCGCTTTCGCCGCTGTCGTCTAAGAACCGACCGGCGAGGCGGACGCTCCCGCGTGCGGGGGCGTTTGAATTTGTGATGCTCAGAGGAGGGAGGTCGGCGAAGCAGTTCGGCTTCCTCCGTGATGCGCGTGCGCCACGTTACGGCTGAGCGCGCGGGAGAGTGCGAGGCTGCGGATCTTCAGACCCGTTCGCGTCGCCTGCCGCAGCCGGCCCGAGTTCGTTGAGCCCGTCGCTCATGTGGCCTCCGACGTGCTGCGACGGGCCCCGCCAATCTTCGCCAGCGCCCATTCGTCGAGCGCTTGGGGCGCATAGAGCGCGGCGGGCCCTGCTTTATGGAACTCGGGTCCACCCCCCAACGTCGCGAGCTTCGCCAACGTTTTTGCAGAGCCGAAGCCGTATTTCGATTTGAGATATTCGCCAGCGGCCTTGCGGCGGAGAAATTGTGCGGAGGGCATTGGTCATCCCTGGTTAGAGCCGGAATGACCAGGGAAGTTACGCACATTCCCGCGATTGTCTTGAGGTAAAATCGGGTTGATGTCGTTTTACCGTCCGCGTCGTTCCTTGAAAAATCTGCTGGAAGTGTCGGGGCTCTTATAAAAGCTGGCGACGCTGGCGGCAGTGGGATGGTCCCCAGTGATGAGCGGCACGATCGCCTCGACGAACCGCGTAAAGGGCCCAGGATAGCTAGGCGTGGCCTGAAAGTCGGGATTCGTCGACCTCATGGCGGTTTCAAAATCCACCGGCAAAATGTCCGCAAGCCACTTCCATCCCCCCTTCTCAATCCCCCCGTCGCGATGGACGAGCAAATCGATTTTGGAGAAGTGCTCCAGCAGCGCAGGTATCATCTCGACTTTACGGAACTCTGTTTGGATCATTTTTTGATATAGATCCTGGGCGAGCACCCGATCTAATTCTAAGATAATCTTGATCTCATCAAGTATATTGGCAAATTCAACGGAAAATTTCTTAGATACGTCGTGCGCTCTTCGCTGTAATTGTCGCCTAGGACGAAGCTTCTCTTGCTCATAAAGGTAGTTATTTCGCCAATGTTCCAGAATTTGCGCAAGTTCTGCCAGCGCTTCTTCGCTTGGTGTATTATACCGATCTTTCAGAATGCGGCTTTCCAATAACTCCCGCAGTGTTTCAGTTGTAAATACGCATGAAGCACTGATTAGCGCGCGAGACTTCCGTTTTCTGTTGCCGTCCAGCACCACGTGAAGCTCTCGGAAACAGTCAAGTTGCGGATTTCTTGAAGGGCAAAACCTGGGCACCCTCTTTGCGCTCCATCGCCGCGGCAATGGTCGCGCCGATGGTGTCGACGGCGCGCCGCAACGGGTCCGCGTCGAGATGCGCGTAGCGATGCGTTGTCGCAGCCTGCGAATGCCCAAGCAGCTTGCCAATGATCGGCAGGCCCAGCGACGCCCCGGCGCCAAAGCTGGCGAAGGAATGGCGGAGGTCGTGCAGCCGAACCCCCTCAAGATCTGCTGAGCGGCAGACTGCCTCCCAGGGCCGCTTAAGGTCCGAGCGCGGCGCCCCGTCCTTCACGCCGGCGATCACGTGCGGGTTACCCTCGATGCGCGGCAGGCCAGCGAGGACGGACTGCGCAGCGGCGGAGAGATAGATCGGCTTCTTGCCGGTCTTGGAGTCCGTCAGGAAGATCACGCCGCGCTCGAAATCGACTTGCGACCACCGGGCGTCGAGAATCTCGCGCAATCGTGCGCCCGTCAGGATCAAGAGGCGGATCGCGGCGGCGGCGAAGGGGTCGATCCGGACGCGGCGGTTTTCGGCTTTCGGCGCGTGCTTCGCCTTCGGCTTCGTCCCATCGACCGAATAGGGCAGACCGACGGTCTCGCCTTCCGTTAGCGCTGCGCCGAGCCGGGACAATTCCTCTCCAGTCAGAAAGCGCTCGCGGCCTTGTTCCGGGTAGCGTTCGATTCCGGCCGCGGGATTCGAGTTACGATCTACTTCGTCGCGCCGCTCGGCCCAATTCCAGATTGCTGAAACAAGCGCAAGTGTCCGGTTTGCCTCGTAGGGGCGATCGGCAAGTTTGCTGTGAAGCTTGGCCACGTCGGAGCGACGCAGATCCGAGACGCGCCTGGATCCTAGAGCGGACAGAATATGGGCTTTCAGGATGCGCTCATACTCGTCCGCGGTACGACCCTTGCGTTTTGCCTTGGCGTGCAAGCGCAGGAAGTCCTCCGCCACTTCCCCGAAGGTGCGCACAGCGCGGGCGGCACGGCGTTCCTCTATAGGGTCCGCGCCGGTCTCGACCGAGCCCAGGACCATCTTGGCCTGCGAACGGGCTTGGTCGGGCGTGAGCCGCCCATGCTCGCCGATCGCGACACGCCGCGAGCGACCGTTCTGGCGATATTGCGCGACATAGACCTTCTTCCCTGTGGGAAAGGCAGCGACGCCAAATCCCGCGAGCGCATCATCCCAGAGGAAGGCTCTGTCCTTCCCGGCAGGACATTCAAGCGCGTCTGTTGCCCGTTTCGTAATGCGTCCTCGCGCCATGCTTGACCCTCGATTTCGGTAAGCAACCGGTAAGCAGGAATAGGAAAACTCCATCGCTCACTGGAAAGCAAGGGAAAACAACAGCGCCATGATTCAAAAAGGATTTATGTCGCTTAGAAATTAGGGGAAAGAGCAGTAAAACTGCGGCCATCAAATTTGTAATCAGTAGGTCCTCGGTTCGAATCCGGGAACCGGCACCAATAAAAACAATGACTTACCTGGCTTTTCTTAGCGTAATATTCTCATTTCTTTCACCAATTAGAAGCGGATGAAATCAAGCCCTGGCGTGGGCTCGCGTAAGATGGCATAATTCAATCAGACCAAGCCATTAAATCAGCGAGGAACGGGCGTCCCTAGAGCGGTTTCCTGTCTGAGTGAATCGAAAGCCTATGCCTTTATCGTCCCGGCAGGCGGCGGCCGGAGATGCCCAGGAGCCGACCCGCGCTCCGTCAGAGGACGCGGCAACTTGGCGCCATGACCGGAAGTTGGTCGGTCTCGGCGACCGCCGAGTTCGCCCGGCCTGCGCGGTCGCGCTGCTCGCAAATGCGTATCGCTCGGGTTTCTCAAACCAGGCGCCAGGATCGTTCCGAGCCCTATCCGGCTCGATGGAAGCGCC
Organism: uncultured Alphaproteobacteria bacterium; assembly: GCA_963743565.1. Classification (GTDB taxonomy): domain Bacteria; phylum Pseudomonadota; class Alphaproteobacteria; order Rhizobiales; family Beijerinckiaceae; genus Methylocystis. The sequence goes on from CAVUQD010000005.1 coordinate 231,708, forward strand.
GCAGCCGATCAGAGATAGGCGTAGCCGGCGAGCGCGAGACCCGCAGCGCCCAGCGAGAGGCCGAGGCCCCAGGGCCAGCGGCGGCCCCTGGTGATGATCGCGACGGTGGTGATGGCGATCGCGACGTGCAGCAAGGTCACCGCCACGGTCAGCACGTGGTGGCGATGCTCGTGCTTCCCGGCCTCGTGCAGGCGATGCTCGACCTCGCGCTCGAGCCCTTCTGCCTTTTCCTTGATCTCCTTTGACTCGGCCTCATAGCGTTCGGACTGTTCGGAAAAGCTCTTCGCGAGCACGCCCGCGCTCTGCTTGGCCGCGATCTCATAGGCGTTCTTCTTTACGCTCTTCGCCTGAAAAAAAGCCCATTGGTCGGTCGCCTTGTTTTGCAACAGCGCCGCACTGTTCTCCTCGGTGAGCGTCGCCGCGGTCTCGAGAGTCTCGAGGCTCCCGACCGTCGCGGCGGCGACCGCCAGGATCGCGATCGTGACGGAAACGGTCAGGAGAAAGGGAATCCCTGCATCCGCCGCATGCGCGGCGTGCTCCGCGTGCTCGAAATGCTCGGTGGGAAGCTCGTCGGTCATGATCTCTGCCTTAACCGGGATTCGCCGGATGGGCTCTGGTGCTGATGCAAATGTCATCAAATATGGCGTCTTTGACAAGGCGGAGCCGTCGCAGTGAGCGCCGACACAGCGCAGGAGGGGCGGACGACTGGCCGAAGCCGCCGTTCTGAAAAGGTAAAAGTCAATATGCCTGTCATCAGGACGCACCTCACCCGTCGTTTTGCTCGAACTCATGACGCGCGCATGCCCTACGCCGTGGACGCCAAGGGCGGCGATCGTAGCTCGGCGACGGCCCGCGTCATGTCGGCGAGTTCTGCATTGGGTCGACCAACGACGCGACTGGATTGCTCAAGCGCGTCTGCTCACCCCAAATTGCCGCCAGGACGCAGACGTTCTCGCGCTGCGCTACTGAGATACGGGCTATGGCTCCGCCGTCGCAAAGAAGCGCCCCGCGCCCGGAATTACGGCCGGGGCGTCTTTTTGCTCAAGCGGCATTGCAGCTTTTGGCATCCTCGCGCCACAGGCGGCGCACTTCCTCTCTGACTTCGCCCCAATGGCCTCGGGGACGGTCGCCGAGCGGACCGCCTTCATACTCCCGCAAGGCGAGATAGCGCGCCTCAGAGAGGGCGTCTGCACCCCGCTCATCAATGAGCGCCTTAGCGTCGGCGGTAATCGCGTCGCGGTGTGCGGGGCTTTCACGAAACCATTCGAAAATCATCCCGGCGACTCCTTTCAGTAGCTTGCGCTTCCCCCAGCCCGTTACCTTCAGGATCGCTATGCGCGCCCACGTTCCGCTGCCCGGGAGCGATGATGCGGACCTTGTCTGGTTCACCTCGAGGGTGCCTGCTGTCAAATCTTGAGTGTGCGCAGGGGGCGCGCCGCTCACGAGATTCCAAGCGGAGATCGAAATCAGTAAGACGTTGCCGGTTCGAGGTGATCTTGACCCCGGCACGCACCCAGGGTGGCGAGAAACCCTTCCACCCAATTTTGCTCATCGCGCGCGCGAATGCGCGACATCAGCGCGCGATGCCTCTCGATGCGCTCATTTTGCGGCATGACGATCGCATGCTGAATCGCTTGCGCGACTTCGTCCGCATCATAGGGGTTGACGATCAAGGCCTCCGCAAGATCTTCGGCCGCGCCGGCAAAGCGCGACAACACTAGAACGCCAGGATCGTTGGCGTCCTGGGACGCAGTATATGCCTTTGCGACCAGATTCATACCGTCTCGAAGCGGCGTGACGAGGCCGACGTGGCTTCCTCGATACAACGCAGCTAAGGTATCCTCCGCGAGGTTTCGGCGCACGTAACGTACTGGCGTCCAGTCGTAATCCCCAAACTCTCCGTTGATTTCGCCTGAAAGCGCTTCGAGTTCGTGACGAATGTCAATATAAGCTTGGATATCCTCGCGTGCGGGGGGTGCGATCTGCATCAAAGTGACGGCTTTCTGGTGATGGGGAAACAATTCCAGAAACCGCTTGAACGCTCGGAGCCTGTCCGGCAAGCCTTTGCTGTAGTCCAATCGATCGACTCCAATGATGTTGACGCGGGCCTCGCCGCGTCGATGTAATCTCTGGATCCGCGTTTCCGCCTCCGGCGTTTGCGCCATGGAGACGAAGCGATCCACATCAATTCCGACAGGAAATACCGCGACCGTTAGCCGCTTCCCCGACACGATCAGCGTGTCATGAGAGAGCAATTCCCCGCCCATGAAACCGAAAACAAATCGGCAGAAATTGGCATGATCCGTCTTCGTCTGGAATCCAATGACGTCATATTCAAGCATCGTATTTATTAGCCATTCGTACTCGGGCATCGCGACGAGCACATCCGGTGGCGGAAATGGAATATGCAGGAAAAAGCCAATGCGATTGTCGAGTCCGCGCGCGCGCAAGCCGGCGGCGACCGCGATCAGATGATAATCCTGCACCCAGACGAGATCGCTTTGCCTCAGCAGCGGCGCGAGCAATTCCGCGAAACGATTGTTGACTCTACGATAGCTCTCGCTGTTCTCCTGAGTGAAGCGCGCGAGATCGAGGCGATAGTGAAACACCGGCCAAAGCCCCTCATTGCAATAGCCGAGGAAAAATTCTCGAAACTCGCGTTCTGTGAGCGGCATCGTCAGCATGGTGACATTGTCGTGAGAGGTATAGGCGATGCTGATTTCAGATTCGTCCGCGACGATTGAGCCGTTCCAGCCGAACCACACTCCGCCTCTCTCGCGCAACCCCTGAAGGATGGAGAACGCGAACTCATCGGAGGTCTCGCATTGCGGATCGGCGACACAGTTTGAGACGATCACCAGCCGGCTCATTTCACGCTTTCCCAATGCACGACAAACGCGCGATTGACGATGCTCACACCGAGTCGGCTGCTAAGTAGCGCTAGACGATCATTGCGTCCATTGCGTCCCAAAAAAACACAGCGGCCGAAAAGCTGGTACTTGTAACGCCACATTCGAGCTAAAAAACCCGGCACATCACCACTCCTGGCGCGAACCCGAAGCGCCAGAACGCGTGTGCAGCGACAGCAAAACTCGGACAATCCACTCACGTCGCAGGTTGACTCAGTGCGGAGTCCAGGTGGCCAGCGGTCGGAGGTGACACTCGCCGATTAGCATCGCCTTCTTGAGTAGTTTCCGAGTCTGTCGCCGACGGCAATCCGGTGGTTTGCTGGCAGCGAATGGTTCGCCCCGATACTAAAGACGTGGCAAACAAAGACGTGGCGAACACATAGAGACACTGAAAGGGTTGGAGACCATGGCTTGTCGCGTTGCTCGAGGGTTGAAGCACACGATCCCAATAGTTCCGCCTGGATCGCGGCCGACGGCCCGAGCAAATGAAGCCAGCTGTGCGGGTCGTTTCCGCGCAGATGACAAGTTAGAGTAAGACCACTGGAGGACACATGAATAAGTTCGCTTTCGCAACCGCCGCTGCAATCGCGGCCTTTGGCGCACCAGCCATAGCTGCAACCCAAAACTGGAACGTCACCGAGGAAAACACCGCCGGCGTGAAGCACGGTCAAGGCACTTGGGCCGTGACGATTGATGGCGAGAAGCTGAACGGCTCTGCGTCCCTACAGCTGGACAACGGCACCCCACTCACTTACAGCCTAGAAGGCACGAGCAAGGACGGCGTCTACACCGTGCAACTCGACAAGCGTTCCGACGATAAGCGAGGCTGCGTCTGGACCGGCCACGCCCGGGCCGCGACGGCTGCAGGGCATTCGACCGGCTACGTCGGGGAGTTGGTATGTGATGGAGGCGTCAAGCTCATCTTGCGCGCAATCGGAATGTAGGTTTAGCCGAAACCCTCAAGTCGCCTCAGCATCGGGCTCACGGGCGCGGGACGCAGGGGGTCTCCCGACACAAGCCCTAGAGCCGACGGAAGCAGCTGATCCCAGAGCTGCGGTTGTGCGCATTCTTGGATTGAAGAACGAAGCAAGCCCTTCGGTCAGCGTCATGGACAGTTAACGGGTCCGCTGGCCACTTGGCCGCGGAGGCCAGCTCGGCACCCCTCGCTCGGTTCACGATTTCTGGCGAGTTTGCGGCGGCGCGGGAGGGGATAATCCGCGCTTTCATAGAGCGGCAAGATGGCTTGACCGGCATATGTTTCATCGGCGACATCGAGCGAACAGCCTCGTAATGCCAGGGATGGAATGTCTTCCATCGCATGACGAACCGCTTCCGCGGCCCGCTCAAAACGATGATATTTGAGTGTTTTGTTCCTTCCCGCGCCAGTTCGCGAATACAATTCGGCCGAGGCGTCGTAGTCGAAAGCGCTCATTGTTCTCGCTCCGCTTGCTCGTTAGCTTGACTCTTTCCCCATGGCAAACTCTGTGGAATGACGGGTTCGAGCCAGAACCGCTCCAACGTCGCCTCGGCGACAACCGTTCTTGCCCGTCGCGATCGCATTTGATCCGAGATTGAAATCCGCCATCGGCGTCCGGCATCTGACGGGTGATCGCGAACGATGTTTGACCGCTCTTTTACTGTGGCTGGAGGCCCCAGGGAAAGACCGCGCGCCGCCTGCGACGCGCGCTCCTGACGTTGGTTAGGCTGCGACTTCAAGCCGATCGGCGGAAGACCTGCCGCTACGGCTGTCGGCAACGATCTCATAAGTAATTTTCTGACCTTCGGCGAGGCCGCGGAGCCCCGCGCGCTCGACAGCGCTGACATGAACGAACACATCGTTTCCGCCCAACTCCGGCTGAATGAAGCCGAAGCCTTTTTGCGCGTTGAACCATTTGACGATACCGGTCTGCATGACTTGTTCCTTTTCGAGAACAATTACGGGCGGCCTACGGAATGCGGCGCCCCTTCGATCGATGTTCAGGAGAGGAAATCGTATGCGAGAACGTCATATTCCGGCGTTATGTCGCAAAGCCATTCAGCCGAAAACTCGATATAATCTATATGGTTGTCTCTTTCAAAACTTCAAGCTTCGCAATTATACTAGAATGACGATGAGATTAAATACGGTATAGGGCTTGGCGTAGATAGCCAGAGACGGGTCATGGACCCTGCCCTGTTGCTATGATCTGCAGCTTAAATCTTCGTCACTGACATTGGCGTGCGGCCAACGCGGCTACCGGTGGTGAGTTTGCGCGCGCCGCGGCGGCAGTCAGGAAGAGCCGACTCGACTGAACCACGCGCCTCGCTGCGCCGAAGGGTTTGGTGCATCCAGCGGATTCCGTGTGAAGGAATATAGAGCGGCAAAGCTCGGACGCTCGGCGCGCATTCAGATTCAGCGCGAGAAATTGATTGCGCGTAAAGTTTGATGGCGGAATCATGATGATTCTTCTCTATCGCCATCCGGCGGATAACCTCCCACAAGAAAGAGATTCAGAAGCGGTCAAAATGTGCGGGGAGAGTTTCGGCAACGGCGCGCCTTTGCTCGTCTGTCAATGCGTTGTCCCAGATCCATGCCGCGACCGCGGCCGCCTGCGCCGAAACCTCCTGATGTCTTGGCAGCTTGTCTTGAAGCAGCTTCACGAAGGCCACCCCCATGATGGCCGTGCCTTCATCGAGATCGAACAACATGCGTCGGCTCCTCACCTGTCTGATTATGCTTTAGTCCCGGCCTGTCATCGGGCTCGCACCAGAACACAACCCTGCGGCGAAGCGGGCGCCGTAATTACCGCCCTTGGCGCCGACTTGCCGGATCACCTCCTATATCGCAGCGGATGGCGTGCTGCGGCCTTCGGAGACATGTGATCATGACGCGCATTTGAGTAGATTCCGAGCCTATTTTGGCAGGATCGCGATCACCTATTCTCCCGTACGGACACTCCACGATGAATCTTCAAGGTCACGAGACATTGAAAATACGTGTTGTTCACATTGAGAATATCACAAGATCCGAAGTCCGCTATGCGAGCGGGATGCGACCGAGCGGAGATGAACAAACGAAATGAGGATTGCCCAGATAGCGCCGCTCATGGAGAGCGTCCCTCCCCGTCTCTATGGCGGCACGGAGCGAATTGTTTCGTATCTTACCGAAGAGCTGGTTCGCATGGGACACGAGGTCACCCTCTTCGCAAGCGGAGATTCTCTGACCGCCGCCACTCTCGTTCCTTGCGTACCCGTGGCGCTACGTCTGGACAAGCACGTCCACGACACGATTCCATACTATATGCTCATGCTCGATCATGTGCGCCGGCAGGCCCACAATTTTGATATCCTGCATTTTCACGTCGATTTTTTCCCTTTCCCGCTCTTCCGTTCGATAGCAAGACACACGGTGACCACATTGCATGGACGACAGGATCTTCCAGATTTGCCTCCATTCTACAGCGCCTTCGAAGACATGCCTTTGGTGTCGATTTCAGAAGCGCAAAGACTGCCGCTTCCTAAGGTTAACTTCGCCGCCACGATTCATCATGGCCTGCCGCTGGACCTGCATCGCCCGACCCTGGATGCGCGAGGCGGCTATGTGGCCTTCCTCGGACGCATCTCGCCAGAGAAAGGCCCCGTGCGCGCAATTCACATTGCCCAATCCATGGGCATCCCTATCAAGATTGCCGCGAAGGTCGATAGGGTCGATGAAGCATATTTCCGCGAATGCATCGCTCCGTTGCTTAATGGCCCAGGCGTCGAATTCATTGGCGAGATCAACGAGCGGCAAAAGACAAAATTTCTCGGGGAGGCGCTCGCCCTTCTTTTTCCGATCGACTGGCCTGAACCCTTCGGGCTTGCCATGATCGAGGCGATGGCTTGCGGTACGCCGGTGCTCGCGTTTAGACGCGGCTCGGTTCCTGAAATTATCGACGAAGGCGTCACGGGCATGATCATCGATGGGATGGAGCAGGCAGATGGCGCTTTGCTCCAGCTCTTCGGCCTCAACCGCGGCGCTGTTCACCAGCGTTTCGTGGAACGCTTTTCAGCGGCTTCGATGGCGCAGAACTATCTGAACCTCTATCGTTCGATGTTGATGCCTGTTCCTGCGGTGCTCAGCGGTCGTGAAGGCAGCACCTCTCCCACTCGAAGCGTCAATTCGCCGGGAGCCTTGCAGTGAAAGCGCTCGATGCCCCCTCCGCGATCAAGTCCACGGATCGGGTTCAAGAAATCGACTTTTACATTCCCGCCACCGGCCCAACGCGATTAAGGCGCAATTTGAAGCATGATGACACTTTTGCCGTGGTCGACAGTCATGGCGACATCGGCGCCAGCGCCGGGGGCCCGGATGGAATTTTTCACTTTGATACGCGGTGTCTTTCGCGCTTCGAATTGCTATTCGACGGCATGGAGATGCTTCTACTTGGTTCAAATGTACGTGATGACAATTCGGTCCTCACCGTGGATTTGACGAATCCTGATATTTATGTCGATAAGAAGCTTGTTCTGCAGAGAGATGTCCTCCACATCACACGAACGCTGTTCTTGTGGCGCGACGCCGCCTATCAGCGGTTTCACATTCACAATCATGGCGGCGAGAATGCCTCGTTTCGACTGTCCTTCACCTTCAGCAACGATTTCGCCGACATTTTCGAAGTGCGCGGTATTCGACGGGAGCGGCGCGGTCTGGCCACGGCTCGCGTCGCGGATCCAAATAACGTGGTGCTGAGCTACATCGGGCTCGATGATAAGCCGCGCACAAGCGAGCTCGAATTTGATCCTCCACCTACTGAACTTACCTCCAGCGCCGCATCCTATGCGATCGACCTGGAGCCCGGAGGAGGCTTTTCGCTTTTTGCGACCGTTACCTGCGATGGATCGGGTGAAGCCCGTCCTGTCCCATTCTTCAGGGGCCTGATTTCGGCAGCTCGCGCATCGAAAGACGTGAGCGCAAGCACGGCGAGCGTGGAAACCTCCAACGACCTGTTCAATCGAATATTGTGCCGCTCGATGGCCGATTTGCGCATGCTGATTACGCAAACCGCGCAGGGGCCCTATCCCTATGCGGGGTTACCGTTCTATTCGACGACCTTTGGTCGTGACGGCATCATCACCGCAATCCAGATGCTGTGGTGCGACCCGAGCATTGCGCTTGGTGTGCTGAAGCGGCTTGCAGCCTATCAGGCAAAGAGGTTCGACCCCGTCAGCGACGCGGAGCCGGGGAAAATTCTGCACGAGCTGCGGTCGGGCGAAATGGCCTTACTCCGAGAGGTCCCGTTTGGATTGTATTTTGGAAGTGTCGATTCGACGCCACTTTTTGTGATGCTCGCCGGTCTCTATTTCGAACGCACAGGCGACAGTGCTGCGATTTTGGGATTATGGCCGCAAATAGAAGCGGCCTTGGCGTGGATCGATGGGCCGGGCGATCTCGATGGCGACGGGTTCGTCGAATATCATCGTCAGAGCGATCAAGGACTAGCCAATCAGGGTTGGAAGGACTCCCATGATGCGGTTTTTCATGCCGACGGGACATTGGCAAGAGGGCCGATCGCACTGGCCGAAGTGCAAGGGTATGTATTCATGGCCAAGCGCCTTGGCGCTCGAGCGGCCCGACGGCTGGGGAATGAGGCGCTCGGGGATCGTCTCGATGCACAAGCGACCGAGCTTGCCGTGCGATTCGAGGCAGCTTTCTGGTGCCCGGAAATCGGCGCCTACGCATTTGCTCTCGACGGAGAGAAGAGACAATGCAAAGTCTGCACTTCGAACGCCGGCCAGGTTCTCTTCACAGGCGTCGCCTCACGCGAGCGCGCAGCCTCGGTGACTGAGACGCTCATGCGCCCGGCACTCTTTTCTGGGTGGGGAATTCGCACGGTGTCGCAGGGAGAGCGGCGCTACAATCCCATGTCCTATCACAACGGTTCAGTCTGGCCGCATGACAACGCCCTGATCGCGCTGGGCTTCGCACGCTACGGTCTCAAGCGTCCGATCGAGCGAGTTTTCAAGGGCTTGTTTGAAGCGGCGACATATATGGACCTTAGCCGCCTGCCCGAACTGTTTTGCGGCTTCCAGCGCCGGCGGGGGCGCGGTCCGACGCTCTATCCTGTCGCTTGCGCGCCGCAAGCTTGGGCCGCGGCCACACCCTTCGCTCTGCTTCAGGCGTCGCTTGGGCTCAGCTTCAATCCCGCGCAAAATGAAATTCGGCTGATCAATCCGCAGCTCCCGTCGTTTCTCGACGAAGTGATCATACGTGAGCTTCAACTCGGAAACTCAAGCCTCGACCTCGCCATCGTTCGTCACGGCGAGCAGGTTTCCATGCGGGTGCTGAGACGGGAGGGACAGCTCCGGGTGAGCGCCATTCACACATAGGCCACGTCACCAGTTCAAAATGCTGCGCTCGTTTTCGAGGGATCGCCCGTTAAGTCATCGCAAGCAGCCTGACCCGCTGCGAAACGACCGAACCGACATCGAACGCGCCGCCAGCGCTGGCCATGGAGTGTTTCGAAAGGGACCGCGTTGATTGGGAGACGTTAACATACCGCGGCCCCATTGAACGTAATGGGTTTGCACTGACCCGTCATGGAGCTGGCTTTGATCAGGCTCAACATTCATCACAGAACAGTGTATCGCTATGGTTGTCCAGTTAGCTTCGGACCGCACCGCTTGGTGCTTCGGCCGCGCGAAAGCCGAGATCTTCGGTTGATTTCCAGCCATGTCACGGTGGATCCCGCTGCTGTAGTGACCTGGAGGCAGGATGTTTTCGGCAACGCCGTTGCTGCGGCTGCCTTTCAAACTATGGCCGACACTCTCGCGATCCACAGCGTCACGGAACTCGAGCTCGAAGCCGCCGCTTGGCCAGTCTTCGACATCGCCGCCGAAGCCATTTTCTTTCCGTTCCGCTACACCGACGATGAGTGGACCGACCTCGGCGCCCTGACGATCCCACAATATGCGGATGCGGAGGGACTTCTACGAGACTGGGCGAGAGCCTTTGTGGCCGGACACCCGACGGATACTCTCGCTCTGCTCAAAGATCTCAGCTCTGGCGTCTCGGCATGGATCAGCTATCAAACTCGGGACGACGAGGGGGTTCAATCGCCAACCGAAACTCTCCGACGAGGCTGGGGATCCTGCAGGGATTTTGCCGTGTTATTCGTCGAAGCGGCGCGCAGCCTCGGATTTGGGGCGCGGATCGTGTCCGGTTATCTCTTCAATCCCGATCAGAAAATGCTTGGGTCGACGGACGAGGGATCCACCCACGCATGGGCGGAGGTTTACGTACCCGGCGCGGGGTGGATCACTTTCGATCCAACTAACCGCGGCGTTGGCGGCTCCAATCTGATCCCCGTCGCTGTGGCGCGCAACATTTGGCAGGCGATGCCGGTAGGAGGGAGTTACTCGGGAGCGTCTGATGCGTTCTTGGGAATGTCGGTGCAGGTTCTCGTATCGTCACAGAAAACCGCATCATCGGGAGGCGGCTCTCCGGAGCAGGGCTTCAGCGGATAAATTTTCAGAGCGCTATCATAAAAGCAACGAGGCTGAGTAGTTTCCGAGGCTGCCATTGCGGGTGATCCGCGTCCTATTGTCACGCGCGTTGCTGATGCAGCGACTCCATGGAGGAAATATCATGACGCAAGCTCTCAATACGAAGGCGGCCGAACTTCACGAAGCGGCGGCCAGCTCGCATCGCGCTGCCGCCGAACATCACGGCAAAAAGGACGACGTCGCGGGCGCTGAGCATTGCGCCAAGGCGTGCTCTCAGTCCGATGCGGCGCACAAGGCGTCGGTGGAAGCGAAGAGCAAGACCCCTTCGCTTCACGCCAAGGCATAGCGCCCGCTGGCCGGGGCGAGAAAACGTCCCGGCCACGCAGCATCTTTTCTCCGCATCCCCCGCTATGAGGCTCTTGCCGCGGATGTGGGGTTCTGGGCCCTGGCGGGGCAATCCGGCATTGGATCGAGAAGAACCGAACGCAATCGCCGCTCGCGCGCAGATGAGGCTGCTCTGCCCCTACTGCCGTCATCCTCGAGTCGATGCAAGGACGAGCGCGATTTGCCCCTTGAGAGGAATGGGATCCATCAGATCTCCCATAGATGCGGCCTTATCGAAAAGCTCCCGTTGTAGCTTCGTCGGCAGCGTGTTCCACTGCATAATCACGGCCGCACCGAGAAATCGCAGGATTCTCTCTTCGTCGGCGGCAAGGTTTGCTTGGCCGGCTGTGTCTCTCGTGAAAGCGTCATGATCGATGTGAGCCATTGTCGTACCCTCTCGCTTGAACTTCATCAGTGAGCACACGGACCTCAATTGACGAATGAAATCGACGATGGCGCCTGTATCCTCTGCCAACCGATTCAATGTCCCATCGCATTGCCAGTATCTGGGAATCAACGTTCCGCACAGCCACGGGGAAACCCATCCCATCTTCATCAACGGTCCTGAACAGCGGGCGACGTTATCCCGTCAGGGAGTGGTAGAGAAACGACCAGTTTTTCGTCCCGACGGCTATTCCCCGTCCGAATTTGTCGTCAGCTTCAGTGAAACAGCCCGAGTCCGATGACTCCCGAGATGATCAGATAAGTCGCTACGATGAAATTGAGGAGCCGAGGCATGATCAGAATGAGGACGCCTGCGAGCAGCGATACGATGGGTTGCAGGTGCGCGATGGTCAAGGTCATGGCTTTACGCTCCCAAAAAGATCTCGCAATGCCGGGGCGCTCCCGGGTTGCGCTCCGCGCTTTGGCGGAGCAAGGCAACCGGAAGGGGATGGAGATCAACGGATTTTCGCTTCGCTAGCTGCATTATGCAGATGGATGGCGCGAGCCTCTAAGTCCCTTTGGTCTCGAGAAGAAACCAAAGAAGGCGCGCGCCACTCAGCAGCGTCGGCCAGGCCTCGTCAGGACTTGCTGGCTTCCTTGACCGCGTCCTTCACCGTGTCTCGTGCGGTTCCGACTGCTTCGCGCACCGCGCCGCCGAGCTGGTCAGCTTTGCCACGAAGCTCGAGCTCCTTGTCGCCGACAACCTTGCCCGCGACTTCTTCGATCTTGCCTTTGATCTTTTGGGCTGCGCCCTTAATGTTTTCGTTGTCCATCACAGGATCTCCGTTTCGGTTTCTTATCGCTGGGGACCAATAGCGGAGATCGGTGGATTAACGTAGCGTCGGAAACTACTCAAATTTAAGCGCCCACTGCCTGGCCGACCTTTACGGCGCAGCCGTGCGTATCTATTCTAAAGGCTATGTTCCGGCCGATCTCAATCCGCTGCGACTGCCAAGCGGATGAGCGCAGGAATGTTCCGCGATCCGGTTTTCTGCATGATGGCGGCGCGATGGTTCTCCACGGTTCGCTGACTGATCCCCAGATCCGCGGCGATGTTCTTGCTGGGATGTCCGGCGAGCACAAGCCCCAGAATTTGCCGCTGACGCTTGGTCAGACCCTTGAGATGCGCGGCGGCGGCCACGCGTCGCGCTTGCTCCGGCCCCAACTCACGAGTTGGCTCGAGCGCATTTTTAATGCTTGCGAGAAGCTCTTCATGCCCGAAGGGCTTTTCGATGAAGTCGGAGGCCCCGGCCCGCATGGCCTTGACGGCCATTGAAATGTCGCCGTGGCCGGTGATCATGATCGATGGCAGGTCGATCCCGTCAGCTTTGAGCCGAGCCAGCAACTCGAGTCCATTCATTCCCGGCAGCACCGCGTCGATCACCAGACACCCGTGGCGCCCAGGTCGGAGCGCCGCGAGAAAAGCTTCGCAGCTCTCGAAAGTTTCCACCTCCCTTCCACTCGACGCGAGGATCTCACGGACCACGTCGCGGACACCGGGATCGTCGTCGACGACGAAAATGGTCGAAGACGATGGTTCGCCCGGCGCCATTGCCTTCGCTTCGATCTTCGCCGCTTGCTTCGACGCCGCGAGAAGGTTCGTCACGACGCGCAACAATTCCACGGCTTCGACGGGCTTGCCCAGATGCCTGCAGCCTAGACTGGCGATGGCGCGCAAAGTTTGCGTTGAAATGTCGCCGGTGATGACGATAGCCGGAATTTCGCGATGGAATTTCTCTCGCAGTTGCTCGATGACTTCGACGCCATTGGGCCCATTCGGAAGATTGAAGTCGGCCACGACGAGATCGGGCCGCTCGCTCGAAGCGAGCGCAGCGACCCCATCAGCGGCGCCGAGCGGGCGATATCCGGCGTCTCGCAGAAGCATTTCGAGCAGTTCGCGAATCGTTGGATCATCCTCGATAACGAGAATTGAGCCATTCCCTTGCGCAGGCTCGACTGTAAGCTTCCCAGGGATAGAGCCAAGAGCGACAGGCGCAGAAGACTCGATGGGCACGCTGATGCTGAACATTGAACCATGCCCGGGACGCGACTTCACATCGATAGAGTGACCCAGCAGATTGGCCAATCGCTCTACGATAGCCAGACCAAGGCCCAGCCCCTTGCTGAGCTCCCTCGCGGGATTGTTGATCTGATGAAACTCCTCGAAGATCGCCTGACAATTCTCCTCAGATATTCCGGGGCCCGTGTCCCACACTTCGATACGCATCATTTTGCCGCGACGGCGGCGCCCGAGTAGCACCTTGCCGTGGGTCGTGAATTTCACGGCGTTGGAGAGAAGGTTGCGTAGAATCTGCTCGAGCAGTCTGGGATCGCTCCGAACGACGCATGGGCTGGAGACGACGCGCCATCCAAGACCCTGCGCCCGCATGTGATAGCCGAAGTCCGTGTCGAGATGCTCAAACAACTCGCTCAAAGGAAAGCTCTCGACGTCCGCGTGGATGACGCCCGCCTCTAGCTGATTGATATCGAGCAGCGTGTTCAACATTCCCGACATGACGCCAACGGTTGCGTCGAGACGCTTCAGGAGCGCTTGCAATACAGGATCGACGCATTTGCTGGCCAACAGTCCCTGGAGAAGTCGGATTGTTTGCAATGGCTGGCGCAAATCATAACTCGCGGCGGCGAGAAAGCGCGATTTGGCGAGGCTCGCCTGTTCGGCGGCTTGCGTGGCGGCGGCGAGCGCCTCGGCCGCGCGCTTCTTTTCGGTGATGTTCGTGAATGTGATGACGACGCCTTCGACCAAGCCGTCATGGGTTCGGTATGGCAATATCACCCGATTGTACCATACTCCATTGTGGGTTGTGACTTCGCGTTCGATGGTCCGATGCTCGTCGAGAACGATCGAGGCGTCTTTGATCAGATCGCCATCGTTCGCGAGCGAGGTGAAATCGGCCAGAGGCCTACCAATGTCGGTGGAAAGCACTCTGAACAACGATATGGCCGCAGGGGTGAAGAAACGAATTCTCAAATCCTCGTCCAGAAAGATCGTGGCGATGCCCGAGCTTTCCAGAATATTCTGGAGATCGTTGGAGGTGTTGCGCTGACGCTCCAAAGTCTCGTGGAGCTGGCTGTTCAACGCAGTGAGCTCCTCATTCACCGATTGCAGCTCTTCCTTCGATGTGACCAGCTCTTCATTCGTGGATTGCGCCTCCTCATTCAGGGACATGGCTTGTTCGCTGATGCGCCTCTGGTCCTCTTTCGCCGAGTCGAGATCACGAAGCGCGCCTTCGAGCTCCCTGGTGACATCCGCGAGGCGGCGCTCCAACTCTGCGAAGCGAGCTCCGTCTGTCGAAGCCGGCGTCGCCAATGGATTTGTCGTTGGCTTCACAAAGGAGCCATCGAGAAAGCTCACGAGCAAACTCTCGTCGTTATGCTTCTTGACCGGATCGACGGCGATGCAAATGGAGGAGGAGTTATGATCATCATCGAGTTGGGCGTCGGTCACGAACACACGCGCCCGATCGCGCTTGGCGCGCTCGATGGCGGCGCGCAGCTTGGGGCGCAGACCCTCTCGCACCATCACCAACAGATCATTGCTGGCGGCTCCCTCGGGAACCCGGAGATATTTATCCGCCGTCCCGGAAATGTGGAGACACTCCTGGCGCGCGTCGATCAACACCGAGCACAAGGAAAAGCCATCGCTCAGAGCGCGTCGAGACAGAGCCTCGAAGTCGGTCGGTCGTTGGGACGAAGGTTTCGTGGTAGTCGCCGAGAAGATCCGCTCAACCGTCTGAGCGCCAGCCGGAAACGAAACCTCCCCAGGCCGGCTGCGGCCCACATGACGATAAATACGATGCTTCTTTGAAATGGACTCAAAACGCTCTCCAGAGCCGACTGTCTCGGACGGCCCGAGGAACAAAACGCCGCCATCGCGCAAAGCGAAATGAAAAAACGACAGGATTTTGTGCTGCGCCTCCGGCTGCAGATAGATGAGGAGATTGCGACAGCAAACAAGGTCTATGTTGGAAAAGGGCGCGTCCGCCAAAATGTCGTGAACCGTGAACACGACGCAGTCGCGCAATTCATGCGCGACCCGGTAGTGGTTATCCTCTTTCGTGAAGAATCGCGCCAGGCGGTCCGGCGCCACATCCGCCTCGATCGTTTTTGGATAGAGCCCGTCGCGCGCGAAAGCGACGGCGCCCGCGTTGATGTCCGACGCGAAAATCTGAAGGCGCGCGGGGCGCTTCAATTCCTCGAAAGCCTCGAGAAACAGCATGGCGAGCGAATAGGGCTCTTCACCGCTGCTGCACCCAGGACACCAGATGCGGATCGCCCGTTGGTCCTTTTGCTGATTGACGAGGTCGGGAATGATTTCGTTGGACAGGAACTCGAAAGCGGGTCGGCCGCGGAAAAACTGCGTGACACCGATCAACAGATCCTTGCGCAGCAACTCGGCCTCTGCCGGCTTCTCGCGCAGAAGCTTTAGATATGAGGCGCGAGTCCCGATACGGACTGCGTTCATGCGATGCTCGAGGCGACGCTGCAACGTGGCCTGCTTGTAGGCGCTGAAATCATGCCCCGTCTTGTCTCGAAGCAACGCGATGATCTCGGAGATCTCGGGAGACGCAGTGGTTTGAGCGGACCTCGGCGCGTCCGCGGTTGCCGGCGCCGCTCCGTGCAGCCGTGCAAGAATGAGCTCGGGAATGTCTGCGACCGACGCGACGACGTCGACGGCCCCGGTCTCGATCGCGCTACGCGGCATCCCATCGAACTCGGCTTCCTCCGGGTCCTGCGCGATCACCAGGCCGCCTTTTTCCTTGATCGCGACAAGCCCGATGCTGCCGTCCGATCCGGTTCCTGAGAACACGACGCAGACGGCCTGCTTGCCGGCAGAATCGGCGAGCGAAGCTAGGAAAAAATCGAAGGGGAGTCGTGCGCCGCGCCGTTCCGTCGGCTTCGAAAGCCTCAGTAAGCCTTCTTGCACCGCAAGATTAGCGCCCGGAGGAATTAGATAGATATGATTGGGTTCGAGCGGCGCGCCGTCCGTGGCTTGCGCGACCGTCATGCTCGTGTGAATGGACAGCAATTCCTGCATGAGGCTGGGATGCGTGGGATCCAGATGCTGGATCATCACAAAGGCCATTCCGCTCGTCGGACTCTGCGCGTCGAGGAAACTTCGGAACGCCTCCAGCCCACCCGCCGACGCGCCGATCGCGACGATCGGAAATGCGCAGCGCTTGGCCAACTCCTGCCGGGAGAGAGCCTGAAGCTTCATCGGGCCGGCCGTGTCGCCTTTTGCGCTTGTGGGGCTCGTCATAATCCCTATCCGTAAACTTGTCCGACGCTCCACCGCAAGCGCCGTCAGCTGAGCAGCGCTTGCCACCAATAGATATTGGTTCCTCTTGAATTTACAAACCCGCCCGCTTTGGTCCTGGCTTGGATCTTCGATTGCGGGTTCCATTGCATTGTTTTGAGTAGTTTCCGAGCCTACCCGCAATTTTTCTCATGGAGCAAAATTCCACGATCGATTTCCCGACGCGAAACACAAACCGAGGCTAACTAGCTTCCGATCCGTCGGCTTTGAATGCGAGTTCGGTCCAATGACCAGCCCTTACCGTGCGATTGTCTGGATCGATGAGAGAGAAGCAAAGGTTTTCCATTTCAATTCGACCGGAGTCGATCGGATGATCCTCCACCCCCACCGTCCCACGCGGCACATCCACCGCAACGCTAGCAGGAGTGGCGGCTGCAAATCCTTGTTGGACGACGATTTTTTCGAGCAAGTCGCCGTTGCGATCGGTGAGGCGAAGGGGATCCTGATCACCGGCCCGGACGCCGCCAAATCGGAACTTGCCGCGCATTTGACGCGCCATCTTCCCGAAACTGCCGGTGGCATTCTGGGCGTGGAGACGATCGATCATCCCAGCGACGGGGCCTTGGCCGCGGTCGCTCGGCTCCACTTTAACCCCAAGGACTGTTCGCAGCCGGAAAGCTCGCGAAAGGAGCTCCGGCTTTAGCGGTGCAAGAAAGGAAATCTCATGTCATTTGGAACAATCCTCCTCATCATTCTCGTCCTCATGCTCGTCGGGGCGTTGCCGACTTGGTCCTTAGCGCCAGCTGGGGTTATTTGCCGGCGGGCGCCCTCGGAACGATCCTGATCGTGGTGCTCGCTCTCGTCTTGTTGGGCCGTTTATAGCCGCGGTGGAGTCTCGCGGTTGGGACTAGGGCGCGATGCGCCGTCGCCGGACGGCATGGGTAGTTTCCGAGGCTCCCGACGTCGGTAGCTCGGGCTTACCATTTGGTCCGGATAGGCCGCATGAGTGTTGGCGGCTCAAGGGGAAATCTTCATGGCTGCATGTGAAGGCTGGGGGTCGCCCTGCGGCAATAGTAAAGGAGTCTAAAATGCAAGGATTTCATGAGACGCGAGCGAGCGAGTCTCGGTTGCGAGTCGTCTTCGAGGACGATCAGATTTCCTTCGGCGTTCCAACCGTGGCGACACTCGGCGACGTCGCCGATTGGGTGGCGAGCCTCGCCAAGCTCCATGACAGCACTATCGTCGCCGTGGATGTCAAGATGCCCAGACGCGCGGCTCCATCTATCGCTTCGACAGGAGTCTCCCATGGAACGCACTGACATTTCCATCGCCCGCTTCGCCAACCACGCCTAGGCCGAACAGGCCGTCAAGGCTTTGGCTCAGGCTGGCGTCGACATGAAACAAATGAGCATCGTCGGTCGCGGATATCACACCGAAGACAATGTCATTGGCTTTTACAACGCCGGCGAACGGATCCGGTTCTGGGGAAAGTATGGCGCCTTCTGGGGCAGCCTTTGGGGTCTCTTCGGGGCGGGAATATTCCTCGTTTCGCCGGTGACCGGCCCCGTGATGGCGCTTGGCGGTCTCGCTGTAACCATCCTCTCCGCTCTCGAGGGAGCGATCGCCTTCGGCGGCTCCAGCGCGATCGGCGCCGCGATTTACAGCATGGGCGTCCCAAAAGACAGCATTCTCGAATATGAGCGAGCGCTGAAAGCCAACTCATTTCTCATCCTGGTGCAAGGAACGGCCGGAGACGTGACTCGCGCAACATCTATCCTCGCGAGCGTCAAGCCAGCGCATCTCGATGTGCACGAAGGCGTGACCTTGCCGGCGCCGCAGCCTCCTATCGCTCACGCAGCGGCTTGACTGACCTGCCACTGCAAAGTTCCACCATGCGCGATTAGAGTCCGGCCTAGGAGAGGACGGACGAATGAAGCGTGCACGTTTTACGGAAGAACAGATCATTGGCGTGCTGAAGGAGCACGAGGCGGGCGCCAAGACCGTCGATCTCGCGCGCAAGCACGGCGTTTCGGAAGCGACGCTCTACAACTGGAAAGCCAAATTTGGCGAATGGCCCAGCGTCTTCGGCGACGCCAAGATGACGACCGCGCTGCTCGATCGCCTCACCCATCACTGTGACATCGTCGAAACCGGCAACGAAAGCTGGCGCTTCAAAAATCGCGCATGAGACTCAATGCCCGCCTCACGTCACCGCGCTCACCCCGGCTGCGCTAACCGCATGGCTACGCCGGGGTGAGCGCTGTCGTTCCTCCAAGCCCCAGAGGGGTCCCTCTTGGATGCAAATCTGGGGTCCCGATTGAATGCTGATTGACAGTGACCTGCCCCTGAGAAATCCCTCCAGAAGCGATTAGAGTCCGGCCTATTGCAGGACGGACACGATGAAGAAGAAACGGTTCACGGAAGAGCAGATCATCGGGATTTTGCGAGAGCAAGAGGCGGGCGCGAAGGCGGCCGACCTGGCGCGCAAATACGCGGTTTCGGAGACGACGCTCTACAATTGGAAAGCCAAATTCGGCGGCATGGAGGTTTCCGAGGCCAAACGGCTGAAGGCGCTGGAGGAGGAAAACGCGCGGCTGAAGAAGCTTCTGGCCGATCAGATGCTCGATGCGGCCGCGCTTCGCGAGCTCTTGTCAAAAAAATGGTAGGGCCCGCCGTCAAGCGCGAAGCCGTCGCGCACCTTCGGGCCGTGATGGGCCTGTCGGAACGTCGGGCCTGCCAGATCGTCGCCATCGACCGCAAGACCATGCGTTATGCGTCGAAGCGACCGGCGGACGCCGAGCTTCGCGCCAAGTTGCGCGATCTCGCCAACGCCCGCCGGCGCTTCGGCTATCGAAGGCTGTTCGTGTTGCTTCGGCAACAGGGCGAGCCCGCGGGCAAGAACCGCATCTATCGGCTCTACCGTGAGGAAGGGCTGACGGTGAGGAAGCGCCGCGCTCGCCGCCGAGCCGTGGGGACGCGGGCGCCGATCCCGGTCGAGGCGAAGCCGAACGCGCGC
Source organism: uncultured Alphaproteobacteria bacterium (assembly GCA_963743565.1). Lineage (GTDB taxonomy): Bacteria > Pseudomonadota > Alphaproteobacteria > Rhizobiales > Beijerinckiaceae > Methylocystis. The sequence continues at coordinate 251,200 of CAVUQD010000005.1, forward strand.
TGGTCTTTGGACTTTGTGCATGATCAGTTCGCCTGCGGCCGCCGCTTCCGTATCTTGAACGTCGTCGACGACGTGACGCGCGAATGCCTGGCGGCGATCCCGGACACATCGATCTCCGGCAAGCGAGTGGCGCGCGAGCTGACGACGCTGATCGCACGACGCGGCAGGCCTGGCATGATCGTCTCCGACCACGGGACGGAGTTCACCTCGAACGCCGTCCTATCCTGGGCGAACGAAAACAGGGTCGAGTGGCATTACATCGCGCCGGGGAAGCCGATGCAGAATGGCTTCTGCGAGAGCTTCAACGGCCGCATGCGTGATGAGTTGCTCAACGAGACGCTGTTCTTCGGCCTCGACCATGCGAGAAAGACAATCGGCTCGTGGACGGCCGACTACAACCACCAGCGACCGCATTCCTCCCTCGGTTATGCGACGCCAGCAGAATATGCGGCCAACCTCGCCGCAACAGGCGATCGGCGCCGCAACCCCGACCAGCTCCGCCGATCGCCTGTTGCTACATCCGCGCCCTCAGGCGTATCAACCTCAAGGACTCAACTCGCCGATGGATGAAAGTTCGGGGGCAGGTCACGAAGGGGTTCACGAAGATTTTTCCGAGGGAGGATGCGAGGCAAAAGCGGCGCTCCTGCCTGAAGGCTCTTCCTAAACGAGCGGATCAATCTCTATGCACCGAGAAAGGCGAAGATTGAGCCTTCCTTGGATATCAGCCCGGCTTCAGGAATCGAAGGAGAAGCCGCCCTTCCCAAGCCAAGGCAGGCGCGGGTGAAGATGACCCCAAGCGGCCCCCCGGACTTGCTCGGACAGCACTTGCCGTTTTTACGCAATTAGGTTCGATGCGGCTGCGATCCAGCCAGCGCTAGCCGGCAAAGCCCGGGTTTTGATCCCCTCCATAGGTCTGAACCAACGCCGCGTGGATCGCGGCAAGGAGCTCGTCCAGATCGACCGGCTTTTCGAAGCAACGAAATGCGCCCTTTTCCTTGCTCGCTTGGTTGAGCCGAGCGTCCACAAATCCACTGATGACGATGGCGGGCATACCCATGTGACGCTTGCACATTTCGAACAAAAGCTCGATTCCAGTCATCCCCGGCATATTCACATCGGTCACGATGCAACCGACGTCGTCTTTCTGGATTGTGTTGAGGAACGCTTGGGCGGATTCATGGCTGTGAACGACGTAACCCTCCGCCCCTAATACGATTTGCAATGAAATTCGTACCGTCGCATCGTCGTCGATAACATGTATTGTTTGGACGTAGCTCATGGCGTCGCCTCCGTCTAGCAGGCCGTTGAAAAAGTCGCTGGCTCTGGGAATCGGGGCGTGATTCAGTAATCTCGCGGCAGCGAGGAATGAATCATGCGGGGCGGCGACGCGCGATCCGGGGCGCTTTTCAGCTATGTCGATCTTGAGGCGCGGGTTGGGAAGACCCATCCCCTGCGGGCGATCCGCCAACTGGTGAACGAAGCTCTGGCGGCGCTCGAGAAGGAGTTCTCGGCCCTTTATTCCTCGACTGGCCGGCCGTCGATCCCGCCGGAGAAGCTTCTGCGGGCGATGCTGCTGCAGGCTTTCTATTCGATCCGCTCGGAGCGCCAGCTGATGGAGCGACTGGAGTTCGACCTTCTCTTCCGCTGGTTCGTGGGGCTTGGCGTCGACGATCCGGTTTGGGATCATTCGACCTTCTCGAAGAACCGCGATCGGCTGCTTGCGGGCGACATCGCCGTGAAGTTCCTGAATGCGATCCTGGAGCAGCCGCGCGTGAAGCAGCTCTTGAGCACGGATCACTTTTCGGTCGACGGCACGCTGATCCAAGCCTGGGCGTCGATGAAGAGCTTCAAGCCAAAGGACGGAGCGGACGAGCCGCCAAGCGAAGGCGGCGGACGCAACAAGGAAGCAGATTTCCATGGCGAGAAGCGTTCGAACGAGACGCATGCATCGACGACCGACCCCGAGGCGCGGCTCTATCGCAAAGGCCCCGGCAAGGAAGCCAAGCTCTGCTTCATTGGCCACGCGCTGATGGAGAACCGACACGCGCTCTTCGTCAGCGCCTGCCTCACCCAAGCCGACGGCCACGCCGAGCGCGTCGCGGCGCTGCACATGATCGAGCCGCGCGCCGACTGCCCGCGGACGATCACCTTGGGGGCCGACAAGGCCTATGACGCCGAAGACTTCATAAACGAGCTGCGATCGATGAAGGTCACGCCGCACGTCGCTCAGAACAACAACGGACGCGCCTCGGCGATCGACGGTCGCACGACGCGGCACGCAAGTTACGCGATCAGTCAGCGCATCCGTAAGAAGATCGAGGAAGGCTTCGGCTGGATCAAGACCATCGGCGGACAGGAGAAGACGAGGTTCAGAGGCCGTGAACGGGTCGGCTGGGCCTTCACCTTCACGGCGGCCGCCTACAATCTGGTGCGGCTGCCGAAACTGTTGGCGGAAGCCGCATGAGCGCGCCCGTGGGCTGCAAGCTCGTCGGTCGTTGGCGGATCGTCGAAGCCGACATCTGGGATCGAGCCTATCTCGACCTCTGCGGCCCGGCGACAATCGTCATCACCGCCGGCGGCCGCGGCGAAATCGCCTTCGGCGCGATGAAGGCGACCCTCGACGTCGAATACGGTCCGACCTCCATCGCTTTCACCTGGATCGGTTTCGACGAAGGGGACGAAATCTCGGGCGAAGGAAACGCCGAATTGCTCGACGACGGCTCCATCGAGATCAAGTTTGATTACGACAGCGGCGACGAAGCCGTCCTCAAAGCCAAGCGAGACGGATTTTCAACAGCCTGCTAGGCTGTAATGCCTGACAGAAAGACCATACGCTACCGATAGATTAGTTCAATACGTAATACTCTTCTGCTTCTGCGCTAAGCACGAGCGTTACAACAATGGTGCATGAAGCAAGAATTTCGCGATGACCCCAGGCGCTGGCCTCATGAGCTTCGCCATTTCTCGTCCTGGCGGGCGTGTGGACCAAGGCGCGCGGCTTCCTGGTGGCGTGCCGCAACTGGATGCTCCTGCGGTCGACACCCTTGAGTTCAAGGCGATCGGCGTTACGCCAGTTTCTTTATGCGCTGATGCAACTTTCGGCGCCCGAAGATTGTTTCCCCTATAAAGGAGGGAGTCATGACGACCCTTATCGCACTAGCGCACAAGATGGAGAGCTATAATCACGCCGTCACTTCAGACGGCAAATGCGTAGCTTGGCAGAAATTTATCGAAGAATGCCGCGACGATTTGCATCGCCTGCCTTGGAGTGACGACGCCGGGTATTTTGTTCCGGAAGGGTTCTGGGAATACTGGAGTTGTGTCGCAGCGGGGGAGAGCCTGGATTTCGACCCAAACAGCGGCAACGAGGTGTCCCACGCGTGATCTCGAAGAGACGCAAAAACGCCCCGCCGTCATCGCGCGGGGCGCCTCTCGGCGTTAGGCCCGGTCGGCATGGCCTACTTTCTGCCCTGGAGGTTATCCATCACGTCTGCAATTGTCCCCTCAACAAAGATCTCGTGAGTTTCTGTGAACACGATAGCCACACTACCGGTGCCAGGATCGCGCAAACACCTGACGTATGCGGGATTTACCGCGATTGTGTCATTGGACTCTGATTTGAAGAAGCACAATTCCACCGGCATGCCCCGTCTCCCGTTGCTTTGCGCCAAGGATAGCATGGGAGTTGGGACGGCCGCGAGCGCACGTCAAAGGCGTCAAATTTCAAACCGAGGCGTAGCCAAACGCCACGGCTTTTCATCCAGGGTAGTGGCACTCAGTGGGGATCCGACCCGGCTTAGCCCCTGATGAGCGGATTGCAAACCGGCGTGAGATGGGCGATTCTTGAAGTTTAGCCCTGCGAGAGGCGTTAAGGTGCAGATCGAGAGCGAGAGACGCACTCGCGGGTGGGACCTTTTTTGTCGCAATAACTCCCTGCCGCACGACGGCTCGCAAGGCCCAAAACGCGTGATCAGAGCGCGAATTCGCGATTACGGGGGCGTTGCATGAATCGAAAATTTGCTCCCGACGCTATGAATGCGAAGCTTTTCAGCTCATTTTTAGACAGCCACAAACCTCTATACGTAGGATTTTCGGTCCTTCTAGCATTGTTAATCGCTATTTTTGGATTTGTAGAGGAGCGTAACAAAGAATATGAATATATTCATAGACTTGTGCTGGAACGCGACGCGCTAAACCTCGTCTTCAATGCGTTGTTGAATGCAGAGACGGGGCAGCGAGGTTATTTGCTGACTGGCAACCCTATATATCTGGAACCATATAGGTACGGTATTACCTCTGTCGACTCTGGACTTAGGGAAATTGAGAACTTAAGCAGCGACAAAGACGGGGAATTAGATCGGCTGAGGGAACTGTCACGTGAAAAGCTCTCTGAATTGCGCGAGACAATCAATCTTCATGACGTCAACAAACGCGGGGAGGCGCTCTCATTAGTTAATAAAAATATTGGCAAGCACGTTATGGATCAGCTTCGAGAGATTGTCAGCAGGCGGCTCTCGCGCCAAGACCAGCAAATAGACGCGCAATTCCAGATAAATGAAAGACTGGGTAGCTATTTGCGCGGCGGTGCTCTCGGCGCTGCCTTAATCCTATCGCTTCTCGCCCTCGCAACAGTCCAACAATTGCGAAGACGCCTGGACAAGATCCGCGCCACACAGGACCAACTGCGACAAGCGCAGAAGATGGAAGCGGTCGGTCAGTTGACAGGTGGATTAGCCCACGATTTCAATAATATGCTTGCCGTGATTGTAAATAACACAAGCTTGGCCAAGCAACTCCTGGATAGGGGAGAAACCAATGTAGTTCGCTTTCTCGACGGCGCGCTCGACGGAGCCGAGCGGGCAGCGACGCTGACCCGTCGGCTTCTTGCATTTTCTCGACAGCAACCTTTGTCCCCTGCGCAGGTCGAGCCAAATAAACTGGTTGCCAATATGGCTGAGCTGCTTCGTCGGACTTTAGGTGAAAACATCCGGCTTGAAACGGTTCTCGCGGGCGGCGTGTGGTTTATCCATGTCGATCCAGCTCAACTTGAGAGCGCCATCCTGAATCTCGCCTTAAACGCCCGAGATGCGATGCCAAACGGCGGAAATCTCACAATTGAAACGAGCAATGCGTTTTTGGACGAAGAATACTCCTCTCGCCACTTCGGCATTCGGAGCGGGCAGTATGTCCTTATCGCGGTCACGGATACGGGCGTAGGGATGAGCAATGAAGTAGCGACGCGGGCATTCGATCCGTTCTTCACGACCAAGCCGCAGGGAAAGGGAACCGGTCTCGGGTTGAGCCAAGTGCACGGATTTATTCTCCAATCTAAGGGGCACGTCAAGCTTTACTCCGAGTTGGGTCGGGGCACGACAGTGAAAATCTATTTTCCTAGGCATTGGGGCAGTGCGGATGCGCAAACGATAACAGCTATCTCGACTGAGGCAACGCCTCGAGGAAATAATGAGATAATCCTGGTCGTGGAGGACGAAGAACACGTCCGTAGAATCACGGGTGAAACGCTAAGCGAACTGGGTTACAAAGTAATTCAGGCAGATGGAGCCGGATCCGCCCTCAGTCAACTGGACGCCCAGCGAGTTGACCTTCTTTTCACCGATGTTGTTATGCCCGACAAGGGCGGGAGTGAACTCGCTGATGAAGCATGTAAACGGTGGCCAGGGCTGAAGGTGCTTTTTACAACCGGGTTCACAAGGAACGCCGTCGTGCATAACGGCATTCTCGACCGCGGCGTGGACATGATCGTCAAGCCTTATTCGATCAGCCAGCTAGCGCGAAAGCTTAGAGAGATCCTTGATCGTTCCTCGACAAATTGAGATGGAGGCATAGCCGCTCTTGGCGGTCAGTGACGCGCGAGAGATTTCGTGTCGCGGCGGCAATGTCGGGGAGCGGACTCGCTCAGCGGGAGTCCAGACGGGCGAAGATGGCCCGAGGCCGGCATTCGCCAAAACAACTCGAGATGAGAACGCCCTGCCGCAGCCAAGGGCTGAACTCGGTTCACTTCAGCGCACAATGCTTCGAGCTGGCGATATGAGTTTATCGACGGAGTGGTAGCGTAAGTCCAGAGCAGCGAGCTGGACCCGAAGCTCGAGCGGGGGAACTCTGTCATCCGCAAGATTGGCGCTCAAGACCGTCATCAGAGGCATATCCGATCGAGGCTTGTGGACGAAGTCTGACCATGCAAGGGAAGGCGATACGGCTCGAATGCAGCCGTTCGAGAGCGAACACAATCCCTGCCGGCAAGGGTCGCATGAAGAAGTTCTTGGGACGCCTTTGGTCGCTCGTCGGAATTGTAGCCGTGATCGGTGCTTTCTATTTGCTTTATCACGAGTTGAAGGGCGAGGCCGTCGGGGCTGATGTTTGGGCCGACCTGAAAGCCATCCCACTTTCTGCATATCTCGCTGCCGGCGTATCGACCTTGGTGGCGTACGCAGCGCTCGCCTGGTACGACCATATTGCGCTGCTGCACCTTGGGGTGAGGCATATCTCTTGGATTTACATCTCCGTCTGTTCCTTCACGACTTATGCCTTGTCTCATAATGTCGGCGCTTCGGTTTTGTCCGGAGCCATGGTGCGTTACCGCGCGTACTCTGCCAAGGGGCTGACGATGGCGCAGGTGGGCGTGCTCGTCACCTTCTGCGCCCTCACCTTCGCCCTTGGCAGTATCTTGGTCGGCGGCCTGCTGCTCACGACCCATCCCGCCATGATGCAGCGTCTGTCCGGAATGCTTCCCGAGATCATCATCAATCCAGGTACTGCGCTGACGATCGGGTTCGGCTGCCTCTCCATCGTCGCGCTCTATGTCATTGGCTCGCTGATGCGTTTTCGTCCGCTCACGATCGGCAAAATGCAGATCGTTTATCCGCGCCCGGGGGTCATGGCTCGGCAATTGTTCGCCGCGCCCATTGAGCTCGCTGGCGCCGCCGGCATCATCTATTTCGCGCTGCCCGAGACTAGCAATCCCGGCTTTCTCGTCATTCTGGGCACGTTTCTCTTCTCCTTTTCGGCGGCGCTCGTCTCCACGGCGCCCGCCGGCCTGGGCGTGTTTGAGCTCTTCTTCATCAAGGCCATGCCCGACGTGCCGCGCCTGAAAGTGTTGTCGGCGCTGCTCGTCTTCCGCCTGTTCTATTTGGTTGTTCCGCTTTTGATTGCGATCGCCGTCGTGATTATTTTCGAGCGCGGCAAGCTCAGGGAGGGCGAAGGCCGCAGCGATCCATCCTAAGACTGCCTTTCTGAGGACGAACTGGACCCAAGCGCTTCAGGCAAAGCAGAAAGAGAGCCCGGCATAAGTCAACGCATAACGGTGTGCGAAAGGCCAGAAGGTGGCGTCGGCGACGAGCTTCAAGCTTCGTGTTCCGAAGGAACGGCCGTAATTTCAAGAATCCGTTCAACCGTGGCGCGAAGCGAGGCCTTGACCAGATCGAGCTTCACCAATGCGCGAATGACTTCCTCGTCGTCAATCGCGATCGTTCCACCTAGCAGCGCAATGAGGATTATCGCGGCTGGGGCTGTCCGGCGCAAGCGGCGAACGGCATAGTGTATTTGCGCGGGAGTGGGAGTTTCCATGTAGCACAGGCAAATCAATGCGACGTCCTTGGTGGCCAAGGAAGAGACGCGCGATTTCGACAACACGCCAACTTCCTCGGCGCGTGCGTGAACTCCCCTTCGTTCGAGCAGCTGGGTGACGATCAAGGCCAGGCCCTCGTCAATCAGCCCGAGACCCGGAATGCAGAGCGCCAACTTGCCGGCTCGCTTCTGTTGCGCCAGTTCCAGCGCCGTTTCGCAACCAAAGTCTCGCGCCTCGATGGCTGCATCCTGTGCCGGATCGGGATCGTCTTTATGATCACTCAGGTCGTCGACGATCTCGGCGATGGCGTCGCGAATGAGCACCATTCGTTCCGGGTCGAGCAAACCGCGCTCCGCATCGGTCGCCGCAAGCTTGAGGCCTTCCAGGAGAACGTCTTCGTAATAGGCGAGCAGCGGCTTGTCCCTCAAAAACTGTCGCGCTTGCTCGGTCGCCTCGACCGGATCTCTTGCCAACATCCGCTGATAGACGAGCTCCGCCGGCATGAGCGCCGGTTGGTCGCCGAGAATCACCGTCAAGAACGCCAGTCGATCCACATGGCGGCCAAGCACCACTAGGCAAATCGTCAGCGGAGTCGCCAAAATCAATCCGATCGGCCCCCAGAGCCATGTCCAGAAGGTGGCGGAGGTGATGACCGCGATCGGTGAAAGTCCCGAGCTATGTCCATAAGCCAAGGGCTCGATGATCTGACCGGCTATCGTCTCCACAATCACGAACAACACCGCCGTCCATAGAACCGCGGCCCAGCCTGCCGCCGCCGCCGCTGCAAGGATGAGCGGAAAGATCGCCGAGATGACGGGGCCGATATAAGGGACGAAACGAAAAATCATCGCCAGCATCCCCCACAATGGGGCGCTTGGAACGCCGATGATCCAAAGGCCCGCGCCCACCACGAAGCCGAAGCCCGCGTTGAGCGCGGCTTGAGTGAGGAAAAGCCGGCTGAGCCGCTGCGCCGCATCGTCGAATGCGGCGGTCGTGCGTTGAATATCACTCGAGCCGGCGAGCCGGACCAGCCGGTTCCTTAAATCCTGCCGCTGAGCGAGAATGAAAATGACAAAGATCACAACGATTCCCCCGGTGGTGAGGGGGCTCACCATCGCCGTGATGATGGCTCCGAGCGTCTGCAGAGCGCTCGAGCTCGGTTTCGCGATTTCCACCTGAATGGCGTCGCTAGGAGCTGCAGCAGGTCGCGTCAGAGCGGCGCTCGCCGG
>CAVUQD010000006.1:0-90416 GCA_963743565.1 uncultured Alphaproteobacteria bacterium
TCCGTGAAAAACCGATAAGCCCTTGTAGCGATGATGGATACGGCTGCGCTAAAGTCATCGTTTTCGCCGGGTTACGGACTGTTTGCGGTGGTTTTCTTGCAAATTGATCTTGCCCCGAAGGCGTGATTCTCTGCCCTCGACGGACGGGCGCAGAGAGATTCGCGATGTTGCCGAAGGAACGGCGGGACGGCGGGCAGCGGGATCTGTTTCGAGCGCGGCTCGACCAGATCGTCGACATGGATCATCCGCTGGCGAGGCTCGGCAAAACCATCGACTGGGGCTTTCTCGAGCAGCGCTTCGGCGCCGTCTATGCCGACGTTCCGGGCCGCCCGCCGCTGCCCACGAGGCTCATGGCCGGCCTCGCCATCCTCAAGCACATGCACGATCTCTCCGACGAGGCGCTGTGCGACCGCTGGCTCGAGAACCCCTATTTCCAGCTCTTCTGCGGCGAGGAGTTCTTCGCCCATCGGCTTCCCTTCGACCGCTCGTCGCTGACGCGCTGGCGTCAGCGCATGGGCGAGGAGAAGCTCGCGGCGCTGGTGCAAGAAAGCCTCTCCGTCGCGACGAGGACCGGAGCGGCGAAGCCGTCAGACTTCACCAAGGTCATCGTCGACACCACCGTGCAGGAGAAGGCCGTCGCCTTTCCGACCGACGCCAAGCTGATGCATCGCGCCAGAGAACGACTGGTGCGGCTCGCCAAGAAGCACGGCGTGGCCTTGCGCCAGTCCTACGAGCGGATCGGCAAGCAGGCGCTCATCGCGCATCAGCGCTACGCCCACGCGAAGCAGTTCAAGCGCGCCGGCAAGGCGCTGCGCAAGATCAGGAGCTTCCTGGGTCGCGTCGAGCGCGACGTCGCAAGACGCATCAAGGACAATGAGGCGTTGCGCGACGTCTTCCGCCGCCCGCTTTATCTCGCCGAACGCGTGCGCGAGCAGCGCCAGAAGAGCCGTGGCCGCAAGGTCTACAGCCTGCATGCGCCCGAGGTCGAATGCATCGGCAAGGGCAAAGCGCATCGCCCCTATGAGTTCGGCGTCAAGGTGTCGGTGGCGACAACGCTCTTTCGCTCGAAGGGCGGGCAGTTCGTCGCGCATGTGCAGGCGCTGCCCGGCAATCCTTACGACGGCCATACGCTGGCGCAGGTCATTCCTGACATGGAGGAGAAGATCGGCGTCTCGATCAGCCGCATCGTCGCCGACCGCGGCTATCGCGGCCACAACGCCCCCAAGGAGCACAAGTTCAGCGTGTTCATCGCCGGTCAACGGCGCCGCGTCACCGAGGCGATCAAGCGCGAGCTGCGGCGACGCTCCGCGGTCGAGCCGGTCATCGGCCATCGCAAGAGCCATCACCGCATGGGCCGCAACTTCCTCGCCCATGCGCGGGGCGACGCCATCAACGCCGTCCTCGCCGCCGCCGGCTACAACTTCAGACGCCTGCTCGCCTGGCTGGCGTTTCTTTGCGCCGCCATCCTGGCCGCCATCGCCCGCCTCAGTTCATCACAAAATCGACCCGCAAATGCGTGATGGCTCGTTCTTCACGGGCGACGGGATAATTCGACGGTAACAAACGTCATTCCCGGCGTCACGGCGATCGACCCGCTTATTAGTTCGAGCGTTATCATAACGGGCACGGGCACGGCAACGCTGTCAATTCCAACTCGGCTGGGGCTTAACACTGATAACAATGCCGTCTTTTTTAGTCGCGCCGGCACTATGGGGATCGACCTCTTCGATTTTATTCTCTCGCCTGCTGACGCGGCCGCTTTCGATTATCAGCCAGGATATGGGCCGGTGAATGCGGTGTCCCTATACTCGCTCAGCCAGTTCACCGACGTGCCTACGTCGCTGGGGACGCTCGATTTTAATACGGCCGCTGATATCGAATTTTTCTCCGTCGGAGCTCCCGGCCCTGCTCCTGGAGCCGGCTTGCTTGGCCTGACCTTTCTCGTTCTCGCCGGCCTTTCGACCAAAGCTCGGGAAATCGGAAGCATCCTGGGCGGGCGCCGCGCAAGAGCGTGATAGGGATCACGATTGCACGATCTGGCGCGGCGCCTGCCCGGCTGCCGCGCTCATTTCATATTTGGACGCCTGCTCGTTCGACCGCGCCCTTGTGAATGCGCAGGGAAAGGCCGCTCTTCTAATTGGCAAGGGCCGTGCTGGCCCTTAGCTTGCCCCTCGGTTGCCGAAGCCCGCGGCGCCCGGCCATTCCGAGCCGCCGCTGACCCAAATCGGCACAAGCGGCGGAGCGGCGGCGATGGCGGCGCCATTTTGGATCGGGAATGCTTCGGCCCATGCCCGCGACGTTGCGGGCTCGGTCGCCGGCGCGATTGATGAACGCGCCTTCGGCTCACTCTCCCTCTACAGAGCGCGCGAAGGACTCTGCGTCGAGACACTCGATCTCGCGCAAATCGCCGCCCACGCCGAGGCGTGGCGCGCGCTCACAGCGCGGGCGCTGGAGCCCAACGCTTTTTTTGAGCCCGGCTTCGCGCTGGCGCTGGCGCAGAACCTCCTGGTGCGTGCGCGGCCGCGCTTCGCGGCCGTCTGGGACCGCGCGGACCGGCAGCGACTCGTCGGGCTCTTCCCGCTCGCTCGCGGGAGCGCGCTCACTCCCGGCCTCGCCCGCATCTGGCTCAACCAGCAGACGCCGCTCGCCACCCCGCTCATCGACCGCCAGAACTCCGAGGCGACGCTTCGCGCGCTGTTCGCGCATCTGCAGGAGACCGAGTTCATCGCCGGCCTTGTTTTTCCGCGCCTGACGCAGGGTGGCGCAACGCTTCGCGCCATCCTTTCCACCGCGCGCGGTTCCGGTCGAGAGGTCGAGACGCTTTGCGCCTTCGAGCGCGCCGCGCTCTATGCGGGCTCGGCAGCCGACGCGCTGGCGCGCCGTGGCGCCTCGAACCATGCGCTGCGGGAGCTCCATCGCCGTCGCCGCCGGCTCGAAGAGCGAGGGACGGTCGAGTTTGCGCTGATAAGAGAACCGAGCGCCGTTGAGCGCGCGTTCGAGGAGTTTCTGACGCTCGAGGCCTCCGGCTGGAAGGGCCGGCGCGGCGCGCTGCTCAAGGAGCGGAGGCTTGCAGACTTCGCGGTTTGCGCAACACGAGAGATGGCGCGGTGCGGCCAATGCGTCATCGCAAGACTAGCGCTCGACGGGCGGCCGCTGGCGATGGGGATTTTCCTCGCGAGCGGCGATCGCGCCTATTTCTGGAAGATCGCTTTTGATGAGAGCTTTCGCGCCTATGCGCCGGGCATCGATCTCGTTCACCGACTGACCGCCATGCTTGCAAGCCGCGACGACATTGCGCTGACCGACTCCTGCGCAATCGCCAATCATCCGATGATCGCCCGCTTCTGGCCCGATCGCATCGGCGTCTGCGATATTGCGGTCGCGCTCGACCCGGCGCGGCCCGGAGCGTTTCGCGTCGCGTGCGGGATCGAGCGGCTCAAGCGCGCGTTGAGGGAACAAGCGAAGCGCATCGTGAACCGCGCCTTGCGCCGCAGGGTGAGTTGAGCGCATGCGTTGAAAAGCCCCCTCCCTGTCCCTCCCCCGCTATCGCGGGAGAGGGGACCCTAACGATCAGCCTTGCGCGATGTTGACGGGAGGTCCCGAGTCTAACTCCCTCTCCCGCCGCAGGGCGGGGGAGGGTTGGGGAGGGGGCGTCCGCTATGCACCCTTCGCCAACGCCGCACGCAACGCCTGCAAATCCTTCGGCAATTCGCTTTCGAACAGCAGCTCCTCGCCCGTCACCGGATGGGTGAAGCCGAGCGACGCGGCATGCAAGGCCTGGCGCTCAAGCTGCTCGACTGCCGCCCGCGCCTTGGGCGCTAGCTTTGCGACCTTGGTCTTGAAGCCCGCGCCATAGGTCGAATCTCCGATCAGCGGATGCCCGATATGCGCCATATGCACGCGGATCTGATGCGTGCGGCCTGTCTCGAGGCTGCACTGCACGAGCGAGGCCACGCCAAAATCCTCAAGCTTTTGCCAATGGGTGATCGCCTCGCGTCCGCGCGCGGCCGAGACCACCGCCATGCGCTCGCGCTGGGTGGCGTGCCGTCCGATCGGCGCCCCCACCGTGCCCAGCGCGCGCTCGGGAGCGCCCCAGACGAAAGCGAGATAGTCGCGCGTCAGACTGAGGCTGCGGCCGTGATCCTCGAAGAGCCGCGAGAGGCCGGCATGGGCCGCGTCGGTCTTGGCGATGACGACAAGACCGCTCGTGTCCTTGTCGATGCGATGCACGATGCCGGGCTTCTTGACCCCGCCTATGCCGGAGAGACTGTCGCCGCAATGGGCGATCAACGCATTGACGAGCGTGCCGCTCTCATGCCCCGGGGCAGGATGCACGACGAGCCCCGCCGGCTTGTCCACGACGAGGAGATGTTCGTCCTCGAAGACGACCTCAAGCGGAATGTCCTCGCCCTGCGGCGCGGCGGGCTCGGGCTCCGGCACCACCAGTTCCACGCGGTCGCCTTCGCCGAGCCGCGCGCTCGCGTCTCGCGCGGGATGGCCGTTGAGGCTCGCGGCGCCACACTCGAGCAGCGCCTTGACCCGCGTGCGCGAGACATGGGCCGCAACGATCTCGGCGCGCTCCGCAAGATATCGGTCGAGCCGCGTTCCCGCCTCCTCCGGCGCGACGATGAAGGAAAAAGCGGTCTCTGCGGCGGGCGTTCTTGGCTTGTTCATCATTACGATTTCAGTCGAGGTTCTGGCGCTCGGGCAGTCTCTAGCGCGCATCCTCCGCGAATGGAATTTTTTGAGGCGGAGAAGTCCCGCCAAAAACAGAGCGCTGAAGCGTCAGGAATCCACATATTCACGCCGCTACGCAAAGACCACAATTATAAATTCTCCACTGCCAAGCTATCAGTAGCGCATTCGTCTCTGGAACGACTCCCTCCGAGGGAGGTCGCACCAGATCAGCAGGTTGGAGCGAGACTTCTCAATTGCCCAGGCCTGTGGGCGTTTTGCGAAATTTGCTTCAGGGATTGGCGAGCGGCTGGGGGGCATATCATGGTTAGCATTAAAGACTATGCCTCTCTCGCCAGCCTCGCCTCCGATCAATGCTTCAACCTGACCGATCTGCGTGATCTCGGAGACAGAGAAAGAGCTTTCCTTGAGGATACGGCCAGGAAGGTGGAGAACGTCGTCGTCGATGCGAGAATCACCGCTCTCGAGTTCGGACTCGATCTGGAGCGGGCGCAGAAGGGCATTGTCACGACACTCATTCTCACTACGGCCAGCTTCGTGGCGACGTATAGCAAATCCCACGAAAGCGAGGCGGTCGGCTTCTATGCGGTCATGCGCTGCATGGCCGAGGCCCTCATCGACGTCTCAAATTCCTCGCCCCGCGTCGAAGAACCTCGAATGAGGAACTACCGGCCCTCGTGAAGTGGGGGTTCGAAATCTCGACCCGTGGGCGCGGCGCCTGAACCTTCGAGCTCCGAAGAGAGCTTTTCGCGATCGAGCTCGTTTTCCCAGGCCGCGACGACGATCGTCGCGACGCCGTTGCCGCAAAGATTGGTGAGCGCGCGGCACTCGCTCATGAATTTGTCGACGCCGAGCACGAGCGCCATGCCGGGCGCCAAGCGCGGATCGACGGCGGCGAGCGTCGCGGCCAGCGTCACGAAGCCCGCGCCGGCCACTCCCGAGGCGCCCTTCGAGGTCAGCATCGCGACGCCGATGATCGAGAGCTTCTGCCAGAACGTCAAATCGACGCCCAGCGCCTGCGCGATGAAGACCGTCGCGAGGGTCATGTAGATATTGGTGCCGTCGAGATTGAAGGAATAGCCGGTCGGAACGACGAGGCCTACGACGCTCTGCTCGCAGCCGAGACGCTCGAGCTTTTGCATCAGCCGCGGCAGCGCGCTCTCGGAGGACGAGGTGCCGAGCACCAGCATGAGCTCGTCCTTGATGTAGGCGAGGAAGCGAAGAATGGAGAAACCGACCAACCGCGCGACGGCGCCGAGAACCAGGACGACGAAGAGAATTGAGGCGAGATAGAAGGAGCCCACGAGCCAGGCGAGCGACGCCAGCGAAGCGAGCCCGTAATGGCCGACCGTGTAGGCCATCGCGCCAAAGGCGCCAATGGGCGCGGCCTTCATGATGATTCCGACGACGCCGAAGGTCGCGTGACCGGCGTCATCGAGAAAGACTCGCAGCCGTTCGGTCTTCTCTCCGCCCCCCATGAGCGAGAAGCCGAAGAGGATCGCGACGAAGAGGACCTGCAAAATCTGGCCTTGCGAGAAAGCGCCGAAGATGGTGTCGGGAATGACCCCGAGCAGGAAATCGACCGCGCCGAGGAACTTGTTCGCCCGCTTGGCGTATTGCTCCACGGCCGCGGCGTCGGGCCTGCCGGGAAAGCCAGCGCCCGGCCTGACCAGCTCTCCGACGAGAAGCCCCAAAAGAAGCGCGAAGGTCGAGACGACCTCGAAGTAGACCAGCGCCTTGACGCCGACGCGACCGACCCGGCGGGCGTCGGAAAGATGCGCGATGCCGCCGGCCACGGTGCAGAAGATCACCGGGGCGATCGTCATCTTGACGAGCTTCACGAAGCCCTCGCCGAGCGCCTTCACCCAGAGGGCGTCGGCATGCGCCGGGAATAGCGCGCCAAACAGCGCCCCGATCACGATCGCGGCGAGCGTCTGCGCATAGAGCTGGCGATGGAGGGGAGTCTTCGGATCGGCCAAGACTGGCGCTCTTTGGCTGAGAGGACCCGAGGGCAATAGGCGCATATCGCGGGCCAGGCAAGGCTCGCGCCTTCCAGGGGCTCCGTCGGACAGCCGCTTCTTGTGAGCGCGGCGTCCTCGTGGTAGCGGTGTCGCCGCCGCGGGCGAGCGTCGGGGCATAGCGCAGCCCGGTAGCGCGGAAGTTTTGGGTACTTCAGGTCGCAGGTTCGAATCCTGCTGCCCCGACCAAGCCCCCGATGAGGTCGCGGCGGAGAGCACTAGAGATCCGAGACGAGGCCCCATGACCGCTTGCATTTATCGCCCGGAAAACCAATCGGTCGAAACCGCGAAGAAGCCCTGGCGGCTGCGCTTCGACCCGGAGTTCGCACGAGGGATCGATCCGCTGATGGGCTGGACCTCCTCGTCGGACATGCGCGCGCAGGTCAAGCTTCGCTTCGCGACCAAGGAGGAGGCGATCGCCTACGCCGAGCGCGAGGGCATCGCCTATCGGGTCGAGGAGCCGAAGCCCAATACGGCTTGGCGCCGCATCGTCTCCTACGCCGACAATTTCAAGACGACCCGCAAAGGTCTCTGGACGCACTAGATCAGGCTGCGTTTAGTCGCATCGCCCTCTAACGTCGCTTGGCTCTTCGACTCCGTAGCTCAGTTGGATAGAGCAACTGCCTTCTAAGCAGTAGGTCGCAGGTTCGAATCCTGCCGGGGTCGCCAACAATTTCATCTAGTTATGCGCGGTCTTGGCTTCAGAAAATCAGCGAAATCGCCGCGAGGTAGCCTACCGGGTAACGATTACCCCGCGACAATCTGACTTACCGTCCCGCCCCGTGCGCCGGTGCTCGCGCAGAAGTCTTAATTGCCGTCAAGGGCAAGACGCCACTGCGCCTTTTTTAGCCTCACTCCTTGCCCCTGCCCGTCCCCTTCTTCCTCGACGAAGCCGATGCCGGCCGACTCGAGCGCTGAGCGGAGCTTGGCTATAGTCGACCGCTCAGCCACCAAAGCCCCGGGCTTCGCTTCAAGTCGACGCACCGTGACGTGCGCAACGCCCGCCGCCTCAGCGAGAGCTTTCTGGTCCCAGCGGAGTAGCATCCTGCCGGCGCGGATAATTTCGGATGAAAAACCGATAAGCCCTTGTAGCGATGATGGATACGGCTGCGCTAAAGTCATCGTTTTCGCCGGGTTACGGACTGTTTGCGGTGGTTTTCTTGCAAATTGATCTTGCCCCGAAGGCGTGATTCTCTGCCCTCGACGGACGGGCGCAGAGAGATTCGCGATGTTGCCGAAGGAACGGCGGGACGGCGGGCAGCGGGATCTGTTTCGAGCGCGGCTCGACCAGATCGTCGACATGGATCATCCGCTGGCGAGGCTCGGCAAAACCATCGACTGGGGCTTTCTCGAGCAGCGCTTCGGCGCCGTCTATGCCGACGTTCCGGGCCGCCCGCCGCTGCCCACGAGGCTCATGGCCGGCCTCGCCATCCTCAAGCACATGCACGATCTCTCCGACGAGGCGCTGTGCGACCGCTGGCTCGAGAACCCCTATTTCCAGCTCTTCTGCGGCGAGGAGTTCTTCGCCCATCGGCTTCCCTTCGACCGCTCGTCGCTGACGCGCTGGCGTCAGCGCATGGGCGAGGAGAAGCTCGCGGCGCTGGTGCAAGAAAGCCTCTCCGTCGCGACGAGGACCGGAGCGGCGAAGCCGTCAGACTTCACCAAGGTCATCGTCGACACCACCGTGCAGGAGAAGGCCGTCGCCTTTCCGACCGACGCCAAGCTGATGCATCGCGCCAGAGAACGACTGGTGCGGCTCGCCAAGAAGCACGGCGTGGCCTTGCGCCAGTCCTACGAGCGGATCGGCAAGCAGGCGCTCATCGCGCATCAGCGCTACGCCCACGCGAAGCAGTTCAAGCGCGCCGGCAAGGCGCTGCGCAAGATCAGGAGCTTCCTGGGTCGCGTCGAGCGCGACGTCGCAAGACGCATCAAGGACAATGAGGCGTTGCGCGACGTCTTCCGCCGCCCGCTTTATCTCGCCGAACGCGTGCGCGAGCAGCGCCAGAAGAGCCGTGGCCGCAAGGTCTACAGCCTGCATGCGCCCGAGGTCGAATGCATCGGCAAGGGCAAAGCGCATCGCCCCTATGAGTTCGGCGTCAAGGTGTCGGTGGCGACAACGCTCTTTCGCTCGAAGGGCGGGCAGTTCGTCGCGCATGTGCAGGCGCTGCCCGGCAATCCTTACGACGGCCATACGCTGGCGCAGGTCATTCCTGACATGGAGGAGAAGATCGGCGTCTCGATCAGCCGCATCGTCGCCGACCGCGGCTATCGCGGCCACAACGCCCCCAAGGAGCACAAGTTCAGCGTGTTCATCGCCGGTCAACGGCGCCGCGTCACCGAGGCGATCAAGCGCGAGCTGCGGCGACGCTCCGCGGTCGAGCCGGTCATCGGCCATCGCAAGAGCCATCACCGCATGGGCCGCAACTTCCTCGCCCATGCGCGGGGCGACGCCATCAACGCCGTCCTCGCCGCCGCCGGCTACAACTTCAGACGCCTGCTCGCCTGGCTGGCGTTTCTTTGCGCCGCCATCCTGGCCGCCATCGCCCGCCTCAGTTCATCACAAAATCGACCCGCAAATGCGTGATGGCTCGTTCTTCACGGGCGACGGGATAATTCGACGGTAACAAACGTCATTCCCGGCGTCACGGCGATCGACCCGCTTATTAGTTCGAGCGTTATCATAACGGGCACGGGCACGGCAACGCTGTCAATTCCAACTCGGCTGGGGCTTAACACTGATAACAATGCCGTCTTTTTTAGTCGCGCCGGCACTATGGGGATCGACCTCTTCGATTTTATTCTCTCGCCTGCTGACGCGGCCGCTTTCGATTATCAGCCAGGATATGGGCCGGTGAATGCGGTGTCCCTATACTCGCTCAGCCAGTTCACCGACGTGCCTACGTCGCTGGGGACGCTCGATTTTAATACGGCCGCTGATATCGAATTTTTCTCCGTCGGAGCTCCCGGCCCTGCTCCTGGAGCCGGCTTGCTTGGCCTGACCTTTCTCGTTCTCGCCGGCCTTTCGACCAAAGCTCGGGAAATCGGAAGCATCCTGGGCGGGCGCCGCGCAAGAGCGTGATAGGGATCACGATTGCACGATCTGGCGCGGCGCCTGCCCGGCTGCCGCGCTCATTTCATATTTGGACGCCTGCTCGTTCGACCGCGCCCTTGTGAATGCGCAGGGAAAGGCCGCTCTTCTAATTGGCAAGGGCCGTGCTGGCCCTTAGCTTGCCCCTCGGTTGCCGAAGCCCGCGGCGCCCGGCCATTCCGAGCCGCCGCTGACCCAAATCGGCACAAGCGGCGGAGCGGCGGCGATGGCGGCGCCATTTTGGATCGGGAATGCTTCGGCCCATGCCCGCGACGTTGCGGGCTCGGTCGCCGGCGCGATTGATGAACGCGCCTTCGGCTCACTCTCCCTCTACAGAGCGCGCGAAGGACTCTGCGTCGAGACACTCGATCTCGCGCAAATCGCCGCCCACGCCGAGGCGTGGCGCGCGCTCACAGCGCGGGCGCTGGAGCCCAACGCTTTTTTTGAGCCCGGCTTCGCGCTGGCGCTGGCGCAGAACCTCCTGGTGCGTGCGCGGCCGCGCTTCGCGGCCGTCTGGGACCGCGCGGACCGGCAGCGACTCGTTGGGCTCTTCCCGCTCGCTCGCGGGAGCGCGCTCACTCCCGGCCTCGCCCGCATCTGGCTCAACCAGCAGACGCCGCTCGCCACCCCGCTCATCGACCGCCAGAACTCCGAGGCGACGCTTCGCGCGCTGTTCGCGCATCTGCAGGAGACCGAGTTCATCGCCGGCCTTGTTTTTCCGCGCCTGACGCAGGGTGGCGCAACGCTTCGCGCCATCCTTTCCACCGCGCGCGGTTCCGGTCGAGAGGTCGAGACGCTTTGCGCCTTCGAGCGCGCCGCGCTCTATGCGGGCTCGGCAGCCGACGCGCTGGCGCGCCGTGGCGCCTCGAACCATGCGCTGCGGGAGCTCCATCGCCGTCGCCGCCGGCTCGAAGAGCGAGGGACGGTCGAGTTTGCGCTGATAAGAGAACCGAGCGCCGTTGAGCGCGCGTTCGAGGAGTTTCTGACGCTCGAGGCCTCCGGCTGGAAGGGCCGGCGCGGCGCGCTGCTCAAGGAGCGGAGGCTTGCAGACTTCGCGGTTTGCGCAACACGAGAGATGGCGCGGTGCGGCCAATGCGTCATCGCAAGACTAGCGCTCGACGGGCGGCCGCTGGCGATGGGGATTCTCCTCGCGAGCGGCGATCGCGCCTATTTCTGGAAGATCGCTTTTGATGAGAGCTTTCGCGCCTATGCGCCGGGCATCGATCTCGTTCACCGACTGACCGCCATGCTTGCAAGCCGCGACGACATTGCGCTGACCAACTCCTGCGCAATCGCCAATCATCCGATGATCGCCCGCTTCTGGCCCGATCGCATCGGCGTCTGCGATATTGCGGTCGCGCTCGACCCGGCGCGGCCCGGAGCGTTTCGCGTCGCGTGCGGGATCGAGCGGCTCAAGCGCGCGTTGAGGGAACAAGCGAAGCGCATCGTGAACCGCGCCTTGCGCCGCAGGGTGAGTTGAGCGCATGCGTTGAAAAGCCCCCTCCCTGTCCCTCCCCCGCTATCGCGGGAGAGGGGACCCTAACGATCAGCCTTGCGCGATGTTGACGGGAGGTCCCGAGTCTAACTCCCTCTCCCGCCGCAGGGCGGGGGAGGGTTGGGGAGGGGGCGTCCGCTATGCACCCTTCGCCAACGCCGCACGCAACGCCTGCAAATCCTTCGGCAATTCGCTTTCGAACAGCAGCTCCTCGCCCGTCACCGGATGGGTGAAGCCGAGCGACGCGGCATGCAAGGCCTGGCGCTCAAGCTGCTCGACTGCCGCCCGCGCCTTGGGCGCTAGCTTTGCGACCTTGGTCTTGAAGCCCGCGCCATAGGTCGAATCTCCGATCAGCGGATGCCCGATATGCGCCATATGCACGCGGATCTGATGCGTGCGGCCTGTCTCGAGGCTGCACTGCACGAGCGAGGCCACGCCAAAATCCTCAAGCTTTTGCCAATGGGTGATCGCCTCGCGTCCGCGCGCGGCCGAGACCACCGCCATGCGCTCGCGCTGGGTGGCGTGCCGTCCGATCGGCGCCCCCACCGTGCCCAGCGCGCGCTCGGGAGCGCCCCAGACGAAAGCGAGATAGTCGCGCGTCAGACTGAGGCTGCGGCCGTGATCCTCGAAGAGCCGCGAGAGGCCGGCATGGGCCGCGTCGGTCTTGGCGATGACGACAAGACCGCTCGTGTCCTTGTCGATGCGATGCACGATGCCGGGCTTCTTGACCCCGCCTATGCCGGAGAGACTGTCGCCGCAATGGGCGATCAACGCATTGACGAGCGTGCCGCTCTCATGCCCCGGGGCAGGATGCACGACGAGCCCCGCCGGCTTGTCCACGACGAGGAGATGTTCGTCCTCGAAGACGACCTCAAGCGGAATGTCCTCGCCCTGCGGCGCGGCGGGCTCGGGCTCCGGCACCACCAGTTCCACGCGGTCGCCTTCGCCGAGCCGCGCGCTCGCGTCTCGCGCGGGATGGCCGTTGAGGCTCGCGGCGCCACACTCGAGCAGCGCCTTGACCCGCGTGCGCGAGACATGGGCCGCAACGATCTCGGCGCGCTCCGCAAGATATCGGTCGAGCCGCGTTCCCGCCTCCTCCGGCGCGACGATGAAGGAAAAAGCGGTCTCTGCGGCGGGCGTTCTTGGCTTGTTCATCATTACGATTTCAGTCGAGGTTCTGGCGCTCGGGCAGTCTCTAGCGCGCATCCTCCGCGAATGGAATTTTTTGAGGCGGAGAAGTCCCGCCAAAAACAGAGCGCTGAAGCGTCAGGAATCCACATATTCACGCCGCTACGCAAAGACCACAATTATAAATTCTCCACTGCCAAGCTATCAGTAGCGCATTCGTCTCTGGAACAACTCCCTCCGAGGGAGGTCGCACCAGATCAGCAGGTTGGAGCGAGACTTCTCAATTGCCCAGGCCTGTGGGCGTTTTGCGAAATTTGCTTCAGGGATTGGCGAGCGGCTGGGGGGCATATCATGGTTAGCATTAAAGACTATGCCTCTCTCGCCAGCCTCGCCTCCGATCAATGCTTCAACCTGACCGATCTGCGTGATCTCGGAGACAGAGAAAGAGCTTTCCTTGAGGATACGGCCAGGAAGGTGGAGAACGTCGTCGTCGATGCGAGAATCACCGCTCTCGAGTCCGGACTCGATCTGGAGCGGGCGCAGAAGGGCATTGTCACGACACTCATTCTCACTACGGCCAGCTTCGTGGCGACGTATAGCAAATCCCACGAAAGCGAGGCGGTCGGCTTCTATGCGGTCATGCGCTGCATGGCCGAGGCCCTCATCGACGTCTCAAATTCCTCGCCCCGCGTCGAAGAACCTCGAATGAGGAACTACCGGCCCTCGTGAAGTGGGGGTTCGAAATCTCGACCCGTGGGCGCGGCGCCTGAACCTTCGAGCTCCGAAGAGAGCTTTTCGCGATCGAGCTCGTTTTCCCAGGCCGCGACGACGATCGTCGCGACGCCGTTGCCGCAAAGATTGGTGAGCGCGCGGCACTCGCTCATGAATTTGTCGACGCCGAGCACGAGCGCCATGCCGGGCGCCAAGCGCGGATCGACGGCGGCGAGCGTCGCGGCCAGCGTCACGAAGCCCGCGCCGGCCACTCCCGAGGCGCCCTTCGAGGTCAGCATCGCGACGCCGATGATCGAGAGCTTCTGCCAGAACGTCAAATCGACGCCCAGCGCCTGCGCGATGAAGACCGTCGCGAGGGTCATGTAGATATTGGTGCCGTCGAGATTGAAGGAATAGCCGGTCGGAACGACGAGGCCTACGACGCTCTGCTCGCAGCCGAGACGCTCGAGCTTTTGCATCAGCCGCGGCAGCGCGCTCTCGGAGGACGAGGTGCCGAGCACCAGCATGAGCTCGTCCTTGATGTAGGCGAGGAAGCGAAGAATGGAGAAACCGACCAACCGCGCGACGGCGCCGAGAACCAGGACGACGAAGAGAATCGAGGCGAGATAGAAGGAGCCCACGAGCCAGGCGAGCGACGCCAGCGAAGCGAGCCCGTAATGGCCGACCGTGTAGGCCATCGCGCCAAAGGCGCCAATGGGCGCGGCCTTCATGATGATTCCGACGACGCCGAAGGTCGCGTGACCGGCGTCATCGAGAAAGACTCGCAGCCGTTCGGTCTTCTCTCCGCCCCCCATGAGCGAGAAGCCGAAGAGGATCGCGACGAAGAGGACCTGCAAAATCTGGCCTTGCGAGAAAGCGCCGAAGATGGTGTCGGGAATGACCCCGAGCAGGAAATCGACCGCGCCGAGGGACTCGTTCGCCCGCTTGGCGTATTGCTCCACGGCCGCGGCGTCGGGCCTGCCGGGAAAGCCAGCGCCCGGCCTGACCAGCTCTCCGACGAGAAGCCCCAAAAGAAGCGCGAAGGTCGAGACGACCTCGAAGTAGACCAGCGCCTTGACGCCGACGCGACCGACCCGGCGGGCGTCGGAAAGATGCGCGATGCCGCCGGCCACGGTGCAGAAGATCACCGGGGCGATCGTCATCTTGACGAGCTTCACGAAGCCCTCGCCGAGCGCCTTCACCCAGAGGGCGTCGGCATGCGCCGGGAATAGCGCGCCAAACAGCGCCCCGATCACGATCGCGGCGAGCGTCTGCGCATAGAGCTGGCGATGGAGGGGAGTCTTCGGATCGGCCAAGACTGGCGCTCTTTGGCTGAGAGGACCCGAGGGCAATAGGCGCATATCGCGGGCCAGGCAAGGCTCGCGCCTTCCAGGGGCTCCGTCGGACAGCCGCTTCTTGTGAGCGCGGCGTCCTCGTGGTAGCGGTGTCGCCGCCGCGGGCGAGCGTCGGGGCATAGCGCAGCCCGGTAGCGCGGAAGTTTTGGGTACTTCAGGTCGCAGGTTCGAATCCTGCTGCCCCGACCAAGCCCCCGATGAGGTCGCGGCGGAGAGCACTAGAGATCCGAGACGAGGCCCCATGACCGCTTGCATTTATCGCCCGGAAAACCAATCGGTCGAAACCGCGAAGAAGCCCTGGCGGCTGCGCTTCGACCCGGAGTCCGCACGAGGGATCGATCCGCTGATGGGCTGGACCTCCTCGTCGGACATGCGCGCGCAGGTCAAGCTTCGCTTCGCGACCAAGGAGGAGGCGATCGCCTACGCCGAGCGCGAGGGCATCGCCTATCGGGTCGAGGAGCCGAAGCCCAATACGGCTTGGCGCCGCATCGTCTCCTACGCCGACAATTTCAAGACGACCCGCAAAGGTCTCTGGACGCACTAGATCAGGCTGCGTTTAGTCGCATCGCCCTCTAACGTCGCTTGGCTCTTCAACTCCGTAGCTCAGTTGGATAGAGCAACTGCCTTCTAAGCAGTAGGTCGCAGGTTCGAATCCTGCCGGGGTCGCCAACAATTTCATCTAGTTATGCGCGGTCTTGGCTTCAGAAAATCAGCGAAATCGCCGCGAGGTAGCCTACCGGGTAACGATTACCCCGCGACAATCTGACTCACCGTCCCGCCCCGTGCGCCGGTGCTCGCGCAGAAGTCTTAATTGCCGTCAAGGGCAAGACGCCACTGCGCCTTTTTTAGCCTCACTCCTTGCCCCTGCCCGTCCCCTTCTTCCTCGACGAAGCCGATGCCGGCCAACTCGAGCGCTGAGCGGAGCTTGGCTATAGTCGACCGCTCAGCCACCAAAGCCCCGGGCTTCGCTTCAAGTCGACGCACCGTGACGTGCGCAACGCCCGCCGCCTCAGCGAGAGCTTTCTGGTCCCAGCGGAGTAGCATCCTGCCGGCGCGGATAATTTCGGACGTTAGAGCGGTTTCCTGTCTGAGTGAATCGAAAGGGATTCCCAAATCGGCTGAAGTCTGATTCACCCTGTCTGCTGGCGAAGGAGGCCGGCAGGCATGTCGAAGAAGACCCTTTCGCTTGATCTTCGTGAACGCGTCGTCGCCGCCGTCTCGGACGGCATGTCCCGTCGGCAGGCGGCGGAGCGCTTTGGCGTATCGGCGGCGAGCGCCATTCGCTGGTGCGCGCGGGAGAAGGAGACTGGCAGTCCGGCGGCTGGAAAGCGCGGCGGCGACCGCTGGTCGGCGCGCATCGACGCGCACAAGGGGCTGATCCTGTCGCTTGTCGACGAAGTCTGCGACATCACGCTCAAAGAGCTTCAGGCGCGGCTCGCCGAACGCGGGCATCGCTTCAGCATCGGCGCGCTGTGGCGCTTCTTCGACCGCCACGACATCACATGGAAAAAAAGACCGCCCATGCGAGCGAGCAAGAGCGGCCGGACATTCTGAAGCGGCGCGAAGACTGGTTCGATGGCCAGCTCGATCTCGATCCCGAGCGCCTCGTCTTCATCGACGAGACCTGGGCTTCGACCAACATGGCGCGAAGATACGGGCGCGCTCCGAGAGGCGAGCGGTTGCGCGCCAGCGTCCCGCATGGCCACTGGAAAACCACGACCTTCGTCGCCGGGCTGCGCCGCAGCGGCTTGACCGCGCCTTTCGTGCTCGACGGGCCGATCAATGGCGTCTGGTTCCAGGCCTATGTCGATCAGGTCCTCATCCCCACGCTGCGCAAAGGCGACATCGTCGTGATGGACAATCTCGGCAGCCACAAGGGCGCACAGGTGCGCAGAGCGATCGAGGCGGCCGGCGCAAACCTGCTCTATCTGCCGCCCTACAGTCCCGACTTCAATCCGATCGAGAAGGCCTTTTCGAAGCTGAAGGCGCTCCTGCGAAAGGCCGCCGAGCGAACCGTCGACGGCCTCTGGAACAGGATCGGCGAACTACTCCAAGCCTTCACGCCAAGCGAATGCGCAAACTTCTTCGCCGCCGCTGGATATGACCCGCTTTGAGAGGAAACCGCTCTAGAGGCGCAGGCGCGCTGATTCTTTGCTGCGGTTTATCGAGCATCATAAAGCTCCTCCTTGAATGTCTATGGCTAGAAATGGTCGTTGGGGTCTGTGCGCCAACGCATTGAAGCAACGGCTCTTGTCCACTTCCGTCAGGCCGCGCTCGCGCCAGTCCGCCGTTCGTCGTTATATACCAACGGCTGCGCGGGCTGACTCATGGGGGAAGAGCTGGTCCCGCTTGTATGGACAGCTCCCCGAGGATTTTAAATGGATCTCTGCCGGGATTTGCTGAACGCGGGGCGTTTCGATTTTGGAAAGCCCTGAGGAACTTGCGGAAAGGACTGCCGATATTTGCCGCCACGGCCTTCCCAGACACAGCTTCGCTAGAAGGGTAACCGGCTGAAAAGCTGAGTGAATTTTTGTGCAAAAGTTTGGGGCGAAAGTCGGGGCGTCACTGTAGCTCGACCAGAGCCATGGGGAGGTCCGCTACGCCGCTATCGCATCGTGAGAGCGGGTTCGCGACACAAATCGGAAGCCTCTTCCGAAACATTTCTGGGCGAAGCCCGCGAGCAGATCGCGAACCGCGCAATTTCGTAATTTGTCATAGCGCCACGGCGAAGCAATATTGCCCATCTTCATCGAGCGCGGCTCGCCAGCCATCTCAGCGGATCGCCGCCAAGGCGCAGCGCACGTCATCGAAATGTGTCCCGCCCGAGTTAGGACACGCATGTAGCTCGGGGCATTTCAGTTTCGAGGGAGACCCCTGCATCGCGGGGGTCTCCCTTTGTTGTTTTTGCGCAAGACCAGGGAGAGCCAGCGGTCCGGAAGCGCGCCTGCGATTGGGCTTGGGAAAAGTCGTCGGCGCCCTTGTGTTCCGGCGCACAGCCTTTAAGCCGGAGCCGCGTGGCGGCGCGGGTCGAATGCCGATTTGGCTTATCCCTCTCGAAGATTCCTGGAGCGATTGGAAATGCGCAAGCTCATATTGGCGGCGGCCGCGGCGATCATCATCGGATCCATTGCTCTGCTCGCGGTTTACCTGCGAGTCCCGCTTGGATCGACGGCGCTGACGCCTGTCGCGGCGCCCGCTGCTCCCTCAGCGGCGGTGGAGCCGCAACCGGCGACGAGCGAGAGCGGCAGCGCGGATTCCGCCCCGGCGCCAAGCGCGGCGACAGCTCCCGCGCAGACCGTCGCGACGCCGGCCGGGCCGGCTCCGGCGGCCCAGCAACCCGCCGCCGCAGCCGCGCAGGCTCAGACGAAGGCCAAAGCGCACGCCCACAAGGCCAAGCCCGCCGCGCATTGAGCCTAGAGCAAATTCCGCAAAAGTTGACAGACTTTTGCGATCCGAATTCGCTCCAGCTCTCTGATTCTGGCGCGATTTCTTATCGCTCGAACGATTCCCTTCGAGCAGAAAGCGCTGGCGCGAAGACTGACGCAAAGAGGAGGCACGCGTGACGGACACGGTGAGAGACAGCAACGGCGCCGAGCTGAAGGATGGCGACACGGTCACCCTGATCAAGGATTTGAAGGTCAAGGGCTCGTCCGCCGTGTTGAAGCGCGGAACCGTGATCAAGAACATCCGTCTTACGGACGACCCCGCCGAGATCGAATGCCGGTCCGACAAGATCAAGGACCTGGTGCTGCGGACGGAATTTCTGAAAAAGGCTTGAGCGCTACTGGCGACTCGGGCAGCGCTCAGCCCTGCTGCTGCGGGTGCGGCTTGGCGTGATGGTGATGGGCGTGGCCGTGGCCGCTCAAGCCCCAGCTCTTGGAAATGCCAGGCCCCGCCGTCGCGCCGATCAGCGCGCCGCCGACGAGGCCGACCGGCCCGAGCACAAGGCCGCCCGCTGCGCCGCCGAGAATGCTGTCCACCACGGCTTCACCGGCGCGCGCCGGCGCGGCGCAAAGAACGATCATCGGCAGGACGAGAAGAAGTCGTCGCATGGTTTGGGGTCTCCGGGCTTTGGCTACGTTTCCGCTCGCGCGGTGGGACATGTATGCAAACAAATTGGTTAAAATTTGGAGCACAGGTTTAGTCATTTCGGGAGAGGGCGAGCGCACTCTCCGGTAAGGGAGGAGTGTTCAAGCCTCAGGAAATCTATCCGATTCCCCAAGACTTACGTGAATGCTCGCACAAGTCTAAGTTTTCCTTAGGACCTTCGGCTTCGTCTTCCTCACTTGGCTTATGCGACGGCAGGCCCTAAACCCGGCCATCGGCCCATTGGAGCGATTCTCTTTGGCCACGCCGCCCCGCCGCCTGTTGACGCCCGAGAAGCGTGAAGACGACCGCGATGACGCGTCGATCCGACCACTTGCGCTCGACGATTTCACCGGGCAGGAGGCGGCGCGCAAGAATCTCAAGGTCTTCATCGAGGCGGCCAAGGCGCGCGGCGACGCGCTCGATCACGTGCTCTTCGTCGGCCCTCCCGGCCTCGGCAAGACCACGCTGGCGCAGATCATCGCGCGCGAGCTCGGCGTCAACTTCCGCTCGACCTCGGGCCCCGTCATCGCCAAGGCGGGCGATCTCGCCGCGCAGCTCACCAATCTCGAGCCGCGCGACGTGCTGTTCATCGACGAAATTCATCGCCTGAATCCGGCGGTGGAGGAGATTCTCTATCCGGCGATGGAGGATTTTCAGCTCGACCTCATCATCGGCGAGGGACCGGCGGCCCGCTCGGTCAAGATCGACCTTGCGCGATTCACGCTCGTCGGCGCGACGACCCGCGCCGGATTGCTGACCACCCCCCTGCGCGACCGCTTCGGCATTCCGGTGCGGCTCAATTTTTACACGGTCGAGGAGCTCGAGACGATCGTGAGGCGCGGCGCGCGCGTGCTTGGCGTGGCCATGGCCGAAAGCGGCGCGAGAGAGATCGCGCGGCGCGCGCGCGGCACGCCGCGGATCGCCGGCCGCTTGCTGCGCCGCGTGCGCGATTTCGCGATCGTCGAGGGCGCGGCCGAAATCACCCGCAACCTCGCCGCGCGCACGCTGACGCTGCTCGAGGTGGACGACATCGGCCTCGACGTGATGGACCGGCGCTATCTCGACATGGTCGCCGTTAATTTTTCCGGCGGTCCGGTCGGGATCGAGACCATCGCCGCGGCGCTCGCCGAACCGCGCGACGCGATCGAGGACATCATTGAGCCCTATCTGCTGCAACAGGGGTTCCTACAGCGCACGCCGCGCGGGCGCGTGCTGACGCCCGCGGCCTTCCGGCATCTCGGGCTCGCCCCGCCGGCGGGCGCGCCACCGCAAATGGGGTTGTTTGGCGAGGGGGAGTCGTGACGCGCCCACACAGGCCGCCACGCCGCGCGCAAGCTTCGGAGCGTATGCCAGCCTGACTTCACCGCGAGTCACGGAAACTGCCGAAATACCGTGCGGTTCATGTTGACGGACGCCGCTTCGGAGCTTGGCGAGATGGACGACGACTTGCACCGCCCGCTGGGCCGCGACCGTGATCGGGACGAGACGCCGTGGCTCCCCCACGCGGGTTCGCGCCGCCTCGCCCTGGGCATGGTCGCTGGCGCCTCCGCCTGCGTCGCGGCGCTGTTCGTCCTCGCGCCGCGGGGCCCGCTCGACGCGACGCTCGGCGGGAGGCCCTACGCCATCGCCAGGATCGAGGCCTACCGGCCGCCGCCAGAGCCCGTCGCCGCGACGTCGGCCCTCGGGTCGCAGGACGCCTCTCCCGCCGCTTCCTCCGTGCAGGTCCGTAGCGCAGCGGATCATGCCCAGGCGGCGACGGAGGTCGAAGTCCAGAACGGCGTGCGCGTGGTGCGTCCGGGCGGCGCCCGCGGCGCCAACCCGCTGATCATCGCAGTTGAACCGGCGGCGAACGCCCGCGTTTCGGCCATCCGCCAAACCACCCCGCCCCCCGCGCGCTACGGGCAGAGGGAACCGGCGCGAGAGAGGATATCCACTGGCCCATGAGCCGCTTCACGGGCTATGCTGGGCGCATGAGCCTTTTCGGAACCCACTTCACCGCCCCAGAGGCCTCGCGATGAGCGGACGCTACCGGCCCTGCGTCGGCGTGATGCTGCTTAATCCTTCGGGCCTAGCCTTCATCGGCCGCCGACGCCCCAAGGGGTCGCATGACCGCATCGACGCCCATCATGAATGGCAGATGCCGCAAGGAGGCATCGATCGCGGCGAAGCGCCCTATCAGGCCGCGCTCCGCGAGCTCTGGGAAGAGACCAATGTTCGCAGCGTCAAGCTCATCGCCGAGGTCGAGCCCTGGCTGAGCTACGACCTGCCGCCCGGCTCCGGCGGGCGCTGGGAGGGCAAATACACGGGTCAGACGCAAAAATGGTTCGCCTTCCGCTTCACCGGCCATGAGACCGAGATCGACATCCATCATCCCGCCGAGGGGGCTCATAAGCCCGAGTTTGACGAATGGCGGTGGGAGGACCCGGCGCGTCTGCCCGAGCTGATCGTGCCCTTCAAGCGCAAGGTCTATGAGCGGGTCGTGGCGGAGTTTTCCGCGCTCGTCGGGGCCCCCGAGAAATAGCGCGCGACCTCAGGGAGCGACGGCTGCGTCGTCTGGATGAAGCCGCCGCCGAGCACGCGAGCGTTATCTCCCCCGTCCTCATAGAAGACGCAGGCCTGACCGGGGGACACGCCAAACTCGCCTTCCTCGAAAGCAACGACCGCCTCCTTCGCGCCACGCGGCAGCAGGCGGGCCGCGGCCGGCGGACGCGTGGAGCGCGCGCGGGCGAAAACCCGGAGTCCTTCAGGGGGGAGATCGTCGAAGGCGCCGGGCCCGATCCAATTTACGTCGCGAAGGCTCGCGGCGCTGGTCTCCAGCGCCTCGCGCGGACCCACGACCACCTTGGCGCGGGCGGCGTCGATCCGCACCACATAAAGCGGCTCGCTCGCATTGGCTGCTTTGGAGGAGCCGAGGCCCAGACCCCGCCTTTGTCCCACCGTATAGTTCACGACGCCCGCGTGGCGGCCGAGCACGCGCCCGTTGAGGTGGACGATCTCGCCCGGAACGATGGCCTGCGGCGCCAGGCGCTCGACCACATTCGCGTAATGGCCTGACGGCACGAAGCAAATGTCCTGGCTGTCGGGCTTGTCGGCGACGGTCAGTCCATAGCGGCGCGCGAACTCGCGAACTTCGCTCTTGGCGAAATCGCCGAGCGGAAACCGTAACAGCCGTAGCTGCTCGCGGGTCGTCGCGAACAGAAAATAGCTCTGGTCGCGCGAGGCGTCCCGGGCGCGATACAGCGACCGCTCGCCCCTCTCGTCGGGGCGCGCCGAGACGTAATGGCCTGTCGCGAGGGCGTCGGCGCCGAGGTCGCACGCCGTGTCGAAGAGATCCTCGAATTTGATGAACTGGTTGCAGGCGACGCAGGGCACGGGCGTTTCGCCATTGGCGTAGCTCGCCGCGAAGCCGTCGATGACCCTCTCCCGGAAGCGGCGTTCAAAGTCGAGAACATAATGCGGGATGCCGATGCGCGCCGCCACGTTGCGCGCGTCCTTGATGTCCTGACCCGCGCAGCATGCGCCTTTGCGATGGATTGCAGCGCCATGATCGTAGAGTTGCAGCGTGACGCCGATGACGTCATAGCCGGCTTCCTTCAGCATCGCCGCGACGACGCTCGAATCCACGCCGCCGGACATGGCCACGACGACGCGCGTCTCGGCCGGGCTTCTGCCGGGAACGAGCGGGAGCAGATCGCGTGTTGGGGCGTCGGCGGTCATCATTGAGAATGCGGAGGGTTCGAGACGGGCGAAGCGGCCCGCGCCGCTTCGCCCGCAAATTAAAGCACTTTTCGAGGGCGCCTTGCAATTTTGGCGGGCGCGGCGGTTCGGCCCAAGTTTGGGGCGATCCAGCGCCTCGGCGTTTGTGGACTGTGCGCATCAGGCCACAGGCCGCAGGAAAGACTGTGGGGAACGCGGCTTTCGCTTGCCTGTGACTCTGCGCGTGATTCACTGCAAAGAGTAACGTCGTTTCTGTCGTCGACGGTCTTTAAGCCAACGACGTCTTCACTTGAGTTCGCGTGCTCTGCCGCCGTCGGTTTCGCCAACTCGGCGAACGCTATTGGATTCTCAGATCGGCGTCGCAGCCGATGATCGGCGCGACCGTCGAACGGAGGCCCCTATGTCCTGGACGGAAGAACGGGTTGAGCTGCTGCGCAAGCTTTGGCTCGAAGGATTGAGCGCCGCTCAGGTGGCCGCAGAGCTTGGCGCCGGGGTGACGCGCAACGCCGTGATCGGCAAGATACACCGCTTGGGCTTGGCCGAACGGGGAAAGCCCGCCAATGCGCCGCGTCCGCGCACGCCGCGCCCTCCCCGCTCGACGGCGAACGAGGTCTCGCCCCGCAACGGCGGCGGCGCCATGGTCATGGGCAATGTCGCGCTCGCCGTCTCGCCGCGGCCAGTCATCGCGACGGCGCTGCGTCCCGAGGAAGAGGTGGTGGTTCCCATCTCGCTACGCGTCACGCTGATGGAGCTGCGGGAAACGATGTGCCACTGGCCGCTCGGCGATCCCACCACGCCGGAATTCCGCTTCTGCGGCTCGCGTTACCAGGACGGCGAAGGCCCCTACTGCAGCCACCATGCGAGGATCGCCTATCAGCCCCATGGCGACCGGCGGCGCCAAGCCGGACGCTCGGGACGCTGATCGCGCTGGCGAGCTTGATCGCTGAACGCAAGACGTTGAAAGGGGCGCCGCGTCAGCTGCGCCCGAAAGTTTCATCGAACGAATAGCCGGCGCCCCGCACCGTGCGGATCGGGTCCTTCTCGCGTGAGCGGATGAGCGCCTTGCGCAGGCGTCCGACATGCACGTCCACCGTGCGCTCGTCGATCTCTGCCGACATGCCCCAGACGCTGTCGAGCAACTGCGCCCGGGTGAAGACGCGCCCCGGCTTCTCCATGAAATATTCGAGCAGCCGGAACTCCGTCGGCCCGAGATGAATCTCGCGCCCACCCCTTTTGACGCGCCGCGTCTCGCGATCGAGATCGATATCCCCAGCGCTCAGCTTGTTCGCGACGCGCTCCGGCCGGGCGCGGCGCAGCAGCGCGTGGACGCGCGCTTTCAGTTCTTCCATTGAAAATGGCTTGACGACGTAGTCGTCGGCGCCGAGCGACAGACCGCGCACCCGCTCGCTCTCTTCGCCGCGCGCCGTGAGCATGATCACCGGCATGTCGCGCGTCTCATCGCGCGCCCGCAGACGTCGGCAAATCTCGAGGCCAGAAACTCCAGGCAGCATCCAATCGAGAATGACGAGGTCCGGCGGCGACTCGGCGATGCGTAGCTCCGCTTCGTCGCCTCGATCCACATGCTCGACGGAGAAGCCTTCTGCTTCCATATTGTAAACGAGCAGCAGGGCGAGCGACAACTCGTCCTCAACGATGAGGATGCGCGGCGCCCGATCCTGGGCGATGACTTCCCGTTGAACGCTGCGAGTTTCGTTCATGTCTCTGCCTTCGCTAGTGCGGCGCGCCTTAGGTTCTGTCCGGCGATCCGCCGAAGGTGCGGGTCTTCGGGCGCTCGGTCGGCATCGCCTCGCCGGTGACGAGATAGACGATAGTCTCGGCGATATTCGTGGTGTGGTCGCCGATACGCTCCAAATTCTTGGAGCAGAACAAGAGATGCGTGCAGAAGGAGATGTTGCGCGGATCCTCCATCATGAAGGTGAGCAGGTCGCGGAACACAGAATCTTCCAGAGCGTCGAGATCGGCGTCGTTCAACCACACGGCGCGCGCGCGCTCCGCGTCCCGCTGCGCATAGGCGTCGAGAACCTCCTTGAGCTGTAGGGCGGCGACATCGTGCATCGATTTCAAACCGATGATCGCCCGCAGCGTGCGCGCCTCGTCGACGAGCTTGGTCGTGCGGCGGGCGATGTTCTTGGCGAGATCGCCGACGCGTTCAAGATCGCCCGAAATGCGGATCGCGCCGATACATTCCCGCAGATCGACCGCGAGCGGCTGCCGCCGCGCGATCGTCAAGATCGCCGCTTCCTCGATCTCGCGTTGCAAGACGTCCAGCCGATTGTCGGTGGAGACGACCTGCTGCGCCAAGGCGATGTCGAAGGTCGACAGCGCGTCCATCGCGTCAGAGAGCATCTTTTCGGCGATGCCGCCCATCTCGGAAATCTTGCGGTCGAGCGCTTCGAGATCGCGGTCGTAGCCTTTGACGGTGTGTTCGCTCATTGCTCTTGTCCCTGAAGCGACCGAGATCGGCCGCACATAAACGCGTCAGAAATCATCACCCGAAACGACCCGTAATGTAATCCTGCGTTCTCTTCTCTTTCGGCGTCGTGAAGACGGCGTCCGTATCGGCGAACTCGACGAGCTCGCCGAGATACATGAAGGCCGTGTAATCGGAGACGCGCACCGCCTGTTGCATGTTGTGGGTGACGATCGCGATCGTATACTGCGAGGCGAGCTCGTCCATGAGCTCCTCGATCTTGGCGGTCGAGATCGGATCCAGCGCCGAGCAGGGCTCGTCAAACAGGATCACGTCGGGCTGCACGGCGACGCTGCGGGCGATGCACAAGCGTTGCTGCTGCCCGCCCGATAAGCCCAACCCGCTCGACTGCAGCTTGTCCTTGACTTCGTTCCAGAGCGCCGCGCCACGCAACGCTTGCTCAACTCGGCCGTCGAGCTCCGATTTTGAAAGCTTTTCGTATAGCCGGACTCCGAAAGCGATGTTTTCATAGATCGTCATCGGAAATGGCGTCGGCTTTTGGAACACCATGCCAACGCGCGATCTCAACAGGTTCACGTCGACGCGAGGATCGAGAATGTTCTCGCCGTCGAGCAGCACTTCGCCTTCGG
This sequence comes from uncultured Alphaproteobacteria bacterium, assembly GCA_963743565.1. GTDB lineage: Bacteria > Pseudomonadota > Alphaproteobacteria > Rhizobiales > Beijerinckiaceae > Methylocystis. The sequence goes on from CAVUQD010000006.1 coordinate 25,378, forward strand.
CGCGCTGGTTCGGATAGAGGTCGTACATGCGGTTCAACACGCGCAGCAGCGTAGATTTTCCGCAACCGGAAGGGCCGATGAAAGCGGTCACCCTGTTGGTATGCAGCGGCAGCGAAATATTCTTCAATGCGTGCTGCGCGCCATAGAAGAAGTCGAGGTCCTGCACCAGAAGCTTGGTTGGAAGGTCTGCGTTCACGGTTGAGGCCACGTTCATCCCTTTGTCCTCTGCGCGCCGAAAGCGCGCGCGATGATCGACAGGCACAAGACGGCGGCCGTGACGATGAGAGCGCCTGTCCAAGCCAGTTGTTGCCAATCCTTGTATGGCGAAAGCGCGAACTGGAAGATCACGACCGGCAGGCTCGCCATTGGCGCGTTGACGTTGACGCTGAAGAACTGATTGTTGAGCGCCGTGAAGAGCAGCGGGGCCGTCTCGCCCGAAACTCTCGCGATGGCGAGCAGAATGCCCGTTATGAGCCCAGCCTTCGCGGCGCGGTAGGCGACCCGGCGAATGACGTAGGAACGCGGCAGCCCCAGCGCCGTCGCCGCTTCGCGCAGCGAGCCCGGAACGAGGCGCAGCATGTCCTCCGTGGTGCGCAGCACGACGGGGATCACCAGGATCGCCAGCGCCGCCGCGCCGGACCAGGCGGAAAAATGCTTCTGCCGCGCGACGATCACCTCATAGACGAAGAGACCGATGACGATCGAGGGCGCGCTCAGGAGGATGTCGTTGATGAAGCGAATGACCGTGGCGATCTTCGAGTTGTTCCCATATTCGGCGAGCCAGGTGCCGGCGAAGAGTCCGAGCGGCGCGCCAACCAGAACGCCGAGCACGGTCATGAGCAACGATCCGACGATGGCGTTGAGCAGTCCACCAGCGCTGCCTGGGGCTGGGGTCGTCTGCGTGAAGACGGCGAGCGACAGGCCTTTTGCGCCCTGATAGAGCAGCACGACGAGAATGGCCACGAGCCAAGCCAAGCCGAAAGCGGCCGCGGCCATGCAAAGATTCTTGGCGATGGAATCGGCGGCGCGACGACGCGCGTAGATCGACACGATCAATACCCCCCTCTGCGTTCGACGCTCATGTGAAGGAGCTTCGCGATCGCGAGTTCGACGAAGGTGATCACGAAGAGGATGAGGCCGAGCAGCACCAGCGACGAGGTGTAGAGATCCCCTACAGCTTCCGTGAATTCATTGGCGATCGTTGCGGAGATCGTCGTGCCCGGAGCGAGGATGGAGGCCGCGATCTTGTGCGCGTTGCCGATGACGAAAGTCACCGCCATGGTCTCGCCGAGCGCGCGGCCGAGCCCGAGCATGATCGCGCCGATCACGCCCACCGCCGTGTAGGGAATGACCACGTGCCGGACGACCTCGGTCGTCGTGCAGCCGACGCCGAAGGCCGCCTCCTTGAGCACCACGGGCACCGTGTCGAATACGTCGCGGCAAACCGAGGCCACATAGGGCAGCACCATGACGCCGAGGATCACGCCCGCCGTGAGCATGCCGATGCCGTAGGGAGGGCCGGCGAAAAGCGCGTTGAGGCCAGGCACGCCCTTGAAAGTGTCGATGAGCCAGGGCTGCACATATTCCTGGAGGAACGGCGCCAGAATGAAGAGGCCCCAGATGCCGTAAATGATTGACGGGATGCCGGCGAGCAGCTCGATCGCGATGCCGATCGGGCGTCGCAACGGCAACGGGCACAACTCCGTCAGAAACACGGCGATGCCGATGCCGACCGGGGCGGCGATGGCCATCGCGATGGCGGAGGTGACGAGCGTGCCGAAGATCGCCGGCCCGCCGCCGAATTTGTCCGCGACGGGATTCCACGCTTGCGAGGTGATGAACCCCAGACCAAACGCGCGGATCGCCGGCAGCGAACCCTCAATTAGCGAAAGAATGACTCCGCCGAGCAGGATCAGCACGAGCAGCGCGCAGCTGAAGGTCGCGCGACGGAACACGACGTCCAGGAGGGCCAGCCGTTTCAGCACGCGCCCCCTTTCCGCCGTTGCAGGGGCGTGAGCGACCGCGCCCAGATTTTGCGCGCTCGCACTGTCCATCACTCGTTCGACCACCTAGGCTTCCTCTCCTCGCCGGCGCTCGCAGCGCCCGGTCCTGGGAGGCGCCAAAGCCTCCCAGACCATCTTAAACGTCAGTTCGACAGCGCCTTGCCATCCGCGCCCTTGATGTCGGCCGCCCATGTCTTCTTGATCAAGCCGACGACGCTGGCCGGCAGGGGAATATAGTCGAGCTCCTCGGCCGCCTTCCCGCCGTTGGCGAAGGCCCAGGTGAAGAATTTGAGGGCTTCCGCGGCGGCGGCGGGATCCTGCGGCTGCTTCGGCATCAGGATGAAGCTCGAGGCGGTGATCGGCCAGGACTTGGCGCCGCCCTCATTGGTCAGGATCTCGTAGAAGCCCGCCGCCTTCGCCCAATCCGCGCTGGCGGCGGCGGACTGGAAGCTGTCGAAGGTCGGCGCGACGATCTTGCCGTCCTTGTTCACCATCTTCGTGTGGGTCAGCTTGTTTTGCTTCGCGTAGGCGTATTCGACGTAGCCGATGGCGCCCTTCGTATTGGCGACAGCGTTGGCGACGCCCTCGTTCCCCTTGGCGCCGACGCCGACGGGCCACTCGACCGCCGAGTTCTCGCCAACCTTCTCCTTCCAGCTCGGCGAGACCTTGGAGAGATAATTGGTGAAGTTGAAGGTGGTGCCCGAGCCGTCCGAGCGATGCGCCACGACGATGGGCAGCTTCGGAAGCTTCGCTTTGGGATTGAGCTTCTTGATCGCCGGATCGTCCCAGCTCGTGATTTCGCCAAGGAAAATCTTCGAGATCAGTTCCCCGTTCAACGTGAGGTCGCCCGGCGCCACCCCGTCGAGATTGACGACCGGAACGATGCCGCCAATGATCTGAGGCCATTGCACGAGGTTCGCGGTCGCGAGATCCTCGGGCTTGAGCGGCTGGTCGGAGGCGCCGAAGGTCACGGTGCGCGCCTTGATCTGCTTGATGCCGCCGCCCGAACCGATCGATTGATAATTCAGGCTCGTGCCGGTCGCCGCCTTATAGGCCTCCGCCCATTTCGCATAGATCGGATAGGGAAAGCTCGCCCCAGCGCCGGAGATTTCGACGGCGAGCGCGACGCCCGCGGACGCGACCAGAGCGACAGCGACGAGCGCCGCGCGCTTGAGAAACTGCGAATTCATGACGGAGATACTTCCTGGCTTGAGGATGAGAGCCCGCGCGCGGCGAGGTCCGAAGCGATCCCGATGCTAACGGGCGTCCACCAGTCTTTTGCGACGCTTAGATGACAACAAGACGACAAGAAGAAACATTATATTTCATATAGATATGCGCAGACTGCCGAGATCGCTGAGACTCAGACGGGCTCGGCTGCTCTGGTCGCCTCGGCCTTCATGCGTCGATAGATGAAGGCAGGCGCTGGCGCCGCGGCCTCCACCTCGCCGGTTTTCGCGAAGGTCTCATGGGCTGGCGAGAGATGACAGGCCGGGTCGGTCGCGGAGGCGTCGCCGACCGCAGCCATCGCCTGACAGCGGCAGCCGCCGAAGTCGATCTCGCGTCTGTCGCAAAAGCGACAGGGCTCCTGCATCCACTCGGTCCCGCGGAAGGCGTTAAAGGCTGCGCCGTGTAGCCAGATGTCGGCGAGATCGCGTTCGCGCACATCCTCGAAGACGAGCCCCGGGATCGTCTGCGCCGCATGGCAGGGCAGCGCCTTGCCCGAGGGCGTCACCGCGAGGATCGAGCGGCCCCAGCCGCCGGTGCAGGCCTTCGGCCGCGACGCATAATGGTCGTGGATCACGAAGTCGAAATTGAGCACGCCTTTCAGCCGCGTTTTCGCTTCCTCGACGATGTCGACCGTGCCGAGGAAGGCCTCGCGCGTCGGAATGAGCGCCGCGCGATTCTTTAAGGCCCAGGCGTAATATTGGATGTGCGCGATCTCGATGCGCTGCGCTCCCGCCTCGACCGCGAAATCGATGATCTGCGGCAGATGCTCCATGTTCTGGCGATGCATCGGAGCATTGATCGTGAGACCCATCCCAAGCTCGCCAGTCCATTGGGCGACCTGGCGCTTTTTCTCGAAGCCGCCCTCATAATGGGCGATGCGGTCTGCGTTTTCGGGCTCGACGTCCTGAATCGAAAGCTGGACGTGATCCAGCCCGAGATTGGCCAGGGTTTCGAGACGTTCGCGCGTCAGCGTCACGCCCGAGGTGATCAAATTGGAGTAAAGACCCGCGTCGACGGCGAAGGCCAGAATCTCTTCGAGATCCCTGCGCACGGTCGGCTCGCCCCCCGAAAGATGCAGCTGCAGCGCGCCGATTTCCGCCGCACGACGGAAGACATCGCCCCATTCGCGCGCCGTCAACTCGACATTGGCGCGCTCGAGATCGATCGGGTTGGAACAATACGGACATTGCAGCGGGCAGCGATGCGTGAGTTCCGCCAGGAGGCCAGTGGGGCCGCCAGCGAAGGGCTGATAGCCCTGCGCGCGCGGCGACGGAGGCGGCGCGGAGAAAGGCGAGGGTCCATCGCGGAGCAGCCGCTTGTCCGCAAGGCCTTGCAGCAAATTCATGACGTCGCGTGAAACGACCTCCAGCGGCGCGCCATAGCGCGAAGAGAGCGTGCGAGCGATCTCCTCCACGGTCTTCACGCCGTCGATCTCGCTCAATACAGCCAAAGATATCGCGTCGATCTCATAGGCGCGCTCCGGCGCGAGCACGACGCTGCGCGCGCGCGTCCGATCCTGATGCAGCCGCGCATAGCGCTCAAAAGCGGGACGGCTGTTGAAACCGATGACGTATCGCGCCGGCGTCTTGCTCACGGGAATGTCTGTCCGAGCTGGAAGGCGCCCGGCGGCACGATAGCGGGCGTCACATAGGCATGATGCAGGGCGTCGAGCTGCGCCCACAAGACATTGCATTTGAAACGCACGGCGTCGATGCAAGCCTCCTGCTCGCTGCGACTGAGCGCGTTCCTCTTGATATAGTCTAGTGCGAAGTCGGCGTCGCGCGGCGCCTGAGACAGCCGGCGCTTGAAATAGGCCATCACATGGTCGTCGACGAAGTCGTAGTTCTCGAGCATGCCGGCGATGCGTTCCCTATGAATCGCCGGGGCGAAGAGTTCAGTCAACGAGGAGGCCACGGCGACGACGAGCGGTTGCTCGACGACGAAACGAACGTAAGCCTCCACGGCGAACTTCGTCGCCGGCAAAGCGCCGCGGCGCGAGGTCACGTAATCGCGCGGCAAGCCGAGCCCATCGGTCAGCACGAGCCAGCGCTCGATCCCGCCCGCCTCCTCGCCGAGGCCGTCGTGATCGTGAATGCGATGCAGCCATTCCCGACGCAGCTCACGGTCGTGTGCGCGGCTCATGAAGGCGGCGTCCTTGCGCGGCACGGCCTCCTGATAGCAGTAGCGGTTGAGCGCCCAGGCGCGCACTTGCTCGCGATTGAGCTTGCCCCCGTGCAGAAGCTTATGGAACGGATGCTTGTCGTGATAGCGCTCGACGCCGACCGCCCGAATCGACGCTTCGAAAGCCTCGGGCGAAAGCGGCAGCGAATTGAGAAACGCGTGCGAGTCGAGAACGTCGTTGTTCACAGAAGCACCTCCATGCCGTCTTCGCCGATTTCCCATCCGGCGGCTTCCGCCTCCCTCCGCTCCTGCGAGAAGGCGTAGAGCGCCGGGTTCGAGTTGTTGACGTGCACGTAAATCTTGCGCGCGACGCCGAGGGGTGCGAAGGCGGCGATCGAGCCGCCGGGCCCGCTCATGTTGATGTGACCCATGCGCGTGCCGGTCTTGCCGAGAAGGCCCTGCTCGATCATCTCATTCTCATGCCATAGCGTGCCGTCGAAGAAGACGAGCGCGGCGCCGCTGAGGCGCTGAGCGAGGGCCGCGTCGACGCCGGCGCAGCCAGGGATGTAGAAGAACGCCTTGCCACTTGCCGTCTCGGTGATCTTCAATCCCAGCGTATCGCCTTCGGCGCTCCCGAAATTGGCTTTCAGCGCATCCTCGAGCCAGAGCGCGATCTTGCCGGCGACCGGGAAAGCTTCGACCGAAAGACCGAGATCGGCGCCTGGGCCTTTTATCGCGACGGACTTGCCGAGCGGAAGCTCCTCCCGAACGACGCAAACCGGCGAAAGCACGTTGAAGATGCGGTTCTGCGAAAGAACCTCGAGCACGCGCGACGAGCCATAGACCGTGAAGGGTTGCGCTTCGCGCAGCGTCAAGAGGCCGGTCACATGATCGACGTCGCCGTTCGTCACGACCACGGCTTTGATCGGACTGGCCCGCACGGGATCGTCGCCGCTCGGCGCAAGCACGGGATTTTGCGCGATCTGCTCTCGCAGGTCCGGCGAGGCGTTGAGGAGAACCCAGTCGCGTCCATTCGCGGTCGCCGCCAGCGAGGATTGCGTGCGGGGCGAAAATCCAGGCTCGCCGGCCCGGACCGCGCGGCAGTTAGCGCAGTTGCAGTTCCATTGCGGAAAGCCGCCGCCGGCTCCCGATCCGAGAATCCTGATGCGCATGTCGTCCGATCGAACCCGGCGCGGCCTTAACTTGGCGCGCCACGCTCCCCTGTGGTTGTTGTTTTGTCGGACTATGCACGTCGAGACGCGGCGGGCGCAAGGGCTCCTTCAAGGCGCGCAGGTTCCGAAATGTCGCAGCCCCGAGCCCCCTGCAGAGCTTCAGGATGCGGCGGCCGAGGCGCGTTCATGTTCCGCCCGCGACAGGGACTTGTAGCGGCGGACCGCGAAAGGAATGGAGATGAGATAACCAAGGCTCAGCAAGGTCAAGATCTCCATGGGATAGGTCCAGAGCAGCAAGAGCAGCACGACGACGCAAAACAGCAAAGGAATGATCATGTCGCGCGGCACGCGGCCCATCTTCTTCCCTGAAAAATGCGGGATTGGGCTCGCCATCAGAAAGGCGATCGCCAGGACATAGACGATGAAGAGCGGCGCGAAAGCCTTAGACGCCGGAAGCTCTAGCGCCGAGAGGTGCAGATAGAGCGGCAGCAGCACGGTCACCGCGCCTGCCGGCGAGGGCATGCCAACGAAGAATTGCGCATGCCAGGCGGGCCGGGCCGGGTCCTCCGCCATCACGTTGAAGCGCGCGAGGCGCAGAGCCGCGGCGATGGCGAAGGCGAGGGTCGCGAACCAGCCGAAGTTCTTGACCTCGTGCAGCAGCCAGAAATAGAGCACGAGCCCCGGCGCAACGCCGAAATCCACGAAATCGGCGAGCGAGTTCGAGCTCGGCGCCAAAGCGCGTGGTCCCCTTGAGCGCCCGCGCGAGCCGACCATCGAAACCGTCGAAAACGGCGGCGGCTATGATGGCGAGCACGGCGGTCTCAAATTTTCCGTCGACGGCATAACGGATCGCCGTCAGCCCCATCGACAACGCCAGCAGCGTGACGAGATTGGGCAGCACCGCGCGGAGCGGAATGTTGCGGAAGCGCAGGCGGCGCCGCTCGATTGGCGTGAGCTCGTTCTCGGGATGGTCGTCGAAGGACTGGCTTTCGGTCACGTAACTCGAGCCCTGTCGGAAGGTTCAGGTAAGCGCCGGCGTCTTGGCGTCAACCCGATTTGAAAGACAATGCCGGCGTGTGAGCGGAAAGATCCGCAAGGACCGTCTCGCCCGCGATCGCACGCGTGCCGATGGCCACCATAGGCTTCGCATATGTCGGCATGTAGACATCGACGCGCGAGCCGAAACGAATGAGGCCGAAGCGCTGGCCGACGGCAAGCTGCTCGCCTTCGCGCACGAAGCAGACGATCCGGCGCGCGACGAGGCCGGCGATCTGCACGACCCCGAACCGCCCCTGGGGCGCGTCGATCACGAGGCCGTTGCGCTCATTGTCCTCGCTTGCCTTGTCGAGATCGGCGTTGACAAAGAGACCTGGGCGATAGGCGATGCGCGCGATGCGGCCGGCGATCGGAGCCCTGTTCACATGCACGTCGAAGACGCTCATGAAGACGGAGACCCGCTGCAGCGGATCCGCGCCGAGTCCGAGCTCAGCCGGCGGCAGGTAAAAGCCCACGGAACAGACCACCCCGTCGGCGGGCGAAACCACCAATCCTTCCCGTAGGGGCGTGACGCGAGGCGGATCGCGGAAGAAATAGGCGCACCAGGCCGTCGCGATGAAGCCGATCCATCCCAGCGTTCCGGAAATCCAGTGAAGGAGAAAAGCTACGATCGCAAAGATCGCGATGAAAATATAACCTTCAGGATGGATGGGCGTGAGCGATTTGCGAAAGGAATTGAGCACCGACATCCAACTCTCCCGCCTCTCCCCACGCCAGAACACGCGGGAGCGAATTCATCGCAAAAACCTGGCGATTTTTGCGGGATTCGCTCCGGGCCCGTTTTTCGCGAGGCGCGTGCTGGTCGCGTCGCTTTTGGCATGCGCGGCCAAGAATGTCACGCCGCTTGCGGCGGGGTGCGGGAAGCCGCGCGACGCTCAGGAACAGCCCCGGCAATCGCCGATCAGAGCTGACGCCCGAGCTGCCTCACGTCGACGCCATATTGGGCGAGCCAGTTGCGAAGCTTGTCGGAGACAGGCAGGACCCGCGAGGCGTTGGAGTTGGTCTGACAGGCGCTTCGCAGCGAGAGGTAGCGGGACCAGATCGTGCCGACCTCCTTGTCGCTCAGCACGGAGCGCACCTCGCCAAGCAGCGTGCGGACGTCGGAATCGCTATATTTATTGAGCAAGGGGCAGCCGACGACGATGTTATCGGCATAGGCGGCGGAAGAAATAAGCAGGAAGAAGAGCGCTAAGGCGGTTCGTTTCATGTGTTTACCTCGGGGATGATGGTTTTCTGCGATCTCGGCGCGCCGCAAAGCTAGGGTATTGGAAGCTTTGGAGCTGGATCAGAGGACGCCCACATCTTTAGCGTCGCCCGCGCTCGAGCCTATGCTCTTGAGGATCATCAGCGAGCTTCCTGGCAAAAGTTTGACAGCCGAAAAGCGGCGTCGCTCAAATCTCGAAATCCGCCTCAGTCCTTTCGGCGTCTCCAAAGCCGACGACGAGCGCGCGGGCGCAGAGATCGTCGAGCGTGACTCCCTCCAGCCGCTGCAGGATATCGGCTTCGATTTCTTCCAGCGCGGGAGCGATCGCCGCCTCGAGCGAGACCGGCGCGAGGTGCTGCGTAGGGAGGCCCTCTTCCTCATCGACGCGCAATGCGACGCGCACAATATCGGCAAGGGTCAGGCGCCGCCTTTCCTTGGCAAGCTCATAGCCTCCGAAGGGTCCGCGAAGCGACTTCAGCACGCCGGCATGCACCAGCGCCTGCAGCAGGCCTTCGAGCCGGCGCGGCGGCAGCGCATGCCGCGCCGCCAACTCCTTGGAGCTCACCGGGCGGCCGCGCGCATGCAGCGCCACGTCCAGCACCGCCAGCAAGGCCGCGCGGGCGGCGCGAGGCAACAGTGTCATTGAGCGGCGCCCTTGGCGAGCCCTGTGGAGCCGAAACCGCCGGCTCCGCGCGGCGTCTCCGCAAGCTCCTCGACCTCGACGAGCTCGACGCGGGCCACAGGCGCGACGACGAGCTGCGCGATCCGCATGCCGCGCAGGATCTCGAAAGGTCGGGGGCCCAGATTGACCAGGATCGCCTTCACCTCGCCGCGATAGTCGCTGTCGATCGTGCCGGGCGCATTGAGAATCGTCACGCCATGCTCCAGCGCGAGCCCCGAGCGCGGCCGCAGCTGCGCCTCGAAGCCCGCGGGCAGATGGATGGCGAAACCGGCCGGCACGAGATCGCGCGCGCCGGGTTCGAGCACGAGCTTCGAGCCCGCTGGCAGCGCCGCGTAAACATCGAGGCCGGCGGCGCCGCTCGTTGCGTAAAAGGGCAGATCGAGCCCTTCCCCGTGAGGAAAACGACGAATTTCGACCTTCATGCCGCTCCCGCTTTGCTTGCGCCTTCGAGCATCGTCGCGATCCGCAAAACGAGCTTTGATGCGACCTCGTCCTTGCCGAGACGGGGCCAGCTCTCGACCCCATCAGGCGTCACGAGATGCGCCTCATTCTCCGCGGCGCCGAATACGCCCGAGCCCGCGTCATTGGCGACGATGAGATCGACGCGCTTGCGCGCGAGCTTCTCGCGCGCGTGAGCAAGAAGCTTCTCGGTCTCGGCGGCGAAGCCGATGACGAGTTGGGGCCTCCCGCTCCCGAGCGCGGCGACGGTGGCGAGAATGTCCGGGTTCTCGACGAGGGCAAGCGCCGGCGCCGCGCCGCCCTTTTTCTTCTTGATCTTGTCGCCAGCGGGTTCGACGCGCCAGTCGGCGACCGCTGCGGCGCCAATGAAGATGTCGGCCGGCAAGGCGGCCTCTATAGCAGTGAGCATCTCGCGCGCCGTTTCGACGTGGTGAACCTCCACGCCTGAAGGGTCTGGCAGGTTGACCGGACCGGCTACGAGGGTGACGCGCGCGCCGGCTCGCGCGGCGGCGGTCGCGATCGCATGGCCCTGCTTGCCGGATGAACGGTTGGCGATGTAGCGCACCGGGTCGATCGGCTCATGCGTCGGGCCCGAGGTCACGATCACGTGGCGGCCCGCGAGCGGTCCCGCGGGCGCGAGCACCGATTGAATCGCGCGAAGAATGTCGTGAGGCTCGCTCATGCGGCCGGGACCAAACTCGCCGCAGGCCATGTCGCCCTCTTCTGGGCCGACGAAGAGCGCGCCGTCAGCGGCGAGCCGCGCGGCGTTGCGGCGGGTCGCGGGATGCAGCCACATGCGCAAATTCATCGCCGGGGCGAACAGGACGCGCTTGTCGGTGGCGAGCAGCAGCGTCGTCGCGAGATCATTGGCGAGACCATTCGCAGCACGCGCCAGAATATCCGCCGTCGCCGGCGCGACGACGAGGAGATCGGCCTCGCGCGAGAGGCGGATGTGTCCCATCTCGCCTTCGCGCGCGGAGTTGAAGAGATCGGTGTGGACGGGCGCGCCGGAGAGGGCAGCGAAAGACAGCTCGGTGACGAATTCTCTGCCCGCCGCCGTCAGCACGACGCGGGTCGACGCGCCGGCGTCGCCGAGCCTGCGGACCAGCTCCAACGCCTTATAGGCGGCGATCCCGCCCCCGACGATCAGGAGAATGCGCTTGCCCGCGAGCGTCTGCGCGGGATCGAGAACCGTCACGCCGCCCTCCTTCACACTTCGGGGCTTTGCGACAGAATACAGATTTTTGCCGCGCGCCGCCAAGCCGGTGAGGCCAATCCTCGCGACATCCAAGAGTTTCGAGGGAGGCAGCGCGCCGTTGGGGTCGCCTGGCGCTTATCGGTCGCGCGCCGGTCTCGGGAGGGTCGGGATTTGGGCCGCAACGACGCTCCGTGGCGGCGTCCTGGGCTTGCTCGGAACGCAGGACAAGGCCTCGTGCGATGCGCAGTAGATGGCTTCCGAGGCGCAAGCGCAGCCGCAAAAACGGAACTTTTCCAAATGCCTCGGATCGCCGATCGGCCAGCGGCATCGGCCCGGGCCAAGCTCCATGAACGCGATGGGCGTCGAAGCGGGAAGCGGCGTCCAACTGTCGCCGCGCTCCTGGGCGCGCAAAAAATGCTTCGCCGCATCCTGCCGCGCTCGCAGCACGTCGGTGGGCGTCACAGGTTTCGCCGCGGGTGTCTTCGACTTGCTCACTTCGAAACCTTTGCGCTTTGTCTCGTGCGTCGTAGGGACAATGAATCGATCGCGTCCACTGCGTTGCAGGTGAACCGCCTGCAACGCAGTGGACGCGATCAAGCGAACCATCAGCGGTAGGTCAGCCTCGCTGGGCTGCAGTCGTGATGGGCTTCAAGGCGTTCTGGACGAGAGTCGCATAGAGGTCGCTGATCTTCGAGGCTTGCGCCACGAAATCTTCATACGCGGATTTAGCGAAGTCCGACTGAAGCGCCAATGCTTCGTCGAACTGCTTGACGCCCATCAGCTTCTCGCAGAATGCGCGGCCCTTCTCGAAGGAGGTCTTGGAATATTCGGCCGTCTCGGCGGCGATGGCCTGGAGGCTCTGGGTCGAGGGATTGGCCGTGGCGAAGGCCTCGAACGGATTGGCGCCGAAGGCTTTGATTTCAGAAAAGTCGAAGAGCATGGAGTGTCCTTCCGAGGGTTGGCGCGTTGACGCGCCTCGCTGTTCTATCGAACTCAGTTTTATGTGCGCCGCACAAATCTGTCAAGGAAAAATGTTGCAGCGCAACAAATGCGCCCCCGGTCGCTCCGCTTGAGCCGCGCGGCTCTATCCGGCCGTCCAACCCCGAGGCCGGGGGTCTGCGCTCCTATGACGCTGTCCCGAAGAGATCATACGCGTCGGCGCGCTCGATCTTCACCGTGACGATCTCGCCCGCGCGCAACGGACGATGCGACGAGACATGCACCGCGCCGTCGATCTGCGGCGCGTCGCCCTTGCTGCGGCCCTTGGCGGCCTTGCCGAGCGCGCCGCCGCCCGCTTCGTCGATGATGACGGAGAAGCGCTTGCCGACCTTGCGTTTGAGGAGCCGAGCGCTGATCGCCTGCTGACGCGCCATGAAGCGGTTCCAGCGGCTTTGCTTGATCTCCTCCGGGACAACGGGCAGCCCCATATCGTTCGCCGGCGCGCCGCCGACGGGCTCGTATTTGAAGGCGCCGGCGCGGTCGATCTCGGCCTCTTCCAACCAGTCGAGGAGATAGGTGAAATCCTCCTCCGTCTCGCCGGGAAAACCGACGATGAAGGTCGAGCGCAGCGTGAGATCCGGAACCGCCCGCCGCCAGGCGCGGATGCGCTCCAACACCTTCTCCTCATTCGCCGGCCGCTTCATCGCCTTGAGCACCGAAGGCGCGGCGTGCTGAAAGGGGATGTCGAGATAGGGCAACGCGTTGCCTTCCGCCATCAGCGCCAGCACCTCGTCGACGTGCGGATAGGGGTAGACGTAATGCAGCCGCACCCACACGCCGAACTCGCCGAGTTCTTTCACGAGATCGAGAAAGCGCGCGCGCACGCTCCGGTCTTTGTAGAGGCTCTCGGCATAGCGCAGGTCGCGCCCATAGGCGCTCGTATCCTGCGAGATCACGAGAAGCTCCTTGACGCCGGCCTTCACGAGCTTCTCGGCCTCGCGCAGCACATCGGCCGCCGGGCGTGAGACGAGCGGCCCGCGCAGATGCGGAATGATGCAGAAGGAGCAGCTGTTGTCGCAGCCTTCTGAGATTTTCAGATAGGCGTAATGGCGCGGCGTGAACTTCACGCCCTCTTCCGGCACGAGATCGAGGAAGGGATCGTGCGCGGGCGGCGCGGCGCGATGCACCGCCTCGACGACGCTCTCATAATCCTGCGGCTTGGTGATCGCGAGAACGCTCGGGAATTTGGCGAGAATGTCGGAAGGATCGGCGCCCATGCAGCCAGTCACGACGACCTTGCCGTTCTCCTTCAATCCCAATTCGATCGCCCCCAGCGACTCGGCCTTGGCGCTGTCGAGAAAGCCGCAGGTGTTGACGACGACGACATCGGCGCTGGCGTGAGTCTTCGCCAGCTCATATCCCTCGGCGCGCAGCCGCGTGACGATGCGCTCGCTGTCGACGAGCGCCTTGGGACAGCCGAGCGAGACGAAGGAGACGCGTGGCGCCGGGGCGGAGGAATTTTCGGAAGACGGCATGGCGCCGCAGTGCCACGTCGCGCCGTCGATGGCAAACGGGGCTTTGCGTGCGACTTCCGCTAACTCCCGATATAACGGCGCGCATAGCGGCGGCCGAGCCGCGTGAGGATCTCATAACCGATCGTGCCAGCGCGCTCGGCGAGCGCGTCGACGCCGGTCGTCTTGCCCAGGATCTCGACGAAATCGCCGCGCCGCGCGATCGAGGGCGGCGCATCGGTCAGATCGAGCACGATGGCGTCCATCGAGACGCGGCCGACGACGGGGCAGCGAAAGCCCGAAACGAGCGCCTCGAGCGGCGGCGCGGCGGCTGTGAGCGACCCGACCCGGGGCAGTCCGTCGGCATAGCCGAGCCCGAGCGTCGCGAGCCGGCTGGGGCGGGCTGCGGTCCAGGTCGCATCATAGCCGACGGTCTCGCCCGCCTCGATCTCGCGCAGCGCCAGGACGCGCGCCTCGAGCTTGACGACCGGACGCATCGGGTTCGGGCGGTTGGGCGTCGGATTGCCGCCATAGAGCGCATAGCCCGGTCGCGCGAGCTCGAAATGCGGACGCTGCGGCAGGAAAATCCCCGAGGAATTGGCGAGCGACGCGGCGATCCCGGGAAAATGCGCGCGGCCCGCCGCGAATTGCGCGAGCTGCTGCTGGTTGCGGGGGTTTTCCGGCTGCTGCGACGAAACGAAATGGCTGATGACGAGCGCTAGGGGAAGGCCGCGCGCCAGCTCGGCCGCGGCGGCGGCTTGCCGCGGCGCGACGCCGAGGCGGCTCATGCCGGTGTCGATGTGGAGCGCCGCCGGCAGGGCCGGCGCGGCTACGGCCCATTCGGCGAGCTCGTCGAGCGAGCCCAGCACGGGCCGTAGCTGATGCGAGACGAGCAGGGGCCAAGCGCCCGGCGGTGCGCCGTTGAACACATAGATCGCCGCATCGCGCGAGATTTCGCGCGCCCGCTGGGCTTCGCCAGCGGTGGCGACGAAAAAGGTGCGGCAGCCGGCGGCCAGGAGCCTGCGCATGACCGGCTCCAGGCCGAGCCCGTAGGCGTCAGCCTTGACGACCGCCGCGCACTCGGCTGGCGCCGCTCGCTTGGCGAGGAGCTTCCAGTTTTCAGCGACCGCCCCGAGATCGATCGTGAGGCGCGCGACCTCGCCCGCGTCGCACAACTCGGCGCTGCGAGGGAGGGCGGAGGGCTTTTCGCGGGCGGACATCGAGAGGAGCCTCAAGCGTCGCTGAGTTGCGATATCATAGACGCTGCGACGCCGCGGCCCAAATTGCATCGCGGTCTCGTTCCGGCCGGGACGCGGAGACCGCTCCTTTGCTGGAGAACTCGCGGAAAAGCCCCGCCGTTGACGCGGCGCCGCAGGATTCCTACTGTGCGCGCCCCTCCCCTTCGCACAGGCGCCAATGTCCTCGCTTCCCGTTGAAACCGCCGTTTTTCCTCCCGAACTCGTCGAAGCCGCGCGCGTCTCGCCCGCCTGGCCCTTCGAGGAGGCGAAGAAGCTCGTCAAACGCATCGCGGCGACGGGGCAGAAGCACGTGCTATTCGAGACGGGCTACGGCCCCTCGGGCCTGCCGCATATCGGCACGTTCGGGGAGGTGGCGCGCACCTCCATGGTGCGCCACGCCTTCGAGGTTTTGACCGAAGGCAAGATCGCCACCAAGCTGCTCGCCTTCTCCGACGACATGGATGGGCTGCGCAAGGTTCCCGACAACATCCCCAACAAGGAGATGGTCGCCCAGCATCTCGGCAAGCCCCTCACCAGAGTTCCAGACCCCTTCGGCACGCACGAGAGCTTCGGCGCGCACAATAATGCGCGGCTGCGCGCGTTCCTCGACGCCTTCGGCTTCGACTACGAGTTCGCCTCCTCCACGCACTACTATCGCACCGGCCGCTTCGACGAGGCGCTGTTGCGCCTGCTCGCGCGCTATGACGGGGTGATGGAGATCATGCTGCCGACCTTCCGCGAGGAGCGCGCGGCGACCTATTCTCCCTTCCTGCCCGTTCACCCCAAGACCGGAATCGTGATGCAGGTCCCGCTAACGGGGCGCGACGTCGACGCCGGCACGATCGACTGGAGCGATCCCGAGACCGGCGAGAGCTTCACGACGCCCGTCACCGGCGGCCATTGCAAGCTGCAGTGGAAGCCCGACTGGGCGATGCGCTGGTATGCGCTCGGCGTCGACTACGAGATGGCCGGCAAGGACCTCATCGACTCGGTCAAGGTGTCGAGCGCCATCGTGCGGGCGCTTGGCGGCAAGCCGCCGGAGGGCTTCAACTACGAACTTTTCCTCGACGCCGAGGGACAGAAGATCTCGAAGTCGAAGGGCAATGGGCTGACGATCGAAGAGTGGCTGACCTACGCGAGCCCCGAGAGCCTCGCGCAGTTCATGTATCAGAAGCCCTCCGCCGCGAAGCGACTGCATTTCGACGTGATCCCGCGAAACGTGGACGACTATCTCGCCTTTCTCGACGCCTATCCGCGCCAAGCCTGGAAGGAGCGGCTCGGCAATCCCGTCTGGCATATTCATGCGGGAAGCCCGCCCGAGGCCGAGGTGCTGCATCACGCCGGCGAGCAGCACGCCAAGGGGACGGCCGTGAGCTTCGCGATGCTGCTCAATCTGGCGACCGTCGCCAACGCCGAAGAGCCGAGCGTGCTTTGGGGTTTTCTGCGCCGCTACGCGCCGCAGGCCTCGCCCGAGAACCACCCGCGGCTCGACAAGCTCGTCGGCTACGCCGTCGCCTATTTCCGCGATTTCGTTCGGCCGAAGAAGCGCTATCGGCCCGCCGACGAGACCGAGCGCGAGGTGCTGCAGAAGCTTTCCGAGTCGCTCGCCGCCCTCCCCGAAGGCGCAGACGGCGAGGCAATCCAGACCGCGCTCTACGATCTCGCCCGCACCGTGCCGCGCTATCAGGATCTCAAGGCCAAGGGCGCGACGCCGGAGCGGCCGGGCGTCTCCAACGACTTCTTCAACATGCTCTACGCGGTACTGCTCGGCGAGGAGAAGGGCCCGCGCTTCGGCTCCTTCGCCGCGCTTTACGGCGTGAAGGAGACGCGCGCCCTGATCGCGCGAGCGCTGGCGGGGGAATTGACGGGGGCTGCGTGAAAGCAGCCGCGTCGTTCAGGCTTCGTAGACGACCTCGCCCGCAACCATCGTGAGCTTCACGACGCCTTGCAGCAGCGCCTCGTCGAAGGGCGTGTTGCGGCAGCGAGAATGAAGCTTCGCCCGATCGACGACGAAGGGCGCGTCGGGATCGAAACGGATGATGTCCGCCGGCGCGCCCTTCTGTAGCCTGCCCTGCTCCAGCCTCAAGATCTCGGCCGGTCGCGACGACATCGCGGCCAGCAGCCGCGGCAGCGGCACGTCGCCCGAATGGACGAGGCGAAGGCCCGCGGCGAGCATGGTCTCGAGGCCAATCGCGCCAAATTCCGCTTCGCCGAAGGGCAGGCGCTTCGTCTCGACATCCTGCGGATCGTGATCCGAGACAATCACGTCGATCAGCCCTTCCGCGAGCGCCCTGACGAGCGTCATGCGGTCCTCCTCGCGCCGCAGCGGGGGACGGAGCTTCAGGAAGCTCCGATAGTCGCCGATATCGGCCTCGTTCAGGGTCAGATGATTGATCGTCGTTCCGCAGGTGACGTTGAGGCCGCGCGCCTTCGCGGCGCGGAACGCCCCCAGCGAGTCTGGCGCGGCGAGGATCGTCGCATGATACCGCGCCCCGGTCAGCGCGACGAGGCGGAGGTCGCGGTCGAGCGCGATCGTCTCGGCTTCGCCCGGCACGCCGGCGAGGCCAAGGCGCATCGCCGTTTCGCCCTCGTTCATGACGCCCTCGGCGGCAAGATCGCGGTCTTGCGGAAAGTGGGCGACGAGCGCGTCGAAGCCCGTCGCATAGGTCAGCGCGCGGCGCATGACGAGCGCATTGGCGATCGAGCGGCCGCCATCGCTGAAACAGGCCGCGCCCGCCTGTCGCAGCAAGCCGTATTCCGCGATCTCGCGGCCTTCGCAGCCCTTGGTCAGCGCCGCCACGGGCAAGACGCGCACGCGGCCCGTGTCACGGGCGCGGCGCAGCACAAAATCGACGACGGCCGGATCGTCGACGGCCGGAGAGGTCGTGGGCGTGGCGAGGATCGTCGTGACGCCGCCCGCCGCCGCGGCGAAGGTCGCCGTTGCGATCGTCTCCCGGTGCTCGGCGCCCGGCTCGCCGACGAAAGCCTGCATGTCGATGAGGCCAGGAGCGACGACGTCGCCGCCGCAGTCGACGACGCGCGCGCCCTCAGGCGCGAAGGTCGCGCCGGGACCGAGATCGGCGATGCGCCCATCGAGAGCGAGCAGGCCTCCCAGCGTCTCGCTCCCGGTCGCCGGATCGACCAGACGGGCGTTTTGGAACAGCAGCGGCGGAGGCTTCGAGGCGCGGGTCTCAGGCATGGAGCGGAGCTTTAGGCGATTTCCCGCGGCAGGGGAATGTCGAGGGACCGGCGGGCTGCGGCGGCTGAATGAGCCCCCCTGCATCAAACTCCGCTCACGAGGGCCCCTGCGTACGCCCCTACCCCCACCGAGGGGGCCGCGCCATATCCGAAGGAAAGTACTGATTTCCCGGGGCGGCACAGCGGCGGAAAGGTAAAACGGATGCCCAATGCGCAGATCATTCCCTTCGAAAGCGGCGCGCGGCCGCATCGACTAAACCGCGAGCTTGAGAGTTGGCGCCTTAGGCTGCGCCTGGCTTACGAGAGGCAATGGGACTGGCGGGCGCGCGAAATCTGCAAGCAGGAAATCCGCAGATTGAGCGACCTCAAGCACGCGACGCCTCACGACCGCGACTGAGGCTCACTCCTTGTGCTGCGGCAGCAGCGCCAACAACTCCGCCATCTTGGGCGCGGCGGCAGGGTGCATCATGCCGACGACGTGATAGCCGGCGTCGACATGGAGGATCTCTCCCGAGACGCCGCGCGCCATGGGCGAAAGCAGGTAGACGGCTGTTTCGCCAACCTCCTCGATCGTCACGACGCGGCGCATCGGCGCGTTGTATTCGTTCCAGCGCAAAATGTAGCGGAAGTCGCCGATCCCCGAGGCCGCCGCGGTCTTGATCGGCCCCGCCGAGATGGCGTTCACCCGGATGTTCTTCTCGCCGAGGTCTGCAGCGAGGTAGCGCACGGAAGCCTCAAGCGCGGCCTTGGCGACGCCCATCACATTGTAGTGCGGCATCCATTTCTCGGCGCCGTAATAGGTGAGCGTGAGCATAGAGCCGCCGTCCGTCATCAGCTTTTCGGCCCGCTGCGCCAGCGCCGTAAAGGAATAACAGGAGATCAGCAGCGACTGGGTAAAATTCTCCGCGGTCGTATCGACATAGCGGCCGTTGAGCTGGTCACGGTCAGAATAGGCGAGACAATGGACAAAAAAATCGAGCTTGCCCCAGAGTCGCTCAACCTCGGCGAAGACCGCGTCGATGGTTTCGGTCTCGGCGACGTCGCAGCGGCCGACGACATGCGCGCCAAGCTCCGCGGCCAGCGGCCGCACGCGCTTCTCCAGCACTTCCGCCTGATAGGTCAGCGCCAGCTCGGCGCCCGCCTCGCTGCAAGCCTTGGCGATGCCGTAGGCGATCGAGCGATTGTTCGCGATGCCGAGGATCAGCCCCTTTTTTCCAGCAAGAACGCCGCTATGGGCGGGACGGGGCGAATCGGCTTGCGTCATCGTCGAATTCCTCGAACTTTCGTGTTGCTTCGGCGCTCGAACGGCCGTCGAGCGAATAGGAATCCCGCCAGATCAAATTACTGGAGTGATTTCTCGCAGCAAAAGTCTGTCAACTTTTGCATTAAACCGCTCT
Organism: uncultured Alphaproteobacteria bacterium; assembly: GCA_963743565.1. GTDB lineage: Bacteria > Pseudomonadota > Alphaproteobacteria > Rhizobiales > Beijerinckiaceae > Methylocystis. The sequence continues at coordinate 44,786 of CAVUQD010000006.1, forward strand.
AGCGCGCTTTGGCGGCGAAGGAAACCCAAAGCGGCGCGAGCTTCGTCGCAAAAAACAAGGCCCGGCCGCGGCTTCGAGCCGCAAGCCGGGTTTTTATGTCTTTTAAACCGGCGCCTGGGCGGCCTGGACCCTCAATATCCGTAGAAGCCGTTCTGGGGGCTCGCGCCCATGGCGGGATGCAGCGTGTCCAGCATGAAGGTTCCGGCCTGGTAGGTTCCGACCGGATCGACTTCGGAATAGGCGCGCATCCGCGCATATTGGTTGTAGGTCCCGACCGGCACTTCCGGACCTGGATCAAGCCAGCTACGACGCTGGATGACAATCGGCTGCCGGCCGCCCGAAGCAATGTACGTGTATTGCGATTGAGACTTCGCTTGATAATGCTTGGTCTTGGTCTTCGCCTCAGCGCTCACGGCGAGGGCGAGAACGAGGGCGAGAACGAGGGCGAGCGCCGTCACGGCTCCAAATAGCTTGCGCATGGTACGGGGCTCCTTTTCAAGCTTTCCCAACTCTGCGCGACACTAGCCCATCGCTTCGGGGAGCGATAGGCCCGCGTCGCCTGAGAGTGGCAAAAACCCCGCAACTCTCAATTCTTTGGTTAGCGCGCCTTCTTCGCCGTTTTCGCCGGCAAAGCCGGAGCCGGCGTCGGGGAGAGGGCGGAATGCGCCGCGAACCAATCCGCCTTCTCCGAAGAGGCGGCCGCCTGGGCGCAAGCCTGCCCCCGCAGCGGCTCAGCGAGAAGGAAGAACTTGTCAAGGCCCGAGGCCGCCCCGTTGGAGCGGAAGCTCAGCTGATCGACGAGGCATCCCAGCGCCCGACGATCGAACGCCTGTCCCGGTCCTGCGCAGACGACGCCAGCGATCTCGACGCCGAGTTTCGCGCCCGCGAGGCGCAGGGTCTGGCAGTCGCGTTCGAGGCTTGCGCCCCCGGACGACTTGCCCTGGATCTTCGCGTCAGCGGCCTCGAAGGCGCCAAAGCGCGAGGCGAAAGGAGAGGGCTGCCCGCTCTTCACGATTCTGAGACCGGCCGCCTCGGCCTCATGCGCGAGGTCGAGCGAGAAATCGGGATTGGCGCGCGCATCTCCCGACGCCTGGCGGAGGTCGAAACGCGCGAAGGCGCTGGTTCCGCCGAACTGGCCAATCGTCAGGCTGTCGATGCGGAGCGTTTCCCCGTCGCTGGTTGCGACGGTCCGCGGCAGACCGTTGAATTCCGGAGCGCGAAGCTCGAATTGAACCGCCAATTCGGCCGCGACGACCGAAGGCGTTCGGGTCGCGGCGTCCGGCCCGGTCCCGCTCCGATGTCCGGAGAAGGCCCAAAAACCGAGAAGGATGAGGACGGCGGAGACGCCAAGGCCGAGAGAGACTCGAACGCCGAAGGGTCTCGCCTCAATAGGCCCCCGACGAGGATCGAGGAGCCAGTCTTGTTCCAAATCGCTGACGCTCATCACGCAACTCCGCTAGGCCCGTCGCGGGCGCAGACAACGCCGTGATTTCGCATCCAATTGTCGAAAATAAAGTTACCAGCCCCTCACCACGATGCGCCATGGTTAAGGCGAGGTGAAGCGGAGGCTGTATGGTGATGGGGCCAGGGAGTGTCGGCGACGGCGCGGGATCGCCGGCGCCGCGCGAAAAATCCAGTCCCGGTTTTTCGCGCGGCCCTACTCTCAGGCGGCGGGCTTCTTCTTGTCGAGGAAGAAGTGCTTGTAGGCCAGCCCAAAGCCCGCGATGGCCAGAACTGCGAAGAAAATGGTGATGGTCATGTCCTTGCCTGCGGTCTGGCCGACCGCGAAGGGAAACACCGAGGTGTATTCCTTGCCATCATCGCTCTTCGCCGTGACGAGACCGATGTAATTACCCTGGTTGGCGAAGTTGTATTCGAAGTTCAGCGTGCCGCTCTTGTACTTCTGCGGAGGCTTATAGTATTCGGTGTTCGCCTCCATATTCTCTTTGGGGTCCTTTTGGCCGACGTTGCGAACGATGCGCATGTCCAGCGCCATGTCGCGCAGTTCGTCCTGCTGGGCGTCGAGGACGATGATGGTCGGCCCCACATCCGGAATGTCGTCGCAGAAGGTCTCGCGTGACTTGATGGGCTGGTAGCCGGTGAACGACATCGTGTCCGGCCCGATCTTCATGATGCACTGGCCCTGGTCGAGGCTGACGCCGCCGTGGGCGTAGGCCTCCCCGGAGACGCCGAGCGCGGCGACCGCCAGAGCGGCAAGTAGCGTCCTCTTCATATTCCATCCCCCTTGCATTTTTGTGGGCGTCAGAGCCCTTATTGCGCGCGCCGCCCTGCGGCGAGGCCGCCAGCGGCCTAACTGGAGCAGTGCGCGAACCAATTCGATCTTATATCAGCTTTCCAGCTGATGTCCCGCGACGATCAGCCACATTGAGTCGCACGGCGACCGATATCGGCGAGCGGCCCCGCCCCTATCGCGCGGCGTCCTTTATGCTATAAGCCCCGCCAGCCCGGAAGAGCCGGGCCCCGCTCAGGCGACCGTGCTGGACGACATCCCGGCAGAGGCCTCCTCGTGCGGATGAACTCAGAAGAAAGGAACCGCCGATGTCGATCACCGCCGAGCGCAAGCAAGCGCTCATCAAGGAATATGCGACGAAGCCCAACGATACGGGCTCGCCCGAGGTGCAGGTCGCGATTCTCACCGAGCGCATCGTCAATCTGACCGAGCATTTCAAGTCGCATGTGAAAGACAATCACTCGCGCCGCGGCCTGCTTAAGCTCGTTTCGCAGCGCCGTCAGCTGCTCGATTACGTCAAGCGCGGCGACGAGCCGCGTTATCGTTCCTTGATCGAGCGCCTCGGCATCCGCCGCTAGTTCCAGAGGGAACTGGCGCCTATCTCCTCTCCCCGCCCGCGGGGAGAGGTTCGCGTCGCAACCGCGGCGTCGACACACCCCGAGCCGAAAGCAGACAGGCATTCGGCCCCAAGAGCCAGACCCGCGTCAGGGCAGGATCGCCAGGCGCTGCGAAAAAAGCCCCTCAGCTTTTTTTGATCCCTCGCAGCCTCTCGCCGTCTTGCTCATGACGATCCCAAGGCTCGCATCATGAGAGAAAGACAGTCGATGTTCGAGATCCATCGCGAAGAGATCGATTGGGCCGGGCGCAAGCTCGTGCTCGAGACCGGCAAGGTCGCCCGTCAGGCTGACGGCGCCGTGCTGGCGACCTGGGGCGAGACCACCGTGCTCGCTACCGTCGTCTCGGCGAAGTCGGCCAAGCCCGGGCAGGACTTCTTCCCGCTTACCGTCAACTATCAGGAGAAGGCCTTCGCCGCCGGCCGTATTCCCGGTGGCTATTTCAAGCGCGAGGGCCGTCCGTCCGAGCGCGAGACGCTGATCTCGCGCCTCATCGACCGCCCGATCCGGCCTCTCTTTGTCGACGGCTACAAGAATGAGACGCAGGTTATCGCGACCGTGCTGTCCCACGATCTCGAGAATGATCCCGACATTCTCGCGATGGCCGCCGCCTCCGCCGCGCTGACGCTCTCGGGCGTGCCCTTCATGGGCCCGATCGGCGGGGCGCGCGTCGGCCTCATCAATGGCGCGCTGAAGCTCAATCCGACGATCGAGGAGATGAAGACGTCGTCGCTCGACCTCGTCGTCGCGGGAACGGCGGACGCGGTGCTGATGGTCGAGTCGGAGGCCAAGGAGCTCTCCGAGGACACGATGCTCGAGGCGGTGATGACCGGTCATCGCGGCTTCCAGCCCGTGATCGAAGCGATCATCCGTCTGGCCGAGCGCGCCGCCAAGGAGCCGCGCGACTTCAACCCGCCGGACAAGGAAGCCGTATTCGCCGCGGTCGACGCGATCGCCGAGAAGGAATTGCGCGAGGCCTACAAGATCACCGTCAAGCAGCAGCGCTACGCAGCCGTGGACGCCGTCAAGGCCAAGGTCTTCGCCGCGCTTCTGCCCGAAGGCGCCGAGGCGAAGTTTTCCAAGGAGCAGATTGACGAGGCCTTCCACGATCTGCAGGCCAAGGTCGTGCGCTGGAACATCCTCGACGACGGCCTGCGCATCGACGGACGCGACGTGAAGACCGTGCGGCCGATCGTCTCCGAGGTCGGCATTCTGCCGCGCACGCATGGCTCGGCGCTCTTCACGCGCGGCGAAACTCAGGCGCTCGTCGTCGCCACGCTCGGCACCGGCGAGGACGAGCAGTTCGTCGACTCGCTCGAGGGAACCTACAAGGAGCGTTTCCTGCTCCATTACAACTTCCCGCCCTATTCGGTCGGCGAGACGGGCCGCATGGGCTCGCCCGGCCGGCGCGAGATCGGTCACGGCAAGCTCGCCTGGCGCGCGATCCGGCCCGTGCTGCCAGCGCCGGCGGAGTTCCCCTACACGCTTCGGCTCGTCTCCGAGATCACCGAATCGAACGGCTCCTCCTCCATGGCGACGGTCTGCGGCTCCTCGCTCGCGCTCATGGACGCCGGCGTGCCGATCAAGCGGCCGACCGCGGGCATCGCGATGGGCCTCATTCTCGAGGGCGAACGCTTCGCCGTGCTCTCCGACATTCTCGGCGACGAGGATCATCTGGGCGACATGGATTTCAAGGTCGCCGGAACCTCGGAAGGCGTGACCTCGCTGCAGATGGACATCAAGATCGCCGGCATCACCGAGGAGATCATGCGTGTCGCGCTGGGGCAGGCGCGCGAGGGGCGCCTGCACATTCTCGACGAGATGTCGAAGGCGCTTTCGTCGTCGCGTGAGGAACTCGGCGAATTCGCGCCGCGCATCGAGACCTTGAAGATTCCCACCGAGAAGATTCGCGAGGTCATCGGCACGGGCGGCAAGGTGATCCGCGAGATCGTCGAGAAGACCGGCGCCAAGGTCAACATCGAAGACGACGGCACGGTGAAGGTCGCTTCCTCCGACGGGAATTCGATCAAGGCGGCGATCAATTGGATCAAGTCGATCGCCTCCGACCCGGAGGTGGGCCAGATCTACGACGGGACGGTGGTCAAGACCGCCGAGTTCGGCGCCTTCGTGAATTTCTTCGGCTCGAAAGACGGCCTCGTCCACATTTCGCAGCTCGCGCCCACCCGCGTCGCCAAGACGACGGACGTCGTGAAGGAAGGCGACAAGGTCAAAGTGAAGCTTCTGGGCTTCGACGATCGCGGCAAGGTTCGGCTCTCGATGCGCGTGGTCGATCAGACCACGGGCGAGGACCTTGAGGCCAAGGCCGCGAAATCGGACGGGACCGGCGCGCAGCCGGTGGTGTAAGACCGAGAACCGAAGGGGGAAGGGCGCCAGCCCTCTCCCCTCCTCTTTTTGCGCAATGATTTGAGGACGAACAGTCTTCGCTCCCGAACGCCTCGACGTCTCAGGCGACGGCAATCGGTCCAAATCAAACATCGGTGATCGCCGTACGCGCTTTGTGCGCTCGTCTTCGATCGGCCCGGAGACACGGGCGACACGAGAACGGCTCCTTTATCGAGCGAATGTCGAAGGCTCCGCCACGCTCGCCGGCCTTCGAAAGCGCGCTTTATGAGTTGGACGGGGCAGCACGTTTCGTCTGGGCTTCCATGCCGATCAGCACAGCAGAGTTCTCTACCCGCGCCGTCATCTTCATAGCGCTCGCGCTCACGCCGCTCCTTATCTGGCTGCTCTTCGACGTCGTCCTGATCGTGATTGGCGCCGTACTAGTCGCCGTTCTACTTCACGTGGTGGCCTGGCCGCTCCGCAAGATCAGATTGCCGAGAGCATTGGCGCTGGCCATCGCCGGGCTATGGGTCTTTCTCGTCATCGGCGGCGTTTTCTATCTTTTCGGCAGCGGCATGGGCAAAGAGCTGCAGGAACTCCTCGGCCGCGCCGAAGCGGGACAGAAACAAATCTCCGCACTCCTGGAAAGTTCGCCCCTCGGAAAGAGCGTGCTCTCGCATGTTCAGGAAAGCACCTTCTCGCTGCCTGAACTCGCGGGAAAAGCCTTCAGGATAAGCGCGAGCTTCCTTGCCGGCGTCGCCATCGCGATCGTCGCCGGCGCGTTCCTCGCCGTCGAGCCCGAGCTTTATCGAGAAGGCGTGAGCTTGCTTTTTCCGCGACGCCATCGCGGCGCGGCCAACGAAACTATCGAGTATCTCGCGGGCGCCCTGCGGCTTTGGACTCTCGGCCAGCTCATGGAGATGGCGCTCGTCGGCGTTATGGTTGGCGTCACCGTTTGGCTCGTTGGACTCCCGTCGCCCTATGCGTTGGGCGCAATCGCCGGCGTCACGCAGTTCGTGCCTTACCTTGGCCCCATCGCTGGGATGATCCCCGCCCTGCTCGTCGCGACGACCGTCAGTTGGACCGCGCTGCTGTGGACCGTCGTCGCCTATCTCCTCATCCACCAGTTCGACGGCTATGTGATCATGCCGATGATCCAGCGGCGCATGGTGTCCGTGCCCCCCGCGCTCATGCTGTTGAGCATCGTGGCGCTCGGCGAGCTGTTTGGCGTGACCGCGACGGTCTTCGCCGCGCCGATCACCGTCCTGCTTTACGTGCTCGTGACGAAGCTCTATGTGCGCGAGACGCTGCACGAAGACGTGGCGGTGCCGGGCGAAGCGGTTGCAAAGTCACCAGATGCGAGTTCAATTCAATCAAAAGTCGATCGTGAGCCGGCCGAAGCTCGTGGTCACAATGAGGTCCCGCTCCAATAAGCAGAGCTTTCCATCTGCATGAGCAGCCTTGGCTCCGCCATACCGCAAGGTGATGCGCTCAGGCGCCGGCCCCGACAGAGCGAGATCGACCGTCGCCTGCGATTTGCCGCGCCGCGCCTTCAGGTTGAGCGCGCCGAAAGCGGTCGGCAAGTCGCGCAGCCTGATGCCCTCCCCGTTCCACCAAGTCTCGGGGACGGCGCGGAACAATTCGAGTGTGTCGCCGTCTTCTCGCACCAGCATTCTTCGCATGGCCGTGGCGAATTCGGCGCCGATCCAGCTATGCGGCATGTCGCCGATATATTCCGGGACGCGCGGATCGCTCCAGACGACCTCGGCCCACTGCCGCCAACCCCGAGGTCTACGGCAGGCGAGCATGGCGTCAAGCAGCCGGAAGGCGTCGTCGAACCGCCCTAAGGCGACGAAGGCGTTGAGGTTGCGCAACAGATAGGGGCTGTAGTTCCCCTCGAATCCCGTCGCCGAGATCTGCTCGATCTGCGCAGCGACGAGATCGAAAGTCGGCTGGATATATTCCGCCGGCAGAACGTCCTCGACGCGACAGGGTTCGAAGGCGATCGCCGTCGAGCTCGGATCAATATCTTCGCGGTCGGCCGAGCCTGCGATGACGCCCCTCCCCAGAAGTTCAGAGGTGATACGCAAGGAGCGTGAGAGATTCTCAGCAAGTTCGCGGCCCTTGGCTTTCGCATGGCGCGCGACCTCGTGATCCCGGGCCTCAAGGGCCAGATATTCGCAATTGCGCCAGGCGCTCAAGGCGAAGAAGTCGTCCCAATAGCTGTATGAAGGCTTGCTGTATCCCTCGTGACTGATTGACGGAGCCAAGAGCCCGCGGAACCTCGAGTTGGCGCCGCGACTCGCATCGGTCCGGGCGCAAAGCGTCTCGATGAACTCGGTCGCGCGGACCACGGGCTCGAATATTTCCTCGAGGAAGGCGCGATCCTTGCTGATGCGATAGACGTCCGCGGCGACGCCGACGAACTCGCCCTGCGCGTCATATTCGATGTCGCTTCCATAACCGCGGTTGACCGTTCCGTCCGGATTGAGGATCGGGGCGCCAAGCCGTTCTCGTAGATGCGTTTTGAGTACCAGACGACATAGGACTTGGCTTCCTCGATCAAACCCGCCCAGAGCAAGGCCAGGGCCTGCGAGGAGCCGTCGCGTATCCATGTGCGGTCGTAGTTTCTCGGGCCGGGCTTGAATGCGTGGCGCGTCGCGTTGACGAGGATGAGCGCGGTCTGCGCCTCGATCGTGTCGCTGACCTCCCGGTCGCCGACCGAGATCCTCCTTTGGCCGAGCTTTTCTCGCCAGATGCGGGCGACTTGATCGCGCAGCGCGGGGAAGCTCGATGTCGCGTCGGACGCGATCTCATCGCGGAGCGGCGACGCGGCGAGGACGGCGATGGCTTCGCCGGGGTCCAAGGAAAAAACGAATTCACAAGCGGCGCTGAGCAGTCCGGTGTCGGAACGAAGGCTCCGGACCTTCGCTTGGGAGCTGCTCTCGATGAGCCTCACGACATCTCCTTCCTCGAAGTCCGCGATCGTCACGATGTCCGGTTCGCGCGAGAAGGCGGCGTAAGGCAAGTCGTTCACCCGCACGCCGGCGCCGTCGACGCTGACGGTGTTGATGAGCGCATGACCGCCATGTTGCCAGTAGGGATTGATCTGCACCGGACGCACCGTCAGGACAAGCGCGCCGGCTTGCCTTACGCGGCCGCGGTTGGCGATCCGATACTCCACCAGCGCCTGACCGGCATGCGCCAGAGCGGTGGCGCGAAGCTCGATATCCTTCGCCGACCATACGACGCTGGGAATAGGGAGCGACCCATCGACGAGAGATTGGCGGATCTCTCCGCTTGCAGGCGCGCCGTGCAAGGCTTCGCGCACGCGTAGAAGCGGCATGAGCTGACCGAAACCGCGCCGGGCTTCGAGATTGCCGTATTCGTCGAAGAGCGCTTCCCCGTCCTGCGCAAACTCGCCCAGCACGGTCCAGTACACTTGGCGGCCGAGAAGCGACTGCGGATAAAGATCGCCCTGCCCTTTTTGCGCTGCGCGCTCCAGCTCGCCGATCGGCATCCGATCCTTATTGAGGATCCTGAGCTTCAGTTCCTTGACGATGGCGCCCTCGGGCGCGCTCGCCTCGTGCAGGGTCAGGCGAAAATAGCGGCTCGAGGTCGAGCGCCACCAGAAGCTGTCCGCGCCGCCGTCGCCGGTGGTCATACGGCCGACCTCTCTGAAGGTCTTTCCGTCATCGGAAAGATGCGCAGAGAAAACGACCCCGAAGCGCTCGCCCCACTCAACCAGCGCGCCGAGTGGAAATCTCACGCAGCCGAAGTCGACCGTTATGCTCTCTCCGGTCGGAAGCGCGATCGGCGCATGGCCGAGAGCTGCGATGCGGCCCTCCTCGAGCACCGCGGCGCCCTCAGAGGGACCGTAAAGATTGATCTGGACGATCTCTCGTCGCTGCGGGGCTCTCGGCGTGTCGCAGATCCAGCGCACGAAGCGCGCTTCGACCGGCGGGAAGGCGAATACGTCCTGTCCGCCTTCGCCGTGGTGCGTGCTGCAGAGATGGGCCCACGACTGTCCGTCGAGCGACGATTGGAACGCGTATTTTTTCGCCGCGTGGCGCCCCCAATAGACCTCCACCCCCCCCAGTGTCGCCGCTTGCCCGAGGTCGACTTCGAGCCAGGCTTTGTGGGAGGGCTCCGAGACCCATGCGGTCGCGTAGCGGTCGTCGATCGCAAGTTGAGGATTGCCGCTGCTTGCGGTCGCCTTCCACAATCCTTTGGGTGGGACGTTCATGCGCGCTTCGCGCTACGGCAGCGCCTCCTCCCAACCGCCGCCCAGCGCCTTGTAGAGCGTGACGAAATTAGTCGCCACCGCGGTGCGGCTCTGCGCCTCCTCCAGTTCCGCCTGCAATGTTGCGCGCTGGGCGTCAAGCACGTTGATGAAGGGCGAGACTCCGGTCCTGTATCGCGCCCGCGCGAGCGAAAGCGCCTCGCGTTGATGCGCGGCCTGCGACTTGAGTCGCGCGTGTCGGTCCTCCTCCGCGCGATAGGCGACGAGCGCGTCAACAACCTCGGTCCATGCATTGAGCACGGTCTTATGATAGTTGATCGCGGCTTCGCGCGCTTGCGCATCGCGCAGCTCCAATTGAGATTTCAGGCGGCCCGCGTCGAAGATCGGCACTGAGACCGACGGCCCGATCTGGTACTGGAACGAGTGCCCCTCGAAGAACTTCCTCGCGTCCAGCGCGCTGGCGCCCACCGACCCGTTGAATTTGAAAGTCGGGTAGAATTCCGCGACCGCGACCCCGATATTTGCGGTCGCTGCGTGAAGATCGGCTTCGGCGCGGCGGATGTCGGGCCGACGCCGTGCGAGTTCTGAAGGCAGTCCCACAGGAGGGTGGGGCGGCGTGAAGAGCTGCGGGCCGTTATAGGCCAGTTCGCCGCGTAGCGCCTGCGGCGGCTGGTCGAGCAGCTTTCCGATTGCGTCGATGAGGGCGGATTCCTGGTTCTCGAGGTTCGGCAACTGGGCGCGCGTGCTCTCGACTTGCGCCGCCGCGTTCTCGACGTCGAGATAAGTCACGATGCCGCCCTGGGCGCGTGTCTTGGTAAGCTCGAGAATCTCCTCGGCGCTTGCGAGGTTGGCCTTCGTGATCGCGATCTGCGCCTCGGTTCCGCGTAATTCGGCGTAGTCGCGCGCGAGCTCGGCGATCGTCGCGATCAAGGTGTCGCGCGCGCGATATTCCGCCGAATTCGACCTGCGCCTCGGCGGATTCCACTTGCCGGCGCACATGGCCCCACAGGTCGATCTCCCAGGAGGCGTCGAAGCCCGCCTGCCACAGGCCGAACGCGGGGATGTAGGGTATCGGCCTGCCCTGATTGAAGGCCGAGCCGAGAGCGATGAGTCCGTTCTGACTCATGAGCTGCCGATTGTATTGCGCCGAACTGTTGATCGCCGGCAGAAGCGCCGACGCGGCGGCGTTGCGGTCCGCTCTGCTCTCCCAGAGCCGCTCCGACGCCACCCGCACGTCGAGATTGACCCCCACAACGCGGTCGATCAGCGAGCAAAGCTTCGGGTCCTTGAATTGCCGCCACCAGTTGGCTTTGAGGCTCGCGGGCTCAGGGGGGGGGTCTGCGGGCGACGGCTCGGGTTTCCCGAAAAAAGATTTCTGCGGCAGCATCGGATCGGGAGGATTAAAATCCGGCCCGACGCTGCAGCCGCAGAGCGTCGCGATGAAAGACAGGACGGCCGCCCTGCGCGCAATTTGTCTCGAGCGCTGCATCTTCAATGCGCCCCCGGACGCCCGCCGCCGCCCCGGGTTGGCGAAAGCAGGAGGATGCAGAACGGCGCGACCGCAATGGAGATAATACCCGAAACGAGAAACACGTCCGCATAGGCGAGCGTTGCCGCTTGATCCTGGAAGACTTGATAGACCTTGCCGAGCGCCTCCTGATGCGCGGCGCTCGCCGTGCGTCCCATCGTGAGCAACGCTCGCTCATAAGTTTCGACCAGCGCGTTGAAGGGCTGATTCAGCGTGCTCGCCCATTGCGAGAGATAGGCCTGATGCACCTGCGAGCGGCGCAGAATCATCGCGCTCGCGACAGAGATGCCCACAGAGCCGAAGACGTTGCGCAGCATGACGAAGAGCGCCGTGGCGTCCCCGTTCAGCTGCCGCGGAATGTTGATGAAGGCGATCGTGCTGATGGGAACGAACAGAAAGGCCAGACCAATGGTCTGCGCCGCGCGGAACAACATGAGCGTCTTGAAGTCGATGTCCATCGTGAGCTGCATCGAATAGAAAAAGGATGCGCCCATGCACAGGAAGCCCGTCGCAATCAGAAATCGGGTCTGCACGAGCGGCATGAGATAGCCGACGACGGGGATCAGGAAGATGATCAGGAGCGCGCCCGGCGAGAGCACTAAGCCCGACCAGGTGGCGTTGTAGCCCAGAAGCGTCTGCGTGAATTGCGGGATCACGACCGCGCCTGCGTAGAGCACCCCGCCCGTCGCGGCGATGCAGACGCAACACATGGCGAAATTTCGGTCTTTGAGCACAGAAAGATCGACCACCGGCTTGCGGGCCGTGACCAGCCAAGCGATCGCGCCGACGATTCCGACCGCCGCGAGCAAAGCGGTAATGCGGATGAAGGAAGACGACAGCCAGTCCTCGGTCTGGCCGCGGTCGAGCGTCACCTGAAGCGCGCCGAGACCAATCGCGATCAGCGCAAGCCCAACGTAGTCGACATCGCCAAGGGTGCTGCGGGGAAGCCAAGGCGGATCTTCGACAAGCATCGAGATCAGCAACACGGCGACGACGCCGACGGGAATATTGATGAAGAAGACCCAGCGCCAGCTGTAGGTGTCGGTGATGTAGCCGCCGAGTGTCGGCCCGAGCACCGGCGCGACGATGGTTGCGATGGCGGTCACGCCGAAGGCCGCGGCGCGTTTGTCCGGGGGGAAAGTGTCGAGGATGATCGACTGCTGGCTCGGCTGCATGCCGCCGCCGAAAAAACCCTGCAACAAACGGAAGAGCACGAGCTGCCCGAGGCTCGTCGCCGAGCCGCACAGAAAAGAGCAAACGGTGAACATGAAGACGCAAATGACAAAGTAGCGCTTACGCCCCAAAAGGGAGGAGAGCCAGCCCGATATCGTCAGGACGATGCCGTTTGCGAGCAGATAGGACGTCAGCGCCCAGGTTGACTCGTCGTAGCTCGCACCGAGACTGCCGGCGATGTGTGGGAGCGAGACGTTGACGATCGTCGTGTCCAGGATCTCCATGAAGGCCGCGAGCGTGACGACGACGACGATCGCCCAAGGGTTGGCCTTGGGTTTCCAGTCGTGGTGATCGTCGTCCGCGAGGGCTTCGCTCATTCGAGAAAAACCTTCGGTGTGACCGAGAGGCCGAGCGGCAAGGGATTGTTCGGATCGAGTCCCGAGTCGATGACGATCTTGACGGGCACGCGCTGCACGATCTTGACGAAATTTCCGGTCGCGTTTTCGGGTGGAAAGGCGGTGAACTTCGAGCCGGCTCCAAGCTGAATGCTATCGACGTGACCTTTGAGCTTGAGTTGCGGATAGGCGTCGACTTCGATGTCGACCTTTTGGCCCGGCCGCATCCGCCGGAGTTGATTCTCCTTAAAGTTCGCGGTCACCCAGACTTCGGGCGAGACGATCGACATCACTTGCTGGCCGGCCGTGAGGTAATTCCCGGCCTCCACATTGCGCTTCGTCACCCAGCCGTCCTGGGGCGCCGTCACATTGGTCCAGGCCAGGTTGAGATTGGCCTGGTCGAGGCGGGCTTGCGCCGATTGGACCTGACCTTCGAGCTGGCCCACCTGCGCGTCGGCCTCGCCAATGCGCTGCGGTACAGGTTGGTTCTGCAGCACTTGCGCCTCAGCAAGCGCGACCTGTGCTTTCGCCTGTTTCAATGCCGCGGCGGCGGCGTCGATCTCTTGTTGTGTCGTCGCCTTCGCGGGAAGGCTTTTCTGACGCTGGTAGTCCGCAGCGGCGCGCGCCTCGACGGCCTGCGCATTGGCAAGCTGAGCCTGCGCCTGCGCGAGCTGGGCCGGGAAATTCTTGCGGGCGATCTCCGACCCGTATCGATATCCCTGGAATTGCGCCTTGGCCGTCTCCAGGGCGCCCTTAGCCGAATCGCGGTCGATCAGAAACTGACGTTGATTGATGCGGATCAAGGGATCGCCCTTGTGGACGAATTGATTGTCATGCACGAACAGCGTCTCGACTTGGCCCGCCACTTGCGGCGCGACGGCGATCGCGCGCCCGTCGGTGAAGGCGTCGTCAGTCAATTCCACATTGCGTGACGAGATCCAGTAATAGGCCGCGATGCCCACGCCGAGCAGCCCCCCGACAATGGCCACCAGCCGAATCGCCGTCGCCCGCTGGGTCGGTGCGGTTTTCGGCTCTGGTGCCTGCCCGCCGGTGGCGTCGGTAAGTGAGGCCTTCTCCTCCGGCGGACTCGTGGGCTCGGCGATCTCGGTCATTTTGCGAAGAGACCTCCCGACAGAAGCGCGTTGACGTGACGTTCCAACCGATCCCGCGTGACGGGCGTAGTGGCGCACCAGCCCTCAGCGAGAGGCAGCAAGGTAAGAGCCATGATCGAGGTGAAAACGAGAGAGGGTTCCACGTCCCGCGCAAATAGACCCTCGCGCCCCCAGCTTTCCAGCCGTCGATCCGCTTTTCGCCTGCCGGCCTCCTCGAGCCGCTTTAGCAGGCGCCCTCTGAGCGTGCCGCCTTCGCTGAGCATCTCGCGCACCCAAAGGGGCGGGAGAGACGGACATTCTTCCACAGCTTCGAGCAAGCGCCGCACGAAGGCCGAGACTTTCACCGACGGGCTTTTCCCGTCCTCGTCGAAGGCTTCGTTCATACGTATGGCGAGCGGAAGAAGCCGTTCCTCCACGAGGGCATCGAGAAGCTGCTCTCTGCTGTGGAAGTAATAATGAGCCATCGCCGCCGTGAGGCCCACGTAATCGGCGATGTTCCGTAGGGTCGTATTCTGGACGCCCTGTTGTGCAAACAGCGTCAGCGCGGCGTCCAAGAGTAAGGAGCGCCGGTCCGACCTGCCGACCGGCCGGCCGGGGCGCCGATGCGTCGCCTCTCCGATGGAGGGCGTTTGGATCCACCCCTCACCCGTTTGCATCGCTCAATTCTCCTTCACCGACATCCTCGGCCCGTTTTAATTAACACATAAATTAATTTTTGCAACTGCGGCGAGGCTTCAGCTGAACCTCGATGCCTCAGGCCCGTGACGGGCCCCCTCGAGGCTCAGGTTAGGCCCAATGGATTTTTCGAGGCTGACCCCCCAGGCTTTGCCGATAGAACGCCGCAGCTTGGGAATCCCTGAACCTTGCGCCAGAAACGGCCGTGCTCGCAACTCGGGCGCTGCTCGTCCCTGCTCTCGCCGAGCGACGACTGGCCGCGCCGGATCAAATTGCAGAAGCTTCGCCTTAGGCCGCCACGTGCCGAAGAAAGAGACCCAGGGCGGCGATGGAGGCGCCCCTCAGCAGCAAGGCCACGCCCACGAAGACCCCGACCGCCCAAAGACCGGTCAAGGGCCATCCCAGGATCAGCAGGAAGCCGAGAATGAGGCTGATCACGCCGTCAATCGCATGCAGCGCCTCTCCCTGAATGTGCGAGCTGAGCGCGAAAAAGATCTCGCCAAAACCGGAGACCAGAAAATAAAAGCCCATCAGCAAGGTGATGGATTCGGCGCCCACTCTCGGCTGGGTCAGCAACACGATACCGGTCAGGCCGAGCAGGAACGCCCAGAGAACGTGCACGAAAAACTGCGTCCAATAGCCCGTCGTCAAAAACGCGAAGCCGAGAATCGAAAAAGCCGCCAAGCAGAAGATTGCACCCAGCACTTGAACCGAGATCACGCTCGCCGCACGTGCGCGCCACATGGCGAGCAACCCGAGGATCGCGAGCACAACGCCAAGAGCGACGAGCCAGAACCAATGCGCCGCGAGCTCAGGCGGCGCCTGGGTGACGAAAACTTCGAATTGCTTCTGCATCGATGGCTCCTCAATGGGTCAGGCCGGCGGCCATCTTTGCCACCGGCCCGCGATGTCTAAACGAATGGACTGGCCGCGTCACTCGATGATGACGGGCTTTGGAATCTTGGACGCGCGGCCCTCGCAGCTCATTTGTGCTTCTTGGCCTCCTCCGCCGCGGCCTGCTCATAGAGGCGCCGAACTTCCGCGATATCGACGGAAGGTTTGGGCGTCGCGAGGCGCATATCCTCGAGCGTGTCGGCAATGATTTGCGAAACGGCCAGATTGCGAAACCATTTGTGGTTGGACGGAATCACATACCAGGGCGCATGGCGCGTGGAGCACTTGGACAGCGCCGCTTCAAAGGCTTTGATGTAGTCATCCCATTTCTCGCGCTCCTTGTAATCGCTGTCGCTGATCTTCCACTGATGATCGGGATCGTCGAGGCGAATCTTGAACCGCGCGAGCTGCTCCTCCTTCGAGATGTACAAGAAGAATTTGAGAATGGTCGTGTTGTTTTCGACAGTGAGCAGGCGCTCCCAGTCGTTGATGAATTCGTACCGCGGCTTCCAAACGTCCTTGGGGGCGAGGTCATGCACGCGCACGACCAAAACGTCCTCATAATGGGAACGATTGAAGATCGAGACGGCGCCACGCTGCGGCGCGTGCGGGTGAACACGCCACAGGAAATCGTGCTCCCTTTCTTCCTCCGTCGGCTGTTTGAAGCCCTTCACCTGCACGCCCTGGGGGTCCATCGCGCTGATGACGTGCCAACAGGTGCCGTCCTTGCCGGCCCCGTCAATGCCTTGCAGCACGATCAAAAGCGAATGCCGATGATCCGCGTACAGCATGCGCTGAAGCTTGCTGATTCGGTGCAGATGCTTCTGCAGGTCGGCCTGCGCATCCGCTTCATTCTTGTAATCGCCGTGAAAGCCGGCGTCGATCGAGGAGAGGTCCAGTGAGGAACCAGGCTCGACCCGGAAACGCTTCTCTAAATTCATTTTCAGCTCCTCCCGATCACATCGCGACAGGCGCCGGGGCGAGCGCTTGCCGCTTCCCCGGTCTCCAACCTAACCGCCGCCCGCTCAGTGCGCGGCGGCGGGCGCGGGACGCTTGAATTTCACGAGGACCGGCGCGGGGGTCACTGGCATATATTGAAGGGTGATCTTTCCAAAGCCTACCGACAAATCTAGTCCCGAGTTCAGAGAGAAGGAGACGGGTTGCAGCGAAAAGGCGTTTTGAGAGCCGCCGACGAGCACCGCTCCACCCGCGCCCGCGCCCACGGCGACGTCGCCCTGCGCGCCGACATAGCTGCCCGCCAGATCACCGGGAGCTGGCTGCTTCACCGACGCCACGACTTCCCAGGTCATCACGCCGGGACCGTTGATGCCGATATTGGCGCCGACATTCGTCAGACTACCGATGTAGTGAGAAGGCCTGCCGCCGCGCATGGGCTGGTAAATACAGTCGAGCGCCTGATTCTCCATCAGGATCATGCCCACGCCGCCCGAGATATGGCATTGGAGCGTGCCGATTGCGGCCCCCTCGGCGAAGGCCGACGCCGGAAGGAGGCTCGCCGCGACGATGAGCCCAAGAACGGAGTGCAGCGCTTTAGAGCCCATTATATTCTCTCCCCTTTTGATGCGCCCTGGTTTGAGCGCGGCCGGGCGCGAGCGAGCACGGATCGGCGCCCCAGTCAACGCCTGACTTGCTCAAATTGAGCGCCGGTTGGTTGAGGCAAATCTCTGCGGAAACCCTTGGGAAGGCGCAGCGCAACGTGTTCGAGGCAGCGCTCTCAGCTATTAAGAGACGATCCACAACCGATGCACGGACGTCTGTCGCCGGGCGACGGACCCCTAGCAGCGCGCCTAAGTCGGCGCTTGCTTCGGTCAATCAACCAAAGCCTAAATGACCCGACAGCACCGCACTCTCGACGCACCGCAATCACTGTATTTATAGGCAATCTTGACTCAGAATGGTGCCGGGGGCGGAATCGAATTGATGTCACAAAGCATTGAAAAACAGTGTAAAACTCTGGAACAAAAATATTTATACCAACAAATATACCAACGGTTTCTGCCGCTTGCGCTAAGTTGATCCGGGCCGCTCGGATTGCCCGTGATTAAAGTGGCGCGCTGAGGGGGAGGCAGCAAGTGTTTGCTCGGCTTTTTGTCTCACTTGAACGCACTCGGACGATCCTGGAGAATTGGCCCCCCGAAGCGATGACAGAAGGCGATTCGTGGTGGCAATGGCACCGCTCCAGTTTGATGACGATAGCGCTCCCATCGAATTCTTGGTGCGGAGGAAATTCACCGCGGGGCCGCAGGTGCTTGCTCGTCTTGGGGGAGTTGGCGCTGCGCCAGCGGCACAGTATGGCTTTCGAACCGGTCAGACTTGGCAATACTCCAAGGAGGCGGAGGCCTATCGTCAGCAATTGCGGGCCATGCCCGCCGATGAATTGGAGGCGCTCTATGCCTCAGAGCGGCTCAAACAATATCAAGAAAATATCGCGAAGGCCAAAGCCGAAGAGGCAAAGCGATTTTTCAATCTACCGCACGCGAGCGCCGACGTCGGACACTGGATCAAGGCGGCATATTGGTCTCTTGAAGAGGCCGTCGCTCTTTCACTCGGGAAAGAACCTCAATACGTAGATTGGAATAAGCTGGAGCAATTCCGAAGCGTATCCGCTTTTGTTGAGAAATATCGTAAACTGCGTGACTTGGCTTTGCGTGCTCGCGGGATGGAGCAATTAAGTGACCCTGTTTTTCCTCCATTCTACATCGCTTGGACAAAGCGGAATGGCATAGAATTCAACGAGGGATTAGCCAAAGCCGTCGAAGCCAATGCGGGCGCGTTGACGGACTGGAAGCAGAATTACGAGAAGCTGTCGGAGCTTTATGAGACCCACAAGGCCGAGTGGGAAGAGGTAGCCGCAGGCTGGCGCGAAGCCGCTGAGAACGCGAATTGAGAACTCCGCAAGGCTGCGGAGGTCCTCAAGGCCGTGAAACAGCGGGACGAAGCTGCGACTTCCGCCGACAAGCCGCTTGGGAAGCGCGAGCGCGAATCAATGCTGAAAATGATCGCGGCGATGGCGACCGGGGGCTACGCTCACAATCCGGCGGCGCAACGCAGCGAGACCGTCAAGGAGATCGTAGAGGACCTCCAGCGGCAGGGCGTGAGCCTCTCGGACGACACTGTGCGGCGCTATCTCACGGAAGCGATTGAGCATTTGAAGGATTCCACGGCCTGAAGCGCTAACCGCAAAAGTCCCGCCCTAACCGCACCCGGTTTCGCGCTAAACGAATTCGGCTAGCGCCTCGTCCCCATGTGCATCTGTCCGCACCGTCTTCCAAAGGACGGAGCGAAACAATGTCGGATCACAAAGGACTTCCCCCGAGCGGCTTTCTGCGCCTTTCTGCCATCCTGGCCCCGCGCGGTCCGATCCCGGTCGGCAAATCCAGTTGGTGGCAGGGGGTAAAGGACGGGCGCTTTCCGAAGCCCGTCAAGCTCGGCCCGCATACGACCGCCTGGCGCGTCGAGGACATTCGCGCTCTCATCGACCAGCTCGGACGCTGAGCCGTGGCGAATCGAAAGCACTCGGCGCAGCGGGTCAAGAAGCGCCTCACATACAACGTCCGCGAAGCCGCCAAAGCGATCGGCGCGACGCCTGGAACAGTCCGCCGTTGGCAAGAGTTCGGGCCTGAAGCCCGTCGAGGGGACCTATCCTCCCTTCTTCCGGGGCGTCGACCTCATCGACTTCCTGAAGCGTCGGGCCGGGGGGCGCAAGCAGCCGTGCGGCGCGGGCAGAATGTTCTGCTTCAGGTGCAAGGAGCCCAAGAAGCCCGCATTCGACGAGGTCGAATATCGGCCAGCCACTCCCAAAGCAGGGCGTCTCACGGGGCTCTGTCCCGACTGCGCGACGGTCATGCACAGGCGCGTCTCGCTGGTGAAGCTCCGTGCGGCAGTCGGCGATTTGTCGGTTTCAATGAAGTGCGCCGACTCGCGCCTAAGCGGGACGCCCGAACCCCACTGCAATGCGCACTCTGAAGGAGCCTGAGAAACCATGACGAAATACTGCTCCGAAAACGAGAAAATGAAACGTGACTACGCGTTCTTTTTAGAAGCGGCGAACGGCAAGCAGAGCGCCACGATCGACGCGGCGCTGCGCGCCATCGAGCGCTTCGAAATCTCAACCAATTCGAAGCCGTTCCGGAAGTTCAGCGTCGAGCAGGCGCGTTCGTTCCGGATAAGGCTACGCGAAGAGATCGGCGCCGGCGGAAAGCCACTG
Organism: uncultured Alphaproteobacteria bacterium; assembly: GCA_963743565.1. Lineage (GTDB taxonomy): Bacteria > Pseudomonadota > Alphaproteobacteria > Rhizobiales > Beijerinckiaceae > Methylocystis. The sequence continues at coordinate 64,242 of CAVUQD010000006.1, forward strand.
AGCGGGGCGACCATCGCCACAACCTTGAAGCACCTGCGCAACTTCTTCCTCTGGCTCTCGCGGGAGCCGGGCTTCCGGAAGGCCATCAACGCGAACGACGCCAACTTCTTCAGCCCCTCGGAGCAGGACCTTCGCATCGCCAGCGCACGGCGGGAGAAGCGCGTTGCCACTGTGGAGGAGATCAAACACGTCCTGGCGCTCATGCCCGCCGAGACGGCGATTGAGAAGCGCGATCGGGCGCTCGTGGCCTTCACGATCCTGACGGGGGCGCGCGACGGCGCCCTGGCGAGCTTTCGGCCTGAAACATCTGGACCTGAAAGCGCAAACGCTCTTTCAGGATGGTCGCGATGTCCGCACCAAGCTCCGAAAGACCTTCACGTCGGTCTTCTTCCCTCTCGGCGCGGAGCCGCTGGCGATCGTAGAGGATTACGTGGCGTTCCTGACCAAGGAGCTCGGTTTCGCCCCGGACGATCCGCTTTTTCCGGCGCCGCTCATGGGCCACGATGCGAATTGCAGCTTCGTGGCGTGGGCCTGTCGAAGCGCCCCTGGGCTGGGGCCGGCCCGATACGCGATATTTTCCGTAAGGCCTTCGAGGCTGCGGGTCTCCCTTACGCAAAGCCGCACAGCTTTCGCGACACGCTGGCGCGGCTCGGCGAGCGCTTGTCCCGGACGCGTGAAGAATGGAAGGCGTGGAGCCAGAACCTCGGCCACGAAAGCGAAGCAACGACCTATGTCAGCTACGGCGAGGTGCCGCATCACCGGCAGGGGAAATCATGCAAGCCTGGCCAAGCCGCGCCTTGAAGCGCTGCCTCTCCGGCCTCGATGTCGAGGCGCTGGAGACCTTCTTGCAAAGCCTGAAAGGCTTAAAGGGTAAGGCCGCTTGAGTTCGCCGCGAGACCATTCACAGGAAAGCTGGCGGCTCGGCTAAAATTCGCGCTAAAGCGTGGCATCGCCCGCCTATGGTGTCGCTATCCGTGGGCTGCCCGTGCTCTTGGCGCGAAGCTGGTTCGCTTGACCAGAAGCTCGTGGATGCGGTGATACACGTTAAGCAACGGGCCGAACCTGATACAACTATGCCGAACGACGAGATGCTAAACATGAGAATCCTAAATATTTTCGACCAGTCAGAGTCTGATCATTCTCTAAAACCAATAAACCAAGGCGAACTGAACACCCTGGAGAGCTTACTCATCGAAAAAAACGGGAGAATTGATTTTCCATGCCCGGTGCGTAAAAAAGATGTCCTCGCGAAACCCGAGGAAGCCGTCCGTCAGCTCTGATTCTTCGGCTAACTAAGCATTACCGCTACCCTCTAAGTCGTCTCGCGGTCGAATACCCGATCACGTTCGGCCGTGACACGTCAAAGCGCGCCGACATAGTCATCTTCGATGCCGATCGCCCGACCGTCCCCTACACGATCGTCGAGGTGAAGCAGACCAAGCTCAAGGACGGAAAAGAGCAGTTGCGCTCTTACACCCACGCCACGGGCGCGCCGATCGCGCTCTGGAGCAATGGCGCGCAGACGATCGTTTGGCATCGGAAAAATCCCAACTACTTCATCGAAATTCCCGAGCTACCGACAGCAAGCCAAACGATTGACGACGTTGCCGGTCAACCGTGGACGATCAGGACTTGGTCGAAAAAGAGAAGGAGCGTGAGCGGGACGGCACGAGAGCACGCTCCCTCCGAGACCTAATTGTGGATTTGGAAGATGAAGTGCTCGCGACGCCGGTGTGGACGTTTTCGAGGAATATTCAAGCTCATCTTCACCAAGCTTTACGACGAGATGGCTTGTTATCGCGACACTTACAAACATCTGCGCTTCCGTAACAGCAACACTGCGGCACAGCTCAAATCCGCGATCCAGACCCTGTTCGACGACGCCCGCAAAAAATGGCCTGGTGTCTTCCCGGAGGACGACCGGATCAAACTCTCAGCGGATCACCTGCAAGTCTGCGTGGGCTCGCTGGAAGAGTGGAAGCTGTTCAATTCCAATCTCGATGTCATCGACGACGCCTTCGAGTATCTGGTGAACAAATCGGCCAAGGGCGAGAAAGGCCAGTATTTCACGCCGCGCTGGGTCATCGACATGTGCGTCAAAATGCTCAACCCGCAAGAGCATGAGACGGTCATCGACCCCGCCTGCGGCTCAGCGGGCTTCACCGTGCACGCCATGTTCCATGTCTGGCGCGGCATCATCGACGACCTGGGGCTGCCCAATCGCATCTTTTCACCATGGAGGAGAAGCCCGCCCGCTGCGTCGATTTCGTGCGGGAGAAGGTCTTCGCGATCGACTTTGACGAAAAGAGCGTTCGGGTCGCGCGCTGCCTGAATTTGATCGCCGGCGACGGTGAAACCAATGTCCTGCACCTCAACAGCCTCGACTGGACCAAGTGGGACGAGACCACGAAGCAGGACGATTGGAACGACACCTACGGCCCCGGCTTCTCCCGGCTGCGGCGCCAGCGGGAGAAGGCCGCGAAGGATTACCGGCGCTTCGGGTTCGACATCCTGATGGCAAATCCGCCCTTCGCCGGGGACATCAAGCAGAGCGACATGCTCTCCCCTTACGAGCTGGCGCACAAGACGAACGGAAAGCTGGAAAGTGCTGTTGGGCGCGACCTCCTGTTCATTGAACGGAACCTCGACTTCCTTAAGCCCGGCGGACGCATGGCAATCGTGCTGCCGCAGGGGCGGTTTAACAACTCGTCCGACCAGCGCGTGCGCGAGTTTATTATGGAGCGCTGCCGCATTCTGGCTGTGGTCGGGCTACATCCGAACTCCTTCAAGCCGCACACGGGTACCAAGACGAGCGTGCTGTTCGTCCAGAAATGGAACGACCACCCTAAGGCGGGGCCGCTCTGCCCGAAGGTGGGCGACTACGACATCTTCTTCGCGACCCAGCGCGTGGAGTCCGTGAATAACCGCGGACAGAAGGTCTATGTACGGGAGGAGGATGGCTCACCCCGGCGCGACACCCACGGGCATTTCATCGTCGCGCACGACTTGTTCAACCACGATGGTTTGACGAAGGACGGGATCGCCGAAGCGTTCGTAGAGTTTGCGAAAAAGGAACGCCTAAGTTTTTTTCAATAAGGCCCCTTCGACAGCGCTAGCTTCGCGGCGCTGACGGAGGGGCTGGAGGTGACCACTCTGTCGTTAGCGGCAGTTGTCGGCCAAAATCCGGTACGCCGTCTGGACAGTACCTACTTCTCGAAAGAAGGTTTGGCGGTTGAGAAAATGCTTCGTGCTAATAAATCTGAAACATTGGCGAGCATATCCGAGAGTGTCTTGAGTTTCGGCGCGTATGCACTCACGAACGACTTCGAATATCAAGAGACTGGGATACCTTTCCTCCGGTGTGTTAATATAAAAGACGGATTTGTATCGTTTTCAGATTGCCTTTACATTAACAATGCGGCGCACGAACTGCTCAAGAGGTCCGAGGTTACTCCTGAGACGGTCCTACTTACGATGTCTGGCAGTGTAGGCAACGCTGCCGTCGCTTTGAAGAGCTGGCCCTATCCAATCAACTCCAATCAAGATATAGCTAAGATACGTCCGAAGAACGTCGACCCATACTATCTCGCGGCGTTCTTAGGCAGCCGGTACGGCCGCCAACAAATGTCGCGGCTACCGGTCGGAAGCATACAGCAGCACATCTTCATTTGGATGATTGAGGCGATGCTTGTCGCCCGGATCGGTGCGGCAAGTGAGTTGCGCATTTCGAAGGTCACACGAAAAGCCTACGACCTTCAGCGGAAAGCGGTGCGTGGTCTTCACGATGCGGAACTTGCTCTAATTTCCGCTCTTGGCCTTGGTGACTGGTCTCCGCCCGAACCGCTGACTTATGCAGCAAGCGCCACATCAGCGCAGGCGGTTAACCGGTTCGATGCGCAATTTTTTTCACCACGTTACGATGACATGTTCGCCCGCATCGCAGCAACGAAGCAGGCGATCCGATGCGGTGATGTCTTGTCCACGAATGTCCGCGGAAATCAGCCGATCTACGCGGAAAAGGGCTTGCCGGTTGTCAACTCAAAGCACGTTCGCGCTAACCGTATTGACCTGACGGATCAACGTCTTGCTGACCCCACCCAAGCTAATGTCTTGATCCAGGAAGGCGATCTCCTTCTCAACGGAACCGGTGTTGGCACGATTGGACGGGCCGCGCCTTGGCTTGCGAAAAGCAACGCTATTCCGGACAACCACGTCACGGTGCTGCGGGCGGATGGATTGGACCCAGTTTACCTATCCGTGTTCCTCAATAGCCGAATTGGACAGATGCAGGTGGAACGTCATACCAAAGGTAGCTCCGGCCAAGTCGAGCTATATCCATCCGACATCGCCGAATTCATGGTGTGGGGCGCCGATGAAGGGACGCAGAAGGCTGTTCGGCAGTTTGTCCTCGAGGCATTTGCGGTTGAGGCGCAGGCGCAATCCCTTCTTGACGCGGCCAAGCGCGCCGTCGAAATCGCAATCGAGCAAGATGAAGCGGCGGCCCTGCGTTTCCTCGACGCGGCGGAGGCCTGACGCATGCCCCACCTGCCGGAAAGCGCCCGGCTCTGGCTGGAGCGTGCCGATATCGACTACATCGGACCTTTCGTTAAAGCCTGGGCCGCCTTCAATGCTTGGTTCCGCCACGCCTCGAGCATGCGGCGGGACTTGGATGGACTTTCATATGTAAAGAACCAGCCGAACCCCGTTCGGAACGCCATCGTGCCGCATCTTCAGCCGTTGCAACGCAACGCGCACGGTGATTTTCTCCCCGACGCCGAGGCGGCGCAAAAGTTCAAATTGCTGGTCAGGGATCTGCACGTCTGCCTCGATAGCTTCCATATCGAGATCACCCGCGACGACGCAATCGAGCGCATTTCCTTCCGCTCGGTTTGCCTCGGCCGTGGCGCCTCCCTGCCGCAGTCATGCGAGTCTATACGGCCTGCACTATCGGGTCGAGAAGGCTAACGGACTCTGGCGCAGTGTGGTGTGTTCGGCGGCAAACCGCAGCAATATTCGGGCGACCATCGAACTCCCGAACTTCGACGTCGATGCGTTACAGGACCACGCTCAGTATGGGGCTCTTTCTCCCCCTCAACGGGCAAACCTCCTGGCGCTCTACCAACGCTGCAACCCGCGCCCTATGACCGATCTGATGTCAGGCGCCGGCGGTCCGATCAGAGCTGGCGATGTCGAATTTCGGTGCGCCGACACCCAACTTTTCGCCGGACTGATCGAGATCATCTACGCGATGCGCAACGCCCTTCTGCATGGTGAACTGCAGCCGCACGATCAAGCGTTCGCGGCCTACGAACCCGCCTATCGCATCGTCATGCGTTTCCTCGATGCACTCAAGAACTAGGAGTTGTCGGGAGGGTGCGGGATCGCGGAAGCGAGAGGCCAGCAGCTTGTTTTCGCGCTCCCGTCACTAGACTTCCCTGTTCGGCACCAACGCCGCCGCGCCGCAGCTCTTCGCACCTATCCGCCCACCACGCCATCATGCGGACGCGCTCGTCCCAATAGTCGGCGCGGGCATAGGCGCGGCGCACGCTGTCGTTGTCGACATGGGCAAGCTGGCGCTCGATCGCGTCCGAGTGCCAGAGGCCCGACTCGTTGAGCATCGACGAGGCTGCCGAGCGGAAGCCGTGGCCTGTCATTTCGTCCTTCTCAAAGCCGAGACGGCGCAGCGCCGCGTTGATGGTGTTTTCGCTCATGCAGCGACTCGGCCGAGCGCACCGAGGGGAAGAGGTATCTGCCGTAGCCCGTGATCTCGTAAAGGTTGCGCAAGATCGTCACCGCCTGCGGCGCGAGCGGCACGCGATGGGGGCGGCGCATCTTCATTTTCTCTGCCGGGATCTCCCAGAGAGTGGCGTCGAGATCGAATTCCTTCCACTCGGCCGCGCGAAGCTCGCCGGGGCGCACGAAGGTGAGAGCAGCAATTGCAGCGCGGCTCGAGTTTCCGGCGCGCCGTCATAGCCGTCGATCGCGCGAAGCAACCCGCCGAAGGCCTTGGGCTCGATGATCGCCGCCCGGTGGTTCACGATCGGCGCGGCGATGGCGCCCTTGAGCGCCCCCGTGGGATCGCTCTCAGCGCGGCCCGTGGCGACGGCAAAGCGAAAGACCTCGCCGATCGTCGCGCGAAGACGCCGCGCGGTCTCGTTACGCCCGCGCGACTCGACCTTGCGGAGGATCGAGAGGACTTCCGGGGCGGTAATTTCGGCTATCGGACGCGCCCCGATCGACGGCTTGGCGAGACCGAGCAGCCATTCGATCTTGCTCAAGGTGCGATCCGCTTTCCCCTCGCGCCGCTTCTTGTCCATCAAGTCGGCGGCGATCGCCTCGAATGTGTTGGTGATGGCGAGCGCCTGCGCGCCCCGGCTGATCTTCTTCGCAACGGATGGGTCAGTCCCATCCTTCAATAGGCGCTTCGCCTCATCCCGCGCGTCTCGCGCCTCCCGAAGACCAACGGTCGGGTAAACGCCGATGGCCAGGGTCTTCTGCTTGTCGCCGAAGCGATAGGCCATCCTCCAGCGCTTGGCGCCGTCAGGCGTGATCCAGAGTTGCAGCCCGCCGCCATCGGAAAGCTTGATGATGCGTTCGCCGGGTTTGGCCTTGCGGATTTCGAGGTCGTTCAGCGGCATGTTGGTATGGCCTGTTGGACGGGAAATGTGCCAACAAAGATACCAACGGATTTGTTGGACGCAACTGGACGCGGCGAAACCCTTCAAGAGGCTCAATCCGCTTGAAGCTTCTGATTTCTCGCTAGCTTTGGACGACCTTGGACGTTCTTGGATACTGATGTGGTGCCCGGGGGCGGAATCGAACCACCGACACTGCGATTTTCAGTCGCATGCTCTACCAACTGAGCTACCCGGGCGTTTTCGCGGTTTCGCGAAGGAGATGGCTTATAGGCGCCGGGGCCGGGCTTGTCCAGAGCCGCCTCGCAGCGGAATTTCGCCCCGGAAGCATCGCCGAACAGAGAGGCTGCGCCGCAATTTTTCGAGGCGACCCCGCCAATTCCCGCGGCCCATTCAATCCTCGCTGCGCGAGCCCCAGGTGGCGTGGCGCACGCCGGCCACCCGCTCCAAATCGGCGGTGACCGCGTCGAGCTCGGTCGGATGTACGCTCGTCGCGGCGAGCGTCGCGATGAGTTCGACCTCATCGTCGCGCTCGGCCTCCTCTATATCACGAACCGGATAACTTGCCGCCTCGAGCTTCTCAACCAGGAGATCGCGCAACGCGTCGCGACGCGACGGCGTGACCGTCAGGCGCACGTCGTAAATCCCTTCCAGCGCACGCTCGTCGATGGGCGCGCGCTCGATCAGCGTTACGAGCGGCCGCAAGAAAGTGTTGCCGGCGAGCACGAAAAGGGCCAGCGTGAACGCCTCGACGGGAAAGCCCGCGCCGGCGAAACCGCCCGTGACGGCCGAGCACCAAATCGTCGCCGCCGTGTTGAGGCCGCGTATGTTCGCGCCGTCCTTGAGGATCACGCCCGCGCCGAGAAAGCCCACGCCCGAGGCGATATAGGCCAGGACCTGCACGCCGCCGAGATTGCCGTTGAGCCGGGTCGCCAGGTCGACGAAGGCCGAGGCTCCCAGCGCCACGAGCGCATTGGTGCGAAGCCCCGCGTTGCGTTGCCGCCACTGCCGCTCGGCGCCGATAATCGCGCCCAGCGCCAAGGCGAGGAAGAAGGCGAGAATTGTTTTCTCGAATCCAAGCAAGTTAAAGTTCAGCAGGGGCAGCATGCGGCTGGGCTCACGGGCTGACGTCTCGGTCAGCCATCCTGTAAAGAAAAAACGACGGCGATGCGACGGGCCCGCTCTATCGGGCGCCGCGTCAGGAACGGCAGGCGGGCATGCTCAGACGGTCCTTCTTTAAAACCTTGGGTCTCGCGGCGCTCGCCGCGCCCGGCGCGAGCCCCACGTCGGCCACGCCGCCTGCGGTCCGGCGCGGCGAACTCGTCGCACTTGCCGGCGCAGCGGCGCAGGGCGCCGCCGCTGCACAACAGTTCCTGCGTTTTGCCGAGCCAAGCCTCGCCGCCAGGGACCCGACTTACGCCGACTGCGGCGCCTCTGGCGCCGATATGCTTACAGCATGCGACGCGTTGGCGGCCCTCGCCGCAAGTGACGCGTCCTTTGCCTATGGCTTCGCGCGCACGACCTCGGATCTCTGCGCCGCTAGCCGCAAGGATTGCGAAAAATTCCCCAAGATCGCCGAATGCGCAACATTCGCGACGGCCGCCGCCGCCTGCGAAGACGCCTGCCGCAAGGCGGTTGGCGGCGCCATGCAATAAGGGGTTTCGGCCTGACTTAGCGTGAACTGAGCCCTATAACGATCAGGCGAAGCCTTCCGCTACGCCTTGCGATGGCGCAAAAAACAGTCGCAGCACCTGCGGGTCTCCGCTGTCCTCGACGGGGATGTGCCAGAATTTCGAGTCCATCAACGGAAAGCGCTCGAAGGGCACATGAATCTCGCAGAGCCGAGCATTATGGCGCAGGCCGCGCTCAAGGGCGCGATCAAGGAGATCGAGAAGCTCCTCCTGACGTTCCGGGGCGGCGGCGACCGTCAGCATGGTCCGATTCGCCAACGGAAAAGCACGATCGAACATCTGCTCGCATTGGGACGACGCCATTTTCTTCCCCCAGAGCCACAGTGGAACAAACTCGTTTATCACATATTTGGCTCGTGACCGCATATGCCCTACAACACAGGAAGCAAAAAGCGTCCCACAATTTGCTGGAGACCTTTTTCGCAGCCGACCCCAGCTTGGCGCCGAGCCTTGAATCAGACGGCAGAAAAACGACAACACGAAGGCGCAATACCCGCAAGCGCTTGCGCTTCACGACCCTCACGAATTTAAAATAAGACTCTTCGCCGATTATTCCAGGCATGTGCGGCGTCAGAGGCCGGTTCTAAATCTCATTCATCACTTGCGCGTAGGAAATCAATGAGAACAGCACCGTGCCGCCGACGACGTTGCCGCCGAGCACCGGCAAAATGAACTGAATGAGCACCGTGGAGAAAGAAACCTCGCCGTTCATCAGCAACAGGAACGCCTCCACGCTGCCGGCCACGACATGGGTGAAACCGCCGATGGCGATGAGATAGGTCATCAAGGCGATAATGTGGAACTTTGCCGTATCGGCGCTGGGTATCGCCCACGCCATCGTCGCGATGAGAAAACCCGACGCAATGCCCCTGAAGAACATGTGAGCGAACGGATTGGCCATCATCTCTCGGCTGATTTCGAGCATCGCTTCACGCGTCTGCGGCGGCAGCGCCGGCGCGAAATTGCAGAAAGCCGCGGCGATCAGCGTGCCGGCCATATTCGCGAGAAAAACCACGCACCATAGCCGCATGAGTCGCAGCAGGTTTTGCGCCGAGGGACGATGGATGACTGGCAGAACGACAGTAATCGTGTTCTCTGTGAAGAGTTGCTGACGCGAGAGGATCACCATCAGAAACCCGACCGGATAGCCCATCAACTCGATCAGTGGACGCCAATCGACGTCTCCGATGCGGACGCGCAGCGTGGCCTGAGCAACCAGTGAAAAGCTGATCGAAAGCCCCGCCGCAAGGCCCGACCACCAGAGGGAAGTCAGCGGACGCGAGAGCTCTTCCTCGCCCTGCCGCCGCACGACCTCATAGACAACAGGCGTGCGCAGCTGCGTGCGCTCTTCAATGTCCTCGACCTCACGTTCCGTCAGCGAGGGCTTTTCCGAGTGCTCAGAGAGAGAATCAACCATGCCGACCATTCCCCGGGTTCGCATAGGAACCTCGGAGGCGCGCCGTTGTTCCGTCGATTGCTTGCTCTCGCTCCGAGACGCCAGCGACAACTTGACCTTTACAAGGCTTGGCCTTGGCGTTACGAGCGGCGCGTGCAGCTTCGCACGACCTTGGAAGGAGTTTGCATGAAACGTCTGATACTGGCCTTCGTCGTTGCCGCGGCGCTCGCGCCGTCGGTGTCGCAAGCCCAAGTGGACATCGACATGGGCCGCGTCACTTGCGGCGAGTTCTTGGCGCTGCCCGACGCGCGTCAGGATTTCTTCGCGGCGTGGATGAGCGGCTGGGTCAACCAGAAGGTCGGCCGCACGCAGGTCGATCTCATCGCGTTCAGAAAGAACATCGCCAGCGTGAAGAGCTGGTGCGGTTCGCACAAGGCTGAATCCGTGATGCGCGGTCTCTATGACGCCCTCGGCATCAAGAACTAAAAAGAGAGGATGATCACATGAAACGCATTATTGCTCTCTTTGGCCTGCTTTCCTGCGCCCTGGTCACGACGCCCGCATCGTCGCAAGTCCTGCTGGAAATGACCCAGATCACCTGCAAGGAATATGAGAAGCTCGACGCTGCCGACAAGGGGCTGATCAGCGCCTGGATTCTCGGCTATTTTAACGGGAGTCACAACCTCAACATCGTGCAGGAACGCTACATCGACCGCAATCTCGAGAAGCTTAACGAGTATTGCAAGCATCACCATGAATCGGGCATTCTCGCGGACATCGAGAAAATCGGCCACTGAGCGCTCGAACTCGAAGCCGATCGGTAGAGAGGAGGGCGCCGTCAGCGCCCTCTTTTTCGTCTCGAGCATCGCGCCTCGCCCGGAGCGGAGCGGCAAAAGGGCCTGATGCTTTGGCGATCTTGCAGCTCGCCATCCGGTCGCCCGGCGAGGAGTCCATTCATCGATACCGAGCAACTCGATCGAGCTCGGCGCCGTCGCCCTCTTTTTCAAATGCGTCGAACCATCGCACGCAACCCTCTGCGTCGTCGATCACTCTCGCGGCGAGCCGCTCGGTCGTTTCAAGGTCTGGCGTAACGCGCGCGAGATCGTCGATGGCGATGACGAGCTCGGCGATGTTGCTCATCATGATGCAGATCTGAACTTTGAAAAAACGGCGGCCTTCCTCTCGTGCGAAGACGTTGAGCGCGTTGAAGCGTTCGCCGGCGCTCAATTTCGAGAAAGACTTGGAGACGAGTAAGTCGGCCATCGCGTGGCAGGAGGAGCAAAGGCCTTGGATGGCGCTGATGTTGTGAACCGCATCTCTCGCCATGTTCTCTTTGAACAGGTCGGCGAGAAGCTTGAGAAACCGCCCAATCGCCGAGGCGTTCCAATCGCGGGATGAGATCTCGCACAGGCTGAAGACACCCGTGCCTGCGGCGTTTTTGTTCGCGTTCAAAGCTTTGAGAAAAGCGGCCATGTCGAACGGCGGTTCTCCTTTGACCACGTTCGAAAGCGGCATCGTCCTCACGTCGACCTGATATTCGTCATTGATAAAATATTCGACGCCCGCACTCACGAGCCCGCGCGCTTTGAGCTCGCGACAATGCTCAGCAAGCTCTGCGATACGGGGCAGTGTGGGCGCTGCAATCATGAGGACCTATCCGCCTCTTCGCTTGCGCATTGGGCTGACGCCCCACCGAGGTCGTTACGGCCGGCTGTGAGTGCATCGATAGCCCCGCGTAGTTTGGCGTTGTCGATCTCGAGCCGTGCGATTCGCGCTTTCAACTCTTCCTCATGATCGCTCCACGCTTTGAATGCGCGTGTGAAGTCCTTCTCGGTGCGGATGATCCGGGTGCGCGCGCTCTGGAGCGCAAGCCACGTCTCCTCGGAGACGGTCGCTGTCTTGCTTGACTGCAGACGCCATTCATTGCTCGCCTTGTGGTCGCTGCGCCCCTGGCGAAGGCCGGCAATGTCGAAAGCTGGCGACAGGCCAAGCGCCGACGAGAGGTCGATCTGGATGTTGCAGAGGCTGTCGACGAGCGCCCAAGGATGCGCGTCGAGCGCCTTCGGTAAGAACCGCCGAATCTCCAGTTCCATCGTAATCATGCTTCGGCGTAAGGCCGCATGACGCAAGCAGGCCTCGGCCGCGAGGCCGAAAAACTTCGCCGTGACGTCGCGTCGCGCCTCTTCGCGGGTGTCACCCTCGATCATTTCGCAACTCCCTTGCCTGCGGCGATCGGCAGCGCCGTGAAGTGCGGCCTGCGGCCGGCCCGCGAAGCGATGCTTTGAAGGTAAGAACTGCTATCCAATTGTGTCAAGCTTTGCTTACTGAAATACACGGCCAGGCATGGGCGCGAGACGCTCACGAGCGTGAACGGCGCCAGAGCCCTCGGGACCTGTAGCAGAGTTTTCCTAAGTACAACCTGCTAGGGAGATGCGCATGCGCCGCCATCGTCATTGTTGCTTACACTGGCTTGGCGCAGACTAGGCTAATCCGGAGGTTTTTGGCGATGTCTGAACGATCTAGGAGGATTTTACTGCAAAAAATCGCCGAGTTGCAGCTTGCGCTAGAGCGCGCCGACTCTCAGAGAGATGCGGAGCTTCAATCCCGATTAGCGGTTCTTGAAAGGCTTCGAGAGCGATATCTGCAAGAGCCTCCGCCTCTTCCGTCGAAAATTCTACCATTTCGAGAACGCCGCGCACGGCCGCGATGAATTCGGCGCGAGCCCGCGGGCTGAGGCCGGCAGCTCCGGCCTGCATCTCCCCCTCGCCCTCCAAAAGCCAGCGCAGATTGACCCCCAGCATCTCGGGCAAAGCCAATAGTTTTTCGGGCGTTGGCGTCGTGGCGCCCTTTTCCCACTGAGACACGGCGGCGCGCTCGATCTGAAATCGATCCGCAATCGCCTGCTGCGTGAGTTTCGCGCGCGCACGCGCAAGCTTAAACCGTTCGTGGAAGCTCATCTCGATTCCCCTTCGCCGCCACTCTGGCTTGCAAAGTAGCGCTTGACAAGTCCGTAAGGGTCTCTTAACTAGTCTACGTATAACCCGCGATCCCTTTCTCAACTCGGGGGCGGTCATGCAGAGGCAACGGCGCCTCGCTCGGCCGCGCAACCCTGGGGACAGGCGGGGAAAACCCTCGCTGCAAAACAGCGCGGCCTGAAAGCGGGTTTCGCGACTTCAGAGGATTTCGCCCGGGGAGGCGAATTGCTCGCATTCACAGTCGCCGAGGCCTCGCCTGGGCGCTCCTGTCGGGCGAGCCGAACCGCGGCCCAATCCTATGCGCGAGGATATCGAAGGCGACGTCGCGCTTGCCGCGATGATCGCCGACCCGATAGCGCGCGTGAGGTCGTGAGCCTCGAAGAAGCCGCGACGGCTCAAGAAACGGTCCGGTCCGACCGCCGCGCGCTTTGGCGACGATAGGGCACGCTCTGAATTCGCGGACGGCCTCAAGCCGCCGCTAGCCGCCCACCACTCAAAAACGACTCCTTGGCGACCTCGCCGCCGAGCAGCGCTCGCATGGCGCGCGTCTCATCGCAACGTCGCGGATTCTCCAGCGCTCCCGCGCTGCAACAGAGGAGTGACGAGCCAAGATGAAACAGGAAGGCCAGGATTTCCGCATGCAATTGCATGCGCGATACAAAGAGGCGCGAGCCCGCATGCATTGCGATATTCTCGAGAAGAAGGTTCGCGCGCCCTGTCGCCCGACGATCCGGCCTTCATCGCCGCGCCACAACCCGCCTTCGATCGCCGAGATCAGGCAAATCGTCGCCTCCTTCTTCGGCCTTACACTGGATCAGTTGGACAGCCGAAGCCGACAGGCTCCGCTTTTGGAAGCCCGCCGTGCTGCGATGTACTTTTGCGTGCTCGTCGGCCATTCCCGCGTGAAAGTTGGACGAGCCTTCGCCGGCCGCGATCACACAAGCATCATCGATGCGTTGCGCAAATTCGAGGTGAAGAAAGACCCGGCGCTCGTCGAAAAACTCGAAGCATTGCGGATCACGCTGGGGCTCGCCCCTGCGCCAAAATCGGTGGCCGCAATTCCGATCCCGACGGAAAACACGAGCGCGCCGAGGAATTCCCCGCCGAATGCCGGCATGCTGACGCAGAGCCAGAGCGCGCAGAAAAGACGCTTCAAGCACGTGTCCGTCACCGCTCGCTTCTTTCCCGATCCGGCGCCGGGATTGCGGGAAATGCTCGCGGAGATGAAAGACGTGCGTCCGCATGTGCGCACCGACGACGATCATGGCTTCGACGGATGGTAAGGCTGCGCCTATGGCGGGTATCGCCATGAATTCCCTGGCCAAAGAACGCGAGTCGCGGAAGCGCGATGCAGATAGAGCGATCGAGGTGTGTGATGAAAGCGTTAGGTCGACCATCAGCGAGTGAACTCGGCGATGATCTGCTGCGCTGGTATGTGATCGAAGCCCGCAATGGACGAGAGGGTCACGTTTGTCGGGCGCTGCTCGCCTCAGGGCTGAGGGCCTGGCGGCCGGTGGCCCGCATCAAGCAAGTCATTCGCGAGCGCGGGAAAGCGCCGAGAGCGCAGATGCGATCCGTCTCGCGCTTCGGGAGCTATGTATTCTTACAGGCCGAGCCTCGACTCATGGAGGAGGGATGGCTCCTCTCAGAGATCTTGAACCTCGCCGATGTGCTGCTGGTCGTGCGTGAGGCCGGAAGCAAGAAGCCGGCCTCCATGCCACTCGGTCTGGTCGAATTCTACCGAAACTCACAGCCTGCCGAGTGCGATGCTGACTACCCGAAAATATCGGAAGGTTCTAGGGTTCGCATTGTGACCGGACCCGCGAGCGGTCGTGAAGGAATTGTCGCGCGGGTTGACCGAGAACGCGTATTGCGGCTAGCCTTGCTCGACGCTGAAGGGAAGCCGACCCAAGCGACAATCATTTGCGAAGTCGGCCACGTCGATCTGCTGGAGTTGTGCCGACGGCCTCCGACGCGGACGACGCCCAAAAGAGCCGCTTGACGCCTTGAAGGCTCGCGGAGAAGTGCGAAGCCTTTCCAGGCATAATCAGGAGCGCGTCTCTCGCGCGCCGCGCGTCATGACGCGTCCGCTCAGCCTGCGAGGCGAGCGTCGCCACCACAGGAAACCTCTCCGCGCCAGGTGCCTCCCGCAGCGTCCCGCCGGCGGACTGCGCAAACACGCCCATGATCGGACCTGGCGTCGCCATCGCGAGTAATCATGGGAAGCCGGCAACTTCCTTCAGACGGCGAGGCTTTCACTCGCGCGCATGAGCCTTCGCCCTTTGCCGCGCCCGAGATCCGCCGCTTCGGCGGGCCGCCCTCGAGGATCTGGGATCGGACCAACTGACAAGGAGACGCCGATGACCCTGCAGCCCTATGTGACGCAAGCCGGACCGTACCCTGTGGCTTTCGTCAAATGCCCTTTCTATTGCGTGCCTGTCGATCTCGATGCGCCACGCGCGGGAGTGCTGCATACGACCGAGGGTGGCTTTGTCGGCAGCGAGGGCGTCTTCGCGAAGCATTGGGCTCCGCACTTCCTGCTCGGGCTCGACAGCGGCGGCGCCCCTAAAATTCATCAATTGGTCCCCATTGGCTACATCGGGGCTGCGCTCGAGAAGCACAACAATCTCGCGCTCGTGCAAATCGAGATGGTCGGCTATTCGAAAGAATGCGCCTGGCTTCCCGATGCGAAGACGCTCGACCTGCTCGCGCATCTGATGGTGGTTCTCGAACAGAATTATGGCATTCCGCTCTCGCATCCCTGGCCAGACGATGACTGGTGTTGCGCGGGCTACAACACGCCGCATCGAGCCTCCGGCAACTTCGGTCATGTCGCCGGCTGGTATGCGCACGGCGACATCCCGCAGAATTGTCATTGGGACTGCGGGCACATCGAATGGTCGAAAATCTTCGCCTATGCCGAGCGCATCAAAAAGTCGCAGCCGGCGCTCTGCCAAGAGCAAGATTATCGTCCCTGGCAACTCGAGCGCGCCAAGGCGATCTTTGATTTTTTCAACGGCAAGGTCGTCACGCCCGCGAGCGATGCGAAGCCCGCGGTCGCCTTGCAGCCTTGTCACGCCGCCGCCTTCGTAGCGATGGCCGAGGCGGAATCGAGCTTCGCGCTCGGAGCTTGGGGCGACGAGGGCGTTTCCTATGGCCTGTGGCAGTTGAACGGCGATCGGCTGAAGGACGCTTGCGACGCCGTCCATGCGCCGGCGCCAACTCCGTCCGTCGCCGAGGAAATCCCTCTCGAGCAGCAACTCGAGATGGCGTGGTTTGACATCAACTCCCCCACGGAGGCCGGTCGCTACCGGGCGCTCGAGCAGCTGCTCGAGACGAACAACGCCTATGACGCCGCTGGCGTTCTGACGACGCTATGGGAGCGCGCTGGGGCCCCCGGTCAAGCCGCAAAGCGCGGAGTCGGCGCAGTGAAATGGTTCAACCACTTCACGCAGAGCGGCGCATAGGGGCAGCAACCATGATCCCGCAACGCCAAGCGGGTTTCCAGTTCGAGAACTGGCTCGCGCTGCTCCTGCTCTTCTCGCTGATCCTAATCTTCGCGCCCCTTGGTCTTCTCTACGCGATCCTGCGGTCGCGCGCCTTCTGGGGCGCGTGCTTCGCCGTCCTCGCAGGCTGCGCGCTTCTCTGGCTCTTCCGTTGAAAGAATTCCGGGCAACTCCCCCGCCCGGATGAAGGCCGTCGCCGGATCGGACGCCGCTCCGCGGCAAAGCCGGCGGCGGCCAAGATTGCTCTCGCAAAGGAAAGCGCAACGCAAATGACGAACCCGACAACTCCCCTCATCTACCTGGACGACTTCGCGCGCGCGAATTTCAAGACCTACAACGATTGGACGCCGATCGTCGCGGCGGCGCTCGCCTCCTTCGACCATCTGCAAGACGATACCGTCATCTCCCCGGGTGGCACGCTCGTCTTCGGCCCCGGTCCGGGCAATGCGCCGCTGACGGATGGCGTCTACAACTTCCTCACGCCGGCCATCCCTGGTCTCCCGCAGGGCTTCGGCATCGAGATCAACCGCGTCGTCAACATGATCGGCAATGGGCAGCTCAGGACGCGGCTTGTCTTTGCGCTCGGCCTCGGCGGGATACGCTTTAACTATATTGGCTATCCCGAAACCGCTGCCGGCGCCCAGTCCGGCCTCCTCGCCGCGCAAGGCTCCAGCCTTTCGGAAGTTCAACTCGTCGGCAACAATGACGCGGCCAAGCCCGTAGCTCCGAACGCCCACGGTGTTTACGCCAACTGTCTCATCCTGCTGCGCCGTGTGTCGATCTCCAATTTCTCCGGCCACGGCATTTATCTACACGGCAGCACAGGCGACGTGCCGGAGACGGGAACCGACTTCTCCTCGGTCGAGTATTGCGGCAGCTTTTTCAACGCCGGTTCGGGTCTCTACATCGAAGGCCACGACGCCAACGGGGTTATGTCCTTCCAGTCCGCCTACAAGCAGAATGCGGTGGGTATCACCGATACGAGCCTCACCGGGGCGACGATTGTCGGGGGGCAGCTGGAAGCCAACAGCCTCGATCTCATGACGAACCAAGCCTCCGCAGCGACGACGTTTTTGGGCTGCTACAAGGAGAGTGGCGAGCCGGTGACGATGCACGGCAACAACGTCGTGATCGGCGGCCCGCTCGCGACCGATCTGCTTAACAACCCCTCCATCAACTCCGGAACGAGCGGACAGCCGACTGTCATCGGCGGCGCTGGCGTAATGTCGTTTGCACGGGTACTGGCAGGGACGAAAACCGGCGCGGTGAGCCTTGGGTCGGCCAATGTCGCCTCGGATGGTCTTCTGGCGCTGACCGACATGCGCGGCGGCGGCTCTTTGGGCTTCAGTTTTTCGAGTCACGCGAACGGCGGCATTATGGTCGACTATGCCGGAACAGCTTATCCAATCTTCGGTTTTATCAACAGCCGTTGCACGATAGCCAACGGCTTCCCGTGTAACGCCGCTTCGATCCCCGATTTCGCGAACGGTGGCGTCGATGCGGGATGTCACCTTATTGGCGACGTCAATCACAAAATTTTCGTCGGCGTGGCGAATGCAAAGCCGACCAGCACGGCCTATCCCGCCGGCTCCATCATGCACAATAACGCGGCGGTGAAAGTCGGCGACCCAACTCTATGGAAGCTCGTCTCTCGCGCCGGCGTCTTGCAGTGGGTCGTCGGCGCCACGCTGCAGAGTTGAAGGAGCCCACAAACTCTCACGACAGAGCTCTCGGGCTGCTGCTTCTCGCCGCGCGGGGTCATGCGTCGCCTCCGCGGGCCCAATCTGCGGCGGCGTGAGATCCCCCCGGAACGGCAAAACTCGGAAGGGAAAAACATGCGCTTAATCATCTGGCTCGCCGTTTGGTCCACGCTGCTGACGCCGGCAATGGCGCAACCGCAGTCCAAGCCGAACGCTTCGGCACAGGCCGGTCCCTTTGCGCCGATCCTGAAATGGACGACAGATGACATCGACAGCGCCATCAAGGCCGCGCGGGCTGCGCAGCCGCCCGATACGGATGCCGTCAACTGTTATCAATCACTGCGCTCGACCCTGCAGCTGGTGCAGGCCAACGGGGGCGTCATCAACTGGCCCCCGACGCTCATCACCGACTATGAGCTCGCCTGGCTCATTCATGCGCAGATCACGGCGCTCAAGGTCAATTCCGCCTGCGCCGTCGTCTGTGGCCGCGCCGCGACGATGCTCGCTATCTATGGAACGGCGATCAATAACTTTTGCACCACGCTCGCGAAGCTGCCGTGATGAGGATGGCCAAATCGATCCTCTCCTTCGCGCTTGCGATTCTCGCGGTGATCGCTATCGCGCGCGGCTTCGCGGCGCTGACCCCCGGGGAGGTCGCGCTCGTCGCGGTCGGACTTGTCGGCGTCGTCTTTTTGATGTCGGCCCCGGGCTCCTGACGGCGACGCGGACGCTCAAACACAATCGCATCAATGCGGCCGGGCCTTCGCGCCGCCGCCAAGACAGGAGCCAGCCATGCCGCTCACCGTCATCCATCCGCAAAGCCAGCGGCGCTTCATCGTTGGCGATCGCATCCGCCCCAGGCCGCATGCGCCGAAGCTACGCCTCGCGAATTATCTTGGCCCCAGTCTTCCGAGCCCGCCCGCCGCCTGCGACTATTCCGCCAAGGCGCGCGCATCGCTATCCAATATTTATCTGAACGATCGGCTCGGCGACTGCGTCGTCGCCGGCGCCGCGCATATGATTGGCGTGTGGACCGGCAACGCCACTGGCGGGACGCCCGACAAATTCGAAAATTCGCAGATCGAGGCGGCTTACCACTGGTTTTCTGGCGGGCAGTATCCCTCCGAGGATAGCGGCTGCGACGAGGAATACGCGCTGAATCTCTGGGCCGCAAAAGGCTTCGAGCCGCTGAACAAAATTTACAAGCACCAGATCGTCGCCTGGGTTTCGGTCGACGCCGCCAATTTGCGCGAAGTTCATACTGCGCTCTGGCTTTTCGAGGGATTGATGAGCGGCGTCGAGCTGCCGGCCGCTTGGATCAATCCCCCTCCTGAAGGCGACGGTTTCGTCTTCGATGTCGCGGGCGATCCCGACCTGCGGAACGGCCACTGCATGACGCACTTCTCCTATGACGCAGACGGGATCGGCTGCGCCACCTGGGGCATGTACGGCCGAGTCACCAATGCGGCGCTGAAAACCTACTTCGTGCCGCGCGCGAACGGCGCGCTTTATGCGGCGATCTCCCGCGACGCGCTCGAGCGGGTTTCCGGCAAGGCGGCGAATGGCTTCAACATCACACAGCTCATGGCCGACGCCAAGGCGATGGGCTTCTCGGATGGATGACGGGCGCAGGGGGCTATGACCGCGCGCAACTCACAGCCGGCGCCGAAGCAGTAGGCGTCATGCAGGATCGAAAGGAGGGGACGCCTTTCTCCCGTCAGCAACGACGCTGCTCCCGGGCGGGTTTTCAGGAAAAGACCATGACGCCTTCAGAAGACAACGCTCAGGCGGTCGCGCTGAAAGACAAATCCAAGAGACGCCGGTTTTGGGAGAGCGCGAGCAAATGGGGCTTCATTGTCCCCATCGTCCTGAGCGGCGCGACGTGGCTCATGTCGATGGAGACGCGCCTGCACGAGTACGCCGAGAGGCTGACGCAAGAGCGCGGATCGATCGATGAGCTCGACAAGCGTGTGCGCGGCGCGGAAGTCGCTGCGAACGATCCGCATCCGAGGCCGATCGCAGTCGCCGAGATTGCTGCGATGAAGAAGGTTCTGGATGAGCACGGTGAGCGCTTCAACTCAATGGACGAGCGAATCAACCAATTGCAAGCAGCCGTCGCCGATCCGCGACCGAAGCCCGAAGCAGCTGTCGCAATGGAAGCGATGAAGGCGACGCTGCAAGAGCGCGGCGATCGCATCAACAGGCTTGAAGACCGGATGAACAACTTGAGCCGAACGCTCTTGGAGGGAACCGTCATCACACGCGACGGGCGGCCGGCGCCGAAACCTAAAGGGTGAGTGCGCTGTCGCGCAGCATCGCGTCAACGTCTTCCTGACCTCTCACACTCTACCCGCACCCTCGAATGCAAACAAAAGAGAGAAGCCATGCCCGACTTTCCTTCCGTCGACCCCAAAACTGCCACGTGGATAAACTTCGCTATCGCGCTCGGCGGGGCTGGCCTAGCCTACCTCGCGACGAATAAGCTACCAATCGATTCGAACAAGGCGACGCAGATACAAGAGTTGGCGAAATACACGGCTGCATTCGGCGCCGCGATGGTTGCGGTGGCCAACGCCTATCTTCACGCGGTGTCTAGCGACAATCCCGGCCCGCTCATCGAAGTGGGCCCCATGACCGGCGACCACGCGGCGAGCGGGGCGCGAGAAAATCCATGACAATGCAGGAGTGGAAAGAGCATGAAAGCTTCATATTCCCCTTTCGCAAGCTGGTCGCGCGTCTCGGCTCACGCCGCGGTCTTGGGGGCCGTGCTCGCGGCGCCGATGGCCACGCACGCGCGTGCGCAAGCGACGGTGGTCATCAATCCCTCGCAACAGGGAGCGGCACTCACGAGCCAAATACTCGGCGCGAATATGGGGAACTGGTTCGATCCCACGCAACCGGGCGTCGCCTCGACCATGGCGGGCGTCGGCTTTAAGACGACGCGCTGGCCCGGCGGCTCGAACAGCGATCTCTATCATCTCGCCACCAACAGCGACTGCTTCGGCGCCTATGTGTCGCCCAACGCGACCTTCGACAACTTCATCAACGACATCGTCAAGCCGGCCGGTCTCACGCTCGCGATCACGCTGAACTATGGCACCAACGCCGCCTGTACCGGCGGCGGCGATCCTAGCGAGGCGGCGGCGTGGGTCGCTTACGCAAAATCCAAGGGCTATGCGGTCAGCCACTGGACGATCGGCAACGAGGTTTACGGAACCTGGGAAAAGGACCTGCACTCCCTTCCCAACGATCCTGCCACTTACGCCAACGCCGTCGCGACCGGCTTTTATCCGGCGATCAAGGCGGCTGATCCGAATGCGCAGGTGGGCGTCGTCGTCGACGCCGCCGATCCATGGGGCGTCGCGAATTGGGATCCGATCGTGCTGTCTCAGGCGAGCTACGATTTCGTCGAATACCACTGGTATGCCCAGGGCGCGGGCTATGAGAACGACTCCTACCTGCTCACGTCGACGCCCGCCCAGCTCACGTCAAACATAGCAACGATCCAGCAGGAGCTTACGGCCGCCGGCAAGCCGAACACGCCGATCATGATTGGAGAACTCGGCTCGGTGAACACGAACCCCGGCAAGCAGTCGATGTCGATCGTGCAGGCGCTCTTCGCCGGCGAGGTGCTGGGCGAGCTCATGCAGGACGGCATCACCACGGCCAATTGGTGGATCGCGCACGGCGATTGCCGGCAGTCCCCCAACGGCAACTACTCGTCGTCGCTCTACGGCTGGCAGAACTTCGGCGGCTATCAGATTATTTCTGACGGCTTGCCGGAGTATGGCTGCACCTCGGCGCCGACCATCCCGCTCAACACTCTGTTGCCGACGGCGCAAGCCTTCAAGCTCGCGAGCCTCGTCGCGCGCGACGGCGAGCATATGCTCGGGGTGACGATCGGCGGCGCCGGCGCGGCCAATCTGCGCGCTTACGCCATGAGCAACGCGGGAGGGCACGCCGTCATGCTCTTCAACCTCAACGAGTCCAGCTCGATGCAGGTGACGATCGGCGTGACGGGGGTCGGTCAGTCGTCGGGCGTAACGGTGAGCTACTACGACCGCGCCACCTACGATTTGTCCAGACGAAACCTGTGGCGGGGAGTCACCACCAATTCGCTCGGGGCGAGAAGCCTCCCGCTCACGCTCACGCTGACGCCCTGGAGCATGACCGTGGTGCAGCTAAAATAGGTGCTGTCCGCTCCGACGCGAGTAGGCCGCCTCGCGCGGCCGCGCGCGAGGAACGGGATCGCTCGTGCGACGCCTCATTATATTTCTGCCCCGATATGCGCCCCGGCGCCGCTGACGCGGCCGGGGCTTTTTTGTGCTTCCGGACGGTTTTTCTGGGGGGCCCTGGTGCTGCAAGAGAGGATTGAACTCTCGACCTCTCCCTTACCAAGGGAGTGCTCTACCGTTAATGACAGTTGCGGTGGGTGGATTTCAGCTACAAGCGCGATAGTTTTCAACAGTTTTGAATTGGGATGCTTGGATTTCAGTTGCTGGGGATTGCGGTCTCCTGGTAGCTATTGGGTTGCTAATCGCGCCTAGCTACCATCGGATTTGCTCTCATGCTGACCATCAAAACCATCGCGTCGATCCCGCTGGGCAAGACCCTGTGGGATGATGGAAAGGGCGCAGTTGCGGGCTTCGGCGCTCGGCGACAAAGAGGCAATGCCGTCACCTATGTGCTCAAATACCGGACACAGGACGGGCGGCAGCGCTGGTTGACCATCGGGCGGCATGGTTCACCGTGGACGCCGGATCTTGCTCGGGCCGAAGCGCGGCGGCTGCTCGTCGACGTGGCGAAGGGCGACGATCCGGCTGCGGAAAAGCAGCAAGGCCGCAAGGCCGCGACCGTCGCGCAACTCTGTGACGAATACCTTGAGGCGGCGAAGGCCGGACGCCTGCTCACGCGTCGCGGCGTGATGAAGAAGCCCGCCACGCTCGACGGCGACAGGGGCAGGATCGAGCGCCACATCAAACCCATCCTCGGCGATCTCAAGGTCGCGGCAGTCTCTCGGCAAGATGTGGAGCGCTTCAACAATCAGGTGAGCGAGGGCGCGACCGCGGCGCGCATCAAGACCGGCAAGCACGGACTTGCGAGAGTGACGGGCGGACGCGGAACAGCGACACGCGCCATGGGGCTGCTCGGGGCAATCTTCAATTATGCCGTCCGTCAAGGGCTGCGCGCGGACAATCCGGCCGTGGGCGTTGCTCGTCATGCCTATAGAGAACGCCAGCGACGAGCCTCGGAGGCTGAATACGCCGCGCTGGGTGAGGCTCTTCGGACCATGCCGACGACGACATGGCCGGTTGCAGTCGCCGCTGCGAAGTTTCTCGCCCTCACCGGTTGGCGGCGCGGCGAAGCGCTCGCGCTCAAATGGTCCGAAGTTGATTCGGTGACGCGAACGGCACGGCTGCCCGACACAAAGACCGGCTTTTCACTGCGCCCCCTCTCTCATGTGGCTTGCGAGATCTTGCGAGAGCTTCCGCGCCTTGGTGAGCTTGTGTTTCCGGCTTCGATGGGAGTCGACAAGCACATGAGCGGCTTTCGCAAGATTTGGGTCCGCATCGCCGCGAAAGCGGAACTTCCTGACGACGTCACGCCACATGTGTTGCGGCATTCTTTCGCCTCGGTTGCCGCCGATCTCGGTTATTCAGAGTTGACGATCGCCGCAATGATCGGACATCGCAAGGCGAGCGTTACGTCGAAATATGCCCACCACGCTGACGCGGTTCTTTTGCAGGCAGCGGACGCAGTGGCGAAGCGAGTCGCCGAATTGATGGGCGACGCGCACGCGAAGGGCTCTGTCGTGCCGCTGCGCAGGATGGAGGCCTGACGTGGACTCCTCTGTGGAAGAATTCTTCCAAACTTTCCCACTGGACTATTTGTTCGGCGACATAGAGACGTTCAAAAAGTTGTGGGCTCTGGTTACGGAGATTTCCGGCAAGCGAGCCTCGTCAGAAATTCGCCCGCGCCTGCTCATGCAGCTTGCCATGAATTTTGACGCCTTGAAGAGGAGGATTCCGGGGAAGGTCGGGCGAACCGAACTGCGAAAGAGACTACAAGCGGTCGCGGATGGAGCGCGGCAAATTCTTACAGACATGGACGACCCCGCAGTGTTGACGGCTCTGATCGCGGAGGAGACCGCAGGGAAGGGGAGTTGCTCCGCGCATGAAGTCCGAGCGCGGCTCTTGGCTTTGGAGGACCTCGCTCGCATCGCAGAGGCGGCAGCGGAGAAAGTCCCCAAAGGCAAAGGGCCGACGCGTCACCATGGCGACGGATTTTCGGCGCAGGAAATGTGCGCGTACATCGTGCGTGACCTTTGGCGCGATGCGCTTGGTGATTACCCTGCATCGCAAAATCTCAAAGTCTGGCAGGCGTGCGAGCGGCTCTGGGAAGCAGCGGGCGGCGAGGTTAGTCCAAAGGGCGGAGAGGAGCCGAGCCGGTGGCGCCGCCATATAGAAAAAGCTGAAATGCCCGCACGCCCGGCTTGCCCCGGCGACGTTGTTGTCATGAGGGGAGGGGACGGGCGGATTGGGGTCGCCGAGATTCTGGCTCCTGGTTCTGGGGGGTAGTACAAATTAAGCGTGAAATTTCGTTTTTTTGAGCTGTTCGCGAGCGGCCGTCATGAGATTATTGAGAACCATCGCAACAAATTGAAAGCGAGAAAGTGCGATGGTCTTCGACGAAATAGACGCGAACGCGCTTCTGACGCGCGATCAGGTCGCCGAGGCGCTCACCCGTTGCGGCGTTCCCTACTCTCCGAAAACCCTATCCACTCGCGCCTGTCGTGGCGGCGGCCCTCCCTATCGGCGCTTTGCCAAGCGAGCGATCTATCGGTGGGGCGACGTGGTGGATTGGGCGCGCTCAGAAATGGGCGCTCCCGCTCATAGCGCGTCGGAGCATAGAACGACCAGGGCGTCTGAATGGCGTCCCCACAGCGGCGACGCCCGCCTCTGCGAAGGATGCAGAGAGCGGGCGTCACGAGGATTTGCGATGCGGTTCGCATTCTTCGTTTAGCCCCGCCTCAGAACATAATCAACGCCTTTCACGGCTCTGCTTCATCGTCGAAGTCGCAGAAGCCGTCGCTCGCCTCTTCGCCGTCATCTTCGCCGTCGCGTTATGCGAGGACGTTCCGGCCATTGACCACGGCGTGCAGCAAGCGTGCTCGTGGCTCCGTGCAGCAAGCAGAACACTCGGCGGGCGACGTGCGCTCGCGGCGCGCGAGGCGGCGCGATGAGAAAGCCGCCGTTTCGCCCGCGGCCTACTCCAGCCGCCGCCGTAGACCGTCACGCCGAGCGGGCCGTTCACGGACGGAGATCGCCTCGCCCTGGCGATGCCTCGCCTTGGAAGGCCGAGCCAGGGCCGTTCGGTTCTCCCGGCGATCCGACCGCCGCCCCCAAATCTTCACCGAGGGGCAAGGTTGATGAAAAGCAACGTCTTCTCGTTGATCACGTGAACCCGGACGTCACCGTAGCTCAACTTTGCAAAGCCCTCGCCGACGCCGGCCAATTCTACGCGCGCGGCATCCCGGTCCGTCTCGTCGAAGACGCCGCCCAAGGGGGCGCGACGGCGGTGAAAATGGACGCCGACAGCGTCGTGCTCACCGCGCACAAGCTCGCTCGCCCCTACGCAGTCAAACCGGGCAAGGACGGGGCTCGAGAAGAGGTTGACGCGCGGCTGCCAAAGCCGATCGCATCGATGTATTTGAGTGTCCGCGAGGATTGGAGGCTACCGCCGCTGAACGGCATAGCGAGCGCTCCGTTGCTCAGCGACGACGGATCAACTCGCTCCGGGACTGGATACGACGCGACAAGCGGAATCTGGCTCGAAAAGATGCCCGAGATAGAGATTCAGCAGACACCACGAAGGTGCAAGCTGAGCGCGCTCTCCGCCTGCTCCCGCGAAACTTTCGGCACATTTTGTTTCGCCGACGCGGAGACGATCGAAGGGGCTGATGGAGTTGCTCATGTCGACCTAACTCGCCCGCCAGGACAAGATGAGAGCGCGTTTCTGACCATGCTGGTCACGGCAGTTTGCCGCCCGAGCCTGGACCTAGCGCCGGGGCTCTCTTGGTGGCCGCTGAGACGTCGGGCGCAGGAGACGGGCAAGGGCAAGCTGGCGCGCTGTATTTCCGCGATAGCCTTTGGCCGTCGAGCCGAGTGCCGTCACGTTCGGCGGAAGCGTTGAAGAACTCGAGAAGCGCCTTGCCGCGAAACTCATCGAGAGTTCGCCGGCGATCCTGCTCGACAATCTGAACGGCGTGCTG
>CAVUQD010000007.1:0-119605 GCA_963743565.1 uncultured Alphaproteobacteria bacterium
GCCCTCCTTGCCTCGTCCGAATTCGC
Organism: uncultured Alphaproteobacteria bacterium; assembly: GCA_963743565.1. GTDB lineage: Bacteria > Pseudomonadota > Alphaproteobacteria > Rhizobiales > Beijerinckiaceae > Methylocystis. The sequence goes on from CAVUQD010000007.1 coordinate 27, forward strand.
GCGGTGCTTCGCCACAACGCGAAACGCCCTGCCTCGCCCGAATTTGGCATCAGCGGCCGATGCGAAGGCGAAAGCGCGGCGCGCGCCCTGCATCGAGTCGGCGCCAGCAACGTCGATGGGAGCGCATCTCTCTTGCAGCCGATTGACAAAAACTCTGCGCGAAGTTTGCAGCGGGGAAAGCAAATTGAACATCGTTCGACTGCAAAAGATTTGCGGTCGGCTGCGGTGTCGATGGCGTGCTTGCCGTTACGAGAGCGCACGAAATCTTCACGCGTGCGCGAGCGATACGACTGACGGGGAATCGGCGTGACGCTCGCCGCGGTCGTGGCGGCCTTGGCGGTAGTTTTCTTTCTGAGCTAACGCGAACCGGCCGGCGTCAGATTTTTTTTCGATAGGGGCTGATGATCGACCGTCGAAGGCTTACCGACGCGATCGTCATCGGCCGAATCGGCGGGGGCGACTCACTGTGTCTCCGGGCGCTTTTGGGTAGCTATGTGGTAGCTAGGCGAAAAATTCGCCGAACGTTCTTTTCGTAAGCTATTGGGATAAATGGTGCTGCAAGAGAGGATTGAACTCTCGACCTCTCCCTTACCAAGGGAGTGCTCTACCACTGAGCTACTGCAGCAGCATTTAGGTCTGCGGCTTGTGCCATAGGCGCGGATGGCAGGCAAGCCGCGCCAGCGAGACGAGAGCTGGCGCGATCTGGGGCGCGATCGAAAACCCGCTTCCCCGGGAGCTTCCGCCCGGCGCTTTTGGCGCGACAGGCCACGATGTCAATCCCCGCAAAAGTTGTAATTGCAATTTTTACAACTACAGATAGAATCCGATTCGGTTGTGGATTGAGGTGAGCGCGTTGCGCTTTCCTCCGTCCCTCCCGCTGAAACCCATCGAACGCCGCGTCGCTCGTGAACCACGGCGCGCGCCCCTCGGCGCGCGGGAGAGGGCGCGCGCCATCCGCAAGGAGGTTGCATTGACGGAATATTATCTCACCGACGACCGCTGGGCGCTGATCGCCTCTCGCGTCCCTGGCAAGGAAGGTGATCCCGGCTGCCACGGCCGCGACAACCGTCTGTTCATCGAAGCCGTGTTCTGGATCGTGCGAACCGGCTCGCCTTGGCGCAGTCTCCCCCCGCATTTCGGCAAATGGTACACAAACTACACCCGCTACCGTCGCTGGATGCAAAAGCGGGTCTGGCCCGTCGTCATGTCGGCGTTGGCGATGGATCAAACCTGCGAGTATTTTTACGAGGATGGCGAGATCCTTCATGCGCCGCTGCGCCGCTTCGTAGCTCCAGAGGCCTCGCCCCAGAAGGCGAACGAAGCCGCCTGACGCGAGAGGGCCGCGCCGGGGAGCACAATCCCTGCCCAGAAGAGGGGGCTTTTGCTCGAACGGAAGCGTTCGACGATCAGAAGTCGCTGCATATCAGATCGCTGGAGCGAATTGCGCTCGCTGAATTGGCTCCAGCGCCGTGTGTGTCGAACGAATCGTCCAAGCGATTCGAATACGCTCCGATGACATCGGCGAAGCGGGCCCGGAGCGCTTTGTCCGCCAAGTCTCTTGCGAAATTCGTCCCGATCCTCAGGCGGCGCCGCGCGCCCCGGAATGCCGGGGTGGACAAAGCCCGGCGCACGTGGTTTGGCTTGGCTTCGCTCAAAAAAGCGCGCCGGTCCCGCCGCCACGAAGAGGCCATGCTCCGTCCCGTTCTCGCCGCCGTCACCGTCTTGTCTTGCGCCTGCGCTTTTGACGCCGCGCGCGCCGATTTCCGGCTTTGCAACAAGACGTCGGGCCGTGTGAGCGTCGCCCTCGCCTATACGGACGGGCGCAACTGGTTCGTTGAAGGGTGGTGGAACCTGCGGCCCACGGCCTGCGAGAATTTGCTGCGTGGACCACTTGCCGCCCAGTACTATTATGTCTACGCGATGGACGAGCGAGGCGGCGAGTGGAAAGGCAAGTCCTTCATGTGCACGCGCGATCGCGAGTTCAAGATCGAGGGGCGCGAGGACTGTTTCGCGCGCGGATTCGACCGAACAGGCTTCTTCGAGGTCGACACCGGTCATGACGCGCGCAGCTGGACGGTGGAGCTGACGGATCCCGCGCAGGCGGTTCCCCCAGCGCCGGCCCTTGAGCGGTAGACCTCCAAGACTTCTAAGCGAAGGGATGAATGAGCTCATGAGAAGGCTGCGGCGCGTGAAGATCATCGCCACCCTAGGTCCGGCGAGCGTCGACCGTGCGGTCGTGGCCTCGCTCGCCGACGTCGGCGCCGACCTCTTTCGAATCAATATGAGCCACACGGACCACGCCTCGCTCGCCAACTATGTGCGCATGATCCGCGAGATCGAAGCCGAGACGTCGCGGGCGATCGGCGTGCTGGTCGATCTGCAGGGACCGAAGCTTCGCATCGGCGCTTTCGCCGAGGGCTCGGCCCATTTGCGCAAGGGCGACGGCTTGATCTTCGATCTCGATCCGGCGCCGGGCGACGCCAATCGCGTCTGCCTGCCGCATCCTGAGATTTTGGCCGCGCTGAACGTCGGCCACACCGTGCTCATTGACGACGGCAAGGTGCGGCTAAAGATCGTCGAGGCGGCGCAAGAGAAGGTGAGAGCCGTGGTCGAGGTCGCCGGCCGCATCTCCAATCGCAAGGGCGTCAGCCTGCCCGACACGGACATTCCGATCACCTCGATGACGAGCAAGGACCACGCGGATCTCGCCGCGGCGTTGGGCGAGGGCGTCGACTGGATCGCGATCTCTTTCGTCCAGCGTCCCGAGGACGTGCTCGAGGTCAAGGGTATCGTTCAAGGTCGCGCCCTGGTGATGGCCAAGATCGAGAAGCCCCAGGCCGTCGCGCGCCTCGACGAGGTGATCGAAGTCTCCGACGCACTGATGGTTGCGCGCGGCGATCTTGGCGTCGAGGTGCCGCTCGAGAAAGTGCCGGGGCTGCAGAAGCGCATCAACCGCGCCTCGCGGCGCGTCGGCAAGCCTGTGGTCGTCGCGACGCAAATGCTCGAATCGATGATTCTCTCGCCTCTCCCCACGCGCGCCGAGGTCTCCGACGTTGCGACCGCGGTGTTCGAGGGCGCCGACGCCATCATGCTCTCGGCCGAGAGCGCCGCCGGCCAGTATCCGCGAGAAGCCGTGGCGACGATGAGCCGGATCGCGGAGGAGGTCGAAACCGACACGGTCTATCGCCAGATTCTCAACGCTCAGCGCGCCGAAACGCCCAGCCCGACGGTCGCCGACGCGATCGCCGCCGCGGCGCGCGACGTCGCGCAGACGATCGGCGTGAAGGCGATCTGCGCCTGGACCGACTCGGGCTCGACCGCGCTGCGCATCGCGCGCGAAAGGCCGGCATCGCCAATTCTCGCGCTCACGCCGAAGCGCGACACGGCGCGGCGTTTGGCGCTCGTGTGGGGCGTGCACGCGCTGCAGACGCCGGATCCCTCCAGCGTGGAGGACATGGTCCATCGCGCCTGCAGCTCGGCGCAGAGTCAAGGCTTCGGCGGGGAAGGCGACCGTGTCGCCATCGTTGCCGGCATGCCCTTCGGCTCGCCCGGCGCGACCAACATGATCCGCATCGCGACAGTCGGCGAGTAGACTTTCGCGCTTCAACGAGCCCTATCGGTAAACCGCTTCGCGCCTTTCCGAGACAGGCTCTAAGCTTCGGCTTGCTGCGTCGCGGCGATAAGCCCGACGAAGGCGCCGTCAGTCTTCGTGATGATGGCTGTGACCAGTTTCCTGGCCTTCGGAACAGGCTTCGAGGTTGGCCGGAACAACGACGAGCTGCCCGTAGCGCACTCCACGCTCCCCGATGACGTGCTGCGCGAAATGCTCGACCTCCGCTTTTTCTCCGCGCAAGAGCGAAACCTCGAGGCAGCTTTCTGCGTCGATATGAACGTGCAAGGTCGCGATCGACATGTCCGCATGGCTGTGATGATCGCTGAGGAGGCGTTTCGAGAGCTGGCGAGTCTCGTGGTCATAGACATAGACGAGCGCCGCCATGCATGCGCGCTCGCCGTCGTCGTTCCGGGGCTGAAGCAGCAGACCGGCGCGCACCAGATCGCGAACGGCCTCGGAGCGGTTGCGATGGCCGGAGGCCGCCATGTAGCGGTCGAGGCTCTCCATCAGCTCTTCGTCGATCGTCATCGTCACGCGCTGCATCGTGGGGCGTCTCCAGAAGGCCCGCGGGCGTTCTTGTCCTCATAACCCTCGACGCGGACCGCCGCAATGGCCCATTAGCCCGCTAGCCTTGCCGCAGGGTCGGCCTTCAGGTATGGCGCGGTCAAACCAAAGTCGAAGGTGCAGGAGTAAAAAGCCATGAGAAGCTTCCTGGCGGTATTAGCGGTGGTCGCCCTGTTTTTCGTCTGCGGCGGCGCGTCTCCCGCGCAAGCGCACACGCCGGACATCTCAACGGCTAAGATCGTAGCCAAGGACAAGGGCTTCGTCGTCGACGTCGGCTTCCTCGCGACCGACCTCGAGCGCATGTTCCAGGAGTTGATGGCCGAGCGCAAGGACGTGGACCTGTCGCAGGCCGGCGTTCTCGAGGAGGAAATCGGAAAATTCGTCGAGCGCCGCGTCACCATGCGCAACGCGGCCGGAAAAGCCTGCCCCGCCGCCGTCCAGCACGCAGGCGAGGACCCCACCAATCAAGACAGCGCACTCGTCGTGCTGCGCTTCGACTGCGAGGGGCTCGTCACCTATGACGCAACCAAGCTTTTGCGAGCGCAGGGACCCCGCGGCAAAGAACTCGTCACGCTCGCGAGCGGTCCCAACGCCGGCGATATCGTGCTCGACGGCGCCAGCCCGCCGCTCGATCTGACAAAGCCGCTCGAGACGACCGGGCAGCTCATGTTAAAATTCGGAAAGGCCGGCATCGAGCACATACTGACCGGCTACGACCACATCTGCTTTCTCATCGCCGTGATCCTCTGGGCGACCCGAGTTTGGCCGGTGGTCAAAGTGGTCACGGCCTTCACCATCTCGCACTCGATCACGCTGTCGCTTGCGGCGCTCGACGTCGTGTCCTTGCCGACGACCTTGACGGAATCGGCGATCGCGGCGTCGATCATCTTCGTCGCCGTCGAGAATTTCTTCTCGCGCAACATCGACAAGCGTTGGATCGTCACCTTCATTTTCGGCTTCATTCACGGCTTCGGCTTCGCGAGCGGGTTGAGGGAGCTCAACGTGCAGAAATCGACGATCGTGCCGGCGCTGGCGAGCTTCAACATCGGCGTCGAGATCGGCCAGATCGCCATCGTGCTCGTGCTGCTGCCGATCCTTCTCTATATCGACCATCACACCGGCAAGAAGCGGCATGAGAAGCTCGTCTACGCCATCTCGGCGGCCATCGCGCTCGCCGGAGCCTACTGGCTGCTGCAGCGGCTCGGGGTCATCCCGGGGTGAGGCCTCGCGGCGTCACAAATCTATTACAATAGGAACATACGGGAAATACTAGGCTTTCCTGAAGGCGGGCGTGCGCGGCTAGACGGGACGCTCTAACCAAATCCGGCTCGAGCGAGACGGAACGGGAGGGATCGATGCAATTGACGACGGCGGATGTCGGCAAGGAGATAACCAAAATATCGCTGTCGGGACGCTTGGACATCGACGGCGCGCTCAAGATCGACGACGAGTTCATGGACATCGCCAAGCAGAAGAAATTCCTGGTGGTGGATCTCTCCGAGGTGTCTTTCCTCGCCTCGCTCGGCATGCGCACGCTCGTTTCCGGCGCGAAGGCGTCATGGGAGAATGGCGGCCGGCTGGTCCTGCTCACGCCGCAAGAAAACGTCGAAAAAGCGTTAAGAGCGGCTGCTATAGACACGATCATCCCCATCGTCCGCGACATGGGTGACGCCAACAGAGTGTTCGGGCTTTGAGTCGATGATAGCCACGGAGCAACGCGTGCATAGCGAATGGCGTCGGGACTTCCCCGGCGCTATGAACGCCGTCAGCGGCGCCGTGCGCTGGGTTGGATCGATCGCGTCGGACCTGCATCTTCCCGATGGGCAGGCTTATGCGATGCAGGTCTGTCTCGAGGAGCTGATGGCGAACGTCGCAATGCATGGCCGGACGCCGGATAGCCAAAGCGACGGTGGCGAGCGCGCCGAACCCCTCAAGGTCTCCGTCTCGGTCGATGTGACCTCCGACAGAATCAGACTGACGCTGGAGGATAATGGGCGACCTTTTGACGTCTCTCGCGCCCCATCCCACGGCGTCGAGGGCGGCCTGGACAGCGTCCGGCCCGGCGGCCTCGGCATTGGCGTGATCCGGAGCTTCGCCGACAGCCTCGAATATTCCCGCACCGATACCGGAAATTGTGTAATTGCGGAATTTTTGCGCTAGGATGGCGTGTCATAAAATTGCAGCCGTAAGGACACAAATTGGCCGTCGAGGGTGAGGGACGCGCGTTGGCCGCGGGACCGGGCGCCGCCGACAGAGATGCTATTCCCAGGGAAGCGCTTGAAGAGATTATCGTCGGTCTTCGGCCGATTGAGCTTCGACCGGGCGACGTTCTCATGCAGCAGGGGCACGAAAGCGACGGCGCTTTCTTCCTGCAAGCGGGAGCGCTTCAGGTCTACGCCGAAACCCGTTACGGACCGGTGTCTCTCGCCATGGTCGAGGCGCCGCGTCTCATCGGCGAAATCGGAGCCGTGGCGGGATTGGCGCGCACGGCCAGCGTCAAGGCGACGAGGCCGGCGCAGGTTTTCCATGTCGACCGGGCGCGCCTTTTGGAGATTGGCCGACGCTCTCCCGAATTCCTTGTCACCATTGTCCGCCAATTGGGCGGACAACTGGACGCGGTCAACAAAGCGCTCGCTCTCTACGCCAATGCATTAGAGGCGCTGGAGGGACGGAGTTTCGACAGCGGAATCCTCGCGGACTTGACGAACGCCTCGCCGCATCTCGCTGAATTTTCTGCCGCCTTCCGCCGTTTCGCCGAACAGATAGAGCGCAACCGAAAGCGCCAGGAGGAACTCGCGGGCGCAGCGCTCATCCAGCAATCCTTCCTCCCAGACGATTCTAAGGTCAATTTCGCGCGAGACGATCTGGAACTCAGCGCGAAGATACGGCCGGCGCGCGAGGTCGGCGGGGACTTCTATGACTTCGTTCCGCTCGACTCCAATCGCCTCGCCCTGGTTGTCGGCGACGTTTGCGGAAAAGGAATGCCCGCGAGCCTCTTCATGAGCGTGGTCGTGACCGTGCTCCGCATGGCCGCAAGGGAAGAGCGGAACGCAGAATCCACAATTTCACGGGCGAACGCGCTTCTCTGTCAGGACAACAAGGCCTCGCTATTCGCGACCTGTTTTTTCGCTGTGCTGCATCTCAACGAGGGCATCCTGGAATATTGCAATTGCGGGCATAACGCGCCTGTTCATCTGTCGCGCGGCGGGGAGATGAAGCGGTTGCAGGTGACCGGGCTGCCGCTGGCGATGCTCGCGGATCGCCCTGCCAAGGCCGCTCACATTCTTTTTGAGCCTGGAGACGCCCTGTTCGTCTTTTCTGACGGAGTCACCGAAGCCATCAATCCCGCCAAGGAAGAGTTCGGCGACGCCCTCCTTGTCGAAACCTTGTTGAAATCCAGAGACGCGTCGGTGGCGAACCTCGTTTCGACGGTTTTCGACGCTGTCGACGCCTTCGCCTGCGGGGAGCCGCAAGCGGACGACATCGCCTGCGTCGCCGTGCGGCGGCGCACGAGACAGAATGCCCTGCCGGGGTCCGTCGCTCGCGAAACGCGATGACGCCGCGGACGGCGAAGCTCCCCGCGGAGCGAGCAGAGTCTGGAATTCCCCCACACTTGCTTCTTCTCTCGGCCTTGGCCGTCCCACGCTTCTTCAGCTAAACTCCAAGGACCTAAGGTTCTCCCGCCGTTTTGGCGGGCTCCTGATCGCGCGGGACAGTTCGGATGGAGCTTCATGGTAATGGAGCATGATTCCAAGACCATGAGCGAAGGCCTCGCGGAGGCGCCGGTCGGTGGACGAGTGCCGCCCAATGGACACGGCGTGACGTTGGGAGAGCGTCAGAGCGCGCGGCGGCCGAACCCTTTCCCCGCCATGGAGCCGCGACGCATCGCCATTGGCCTTTCGACCGGGCTTCTTGCTGGGCTTCTCGCTCTTGTTTCCTCGGTCACCTCGACGCTCTTCATCTTTGCCGGCCCGCTGCAAGATTCCTTCCCCGTGGGCCTGGCGATGACCTTGATGTCTTCGGTGATCTTCGCCGCGGTAAGCGCGACGTCGGGCTCGCGGTCTTTCGCGATCCTGCGTACGCAGGAGGTCGCGATCGCCAACCTGGGCGTGATGGCTCTAGCGCTTCGCGCCTCGATGGTGAGCACACGCAGCTACGCGGAGATCGAAGCCTCGGTGATCGCGCTCTGCTGCCTCGGCTCGGCGTTCGTCGGCCTGGGGCTTTATGCGATCGGACGCTTCTCCCTCACGCGCTACCTGCGCTACGTGCCGGATTGCGTGATCAGCGGCTATCTCGCGAGCGTCGGCTTCCTGCTGTTGAAAAGCGGCGTTCTGGCGCTTACGAGCGCCGACGGTTTCGATGCGCCGCTTTCCGTAACCGACGCCGTTTCCCGCTTCACCGCGGGGGCATTTCTCGCGCTGCTGCTGCTGCTCGTCGAAGCGAGATCGCGATCGCGCCTCGCCCCGCCGCTGCTGATCCTGGCCGCGATCGGACTCTTCCAGATCGTCATCCATTCGACCGGTCTATCGACCGCGTGGCTCGAGCAGCATGGCTGGCTCGTCGCCATGGCGCCGAAAGAAATCCAGAATCTGCCGCTGTTGCCGCCGGCGAGGCTGCGGGAGGTCGATTGGGGCGCCCTGCTCGGCCAAGCGCCCTCCATACTCTTTCTCGTGTTGACGAGCGCGTTGGGCGAGATGCTGGCGCTCTCCGGCATCGAACGCGCCTCACCCGAGGGGCGTCACAGCGTCGACGCGGAATTCAAAAATGCGGGCGCGGCCAACCTTCTAGTCGCGCCGCTCGGCGCCGTGCCGGGGTTCCACTCGACGGTCCATACACTGCTCGCCCTGCGCTTCCGCGCTTCCCGGCCGATCATCGCCGTGACGACCGGGCTTGTCTGTCTCGTCGCGCTCGTAAGCGGTAAGCCGTTCCTGCAGCTCATGCCCTGGCCGCTCTTCGGCGGCATGCTGATGTGGATGGGCGCCGCCGCTCTAAAGGACTGGTTTTTCCGCGGCCTCTTGCAGATGAAGCGCGCTCACGCCCTCGTGAAGGGACTCATCCTGCTCGTCGTCGTGGCTTTCGGCTTCTATCAGGGCATGGTTTTCGGCGCGCTCGCGGGAGCGTTCCTGTTCATCCTCGAATATGCGCGCACCGGCGTCGTGCGTCTGCAGATGACCGGTCGCGACTATCATTCTTCGGTGACGCAGTTCGACGATCGGCGCCTCGCCGCGATCAGGGAGGTGGGCGACGCAATCCTCATCTTGCGCCTGAAAGGCTACGTCTTCTTCGGATCGGCGCACGGCTTACGCGAGCGCCTGCAACAAGCGCTGTCGAGCGATCGGGGGCTGGAATGTATCGTCATTGATTTCGAGGAAATCGCCGGCGTGGATGGCGCTGCAGCGGCGGCGCTCGAAGCCGTAGGGCGCGAATCGCGGGCCGCCGGGGTCGAGCTCGTGCTCTGCGGCCTCTCGGAGGAACACCGGCGTTCCATCGCGGGCCTCGGCACGGACCTTTCTACCGACTTTCACTTTTTTGCCAATCTTGACCAGGGCCTGCGCTTCGCCGAGGACGCCGTCTTTTTGCGACACAGGCCTTCCGTCGTGGCTCAGGAGCCTGTCTCCGTCTTCGCCTGGCTGCGGGAGGCGACCGGCTCCGACGCCCTCGCCGCCCGTCTCGCCGCCGCTGGCGAGACCCAGAATTTCGCGCCGGGGGAAGCGGTCATTCTCGAGGGGCAGCAATCGGACGAACTCTATGTGATCGCCGAAGGCGAGGCGAGCGTCGAGATGACCTCCGCGGGCGGCGGATTGGTGGAACTCGCGATCCTCGGCCCGGGCGCGCTTTTCGGCGAGCTCGCCTATCTTCTGCGCACGCCGAGGTCGGCCACGGTGCGCGCGAAGACGAATCTCGACGTTTGGCGCCTTTCCAGAAGCGCCCTGGACGCCCTCGGCGAGGAAGCTCCGGCGGCGGCGCTGGCCTTCCAGCATTCTTTGGCGGCGCGTCTCGCCGACCGGGTTCTGGGCGCCAATCGGCTCGTGCGTTATCTGTCCCGGTGAGGAGAACACCCCGCCCGTCGTGATCGAAAAATTAACAAGTTGAGGAAAAGTCTGACGTGAGCGTCGCTTGCGCATACCCGCATCGGAGAGGCCGCGGCGACGGCCTCGGCTGGCGGATGTGCGCCAACGCACATCCCTGAAGCATCGATTCGGGCGAATCGCTTCGGGAGCAGCGTGATGGGATGGCGGCCCCGCTAACCGGGGCTCGCCCCGCCCGGGGGCCGCTTAAACCGAAAGACGAGAAAGGACCGACATGCTGGCGCTACCCCCACTGCTTCCCACGCGGTGGCTGATCATCGGCTTCTCGGCTTTTCTCGTTAAGCAGTTGGTCGGGGACTTTCTGTTGCAGAACCAATGGATGGCCTTCGGCAAGGAGCGCGCGGAGGGCTGGCTCCGCCCGCTTCTCGCGCATGCGAGCGTTCACGCCGCTTCGACGGCGCTCATTTTCGCCTTTCTCGCGCCGAGCCTCGCTTGGCTCGCCGTCGTCGACTTCTTCATCCATTGCGCGATCGATCGCGCCAAGGGCATCATCGGACGGCGATTCGAGCTCACCCCCAAGCAAACCCTCTTCTGGTGGCTTCTCGGATTCGACCAGCTCCTGCACCACGCCACTCACGCCGTCTTTGTCGTGATTCTTGCCGCGGCCCACAGCACGCCGGAACTGAGCTGATCTTTTCGAGAGAACCGCCGGTCGTTCAACCCCCGCTTTCCGCGATCCACGCGGTCGCCGCGCCGCCCGGCCGGCGTCTCGGAGGTCCCGGATTGTTGACGCCAGCGGCATGATTTGTCATTGCCTTTGGCTGAGGAGTTCCAGCTGACTTTCGCGACGCTTCCGTCGGCAGGTCATGCGGCAGTTCGGAGACAACGGGTGCGTGACCGATCGACGAAAGCCGTCTCGACCAGACTTAGGATCCTCGCGTTCGCGGTCGCGCTCGGCGCGCCGGGCCCTCTCGCGGCGGAGGCGATCGGCACGGCCAACACGGTTCATCCCGACGTGTCCGGAGCCGGCAGCACGATCAAGAACGGCGATGGCGTCACGCAGGGCGAGGTCATAAAAAGCGGCCCCAAGGGCTCAACCAAGATTGGTTTTAACGACGGCACCTCGTTGTCGATCGGCTCCTCGGCGCAGGTAACGCTCAGCCATTTCGTTTTCGCCGACAAGAAGACCTTCAAGAAGGCGACTCTCGACCTCGGCAAAGGCGTGTTCCGCTTCGTGACCGGTAGTTCCGACAAGAAGGCTTACGAGATCAAGACCCCGACCTCAACGATCAGCGTGCGCGGCACCGATATCACTGTGACCGTCACCGCTAATGGAACGAAGGTCGACGTGCAGAGCGGCTCGGTCGAGCAGTCGAACGGCAACTCAAGCAGCGATCCGGGAGAGGGTCTATCGGATACGACGACGACGGTCACGGTGCACAGCGGCTCAGTCAGTTTCTGCCAGGGCAGCAGTTGCCAGAACGTGGACGCCGGTCAGACCGCGAGCGACCACGGCGGCTCACAAGGCGCCGACCCGACCACACAACCTAACACCAACCCTCCCCCGGCGCCGCCTTCGCCGCAGCCCTACACGCCGCAGAACCAGGACAACTGCAACAGCATAGATTGCTCGACCCGTCACTAGAGCGTCCCGCTCGCGTGGAATCGCGCGAGCGAAGGAGACTCGCTCAAAGGCAGAAAGCTAGAGCATGTCCCAATCGGAAAACCGCTCCGCACTTTTCCGGGACACGCTCTAAGCCCGGTTTTCACAAAATTTGATGGAATTCGCGATTTCGAACGGAAAGAACGCTAAAATCCCGGTGGCGACATGCGAGGGGGTCTTCCGGTCGCGCCCCGAGGCGGAGAGGTGTGTGAGCGGATGGGTGGATGAAACGACGGCGACTGATTTTCCTTCTCTCCGCGATATTCGCGGCGTTGCTCGTCCTTCCCTGGGGGCTGATCCAGCCGCCCTTCCTCGAAGACATGCGCAATTTCGTCTTCGATCGCTTCCAGCGCCTCTCGCCTCGAGTTTATGACCGCGACGCTCCAGTCCGGGTGATCGCTGTCGACGAGGAAAGCCTCAAGCTCCTGGGCCAGTGGCCATGGCCGCGCGATAAATGGGCCGAACTTCTGGGGAAGCTGACGAAGCTCGGCGCGGCTGCGATCGCGATCGACGTTCTCTTCGCGGAGCCGGACCGTCTGAGCTTCGAAAACATCCTTGCCTCGGTCCCGAACAAGAAGGCGCAAAAAGATCTCTCGAAATCCCTGGCGAAGAACGCAAGCAACGACCAGCTTTTCGCCAAGGCCATCCAGTCTGCCCCTGTGGTTCTCGGAATGACGCTCGTCGCCAAGGGCGGCGCCGAAAGCCATCCGCAAAAGGCGGGGCTTGTCTTCGCCGGCGACGACCCCGCGCCCTTCCTCGCAACCTTCCGCCACGTCGTGACGCCGATCGCGATCCTGGGCGAGTCCGCTCAGGGCATGGGCGCGACGAACTGGTTGCCCGACCACGATCAGATCGTGCGTCGCATTCCGATTATCGCAGCCGACCCCGCAGGTCCCGTCCCCTCGCTCGCGCTCGAGGCGTTGCGCGTCGCGCAGAAGGAGACGACCTATGTGATCCGCTCGTCGAACGCGAGCGGAGAGGGGGCCGGCGGCGTCAAAACCGGCGTCAATGCAGTCGCCGTGGGCGAAATCGAGATCGCCACGGGTCCCCACGCCGACGTTCGCCCACGCTACTCCTATTCGGATCCCGCCCGAGTCATCTCGGTTGCCGCCATCATGCGCGACCAGGTCGACCGCAGCGAGATCGACGGCCGCATCGTCTTCGTCGGCGAGGTGGCGGCTGGGCTCGGCGACGTCCGCGCCACGCCGCTCGAAGCTACGGTGCCGGGCGTCGAAATCCATGCGCAGATCATCGAGGCGCTGCTCTCCAATCAGTTGTTGTCGCGCCCTGACTGGGCCCCCGGCGCCGAATTTGCGGCTGCCGCAGGGCTTATCCTGCTTTTGACCGTGCTGAGCCTCGTCGCGTCGCCCCTCCTTTCCACCCTCTTCGTTGTTTTGACGGTGGGGGGCCTTTTTTACGCGTCATTCTGGATTTTCAAGCACGACGGACTGCTCCTCGATCCTCTCTATCCGAGCGCGGCTCTCGCCGTCGCCTATACGATCGGAGCCATTACCTTGTGGCAGTTCGAGCGCGCCGCGAAGAGGCACGTGCATCAGGCCTTCGGAAAGTTCCTTGCGCCTTCGGTCGTCGAGCGGCTGGCGGAAAACCCTGATCGGCTCGTGCTCGGCGGCGAGACGCGTGAGCTCACCGTGCTCTTTTCCGATCTGCGCAATTTCTCCACGCTCTCGGAAGGCATGAGCGCTCAGGAGCTCACGAATTTCATGAACGAATATTTGACGCCGATGACCGACTGCATTCTCGATCGCGAAGGCACGGTGGACAAATACATCGGCGACGCGATCATGGCGTTCTGGAATGCGCCGCTCGACGTGCCCGACCATCCCAAGAAAGCCGTCGGCGCGGCGCTGGCGATGCGTGAGGCGATGATCTCCTTCAATGCGGCGCGTGAGGAAAAGGCGCGAGCGGCCGGGATCGCCCATCGGCGAGCCGCGATGGGGATCGGCATCAATATTGGCCCCTGCAGCGTCGGCAACATGGGCTCGACCCGACGCTTCGATTATTCGGTGCTCGGCGACGCCGTGAACCTCGCATCCCGCCTGGAAGGCGCGAGCAAGATCCTCAAGGTCGACATTCTGGTCTCGGGCGAGGTACGCAAGGCCGCGGCTGATTTCGCCTGGCTCGACCTTGGCGAGATCGTCGTAGTGGGCCGGGAAACCCCGACCGCCGTCGCCACGATCGCCGGCGACGAGGCCTTCGCGAAGAGCGCCGACTTCTCCATCTGGTCAGAGCGGCACGTGGAGATGCTGGAAGAATATAAGGAGCGGCGCTTTAAGGGAGCGGCGGCGCTCGCGGGCCGGCTGGCTTTGGAAGCGCCGGAGCGCTGGCGCGCCCTCTATCATCTGCTGGAATCGCGTTACCGCGGTCTTTCCGAACGCGCCCTGCCGGAAAACTGGTCGCCCGCCTGGGTGATGGAGAGCAAGTCCGGGGGTGACGAAAAGGCGCCGCCCAACGCCGCGGAGAAGAAGCCGGAGGTCGTGGCTTAGAGGGACTAGGCGGAGACGCTCGCGCAAACCACTGGATGCATCGGCGGAGAATTCTCATGGGCTCGTTCGATCTCTTCGGCCTTCTCGCTTGGCTGCAGGCGGAGAGCACACATGGCGTCCCGCTCTTCCTCTCCAATCTCTTCGGCTGGGCCGAGGTCGCGATGTCGATCGTGGCGGCCTTCGCGACACGAATGATTCCCCTGCGCTACACCTCGATGCTCAGCAACGTTGCAGGCCTCGCCTATGGATTGGTGACGGGGTACGTCCCGTCCATCGTCGAGCACGGCGTCAATCTGCCGCTCAACGCATCGAGGGCGCGTCAGATGCAAAAGCTCATCGTCGCGGTGCGCCAGGCGTCCGAGACCGATCTCAACATCGAGTGGCTCAAGCCTTTCGCGCACGCACGGCGGTTCAAGGCGGGAGAGACGATTTTCCGCAAGGGCGACGAGGCGTCCGAAGCCTTTATCGTGACGGAAGGCGAGGTGGAAATTCCCGAAGCCGGCGCTCGTGTCCGCCCCGGCGACATCTTTGGCGAGATGGCGCTGTTCACGCCCGATGGCGTGCGCCTCGCCTCCGCCGTCTGCAAGACGAAGGTCGAGCTCCTCTACATCACCTATGAAGAGTTCGAGCAGCTCTACTTCCAGAACCCGGAGTTCGGCCTCTACCTCGTGCGCCTCATCGTGCGCCGCCTCGAGCGGAACCAGCGCCGGGCGCTGGGCGCTTTGGAGGCGAATTAGTCTAGGTCCTAAACTCGTAAACGGGATTTTCGATACGGATCAGATGAAATTTGCGGAGTTGCAGCGGTCGTAAACCTTCCGCGCTTGCTCCGTCGGAGCCTGGGCGCTATAGAGCCCGCACGCTCCCTTCGTCTAGCGGTCTAGGACGTCGCCCTCTCACGGCGAAAACAGGGGTTCGAGTCCCCTAGGGAGCGCCAATAAAATCAATCCACTATCGCGAAATGCCGCGCCCAACGGGGTCGCGTGCCCAACATTTGCCCTATAAGCGCTGCGGACCGGCTTGGGCGAGCGCTCTCATTATGGTATCTGAATACCGCATCTGCTTCGGAGCGCCCCGCCATGCGCTATCTCGGCTCGCCTTCGTCACAAGCTGAAATCGCCGCGATCTTCGCCGCTCGGCGATATGAGTTGAAAATCAGCACGCGCGCTCTTGATGACTTGGCCGGCTGTCCTGACGGCTGGTGCGCCAAGACGGAATGCGGCGTGAAAGCAATAGGCTCCGGGTCGTTTCAGAACATTGCCGGCGCCCTCGGCGTCCGCTGGCTCGTGGTCGAGGGTCGGCTGTTCCTATGGGCTGACGATAGCGCAATCCCGCCTCTGACACGCCGCTTCATTGGCACATGCAAGAGCCGGCCAGGCCATCCCAACCCGCGCCGCAAGGCTCCTCGCCCTCTCCTGTCCGTCGCGGCTTAGGTTCTCCCTCGATCGTAGGCCTGGGGCGGAGCTGGCGCATATTCGCGCAGAGGAGCCGCGTGATTTTAGCGAAGGGGCGGGGTGTGGGTGGGTGGGGCAAGAAATGGCGGCTGCGGTGGGTGTTCGAACCATTGATACGCGATTGCCTCCTTAAAAATATTTGGCCATGTCAGAAAATTTTCACCGCGCGCATTGGTCTCAACGCGGCGCGCCACCCTGCGCGTTATTGGCGACCTTCGTCCTGGTCTCAACCACGATCGAGATGGCTTTTTCCCTAAGTGTTTCTCGCGCGCTCTGCGTAGCCTGATCTGCTATCTGCGGAGACGCTGACGCAATGACGGAGCGATAGTCCTCTTGCTCTCTGCCGCATCGACCCATTGCGGCCTCGGCGACATCTGAAGCGGAGTCCGCGGTGATCGACATTGCTTGCGCGGCTGAAAAAACGCACCTAGCCCATGGTTCGGTTGGAATGGTCTTACCAGTTCGGGGGATCGATTGGCAGGATGCCAGCGCCGCGACGTAGACGCACAAAGCAAATTTGCGAATTTTCACCGGGTCGCTCCTCTTTTCGTGCTCCATGGAAAAGTATCACGCCGGCCGCCGTCCTAAATGGATGCATGACAGTGCCGCAGCCACCTTGCCGCTCAGGCGCGAGAGAGCGACCGCCCGATGCAGAGGAACCCGGAATTTGAATCGCGGCTGATCGCGACATTTTGTCCACAGATGACAGTCGTTTCCCTAAGACGTTGGCTGCGAGTGAAAAACGCCAGGAACGCCCGAACGATACCGAGCATAAAGCAAAGTCCTTATGGACATCGCTAGAGGCTCAGCACAAGATGCACTGCCAGATTCGGGCAACGGTCCGTCTGCAGCACTATGGAGAGCGCGCGGCTGGCTTTGGGGCGCTCGTCGCGCTGAAGTTTCTCGTAGGAAGCGCTAGCTGAAATAGCCCACGAAGCCGCCCCGCAAGGCGACGCAAGTATGACTGCTGAAATAGCTTTATTGAATCGTTCGGCTCTAGCGTTTGCCGCCGATAGCGCTGTCACCATAAGGATCGGCACGTCGCAAAAGATATACGACTCGGCTGAGAAGATTTTCGAACTGTCTCGCAATCAACCCATCGCCCTGATGATTTACAATAACGTTGAATTTGTCGGAGTTCCTCTAGATGTATTGATAAGGAAATATCGAAACGAGACCGCGTCAAAATTTGACACTATTGGGGCGGCGGCTGATCATTTTATTGCGTATCTGTCAGCGTTTAAGCGGTCAGAGCGCCATGAAGATCAATATCTTTTCAATTTGCTGTTCGATGCCTTTTCGGATATTCATCAAAGGGTGTTGAGAGATTTCGAAGAAGTAGCGAAACACCCACCACAAAACATCGGGCCGCGAGATTTCATAGCTGCCGCCCTGATAAAACATCTAGAGAAGGCTATTTCACTCGAAACACGCCGCCCGCTAGAGGGCTATCTCCAAGATATTACAGAGGAATTATTTATAGAAAGATATAAAGAAATAATAAGATTCGCAACTAAAGAAGCTATTAGCGCTTTTGTTCCAAGCGGCGACGCGACAAAACTGTTGTATAAGTATGCTTTTGCTCTTGTAAAGAGTTCAAGGCAATCCAACGGGCTAACTGGTTTCGTTTTCGGGGGGTTCGGAACGTCTGATTTATTCCCAACACTGGTGTATTCGGAAATAGATGGAGTCTTTCATGATTCTATAAAAATTATCTCTAAAAAAACCGTAGATATTGACCGTGAGAACAATCGAGCCCAAATGCTCCCATTCGCACAGAAGGAAATGGCTGACCGGTTCATTTTCGGTCTTGATAACGCATTTCAGGGCAATTATGCACTTGACTTAGCATCACGGCTAGGGTAGAGTTCTGACCATAGGAGATTCCGATGGTTAGCATCTCTGAGCCCCGCTTCCACAACGAAGACGCCGCCCGTGAGTGGATCGAAGCCTCGCGCTGGCCCAATGGCGAAGTTTCTTGCGCTCATTGCGGGTCGCTCGCTGTTCGCCGCATGGGCGGGAAGACGCAGGCCGGAATGTTCCTCTGCAACGATTGCCGCGACAAGTTCACATGCCGCACTGGCACGGTGATGGAGCGCTCGCACATCCCGTTGCATAAGTGGCTTCTCGCCATTCACCTCATGGCGACCAGCAAGAAGGGAATTTCGGCGCATCAACTCATGCGCAATCTCGGCCTCGGCTCATACCGCACAGCTTGGTTTCTCGCGCATCGCATTCGCGAAGCGATGGGCCTTGGCCCCGAGCCCGAAGCTGGCCCGCTTGGCGGCAAGAACAAGGTTGTTGAAGCCGACGAGACCTATGTGGGCGGCAAAGCCAAGAACCGCGCCTATGACGAGCCTGCACCCAAGAAGGCGGTCGTTACGCTCGTTGAGCGCGACGGTAGCGCCCGCTCGTTTCACGTCGCCAACGTCACCGGCAAGAAGGTCAAGGAAGTCCTCGACAAACATGCCGATAAGGCCAGCGCGCTGATGACCGACGAAAGCACGGTTTATCCGGCTGTCGGCGCCGAGTTCGCGAACCATCACACGGTGAACCACAGCGCGGACGAATATGTGAGGCTCGGCGGCTACGTCCATACAAACACGGTTGAAGGCTACTACAGCATTCTAAAGCGCGGGATCACAGGCGTTTATCACAGCGTCTCAGAGGCGCATCTGCACCGCTATCTAGCCGAGTTTGATTTCCGCTACAGCAACCGCAGCAAACTCGGGGTCGAAGACACAGAACGCGCAGCTCGCGCGCTCAAGGGAGCAGAAGGCAAGCGGCTAATGTATAACCAGCCTCGTTGAACCGAGGACGATTAAACAGAAAGCTCGCGCGTTTCGGCGCTGGCGGAAGAGGCTCGGCCATGAGTGACGACGTTAAGCCAATACTCTGCGGCAAATGCAACGTAACGCCGGAACTCGGGTTTGAACGCGAGGGCGAGATGTGGGCTTCCTGTCCCGTTTGCGGGCAGGAAGACCGTATCGCAGATATCCAACGGGAGGCTGCGGAACATAGCTTCGACAAGATGGTTCGGCAAACGCTCTCCGGGATCGGGAATGCCGGAAGCGGCATAACCGTCGATAATCCGCCGGAGCGCCAGTATCGTTGGATCACTGGCGAGTGAGGTTTTAGTCTTCGCCGGCCGCCCGCGCTTTTTCGGGCTCACACCCGGCAGCGAATCAGGTTTAGGCTTGTGCGGCGTCGGCGGTGTCGCGAGTAGCCGCACCAAGGTCGCCGCCTCACGGTCCACCCGATCTCTCATTTTAGGTTGCCCTAATGGCTTCGAAAGGTCGAAGGAAACCTTCGCTTCACGATCTGACAACGGCATTCCCCGCTGGGGCAGATATCGAGGCTATCATGCTAGAACTTAACAGCTCTAGCGATCGCGCCTGCGCATTATTGCTCACCGCGATCCTAGATCAAGCCATTTTATCAATACTTTCGACTCAGATGCGCGGAGCTACCAACGAAGAGCGTAAGGCTCTTTTCTATGGACAAAACGCCATACTAGGATCGTTTTCGTCTAAGATAAAGCTATCCCACGCAATGGGCCTTCTGACCAAAGAGCAAAAGGACAGCTTGACAATCATGCGCGAAATACGAAACGCCTTCGCGCATGCTTCTATTCCTTTAACATTCACGAATGATATTATTGCGGTTGAATGCGTTAAGTTATTCGATGAAAGTAAAATTATACCAGAGAAACTTGGCATGTTGAGCATACCAAGAGGTCAATTTTGCGCTCGCGGCCTAGAGTTAATTGGCATGTTTTTTATCCAATTCGGCATAATCACCGGTTTGATCCCGACTCTAAAATCATCGCCATGAAAATTCTTTCGGCGCCCAGCTCATAGCTGGTAAAGTCGTTGTCAAATAGCGCCAACTCGTTCGCTCCCGCCCGTATCATCTCGGGCGTGATTTCAATCTCGCACTCTGTCGCCGGCCTGTCGTCCACTGTCTAGCTCCCGCCTCATGCTAAGTCAAGTGCATAATTGCCCATTTCAGACAGAGATTAGCAAGTTTGTCTCCGTGGCTGTCGATGAGGTGTTAAAGGCAAAAACGTCGTCAAGGAAGGCGTCGCCGTCTATCAAGGCAAAAAATGAAAGAATAAAGAATGTCGTGATGGAAGAATTCTTGAAACTTGTATCAAATCTGAAAACTCATGAGAGAAAAAACATACTGGATGTCGTCAATTTCATGTCGAAGAAGGAGTTAGCGGAGTTGGCTCATGCAATAGTTGAGCTCACGTCAAAGAAGCGAAGGTTTTCTGCCGATGACGAGACCGTAGGCGGTCCGATCGACGTGGCGATTGTTACGCGGAATGAGGGTTTTATATGGATTCGTAGAAAGCATTATTTTGACAGAGCGTCAAATCCGGGATATTATTCGCGTGTCTTTAGGGCAGATAATCAGCAGGAGGGGTGACGGAATGACAGAGAACAAGCGGGCAACGCATCAACCGCCGAGGCCCCATGTAGCGCCGGATGACTGGATAGGGGGCGATCTTCTTCGTCCTTCGCGAGAGGAGGTTACGCGAGGAGCGATCGAGGCGCTCAGAGAGCGTTTTCGCGAACTGAAAGATAAAAAGTCGGACAACAAACGAAATAATATGCTCGGCGCTCAGGCCTGAAAGGTCTGACGCTTGAAAGCACGCGCGCGGCGTTTGGGCTCCAGCTGCCGGATAGCTCTAGGGACTGCGCTCTCGTCCTCGCAGGGTTTCGGGCTGGACGAAAAAGCAATAGTCCGGCGCGAGCAGCGTTTGATCGGCGCAATCTTTGACCGCCCTGTGCAATTCAGAGAGCGCCGGTGAGAGGGTATTCGTCTGCTCCGGGAGGGGTTCTGCCCTCGAAGCGAAGGCCGTATGGACGGGCTTCTGTTTGGATCGGCGCGGCAACCAAGGCGAGCAAGATCGCGCGCTCTTCGGGGCTCGGCTGCGGCAGCGCGCGCAGCAGCTTCGCCATGCGCTCGTCGATGCGGCGCTCCTCAACCGGACGTGAGATTTCCTGACACGGCGGGGGCTCGGATGTCAGCATTGCCGGTATCCCTGTCAGCGGACGCGCTGCCGATTGTGCTCGGCCATGGCCGCAATCGCGTCGTCGTAGATTTTTCGATCTGGGGCGCTTAGCCGCGCGACCTTGCGCTCATGGCGCTCGCGGAGGAGCGCGGCCTGCTTCGGATTGCTGCACTGCGCGTCGATCGCTCCCTCTCGGATCAAGCTTGCGACGTCGGTTCTGTATTCGATGTCCGTCATGGGGGCGTCCTTTCGTTTCTAGCGCCGGAGCGAGCGGCGCGGCGCCCGGCCACTGCGGCCGGCGTTGTTTTGGGTGCGCTCTCTCTCCGCAAGTTGGGAGCGCTCGCGCAACGCGGCCTCGAGTGCGGGCTCGAGACGCATTTCATGCGGGTGCGCGACGCGCTCGGCGGGTCGCGAGGTCATCAGCGCGCGGCTTTGGAGAGATCGGGCGCGCTGACGCCATCGGCGTATCTGGGCGTCTTCGCACCCGCCGGAGCGGTCGTGCCTGCCTGCCGGCCTCTGTGGCCGCTCTCAACGCCGGCGATTCGCGCATTGTAGTTTTTTGCGTCGGCTGTCGGCCGCGGGGTGTTGCCTCCGCCCGGGTGGCGGGCGCCGCTGAGGCGCGGTGCGGTCTTGCTGCTCATGATGTTCGTTTCCTTTTGGTTGCTGTGCGCCCTCGACGCGGCGCGGGAACACGAAGTCAGCGAGGGAGCCGCCGTCGACTCATGCGGTCCATCCAAACTTCGTGAGTTTGCCGGTACTCGGCCGCGAGCCTGTCGAGGTGGGCCGCGAGTTGGTCGCGAAAGATTGAAGCCGGGCGCGATGCATTGCGCCTTCTCGCTGCTTCGAGCGCGCTGATCGGGGGCAAGTTGGATAGTCCGAAAGTCATGGCGCGGTCGCCTTCTCTGCGGGGATCCGTACGCCGTGGATCTTCGCCCATGCGATGATGCTGCGCTCGCTGACGCGCGCGATCTTCGCGGCTTTGGCGACGGTGAGCTTGCCAGCGCGAAGGCCGGCGAGGGCTTCAGCTTTTTTGGGATTGACCCAGGATCCGAATGTCATTTCGCCGTTCATCACGCGGCCCCCGGGTCGGTGTCGTCGTCGAGCGGAGGCAGTGCTCGCAGCTGTAAGTCGTCAGGGCTCCGACGCAAAGGATAGGGCGATCGCGCCGGCGGCTCCTGCTGCTCGCGTTCGATCGGAGCTTGCGGCGCGCGGGAGCCGAGCCGGATTATCACGCCAGCGCGCAACGGCACGTCGTCAGATCCGCCGCCCGATTGAACGCCGACGCCCACGCCAACATTGACGCTCACGCCTCCACTGCCCTCTCCAAGCAGGCTTTGCGCGGCTTTCAGTTGAACCGTTCGATCGGCGGCGCTGTTCTCGCCCTTCTCGTCGACAAGCTCCGCGATGCGGCGCAGGGCCTTGCCCTTCATGCCGGTGCGGAAGGCGTCAAGCTCTGTGGCGACGGCCTCGCGAAAAAGTCGCTGCGTCGCGATAAATCGCGCATTGCGGCGGCGCAGTCCCACAATGTCGGCGGCCTGCTCGATGCTGAGCGGCGTGCCGGGCTCAACGCCAACCTTGGCGCATTCCTGCTCGTCGCTCGTTCCCCAGATTGTCAGTTCGACCAAGCGCAGCGCGCGCTCGTCCAGCTTGGTGAGCGGCTTCCTCGCGTGCTTCGCTGAGCCTCGCTGTTCATAGACGGCTGGGTCAGGGTCGAGCGGCGATGTGCTGACGGGATAAGCTGCGTCGATCATGGGTCGAGCTACTTGCACAAGTGAAGTCCTTTTTCGACGCACCGCTCAAGCCGCGGCTGAATTGCGCCGCACGCGCACGCGCGAGCGATGGCCACGAAGAAGACGAAGGGGAGCTGAAAGCACGTGGCCAGGGCGCGCGCGAGACGGGTCCCGAGCATTTCGAGGCGGTGAGCCGGCGGGCTCCAGTTCTACCGGTCTGGGCCGTGATTATTGTCCACGATCTCGGCCGGCAACTCGCATCTGTCGCACCGCCAGACTTCGCGCCCTCGGCGATCGGGCCAGGCCAGGCCGGCGAGCGATCCGCACGCGCAAAAGCGATCGGTCGAGTGCTCGCGCGCTGCCTTCATGTTGCGCTCGTCGGCGATGCGCTGGAGCTGGGCTGAGTCATATGCGCTTATTGTCAAGTTATGGGCGGGCTTGTCGCCATCTGAAAAATCGGATTTCGACTTGGTGCCTTGCGACAGTTGCGACTCTCGCGACTCCTGCGGCCTGTCGGGGGTGAAAGTCGCAACTGTCGCGACTGTCGCAGGGGGTGTGTTTCGATTTTCATTTTTGAGGAAGCCGGCGAGCACCCCCATGATCAGCCCTTCCGAATGACGCGCCAAGCCTCGCGGACGGGCTGGCCTCCTACCTGCGGAAAGGGCGGCTCGCAGGGTGTGAGCCATCCATGGTCCTCCAGGGTGGCGACGGCTTTCTGCGCCTCAGCCTTCTCTCGAATGCTGTTCGGGCCAAGCCGGTAGATGGCCCGCAAGCCGATGAACGGCTCTGCCCAACTGGTGCTTAACCATTCGAGTAGCTTGGTCGCCTGTGCGATCTCCGGCGAGCAAGCGCTGGCCTCGAACAGCCGCAAGGCTTCGGTCGCGTAATAGTCGGCGAGCTTGATGGCCCGCTCCAGATGGTCGGCGCTTACCGTTGACGCCTTCAAGTCGTCGACAAGCGCCAGCACGCCCGCGATGCGCGCCGCGTGCTCGCCAAGCTTGTTCGCAAAGCCTCGAACCGGCTCCAAGGGTCCGCCTCGGCCAAGAAGCTTCTCTACGTGGTCGGTGAAGGCGAGCCATCGCCGCGCCGCTTCCGGTGAGAATTGGATCGCGCGAGGGTCGAGCGCGTTACGTGTTCCCGGTAGGGTGACGATGGGCTCGATGAGCGCTGACAAGAGCGCGTCGGAATAGCGCCGCAGCGCCGCGGCTGTGCCGGATGCCTCGGCTCGGTAGAAGCGCGCTCCAGCCGTTGAGCGTGGCGCCGACACAAGCACGCGCGAGAGAAAGCCCTGGTCGGCAAGCGCGGGATCGGAGAGCATTCGCGCGGCGGCGTCGGGCTGCGCCATCAAATGAAACGCAAGACGGCGGCCCGGTAGGACGCTCGCGCCGTCGATGGCGCGCACGCGACGAATAGGCGAGCCATCCCATAGGCTCGATAGTCCTGCGACGGTGCGAAGTCGCGCGTCGTCCTGCATGGCGTGGCCGCCGATGAAAGAGCCTCCTTCGTCTGAGAAAAGCCCCAGAGCCGGGTGGCCGTTTGCATAAAGCTTTTGCAGACCCTCCAGCGTCGGCGTGTCGCATGTCAGGATGGGAAGAAGCGGCGGGGGCGGCTCGTCGCCCACGGCTTTAACTGCAGCCTCGATCGCAGCGCGGTCGCCCTTGGTCTTCTCGGCCCGGCGCAGCGCTTCGTCATAGGCGCGCTTTGCGCTGCGATGGGCCTTCATTTCGTCGATGTGGATCTCCCGCAAACATTCTTCGCGACGTCGAATCGGCGCCAAGGCTTCATGGTCCGCGGCGCTCTTGCGCTCTCCTGTTCCCGCGACGGTGCAGAGGAAAAGCGAAAGCGGCCGGCGCCGGCCCACTGCGGGAAGCTCTATGTCGGCGTGCGCTTGAACGGCGAGCGACGCGGCGGCGAGCACGCTGTTTGCGGCGATGGCGTCGGGGCATTGAACGCGGTCGAGGATGGCGCGCGCGGCGGCGCCGAGTATCGGCCCAAGCGCGTCCAGCGGATAGGGCTCGGCGGCCGGCGGCTCTCGGCGCAGGGGGCGCGGCGCTTCCTGCCTCTCCTCCGTTTCAGCGCGCCTCGCGTCCCTGTCGTCGGCCGCTTCCTGTCGATCGCGCGCTTGCGACTTCGCGACGCGTGGCCGCTGGGCCTCTCGCGCTGCGATTTCCTTGCGATATTCAATCGTCGATTCGATTTGATCTGGCGTGAAAGGCGGGTAGTAGGTCATGACGCGCCGCCTCCATCTTCGATCGCGACAAGCTCCTTGGTCATTTCGAGCGCAGCGACTAGCGGCTTGCGCGCTCCGCGAAGAACGCCAAGCAATTCCGTCGCGCTCGAAACTTCGGCGGCTCGTGCGGCCAAGTGTCCCCAACCGATGATCTGCACGGCGAGGTCCTGAATGGCCGACCTTTGAATTGCGCTGGCGAGCGCGTCTTGCGCCTGGTCTAGATTGCCGGCCGGCGGACGCGCCTCTTGCGGCGAGACAAGCGGCTCGCGCCGCGTTTGAGGGCCGGTGCGGCGATGGGCGCCTTGTTCGGTGATAGGTCTTCGATCGCGCGGCCCGGCCAGGAGCGCATTTTTGATGAGGGGAGCGCCCGCCGTGTCGCGCGGCCTGGCGCTCCCTTCGCTTTCCGGGGGGCTCATTAGGCGCCCTCGTTCGCGAGTCGTTCGAGCTCGGCTTCGGGGACAAGCGTTCGATCGCCAATCTTGACGAGCTTGATTTTCCCTTCCTTCGCAAGTTCGTACAAATGCGATCTGGAGATTTGCAGCGCGGCGCAAGCATCGGGTATGCGTCGAGCTAATCGCCTTGGCTGGTAAGAATTCGAGAGGGTTTCATCTTTCGTCTTCGTCGCTGTACTGCTGCGCATTTATCGGCCTCCGAAATCCGCTCAAGGTGGCGGGCGGCTTGACGGCGATAATGGCGGACAGCGGCGAGCGCTCCCACTGCAAAATTCAGTTTTCGGCGTCCTCCGAACGCGCGTTTTACAAATCAACGCATTGTAGCGTGTTCAGCAGTAGGTCATGATCAAGTTTTCAACAGGTGGATACTTTTGTTATCTGATACATTTCTTATAATCTGTCATCTATACCAAACATGCTTGATTTTGATCGCCTTTTTCTGCTCGCCTGATTCTGCTCGGCGAGACCGGCGGGAGGCGCTGGCGAGCGCCCCCATGCGGCGTTTCGATCAGGCGCTCTTGCGCCGGTCCAGGTAGATCGCGGCGGCGTGGGCGATCGTCTCGAACCCGTCACCGGGATAGGGCTCGCGTCCCCATTGTGTGCGAAGGGCGCCGAGCAAGTAGGACAGCTTCTCGATGAATTCGGCGTCGCTGGCGCAAGGCGCCTCGGCCAAGACTTCCTCGGCCTCAATCACGGCGTCGGCCAGCGCGTCGTTCTCGGGGTCGGCGTTAGCTGCGAAGACGGCGCGGCGATGAGCGGCGAGGGCGGCGCGCAGAGGCGAGGCCTTGGGGCGGGCGGGGTTATCGGCAGCGACGGTGAGCATGTTCGATCCTTTCGGCAATCGTGTCAGCGCCTCGATGAGCGCAAGAAAAGAATACGAGAAAACCGATATAAATCAAATTGATACAATAATTCTCCGGGGGTGATGCGTCCTTTATCGGGTGGCCGGCGTCATGCTCGCGCCCTCCACTCGCCGATCTCGGCGAGGTTGGAAGCGGGAACAATCCCGAGCGCTGGCAACGCGGCGCGCACGGTGTCAGCAACATAAGAGGGCGCAAGGTGCGCGTAGTGTTTCTCGGTCATGCGCGTGTCAGCGTGGCCGAGCTGCGCCGCGATGACGCCCATGTGAACGCCGCGCATTGCCAGCGCGCTCGCATAGGTGTGGCGCAGGATGTGAAATGTCGCGGCGGGTTCGATCTTCGCGCGCGCGCTCGCGGCTTCCAAAGGGCGCTGCTGATGCGAGGCCCCCCATGCCTTGCCGTCGTCGCGGACGAAGATTGCATCGCGGCGGCCCGTCTTGCCGGCTGTCAGCGCATCGAAAAGCGCGCGTCCTTCGTCTGTCAGCGCGACGTGGCGCGGCTTGCCGGACTTCAACTCGCGGACCGTGATTATCCCGGCCTCGCTGTTGAAATCGCTGGCGCGCATCTTCGTCAGCTCGCCATAGCGGCAGCCGGTGAGCAAAGCGGCGCGGACAAGATCCCGAAAGGCGCCCTCGCAGGCGTTGACGATGCGGCGGCATTCGTCATCGGAGAGAAAGCGCACAATCGGCGCGTCGGCCTCACGGAAGGGCTTCACCTTGCGCCAAGCGTCGTCGCTGGCGGCGCGGCCCTCGTGGAAGGCGTGATTGAGCGCGGCCTTTAGGACGGTCAGTGTGCGATTTGCGGTCGAGCGCCGGGCTCTCACGGCGTCGGGGTCCTTCATGTCAACGGCTCGGCTCTTACGCTCTTTCGCGGCCCGCGCCGTTCGTGTCAGCTTAGCCGCGGTTGCAAGTCCGGTGTGCCAGTCCCGAATGCGCTTCGTGGTGAGCTTCGCCAGTTCGATCTCACCCAACGCGGGCACAATGCGCAGCTCGGCGGCGGCGCGATCCTTTGCAAGCCCCTTGGAGCCCCGGCGCTCGCGCTCGTCGAAATAGGCATCCAAGGCGTTCGCGACGGTGTAGGGACCGTCGTCGGGCGCGTGGCCGGCTTCGCGGCGTTGCTCGTCGCTCCACCAACGGCGCGCGGCCTCTTGCGCGTGCTTGAACGATTGGAGCGCCACGCCGTCCGCCTCCTGTAGATCGTCCGCAACGCCGATCTTCGTTTCGAGATACTTGCCTTCGCCGATGAAGCGGCGCGCGACCCATGAGCCGCCGCCTTCCTTCGTGCGTCGGTAGCCAAGGTGCAAGCCGGTTTCGAGCAAGCGCCAATAGGGCTTGCGGCGGGGCGTGAGCCTCAGCCGCGCGGCGCGGTGTTCGAGGTTCGTGTCGCGGACGGTGCGGGTCATGGGCGGCTCCTTCGCTGTGCCCAACTCAGTGCCCAATAAGCGTAGGCGAACAATGGCGGACACGCAAGGACACAAAATGGCTTTTTTACAGGGTATTCCTATTGTCGCTGCGTCCGCCTGTGTCCGCAAAAGTGCGGCTTATCCCCCTCTCACGGCGAAAACAGGGGTTCGAGTCCCCTAGGGAGCGCCAAACTTACTTGACGCATTGCCGAACCTGCCCCTAGCCGGTCGCTAAAGCGCTCAGCCTCCTCTCGCCTTGACCCGCGCGGCAGCCTTGGTCCCGTCGCCCCTGTCGACAGGTGGGTGCGGTCTATCGTCGCTGCGGCAATGGGTAAGATTGCGCCCTTCCTGTCCTGGCTTGATCCTGACGGCATGAGGCCAGTCGTCCGAAACGCAGTCGCTATCGCCGGGCTCGTCGCTCTCTTGGGCACGATCGGCGAGTTTTTCGTTCGACACGCGATGCTTCGCGCGGCGGCGCAGAGCCTGTCCGTTTCACAGCCAAAACACCCCCGCTAGAGCGGGATGTGTTTAGGCGGAAGCGTATCCTGAGTTGGCGATGTATCTGGCGCATTCCTCGGGTTTGAACCTGTCGAGCAAGGCTCCTGCGCGTCTCCAGGTGGTTTCGACGGAGCGCTCGCCAGCCTTGCGCATAAAGTGCTTCAGCTTGGCGAAGAGCTGCTCGATCGGGTTGAGATCGGGACTGTAGGGCGGCAGGAAGACGAGCCTGGCGCCGACGGCGCGGATGGCGTCACGCACCGCTTTTCCCTTGTGACTGCCGAGATTGTCGAGGATCACGACGTCGCCCGGCGACAAGGCGGGCGCCAGCAGTTCGGCGACATATCTCTGGAAGGCGACGCCGTTGATCGGCCCGTCGAGCACGAAAGGCGCAACGATGCCGTCATGCCGTAAGGCGGCGACGAAGGTCAGCGTCTTCCAATGGCCAAAGGGGACGAAGGCCTTCAGCCGACGCCCTCGCGGGGCCCAGCCGCGCAAGGGCGCCATGTTGGTCTTGATCCAGGTTTCGTCGAGGAACACCAGCCGCCGCGCGTCAATGCGGCCCTGATAGGCTTTCCATCGCCGCCGCCGCCGCGCGACGTCAGCGCGCGCCTGCTCGCTGGCGAACACGGTTTTTTTTGAAGCTCAGCCCCTCGTCATGGACGAAGGCCCACACCGAGCGATAATCGACGCAAACGCCGCGCTCGGCGAGTTCAGCGACGAGCCCGCGCAGCGTGAAAGGGCGCTCGCGCATGCGCTCCCGTAGCCACTCGGCGTTGGCCCCCGAGAGGACCCGCGGCTTGTGGCCGCCCATCTTGCCGGGCGCGACACTCCCGGTCGCCCGCAGCCGCTGCGACCACTTCGATACGCATGAGGGACTGATCGAGAGAGCCGTTGCGATCTGACGGATCGACCAGCCTGCGGCGACGCGGGCCATCGCCCGCTCGCGAAGATCATTGGAAAGGGGGTGCGCCATTCGTCCCGGCCTCCGTTTCCGGCAGCCAGTTTGAATCAGATCCCGGCCAATTCGGGAATCCCTAATCAATTCTGCTAAATCTCATCCCGCTCTAGAGCGCGTCCCGCTCGCGTGAAAACAGCGCTTACGATAAAGGCGCGCAAAGAGCAAATTCTCGCATCGATCCCTAATCGGGCGAGGCCTTAGCGTTCCGGAGCAAGCTTGGGGAAGAGATGGGCTGTTCCCTTAGGATCTAGCCTTCCTGGGCGCGTCGAGGACTGTTTTTTGATAGCTAAATTTTTCGGTCCGGCAGATCACCTGGCCCCTGTCACCGTCGCGCGCGCCGCGATTTCTGGATCTGCAGCGAGCTTCTCAGCCAGTTCGAGCGAAAATAATTCCGCCCCTTGCGCGTTCAAATGCTGTGAGTTTTGGAAATACGCTCGGCTGGCGGAAATCGCGGAGTCGCTGTAATCCCATAGCGCTACTTGGTACTTGCGTGAAAGCTCCTCAAATTTTGATAATATCTCAGCTCTATTATTCGTTATCTTCTGACTTTCAATATACTCAGGAGAGTAAACGAGGATTACTCGGATATGACGATCCCTGCAAAGCGTAAGCAATTCCTCCATCTGCTCGACGCCCGGGGCTTCAACATCGACTCGGAAGCCATTGGGACGCGAGGCGCGAAATCGCTCGAACTGCTCGTTCCAGGCCGCATCGCGAGAAGCGAACCCCTGAAAGTGGTCCTCCACAGGCCACAAATGCAAAAGACCTCTGACGCCAAGTATCCATGTGAAGCGGAGATCCTCCACTGTATACCCATAGAGGGGGATCACTTTCGATTTCCAGATATTGGGGTCGATGCGCTTCAGCGCGTCGTATATGTCCGGCTCATTCAAATATGGCATGTACTGAGCAGGATCGTAGACGCCTCCGTGCGTAATCTGGAAACTGAAGGAGTCCAGATTGAATACCAGCGCGAAAGGCGGTTTATTGTGCCTGAGATAAACTTTGAGGCGCGCCACCTGCATGTCGGTTTGAGACCCGTTTAGCCCGATATTGAAGCTGCGAAGACCGGTCTTTCGCTCGATGATCCGTGGATCGTAATGCGCTAGCGCCCGGGATGACCCCAGGATGAGGATATCCGCGTTGATCGCGCCATGGACAATCGCGTTGGAGACGCCGAAACGGGAGGTGTCGATGCTCCTAAGACCCGAAGTTATCAATATGTGAAGGAGCACGGCGCCGACAGCGATAAACGCGGCGAACGAAACGAGTCTTCGAACGTTCGCGGTCAACGGCGAAGCGTCGGCTTTCCATGCAAAGCCGCGGGTTCGCTGCTCGCATCTTTGTTCGATCGGCATCATAGGGCGACCATTAGCACGAAAAGGACGCTGACGACGCTCATCGAAGTTAAAACTGGAAATATATGAATTGCGTTTGTCTGAACACCCCGAAGAGGATCACAACGTATACCGCCGTAAGGTATAAGGCCCAACGTGGGGCGAGCGGCAAGCGAAGGACAACATCAGAGAGCTTAAATTTGTCTCTCAAGGACTCGCACACTTCCAGCATCGCGATGGCGATGATGGCCACTGGCATCTGGCGTAGCAGAAACTGCTCCGTCGAGACGTGCCCAAAGTCCCAGTCGGTCATGAAGTGCGTCAGAATATACCACGCGTCGGTCATCGTCTTGGCGCGGAAGAATACCCAGCCGACGCAGGTGAGCAAGAAAGTGCTCGCCCACATGAACACTCGTGCGAGGCGCGTTTCTTGTCCAAGGCCCAGAGACGCCAAAACGCTGTTGCGTCGCTCCTCGGTGATCTTGCCAACGATTAAATAAATCGCGTTGAGAACGCCCCAGAACACGTAGGTCCAATTAGCGCCATGCCACAGACCACTCGCGCCGAACGTTACCAGCAAATTCACAAAATGTCGTCTTTCACTGCACCTGTTGCCGCCCAGCGGGATGTAGACGTAATCGCGAAACCAGGTCGAGAGCGAGATATGCCAACGATGCCAGAACTCCGAGATCGAGAGCGAGTGATATGGTCGATCAAAGTTCTCCATCAACTTAAAGCCGAGCACCTCGGCCGACCCGAGCGCAATATCTGTGTATCCCGAAAAATCGCAGTAGATCTGATACGCAAAAAACACCGTGGCTATCGTCAGCTGTAGTCCATTGAACTCTTGGGGCTGAGCATAAACGTCATTCACATATAGCGCGAGGCGGTCCGCGATCACGAGTTTTTTGAAAAAACCCCAACCCATACGCCTCAATCCGGAAGTGAGCCGTGTATGACGGAATTCGTGCCGCTCATGGAACTGATGGAGCAGGTTTTGGGGGCGTTCAATCGGCCCCGCTACCAGCTGTGGAAAAAACATCACATAAGTCGCATAGGTGATAAAATCATGCTCCGCTTTCTGTCGCCCCCGGTAGACCTCAATGACGTAGCTTAGGCTCTGAAATGTGTGGAATGACAGCCCTATCGGTAGAATGATGTTCATAGACGGCCGAACCAATCGGTAGCCAAACAGGCCAGTGAAACCAATAATATTGTCAACAAAAAAGTAGAAATACTTGAAAAATAAAAGTATCAGACAAGTGACTGTGACACTCGCGATGAGAAGCCAAACTCTGCGTCGCCCCTGCGTCTGCTCGAGAAAGATACCGGCGGCGTAATCGACCGCTATCGTCAGAGCGAGAATCAGGATGTAGGCCGGGATAAACGCCATGTAGAAGACGCAGCTGGAAATCAGAAGGTGTAGCGTTTGAAGCCGCTGGGGCAGAACAAAATAAATGCCCGCCACGATCGGAAAGAAAATCGCGAACTCAAGCGAATTGAAGAGCACTCTCAGGCATCCGGTAAGTGGAGCGAGGCGCCGCCCGAGGTTCGCTCCAGCGTGATGGCTTCTGAAGTCTCGGCGCCGGTAGCGGCGGGGCGGCCGCCGTTTGGAAAGCCAACGCCAAGCGTAACAGTCAGAGATGAGCCAGTGTAATACATGGGCTTTCCCGAACTCGAAGTTCGGGAAAACAGTCCAGGGGCTCAAGCTCTCAGGGGTCCGGGGTCCTGATCCCAGCGGGTGAGTGTAGATACACCGATTGGCCCCTGTTGAAAAGGCCGAGGCGAGGCCGCGAGGCAGGATCATTCGAGTGCGCCGCTCGAGCGTGCGATGACGCCGACACTAAGTTCCAAAAGGCGCTGCCGGCGCAGCTTCTGCAACCCGCCCTTAGCCGATGGGGCGGGCGCGGTCTCTCTTTCCTACGCGCGATCTGACGAGCGCCTATCGTTATCGGGATGGATTTGGAGCGGGTTTGGTGTTCACCATCGAACAGGCGGACACCAAACGTCGGCTGCGGATCGAGAAGGGGCGCGCACGCCGTCTCTTTTGCGGGGGTAGCCTCGCTTATCAAGCTCGCTAAGGTCAAGGCCACGACCGCGCGCGATCACCAAATGCCGGAGGAAGCACGAACAAGTCACAAATGTGCCGACAAACGCGTGCTATCCCATTCGCCGCATCCGCGAGCACAGTGTAAGCATTGGCGGCCTTTCCGCGCCAACAACTCCTGATTTCAATTCTGATGCTTCTGGTAGACGTCCTTTAGATAGTGGGTGTCATATTTGCTAATATACGCCATGTCTGTTTTATTGAGAACGACGCCGCATACTTTGCTATAGATTTCGGTTGCGGCGCTCAAGGCGCGCTGTACAACATTTATATTCGTTCGACCCCACTCTACAACTAAAAGATAGGCGTCAATCCAGTTCGCGCTCGCCCGCACATCTGCAACGCAAGCAATCGGCGGCAGATCTATCAAGATATAGTCGTAATTTTTTCGCACATTGCCAAATAGTTTCCGAATGCCCGCGGAAACGAAAACTTCCGCTTCGTCGGCGGGGTCCAACCTCCCCACAGCCGGCAAAAACGTCACTCTGGCCTCCGCATCGGTCCAGACGGCTTCGTCAAGCGAGCACTTCCCCGACAGCACTTCGAGCAAGCCGCGCTCCGCGTTAGGCGTCAACGCGCGAGACAGGTGCGGGTTGCGCAAGTCGCAATCCACGACGAGGACCCGGCGGCCCACGAGGGAGATGAACGCTGCGAGACACGCCGTCAGAGTGCTCTTGCCCTCGTCGGGCAGAGCTGACGTTATTCCGATGGCGGCGGCGTTCATGGTTTCTTCGCTCGGCCCGTTCATAAGGTTGATATGCAGGTCCAGCGCTAACTTCACGGTGCGGATCGCTTCGGCGAAATATGAATAGGGGTTCTTCGAGATCATCGTTGATAGCATAGAAAGGTTATTGATCACCCTGTCACTTGAAGATGCTCCTGAAAGAAGGGGAGCCGTCTCTTGCATCGAGGCGCCCGAGTGTAAGGGGACCAACGCGACACACGAAAGGCGCAAGAGATCTTCAGCCTGTTTGCTCGTACGGAATGTTCGATCCAACGCCTCTCGCAGAAGTCCAAGGCCGCCCCCGAGCGCCAGGCCGCCGACCGTGAATAAAGCAAGAATTTTGGGAAACCGCTTCTGGTTTTCCACGGATACCGGCCCGACCACGCGCGCGTCGCTGAAGACGTAAGACTGCTGCTGCGCGGACTCGACCAATCGTTGCTGGAAGGAGTTGTAGAGCGTGCGGGAGCTTTGCGCGGCGCTCTCCAGCTCGCGGAGAACCACCTGCGCCCGCTCGGTTTCTTGCGATTGCGAAACTGACGTCGCTAGTTCTTCGGTGAGTTCCTCCTGGCGCTTTTTCGCGATCAAATACTCGCTCTTGGAAACTTCGGCCACACGGCGGAGCTCGTCGGCGATCGAGAGCTTGATACTTTTAAGCTTTTCTCGGAGATTTATGACGGCCTGATGCTTTTCCCCATAACGCGCCGAATACTCTCTATATCTTGAGTCCAGCGCTAGGTAGTCCTGACGGAGTTTAGTCATTACCGGATTGTTTATGGCGTCGGAAACGGTTGCTTCCATCGCCCCCGCCGGATCGTTCAATTTGATGATTGCCTGGATGCGATCTAGACGCGCCCTCGCCTCCGAACTTCTCGCGCGCGCTTCGATGACCGCGGCGTTGAGTCCACCGAGCGCTTGCTCGTCCATGAGCTTGCCGCCTACGTCGATAATTTTGTGTTTGGCCTTATAGGCATTGACCGCCTGCTCATCGGCGTAAGCTTGATGCCTGAGGGCGTCGAGGCGTTCCTGTAACCACGCGTTGGCGCCTTTGATCATCTCATTTCGTGAATTCGCTTGATCCTGGACATAGGCTTCTGCGACCGCCTCCACGATCTTGGAGGCCAATTCCGGATCCTCGGACTGATAACTGACTTCGACGAAAGCCGTCACGCCGACGCGCTTGGCGTCCAATTTCCCTAATATCGCGCCGGCAGCGCGGCAATTCGCATCCAGATTAGGGCCTTGAGGCGTCTGGCGCGTCAGCCGAAAGGGGAAATTTATTATAGACTTAATTAAGCCTCCGCCGGGCTCGAGAAAATGCGGGTCGTTCCCAAGATCCAATTTCTTAACCACCTGCAAAGCCAGGGCCTCTGAGCGGATTATTCTGATCTGACTATCAAAGAATCCGGCATCGAACGGGCTATCAGAAAACATTGGTTGCTGTGGTAACACCGGCCGATTGGTTCTGTCAAATAGCAAAAGATCGGTTGCGTTATAATTGCGAGGCGTGAATGCTAAATAAGAAGCAGCAGCAAGAAGGCCCGCGACTAGGCCGGCAAGAATTACTACATATTGCCGCCGTAAAACTGCTAGTACGGATTTGACAAGCTCGCCGACACCGGAGGAGACGGGCGGCAATCCCTCGTCGGTCACATATTGAAAGTTCTGTGTGTCAGACATTACAGCCCGCGCTCGTCGCGGCGCATAGGAGGCGCCGCAGACTTTAAAGGCCCAGCGAAGCTAGCGACGGGCCAGAGTTGACTTTAGCTTGCGCTCAATTCGTCGCCTTTGACAAGGCCGCATTGGCTCGCAGGACGCAACGACCAAGTGTTGACATTAAAGGGACGGGGTTCCGAAGTCATGGCTGATTGCGACTCTGACGGGCGATCTCTCTTGCGCGACAAGCTGGGTGATCCCGCTCTCCGACGGACCAAAGGGTTCCTAATTGAACGTTTGCAGTGAACTCGGAGGCGCCGACGCACTCCTTGCGAGAGGTTGGAAAGTGGGATGGGAGCAAAGCGCGCTTTTGATGCATGGTAATTCTTGACAGCGCCCTTTCGTGTGGTAGGGTGAGTACAAATGCGTATCTGCCTTGGGTCGCCGAAGGCGGCAATTTCGTATGCTTTTCATGCAGCGCAGTCTGACTCACCGCGCTGATAGGTTGGGGTAGTTAACAGCCATTATCATGACTGAATTTAGCGGAGAAGTTTATGATTCGCGGAGACGCTCAGAAAACCGACTATAATTTTTCATGCCAGCGGCGGCAGCGTGTCGGCCGAGATTATACTTCCCCTCTTGGCGTGCCTAAACAAACGACAACCATCGCTGTCCAGGCACGCCATATCTGCATCGTGAAAGCTCAGTTGCTGTCGAGGGTTCGGCGCCATTGCGCCTTTCTAAGCCTTATTCCCTGCCCTTCTCCGTTGTCTTCAACGAAGACGATTCCAGCCGATTCTAGGGCGCCGCGCAGCTTGGCGATGGTGGACCGCTCAGCGGCCAAGGCGCCGGGCTTAGCTTCGAGCCGGCGCACGGTGACGTGAGAGACTCCTGCCGCCTCGGCAAGGGTCTTTTGATCCCAACGGAGTAGCATCCTGCCGGCACGTACTATTTCTGAAGTGAGCGGGTCGTTGACACCGCTTGGTGATACATGGCGTATCATTTCCATTGACATCCGCCTCGACCTCGATTAGTGGAAACCCCGTAACAAGCGCTCTGTGGTCTAGAGCCCCAGTCACTCAGTTTACATTATCCGAGGCCCGCCGAAAAGAGGCGGCTTTGGCCGAAAACAGGGCTGTAACCTAACAGGCCCCTGAAGGCGGCGTCATGCCGTTTTCACAAGACCATAGAGCCCCAAGCAGAAAGGATTTTCGATGAGAGCCGACCGAATTCGCAAGCTCGTATGGAGCAGCCTGTTCGCGTTACTGCTTCCCATCCCTCTGGCTGGAGCCGACCCGATACCGGCAAACCGGCAGTACAACTGGACCTATGCCGGCGTGCCCGGCGGCATTCCGAACCGCACCACGATCTGCGCGCAATTTGTGCCCGGCGCGACGGCCGCCGCGATCAACAGCGCGATCGCCTCTTGCAAAAATGGAGTCGTGGCGCTCTCAGCGGGAACCTTCACGGCGTCCTCGCTCAACGGACCGATCAATCTCTACAACAGCAACGTGACGTTGCGCGGCGCGGGCGCGGGTCAGACGATCCTCACCGGCGCCAATATCGTCAATATCGGGAATGGAGACACTATTTCGCTGGGAACGGCGCTCACCGGGGGCGGCACGCAGGGCTCCACTCAGTTCACCGTCGCCTCCACCGCGAATTTGAGCGTTGGCTCCATGATCGAGATCGATCGGGACGACGATACAACCCTAGTCGTCAATACCGGCCACCAGAGCGGCGGCACGCGCAACATCGCCCAAATGAATGTCATAACGGCGATCAGCGGGTCCACGATCACCGTTCGCAACCCGCTCATCTATAATTTCTCGACCGGAAATCCAGCGATCAGATATTACTTCGCCTATGGCGTCGTCAGCAGCAGCGGCATAGAAAATATGACGCTCAATCATACGGGCTTTACCGGTGGCTACAACAGCCTGATAAATTATTGCGATAGTTGCTGGCTGAAGGGGGTGGAATCGTTCGGTGCGACGGGAGTGGATTTCACCGTATTGGTTACCGTTAACATGGAGGTGCGCGATTCCTTCATCCATGACGGAGCCGCCGGCCCCAACAACGGGGGGCTGGATTTCTGGGGAAATTACACCTATGGCGTGAATAGCAATGCGAAGGTTGAGAACAATATCTTCAACAAGAGCTTCCCAGCTGTTGAGCTAAGCAACAGCAGCAGCGCGTTCTATCTCGGCTACAACTACGAATACGGAACGCCGTCGATCTCGGGAACCGCTTTGGTCACCTGGTCCTTCGATAACACGCATGCCCCCTTCAACATCATGAACCTCTGGGAAGGGAACATTGGCGAGATGTGGGGCGCCGACAGCTATTTCGGCGGCTCTGGCTACACAACCGCGTTGCGCAACTACTTCACCGGCTACAACCCCAACTATGGCGTCACCGGCGACGCCGTGGAGATCGATCGGCTCGCCTATTACTACAACGTCGTCGGCAATGTCCTGGGCTCGACGAACCAGGCGACCAAGGCCTATTCCGGCTGCAGCGCTCCGGCCGTCTACCGCCTTGGAATGCCCAACCTCGGCAATTGCAGCCTATCGCCCTGGGACGGCGTCACCCCGACCGGCGGTTATCCCGATCCCAAGGTCTCCGCCACGCTGCTGCGCTGGGGCAATTACGACTACTTCAACAAGGCGACGCAATATAATCCGGCCGAAATTCCCTCCGGCGTCGCCGTGCCGACAAGCCAAACGATCCCCAACTCCTACTACTATGCAAGCCAGCCGAGCTGGTGGCCGGCGAGCATCCATTGGCCGCCGATCGGTCCCGACGTGACCGGCGGCAACGGCGATACGTCCGGGCACGTCAACATGATCCCGGCTCAGGTGTGCTGGAATACGCTCAAGCTCGGGAGCGGCGGGCAATTCAACGCCGCCTCCTGCTACGGGTCCGCGCCTGCCTCCGCTGCGCCGGTGGTGACGAGCGCATCGGTCAGCGGCATGATGGGCCAAGCCTTCAGCTACCAGATCATCGCGACCAATAGCCCGACCAGCTTCAGCGCGTCCGGCCTGCCTGCAGGGCTCTCGATGATTTCCACGACAGGCCTTATCTCGGGCACGCCGACGGCCGTCGGAGTATCCTCCGTCACGATCAACGCCACCAACGCGAAAGGAACTGGCACGGCAACGCTTCAACTGACCATCGCCGCGCCTGCCCCAGCCATCACCAGCTCCCTAACCGCCAGCGGCACGGTCGGCCAAGCCTTCGACTACCAGATCACCGGCAGCAACAGCCCGACCAGCTTCGGCGCCTCTAGTCTGCCCCCGGGGCTTTCGGTCAATACGGCCGGCTTGATCTCGGGCACGCCGACGACCGCCGGCTCCTACGGCGTGACGATCAGCGCCACCAACGCCAAAGGAACCGGAACGGCCACGCTCGTTGCGACCATTGGCGCTGCGGCCTCCCAGAACAGGACCAGCGGGACTACCTCGCCCATCAGTCTGTTCTCGCCGAGCAGCACGCCCGCGATGGTGACTGTCTCGGATTCCCAAGCGGTCACGCAGGGGGTGGAACTCGGGATGAAGTTCTCAAGCTCGACGGGCGGGACCGTCACCGCGCTGCGGTTCTACAAGGGGCCGCAGAACGTCGGAACGCACACCGTGCATCTTTGGAGCGCGTCCGGCACGCTGCTCGCCAGCGCCACCTCGGCCAACGAGACCGCGAGCGGCTGGCAAACGGTCCAACTGGCGACCCCCGTGACGATCGCGGCGAACACAACCTACGTCGCCTCCTACCACACCAACAGCTACTACTCTGTGACCCGCTATTTCTTCTCAAGCCCCCTTGTGAGCGGAACGCTTATGGCGCCGGCGAGCTCCACGAGCGGCGGCAACGGAGTCTACACCTATGGCTCTGCGGCCTTCCCCACGAGCACGTATGAGGAGGGCAATTACTACGTCGATGTGGTGTTCTCCCCAACAGCCACGCCGGGCTCGTGAACGATCCCCATCGATCGAGCTCGGGGGTTAAGTTCTCGAGCTCGACGACGCAAATAAGCCACTAGCGTCTGGCGGCTCGACGCCACGACCTGGATAGCATAAGGGAATGCCTAAGCCTTCCGGAGGCTTAGGCATTTTTTGCGTGTATAGGCAAAGCGAACGCCGGTCGGCGTTCTCGCCGAGCCTTGCGCGGCGGCTGAGGGATCGAGATTAGGACCGGCGACATGATCAACGCGGATGTGGTTCTGGGTACGAATGTACAAATCTTTCAACCGTCTTTAGTCAACCTTTACGGATGCGCGATAGGCGCCGGAACAAAAATCGGCGCGTTTGTCGAGATTCAGCGCGGCGCCTCGATTGGCCAGAATTGCAAGATCTCAAGCCATAGCTTTATCTGTGAGGGCGTCGAGGTTGAGGACGGGGTTTTCATTGGTCACGGGGTCATGTTCACCAACGACCTCTACCCTCGGGCCGTCAACCCCGACGGCACGCTTCAAACCGCGGAAGATTGGACGGTTGTCAGGACGCAGGTCAAGTCGCGCGCCTCCATCGGCAGTAACGCCACGATTCTTGCAGGGATCACGATCGGCGAAGGCGCGCTGATCGGCGCCGGCGCTGTGGTCATCCAAGATGTGCCTGCCGGCGCGACCGTGGTCGGTAATCCCGCCCGCGTGGTTGCAACCGCACGCACGTCGCCCTGACGCCGAACAAAAGCGCGTTTTGTTCAGAGCACGGCAGCCGCGAGCACAGGCAATGATTCTCGGGTCGCAGGACCGGCTTAGTGAGTCGACGACTTTTTTGGAAGCTCTCGTCGATCGGCGAAGCTAAGACGGCGCCAGGAGATAACCGGATGCAAATGCCCCACCTGATTAGCCGAGCCAGAGGTAAAATGCGCCGCATCCTGGCGGATCAATTTGAAAGAAGATCGGTGCGGTTGGGGACGCAGTATCCGATCATCTCGTTTACCTTTGACGACGCGCCGAAAACAGCCTTTGACACAGGCCGACGGATACTCGAGCAGTATGGGGCCCGCGCCACGTATTTCGTGTCGCTTGGGATCCTGGATACCGATACCCAGTCCGGGAGGATTGGGTCCCTCTCGGACCTCATGACCGCCGTCTCCGAGGGGCATGAACTTGGGTGTCATACATACCACCACCTAGACGGTTGGGAGACGTCCACCCCAGCTTTCATGGCATCTGTCGCTCGCAACACCGAAGCCCTTGAGCAAATCTTACCGGAGGCGAAGTTTTCCGCTTTTGCCTATCCAAAGAGTGGGGCGAACCTCTCCCTCAAGCGGGCTTTAAGCAGTAGATTTCCCTGCCTCCGGGGCGGAGGTCAAGCTACAAATGAAGAAATTATCGATCTAAACCTGCTAAAAGCGGTTTTTATTGACCGCTGGACAGGAGTTGATCTCGAATTCATCAAAGAAATAGTGGATTATAACGCGGCGCGTCGGGGTTGGCTCATATTCGTGGCCCACGATGTAGCTGATCACCCGTCACCCTATGGCTGCTCTCCGCGCTTCCTGGAGATGGTTGTGCAGTATGCCGCGCGTTCTGGGGCCAAGTTACTGCCCGTAGGCGAAGCGTGCGCCAGGGTCATGGGGTCCTAAGCCATTGAACAGCATTGATATTTGGAAGAGAGCGGGATTCCAATCGCCGAAGTTCAAAAGGATCATGAACCCCTGACATAATTGGCGACATGAAGGACTGCGCCCGCCGCATCACCACAGGCGTTGTCCAATCACGCTTTGGGTAAATCACGAGGCGCGGCCTGGGAGACTGTGATTAGCATCGGGATAGGGTGCTCGTTGTGCTGAAAGGCCGAAGAGACTTCTGCGCCTCTCTTGCAGGGGACCATGGGCGCCTCCATCGAAACTCACAGGCCTCCGAGCTATGCACATGCCTGGAACTCATTGAAAGTTATACAGTTCGTATCCTGGGCGGAGCCGTGAGCGCAAACGAGGGGGCCGACGTGAAAGTTGACCCAGCACGCATTTTTCGCGTAACGTCGAACTTCGTTGAAGGGAGGCCGAAGCCCGCGACAATCGTTCGCGAAGTCGGCCACGTCGATCTGCTGGAGTTGTGCCGACGGCCTCCGAGGCAGACGACGTCCGAGAAAGCCGCTCGAGGCCTCGAGGCGCGCGGTGAAGTGCGAAGCGTTTCCGAGAAGCTCAAGAGCTTCGTTCCGCCGCACTACGCGGCATGACGGGCGCGGCTGACTGGCTTGATGCAACGACATCAGCTCCAGGAGAGGG
The DNA here is from genome assembly GCA_963743565.1 of uncultured Alphaproteobacteria bacterium. Taxonomy (GTDB): domain Bacteria; phylum Pseudomonadota; class Alphaproteobacteria; order Rhizobiales; family Beijerinckiaceae; genus Methylocystis. The sequence continues at coordinate 41,056 of CAVUQD010000007.1, forward strand.
CCTCCATGAGCGCAGCGTCTCACGCTCCGAAAGAGGCCCGCACCGCCGACAGGAGATGCACATCCGGATGGATTCAACAAATTGGTCTACTTGATTCGTGCAGACAAATCCTTTAAGCGGTCGCCGGTGAGCCGCTGATTGGCTCCCTTGCCACTGTTTCAGGTAAAAACATACACCCTCGCTGCAGCGCGATCGGCATCGACGATCGCAACTTCAGTCGGAGCCAAGCGCCTGATCCAAGAATGTGGAGGGGAGAGGATGACGGGGCTGCTTCGGGCTAACCCTGCGTTTGTTCTAAACAAAGCTCGGTTTCCGGTATGGAAACGTTTGCTCGACGCAGGCTGTATTCTTATCGCCGTTCCCTTGCTGGGGCCCGCGATGCTGGCGATTGCTCTCGTAATAAAGCTTACTTCGAAAGGACCCGTACTGTTCAAGCAACAGCGGATCGGTCTCTTCGGAAAGAGATTCATTATGTTGAAATTTAGGACGATGGTAACAGGAGCGGATACCACGATCCATGAAGAATATCTTGCGGAGCTTATCGAAAACAATAAGGTGATGACGAAATTGGATATGCGCGGCGACAGCCGTCTTACTAAAATTGGTCGCTTACTACGCACATGTTACTTGGATGAACTCCCCCAATTATTCAACGTGCTTCGAGGTGAGATGAGTCTCGTCGGGCCTCGGCCCTGTACTCCGAGTGAGTATAAGAGATACTTACCCTGGCAGCGGGAACGCTTTCTTTGTCCACCCGGCCTGACCGGTCTTTGGCAAGTCTCTGGCAAGAATTGCACGACATTCAATGAGATGGTTGATCTTGATATCAAATATGTGAGAAACAACTCTCTCCTTTCCGATTTAGGGATATTAGTGAGAACCATCCCTTTATTAATAAGTGAGCTGAGAGGGAATTAGAATTAGCGGTTCTCTTAATACAGCGTTCTGACTGCAATATTCTCCTTAAGCTCGAACGTCGCGCTGCCTAACACTGACAGGGTCAGTCCTCGCGGGCAGGCCGCCTCGTTTCTGTGCATCGTGCTAAAAGCGCCCCTGTAATCAGCGACAGTTCGCAACAGCGGTAACCGTTGGTCGCGACGATAGAGCCGACCTGCCGGCCGTCGCCGCCTCGGCGTCCATCTCTTGACGACACAAACAAGCAGAGCCTCGCCGGCGGCGCGCATGCTCCCCGCTCGCAAGACCCGTCACCCCTCCCAGCGTGCAAAGCAGAAAGGACACCACGATGAAAGCCTACCGAACCACCATGCTCGCAGGCTGCAGCCTGTCCGCGTTACTGCTTCCCATCCCTCTGGCTGGAGCCGACCCGATACCGGCAAACCGGCAGTACAACTGGACCTATGCCGGCGTGCCCGGCGGCATTCCGAACCGCACCACGATCTGCGCGACGCTTTCGCCCGGCGCGACGGCCGCGGCGATCAACAGCGCGATCGCCTCTTGCAAAAATGGAGTCGTGGCGCTCTCAGCGGGAACCTTCACGGCGTCCTCGCTCAACGGACCGATCAATCTCTACAACAGCAACGTGACGTTGCGCGGCGCGGGCGCGGGTCAGACGATCCTCACCGGCGCCAATATCGTCAATATCGGGAATGGAGACACTATTTCGCTGGGAACGGCGCTCACCGGGGGCGGCACGCAGGGCTCCACTCAGTTCACCGTCGCCTCCACCGCGAATTTGAGCGTTGGCTCCATGATCGAGATCGATCGGGACGACGATACAACCCTAGTCGTCAATACCGGCCACCAGAGCGGCGGCACGCGCAACATCGCCCAAATGAATGTCATAACGGCGATCAGCGGGTCCACGATCACCGTTCGCAACCCGCTCATCTATAATTTCTCGACCGGAAATCCAGCGATCAGATATTACTTCGCCTATGGCGTCGTCAGCAGCAGCGGCATAGAAAATATGACGCTCAATCATACGGGCTTTACCGGTGGCTACAACAGCCTGATAAATTATTGCGATAGTTGCTGGCTGAAGGGGGTGGAATCGTTCGGTGCGACGGGAGTGGATTTCACCGTATTGGTTACCGTTAACATGGAGGTGCGCGATTCCTTCATCCATGACGGAGCCGCCGGCCCCAACAACGGGGGGCTGGATTTCTGGGGAAATTACACCTATGGCGTGAATAGCAATGCGAAGGTTGAGAACAATATCTTCAACAAGAGCTTCCCAGCTGTTGAGCTAAGCAACAGCAGCAGCGCGTTCTATCTCGGCTACAACTACGAATACGGAACGCCGTCGATCTCGGGAACCGCCTTGGTCACCTGGTCCTTCGATAACACGCATGCGCCCTTCAACATCATGAACCTCTGGGAAGGGAACATTGGCGAGATGTGGGGCGCCGACAGCTATTTCGGCGGCTCTGGCTACACAACCGCGTTGCGCAACTACTTCACCGGCTACAACCCCAACTATGGCGTCACCGGCGACGCGGTGCAGATCGATCGGCTCGCCTATTACTACAACGTCGTCGGCAATGTCATCGGATCAACAAACCAATCTCCGAACGCATATGTCGGCTGTAGCATGCCGGCAATCTACCGCCTTGGAATGCCCAACCTCGGCAATTGCAGCCTATCGCCCTGGGACGGCGTCACCCCGACCGGCGGTTATCCCGATCCCAAGGTCTCCGCCACGCTGCTGCGCTGGGGCAATTACGACTACTTCAACAAGGCGACGCAATATAATCCGGCCGAAATCCCCTCCGGCGTCGCCGTGCCGACAAGCCAAACGATCCCCAACTCCTACTACTATGCAAGCCAGCCGAGCTGGTGGCCGGCGAGCATCCATTGGCCGCCGATCGGTCCCGACGTGACCGGCGGCAACGGCGATACGTCCGGGCACGTCAACATGATCCCGGCTCAGGTGTGCTGGAATACGCTCAAGCTCGGGAGCGGCGGGCAATTCAACGCCGCCTCCTGCTACACCGCCGCGGCCCCGGCGGCGCCGACCATCACCAGCGCGACGAGCGCCACGGGCACGGTCGGAAACGCCTTTCGCTACCAGACGACGGCGACCAACAATCCGACCAGCTTCAGCGCGTCGGCTCTGCCTGCAGGGCTCTCAATGAGTTCCACGACAGGCCTGATCTCGGGCACGCCGACGACCGCAGGGACTTATTCCGTCACGTTGACGGCGACCGACGCGGCGGGCGCGAGCAAGCCCATGACTCTCACCCTGACGCTTGCCGCGAGCAGCGGATCGGGATCCAGTCTGTTCTCGGCGAGCAGCACGCCCGCGATGGTGACTGTCTCAGATTCCCAGGCGGTCTCGCAGGGGGTGGAACTCGGGATGAAGTTCTCAAGCTCGACGGGCGGGACCGTCACCGCGCTGCGGTTCTACAAGGGGCCGCAGAACGTCGGAACGCACACCGTGCATCTCTGGAGCGCGTCCGGCACGCTGCTCGCCAGCGCCACCTCGGCCAACGAGACCGCGAGCGGCTGGCAGACAGTCAAACTCGTGAATCCCGTGACGATCGCGGCGAACACGACCTACATCGCCTCCTATCACAGCAACGGTTACTACTCTTTGACCCGCCCCTTCTTCGGAAGCGCCCTTGTGAACGGAACGCTTACGGCGCCGGCGAGCTCCACGAGCGGCGGCAACGGAGTCTACACCTATGGCTCTGCGGCCTTCCCCACGAGCACGTACCAGGAGAGCAATTACTGGGTCGACGTAGTGGTGCAATGAACTCGCGACGCGGGCGCCTAAGGGGGACACGCCCGCGCTTGATCGAAGCGGCTCGCAAGGCGTCATCGCAAACCATCAGCGACAATCCTCGCTGTTCGAATGCCGAACGGCCCGGGATGGTCATGGCGAGATGCGTCTTGCCTACGTCGGGGCCGCGGAAGCACGACATTGTGAGCGTCTTCCAAGAACTGGCGGCAAGGGAACTGGCGCAGAGCGTTTCGTTCCCTCGCTTCTGACGAAGGCGTAGCCGGCAAGATCGCGATAGTTCGGGAAGCGCGCCACCTTTGGCTGACGCTGCGGGGGTCTGTCCGCTAAGCGAGCCTTGCGTCGTGTAGGGGGGGTGATCCTCAGGGCTGTTCAGTTCTCTGATGTTTGAGGGCGGCTTTGGGATTCCCGCCGGCGGGGATGTGTGAATCCATGGGCGACAACCCGAATCGGAGGTTGTCGCATGCGGTCTCGCTCTTGGAGGTTTTGCGGTCCATTCCGGACCATCGTCGCCAGGAAGGCAAGCGCTTCGACTTGGCCACGGTGCTGCTCTACGCGATCCTCGCCATGGTCGCCGGCGCCAATTCCTATCGGCAGATGCATGAGTTCATTCGCGTCCATCGCCCGCGTCTCAACGAAGCCTTCGGGCTCGAACTGCCTTATTCACCGTCCTACATCGGGCTGCGGCTCATTCTGCAAGGCTCCGCCGGGGTGAGCGCTCGCTTTCCTGCACGCCCAAACGGGGTCCCTATTGCAAGCCGATCCGGGGGCCCGTTTCAATGCTGATTGACAGCGCGATGTTGCTTTCGCCGAGGACGCGTCGCGCATCCGCAAAAACCCCGACATCGTCGCGCGCTTGCGCTCCTTCGCCTATAATCTGCTGCGCGCCAATGGATGCGACAACATCAAAAACGCCAGATGGCGCGCCGCGATCGACATCGACGCGCTCCTCAAAATGCCCTCGATTCGCTGAGAACTAAACAGCCCTGGGGTGATCCTACAGCGAAGCGTTTTCAGTCATGACGAGAGCGAGGTGAATGAGACAGCCGTCGATTTGAAGGCGATGCAGGCTAATCGGGGGATTTGACGCTGGAAACGAATTCTTGGAAAATGCGCTCGCCAAAGCGGGTTTGCTGAGCGCAAAGCGATGATCACTTGGAGAAATTGTGAAGAAACTCACGACCTTTGTTCCGCAGCAGCCGCGCGGGGCCTCTTAGCGAGGATGTTTCCAGCCACTTTCTCGCTCTGCGAGAACTCTGGCGCGACCACCACGCCATCGGTTGGCAAGCTACAAAGCCTTCCGCCACCTCGACCGCCCCTGACATTAAGCTGCTCTTATACTGGCTGATCGAGCCCTTGTCTGTGCCTAGATCAATGCGCTGAATGCCAATTTTCGCCGCATCCTTTGCCAACTCGGTCCACATAACCAATCCGGGAGAATATTTTACAAGTGATTGGTTATATGCGGGAAACCAGCAATGCAACACATGCCTGCTCCTCATCCCGAGATGAACGGCCGCCAGTTGGTCTCCCGCGTAGAGCGCTGTCAACATACCCGAGAATAATTCGTGCTGCTGAGCGAAGATGCATTCCAGAAGCGGTGTCGCTTCGGCCAAGCCCGGATATTGTTCTGTTTTCCACCGTATGAGCGTTTCAAATACGCTACGGTCTAAGGTCTGAGCTTCAAGCCGCAGCGGTCCCACTTCGCGCTCAAGTTTTCGCCCTTTGCGGAGCACCTGCGCAATCGTCTGCGTGCGAACCGACGCGCGGTAGTGGTCGAAACCTCCGGATAAATCCATAAAGGGCGAGGCGACCGTTTTCCAATGGAAGGCCTGGAGCGGCTGCTGCGACGCTAGCACGTGATTGAAATCCCATGCTCTCAACCCGCACCGGCGGATCAACTCCTCTGCGTTCCAGCGCAGGTTTTTACGGCAGATGACACCATCAAAATCCGAAGCCCCATAGGCGATCGGCTTCGCTTCATTCCACTTCGTACGCTGAAAGGGCCAAAAGCCAGCAGGCTCTCCGTCAACTTCCCAAACGGCCACTTCCCCGGTTTTCACCGCGGAGACGACGGCTAAGGCGAATTCAGGTCGGAAAAAGGGGCTGTCCAATTCGGGATCGTTCAACTGAAATTCAGACCATGCTGCAAGTTGGGCCGCAGTTAGTTGATCAACAGGACAACAAGTAATATTCATCCTCGCTCCTTCCTAAGTTGCGGTTCCCAAGGCTCTGCCGATGCGGCAGTAGTAGTTTGACACCTCCTCCAGTATTCTATTCGGGGCGCGCGGGAGAAGAATGACCAATTTTATGTTGTAACCGCCCTGCCGACAGCGCGAAGGGGAGCGTTGAGTCATCGCGCCGTGTTGGATTTTCGCTGCATCTCCCGGCCTTGCACGTGGCTCAATGTGTTGGCCGCGAAAGCGCGGGCTCACACTCTAATACCCCCGACTTTGTCAGGGGATACTTACGGGAGATTGCACCACACTACCGTCTGAACACCAATCAGCTTATTATGCCTGCCCGACTGGTTTCGCAACAACGGATTTATAGCGGTTTTTCAGTAGAAAATCAAACGGCGCCGGGTGGTCTTGCGGGTGTCGTCGAGCCGCGGCCGTGGCGATTTTCAACAACGACCTCTACCCTCGGGCCGTCAACGCCCATCGAGAGGCAATCACCTCTATTGGATGCGCCACTGGACGGATGTCGGTCAGATGATTTCGCTGTGCCTTCCGCCGAGCGCCAGGGAAATCGCGACGTTAATGCAAACGATCATTTCCCCGCCGCACGCGGCGGAAGCGACTCGACGTCGGAAGTAATCGCGCTAGCTTAAGCGATGGCGGGTTGACGCGTTTTTCGTCCGCGGCGCCCCGAGGTTTCAACGCGAGGAGACGCCAAGATGCGAAAGAAATTCAAATCGGCGCTTTGTGGAGCGCTTTGCTTGGCGGCTTCCGGCCTTGCGGCCCCGGTCGACGGTTTCGCCGCGACGGCGAGCGCCTCCAATCAAGCGCGTGTAAGGCTCCCCGATCCAACCAACTACGTCTACTATCGCCGCTACTATCGGCGCTATCCCTATCGGTATGGCTACCGTTATGACCCCAGCGGAGCAATTTTCGCCGGCGCGGCGCTGGGCATGATCGGCGCGGGCGTCGCAGCCGCGACCGCGCCGCGCTACTATTACGCGCCGGGCTATTACGGCTCTCCATACGGCTGGGGCTGGTAAGCTGCGTCGCTCCCCCGAGGCGCGATCCTGGCGACTTGGAGCGAACTTGGCCCGAGTCGTGCTTGACTGAGGGCGACTTCTGGTTTGCTCGCGCGACTGCGCTCAATAGAGCGCGGCCTGAGCCGCTACGGCTTCCTCCAGCGCGGCTCTCCGCTCGGCCAGGGCCTCGTCGAAATCGGGCTGCTGGAGGCGCACCGAGCCGCTCTCGACGGGGCCGGCGTCCCGTTCCTGAAAGACGCGCCGGATGGCGATCATCGAGGCGCGATCGCAAACGAAACGCACCTCCGCGGCAGACAAGCCTTCCGTCCGATCGGCTAGAGCCGCGAGGTCGATTTGCTCATCAACGGGCTTCTTGCGCAGATGCACCGTGAGAATGGCCGCGCGCGCGGTCCGGTCGGGCCGCTTCACTTCGAGGTGAAAATCGAGCCGCCCTGGCCGCAAGAGCGCCTCGTCGATCATGTCGAGACGGTTCGTGGCCGCGATCACCCAGACGTCCCTCAGCGCCTCGACGCCGTCGAGCTCCGTGAGCAACTGGCTCACGACGCGGTCCGTCACCGGAGACCGCCCGTCATAGCCGCGTTTCGGCGCCAAAGCGTCCACCTCGTCGAGGAACACGATACAGGGAGCGGCATGACGCGCGCGCGCGAACAGCTCGCGCACGCCCAGCTCGGACTCGCCGATATATTTCGACAGGAGCTCGGGACCCTTGATGGAGATGAAATTCAGATTGCTTTGGGAGGCCAACGCCTTCGCGATGAGCGTCTTGCCGTTGCCCGGTGGTCCGTAGAGCAGAATGCCCCGCGGCGGCTGCAAGGCGAGTTCCTCGAACAGGAGCGGCTGGCTCAAGGGCCATGCGATGGCTTCCTTCAACGCCTCCTTGATGGGCTCGAGTCCGCCGACGTCCTCCCACCGAACGTTTGGGGTTTCGACCGCAACCTCACGTAGGCCGGAAGGCGAGACCTCGCTCAGCGCCTCTCTGAAGTCGGCCATCCTGACCTCGAGCGTCATGAGAGCGTCGGAAGGCATGGGGCCGGATCCTAGGGAAAGCTCAGGAAGCTGACGGCGCAGCGCCGCCATGGCGGCTTCGCGGCAAAGAGCGGCGAGATCGGCGCCTGTGAAGCCATGGGTTGTTCCCGCAAGGTCGGACAGTTCGATGTCATCGCCGAGCGGCATGCCACGCGCATAAATCTCGAGAATTTCCCGACGCGCGCTCTCATTGGGAATGCCGATCGCGATCTCGCGATCGAATCGGCCTGGACGCCGCAAAGCCGGGTCGAGGCTGTTCGGACGGTTCGTCGCCGCCATGACGATGACGTCGCCGCGGCTCTTCAAGCCATCCATGAGTGAGAGAAGCTGCGCGACGACGCGCTTCTCGACTTCGCCCTCCACGCGCTCGCGCTTTGGAGCGAGCGAGTCGATCTCGTCGAAGAAGATGATGCAGGGCGCCCGGCGCTGCGCGTCCTCGAATATCTTGCGCAGGCGCGCTTCGCTCTCGCCGTAAAACTTTTGGATGATCTCCGGACCGCTGACGTAGATGAAGGCCGCCTCGGACTCATGCGCGACCGCGCGCCCCAGAAGCGTCTTACCGCAGCCAGGGAGTCCGTGCAGCAGAACGCCTTTCGGCGGCGTGATGCCGAGACGCTCGAAGATTTCCGGATGCGTGAGCGGCAGTTCAATCATTTCGCGAATTTTCGCGACCTCTCGCTCCATGCCGCCAAGGTCGTCATAGGTGACGAACTCCTCGGCCTCTCCGGAAGCAGTTGGAGTCGAAGCATCCTTGCGGGGCCGCTCGAGCGTCAGAAGCGTGTCGGGATGTACGACGACAGGTCCATCGGGCTCCGTGCGCTTGATGTGGAAGTCGCGATGATTTCCGCCAAAGAGAGCGATGCGGACGCGATCGCCGGTTCTGACGGCGAGTCCGTCGAGGCGGCCCGCCATATATTCAATTTCGTCCTCGTGCAGCGCGCCGCTGCCCAGCGGCGCAACAGTCAAGCGCCGCGCGACCGCGTGAGAGACTTTTCTGACCGCCGCCGGTTGCCCGAGCGCCACACCTGCGTTGGTGCGGCCGACCCCGTCCATCTGAATGACCTGCTGGCCTCTCTGCTCCTTGAACGTGGGCATGGCCTTGGCGACGGTTTTTCCGCGCCCTTCGATCTCCAATATATCGCCGGGAGCCGCGCCGATCTGGCGCAGCGTTTCCGGATCGAGCCGGACGATTCCGCGTCCAACGTCGTCGCGCCGCGCCTCGACCACGGTCAGGCGCAATGTTCCATCGGATTCGTTCACTCTCTCACTCCGGATGCTCATCGCTCGCCCTTCTCTCTTGTTGGCGCTTGCGCGGACTCGTCAGCCCCGAAGGGCGACGTATTCGACCTTTATGCGCTCGGGCAGGAAGTCCGCGACTTTATGCAGGGCCCCGATGAAGAGCATGCCCACTTCGTCTTCGGCGAGGGTCGCGTCGATCTGCTTTGCGATAAAGCGATCGCGCGCCTCGAGAATAGCGGCCGCCTTCGCCGCGTTTCGCTGAGGCGATTGCATGAGCTTGTATTCATCGAGAAGTAGCGCGGCAGATTCCGTTCCGACAAGCCGGGCGCCGCCGCGCACGAGGCTTTCGAGGAGCTGGTGGTTGGGGCTACCTTCAGCCGCCAATCGTTCGACGAGCTCGCTTTCTTTACCGCAAACGGGAAGGCTGTCCTGGTAGAGTTCGACCCGAGAAAGATCCAGCTTGAGCGCGTCGATGGCCTTCGTGATCGCGCGCCAGATCGCGTCGAACTTGGCTGTTCGCTCCGCCCATTTGGCCTCGCCATAACGCGCCACAAAGGCCGCCTTGTATGCCGGCGCCGCAGAGCCCATTTCTGCGACGCTATGCAGAACGGGGATATAGATCAATCGCGCCATGGCGCGCGTTCCTCCCCTGAATGGCGGTGGAGCGCCGCGTCAAGACTGCTTGACGAGTCGCGCCTCGAGAATGCCGTTACGCAGATTGAGTTTTGGCTCGCCAGGAGCCAGGTTTTCCTCAACGAGCACTTCCTTGCGATAAACCCGACGGGCCGTCTTCGCTTCGAGAAGAAGTATGTCTCCGTCGAGCGTGCAACGAACGTCCTCTCGCTCGACACCTGGCAACTCGAAGAGGAACACCAGTTCGGCGCCTTCGTCGAACATGTCCGTAACCGGCTCGAGTAATTCGCTCGAAGCGCCCTTCGCCGCGCGTCGTCGCGGAGTCTCTCGTCGCGGCGTTTCCTCCTCCCGAGGCGTCTCTACCTCCTCGCCGGCTGCTTCACGAAGAGTTCGGGCGCCGAAAGAATATTCCATTACCCTGCCGTCCTTTTCGTGCCGGCCCCGGCGCGGAAGATTGTCAAAATCCGACAGCACGTTGAACAGATCGGACAGACCCCGAGCGATCTTGGCCAAGCCCGCGGCGCCCGTCACGTCCTCTCGTTCCCTGTCGCTCCATTCCTTTTTAGGCATCGGTAGCGCTCCCTTCCTTGCGAGGCGCGGCAATGACGGCCCCGAGCGCCGCTTCAAGACGCCCCATCCGTTCTTCCATCGCGCCGAGCTTGGCGTTTTCCTCCGCGGCTTTCAGGGCGGACTGGCGGCTGCTGTGATTCCACCAATCGAGTCCAAGCTCACGCGCCTTGTCGACAGAGCAGACGACGAGCCGAAGCTGAATCGTCAGCAGCTCGACTTCGACAAGCTTGACCGAGATGTCCCCCGCGATCACGACGCCTTTGTCCAAAATGCGTTCGAGCAGATCGGCGAGATTGGTGCTCTCGAGGGAATGCGCGACGGGCTGATGATGCTGCATGTTCATGGCGGGCCTTCTTCACAGCGCCCCTTTGGGGACGCCTAGCTCGAGACTGAGATCTTTGTCCAAGAAGCCGAACTGGCTTTGGAGACGCGCGATTTCCTCGGCTTGTGCGAAAAGCGCCACGCCAAGGTTCTCGACCTGCGCGTCCGTCAGACGCCCCGCTTCCATGCGTCGAACCGCCTGGCGTTCCAGCACGTCATGCAGCAGCCTGACGAGCGTCAACACGAGCCGAACGAGTCCTTGCGCGGTCGAGGAGCCCTCGACACGAGGATTGCTCCCACGCCTCAGCGCAGGCTGCGTCTCACGGGGAGCGATCGCGAGCGAAGACGACGTTTCGCCTTGCGCAGCCACTGACACCTTTGAGGGAGCATCGAGGTTCGACGACGGCTCGCCGGACGGAGAACACGGCAAGTCGATCAGCGGCGCCGCAGGCGCTCCTTCCGGCCAGATCGTGTCGATGGCCCCAAGCAAGACGCGCAGGTCCAGGTACAAAAGGTCCACATCGGCGAGCCCGATGGTCACATTGCCCTGAAGCGCCACGCCGCGATGCAGGATACGGTCGAGCGCATCCGCGAGCGACAAGCTTTCGCGAAACGCCGAGGGCGCGCCGGGATTCTGGGCTTCAAACACCGCCATGGCCTTTTCCTCGCAAGCCCTCGAGTCGATTGAGCAAAGTCTCTTCGCGGATTTCGAATTCGGCTTCCGTTAGGGACCCGGCATCAAGCGCCTGGTGCAACGCGGAGAGGTCCGCCATGATGGCGCGTTCTTCCGCCTCGAACTCCTGCCGCACGACCTCGTCGATCTTTTTCAGCACGAACACCAACCCGCGTACGGGTCCTGCCAGGAGATCGTCAACGAGAAGCATTGTCCTCTCCCTTTTGAACCACATGCGCTGGTGGCTTCTTGAAGTGCGCCTTTCGCACCTCGCTCGTGGATCTGACGGTCAAAATCTTGCTCAGAACGGCTACGACACCATTCACCGCGCTTTTGACAACGTCATCCAAGATGAACATCACTGACCCTTACGCACGAGACTCGCGCCCGAAGGTTTCAACCGTTGCCGGGCTCAATCTGCACGAAGTTGTGCGGCGGAAAAGGGCCGCCGATGTTGAAGGAGAGATCCTCGTCGATTTGATCGGCGGTTTCCTGGACGGCGGCTTCGAAGTCGCTAAGAGCAGATCGCGGGACGAGCGCGGCGATGTTTGCGACCTCGCGCTCGCCACGAACGGGGAGCGAAACAAGCTCGATGCATGACGGCCCCAGGCGATAGATGACTCCGCTGGCGCGCGTTTCACGATAGCGGCGAAGCGTCTCATCCACCACCTTGCCGAGGCGAAGCTTAGCTTCATGAGAGGGAGGCCGGTGGCCGACGAATGTCCGCTCTCGCGCGGCCTGCAATTCGGGCGTGCGCGCGACTAACCAGGCGATGGGATCGTCCGTCTCGAAGGTCAAGCGCACGCACATTTCTATGGCTCCGTGCACGCGCTGTAATTGTCTAAGCAGCACGTCGCGCTGACGGCTCAGGAAGTTGCGGAGATCAGCCTCGGATTTTGTGATGGCGCCGAAGGACATCGGAAGAAGATCGCGCTCGGCGTTGAGCGCCGCCACAACGCGTTGCGCCGCGGCGAGGTGCTTGCGTTCGGCGCGGATGCTCGTGAGAGGACACTCGCTCACGATCGCGCTGACGGTCCCGGACTCGATCTGAAAGACCGGACGTTCAAGAATCCCTTGCATTGCCGGTAGCGCGCCTTCAAGCGCATTGGTCACCGCATAAACATAAAGGCCCATGGCTCGCTCCCCTGCGTTTTCCTTGTTTGACCCGACGTTGCGAAGATCATGTCAATTGGCCGAGGCATTGAGCCAGAGGAACGCCGCCTCTCTCGACGGCTCTACTTCTCTTCCTCTGTCAATTGTTGGAACGACGTCACGATCATGTCGGCGTCGAGCTCCACGGCATAGAAATCTTGCTCGAGCACCTCTTGCGTGAGCGGCAGGCCGAGCATCTTCACCTCGAGGTTGGGAACGAGAATGAGGGCTTCCGCCCTCCACCCGTCGCGATGACCGAGAGGGGCGATCTTCGTTACGCGCACCTCTCGGGCTTTTAGCTCCGAGGCGAGGAACTCACGCACAGCGGCCCGAGCCGCCGATAGCTTGCTGTGCGCGTGCGCTGCATGAGCGGGCTGAAGAACAGGCGCGCCAGCCGCGCCCGGGCGTTCGTGCTGCGCGTGTCCGTCTTGCTGACTTTTGGGGGGCATTTGGTGGCTCCGTGATTGGAAGTGTTCGGTCGCGCCGTTTGCTATCCGGCGCAGCCGCTCATTTCTGCAGCCTGCGACGTGCAACCCGTCGCAACAGGCGTCGCATTTTGCGTCGCCAGCAGTTCCTGAACTGAAGCGTTTCCGCGCCTCAGTAGGAGATTCGGAAGTCGCCCTTCCTACGATGCAGTCCCACAGGCGACTTACGCGGCGACTCAATGGGCCGCGCCCTGGGAGACGAGCCTCTCATATTGGACATGATCTCCGCGATCTCGGCGTCGATTTCGCGAAACCTCTCCCGTATGAGCGCCGATCGATCTTCCGCTGCGCGCATTTCCATCCGTCGCCGCGCGCGCTCGAGCTCAAGAAAGCTCATGCGCAAATAAGCCTTGTGGGCGGAGATAGGAGTGTCCGAGCGTCCGGTCAGCGTTTTGAGGTCGGTCAGACCCCGCTCAGGTCGACGATGCGCTGTCATATCACCTCCCTCTCAAGAGATGGCGCGCACGCCCGGTTGTCGAACCCCGCCCTTGCCGGCGGCGCATCCTCTTCGTCGGCGCCAACGGCGTCGAAAAAGCGCAGGAGTTCATCGACAGCGGCGTGGCTGAGCTCGCCTTCCTTCGCGGTGGTTTGTGGCGCACGGCTCAAGATGTCTTTGCACGCCGAACGAAAGACCGGATTGGAAAAGCTCGCCTCGCCGCCACGGGCGGCGAGAACGCGGGAGAGGGCGATCGAGGCGCGCAAGGTGGGATAGTGCGGATCGGTTCCCTTTACGCGACATAGCCTCACGAAGTCGACAACTCTTTCCGCGCGCTCCCGTTCGATCCCGGCCTTGCTCGTCGCAATCGAGATTTCCGTTTCGCGATCGTAGTGATCGAGATAGAGCGTGATCATGCGGTCGAGCAGCGCATCCTGCGTGCGGAAGACGCCCGCATACTCCACCGGATTCGAAGTGAAGATGGCGCGGAATTGCGGGTGCACCTTTATGTAGCCTTCACCGCGTCCATGCAGCCGCGGGACATTCAGCACTCCTTCCGACAAAATGCCCAGGAAGGGATTGTTCGCCTCCGGCTTGCTCCGATTGAACTCGTCATAGATGATCGAGTGCCCGAACCTGCAGGCCGTTGTGATGCGGTTGTCCATCCACAGCGCGCGACCCTCCTCCTCGAGTTTCACGACCGAGGAGATGTAATTGTCCACCACTTTCGACTTGCGATAGCCGCTCTCACGGCCAATCAGGTCGGAGCTGCCGAACTCATGGTCGCCGTGGATGAGCGTCGCGGGACGACCAAGCTGAGCCGCGACGTGAAACGCCAATGTGGTCTTGCCTGTTCCGGGTGGCCCGCAGAAGTGGACGGCATATCCAGCCGCCAGATAAGACAAGGCTCTTTCGCTGACTTCCTGGACGGCCGGCGAGCTCACAAAGGCGTTGCTCGGGCCGAGAGCGATCGTATCGCTCTCGACGGAATCCTCTTCACCGACTTTTCTGCGGCTCGCGATTTTGAGGGCGGTCATTTTGAACCCTTTCCTGACCGTTGGCTCGGATCGCGATGAGAGGACGCGGCGAAGGGATGACGGCCGCTCGTTGCCTCTGGCGAATGGGTCGCCTGCGCCTCGTGCGACGAATGGACTTCGGGCTTCGCTTCAGCAGCCTGCGACGTCATGGGGCTCGAAACTTGGCTGGACGACGCGGCCGCTTGACGACCGATGGGCTTTCCTTGCCAGACCGCCCTCGCTTCCATTCGATCGCGACCGTAGGCGACGAAACTTCGGTGTAGGATGGCGGCGCGTTCGTGATCTTCCTTCGCGAACTTCGCAAGCATCCCGGCCACGCCATTGGTCAAGTCACGCATGAAGGCCGTCGCCTTCTCGTGATATTCACGTGTTTCCTTCGCGCGCGATTGCCGTAACCGATTCATCATGGAGCGGACTTCGCTGCGGCGGCTCATCGCCGCCTTCCGCATATTTGCGGCCATGTCGCGACTCGACTTCGCACGGGCGTCCTTCATATTCTCGAGGATTGAGCGGACTTCCGCGCGGCGACTCAGCGTCGCATGCTTAATGTGTCTGGCGAGCTCTGCCCGATTCTGGCGGTCCACCGTTATTCCGGATGCAACACGCCCAAGACCTTCCGCTACAATTGCCATGTTCCTTCCTCCCTTGGAAGCGGTTCGTTGTGCGGGAAGCGAACCCAAAAAGCGGGCTCGCTTCCCGTGCTGTTGCTGGTGTTAGGCGGGAGCCGCCGCAGAGGCGGTCAGACCAACCGCTTCGGCATATTTCAGGTAGGTCTCGACTGACGCCACTACGACGCGGGCTTCAATCGTGATGAGTTCGATTCCGACGAGCGAAACCTTCACCCAGGCGTCGATCACGATCCCTTTATCGAGGATGCGGTCAACGACTTCACCGAGACTCGACAAGTCGGTGGCTTTTTGTACGCGTGCCATCACGCTTCTCCCTGTCTTAACCGTTTACGCGCTTCGCGATCATGCCGAAGTATGACCAGCGCTCGTCCGGCGGAAGGAAGAGAGCAACGCGCGGGCCAGAGAATGAGCGCGCGTTAGGAAGAAAGATTCTTGTTGATACTCGTAGGAAAAAATTTATCGAGCGCACCGTTGGGCGCTCCGCGAGCACGTATTGAAGCGGGCTTGCTCACCCGGGTTCAGGGGAACGTACGCCCTATTGCGTCACGGCAGAAAGGACCGAACCGATCTGAAAAGGCTTTGCCAGGAATCCATTTATCCGTTCCGTGCGCATCGCTTCCAAGATGTCCGCGTCATCGGGGAGAAAATATCCCGAGATAATGAAAATGCGCAGCTCGGGCTGCACGCGACGCAGCTCCTCGCTAAGCCTAAGTCCGTCGACGTCCGGCAGACGGGCGTCCACGAACGCGACGGGAAAGGATTGCTTATTGATCAGACTCAGCGCGTCTCGCCCCGTGCTGACGGTTACAGCGTCGCAGCCAACGTTATTGAGCGCCGCGGCCAGGACCCAGCACATGTCCGAGTCGTCATCGACGATGAGCGACGATTTTGCCGCGGCCTTCGGATCAGAAGCGGTCATTTCCAGATGCCTCCCCGTTGGACAAACACAAAAGCTCAGTTTGCGTCGCACGCGCACGGCACTCCTCCTTATTTATATAGCAAAGCTTGTGGAGACAATGCCTATGCCGCGCGATCGTCCCCTTTCCAAAAACGAAAAAGCCTACACAAGCCGAGTAGCCGCTTGGACTTACCATCCTCGTCAGCTGGATCTTGTCGGCGCCGATCCAACGGAGCTCGCATCGACGCTAGTCGCGCGCGGCAGGGATGCGGACGGTGAAGGTCGTTCCCGTTCCAAAAGTGCTGGAAACCTGCACACTGCCCCCGTGTTGCCGCACGATCGAGTGCGAGACTGAAAGGCCAAGGCCAGATCGTCTGTTGTCCGATCTGGTCGTAAAGAAGGGATCGAAAATCTTGGAAAGATGGGCGGCAGGAATCCCGGCGCCCGTGTCGCCGATTTCAATGACCACTTCATCGCCCTCTCGTTCAACGCCAATGCTGAGCGTTCCGCCATCCGGCATCGCCTGAAAGGCGTTGAGCATAAGATTTATGAAAACTAGCTCCAGCAGGTTCTGGACCCCTTCGGCATAGACCTCGTCTTGCTCGAGAGGCCGCTTCCATTCGCAGCGCGTTCCCGCCGCCGCCTCGCCCGATGCGAACATCAGCGCGTTCTTCAGCATGTGGGCGACATCCAACCTGGTTGTCTCGGTGATCGGCTGCGGACGCGCAAAGCGCAAAAGACTTTCAACAATTAGCGACGCACGGTCTATGCCTCCGATAACTTTGGCGATGCACTCTTCGAGTAGTCCGGGATTCTTCAGTCTGTTCCGCATGAGCTGAGCGGCGGCCGAGCTGACGCCTAAAGGATTGCGGATCTCATGGGCGATCCCGCCGATGACCATTCCTAGAGCGGCGAGTTTTTCACCCTGGCGGATCTGGGCCTCCATGGCGCGTTGCTCGACAAGATTTCGGCCCACGACCACGGCTCCAGTGACTTCGCCGACCTGACTCGTCATCCGCGACAGGCGCCACGAAACGGGTATGGTCTCTCCGTCCTTGCATCGCATCGGCCATTCGACCGATCGACGGTCGTCGATCTCCGAAATCCCTTGGATGCAGGCCTCGACCTCCTGCTTTTGACCGTCTTCAAAATGGTCGGCAAGCTTGGTGCCGATAACCTCGACATCGACGTATCCGGTAGATTTTTCGGCGGCGGAATTCCACGTCATTATCTTTCCGTGCGGATCGGTGGAGATGATCAGGTCGCCCGCGCTTTCGACGACGCTCGCGAGGTGCAGTTGCATGCGTCGCACTTCCTCACCGAGTTGCAACAGATCGGTCACGTCGTCCATGACGAGGATCGCGCCGCGCAAGCCCCGTCGCAGTTGCAGCGGACTAATGCTGTAAGAATAGGTGCGCAGGGAGACGCCAGGCGCGCGATAGGTCATGCGCCGGCGGCGCAGAGTCGCCCAAGAATTAATGACCTCGCGGATTTGCTGATCCAGACCGGTATCCTGAAAGGCCGCGGGAAAAATTTCATGTAGACGCTTGCCCAGCACAACTTTCAGGCTGACATGGGACTTCTCTAAAAAATTGTTGTTTGCAGCCACGACCACGAGCCGCTCGTCCACGATCAAGATCGACGAAGGGATCGTGTCCATGAGCGCTTGAAAGAAGCTTTCCTGGTCGAGCGCTTCAAGCAGCATGGCTACCCCCTTAAAAAACCCTTAAATATGACCTTTCATCGGCAATTCGAGAGAGGGGCGGAAACTGAATGGCGGCAACGGACCCGAGTAAGTAAGAACAACAAATTCATCGGGGGGTTCGGCGCCGGCTTCGCTTTCAAGCGCCCGCACCGCCGCGATATTCGACCTCGGGAGAAGAAGCGCATAACGGGCTGCAAACTCCGATCCTGCCGCGGATCGCTCCCGAATTGAAGTTACCCTTGGCCTCAGTCGAGCAACGAGCCGAGACGCTGCGGCGGCGGCTTCGGCTCTACCGAAAGCGGCCAGCGCAGCTTTGTCCCTGCAAAGGCGCAGATATCGGGCGCCCTTCGAAAGCTGTTCCCATTCCGGCCAAGCCTTTTGCGCCAGCCGATCCAACACCGCAGGATTGTTGAGGCGCGCCGCGGCGCGCAGCTCCCACTCCTCATGGTCGGCGGCAACGCTGAGAAAGCTCTTGATCGGGGCCTCATGCGCTTGCATGAATGTCGTGAGGCTTTCCAAGCTCGAATAGAGCGTGCCGAAGGGAACGGGAAAGACTGGCGACCGCTTCATGGCCCATTGGATGAGCTCGGCGTGGCGGCGAGCGCGTGGCTCAAGCCAAGCAACGTCTGCCAGGCGCGCTGCGCTATCGGGCCCACAGTAATCCCCGACGCGAGCGAAGCCAATGAGAGCGGCGACGGAGCCGACGCGATGCGTCATGAGCCGCTCTTCGCCCTCCCCTGCCGGCAGAGGACTCAGGCCGATGCTACCCGGGTCCAAGAAGGCGAAGAGGTCGATC
Source organism: uncultured Alphaproteobacteria bacterium (assembly GCA_963743565.1). Lineage (GTDB taxonomy): Bacteria > Pseudomonadota > Alphaproteobacteria > Rhizobiales > Beijerinckiaceae > Methylocystis. The sequence goes on from CAVUQD010000007.1 coordinate 59,579, forward strand.
GCATCTTCTCCGGCCCGGAAAGGCTGATGCGGACCGGGATCGAATGATGCGTCCACGGTGGGAGCGCTCATTGGCGAATCTCATCGCCGCCCTGCTCCAGCATCTTCAACTTCATGCGATAGGTCTTGTAGTCGATTCCAAGCAGTCTCGCCGCCTCGGCCTTGTTTCCGTTCGCGCTGCTAAGGGCGGCCAGAATCGCGTCACGTTCGACGGCGCGGACTTGACCGCGGACCCGATCGCGTAACGAGGCCGAGCCGCTGGCGACGTCCCTTGGCTGCGGCGGAGGAGTTTCCGATCCGCCGAGCGGGCCCGCGACATGCGCCGCGCCTAAAATGTCCGACGGGGCGAGCGCCAATCTCCGCATCACGTTGCGAAGCTCCCTCACATTGCCGGGCCAGGAATGAGAGCAGAGCATGTCAAGGGCGTCGGAACTGATCTCAGCGAGGCCGCGACCCAAGCTTTCGCGCGCTTCCGTCAGAAAACGGCGCGCAAGGAAAGGAACGTCCTCTGGGCGTGCGCGCAACGGAGGAACCGTGATCATATATTCGCTGAGGCGATAGTAGAGGTCCTCTCGAAAGGCGCCCGCCCTCGCCAGCGATTTGAGGTCCTCGTTGGTCGCCGCGATTACACGCAAGTCGAGATTGATCGGCTCCGTGCTGCCCACCCGACGGATCTTGCGCTCCTCGAGCGTTCTCAAGAGCGCCTTTTGTCCGCTTGGAACAAGATTGCCAACCTCGTCGAGGAAGATCGTGCCGCCATTGGCCGCCGCCTCGAACCAGCCCTGATGCCGGCCGACGGCTCCCGTGAACGACCCTTTCTCGTGGCCGAAGAATTCGCTGTTGATCAGAGACTCGGCCACCGCGCCGCAATCGACGATAACGAGAGGGCTGGCCGCGCGACGGCCGTGTTGGTGCAAACTCCTGGCGACAATTTCCTTGCCGCTGCCGCTCTCGCCCTCGATGACGACCGAGTATTCTGAATGAACGACCGCTTCGATCTCGTCGATCAGTTTCTGGATGGCGGGGCCTTGACCCATCACGGCCGAGACCGCGGCGCGCACGTTCACTGCGGGCGCCGAGCAGAAAGCGCGCCGACGTGAAACCGCCCGCTTCACGCTCTGTACGAAGTGCTCATTGCGGAAAGGCTTGGTGATATATTCGAAGGCCCCGTCCTTCATCGCGCCCACGGCGCCGGCGACCGAGGCGTAAGCCGTGGCGACCACAACCGGCAGATGACGATCGCGATCCAATAGCTGGCGAAGCACTTCTTCACCGCGCATGCCGGGCATGCAAATATCCAGCACCACGGCGTCGGGAGGCTGTTGCGCCGCGAGCTCAAGCCCCGTCTGGCCGCCGTGTGCTTCGGCCACTTCAAATCCGGCTCCCGTCAAAACATTTCGCATCGCCCAGCGCATGTCTCGGTCGTCGTCAATGAGCAGAACCGTTGCTTTTTGCGCCGTCATGATTCGGGCGACCAATTTTTTGAGCAGTTGCGCGAAATTGCGTAACTATACTTATGCTAAGACTTTGTAACAGCTTTGTCAACATCTGTACACATTAATACGTACTGCTAAGTTTTGGCTTGAGATCCAAATTGCATTTGTCTTTGAGACCCACATATACTGGCGCTCAAGCGGTAATCTTTATTGTTCAAGCCAACTAGCGGATCGTCTCGTTTTCTAGCGCCGCGGACAGCCATATGGCGAAATTAAGCGGGTTTTTGCGGATCCCCCAGTTCCAAGGCGTTGACGCGGCTCAACTTAAGTCTATCTGCGACAGCGTCATTATAGTTGCGCACAAAGCAATTGAAAAAGCTGAGGAAAACATTAAGGTCATGCTTACGCTTCGGAATGTTTGCTTTCGCCGGCCCCTGGACGCCCCCAAGATCGCGTTACAGGACCGATAAATACGTCTATATGTGCGCCCGAGGCGGCGGCATGCGGTCGTTCATTCTCGACACGTCCCGGGCGGTGGGGAGGAGCCCCCAAAAGCCGCTGCGGCGTCAAGAACGACATGGGTCCCATGATGCCTCAGGCGCTAGATGTCACGAAGGGAACTCCCCGTTTCGCTCGCGGGACAGTCTTAACATCGGCGCTCGCCTTTCTCTTCACTGGCGCTCTCAGCATCCTTCTCTCCTACCTGTTGAGCGCTCCCCTCATCGTGTGGGCGCCGGCCGGCGTGGCGGTCGCCCTCGCCGTGAGAGGGGGGAGATCGGCAATCCTCGGAGCGGCGCTTGGTTCGCTCGTCCTCGGCCTCGCAGCGCAAGAGCTTCTCTACGGCTTTTCGGATTCTGGGTTCATCTCTTCTCTCGTCGTGGCGTGCGCCGTCGCCCTCCGGACGGCCGTCAGCCTATGGCTCCTGCGGCGCTTTCGCGCCTTCCCTTTCAGCGCCGCCAACATCACTTCCGTTGGCCTATTTTTTTTCTTCGGAGCGGTCCTCCCGGGCCTGATGAGCGCCGTCATCTCAACGGCGGGCTCGATTGGTCTCGGTCGCCTCGCCTTGAGCGACGCGCCCCTATTCGCGGCGGTGTATTGGTGCTCCGACGCTTTGGGCATAATGATTTGCACTCCAATCATCGTTTTCTACCAGCGCTCCCGCACAGGCGAGCGTCTGCGCAACGCGGCGCCGCTCATCGCAACAGGGCTTCTAACGCTCGCATCCGTCACGGGTCTGCTTGCATATGAACAATACTCGCAGTGGAGGCGGCTCGAAACAGAAGTAACGGACGTTGCAAAGCAACTCACCGAAAGGATCGAGAATACTCTGAGGCTCGGCGCCAACGCGGTCGGCGGCTTGGCTGGGGCATTTGAAGGGGACCGAGAGGGCGATTTACGCGACTTCGAGGCGATCGCCCGGCGGGTGGTCGCCTTCGGATTGGGGATCCAGGCGATCGAATGGATCCCCCGCGTTTCTTTTGCCGATCTCCGTAGCCATCAGGAGAGCATGCAAAAGCAATGGCGACAGGACTATCGGGTCTTTGAGCGCCGAGACGGACAAGCCGTACCTGTCGCCGAACGGGCCGAGTATTTCCCGGTCGCCTATGTCTATCCTCTCGAAGCCAATAAAGGCGCTCTTGGCTTCGATCTCGCCTCCAATCCGGAACGCAAAGTCGCTTTGCTCGCAGCGCGCGAGAGTGGAAAGGCCACCGCAACGGAAGCCATTCGCCTCGTCCAGAACGGACAGACCGGCATGCTTCTCTTCCTGCCCGCGCTAAAGTCGTCCGGCGCCGGCGCAAGCGAGAAGCTCCAAGGATTCGCCTTGGGCGTCTTCTCAATTCCTCGGCTCCTCGATGTGGCCCTCAAGGGGCTCGGAGACTCCGACGTCGATTATTGGCTCATCGACCAAACCGACCCGCGTCAGACCGTAACGCTGGCGGCGACTGGCCCGGGCCAACCGGAGGCTTTCCGTTACGATCGACTGATGCCGCATCACTTCGTCTCTCAGTCGCCGCCGTTTTCGGCTCGGACGGAAATCGAATTCGCCGGGCGATCCTGGGGCCTGCTGTTGACGCCCCGGGAAGCCTTCATCGCGCGCCGCACGTCCAGCCACGCCTTCTTGATCATGACGGGAGGCTCTCTCCTCTCCGCGCTGATGTTCGGTTTCGTGATGGTCATGACGGACCGGCAGCGCGAAATCCTGGAAGACCAGGAGAGGGCGCTGGAAAACCAGAAATTGGCGCTGGACCAGCATGCGATCGTCTCCATCACCGATCCGGGCGGTCGCATCACTTACGTGAACGATCACTTCTGCCGCGTCACAGGACGGTCGAGCGACGCGTTCATTGGCGAAACGCATCGGTTAGTGCGTTCCGGCCTTCACGACGACGCGTTTTTTGGCGGCCTGTGGTCGACCATTCTACGCGGAGAGATCTGGCGCGGAGAGATATGCAATCGCAACCTCGACGGCGAGCCGTTCTGGGTACAAACGACCATCACCCCGGTGAAAGACCGGGCCGGACGCTTGTCGCAGTTCATAGCCATCAGCACGGACATCACGCCGATCAAACGGCTAGAAGATAGTCTGCGGCGCAGTGAGCAGCGCCTCAACATCGCCCTCAGCGCTTCGTCGACCGGCCTCTGGGACTTCGATCCCGCTGGAGATGAGGCCTTTTTCAGCGACGCCTGGTACCTCATGCTCGGCTACGTCCCCGGCGAGCTTCCAGCGTGTCGCAAAACCTTCGTTTCTCTGTTGCACCCGGAAGATCGCGGGCGCTACGTCGCCGCCTTCGCCGCTCACGCCAGTGGTCGGACGGAGATCTACGAGAGCAAATTTCGTATGCGGCGGAAGAATGATGAGTGGGCATGGATAAAGAGCATCGGCAAGGCTGTGGAACGTGACGCCAGCGGCACACCCATTCGCGTGATCGGCATCCACATCGATGTCACCAAAGAACACGAAATCCAGAGCAAGCTCGCGGCCGCCAAGGCGAGCGCCGACCACGCCAATGAAGCCAAGACAAATTTTCTCATGACCATGAGTCATGAAATCCGGACGCCCATGAACGGCATACTCGGCCTGGCCGAGCTGCTGGAAAGGGAGGCGCTGTCTGCGGATCAACTCGAGATGGTCCGGCAGATTCGCCAAGCTGGCAACTCCTTGCTGACCCTCGTCAACGACGTTCTCGATCTTTCGAAAATCGGGTCGGGACATTTTCAGCTCGATCTCCAACCCTTGAGCCTGGCGGCGATTTTCTCTCACCTCGAAGGCCTCCTCGGCGTTACGGCGCAAAGCAAGGGACTGAAGTTGCGTATTGGGGAGTTACCGCAACCTGAAGGCGTGTTGATCGGGGATCCACATCGGCTTCAGCAAATATTGATGAACCTCGTGGGCAACGCCATAAAGTTCACCGAGCGTGGCGAAGTTGACGTCGAAGTGAAGCTCCTGCGTTCCGCGCCCCAAGCCGTGCGACTTCGATTCGAGGTGATCGACACCGGCCTGGGAGTGTCTCCTCGACAGGCAAAGAGGCTGTTCGAACCCTTCACCCAGGCGGACGCCACGATCACCCGGCGCTACGGAGGCACGGGACTGGGCCTGTCGATTTGCAAGCGCTTGGTCGAAATGATGGGCGGAGAAATTGGCGTTGAGAGCGCCCCCGGAAAGGGCAGCACGTTCTGGTTTGAGCTTCCATTCGAGCGCTCATTCCAGGATGCGCCAATGGCCGCCCCGCAACCCCCGAGGTCGCAGGAAACAGAGGCGCCGCGGCTGGCCGGGCGGCGTTTCTTGGTCGTCGACGATAGCCGCATGAACCGCGATGTCGTCGAAAGAATGCTGAGTAGCGAGGGCGCACGTGTCGTATTGGCCGAAGACGGCGAGCAGGCCCTCGAGTGCTTGCGCGCGTCAGGGGAGACTTTTGACGCAGTCCTAATGGACGTGCAGATGCCCGTAATGGACGGCCTTGCGGCTACGCGCCGGGTTCGGCGTCAATTGCGTCTCACGGATCTGCCGGTCATCGCGCTGAGCGCGGGCGTCTTGGACAATCAGCGCCAGCAGGTCTACGAGGCCGGCGCCAGCGATTTTCTCGCGAAGCCCGTGCAACTCGAAGCACTCGTCGCGACCCTGAACCGTTGGACGAGCGGCCCTCCTCGCGATGCGTCCTTGAGCGCCGAAGCATGTGATGTGCGCTCAGCGGACGCTCGCCCGAAACTCATCGAGGCGGCGGCGCAGGACGATCAGGACGCCTAGAACCGTCCGAGAGCTGCGGAGCGTTTTCCGATGAGGACGGTAACTTCCGGATTTTGAGCGCGTCCCGCTCGAGCGGCGGGCTCGCACACAGCTCACGCGCCTGCGACTTCCTCGCGCGTCTGTCCTTCGGCTTCTTTGGTCGACAAGCGGCGAGACCTTCGGCGCAAAGGATCGAAGACGCGTCTGCGCATGGCGACGCCGACGACGACGAGGCCCGGCCAGAAAAGATAGGACAGGATTTCGAGGTTTTCGCCGAAAGTATAGAATGTGATGATGATCATGACGCCGAGGGCGCAACGCGCGACGCGATCGGCTTGAGCCTTGACGATGAGCTCGAGGAGCGTCCAGGCGAGCGGAACGGCGAGCGCCACAAAACCCACGATCCCTTTTACGAACAGGAGTCCGTACCAGGAGTGATGCGAGCCGATTGGCATATATTCGACGAGATGCGGGCCTTTCTCCACGACGCCATGTCCAAAAATCGGCGCCTCGTCTTCCCAGCGCTGGAGCGCGATGGATCGAAGCACAGCGCGCACCCGCGATGACGCCGCGCGCGCTTGCGTGAATCTCTGGGAGAAGTTCTCGACGAGCGACATGATCGGCGTGGCGAGGAGAAAGCCAAGAGTCGAGACGACCGAAGCGACGCCCAGCGTCAAGGGACGCGTCAGATTGCATAAAATGGCGAGGAGCAGGATCACCCCGGGAATGGCGATCAGCGCCAGACGCGATTGAGACAAAACGGAAATCACGATGCAGGACGCGACCCCCACCCATTTCCAGAATCGGGAGCGGTCATAGAGCGCGAAGACGAAAGAGATATTCGCGATGAACGCCGCCGCTGGCGACCACGGCGCGAAAAAGCTCCACCGCAAATTGCCGTTCGTCTCGTCGATCGAATAGAGTTCTACCCGAAAATATTCGGGCCCCGGTCCGCCGACGATTTGGAGCGGCGAGATGTAAAGCGGGTGGGGCAGATGCGCCAGAGCTGCGCCGACGAAGATAGGCGTGAGAAGCAGCGTCTGCAAGGCGAGCTTGTTGGTGGCGCGGTAAACAATTTCCGCGCGGATGGGCAACATTGCGCCGATCCACGGAAACACCGCCATGAGCGCCCAGCCCTTCGCCCAGCCGATGGAGGACTTGAGCATGGAGCCGAGGCCGAGCTCGAAGTTGATATGCGCAGCGACAAGGGCGAAGAGCATCGCCGCCATCGAGACCCACCAGATGATGACTCCAAGGGGAATGCGTGGCGGCCGCGTGAGGGGGCGCGACGAAACCCCCGCATAGCGCGCCACACCGACATAGGTTAGATACCAACCAACGACAGGCGCCACGATGTAGAGCGCGCCGAGAACCCATAAAACCCATGTCCAGAGGATCGTGTAGTAGATTATGCGCTCTTCGCGAGTTTCCGGACGAAGGATTGGCGCAGCCATGCAAGTGTCCATGCGGCGACGGCCAACACCGTACCCACCGTACCGCCGAGAATGGCGTAGAGCAGACGCGGTTGTGACGGTCTTTTGGGGAGGTCGGGCGGAGTGAGCACCTGAGCGATCGGATAGGATGCAAATATATCCGCCTTGTTCGTGTCGACGCGTGCGAGCGCCGAAGAGAACACCGCCTCAGCGACAAGGTGATCCTTCTTGAGATCTTCCATGCGAGCGGCGTTGAGCGTCAGGCTTTTGATTCGCTGATCGAGCGCGTCAACATCGCGCTGCAGGGCCATGACCTCGCGCTGCTTGCCCTGGGCGCCGGCCGCTCCCGCCACGAAGTCCTTGAGCAGTTCCTCCTGTTTCTTCTGCACGAGCGGAGCGATCAGGCGATTGAGATCGTTCAGGCTCACGCCGGCGTGCTGCGCTGTGCGCTTCACGATCTCAAAAGCGGCGGACTGCTTCGCGCGGAGTTGGAGCAGCAGAGGATTTCGCGCGCCATACAAATTGGAGAACTGCTGGACCTGCGCGGTTAGATCCGCGTAATCGGCCAGGGACTTTGCGAAAACCGAATCCGCCGAGAGAGACAGCGCCGTGGACGCGAGCTTGGTATCCATCCCGAGGTTTGACGCAAACGTTTTTTGCGTCGCGTCGAGACGATCCGCCTCCGCGCGAGCTTCTGAAAGCTTCTTGCGGGCCTGCTCGAGCTGGGTAGCGAGATCGTTGAACTGCTCTACGGAAACGAGCCCCGTCTTCTGCTGGAGCTCGGATATGCGCTCGCGCGCGGCCTGCAAATTCGTCTGATAGCCTTTCAGCGTATCGCGGATGCTGGCGTCACGGCGCTCAATCTCGTCGCGTCGCAAAGCATCCAGCTTTTTCTGGAAAGCGTCGATCAGCGCCACCGCCTTCTTTTGCGCCAACTCGGGCGAGCGTCCCTTGATCTCGAAGAGAATCACCGAAGCTTCGTCGATCAGCTTGATGGCCGGGTCCCCGAAGTCCTTCGGCTTTATACCCAGCGAATCGGCTGCGGCGGTGACGACCGGATCGGAGACCATGATCTCCCGGTAAATCACTTTGGGGCTCAAATTCGTCGACGAGAACGGCGACGCCGCGACGGACGAGGTCTGACCGATCTTGTCAAGCGACACGGACACGCCCGCGCCAGAGCCGGGAAGGATGAGCGCCCCTTTGCTGATATAGGATCTCGGCATGAAGAGCATATATGCGCCGCAGAGCATCCAAATTCCGATCACCGAAATGAGAGCGCCGCGAATATAAGGATTGTTTTGATAGCGCTCAGGCCAGCGCAGGCGGGCCAGCGCGCGCGAGAGCATCGTTTCGGTGCGAGGGGAAGCGACGAAGCTGCCAGTCATCCGCTCGGTCCGAGGGCTGGAGATATTTGAAGAAAATATCATATGCGAGCCCTTCGCGCAAAAGTTAAGGGCGGCGTGAATGTAAACTTGACCGCGACGAGAACGGCGGCGCAGCCGTTGCTGCCCTAGCGCCAAAAACGGGCGACAGCCTTCAATCCGCCCGCTTTATCTCCGACGACCTTATATTAACGCGTTCAATGATTCTGCGCGCGCTTCGCATGGTGACGCTGTTTGTTAAGCATACGCCGTGAAATCCGTTACAATGATCTCACTCCGAATTGTACTCGCCCAGCTCGCGAATGCAGAATAGTGGGCGAAAGGGGCTTCGGCGTAATTGGGTGTCTACATTCCGGGATGGGGGATACAACGACAGTGAGCCGTCGCCGCACGCCTTTGTGGATCGCCCTTCTGGCGATGACAACGCTAGCCGGCTGTGCGGTCGGGGACAACCCGGAGAACAAGCCCGAGACGTTGTTCAGTCCCCAACTGGTCGCCTCGGGGCGCGAGTATGAAGGTCAAGTCGGGGGCACGCCGGCCTATGACCCCACGCCGGGCGTCTGCCCCTCGCCAGACGAGATGGACTACATCGCTCCGCGCACGCCTGGAAGGACCTCGGCGCCTGACGCGCATTTCCGCTATTCGCCCGGCGACCGCTTCCACATTCTCGTGCCGGGGCTACCCGACTTTTCGGGAGAGTATACAATCAACGGGGACGGACGCGTCATCCTGCCCTTCGCAGGGGAACTCAGAGCCGTCGGCCTGACCAACGCCGAACTCAACCAAGCTATCGAACAGGCCTTCCTTGACGCCAAGATTTTGAAGGAGGCCGGCGCGCACCTAGCGGTTCGGCCGATCCAATTCGCGCCGATCAACATTCTGGTTTCGGGCGCCGTCTTTTCGCCAGGCCGCGTGGGGATCAACACGGCCGTCGCGGCTCGCGGTGCCAGTCCACAGTTCGGCGACGCGCCTCAAGATCGCCTAGTCGCCGCCGGCCTGAAGGCGGCCGGCGGCGTTCGGCCGGACGCGGATGTCTCCAGCATCTACCTCCTGCGCGGCGGCAAGCGCTATCGACTGGATTGGCGCGGGGCGTTCACGGGAGAAAAGGTGGACGACGTCGCTCTCGTCGACGGCGACAAGCTCGAGGTCGCCGAGAGCGCCTGTTTTCAGACTGGCCTCATCAGACCGACGCAAATCACGCCGCCAGGCATTCGTATCTTCCAGTCGAACCTGACCGTGCCGGCGACGAACAACGCCAGCTCGAGCATCGGGCAGTATTCTGGAAGCCTGCCTTACGGCACCCGCTTCCTACAGGCGCTGGCCGGCGCCAATTGCATCGGCGGCACCATGTCGACAAATGCCGCGCGGCAAGCCGTGCTCATCACCCGCAACCCGAAAACCCGGCAAACGGAGGTGATCCAGCGTTCGATCGAAGAACTCGTGCGAAGCGCCAACCGCGACTCGGTGAATCCGCATTTGATGCCGGACGACGCCATCGCGTGTTACGACAGCAGCATCACCGAATTCTCCGCCGTTCTCACGGTGCTTGGCCAAGCTACCAGCGTGGTGAATCAGAACACGGATAGCGCATGGAACCTCTTCCATCTACGCAGGTAGCTCGGGCGCGTGGCCATGGCGTATCCCATATATTTTGCAATTGGCGGCGGTGTACAATTGGCGTCCCCGCGATTGACCCGCTCTAGCCTCGCATCACGTTCCAAATTTGCATAGCCTCAAAGCGAGTTCGCGCCGTTGTCGCTAAGGGCTTCGCCACGACAGGCGCGGTGCATCTTGAGAGCTTTCGACCTGCATCGAGCGGCGACGATTCAGTTGTATGTTCCGGTCCGCATACCGTCGACAATCAGAACAGCGTTGCATCGCATGTCGTCGCCTTAACTGCACGCACCTTCTTAACGAAAAATTGCTATCCCAAGCTAACGAAGCCAGATAAATTCCGCGCGAAAGCGGCCAAGATGCATCGCCTTTAGGCCATGCATCGGTTTGTCGGTCAGAGTCATGTACGGACTTGTCAATCGAGCTCTCGAAGAGCTGATCATCCACAAATACGGGGAGGAGAAATGGGCCGGGGTGAAGGAAAAGGCCAAAGTGGAGATCGACGCCTTCATCAGCAATGAACCCTATTCGGACGAAGCTACCTATAACCTTGTCCACGCAGCGCATGAGACGCTTGGTGTGAGCGTGCACGAGCTGATCCGCGAATTTGGCGCCAGCTTCATGACAAAGACCGCGCAAGAAAATTACGGCGCGTTGTTGCGCGCAGCGGGCGCCAACCTGAAGGAATTTCTGATCAATCTTCCGCAGTTCCACGCACGCGTCCAACTGATTTATCCCAAGCTGCAACCGCCGGAATTCAAATGCACGGATGTCGGCGAAAATTCGCTCAAACTCCACTACTTCACGCATCGGCCGGGCCTCGTCGACTTCGTTGTGGGCCTGCTGACGGGGCTTGGCGAGCTCTACAGCACGCCCGTGACCGTCACCTTGCTCGAGGCCAAGGAGAATGGCGCAGATCACGATGTGTTCGAGGTGAGTTGGGCTGCCGCGCCGGAAGGCAGGGGTCATGACGAGTAGCTGCGGCCTGTCGGGGCGCCACGACGTCATGGAATTCCTGCGCGCTTTCCCCTTCTTTTTTGCCTGGAACGAGAGCGGAGTCATCGTCGACATTGGGCCTTCGCTTCCGAAATACTGTCCGCGCGCGAAAATTGGCGTGAGCGCGGCGGAGGTGTTCGTTGCGCGTCGCCCCTTGGGCGAAATTTCCATGGAGATGGCGAAAAAGAATTCCAATGCCCTGTTCATTCTCGAAGACCGAGAGAACGGGCGCATTCTGCGAGGGTCGGTGGTGTTTCTGCAAGACCCGCAGACGGTCGTCATGCTGGCGACTCCGTGGATCACCTACGCGGCGCAGCTTTTGGAATATGGGCTGACGCTCAATGACTTTGGGGTGCAGGATCAAACTCTGGAAATGCTCCAGCTCCTGCAGACCCAGCACATGGCCGGAGAGGACCTAAAGCGGCTCAATCGCACGCTCACGGAACAACGGGCAAAGCTCCGGGAGCAGGAGGCGCGGGCGCGCAAGCTCGCCCTCGTCGCCTCGCGCACGGACAATGGCGTTATCATCACCGACGCCGAAGGCCGCATCGAATGGGTGAACGACGCCTTCACACGCACGACCGGCTGGCGGCTGGAAGAGGTCGGAGGACGAAAGCCCAGCGAATTCCTGCAAGGTCCCGAAACCGATCCGGAGACGGTTCGGTTCATGTCCGAGGAGTTGCACGGCGGCCGCGGCTTCACCACGAAATTGATCAACTATCGTCGTAGCGGCGAAAAATTCTGGTTCGCGATCGAGGTCCAGCCCCTCTTCGACGAAACGGGCACGCTGACCAACTTCATGGCGATCCAAAGCGACATCACCGAGCGTGAGAGAAATGAAGAGGCCATCGAGAAATATCGACAGCATCTGGAGGAGATTGTCGAGGACCGGACCCGGGAATTGCAGCGCAATAAGTATCTGCTCGAGGCCACCGTAAAGAGCAGTCCGAACGGGATCTTGTTGGTCGACGACGAAGGCCGCATCAAAATGACCAATGCGGCGCTCGATCGGATGTTCGGATACCAAGCCTCAGAGCTTTTCGGTCATCGGGTGGAGACGCTCGTTCCGGAGCCGCTGCGCGAGAAACACGCGCGTTTCCGGGACGCCTTCGCAAGCGTCCCCAGGGCTCGGCCAATGGGTGAGAGCGCCGATTTGAAGGGTCGACGCAAGGATGGATCAACTTTCCCCATCGACGTGGCGCTCGCCTCTTTTACGGTTGGCGATGAGCAGTTTGTTCAGGCGACCGTCACCGACATCACGGAACGCAAACGGGCCGAAAGCGCGCTACGTGATTTGAACGCAAACTTGGAACGCAAAGTCGAAGAGCGCACTCTCGCCCTTGCGGCCGCCAGCGCGGCCAAGAGCGAATTCCTGGCCCATATGAGCCATGAAATCCGCACTCCCATGAATGGAATGCTCGGGCTTGCCCAGCTTCTGGAGAGAGAACCGCTCTCGCAAGACCAGCTCACCGTGGTCCGCCGCCTGCGGCAAGCGGGGCAGTCGCTGCTGGGGATACTCAATGACATCCTCGATTTTTCCAAGATCGAAGCGGGACAGCTGCGGCTCGACTCCCGGCCGTTTGATCTGGGGCCCATGCTGGCGCAAGTCGGCAGCCTCTTGGGAGTCAACGCGCACGAGAAGGGGCTCGTCCTTCACATCGGAGAGGCGCCGCCAGTCACGGGCGCTCTGGTCGGCGATGCGTTGCGATTGGAACAGGTCTTGATGAACCTTGTCGGCAACGCCATAAAGTTTACCGAAAGCGGCGAAGTTGAGGTGCGCGTCGAGACGCGAGAAGTCACGACCTCGCATGTCCGCCTCCGTTTTGAAGTTCGAGACACCGGCATCGGGATCACCCCGCAACAGGCGGCGAGTCTGTTCACGCCCTTCACCCAGGCTGACGACGCCATCACTCGTCGCTTCGGCGGAACGGGCCTCGGGCTCTCGATTTGCAAGCGCTTGGTGGAGTTGATGCAAGGAGAGATCGGAGTCGAGAGCGCAGAGGGCGTGGGGAGCACATTCTGGTTTGAGGTGTTGCTCAAGCGCTCGGGGGAGGAGAGAGAGGCGGCTTTGGCGCCTGAACCTGCCACGTGCGAGTTGTCCGAACGTCTGTCAGGATTACGATGCCTCGTCGTCGACGATAGTCGAATGAACCGCGATGTCGTCCAGCGCATGCTGATACGAGAAGGCGCCCAAGCTGTCCTTGCCGCAGATGGTCAGCAAGCGCTGCAATATCTGAGCGCGCAGAACGCAGCCTTCGACGTTGTGCTTATGGATGTGCAAATGCCGGTGATGGACGGCTTAGCCGCGACGCGAGCCATCCGGGAGAAACTCGGCCTCGTCGATCTTCCGATCGTCGCCCTCACTGCGGGAGTTTTGAGCGAACAACGTCGCCAAGTCCTGGACGCTGGGGCCAATGACTTTCTCGCCAAGCCTGTCGACTTGGATGAGCTGATCGCAGTCCTGCTACGTTTGGCGGGGGATTGCTTGCGCTACCAAGATGCGGCCGCATCGACCCCCGCCGCGACGCCGCCGAGGATCCCGGGGGTCGATTGCGAGCAAGCGTTGCTGATACTGGGAGGCGACCACGATCTCTTCATGGACCTACTGCAACGCTTCGTCAGAGACTTCTCCGCGACAGCTCCGGAGGTTCAGGCAAACCTGAACCGCGGCGATCGCCAAGCAGCGGCCGAGCTGCTGCACAAGTTTCGCGGCGCCGCCGGGTACATTGGCGCGCGCGACGCAGCTCAGGCCGCGGAGACGCTTGAACGCAGCATTCTTGGCGATCGCCCCGATCTGGCTTTCCGGCTGACCGTCTTCGAAAGTCTGACATTGGCGCTGCTGGAGGGCGCGCGCTCCCACTTCGCCAGCGGGAGCGAAAAGGAATCACTCCGATGTTAGCGCAACAAATGATATGTCGGGATCCATCATAATGGCGGAGACCAGAGAGAGCCGCGAGCGCGTCCAGCGCGAACAGCTTACCGCTGTTCGTAGCAATACGCCGACGATGATGCTCGCCAACATATGCAACGCGCTGATCATCGTGATCGGGTTTTGGGGGACTCCCAATTTCGCCGCCGTCTTCCTCTGGTTTTGTTCGCTGTCGCTCGTCAGCGCGTATATTTATACGAGACGTCGTAGAGGCGTCCGACGCCAAGAGGAAAAACGGGACCATGCCAAATCGATAGAGAGGGCCATCTATAACGGACTTGCTCTCGGGCTGGCGTGGGGAGCGCTTCCGCTCTTTTTCTTTGCCGACGCCAAAAGTGGCGGCCGCCTTCTTATCTGCGTCGTGATGGCCGGCATGCTGTGCGGCGCCGCCTTCGCCCTCGCCAGCATTCCGCGCGCGGCCTTTTACTTCATTGGACCCATGGCGGTCGGTTCGATGATCGGACTTCTCCGCTGCGGCGGCAAGATCAATATCTTGATTGCATTTCTACTGTGTGTTTACACGCTGGTGCTTCTCAAGGCCATTCGCTCCTATGCGGAATTGCTCAAGACGCGCATCTTGACCGAGATCGCCCGCACGAAGGAGCTCACCGAGGCAAGCGAAGCAAAAAGCATATTCATGGCGAACATCAGCCATGAGATCCGAACCCCTTTGAATGGAATTTTGGGGCTTGCGCAGCTGCTCGAGCGAGAGTTGCTTTCCTCCGCGCAAATCGAGATGGTGCGGCGATTGCGCAAGGCAGGGGAATCCCTGCTGTCGATCGTGAACGACATCTTGGACTTCTCGAAGCTCAACGCAGGAGAATTTCGGCTCGACAAGCGACCCGTCGACTTGGGGTCCGTTTTGGAGCACATCGGCAGCCTCTTCAGCGGAAGCGCTCGCGCCAAGGGGCTCCGGCTCATCGTCGAAGAGCCGCCGCAATTGGGCGCGGCTCCCCTCGGCGATGCTTTGCGCATCGAGCAAGTACTTATGAATCTGGTTGGCAACGCCGTTAAATTCACGGAGCAAGGCGAAATTCGTCTCTCGGTTCAGGCAACCACGTGCGAAGCTTTCAATGCGCGGCTTCGTTTCGAGGTGAGCGACACCGGCATCGGCATCGCCCCGGAACATCTGCCAGGACTTTTCAAGCCCTTCACTCAGGCTGACGCCGCCATCACCCGCCGTTTTGGCGGCACCGGCCTGGGCTTATCCATCAGCAAGCGGCTTGTCGAGCTCATGGGCGGCCAGATTGGAGTCTCGAGCGTTCCTGGACAAGGCAGCACATTCTGGTTCGAAGCGGCTTTCGAGTTGTCGCCGGCGAAGGCGCAGGCCGTGCGACCAACGCCTCCGACGAAGCCACCGAAACCTTCTCGCCTGGCGGGACTGTGTTTCCTGCTCGTGGACGATAGCCAGACGAACAGAGACGTCGTCGAGCGCCTACTCGCGCTGGAAGGCGCCCACGTCGTCACGGCTGAGCATGGACAGGAGGCGCTCGACTTCCTCAAGAGCGGCAAGCAAGCCATCGACGCCGTCTTGATGGACGTTCAAATGCCGGTCATGGACGGGTTGACGGCAATCCGCATTATCCGCAACGACCTCGGACTCAAAGGCCTGCCGATCGTCGCCTTGACCGCCGGAGTTCTCGACACAGAGCGGCATCAAGTCTTGGAAGCTGGGGCCGATGACTTCGTCTCTAAACCAATTGATCTCGAGGCGTTGGTCGACATTCTGCTCTTGCAGACGAACCACGCGCAAGCAAGCGAGCGCGCCATCATGTCTAAGTCACCCGATGAATTTCCTGTTGTTGCGGGATTGAACACTGCATGGGCTGAAAAGTCGCTGGGCGGCGACAAGGACCTCTTCATCACGCTGCTCGGCAGCTTCAGCGAGGAGTTCGCCGAAACGGCGTCGCAGGTGGAGGAATGCCTCGCGCGCGACGAGATAGAGGAAGCAGCGCTTCGACTGCACGCATTGAGAGGCGGCGCGAGCTACATTGGCGCTGACGACCTGGTTGCAGCGGCTAAATCCTTGGAGACCGCAATCCTGGAGCGACGGCCTCAGCTGGAGCCCCTCGTCGCCGCTTTCGCCAGGAACCATCGCCGCGTTCTCGACGCCTTAAAGTCGACCCTCTCTGAAACGACCCTTGCGGAGAAATAGTATCGTATGATCGGGGATCGCATCATCGCGACAAACGATGTACATTCGAGGCTGGAAAAGATCATGTTGTGCGCCGATTGCGTCAAGCGTGTCGCGGATGCGCGTGAAAATGCGAGATTCAATTTCTTACAGCGAGGCCGGTGAATGAAACAAGAGGCCAAAGCACAAGTTCTGGTTGTCGAAGACGTCGCTTCGATACGCCAGGTCTATTGCGCCTTTCTTGAGCGCGCAGGCTATGCGGTACTGACCGCCACGAGCGGCTCCGAAGGGATCCGTATGATTGAAGGCGAGAGTCCGTCCGTCGTCATTCTGGACCTCAATCTGCCTGACATGCGCGGGCTCGACACGCTTCAACACTTCATCGCGCGCGCAGGTTCGGCCTGCGTGATCGTTGCAACATCGGAAGGGTCGATCAAGGTCGCGGTCGACGCCATGCGGTTCGGCGCTTACGATTTCGTCGTAAAGCCGGTCAGCTCGGAAAGGCTTTTGACGAGCGTTCGCAACGCGCTCGAGAATTCGAGCCTGAAGGCCGACCTGAAAATGATGCGAGACAATTTTTCTCGCGATTCGTTTTGCGGCTTCATCGGCACGTCCTTCGCCATGCAGGCGGTGTACCGCACCCTGGAGGCAGTGGCGGCGTCGGACGCGACGGTTTTCATCACGGGTGAGAGCGGCACAGGCAAGGAGGTCGCCGCCGAAGCCGTTCACAAGCTGGGGCGGCGCAGCGCCAAGCCCTTCGTGGCGATCAACTGCGGCGCGATTCCGCGAGAGTTGATCTCGAGCGAGCTATTCGGCCATTTGAAGGGAAGCTTCACGGGAGCGGTCGCGGATCGGCCCGGAGCGGTGAAGCAGGCCGACGGCGGTACGCTCTTCCTCGACGAGATCTGCGAGATGCAACTCGACCTGCAGCCGGAGCTCTTGCGCTTCCTGCAAACCGGGACCTTTCGCCCCGTCGGCGCCTCCAGAACGGAAAAGGTCGATGTGAGGATCGTTTGCGCGACGAACCGCGACCCGCTGGCAGAAGTCGTGGCTGGGCGGTTTCGGGAGGACCTCTATTACCGCCTGCATGTCGTTCCCGTCTATATGCCGCCGTTACGCGACCGCGGCGACGACATCGTCGAGATCGCGAAGGAGTTTCTTGCGCGTTTCTCCGAACGAGAGGGGAAGGCGCCGCGCTCCCTTTCGGAGGATGCCGCGCGAAAGTTGCTCGCTTATGATTGGCCCGGCAACATAAGACAATTGCAGAACGTGATCCGCAACGCCATCGTCATGAACGACGCCAAGGTCATTGACGCGTCGATGCTGGCGATCCCCGACGTCACGCGCCTCGAGGCGCGGCCGGCGTCGCCGCCCTCCTCTAGCCTCTCGAATTCTCCATCGAGGCTGGACGTCGATGGCGGCGGGGGTTCTCAGGGAATATTGCTCGACCCCGGGCGATGGAAGAGCCCTTCGGACGTGGTTTCATTGGAGGTGATCGAGCGCGCCGCGATCGAGCGCACGGTCGAGATTTGCGACGGCAACATCTCGCGTGCAGCGACCTATCTCGGGGTCAGTCCATCGACGATCTACCGCAAGCGCGGATTGCAAAAATAGGGCCCTGCGGCAAGTTCTGGTCAATGACTTCGCGGAAGAGCCTTGATGCTCGCGCGAAGCTCGTTTTCACGCGCGGGCGACGCGGCGCTCGGCAAGATTCACAACGACCGCGCTCGCGAGGGCGCGCTCCTCGGCACGTTTTTCGGAGAGCAGTTTGCCAGGCCGTCCCCGCTGACAGATTCTGCGCCGATCATGACGCCGCGTGGCGCAGACATAGTCCTGCCGGTCCGCGAGCATGACCCGCAGCGCTACGAAGACCTCCGCGGCCGGTCGCAACTGATTATCCTTCAGCGCAGCCCGGATGGCCGAAACCATCGCGACGCGCATGGTCGCCTTGCCGCGCTTCGAGCTGTGAAAATAGCGTTCGGCGAGAATGCCCTGCTCGACCCTGGGGCTAGAGCCCACGATCATCTCGTTGGCGCTCAGGCCGCAGATCTCCGCGCAGCGGGCAAGCGGCGCCAGGGCCTGTATCGACGTAGCCATAAGACATCTCTCAGGGGGGTGGGAGCCGCCGCGCACCGGCGGCAGCCGGGAATCACGCGGGCTAGATGCTTTTCTCCAAGAGGCCGTAGACATGCTTTGGCATCTTCCGGATCGACGGCGACGACTTCTTCCAAATGGCCGCGGTCGCCGCCGTGAGAGCCGATACGAGGCGCAAATGCCGATCACCTGCAGAGTCAGACAGCGGATCCGCCATCATTCGCGCGAGCAATGCCGCATCGTTTTCCGGGACATCGACGAATCCGTCGAAGGCCGCGAGCGCTTCGGGACTGCGCCGCCACTCCTGCGGGAATAGCGCCACGGTTTCGGCATGAGCGGCCGGCGGCCGCTGCCTAACATCGCCGCGCACGGCGTCGATGAGCGCTTGCGGAAGATCGACACCGATTCGCGACCCGAGATGGGAGCAGGGCACGGGCCGCGGGTTGCATTCGATCAGATAGGCGTGGCCGGTGTCCCGCTCGACCATGAAATCGAACGCCATGAAGCCGGTGGCCCCCGTGGCGGCGACCATCTCGGAAGCGGTCCGCGCCATCTCGTCATGCGCCGCAAGATGTATGACGCTGCTTGGGCCGTTTTCGTGGGTTGTCTGCACCTTTCGGCCTGAATAGCCGGCGAGCTTCACGCCCCACCAGGCGGCCAGGGAATAGAGCGCCGGCGTTCCGTCGATGGCCGCCTGCAGATCGACGGTTTCGTTCGTAGGATACCAGTCCCGGCCCAGCAATCGTCTTGCATAGTCAAAAGCCGGATTCTTGCGAGGCGGCCGCATGGATTGGAAGGCCCGCGCGAGTTCGTCCGGACCATGGCAGCGAACGACGCCCTGCCCCGCCCAGCTGAAGGCCTTCTTGAGATAAACCGGAAACCCTATGCGTTCGGCGAGCGCCACCGCCTCGCCAACAGAAGACACGCTGCCGCCCTCGGGGGTTCGCAAGCCCAGCTCTCTCGCAAGGGCGAGAGTTTCATTTTTCATCAGGAGCTTGTTGTAATGACGATCATCGCCGGCCGAGCGGAAGAGGACCGCAAGCGCCTCTGCGTCCACCTGCACGGGCTCGCCGCTCTTGGCGCGACGAAGCAATGCATGCAGGAAGGCGACCGCACGCTCGTCTCCCGGTATGACAAGGGACGGTCGCCACTCGTGCATCGCCTTGGCCAACGCCAATTCTATTTCCCAGCGGTTCTTCACGTCCTCCAGGGCAAAATGGCGGCTGAGGAACTTCGTTTGCGTCATGGCGTGGTTAGGCGGGCATAACGCCGCAACGGAGACCCCGCGTTCATGCAAGGTCCGGATAACCCGGATCACGCCCCATCTGTTGTCTTCGAAAGAGATGACGAGCTTCTTCATATGGTTTCGCTCCATTTTTTTTTGGCTTGGCGTCGCCGCTGCACGGCGTTTTTCTTCCCTGTCGATAGGGCCTAGGCCGCAACTCGACCCGTCACCGAAGAGTTCATGACGAGTTCGGTGACTCCATGCTCGACCCGGCACAGCCAGGCGTCGGTGATCACGGCGTTTTTGGCCTGGAGGCCGGGCCCGACGAAGGTGTTCGGCAGAACGATCACATTCTCGAGATGCGCGCCGCGCGCGACATAGGCGCCGTCGCCGATGACGACACTGCCCTTGAGCACCACGTCCGGCTCCACGCATACGCTTGCGCCAACCTCGACGTGAGGTCCGATCGCACGCCGCGTTTTTACGCGTGCGCCCAGGCCCGCGCGCAATCCGTCATCCTCCAGCCAACCCCCAGGGTTGAGCTCCGGGAAGGCCCCGCGCGCCGCCGCGATCGCGAGCCGATGGTACGTGACGACGTTCGGGAGGAACTTCTCGAGCGCCGCATCCTCGAGCATTGGGATCTCGAAACGCGGAACCTCGGCTCCCGTCTCGAGCCAGCCAATTCCGTAGCGAGAGAAATCCGTCTTGAGCTCGCCTTCGGTGAGGACTTGCATCAAGGCGGCGCCGAGTTGCAGTGGGGCTGGGAAGATGTCGGCGCGCACCATGAGGGTCGGCCGGTCCACGAATTTCGGCGTCTGGTCGTGCACGATCACCGAGACGTCAGGCCAGGCCCGCTCGTTGAGGTAATCTTGCGCCGCGGTATCGGCAGGCGCGACGCAAGCCAGGATATTCATCGACGCGTGGGACGCATGGCCGGCGATCGTTTCCAACACATGATCGACGATCGGCTTGTTCGCGATGGGCAGCAGAGAGAGCGAACATCCTATTCCCAGAGGGATGAGAGTTTCCGCCGGACGATCGGCGAGCAGCAGGATTTCGATGGCCTTCGGCATGGAGGGTTTCTCCTCAGTTGGAATTGGTAGCGCCGGTCGGAGTTCTGAAACTCGCGAGGCTCGGCGTTCGGAGTCCTCGGATTTCACGAATGGCGCCAAGTCGTCGGCACTCAGAAGCCGGGCCGGTTTTGCTAGGAAAATGCGGGATTGAACGCGAACGCGGCCCCGGTCCCGACCGCTGCGCTCACGGCTTTTGCATTGCAGATTGCAAACGGGAGAAAGCGCCCTGCCTTTTTGCGTGCCGCGTTCAAACGCAATTTCATTCGCAGTTTGCGAATCGGAAACCGCCTGCGGCCCAGCAACGACGATAACTAGCTGATTTTCATTGGCTCTCAGACTGGCGCCAGGGATGCAATAGCTCTCGCGCGAAGGGTGCGATCCGACGCCCATGATTTCCGCAAGCCTTAAAGAGAGTCTCCATGCCGAAAGTGTCCGTCATCATTCCGCTGTATCAGAGCGAGCGCTATATTTGCGATACGATCCGCACCGTGCAGGCGCAGACCTTCGCGGATTTTGAGATCGTCGTCGTGGATGATGGATCCAGCGATCGCGGGCCGGCTTTGGCGGAAGGAATGGGCGAGCCGCGACTGCGCGTCGTGCATCAGGAGAATCGGGGGCTTGCGGGAGCGCGTAACGGCGGGATCGCGCATGCGAAGGGCGAATATCTCGCTTTCCTTGACGCAGACGACCACTGGTCGCCGGAAAAGTTGCAGCGTCACGTCGAGCACCTCGACTCCGATCCCTCGATCGGCGTGAGCTTCAGCGCTTCAGCGCTCATGGACGACGACGCCAAGGACATAGGCCTCGTGCAGAGGCCGATCGGCACGAACTTCGACGTCATCAGCGTCTTCTGCCGCAACCCTGTCGGCAACGGATCCGCGCCGGTCATCAGGCGCGAGACGCTGGACGACATCGCCTTCCATGATGAAGCGCGTGGTCGGCTCTGCTGGTTCGACGAAAGCTTCCGGCAGTCCGAAGACATCGAGTGCTGGACCCGGATCGCCGCGACGACAGACTGGAAGTTCGGCTACATCGACGCGCCGCTGACCCGCTATCGCGTCAATCGCCACGGTCTATCGGCGAATGTCGAAGCGCAGCTCGCGACCTGGCGCCGGTTTCGTTACAAGGTCGCGAAATACGCGCCGCTCCTCGAGGCGCATGCCGGGAACATGGCCGAAGCTTATCAGCTGCGTTACCTGGCGCGTCGCGCCATTCGCTCCTCCCAGTTCGATCAAGGGCTCAGGCTCGTGACGACAGCGTTGAAACTGGAGCCGAAGATCCTGCTGGCCGAGCCCATGCGAACACTGAGCACGCTCGCTGCAGGCGTCGCCGGAGTCGCTCTGCCGCAAGCCGCAGTCGAACGGATGACGCGTGTCGCGATGAGCTGCGCGGGCGCCATCAGAATTTGAGTTTCCGCCACGAGGCCTCGCGAAGTAAAGCTATGAAACATTTAGGAGTCGGAGCCATGAACATCCTCATCGTCTCATTCGAGGACAAGCGCTGGGGCGTCATTCGACTCGTCAAGGGCTTGGAGGAGTCGGGCTTCGCGGTTGCGGCGCTCTGTCCGCCCAACGATGCGCTGACGCTAACGCGATTCCTGCGACGGCGCTATGCGCTCGACGACGTGAAGAACGCTCGGCGTATCGAGCGCGCTTTGGCGGAGTCGATGCGCGATTGGAGACCCGCTTTTGTCATTCCGGGAGACGAGCGCGCGGTGGCTTTGCTGCATGCGCTGGTTCGGCGCGCCAAGAGCGGTGAGCGCCTGGCGTTGGACGCTCAGGCGCTCTCGACATTGGTCGGATCGCTCGGCAATTCCGATCACTACAACACGCTCCTCATGAAGAGCGAAACCGTCGCCATGGCGCGTCAGCGCGGCTTGAGGACGCCGGAGAGCGGGACGGCGAGTTCGGCTGAGGAAGCCATGGCGCTCGCGGAGCGCATCGGTTTTCCGGTCTATGTCAAACAATCCTTCAGCTGGGCGGGCATGGGAGTCATGCGGTGCGATACTCCCGAGGAGGTCGCCACAGCCTTCAACGCCATGCAGCCTCGCGCGAATATATTTTACACGGCGGCGAGACGCTTATTGCGCCGTGACTGGTATCCGGTGGATACGCGGGTGGATATACAGAAAGCCGTCAATGGCTATCCGGCCTTCTTCACCGCTCTTGCGTGGAAGGGAAAGATGCTGGGCGGTTTCGCGGGTTTCGTCGAGCGGACGACCTCCGCGAACGGTCCGAGCTCGGTCGTCCGCCTTGCAAACCATGATGAAATGGCGCGCGCGTCGGCCGCGCTCATCGCCGCGACCGGCGCGACCGGCTTTGTCGGTTTCGATTTCATGATCGAAGCGACGACCGGAAGCGCCTTTTTTCTCGAGTGCAATTTGCGGCCCGTGCAGGTCTGCCATCTGGGCTCACGCCTCGGCGTAAATCTTTGCGCAGCGCTTGCCAGAGCGATGCGTGGCGCAGCGACGCCCTGCCCGCCCGTCGAGCGCGAGGAGACCGTGGCGTTGTTTCCGCAGGAATGGCGGAGAGACGCCTCCTCCCTTCCCGATTTTCCCGGTTTCGTCGATGCGCCCTTCGACGATCCGGCGCTGCTGGCCCGCATGACCGAGCGCGATGCGCAGCCGCAACCCTCTCCCCAGCTTCTGGGCCGATTCTCTCGCCTGGCCAGCGCGCTCGCCCTGGAGTGCGCTGCGCTGTGGAAGGCGCCCGCGGCGCTCCTCGAAACGAAGCGTGGTTACGGGCGCCTGGTCGCCCCTTCCGCCCCGGTGCAGGCTGCGGCCAGCGAGGGGCCAGCAAGGGAAAATTGAGACCGGCAAAGGGGGGCCATCCCCCGACCCTTTGCGATGAGAGCCGCGGCCCCAGCCGCGGCTTTTTTTTGCGCCGGAACGGCGACGTGCGGTGGGGCTGTCTGGGATCGCCGGCCTTCTTCGCGAGACGGCTCTGCCAATGTCGCAAGCCCCGCGGATCGGAGCCGAACTCGTCGTAACGAGCAGTCCTCGGCCTGCCTTGGGAGGCGCCGCGTAGAGAATACGTGAGTCATCTTTTACAGAGAAAGCGAAATGCGGGTCATCGACAGCGTTGCGCCCCCCCCGTTCGAAGAACGCGGCTCGCATTGATCCGATGGCGTTCATGCCAAAATGCCGCGAGCTGAAATCGTGCCGCAGCAAATCCGCCATCGCCGAGATCGAGGATCTCTCTCGACGGGAGTCCGCGGCTTCCTTGCACGCGAGCGCCCATTGCGATCGGTCATTGCGTCAAAAGGTATCCCAAACAACAGCGCCGCGATCGTTGCTGCGATCGCGGCGCCCTAAAAGATTGTGAGGGGCTGGAGTAAGTCGAATTGGCGGCGTCACTTAATCGATTCCGATCCCAAGCTTTCAAGCTGGCGGTCGCCCCATCTCTTCTGAAGCGCTTCGATTGGCGTCCCAAGCCGTGTCAGATTTCAGCGGCCCCACGGCTTCGACCTTGGCGACGATCGCAGAGTTCCGGCTTCCCGGATGAGTCTCGATTCCGTCAGTCATCCGCGCCGGAGTCTGGGTGCGGCCTTTAGCAACCCTTTCCTTCAATCGGAGCGAGGGCTTGAACCTCAGCAACCTGCGAGGCGGGGTCGCTGAGCTGCCTGACGGTACTGGATCCTGGGACGCCCCATTGGATTTTTCGCGCACTAAGAAAGTGCCGAATTCGTGAAGCTTCACGCATTCCCTTCGTTGCGAGAGCGCGTTCGCGATTTCGCTGAGAGCGCAGTCGACAATTTCTGCCGCCTCCCGTCGCGACAGGCTCGGCACGCGTTTCATCACGGCGGTCGCGAGATCGTTCCGCGTCACTGTTCGAGAAGTCTTCTTTGTCGCCCGGGTCGCTCGACGCGAAGCTGGAGACGCCGGCAAGGGTAGAGATTCGTCGCACATCTTCTTAGAGCTCCGTGATCTCAGTTTCTTGTAGAGGGTGAGGGATGCTCGTAATCGCCGAGCGAGCTTGAGAGAACCGCGAACGACTCTCCATCGAGCTTCATGTGTTCGCCGCTACGCGCGCGGCGCAGCAACGCGTGAAGGAAAGTCATTGCGCGCTGATCCCCCGGCAGGAGGAGCGACGGCCGCCAGTCGTGCATGGCTTCCGCAAGCGCCCATTCAATGGAACGGGCATTGTTTACGTCCGACAGGGCGTATCGCCGGCTTGCGAACTGGCTATGCGTCATGGCGCTGTCGAGCGCGCAGAGCGTCGCGACTTTGACGCCGCGCTCATGCAGCGCCTTGACGAGACGAATGGCCGCCCACTCGTCGTCCTCGAAGGAAATGACGAGAATCTTCATTTTATCTCTCGCCGCTATGGCGTTGGGGCCGGATGTCAGCAGCAGGCTTTCGATTGCCTTGCACATGCAGGTGATTCCTCGACGGGACGATCGGGCGCCGTGAAAGTGCGGAGCTTGCCGACATCGGCGTTTGACTGGGAGGTTTCACGAAGCGTGCCATGCGACGTGAATCCATAAGATATTGAAATTGCTTATTTCTATTGAGATCGGCGTTTCGGGGACGAAGGTTCCGAGGGCGATCCTCTGACTTTGCGTTGCAAATTAAGAAGCTGAAAAATCTTGCCTTTGTAGAACCCGCGCGACGCCCTCGGCCCTCAACTTCGAGCTTCAGACGCCGCGCGCGTTGGCGCCCCCGGGCAAAGCCGGGGGCTATGAATTCGCTTTAGAGGATGTCCCGGGGAAGCGCAGAGCGGATCGAGCGCGCGCTTCTCCTGATTCCGCGCGAGCGGGGCGCGCGCTAGTAAGCGCCCTCGCCAAACAGCACGGCGTAAGGCGTGCGCAAGAGCAGCCAGATATCGAGGAAGATCGAGTTCTTGCGGACATATTGACGATCGAGCGCCACCTGGCCGACAAAGTCGATGTTGGCGCGTCCTCCAACCTGCCACAAGCAGGTGATGCCGGGCTTCACCAGCAGCCGATCACGATCGTTCGGCGCATATTTCCGCACTTCCGAGGGGAGCGCCGGACGCGGCCCAACGAGCGACATGTCGCCTATGAGCACGTTCCAGAACTGGGGGAGCTCGTCGATCGAATAGCGGCGGATGAAGCGGCCGGTCCGCGTGACGCGAGGATCGTTCTGGTTTTTGTAGCGGATGTCGTGCCGGGAGTTGCTCGCGCCTTGCATCTGTGCGTGCAACTCGTCAGCGCCGACACGCATCGAACGGAATTTCACCATGGTGAAGGGAATGCCGTTCCTGCCAATTCTCGCCTGACGGAAGAAGACCGGCCCCGCCAATTCCATCTTGATGGCGACAGCCGTGGCGAGGAACACCGGCGCGAAGAGCGTAAGCGCGCCGAGAGCGCCGACGATGTCGAGCGTGCGCTTCGCCGCCGGGCCAATGTGCGCGAAAAATCGGCGGTCGAGCTGGGCGCGCAACCAAGCGCGCTTTTTGGCGGCTCGTCCATGGTAGGGCGTTTCAAACCGCTGCCGAGCCACCATGAACAGCGCCCGGAAGATGAACGCGACATTGCCGATCAGGTAGCGCGACCCGAGTCGGCCCGGCTCCTGCAGCAAGCGCCAGATCCATTCGCAGCCGATGGAACGCAAGAAGACCGGTGCGCGAGAGACGTTGCCGGAAAAGAAGTCGAAGAGACCGCCGACGCCGATCGCCACGGGAGTTTGCAATGCGTCGAAGTTACGCGCGATCCAGATGTCTTGCGCCGGCACGCCCATACCCACCAACAGAATCGAAGCGCCGCTGGCGTTGATCGCGTCGATGGCGGCTTGCTTGTCCTCAGGGCTGTCGATGTAGCCATGATGCACGCCGACGATCGCGTCGGGATATCCCATGGCTTTCACCGTGCGGGCCGCCGCTTCGGCCACCCCCGGCTTGCCGCCAAGCAGGAAGATCTTCACATTCGCCTTTTGCGCTGCGGCGCAAAGCAGCGGAAAGAGATCGGTGCCGTTCACATTGTCGGCGAGCGGTGAGCCGCTCCAGCGCGCGGCGAGGGCCATGCCGCTGCCGTCAGCATAGAGGCGATCCATTCGCTGCAGAACGCGGGCATAGGCCGGATTATTCGCGGCAACGTTGATGACGTGCGAATTGACGAAGCTCACGCGCGTGCGGCGGCCGAGGCGCGCGCGCGTGACCACGTCATCGGCTGCTTCCTGCAAGGTCGAATTGCTGATCGTCAGATCGAACAGCTGCACAGTGCGAGAATAAGCCGCGGACTCTTTCCACAGCAGCGACGATCGCTCCGCATTACGAAGAAGCGCGCTATTTCGTACTTCAATGGAGTTAATGGACACGTCAGACCTCCCGATTTGTGGTTGGTTTCCTGCGCCGGAGTTTCAGGAGACGTGCCAAAAGCCGGGGTGCATCATAAGTATCTGTTTTTTATGCAACAAGATGAATTGATCGGCGGTCGGGATCTCAATTTTTCCTGCGTTCTGAACCGTTTTGCGTTGCAAATTCGGAATTGCAAACAGCTCTGGAAATCCGGCTACTTTGGTCGCCTTCAGCCGCACGCCCGCCCGCCCATTTTCCTTCGCATTTTGCGAGCGCGAGGCAGATTCCCAATTTGACGCGCGCTAACCATCGGATTTCTAGGTCATACCCTTTGGCGCGGAAGATGCAGCCCTCGCCTCCAAAAGTCATCCTTTTGGAGTTCTCCGAGAATGATCCGAACCGCCCAAGCCTATTTCAAAGAGCTGGCTGAGCGCGCGAAGCGTAGGCTGAGCAGCGCGGACTCCAGCCTTCGCGGCGCGGGTTGGATATCCATCGCCGAGATAGGAAATCGCGTCTCTCGCATCGTGACGGCCGTCGCGCTGGCGCGCGCCTTTTCCCTGCAGGAATTCGCCGCGATGTCGCTGGTGCTGACAACCTACGAGCTCGTGCGCATGTTCATCCACAATGGCGTTGGCGCCCGGATCGTCGCGGCGCATGAAGGGGAAGTCGACGAAGTCTCCGAGGCGGTGAATTGGATCAACTGGGCCGTCGGCATCGGGATGTTCATCCTGCAGATACTGCTCGCTCGCCCTCTGGCGGCCTTCTACAACGCAGACATCGCCACGACTCTCATGGTCCTTTCCGTCGCCCACCTCATTTATCCCATCGCTCTCACGCACGCCTGCCTAGCGCAGCGACGCGAGCAATTCGGCTTGATTGCGGGACTGATGTTTCTGCAGATCACCGGCGACAATGTGCTCACGGCTCTGATGGCCCTCGCGGGTCTGGGCGTCTGGGCGGTCGTGGTTCCCAAGATCGCCATCGCCATCGCCTGGGTGTGGGGAATGCTCGTCTGGACTCCCGGCTGGCGGCGCACGAAGGTTTCGCGCGGCGTCTTCCGCGAGGTGGCGAGATTCGCGCGCTTGGTCTTCATGTCGGAAGCGCTGAACACGCTGCGCGTCAACGGCGACCGCATGATCGTCGGCAAAGTGCTCGGCCCCGACGCCTTCGCTCTCTACGCCTTCGCCTCCAACGCCGGCGCGGGCATCGCCACTGGTATCTCCCTCGCGCTTGCCCGCGTGGTCCTGCCGTTTCTCGCCAAGGGTCCCACCGACCATGACAGTGTGCGCAAGCGCTTCTGGCAAAGCCTCAAGGGAATGGGCATGGTCATTGGACCCGTGATCGTGCTGCAGGTGGCTCTCGCCCCGATCTATGTTCCGCTGCTGTTTGGCGAGCGGTGGCGTCCAGCGATCCCGGTGCTGATCCTGATGTGCCTCGCGACGTTGGCGCGCCCGGTGGCGGTAGCGACCACCCAGATGCTGCGCGCGGTCGGCCACGCGTCGATGGAGCTCGGCATCTCGCAGCTGTCGACGCTCGTCTTCTTCGGCGCGCTCTTGGTCGGCCTTCCCCTTGGGGTGATGGGCGTCGCTTGGTCCATGCTGATCGCGACGATCGTCTCCACGGTCTACTTCGCGTGGATCGCGCTGGAGGGCATCGAGAAGCCGGACCATCGGCTTCGCATGGGCCCCTCCGCTGCAAAAGCGCGCCAGGTCTTCTCGCTGAGAAAGGTGTTCGCCTGATGCAACCGCCTCGCTTCTCCATCATCATTCCTTGCTACAACTGTTCTGCGACCATCGTCGAGACTCTGCAGAGCGCCGCCGCGCAGACGATCAGGGACATCGAAATCATCGTGATCGATGACGGCTCGACCGATGAGAGCGCCGATGTCGTCGCGCGATTCGCCCAGTCCGAGCCGCGCGTGAGACTCATCCGCCAAGCCAATGCCGGCGTCTCCGCTTCGCGGAATCTCGGGAAGCAGGAAGCGCGCGGCGGATTCATCGCGTTCCTCGATTCGGACGACCTTTGGGATCCCCGATATCTTGAAACGCACGCGCGGCGCTTCGAGGCGGATGCGTCCCTGGGACTGTCCTTCTCCGTGGCTAAAATCATGCGCGCGGACGGTCAGGACACCGGGCAAACCTCCCGGCCGAAGCTCCGCGGTCTAACGCCGGAAGAAATGCTGGCGACCAATCCCTGTACAACGGCGTCGGCCATCGTCGTGCGTCGCGAAACGATCGAAGAGGCCGGCCGGTTCGACACCAGTTTGCGCCGGGCCGAGGATCAGGAGTGGCTCTTCCGCGTCGCTTTGACGAAATGGAAGATCGAGGGCGATCCCAATCCGCTCATCTCTTATCGTCAGAGCGAGGGAGGGCTCTCCTCCAACCTATCCGCAATGTACGACAGCTATGCGGAAATGCTGGCGAAGGCCCGGCTTCGGAGCCCGGCGCTCGTCGACCGGCACGGCAAAATCGCAAGCGCGCGCATGCTGCGTTATCTCGCTCGCCGCGCGCTGCGCGTCGGGCAGTCCCGGGCGCTGGCCCAGCATTATGTGATGCGCGCGCTTCGCGAGGGGCCGGGAATCGTCCTCCAGGAGCCGAAGCAAACGCTCGCCACACTCTTCGCGGCCTTCGTGCCTGGCTGCGACCACCTGTTCAACGCGATCCGCAGGGCCTGAGGGCGCTCTACGGCTCTCTTCCCTTTCCCGGAGCCACACGCGTCGCGAGCTGGGCGCATTGGGTCGAGAGACGATCGCCGAATTCGCAAAGCGCGGCGGTGACGCCGCGATCGGGCCGCTTCTCGTCGGGCTTCGAGCGAAGCCACAGGGCCAGGGTGGGGAAGACGGCGACCGACAATACCGCCGCTCCCACCAGCGCAGAGGCGTTTTCGGACGCCATATGGCCTGTTCGCGTCCCCAGGAAAGTGATCGCAACGACGAGCGGAAGCGTCGTCGCGGAGAGCAGTCCCAGCGGCGTCAAGTCCCGCTGCGGGAGCGCCTGTCTGTAAAGAAACACCGGCGCCGCTCGGACCACGAGGAAAGCCAGGAAGAACAGGAAGAGCCGAAGCAGGTTCGCCGGACTCGTTATGAGGTTGACGAGGTCGAGCTCCATTCCGCTCGTCACGAAGAACAAAGGAATGAGGAAGCCCGAGCCCAGGACGGCCAGTTGGCGCTCGAGCGGCTGCGCAGGGGTGTTGCGCAGGAAAGCGGCGAACACGACGCCGGCCGCATAGGCGCCGAGAACCATCTCCATGCCGAGCTCGCTAGCCAGCGAGACGAATCCGAGCAGCGCGACGATTGCGACGCGCAAGGGCAAGTCCGCGGACTCGCCCAGCAGCCGGGCCACCAAGATCGGCAGCCCATTTGCCCGTGCGCCCTTCGCCAGCCATGCCGCGCCGACGGCCGCCGCCAGGAACAGAACAACGAGCAACGTCTGATAGAGATGCTCGTGCGCTTGCGCCAGCAGGATCGGCGCGAGGATGATGGGGCCCAGCTCGCCAAAGGCCGCGGAGCCGAGCACGTAGCGGCCGAACTGGCTCTCGAGCTCGCGGCTTTCGCGAAGGAGCGGAATCAGCACGCCGAAAGCCGTTGTGGGCAGGAGGATGGCGACGAGCAAGGGCGCGCGCAGCAGTCCCAAAGCATAAAAAAGAGCGGCGATAATCATCGCGAGAGAAAGCGAAACGAGCCATGCGAGGGCGCCGAGGCGAAGGGGCGCAGCGCCGATCTTCTCGGGATTGAACTCCAACCCCGCCTGAAAGAAGAGGAAAACCAGCCCGAGCTCCCCCAGAAACGCGACGGAGCCCTGGCTCGAAACCAAATTCAGCGTTCCTGGGCCGATCAACACGCCCAGGACGAGCTCCAGCACAATAAGAGGCGTGCCCAGGAACGCCGGCAAACGCGCTAAAAGCGGCGCGATTACCGCCGCGAGCCCGATCAGAAAAAGCGCCCGCATGTCATCCATGGGCTCTAATCCTTTCGCTTGTTCAACGAACGTCCGTTTGTCGGCCCGTTGCGCGGGCTGAAGGCTGTCCCGGGTCCGGGTACAACCGCGCCATCTTTGCACAAGAATTCTCGATTCGAAATCTCCCGAGACGCGACGAGCTCATGTCGAAGTCTTGAAGTTCCGTGAAAAAACCGACCTCGCTCGCACGCTTGCGGGAGACCGCTCAAAGACCGGTCGGCATTCTTTCGCCACGATCCTGGATTAATTGAGATTTTGATGGCGAGGGGCGCGCGGTCAACCTGAGAGGAGGCTGCGCGAAGGGCGAAACGGGAGCGCGAGACGCCCCCGGATCTCTGATCTTTCCCGAGCATCGGCGCGCCCTCGCTACGGTGAGGGAGCGAGGCCTCAGCGTCCTGCTCCCCGCAGACGCAATGATTTTCAGGAGCCGGCGAGGCTCGGCGCGCTTGGCGCGCCTTCGAGAACTCGCCCTCAGCATGAGAGCGCGGAAGTTTGCGAAGCCATATCGTCTCAGGGGCGCCGCGTGCGGCAGCAAGCCTTATTGTCGGAGCCGTCGTCATTCTGGCGACGACGCTCGCGCCTTCTCTTACCGAGACCGCGGTCGCCAATGGCGACACGCGCACGATCAACCTCTTCCACGCGCATACGCAAGAGTCGATTTCCGCGACCTATCTCGTCAACGGCCATTATGATCCGGCGGTCCTCAAGCAACTCAACTGGTTCCTGCGCGACTGGCGGCGCGACGAACCCACCGAGATGGACCCGCGCCTCTTCGACGTGGTCTGGGAGGCCTATCGCACGGCCGGCGCCGGCGACGAGGTCATCCGGGTCGTTTCCGCCTATCGCTCGCCCGAGACCAATGCGATGCTGCGCGCGCGCTCGCGCGCCGTCGCCAAATATTCCCAGCACATGCTCGGCAAAGCGATGGACACCACCCTGCCGGGAATGTCGATGTCGCGCATTCGCGAAGTTGGCATGCGCATGCAGCGGGGCGGCGTGGGCTACTACCCCACGGCCGGCACGCCCTTCGTGCATCTCGACGTCGGCAACGTGCGCCATTGGCCACG
Organism: uncultured Alphaproteobacteria bacterium; assembly: GCA_963743565.1. Taxonomy (GTDB): domain Bacteria; phylum Pseudomonadota; class Alphaproteobacteria; order Rhizobiales; family Beijerinckiaceae; genus Methylocystis. Next base: position 91,402 of record CAVUQD010000007.1, read on the forward strand.
CATGTCCTACGATCAGCTTGCGCGCCTCTTTCCCGACGGCAAGACCGTGCATATCCCGTCAAATGGCCAGCCGATGGAGCGCTACGAGGAGGCCAAGGCCGAAATCGAAGCGCGCAACAATGGCGCGATCGTCGTCGAACCCCAAAGGTCTTGGGGCAGCGCTCTGTTCGCCGCGCTCTTCGGCGGCGGCGAGGACGAGAGCGAAGACGCCGCTGCGTCTCCGTCCCCGGCCCGCAAGCAGTGGTCGAAGCTCGCCTCGCGCGAGCCCAAGGGCGATTTGCGTCCCTCCCCCGACGCGGAAGACGAAAGCGGCCCGTCCGGTCTGCCGCCCCAACTCGCCAAAGCGGCGGCGAATACCCCGCGCGGCGAAACGGCGCTCTCCGCGCCGGCGTCCGAATCCCTGCCGCCACAATCCGAAAAGTCCACGCCGACTGACGAGCCCAGCGCCGAGGCGGCGAATGCGACCGTCGAAGAGCCCGCCTTCTCCGCGGCGCCGCTTCCGCCGCGGCGGCCTACTGCGCTTCTGGCCGTCGCCTACCCGCTCCCGCCCGCCCGTCCCCGAGGGCTCGCTCAAGCCCATGGCGGGGCGAGCCATGCGCTCGCTGACGTGATCGTGACGACCGGCTCGATCAAGCCCAGGCGCGCTGGAGACCGAAAGCGCATCGGGCCCGAGGCCGAGGGGGCGCTGTCCTATGTCTCGGCGGACGCATCGGTCCCGCTCGAGTCCGTGGCCGAAGAAAAGGCCGCCGCTGCGCAGGTTTCGGTCGAGCCCAAGTCGGTTCAGAACGCCGAGCCGCCGAGATCAGGCCTGGGCTGGGGCTTCGAACGGGCGCAACTCATGCGCTCGGCCTTCGCGGCGCGCAGCAGCCTTATCACGGCCGGGGCCCATTCGGCCTTCGATAGCGCGGTAGGGGCCGCGCAATCCGCCGCCCAGGCGGCTGGCCGGGGCGCCGTCTCGGCCTATGGCGCGGCGACGGGCGGCGCCTTCTCGACGGGGCCCGTCGCTCCAGCGACGGAAAAATTTTCTCCGTCCGAGTAAAGCCGCGGTCCCAGGCGCCTTACTCTTTCGATTTCTCGCGCTGGCCGAGGGGCGCCCCGTGATCCGGGCGCGTGATCGGATTGTCTCAAAGCCGCAACAGCTTCGCCTTACGCTCGACCAATGGCAAAGCAACGCGGAATTGCGCTCTCGACTGTCCTTTGCGCCCTAACAGCGGCTCCGCTGTTCCTTGGCGGCGGCTCCGCTCGCGCGAGCGAGTTCTATGCTTGGACGCAATATGTCGCCGACGGGATCGAGGCTCGCGCGATCACCGAACAGGCCGAATGTCTCAAGATCACGATCGACGGGCGCGCTACGCCGATGGCGCTACGCGTAGCGGCAAGCGACGCCTTTCCGGTGCGCGTCTGTGCGATCGCTATTCCGCGGGGCGCCAAGGAGGCAACGATTGCGGATCGGCCGCTTCGGTTTCCGACGGGACCGCTCAACCGCCTGCTCCTCATCGGCGACACGGGCTGTCGTTTGCACCCGCTCGCCCTGCAGCATTGCAATGTTCTGGCGGACTGGCCCTTCCGCCTCGTCGCCGACGAAGCCGCAGAAGCACAGCCGGACGCCGTGCTGCATCTCGGCGACCTGATCTATCGCGAGCAGGCCTGTCCTCACTCCGTCAAGGGCTGCGCCGGCTCGCCCTATGGCGACAATTGGGAGACGTGGAAGGCCGACTTCTTCGATCCCGCGCGCGCCCTTCTCGAAGCTGCGCCCTTCGTCTTCGTGCGCGGCAATCACGAGGATTGTAATCGCAATCACGAGGGCTGGCGACGCTTCGTGAGCGCTTTTCCTTATGACGCGAGCGCGGCCTGCAATCCCCAGGAGCCGCCCTTTCGCGTCGATCTCGGCGGCGTGACGCTCGCCGTGCTCGACGTGACGCGCGCCGAGGACCGCGCCGTGGACTGGGGGCTTGCGCCACTCTTCAAACAGCAGTTCTCCAGCCTCGCCGGCGGCGAGGAAACGCTGTGGATCGCGATGCACAAGCCGATCTATGGTTCAATCCGCGTCAAGGACGGCGTCAGCATCGGCGACAACAAGACGCTCGTCGAAGCCGCGCGAGGCGCGCTCGCGCCGCAGATCCAGGCCGTGCTTTCCGGCCATCTGCATCTCTTCGAAGCCTTGAGCTTCAAGCAAGACTTGCCGGCGCAGATCGTCGCAGGATCGGGCGGCGATATACTCGACACCATGCCGCAGCAGATTACCGGGCTCACGGTCGGCGACGCGACGGTCGAGACCGGCCGCGGCGCGGCGGGCGTCTATGGCTACGCGCTCATGGAGCGCGGCGAAAGGGAATGGCGCCTGACCGAATTCGACCTGCACGACAAGCCGCTGGCGCGCTGCGCTCTGCGCGCGCGCAAGCTCGTCTGCGATGGCGAGTGAGCGAAGGGCATGGTCATCCCCAGGCGGAAAGCCGCGCGAAGCGCGCGAACTTCTTGATGTGGTGACGGTCCATGCGGGCCAGGATGTCGCGCAACAGGGCGACGGCCTCCACGACGTAAGGCCCCTTGTTCAGCATCACGCAGTCGGCGCGTTGCGCCATTGCGGCGTCAGTGGTCTCGGCCCGGCTGAACAGGCCCTCCTTGACGAATTGATCGAGCACCTGCGTCGCCCAGATCACCGGCGCATGCGCAGCTTCGCAAAGCCAGAGCAGCTCCTCCTGAATTTCCGAGAGGCGCGCGAAGCCGAGCTCGACGGCGAGATCGCCTCTGGCGATCATGACCGCGGTCGGATGCCGCTTTGCGGATTGGACGATGAGTTGCGGGAGATTGCGCACCGCGAGCGGCGTTTCGATCTTCAATATCAGCGGTTGCGGCGCCGCGCCGCCACGCCGCTGCGCCAGATGATCCTGCAGCAATTCGACGTCGGAGACCCGCTGCACGAAGGAGTAGCCGACGAGATCGGCGTGTTCCGCCACGAAGTCGAGATCGACGATATCCTTTGGCGTTAGCGGCGAGAGATCGAGCTCTGTGGAAGGAAAGTTAAGACCTTTCTCGAGCTTCAGCTTCACGCCCTTGACTCGGGCGGCGAAAATCTCGAGCTCCGCTGCGCCCTCTCTCTTCGCGACAACCCTCGCGCCGATCTTTCCGTCGTCGATCCAGACTTCCGCTCCCGGCGCAAGACGATCCACGACCTCGGGAAAGCTCGGCTCGATCGCGATGGCCCCGTTCGGCTCGTGGTCGAGGTTTCCTAGGAGCTTGAGGTGATCCCCCTTCTGCGCCCGGTATTTCTTCGGGCTCCTCAGTCTCTCGATCCGGCACTTTGGCCCCGCGACGTCCATCATGACGCGGCAGCCGACGCCGAGCTCGCGTTCGGCGGCTCGGACGTTGGCGATCATCGCCGCCCAAGCCGGAGCATCGTCGTGAGCGCAATTGATGCGGGCGCAGGCCATGCCCGCAGCGACAAGACGCCTGATGAGGGAGAAATCGCTCGCCGCCTCGCTGGGCAGCGTCGCCATGATCCGCGTGTGCGGGCCAGGACGCGGGGCGCCGAAGATCGCATCGCATTCGGCGAGGAGCGCGTCGTGACCTGCGCCCATGGCCTGCGGCGACGGATAATGCGCATCGGACTCTCCGTTGAGCCGCTTGAGTGTGGCGATCAGCGCATCAAGAGCGCTTCTGGTGCGCGCCTCGCTTCTGCCGAGCGACGAGAGGCCGTAAGACGCGAGGCGAGATTGGAGGGCGGCGAGGTCGTGCTGACGCAGAATCAAGTAGTCGGCGAGATTTACGGCGGCTTCGCCGCTCGCGGCCCATTCTGCGAGCAATACCGGACTGCGCTTGGCGACGTCTTCGCGCAGCGCCGTCGTCTCCGCGAGGAGGCTCTGAAGGTCGTGGGCTTCGCGTTCTGAACTCATGCGGTGGAGCATCGCGCCTCTTTGAGGGTTCCGGCGGGAAACACCCTCAACTCCTTCAGCGTCGTATGTGACGATCGTGTTACAGGCGCCGCGAATGAGCCGCTTCACAGACTCAGGCCTCCCAGCCGAGCGACCGTTCGACCGCCTTTCCCCAGCCGTCCAAGAGCCGAGCGCGGTCGATCTCGCTCATGACCGGGCTCCAGCGACGGGCGCAACGCCAATGCGCGGCGATATCCCCCTCGCTTTTCCAGAAGCCCACGGCCAGACCGGCGGCGTAGGCCGCGCCGAGCGCCGTCGTCTCTATGCTCTTGGGCCGCGCCAGCGGCGCGTTCAGAACGTCGGCCTGAAACTGCATCAGAAGCTCGTTCTCGGTCATGCCGCCGTCGACGCGCAATTCAACGATCGGCGCACCCGCGTCCTCCGCCATCGCCTGGGCGAGCTCCTGGGTTTGGAAGGCCGCGGCTTCCAGCGCGGCGCGCGCGATATGCGCCTTCGTGGAGAAAAGCGTCAAGCCGGCGATCAAACCGCACGCGTCGCTGCGCCAGCGCGGCGCGTAGAGACCCGAGAAGGCGGGCACGAAATAGACGCCGCCATTGTCCGGGACGCTTCTGGCGAGCGCTTCGATCTCGGCGCTGCTTTGGATGAGACCCAAATTGTCGCGCAGCCACTGCGTCAGCGCGCCCGCGATCGCGACGGACCCTTCGAGCGCATAGACCGGCGCCGACGCGCCGAGCTTATAGGCGAGCGTCGTCACGAGACCGTGATGCGAGATCCGCGGCGCGCCGCCGGTATTCATGAGCAGAAAGCAGCCGGTGCCATAGGTGTTCTTCGCCTGACCGGGCGCAAGGCAGGCCTGACCGAGAAGCGCCGCCTGCTGGTCGCCGAGCGCGCCAGCGAGCGGAACGCCTTCGAGCGGCGCGGCGCAAGCGCCGAAGAACTCGCTCGACGCGCAGATTTTGGGCAGGCAGGCGCGAGGAATCTCGAAGAGGCGCAGCAACTCCTCGTCCCAGTCCAGCGTCTCGAGATTCATAAGCATTGTGCGCGATGCATTGGTGGCGTCGGTCAAATGCCGGCCGCCTGTGAAGTTCCAGATGAGCCAGGAGTCGATCGTCCCGAACAAGGCCGAGCCGCGCTCGGCGCGCGCCCTCGCCTCGGGAACATTCTCGAAGAGCCAAACGAGCTTCAGCGCGCTGAAGTAGCTCGCAAGCGGCAGCCCGGTTTTTTGGCGCAGGCGATCGGCCACGCCCTGCTGCGCGAATCGGCGGACGAGCGGCTCGACGCGCGTGTCCATCCAAACGATGGCGTTGTGGAGCGGCGCGCCGGTCTCCTTGTCCCAGAGCAGCGTGGTCTCGCGCTGATTGGTGACGCCGACGGCGGCAATATCGGCGCAACGCAGCCCCGCCTTGGCCAGCGCGCCTTCGATCGTCGCGCAGGTGTTGCTCCAGATTTCGGCTGCATCATGCTCGACCCAGCCGGACTTTGGGCAAATCTGCGCGTGCTCCCGACGATCGAGCGCGACGACCTCGCCGGCATCGTCAAAGACAATGAAGCGCGTCGAGGTCGTGCCCTGGTCGATCGCGCCGATGAAACGGGTCATGATCTCTGTCCTTTCGCGCTGCACTGCAGCGCGTTCCAGGCGTTGGCGCAGCGGCGGGCCTCGCACTTTGGCGCCTACCGGTCGAAGGTGTGGCGGATGAGAGACAGTCGCGAGGAATTTTGAAGACGACGCGCAGATATTGGCAAAAACCCCTTGTCAGCGCCAGCGAATGGCGGCATTTATCGCTTGCCCAAATCGCACGTGCCTGTGGTCGTGTGTCGGTTGGCGGGGATCCGGACAAGAGGCCGGTTAACCGTCGTTAAAGAAACCGGCAGCCGGAGGCGAACCGGCGAACTCCGTTTCCGCGGAGGATCGCGACTTAAAGCAACGACGGACCGGGCTTTTTCGTCTCGGTCGGCCCTCCAAAGGCCGACGTGCTGAAGAGGCTAGTCTCTCTTGCCGGGCGTGCGGAACGGGAATCATCCCCTTCCAAACGATGGCCATCCGTGAGTGAAGCGTAGGGCGCGGCTAGCGCCTTTGCTCGTTCTCGTCTGGCCACGGCGCATCGCTGGATCGAGGCTCTCGCGCTTCGATCCTTGGGTCGCTGATGCAATCCGTCCTTCGCGTCTCCAACGCGCGGGGGCGAAGAGCGTCGGCTATCCGCCGAAGCCACTCGTGCGGCGCGAGGAACGCGCCGGTCATGGGGATGCCGCGATGACCGAACGTATCCAGGAATTTCTGCGCCACCGTCGGCGCGAAGGCCGCGATCAAGGTCCTTGCCTCGTGGTCGATCTCGACGTCGTGCGCGAGAACTATCGCGATTTCTCGCGCGCGCTGCCCGACACGCGCGTCTACTATGCGGTGAAAGCCAATCCCGCGCCCGAGGTGCTCTCCCTACTCGCATCGCTGGGCTCCTCATTCGACACGGCCTCCGTCACCGAGATCGAGCTCGCGCTTGCCGCTGGCGCGACCCCGGATCGCATCAGCTTCGGCAACACGATCAAGAAGGAGCGCGACATCGCCCGCGCCTTCGAGCTCGGCGTGCGGCTCTTTGCGGTCGACTGCGAAGCCGAAGTCGAGAAGATCGCTCGCGCCGCGCCGGGCTCCAAGGTCTTCTGCCGCATCCTCTGCGACGGCTCGGGCGCCGAATGGCCGCTGTCGCGCAAGTTCGGCTGCGCGCCCGAAATGGCGCCGCGCGTGCTCGAATTGGCGCACGCCAATGGGCTCGTCGCTTATGGGCTCTCCTTCCATGTCGGTTCACAGCAGCCCAATCCCCGCATGTGGGACAAGGCGCTAGCGTCCTGTGCGGAAATTTTCCGCGAGCTCGCGGAGCGCGGCGTCCATCTGCAGATGGTCAACCTCGGCGGCGGTTTTCCGACGCGTTACCTGAAGTCCGTGCCGAAGGTGAAGAATCTACGGCAATGCGATCTTCCGCGCGCTGTCGAAGCATTTCGGCAATCGTTTGCCGGAGACGATCATCGAACCCGGACGCGGAATGGTCGGCAACGCCGGCGTCATCGAGGCGGAGGTCGTGCTGATCTCCAAGAAGTCGGAAGACGACGCGTTGCGCTGGGTCTATCTCGACATCGGCAAGTTCAACGGGCTCGCGGAGACAACCGACGAGATGATTCGCTATCCCATCCGGACGCCGGCCGACGGCGCCGTGATGGGGCCCTGCGTGATCGCCGGTCCCAGTTGCGACTCCATCGACGTTCTCTACGAGAAGACGCCCTATGAGCTTCCGGTCAGCCTCGAGATCGGCGCCAAAGTCCTGATCGAAGGAACGGGCGCCTACACGACGACCTATTCCTCGGTCGCCTTCAACGGCTTTCCGCCGCTCGAAGCCTATGTGATCTGACGCGAAGTTGCTGAGCCCGGCGGCCTTTTGGACCGCCGGGCTTTACATCTGCGACAGGCTCGCCGGGTCGCACTCAGATCTTGGGCTTGTCGCCGAAGATCAGCGTGTCGAGAGAGCAGTGGCCGCCGCCCTTCAGCACATAAGACAGCGCCACGATCGCCCAGAGCATCGGATATTCGAACCCGCCCTTCTGTGCGAAAAATCCCGCGTGCCAATGCACGACGAAGGCGGCGAAGAACAGCTGCGCCGCGATGAGAAATGCGACGGGGCGCGTCGCGATCCCGAGTGCGAGCATTGCGCCCCCGAAGAATTCGATGAGGCCGGCGACAACCGCGAGCCATGGGGGCAGCCCGAGCTTCGTTTCGAACATCGTGCGGGCGCCGTCGAGTCCCGGCCCGCCGAAGAGACCGAAGAGCTTTTGCGCCCCATGCGGCATGAGGAAAAGGCCGGTCGCCGCCCGAACCATTGCGTCGGCGTAAACGCCCACACGCTCGGTCCACGGCACAAGCGCGGCTTTCGAAGACTTATAAGCAATCGTCATGTACGCCTCCAGGTTGAAAGCGGGACCCAGATCCGCCTCCCGCTGGAGCCTAAATATCGCACCGCGGCTGCGACGCCACCCGTCGGTCGCCTTGGTGACCGGTTCCATTCGCTCAGGCTCGACCTAGCCGCCCGTTGCGCTATGCTCCCCCCATGATCCCGGCGCTCCCCTCCGCATTGCACCTCGCCCAGCTCGACGACCGCTCGCGCGAGATTTTTCGGCAGATCGTCGACGGCTACCTCGCCTCGGGCGAGCCCGTCGGCTCGCGCCACATCTCGCGGATCCTCCCGATGACGCTGTCGCCCGCCTCGGTGCGCAACGTCATGCAGGATTTGGAGGAACTCGGCCTCGTCTATGCGCCGCACATCAGCGCGGGCCGGCTGCCGACCGAGATGGGCCTGCGCTTCTTCGTCGACTCGCTCTTGCAGATCGGCGACGTCGCGCCGCAGGAACGCGCGCGCATGGAGGCGCAGGTCGAGGCGGCCTCCAAGGAGCGCGACTTCGAGGGCGTGCTCGCGGAGGCGACGGGCCTGCTCTCGGGACTGGCTCGGGCCGCTGGCGTCGTCGCCGTCGATAAGGCCGACGTGCGGTTGAAGCAGATCGACTTCGTGCGGCTCGAGAGGGAGCGCGTGCTCGCCATCCTCGTCGCCGAGGACGGCGGCGTCGAGAATCGTGTGCTGCCCGTCCCAAAGGACCTGCCGGCCTCCGCTTTGATCGAGGCGGCGAATTACCTCAATGCCCGCATCCGCGGCCGCACGCTCACCGAAGCGCGTCGCGAGATCGAGACGGCGCGGCGAGTCGCGCAAGCGGAGCTCGATGCGCTGACGGCGAAGCTGGTGGAGGCGGGCATAGCGAGCTGGGGCGGCGCGGGGCGCGAGCTCATCGTGCGCGGTCAAGCGCATCTTTTGGAGGACTTGACCGCGCTGGAGGACCTCGAACGCATCCGCCTGCTCTTTGCGGATTTGGAGACCAAGACGGAAGTGATCGACCTCTTGGAGCGCGCCGAGGACGGGGAAGGCGTGCGCATCTTCATCGGCAGCGAGAACAAGCTGTTCTCGCTCTCGGGCTCGTCGATGATCGCCGCTCCGCTGCGTGACGCCAATCGCCGAATCGTCGGCGCGCTCGGCGTAATCGGCCCGACCCGCCTCAACTACGCGCGCATCGTGCCGATGGTGGATTACACCGCGAAGCTTTTGACGCGGGTGGCGGGCGGCGGGTCGTAGCCGCGCTCCTCCCCTGCAGCCTCATCCCCCCACATCCGTATTCAGCACCTCCACGCCGCGAAACCGCGCGCAGGGGGCGCCATGCGAGACGGGCGCAAGCTGGATCGGCTCGGCCTTGCCGCAGGTGAAGACGCCCCAAAGGTTGTAGGTCGAGGCGTCGCCGAGCCCGTCGAGGCCGCTCCAGAAGTCGAGCGTGCGCCCCTGATAGGCGGCGCCCTGAACCATCTCGCCGAGCTTGCCGTTCTTGATCTCGTAAAAAATCTGGCCGCCGAACTGAAAATTGTCGCGCTGCTGGTCGATGCTCCAGCTCCCCGCGCCGACGACGTAAAGCCCGTCCTCGACGCCCGCGATGAGATCGTCGCGCGAGCAGGCGCGCTTGTTGGGTTTCAGCGAAATATTGGGCATGCGCTGCAGCGGAAAGGCGCAGAGATCGTCGGCATAGGCGCAGCCGTTGGTCATGGGCAGGCCGAGATAATGCGCCTGGCCGATCGCCATCTGGAAATTCTTGAAGACGCCCTTCTCGACGATGTTGAAATCGGCGAAGGAGGCCGGCGCGCCGTCGTCGTCATAGCCGATCGTCGCCAACCCGCCCTCCTGGCGCCGGTCGGCGAAGATCGTCATGAGCTCCGAGCCGAAGCGCAAATCGCCCAGCCGGTTCGGCTTGACGAAAGTGGTGCCGGCGAAATTCGCCTCCCAGCCCAGCGCGCGGTCGAGCTCGGTCGAATGGCCGACCGTCTCGTGAATGGTCAGAAAGAGATTGCTCGGCTCGATGACGAGATCGCGCTTTCCCGGCGTCACGGGCTTGGCATAAAGCTTTTGCCGCGCCTCCTCGGCGCCGCGCCGGGCTTCTTCGAGAAAGCCGCAGGCTTCGACATAGTCCCAACCCGCGGCGCGCGGCGCGATCAGGCTGTCGCGCGTCGCGAAACGCCCGCTCGCCTTGTCGACGACGGCGATCTCGAATTCGGGCCAAACGCGCGTGCGGCTCTGCCAGACGCGACTCCCACGGCTGTTGGCGAAGAGCCGCTCCTCCCGCGCCGCCGTGAAATGCGACGTGCAGAAATCGGCGCCCGCATCGCGCGCCGCCGCATTGGCGGCGAGCAGGAATTCCGCTTTCTTGTGCGTTGGCGTCGCGAAGGGATCGATCCCGAGTGACAGCTCCCAGCGATCCTCGACGACGGGCAAAGCTTCGAGTTCGATCGAAACGCCCTGGATCGGCTCGACCGCCCGCGCATTCGCGAGCGCCGTCTCCACCGCGCGGCGGATCGCTTCCTGCGTCAGCGACGGGATGCCGCAAAAGCCCCATGAGCCGCGGCGCAGCACCCGCAGGCCAAAACTCCAGTTCTCGCTGATCGAGGCGGTCTCGAGTCTCTCGTCGCGGGCGCGAAGTTGCTCCCGCAGCGTCGCGCCGAGACGGATGTCGGCGTAATCGGCGCCGCCTGCCTTCGCCAAGGAAAGGGCGAGCTCCGCGAGGGCGAGTCGCTCGCTTTCGTTCGGCGGGAAGGCTTCAGGGAGGGGGGCGGGCCGCGAAGCGCGGCGGCGAGGGCGAAACGGCGCGTTCATGGCCCATAAGTGTAGCGACGACGGGCCAGAGAAGGAAGGGCGAGCCAAAAATCGGCGTCGGGCGCTGCTGTTTGACCCCCCCGCGCCGCGGCCCTAAAACCGCGCTATCCTTCAAGCCTCGCGCAAAAATCGCTGCGGCGATCCATCGCGCCGACCCAGACAGCCCATGTCCCACAATAGCTTCGGCCATCTCTTCCGCGTCACGACCTTCGGCGAGAGTCACGGGACGGCGCTCGGGGCGGTCGTCGACGGCTGTCCGCCGCGCATTCCGCTAACCGCTGAAGAGATCCAGGTCTTCCTCGACAAGCGCAAGCCCGGCCAGTCGCGCTTCACGACGCAGCGGCGCGAGGAGGACGCAGTCAAGATTCTCTCCGGCGTCTTCACGGATGAACAGGGCCGGCAGGTCACGACCGGAGCGCCAATTGCGCTCGTGATCGAGAACACGGACCAGCGCTCGAAGGACTACGCCGAGATCGCGCAGAAATACCGGCCCGGCCACGCCGATTACGTCTACGACGCCAAATATGGGATCAGGGACTATCGCGGCGGCGGGCGCTCCTCCGCGCGCGAAACCGCCGCGCGGGTCGCCGCCGGCGCCGTTGCGCGCAAGGTCGTCGCGGGCGTCACCATCCGCGGCGCGCTAGTGCAGATGGGTCCGCACAAGATCGACCGCGCCCGTTTCGACTGGGCGGAGATCGACAAGAACCCCTTCTTCTGCCCGGACAAGGAGGCCGCCGCGCGCTGGGAAGACTATCTCGACGGCATTCGCAAATCCGGTTCTTCCATCGGCGCGGTGATCGAGCTGGAGGCGACCGGCGTTCCCGTCGGCTGGGGCGCGCCGATCTATGGCAAGCTCGACGCCGACTTGGCCGCGGCGCTGATGTCGATCAACGCCGTCAAGGGCGTCGAGATCGGCGCAGGCTTTGCGGCGGCCGAACTGACGGGCGAAGACAACGCCGACGAGATGCGCAAGGGCCCGACCTTTTTGTCGAACCACGCGGGCGGAATCCTCGGTGGCGTTTCGACCGGCCAGCCGGTCGTCGCGCGCTTTGCGGTCAAGCCCACCTCGTCGATCCTCACGCCACGCAAGACGATCGATCGTGCGGGCGAGGAGACCGAGATCGTCACCAAGGGCCGCCACGACCCCTGCGTCGGCATCCGCGCCGTGCCGGTCGGCGAGGCGATGATGGCCTGCGTGCTGGCGGACCATTTTCTGCGCCATCGCGGGCAAGTGGGGTGAGGCTCAGCCGCCGCGCCGCGCTGATTCTCGGCGCGCTCGCGCCGCTGCCGCTGCGCGCCGAGGCACGCGATGATTTGCTGCTGGTGCTGCCGCCCGAAGGCGGCGCGCCGCATGACCCCGGCCCCGGCGCCTATGACCGGCCCGAACGCCTCGCCGCCGTCCGCCGCGCGCTGGCGCGTCCAGAGTTCGCGAACGCCGCGCGGATCGAGGCGCCGAAGGCGAGCCCCCACGCGCTTCTCGCCGTGCACGATCCGGCCTATGTCGAGCGTCTCAACGCCGCCTCCCCCCGCGAGGGGGTTTTGCGCCTCGGCCCCGACGTGGTCATGAGCCCTGGCACGCTCGATGCGGCGCTGCACGCCGCGGGCGGCGCGGTGCTGGCCACCGACGCCATCATGCGGGGCCGCGCGAAACGCGCCTTCGTCGCGACGCGCCCGCCGGGGCACCATGCGCTGCCAAACGAGGCCATGGGCTTCTGCTTCTTCAACAACGCGGCGATCGCGGCGCGACACGCGCTGGCCTCCGGCGCCGAGCGCGTCGCGATTCTCGATTTCGACGCGCATCACGGCAATGGCGTGCAGAAAATCTTCTGGAGCGACAAGAGCGTCTTCGTCGCCTCGACGCATCAGATGCCGCTTTATCCCGGCACGGGCGAGGTTTCAGAGCGCGGCGAGCACGGCAATATCGTCAATGCGCCGCTCGCCAAGGGCGACGGCGGCGAGGTTTTCGCGAGCGCTTGGCGCGAGCGCATCTTCCCGGCGCTCGAAGCCTTCGGCCCGGACCTGCTGATCCTCTGCGCGGGCTTCGACGGCCATAAGCATGATCCGCTCGCCGGCCTGCGGCTGGAGGCGGAGGACTTTCGCGCGCTCACGCTGCGGCTGCGGGAGTTAGCCGAGCGCCGTTGCCGGGGCCGCATCGTCTCGCTGCTCGAAGGCGGCTATCGCCCGGACGATTTGGAGGCCAGCGTCGCCGCGCATGTCGCGGCGCTGATGGGGGCGTGAGCTCACCCCACCTCGAACCACGTCGCGACACCCGCCGCCTCATGGTCCAGAATGTCGTCGTGGAGCGCCCATCTGCCCGGACTGTCGGCCAAGAACGCGACATGCTTGGTCTTGCCGGGCGGCGCGACGACGGTGTTGCGCCAATAGGGCTCCCAGCCGTCGTCGAGATCGTGCAGCAGCCGCACGCAATGCCCATGCACATGCATGGCGAGCGGGACGCTCGTGCGATTGTCGAAGCCGAGCGTGACTGGCGCCCCGCGCTTGACGCGAAACAGCGGATCGCCCGCATAGGCCTTGCTCTGCTGGCCATTGAGCGTCCAGCGGCCCGCATCCTGCGCGATGACGAGATCGACCTTCTTCGAATGCTCCAGATGAATGACCGGCGGCAGCGCCGGATTTTGCGGCAGGCCGCGGATTGGCTCCCGCGCGGGGCGCGGAGAGCCCTTCGTCGCGAAGATCAGCATGTCCTGATCCTTGCCGTCGGCGGCGCGCAGGATAACGCGCGCCTTCGCGCCCTCGGTCGCCGGCAGATCGAACATCAGCTCGTAGCGCGCCCCGGGCGTCACGGGAATCGTGTTGCGGACCGGCTGGAACCGGTCGCAGGGCTGGCTGTCGACCGCGATGACATCGGGCGTCACGCCGTCGAAGGTGAGCGCCATGATGCGGGCGGCGGCGAGATTGGCGAGGCGCAGCCGGATGCGCGAGCCGGGCGGAAACTCGTAGCTCTTCGGCGCGCTTGCGCCGTTAACGGCAAGGAGGTTGCCGAGCCGCCCGGCGCCTTTCGCCTCGCCGGCGCTGGAAAAACCGCCCTCGATCGCGCCCTTGGCGTCGAGCCGCCAGTCATCCAGCACAAGCAGGAGATCGGCGTCGCTCTCGAGCGGCGTGGGCTCGTCGACGACGAGCAGGCCTTTCAGCCCGCGGCCCACGAGCTCGCCCGCCTCCCCGAAAAGGCCGGGGCGATAGCAGAAAAGCCCGGGGTCCTCGAGCCTGCGCTTGTAGTCGAAGCTCCCGCCGGGCGCGACCGCCGCCTGCGTCAAGGGCGCCACGCCGTCCATGGCGCTCTCGCCGCGCAGGCCCGGCCAGTGCAGACTCATGGGCTTTTCGGTCTTGTTGACGAGCCGGGCGAAAAGCGCGTCGCCCTGCCGGTAGCGCAGGATCGGCCCGGGCGTGGCGCCGTCGAAGCCGAGAATCTCGGTCGCGGGCCCCGGAGCGGGCATGAGCTGCGCCTTGCCGGGCCGCGCCTCCAAAATGCGAGGAGCCGGCTCCTCGGCTCGGGCGGGGAGCGGCAGCGCCAGGGCGCCGACGCCGGCGAGGAAGACGCGGCGTGTAGGATCGAAGGGCATGGTGGCGTCCGGGGCCTCGCGGGTTCTGCCTACCCTTTTAGCGCCCTCGCCCCCCGAAGGCGAAACCGCCCGCCGGAGGCGTGGCAAATTTCTGCTGCATCGCCCTCCCGCCCTTGCTATAGAGCCCGGCGCGGCTCTGGCGCGGAACGCCGGTCGGTCGTCTCGACGGGAAGGCCGTCGCGGGCGTGGCGGAACTGGTAGACGCGCCGGATTTAGGTTCCGGTGACGCAAGTCGTGGGGGTTCGACTCCCTCCGCCCGCACCAACCAGAGAATGTCGAGACGACGAACGGCGTAAGCCAAAAAACGGCTTCGCAGCCGCAAAGTCATTGCGAGAGGCGGAAGAAATGCAGGTTACCCAAACCCTTTCCGAGGGGTTGAAGCAGGAATTCAAGGTGGTCTTGCCGGCGAGCGATCTCGCGGCGAAACTCGAGTCGCAGCTCGCTGACGTGCGCGCCAAGGCGCAGATCAAGGGCTTCCGCCCCGGCAAGGCGCCGATCGCCCATCTGAAAAAGCTCTACGGCAAGGGCATCATGGGCGAGGTCCTGCAGGAGGCCGTCAACGAGGCCAATCGCAAGATCGTCGAGGACAACAAGCTGCGCGTGGCGAGCGGCCCGAAGCTCGAGCTCCCCGAGGACCGCGAGACGATCGAGAAGCTCCTGGAGGCCGCGGGCGACTTCGCGTTCGTCGTGAGCTTCGAGACGCTGCCGAGTTTCGAGATCGGCTCCTTCGACGACATTTCGCTCGAACGCCCGGTCGCTTCCGTCTCCGACGAGGAGGTGGAGAAGGCCATGACGCAATTCTCCGAGCGGCTGCGCGAATATGAGCCGAAGGGTGAAGACGGCGCCAAGGCCGAGAAGGGCGACAAGCTCACGATCGACTTCGAGGGCAAGCTCGACGGCGTGCCCTTCGAAGGCGGGACCGGCGGCGACGTCGACCTCGTGCTCGGCTCCGAGAGCTTCATTCCGGGCTTCGAGGAGCAACTCGAAGGCGTGACGACGGGCGAGAAGCGCCTCGTGAAGACGCGCTTCCCCGAGGATTACTCCGCGACGAATCTCTCCGGCAAGGAGGCCGAGTTCGACGTGACCGTGAAGGCGGTCGCGGCCCCGAAGCCGCTGGCGATCGACGACGAGCTCGCCAAGAAATACGGCTTCGAATCGCTCGAGGCGATGCGCGCCGCCGTGCGCGCCAATATCGAGGCCGATTTCGACAAGGCCTCACGCGACAAGCTCAAGCGCCAGCTCCTGGACGCGCTGGACAAGCGCTATTCCTTCGAGCTGCCGCCAAGCCTCGTCGAGCAGGAGTTCGAAGGCATTTGGCGCGAGGTCGAAAGGGAGCGCGCCCGCCCCACGCCGCCGAAGGAGTTCGAGGGCAAGAGCGAAGAGGATCTGCGTGCCGAATATCGCGCGATCGCCGAGCGCCGCGTGCGGCTCGGCCTCGTGCTCGCCGAGATTGGCCAGAGCGCCGGCGTGACGGTCGAGGAGAAGGACCTGACCGAGGCCGTCGTCGAGCGCGCCCGGCAGTTCCCAGGCCAGGAGAAACAGATCTGGGACTTCTACCGCAACAATGAGCAGGCGCTCGCCTCGCTGCGCGCGCCGATCTACGAAGAGCGCGTCGTCGCGCATCTCTCCGGCCTCGTGAAGATCGCCGACAAGACCGTCACGCGCGAAGAGCTCTTCGCGGAGGACGAGGAGGAAGCGGCGTAAGCGCCGCCGAGCTGCTGTGAAGTTTGGGGGAGGAGCCCCCTCCCCCGTCCCCTCCCCGCAAGAGGGGAGGGGACTAGACTGCGCAAGACCGCAGCACACTCAACGGAAACCCGCTCGTGACCGATCTCGCTTCCGCGCCTTCCGAAGCCCGCTCCAGCCGCGTCGTGGATTCGAACGATCCCCGCTGGCGCCGCTTGCTGGCGCAGATCCAGAAAGATTCGCTGCAGATCGGGGATTTCACGCTCTCCTCCGGGCGAAAGAGCCGTTTCATCTTCCAGCTGCGCCAGACCACGCTCCATCCCGAAGGCGCCTATCTGTCGGCTGAGATCATCGCCGATTACATGCGCGCGCAGGGCCTGCGCTTCATCGGCGGGCTCGTGCTCGGGGCGGTGCCGATCGTGGCTTGCGTCGCGGCCGTCAGTCAGAGCCGTGGCGCGCCGGTCTTCGCCTTCTTCGTGAGAAAGGAGGCGAAGAGCCACGGGTCGCGCGAGATCATCGACGGGTACACCGGCGACGGCGAAGAAGTTCTGCTTGTCGACGACGTGGCGACGACTGGCGGCTCGATTCTCAAAGCGCTCGCGATCCTCAGGGAAGAAGGCTTCAAAGGCGGCGTGACGAAAGCGCTCGTCGTGATCGACCGGGAGGAAGGCGCGGCGGAGAATCTCGCGCGCGAGGGTATCGCGCTGGTCTCCATATTCAAGAAGAGCGATTTCGATATCGGCGCCTGAGTCGCGCTCCGTCGTCTAGAAAGAATGCCGTAAAAACTGGCAGAGTTTTGCGATCAGAATTCGCGCCAACGATGTGATTTCGCGCGAATTCTTATCGCTCAAACGATTCCATTCGAGGGCAGAGCGCGCTAGAGCATAAGCTTGCGCTCAAAGAAGCAACTTTACATCCTGCTGTCGTGATCGCTATCTATCATGTCGCCATATAAATTACGAAGGAGGTTTTTCATGAGCCTGTCGCTGTTGCACGGACTCGCCGCTTTCCTCTTCTTCGCCGGGGCTTCCGCAACCCCATCGCTGGCGGCGGAGCCGACCGCGCTCATGGGTTACAACGCCGACATCAAAGAGACCTCGGTCTCCGGGATATCCTCCGGCGCCTTCATGGCGGTTCAGTTCGGCACGGCTTGGTCCTCGACGATCAAGGGAGTCGGCGTCGTCGCCGGCGGCCCCTATTGGTGCGCCGAAGGTGAGCGTCTCGATCTGCCTTTTGGCGCCTTTAACGCTGCGCTCCTCGTGCCCGAAAAACTGATCGCCGCGAAAACAAACTTGTTGGGGGCGCTGTATCCCTGCTTGCAGGGACCGCCGCCGGAACTCAGCTCGCTCACCGGAAAAGCTGACGCCAAAGCCGCGTCTTTCGAGATCGATGATCTTCAGAATATAAAGCAACAGAAAATCTATCTATTCCATGGCTATAACGACACGACCGTGGCAAGGTCGGTGACCGATGCCGCCGCCGATTTCTATCGCCATTATCTTGGCGACGCCAACCAAGGCAATCTCTATTACCAGTCCGCGCTGGGAGCCGGTCACTCTTTCGTCGTCGCGGCGGAGTCTAAGGCCTCCGGGCTCAAGGCCTGCAACGCCAATGAGAGCCCCTTCATCGACGACTGCGGCTATGATCAGGCAGGGATCATCCTTCGGCACATCTACGGCGCCCTCAATTCCCCGAATCGCGGGTCGCTCAGCGGATCGATCACGGCTTTCGATCAACGTCCTTATATCGTCCCAGACATTCCGGGCGCCGTGAGCCTTGGCGACACGGGCTACGTCTACGTCCCGAAGGACTGCGAAAACGGCGCGCCTTGTCGCGTCCATGTCAGCTTGCATGGGTGTAAGCAGGACGCCGGCGACATTAAGAAAACCTACGTCGAAAACACCGGCTACAACGCATGGGCGGATACGAATCGTCTTATCATTCTGTATCCTCAAACCCAGGCGAGCCCGTTCTTGCCTTTCAATCCTCAGGCTTGCTGGGATTGGTGGGCTTACGTCAACCACACGGATGCTTACGTCACAAAGGCCGGGAAGCAGATCCGAGCGATCAAGGCCATGGTGGACGCGCTGACGGCAGGCGCAAAACCCGCGACGACCGGCGCGACTGCTGGGCCGGCAGCGGCGCCGAATGCGCTCGCCGTCATCGACACTTCGGACACGAGCGCAGACCTCGTTTGGGCTTCCGTGAACGGAGCGCAGGCCTACAGCATTTCGCGGGCCGGCGCGGATGGCGCCTTCACGGTCGTCGGCCGTGTCGCGGGACCGAGTTTCGGCGACGCCGGCCTCGCGCCGAAGTCGACGTATCGCTGGCGCGTTTCCGCGGTGGTGAATGGCGTGGAGGGCGCGGCTTCGAATGAGGTTCAGGGCGTGACGCGCGCCACGCCCGCGCCTTGCGACAATCCGGGCTCCTGCCCTCTCCAGTGATGAAAACGCGCCCCGCCAGGGCAGGCGTGGCGGAAAATTCACAGGGCGCAAGAATCACAACAAGAGACTCAAGCCGGCGTTATCGGCGCTGAGCAGCGTCGTCGGATTGATCTCAATGATCCCGCTGCCGGCGATGGGCGTTGTCTGAAAGAGCGAGGCCGTGGTCAGCGTCGTGGTCGAGGAGCTGCTCGTCGTGGCGCCGGGCGTGTTGTTATTTGCGTCGTATTGGGCGCCGAAGCGCTCGATGAATTGCTCGAGCTTTTTCGGATCTTGAAAGTCCGAGAGATTGAGCTTCGAGGTGAGCATGTTGGCCTGCGTATCGATCGGCTCCGCGGCTGTCATGGGCGAGATCCCGAGCGCCGTCTGCACGACCGTGAGCAAATTTTTGTCGGCAAGGATCTGGTAAACGCTCGTTACATTCGGCGCATTGGCCTGAAAGTAGAGAGCGAGTTGCACGCCGGGGTCCTGCTGGCCCTGCGAGGTCTCAAGCGAGTTCTCGATATATTTATTGACGACCTGGCTGACGAGGCTCGATGAGGTGGTGGTTGCGGAGCCATTGTCTGCAAAATCGAACGCCTTGGCGAAGGCGAAAATGTTCGAATTGTCGAGCGTGTTCGCCAACGCCGTGCTGCTCGTCACGCCCTGCTGCAGCACTTTCTGCATGAGGCCTTTGGCGTAGGTCATGTCGCTGAGGCCAAAAGCCGTCATCGCATAATTGAAGAGCCGGGGATTATCGACGAGCTGCTGCGCCGAGGTCACGTTGCCGATGTTGTTCTCGAAATATTGCGTGGCCGTCTGGACCGCAGGTGTCTTTGCGGTCATGGCCTGCCATTGGCTGAGATTGTTGGCTACCGTGAGATAGGCGGACAGCGTCGTGGTCACGTCATGCTTCCCCTCAAGTCCAGCACGCCTCTGCGTTCGCCTGACGAAATCGAGTGCGACGCTGATCGTAAAGAGTTAACGCGCCTCTAAACCAAAGCGCGGAGCCTCGCGTACGGGAACCTACGTAAGCGAATTTGACTCCGCCTCTGTAGACATCTAGCCTAAACCCCTTCACGGGTTCGGTTATCAGTGGCTCGACACAGAGGGCGCAGTGTTCGACCTAGAACAGCGTAAGCTTGCCGCGCGCATCATCGAACGCGCGACGGAAGCGAAAGACGGGGATCAGCTGATCGCCGCCGTAAGACAAGAGTTTCCGGACAGGTCCCTGCGGGCGATCGCGCGCAGCGCATTCATCGCGGTCACACGCTCAGACGTGAGCCCGGAGGCGCTTCCGTCAATCTACCATCTGGCGATATACGCGCGGCGGCAACCCGCCGGGGCGACCGGGCAAAGCCGAACCCGCGTCTGACAGAAAAGCCCGCTAGCTCGCCGTCAATTGAAGATCGGCCGCGCCCTGCCTCCAGATCGCGTCGATCTCGTCTCGCGAGAGCAGCCGATTCCAGAGCGCCAGATGGGCGATCGCCCCATTGAAGCCCGTCTCCGCGGTGCCGCCGACGCTCACGGGTCCCGAAGCCGCCAGCGGCTGCACCTGAAACTCGGGATATTCATATTTGTCCTGCGGAATACGTTTCGCCTTTACGTCCTGCTTCCAGAGAACGGCCCCGGTGGTCTGATCGCTGGTTGAAATCCACGGCTCCGCCTCGCCGACGAGAAACAGCCAGCTGCCGACCCTCACCGGCGTCACGTCGGTGTTCACGCCGAACTGCATGTAGGAGCCTGCGCCCTTGTTGGTCGGATTCGCGGTCGTGGCGGCCAGGTTGAACATGTAAAAGGACAGCCGGGAAGGACGCCCGGAATGCTGATTGTAGAACCGCATGGCCCATTCGGTATCCACGACCGGCGTCACGGCCTTTTCTAGGAAATGCACATATTGGTCGCCGGATCCGGCCGTATTCGCGTTGTTGAGCGTGGCCGGGCGAATCCAGACGGAGACGGAGAGCGCATTGGCGAAGGACTGCGAATATTGCGGGAGGCTCCCGATGGTGAGCCGGCTTCCGATCGCACCGTCGAAGAGAGGCGCAGCGCTCGCGCCGAAGGGGACCGCCGCGAGCGTCACCCCAGTCCCGGTTGCGGGGAGCGCAGCGTCTTTCAATCCCAAGGCGTCGAGACAGGCGGACGCGCCCAGCGCGTCGTCGAGCGGCCAATAGCTCGTGGGCTTTAGGGCTAGGATCGCGGATTTGAGAGGCATCAGGCGCTCTATCGCTTGGGTCGAACACAGCTTCTCTATAAGCAACGCCTTGTGGGCTTACCCTAACGGGTATCTAGCAACGGCAGCGTTGACGGAAAGCTCTGCTGGACCGTTGACAGCCCCGCACGCTTCCCCTTTATTGACCAAGTGGTTATTTGAGCCGGCCGGCTTGCCGCCACGTAAAACAAGGCGCTAAAAGGCCGGGTCTCCTCGGAAACCCTGGCTGCGCCGCTCGTTTCGAGGATGCCCGAATGTCGAACCCTCCCCGCCGCCCCATGAAGCCCGCGACCGCCCTCGTCCACGGCGGGACGCTGCGTTCCTCCTTCGGCGAGCTCTCGGAGGCGCTCTACCTCACGCAAAGCTTCGCCTACCCCTCGGCCGAGGCCGCCGAGGCGCGCTTCAAGGGCGAGGACCCCGGTTTCATTTACTCGCGCTTCTCCAATCCGACCGTGGCCATCTTCGAGAAGCGCATGTGTTTGCTCGAGGGCGCGGAGGCCGCGCGCGCCACGGCCTCCGGCATGGCTGCCGTCACGGCCGCCCTGCTCTCCCAGGTCAAGGCTGGCGACCATGTCGTCGCCGCGCGGGCGTTGTTCGGCTCTTGCCTTTATGTCGTTGAGGAACTCCTGCCGCGTTTTGGCGTCGAGACGAGCCTCGTCGACGGCACCGACATCGGCGAATGGAAAAAGGCGGTCCGCAAGGAGACCAAGGCGCTCTTTCTAGAAACCCCAACCAATCCGGGGCTCGAGGTCTACGACCTGAAAGCCATCGCCGATGTCGCGCATGAGGGGGGCGCGAAGCTCGTCGTCGATAATGTCTTCGCGACGCCGCTGCTGCAGAAGCCCTTCGATTTCGGGGCCGACATCGTCGTCTATTCCGCGACCAAGCACATCGACGGCCAGGGGCGCTGTCTCGGCGGCGTCATTCTCGCCTCCCAGGCGCTGATCGACGAGACGCTGCATAATTTTCTGCGGCAGACGGGCCCGGCGCTCTCCCCCTTCAACGCTTGGGTCCTGCTGAAGGGCCTTGAGACGCTGCCCGTGCGCGTCGCGCGCCAGACCGAGAGCGCCGCGCGCATTGCCGATTTCCTCGCCGAGCAGAAAGGCGTTTCGCGCGCGTTATACCCTTTCCGCGACGACCATCCTCAGGCTGCCCTCGCGAAGCGCCAAATGCTGGGCGGCGGCACGCTCGTATGCTTCGAGATGCGCGGAGGCAAGGAGGCTGCGTTCAAATTCGCCAACGCCCTGGAGATCGTCAAAATTTCCAACAACTTGGGCGACGCCAAGAGCCTCATCACCCATCCGGCGACGACGACGCATCAGCGACTCGCACCCGAGGCGCGCGCCCAACTCGGCATATCCGACGGGATGCTGCGCTTGTCGGTCGGGCTCGAGGACATCGACGATCTGATCGACGACCTGGAATTCGGCCTTCGCGCGGCGGTCTCGGCCTAAAGCGCGGCGCGCGCGCGTCAAATCACGCGAGCGATAAGGGCTCCAAGGAGGCGTCGGCATGGCGCGGTCCGCCCCGTTCCGGACTGGAACGGGCGCCATGCCGACGCGACCGGTTTCGCTGACGGGAGGAGCGATCCGGGGTTTCGGCCAGCTCACGCCTCGGAGGGAGCGTCGTCCTCGATACGCGCGAAACGTGCGCGGCGCTCGAGATTGATCGGGCGCGGGACGGGACTGCGCGTCTCAACACGCGCCATGGGACCAAATCCTCGCCCCTCCCGAAGACCCGCCGCGGGCTCGCGTGAAGTCTCGGGTCGGAGCTTCGCGGCCCTGTCCGGCGCTCGCTTCAAAACTTGTGACATTCGCGTTTTTGTCTTTCGCGCCTCGCGCGCTCTGCGCTCGAACAGGATCGCTCGAACGATAATAAGCCAGTCAGGTCAATTCGCTGGGGCGAATTCTGAGCGCAGTGGTCTTCCACCTGTTGCGGAATGTGCTTTTAAGGCGGCTCCGACCACGTACGAGCTGTAACGAATGCTTGGGACTTAAAGCAAGGCGTAATATTGTGCGATTGCCGAACGCTTGGGCGGCGGCCTCGTCGCATTAGATCGCGCATTCTCGCGCAAAAGGCGCGCCCCGGCGAAGGCGCGCCCCCTGCTGGGAGAGCAGAGCATGGAATGCGACCCGGCGGGCAGGGCTCGCCCGGTCGCTTGGCTTCAGTCCGCGGTCAGGAGGCGGACTCCTTCCTCGCCGATGAGGCGATGGATATTCAGCAGGAGCTGCAGTACGACGCCGAAGACACCGAGCGCCATCCAGCCAAAGAACACGAAGCCCCAGTGCAGCGGTGCGACGAACAGTTCCTCCATGAACCAGAAGGTGTGACCCCATTCGTTGAGGCCGACATTCGGGATGATCATGAAGGGGCCGATCGCTACGATCAGGTAGGCCAGCGAATAGCCTTTGGAGAAATAGGGTATCCGCGTCTTCGCATGGAAGAAGCAGCCCACGGCGGCGATCGAGTAGATTGGATAGCTCATGTAGAACTCGATGATGTGCGACGGGGTGAAGTCCGTGTCGCGGATCACCGTCATGTGCCATGTGCCGTCCTGCTCCGTGAAGAAAGACGCGCCCCAATAGATCGCCACGGAATAGGCGACGAGCCACTTCGCATTGTCCACGATCGCGCGCAGCTCCTGGCGGGGCGTGACTGCAGACATATCGCGGACACGGGTCTTCCAAAGATAGCCGGCGAGTGCGACGCCGCAGACGAGCTCCAGCGGAATCTCCGTCCACAGAATCGACAGCCAGTAGGTCTGGAACTCCGGCGCGAACGAGTCGAGACCCGCGCGCCAGCCATAGATCTGCTCATAGACTCGCACGATCAGATAGAAAACGTTGAGGGTCGCCAGTCCGATCCACAGGCCCCTGAGATCGACGATCGTGTCCGCGCCGACCGCTCCCGCACGGTCGGTGCGTGCGGCTGTTTCGATAGAGGTCATAGTCATCTCCCTTTCTCGGTCGCCGAAACCTCTGACCGGCTAGCCCGTGGTTGCGGCTTGAGCAGGAAGGTGCGCCCTCCGCGGACGCCTTGCACGATGGCGAATTTGCCGATAGTCTTGCTGAATTCGCCAACTGAAAAGCCATGGACCATGCTATTCTCGCCAGCGACAGGGAAGGCTCATGCAGATCGCCATTCTCGCCTTTGACGGCTGCCTCGGCTCCGGGGTCCTCGGTCCGATGGATTTGCTGTCGCTCGGCCGCCGCATGATCACGAAGAGCCGCTCGAACCCGCCTTTCGAAGTCGTCATCGTCAGCTTCGACGGCCGGCCGATCCAGGACGGCTCCGGCCGCCGGATCGAGGCGGACGCGAGCTTTGAGACCGCTGGCGATTTCGCCGCCGTGCTCGTGCCGGCCTATTACTGCGATGGCGGGCATTCCTCCCCTGCGACGCCGGCGATCGGCGCCGCCGCAGCTTGGCTGCGCCGCCAGCACGCGCTGGGGGCCATGATCTGCGCCTCATGCAACGGCGTCTTCCTGCTGGGCGAGGCGGGCCTTCTCGACGGCCGGCGGTGCACGACGACCTGGTGGCGCTACGACTCCCTGAAGAGCCGCTATCCTCGCGCAGACACGGTCTGGGGCGCGCCGCTCATCGAAGAGGGGCGCATTGCAACCGCCGGCGGCCCGCTTTCGTGGATCGATCTTTCCCTCAGCGTCGTGCGGAGGCTGTTCGGCCCCGAAGCGGCGAAGGTTGTCGCCGATTTCACCGTTGTCGACACCGCGCCCAACTCTCAGGCGGTTTACGTCCCGCCGGGCCATCTTGCCGCCTCGAACCCATTTTTGCTCGAGGCGGAGCACATCGTGCGCGAAGCGAGCGCCGCACCGATGACCGCACAGCAGCTAGCGCAGGCGATCGGCGCTTCGGAGCGCACGCTGCATCGCCGCCTAAAGGAGGCGACGGGAGAGTCGCCCAAGCGCTTCATCGACCGCGTTCGCTTCGAAACCACGCGCATGCTGCTGGAGACGACGAGCCAACCCGTGAAGCAGCTCGCCACAGGCGCAGGCTACGCCGACGAAAATAGTTTCCGGCGAGCCTTCCACCGCTATGCAGGCATGACGCCCGGCGCCTACCGCAGCTGGTCGCGCGCTCGCCACGCCTCCGGCTGACTCCGCCAGCCTCGGAATCGTTCTCCCCCTTCGCCTTGTCGGGCCGAAATGAACGTGTTAGGCGGGGCCAGCAAAAGAGCGAGAACTTTCACGGGAGTTGAGGGAATGGCGGACGGCAACGGCAATGACAACGCGGCGCAGCAGGGCTCCGGCGCGCCGGCGCTGAACGCTCTCGGCCAATATTTGAAAGACCTCTCCTTCGAGAACCCCAATGCGCCGCGCTCACTGGCCCCGCCGGACAAACCGCCGAACATTCAGGTTCAGGTGAACGTCGACGCTAAGCAGCTCGCGCCGACCGATTTCGAGGTCTCGCTCAAGCTCGACGCCAAGGCCGGCGAGGGCGCGGATGTGCTCTTCAAGCTCGATCTCGAATACGCGGGGGTTTTCCGGCTGACCAATATCCCGCAGGAACAGATCCATCCCATCGTGATGATCGAGTGTCCGCGCCTGCTCTTCCCCTATGTGCGTCAGATCGTCTCGGACGCGACGCGCGACGGCGGCTTTCCGGCGCTGTTCCTCGACCCCATCGACTTCGTCGGTCTCTACCAGCAGAAGGCGGCGGAAGCCGCCCGGGCTCCGGGGGCAAGCGTCCCGAGCTGAGCGCCCGTTTTTATCAGGGTCTCGCGGGTTCACGGCATGGGCGCGGGTTTTCCCGCGCCTTTCCTTATGTTACGGGATTTCTCCGGCGGGCGCCCGCAATTGCGGCCCAAACGGCGCGTATCGCCCAATGACATCATAAGGGAAGGGGAAGCCCATCGATGAGCGAAAGACGCTCGAGCTTCGGCTATGAAGATTTGCTCGCTTGCGGCCGCGAAGAGCTGTTTGGTCCCGGCAACGCGCAGCTGCCACTGCCGCCGATGCTGATGTTCGACCGCATCACCGAAATTTTCGAGGAGGGCGGCGACCACGGCAAGGGTTACATTCGCGCCGAATTCGACATCAAGCCGAGCCTCTGGTTCTTCGACTGCCACTTCAAGGGTAACCCCATCATGCCCGGCTGCCTGGGACTGGACGCCCTTTGGCAACTCGTCGGCTTTTACCTGGGCTGGCTCGACCTACCGGGGCGCGGCATGGCGCTCGGCGTCGGCGAAGTGAAGTTCACCGGCATGGTGCGCCCCACCGTGAAGCTCGTCAGCTATGGGATCGACTTCAAGCGCGTGATGAAGGGCAAGCTGATTCTGGGCATCGCCGACGGCTGGATGGCCGCCGACGGCAAGCGCATTTATGAAGCCAAGGACCTGCGCGTCTGCCTCGCGAAAGAGTGAGCGCCGGAAAATGAAGAGTGCGAGCCGGCAATAGCGGATGGCCACTAGGGAGCGGAAAGACCCTTGTGCCGCTGCCATTCCTGCATCGCCGCCAAAAGCGGGCCTTTGGCCTCGGGAGGAATAATATGAGACGCGTCGTCGTCACCGGAATGGGCATCGTGTCGTCGATCGGCGATAACGCTGAGGAAGTCAGAGAGTCGCTGTTCCAAGCCAAGCCCGGCATTGTGCGCGCCGAGAAATACGCCGAGCTCGGTTTTCGCTCGCAGGTGCACGGGATGCCCAAGCTGGACGCGATGAAGGTCGTCGACCGCCGCGCCGCGCGCTTCCACGCCGCCGGCACCGCCTGGAACCATGTAGCGATGGATCAGGCCATCGCCGACGCGGGGCTCAGCCTCGAGGAGATCTCCGATCCGCGCATCGGCATCGTCATGGGCTCGGGCGGTCCCTCGGCGCGGGTCATCGCGGAATCCGCGGACATCACGCGCGACAAGGGCCCCAAGCGCGTGGGCCCGTTCGCGGTGCCGAAGACCATGGCCTCGACGGCCTCCGCGACGCTCGCCGTCTGGTTCAAGATCAAGGGGGTCAACTACTCGATCTCCTCGGCCTGCGCGACCTCAAACCATTGCATCGGCAACGCCTTCGAGCTGATCCAATGGGGAAAGCAGGACATGATCTTCGCCGGCGGCTGCGAGGAGCTCGAATGGGAGCTCTCCGTGCTCTTCGACGCGATGGGCGCCATGTCCTCCTCCTACAACGACACGCCCGAGACCGCCTCGCGGGCCTATGACAAGAACCGCGACGGCTTCGTCATCGCCGGCGGCGCCGGCGTGCTCGTGCTCGAGGAGTATGAGCGCGCCAAGGCGCGCGGCGCGAAAATCTACGCCGAGATCGTCGGCTATGGCGCGACCTCGGACGGCCATGACATGGTCGCGCCCTCGGGCGAAGGCGCCGTGCGCTGCATGCAGCAGGCGCTCCAGAACGTGAAAATCCCGATCGACTACATCAACCCGCACGCGACCTCGACGCCCGTCGGCGACGTGAAGGAGATCGAGGCGATCCGCGAGATCTTCGGCAATGAGGACAAATGCCCGCCGCTTTCGGCGACGAAGTCGCTCACCGGCCATTCGCTCGGCGCGACCGGCGTGCAGGAGGCGATCTATTCGCTGCTGATGATGAAGCACGGCTTCATTTGCAAGAGCGCGAACATCGAGGAATTGGATCCCGAGTTTTCCGACATGCCGATCCTGCGCCAGCGGCGCGACAATGTGAATCTGCGCGCGGTGCTGTCCAATTCCTTCGGTTTTGGCGGCACCAATGCGACCCTGGTGTTCAAGCACCCGGACGCGTGAGTCAGTAGCATCATGAGCGAGCCTGGAGGCCCACGGTCCGGATTTTGGACCGCGAGCCTCCAGGCTCGCAATGATTTGAAAGAAGCTCGAGGACGATACTGAATGCCGAGTGCCAACGGACTGATGCAAGGCAAGCGGGGCCTGATCATGGGCGTCGCCAACGATCATTCGATCGCCTATGGGATCGCGCGCGTGCTCGCCCGGCATGGAGCCGAGCTCGCCTTCACCTATCAGAGCGAGATGCTGCTGAAGCGCGTCGCGCCGCTCGCGAAGGAACTCGGCTCAGATCTCGTGCTTCCCTGCGACGTCGAGGACGTCGCCACGGTCGACGCCGTCTTCGCGCGCTTGCAGAAGGAATGGCGCGGCTTGGACTTCCTCGTTCATTCGATCGCCTATTCCGACAAGAACGAGCTCAAGGGCCTCTATGCCGACACCTCGCGCGAAAATTTTATCCGCACGATGGTCATCTCATGCTTTTCCTTCACCGAAGCGGCGAAGCGCGCCGCGGCGATGATGGAAAACGGCGGGACGCTTCTCACCGTGAGCTTCGCGGGCGGCACGCACGTGATGCCCAACTACAATGTGATGGGCGTGGCCAAGGCCGCGCTCGACTCTTCCGTGCGCTATCTCGCGGCGGACTATGGCGCGCGCGGCATTCGCGTCAACGCGATCTCGCCGGGCCCGGTGCGCACAATGGCCGGGGCCGGCATCGGCGGCGCGCGCGCGATGGGCGCCTTCCAGAAGGCGCACTGCCCGCTCAAGCGCATGATCACCCTGGACGAGATCGGCGGCTCGGCGCTCTATCTCCTCTCCGAGCTTTCCGGCGGCGTGACCGGGGAGGTTCATCTCATCGACGCCGGCTACAACATCATGCTGCAGCCGCGTCCGGAGGATTTGGAGGCCGGCGGGGAATGGAACGCTCTTCCGCCGCCGAAAGAGAAGTCCTGAGAAGCGGTCAGCGCCCCAAGCT
>CAVUQD010000008.1:0-719797 GCA_963743565.1 uncultured Alphaproteobacteria bacterium
ATTTTCTGCTCGTCGGGCTTCTCGACGTAATCGCTGCGCACCTTGTCGAACACGTCCCCAAAAAGGTTCAAATTCTTATAGGTGTCCGCAGGCGCCGCTACCGCCTCAGCGGTGAGAAGGGTGCGGGCTTGCTGGCCCAAAGCCGCGCATCCGGCGCCAATGGCGATGCCGGTCGCAAGGAGTGCAGTCTTTCGAATCATCCGCCAACCTTCCGGGTGTCAGACCGGGCCCACCATGGACTCGGGTCTATCGAGTTTCCGTCCTTCCGGATCTCGACATATAAAATGGGCTGTTTTGCGCCAATCGCGACGGTTGCGGCTGTTTTTACCGAGCCATCGCCCATGCTCGCGACAGGTTCTCCTGCGAGAACAAACTGTCCCACGCCCACATTGATTCGGGCCACCCCAGCCAAGACGACATAATAACCGCCGCCTGCGTTGATAATCAAGAGACCGCCGTAACTTCGATAGGGACCGGCATAAACAACCCATCCGTCGCAAGGAGCTGAAACGAGGCCGTTTTCTCTGACCTGCAGAGAGTCCCCTCTTTCCACGCCGCCATAGCCGTCCTGCTCGCCGAAGCGGCGCGCGAAAGGTCCGACGACGGGAAGCTGAAGCTTGCCTTTGAGATCGGCGAAGCCGACCGCGGGCGCCAGCCGCGCGGGATCGCGGAAGGGCTGGGCGAGCGCCTTGGCCCGCTGTTCGCGCGAAGCCTGCGCATCCGCCGCCTCGCGCTTGGCCTCCGCATCTTTGGCCGCCTGCGACGCCATGCGCGCCGCCGCGCTCTCCTTCTCCATGCGCGCGATGAGGTCCTTGATGCTCGTCGCCTGCTCCGCGAGCCTGCGCGCGCGCTCTTCCTGGGCCGTTCGCTCGCTCGTTATTTGCTGCGAGGCGGCGCGCCGTTCCTCGATCATCTGTTCCAGATTGGCGCGCTGCGCGGTCAGTTCGTCCCGGCGTTTTGCGAGTGCGGTTCTTTGAGCCTGCGCCGCCTCGCGCAGTGCGACCAGTTCGGAGAGATCTTTCTGCAGCCTCACGGTTTCGGCGCGCATCTGCGGAAGCACGGCGCCCATCGCCATGGCGGCGCGCAAGGCTTTCAAAATATCTTCAGGCTCTGCGAGCACGGCCGGCGGCGGACGGCGGTTTATCCGTTGCAGCACGAGCAGCACTTCGCCGATCAGCGCGCGCCTTTCGTGCAACGAGGCGCGCAAGGCCTCCTGCCGGCCCTCGATCTTTTGCAGCTCTGTTTCGATTTCCGCTGTCTGTTTCTCGGTCTCGCGCAGCTTCCCCGCCGCTTCGATCAGCACTTGCGCGAGACGGCTTCTTTCCGTTGCGAGACGCTCCAGGTCCTGGTCGATCCTGCGCTTTTCGTCCGTGACGTTCTGGAGGCCCTGCTCGACGCCGCGCAACTCCAGTTTCTTGCCGATGAGCGGGTCTTGCATTCCGGGCGAGGTTTCCGCCGCGGCGCCGCTCGCAAGCGCCGCCAAAGCGAGCGCGGCCGGCATGTCCTGGAAGAGCTTCGTAATTTTCTTCACGCGCTCGCGCCCGCCCCCTCGCTGTTCCCAAAAAGCTGGGCAGCGCGGGGCAGGCCATATGCGCGGGCAAAATTGTTCAGATTACGGCGGGGCGCGGGGGCGCTCTTCGCTCAAGCTTCCGCGAGCAGCGCGCCGACAAAGCCGCCCACCAAGGCCCCGATCAGCCCGCCCGTCGGACCCAAGGTCAAAACAAAAACTATTCCGCAGACAATCGCGCCGACAAGCGCGCAGCCCGTCATGACGGCGGCTGCGCTTTCACTTTCCGAAGGTTGCGACATCGCTAAAACCTCTCGACGCGTGCGCCGCGCACCGCGACGCGTCGTCGTCGCCGCAT
This sequence comes from uncultured Alphaproteobacteria bacterium, assembly GCA_963743565.1. Lineage (GTDB taxonomy): Bacteria > Pseudomonadota > Alphaproteobacteria > Rhizobiales > Beijerinckiaceae > Methylocystis. The sequence goes on from CAVUQD010000008.1 coordinate 1,866, forward strand.
AAGTGTGTCGGGCGGGCGCGGCGGCAAGTTAGGGTTTACCGGTAGTAGCTCAAACCGGAGCGATGCGACGAGAGGGCTACCAATGAGGTAATATGATACCGCACAAGCGGATCGCCAGCTTTTTCTAGCGTTCCACGGAGCTATCGTTTGACTTTCCGTGCAAGCTCCCCTATCAGCGGCGCTTCGCCGCATAGGGCGGCCCACTGCCACACACGGAAACTCTCCGCAGATGTATGGAAAAACCTATTCGGCGAAACCTGCCGACATCCAGAAGCAATGGGTGCTGATCGACGCCAAAGGGCTTGTCGTCGGCCGCCTGGCTTCGCTCATCGCGCTGCGGCTGCGCGGCAAGCACAAGGCGACCTTCACGCCACACATGGACGATGGCGACAACATCATCGTCGTCAACGCCGACAAGGTCGTGTTTACCGGCAGGAAGCGCGACCAGAAAGTCTATCACCATCACACGGGCTATCCCGGCGGGGTGAAGGAGCGGTCGGCGAAGTTCATTCTCGAGGGGCGCTTTCCGGAACGTATACTCGAGAAGGCGGTGCAGCGCATGCTGCCGCGCGGGCCGCTGGGCCGCCAGCAGCTCGGGAATTTGCGCGTCTACAAGGGCGCCGAGCATCCCCACGCCGCGCAAAGCCCGACGCCGCTCGACGTCGCCGCCCTGAACCCCAAGAATTCGCGGAGCGCCTGACCATGGCCGAGACCACGCTCTCTTCTCTCTCCGACCTCGCCGGCGCCGAGACGGTCGTCCCCGCCGCGCCGCTGCGCGAGCAGAAGCTCGACAAGCATGGCCGCGCCTATGCAACCGGCAAGCGCAAGAACGCGATCGCGCGCGTCTGGATCAAGCCCGGTACGGGCCGCATCAGCGTCAACGGCCGCGACGTTGGCGTTTATTTCGCGCGTCCGGTGCTGCGCATGATCATCCAGCAGCCGCTCGTCGTCGCAAAGCGAACCGGTCAATACGACCTGGTCGTTTCGGTCGCCGGCGGCGGGCTCTCCGGGCAAGCTGGCGCCGTGCGCCATGGCCTTTCCAAGGCGCTCACCCATTATGAGCCGGAGCTCCGTTCGGCTTTGAAGCGCGAAGGCTTCCTGACCCGCGATTCGCGCGTGGTCGAGCGCAAGAAATACGGCAAGCGCAAAGCGCGCAGGAGCTTCCAGTTCTCGAAGCGCTAACGCGGCGCCGCGGCGTCTTCGCCGTTGCGCAAATACGCAAAGCATCAAAGCCGGGCGCGCAGCCCGGCTTTTTTGTCGTTTGCGCGCAGGCGAGGCGTAGGCGAAGAATGGACTTCGTGCCGGAACATGAAAGCGAAGCGACGTTGAACACGCTCGAGCGCACGTCCATCCAATCGTCGCCGGAGGCCATCGACGGCCCGCGGACGATCGCGAAAGTGCGGCAGCGGCTGCTGCCTTTTCTCGCTATCTGCTTCTTCGCCAATTACCTCGACCGCGTGAACATCGGCTTCGCGGCGCTGCAGATGAACAAGGACCTCGGCCTCTCCCCGACGATCTTTGGTCTGGGTTCGGGCATTTTCTTTTTCAGCTACGCCGCCTTCGAGATTCCGAGCAATTTCATGCTGGAGCGTGTCGGCGCCCGCCTCTGGATCGCGCGCATTCTCCTGAGCTGGGGACTCGTGTCCGCCCTGATGGCGTTCGCCTGGAACGAGTCGAGCTTTCTGGCGCTGCGATTGCTGCTGGGAATGGCGGAAGCCGGGTTTTTCCCGGGCGTCGTTCTCTATCTCACCTTTTGGATGCCGCATTCGTCTCGCGCCGTCGCCTTGGGCCTGTTCATGCTGGCGATCCCCATCTCCAGCGTAATCGGCGCGCCGCTTTCCGGAATCATTCTCGAAGCGCTGCATGACGTCGGCGGCGCGAAGGCTTGGCAATGGCTCTTCGTGATCGAGGCCGTGCCGTCGATCGCGCTTGGCGTCATGGCGTTTTTCTGGCTTACCGACCGGCCGAGAGAGGCGCGGTGGCTCACGCCGCAGGAACGGGAATGGTTGCAGAACACGCTAGACGCGGAGCGCGCCGCGCATCCGGAAACCGCGGTCGATCCCAGTCTGAAGATGCTGCTGACGCCGGATGTCGCGAGCCTCAGCGTGATCTATTTCGGCGTCGTGCTGACGCTCTACGGTCTGGTGTTCTGGCTGCCGCAGATCGTTCACGATTTCGGCTTTGAGTCTCCGCTGCTCGTGGGCCTTCTCACCGCCATGCCTTATGTCGCCGGCAGCCTTTCCATGTTTTTCTGGAGCCGGCATGTCGATCGCCACGGCGGCCATGCGCGGCACGCGGCGCTCGCATCACTGCTCTCCGCCCTGGGGCTCGCGGCTTGCGGCGCGCTCACGTCACCCGCGTTGACTATAGTGGCGCTGTCGGTTTCGGCGGCGGGCACTTTAGCGATGTTTCCGATCTTCTGGGCTTTCGCGACGCAGCGCTTGCCACCGGCGCAGGCGACGGGCGCCATCGCGCTCATTAATGCGATCGCAGCGATGGCGGGTTTTCTCGGACCCTATCTCGTCGGATGGGTCAAGGATGTCACCGGCGTCTTTCACTACGCGCCGCCCGTATTGGCGATCGGCCCGCTGCTCTCGGCGCTGCTGCTGCTCAAGATCATGCGCGCGTCGGCGAAGGCTCACGCTCGCGGGCTTGGCGTCAGGCTCTGAGGGAACCTTGCGCGATCGCCCGCGCGACTCCGTCGCGCTGCGACGGAGTCATATGCAGCCCGAGCTTCGAGCGGCGCCACAACACATCGTCGGCCGTCTGCGCCCATTCCTCCGCGACGAGATAATCGAGCTCTCGCCGCGTCAGGCCGCAGCCGAAGTCTTCTCCCAGCTCCGTCAGAGTGGCGGCGTCGCCGAGCATGGCGAAGACACGCGCGCCATAGGCGCAGGCGATACGATGCGCCAGAGGCTGCGGCAGAAAGGGTTTCTCGAGGAGAAGCCGGGCCAGCAGTGGCTCGATCTCGCCCTGCAGGCCTTCGCCACCCGCGAGCGGCGTCGCGCCGGTCCAGGCCGGACCCATGCGCGTGAAGGCCGGCTTCAACGTCTCCAGCGCATGTTCGGCGAGCCGTCGCGCGGTCGTGATCTTGCCGCCGAAGATGGAAAGCGCGGGCGCTCCTTCTCCGTCGAGATCGAAGGCGTAATCGCGCGTCACGACCGAGGCGTCAAAAGAGCCGTCGTCGAAGAGCGGCCTGAGCCCCGCGTAGCTCGAAACGACGTCGCCGCGCGTGACCTCGCGCTTGAAGCAGCGGCTGACCGCAGCGAGGAGATAGTCGGTCTCGGCGTCGCTAATCGAGACCGGTCCAGGCGCCCCGTCGTGCGGCGTGTCGGTGGAGCCGATCAGCGTGAACTCGCCATCATAAGGGATGGCGAAGATGACGCGGCGATCGACGTTCTGCAGAATATAGGCGTGTGCGCCCTCGTACAGCCGGCGCGTGACGAGATGCGATCCCTTAACGAGCCGCACATGCTTGCGCGAGACGATGTGAAGCGCATCGTGCAGCACTTCAGAGACAAAGGGACCGGCGGCGTTGACGAGCGTTCGCGCCTCGATCTCCTCGGATCCTTGCGCCGTCTCCAGTCGCGCAATCCATCGGTCGGCTTGGCGCTGCGCCGAAACCAGAGCCGTTCCAGGGCTGATCTGAGCGGCGAGCTCGCGCGCGGACAGCGCGTTTGCGATGACGAGCCGCGAATCGTCCACCCAGCAATCCGCGTAAGTGAACCCTCGCGTGAAGCCCTTGGCGAGCGGGGCGCCGAACACGCTCTCTTTCAGCGAAACGCCGTGCGAGGCGGGGAGCCGCCCGCGAGGCGCCAGATGATCGTAGAGAAAGAGTCCGAGCCTGATCATCCAGGCGGGACGCAGTTGCGGCTCGTGCGGAAGCACGAAGGTCAGCGGCGAGACGAGATGCGGCGCGGTCGCCAGCATGACCTCGCGCTCGGCAAGCGCCTCCCGCACCAACCGAAACTCGAAATGTTCGAGATAGCGCAGGCCGCCATGAATGAGCTTCGTCGAGGCGGAGGACGTGCAGGAGGCGAGATCGCCCTTCTCGACGAGGCGCACGGAAAGGCCGCGTCCGGCCGCGTCGCGCGCAATCGCACATCCGTTAATCCCGCCGCCGACGATGAGGAGATCGAACATGGGCGCTCTCCGGCGAAAGCCTCAGTCGCGATGGCGGGGGTCGAAATCCTGCGGGGCGAGCTCGAAATGGGAAAACTCGAACCCCGGCGCGACTGTGCAACCGACGAGCGTCCAGGCCCCGAGGCTCTTCGCGCTTTGCCACCAGCCGGCGGGCGCGACGAGCTGCGGACGTTCTCCGGCGGCCAGGTCGTTGCCGAGGCGTTGGCGGGACGCTTTGCGCCCGTCCTCGCTCAAGGACAGTTCGAGCGGCGCTCCCGCGTAGAAATGCCAAATCTCCGCGGCGTCCACGCGGTGCCACCGAGAAATCTCCTCCTGCGGCAGAAGGTAGTAGATCGCGGTCGAGGCTGCGCGTTCCCCTCTCGCAGTGTCGCGGAAAGTCTCGCGGTAGAACCCGCCCTCGGGATGGGGCGCGAGGGAAAGCTGGCGGATCACCTCCTCAGCGGCGATCATGCGAGACCCGCTCCCCTCAATGCACTCGCATCCAATTGTCGCTCCCGCAAATATTGGTGCCGGCGACGCAACCCTCGAGCGTCAACTGCAACTCACCCGTTTGCGTGACGTTAGCCTGGTAATTCTGACCGTCGTTGGCGTTATAGACCGTACCCGCCCATTTGTTGTCGCCATTCTTCTTCAGGTTGAGGATGTGCAGGCCGAGGAGGCGGCGACCGCGCTGTGCAGGATCGGGATTGTTGTCGTCGAGCGCGCTTTTCTCGGGCCCAGCCTCGATGACCCCGCACAAATTCGCGCCGCACATATGGATGGCGACTACGGCGGTGCCGTCGCCGACGCGCCATTTCCCCACGGGTCCCGCGGCGAACGCCGTGGAAGCGGTAAGGAGCGTCAATGCCGGTATCGCCAACATGAGCCACCCACTCTTCATTCTGATCACTCCATTTCGTTTAGCTTGGTCTGGGGAGTATAAAGCAGGATCGCCGCGAGAGGAAAGCGCCTCGGCCGCTTGCCCGGGCGTTTCCTGTGAACGCGAAGGCCTTTGACTGTTGGTGACGACGATGGCGACCCGCGACGAACCCTCGCGAGATCATGACCGCGCGCCGCGGCTCTTGCTGCTCGGCGGCACGAGCGAAGCGCGCGCGCTCAGCGAGCGCCTCGCCCGTGAGAACGGCGTGGACGCCATCGTGTCGCTCGCCGGCCGTACGCGCGCGCCGCTCGCTTCGCCGCTCCCGACGCGCGTCGGCGGTTTCGGCGGCGTCGAGGGCCTGCAACGGTATCTCGTGGAGAGCCGCATCGATCGCGTCATTGACGCAACGCATCCTTTCGCAGAGCGCATCTCGGCGAATGCGCGCGTAGCCTGCGCCTCGCTCGGAATTCCGCTGGCGGTGCTCGCGCGCGAAGCCTGGCGACGGCAAGCGGGCGATCGCTGGATAGAGGTCGCAGACATGGCCGGCGCCGTCGCGGCGCTGGGTCAGTCGCCGCGTCGCGTTTTCCTCACCATCGGCAGGCTTTCGGCGCCGGCGTTTCGCGCAGCGCCGCAGCATTTCTATCTCATCCGCAGCATCGAGCCGCCTGAAGCCGGCGAGCTGCCGCCGTCCGCGGAGCTGCTTCTCGCCCGTGGCCCCTTCAGCCGCGACGACGAGACCCAATTGATGCGCGAACGCGAGATCGATGTTCTCGTCACCAAGAACAGCGGCGGACCGCTGACTTACGCGAAGATCGAAGCCGCGCGGGCCCTCGCGCTGGAAACGATCGTCGTTTCGCCGCCGAGCGCGCAAGCGGAAATGCGGCTGGAAAATCTCGAAGCCGCGCTCGACTTCGCCCGCGCGAAGCGCCCGGCATGACAAGAGCGCTGATGATCCAGGGCACAGGGTCGGACGTCGGCAAGTCGCTCGTCGTCGCCGGGCTTGCGCGCGCCTTCGCGAATCGGGGTCTCAAGGTCGCGCCCTTCAAGCCGCAGAACATGTCGAACAACGCCGCGGTCGCGGGCTCCGGGGAAATCGGACGCGCACAGGCGCTGCAGGCGCGCGCCGCGCGGCTCGTCCCGCATGTCGATATGAATCCTGTGCTGTTGAAGCCGCAAAGCGAGGCCGGCGCCCAAATCGTCGTGCAGGGACGCGTCGTCGGCCAAGCCTCGGCGCGCGAGTATCAGTCCTGGAAGCCACGCCTCCTGCCGCTCGTGCTCGAAAGCTTCGCGCGTCTTGGCGGTTCCGTCGATCTCGTGCTGATCGAAGGCGCCGGCAGCGCGGCGGAGATCAATCTGCGCGCGGCCGACATCGCCAACATGGGTTTTGCGCGCGCCGTCAACACGCCGGTCGTGCTCGTCGGCGACATCGACCGCGGCGGCGTCATCGCACAGCTCGTCGGCTGCCGCGCGATCCTCGACCAGGACGACGCCAGGCTGGTCTCCGGCTTCATCGTCAACAAGTTTCGCGGCGATCCGACGCTCTTTCAGGAAGGCATGCGCCTCATCGCGGAGAAAACCGGCTGGCCGTCGCTCGGTCTTCTGCCCTTCTTTCCGCCGGCCGGGCGGCTTCCGGCCGAGGATTCGCTTTCGCTTTCCAAAGGCGGCGACGGGCACGGCGATATCGAGATCGCCGTGCCGATCCCGCCAAACATCGCGAATTTCGATGATCTCGACCCGCTGAAGGCGGAACCGCGGGTGCGATTGAGCTTCGTTCCGAGAGGAACGCCGCTGCCGGCAACGGCCAAGCTCGTCGTGCTGCCGGGGTCGAAGGCGAGCCTCGCCGATCTCGCCGCTTATCGCGCCGAGGGCTGGGACATCGATATTCGCGCGCATGTCCGGCGGGGAGGACATGTCCTGGGCCTTTGCGGCGGCTATCAAATCCTCGGCCGGCGCATCGCCGATCCGTTAGGCGTCGAAGGACCGCCGGGCGCGGCGGAAGGGCTCGGCCTCCTCGACGTCGAGACCGTGATGGGCGAAGAGAAGACTCTGCAGGCCGTTTCCGGCGCAAGCGTCGCCGAGGCCGCGCCTTTCGAGGGTTATGAGATGCACATGGGCGCAACCGAGGGGGAGGACCGCAAGCGGCCGCTGCTGCGCTTCGCCGACGGGAGGTTGGAGGGCGCCGTCTCGGTTCACGGGCGCGTCTGCGGCACCTATGTGCACGGACTCTTCGCGCATGACGCGCAGCGCGCCGCCTGGCTCGCGCGTCTCGGCGCCGATCCCTCGCATTTGCGCTACGAGGCGATGGTGGAGGAGACGCTCGACGGGCTGGCCGAACATTGCGCCCGCCATCTTGATCTCGATCGGCTGCTGGAGATGGCGCGATGAGGCGCGTCGCCCACGCCGAGACCTTGAATGGCGGAAGCACGCTTGCAGCCGCGCCGCTGCATGGCGGCGGGATCGATGCGGCTCGCCGCGCCTTCCCCGCTGCGCCCTCGCCCTGGCTCGACCTCTCGACAGGGGTCAATCCGCACCCCTATCCGCTGCCAGCTTTCGCGCCGGAGGTCCTGATGCGCCTGCCGGACGCCCCGGCTTTCAAGGCGGCGGAAACCGCCGCCGCCCGCGCCTATGGTGCGCCGTCGTCTCTCAGTGTCGTCGCCGGCGCCGGCACGCAGGCCTTCATTGATTTGCTGCCCCGGGTTTTTCCTGCGCGCCGCGTCGCGACGCTCGGTTTCTGCTACGCCGAGCACGCCGCCCGCTGGCGGGCCGCCGGCGCTGCGGTGACGGAAGCCCAGTCGCTGGACGAATTGGCGACGATGGACGCCGCGATCGTCGTCAACCCCAATAACCCAGACGGCCACATCACGCCGCCCGCGGATCTGCTGCGCCTCGCCAGGCGTCTACGCACGCGCGGAGGCTTGCTCGTCATCGACGAGGCCTTTGCGGACTTCGCGCCAGAGCTCTGCGTCGAGCCGCTGCTCGCCGAGGAGCCCGAGTCCGGCGAGAATATCGTGGTGTTGAGGAGCTTCGGCAAAGCCTATGGGCTTCCCGGATTGCGGCTCGGCTTCGCGCTCTGCGCGGAGGCGTGGGCTGCCGCCTTGCGCGCGGCCCAAGGCCCTTGGAGCGTCTCCGGCCCTGCGCTCGCCGCCGGCGCACGGGCGCTCGATGACGCGGATTGGCGGAACGAAGCCTGCGCTCTCGTCGATCAATCGGCGGGACGCCTCGACGCCTTGCTCGCGGCGGCGGGCTTTGCGCCAGTGGGGGGAACCAATCTTTTTCGACTCGTCGAAAGCGTTCATGCGCCTCGAAGCTTTGCGCGTCTCTGCGCCGCGGGGATATTGACCCGGCGTTTCGCCGAGCGGCCGAGCTGGCTGCGTTTCGGCCTCCCCGCGCGCCCGCAAGATTTCGAGCGTCTCGCAGCGGCGCTCGGCGTGAGGAACGATGTCTGACGAGAAGCGTGACGAGCTCGCGCCTGCGGCATCCTTCTCGCAGGCCGAACGCGACGCGGTCTATCGCGCGATCTATGAGCGGCGCGACGTGCGCGACGAATTTCTTGGCGAGGAGATTCCGCGCGAGACGATCCTGCGCATTCTGCAAGCCGCCCATCATGCGCCTTCGGTCGGTTTCATGCAGCCGTGGAACTTCCTGCTGGTGCGCGACGCCGCCGTTCGCGCCCGCGTTCACGACGCCTTCGAGGCCGCCGTGGCGAGCGAGACGCGCCAGATTCCGCAGGAGCGGCAGGCGCTCTATCGCAGCCTAAAGCTGCAAGGCATCATGAAGGCGCCGCTGAACATCTGCGTCACCTGCGACCGCTCGCGGCACGGCTCGACGGGTCTCGGCCGCACGCAGCAAAAGGACATGGACCTGCTCAGCACCGCCTGCGCGGTTCAAAATCTCTGGCTCGCGGCGCGCGCGGAAGGCGTCGGCGTCGGTTGGGTCAGCATATTGGGCGAGGACGATTTGCGCGCGATCCTCGGCATCCCCGAGGAGATCGCCATCGTCGCCTATCTCTGCGTCGGCTTCATCGAGCGCGCCTATCCGCGGCCCGAACTCGAGGTCAAGCGCTGGGCGACGCGGCTGCCGCTCGCCGAGCTGATTTTCGAGGACCGCTGGGGCTCAAAGAGGGAGTAGCGCGCCTCAATCCTCGTGGCGGCGCTTGTATTCCGTCAGCATTTCGATGGCGCGCGACTGCAGCCGGTCATTGGTGCGGCTCTCGATCACCCGTTTTACATATCGGTTCACGGCGGGCGCGTACCAGAGATCGACCTTCAGCGTCACGACTGGGCCGCCTCCCGCGGCCGCGACGGTCTCGTAAGTTTCAATCTTGAAGGCGTCATAGGTGAGGCCAAAGCGGAGGGAGACTTCCTCATAGCCTGTCACGACGCTGGTCGCGTCGATGGTCGAGTCCCGGTCGGGGTTCTTGCGGCTCGCAGTGAAATGGGTCTCCCATTTCGCGCCGACCTTGAGGGGAAGATGCACGCCGGTCACCGGATCGCCGACCTTGCGTGTCCACACCCCGTCGTCGAGGAGGCCCCAAGTTTCGTCATACACATGGAGCCCGGACATGGGCTGGCCCTGGCCGACTGGGGTCATGGTGATCGCGACGCTGAAGGCGCCGTCCTTGATCTCGGTGAGCGTGTAGGTCTGGTATGATTTGCTCTCGCCGGTGATGTCGTCGACCCACCGATAGGTCCAGCGATCGCCGGGCTTCACGGGGATAGACTCGACGACCGGCGCGACCTTGGGGGCATCCGGTTTCGCTAGCCCTTCGCTCTGGGCGCGTCCCACGGCAGCGAGGGCGCACAAGGCCGCCGGCAACATCATGCCCGCCAGGGCGCGCCGCGAAAGCATGGAAGCGCCCGCCCTCAAACGCATCATCAAAGTCTCCGCCTATGCGCAAATTGCCGGACGCGGGCGCCGCTTAAGACACCATCGCCATGCCGCCGTTGATGTGCAAGGTCTGGCCGGTGACATAGGCGGCCTCGTCGCTCGCGAGATAGAGCACGCTGGCGCCGATCTCCTCGCTCGTGCCGAAGCGTTCCATCGGGATGAGCTTGAGCAGCCTCTCCCGCTGCGCCTCGTTGAGCGCTTGCGTCATCGGGCTCTCGATGACGCCGGGCGCGACACAATTCACGGTGACGCCGCGCGACGCGACTTCGTTCGCGAGCGATTTGGTCATGCCGGTGAGCCCGGCCTTGGCCGCCGTGTAATTGGCCTGGCCCGGATTCCCGACGGCGCCGGCCACCGAAGTGATGTTGATGATTCGTCCATAGCGCTTGCGCATCATGCCGCGCAGCACGGCGCGCGATAGGCGGAAGGCCGCCGTCAGATTGACCGCGAGGACCGCGTCCCAATCTTCGTCCTTCATGCGCATGAACAGCATGTCGCGCGTGATGCCCGCATTGTTGACGAGGATGTCGACGCCGCCCAGGGCCGCCTCGGCGGCGGGAATGAGCTTATCGGTGTCCGCTCTGTCCGAGAGATTGCAGGGAAGTATATGGGCGCGCTCCTTCAATTCGCCAGCGAGGGTCTCCAGCGCCTCGCGTCGCGTGCCCGAGAGCCCCACCGTCGCGCCCGCCTGGTGCAGCGTGCGGGCGATTGCGAGACCAAGCCCACTGCTTGCGCCCGTGACGAGCGCCGTCTTGCCAGTCAGGTCGAACATTTTTCCCCCCTATTATTTTTGGTCGGAGCCCTCGGGGCTAAATCGGCGCCGCGTGAGCGCGAGCCGTCAATCGAAGAGGCTCGAGACGCTTTCCTCTTTCGCGGTGCGCGCGATGGCCTCGCCGATGAGAGCGCCGATGGGCAGGACTCGGATGTTGTGCGCGGCGGTGACTTCGGGGCTCGGAAGGATCGTGTCGGTCACGACGAGCTCGGTGAGCCTGGACTGGACGATCCGCTCGACGGCCTTTCCGGACAGCACGCCGTGGGTGATATAGGCGGAGGCCGAGACCGCGCCGGCCGCGAGCAGCGCCTCGGCGGCGTTGCAAAGCGTTCCGCCCGAATCGACGATATCGTCGATCAGAATGCAATTGCGCCCTTCTACGTCGCCGATGATGTTCATCACCTCGGATTCGCCGGCGCGCTCGCGCCGCTTGTCCACGATGGCGAGGGGCGCGTCGATGCGCTTGGCGAGCGCGCGCGCGCGCACGACGCCGCCAGTGTCAGGGGACACCACGGTCGTATTGTTCGCCTTGGCGCGGCTCTTGATGTCGGCGACCATCACCGGCGCCGCAAATAGATTGTCGGTCGGAATGTCGAAGAAGCCTTGCAACTGGCCGGCGTGAAGATCGACCGTCAGCACGCGGTCGGCGCCGGCTCGCGTGATCAGATTGGCCACGAGCTTGGCGGAGATCGGCGTGCGCGGGCCGGGCTTCCTGTCCTGGCGCGCATAGCCGAAATAAGGGATGACCGCCGTGATGCGCCGCGCCGACGAGCGCCGCAGCGCGTCGATGATGATCAGCAGCTCCATCAGATGGTCATTGGCCGGGGCCGAGGTCGACTGAAGAACGAAGACGTCCTCGCCGCGCACGTTTTCGAGAATCTCGACCCAGATCTCTTGATCGGCGAAACGGCGCACCACCGCGCGGCAGAGCGGCAGGTTGAGATAGGCGGCGACCGCCTCCGCCAGCGCCCGATTGGAATTGCCGCTGAGGAGCTTCATCAACGCCATCGCCGTCCTTGCATCTTTGCCCGCGGCGTCTTAGCAGCGGAGCGCGGCCGGAACAATACGACAATATCGTGACCGGCGCGCTCGGCGATTGAACGTACGGATGGTAGAATAAAGACCGGGCGCGGCGGAGCCAGGGCGCTTCGCGCTGCGGACACGCTATGGCATCATCATATCCCATTGGGTCTCAAGGCCAAAGCGCGGAGGGCCGGCGATGTTCCGGGTCCAAAGCCCGCAGTCGGACGACGGAATTGAGGCCTTTCGCCGCTTGAATTCCTCCCATCGCCGAGACGAAGAATGACATACGAGCTTTTGAAATTCGCCCATCTCGTCGGCCTGGCGCTGATCGCCGGCGGCCTCATCGGCGTATGGATGTTCGACCTGCGGTCGCGGCAATTGACCGATCTCCCGCTCTTCGCAGAAGCGGTGCGCAACATCGCCGTGTTTTACGATGGCGTCGTCGTGCCCGGCGCGCTGCTGCTGCTCGCCTCCGGGACCTGGATGATCGTCTCCTTCTATGGCGGCTGGGCGTTTCTCGACGCGCCGTGGCTCGTCGGCATGGTGTTGCTCTTCGCGCTCGAATTCGTCGAAGGCAACACCATCACGCGTCTCTACTTCCTGAGACTACGGCGATTGACCAAGGACGCGCTGGCGCGAGGCTACGTCACGCCTGAGCTCGAGCGGGCGCGCCGGGCCGAGATCGTCCCGACCTTCACGCACTTCCTCGACATCCCGCTGCTCATGGTCATCATCTCGCTCGGCGCTCTACGCCCGACAAGCTGGACGCAGTTCGCCATGGGCGTCGGCGCGGCGCTCGTCGTCGCGACGCTGCTGACGCTGGTCATTCCAAAACTCTATCCGTGGATTCCGGCGCCGGCGGCAAAGGAGCAGCCCTGAGCGGCCGCTCGCGAAGCGAAGCGCGTCGGGTTATCTTGCGCGCCGAAAGCCTTCCCTGCGCCGCGAATCTGGAGCCTCAAAGGAGCATGAGCGAACCGCCGCAAGAGTGCCGCCTGCTCGTTTGCGTCGGGCCCCGCTGCGACGCAGAGGGGAGGGGAACCGCGCTTCTCGTGAGGCTGCGAGACTTGCTGAAGGACACGGCCGGGGTTTCCTGCCAGAGCCGCGACTGCCTGCGCCTCTGCACCGGCGAGCCCGCCGTGCGGCTGGAGCCCTCGGGCGACGTCTTCGCCAATCCCGATCCCGAGGACCTGATGCGACTGGCGACTGGCAGGGAAAACGCCTGAGGGCTGCTATTCGGCGGGCGCCGGCTCTTTCGCTTCCAGCGGATGGCCCGCCTTCTCCCACGCGTCGGCGCCCGGCGGATACCAATAGACGTTCGTGTAGCCCAAGGTCATGGCGCGCTTGCCGGCGTTCCAGGACGCCCAGCAATGGGTACGGCAATAAAAAACGATGGGTTTGGACTTGTCGCCGCCCGTCGCGCGCGCGAGCCCCGTCTCGAAATAGCGTCGCGCCTCGGCCGAGAGCTCGCCAAAACCCGTGTCGGCGAGCCAGATGCTGCCGGGAATGTCGCGGCGCGGTTCTGCGGTCCATGGCTGGTAGGGCGGGAGATCTGCAGGGCGCTTCGGACGCGAGAGCGCGTCGATGAAGACGGCGGCCTTGCGCGTCCAGAGGTCGAAGGCCTGCGGCGTGTCGATCACCGTCGCGCCCTTCAGCGTCGCGGGCGTCGGCGCGTGATAGGGCGCCATCCGATAGCCTTCGGGCTCGGGCGGTGTCGTCTCCTCCTCGGCATGCGCGTAAGCTGTTGCGGCAAGTGTCGCGCAGAGCGCGACAATTCCGATCCAGACGATTTTCTTCATGGGCCTTCGTCCCTCCCGATCAGGAGCCTATGCCGGGCGAACCCGCTCAACAAGGCGCGCGCCGGCCCGCGCCTTGTCCCTGGGCGAGATCGCGTGTTACCGGAACGCATCCGCAACTTCTGAGCCCTCGCCCTTGCTTTCGCTCAACTCCTTCTCCCGCATCGTCGTCAAGGTCGGCTCCTCTCTTCTCGTCGAGCCGGGCGGCGCAAGCCTGCGGCGCGAGTGGCTCGAGGGGTTGGCCGACGACCTGGCGGCGCTGCGCAAGCGCGGGGCAGAGGCGCTCGTCGTCTCCTCGGGCGCGGTGGCGCTTGGCCGCGGCGTGCTGGCGCTGCCGCCGGGGCCGCTCGCGCTGGAGGACAGCCAGGCCGCCGCCGCCGTCGGTCAGATCGAGCTCGCGCGCATCTGGGCGCATACGCTGGCCGAGCGCGGCCTCGTCGCGGGGCAGATCCTCGTCACTTTCGGCGACACGGAAGAGCGACGCCGCTATCTCTACGCGCGCGAATGTGTGACCCGGCTGCTCGGCCTCGGCGCCGTGCCGATCGTCAATGAGAACGACACGGTCGCCACCGCCGAGATCCGCTATGGCGACAATGACCGGCTCGCCGCGCGCGTCGCGAGCATGGTGTCAGCCGACCTCCTGGTGCTGCTCTCCGACGTCGACGGCCTCTATACGGCCCCGCCGGGCGAGAATCCGGAGGCCGAGCATATTTCGGTGATCGCGCGCGTGACGCCCGACATTGAAGCCATGGCCGGCGGCGCCTCCTCGCAGTTCTCGCGCGGCGGCATGCGCACGAAGATCGAGGCTGCGAAGATTGCGACCAGCGGCGGCGCGCATATGGTGATCGCCGACGGCCGTGCGCCCTCGCCATTAAAGCGCATCGCCCAAGGGGCGCGTTGCAGCTGGTTCCTGACGCCTTCGAACCCGATGACGGCGCGCAAGAAATGGATCGCCGGCTCGCTCGCGCCGAAGGGCGCAGCCCACCTCGACGCGGGCGCTGCGGCTGCGCTGACGAAAGGCAAGAGCCTGTTGCCGGCTGGCGTCACCAAGCTCGAGGGCGGGTTCGCGCGGGGGGACTGCATCCTCATTCGCGACGCCAACGGCGCCGAGATCGGCCGGGGACTCGCGACCTACGACGCGTCCGACGCGGCGCGCATCATCGGCCGCTCCTCGAAGGAGATCGAGGGCATTTTGGGTTTCAAGGGCCCTGACGAGCTGATCCACCGCGACGACATGGCGCTCGCGGGGGAGTGAGCGAATCCCTGACCGAATTTCAGCGCAAGAAATCGTCTGGCGTTTTGCGTTACTGTTGCGCCGCCGCTTCGAGCAACGCTGGCTCGTTTTGCGCGACGAAATGACAGAAAACCGAAGAGCTTCGAGGCTGCGCCACTTAATAAATGGCAAGCGCACATGATGCGAAGAGGCTTAACTGTTTCTGGACGCCGCTATTGTGAAGGTAACAACCTCTAGTCAGATATTCAACTCCTGCTAAGGTGGCGCATGAATTTCAGGATACGCCTGGGAAGCGCCGAAGAGGCCGATCAGCTAACTGGCTTCGATCGCGTCGCTCAGATCGAGCGTAGCCGTGCGGATTTGATCCGGCGCAAGCTCCAGGATGACGCTTGTTGGGTCGCCGAGCACGGCGCGCGACTGATCGGTTACGCCTGCCGCGGGTCGTTTTTTGATTATGACTTCCTCGAATTAATCTATGTCGACGCGCCCCACAGGCAGCAGGGCGTTGGCAGCGCGCTAATCGGCGCGTTCGAGCGCGCGCGACGAACACAAAAGCTGTTCGCGTCGACGAACGAGTCGAATACCGCAATGCGGGTCATGCTAGCGCGGCTCTCCTATGAACCAAGCGGCGTCATTCACAACCTTGATCTCGATGATCCAGAGCTCGTCTTCGTCAAGAGATTCTCCACGCCGACTGGTTTGGAGCCTCAGCCATGACTCGCATCGTGCCCCTAGGTCACCCTGTATGGGCGGTGCGGCATCGCACTGCTTCCAAGCCGTAACGGTCGCCCGCTGGCGTAGCCGCCCCCTTCTTCACTCCTACCGCCATCGACGACTAGCGGCTCGACCAGATTGGACGAGAACCCGCCTCGTGCATCCACGCCTTGCAGTCGGCGCCGGTGTCGTCGAAGTCGCCGGGCGTCTCGATCAGCATGTTGAGGCTCATCAGCAGGCCTTGAACATTCTCGCGGCGATCGTCGTCGATCATCAACTCATAGACGATCAGCGCGCCGCATTTCGGCCGCTCGCCATGCCGATTTCCATAATTCTTTGCGGCGAGGGCGCTTCAGTCATTCATGGGTCCTTCTTGGTCCAAAAAGCCCAACGCGGCCTGCGCGGCGGAAAGGCGAGCGATCGGGGCGCGGAAGGGCGAGCAGGATACATAATCCACGCCGATGCGCTCGAAAAACGCGATCGAGTCCGGATCGCCGCCATGCTCGCCGCAGACGCCGAGCGTAATGTCCGGCCGCGCTCGCCGCGCGCGTTCGCAGCCGAGCGCGATCAGTTCCCCGACGCCGCTGACGTCGAGCGTCACGAAGGGGTCGGTCGGCAGCACGCCCTTGGCCACATAGGATTTGAGGAAGGCGCCGGCGTCGTCGCGCGAGATGCCGAGCGTGGTCTGCGTCAGATCGTTGGTGCCGAAGG
This sequence comes from uncultured Alphaproteobacteria bacterium, assembly GCA_963743565.1. Taxonomy (GTDB): domain Bacteria; phylum Pseudomonadota; class Alphaproteobacteria; order Rhizobiales; family Beijerinckiaceae; genus Methylocystis. The sequence goes on from CAVUQD010000008.1 coordinate 18,002, forward strand.
AGATGAACTCGGCCGTGCGCGCGATGTCGCCGGCGAGCAGCGCCGCGCGCGGCAATTCGATCATCGCGCCGATGCGGTAACGCGAGGCGATCCCGGTTTCGATCTCGACGGCCTGCGCGGTCGCCTCGACGCGCGCCTTGACGAGGTCGAGCTCCGCCTTCGCGAAGACGAGCGGGACCATGATCTCGACATGCGTCGGCTTGCCGGTCTCGATGGCCGCCTCGATGGCGGCCTCGAAAATCGCGCGAGCCTGCATGTCGACGATCTCCGGAAAGGCGACGGCGAGACGCACGCCGCGAAAACCGAGCATCGGATTGGATTCGGAGAGTTCCTGCGCGCGTTTGTTGAGCTTCGCCGGATCGACCTCCAACGCCTTGGCGACGCTCGCGAGTTCTTCGTCGGTCTTCGGCAGGAATTCGTGCAGCGGCGGATCAAGCAGGCGGATCGTCACGGGAAGCCCCGCCATGATCTCGAAGAGCTCCTTAAAATCCTCGCGCTGCATGGGGAGGAGCTTTGCTAGCGCGGCGCGCCGGCCCGCCGCGCCGTCGGCGAGAATCATCTCGCGCACCGCGACAATGCGTTCGCCCTCGAAAAACATGTGCTCGGTGCGCGCGAGGCCGATGCCCTCCGCGCCGAATTTTAGGGCGGCGCGCGCGTCGGCGGGGGTCTCGGCGTTGGCGCGCACCCGCAGCCGCCGCGCTTTATCCGCCCAGCCCATCAGCGTCGCGAATTCGCCGGTGAGCGCCGGGCGCAGCATTCTGACCGCGCCCGCCATGACCTTGCCGGAGGAGCCGTCGAGCGTGATCAGGTCGCCTTTAACGAAGCGGCGTCCGCCGACCGTGAAGCTCTGGTCTGCGTAGTCGATGCGTAGGCCCGTCGCAGCGGTGACGCAGGGCTTGCCTATGCCGCGCGCGACGACGGCCGCGTGCGAGGTCATGCCACCGCGCGCCGTCAGCACGCCGTCCGCGACGTGCATGCCAGCGATGTCGTCGGGGCTCGTCTCGATGCGCACGAGGATTGTCTTGCGGCCGAGCGCGGCGCTGCTCTCGGCGTCGCGGTTCGAGAAGACGATTTCGCCGCAGGCCGCGCCGGGCGACGCAGGCAGGCCGCTGGCGAGGACGAGCGGCCTATCGCTCGGGTCGATCGTCGGATGCAGCAATTGATCGAGCGAGGCGGGCTCGACGCGGCAAAGCGCCGCGTCACGGTCGATCATGCCCTCATTCGCCATGTCGATGGCGATTTTCAGCGCTGCGGGCGTGGTGCGCTTTCCGGATTGCGTCTGCAGCATCCACAAGCGGCCGGCCTCGATCGTGAACTCCATCTTCTGCATGTCGCGATAATGCCGTTCGACGCGCGCGGCGCATCGTTCGAGCTCGGCGAAAGCTTTCGGCATCGACGCTTCGAGCGAGACGGCGTCGGTTTTGCCGGCGATAGCCGAGCGGCAGATGGGCCAAGGGGTGCGAAGGCCCGAGGTCACGTCCTCGCCTTGGGCGTTTGGCAAGAATTCTCCGAAGATTTCGCGCGCGCCCGTCGAGGGATTACGCGAGAAGGCGACGCCGGCGCCGCTGTCGACGCCGACATTGCCGAAGACCATCGCCTGAACGACGACCGCGGCCCCGATGTCCTCGGGGATGTCGTGGAGCGCGCGATAGGCTTGCGCGCGCGGGCTCCGCCAGGACAGGAAGGCCGCGCGGATCGCAGCCCAAAGCTGCTCGCGCGGATCTTGCGGAAAGCCTCCCTTGGCGATCTCGAAATATCGTCCGAGAACCTCGCGCCAGTCCGAGGCGGAGAGCTCGGCGTCGCGCACATAGCCTTTCGCCTCCTTGAACTCCTCCAGCGGCTCCTCGAATTCGTGATGCTCATGGTCGAGCGCGACGCAGCAGAAAAGCTCGACGAGCCGTCGATAGCAATCGTAAGCGAAGGTCTCATCGCCGCAGGCCGCCGCGAGCGCCGCGACCGTCGCATCGTTCAGTCCGATGTTCAGCGCCGTCCCCATCAGACCGGGGGTCGAGACGCGTCCGCTCGGTCGCACCGCCAGAAGCAGCGGCCATTTCGGATCGCCGAAAGCGTGGCCGGCAGTGGCGGCGAGCGTGTCCAGCGCCGCGTCGACGGCCTCGCTCAGTCCCAGCGGCTTCTGGCCGGAATGCGCGTGGAAGTGCCGGCAGGCGTCCGACGAGATCGTGAAGCCGGGCGGCACAGGCAGGCCCAATCGCGCCATCTCGGCGAGGCCCGCGCCCTTGGAGCCGAGGACGTCGCTGAACGCAAACCCGCCCTCGGCTTCACCCTGGCGAAAGCTGTAACACCATTTGCTCATGGGTCGATCGAAGCTCGCAGGACTCTGTCTCAGGCGCCGGAGCTGAACGTGTCCTGCGACCGGGGCGACGCTCGAAAAAGGGTCACGCTGCGCTCCTTCAGATTGCGCGAGAGACGGGATCGGGGCCTTCACGGATTGTGCTGGCGTCGCAGCCCCCTGAAGATTAACACAGCTTTAACCCTCGCGGCGGCGAGAGGCGCGAATATCCTTAAGGCGCATGAAATGGCGGAAGATCCGGACGAAAAGCCCCGGGAGAAGCCGGAGCATAAAATCGGACAGAAGCTCGACGAGATTTCCGTCGCCGAGCTCGACGAGCGTATCGTGCTCCTGCTTGCGGAGATCGCTCGCCTCGAGGCGGCGCGCGACCAGAAGCGCGCGGCGCAGGCTGCGGCCGACGCCTTCTTCAAGAAATAGCGGGATAGCCCCCGTCGCGCCCGGCGCTTGACAGGCTCCCGCCGCCATGCGCTTTTCCGCGCCCATCGCGGCCTTCGCCGCAAATCCTGGCAAGAAGACGTATGCACCGCTATCGCTCGCACAATTGCGGAGAGCTCCGCGACGCCCATATCGGCGAAAAAATCCGCCTCTCCGGCTGGTGCCATCGCATCCGCGACCACGGCGGCGTGCTGTTCGTCGATCTGCGCGACCATTATGGCATGACGCAATGCGTCGTCGATCCCAACTCGCCAGCCTTCGCCCAGGCGGAAAAGCTGCGTTCCGAATGGGTGGCCCGCTTCGACGGCGAGGCGCGCAGGCGTCCCGCCGGGACCGAGAACGCCGAGATGCCGACCGGCGCCATCGAAGTTTACGTGCGCGAGATCGAGGTGCTGGGGCCCGCGGCCGAGCTGCCGCTGCCCGTCTTCGGCGATCAGCCCTATCCGGAGGAGACGCGGCTCAAATACCGCTTCCTCGACCTGCGCCGCGAGAAGCTGCACGCCAACATCATGCTGCGCGGCCAGGTGATCGACGAGCTGCGCGCCCGCATGAAGGCCCAAGGCTTCTTCGAGTTCCAGACGCCAATTCTGACCGCCTCCTCGCCCGAGGGCGCGCGCGACTTCCTCGTGCCCTCGCGCATCCATCCCGGCAAGTTCTACGCGCTGCCGCAGGCGCCGCAGCAATATAAGCAGCTTCTGATGATGGCGGGCTTCGACCGCTATTTCCAGATCGCGCCATGCTTTCGCGACGAGGACCCGCGCGCCGACCGGCTTCCCGGCGAGTTCTACCAGCTCGACGTCGAGATGAGCTTCGTCACGCAAGAAGACGTCTTCGCGGCGCTCGAGCCCGTGATCCACGGCGTCTTTGATCTCTTCAGGGGCGAGCGGACGGTTCGTCCCGGCCCGTGGCCGCGCATCCCCTATGCCGAAGCGATGCTGAAATACGGCACCGACAAGCCGGACCTACGCAACCCGCTCCTCATCGTCGACGTCTCGGAAGAGTTCGCGCGCGATGACGTGTCGTTCAAAGCCTTCAAGGGCAAGGTCGTGCGCGCCATTCCGGCGCCCGGCGCCGCCAAGGAGCCGCGCAGCTTCTTCGACAAGCTCAACGACTGGGCGCGTAGCGAAGGGGCGCCGGGGCTCGGCTATGTGATCTTCGAGGAGGAGAACGGCGCGCTCAACGGCAAGGGGCCGATTGCGAAATTCATCCCTCCGGAGGTCCAGGCCGCCATCGCCGCCAAGGCGGGCGTGAAGGCCGGCGACGCCGTGTTCTTCTCCGCGGGCGAGGAGACGGCGGCGGCGAAGCTCGCCGGCCAGGCGCGGCTGCGCATCGGTTCAGAGCTCAACGTCACGCGGACCGACAGCTTCGAGTTCTGCTGGGTCGTCGACTTCCCGATGTTCGAATGGAACGAGGACGAGAAGAAGGTCGATTTCTCGCACAATCCCTTCTCGATGCCGCAGGGCGGGCTCGACGCGCTCGACAGCATGGACCCGCTGCAGATCAAGGCGTTCCAATACGACATCGCCTGCAACGGCTTCGAGATCGCCTCGGGCGGCGTCCGCAACCACAGGCCGGAGGCCATGGTGCGCGCCTTCGAGATCGCGGGCTATGGCGAAGAAGACGTGGTGCAGCGTTTCGGCGGCATGTATCGCGCCTTCCATTACGGCGCGCCGCCGCATGGCGGCATGGCGGCGGGGCTCGACCGCATCGTGATGCTGCTCGCCGGGGAGCAGAATCTGCGCGAGGTGACGCTCTTCCCGATGAACCAGCGCGCCGAGGATCTGCTGATGAGCGCGCCCGCCGAGGCGACGCCGAAGCAGTTGCGCGAGCTACACCTGCGGGTCAATCCGCCGCAAAAGAGTTGAGGCTGCGGGGGCCTTTTACGCCCCCGTGTGAAGAAGATAGGCCCGCCGCGCCCGCGCCGGCGTCAGGAGGAAGCGCTCGCCCTTCTGATAGGCGGCGTTGCCGGCGAGAACCTCGAATTCGCACATCGCCTCGGGATCTTGCGCGGCTTGAAGGAGGGTTCCGCTCAGGAGCCGCACCGTCTTGGGCAGAAGCGCCAGCGGACCGTGCTCGGCGGTTTCCCTGACGAAAATGTTCGGCTGGCGGTCCATGGCTTGCTCTCTTTCCCTCAACGCCATGCATTAAACGCGAGCCCGGCCCGGAAATCCAATTGCCATTTTCGATTATTTGATGCATTTTTTGCATTATGGAGCTGCTCTGGATCGACGATTTCCTGGCGCTGGCCGAGACGCGGAACTTCACCCGCGCCGCCGAAATCCGCTTCACCACGCAGTCGGCCTATAGCCGGCGCGTGCAGCGCCTGGAGGAATGGCTCGGGGCGGCGCTCTTCGACCGCGAGACCCGGCCCGTGGCGCTCACCCCCGCGGGCGAGGAGTTTTTGGCCAGGGCGCGCCGCTTGCGCGAAGAAATTTTCGACGCGCGCCGCGCCGTGCTCAGCGCATCGAGCGTCTTCAAGAAATCGCTGCGGGTCTATGCGACCAACACGCTCGCGGCGACGCTGCTGCCGAGTTGGATCGGCGAGCGGGGCTTGGAGAATTATTCGCTCATCGTCGCCTCGATCACAGGGTGCCTGGGCGCGCTGCGGCGCCGGCAGGCCGACCTCGCGCTCGTGCCGCATTTCGGCGACGACGAGGCGCTGCAGGGGCTGCGGACGGAGGAAATCGCCGAGGACAGGCTCACGCTCGTCGCCACAGGGGAATCTGCGGCCTCGGTGAGGCTCGAAGGCGGACGCCTGAAAGGCCGGCTCATGGTTTATGCGCCGGGCACGAGCTACGGGGCGGAGATCGCGACGATGCTGGCGCGGCATGGCGTGACCATTGCCGCCCCACCCGTCTGCGAGAGCGCCTCGGCGGAAGCGCTGCTCGCGCAGGCGCAAGCGGGCTTCGGCGCCGCCTGGATTCCCCGCCTGTTGCTCAAAGACGCGGCGCTCACGCGCTGCGACGTCCCGGACGATTTCGACGCGCCCTATAAGATTTTGCTTGTGCGGCCGGGGAAATGACGCGCCCGCTCTTTTTTGGCAAAATGCGCGAAACTCAAACGGCGGAGAGGCCCATGACCAGCATCTACGACATCGAAGCGCGCGGCATCGACGGCGCGCCGCACAAGCTTTCCGAATTTGCCGGCAAGACGCTAATCGTCGTCAATGTCGCGAGCCAATGCGGTTTCACCCCGCAATATAAGGGGCTCGAGGCGCTTTATCGCAAATTCGCGCCCAAGGGCCTCGTCGTGCTGGGCTTTCCCTGCGATCAATTCGGCCATCAGGAGACGGGGAACGAGGCGGAGATCGCGAATTTCTGCTCGACGAAATACGACGTGACCTTCCCGATGTTTTCGAAGATCGAGGTCAATGGCGACGGCGCGCATCCGCTCTATCGGCTGCTGAAGGCCGAAGCGCCGGGCCTGCTCGGGACGGAAGCCATCAAATGGAACTTCACGAAATTCCTCGTCGACGCGCAGGGCCATGTGAAGAAGCGCTATGCGCCTAATGACGCGCCGGAAGCGATCGGCAAGGATTTGGAGAAGCTGCTGGGGTAGGGGTAGAGGCGCGCGTCCCCTCTCCCCGCAATGGCGGGGGGAGGGGACGCCGCCGCCATTCCCGCCGCCGCCAAAGCCGCTATAGTTCAGGCTGCCGGTTTCGATTGCGATTGTCGCGCCTGTTTTGGAGACTTGCGGCTTGCCTCCCGGAAAACCCGATCGCGCCGTCATGGTGTCGAGCACCTTCGCCGATCTCGAAGAGCATCGGAAGGAGGCCTTCGACGCGATCCTCAAACGCGGTTTCCGTCGCATCGGGATGGAGTTTTCCGGGGCGAACGTCAGCGGCGACGTCATCAAGACCTCGCTGAGGATGGTCAACGACGCCATCGCTTACGTTTTGGTTGTGGGCCACCGCTACGGGCAGACTCCCATTTGCGATGTGAACCCCAAAGGCCTCTCGATCACCGAATTGGAGTTTGAGGAAGCGCAAAGGCTCGGCCTGCCGATCCTGGTTCTCTTCATGGGCGACAAGCATCCGGTGGTGAAAGCTGGCGTCGAGGTCGATCCCGAGAAGATGAAGAAGCTCGAGGCCTTTCGCGAGCGCGCGAAGCCCTCGGGTCCGGACAATCCGGTTCATCGCATTTACGGCGTCTTCGAGAGACTTACGGAATTTTCGAAGATGATGATCAATGCGATGGCCGATCTCGCGTCGTCTTTGCCGTCATCATCGCCTTCACAAGGAACAATTTCCAACATCCCCATCGGCCTGCCGCTGTTCTTTCTCGGCCGCGACGCGGCGATGGAGGCGATCGAGAAGGGCCTGAAGCAGTTCGCCGGCCGCGTGGGGATCACGGCGCTGCATGGAATGCGCGGCGTGGGCAAGACGGTGCTCGCGGCCTATTACGCCGACCATAACGCAAAGGATTATCGCGCAACATGGTGGCTGCGCGCGCAGACGCCGGAGACGCTGCGCGCCGATCTCGCCGGCCTCGGCGTGCGGCTCGGCTGGGTCGATAAAGACGCTCAGGAAGTGGCGGCGGTCGCGGCGGTGCTGGAGAAGTTGCATCAAGAGGGCGATCGCATTCTGCTCATCTACGACAATGCGATTGATGCGGATCAGTTAAAACCCTTTCTGCCGAAGGGCGGCTTGGCCAAGGTCATCGTTACCTCCAATGCGCCGAACTGGCGCGCCATTGCCGCGCCGATCGAGATCGAGGTCTGGCCCAAGACCATCGGCGCGGATTTCCTGATAGCTCGCACCGGCCGCACCGAGGAGCGCTCGGACGCCGAGTCGCTGTCCCTCGCACTTGGAGGCTTGCCACTCGCGCATGAGCAGGCGGCGGCATATTGCGAGGCGCTCGATGTCGGCTTTGCGGATTATCTCAAGCGCTTCGAGACACAGCCCGTCGCGCATCTCGCCGACGAAGAGTTCACCCCGCAGGAGCACAACGACCGGCAGACCGTGGCGAAGTCCTTCGCGCTGGCCATCGAGGAGGCTGGCAAGAAACATGAGCTCGCCGAACCGCTCATCCGCCACGCGGCGCAACTGGCGCCGGAGCCGATCCCGCTGTTCTTGCTGGAGGCGCTGCTCTCACAACCGTCATGGCCGGGCTTGTCGCGGCCATCGACGCCGACCCGCGCCGGCGGTACGGAGAGCATGGGCGTTGAGACTGCGCCTCTTTCTGTAACGCCTGAGCAGTATCCTGGCGTGGATGGCCGGGACAAGCCCGGCCATGACGCGGCAGAGAAGTCGACGAGCGAGGTTCGTGTCGCGCTCGACAAAGCCATCGCGGCGTTGCGACGTTTCGCGCTCGTCGATCTGGAAGAGATTCCCGACGAGCGCGACGCGACGACAAAGACGAAGTGCCTGCGCCTGCATCGGCTCGTGCGCATAGTCGCGGGTGCTCTCCCTCCCTCGCGCAGCGAGGGAGGGTCGGGAAGGGGGCCCGAAGTCGAGATGCGGGCCGCGCTGATCGGTGCGATGCGGGCGGTCTATCCCGAAAAAGTCTTCGACGACCCGGAGTGCTGGCCGAAGGCGCGGCGGCTCGACAACTTGACGGCGGCACTGGTTGACGACAGCGCACCGCGAGAGGGAGGAGAGGAAGCGGCGATTTACCTTCTCAATCAGGTTGCGGCCTATCGCCAAGTTGCGCTCGGCTCCTATAGCGGAGCGCTTCCTCTCTTTGAAAAGGCCCTAGCGCGGGCGGAGAGCTATTATCCGACAAAGCATGTCGCCATTGGCGTGCTAATCTCCAACCTCAGTGATCTCTTGCGCGAACTCGGCGGCGAGGGGAATCTCGTGAGGGCGCGAAGGGATCTCTACCGCGCACTCTGCATTCTCGTAGAGGCGCGGGGACCGGAACACCCTCAGGTCGCGATCTGCCTATCCAATCTAGCGCTGGTGCTGAAGGACCTTGGTGGTTCGGAAAATCTCGAAGCAGCGCGCGAACATTTGTTTCGCGCGCTCGCCATTGACGAGAAAACGCTAGGGCCGAAGCATCCAAGCGTGGCCAGCGACCTTTCTAACCTTGCGGCGGTGCTAGAAGATATCGGTGGTGAAGGGAATCTCAGAGGAGCGCGCGCGCATCTGATCCGCGCGCTCGCCGTCGACGAGGAGGCGCTGGGGCCCGAGCATCCTCGGGTCGCCATCCGCCTTTACAATCTCGCAAAGGTACTCCACGCCCTGGGCAAGCCGGAAAACCTCGAGGCGGCGCGAGCCTACTTGATACGTGCGCTGACCATCGACAAGAGGACGCTGGGTCCGGAGCATCCCAATGTGGCCCTCCGCCTATGGGCGCTCGCGACGATCCTCGCCGAAATTGGCGGAGAGGGAAATCTGCGTTTAGCGCGCCAAAATTTTATTTCTGCCAAGAGCATAATGCGTGCGGCACTTGGCGATGACCATCCGAGGACGCAAAGAATCGTCGCTAATTTTGCCTCCTTCCGCGAAAAGCACGGGGAGGCCTAGCACCCCCTCACCCAGACCCTCTCCCGCAAGGGGAGAGAGAAGGCCGCCTTAATACCCGAACTGCTCCCTCAAAATCCGCTCTTCCAGCGAGTGTCCCGGATCGTGCAGCAGCACGTGGCGCGTGGACTGGTCCATCGAGACCTCGACTGAGGCGATGTCGCGGAATTCGTCATGGTCGGCGACGACCGAGACGGGGCGTTTCTCCGCTTCCAGAACCTCGAGACGAACCGTCGCGGAGTCGGGCAGGAGCGCGCCGTGCCAGCGGCGCGGGCGAAAGGCCGAGATTGGCGTCACCGCCATGAGCGGCGCGTTGAGCGGCAGGATTGGCCCATGCGCGGAGAGATTATAGGCGGTCGAGCCCGCTGGCGTCGAAACGAGCACGCCGTCGGCGATGAGTTCGGCCATCGCCTCCTTGCCGTCGACGAAAATGCGGATCTTGGCGATCTGCGAGGTCTGGCGCAGCAGCGACACGTCGTTGATCGCATGCGCGCGAAATTCCGAGCCCTTGGCGTCGACGGCCTGCATCAGCAGCGGATGGATGATCGAGCGCTTCGCCGCCGCGATGCGCTTGCGCAAGCCCGTCTCACGATATTGATTCATCAGGAAGCCGACCGAGCCGCGGTTCATGCCGTAGATCGGCTTGCCGTCGCCGAGGTAGCGATGCAGCACGCGCAACATCAGCCCGTCGCCACCGAGCGCGACGATGCAATCGGCCTCTTCCGGTGGCGCGTCCCCATATTTTTCGACGAGACGCGCGCGCGATTCCTCCGCCTCAGGCGCGCCGGAGGAGAGGAAGGCTACCGCCCGGGCTGGATTGGCCAGGGGGTCCTCGATTTCCGGGTCGCCGCCGGCGCCCATGGGCCGCCCTTTTCCTGCTCGGGGCGCCCCTCCGCCAGGGGCTAGGACTTCAATTTCTACACGGTCGGCGGGGCGAATGGAAACGCTTGACTTGGGCGTCGCTTTTTTCGTCGCTCTCCTATAGTTAAAGGGGAGCGGTGCTGCATTGCGAAAGGGGAGGGAATGGCCGAGGATTTGAAACGGACGCCGCTCCACGCATTGCATCTCGCGCTTGGCGCGCGCATGGGGCCCTTCGCGGGCTACGACATGCCGATCCAATATCCATCGGGCGTGCTCAAGGAGCATCTTCATACGCGGACGGCCGCCGGGCTTTTCGACGTCTCGCACATGGGCCAGCTCTGGCTCACGGCGAAGTCCGGGCGCTACGAGGATCTCGCGCGAGCGGTGGAATCGCTCGTGCCGGTCGATCTCATCGGGCTCAAACCGGGGCGGCAGCGCTATGGCTTTCTCACTTGCGACAATGGCGGCGTCTTCGACGATCTGATGATCGCGCGCTACGGAGACGCGCTGCTCATCATCTGCAACGCTGCGCGCAAGGCGGAGGACGAATCGCTGCTGCGCGCGGGCCTCTTAAGCCTCTGCGACATCGAGACGCTCGATCGCGGGCTGATCGCGCTGCAAGGTCCGCGCGCGGCGGAAGCGCTGACGACGCTCGCGCCGGACGTCGGCGACATGCGCTTCATGGACGCGCGCGAAACGGTCATTTGCTGTGCGGGGAGCTATGCGACTCGCTCGGGCTATACGGGCGAGGACGGCTACGAGATTTCCGTTCCGCTGGAGAAGACGGAGGAGATCGCCAAGGCGCTGCTCGCGATCGATGGCGTCGCGCCGGTCGGGCTCGGAGCGCGCGATTCGCTGCGCCTCGAGGCGGGGCTCTGCCTTTACGGCGCCGATCTCGACGAGGCGACGACCCCCGTCGAGGCAGATCTCTCCTGGGCCATCCCCAAGGTCCGCCGTCGCGGCGGCGCCCGGGCCGGCGGTTTTCCGGGAGAGCGCACGATTCTTGCCGAGCTCGAGAGCGGGCCGAAGCGTTTGCGCGTGGGCCTCAAGCCCAAAGGCCGGGCGCCGGTGCGAGCTGGCGCCGCCGTTTTCGCCGCCGAGACGGAGGCCGCGCCCATCGGCCGCGTTACCTCGGGCGGCTTTGCTCCCAGCCTCGACGCGCCGATCTCGATTGGCTATGTGCCCGCTTCGCTTGCAAAGGGCGGAAACTGCTTATTCCTTGAGCTCCGCGGCCAAAAGACGCCTGCGGAAGTTCTCGCGCTTCCCTTCGTTCCGCATCATTATCGGCGCGCCTGATTCGCCTCGATCCATGGGAGACGAGCCTTGCTGAAATACACTGCAGATCATGAATGGTTGAAGCGCGACGGGGATGTCGTGACCGTCGGCATCACCGACCATGCGGCCGAGACTCTCGGCGATCTTGTCTTTGTCGAGCTTCCCAAGGTCGGCGCGCGCTTCAAGGCGGGGGACGGCGCCGCGGTCGTCGAATCGGTCAAGGCCGCCTCCGACGTTTTCGCGCCGCTCGAAGGCGAGATCGTCGAGGTCAATCAGGCGATCGTCGACGATCCCGGCGCGGTCAATCGCGAACCGCAAGGGGCCGGCTGGTTCTTCAAGATGAAACCCGCCGATCCGAGCGCCTTCGAGGCTTTGCTGGACGAGGCCGCCTATCGCGCGACGCTTGGTTAGGCCGGCGCCAACCCCCATCTCAGTCTCTTGTTTGAGGTGAGCTGACATCGAAAATTCGTCGCGACGGCGAAGGAGACGCGCATGAGCGAAGAGCGTTACGAACCCTACGATTTCGCCAACCGTCGCCACATCGGCCCCTCGCCTGAGGAAATCCGCGACATGCTTGCGGTCGTGGGCGCTCCCACGCTCGAGGCGCTGATCGACGAGACGGTCCCAGAGGGCATTCGCGCAAAGGCGCCGCTTGATTTCGGCGTTGCGCCGCTCTCGGAGCGCGGCGCCCTCAACCGCCTGCGCGAGACGGCGAAGAAAAATCGCGTAGTCGAAGCGCTGATCGGGCAGGGCTACCACGGCACGATTATGCCACCGGCGATCCAGCGCAACATTCTGGAGAATCCGGCCTGGTACACGGCCTACACGCCCTACCAGCCGGAGATCAGCCAAGGCCGCCTCGAAGCTCTGCTGAATTTCCAGACCGCCGTTTCGGACTTGACGGGCCTCGACGTCGCCAATGCGTCGCTCCTCGACGAGGCGACGGCGGCGGCCGAAGCGATGGCGCTCGCGCATCGCGTCACCAAGTCCAAAGCCAACGCCTTTTTCGTCGACGAGAATGCACTGCCGCAGAGCATTGCGGTGATTCGCACGCGGGCGGAGCCGCTCGGCTGGCGCGTCATCGTCGGCGATCCTTTCAAGGATCTCAAACCGGAGGAAGTCTTCGGCGCGCTCTTCCAATATCCGGGCGTGACAGGCGCCTTCCATGATTTTTCCGAGCCCATCGCTAAGCTTCACGCGGCGCAGGCGATCGCCGTCGTCGCCGCCGATCCAATGGCGCTGACGCTCCTGAAGCCGCCGGGCGAAATGGGGGCCGATGTCGCCATCGGCTCCATGCAGCGCTTCGGCATGCCGATGGGTTACGGCGGCCCGCACGCGGCTTATATCGCGGTCAAGGACGCCCATAAGCGCGCGCTGCCCGGCCGTCTCGTCGGCGTCTCAATCGACGCACGGGGAAACCGGGCCTATCGCTTGGCGCTGCAGACGCGCGAGCAGCACATCCGACGCGAGACCGCGACCTCGAACATCTGCACGGCGCAGGCGCTGCCGGCGATCATCGCCTCGATGTATGCGGTCTTCCATGGGCCGAAGGGATTGAAGGCCATCGCCGAACGCATCCACCGCAAGGCGGCGCGCCTCGCCGAAGGCCTCGCCTTGCTCGGATTTAAGATCGCGCCGCAGGAGTTTTTCGACACGATCACGGTCGAGGTCGGCCCCTATCAGGGGTTGATCATGAAAAACGCCGTCGACAACGGCGTCAATCTGCGCAAGGTCGGGCGCGATCGGATCGGCATCACCGTCGACGAGCGCACGCGGCCCGCGACATTGATGGCGGTCTGGCGGGCCTTCGGCGGCTACGATCTCCCCTATCGCCCCCAGTATCCCGAATATCGGCTGCCGAAGGCGCTGCTGCGGCAATCGGCCTATCTGACGCATCCGATCTTTCACATGAACCGCGCCGAGAGCGAGATGAACCGCTATATGCGTCGTCTCGCCGATCGCGATCTCGCGCTCGACCGCGCGATGATTCCGCTCGGCTCCTGCACGATGAAGCTCAATGCGACGGCCGAAATGTTGCCCATCAGCTGGCCGGAATTCGCTGAGCTGCATCCCTTCGCGCCCGCGGATCAGGCGCAGGGCTATGCGGAGCTCATCGCGGATCTGTCGCAGAAGCTCTGCGCGATCACAGGCTATGACGCCTTCTCGATGCAGCCCAACTCCGGCGCGCAAGGCGAATATGCGGGGCTTCTCACGATCCGCGCCTATCACGCGAGCCGCGGCGAGGAGCAGCGCCGCATCTGCCTCATCCCCGCGTCGGCGCACGGCACCAACCCCGCCTCCGCTTCGATGTGCGGCATGCAGGTCGTCGTCGTCGCCACAGACGCCAAGGGAAATGTTGACGTCGCCGATCTTCGCGCCAAGGCGCAGGCGCATCGCGACACGCTCGCCGCGGCGATGATCACCTATCCTTCGACGCATGGCGTCTTCGAGGAAAGCGTGCGCGACATCTGCGCGATCGTTCATGAAGCGGGCGGCCAGGTTTACATGGACGGCGCCAATCTCAACGCGCTCGTCGGCTTGGCGAGGCCGGGCGACATCGGCGCCGACGTGGGCCACCTCAATCTGCACAAGACCTTCTGCATCCCGCACGGCGGCGGCGGCCCCGGCATGGGGCCCATCGGCGTCAAGGCGCATCTCGCGCCCTTTCTGCCGGGCCACCCCGAGACGGGCGGCTCGTCCCTGACCGTCGCGGCAGCCCCCTTCGGCTCGGGCTCGATCCTGCCGATCTCCTGGAGCTACTGTCTGATGATGGGTGGCGCAGGGCTGACGCAGGCGACGCGCATCGCAATTCTTTCCGCCAACTACATCGCCCGGCGCCTGAGCGGCGCTTACAACGTGCTTTACACGGGCGCCAAGGGACGCGTCGCGCATGAATGTATCGTCGATGTGCGGCCCTTGCAGCAGGAGGTAGGCGTGACCGTCGAGGACGTCGCCAAGCGCCTCATCGATTGCGGCTTCCATCCGCCGACGATGAGCTGGCCGGTCGCAGGAACGCTCATGATCGAGCCGACCGAGTCCGAGACCAAGGCCGAGATTGATCGCTTCTGCGACGCGATGCTCTACATACGCGAGGAGGCGCGGGCCATCGCCGAGGGGCGGATGGACCGGACGGACAATCCGTTAAAGCGCGCGCCGCATACGGTCGAAGACCTCGTCGGCGAATGGACGCGGCCCTATTCGCGCGAGGCGGCCTGCTTCCCCAAGGGCGCTTTCCGCGTGGACAAGTATTGGCCGCCGGTGAACCGGGTGGACAACGTCCATGGCGACCGAAATCTCATCTGCTCCTGCCCGCCGATCGAAAGCTACGCCAAAGCGGCCGAGTAGCGTCGCGATGCCGGCCCGCGACCGCATCGTCATGTGCGCGCCGGACCATTTTTGCGTCGATTACGTCATCAATCCGTGGATGGAGCATCAGATCGGGCAGGCGGATCTGAGCCGGGCGCGCAGCCAATGGGAGGCGTTGCGCGGGCTGCTGGAGCAGCACGCGGAGCTGTTGTTCGTGGCGCCTCGCCCCGGCCTGCCGGACATGGTTTTCACGGCCAACGCTGGATTGGCCTTTGATCGGACCATCGTCCTCAGCCGTTTCATGACCGACGAGCGCCGGCCGGAGGAGCCCTTCTTTCAGGCCTTCTTTGAATCGCAGGGCTTCGCGATCGCGCCGTGGCCCGACGAAATTCCTTTCGAGGGTGCGGGCGACGCGCTGCCCGACGAGGCGCGGGAGATCATCTGGTGCGGCCATGGCTGGCGCACGAGCCCCGAAGCGCCGCCGCTGCTACAAGGGATTTTCGACCGGCGCGTGGTTCCCCTTCGTCTCATCGACCCCCGCTTCTACCATCTCGACACCTGTTTCTGTCCGCTCTCCGGCGGCTGGCTGATGTATTACCCCGGCGCCTTCGACGCGGATTCGCTCGAGACGATCGAGAACATCGCGCCGCCCGAGCGCCGGCTCGCGATTGAGCTCTCCGACGCGCTGCACTTCGCCTGCAACGCCGTCGAGAGCGGCGGACGTGTCATCCTCAACGAAGCCTCCGCCGGGCTGCAGCATCGTTTGCGCGAGGCGGGATTTGCGCCGGCGCTGACGCCGCTCGGAGAATTCCTCAAGGCCGGCGGCGCGGCGAAATGTCTGACGCTGAAATTGAACGCCGCGTCCGTGAAAGCGGCTCAATGAGCGACGAATGGCTGCTCGCTCGCTTCGCCGCGCCCTACGCGCCAGACGATGAAGAAATCGCGGCGCGGCTTTTCGCACGCCGTCCGCAGCCCAGCGAACGCGCTGCGATCGAGGAGACGGCGCGCGAGCTCGTCGCCGCCTCGCGCCCGCAGGGTCTGCTCATCGGCGGCATCGAGGATTTTTTGCGAGAATTCTCCCTGACCTCGCGCGAAGGGCTCGCCGTGATGGCGCTCGCCGAGTCGCTGCTGCGGGTGCCGGACGACGAGACGCTGGATCGCCTGCTCGCCGACAAGCTCGCGGTTGGCGATTTCGCGCATCATCGCGTCGCGGGCGATGCATTGCTCGTGCAGGCCTGCGCCTTCGCGCTTGGGCTGTCGGCGCGACTATTTGAGGAAGGCGCGTCTGCGCATGGCGTCGCCGAGAGCGTCGCGCGGCAACTCGGTTTTCCGGCGCTGCGCCTCGCGGCGAAGCAGGCGATGCGGCTGATGGGAGCGCATTTCGTCTTCGGCGAAACGATCGAGGACGGCCTGGCGCGCCGCGCGCCTCCACTGCGCTATTCTTTCGACATGCTCGGGGAGGGAGCACGAACCCGCGCGGACGCAGAGCGCTATTTCGAGGCTTACGCCCACGCGATCGAGGCTGTCGGACGCGCAGCGGGCCGAGAGGCGTTGCCCGACCGCCCAGGCGTGTCGGTAAAGCTCTCGGCGCTGCATCCCCGCTATGAGGCGATCTCGCGCGAGCGCGTGCTCGCCGAGCTCGCCCCGCGCCTTCTCGATCTCGCGCGCCTCGCGAGAAAGCACGATCTCGCCTTCACCATCGACGCGGAAGAAGCCGACCGGCTCGAGATTTCGTTGGAGCTCATCGGGCGCGTCGTCGCCGATCCCTCGCTGAAAGGTTGGGAAGGTTTCGGTCTCGCCGTCCAAGCCTACCAGAAGCGCGCGGAGGCCGTGATCGACCATGTCGCGGGCTGGACCCGGGCGCTTCAGCGCCGCCTCATGTTGCGGCTCGTCAAGGGCGCCTATTGGGATCTCGAGATAAAGCGCGCGCAGGAAAGGGGACTTGCCGACTATCCCGTCTTCACGCGTAAGGCGATGACCGACGCGAATTATCTCAGCTGCGCGGCGCGGCTTTTCAACGAGCCCATGCTCTTTCCGCAATTCGCCACGCATAACGCGATGACGGCGGCCTCGATACTCGCACGCGGGGTGAGCCCGAAAACTTACGAGTTTCAGCGATTGCACGGCATGGGCGAGGGGCTTTACGAGCTGCTGCTTCAAAAAGGCGCGGCCGTGCGGGTCTATGCGCCGGTCGGCAAGCATCGCGACCTGCTCGCCTATCTCGTGCGCCGCCTCATCGAGAACGGCGCCAATTCCTCCTATGTCGCGCGCCTCGCCGATCCGCATTGCCGCCTGGAGGATCTTCTCGAAGATCCCTACGCTGCGATCGGCGATCCCTCGCGCGCGCGCCACCGTCATTTGCCGCTTCCCAAGGATCTCTATCAACCGCTGCGCGCCAATTCGAGAGGCGTGGAATTCGGAGACAGCGCAGCGCTCGCGGCGCTGCTGTCCGAGATCGACTCCGTGCGCGGCAAAAAGTTTGTGGCGAAACCGTCGACTGCTTCGCTTGGCGCGCGCCGCTCGGTGACTTCAACGGCGCCGCGTCGCGCCGTGCTCTCACCCTTCGAGGGCGACCCGGTTGGCGAGGTTGTCGAGGCGGATGCGGCGAGCGTCGACGCCGCCATGCGCGCCGCGCAAAAAGCCTTCTTTGCCTGGAGCCGGATGCCGGTCGAGGCGCGAGGCCACAAGCTCGACGCGGCGGCGGCGCTGATCGAAGCGCAACGCGGCCGGCTCATCGCGCTCTTGCAGAGCGAAGGCGGCAAGACGCTCGACGACGCGCTCGCCGAAGTGCGAGAGGCCGCCGATTATTGCCGCTATTACGCCAACCAGGCGCGCGAGTTGATGCGCGAACGCACGCTTCCCGGCCCGACCGGCGAAGAGAATCTCTTGCGTCATGTCGGACGCGGGGTTTTCGTCTGCATCTCGCCCTGGAATTTTCCGCTGGCGATCTTCATCGGGCAAATCGCTGCGGCGCTCGTTGTCGGAAATACGGTCGCGGCGAAGCCTGCCGAGCAGACGCCGCTCATCGGCTCTACGGTTGTGGCGCTGCTGCATGCCGCTGGCGTTCAACCGGATGCGTTGCAATTTCTCCCCGGCGACGGCTCGGTCGGCGCGGCGCTCGTCGCGCATGAGTTGACGGCTGGAGTCGCCTTCACGGGGTCCGTCGCGGTGGCGCAGGAGATCAACCGCGCGCTCGCCAAAAAGCCAGGGCCGATCGCGCCGCTCATCGCCGAGACGGGCGGCATCAATGCGATGATCGTCGATTCGACCGCGCTCTTCGAGCATGTCGCCGACGACGTCTGCGCCTCGGCCTTTCGCTCGGCGGGGCAACGCTGCTCGGCGTTGCGCCTCCTTTATCTGCAGGAGGAGATTTTCGACGCCTGCCTCGAGACGATCGTCGGGGCGGCGAAAGAACTTCGCCTCGGCGACCCGCGCGATCCCGCGACGCACATCGGCCCCGTGATCGACGGGGAGGCCAAGGCGGCGCTCGAAAACTACCTCGCGCGTCGCAAGGCGGAAGGAAGCCTCGTCTATGCGGGCGAGGCGCCGGCGGGCGGGCTTTTCGTCGCGCCGCATGTCATACGGCTGCGTTCGGGCCGCGATCTGACCCAAGAGGTTTTCGGTCCCGTGCTGCATGTCGCGAGCTGGCGCGCCGGCGATTTCGATTCTCTCATCGCGGAGATCATGGCGTCCAATTACGGGCTCACGATTGGCCTCCATTCGCGCATCGAGGCCCGCGCGCGGCGGCTCGGGGCGCTCGCGCCTGCCGGCAACATCTATGTGAACCGCACGATGATCGGCGCTGTCGTCGGCTCGCAGCCCTTCGGCGGCTTCAACTTGAGCGGCACGGGACCCAAAGCGGGCGGTCCGGATTATTTGCGGCGATTCGCGCGCGAGATCTCGGTTTCGACGAACACCGCGGCGCTCGGCGGCGATCTCGGCCTGTGGGCGCGCGAGGAATGATCGCAAGCCGCAGGGCCGGTCTCGGGCTCCCGGCGGCGCGATGCTTAAGCGAGGCCGTGGCCGCTCAGCACAACCGTTAGGTTGGGGCGTCGCCAATTGTGCGTTATCGTAAGCAATTGTGAACGACGCATTTTGTTCTTTTAAGAATATGGGCATTTCTCTGCTGTCGTCATTTGCACAGCCATGAGTTGCATGCTACTTCGGCGATACGGGTGCCGTTAAAAAATCTTGAAACGCTGGAGTTTTCAATATGCGCGGCGAAGATAGCTCTCTTTTTTCAACAAGTGGTCTTCAGAGCGTAAGCTTTACGTCAGCAGAGTCATCACGAACGCTAACGCGAAGCGATATCGCTGCCGCTATCAACAAACGCCTGCCAAATATTTCGCAACGCGAGGCGGCTCGTATTCTCGATTGCGCCTTGCAAGAGATCATGGATGCGCTGGCAAAAGGCGACGACTACGTAAAACTGCATGAATTCGGCGCCTTCTACGTGCGCGAGAGGGGACCGAGGCGCGGCCGCAATCCTTTCACGGGGGAGATCGCGGCGATCAGCCAGCGTAAGACCCTGAACTTTCGGCCGTCGACCGGCTTGAGAGAAAAGGTCGAGAAGAGCGCGGGCAGGGGATTCGCTCCGCGGCTGTGATTCGAAGGAGCCGGATGCGCGCCCGCGCTTCTCGTGATGCGCGAGCAGAGTCGACACGCAATGCGCTTTCGCCCTCGTTGGGCCTGCAACCCGCGCCGCGTCCCGCCGCGATTTTGAATGTAGTCAAACTGACATGCCTGCGGGGTAGTGCTTAAGCGCGGCTGGCTCGCGACGACTATCGCCGATTCCAAAGGCAAAGTTTTCCGACGTTGAAGCTGCCCTGTCGACACTCTGCTCAGCAGGTGACGCTGAGCCGCGTCCACTGGCGCTTGACCGCCAGCAAACGCTTGCCTCGTAATGGAGATCGGAAAATGCGCACATCCTACATGGCCCTTGCGGCGGCCGTCCTCGTGATCGGCGGAACGGCCCCGGCCTTCGCCGGTCTCACGCCCATCCCGGACACAGCTTTTTCGTCCAGCGCGGGCGGCGGCAATTTCGGCGTGGACGGCTTCGGCAACCAGTGGAGCTGGAACCCGACCGAGAACGGCCCGCCCCCGGTCGCCGCCGGCAGTCCCACATGGGGCAGCCCGGGGCTTGGTTTCGGCACGAACTCTTACGGCTCTGCCACTGGCGCCACTGGCTTCACCGTCACGTTCACCGGATCTCCCACGATCGATCAGACTCCGTCGCCGTTCCTCGGCGGTTACAACGAGTACACGCGGTTTGAGGTGATCGACCCGTCGACGGGCAACAACATCGCGTGGAACGAAACCGTCAGCGGGAATACGATCATGTTCACGGCGCCGACGGGCGCCGCTTTGCAGCAGGGCGAAAGCTACTTCGTTAACGTCGTGTTCGACACCCAGGGTCTCGACGGCTCGAACACGGGCTTCTCGGCGGTGTTCTCGACGCCGGGGCCGGTTCCCGGCGCTGGCGTCGCGGGTCTGGCTGCGCTCGCGCTCGCCGGCCTCTATATGCGCGCCCGCCGCGCCTGAGTCGCTGCGCCGCGCCGACGCTTCGGCCGCCGCCCTTGCCGGGGCGGCGGTTTTTTATGGAGGCGTGGATAGCTTTAGAGAGCCGCGCGCGGCGCTTTATGAAGCGCTATGGACTTCTCCAGCGCGGCGACGTGGCCGCTTTCCTCGTCGATGAACTGCTTCGCGAGGATTTTGATCTCTGGATCGTTCGTCGTATCCAGAATGCTCCTGTAATAGTCGAGCCCGGCGGTCTCGGCCGCTAATCCGATCTCGAGGGCCTGCTCACGGCTGATCAGCGGATCGGCGGCCCAGATCGCGGCCGTCTCCGGACTTTCCAGATCCGGCCAGACGAATTCTCCTGGCGTCATCTCGGGAATGTCGCGAAAACCCGAGCGCGCGCGCGCCTCGTTGAGATGCGCGCGCGACGCGTTCGCCAAGCGCCGGAACAGCTTGCCGACTTCCTCATTGCCCGCCGCCTCCATGGCGTCCGCCAATTGGCCGAAACGCAAGGCGGCTTCCTGCTCGAGCTTGATCGCGTAAGCGAGAAACTCCTCTACAGATTGCATAGCTTCCTCCTCCCGGATCGGCGACGAAGAAAGGCCGGCTTTGGCGCCGCCCTTCCCGCAAGCGAGGGCGAGGGTTTTACGCGCCGCCCTGATGCGCGCCGTGCTTCGCTTCCCATTCCTCACGCGTGATCCACGCCTCGAGAACTTTGACGTGGTCGGCCTCTTCCTTGACGAACTCCTTCGCCAGGGCCACGACCTCCGGCGATTTGCTCGTCGCGGCCACCGCGATGTAGAACTCGTGGCCGCGCTTTTCGCCCTGGAGCGCGGCCCTCAGTGCGTCGATGCGCGAGAGAGCCGAATCGGCTGCCCACACGGAGGCGCGCTCCGGCGTGACATGGCTCGGCCAGACATAGTCCGGGGGCACGTTCGTCGTCGGGTCCACCGAGCCTGCCCGCGCCTTGGCCTCGGCGAGATGCCGCCGCGAAAAATTGCCGAGCTGACGAAAGAGCGTCGCGACCCGGTGATTGCCGCAGGTCTCCATCGCCGCGGCGAGCTCCTCGTAATGGATCGCCGCGTCCTCCTCGACCTTGACCGCGTAGCCCAGGAACTCGTTGGCGGTGGTGATCTCCGTGCCGCCCTTGAAGCGGCTGGCGGCGTGGGTGATATGCGGCCCCTGTGCGGGCAGGGTCTGATCGCCCTCGAAGGCGACGATAACGTCCTCGTTGCGCACGAAATACTGGCAAGCCAGCCGAAAGCGGGGCGGCATGTCGTTGACCTCGGCGTTTTCGATCTCGGCCTTGGTGATCTTTCCGAGCTGCTTCAACAGCTCTTTTTCTTTTTCGGTCAGCGCGATCGCATATTTGACCATCGGGTCGAGGTGCTTGATCTCGACGACGCAGGAGCCGCATTCGCCGTCCTGGCAATCGAAAGGCAGCGGGATCTTATGCTCCTTTGCGACGGCGAGCAGCGTTCCGCGGTCGCCCGCGACAGCATAGACCGTCACGTCCTTGGCCATTACAGGCGATGAAAAAGTTACGTTCGCCACGGCGTGTCCTCCTCGACTGGCATTGAACTGGGGTAGTTGGTTGAGGACCGCGGGGGCAATTTCCGGGCCAGCCAATGAATGGCCGACATTGGTCAAATAGGCCCATTTATTCTAGTTTTCGGCGGACATTTTGATCCGATTTCCAACACTCTTGAAGGAACCCCGACAGCTTTGTCCGAGTGCGGGAACGCGCCTGCGCGACCGTTGCCACGGGGGGAGGTCGAAGCCGTCCCGCAATTGACTAACGCCGCTCTCTTCTCCTATATGCGCGGCTGCGGCGTCGCTCCGAGAGGGGCGGCGCCGGCGTCTTTGCGCGGGCGGGCGACTTTCCGGCGCGAGGCGGTCTCGACGAAAGACGCCTCCCGAAACCCGCGGCGCGCAACGGAAAAATTTCGCCGCGCGATCTTCGGGGCTCGCAAGAAAGGCCCCCTGGTTTCGCGGTAGGGACAAAGGCGGCGGGCCGAAAACCTCGCCGCGAGCGGAGAACGAAAGTGAAGAGAACCTACCAGCCGAGCAAGCTCGTTCGCAAGCGCCGCCACGGTTTCAGGGCGCGCATCAAGACGGTCGGCGGCCGCAAGGTCATCGCCGCGCGCCGCGCCCGCGGCCGCAAGCGTCTCTCGGCGTAAAAGTCCCTCACGCCGCTCGCGGGACGAGGGGCGCCGGATCAAACGCGCCGCTGGGACTTCGACCGAGATGACGCCAGCCGCACAGCCCAAGAAAAGTGCTCCCCTGCGGCTCGAGCGTCGCAGTGAGTTCTTGCGCGCCGCGGCGAGCGGGATTGCGCGCTCCTCGCGGGCCTTCAAGCTGCAGATGGCCGCCCGCGATGACGCTTCGGGCGAAGCCCGGTTCGGCTTCACCGTGACCAAACGCATCGCCAACGCAGTTGGACGCAACCGCATCCGCCGCCGGTTGAAAGAGGCGCTGCGTCTGTCGGGCGCCCTTGCCGCCGCGAATGGCTGCGACTACGTCTTCGTCGCCCGCCGCGAGGCGCTCACCGCGCCCCTCGCCGAACTCGAGGCGCAGATGGCTCAAGCCTTCCGCCGCCTCTCCCGCGATCGCACGAAACATCATCAGGAAGAGCCCTCGAAGGAGCCATGACCCAACATAACAAGAACTGGCTCCTGGCCATCGCCCTGTCGATGATCTTCATCGGCATCTACGATCATTTCTATCTCCAGCCGCAGGTGCAGAAGCAGCGCCAGCTCGAGGAGCTGCAGAAGAAGGAGGCGACGCTTCCGAAGCTCGGCGCGGCCACGAAGGCGGCCCCTTCCGCCGCTGCGCCGACCGCTGCGGCCGTGACGACGGCGGTCAAGCCGCGCGAAGCGGCGCTCGCCGACAGCCCGCGCATCGCGATCGACACGCGCTCGCTCAAGGGCTCGATCGCGCTCAAGGGCGCGCGCATCGACGATCTGTCGCTCAAACACTATCGTCAGACGGTGGAGCCCAATAGCCCCATCATCGTGCTGCTTTCGCCGGAGAATAGCGAAGAGCCTTATTTTGTCGATTTGGGCTTCTTCTCGCTTCAGGTCGAGGGCGCGCCCGCCATCCCCGACACCGAGACTGTCTGGACCGCCGATCGCGACAAGCTCACCGCGAGCGAGCCGGTGACGCTCAGCTTCGACAATGGCCACGGCCTGCGCTTCAAGCGCAAGATCTCGATCGACGACGAATATATGTTCAAGATCGAGGACAGCGTCGAGAATGCGGGCGACAAGCCCGTCCAGCTTTTCCCCTATTCGCGCGTCACGCGCGTCGGCACGCCCAAGGGCTCCGGCTACGCCGCGCTGCACGAAGGCTTCATCGGCGTCATCGGCGATCAAGGCACGCAGGAGTGGAAATACGACAAGGTTGAGAAGGAGCCCGACGCCGACAAGCGGACCTTCAGAGGCAAGGGCGGCTGGGCCGGCTTCACCGATAAATATTGGGGCGTGGTGACGGCTCCCGATCCGGACTCGTTATTGGACGTACGCTATTCGGCGACCACGCTCGCGCCGAAGGTCTATGACGCCCAGGTCGCCGCCGTCGAGCCCAAGACGATCGAGCCCGGCGCGACCCAGACGACGCGCTTGCACGTCTTCGCCGGCGCGAAGGAGGTCGATCTTCTGGACGCCTATGAGAAGAACGACGGCCTCAAGGGGTTCGACCGCCTTATAGATTGGGGGTGGTTCTATTTCATCACGCGGCCCATGTTCCGCCTGATCGACTTTCTCTACCGAATCCTCGGCAACTTCGGCCTCGCCATTCTCGCCGTGACGGTAATCGTCAAGCTCGCCTTCCTGCCGATCGCAAACGCCAGCTACAAGTCGATGGCGAAGATCAAGGCCATCCAGCCCAAGATCGCGGCCTTGAAGGAGCAATACGGCGACGACAAGCAGAAGTTCAACATGGAGCAGATGGAGCTCTACAAGCGCGAGAAGATCAATCCGCTGGGCGGCTGCATCCCGCTATTGTTGCAGATCCCGGTGTTCTTCTCGCTCTACAAGGTGCTCGTCGTCACGATCGAGATGCGCCAGGCGCCCTTCTTCGGCTGGATCAGGGACCTCTCGGCGCCAGATCCTACCAACATCTTCACGGCATTCGGTCTCATCCACTGGGATCCGACCAAGGTCGCGCTCTTTGGGCCCTATCTCGTGCTCGGCATATGGCCGATGCTGATGGGCGTCACGATGTGGCTGCAGATGAAGATGAATCCGGAGCCGACGGACGAGATCCAGAAAAGCATGTTCGCCTGGATGCCGGTGATCTTCACCTTCACCATGGGCGGCTTCGCCTCCGGCCTCGTCATCTACTGGACCTGGAACAATCTTCTCTCAGTCACCCAGCAGTGGATCATCTACAAGCGCGCGGGGCAGAAGTTCGAGCTCTGGGACAATCTGCGCAAGACGTTCGGTAAGGCGCGAGGCGCTTAAGACCAGCGCGAGTGAGGCTCGATTCCCTCCCCCTTGCGGGGAGGGTCAGGGTGGGGGTCAAAAGAGCGCCGCATGCCCCCCGAAGAGCCCGACTTCACCGAGGCCGGCCGCCTGCTCTTCACGGGCCCGTGCGAATTCATTTTCGGCGGCGCCAAGGCGGGCGACCTGCCGCCCGCCGATCTCCCCGAGATTGCCTTCGCCGGACGCTCCAACGTCGGCAAGTCGTCGCTCTTGAACGCGCTGACCTTCCGCAAGTCGCTCGCGCGCGTCTCACGCACGCCGGGGCGCACGCAGCAGCTCAACTTCTTCGAGCTCGGCGCGCCGCCACGGCTGCGTCTCGTCGACATGCCGGGCTACGGCTTCGCGGCGGTGGGCAAGGAGAAGCTCGCCTCCTGGCCGATTCTCATTCGCGATTATCTGCGCGGCCGCGCGACGCTGCTGCGCGTCTATGCGCTCGTCGACGCGCGGCGCGGCGTGGGCAAGCTCGACGAGGAATTTTTCGAGCTGCTGGACAAGAGCGCCGTCTCCTATCAGGTCGTGCTGACGAAGCGCGACGAGCTGAAAATCTCGGAACGTGAGGGCGCGCTGGAGGCGGCGCACAAGGCGCTGGAAAAGCGCCCGGCCGCCTATCCCGAGGTCGCCTTCACCTCGTCGGAGAAGAACGAAGGGATCGAAGAACTGCGCGCAGGCATCGCAAGGCTGCTCGCGGGTCGGTGAGGCCCGCCCGGGCCCTCTATTGCGCCAACGGCCTTCGATTCCGATATGGCGCGACTATTGCTTTGAAGCTGCCGAGGAGTCGACAACGCGACCATGCGGATCGCAAGCCAAAAGGCTGACTAGACCGCGGTGGCGTCGAGAAAAGATCGTCTCGACCACAGACGTCGAGACGCGCCGGCATCTCTGACACGATGGCTCGCCCAGATCGTTCAATGCTCAAGCGCGAATGAGCATGAAAGTCGACGATCGACCAAGCGGCTCCGCAACAGGACCGTTCGCGGAAAGCCCGCCTTCCGTTCATCGAGCTTCCAACCATCGACCGTGACGTTCTCGACTGTTTCGAGAACGCACGTAACCGTGAGACCTGATCATGACCTCCATCGAAACAACCGCTTTCGGACGCCTCGAAGCCGAAGGGCGGCTCATGAAGTCCGCACACAAGGCGCCAACTCATGCCCCTGGCCGCTTCGGTTTTCGCGGCGAAATCGCCATCACGCTCGATCCGCTCTCGAACCTCGAGGCCGTCTTCGCCGCCGCTGAAGGCGACGACGCCGGATTGTCCTTTCTGGCCGGATCTCTGACGAGCTACACGCAGCTCCCGGCTCTCATCGAGGCCGTTGGCGCCAATCTGAAGCCGGAGGGCAAGTATTTTATCTACCTGGGCGATCTGGAGCGCGCTTCCCGCTATTCCATCAGCTTCAATGGCGTGCCAATCACCGTGCTGCCCATCGACGACACTTCGGTCTATAATGAACTCATCGATTTCCTGTATCTCGATAAGACAAAAATGAAAAAGTTCGATACGGCGCAAAAGATCGACACCATCGTCGACGCCGCGAAATCCTATGATCGGGCCTATGAGGCGATCAGCTACGAGGAAGGCTTGAAGCGGCTCTGATCATAGAGCGCGTTCGGAGACTCGAGAGTTCGAACGCGCCCCAAATATTTTGGATCGAGCGTGTTCCTTTCCACTGACCGCTTCACGGCTATTGGGAAAGGGCTCTGGAGCCTATCCGATCTTGGCGCCTGACCCCGCGGCTGCGGTCGCTGGATTCGAGAAAGACGAAGCCGGCGCCTGCCTCTCTGGGGGCTTGTCGGAAACCCTCCAAGATAGGCCGCTTCGGCTCAACGGCGGCATCGAACTCGAACCCGCGCCGCGGGCCTCAGGCGCTGGCTCTCCATTACCCCGCCGCGCGAGGTCACACCGCCGCGGAATGCCGCGCGGCGCCCTTGTCGACATAGGCGTCGAAGGCGGTCGCGGCGAGGCGCACGAAATGCCGCCCGGGGTCCGTCATTTTGAGACGACGACCTTCGAGCGTCGCGAGGCTCGCGTCGAGAAACTTCTGGAGCCGCGGGATCGCGTCGTCGAAAGCGTTCTCCGCGAAACCATACGTCGTCGCTTCGGCCCCGAAGTCGACCTCGAACTGGCACATCAGCCGCTCGATCACGGCGCCGCGCGCAATGTCCTCCTGCGTGAAAGCGAGACCGCGGTTCGTCGAGAAACGGTCGGCCTCGATGGCGCGCCGCCAGCCGGCGAGATCGGCGGCGTTGCCGATATAGCCCTGCGGCAGCTTGCCTATCGAGGAGACGCCGAAGGGCAGCAGCGCGTCGGCGGGGTCGATCGTATAGCCCTGGAAATTGCGATGCAGCGTGCCGGTGCGCCAGCATTGCGTGAGCGTGTCCTCGGGGCGCGCGAAATGGTCGAGACCGATGGCGACGAAGCCCTCACTCTCCAAAGTTTCGCGCACGGCGTCGGCGTGTGCGAGGCGCTCGGCTGCGCCGGCGAGCGCGGCTGCGTCGATGAGCCGCTGATGCGTCTTGAACCAGGGCACATGCGCATAGCCGAAAACGGCGAGACGCGACGGGTTGAGCCCGGCCGCGAGCGTCGCCGTGCGGCGAACGTCCTCGACGCTCTGGCGCGGCAGGCCATACATCAGATCGATGTTGATCGCGTCGATCCCGGCGCCGCGAAGCCACGCCACCGCTTGCGCGACGAGCTCGTAGGGCTGCACGCGGCCGGCGGCTTCCTGCACATGCGGGTTGAGATCCTGCACGCCGAGACTCGCGCGATTGACGCCAGAACGCGCCAGCGCCTCGACGAACTCCTTCGTCAGCACGCGCGGATCGAGCTCGATCGAATGCTCCGTCTCGGCGCCCCACGAGAAGTGGCGCGCGATGGTCTCGGAGATTTCGTGAAAGCGCGAAGCGCCGAGAATGCCGGGCGTGCCGCCGCCCCAATGAATGGAGACGACGCGTCGCGCTCTTGTCGCGCCCGCAACGAGCTCGATCTCGCGCAGAAGCGTTTCCTTGTAGCTCGTGAGCGGCGCGTCCTGGCGCAACGCCTTGGTGTGGCAGCCGCAGAAGGCGCAAATCTCCCGGCAGAAAGGAACGTGGAAATAGAGGGAGAGCGTCGCATCGGTGGCAAGCGCAGCAAGCCATTCGCGCGTCGTCTCGTCGCCGATCTCCTTCGAGAAATGCGGGGAGGTCGGGTAGCTCGTATAGCGGGGCGCGGATCGTTCGGCGAGAGCGAGGGAAGCAGTATTCATGGGGAAGCTCGCGAAGATTTTCTCTTTGGGCTGCAGCCCGTCGGACCAGACACGGCTGCGACGGACCGCCGGCGACGGTCGCGTCCCTTATAGCGCCTTTGCGTCGCGGCGGCGCGCCTTTGGTCCAAAAAACCAGAGCTTCTCGGCGATGGTCGTTGCGCCGGTTCGACAGAAGATCTGCGAAAAGCGACAGCACATGTTTTCTGTTTCATGTCCGCGCCTGACCCGTCGAGAGAGGTTCGAAAAGACAGGCGCGATTTCAATCTGTTAAGTCACCATAAGCATAGCCGTAGTTCTCGCGCGCAGTTTGGAACAAAAGCGCAGCGATCGCGTTTATTCCTATGGCTGGAGCTTAAAAGAGGCTTCCGGCGGACCGAAGAGATTCGAAGGGAGTGTACCAATGTCATCGAGATTCCTCTCTGTGTTGGCCGGCGTTGCTCTTGCGGCCAGCGCGACCTCTGCTTTCGCGTTCGAGGCGACGCTTACCTCGGCGAAGGCTGTCCATACCCATGCCTCGCAACGCTCGGCGGTAGTCGCCGTGCTCCCTGCGGGCGCGACGATCAACATCCTCGCCGAGCGCCGGGGTTGGTCTGCGGTCGCCGGGCCTGACGGCGTCGTCGGCTTCGTCCGCACGCCCGAACTCGTCAGCGCGACACCTGGCGCCTGGAGCCCGGCGGGCGCTCTTGGGGCTCCGTTCGGGGCGGTGGGAAGTTTGGTCTCCGCGCCGTTCAATGTGGTCGGCGGCATCTTCGCGCCGGCGCCGGCCGGCCCCGCGCCGGTCGTCGCCTCCTACTGAGGTTTCAGCTGCTCTCGTCGCCTCATTCGCCGGCGAGAGAGGCCTGACCAACTGCAAAAGGGTCCCGGGGTTGCGGCAGCCGTTCCGGGGCCTTTGCTTATGGATTGTTCTCGGAAACCCCGAAAAATCGATCTGAACTTTTTCCAGACATGCTGTAAAGCGTGAGATTCACCAAAAATAGCGTGCTTATCTACCGTTACAGAACGCGGCGGTCGCTCCCCCGTAAACTCGGGGCTTTGTTTCGTTCGACGCGCAAGCGTCGCAAGAGCGCGCGTTGTCATTCGATGTTGCATGCAAAGAGCGCAAAACCCCGATTCCTACGTCGGAGGCGGAACGAAACCGGAGCAATTGCGTTTGTGAGAAGTCGGGAGCTTGAGAGAGCCTCCGGTGGAGCCATGAGATTCAAACGGAGTCTACAATGTCATCTAAGTTCTACTCTGTGTTGGCCGGCGTCGCTCTCGCGGCCAGCGCGACTTCCGCTTTCGCCTTCGAGGCGGTGCTGTCCACGACGAAAGGGCTGCACACTCATCCCTGGCACCGCTCCGCGGTGATCGAGGTGCTTCCGCCCTCATCCGTCATCAACATCAGCGGCTGCCGCCATGGCTGGTGCCAGGCTCAGGCGATCAACGGCGCTGTCGGCTTCGTCCACACGCCGGTTCTGGTCGGCTGGACTCCGGCTCCCGACTGGTGGTGGGGCTGGGGCCCCTGGACGGCTCCGTTCGCTCCGGTCGCGGCTGTCGTGACGGCGCCGGTCGCCGCCGTGGCCCTCAATCCTCAGCCGCTGCCGCCGTTCCCGAATCCGGTGGCCGTAGTTACGGCCCCGCTGAATGCCGTCGCCAGCATCCTCGCTCCGGCGCCGGCCGCCCCCGCGCCGGTCGTCGCCTCCTACTGAGGCTTCGGCGCCTCTCGCCTGTAACGTGAGTCGGCGAGAGGGTGCGGCTAAATCGAAAAGGCCTCGTGGCGCTCATTAGCCGCCACGGGGCCTTTTCTTTATTGACGCCGCTTAGCGGCAAGACCCCACACCAGGGCGTGACGAGGTCATTCCGAGTCGGCCGCCGCGCCGCGCTCCCTCTGCGCGAGCGCGCGCGCCAGCGCGGCGAAGCCTTCGATGCCCACCTCTTCGGCGCGCCGCGTCGGCTCGATGGCGGCGGCCTCCAACAGTAACAATGGTTCGACGCCAAGCGTTCTCAGACTTTGGCGCAGCATCTTCCGGCGCTGGCCGAAGGCAGCCTGCGTCACGCGCGAAAAGAGGCGCGCCTCGCAAGGCAGCGGCGACGGATTGGGGACGAGTTCGACGACCGAGGACGTGACTTTTGGCGGCGGCGTGAAGGCTGCAGGCGCTACGTCGAAGAGGATGCGCGCGCGTGTCCGCCATCCGCAAAGCGCAGCGAGCCTTCCGTAATCCGCACGCTCCTTCGGCGTCGCGACGATGCGCTCCGCGACCTCCCGCTGGAACATCAGCACGTAGCGGTCGAAGATCGAGGGCCAGGGCTCGGCCTCGAGCCAGCGCGTCAGCAGCGACGTCGCGACGTTGTAAGGAAGGTTGGCGCAAATGCGCGCCGCGCCGCCAACTCCCCTTTCACGCAGGAGCGCGACGGGATCGAGCGCCAGCGCGTCGCCTTCGACGATGTCGAGCCGCCCCGGATAATGCGCGGCGATCTCCCCGAGCGCTGGAAGGCAGCGGGCGTCGCGTTCGATCGCGATCACTTTCGCGGCGCCTTCGGCGAGCAGCGCGCGCGTGAGCCCACCCGGGCCGGGGCCGATCTCGACGACTGTCACGCCTTCCAGCGGTCCCGCGGCGCGCGCGATGCGCCCGGTGAGATTGAGATCGAAAAGAAAATTCTGGCCGAGCGCCCTGCGCGCGTCGAGCCCGTGGCGCGCGACGACCTCGCGGAGCGGCGGCAGGCCGTCGCTCATGCCCGCAGGCGGCCCGCGAGGCGGATCGCCTCGATTAGGCTCGTCGGATCGGCGACGCCTTTGCCGGCGATGTCGAAGGCCACGCCGTGATCCGGCGAGGTCCGGATGAAGGGCAGGCCCAGCGTGACATTGACGCCGCGCTCGAAGGCGAGCGTCTTGATCGGGATCAGCGCCTGGTCATGCGTGGGGCAGAGCGCGACGTCGTAATTCGCCCGCGCGCGGGCGTGAAACAGCGTGTCGGCGGGGAAGGGGCCTTGCGCGTCGATTCCTTCCGCCTGCAGCGTCGCAATCGCGGGCGCGATCGCGTCGATCTCTTCGCGCCCCATGGCGCCTTGCTCGCCCGCATGCGGATTGAGCCCGGCGAAGGCGAGGCGCGGGCGCGCGACGGCGAAGCGGCGCGCAAAATCCCTCGCAACCATGCGCCCCGTATCGGCGATGAGCGTTTGTGTGAGAAGCTGTGGGGCCTGTTTCAGCGCGACATGAATCGTGATCGGCACGACCGCGAGCTCCGCGCTATAGAGCATCATGACCGGCCGCGCCTCGACATCGAAGAAGCGCTTCGCTAGCGCGCCGAGGAACTCCGTATGGCCGGGATGCTCGAACCCTGCCGCGTAGAGCGCGGCCTTGGCGATCGGGGCGGTGACGACGCCGCGCGCCTCGCCTTTCGCGACCGATTCGACGGCGCGCTCGATCGAAAGAATGGTCGCCGCTGCGTCGGCGGCGTCGCTCTTGCCGGGCTCGCCGCGCGCGGAGAAGCCCAGGGGCACGACGGGGAACGCCCGCTCGAACGCATCGTTCGCTTCGCGTGGCGTCGTCTCCTCGACCGCGACCTTGAGCGCGAGCGCCCGCGCACAGCGCCGATAGAGCTCTGGATCGCCTAGCGCAAAGAACGACGGCAGTCGCAGCGCCCTTCGCGCGATGAAGGCTTTCAGCGCGATCTCGGGGCCGATGCCGGAGGGATCGCCCATGGTGAGCGCTAGAGGAAGCGGGATCATCGCGGGCTTATAGCAACTATCTTCCGCGCTGGCATTTTCCTGCTAAGTAGCGGCCCTGATCCTCGAAAGACACGCCCATCGCCGCTCCTTATTGCGCCGTCATCGGCGCCGGACCCGCCGGCCTCGTTGCCGCCGACACGCTCGCTCACGCCGGCGCGCGCGTCGAGGTCTACGACCATATGCCGAGCGCCGCGCGAAAGTTCCTTATGGCTGGGCGAGGCGGGCTGAATCTCACCCACAGCGAGCCGCTCGATGTTTTTCTGACGCGCTACGGCGCTGCGGCGGCGCGGCTCGAGCCTCATATCCGTGCGTTCTCGCCGCAGGATTTGCGCAAATGCTGCGCTGAGCTCGGCGAGGAGACTTTTGTCGGCACGAGCGGCCGGGTCTTTCCCAAAAGCTTCAAGGCGTCGCCGCTGCTGCGGGCGCTGCTGGCGAGACTCGCTGGGCAAGGCGTCGTCTTCAAGCTCCGGCATGACTTTCTCGGCTTCGCATCGGGACGCGCGCTCAAGCTGCGGGACGCCGCTGAGGCCACGTTCGACATCGCGCCGGACGCCGCCGTCTTCGCGCTCGGCGGCGCATCCTGGCCGCGGCTCGGCTCGGACGGCGGCTGGGCGCGCGCCTTCGCGGAAGCTGGCGTTGCCCTGACGCCGCTCGCGCCGGCCAACTGCGCGCTGCATCTCGCCTGGAGCTCGCATTTTCTGGAAGCCTTCGAGGGCCAGCCGGTGAAGTCGCTGCGCCTCTCCCATGACGAAGCATGCGCACGCGGGGATCTCGTCGTGACCAAGCGCGGTCTCGAAGGCGGGCCGGCCTATGCGCTCGCCTCTGTCTTGCGTGTGACCCTCGCAAGTGGGGACGAGGCAATGCTCACCGTCGATGTGCGCCCCGATCAAAGTGTCGAGGCGCTGGCCAAGAAGCTCGCGCGCCCGCGCGGAAAGGCTTCGCTCGCAACGCATCTGCGTAAGACGCTCGCGCTGAGCAAGATCGACATTGCGCTATTGCGCGAAGCGTCGCGTGATGGATTGCCATCCGAGCCGCAAGCGCTCGCCGCCCGCGTGAAAGCGGCGCCTCTGAGGATTACCGGCGTCGCGGGATTCGAGCGCGCGATCTCGACGGCTGGCGGCGTCGCCTTCGAGGCGCTCGACGACGACCTCATGCTCAAGGACCACCTAGGAATTTTCGTCGCCGGCGAGATGCTAGATTTCGACGCGCCGACCGGCGGATATCTGCTGCAGGCCGCTTTCTCGACCGGCGTCGCGGCGGGTCGGGGCGCGGCGCGTTTTCTCGGACTGAAGATTTAGCGGCGCTCATTTGGAGAACAGCGCCAGCGCCTCCTGCGCCAGAACGCCGCCGGTGATCTCGATATCGGCGAAGGGCGCGGCGGCGGCGATGGTCTTGTCCTCAATCATGATCTGGCCGATGCGCTGCGAAAGCTCCTCGATCGACGCGCCGAAAACGACGCGGCCGAAGCCGCACCAGATGATCGCGCCCATGCACATCGGGCAGGATTCACCCGTGGTGTAGATCGTCGCGCCTTTCAACTCCTCGGCCGGGTGCGCCGCGATGAAAGCGCGGATCGCCATCATCTCGCCATGCGCGGTCGGATCGTTGAGGCGCTTGCCGCTGTTGCGACCGGAGGCGAGCACCTGGCCGTTCTTTTCGATCACCGCGCCGAAGGGGAAGTCGCCTTGCGTGGCCTCGGCCAAAGCGAGCCGCATGAAGCGCTCGTCCTGAGGCTGAGCCGGCTTGAGCGTCGCGCGGGCCGCGGCCGGGCGCGCGAATAGCGACAGGCCTGCGCCTAAAAGAGCGCCGAAAGCGCCGCGTCGACCAGGGCGAGCGCAGTCGCCGCAGGTGCATTTGTTCATCTCATCCCCTCTCAAGTTCGATCCTATCGCTTCGAAGTAGATTGCAAAAACCGGCTCCATGCGACAATCTCCGCTCTGGCGCGGCGCTGCGGAGGGCAGAGTAGCTCACCCAAGCTCTGCTCGCGCTGATCTCTCTTTTCGTCTCGCGCTACTCGAACGGTCCCGACCGTGACGCGGCGCGCGCGTTTTTCTGCGGGCTTTGGGAGACGGGTGATGATCACGGCGGCAATTGGCGACATTCACGGGATGCAGGACCATCTTGCGCGCTTGCTGCGCAAAATTGCCGCTTACGCGGATAGTGAAGGATGGCCGGAGCCCCCTCAACTGGTCTTTCTCGGCGATTATGTCGACCGAGGGCCGGCGTCACGCGAGGTCGTGGGGCTGCTGCGACATCTGCAGGGCCACGGCGCCATTTGTCTGCGCGGCAATCACGAGGAGATGATGGCGCAATGCCGGAGCGGCAACACCGCCCTCGACCTCTTCCTGGATAATGGCGGCGTGGAGACGCTGCGCTCGTATCATGACCATTTCCACGCTTTCGCTGAGGATAGCGCGTGGATGGCCTCGCTCCCGACCTCTTACGAGGACGATATGCGCATCTTCGTCCACGCGGGGCTCATGCCGCGCCGTCCGCTCGATCGCCAGGACGATCAGACGAAACTCTGGATCAGAGACAAGTTCCTGAACTTCGACGGCGCTTTCGAGAAATATGTCGTGCACGGGCACACGCCCGTGCAATATCGCGGCCTCGAGCCCGTGCCCGAAATCAAAGCCAACCGCTGCGATCTCGACACGGGCGCCGTCTATGGCGGGACGCTTTCTGCCGCCTTCTTCGACGAGCGACACGCGGCGCCATTTCATACGATCAGTGTGCGTTGAAGGGCGCAGCCAAGCCCGTTCACGACTTGCTCTTGCCCTTCACCGCGCGCGTGCCGGGCCGGCCCATCGTCGAGCGCGGCAGCGGCGCGGGTCGGCCCAGCGGGCGCGCCTCGCCGCCGCCGAAATTGTGCGGACCCATGTCGGCGTCGGTGGGCTTTCTCGCGCGAGACCCCGGGACGCCGCTTTCGCCGCCCGAGCCTCCGCGCAAATATTTGATCGGCCCGGCCTCGGCCAAAATCTCCGCCTTCTGCAGGCGCTGGATTTCGTCACGCAGCCGCGCCGCCTCCTCGAAGGCGAGATCCGCGGCAGCGGCCTTCATCTTCTTCTCGAGCTCGGCCATCACCGCTTGAAGATTGTGCCCCGGCGCGATCTCGACGCCGGTCTCGACCGTCAGATGGTCCTGCTCGTAGACGGAGCCGAGGATGTCGGCGATGCCGCGCTTGATCGAGGCCGGCGTGATGCCGTGCTCGGCGTTATAGGCCTCCTGCTTCTTGCGGCGCCGGTCCGTCTCGTCGATGGCGCGCTGCATCGAGCCGGTGATGCGATCGGCGTAGAGGATCACCCGCCCGTCGACATTGCGTGCCGCGCGGCCGATCGTCTGAATGAGCGAGGTCTCGCTGCGCAAAAAACCTTCCTTGTCGGCGTCGAGGATGGCGACGAGCCCGCATTCGGGAATGTCGAGGCCTTCGCGCAAAAGATTGATGCCGACCAGCACGTCAAAGGCGCCGAGCCGCAGATCGCGAATGATCTCGATGCGTTCGATGGTGTCGATGTCGGAATGCATGTAGCGCACGCGGATGCCGTGCTCGTGGAGATATTCGGTCAGATCTTCGGCCATGCGTTTCGTCAGCACGGTCACCAGCGCGCGATAGCCCGCTTGGATCGTCACGCGCGCCTCGTGCACAAGATCGTCGACCTGGCTGCGCGCCTCGCGGATGTCGACGGGCGGGTCGATGAGTCCCGTCGGGCGGATGACCTGCTCGACGAAGACGCCGGCAGTGCGCTCCATCTCCCAATTGCCGGGCGTCGCCGAGACGCAGACCGTCTGCGGGCGCATCGCGTCCCATTCCTCGAAGCGCAGGGGCCGGTTGTCCATGCAGGAGGGGAGGCGAAAACCATATTCCGCGAGCGTCGCCTTGCGGCGGAAGTCGCCGCGATACATACCGCCGATCTGTGGCACCGAGACGTGGCTTTCGTCGGCGAAGACGATGGCGTTGTCGGGCAGATATTCGAACAGCGTCGGCGGCGGCTCGCCGGGCTTGCGGCCGGTGAGATAGCGCGAATAATTCTCGATGCCGGCGCAGGCGCCGGTCGCCTCCATCATCTCCATGTCAAAGCGCGTGCGCTGCTCGAGCCGCTGCGCCTCCAGCAGGCGTCCGGAACGGTTCAATTCGTCGAGGCGCAGCCGCAGCTCGTCCTTTATGCCTTTTATCGATTGCAGGAGCGTCGGGCGCGGCGTCACATAATGGGAATTGGCGTAGACTTTCACGAATTCGAGATCGACGGTCTTCTTGCCGGTCAGAGGATCGAATTCGTGTATCGACTCGACCTCGTCGCCGAAGAAATTGATGCGCCAGGCGCGGTCCTCATAGTGCGCCGGAAACACATCGACCGTGTCGCCGCGCACGCGGAAAGTTCCGCGGATGAAATCGGCCGACACGCGGCGGTATTGCAGCGTGACGAGATCGGCGATGAGCTGGCGCTGCTCGAGCTTCTCGTTCAGCGCGACCGAGAAGGTCATCGCCGTATAGGTCTCGACCGAGCCGATGCCGTAGATGCAGGAGACCGAGG
This sequence comes from uncultured Alphaproteobacteria bacterium, assembly GCA_963743565.1. Lineage (GTDB taxonomy): Bacteria > Pseudomonadota > Alphaproteobacteria > Rhizobiales > Beijerinckiaceae > Methylocystis. Next base: position 54,136 of record CAVUQD010000008.1, read on the forward strand.
CCACGATGATGACGTCGTCGCGCTCCAGGAGCGCGCGCGTCGCGGCGTGGCGCATGCGGTCGATCTGCTCGTTCACCGAGGATTCTTTCTCGATGTAGGTGTCCGAGCGCGGCACATAGGCCTCGGGCTGGTAATAGTCGTAGTAGGAAACGAAATACTCCACCGCGTTCTTGGGAAAGAAGCTCTTGAACTCGCCATAGAGCTGCGCGGCGAGCGTCTTGTTCGGCGCCAGGATCAACGCCGGTCGTTGCGTGCGGGCGATGACCTGCGCCATCGTGAAAGTCTTGCCGGAGCCGGTGACGCCGAGCAGCACCTGATCGCGCTCCTGCGCCTCGATCCCCTTGACGAGCTCCTCGATCGCCTGGGGCTGGTCGCCGCAAGGCTCATATTCGGAGACGAGCTCGAATTTGACGCCGCCCTCGGATTTCGGCGGCCGCTCGGGGCGATGCGGCGTCCAGGCCGCCTTGTCCCGCACGTTGGGATCGCCGAGCCGCAGCAATTCGTCCAGACTGTCGATTGTGGCTTGAGATCCTACGTGGACGGCGCCGCCGCCTACAGTTGCGCCGTTCCCCCCTCGCTTCTCGTCCGCCTTGGGCCCCGAAATCCCATAGCGCTCCATCTCCTCGGCGCTGAGCGCGGTGGCCGGGCCGGCCTCGTAGGAGGCTTGCCCCATTTCCTCGAAGCCATCCTTGCGCTCGACGAGCGCCGGATTGAGTAGCGCCGCGAGATGCGGCTCGAGCGGCGAAAGCTCCGGCTTCGCAGCCTTGGCGCGCGTGGCGCGAATTGGGGACTTGGGCTTTTTGGGCGCGGGCATCGGGGATGATATGGGGATCGGACGCTCGGGGAAAAGCTGCGGCGCAGCTTTCAAAGGGGGCGATCAGCAACGGAAAGAGTGTAGCATGAACCGACGCATTTGGCTCAAGTCTTTCTTGATAGCGCTCGCCGCTCCCGAGATCGCGCTCGCACGCACGCAACCGGTGACGCGGCTCGATGGCGTGCTCGAGCCCTTGCGCGCCAAGCACGGGCTGCCGGCGCTTGCCGGCGCGGTCGTGAGCAAGGGCCAGATCGCCGCCGCCGGCGCCGTGGGCGCGCGCCTCTTGAATAGCGACAAGAAGGTCACGATCAACGACCGTTTTCATCTCGGCTCGGACACTAAGGCGTTCACCGCGACGCTTGCGGGCATGGCGGTGGAGGCCGGCAAGCTTCGATGGGACTCGACGATTGGCGACGTGCTCGGCGGCAAGGTGAAGGGGATCGAACCGCGCCTCGCCGCGGTGACGCTGGAGGAGCTTCTTTCGCACACCGGCGGCATTTCTTCCGACACCGACGAGATCATCAATCTCTATTACACCGGCGACGGCTTCAAATATAATATGCCAGCGCAGCGGCTGCGCATTCTCGACGCGTGGAAGAACCATGCGCCCGCGACGAAGCCCGGCGCGGAATTTCATTACGCCAATCTCGGCTATGTGATTGCGGGAGCGATGATCGAGACCGCCTTCGGCGTTTCGTGGGAAGAGCTGATGGTCAATCGGATCTTCACGCCGCTCCGTTTGACCACGGCGGGCATCGGGCCGCAGGCGACGACGGGAAAATATGACGCGCCCATCGGTTATCAGATCGACAGCGAGGCGATCACGCCCATGCCCTGGGGGCCTCCGGCCGACGTGCCGCCCGCCGTCGGGCCTGCGGGCGCCGCGCATATGTCCGTAGTCGATTTCGCGACATGGGCCGGCTGGAATGCGGGCGGAGGAAGGCGCGGACCCACGCTGGTGAAGCCGGAGACGCTCGATCGCATTCATCGCGCGCATGTGAGCACCGGCCCGCTGCCGAACGCACGCCCCGGCACGCCGCAGGAGGGCGCGTATGCGCTCGGCTGGGGCCTCGTCAAATTCGATTGGACGGGCGCGCCGGTGCTCACCCACAACGGCTCCAATTCGATGAATTTCGCAAAAATCCTCGTGGATCGCGACCGGGATCTCGGCGTCGTCGTGGTGACCAATTTCCCCGAGAAGCAGGCCGAGGCGGCGGCGTCCGAGGCGCAGGAGACGCTCTACAAACGCTTCGCGAGCTGAGGCTCCAGATGGCCGAGCCTGCCAATCTCATCACTGATGTTCCAGGCCTCAGCGTCGGCCATGCGCAGGACGAGGCGCTCGCCTCCGGCGTCACCATCGTCCTTTTCGACGCGCCGGCCACAGCCTCCATCGCCATCCACGGCGGCGCGCCCGGCGTGCGAGACGCGGCTTTGCTCGAACCCGAGATGACCGTGGAGCGCATCGACGCGCTCGCGCTTTCCGGCGGCTCCGCCTTCGGCCTCGACGCCGCGGGGGGCGTGCTCGAATTCTTGCGCGCAAGCGGACGCGGCTTCGCTATCGGCGACGCGCGCGTTCCGATCGTGCCGGGCGCGATCCTGTTCGATCTGCTCAACGGCGGCGACAAGGATTGGCTCGGCCGTCCGCCTTACTGGGACCTTGGCTTCGCCGCCGCGCAGAACGCCGCGCGCGCTTTTGCCTTGGGTTCTGTGGGCGCGGGGCTTGGCGCGACCACCGTCAATCTCAAGGGCGGCTTGGGCTCCGCTAGCGCCGTGACCTCGGGCGGCTATGTCGTCGGCGCAATCGTCGCGGTGAACAGCGTGGGGCAGGCGACGATCGGTGACGGCCCGCATTTCTGGGCGGCGCCTTTCGAGTGCGGCGCCGAATTTGGCGGACTCGGCTGGCCAGGGGCTCCGCCAAAGACCGCGCTGGACCTGCGACTGAAGACGGATGCGCTCGCCAACACCAACATCGCCGTGGTCGCCACCGATGCGCCGCTCTCCAAGGCGCAGGCGAAGCGCGTCGCGATCCAGGCGCATGACGGCATGGCGCATGCGCTGCGTCCCTCGCATGCGGCGCTCGACGGCGATCTCATCTTCGCCGCCTCGACCGAGCGCAACCCGCGCCCGCCCACGGCGCGCGAGCTCGCCGAGATCGGCATGCTCGCCGCCGACACGCTGGCGCGCGCCATCGCGCGCGGGGTTTTCGAGGCGACGCCGCTGAAGGTCGCCGGCGCGCAGCCGAGCTGGCGCGAGGCCTTTGGGGGAACGCGTTGACGCAAAAACAACCTACGATCTTCATCCCGCACGGCGGCGGCCCCTGGCCCTTCATGCAGGGCTTTGGACCGCCCGGCATGTGGGACGGATTGCGCGGCTTTCTAGAGGGGATCGAGGCGAGTTTGGCGGCGCCGCCGAAGGCCTTTCTCGTGATCTCGGCGCATTGGGAGACGGAACGTCCGACCGTCGACGCCGACGCCGCGCCCCGCATGTTCTTCGATTATTACGGCTTTCCCAAACATACCTATGCGCTGAGCTATCCCGCGCCGGGCGCGCCGGAGCTCGCGACGCGCGTGCGCGCGCTTTTGAGTGACGCGGGGATCATCAGCGACGAGGCGCACGGGCGTGGCTTCGACCATGGCGTGTTCATCCCAATGATGCTCATCCACCGCCAAGCCGATATTCCCGTGCTGCAGATGTCGTTGCAGAAAGGCGCGTCGGTCGCGCGCCATTTGGAGATCGGCCGCGCGCTCGCGCCGCTGCGCGACGAGAGCGTGCTGGTGGTCGGCAGCGGCATGAGCTACCACAATCTGCGCGAATTCTTTTCGCTGGCCGAAGCGCCGTGCGTTGCCGCCCAGAGCTTCAACGACTGGCTGACGCAGACGCTGCTGCTTGAGGATGGCGCCGCGCGCGACAGCCGTCTTGCAGGCTGGCTCGACGCGCCGGGCGCAAGGGCGAGCCACCCGACGTCGGAACATCTGGAGCCGCTCTTCGTCATCGCCGGCGCTGCGGGCAATGACCGCGCGCGCAGGATTTTTCACGATGAATTCTGGGGCAAGGCGGTGTCGGGATTTGCCTTTGGGGGAGGGGCAAAACTTGCTGGAATCAATACCAAAGGCGATTGAGCATGACTGATGGTGGCGTCATGGCCGGGCTCGTCCCGGCCATCCACGCCGTCCCACGACGCATCCGCAATGTGCTCGCGCGCAGCGTCTTTTCTTCGAGCGCTATTGAGGCGTCACAGCGTGGATGCCCGCGACAAGCGCGGGCATGACGGGTTGTAACTAGCTGCGCTAGGCGTGGGGCATCAAGATTGTTGAATGGTCATTGGATTGCATGGCGGAGCGTCGGGCGAGAAAAAATCAATGCAGGAGCTTCCCCGGGAGCGGCGGACCGCTCTTCCTCACATCCACCATTTGTCGACCCATTCCCACAATGAGCCGCCGTAATGCTCGATTCGACTTCCGAGCTTCTCCAAATTCTCGATTAGCTTCGCGGCTTCCGCAGAGCCTTTTCCGACCTTCTGCGCGGCGTTCGTCGTCCAGTTCCAAATGGGGATGATCTGCGCCACGGAGCTTTTCGTCGCATCATAGAGTCTTGCGCGTCGCGCCTTCATGTCGGCGCCGGGTGCAATTGACTCTTGCGCCTCACGCAACGCCACCAGCGTGTCGGTTACCTCAGCCTTGAGTTCGGGCGAGGCGGCTTTCGATTTTGCCGTCTCTTCGAGGATCGCTTCTTGCGCTCGGCGCGCTGCTTCGTCCGCTTCCTCGAAGCCGTCGATCTGCGCTGACCGCCGATAGTTCTCCAACTCAGGCCACAGCGCGGCGAGGCGCTGATACTGTCCGCGCAATTCGGAGCGGTGATAGTGGATCGTGTCGTTCTTCGAAAATTCACCCCGGCGCTCGCCATCCGCGATCAACCGCAGCACATGGGCGAGGCTCCGCTCGGCGGCGAGCGGCGGCCGAGCGGGCAATGCTCGCGGGAGAGCGCGGAGCCTTTCCGCTTCGCGGCAAATGTCGCGCGATAGATAATTGTGCCTTGTCGGGTCGGCGGTGAAGTCGGCGAAGTCGGCGAAGGCGTGCAGCGTGTCCGCCCAAAGCTCCTGCGGCGTTAAGCCGCCATAGTCTTTGCCAGCGGTTGCACTTGGCGCAGCCCATGTTGGCGTGAGCTGATCGCCGTCGGCGCGCAGGTCGAAGACGCCCTTCAGTCGGTCCCTAGGGGGACCCGGTGTAGCAGGCCTTGGCGCGATCGCTTCGAGGATCGCCTCGGCTTGCCTTCTCTTTGAAAGTCCCACGAGCGACTTGAAAACGATCTGCCGCGCGAGGGGCTCGAGATCCGTTGGAGCGATCAGCAGCGGGAGGAGCTTCCGCTTCTCGCCCGAAGCATCGTCGTTGTAGGTGGCGCTCCATTCGGCCTGGCAATGGTCGGAGGCGAGGTAGTTCGGCGAGAGCAGCGCGACGACGCGCTTTGAATGGGAAAGGCCGCTCTGCATCTCGCGCACGAAATTCGCACCAGCAGGGATGTCGTGGAACTGCGCGAAGACGCTGTAGCCCGCCTCCCGCAGAACGTCATCGACGAAACGTGCAAACGCTTCGTCTTTCCCGCTGTAGCTAAGAAAGAAGTCCCAGCCCACCAAAGCTTCGGCCTTCTCTCGAGCAGAATGCAATTTCGTCTCGAGTTGCCCTGACGCAGGGTTTTGCAGCCGTGCTAGCTCGGATTTGATCCAAGCGTTTGCCGCCGCTGGACCTTCATCCCATCTTTTTCGCGGGACGGAGGCGTAGACGAATTCAATCTCTTCGGGGTCTGGGCGGCCTCTCAGACGTCCTTCGTACCAATCGATCCAAACGTCCCAATCTTCGTCTTGCGGCAGAGCAGTAAGGAGGCCTGCCCAAGAAGCTTGAGCCCACGGCGGTGGACCGTGTTTGAGCCATAGGGGCTGATTTACGAGAGCCGCTGCGGAGGTGTTAGCCTCAAGCAAGAGCCCGACATCCGCACTAATAGCGGTCCACAGGTCGCCGGGGGCGGCTGTGGCAGCTGAGGTAGCGATGTGGGCGGCGTGAGCGGCGATGGTGGCGGAGGGGGCGGCGGAAAAGGCCACGCTTAGAGAGTTAAACGCGGTGGCTGCGGCACCGGCGGCATGGGCGTTGACGTCGGAGGCTGCCTTGACGGCCGCATTCACGGCGGCTCCGGCGATCTCTGCCGCCACTCGAAGATCATGTACGCGAGTTGGATGAGCGGCAGCAGTCCGTGCCAACGCGTTCGCTCGAAACAGGCGTGCCGTCAGTTCCGCAAATCGCCGCTGCCACGTCTCACCCTCCGCATACTGCGAGAAGAGCGGAAGCACTCTAAGCGCCGTCCGAGCGGTGATTATCGCCGCAACCTCCCGCGGCTTTAGGCGGAGCCAAGCCTCTAAGCTCTCGCGATCCTTGAACTCCAGCGGCTGCGTTTCCTTTGTCGGTTGATTTTTCTTCCCGTCTTTCTCTGTAAATCCGCGGAGCTGCTCAACTATCCAGCTGTTCACCGCCGTCGGACCTTGATTCCAGAGGTCCGGACGAACTGTCGCATAAACGGTTTCGAGTTCTTTGGCGATGTGTTCGCCTCGCGCACAGGCTACGTACCACTCCCTCCAGCAATCCCAATTTCCCGTTGCGGAGAGCGCAGCTTGCAACTGCGCCCACCGCGCCAATGACCACTCCGGCTCGCCATTCGGCCACAAGCTGCGTTCCGCAACTTGATGAAGAAGCAGTCCGCCGAGCGAGAGGGAGTTGGCGTCAAAGGAGACAGCCCGCCAGATATCGGCTTCAGCCTTGCTTCCGGCGCCAACCGTATCTTTCGAAACCGCAACCGCTGGATAAACGGCTTGCGCACTAAACTGCGCAGTGTCCGCTGCCGCGGTGATGGGATTGGCAAGAACAGTCTCCAAGGCGGCGCGCGCGGTCTTGGCCACAGAGTTGGCCGCCGCATAGCTAAATTCGATACGGGAGATGAGGCTGCGAGTTGATCGCCAAGGGAGGATATTGAGTTGACTTGGATACAGGCTAGCGAAGCGCGTCAATGCGACGGAATGAAAGAGGAGGGTGATTAATTGCGGGAAGCGTTCTTGGCCCACGAGGTCGGTTGCCGGCGGAGCTGCCGTTGCCAAAAGAGGCAAGACCCGCAGAGCAGAGCGGGCCGCGATGACGAGTGCAACCTCGCGCGGTTGTGTTATCAGCCAAGCTTGGAGATCTTCCCGATCCCAAAACTCCGCTGGCCGCGCCGCTTCCTCCGCCATGTCGCAATGTCTCCGAAGAAAGTTTCGCGGTGGGCGCTAAACGCACGCCACTCCCAGGCGGCGGCGACGCGGTAGAAGCCTCGCCTCTTCTATTTCTCCCCCCGCCTCAGCCCATCACCCCCAGCGCCGCTTTCGCGACCGCCTCGGGCGTGACGCCGAAATGCGCATAGAGCGCGTCGGCGGGCGCGCTCGCGCCGAAGCCCGTCATGCCCACGAAGGCGGAGCGCTCGCCAAGCCAGCGGTCCCAGCCGAAGCGCACGGCGGCCTCGACGCCGACGCGCGGCGCCGCGCCCAGCACCTTGGCGCGATAAGCGCCGTCCTGGGCTGCGAAGAGCTCGAAGCTCGGCAGGGAGACGACCGCCGCGCGCTTGCCCTGCGCGGCGAGGAGCTTTGCGGCTTCCAACGCCGTCGAGACTTCCGAGCCCGTCGCGATGAGGGTCACGTCGCGCGCGCCTTCCGCCTCGCGCAGCACATAGCCGCCGCGTGCGGAGAGGTTTTCGGAAACCGGACGCTCCAGCGTCGGCAGGTTCTGGCGCGAGAGGCTCAGCACGGAGGGCGTCGCCGTCGCGTTCAGTGCAAGCTCCCAGCATTCCGCCGTCTCGATCGCGTCGGCGGGGCGGAACACGTTGAGGTTCGGCATGGCGCGCAGGCTCGCCAGATGCTCGACGGGCTGATGCGTCGGCCCGTCCTCGCCAAGCCCGATCGAGTCATGCGTCAGCACATAGACGACGCGCAGCCCCATCAGCGCCGAGAGCCGGATCGCGCCGCGCGCATAGTCGGAGAAGACAAGGAAAGTGCCGCCGTAAGGGATGAAACCGCCGTAAAGCGCGAGGCCGTTCATCGCCGCCGCCATGCCGAACTCGCGCACGCCGTAATGGATGTAGCGGCCGGCGAAATTTCCCGGCGCCACGACGCCCATCCCCTTCGTGAGCGTGAACACGGAATGCGTAAGATCGGCCGAGCCGCCGATGGTCGCCGATGTTGCGGCATTGATGACGCCGAGCGCGTTCTCTGAGGATTTGCGCGTCGCGAGCTTCGGCTTCTCCTGCGCGGCGGCCTCGCGCAGCGCTTTTAGCGGCGCGGCGATGGCGTCGGCGACATCAGCCTTCAGGAAACGCGTGAACTCCGCCTCTTGGCCCGAGGCCGCGAGAGTCTTCCGCCATTCGGCGCGAGCCGTTGCGCCGCGCGCGCCGGCGAGGCGCCAGCCCTCCAGAATGGACTGAGGGACTTCGAACGGCGGATAATCCCAGCCGAGCGCCTTGCGGGCAAGCGCGTTTTCTTCGGCGCCGAGCGGAGAGCCGTGCACGCCTTCCTTGCCCTGCTTGTTGGGCGCACCAAAGCCGATGACCGTGCGGCAGGCGATCATCGACGGACGCGGATCCTCCTTCGCGGCATTGAGCGCCGCGGCTACTGCCGCGAAGTCGTGACCGTCGATCTTCTGCACATGCCAGCCGCTGGCTTCAAACCGCAGCGCCTGATCGGTCGAGGTCGCGAGACTCGTCGGCCCGTCGATCGAAATGTGATTGTCGTCCCACAGCACGATCATCTTGCCGAGGCGCAGATGGCCGGCGAGATCGATCGCTTCGTGGCTGATCCCTTCCATCAGGCAGCCGTCGCCGGCGATGACATAGGTGTAATGATCGACGATCGCGTCGCCGAAGCGCGCATTGGCGAGGCGCTCGGCGATGGCCATGCCGACGGCCGTGGCGAGCCCCTGGCCGAGCGGGCCGGTCGTTGTCTCGACGCCGGGCGCGTGCTTGTATTCGGGATGTCCCGCGGTCTTGGAGCCGAGCTGGCGGAAGTTCTTGAGATCCTCGATCTCCATCCCCGGATAGCCGACAAGATAGGCGAGCGCGTAGAGCAGCATGGAGCCATGGCCGGCCGACAGGTACGAAGCGATCGCGGTTGGGCCAGTGCGGATCGGCGGCGTCGAACTTCAGGAAGGAGCGAAACAGCACGCTCGCCACATCGGCCATGCCCATCGGCATGCCGGGATGGCCGGATTTGGCCCTGTCCACGGCGTCCATCGCGAGGGCGCGGATCGCATTGGCGTCGTCCCTCGTGCAAGAGGCGGGAACATCCAGCATTTGAGATTCCTTCATCACGCGCCTTTTTGGCGCTTCACGAGTGCGAGAATGCGAGGCGTCAGAATGAGCTGCATCGCGAGGTCGAGCTTGTTGCCCGGAATGACGATCGAATTGGCGCGCGACATCCAGCTGCCGGCGATCATCGTCACGAGATAGGGGAAGTCGACGCCGCGCGGATTGCGGAAGCGGATCACGACGATCGACTCGTCGGGCGTCGGGATGGAGCGCGCGACGAAGGGGTTGGAGGTGTCCACCGTCGCGGCGCGCTGGAAGTTGAGGTCCGTCTCCGAAAACTGCGGGCAGATGTAGTGCACGTAGTCGTACATGCGCCGCAGGATCGTTTCGGTGACGGCTTCCGTCGAGTAGCCGCGCGAGTCGCGATCGCGCAAAAGCTTCTGCGTCCACTCCAAATTGATGACCGGCACGACGCCGATCTTCAAATCGGCATACCGCGCGACGTTCACGTCGTCCGTCACGACGGCGCCGTGCAGCCCCTCGTAGAAGAGAATGTCGGTATTGGGCGGCAGGTCGCGCCAGGGCGTGAACTTCCCCGGATCGATGCCGTAGACGGCGGCTTCGTTCTCGTCATGGGCGTAATGACGGTACTGTCCCGAGCCGGTTTCGCCATATTCGCGAAACAGGCGCTCGAGGTCCTCCAGCAGATTGGCTTCCGGCCCAAAGTGGCTGAAATTGTAATTGCCGCGCGCCTGAGCGTCCTGCAGCGCCTGCTTCATTTCGTCGCGATCGTAGCGATGGAAGCTGTCGCCCTCGACATAGGCGACTTCGACGCGTTCGCGGCGAAAGATCTGCTCGAAGGTCGCCTTGACCGAGCTCGTGCCGGCTCCTGACGAACCGGTGATCGAGATGATGGGATGCCTGGCGGACATGGGTCGAGCGCTAATCGTTGCGGCGTCGGGGACTGGGCGCGGGAGATCGTCGCCGGCGGGGCCTTGGATCGCCCGTCGCGGCTTGTCGCACGCCGGCGCCTCCGGGCGCAAGCGCGCGGCCAAAGGGCGCGGCTTGGGAAGACTTCAAGCGCCGAGGGCCGCTTCCGCTTCGAGCGTCGCCGCGCCGCCCTCGATCACCTCGCGCGCGAGCCCGGAGCTGGCCACGGCGATGTTCCTCGCAAAGAAGCGAGCGATGGCTGCGCGCCGCGCGTCACCGCCCTGCGCCGCGCCCTTGGCGAGCAGCGTTCCGCCGCGCGCCAACGCGAAGAGCCGCAGATAGGGCGTCGCGCCGGCGAGGGCGGTCGCCGGGGCCGCCTTGCGCATGAAGTCGCTGGCGCGTTCGAAGTCGGCGACGGCCGCCGTGAGCGCCTGCGCGCCGTCGATCCTCGCTCCTGCCGCGGTGGCGCGCATGTCGTCGATCTCGCGTGCGAGCGCCGCGCCGGTGCGCTGCAACTTGCGCAGGGCGAGATCGATCGCCTGAATGCCGTTCGTGCCCTCGTAGATCGGCGCGATGCGGGCGTCCCGCAGCGCCTGCGCGGCCCCCGTCTCCTCGATGTAGCCGATGCCGCCGAAAATCTGCACGCCGAGCGAGGCGGCCTCGACGCCGATGTCGGTGGAAAAGGACTTCGCGACGGGCGTCAGCAGGTCGGCGCGCTCCTGCGCCTTGCTGGCGCGCAGGGGAGCGCTCTCGCGGCGCGCGCGGTCGAGCGAGGCCGCCGTCTCGTAGCAGATGGCCCGCGCTGCATGCGTCAGCGACGTCATCGTCAGCGCCATGCGCTTCACGTCGGGATGCGCGAGGATCGGCGCCGGCTCCTCGCCCGTGAGGTCGCGGCCCTGGCGACGCTCGCGCGCATAGCCCAGCGCCTGCTGGGTCGCACGCTCGGCGATACCGACGCCCTGCAGTCCAATGGCAAGCCGCGCGTCATTCATCATCGCGAACATCGTCGCGAGCCCCTGGTTCGGCGCGCCGACGATATAGGCGAGGGCGCCTTCTGCGTCGCCATAGACCATCGTGCAGGTCGGCGAGCCCTTGATGCCGAGCTTGTGCTCGATTCCCGTGCAGCGCAGATCGTTGCGGCGCATGAACCGCCCCTCGGGGTCGGCGAGAAGCTTCGGCGCGAGAAACAGCGAGATCCCCTGCGTTCCGGGCGGCGCGCCGGGAAGCCGGGCCAGCACGAGATGCAGGATGTTCTCGGTCAGGTCGTGCTCGCCATAGGTGATGTAGATTTTCTGTCCGAAGAGCCGATAGGAGCCGTCCTCCTGCGGCTCGGCCTTGGCGCGAATGAGCGCGAGATCCGAGCCCGCCTGCGGCTCCGTCAAATTCATCGTGGCGCCCCATTCGCCCGAAACCATCTTGGTCAGAAAGCGCGCCTTGAGCTCTTCGCTCGCCGCGCGTTCGAGCGCTTCCATGGCGCTCTGACCTAGGAGTGGGCAAATGGCGAAGGCGGGGTTCGCGCCCTGCCAGATCTCCGTGCAGGCGGCGTTGAGAAGGCGCGGGAGGCCCAATCCGCCATACTCCGGGTCGGCCTTCAGCGCGTTCCAGCCGCCCTTGAGCCAGTCCGCATAGGCCTCTTTCCAGCCCGGCGGGGTCGTGACAGCCTCGCCGTCGAAGCGCGCGCCGATCCGGTCGCCGTCGCGATAGCAGCTTGCCAGCCGCTCCTCGGCGAATTTCGCGGCTTCGTTCAAGGTCGCTTCCAGCAGGCCGTCTCCAAGGTCGGCAAAAATCCCATCCGCATCGAAGCCCGAATCCCCCGCCGCGAGCCGCGCGGCGAAGAGTATGTCGTCGAGGGGAGTGCGGTAGGTCATTACGGTTTTCCTGAAACGGTCGCCTTTGTCTAACCACGCTCGCGCCTTCCCGGGTTAGCCACGTTGCGCCAGGAACTCTATGCCCAATAACGGATAGATTTTTCTTGGGGCTGCCAGACGTTCAGCGTGCACCATGATAGGCGACGAGCGCCTTTCTGATGAGGGGGGGACGGCATCGTAATTCTCAGCGGGCATGATCTTAACCAAATCCTGGCGGAATTCAGCCCCTCGGGGCAGCTTCCGATGCTCGCCGTAGCGGACCCATCCTCGTCCGCTGGGGAGACTCGAGCCGGCCCAAAAAGGAGATCATTCCCGTTTGAAAAGGTCCTTCGCCGAGATTAGCATTTAACCGGGCGGTTACAGTGATTCGCGTATGGGAATAAGCCCGCTTCTGCTGGCGTGTCGGCCCCGCCGCTCCTGAAAGGAACGGCTTCGCCACGTCCAGGGACGCTCCGATCCGACCGACATTAGGAACACCCATGCCGAATTTCTCGTTGGACGCCCTCGACCTCGCGGCGCTTTTGTCGTCGCGCGTCTGCCATGATGTGATCTCGCCGGTGGGAGCGATCATCAACGGTCTCGAGGTCCTCGAGGACGAGAACGACGAGGAGATGCGCGGCCACGCGCTCGACTTGATCAAATCGAGCGCAGCGGAAGCTTCTGCAAGATTGCAGTTCTGTCGCCTCGCCTTCGGCGCTGCGGGATCGAAGGGCGCCGCGATCGACACCGGTGACGCCGAGCATGTCGCGCGTCAGCTCTTTGCCGACGAGCGAACGCGCTTGGAGTGGAAGCTGCCCCGCGTGCTGATGGCGAAGAACAAGGTGAAGCTGCTGCTCAATCTCTGCCTCATCGCCGATATGGCGATCCCGCGCGGCGGCGCGCTGACCATTTCCGGCGCGGGCGAAGGGGACGACGTCGCCTTCCGCGTCGAGGCGAAGGGGCAAAACGCCCGTCTCGCTCCGGAGGTCGCGAAATTGCTGGCCGGCGAATCCGACGAGGCCACGCTCGATGCACGCGCGATCCAGGCCTATTACGCGGGGCTCGTCGCAGAGGCCTGCGGGTTCGTGGTGTCGCCCAGTGTGGGCGGCGACGCCATCGTCATCGAGGCGAAGCCTAGGAGCCCGGCCGCGGAAGAGGCCGCTGCGCCGCAAAGCGCGGTGGCCTGAGCGCTAAGCGCGAAGAACCCGACACTCTGGTCAAGCGAACCGACGGAGCCCGCAAAAGCTTCAGTGGAAGTGAAAGTTGACGCCCACGCGGACAATGTTGCCGGTGAACCGCGTGCTGGACTTCGAGGCGTTCGTCGCCAGGAAAACACTGCTCGAGAAGGCGCTCTGCGGTTGGTTGATCCATTGCGCCGGCCCGAGATCATAAAACAAATATTCGACCTTGAGGCTCATGAGGGACGTGAACATCCATTCCGCTCCGCCGCCCGCCGTCCAACCGACCTGCACGCCGTGCCAGAAGGATCTGCAAAACGTTGGAGGTCCGGAAGGCCCGACCCAGAAGGTGCCGGCGGGGTAATCCCCTGAAGTCAGCGGGTTCGTGATGCCCCTCACCCCGCCGTAGGCGAGGCCGGCGGTCACGTGTAGGAGGACATCGGACATGGCGAGCCAGCCGATACGTCCGCGTAGCGAGCCGAACCAATTGACGGACTTCTCGCTGTAGGTGGACGCGTAGGTGGTCCCCCCCGCAAAGTCCGGCGTCGGTTTTTCGAAGGAAGCGTGGCCCGACTGGCTAAGCACGTTGATCTCCGTCTCCACTCCCGCGCGGAAATCATCGTGTAATCTTAGATTATAGCCGGTCTGGGCTCCGCCAAGCGCGCCGCCCGTCTCCACATGCGCGCAACCCGACTGACTCAAGGCGGACGCAAGGGCGTCGCCGCCGGTTTGGAAGTAGCCGGTGTTGAAAAAGACGTTGCTCGCCGTTGTACAGACCGGGGGCGAGCCAAATCCGCCGCCAACGCCCATGCCGGAGTAAAAGCCGTCCCAATTTTGGGACAGTTTTTTCTCTTCAGAGGAGGCCGTCGACGCAGCGCCGATGAGTGCGACGCCGACGGAAGCAAGGAGAATTCGGCGTAACATCTTCGCCCCCGAATCAAGTCTACATTCAGCTATTATAGCCTGATACTTCTCATGCTCAAGCTTTATATCGTTTACGAACGAAAAAAATTGTATTTTGAGGGCCGTGTCACAGAATTACGACAGTAAATATTTTAGTTTTACCGAGTAAGCTACGCTGATTCGCCTTAGAGAATGGTTAATGAAAGACTCAAATATCTTGCAACAAAGCCTGGCGGCTCATCTCAGCGTGCGCGGCGAAAAAGCGGGCCCATCGAGCTCGAGCCGAATGATCGATCAGCGATTGGAGGTTTGTATTTCGCCAGGACTCTTGTCGAGCGTTCGCCCGACCCGAAAGCCCAGGCTGTGGGCCACGAGGCTGGGAGAGATTGCGCCGCTGCGGCTGGCGGCGCGGATACCTTGAGGAGGCGTGTTCCAGGCCCCGCCGCGCATGACGGGATTCTTGCAAGCGCTGGCGGTCCACGGCGAACCGTCAGTGGGCGCCCCGTCGTAGCTCGGGTGGTAGCAGTCCTCCACCCATTGCCAGACGTTGCCGAGCATGTCGTAGAGCCCGAACGCATTCGGCGGGAAGGCGCCGACCGGCTCGGTTTGCTTTAGGTATTGGCTCTCGCATCCCTTGCAGTTAGCGTTGCCTTTGCCGATCTCCTCTCCCCAAGGAAAGGCGGTCGTGGAGCCGGCGCGGGCCGCGTATTCGAATTCGGCTTCGCTGAGCAGCCGGTAGGATTTGCCGGTCATTTTCGAGAGCCAAGCGGCATAGGCTTTGGCCTCATCCCAGTCCACGAAGATAAGAGGCCGAGCGCCTCGGCCCCAGCCGGCGTCAAGCTCGCGTCCCTCCTCTCGCTGGCAGCCGCCCACCGAGACGCAGGCGTCCCAGTCAGCGAAGGTCACCTCATACTTCGAGGCTGCGAACGGCCGCGCGATCCTGACCCTGTGCTGCGGTCCCTCATTGTCGTCGCGGCCTTTTTCGCTGAGCGGCGATCCCATGAGGAACTCGCCGGCGGGCACGACAACCATCTCGGGACAATCCTTGGCGCATTCCCTAAACGTCTCGCCCGGCTTCAGCGCCCGCTCGCGGTCCGGGTTGAGCACGTGGGGCCGGAAATTGGCCATCATATAGGGACGCATGACGGTGAACCAGTTCCACGCCTCTTGGAGACGGGATTGGTTGATCCACCCGATCAGCCCGACGATCACGCCCACCAGCAGGAAATAAACGAGGGCCAAGGCGCCCCGCAGGCGGGCTCTAGCGGCGTTCTCGCGCTTCGTGCTCCGGTCGATGAACGCCAAGTCCCCGGCCGGCAGATCCTCGCCGCGCTTGGTGAGCCAGCTTTGCGCCTGAGTCAGTGGGGCGCCCATGAGGAGCGCCTCGGTCTTCAAGAGCGGGGGAGTTTTTTCCCATTCGCGACGCGCCGCTTCGAGCCCGGATCTCCAGGCCAGAAACTCGCGCTCCGCCGAAATCCACTCGCGGAGCTTCTCCCAGCGTTTGAAGATCGCTTCATGCGCCACTTCCGCATGGGTCTCGCCGGCCTCGCTCGTCGCGGTGACAAGGAGCCGGTTCGGATGATCGGCAAGTTCGCTGACGAGTCGCCACTCCTCATCCGTGAACTCGGAACGCGTTGCGCATCGCCGCGTCGCCTCCTCGCCCTCGCGAACGGTCGCGAGCTTTAGCGTGAAGATGCGGCGGACCGCCTCCTCCGATCCGGGATGGGTGGCCAGGAATGCATCGGCGCGGTCGACCAGCACGCCGCCGAGCTCGATCGCCTGCACCGGCAAGCGGAGCATGCCGTCGCCTCGCTGCACCATCCTCGTCCACATGTCGTCAAGCAGATAGGAGAGCAGCGGGAGTGCGCCCGCGTCCTTGGTCGATTCCATCGCCGTCTGACGAGCCATGGAGACAGGCAGGCTAGCCGCTTCGAAACGAGCAGAGAGAAGCGCAGCCGGTTTGCTGACGACCTCGAGCAACTGCGCCTCGCGCAAAGGCGGCACGTTGATCAGGCGATGCGCCGCGTAGAGGGCTTCGTCCTTCTGCAATTCGCCGAAGAAGTCGCTGCGCATACTCATCATCGCGCGCAGGCGCGGGTCGGCTAGGCCCTGCGCCAGGATCTCCGAGAAGCGGCGGCGCTCGCGCTCTTCCGAGCGGACGTAAAGCTCCTCGCCCTGGTCGACGTAAAGGAAGAACGCAGGCGGCTCGGGCTTGCGCAACTCGTCGCGGTAGCGCGCCTGCGTCGCGTCGAGAAGATCGCGCAAGGCGAGTCTTCCATCGAGGAGGCCGCTCACCCAATTGGCTTGTAGTTCCGCCCGTTTGGGATCTACGGCGTCGAACTGCCACGTCCACAGGAATGGCTCCACCAGCGCACGCAGGGGATTTACGCCCGGCCTGAGCTTGATGAAACACCAGCGGCGGCTGTTCTCGAACGCCGCCGGCCAAGCGCCGGGACCCTCGGCCTGATCCGGCCATGCTTGCCGCATCAAAGCGGCCAGCGCGCCCGCTTGCGCGAGCGACGACTTGCCGACCCCGGAATTGCCGATGAGCATGGGAAGCTTGCCGCGCGCCGGCACGAGCGCTTCGATCAGCTCGACGGTTTCGCGCGCTCTCCCAAAAAAGAAGTCCGCGTCGGACTCGGTCATGGCAAGAAGTCCGCGATAGGGCGCCGTGTGCCGCCACAATTCTCCCGGGGTCGCGCCGCCGCCGGAGACCGCGTCCATGATTTGAGCGAGGCTTTTCTCGGATGCGGGATCGGCGGTGATCACCCAGTGCAGTTGACGCAGGAATGGCAGCCCGGGCGCCGGCTGACCCTCGAGCAGCACGAAGACGACCGGGAAGCCGCTTTCCTTCACGCGACGATCGAGCGCCTCGTAAAACTCGATGACCTGCCACGGACCGATGCCCTTTTCCCCGATGAGCAGGACAAAGGCGGAAGCCTCGGCGATCGCGCGGGCAAGCTCGGGAAGCCAAAGGCCGCCGGCTCTGAGGCTGTTCGGCGCAAAGAAAATCTCCGCGTCCGAGTCCTTGTTCCGCAGCGCTTCCTCGAGGCGCTGCATGAGCGCCAGATCTTGCGAATTGTAACTGAGAAACCAGCGCCTCATTGAATCAATCCATTCGAAGGGTTCGTCGCCTCAGCAAACTCATCACGATCACTTGCCTCGAAAACGCGGAGGTTCTTGCATTTGCAGAGTATATGGGATCGGTCGTCGACAGTCACCGCCGCTCTTCGGGCTCGACCCGCTATATGATTCGAATTCCGAATGGCCGGCCTCGCGGGACCGCAGCCTCCTCGCTTCGCGGCGCCGCCATCGAGGCCCCCGCGGCTTTTTGAAGTCTCTTAACGCCTTCGCGCCAACGTCGGGCATTCCTGCGGAAAATGGCGGGGCGCTCGAAGCGCTCGGGGAGCGGTCCTTGAAACAGATCCTGGTCGTGGACGACAGCGCGGTCATTCGCCGGGTCGCTCGGCGCATTTTCGAGACCTTGCATTTTCGCACATCCGAGGCGGAAAGCGGGTCGGATGCGCTGGTCGAGTGCGAAAAAGCCATGCCGGATGTGATTCTGGTCGATTGCCGCATGCCCAAGATGGACGGTCTCGCTTTCGTCGCGGCTTTGCGCAAGCTGCCGGGCGGCGGCGCCCCGAAGGTTCTCTATTGCGCGATCGAGCGGGACTTGGCGCAAGTCGCGCGCGCCAAGCGCGCGGGCGCCGACGACTTCATCCTAAAGCCTTTCGACGCGGAGATCTTGCGCCGACATTTGACACAAAATGGACTGCTCTGAGCGGCCGCGCCGCTCGCGCTGCGCTTCCTTCTGTCAGGCGCGCGCGTCCGCGATCTTGTCTTGCGTTCTGGCGTCAAAGTCGCTGGCGTCATGGCGCTCGTGCAGTTGCTCGGAAAGATCGCCAAAGGTGCGATTGACCATGCGCCCGCGCGTCACCGCTGGTCGCGCGAATATGGCGTCGGCCCAACGCTGGACATTGCGATAGTTCTGAACGCTAAGAAATTCGCCCGCGTCATAGGCCCAGCCTTTCACGAGCCCGCCATACCAGGGGAAGGCCGCGATGTCGGCGATGGTGTAGTCGTCGCCGGCGAGATATTGGCTCTCGGCGAGGCGCCGGTCGAGCACGTCGAGCTGTCGCTTCACCTCCATCGCGAAGCGGTCGATCGCATATTCGATCTTCACCGGCGCGTAAGCGTAGAAATGCCCGAAACCGCCCCCGAGATACGGCGCGGCGCCCATTTGCCAGAACAGCCAGTTCAATGTCTCGGTGCGGCCGGCGATATCCTGTGGAAGGAAGGCTCCGAACTTCTCGGCCAGATAGAGCAGGATCGAACCCGACTCGAACACGCGAATGGGCGTCGGTCCGCTCCGATCCAACAGCGCAGGAATCTTGGAGTTGGGATTGATCTCCACGAAACCCGATCCGAACTGGTCGCCTTGGTCGATCTTGATCAGCCATGCGTCATATTCGGCGCCGGCGTGACCGAGCGCGAGCAACTCTTCCAGAAGGATGGTGATCTTCACGCCATTGGGCGTCGCCAGCGAATAGAGCTGGAGCGGATGTCGCCCGACCGGCAGCGCCTTTTCATGGGTCGCGCCGGCGATGGGGCGGTTGACATTCGCAAAGGCGCCGCCGCTCGGTTTGCTCCAAGTCCAGACCTTGGGTGGCGTATAGTCGGAGGCTCCCGCCATGCTCCGCTCCCATATTGCCCGCCGCGTCGCGCAGCCGGATGCTGGAAGCGAAATAGCGCACGGCGCAATCTTTACATAGACAGGATCTGGGACGGCAATCCAATCTGGACCCTCGCCGGCCTGCGGCGTGGGCGACCGACCACGGGATTGTATACGCCAGCCCTGGCCTCGCGCGGAAGCCGAGGACGAGCTCGATGTCCGCTCTAATGACCGGCGCGCGGGTTTCCCGCCTGATGAATATCGTCTGCCGAGACAGCCGTATCGCCCTGCAGCCGCCGCGGGCTCTGGGGCGTGGGCGAATGGAGATCTTTTTTCCAGATTCCGAACGCCAGGAAGCCGAAGGCGGCAGTCAACGTCAGGAGCGACAGATAAAAGACCAACGTCTCGCCGACGGAAAAGCCAAACTGACCGACATACTCTCTCATCCCATCCTCGCTCACGGCCTTCACGAGCGCGATGTAATGTCCGTCCCCCCCGAAATCATAATCGAAGCTGAAGGTTCCCTTGCCGTGAAGATACTTCTTGGAGGGAAGAAGGAAGACTGTGTTGCCTTCGAGATTATCTCGCCAGTCTTTCTGACCGACGTCGCGCAGGATGCGCACCTCCATCAGCATTTCCCGCAATTCAGCCTGTTCCGTGTCCATTATCAACACGGTCGGTCCCGCATTGGGCAGATGATTGCAGAAGGTGTCGTGCGGCGCTTGCGGTTGCATTGCGCTCAGCGTCAGCCAGTTCGGGCCGACGGTCATGATGCACTCTCGCGGGTGGGTGCTGCTGGCCGCCGCGGCGCCAGGCAGGCTCGAAGCGAGAGCGACTGCGAAGAGAATGGCCTTATGCATGGGGCCCCCCGCGTGAGATGTCGAACTATCCCACCTTTACATGCAATTGAGCCAGAATTACGGAACTCCCGATAGGGCGGCATTCGCCAGAAAGCCCTCATTGTCGGCCAGGGGTTCGGCGGGAGCGCTCTTTCGCGTAATCTCGCGCGCGCCTCCAGGCTTCTTTCGACGCGACAATCAAAGTCGCTAAAGTCACGCGGGCTGATTCGGCGGGACAACCCCTGATGAGTGAAACAATCGAGAGGTTGCGCCCCGCGCCCGGGCTTCTTTCCTGGCCGCATCGGATCATCCTCGCTGAGGGATGGACGCGCCGAGGTCTCGCGTTTCTCGCCGGGGTCCTTGGCGCCTTGGCGCTTGAACCCATTGGCTTTGCGCCGGCGATGGCCGCCTCGCTGATCCTGGCCATTTGGCTTCTCGACGGTTGCGCGGAAAAGCACGCTAACGAAGGCTTCCTCGCCAGAACGGCGTCGCTGCGCGCGGCGGCGGGCGTCGGCTGGTGGTGGGGCTTCGGCTATTTTATCGCCGGGCTCTGGTGGCTCGGCGCCGCGATGCTGGTCGAGCCCGACCAGTTCGCCTGGGCGTTGCCGCTCGCGACGCTCGGCATGCCGGCGGCGCTGGCGCTTTTCCCGGCGGCGGGCTTCGCCTTCGCCCGCCTTCTGTGGTCGCCCGGCGCTTTGCGCGTGCTCGCCTTCGCCGTCGGGCTCGGCGGTGCGGAATGGCTGCGCGGCCATATTCTCACAGGCTTCCCCTGGAACGATGTCGGCATGGCGCTCGCCGGAATAGCGACGCTCGCCCAGTCCGCCTCGCTGATCGGGCTTCACGGCCTCGACCTCGTGGCCATCGTGATCTTCGCCGCGCCGGCGACGCTCGTCGACGATCCGAGCCGGGGCTGGCGTCGCCCCTTCCTTGGAGTCGCGATCGCGCTGCTCGCGCTGATGGCGTTCGGCGGCGCCCTGCGTCTCTCGACGCACACTACGAGCTTCGTTCCTGGGACGGCGCTGCGCATCGTACAGCCCAATTTGCCCCAGGACGCCAAATTCCGTCCTGAAAACGGCGAGGCCATTCTTGCCCACTATTTGGAGCTCTCGGATCGCGCGACGGGACCCGCGCATACCGGCGTCGTCGACGCCACGCACATCTTCTGGCCGGAATCGGCCTTTCCCTTCGTTGTGACGCGCAAGCCCAAGGCGCTCGCAGCAATCGCGCGCGGGCTGAAGGGGAGGCTGCTGATCACCGGGGCCGCGCGCGCCGAGGAGAGCACAGGCCGCACGAAGCTCTTCAACGCGATCGACGTGCTCGACGGCGACCGGCTCGTCGCCGCCTATGACAAGATCCACCTCGTTCCTTTCGGCGAATATCTTCCGCTCGACAGTCTCCTGCGGCCGTTCGGCGTGCACCATCTCGTGCCGGGAATCTGGGACGTCGGGGCAGGCCCGCGACGTCTTTCCACCCCCGGCCTGCCGCCGATCGCGCCGCTGATCTGCTACGAGGCGATTTTTCCCGGCCAAGCGGTCGACGGGCGAGCCCCGCGGCCCGAGTGGATGCTCAATGTCACCAATGACGGCTGGTTTGGGAAGACGAGCGGCCCTTATCAGCATTTCGCTCAGGCCCGGCTGAGGACCGTCGAGGAGGGGTTGCCGCTCGTGCGCGTCGCCAACACCGGAATATCGGCGATCGTCGACCCTTACGGTCGCGTGCTGCAAAGCCTGCCGCTTGGCGTCGAAGGCGTCCTCGACGGCGCGCTGCCGGAACCGGCGTCGCCGACCTTCTTTTCGCGATACGGCGGCTTCGTGTTCCCCGTGCTTTGGGGGGCGTTGCTTTGCGGCGCGCTCTACGGACGGCTGCGCGGCTGAGGTCGCAATCGCCATATCGTTGAAATCCCGCGCGTCCCCTATATGGAAGGGAAACAAGGTTTCAGCCGACGAGCAAAGGGGAGTAGGGCCATGGACGCGCGCACATCGATCCTTGCGCGACGCGACGCTCTCATCGAGGGTCTCTGGGTCGAAGCCGAGAGCGGCGCGCGCTTCCCGGTGTGGGACCCGGCGACCGGCGCAACGCTCGGCGATGTCCCCGACATGGGCGCGGCCGAGGCGCGGCGCGCGATTGACGCCGCTGCGCGCGCCTTTCCCGGCTGGCGCGCGACCCCCGCCAAGGAGCGCGCGGTGATCATGCGTCGCTGGTTCGAGCTCATTCTCGCGGAGGCGGAGCGTCTGGCGCAGATCATCACCTCCGAGCAGGGCAAGCCGCTCGCCGAGGCCCGCGGCGAGATCGCCTACGCCGCCTCTTATATCGACTGGTTCGCCGAGGAAGGCCGCCGCGTTTATGGAGACGTCCTGCCCATCGCGGCTCCCGGTCGGCGCCAGCTCGTCTTCAAACAGCCGATCGGCGTCGTCGCCGCGATCACGCCCTGGAATTTTCCTTCCGCCATGTTCGCGCGCAAGGTCGGCGCCGCGCTCGCCGCCGGCTGCACGATGGTGCTGAAGCCTGCGGAGCAGACGCCTTTCTCCGCGCTGGCCATCGCCGATCTCGCGATGAGCGCTGGCGTTCCAGCGGGCGTCGTGAACGTCGTCACGGCCAGGGACCCCGAGCCGATCGGACGGGAGCTCACGCAAGATCCGCGCGTGCGCAAGCTCTCCTTCACGGGCTCCACGGTTGTCGGCAAGATCCTTCTGCGTCAGGCCGCCGAAAATGTGCAGAAGTGCTCGATGGAGCTAGGCGGCAACGCGCCGCTCATCGTCTTCGCCGACGCCGATCTCGATCTCGCGGTGCAGGGGGCGATCGCCACAAAATACCGCAACAGCGGGCAGACCTGCATTTCGGCCAATCGTCTCCTCGTTCATGAAAGCGTGGCGGCTGAGTTCGCGGCGAAGCTTGCGGCGCGCGTCCGCGAGCTCAAGGTCGGCGACGGGCGCGAGGAAGGCGTGGCGGTAGGCCCGCTCATCGAGAAAGCGGCTGTCGAAAAATGCGAGCGGCACGTCGCCGATGCGATCGCGCGTGGAGCGAAACTTTTGACGGGCGGCGCACGCCATAAGCTTGGCGGGACCTTCTTCGAGCCGACCGTGCTCCAGGGCGTGAGCGAGGACGCGCTGATCTTCGGCGAGGAGACTTTTGGGCCCGTCGCGCCCATCGCGTCCTTTGCGGACGACGCGGAGGCCGTGCGCTTGGCCAACGCGACGCCCTCGGGGCTCGCCGCCTATTTCTACAGCCGCGATCTTTCGCGGATATTTCGCGTCGCCGAGGCGCTGGAATTCGGCATGGTCGGCGTCAACGAAACGCTGATCTCCTCCGAAATCGCGCCCTTCGGCGGGATGAAGGAGTCCGGGCTCGGCCGCGAAGGGTCGCGTTACGGGATCGACGATTATCTCGAAATCAAATATGTCTGCCTTGGCGGGATGTGACGCCGGTTGACGCCTGCTTTGCGGGGTCGTTGGGAACCTAGACCGCATTCCGCGCAATCGGCGGCTCCTTCCTTGTGGACGGGGCAGGGGCCGAAAGGCAGATTGTGGATCGAGTTGACCGAGCTCTGGAGCCCCCCGCCACAGCCTTCTGCACGCTCTGGCGGCAAGGAGGAGGCGTTTGCGCCGCTTCCCGGATCGAAGTCCCTCACACGCGCCCACGGCGACGTGATCGCACCCCTCGTTTCACTGCGCGCAGTCTCGAAGACCTTCGACAATGGCGCCCTCGCGCTCAAGGCGCTCGATCTCGACGTCTTCCCCGGGGAGACTCTCACGCTGCTCGGCCCTTCGGGCTGCGGCAAGTCCACGGCGCTGCGGCTCATCGCCGGCCTCGCGCGACCGACGCGGGGCGAAATCCGCTGGTCCGCCGAGGAGGCGCGGGTGGGGCTCGGCTTCGTATTTCAGGAAGCGACCTTGCTTCCCTGGGCGAACGTCTTCGACAACGTCTATTTGCCGTTGCGCCTCGCCGGCATGGGAAGGAGAGAGGCAGAGCCGCGCGTGCTGGAGGCGCTCGCCCTGGTGCGCCTGGACGCCGCACGCGATGCTCTGCCGCGCGAGCTCTCGGGCGGCATGAAGATGCGCTGCGCTATCGCGCGGGCGCTCGTCACACGGCCGGCGCTGCTCCTGATGGACGAGCCCTTCGCGGCGCTCGACGAAGTGACGCGCTTCAATCTCAATGACGAGCTGATCGAGCTCAAGAAGCAAACCCACACCACGGTCGTCTTCGTCACCCATTCGGTCGCGGAGAGCGTCTATCTTTCGACGCGCGTCGTTGTGCTTTCGTCCGGCGGCGGTCGCGTCATCGACGAGATCGTGATTGCGCCCGAGGCGCATCGCGACGCTGAATTTCGGCTCGGCGCGGAGTTCTCCGCCTATGTGCGGCGCGCCTCGGCGGCGCTGCGGCGCGCGATGCGCGAACCGGCGCTTTAGATCGCGCTGCGTTCAGGCGCAATCGCCATTTGAGCGTCTCCTCTTCTCCCGTTTCTAAGTTGCAATCGCCCGGCCCGCATGTATGGTGAGAGCAACCCGTATCTTTGGGCAGGGGCGTTGAGAGCGCCTGGCTGGCCAATAGGTCAAAATAACAGGATTTTGGGGACGAAGCCCATATGACGCCCACCCAGGCGACTAGGATCATGGCCGCGAGCCCGGAGGAAGCCGCGCCGACAGCGCAAGGGCAGAGCACGGGCGACAGAACGCGTTCGGCCGCTGCGGAGGCGATCGACGTCGCGGTCTGCGACAAGAGCCCGCTCATTCTCGCCGGACTCGAATCGCTCATCAATGACGACCGCCGCTTTCGGCTGGTCCTCAAGGTGATGGACGGCGAGGAGTTCCTTGAGGCGGCGCGGCACCCGCGCTTCGCCGTGGCGGTGATCGGCTGGCAATTGCCGACGCTGCATGCGCGCGACGTGCTGCGCGCGCTGTCGCGCCAAGCCTCGGCGCCCAAGATCGTCATCTACAGCGGCACGAACGATCCCGCCGCCCCGGCCGAGACATTGCAACTCGGCGGCGCGGGCTTCGTCAGCAAGCGCGCCCCGCCCGAGCGCCTCCTCGACGTGCTCGCCGCGGTCGCCGCAGGCGACATGGTCTTTCCCTTCGTAGACATCCGCAAGATGCGCGCCGATCCGCTGGAGAATCTGACGCTGCGCGAGCGGAGCTTGCTCGCTGCGCTCGGCTCCGGCCAGACGAACAGTCAGCTCGCCAAGGATTTTGGCGTCTCGATCAACACCATCAAGTTCCACCTGCGCAATCTCTTCGAGAAGCTCGACGTGAAGAATCGCGCGCAAGCCATCGCGCTGTTTCTGGAGATGAAGCACGGAACCTGGCCGACGGGGCAGGGCGCCGGCGGACGCGCCTTCGAACTCGCCGATGGGGCGCGGCCGAAGAACACAGGGGCGGGTGGAGTGAAGCGCTTGGCCGCGGCTGCTCGCAAGGCGCGGCAATGAAGACATCGCGGCTTCAGGCCTTCGGGCCGGAAATCTGGATCGCCGACGGTCCGAACGTCTCCTTCTTCTCCTTCCCCTACCCGACACGCATGGCGGTCGTCCGGTCTACGATCGCCATCGGCTTAGGCTTGACATTGGCCGTCTCGCCTTTTGCGCATGTGTTCGTGATGTGCCCGCCGCCGCTCAATCTCGGACGGTCCTGGGTGCGTTACTCGTGACTCCTGACGGAGACCTCCTTCAAGGCGCCGTCGAGTTCAACGCCGACTCTCGAGAAGCCGAAGGCGTCGCTCCGTCCAAGCTCGTCGCACAGTGAGGTTTGGCCTTCTCGTCAAGGCCCTGGCAGCAGTTCGTCGCTTTTGCCCGTGATGCGGTTGATGAGAAGGCCTATCCATTCATGCGCCGCCAGATCGGTGAGACCTATTCCGCGCGAGGTCGAGTGCGGAATGCGCGGACGCCAAATCTCTCCGGTCGTGTGAAAATCCACCGGATAGGCGATGACGGGAAAGCCGATCTTGCGAAAGATGCCGATGGAGCGCGGCATGTGGCTCGCCGAGGTCACGAGAAGCCAGCGCTCCCCAGACTTCGGCTGCACCAGCGCCTGGGTGAATTCGGCGTTCTCGATCGTGTTGCGCGAGCGGTCTTCGTAGAGGACGTCGCCCTGATCGATCCCGACCGCTCTCCAAAATCGCCGCACCGCCTCCGCTTCCGTTGCGCCCGAGCCCACGAGCCGTCCGCTGCCGCCTGTGAATACGAGCCGCGCCTTGGGAAATCGTCGCTTCAATTCGATCGGCGCGGTCAGGCGTTGCGCGGCCTCGGTGAAAACGACATGGCCGCGCTCCGCGGAGAGTTCTTCGTCGACCGAGCCGCCGAGCACGACAATTCCATCCGGAGGCTCCATGTTGTCGCGAAGCTCGGGAAAGCGCGCTTCGAGCGGACCGACAAGAAAGGACCCGATCGGCCCGAAGCCTATCGACGCCAGCAGTATGGCCGAGACGAGGGTGAGCCAAGCGCCGAAACGCCGAAAGCGCGTGAAGGCGAGAATCGCGCCGACCAGCACGCAGAAGATGAGGAGATGCGAAGGCGCGAAAAAAAATTCCAAAACTTTTGACGCGACGAAGAACATGCGGCTTCCTTTCGCTGCGTCATCGGCTCAAGAGGAGCGTCGCCCAGCCGTCGATGTCGCGCCGCCTTCGCAGCCGGAAGCCTTGCGCGCGATAGGCCGTCAGGACACCGGGAACGTCGCGCGCGAGCAGGCCCGACAGGATCAGTTCGGCTTCGGGCGCAGAAACGCGCGCGAGGCTTGGCGCCAGCAGACGAAGGGGTTTCGCCAGGATATTGGCGAAGATCAGATCGAAGCGCGGCCCGCGCAACGCATCGTGTCGCACGCCGGTGGCCAGCACTGGCCGCACATAGGGGCCGACCCCATTGGCCAGCGCGTTGGCGCGAGCTGTCGTGACCGACACGGCGTCGATGTCGCCGCAAGCGACGGTCTGGTGAAGCAGCCTCGCGCAGGCGATCGCCAGCACCCCCGTGCCCGTCCCGACGTCGAGCGCATGGCGCGGACGGCGGCGCTTGAGCACTTCCACCAGCGTGAGAAGACAACCGAGAGTCGTGCCGTGGTGGCCGGTGCCGAAGGCGAGCGCCGCTTCGATCTCGACGCCGACGTCGTTCGCGCGCCGGCGTGCACGGTCATGGGCGCCGTGAACGAGAATGCGCCCCGCCCGCACGGGCTGAAGGCCCGCGAGCGCGTTCTCGACCCAGTCGCGCTCCTCGACCGCGGAAAAATCGACGGCCTTTGCGACCTCGGCTCCGACGACGGATTCGATGAGTTCGCGCAACGCGTCCTCGTCGGGCGGGTCCTGAAAGAACACCTCGGTCGTCCACTGGCCCGTCTTCTCGTCCTCGAAGACGCAAGCGGCGGTCTCGGCCGGATCGAAGGTTTCGACGATGAGATCGGCGACGGCGCGCGCGCGCGGCGCGTCACCGATGAAACGCAGCAGCGTGCTTGCCCCGTTGGGCGGCAGACCTTCGAGCATGGCGCGTGCTTAGCACGGCTCGCGGCGATTCGACAGCCGCGCCAGCTAGCCTGGCTTCTGGGAGCAATGCAGCCGGTGAAGCGTGATCTCGGGCGGGCAATTGAGCCGCACGGGCACACAGCATGAACCGGCGCCCACCGATGTATAGCCGGCCATGCCCTCGTGTTCCCACGCGCCAGAACCGAAACTGCGTGGCGCGGTGGAATGGAGGGTGACCGGAATACCGCCTGGAAGGCATATTTGCCCGCCGTGCGTGTGGCCGCTCAGCATCAAATCGAAACCGGCATGCGCGGCTTGCCGATAAACTTCTGGCGTGTGCGACAAGAGTATCGAGAAATCTTCTTCCGGGATCTGAGCCGCAGCTTTCTCGATATCGTGAGTCCCGTAGAAATGCGCATCGTCGATTCCAGCGATATGAATTCGGCTACCGTTGTGTTCGAGAGCGACAGACTCATTCAATAGCATCGACATCCCCATACGCTCGATGTCAGGCGTCATGCGGATCGTGTCATGATTTCCGAGCACGCCGTAGATGCCAGTCGGGCGAGCCGTTCTTACGCTGGCGACGACTTCCGCCAGACCGAGGAGACATTCCCGCATCGGTCCATAGGTCCGCGATCGATAGTCGCCGGTCATGACGCAGGCGTCAAAATTCAGAGTTCTGACGGTATCCATGACGCTCTGCATCGCCAGAGGGTTCATTTCCACATGGAGATCGCTGAGCTGAAGGATCGTGTAGCCATCGAAGCCAATTGGCAATCGCTCCGTGAAAACGTCGTTTGTTGCGACTCTCACGCGCGCCGCGTGTTTCCGTCCTATCCAATAAAAGCCCGTCATTTTCAGGAGGGCGTTGGTGAGATGACTGGAATAGGGAAATCTTTCGATGTTGAAATATTTTGATTCCTTGGCGATATTTTGCGCCTCGTGTTTGTGCTCGATCGTCAATCGCACACGCGACTGGAGAGCTCCCAGGCGTTGACCGAGTCGGTAATCGACTTCCTCGTCGGTGAGGAGTTCGTAATTCGCGCATTTTTCCATGACGCCAGAGCGCCTGGGGCCTTGACTGCGTGGCTCTGCCCTGGGGGCGCTTGGGTTTCTCACAGCCGGCCCTGTCGTGGTGATCGCCGTCGCCTTCCGCCGAGGAGTCCCAACGATCTGGGCGCGGACATGCTCAGTCATCTTTTCTCCCGATATCCGAGAAATTTGCCGTCGCAGCAAGAGCATGTTCGGCGCCAAACAATAGACGAATGATCTCATGTCCTTATCAGATCCAACAAACGCTGAGCCTTCTCCATTCGCAATTTGCGAACGGAATTGGGCCTTTTCGGTCCGCCGCCGGACTCGTCCCCCGCGAAAATGACGTTCCCGGAATGCGTCAGCACGCGCACCGTTTTTGCGACTTTATTTCTTCGAGCTCTATGGCGCAAAGCTGAGACTATGCTATCTGCGCGAAGATATTCCCTCGCGCGGGCTCGGGAACGCTCTCTATGCGCGAGGGCCCGCCACAAGGCGGCGATCGGCGCCTTCCTTGCGTTCAAGTCGTGGAGCAGCCAAGAAACCCTGCGAGGAAACTGTGATCACGGCAGAAGACGTCGATCTTTCGAATTGCGACCGGGAGCAGATTCAGTTTTCCGGCGCGGTTCAGCCGCACGGCTGTCTGCTCGTCGTCGAGGAACCATCGCTGCGCATCGTCCAAGCCTCCGTCAACACGGACGTCTATTTCGGGATACCGCATGGCTCGCTGATCGGCCGCGATCTTACTGCTGCGCTCGGCGCGCACGCTCGCCAAATCGCTGAGCGGCTGGCGAGGGAAGCGCTCGACCATGGGCCCGTCCATATCGCCTGCTTTTCCGCCGAGGCCGCCGCTCGTCCTGCGAATCTCTTCGCGCACAGGTGCGAGGGCGGGACCATTCTCGAATTCGAGGCGATCCCCGACGCCGGCGAGCATTCACTGATCGAGCTCTGCTCCGAGTTGCGCGCCGTCATTGCAAAGCTGGATAGGACAGGCTCGCTTCAGGCCTTTCTCGACCTCGCGGTCGCCCAGATCAAGCTGTTCACGGGCTTCGAGCGCGTGATGGCGTATAAATTTCTCGAAGACGGAAGCGGCAGGGTTGTCGCCGAGGCCGTGTCGGACGGACTCGAACCTTACCTCGAGCTGCATTATCCGGCGAGCGACATCCCCGCTCCGGCCCGACGGCTCTTCGCCATGGCGTGGCTGCGCCATCTCCCCGACGTGGATTACAAGCCGATCCCCATCCTGCCCGCGTCCAATCCGCTCACGCAAGCGCCGCTCGATCAGAGCTATGGGCTCCTGCGCAGCGTCTCGGTCATGTATTCGGCCTATCTGAAAAACATGGGCGTCAAGGCCACGATGGTGATGCCGCTCATGAAGGACGGAAAGCTGTGGGGCCTCATTTCGGCGATGCACCATTCCGCGCCACGCCACGTTCCCTATGAGAAGCGCCTTGCGTCGGAATTCCTGGCTCAAATGCTGTCGCAGATGACGGCCTCCAAGGAGGACGCGGAGAATTTCGCCTACCGCCTGAGGATCAAGGCGACGCTCGAGCGCATCATGCAGTCATTGAGCGAGCGTTCCGATCTGCATGCGAGCCTTCGCAACGGCGATGGCCGCGCGAGCCTCGCCGGCTACGTCGATTGCGGCGGCGCGGCGGTCGTGACCCGAGACGCCGTAACGCTTCAGGGCGCAACGCCGAGCGAAAGCGAGGTCAGACAGCTGGCGCAGGCGATTGCGCAAACCGAAGAAGTCATCCTCGCGTCCGACCGCCTTGGCGAAGTTCATCCGCCGGCGCGAGCCTACGCCGAGACCGCAGCGGGACTGCTCGCCGTCCGGCTTTCCAAAACCTCCCCAGAATACGCCATGTGGTTCCGGCCAGAGCAGGCGCGAACGGTTCATTGGGCGGGCGATCCGACCAAGCCGGTCGAGGTTGAGCTCGCAGAGGGGGCGCTTCGGCCGCGCACGTCCTTCGCTCTTTGGAAAGAGGAGGTGAAGGGCCACTCCTACCCGTGGGCCGATTTCGAAATCGAAGCGGCCGCCGATCTGCGCTTGGCCCTTGGAGCGCATCTGAAGGAAACCCACGAAGCCTTGCTGCAGCGATCCGAGGATCGCTTTCATAGAATCGTCGAAACCGCGCTCGAAGGCGTCTGGATGCTCGACAGCGAGGCAAGGACGAGCTTCGTGAATGCGAGAATGGCCGAATTGCTCGGCTATACGCCGGAGGAAATGCTCGGTCGCAATTTCACGGACTTCATGGAGGAGGAGTGGAAGCGTCTTGCACAAAACAGATTAGCTGCTCGTAAGGCCGGTCTCGTCGAAACGCAGGACTTTAAATTCCAGCGCAAGACCGGATTGGAAATGTGGGCGCAGGTCAGCACGCTGCCGATATTCGAAAAAGGCGAGTTTGCGGGCACGTTGGGGATGGTGATCGACATCACGACGCGCAAGCAGGCGGAAGAGGCGCTGCGCCGCAGCGAGGAGCTCAACAGGCGCACCTTGCAGGCTTTGCCCGCAGAGATCGCCGTGCTCGACCGGAACGGTCAGATTATCGCCACGAACCAAGCTTGGCGCGATTTCGCCACAGGCAACACCGCCGCGAACGGGTCGTCAATCGCCGTCGGCGCGAATTACTTGGAAGTCTGCCGTCGCGCCGCTAGCCAGGACGAGCTCGTCACGCCAGTGTTCGACGGGCTCAAGGACGTCGTCGAGGGTCGGCGGCTGGGGTTCTCGCTGGAGTATCCTTGCCACAGCCCCGAGGAAGAGCGTTGGTTTCTCATGACCGCCGCGCCGCTTGAGGCGCATGGCGGCGCTGTCGTCACCCATTTGAATATCACCGAGCGCAAGCAGGCTGAGGCGGCTTTGCGTGACGCCGATCGCGCCAAGGACGACTTTCTCGCCACGCTCGCGCACGAATTACGCAATCCGCTCGCGCCCGTGCGCAACGGTTTGGACGTATTGCGCACGGGCGGCGCGCAGGCGCCTTCCGTCGAGCGGCTGCTCGCCACAATGGACGGACAGGTCGATCACCTCATTCGTCTCGTCGACGACCTTATGGACATCTCGCGTATCAGCCGCGGCAAGTTCGAGTTGCAAAAGCAACAAATGGACCTCGCGGCCGCGCTGAGCCAGGCCGTCAACATGAGCCGGCATCTTTTTGAAGCGGAGGACCTCGATATCCGTCTGAACCTCTCCGGCAGAGCGATGCCGGTCGACGGCGACGCGGTGCGTTTGACGCAAGTCTTCGTCAATCTGCTGAACAACGCAGCAAAGCACACGAGTCGCGGCGGGAGCATCCAGATCACGCTGGACCGGGTCGGAGACGAGGCGGTCGTGAGGATTTCCGACACCGGCGTGGGGATATCGAAGGAGCTGTTGCCGCATATTTTCGATCCCTTCGTACAAGGGGAGGGAAAAGAGGGCCGGTTGAAACAGGGGCTGGGCATCGGACTGGCGCTGGTTCGCAGGATCACGGAGATGCATGGCGGCGTGGTCGAGGCGCAGAGCCAGGGAGAGGGGCTGGGGAGCGCCTTTATCGTGCGGCTGCCGCTGCTCGAAGCCGCGACGGCGCAGCCGCCCGCTCCGCAAAGCTCGTCCCCGCGCCGTGAAGCTGCGCGGCGCGTCCTGGTCATCGACGATGTGCCCGATTTGGCCGAGGCGTTGGTTCTCTTGCTCAGCGTCCTGGGCGCGAATGTGCGTGTGGCGCACGGCGGCGCAGAGGGGCTTGAGATCTGCGCCGAGTTCGAGCCGGAACTCGTGCTTCTCGATCTTTCCATGCCGAAAATGGACGGCTTCGAGACCGCCCGCCGGATGAGAGAGTGTTCCGCCGGGCGGCGAGCCAAGCTGGTGGCGGTTACCGGATATGGCGAAGAGCGCACGCGCGTGCGAGCCCAGGAGGCTGGTTTTGACGCCCATCTGGTCAAGCCCGCCCGCCTCAATCAACTCAAAGAGCTTCTCGATTCCCTCGGCGCGGGCGCGGCGCAGGAAACTTACAAATAACTCAGCCACCAGGCGTCGCTGCGCCGCTTGAGATCGGCGAACCAGCGGCAGGCAGGATAGAGCGCCGCGACGAGGAGAAGCCAAGCGACATAGACCCACGGCAGGCCGAAGCGGTAATCCTCCGGCGTTTTGGCGAACTGCATGAAGACGAGGACGGCCGCCACGCCCAGATAGAGATGGATCACGTAAAAGAAGAGCGGCGATCGTCCGAAGTCGGCGAGAACCTTTCCCGCCGCGCCGCCGAGTTTTTCCATGCGCGGCAGCAAGATCAGGGCAGGTCCGAGCGTCACGAGCGCATAGGCAAGCGACGGCGGATATTTGCTCACGTTGAGGAAGGAGAGCACCGTCAGCGTCGCATTGGGCTGAACGCTCCAGGGCTTCGGATCGCCATATTGATTGATGGCGCGCAGCACAAAAAACGCTAGCAGCGCCGCGACGCCAGCGAGGGTGAGAACGCGCTCGCGCTTGGCTGCGCTCTCGAGAAAGAACGGGCCGAGCCCATAGCCGAGCGAAACGACGCCGATCCAGGGCAGGATCGGATAGGCGACACGGCCCGCAAGCCCGAAGGGAAGGGGGCCCGGCTCGTGCAGCAGATTCCAATAGGGACCGAAGGCGCGGAGAGAGGCGGCGTGAACGCCGTCGAGGAGATCGTGCGAGGCGAGAAGGACGCAGCCGATCGCGAGCACGGCGCGCGATCCCAGGAAGCAGAGCGCGCTCAGCGCGATAAGCCCACAGCCAATCGCCCAGAGCGTGCCGAGCGCGAATTTGCCGATCTCCTGCGTGAAGATCGGGCTGATGAGCGCGACGTCGAGAAAAACGAGCCAAAAGCCGCGCGTGAAAAGGAATTTCGCCGTTCGCCCCTGGTCATGGCCCTTGGCGTAATGGAGGAAGGCGCCGAGACCTGCGAGCAGGGCGAAAGTCGGCGCGCAAAAATGGGTGACGAAGCGCGTGAAGAACAGCGCCGGATAGGTCTGCGTCAAATCGGTCGGCGAGAAGCGCAGCGCCTCTGCATGAAAGAATAGCCGCATGTGGTCCAGCGCCATCAGCACGATGACGAGGCCGCGCAGGCGATCGGGTCCCGGCTCGCGCTTCTCTTCGAGGGCGGCCTGCCGCATGACGCCGGTCAGTCCTGCGAGAGCGGCGTGCGACCGGGTCCTCGCGGCGCTTCGCGTGGTTGCGGGGCGCGCTCTTCCGCTTGTGCGAGTTTGCCTCGCGCGCGCGCCAGCTCGGCGTCGAGCAGCGCCATGAACCGGTCGATGTCTTCCTCCGTGGTGCGGTGGTTGACGATGGCGGCGCGGATCGCCGGCTTTCCGTCGAAGATCGTGAGCGACGGCGCCGCTTCGCCGCTCTCGTGCAGCGCCATGACGATTTCGGAGGCGAGCGCGCCCTGGGGATCTTCCGTGACGCCGAAGCAGACGATGTTCAGCGTGACCGGCGCGCGCATCGAGAAATCGGCGGAGGCCTCGATCATCGTTTCGAGCTTCTTCGCCAAGGTGCAAGTGCGCTCGATGCATTCGCTCAGCAAATCGACGCCGAAGGTTTGGATCGCAAACCAGGCTTTCAACGCTCGAAATCCGCGCGAGAGGTCGGGGCCGAGATCGCAGGGCCAGATTTCGCCTGCCGCCAGCCCGCGCGGGGCGCGCGTCAGATAGGCGGCGTCCGACTTGAAGGCCGCAAGATGCGCGCGGGGATCGCGAACCAGCACAAAGCCGGCGTCGTAAGGGACGTGCAGCCATTTGTGAAAGTCGAAGGCGATGCTGTCGGCGCGCTCAAGTCCCTTGAGCAGAGGTCTGAGCTTCTCCGACAGCGCGGCGAGCGCGCCGAAGGCGCCGTCGATGTGAAACCACGCCTCCTCTTCCCGCGCCAGATCGGCGAGCGCGTCGAGATCGTCGATCGCGCCTGTGTCGACGGTGCCGGCCGTGCCGACGATCAGAAATGGCTGCAGACCGGCGGCGCGATCGGCGGCGATCGCATGGGCGAGATCCTCGACGCGCATCGCCCGGCGCTCGTTAGAGGGAATCAGCCGCAAATGCCGCGCGCCGAGCCCCGCGAGCTCCATCGCCTGGCGCACGCAATTGTGCACGTCGCGCGAGGCATAGGCGACGAGCGTGGATTTGACCGCGCCGAGCCCATTGAGCCGCACATTTTCCTGTTGCGTCGCGCGATGACGCGCGACGAGAACCGCAAGAAAATTGGCCATGGAGGCGCCGGTGACGAATATCCCCGACGCGTCTGCTGGAAAGCCGAAGGCTTGCGCCATCCATTGGGCGATCTGACGCTCGACGTCGAGCGCGATGTGATTGCGCCCGCCGCAGTTTGCGTTGAGGCCGGCGGCGAGCATCTCGGCGACCATGCCCGCCGGGTTTCCCGCGCCCTGGACCCAGCCCATGAACATCGGATGCCGATTGCCCATCGAGAAGGGCGCGACATAGCGCCAGAACTCGTCGAGCGTGCGGTCGAGATCCTGCCCCTCTCGGGGCGCCGCGCGGCGGAAGAAGGAGCGCGCCTCCTCGCTTGCGGGGCGCCAAACCGGTGCCTCGCGAAGCCCGCGGATGTTGTCGATCATGGCGTCGAGCGCGCGATGCGCCTCGGTTCGGAACGTATCCCAATCCTGCGGATCGAGGTTGTGGGCGGCGTCCTTTCGCCCTGGCGGGGTCTTCGTCACGAAGCGCCGCCTTACGAGCAATCCCGCGGATTGACGGAAATTTCGGCGATCGTCGAGCCCCCTGAGTTTCTCAATGTGTAGCCGACGATCGTGCCGCGCTCGCGATACTCCGGCATCATCGTGCACACGCGCTGCAGAAGCTGCTTTCTGAGCTTGTCCTTCCGTCTGAAGTCGGAAGCGACCGCTTCGGCTTCGCGGTCGTCGATGATCGTGTAGAAATAGGTGAGGGCGTTGCCTGGCCCGGTCGTCGCCTTGTCGAGTCGGACATTCTCGCTGACCATCTCAGGCAGGGTCGCGTTGAGCTCCTCGGCCTCGCGCTCGAGCGCAAGCGAGATCTCGCCGAGATCCACCTTCTCGGGGCGCAAACTCGCGTAGTAGCGCCCGGAGAAGAAAATGACCGCCAGCGCCAGGAACAGCGCCAGCAGCGCCAGCAGGTTTTTCACGCCGAGCATCGTCGATCCCTCTCGGCCCCGCCTTCAGGTCATATACTGCCCGCCGTTGATCGTCAGCGTCGAGCCCGTAATGAAGCCGGCGTCGTCGGAGGCCAGGAACACCACGGCGCGGGCGATTTCCTCGGGCTCGCCCAAGCGCTTCACCGCGATGTGCGGGATGATGTTCTTGTCGAGGATCTCCTGCGGCACGGCTTTCACCATCTCTGTCGCGATATAGCCAGGGGCGATCGCGTTGACGGTGACGCCCTTCGACGCCGATTCCTGCGCCAGCGCCTTCACGAAGCCGATGTCGCCAGCCTTGGAGGCCGAATAGTTGGTCTGTCCCGCCTGGCCCTTTTGGCCGTTGATGGAGGAGATCACGATGATGCGCCCGAAGCCGCGGTCGCGCATGCCGTTGATGACAGGACGCGTGACGTTGAACAGCGAGTTGAGGTTGGTGCCGATGACGGCGTTCCACTGTTCCAGCGTCATCTTGTGGAACAGCCCGTCCTTGGTGATGCCGGCGTTGTTGACGAGGATATCGACCGGGCCGAGGTCCTTCTCAATCGCCGCGATGCCCGCCGTGCAGGCGTCGTAGTTGGAGACGTCGAACTTGTAGACGGCGATGCCGGTCTCATCCTTGAACTTCTTCGCCGCCTCGTCATTGCCGGCGTAGGTCGCAGCAACCTTGTAGCCCGCCGCCTTGAGCGCCTTGGAAATGGCCTCGCCGATGCCGCGCGTTCCGCCGGTCACAACCGCTGTTCTGCTCACTATGCGTTCTCCCTCGTTTGAATTCTCTTATTGTTAATCAGCGAGCGGCGAATGGCGAAAGAACTCTTCCTCTCGCCACTCGCGATTTCGCTATTCGCTTCTTACCGCTCCACCGCCAAAGCGATGCCCATGCCGCCGCCGATGCAGAGCGTGGCGAGACCCTTTCCGCCGCCGCGGCGCTTGAGCTCATGGAGCAGCGTCGTCAGGACGCGCGCGCCGGAAGCGCCGATCGGATGGCCGATGGCGATCGCGCCGCCATTGACGTTCACGATCGACGGATCCCAGCCGAGGTCCTTGTTCACTGCGATCGCTTGCGCCGCGAAGGCCTCGTTGGCCTCGACGAGATTGAGGTCGGAGACTTTCCAGCCGGCCTTCTCGAGCGCCTTGCGCGTCGCCGGAATGGGCCCGCTGCCCATGATCGTCGGATCGACGCCGGCGGTCGCCCAGGAAACGATCCGCGCGAGAGGCTCGAGGCCGCGCTTCTTCGCTTCCGCTGCGCTCATCACGACGAGGGCCGCGGCGCCGTCGTTAATGCCGGAGGCGTTGGCCGCGGTGACGGTGCCGTCCTTGCCGAAAGCCGGGCGCAGCTTCGAGACGCTGTCGAGCGTCACGCCGTGCTTGATGTATTCGTCGCTGTCGACGACGACGTCGCCCTTCTTGGTCGAGATGACGTAGGGAATGATCTCGTCCTTGAACTTGCCGGCCTTCTGCGCGGCCTCCGCCTTATTCTGGGAGGCGACAGCGAAAGCGTCCTGCTCGGCGCGGGAGATCTGCCACTTCGCCGCGACGTTCTCGGCGGTGGTGCCCATGTGGTAGTTATTGAAGGCGTCGGTCAGGCCGTCGACGATCATCGTGTCGGTGAAGGTCACCGGGCCCATCTTCGTGCCGGAGCGCATATGCGCGGCGTGGGGCGAAAGCGACATGCTCTCCTGGCCGCCGGCGACGACGATCTGCGCGTCTCCGGACTGGATCTGCTGAGCGGCGAGCGCCACCGCGCGCAGCCCCGAGCCGCAGACCTGATTGATGCCGAAGGCGGTGGAGCTGTCCGGCACGCCGGCCTTGATCGCCGCCTGACGGGCGGGGTTCTGCCCCTGCGCCGCGCCGAGCACCTGGCCGAGGATTACCTCGCAAACCTCGTTGGGCGCGACCTTCGCGCGCTCGAGCGCGGCCTTGATCACGGCGGCGCCAAGCTCATGGGCGGGAACGCCGCCAAGGGCTCCGTTGAACGACCCGACGGCAGTCCGGGCGGCAGATACGATCACAATGTCGGTCGTCATGATCCCCTCCTCGAATATCGCCTCTCCAGCGAGGCCGGCCCGGTCTTCGTAGCCGCCGGGCTCGTTCCCCGCGCTGACGGAAGCGGGGCGCGCTCGGTCGTTTTGCATGGTTTGGCCCGGAGCGAAAGCCGTTGCCGACGAAAATATTGCCGCAGGGCCCGAATTGTGCGTATCTCCAGGGCTGGGGACAGCCTCTTCGCGTGCGGGAGGGGGCGGCGTCCGGGGGTCCCGGGGAAAGCATTGGCGCGCCTCATGACTGAGCAAAAGCCTACTACGATCAAAAAATACGCGAACCGCCGCCTCTACGACACGGGCACGAGCACTTACGTCACGCTCGAGGACCTCGCCTCGATGGTCAAGCGGGGCGAGGATTTCGTCGTGAGCGACGCCAAGACCGGCGAGGACATCACGCGCCCCGTGCTCACGCAGATTATCTTCGAGCAGGAGTGCAAGGACGGACAGAGCCTGCTTCCAATCTCCTTCCTGCGGCAGCTCATCCGCTTCTATGGCGATTCCATGCAAATGCTCGTGCCGAGCTACCTCGAGTTCTCGATCGACAAGTTCACGCGCGACCAGCAGAAGTTCCGGGATCAGATCGACACGGCGCTGGGCGCGGCCGGGCCCTTCGGCGAGCCGACCCGCCAGGCGTTTCACGCCATGGAGGAGCAGACCCGGAAGAACATGGCGGTGTTTCGCCAGGCGCTCAGCATCCTCAATCCTTTTGGCGTGGCCATAGAGGGCGGGGCCGTTCGCCAGGAGAGCGAAGAAGTCGCAGCCCCCACCGCGCCGACCGAAGTGGACGAGCTGAAGCGCCAGATCGCCGAGCTCAACCAGAAGGTGGACAAGCTCAGCGGCGCGAATTGAGCGGGGTGGGGAGTAGCGCCGGATGAGGCCTCAGCCTGCGGCGCCGGCCGCGTCCCCGAAGTGGGCGCCCTGGAAATAATCGACGCCCCAGTCGCGCAGCATAGCCGCCGTGGCCTCGTCCTCGACCCATTCGGCGACGATCTCGAGCTTCAAATGATGCGCGAGCGCCGTCAGCGTGCGCGCGAAGAATTGATCGTCCTCGGAGTTCACGATATTGCGAATGAAGGCGCCGTCGATCTTGACCAGATCGAAGGCCAGCGCTCGCAGATTGCGAAAAGAGGTGTGGCCGGAGCCGAAATCGTCCATCGCCATCTTGATCCCGAGTTTCTTGCAAGAGGCGACGACATGGCCGGTCGTCTCGATGTCCTCGATCATGCTGGTCTCGGTAATCTCGATCGTCAGCCGCTCCGCGACGCTTTGTCGCGTCTCCAGGGCGCGGGCGAGACGGTCGGGCCACTCCGGATCGAGCACGGTCGAGAGCGAGGCGTTGACCGAAAGCCGCAAGCCGGGATCGGCGCTCATTCTTTCGAGCGCGAGCTCCATGACGCGTTGATCGAGCAGGCGCACGAGTCCCGCTTTCTCGGCGACAGGCAGGATCGATCCCGGCGTCACGATGGAGCCGTCGGCAAGTCGAACGCGCAGCAAGGCTTCGTAGAAAGCGACGTCGCCCTCTTTGGCGCGCACGACCGGCTGTAGCGCGAGCTCAACGCGGTTCTGGTCGAGCGCGGAGACGATGCTCTCGGCGACGTTCAAGGCCTGCATCCGCCGGTCCCGGCCCGCGATCGACGGAAGGAATGCGGAGAAGCGCGACTTGGAGCATTGCCGCGCGGCGTCCAGACCCTCTTCAGCGTGCTGGAACAGCGTCTGGCTCGATCGCCCATCTCGGGGCGCGATCACCCCGCCGACGCGGATCATCGCCGGCACCGCGCCCGCTTTCGTTTCGAAAGGCTCGGCGGCCACGCAGTCGATCAGGCGCATGGCGATCGATTGCAGTTGCTCCAAGTCGCATTCGTTCGCCACGATCGCGATCTTGTTGCCCGCATGCCGAGCGAGGAGGTCGGAGGCGCGGACATTGGCGCCGAGCCGCCGCGCGAGCGCGGCGATGACCTCGTCTCCAGCGTCGTAACCATAGTTGCGATTGAGCGCGAAAAGATTTTCAAGCCCCACGAGCAGCAGAGCGAAAGGCTTGCGGCTGCGCTCCGCCCCTTCGACGAGGCGTTGCAGCTTCTCGGAAAGATGCGAGCGGTTGAGCAAGCCGGTCAGCGGGTCGAAATGCGCGTCGCGCGCGCGGAGCCGGTCGGCGTTGTGGCGTTCGGTGACGACGCGCAGCACCCCCTGAGCACGGGCGGGACGGCCATCCGCGCCCCCATACCAGCGTCCCGTGTCCTCGACCCATAGCGAGCCCGAAGCCCCGAGCTCCCGCGGCTGCAGCAGCGCATAGACGAGCTGATACGGAACGCCGTCGCCCGCGTCCTTGTGCTCGGACTTCACGATCGCCTCGTAGCGGGAGACCACGCTTTCCGGCGACATGCGGTCGCCGAAGGCGAGGCCGGAAGAAAGATCGACCTCGCCGAGCGAGCCGAGCGTTTGGGCAAGATCTCCCGTCCAGGAAATGCGATCCGTGACGAGGTCCCAGACGTAGACGAGCTCGCCGATGGAATTGAGAACGGCTTCGACCTGCGGGACGACGACGGCGGGCGGCGGCGCGGGTTTGGCCGGTCCGACCGAGGGGGGAAGGAGAAAGTCCTCATCGCCCCAAAGCGAGGCGCCGTTAAGGGTCGGATGGCGCAATTGCATGGGACTTCCTGGGAGCGCTGCGATGGCGAGGGCTCGACGCTAAGACTTGCGCGTAAATGAGCCGTTATTCCGGTCAGTCGATTGCCATCTATTTCCGCGCAATCCCGCCCCTCGCTGCGAACAGACGCGGAAAAAGCGCGCAATCCGCTAACCTAGGCGGGCGGCCCTCAGCTGCCCTATGCAAGCCGCTGCAGCCAGGCCTGCGCCTGCTCGCGCACATTCGCCGGCGCGGCGCCGCCGTAGCTCGTGCGGCTCTCGACGGATTTGTCGACCCCGAGGACCTCGAAGACCGCGGCGGTGATGCGAGGATCGACCGCGCGAAGCTCATCGAGCGTGAGGGCCTCGAGCCCGACGCCCCGCTCGGCGGCGAGCGCGACGATCCGCCCCGTCACGTGATGCGCCTCGCGAAACGGCAGCCCCGCCGCGCGCACGAGCCAGTCGGCGAGATCGGTCGCGGTCGCGTATCCCGCGCCGGCCGCGTCGCGCATCCGGTCGCGATCGACCGTCATGTCGCGCGTCATGCCGGCGGCCGCCGCGACGCAGAGCGCGAGCGAATCCAGCGCGTCGAACGCGCCCTCCTTGTCCTCCTGCATGTCCTTGGAATAGGCGAGCGGCAGGCCCTTCATCACGACGAGAAGCGCCTGCAGCGCGCCGAAAATTCGTCCGGTCTTACCGCGGACGAGCTCGGCCGCGTCGGGGTTGCGCTTTTGCGGCATGATCGAGGAGCCGGTCGTGAACTTGTCGGAAAGCGCGACAAAACCGAATTGCGGCGTCGTCCACAGCACGATCTCTTCGGCGAAACGCGAGAGATGCGTTGCACAGATGGCGGCGGCGGAGAGAGTTTCCAGCACGAAGTCGCGATCCGAAACACTGTCGATCGAATTCGCCGTCGGCCGCGCGAAGGCGAGGGCCCGG
Organism: uncultured Alphaproteobacteria bacterium; assembly: GCA_963743565.1. GTDB lineage: Bacteria > Pseudomonadota > Alphaproteobacteria > Rhizobiales > Beijerinckiaceae > Methylocystis. The sequence continues at coordinate 94,812 of CAVUQD010000008.1, forward strand.
GCGGTCATCTCGCGATCGATCGGAAAGGACGTGCCCGCAAGCGCCGCCGCCCCCAGAGGCGACTCGTTCAGCCGCGCTCGCGCGTCGTGGAAGCGACCGCGGTCGCGCGCGATCATCTCGACATAAGCGAGGAGATGATGGCCGAAAGTCACGGGCTGCGCCGATTGGAGGTGGGTGAAGCCGGGCATCACGGTCGCGGCTTCGACCAGCGCCTTTTCGGCCAGCGCGCGCTGCAAATCGAGGAGGGCGGCGTCGAGCTGATCGATGAAGTCACGGATATATAAGCGGAAATCAGTCGCGACTTGATCGTTTCGCGAGCGCGCCGTATGCAGTCGGCCGGCGACGGGGCCGACAATCTCGGCCAGCCGCAACTCGACATTCATGTGAATGTCTTCGAGACCGCGGGAGAAAACAAAAGCGCCGGAGCGGATCTCGTCTTCGATCTGCGTCAGGCCTTCCGTGATGCGCGCAGCATCCGCGGGAGCGACTACGCCTCGTGCGGCGAGCATCGCGACATGGGCCTTTGACGCCTCTATGTCCTGCGGCCAAAGCCGCTGGTCGAAGTCGATGGAGACGTTGATCGCGTCCAATACGGCGTCCGCTGCGTCGCGAAAACGTCCGCCCCATATCTTGCTGGTCATGTCGCCCTTTCCGCGGCGTCAACTCGGGAGTTGAAATCGATGAGCGAGCCTCAGCCTGCGGCCTTTACGCGTCACCGCCTCACCTTCGCCTTCGCCGCCCTGGCGATCGTCGGCGTCGCGGCGCTTCTATACGTGAAGGGCGGGGAAACCCGCAAGAAAGCCGATACGGGCGCCTGCGCCGCGGCGAAACCACTCGCCGCGCGGCTTGCCCCGCTCGCCAAGGGCGAGGTCGCCGCGCTCAATATCGCCGCGGAGCCCGAGCTCTTCCCGGCGATCAGTTTCAACGGACCGGACGGCGCGCCGCTCGATGTTTCGGCCTTCAAGGGCAAGACGCTGCTGCTCAACATCTGGGCCGCCTGGTGCGTTCCCTGCCGCGCCGAAATGCCGGCGCTCGACCGGCTGCAGCAGCAGCTCGGCTCACCAGCCTTCGAGGTCGTCGCCATCAACGTCGACACCACGCATCTGGAAAAACCCAAGGCGCTGCTTTCGGAACTCGGCGTCGGCGCGCTGAAATTCTATTCGGACCCCAAGGCGGAAGTGTTCTTCCGGCTGCGCCAGGGGGGCGGTCTGACGGGACTGCCTACGAGCTTCCTGATCGACTCGAACGGCTGCGAGATCGGACACATGTCCGGCCCTGCGACGTGGGACTCGGAGGACGCTGTCAAGCTGATCAAGGGCGCGCTGGGGCAGGGCGGATAGGCGCGCTAGAGGCTTGCGTAAATGTGGTCGTGCACCACCGGATAAATCTGCGTGTCCCATCGCCGGCCGTTGAAAACGCCGTAATGGCCCACGTCCGGCTGCAAAACATGGGATTTCATGTAAGGCCGCAAGCCCGTGCACAAATCGTGAGCGGCCAGGGTTTGGCCGACGGCGCAAATGTCGTCTCTCTCGCCCTCGACGGTAAGCAAAGCGGTCTTCTTGATGGCTCTTGGTTCGATCAGCCGCCCGCGAAATGACAATTCTCCACGGGGTAGCGCGTGTTTCTGAAACACGAGGTCGACGGTTTCGAGATAGAATTGCGCATCGAGATCCATGATGGCGAAATATTCTTCATAAAACTCACGTATCTGGTTTGCTTTCTTGAAATCGCCTTCGACCCGGCTCTTGAAGAGGTCGACGAAGGCTTTCGAGTGCCGCTCGACGTTCATGCTCATAAAAGCGGCAACCTGCAGAAAACCGGGGTAGACCTTGCGCCCGGCGCCGCGCACTGTCCTGGGCGCCACGCCGACCATTTTCTCCCTGAACCATTCGATCGGCTTCGACGTCGCCAGTTCATTCACCTTGGTTGGCGCGATCCGGGTGTCGATCGGACCCGCCATCAGCGTCAGGCTCGCGGGCTGATCCAGATCGTCGTCCTGAGCCATGATCGCGGCGGCCGCGAGCGCGGGAACGGCGGGCTGACAGACGGCGACCACATGCGCATCCGGCCCGATGGCCTTGATGAAGTCGATGAGATGCTGGACGAAGTCGTCGAAGCTGAAGGTTCCGTGCTCCAGCGGGATGTCTCGCGCATTGCGCCAGTCCGTCACATAAACCTGATGGTGACGGAGAAGCGTCCGGATCGTGCCGCGCAAGAGCGTCGCAAAATGACCCGACATCGGCGCAACGAGCAACACCCGCGGGTCACTTTCGCCGCCCTTGCGCGCAAATCGCCGAAGCCCGCAAAAGGGCGTCGAGAGAACCTCTCTTTCGATGACGCTAACGCTTTCGCCGGAATCGGTCACGACCTCGTGGATATCGTAGTCCGGCCGCGTATGTGTGAAGCCCGCAAGCGCGACGACCTCGTAGTAGGCCGCCATGCGCCGCAGCGGGGAGGCGTATTGCATCGTGCTCCAAAGCGAGAGGATGCGATTGGAGCTTGACGCCAACGCTCGGACCGGGTGACTGAGGTCGGCGTAAGCCTGATAGGCGTCATAAATCATCTATGGTTCAGCCCATGGTTGACTGAGGATATAACGCAAGGCCCGTGCCATGCGCGTCGCCCGCCATGGCGCCGCCCTTGCTAGTCCTAGACCATGTCCTGGAAAAATGCGAAGCGGTTTTCGGGGAGATGGTCTAGGTTTCTGACTTGGAGCTTAGTCCTGGTTCGACCGCGCGATTTCGCGTGATCGGGACGCGCTCTAGAGCGAATTCCACAAAAGTTGACAGACTTTTGCGATCAGAATTCGCTACAGCTTTTGGCTTGGCGCGAATCCGTATCGCTAGAACGAATCCGTTCGAGCGGAAAGCGCGCTGGCGGGGGAAAAGAAAGATGTCGCGGCCAACGCTCACGATCAGCAGCAAGAATTATTCGTCCTGGTCCCTGCGCGGGTGGCTGATGGTCAAGCTCGCCGGCATCGACTTCGATGAAGTCGCCGTCGATCCCGAAGATCCTTCCGTGCGCGCGGAGCTTCTGCTGCTTTCGCCCTCGATACGGGTGCCGTGCCTGACTTACGACGATTTCAAGATCTGGGATACGCTCGCCATCGGAGAATTTCTCAACGAGATCGCGCCACAGGCGGAGCTTCTGCCAAAGCACCGAATGGCGCGTGCGCGTTGCCGCTCAATGTGCGGCGAGATCCACTCCGGCTTCACGTCGCTGCGCTCGGCCTTGCCGATGAATCTCAAAGCGGATTTTCCAAAATTCAAAATCTGGTCGAAGGCTTTGGGCGACATCGCCCGCGTCCAGGAGATCTGGCGCGAATGCCTCGACGCGAACGGCGGCCCGTATCTTTTCGGGAAGTTCGGAATGGCGGACGCGATGTATGCGCCGGTCGCGACGCGCTTTCGCACTTACCACGTGCCGCTCGACGCGCAGTGCGAGGCGTATTGCGACAGCATCTATGCGTGGCCCGCGATGCAGGAGTGGGTCGAGCAGGCGCTGCTGGAGACGGATAGCTTCGAGGAACTCGACGCCGAGTTCTAATCGGCCAGCGCTGACTTGACGGTCTTGGCTCGGCACAGCTCCTCGAAGCGACGACCGCGCTCCTCGAAATTGGTGAATTGCCCATAGCTCGGCGCCGCCGGCGACAACAGCAACAGATCGCCCTTTTGAAGCCGAAGGAAGCAGGCGTCCACGGCCTCGGTAAGATTCTCGGTGAGGCGTCGCTCGAACGGCAGGGCGAGCGGGTCGAGTTCGTCCGCGATGCGCTTTCCGTTCACGGGCAGCAGCGCGAGGAAGCGCGGCGGACGCTCTTGAAGATAGGCGTATAGCTCGGCGTATGTCTGCCCGCGGTCCTCGCCGCCGAGAATGAGGCAGTAGGGCGGGTCCTCGAAGGCTTTGAGCGCTGCGAGCGTCGCCTCGGGAATCGTCGAGATGCTGTCGTTTACACACAGCACGCCGTCGACGGTGAATTCGCTCAGGCGATGCGGGGGGATCGCAAAATCGACGAGCGTCTTTTCGCAAGCAATCGCATCGAGGCCGAGATGCGCGACGACGGTGAGCGCCGCGGCGAGATTGGAGAGATTATGCGCGCCCTTGAGAGGGAAATGGGCGGCCTCGAAAGGAACGGCGCCTTTGTAGAGTGCGCCGTTCTCGACGCGAAAGCCGCCGGCGTCATTGTACCAAAGCGTGTTGGGACGCGATGCGAAAGCCTCGTATAGACGCGTATCCGCGCGATTGGTGACGAGCAAGGTGTTCGCGTCGAGTTGAGCCAGGCGAAGCTTGTCGTTGAAATAGCGTTCGACGCCCCCGTGCCAGGGCGCATGCTCCGGATAGAGACTCGTAAGGACGGCGATGGTCGGCGCGTGCTTGAGGTCGGCGGTCTGGTAGGAGGAAAGCTCCAGCACGGTCACGTCATGCGCCGTCATCTGCGTCAGCGCCGGCACGCCGCCATTGCCGATGAGGCTTGCATCCAGCCCCGCGCCGCGAAGCATGTGATGGACGAGGCTCGACGTCGTCGTCTTGCCCTTCGTGCCGGTGACGGCAATCGTTTTGGCGGATGGATTTTCCTCGAACCAGAGATTGGTGACCGAGGTGAAATCGACGCCTCGGCGCTTCGCCGCCTCAACCTCTGGCCGATAGGGGCTCACGCCCGGGCTCTTGATCACCATGTCGAACGCCCCGGCGCTGAGCGCCGCAGCCGCGTCCGCGCCGATCATGACGTTCACGGCGCCGAGCGCCGCATGAGCAGCCGGCGAGAGCGGCGTGTCATTCAGCACGGTGATCCTCGCGTCGGGACGATGCGACCGGACGTAGTTGAGCGCCGCCGCGCCTTCCCGTCCCGCGCCCCAGACCGCGATTGATTTAGCCTGCGCCGAGATAGGCATCGAGAATGCTTTCATAATGAGACGGCAGGCTGTGCTCGCGCGAGGGTTCGAGCAGACGGCGCCACTCCTCCTCGAGGCGTGGCGCGAAGGCCTTCAGGCGCGGCGCCAGCGCCCGCAGGATTCTGCTTTCCCTCCATTCGGGGCGGGCGGCGAGTTTCAGCACGGCGGCGCAGCTCTCGCCGATCTCGCCCACGCATTCCCAGGGCTTGTGGCCGGAAAGCCCCGTCAGCTCCTCGTAACCGCTGAGCTGGCTTTCGTCGTCCAGAAGATTCTTGCCGAAGATCGCCACCATGCGCTCGAAGGGGAGGGCGGTGGCGAGCATCAGGTAGGTGAAGCGGCATTTCGGACAATCGCAGCACCAGCGTTCGCTCGGCGCCTCCGCGCGCAGGCGAAAGGCGCGGTTGCAGCTCGTGAACGCGCCGTCGTAGCGGCCAGCCTTGCCAAAAAGCTGCGCGATGTGCAGTTCGGAGAGCGGGCGCAGCAGCGAGAAATAGGCGAGACTACGCGAAACATGCTCGCGGACGTAATGCGCGATCTCCTCCTCGGCCGCCGAGGTCTTGCTGAACTGATGGTTGACCTCGATCCCGTCCCTTTCCAGCGTCGCCTCATTCGCGGAGCGTTCGTTGGAGAGCACGACCGCGTCGAAGCCATGCACGAAAGCCGCCGCGATCGCGATGAAGCTCACGATCGCGGTGATGGGCACATGACCGTTGAGGGCGCCCGCGTCGTTGAGCGCGAAGAGCTTTGGATCGAGCGTGCGCGTCACCTTGAGGAAAGGCAGGCCGCTCGCCGCCGCGCAGTCGAGGATCGGCTTCTTCGGATTGACGGCGAAGAGGACCATTGGCTCTGATCCCGCGCGCAGCGCCTCGACGCTGACGAGCGAATCCTTGCCGCCGCCGATGAGCACCGCGGCGCGGCGCGGCAAAGGGTCATGGAGAGGGGCGGCGCCGGGTTCGGCGGCGTCGGCGGCGCCAACGAACTCTGCGCGGTCGGAGAGATCGAGATTGTTGCGCACGGCGAATTCGCCGAGCCCGTTCAGATAGAGACTGCGGAAGAACGCGAATTGCGAGGGGCTGAGCGACGGCGCCTCGACGACGATCCGCTTGGGGACGAAGGCCTTGTAATAGCTGACGCCGGCCAGCGTGCAGAGCGCGGAGACGGCGGCGTCGAAACTTTCGCGTGATCCGCCCGCGCGCGGCAGCGGCGCATGAAAGTCGATGCTTTCGCAGAAACGGAGCCCGGATGCATAGCCGTAATGCAAATCGACGCGGCCCTGCGCGTCGTGGGGCGTCCATCCGAGAATTTTGAAGTCGCCGTGCTCGTCCTTCATTCAAGCTTCCCGAGCGCGCGCCGCGCGCAATCGTTTCAGGCCTTGCGCGACGCTTACCACAGCGGACGCGGCGAAGTCACTTCGCTGCAAAGACAGGGATATTTCGCAACGCTCGGCTCCGGCGCGCAACAGTCCATTAACGCTGTTTCTCAATCCTTCCTTCATCGATGAAGGAGGCGAATATGTCGACGCTTTTGAGGTTTGCGGCTCTGTGCGGCGTGACGATCGCGGCCGCTACGACCGCGCGGGCGCTGCCATTGACGCCTGTTCCCGGCCCCGGCTCGCCCTTCGACGTCGGCCTGCGCGGGAGCCTCTCGCCAAATCTCGCTCCCTGGCAAAATTGGAGCGGTTTTCATGTCGGCGTGAATGTCGGCGGCGCTTGGGACGGCGCCCCGGCCGCCGCCTTCCTCGCTTTTCCCGCGTCTTCGGCTGCGGATTACGCGGCCGCCGCCGTGCTGACGCATTCGATCAGCGCCAATGGCGCCGGCGCCATTGGCGGCGTCCAGATCGGTTATGATTTCGAATGGCCATTCGGTCTCGTGACCGGCGTCGAGGCGGACTTCCAAGGCGTGTCCTTCAGCGACGGCGCTTGGCTTGCCGCCGCCTCCACCGTCGGAGACGCCGGCGCCCTCCGCGCGACGAAGCGCGTCGATACGCTCGGAACCGTGAGGCTGCGCCTGGGCTATCAGGTGACGCCCGGCGTCCTCCTCTATGGGACGGGCGGCTACGCCTACGGGCAGACGGGTTTCACCGCGAGCGGCGCGGCGGTGAGCTTCCCGCTCAACCTCGCTGCGGCGAGCTTCGCCAATTACGCCGGGCTGCGCGGCGGTTTCGCGGCCGGAGGAGGGCTCGAATATACGATCACGCCGAATCTCATCGGCAGAGTCGAATATCTTCGCTACGATCTTGGAACGGTCTGGCGGTCGGCGCCGCTCCTCACCTCGGACGCTTCGCTGATCTGGCCCGGCCTTGCGCAGCGGACGGAGGCGAGTTTCAGCGGCAACATCGTACGCGCGGGGCTGAACTATCGATTCTCGGCGGAATTGCCCGCGGCCGTCGTTCCTGTCGTCGCCAGATATTGAGAGAATCGCCTCACTTCGCGAGGCGGGCGACGAGGCTCGGGGCGATGAGGCTGCGCAGGCCCCCGAGATCGAACGCCAAGGCCGTTGCGAGATAGGCACCGCCGCCCAGCAAAATCTGCAGAATCATCGTCGCCAAGCCGGGCGTCAAACTCCGCAGAGGGAAGTCGACGAGGGTCATCGCGGCGCAGGCGGCCAGCGTCACGATCAGATCGCGAGGCTTCGGCCAACTCGGCTCGAGCCAGGAGAGCATCACGAAGAGCGAAGCGAATCCAGCAAGGGCTCCCGCCGATTGCGCCAGGGCGAAGACGCTGGCGTCCTGACCCGTGGGCATGAGGCCGATCGTTGCGAGATTGGCGAGTACCGCGACGAACGCGCTGATCATCAACGGCGCCAGGCGATGCGCGAGCTGGAAAGCCGGATTGATCGCGTAATTGGTCAGGGCCCAGGCGAAAAGGCCTGGGCTGACGAGCGTGAAGTAATGCGCAAACGGCCCACGGAAACTCTCGGGCACGAGGAGGCGCTCGAAGCTCGGGACGACGAGCCAGCCGCCGAGCGCGGCCGGCGCGATGAGCGCGAGGACGACGCCCATGTTCCGCGAGATCCGCTCGCGCGCCTGTGGGGCGCCGAGCGTCTTCTCGTCGAGCACGGCGAGCTGAAAAAGCACTGCGTCGAGCGCCGAGCCGAGCGTGTTGACGATCCGTGTCCCGATGTCATAGGCGAGCGAGAACTGGCCCGCCTCGGCGAAGCCGAAAAGCCGCGAGACGAGGATGCGGTTGAGCAGCGGGATGGACTGATAAAGCACGTTCGCGGCGACGATCGGCATGCCATAGGCCAGGAACTTCGCGATGAGCCAGCGCTCCGCGCGACCGCGGCGCGCCGCTTCGTCGACAAGGCCGTTTCTCGCGGCGGCGAGCGCGCCGGCGACGCTGAGCATCATGCCGACGAGGGCGATGGGCGCGGAGCCGAACCAGAAGGCGCCCCCGACCGTCAGCGCGAAAGCCAGCAGGTTCTTGGCGATGACGAGCAGCGCGTAGGGCCGGTCGAGGAAGCGGGCGCGCAGCAGCGCCGCCGCAAAATCGAAGAGGCCGTTGGCGATCGACACGCCGATCGCGAGCGCGGCGAGATCGGCGCTGAGCACGAGATCGAGCCCGCTCGCATAGACAAGAAGCGCCGCGCAAGCCGCGAGGACGGCCAAACAGCCGACGGCGGCGTCGAGCGTCGCGCGAATCTGCGGACTGCCGGCCTGTCCTTGCCGCGTATAGAAACGCGGGACGCAATAGCGCAGCCACTCGAAGACGATGAGCTGGATGACGGAAGCGGCGGAAAGCGCAAGCGTGAAACGTCCGTATTCCGCCGGCCCCAAGAATTTCGCGACCAGCAGCCCGACAATGAAATTTAGCAGGCTGTTGGCGGTGAAGACGGCGATGGTCAGCACCTCGGTCGTCCTTTTCCTGCGTTACGATTTCGGCTGATGGCTCTCCCACGAAGGGGAGGGAAGCGACGCCACGAACCGAGGCCATCACCTGTATTGCATCTCATGGCTGCACCCGAACGCCGGCCATGAAAACGTCCGCCTGATAATTGCTGTTTTGCGCTGTGCTGTTCAACCGCTCGTGCAAGTAGCTGGCCTTCAACGCAATCGAACGCGTGATCTTATAGTCGACCTTGGCGCCGAGGCTAAATCCGCGCTCGACGGTGGAGGCGCCGACATAATTGTTCTCGAAAAAATTGCCGAAATGGGTGAATTTCAGATTACGCAGGAGGTCGTGCGCGACCTCGAAGCCCAGCGCATGCGTCACCTGCGCTGAGGCCCCTTGCAGGGTCGTTTCGTTGATCGTCGTCGTCATGCGCAGCGTCGCGGTGGTCAACGCGCTTGGCGTGTAGACGAGCGCGCCGTCCAGCGTCGGCGTCGAGACCGGTTGAAGGCGCGGATCGCGATACTCGCGTTCGGCGTAGCCGGCGGCCGCTTCGCCGGTCAGGAGCTCGCTGAATTTGAGCGTCACGCCGCCTCGCGCCAAGAAACCCGTGCTATCGCGCGCATAGCCGTAAGGGTCGAGATAGGAATCGTGTATTCGGCTGTCCGCGACTGTTTTGACGAATGGCCGCACATCCGGCGTCAGCTCGTATCCGACCTCGCCGACGACGCCGTAATCGTTGTAGTTCGTGGTCTCCAGATCGAGCGTGGAGCCGTCGGTATAATGCGCGTTCTGAAAAATCGCGCGGTCGTAGGCGCCGCGCACGATCATCGCCAGCCGGCCGAATTTCTGCGTAACGCCAAGACTCGCGCCCGCCGCGATGACGAGCGGCCGGTTGGTCACATAGACATTGGGTCGTCCTGAGTACAGCGCCGGCGCGCCAGGGCGCAGCGTGTCGAGCCAGAAGCGGCCGAGCACGTCGATGGCCGTGTCCCGCGCCACGTCATAGCGCCCAGTGAGGCTGCCGGCGCCGTTGGGCCGGTTGGCGGGCTGATTATCCAAATAGTCGACGTAGCCGAGGCGAAGGTCCGCCTTGAGATCGTCTCGCGCCCAGTCTGTGCGCAGCTTCATGCCCGTATCGACGCGCAGCAGGCTCGAGGGGACGGGGCTGTTGTAGACGTTGGGCGGCGCACTCCCGGCCGTGTGGACCGGCAACCGGTTGGGATTGGTGTCGTAGCCGCCGGAGGTCTCGACGAAGGGGGAAAAGCGCATCGAGCCGGCGCCGATCCCGAGCGGCTCATAGGGCTCGATCTCGGGCTTGGGCTTCGGCTTCGCCTTCAAGGTCGGGATCGCGGCGACGGTCGGCGGAAGCTCCTCGGGCGGCCGGATTGGCGCGCCGAGAGATGGGCGTAGGCGGAACGCGCGGCGAGCGACGGCGGACTTCCGATAGGCTTCGAGCGGCGGCAGAGCGTGCTTGAAGCGACGGGGCTCGCCCGGGTGACGGCGCCGCGGCGGGTCGGCCCCCGGCAGCCGATCCTTGGGGCGCGGCCCGCCGGTCGGCCGGGAGACTGCGTCGGCGTCGGTTCGAAAGAGCGGCGGGGCGGGGGTGTGCGGCGCCGAAAGGGTGGGAAGGCCAGGAAGCGCGAGGGATTGCAGGGCCGGAGCGGAAGCGTCCTGGGCGAAGGCTTGCCGCGCGGCGCCGGAGAGGAGGGCCAGCGTCACCACGACAATCGCGCGCCTTGGGGCGACGAGGCGCTCGAGAGTGTGTGCTGCCGGGCCGCTCATTGGCGGCTATGTCGCACGCCCTCCTTGCCCCGGGCTCGCTTGCCGTTGTCGCTCCTGGTCGGCCGGGGCCTACTCCATCCCCAGCGCCGAAAGGTAAAGTCCGAGAATCTCTTCCTCTTCCTCGCGCTTACCTTTGTCCTGGCGGCGCAGCGAGATGATCTTGCGCATGATCTTCGGGTCGAAGCCCATGCTCTTCGCCTCGCCATAGACATCCTTCACGTCGTCCGCGAGGGCGCGCTTCTCCTCCTCGAGCTTTTCGATTCGCTCGATGAAGGCTTTCAGATGGCCGCCGTCTACCGCGTTGCTGTCCATGGGCGCGTGTCTCTTCGAAGGGGGAGCGGGGGCCACAGGAGGCGCGTCCCACTGGGCTCCCGGCTTGCAACGCGCCAACGCTCGCCGTCAAGCCCGTCAGGCGCGGGGGCGAGCGGGTTTTCCACCCCGCTGCGCGCTTTATCCACGGTCCTGGCCACGGCGCCCTTGATTTGACCGATTTGGCGAACGACATTGGCGCAGAAAGCGAAGGCAAGTCATGACAGAGTCTCGCGAAAGCGACCGCTTCGGCCTCCTGCCGCGTCCAGGCCCGGTCGCGCCCGCCATTCCCCGCGCCGCGCTCGAAGGCGTGCGCACGCGGCGCATCCTCGCGGTCGCCTTGGACTTCATCGCCGTCTCGTTCCTCTCGGGAATAGTCTTCGTCGGCCTGCTTTTCCTGAGCTTCGGCATGTCGCTCTTCATCCTGCCGCCGCTCTTTCCGCTCGTCGCCTTCTTCTACAACGGCCTGACGATCTCGGGTCCCGCGATGGCGACCCCAGGCATGCGCCTGATGGACCTCGAGGTCAGGACGATGGCCGGCGCGCCGGCCCCCTTCCTCAATGCTGCGGTGCACGCGGTCCTTTTCTACTTGACGACGCTGCTGCCGCCGCTTCTCCTCGTCTCGTTTCTGACAAGCGACAAGCGATGTCTCCATGATATTCTCGCCGAGCTGATCGTGCTTCGACGCGCGCGGCCGCCGCTCTAATTAGGTGTGGGGGGAAGGACTTAGCGCCTGAGCTTGAGGATCGAACCAAGTGACGAGGGAGCTTCGTGACGCGCCGCAATTCTACCTGACCGCGCCGGCGCCGTGCCCCTATCTGCCGGGGCGCGAGGAGCGGAAGGTCTTCACCCATCTCGTGGGGCGCCGCGCCGCCGGGTTGAACGACGTCCTGACCCAATCGGGGTTTCGTCGCTCGCAAACCATCGCCTATCGGCCCGCTTGCGAGGCCTGTCGCGGCTGCGTGTCCGTGCGGGTGGCGGTGCGCGACTTCGCCCCCTCCCGCAACTTCCGGCGTGTCGCGGCGCGCAATAGCGATGTTTCGCTACGGTTCGTCGCGCCGCGCGCGACGCTGGAGCAGTTTGTGCTTTTTCGCGCCTATGTGGAGACGCGCCACGGCGACGGCGGGATGGCCGACATGAGCTTCTCCGACTATCAGACGATGGTCGAGGATAGCCACGTCGAGACGAATCTCGCCGAATATCGCGAGACTCCCTCTGGCCGACTGCTTGCCTGCTGCCTGACCGATCGTCTCGGTGACGGGCTGTCGATGGTTTACTCCTTCTATGAGCCGAAGCTCGTCCAACGCTCGCTCGGCGCCTTCATGATCCTCGATCACATCGCCCGCGCCAAGGAGCTGGGCCTCGCGCATCTCTATCTCGGCTACTGGGTCGAAGGCTCCTCCAAGATGGATTACAAATCCCGCTTCCTGCCGCAGGAGCGCCTCGGGGCCGAGGGCTGGCGGCGGGTGGGGTGAAGGCCGGCGGTTCTTTCCGACTCGCGGGCTGATTCGGGTCGTCCCTTGCACCTGCAATCGAAACTTCGACCTTCTCGACGCTTTTCTCAACGCGCTGCAGGCCGGGTTCCCGCTGGGGCCCGCTACTTCGCGGTTTGATAAAAGCGCGCCTCGTAAACCAGAGGACACGTCATGAGCACGCGCGACAACTACCTCGCCATCTTCCTCGGCAGCAGGACCAGTCCCAAAATGGCGGCGTGGAACGCGCTTCCCGAATCCGAACGGCAGACCAAAGCGAAAGAGGGCGTCGCCGCCTGGAAAGCCTGGGCCGAAAAGCATCAGCAAGGCATCGTGGCGATGGGCGGCCCGTTGGGAAAGACGAAGAAAATCTCGGCGAGTGGGATCGAGGACGTCAGCAACGCCATGGGAGCCTTCACCGTCGTCCGCGCGGAGTCGCATGAGGCCGCGGCAAAGCTCTTCGAAAACCATCCGCATTTCACCCATTTCCCCGGCGAATCCGTCGAGGTGATGCCCGTGCTCGCGATACCGGGCGAATGAGCCGCAAGCGTGCCCAGATTGGTATTGGACCTGAGGTCGCCACGCCAAAATGATCTGCTCGGAGCAGGCCCATGAACGCAAAGCAAAAAGTCCGGCCTTGTCTCTGGTTCGATACAGAGGCGGAAGAAGCAGTCAATCTCTATGTTTCGCTCATTCCAAATTCGCGGATTCTCGAGGTGGCGCGCTACGGCGAAGCCGGCCCCGGCAAGCCGGGCTCCGTGCTGACGGTCGCTTTCGAGCTCGGCGGCGTGCAATATCTCGCCTTGAACGGCGGACCGCACTTCAAATTCACCGAGGCGATCTCTCTGTCGGTCGATTGCGCCGACCAGGAGGAGGTCGATCGCTTGTGGGAGCGGCTCGGCGAAGGCGGGAGCTACAGCCGTTGCGGCTGGCTCAAAGACCGCTATGGGCTGTCATGGCAGATCGTCCCAGCCGCGCTGCCGAGACTGATTGGCGGACCCGACAAGGCCGGCGCCAAGCGCGCCATGCAGGCGATGCTGCAGATGAGCAAGCTCGACATCGCCGCGATCGAGGCGGCCTATCGCGGCGCGTGAACGGTCCGGCTTGTCACTCCGCCGCTTGCGGCACGCTTGCCGGGGCGCGGCGCGGTGCGCCGACGCGCAGCCTCCGGTCTGCGAGCGAAAGCGCGCCGCCCAAGGCCATCACGAGGGCGCCGATCCAGATGAGCGTGACGAGCGGCTTGTAATAGAGCCTGACGTCGACGCCGTCATCCTCGTGAAATTCTCCCAGGGCGCCGTAAACTTGGCCCAACCCCAGGGTGACGATGCCGGCCTCGGCGCGCGTCATTTTGCGCGTGGGATAGGAGCGCTTCCCCGGCTCGATCCGCGCCACGGGCTGGCCGTTGCGCTCGATCTGCATGACGGCGAAGCTTTCGGCGTAATTCGGCCCCTGCCTTTGGGCGAGCTCCTCGAGGCCGATGCGATAGGGGCCCAGCGCGACGACATCGCCGCGCCGCATCGTCGTGATGTTCTCGGCGCCCCATCCCGTCGCCGCCAGCCCGAGCAAGGTCAAGCCAATTCCCGCATGCGCGAAGGCGCTTCCGAAAGCGGACAGCGGCAGCCCCAAGAGGCGCGAGAGCGCGGCGCGCGGCGTCCTTGCGTTTGAGATCGCGCGTTGCGCGAGCTCGATCAACGCCCCGACGATGACATAGATCGCAATCGCCGCCGCGATAGCCGAAAGATAGGGCGCGCCGTGCGAGACGCCGAAAAATCCGAAGGCGAGAACGCCGAGGAAGAAGGCGAGGCGCAATCGTTGTAACGCGCCGGGAAGATCGCCGCGCTTCCAGGCGAGCATCTGGCCAACCGGGATGAGCAGCGCAAGCGGCAGCGCGATGGGGATCAGCACCGTGTTGAAGAAAGGCGCGCCGACCGAAATCTTGTCGCCCGTCAACGCTTCGAGGGCCAACGGATAGAGCGTGCCGACGACGACCGTTGCGCAACAAACGGTCAGCAGGAGATTGTTGAGCACCAGCGCGCCCTCGCGCGAGATCGGCGAGAAGAGGCCTCCCTGCGGCAGGGAGCCGGCCCGCAGCGCGAAGAGCGCGAAGGCGCCGCCGATGAACACCACGAGGATCGCGAGAATGAACACGCCGCGTTCGGGGTCGCTCGCGAAGGCGTGCACCGAAGTGAGCACGCCGGAGCGCACCAAGAAGGTGCCAAGCAGCGACAGCGAGAAGGCCAGGATCGCGAGGAACATCGTCCAGATCTTCAGCGCCTCGCGCTTTTCCATCACCGCGGCGCTGTGAAGAAGCGCCGTGCCCGCGAGCCATGGCATGAGCGAGGCGTTCTCGACAGGGTCCCAGAACCAGAAACCGCCCCAGCCGAGCGTGTAGTACGCCCAATAGGAGCCCATCGCGATGCCGAGCGTCAGGCTGATCCACGCGAAGAGCGTCCAGGGCCTCGCGAACCGCGCCCAGGCCGCGTCGATCCGGCCGCCGATCAACGCCGCGGCCGCAAAGGAGAAAACGATCGAGAAGCCGACATAGCCGAGATAGAGCAGCGGCGGGTGGATCGCGAGGCCGGGGTCCTGCAGGATCGGATTGAGGTCGCGCCCCTGCCAGGGCGCCGGCGAAACGCGCTGAAACGGATTCGAGGTCAAGAGGATAAACGCCAGGAACGCCGCGCCGATGAGACCCTGGACGGCCAGCGTGTCGGCGCGCAGCCGCATCGGCATCGCGGCGGTGAAGAGCGCGATGAGCGCGCCGCAGAGCGACAGAACGAGAACCCAAAGCAGCATGGAGCCTTCGTGATTGCCCCAGACTCCGGAGACTTTGTAGATCAGTGGTTTCTCCGAATGCGAATTCTCGATCACATTGACGAGCGAGAAATCCGACACGACATGCGCGTGGGTGAGGGCGGCGTAGGAAAGCGCGATCAGGAGAAACTGCACCAGCGCCGCCGGGCGGGCGACCCGCATCAACGCCGCGTCGCCACGCCTCGCGCCGATGAAGGGGAGGATGGCTTGCGCCAGCGCGACCGCGAGGGCGAGGATCAGCGCGAAGTGGCCTGTCTCGACGATCATACTGCGCTCACTTCTTTTCTCCCTGCCAGACACCCTGCTTTTTCAGAGCGTCAGCGACATCGCGCGGCATGTAGCGTTCGTCGTGCTTGGCGAGCACATTGTCCGCGCGAAAGCCGCCGTCGGGCGCAATGACGCCTTCTGCGACCACGCCTTGCCCCTCGCGAAAGAGGTCAGGCAGCAAACCGACATAGGCGACCGGCACGTCATGGGCGTTGTCAGTGACCGTGAAATGCGCCTCGCCGCCGGCGCCCTTGACGAAGGAGCCGGGCTTGACGAGCCCGCCGATGCGTAGCCGCGTCCCGGCGGGCAGCTTCTTTTCGGCGATTTCAGTCGGCGTGCGGAAGAACACAATATTCTCGCGCAGCGCAAAAAGCAC
The DNA here is from genome assembly GCA_963743565.1 of uncultured Alphaproteobacteria bacterium. GTDB lineage: Bacteria > Pseudomonadota > Alphaproteobacteria > Rhizobiales > Beijerinckiaceae > Methylocystis. The sequence continues at coordinate 110,551 of CAVUQD010000008.1, forward strand.
CAGCGCGAGCGCAAGGCCGAGCGCTGCGAGCGCGCCGAAGATCAGGACGAGTCTCTTGCCTTTGCGGGTCATGGCGCAGCCTTCTGCGATAGTCCGAGCTCACGCGCCAGAGCCTCGACCTGCGCGACCGCTTCAGGCTTGGCCGAGAGCGCCTGGCGCGCGTCGGCGAGCGCGGCCGCGGCCTTGTCGCGCTCGCCCAGAACCGTATAGGCGCGGAGAAGCTTGAGCCAGCCCTCGACGTCGTCGCCCTGGCTTGCAAGACGGCCAGCGAGTCGATCGACCATGCCGCGAATGACCGCCATACGCTCATCGGCCGGGAGCGCCGCGACGGCTTCGGCTTTCGCGCCGGCGGGCGGCCCGGCGCCCAACGCCTGGAGTTGGCGGCTGACGACTTCGCGATAGGGCGCGTCAGGCGGCGCGTCGGCGATGAGGCGCTCCCAGATGTCTCGCGCTTTCTCGGCCTGTCCCTGCTGGGCCGCGGCAAGCCCTAGATAATAGGCCGCCATGGCGTCACTCGGAGTGAGGCGCGCCGCCGCTTCGAAATGAGCCAGCGCTTCGTCCGTGACCCGGCCCTGCGCGGCCACGACGAAAGCTTCGCCGAGCGCGTCCTGCCGCTCGGCGTTCTCGCCGAGCAGACGCAACGCCTCCTCGCGCGCATGGATGGCCTCGTCGTAGCGCCCGGCGCTCAAATAATAGGGAGCGATGACCTCGAAGCCTCGCCCGTCATCGGGGTGCGCGGCAAGATGCGCCTCGATCCGCGCCACGGCCTTGGCGAGGTCGGGCGATGCGGCGGCCGCTTGATCCTTCCGCGCCTCGAGCGGCTCGTCCGGCAGCTCGACCGCGCCGATTTTCAGATAAAGCGCGAGGGAGAGGGCCGGAATCAGCGTGGAGATCGCCAGAGCGGAAACAAGCCGAAGCCGTCGCGACGAGCCGCTTGCCGGCTCGCTGCGATTATGGTCGCTGCGCAGCAGACGGCGAGCCGCTTCGAGGCGGGCTGCTTCGGCGTCGTCGGCGCGAAGCCGGCCCTCGGCGCGCTCGCGCTCGATCTCTGAGATTTGCCGCGCGTAAAAGGTCCGCTCGCTTTCCGCGGGATCGGACTCCGCGCTCTCGAAAGCAAGCGGTGCGAGAATCGCGAGACAGGCGAGGCCGGCGAGAAGCGCGAAGACGACCCAGATCATGCGCAGCTTCTTAGAGGGTCGGCGCGTTCATGGGAAGCGCCGCTGTCCCCGGCGCGCGCGCCAGAAAAATGGCAGGAGAGAGGCGCGCGGGTTCGATGCGCGATAATTGCCAAGATATGGTTGACATTTAACCCTCCGTTTACATTGAAAGGTTAAAAACTACGGGAAGGCTCGTAAGGGCTCTTACGGACGGAATATCCGCAAGAGACGAGAATGCCAGGCAGTGCAGCGAGGCGCCCGAGTTTCAGGGGTGTGGCAGAAAAGCCACACTGTTCGTGAAGTTGCCTACGATGATTGCGTACGCGTTGCAGCCAGTCTACGGTACTCTTTGTCAGACGTCTGGCAATGAGGAGCGATTTGGCAGAGGTAAGCTCTAGATGCAGCCCCAAACCGTCAAAAGCGCCCTTCTGGCTTCGGCGCTCTTCTTGTTCGCCACTCCGGGCGTCAGAGCCCAGGATGCTGGGAGTGGCAGCAGTAGTAGCAGCAGCAGCAGTAGTAGCAGCCTTGCCTCTCCCGGCGCAGGGCCCGAGGCCGTGGGTCTGCAGTTCTATGCCGGGGATGCGCCCAACGCCAATACCGGGCTCGCCATCGGGCCGTGGCTGGTCTATCCCGCTCTCTACGGCGGCTACGTCTATAACGACAACGTCTTCGCGACCAAGAACGACCGCGTTGGCCTTTCGGGCGTCCAGATCTCGCCTTCCCTCCAAGCTGGAATGAACAGCGGGGTGTGGAGAACAAATTTCTCTTTCGGCGCTTCGACCTTCATCTATCCAGGAGCGAGTGGGCAGACCCGCACGGACGCCTACACGGGGACCACGGTCAATGACGCACCGCCCACCAACGTCACCGGCCACTTGAGCCTCTCGCAAAGCTGGTTGCCTTTGCAAGACCTGTCGGTCATGGCCACCAGCAACTTCACTCGCACGCAGGGCCTCTTTGGCGCGAGTTCCCCGACCAACGGATTTGGGCTCGGCAACCCGGGGGTGACCGCGCCGGCCTTCAACCCGAGCTACATCCCAACGATCGGCACTTTCTCGACTCAGCAGCAATACACGAACATGTACGGCGGACAGTTCAGCGTCCAGAAGACGATCAATCAGCGCACGTCCGTGAGCGCTTCGGTCTATACGCAGGGCGTGTCCTACGACAGCAGCCCTTCGGCCAAGCAACTGGTCAACGGGATTCCAACCAGTGTCAGCAGCAGCTCGGGCCCGGGCGGCATGAGCTACGGCGCGACGCTGCGCGGAAGCTTCTACGCGACGCCGCAGGTCTATGTCTTTGTCCAGCCGGGGGTCAGTCTCCAGCGCTTCGACGTCTCCAACTACGATTCGAACGGTTACCAGGTGAATGTCGGCGCAGGCTCCAACCTGATCGGCTTCTTCCAGGGCGAGGTCCACGGCGGCTGGCAGTCGCAGTCTAGCGTCTACGGCACGTTCGCCACTCGAGGGGCCCCGTCCTTTGGCGCGAACATTCGCTATATGCCGACGCCGCTGCTGACCGTCTCATTAAACTTCATGCAGTCCCTCGGCGCGATGGGCTCTTTTGGGGCGGGGAGCTCCCCGGTCGCGATCAACCCCAGCTACGGCCTCGGTTTCACGCAGCAGGTCTATCTTGCGGTCAACTACGGGTTCAACAGCTACATGAACCTGAGCGTGCGTGGCGGCTGGGGCCAGACCCGACAGAGCGGGTCCTCGAGCAGCGCTCTGGGGTCCGACTATTCGCCGCTGTCCAGCCTCTCGGGGTCCAGCTATACCCATCAGATATGGTCGGGTTCCGCCAGCCTCTCCTATACTTTCTGGCGTAACACCTCGGTCATGCTGACCTACAGCTTCACGGAGACCAGCGGCAATAACCAGTCGACGCTCTATTCTCCCACCTCCAACCAGCTGGCGCTCGGCTACGCGCAGAACCTCATCACGCTGGGGGTTCGCTACCAATACTGATCTCATCGCCGGGGCGGCGCCCTCGCGACGCTGGCCGTGAATCCGCTTCAAATTCATCGAGACTTCGGCCCGAAGCGCCTTTGGGGGCCGCGGCCACGACCGGCAGGAAGCCCATGGGCGCTCACAAGGTTTCCGTCCGCGTCTACTACGAAGACACGGATTTCTCCGGCTACGTCTATCACGCCTCCTACCTGCGCTTCATGGAGCGCGGCCGCACGGAGATGTTGCGCGATTTGGGGCTTCTGCAAAGCGACTTGGCGCTGGCCGAGCCTGCGGGCGCGTTGTTCTTTGTGGTGCGCGCGATGGAGATCGACTTCCGCCGCCCGGCGCATATGGACGACCTCCTCTCGATCGAGACGCGCCTCGACGCCATCGGCGGGGCGTCTTTCGCCATGCGGCAGGAAATTCGTCGCGGCGACGAGCTTCTCTGCGCCGCTAGGGTGACCGTGGCGCTCGTCTCGAACGGCAAGCCGCATCGGCTGCCGGCCGCCATTCGCGAGAAGTTCGAGCCCCTGCTCGGGGGGTGAGCGCCCCTCGCGGCCTTGTCCTCGGCCCGCTCTCCGAGAGCATGCCCGGGACAAACGCGAACCGGTTTTCCGATCAGGACATGCGCTAAGCTTCTGATTTGGAGCGAGTCCTTTTCGATCGCGCGACTCCACGCGATCGGGACGCGCTCTCGGCCGGCGCCGCGCCGCAAAAAGCCCCAGAATCGGCGAAATTGCCGGGCATATAGTCTTCGAAGACCATCGGGCGGCGAAAGCCGACTGCTGGAGCAGATCCCGCAACAGACTGAACTTCCGCAGAAATGCTCTGAAAGCCCCCGGCCTGAACGGATTTCTGTTCGCTAACGCGCCGTTCGGGGCAAGAGCGCGCCAAGGCGCAGGACGCTAGGAAAATCGAATGAATCCAGCCGAAATCGCCGCAAACCCCCTCGCGGCTCCCGTCGCCGAGATCACGATCTGGAGCATGTTCTGGGGCGCCCATATCGTCGTGAAGTGCGTCATCATCGGCCTGCTCTGCGCTTCGATCTGGAGCGTGATGGTCATCATCGACAAGAGTCTCCTCATACGGCGAACGCGCCGCACGATGGACCTCTTCGATGAGGCTTTCTGGTCGGGCAACTCGCTCGAGGATCTCTACAACAAGGTTTCCGAGCGGCCGACGAGCGGCACGGCCTCGCTCTTCGTCGCGGCGATGCGCGAATGGAAACGCTCCCTGCAAAGCCCCAACGCCTCCTTCATGGGCCTGCATTCGCGCATCGACAAGGTGCTCGACGTCTCGATCGGCCGCGAAGTGGAGAAACTCGAGTCCTCGTTGCTCGTGCTGGCGACGGTCGCCTCGGCCAGTCCCTTCGTCGGCCTTTTCGGAACGGTTTGGGGCATCATGACCGCGTTCCGTTCCATCGCCGCCTCCAAGAACACCTCGCTCGCGGTCGTCGCTCCCGGCATCGCCGAGGCGCTGTTTGCGACGGCGGTCGGTCTCGTCGCGGCCATTCCGGCGCTGATTTTCTACAACAAGCTGCAGGGCGACGTGTCGAAGGCGCAGGGGCGGCTCGAAACCTTCGCCGACGAATTCTCCGCCATCCTTTCGCGGCAAATCGACCAGACGGCCGGTGGCCGCGACCGCGCGGCCTAGAGTGCGGTTTGCGAAATAACAAGGGCCGGTTTGCGCGTAACCCGCGCTTGAAGATTTTGGAGTCGATCACGGTTTCTGCGTTCAGGCGATTTCGCCCGAACCCAGCGTGATCCGAAGGAGATGAGAAGAGATGGGCGCTACGATCCAGGCGGCGGGGCGAACCGGAGGGCGGAATGGGGGGAGGCGCGGTCGCGGCCGCCACGCGCCGATGGCCGACATCAACATGACGCCGTTCATCGACGTGATGCTCGTCCTCCTGATCATCTTCATGGTCGCCGCGCCCCTGCTCGCGACGGGCGTCGCCGTCGATCTGCCGCAGACCAAGGCCGGCCAGCTCAACATCGACCAGAAGCCCGTCGCAATCGCCATCGACGACAAGGGCGACATCTTCCTGATGGATCAGCCCGTCGAGATCGGCCAACTCGTCGACCGGCTCAAGGACGTCGCCAAGCAGGGCTTCGACGAGCGCATTTATGTGCGCGGCTCGAAGGCCGTGAATTACGGACGCGTCGCCGAGGTCATGTCGCTCGTCACCACCGCCGGCTATCGCAAGGTCGCGCTCGTGACCGAGCAGGAACATAAATAGGGTCGAGCCTCGCCATGTTCTCGCGGTTCTCGCGCTCCGAGCCAGGCCTCCCGATTTCCGCGGCGCTCCATTTGGGGCTCCTCGCGGCGCTGCTCATCAGCTTCTCGCACGCGCCGAAGTTCGAGGACGCGCTCGAGACGATCGCGATCGACGTCGTGAGCGACTCGGCGGTCAACGAGATCAGCAAGGGCGAGAAATCCGCCAAGCGCGGGCCGCCGGCGGTTCGGGCGGAGAAGGCGCAAAAGACCGAGACGCGTCCCGAGCCGCCGACGCCCGAGGCGAAGCGCGACGTTCCCGCGCCGCCGCCGCAGGCGAAGCCCAACGGCGAGCCGAACCCCGACGAGGCGCCGCAAAAGGCGGCGCAGGCGGCGCCGATGCCGCCGTCGCGCCCTAAAGCCGCTCAGCCGCAGGCCGAGGCGAAGGAGCCCGACGACGCGGAGGTCGTCAAACCCAAGCCGCCGACCCGGCCGAAGATCGAGACGGCCAAGGCGGATGCGCCCGCGGCGCCCGAGAAGCCGAAGGAGAAGCCGCGCCTCAAGACCGACGACATCTCGAAGCTCCTGAACGAAAAGGCCAAGGAGAGCGCCGCGCCCAAGCCGAAATCGGGCGACGAGAGCGCGCCGAAATCGAAATTCAACGCCGCGGCCATCTCCAATCTGTTGAGCCATGAAGCGCCGCAGCAGCGCGGCTCGACCGCCAATGAGCGCGTGCAACTGGCCTCTCTCGGCTCGCCGACCGCAACGGGCGCGCATCTGACGCCCTCCATGGAGGCGCGCATCGGCCAATACATCAAGGACCATTACCAGCCATGCTGGAAATCGGGCCTGTCGCTGGGCCAAACGACGTTCGCGCCGGTCGTGCGCTTCCACCTGACGCGCGAGGGCGAGCTCGAGGGCGCGCCGCAAATCGTCAACCACGCGCCGGGCTCGGTGGAGCAGGCGCGCAGCGCGCAGGCGGTGCAGGCGGTGCGTCGCTGCAGCCCGATGAAGATCCCTCCGGAATTCCTGCCCTATTACGAGCAGGCGCTGCATGAGGTCGACATCAAGTTCAGCGACTTGGATTGAGTCGCCGCCGGTCGACGCCCTCCGCAATCGCTTAAGGAAAAAACCGATGAGCACGACCCGCCGCAGGGCTCTTCAACTCATGGCCGCGACCGCCGCTGCGCCCATCCTGCCGGCCTCGGCCGGCCGGCTGATCGAGCTCAAGGGCGGCGCCTTTCAGCCGATCAATGTCGCTGTGGCGCCTTTCGTCGGAGACGAAAGCGCGCGCCTGGCGACGAGCGTCATCGTCAATAATTTCAAGCGCTCTGTGTTTCTCAATCCGATCAATTCCTCGAGCCTCGGGCCCAACGCCGCACCGCCGGACGCGGTCCCCAATCTCGACGCCTTCCGCGCGCTTAACGCGCAATTCGTCGTGACCGGCCGCGCGCAACGTGGGCAGGTCGCCTTTCGCCTCTTCGACGCGACGACAGGACAGCAGGCGGCAGGCCAGCAATTCACCGCCGACCCGGCGAGCGCGCGCCGTCTCGCGCATCTTGTGTCGGATGCGGTCTTCACGCGCATCACGGGCGAAAAGGGGTACTTCAATTCGCGCGTCGTCTTCGTCGATGAGAGCGGGCCGAAGAACGCGCGGCGCAAGCGCCTCGCGATCATGGATCAGGACGGCGCCGACGTGCATTATCTGACGCGCGGCGACGAGCTTGTCGTCACGCCGCGCTTCTCGCCGTCGACGCAAGACGTCACCTACATGGCCATGGCCGACGAGGGCGATCCGAAAGTCTTTCTGCTCAACGTCTCGAGCGGCGAGCGCGAGCCGCTCGGCGATTTCCCCGGCATGGCCTTCGCGCCGCGCTTCTCGCCCGATGGGAGCCGGGTCGTGATGTCGCTTTCGCAAGGGGCGGAAACGAATCTCTATTCGCTCGATCTGAGCTCGCGCCGCTCGACGCGGCTCACCGACACGGCGGCGATCGACACGGCGCCCTGCTATTCGCCGGACGGAAGCAAGATCGTCTTCGAGAGCGATCGCGGCGGCTCGCAGCAGATCTATGTGATGGGCGCGCAAGGCGGCGCCGCGAAGCGCATCTCCTTTGGGGGCGGGCGCTATTCGACGCCGGTCTGGTCCCCCAAGGGCGACTACATCGCCTTCACCAAGCAGGGGAGCGGCAATTTCGCGATCGGCGTGATGAAGGCGGACGGTTCGGGCGAGCGCATCCTGACCGAAGGCTTCCACAACGAAGGCCCGACCTGGGCGCCCAACGGCCTCTTCCTGATGTTCTTCCGCGAAGCGGGGGGCGCCGGCGGACCGAAGATTTACATGGTCGACGTGTTCGGCCGCTCCGAGACGCAAGTCCCGACGCCGGGCTTCGCCTCCGATCCCGCCTGGGGCCCGCTGCAGGGATGAGCCGTTAACGCGTTGGTCTTGTCGAAGACGTCCCACAGGCGCATGCTGGCCTTCGCGCCGGTAGGGCATCGGGAAAAACCGGGCCGCGATTGCAGGAGAGGGCCGATTTCATGGGGCGGCCAAGACGTTTTCGGTGGAAAGGTTTTGCTCTGCTTCTCGCCGCAAATTTTGCGACGGTGCCCGCTTTTGCGAAGGACGGCGAGACGCGCGATTGCAAGACCATCGTCGGCGGTCAGGTCGTCTGCGGCGATCTGGTGATCGGGATCACGCTCGCGCAATATGAAGAGGGGCTGAAAGAGCGGGCGGAGGAGATCCGCGCCGAGGAGGCGAGGAAACGCGACGAGCTGCAAAAGCTGTTGGAACTCACCGAGCGCGCCACCGCCGCCGAGAAGGACAGCCTTCGCAAAGAGATCGCCGTCGTCGAGGCGCAGAAGCGTGCGCTGGAGGCGGAAAGCAAAGGCGTCGCCGAGCGGCAGAAGGACCTGCAGGCGAGCTATGACCAATTGGTGCAGAAGCTCGCCGAAGCCAACGCCGCCTTGCAGGATTTCGCGCCGCTGATCTCCAAGGACGCCTTCGAGCAGGCGCAGGCGATGCTGGGCCGCGGCAACGTTCTCGGCGCGGAGAGGAAGTTCGTCGAGATCGCCAATATCGTGGCGAAGCTGCGCGAAAAGGCCGATGTCGTCGAAGCGCGCGCCATGTTCCAAGCCGGACAGCTGGCCGAGCAGCGCATCGATTGGCGCGCCGCCTATGTCGACTATCGCCGTGCGGCGGGCTTGCAGCCGGGCAACCGGCTCTATGGGGAAAAGGCCGGGCTATTAGCCGACGAGATGGGCGATTATCCCGCCGCGGTCTCCTTCAGGGAGGCCGCCTTGCGTCTCGCGACTACCGAGTTCGGTCCCGACGCCATTGAGACCGCCACCGCCTTGAACAGTCTCGCGATCGCCTATCAGAGGCTTGCGCGCTACGCCGAGGCCGAGCGGCTCTATCGTCGGGCGATCGCGATCGGCGAGAAAACGCTGGGCGGAGAGCATCCCGACGTCGCGACGGATTACAACAATCTCGCCTCAGCGCTTCACGAGCAAGGCAAATACGCCGAGGCCGAGCCGCTCTATCGCCAAGCTGTCACAATCAAGGAGAAGAGCCTCGGCAAGCAGCATCCTGATCTAGCGTTCACTTACAACAATCTCGCTCTCTTGCTCCAGGCGCAGGGCAAATATGCCGAGGCCGAACCTCTTCTTCGCCGGGCGATCGCCATCGACGAGAAGGCGCTCGGCAAGGAGCATCCCACCCTAGCGCTCGCATACAACAATCTAGCGTTGTCGCTTCTGGACCAAGGCAAATATGCCGAGGCCGAACCTCTTCTTCGCCGGGCGATCGCCATCGACGAGAAGAGCCTCGGCAAGCAGCATCCTGACGTCGCCACCGGCTACAACAATCTCGCTCTATTGCTTGAAGCGCAGGGCAATTATGCCGAGGCGGCGCCACTCTTTCGCTGGGCGCTCGCCATCCAGGAGAACGCGCTCGGCAAGGAGCATCCCACCGTCGCGCGCGGCTACAACAATCTCGCCGGCGTGCTTCAAAAGCAGGGCAAACACGCCGAGGCCGAGCCGCTCCTTCGCCAGGCAATCGCCATCGACGAGAAGGTCCTCGGAAAGGAGCATGCCGACCTCGCGGTCCGCTACAACAACCTCGCCTTCTTGCTTCACGCCCAGGGCAGATACGCGCAAGCCGAGCCGCTTTATCGGAGAGCGATCGCGATCGAGGAAAGGGTGCTGGGCAATGATAACCCCGAGGTCGCGAAATCCTGTAACAATCTTGCTCTCTTGCTCCAGGCGCAGGGCAAATATTCCGAGGCCGAACCTCTTCTTCGCCGGGCGATCGCCATCAATGAGAAGGCGCTCGGCAAGCAGCATCCGAATACCGTGAAGTTTCAAAAGAACTACGAGAGCTTGCGTCAACTCATGGACAAGAAATCCCCGCCCCCTGGCGCTGCGTCCGATAAAACTACGCGATGACTTCGACGGGCGCCCGGGAGTTTTTCTGAGCCCGTCATGGCCGGGCTTGTCCCGGCCATCCACGCCAGCACATCGCGGTTTTGGAGCGGGGGGCCCGAGCGGCGAGCGGGCGACTTCCGCCAAATCCTCGTAAAGGTCGCGCCACTCGCTGTTCATGTCGAGGATCAGCCGGACCTTCCAGGAGCGAGGCCAATGCTTCATGTTGCGTTCCCGCTGGATCGCGTCGCGGATGTCTTCGTAACGCTCATACCATACGAGACGCTTGAGGCCGTATTGTTTCGTGAAACCGTCGATGCGCCCTTCGCGGTGCTCCCATGCCCGGCGCGACAGATCGTTCGTCACGCCCGTATAGAGCGTGCCGTTCGGCCGGTTCGTCATGATGTAGACCCATCCGCCGCGCATGGCCGATGTTGCCCGGCGTGGATGGCCGGGACAAGCCCGGCCATGACGTCGCAAGGGGAGTGCGGGGCGCCTTGTGACGCTGTAGAATTGCCGCAAGACCAATCCCTGATCCGTGGCGCCATGAGCCAGAAAATCTTGATCAGCTTCAATGCCGCCGATCGCGACAAGGCGCATTGGATCGCCTGGACCCTCAAGGCGGCGGGGCACGAGGTCGCGGTTCACGACTGGGAGATTCCGGCAGGCGGCAATGCGCCGCTGTGGATGAATCAGAAACTCGCCTGGGCCGACCGGCTGATCGCCGTCATCTCGCCCGACTATGCGCCAGCGCGCTACTCGCTCATGGAATGGGCCGCGCAAATCTGGGAGGATTCCGATGGCGCCAAGGGCGCGGTCATTCCGGTCGTCGTGCGGCCCACGCCGAACCTTCCACCTTTGCTGCGGGGCCTGAGCCGCATCGATCTGACGAATTGCAGCGAGGCGGAAGCGCGCGATCGTCTTCTCAAAGGCGTGGAGCGGCCCGCGCCGCCGCAGCGCAAGCCGGGTTTCGAGCGGGTCGCGGGCGAGGCCCCCGATGCGCCGCACGCCGGACCCGCCGAGAAGCCGGTTTTCGTTCAAGTCAGGACGGATGACGGCCTGCCGCGATGGCTGAAAATCTCGGCGGCGGTCGCGGGAGTCTTGGCGGCGCTCTTCGCCGCGCTGACCTTCTTTTTTGGCGATCACGCCAGCGAACGCGAATGCAAGACGATCATCGGCGGGACGGTCGTTTGCGGTAACGTCAATATTCAGAAGAGTCCCTAGCTCTGCACGGTGGAAAACGAGGGATCGTCACCGATTGAGCCAGATCGCGGCGGAGGCGCCGAGCGGCGCTCACGCCCGAGGCAGACGCTGTTAATGCTTTCTTAACTACGTTTTCATTAATAATTCATTCGTCGTTCGATCGAGGCCGCCGTGACTGAATCCACCTCCCGCAGTATTCGCTTTCGCGGACGTTCGTTCGACGCGTTGGCGCTCGAGCCTGACGCGCCCCTCGGCGCGTGGATCGAGCGTCTTGACGCTTACATTGCTCAATTTCCTTTTTTCTTCGAGCGTAAATCCATCGTGATCGATGTGTCTAAGCTACAGCTCGACAGGCGAGGCGCCGTCGAATTCGTAAACAACCTGAGCGGACGCGGCATTCGCATCATGGGCCTGGCGGGCGCGGACCCCGCTTGGACCAGCGAAGATCTGCCGCCGCTGCTGCGGTGGGCGCGCGCCGCAAAGGAGAATCAACCGGACGTCGAGGGCCTCGAAACGGGCGGAGTTCCGGCGAATGGGCTGAACGCCCATGAGCAGGCGGCGTTTCGCGAAATCGCCGATGCGCTTGCGAGGGACGGCCTAGCTGCGCCCGCGGCGCCGAGCCCGTCCCCCTTGCGGTCGGAGAGCGTCGCGCCGCTCGTCGTCACCTCTCCTGTCCGATCGGGGCAGACCATTCAATATTTCGACGGCGACGTGACCATCGTCGGCTCCGTCGCTTCGGGAGCGGACGTCATCGCCGGCGGCTCCATTCACGTTTACGGCGCGCTGCGCGGGCGCGCCTTCGCCGGCGCCAGCGGCGAGCCGGCGGCGCGCATTTTCTGCCGTCGCCTGGAGGCGGAGCTCCTGGCCGTCACGGGGGTCTTCATGACGGCGGATAAGATCGGAACGAGTGTGCGTGGGCAAGCCGTTCAGGCGTGGCTCGAAGAGGACTGCATCAAAATCGCTCGGCTCGACTGAAAGAGGACGAGGAAAATGTCAAAGGTAATCGTGGTCACATCAGGCAAGGGCGGCGTCGGCAAGACGACGTCCACCGCCTCCCTTGGCGCCGCTTTGGCGCTAGAGGGCCATAAGGTCGCCGTCGTCGACTTCGACGTCGGCTTACGCAATCTCGATCTCATCATGGGCGCTGAACGCAGAGTCGTCTTCGACCTGATCAATGTCGCGCAAGGCGATGCGAAGCTGAACCAGGCGCTCATTCGAGACAAGCGCCTCCCCAATCTCTCTCTCCTGCCTGCCTCGCAGACGCGTGACAAGGACGCGCTGACGGAGGAAGGCGTCGAGCGAGTCATCGATGAATTGCGCGGTCTGTTCGACTGGGTGATTTGCGACAGCCCTGCCGGAATCGAAAGGGGAGCGACGCTCGCCATGCGTTTCGCGGACGCGGCGGTCGTCGTCGCGAACCCGGAGGTTTCTTCGGTGCGCGATTCGGATCGCATCATCGGTCTCCTCGACGCCAAGACGTCTCGAGTTGAGAAGGGCGGCCGGATGGAAAAGCATCTTCTCTTGACGCGATACGACGCCGCACGCGTCGCGCGAGGCGAGATGTTGAGCGTCGAGGACGTGCTGGAAATCCTCTCCATACCGTTGCTCGGGATCGTTCCGGACAATGAGGAAGTTCTGCGCGCCTCGAACCTCGGTTCGCCGATCGTCCTGCACAACGCCGCCTGCGCGGCGGCCCGCGCTTACACAGAGGCCGCTCAGCGTCTCTGCGGCTCCAAGGCGCCAGTGAGCATTCCATCGGACCAAAGGGGCCTGTTCCGCAAACTGTTCGGTCGGAGGGCGGCATGAATCTCTTCGGGTTCCTAGGTCGGCGCGCGTCCACCGCGCCGGTCGCGCGTGAAAGGCTGCAAATCCTTTTGGCGCATGAGCGAATCTCAGCCTACCAGGCGGACCTCATCGCGATTCTTCAGAAGGAAGTCCTGAACGCCGTCGCGAAGCATATCCCGATTGATCCGGAAAAGGTGGATGTCTCGATGCAGCGAGGCGAATTGACCTCCGTGCTGAAGATCGACATCTCGATAGAACCGAGCGTCGTCGAGGAGAAATACCGCGAACGCACGGCTCTCGCCGCACAGTTCTGACTCTGACCCTTCATGCCCGCGCGTGTCGCGGGCATCCTCGCGGCGACCGATCGGGTTCACGCGAAAGCGTCGAAAAAAGCACGGATCTCGGCGGCGATCTCGGCGGCGTGCGTCTCCAGCGCGAAATGTCCCGCGTCAAGAAAACGCACCACCGCTCGAGGAATGTCGCGCTTGAACGCCTCGGCGCCCGCCGGCAAAAAGAACGGATCGTTCTTGCCCCACACAGCCAGCAAAGGCGGCGTGTGGGCGCGAAAATACGCGTGGAAGGACGGATAGAGCGCGACGTTGTTCTTGTAGTCCCCGAAGAGATCGAGCTGCGCTTCGTCGGCGCCCGGCCGAGTCAGGTAGTAGTTGTCGAGCGAATAGCCGTCGGGAGAGACGGCGCTCGGATCGGGGGCACCGTGTGTGTATTGCCAAAGCGTCGTCTTGGGCAAAAGAAAGGCCCGCAGCGCCTCCCGCTTGAGGGGAGATGGGTCCGCCCAATAGGCCCGCATCGGCAGCCACGCCAAGCTGAGGCCTTCCTCATAGGCGTTGCCGTTCTGCGAGACGATCGCCGTAATGCGATCCGGATGCTTGGCGGCAAGGCGGAATCCGACGGGCGCCCCGTAATCGAAGACATAGACGGCATAGCGATCAAAGCCGACGATCTCGGTGAAGCGGTCGATCGTATCCGCAATCTTCTGGAAGGTGTGGCCGGGGCCTGGAATGTCGGAGTTGCCGAAGCCCGGCAAGTCGGGCGCGATGAGATGGAAGCGATCGGCCAGGAGCGGGATGAGGTCGCGGAACATGTGCCCCGCGGTCGGAAAACCGTGTAGCAGCAGCAGCTTTGGCGCGCCCGACGCTCCCGCTTCGCGATAAAAGACATGGAGGGCGTCCACGTCGACGGTTTTGTATTTGACTGCGCTCATGGCGGCGCTCCTTTTGAAATCTCTTTGCGGTTGCGACTTACTTCAAAAGTTCGTTGGCGCCTCGCCGCGGCGCCAACTAACTCCCAAGCTCTCTCACATGTTCGCTCGCGAAGACGTGCCGGAACAGGTTCGCCGTCACCTGACGCCCGGATGCTGTGCCTTCCAGATATTTCAGGCCGGGCTTTATGTATTTATACGTCGAGTTCCAAAAAAATTTCGGATAACTGCGAATCAGGTCGGTGGGGCTGCTGTAGCCGAGCTGCTTGTTCAGCCCGGTCTCCTCGAACTCGTAAAACAGGGCGACGCATTTTCTGGGGTAGTAAGGATCGGCCAACTGGCCAATCAGGTCCGCCGCTCGGACAAGCCCGGCTTCCGTGTCGGTCTCGGCATGGTCGGCGTCATTAGGAACGGGAAAGCGCGTGAGCTCGACCGCGGCCGCGATGCGCTCGCCGTCGATGTAATCGACAAGCGCGGCGCGCTCCCGGATGAAGAGCTTGGACCGATCGACATGGTAGGGCGCGAGCGCCGCGTCGGACAGGTCCAAGGACAGCTTCACCGTGTCGCCCGCCTCGTTGATGACGACATCCTCAAGCGTATCGCCTGCGCATATGCCCCGCACATAGCCGATGTCGTGCAGCAGGCAGGCGAGCAGAAAATGCGCGGCGTCAACCGCGTCGACGGTGGTGTGTATCCGCTTTCCCCGGAGGATTTCCCAGCCGACCTGGGTGACGAGAATCGTGTGCTCGAAATTATGGTACAGAGCATTGCTGACGCCGATGCGCTCGATCGCCATGCGCGACGCGTTTTCGATGACCTCGAGATAGGGTCCTTCGTGGTGACTGTAGGCTCTTTGGAATTCCTGCGTCAGCGAGCGGGTGAACCTGTCGGCAACGAGCGCGACGACATCGAGCATCACTAGTTTCCTCCTGGCTGACGCGCTTCACGCTCGAACGGCGTCGTTCGAGCGGAAAGAAATCGCGCCAGATCAAAACGTCGGAGCGGCTAACGGACAGGTCCGAGCTTTTGATCTTTCTATCACAGTTTTTTGCAGGAGCGGGTTCGATTGGCGACTGCAATGTACGCGCTTGCGCATGAGCTTTTTCGATGCGGCTTGACTTGTAGATGGTCCCGATTTGGGAGAAGTTTGCATCCGACCCGGACGAGCCGGCAATCGGAAGGCCGATGCGCGATCAAAAGCATATAGCCTGGCTTTATCGACAACTGCCCGGCCTTGTGAGCGACGGAACGCTCACGAGCGAGGCCGCGCAAAACCTGCGGCGGCGCTATGGCGAGGCGGAGGAGAGTCGCGGGCTGCAGGCGGCGACGCTGTTCGCCTTGCTCGGCGCGGCGCTCGTTGGCGGCGGTATCATTCTGCTCCTCGGGCACAATTGGGACGATCTCAGCCGCGCAACGCGCGCCGTGCTCTCCTTTGCGCCTCTCGTCCTGGCGCAGGCGCTCGCGGGCTTCGCTCTTTGGCGTCGAGCCAACAGTGTGGCTTGGCGCGAGGGCGCCGGCGCGTTTCTCACGCTCGCCATCGGCGCCTCGATCGCGCTCGTCGCGCAGACCTACAACATCGGCGGCGATCTCGGCGATTTTCTCCTCACTTGGACTCTTCTCGCACTTCCGGTCGCCTATCTGATGCGCGCCACGCTGCCGGCTCTGCTTTATCTCGTCGGAATCGCAGCCTGGGCCGGCGCGCAATGGACGTCGAACGCCGAAGCGCTGGGTTTTTGGCCGCTGCTCGCCCTGGCCATCCCATGGTGGCGCCTCGAGGCGAAGGAAAGCCCCTATCGGCCGCGTCCGGTGGCGTTTGCTTGGGTCCTTGCGATCATCCTGCCCTTTGGGATCGCGGCCTCACTGCACGAAGTTCTGGGCGTTCACAGCCTATGGATGCCGACTGCGAGCGCTATTGCAGGCGCGCTGTATCTCGCGGGCCGCCGCTTCTGGGGCGAGGCGCTCTCGGCGACGCAAAAGCCCCTGCAGACGCTTGGCGCGCTCGCGCTCGTGGCCTTGGGGCTCGTTTTCTCTTTCGAGGGGATTTGGCGGGGGGAGCTGGGCGAATGGGGAAACAGGACGCAGCCCTTCGCGAAGGCGCTCATCGCGCAGCCGCTCGCTTCCGCGATCGTCGCCCTCTGGCTTGCGGCCTGGTTCGGTCTCTGGATGGACAGTTTTCGCCATAAGGACGCGGCCCGCACATTCCTCGGCGCCATGCCGATTTTCGTCGCGCTCGGGCTTGCGCTGACGAGCCTCGGGCATCCCTTCGCGGCGATGCTGCTCCTCAACGTCTATCTCTTCGCCTTAGGCGTGGGCTGGCTCGTCGAAGGCCTCGGTGCGCAAAGCCTCCCCATGGTCAATGGCGGGATGCTCATTCTTGCAGCCGTGATCCTTGCTCAATTCTTTGACGCCGATATCGGCTTCATCGCGCGCGGTGTGGCGTTCATCGTCCTTGGCGCGGGCTTCCTCGCCGTGAACGTCGTGATGATGCGAAGACGCGGAGCGGCAAGCTCATGACTTCGAAAGTCAGACTCTGGCTCTTCGCGGCGGTGGCGCTGCTGCAACTGGCGGCGCCCGCAAGCATGATCTGGAGCCGCGAGCGCACGCTCGCGAAAGGCCAGGAATTCAAGTTCCGCACGGCGCCTGTGGATCCCTATGACGCCTTTCGCGGCCGCTATGTGGCGCTCAGCTTCGAGAACAGCGAAGCCACTTTGGTCCAGGGCGTGTCCGCCCCTTTCGGGCGAACACTCTACGCGACGATCGAGACGGGCGGCGACGGTTTCGCGAAATTCGGCGCGGCCTCGCTGTCGCCGCCAAAGAACAAGCCCTATCTGAAGGTCAAGGCCGGCGTTACGACAAGCAGCGGGGGGATTACGCTGCAATTGCCCTTCGATCGCTTCTACATGGAGGAGGGCAAGGCGCCTGCGGCGGAAGCGGCCTATCGGGAGCATAACCGCCAAGGCGCGCGGGACGCCTATGTGGTGGTCCGCGTGCTCGACGGCGCGGGAGTCATCGAGGATTTATACGTCGGCGGGAAACCCATCGAGGAGGTTTCGAGAGAATTGAAGCGCAGTCTGTCGCGATAGTCGCCGCGCGGACCTCACCCGCCGATCCGCGCCGCGAGCTTGCGCCAGAGAGGATTGTCCGCGCGAAACACATAATCGTGCTTCGTCGAGGTCACCATCGACGCGCCTCTCGCAATCAGCCAGTCGCAGAATTGCGGCGCGCGCTTTTCCGGCGCGATGAAGATCGAAAGGCCGGCCGCCGAGCCTTCGCACAACGTCGCGCCGAAGCGCTCTTGAACCTCGCCGAGCAACGCCCGCGAGACCTCGGTGAGATGCGCCCGGATCTCGCGCGTCGTGCGCGCTTCCTCCTCGGCGGCGATGCGCGACAGCATCACGCGCCCGGCTTCGCGCGCCTTCTCGCCCCATGGCGCCTTCAGCGACGCGACGAGATTGGCCTGCGAGCGCAGGATCACGCCGTCGTTCAAGACCCTGAGGCCATTCGCGGCGAGCGTCGCCCCGGTCGTCGTGATGTCGACGATGAGATCGGCTGTGCCTGCGGCAGGCGCGCCCTCGGTCGCGCCGGCGCTTTCGACGATCCGGTAATCTCCGATTCCATGCGAAGCGAAGAAGCGGCGTGTCGAATTCACATATTTTGTGGCGACGCGGAGCCCCCGTCCATGCCGGGCGCGGAAGCTTGAGGCGACGTCGGCGAGATCGGCCATCGTGCGCACGTCGATCCAGGCGTCGGGGGTGGCGACGACGACGTTGGCGAAGCCAAAACCCAGCGGCGTCAGCAGCGCGATGCAGGAATCGGGATCGGCGATCTCCTCGCGCACCAAATCCTCGCCGGTCACGCCGAGATGCGCCTCGCCGCGCGCCAGACGCGCCGTGATTTCTCCGGCGGAGAGAAAGGCCGCCTCGGCGTCGTCGACGGAAGCCACGAGGCCGCGATAGTCGCGGGCGCCGCGGCCCTGCTGCAGCTCGCAGCCGGCGCGCGAGAAGAAGGCGAGCGCGTTCTCCTGAAGTCTCCCCTTGGAGGGCGCGGCGACGATGAGGCGATCTGATGGGAGGACGCTCATGACGCCGCTCCCAATCGGTCGATGAAGATCGCCGCGCCAACCGCCGGGATATCGAACGTCGCCCCGAGCGATCTCAGCAACCCGTCATATCGTCCGCCCGAGAGCAGCGGAGCGACTCTTGCTGGTGAGTCCACGGGGCGCGCCTCGAACATGAAACCCGAGTAATAGTCGATTGCATGCGCAAAGCGCGTCGAGAACACGGTCGCCTCCAGCTTTACGCCGCGCGCGGCGAGAAAGCTCGCGCGAGTCTCGAAGGCCTCCAACGCTTCTTCGAGATCGAGCCCGCTGTCGCGCGCCAGTGCGCGTAGTCGCGCGCTCGCCGTGTCCGGCGGCGCCTCGACCGAAAAGAAATCGACAATCCGCTGGCGCGTGGCCGCGCTCAAGGGCTCTTGCAGCGACGCCTGCTCGAGGAAGCGCTCGGCGATCTCCGCCGCCGACCGGCCGCCGACCGACGGGGCGCCGGCAATGGCCAGCAGATCTTCAACCAAACTTCGCGCGCCCGCGGCGTCGCTTTTCTCGAGCGCGGCGAGCACGCCCGCGCCGAGCGCGCCGTTCTGGCGCGGGGCAGGGGCGAGAACGTCGTCGAGCGCCGCGCCGCGCGCGACGCCCGTCTCGATCCGCCGCCGCCAGGCGGGCGGGAGATCCAATCGCGCGAGGAAGCTGCGGGAGAGCTCCGCATCGCCGAGCCTGAGCGTAAGCGCCGGCGCGCCGGCCGCTTCCGCCGCCTCGAGCGCGACTCCGAGAATTTCGGCATCCGCGGCGGCGCGGTCCTCGCGGCCGAAGCTCTCGACGCCGGTCTGAAAGAGCTCGCCTTCGCCGGCGCGAAACACCGGCCCGCCATAGGCGATGTCGGCCGGCTCTCCCGTTGCGCTGGAGGCGAGATGCTGAAGCGCGATGGGGATCGTGAATTCAGGGCGAAGACACAGCTCGGCCCCGCCATTCTCGCCGGTGAGATAGAGCTTGCCGCGGAATTCCTCGCCCAGCCGGTCGAGGAAGATTCCGGCGGGCAGCAGCAGCGCCGGCTCGCGGCGGGTAAATCCCGCCGCGCTGAATTTTTCCAGCGCCGCCTGCAGGCGCGCGTCGAAGCTGGCGGTTGCGCTCTGCGTCACGGCTCGCAAGATCCCTTTGTTTGCGGCGCTACGTTTTCTTCGTTTTAGCGCGTTCGCCCGAACGAAGCGTGATCTAGCAAGCGCTGCGCGCGGGCGCACGCCGTTTCTTGGCCTAAGGTGAAAGGGCTGCGGTTCCCGTCGAAGTGGAAACCGGTCCGGCGCGGAAAACGCGTCTAAACAAGCCTACCCTCTGTTGTAGGCGTCCTGGAAGCGGACGATGTCGTCCTCGCCGAGGTAGGAGCCGGTCTGCACCTCGATGAGCTCGAGGTCGATCTTGCCCGGATTGGTCAGCCGGTGCTTGCAGCCCATCGGCAGATAGACCGACTCGTTCTCATGCACGAGCTTTGTCAAATCGTCGCAGCCGACCTCGGCCGTGCCCTTGACGACGATCCAATGCTCGGCCCGGTGGAAATGCATCTGCAGCGACAGCCGCTCGCCCGGCTTCACGACGATGCGCTTGACCTGATAGCGCGAGCCGGCGTCGATCGACTGGTAATAGCCCCAGGGTCGGAAGATGCGCTTGTGCTCGCCGGCCTCGCGACGGTTCTCGCGCTGCAGCCTCTGCACGAGCTGCTTGACCTTGTCGCCGTGCTCCTGATGCAGCACCAGCACGGCGTCCTGCGTCGTCACGACGATGACGTCGGAGACGCCGACGACGGTGGTCAAGGTCTCGTCCGAACGCACATGCACATTGGTCGCGTCCATCACGATGCCGTGGCCGCGCACGGAATTGCCGTGCTGATCGCGCTCCGAGAGCTCCCAGACGGCGCGCCAGCTGCCGACGTCCGACCAGCCGATGTCGGCCGGAATCAGCGCCGCCTGAGTCGTCTTCTCCATGACCGCATAATCGATCGACTTCTTCGGCGCCTGCTGGAAGGCCGCGGCGTCGAGCACGAGGAATCCGAGATCCGTCTTCGCCCCCTCAATCGCGCCCTCGGCCGCGGCGGCGATCGCCGGCTCGTATTTGGCGATCTCCGCCTGCATCACGTCGGCGCGGAAGATGAAGTTGCCGCTGTTCCAGAAATAGCCCTGGTCGACGTAGCTTTCCGCCGTCGTGCGGTCGGGCTTCTCGACGAAGGCCTCGAGCTTCAGAACTTCTCCGCCTTCATGCGTCTGCGCGCCCGGACGCAGATAGCCATAACCCGTCGCCGGCGAGTCCGGCTTCACGCCGAGCGTGACGATATAGCCTTCCTTGGCGGCCTCCGCCGCCTTCTTGCACAAATCGACGAGACCCGGTTGATCGCGCACCACATGGTCGGCCGCCAGCACGACGACGACGGTGTCCGGCGACCGGCGCGCGGCGAGACCCGCCGCCACCGCGACGGCGGGTCCTGAGTCCCGACGCATAGGCTCGAGCACGATGTCGGCCTGCGCGCCGATCTCGCGCAGCTGGTCCGCGATGAGAAAGCGGTAGTCCACGCTCGAGATCACGATCGGCTTCTCGAATGTCGGATCGTCGAGCATCAGCATCGTCGTTTGAAAGGTCGAGCGCTCCCCGATCAGCGGGATGAACTGCTTGGGCAGGGTCTCGCGAGACTCCGGCCAAACCCGCGTGCCTGACCCGCCGCACATGATCACGGGAAGGATTTTCGTCATGATCGGCCTTTCAATGAGGAGCGCTCGCAACCGGCGCCGCCGCGTCCCGACGCGAAGCGCGCCAGCGAATCGCCGCTCGCGCCTTTGGCCGCCTCGGCATTTTACGCCAAAGACAGCAGAAATGCGCGGTCGCGCTGAGAGTCACGGGGTTCAGGAGCTGCCCTTCTTCTCCAGTTCGGCCTTCAGGGCGAGGAGCTTGGCGAAGGGCGAATCCGGATCGGGCAGACGCTCCCTCGGCTTCTTCTGCGCCCCAACGGGAGGGCGGCGGCCCTCCTCTCGCTGTGGGCGGTAATGATCGGGGCGTCGCTCGCCGCGCCCGCCGCCCTCGCCCTTGGGAGGCGGCCGAGGGCCCTTCGGCGCAGGGCGCGCTGCCGCGTCGCCGTCGGCGCGGGCTGGCGTGGCGCTCTCGCCATCCCCGCGCGGCGTCTCGAAGCGACGAGGTCCGCGCTCGCGCTCGGCGCCATGACGGGGACCGCGCGCCTCGCCGCCACCCTGGTGGCGCCGCGGCCCTTGCGCTGAGTGGCGCTGAAGGGTCCAGACTTCGATCGTCGCGATCGGCGCCTCGGGCGCCGGCTCGGCGGTCTCCGGCGCCGGAGCAGCACCTTCCTGCGCATCGGCGTTCGCGATCGCTTCGGACTGTCCCTCGATCACGCCCGCCGCTTCGAGAGCAGGCGACGCCGCTTCGGCGGCGGCTGGCGCTTCCGTGGCGCCCGTCTCTTTGGTTGTTTCCGCGGGGACCTCGCTGACCGTCTCCGCCGGCGCGAGGCTCATCTCGGCAACTTCGGGCGTTTCTTCGACCGTCGCCTCCGCGACGCTCGCCTCCGACTCGCTCGGCGCCGCCTCGGCGGACGGCGTCTCGCCGTCCTCCGGAGCTGGCGTGGCCACCACGGGCGTCGTCGCGGCGGCCGGTATGATCGGGACCGTAATCGCGGGGCCAGGCCGCGGCGTGCTGGAATAGCCGAGAGAGCGCAAGATCGAGGCGAAGGCTTCGCCCGAGCACCCGGTCAGCGAGGTCATCGCAACGGTGACGACGAAGCCGTCGCCGTCGGCGGCGCCGGGTGGGGGATCGCCGACGCTTGCGCCAGGTCGGTAGGCGATGGCGGGACGGATCAGATCGGCGAGACGCTCCAGAATATCGACGCGCACGACCCGATCGCCGCAGAGCCTGTAGCCTGCCGCGCGATAGAAGTCCCGTCCGACGTTCGGGTCGGCGGCGAAGGAGGTGCGTCCTGAGGCCGCCAGATGCGGCGCCTCTTCGAGGCCCTTCACGCCCTCGAGCCCCCCGTGGCGCAGAGCCCAGAGCAGGGAGGCGAGCGAGCGAGGCGCTGGCTTCAAGAGCAGCGGCAGATAAAGGTGAAACGCCCCGAAGCGCACGCCGAGCTTGCGCAGCGCGGCGCGATCCTCTTGCGTGAAATTCCTGATGTCCTTGGCGACGCGAAAGCGCTCCAGAACGCCAAGCTCTTCCGCGATCTGAAAGGCGACGCCGCGAACGGCGCCGGAAAGTCCCTCGCCCGACTCGAGAGGCTCGAGCGCCCCGAGCAGCTTCTTGATGCGTTGGGCGAGCCATAGCTCCAGCCGCCGTCGCACTTTCTCGAGCAGGGCTTCGCCGAGGTCCGGGTCGGCGAGCACCTGCGCGGTGGGCTTCAGAACGCCGGGTCCGGGCGCGATTTTGCCGACGGGCTCGCCCAGCCAGCGGATGGTCCCGTCGTTTGCGAGCGCGAAAGCCTCGTCCACCGCATCGGCGATCCGGGTCGAGCGCGCCTCATATTCTGCGCCGAGCGCCCTGTGCGCGGCGGCGTTCAGCGCCTTGGCCGCTTCGCCGGCGACGCTCGGGTCCGCGGTGAAGCGGAAACCCTGCAGCGATCCGACGTGCTGACCTTCAACGATGACGTCGCCCCCGGAAGTGATTTCGGCTTCGAGCATTGCATTCTCTCTGAGGCGCCGCATCAAAACGCTGGCGCGGCGGTCGACGAAGCGCTGAATGAGGCCTTCGTGCAGCGCGGAGGATAGCCTGTCCTCTACCTGACGCGCGACGCCCTGCCAATGGGCCGCGTCGTCAAGCCAGCCGGCCCGGTTGGCGACGAAGCACCAGGTTCTAACCTGCGCGAGGCGATTGGCAAGGGTTGCGATATCGCCCTCGGTGACGTCCACGAGGGCGATCTGCCGGGCGATCCAGTCCGGCGGGATTTTTCCGCGCCTCGCGACGAAGGCGAAGATCGTCGCCGCAAGTTCCGCATGCGCGGCGGGTGAGGTCTTGCGGTAATCGGGAATCTGGCAGGCTTCCCAAAGGCGCTCGACGTCGGCTCTCACCTTGGCGTTGCGGCGCACGCGATCGTCGCGCGCGAGGATCTCGAGGGCGATCTGATCCTCACGTGGCGGCGCGCGGACGAGCCCCGGCTCTCGGGGCGCCTGGTCCAGCGAGGCGGCGAGGTCCTCGATCGAGGAGAAATCGAGCTCGGGATTGCGCCATTGCAGCGTCGCCACGGGATCGAAACGATGCGCCTCCAGCGCTTCGACCAGCTCTTCGTCGAAGGGCGGACAGCGCCCGGTCGTCGCGAAAGCCCCGTCGCTCATGTGCCGCCCAGCCCGGCCGGCGATCTGCCCGAGCTCGGCGCTCGTGAGCCGGCGATGACGCCAGCCGTCGAATTTTCTCTCGGAGGCGAAGGCGATGAGATCGATATCGAGGTTGAGCCCCATGCCAATCGCGTCGGTCGCGACGATATAATCGACCTCGCCGCTTTGATAGAGCTCGACTTGCGCATTCCGCGTCTTGGGAGAGAGCGCGCCGAGCACCACGGCCGCGCCGCCGCGCTGGCGCTTGATCCATTCGGCGATCGCATAGACCTCTTCCGCCGAGAAGGCGACGACGGCGCTCCTCGGCGGCAGCCGCACGATCTTGCGCGCGCCCGCATGGGTGAGCTGCGACATGCGCGGGCGCGAGAAAATCGGGGCGCCGGGCAGGAAGCGCTGGATGACCGGCGAAAGCGTCTGTGCGCCGATCAGCAGCGTCTCGCTCTTGCCGCGCCAGCGCAGCAGACGATCGGTGAAGATATGGCCGCGATCGAAATCGGCGGCGAGCTGCGCCTCGTCGATCGCGACGAACTCGACATCGAGATCGCGCGGCATCGCCTCCACCGTCGCGACCCAATAGTCGGGCGAGGGCGGCTTGATCTTCTCCTCGCCCGTCACGAGCGCGACCCTGTCGGCGCCGACCTTCTGAACGACGCGCCCATAGACCTCGCGCGCGAGCAGCCGCAGCGGCAGGCCGATCATGCCGCTCTTGAAGGAGAGCATGCGCTCGATCGCATGATGCGTCTTGCCGGTGTTGGTCGGCCCGAGCAGCGCGGCGACGCCGTCGCGGCGGGCCCTAGCAGGCTGGGACGGGGGTCTCGGTTGCGGCGTCCCGCTCAAAGGGGGGGTGGCCCACGTCTCCAGGAAATCCGACCGTTCCGCCACCGACCGCTCCCACGGACGCCCTAGAGCGCGTCCCGTTCGCGTGGAATCACGCGAGCGATAGGGACTCGCTCAAAATCAGAAAGTTAGAGCATGTCCCGGAAAACCGCTCCGCACTTTTCCGGGACATGCTCTAGAGAAAATGGGTCGCAGCAACCCCATAGCGGAAAGTTTCGCCGCTGGCGATTTTGTGAGCGCCGGCCGCTCCCTGTACAATTCGCGGGCCCCGCCAACGCCGGGCGCCGGGGTTATCCCCATAATCCCCGACTTTCTCCCAGATATAGGGTTTGTGAAGAATTTTATCACAATATCTTGACGCGGGTCGGCCTTTGGCTCACTTTCGGGAGGCTGCGGATGGAAACGCGGGCGCGGGATCGAGGCGGAATCGCCGAGAGCCGAAGCGCGTCCGGCGGTCCCCATTCGCCGGCGCGCCAGCGTTCCCCAGAAGTGTCCGCGAGACGAAGCGTTTCCATCCGGCGCGTCGGCGCCAAGGCTCGCGCCTTGGCGACACGGGCGCCGACGAGCCCTTGCGCCCTACATCCTGAGGGGCGCCCCAGCAGGAATTGACCAAGA
This sequence comes from uncultured Alphaproteobacteria bacterium, assembly GCA_963743565.1. Lineage (GTDB taxonomy): Bacteria > Pseudomonadota > Alphaproteobacteria > Rhizobiales > Beijerinckiaceae > Methylocystis. The sequence goes on from CAVUQD010000008.1 coordinate 135,303, forward strand.
TGAAAATCGAGCGGCGCTTCACCACGGCTGGAGAGTCTCCCTACGCGTCGATCGAGTTCCGCGCGGGCAAGAGCGAGATCCGCAATCCGGACGGCTCGGTGGTGTTCTCGCTCGATGCGATCGAGGTGCCGGCGGCCTGGAGCCAGGTCGCTTGCGACGTGCTGGCGCAGAAATATTTCCGCAAGGCCGGCGTGCCGCTGAAGCTCAAGCGCGTCGAGGAGAATGCGGTTCCCGCCTTCCTGTGGCGCTCGGCCGCCGATAACGAGGCGCTCGCGGCGCTTCCCAAGGAGAAGCGGCACGGCTCCGAGACCAGCGCCAAGCAGGTCTTCGACCGGCTTGCCGGCGCCTGGACCTATTGGGGCTGGAAGGGCGGCTATTTCGACACGGAGGAGGACGCCGAGGCCTTCCTCGACGAGCTTCGCTACATGATGGCGCTGCAGATGGCGGCGCCCAACTCCCCGCAGTGGTTCAACACGGGGCTGCATTGGGCCTATGGCGTCGACGGGCCGGGGCAGGGGCACTACTACGTCGATTTCGCCAACGGCAAGCTCGTCAAGTCCAAGAGCGCCTATGAGCATCCGCAGCCGCACGCCTGCTTCATCCAGTCGGTCGCCGACGATCTCGTCAATGACGGCGGCATCATGGATCTTTGGGTGCGCGAGGCGCGGCTCTTCAAATACGGCTCGGGCACGGGCTCGAACTTCTCGAAGCTGCGCGGCGAGAAGGAGAAGCTCTCGGGCGGCGGCTCCTCCTCGGGGCTGATGTCCTTCCTGAAGATCGGCGACCGCGCGGCGGGGGCGATCAAATCGGGCGGCACGACGCGGCGCGCGGCGAAGATGGTCATCGTCGACGTCGATCATCCCGACATCGAGGCCTTCATCGACTGGAAGGTGAAGGAGGAAGAGAAGGTCGCGGCGCTCGTCGCCGGCTCCAAGATCGTCAAGAAGCACCTGAAGGCGATCCTGCGCGCCTGCGTCAATTGCGAAGGCCCGAACGACGACTGCTTCAACCCGGAGATCAACCCGGCGCTGAAACGCGAGATCAAGCTCGCGCGTCGCGAGGAAGTGCCCGACGCGCTGATCAAGCGCGTCATCCAATATGCGCGCCAGGGCTTCAAGGAGATCGAGTTCGACACTTACGACATCGATTGGGATAGCGAGGCCTATCTGACCGTCTCGGGCCAGAACTCGAACAACACCGTGCGCGTCACCGACGCCTTTCTGCAGGCGGTCGAGAAAGACGACGACTGGTCGCTGACGAAACGGCTCGACGGCAAGGTCGCGAAGACGCTCAAGGCCCGCGAGCTCTGGGAAAAGATCGGCTACGCCGCCTGGGCCTCCGCCGATCCCGGCGTGCAGTTCCACACGACCATCAACGACTGGCACACCTGCCCCAAGGGCGGCGAGATCAGGGCCTCCAACCCCTGCTCGGAATATATGTTTCTGGATGACACGGCCTGCAATCTCGCCTCGCTCAACCTGCTCCAGTTCAAGAATTCCGAGACCAAGCAGATCGACGTGGAGGCCTATGAGCACGCGACGCGTCTCTGGACGATCGTGCTCGAAATCTCCGTCCTGATGGCGCAGTTCCCTTCGCGCGAGATCGCGCAGCTCTCCTACGACTACCGCACGCTGGGCCTCGGCTACGCCAATCTCGGCGGACTCCTGATGTCGTCGGGCATCGCCTATGACAGCGCCGAAGGGCGCGCGATCGGCGGCGCGCTGTCGGCGATCCTGACGGGCGTCGCCTATCGCACCTCGGCGGAAATGGCGCGCGAGCGCGGGCCCTTCGCGCGCTTCATGGAGAACCGCGAGGCGATGCTGCGCGTCATCCGCAATCACGCCCGCGCCGCGCGCGGCGAGACGCAGGGATACGAGAAGCTCGCCACTCTTCCCGTGCCGCTCGACCACGCCGCCTGCCCGGATGCGGCGCTTGTCGAGGCCGCGGCCAATTCCTGGGAACAGGCCTTAAAGCTCGGCGAGATGTACGGCTATCGCAATGCGCAGGTTTCGGTCATCGCGCCCACCGGCACGATCGGCCTCGTCATGGATTGCGACACGACCGGCATCGAGCCCGATTTCGCGCTGGTGAAGTTCAAGAAGCTCGCGGGCGGCGGCTATCTCAAGATCGTCAATCGCGCCGTGCCGGAGGCGCTGCGCGCGCTGGGCTATCCCGAATCCGAGATCGCCGAGATCGAGGCCTATGCGGTCGGCCACGGCTCGCTTTCCAACGCGCCCGCGATCAACAGCGCCACTTTGCGCGCAAAGGGCTTCACCGACGAGAAGCTCAGCGTCGTCGAAGCGGCTTTGGCTTCCGCCTTCGACATCAAATTCGTCTTCAACAAATGGACGCTCGGCGCGGACTTCCTGACCGGCGCGCTGAAAATCCCGGCGGCGGCACTGGAGGACAAGAGTTTCGATCTCCTCACGGCGCTGGGCTTCACGCGCCAGGAGATCGAGCAGGCGAACACGCATATCTGCGGCGCCATGACGCTGGAGGGCGCCCCCTTCCTTAAGCACGCGCATTATCCGGTCTTCGACTGCGCCAACCCCTGCGGGCGTCTCGGCAAGCGCTATCTCTCGGTCGAATTGCACATCCGCATGATGGCCGCGGCGCAGCCCTTCATCTCGGGCGCGATCTCGAAGACCATCAACATGCCCAATGACGCGACGATCGAGGATTGCGAGCAGGCCTATCTCCTCTCCTGGCGTCTCGCGCTGAAGGCCAACGCGCTCTATCGCGACGGCTCGAAGCTCTCGCAGCCGCTGTCGGCGCAGCTCTTGGCCGCGGACGACGAGGAAGACGACGTGCAGGAGCGCGTCGAGGAGCTCGTCGCGCAGAACGCGCCGGCGCGCGCCGCCCAGGTCGCCGAGCGCATCGTCGAGCGCATCGTGCATCAGCTCGTGCGCGAGCGCGAGAAGCTTCCGGATCGCCGCAAGGGCTACACGCAGAAGGCTGCGGTCGGCGGCCACAAGGTGTATCTGCGCACCGGCGAATACGCCGACGGGCGCTTAGGGGAAATCTTCATCGACATGCACAAGGAGGGCGCCGCCTTCCGCAGCCTCATGAACAATTTCGCGATCGCCATTTCGCTCGGCCTGCAATATGGCGTGCCGCTCGAGGAATATGTCGACGCCTTCACCTTCACGCGCTTCGAGCCGGCCGGGCTCGTGCAGGGCAATGACGCGATCAAGATGGCGACCTCGATTCTCGATTACGTCTTCCGCGAGCTGGCGGTCTCCTATCTCGGCCGTCACGACCTCGCGCATGTCTCGCCCGACGACATCGGCCATGACGTGCTCGGCAAGGGCGAGCATGAGGGCAAGGCGTCGGAGGCGGCCACGGTCGTCTCGCGCGGCCTGTTGCGCAACAAGACCGACCGGCTCAGCCTCGTGCGCAACGCGCCGCAGGCGCTTGCGGGCGGCGCGGCGGTGGCGCTGAAGGCGGATCCGGAGCTCGCGCTCGGCGATACCCCGCTTTCCATTCTGGGCTGGACCGAACCGTCGCGGCCCGTCGACGGCGTCGCCGAGAAACGCGCCGAGGCGCGCATGAAAGGCTACGTCGGCGAAGCCTGCCCGGAGTGCGCGAATTTCACGCTCGTGCGCAACGGGACGTGCCTGAAGTGCGAGACTTGCGGATCGACGACGGGGTGCTCGTGAACCGAGCGCTCTGGTGAAAGGCGGACTGAGGTTTTCCGCAATTTAGAATTCAATGCGTCCGTACTTTGAAAAAGCGATAAAGCCGGCGGAGCCATCCGCCGGCTTTGCTCCTTGATAGTTGCCCGTCACAACACGGTGTCCCGAGAACGCACCAGGGGGATCTTGGTGAACGCAATTGACCGGCCAGCAACAAAGCGGATCATTTGGCAAGAATTACGCGATGACTTGACAAAAATTATTCCATCATTTGCTGAAAACGATCTTCTCCTTTGCCCGACGTGCAGCCGCGCGGTTCCTTTCGACGAATTTTCCATCGAACACATAATACCAAGACAGGCACTGGCATGTGACCCTCAGGATGTCCGCGAATCAATTCCTCACAACGAACGCAGTGGCTTGACGCTGCTGTGCAGACGGCCCCTCGTGCTGAACGGGAAGCGAATAAACGGCAACGGCTGCAATAGTTGGAAGGGAAAACATTACGACAATCATCTCCGTGAACTTCTTGATCCTACTTTCAATATCAGTAATATGACCGGCCGGCATCATATCGCGCTGTTTGCTGCCGGATATCTTGGACTTTTTCGGCGCTATAAATATCCGATTGCGTTATCACAAACGGGGCTGCTGATGCGACATCAATTTTTCGAGCCGCGTAGTTGGCTCAAAACTACGCCGATTAACTCGCAGATTCTCCTGCGTGGCGATCCTATTACTGACTATTCACCCGAAACACACGCATACTGGTCTGATCCTTTCAAGATCACAATTGATGGTCTCTTGGCCTATATCGCCTTTCGAAACATGTCCTTCATCTTACCGCTATCGCGCGACCCCAATATACCCTACGCGAAAAATCTGCCCTATGCGCCGCCAAAACATAAATGGAGGCCTGACCTTACAACTGTATTCGAATAGCCTCGCAACGGATTCCCCCTCCCCAGCCCTCCCCCGCTGCGCGGGAGAGGGGGCAGGTGCGCGCGTGATGACGATATCAAGAACTTTGACGTAAGCTGTAATCTCGCCGTCGCGCCCCTCTCCCGCGCAGCGGGGGAGGTGGCGAGCGTAGCGAGCCGGAGGGGGCTTGGCCAGAGCAAAGGGTAGGGCGCGTGCGTCAGACGAAGTCCGCGACCGAGAATGCGCGTCGGCTGCGGCGCGAGCTTACGGAGGCGGAACGCAAGCTCTGGTACCGGTTGCGGGCGCATCGACTCGCCGGCCTTTCTTTTCGGCGACAGGCGCCATGCGGCCCGTTCATTGCTGATTTCATCTGCGCAGCGGCGAAGCTCGTCGTCGAGGTGGACGGCGCCACGCATTCGACCGACGAAGAGATCGCCTATGACGCCCGACGCGACGCGTGGTTCGCCGACAATGGCTATCGCGTTCTGCGCGTCACCAATGACGAAGTGTATCGCAATCTCGATGGCGTTTGCGAGACGGTTCTGGCCTGGGTCGAGGGCCGAGCCTGAAATGCCCCCTCCCCAACCCTCCCCCGCTTCGCGGGAGAGGGGGCCGGTTGCGCGCGTGATGACGATACGGGAAACTCTGGCTAAGGCTGTACTCGGGCCGCAGCGAATCCCTCTCCCGCGAAGCGGGGGAGGTGGCGAGCGCAGCGAGCCGGAGGGGGCGCGAAAAGCTACGCCCTCCGCTCCAGCCTCCCCTCAACTGGCGAATAGGGCGCAGCGAGATCCTTCAGCCGCATGGGCGGCGAAAACAGATAGCCCTGAATGAGAAAGATCTCGCGCTGCGCGAGGCAGGCCAATTGCGCATGCGTCTCCACGCCTTCAGCCACGACGTCGATGTCGAGCTTTCTCGCGAGCAGCGCGATGGCCTCGACGATCGCCTGCGTCTTCGGAGAATCTGTAATCTCCTTGACGAAGGAGCGGTCGATCTTCAGCTTCCTGACCGGAAAGCGGTTGAGATAGTTGAGGGAGCTGAAGCCCGTGCCGAAGTCGTCGAGCGACAGATGCACGCCGATGCCGTTGAGCGCCTTGACTTTGAAAGCGACGTCATCCGTGTCGAGCATCAGGATCAACTCGGTGATCTCGAGCTCGAGCCGCGACGGCGGCAGGCCCGTTTCCGCGAGCGCGGCTTTGACGACGTCGATGAGATCGGGCTGCTGAAACTGCTTGGGCGACAGATTGACCGCCACGCGCACCTCGCTCGACCATGACGCCGCGTCCCGGCAGGCGTGGCGCAGCATCCATTCGCCGAGCGCCACGATCAACCCGGTTTCCTCCGCGACGGGGATGAATTCCGCCGGAGACACGAGGCCGCGGATCGGATGCGCCCAGCGCACCAGCGCCTCGCAAGCGGTGACCCTTTGGCTGCGCGCGTCGACGATGGGCTGATAGAAGGCCACGAGCTCGTCCGCGCCCAAGGCGCGGCGCAGCTCCGCCTCGATGCGCCGCTTCGCGATCAACGCTTCTTCCATCGCCTGCGTGAACCAGAGCGCCTCGCAATGTCCTGCCGCCTTGGCGTTATACATCGCAAGGTCGGCGCATTTCAGCAGTCCTTCGGCCGACGACGCGTCCTGCGGCGCGACCGCCATGCCGATGCTCCCGCCGATCAGGATCGTGTGGCCGTCGATGAAATAGGGTTTCTTCACCCCTTCCAAAATCCGTTGCGCGACCGCGTCGGCTTCGCTCTGGCCGCGCGAGGCGTCGAGCAGAATGCAGAATTCGTCGCCGCCGAAACGCGCAACGAGATCGACGGGCTGCACGGCCTGGAGCAGGGTCTGCGCCACGGCGCGCAAAAGCTGGTCGCCGACGGAATGTCCGAGCGTGTCGTTGACCTCCTTGAAGCGGTCGAGGTCGACGCTCAGAATGGCGAGCTGCCTGCCGTGCTGCTCGATCCGTTTCAGCTCCCGCTCCAGCCGGTTCTTGAATTGCAGACGGTTGGGCAGGCCGGTGAGGGCGTCGTGATGGGCGATGTGCTCGATCTTGCTGACCGCTTGCCGACGCGCCGTGACGTGCTCGATGACCGTCACGAAGCGCCCGGCTTCCGCCGGCTCGCAGCGAAACTCGAAAATGCGCTCGCCGGCCTGATGCGAAAACTCTCGCGCGTGGCGATGGAGCGCATGCTCTTTCCAGCATTCGGCGAAGCGCCTTATGTCCGTGCTGGACATCTCAGAACTTTTGCCGATCGCCGCCGCCAGCGCCTCCAGGGAAATCGGCGTGGAAATTTCCTCGAGGGCGAACACTTGCTTCATGCGTCGGTTCAAGACCGTGATCTGCAATTCGCTGTCGCCCATGCAGAGGCCGTGCGTCATGTTGTTGAGCGCGACGGAGAACATTTTTCTTTGAAAGACCGCCTCATAGCCGTTGCGCAGCGCCGCCTCGAGATTCTTGTGCAGGAAAACCGTCGTCGAGCGGATCGAGATCACTTCCAAAATGAGGATGACGGTCAAAATCTTATATTGCGCGTCGGGATCGACGAGCGTGACGGCGATCAGCGGCCCGCAGAGACCGAGTAGCTGCACGAAGACGATTTTCGGGCAGCCGGCGTTGCGGCCCGAGAGCGCGCCGACACCGGCCAGCATGATCGCATTGGCGAAGATGAAAAATGAGCCGCCGTGGAACTTGTAGAAGATGACGGCCGTGGAGACTCCGACGAGCGTGACGAAGCCGATGGCGCCCGTGGCGTAGAGGATTTCCCACTTGCGCGCTTCGCGGCGTCGCTCCGTCAAAGGGCGGCCCTGGTGCCAGTTCCAGATCGCCAGCCGAAAGCCCGCGAGGACGGCGAGCATGACGGCGAGGAAAAGCAAGACGCGCTCCCCGGTCATGAACCAGGTGGCCGCTGGCGGAAGAATGCCGCCGATCAGCGCGACGATGAAGGAGCCGCGCGTATCGAAAAGCGTCTCGACGAGATCGCTGTGAATCTCCTGTGAGGCCGGAGATTCGTGCGCCTGGTCGAGATCGAAGCGATGCATTTGCTTCGAATGCGTAAGCCTCAAGGCTTGCGTCGGGCTGGCGACCCGATCAATAGCCCGCCACGCGCTACGCCGCCTTCGCCTTCTCCATCATCTCGACAAAGCGTCGGAAGAGGTAGTGGCTGTCCTGCGGGCCGGGGGACGCCTCGGGGTGATGCTGCACCGAGAAGGCGGGGCGGTCCGTCAGCGCGATGCCGCAGTTTGAGCCGTCGAAGAGCGAGCGATGCGTCTCGGTGGCGTTCCCCGGCAGCGTGTCGCGATCGACGGCGAAGCCGTGGTTCATCGAGACGATCTCGACCTTGCCGGTCGTGAAGTCCTTGACGGGATGGTTCGCGCCGTGATGGCCCTGCGGCATTTTCTTCGTCTTCGCGCCGACCGCGAGCGCCATCATCTGATGGCCGAGGCAGATGCCGAAGGTCGGCACTTTCTTCTCGAGCAGCGCTTGAATCACCGGCACGGCGTATTTGCCGGTCTCGGCGGGATCGCCCGGGCCGTTCGAGAGAAAGACGCCGTCGGGACGGTAGGCGAGAATCTCGGAAACGGGCGCGGTCGCCGGCGCCACGATCACCTCGCAGCCCGCATCGGCCAGCAGCCGCAGAATGTTGCGCTTGACGCCATAGTCGATCGCGACGACGCGCAGCTTTGCCTCTCCGTCGCGCGCGCCATAGCCCGAGGCGAGCTTCCAGCTCGTCTCGCGCCAATCGAAACGCTCCTTGGCGCCGACGCTCGGCACCAGGTCCATCCCGTCGATGCCGGGCCAGGCGGCGGCCATGGCGCGCAACCTCTCAAGGTCGAAGCGGCCGTCCGGTGCATGGGCGATCACGGCGTTCGGCATGCCCTTGTCGCGGATGAGCGCCGTCAGCGCGCGCGTGTCGAGGCCGTAGAGGCCGATGATTCTGCGCGAGGAGAGCCAGTCCGTCAGTGGCTTTTGCGCGCGATGATTGGAGGGCTCGGTCGGCTTCAACGCGAAGATCGCGCCGAGCGCGCCGGCGCTGCGCGAGAAATCGACGGTCTCTATGTCCTCGTCATTGGCGCCGACATTGCCGATGTGCGGAAAGGTGAAGGTGACGATTTGCGCGGCGTAGGAGGGATCGGTCAAAATCTCCTGATAGCCGGTCATCGCCGTGTTGAAACAGACCTCGCCGACGGCCTCTCCCTCCGCGCCGACGCCGAAGCCATCGAGAACCTCGCCCGAGGCCAGCACCAGCACGCCCGTCTTTACCGGCTGGGTCCAGCCCTGTTCTTTTCCTTGATCCACGCTTGCGCCCGCTCTATGCCCGTCGTCCGTCCCGGCGAGGGCTTCGCCCCCGGTCTTATATAAACGGCTGTCAAGGGGAAAGGCCATGCGCGAAAAGATCAAGGATGACCTGAAGGTCGCGATGAAAGCGGGCGAGCGCGAGAAGGTGGATGCGCTGCGGCTCATCAACGCCGCGCTGAAGGACAAGGACATCGAGGCCCGGGTTTCTGGCGGGACGGTCTCCGACGCCGACGTTCTCGCCGTGCTGCAGAAGATGATCAAGAGCCGCCAGGAGTCGCTCGATATCTATGTGAAGAACAACCGTCCCGATCTCGCCGAAAAGGAGAGGAGCGAGATCGCGGTGATCTCGGGCTATCTCCCCGCGCAGCTCGGCGAGGCCGAGGCGGCGGAAGCGATCAAAGCGGCGATCGCTGAGGTTGGCGCGAGCTCGATCAAGGACATGGGCAAGGTCGTGAGCGTCCTAAAGGCGAAATATACAGGCCAGATGGATTTCGCCAAGGCAAGCGCTGCGGTGAAGGCGGCGCTGTCGGGGTGAGCTTCGGGGCTGCGAGCCTCCAGGCTCGCTTTTCCGGGCAAAAGCAGTGAGGCTCTACCGTCTCAGCGCCTTCGTCAGCTCCTCCACATTATGGCGCATCATCGCGACATAGCTCGCCGCCGGGCCGCCGGGCTTCGAGAGCGCGTCGGAATAGAGCTCGCCGCCGAGCTTCACGCCGCTTTCCTTGGCGAGGCGCCGGGCGAGGCGCGGGTCGGAGATGTTTTCGAGGAAGATCGCCGCGACCTTCTCGCGTCGCGCCGCGTCGATGATGCGGGCGATGTCGCGCGCCGAAGGCTCCGCTTCGGTCGAGACGCCCTCGGGCGCGATGAACTCGAGCCCATAGCGGGCGCTAAAGTAGCCGAAGGCGTCATGCGTCGAGACGATGCGGCGCCTCTCGCTCGGGATTGCTGCCACCGCATGCGCGACCTCCTTGTCGAGCTCGGCAAGCGTCGCGAGATAGGCCGCAGCCCTCTCCTCATAGAGCGCCGCGCGCGCGGGACCGGCGGCCTTCAGCGCGTCGCGGATGTTCTCCACATAGCGGCGGGCGTTGGCGACATCCTGCCAGGCGTGCGGATCGAGGCCGCCGTCGAGCCTGCGCGGCGTTATCCCGGCGCTTGCGACGACGACTCGGGGCTTGGCGTTCGCTGCGGCGACGAGCCGATCGAACCAGCCCTCGAAGCCGAGCCCGTTGACGAAGACGAGCTTCGCCTCGCTGACCTTTCTCGCGTCGGCGGGCGTCGGCTCGTAGACGTGCGTGTCGCTGTCAGGCCCGACGATCACGCTCACCGCGACCGCGTCGCCCCCCACCTCGCGCACGAAATCCCCGAGGATCGAGAAGCTCGCCACGACAGGCAGGGGCGTTGCAGGCGTCTCCGCCGCGGCAGGCCAAGCGGCGAGCGCGAAGAGCAGTAGCAACACTTGCGTCAGCATGCGCATCGTCACCTCCGCGGCGCACTCTCGCGCTTCGGTCCGAAACCGAGCGCGAGGAAATAGGCGAGCCCGGCGCAAAGCACGATCGAAGGTCCCGTGGGGGCGCCGGAGTGATAGGAGAAGACCAAGCCTGCGTAAGCGCAGGCCGCGCCGATGAAAGCCGCGAGCGCCAGCGTCGTCGAGAAATCCCTGGCGAGAAGCCTCGCGGCGGCGGCGGGAAGCATCATGAGCCCGACCGCCATCAGCGTGCCGAGCGCCTGAAAGCCTGCGACGAGATTGAGAACGACGAGGGCGAGAAACAGGAAGGGAATGAACTCGCCCCAAGGGCTCGCGCGGCGGAGAAAGACGGGATCGAGCGTGTCGAGAACTAGCGCGCGGTAGAAGATCGCGAGGAGAGCGAGCGTCACGGTCGCGACGCCCGCGAGGAGATAGAGCGCGGAATCGTCGAGCGAGAGGGCCGAGCCGAAGAGCACATGCAGCAGATCGATGCTCGAGCCCTTGATCGAGACGAGCGTGACGCCGAGCGCGAGCGAGACGAGATAGAAGGCCGCGAGCGAGGCGTCCTCGCGTAGCGCCGAAAATCGGGCGGCTGCGCCCGAGAGCAGCGCGACGGCGAGACCCGCGACGAGGCCGCCCACGGTCATCGCGGGCAGCGACAGGCCGGCGAGGAGATAGCCGACCGCCACGCCCGGCAGGATCCCATGCGACAGCGCGTCGCCGGCGAGCGACATGCGGCGCAGCACCAGAAACACGCCGAGCGGGCTTCCCGAAAGCGCCAGCGCGAGACCGCCGACGAGCGCGCGGCGCATGAAGCCATAGTCCGCGAAAGGCGCGATGAGCAGGTCAAAGAGCATGGCGCGCCGCCCTTGCTTCCCGTGCGCTTTCGCGTGTCCGCGCCGCCGCTTCCGCCTGTGCGAGAGGCCCTTCGGCCAGCGCCTGACGCGTGTCGCCAAAAAAGATGGGGCGGCCGGCCACGAGCAGCGTGGTGGGGAAGGCGCGGCGCACGAGGTCGAATTCGTGCAGCGCGGCGATCACCGTGCGGCCTTGTTCATGCCAGCGCTTGACGAGCGCGAGCAAATCCTCGGTCGTCGCCCGGTCGATCGCGCCGAAGGGCTCGTCCAGGAGGATCACGAAGCGATCCTCGACGATGAGCCGCGCAAAAAGCGTGCGCTGAAGCTGGCCGCCCGACAGCGCGCCGAGCGGCCGCCGCTCGAGACCCGAGAGGCCGACAGCCTCGAGCGCGGCGGCGACGCGCGCCTTCTCGTCGCCGTCGAAGCCCGCAAAGAGCCCGCGGCGGCGCAACGCGCCGAGCGAGACGAATTCGCCCACGCGAACGGGCAAAGAAACGTCGATGTCGGCGGCCTGCGGCAGATAGGCGATCTCGAAGGCCGAGCCGCCCTCGATCTTCACGCGGCCCGACAGGGGCTTGAGCAGGCCGGCCAGTGTTTTCAGGATCGTCGATTTGCCGCCGCCGTTCGGCCCGCAGAGCGCCAACAGCTCACCCGGCGCGATCACGCCGCTGAGCCCCTCGACGACGGCGCGCCCTTCATAGCCCAGCGTCAGATTTTCGAGCGTGATCGTCGGCGCCGCGGCCGCGTTCACCGCAGCAGCGCCCAGTAGACGAGGCTCCACAGGCAGAGAAGCGCGGCCAAGACGGGCGCGAGCCGCTCGCAGGCGGAAGCTTCGAGCGCGCCTTGCGACAGCGCTGGGCGGTCGGCGTGTGAGCGGGCGCTTTCAAAGGCAGCGGTCACGGGCAGGTCGGACATGTGAGTGTTATAACATAACGTGGGCGGGGGACAAGCGTGCTCCGCCTCGATCGAAGATCAAGGGGCTAACGTTCTGGCCACTCGGAGACCCGCATTGAGGTCGCGGACCTCCGGGACGCTCCTGTCGCGGTACCCCGGGTCGCTCTCGCGGCGCATCGCCGCGAGAACGGTCTCCGGATTGTCGATCTAGGAGCCCCCGCGACGCACCCGAAGACCGCAATTTCCGCCCGGCCACGTCGAGCCGTTCTTGGTAGCGCCGTTGATCGCCCGGATAATCGATCGAGCCCAGCCGAGCCCGGCAATACGTCGCGCGGCGCGATCCAGACCTTGAGTCCGGCGGTTTCCAGCGCACGACACACCGCGTCGGCCGCGGCTCTGTCTTTGCTGGAATAGGAAAGAAAAACCTCATGCGCCATCAAGCCGCCCCGCCGAAAAGCCGTCTGTAAACCTATCACTGCCGCGTTTCCGCCGCCATTCGCTCTTCGTAGGGCTCTGCAGGATAGGTGTCGGGGTTGTCGAAAACTGGCTCCGCCCCCTCCCTCATCCTCCCCCGCTTCGCGTTGCTTCGCGGGAGAGGGGGCGGCCAACATTGCGCGAAACCGCGATGACACGCCGAGTTCGAACTCCCTCTCCCGGGAAGCGGGGGAGGGTTGGGGAGGGGGCTTGAGAAGTGGCCGAAAGGGCGCCCCGCGCGACCAAGCGCCGCCTTGACGGCCCGATCTTCCTGTGTCCATTGGCGACAGGGCCTGCGGCGCGGCCATTCATCGTCCAGGGGAGCGGTTTAGGGATGAACATCCACGAATATCAAGCCAAAGCCATTTTGCGCGAGTTCGGCGCGCCGGTCGCCGCGGGCGTTCCGGTGCTCAAGGCCGAGGATGCCGCCGCCGCCGCGAAGCAGCTTCCCGGGCCGGTCTATGTCGTGAAGGCGCAGATTCACGCGGGCGGACGCGGCAAGGGCAGCTTCAAGGAAGCCGCCGCTGGCGAGAAGGGCGGCGTGCGCATCGCCAAGTCGATCGAAGAGGCCGAGACTTTCGCCAAGCAGATGCTCGGCAACACGCTCGTCACGGTGCAGACGGGCGAGTCCGGCAAGCAGGTCAACCGCCTCTATATCGAGGACGGCGCCGCGATCGACAAGGAATTCTATCTCTCGCTGCTCATCGACCGCGCCACGTCGCGCATCTCTTTCGTCGTGTCGACCGAAGGCGGCATGAGCATCGAGGACGTGGCGCATGACACGCCGGAAAAAATCGTGACCTTCGCGGTCGATCCGGCGACCGGCATCATGCCGCATCACGGCCGTCACGTCGCTGACGCCTTAAAGCTCACGGGCGATCTCGCCAAGCAGGCCGGCAAGCTCACCGAGCAGCTTTACCAAGCCTTCGTCGAGAAGGACATGGAGCTTCTCGAGATCAATCCGCTGATCGTCACGAAGGACGGGAAGCTGCGCTGCCTCGACGCCAAGTGCTCCTTCGACGACAATGCGCTCTATCGTCACCCCGAGGTGGTGGCGCTGCGCGACGTCACGGAAGAGGACGAGAAGGAGATCGAGGCCTCGAAATACGAGCTCGCTTATATCGCGCTCGACGGCGACATCGGCTGCATGGTCAATGGCGCCGGCCTCGCGATGGCGACGATGGACATCATCAAGCTCTACGGCCGCTTCCCGGCGAACTTCCTCGACGTCGGCGGTGGCGCGACCAAGGAGAAGGTCACGGCGGCCTTCAAGATCATTACGGCCGATCCCAAGGTGAAGGGCATTCTCGTCAACATCTTCGGCGGCATCATGAAATGCGACGTGATCGCCGAAGGCGTCATCGCCGCTGTCAAGGAAGTCGGGCTTCAGGTCCCGCTCGTCGTGCGTCTCGAAGGCACGAACGTCGATCTCGGCAAGAAGATCATCGACGGCTCCGGCCTCAACGTGATCGCCGCAGAAAATCTCGACGATGCCGCGCAGAAGATCGTCGCGGCGGTCAAAGTGCACGCGTAACACGCTTCCGCTCACGCTGCGTTCAGGCCTCGCCGCCTGAACGCATTGTGCGTGATGAATTCCAGAAATACCGCACGGTTGGCGCGAAATACCGGGCCAAATGCGCCATTGTTGCTCGCCAAGGGTGCGACATTTGTCGCCGAACTACGGATTTTCCGCCCTCTTTTCGACCTTGTTCTGGCATTTCATGCTTGCGATGGCCGAGCAAAGCGGCCATGATTCTGCTCATGGCGAAGCCGAAGGCCGCGGCGGAAGCTACTTCGATCAAGCGGCGAACCCGGAATCCGATCACGTGCGATCCTACTCCCTTCTCTTGGCGACGGCGCTGAAGCGCTCGTCTCTCTGCTTCTGCGTTCAGCTCCTCTGCGTGCTGGGCGTTCTGCAATGCGGCGCCGTCGCTGCCGCGGCTCAGTCGCGCGAGCATTTTTCGGTCGCGCGTCCTTTCGAGGTTGGCGAGAGCCTGTCCGGCAACGTCCTGTCGGCGATTGTCGCCAACGAAGAGCGCGACACGCTCGCCGCCTCGACTTTCTTTCGCGAGGCTTTGCGCGTTGACCCGCGCAACAAGGATCTCGCCGAACGCGCCATGATCGCCGCGCTCGCCAATGGCAATTTTCCCGAGGCTTTCGGTCTCGCGAACACGGTGCTGACGCAGGACCGCAAGAATCCCGTCGCCAATCTGACAGCCGCCGTCGAGGCCATGACTCAGCATAAATGGCCGAAGGCGCGCGACGGCATCGCCAAGGACGGCGGCGAGCAGCCGATCGACGTGAAGAACGTGCTGCTCAACGCCTGGACCTACGCCGGCGAGAAGCAGGAGCGCCGGGCTCTCCAGACTTTGGATCAACTGCGCGGGGAAGGGCTTTCGACGCTGCGTGACTATCATGCGGCGCTGATCGCAAATCTCCTCGGCGACAAGGTCGAGGCTGAGAAGCGCTTCAAATCGGTCATGAGCGCGGACCGCACGGTGCTGCGGCTGATCGACGCCTATGGACGCTTCCTCTCGGCGCAGGGCGACAATGAAGGAGCGCGCCGTCTCTACAAGGCCTTCGACGAGGCCGTGCCGGGCCACCCGCTGGTTCTCACGGCGCTTGCCGAGATCGACGCCGGCAAGAAGCTGCAGCCGATCGTGAGCAGCGCGGAGGAAGGCGCTGGCGAAGTGCTCTATGGCCTCGTCGCGCTCGGCGGCGGCCGCCCGGGCGAGGAGCTTCCCTCGCTCATCTACCTGCGGCTCTCGCAGGCGCTCGCGCCCGGAAACGAGCTCACGGTCTTCACGCTCGCGGATATCTATGAGCGCATGAAGCAGGAGGAGTCGGCGATCCAGCTTTACGACTCGGTTCCGGAGTCGAGCCCCCTGCGAGTCAACGCGGAAGTGCAAGCCTCGCTGCTGCTCGAACAGATCGGCAAGACGAAGGAGGCCGCCGAGCACTTGCAGTCTGTCGTGGACGCCTTTCCGAGGAACGCCGACGCCCTCACCGCGCTGGCCAATCTGCAACGCTCGCGCAAGCTCTATGACCAGGCGGTCGACGCCTACACGCGGGCCTTGGCGATCGATACCACGCCCGAAAAGGCGAAGTGGCTCCTTTACTACTACCGCGGCATCGCTAACGAGCGGCGCAAGAACTGGCCGGCGGCGGAGGCCGATCTCAAGAAGGCGCTCGAGCTCAACCCGGACCAGGCTTCGGTGCTCAACTATCTCGGGTATTCCTGGGTCGACCAGGGGACCAATCTCGACGAGGCCTTCCGCATGCTGCGGCGCGCGGTCGATCTCAAGTCGCGCGACGGCTACATCGTCGACAGCCTCGGCTGGGCCTATTACCGGCTCGGTCGCTATGACGACTCGGTGCGCGAGCTGGAAAAGGCCATCGACCTCAAGCCCGCCGATCCGGTCATCAACGACCATCTCGGCGACGCTTATTGGCGAGTCGGCCGCAAGCTCGAGGCGCAGTTCCAGTGGAACCACGCGCGCGATCTCAATCCCGAGCCCGAGGACCTGCCGCGCATTCTCGACAAGATCAAGAATGGGCTGACCGAAAAGCCGGTGGCGGGCGAGAAGCAGGCGCAAAGGGGAGGCTGAACTCCCCACGCCACGCCTTACGCTGGTGCGCCAGTCCCCTTTTCAGCACCCGTCTCTCGCGAGGCTTGCGCTGAAGGGACAGACTGCCTCGCGACTGGCGTTCTTCCCGCGCTCCGCTATGCCGCCCGAAGAGAAGCTTGATTAAGAGGAACTGCCGATGCGTCGCTTTGCGCTGATGTTTTTTCCGCTCCTTTTCGTCTCCACGACGGCGCGGGCCGCGCCCATCACGCTGACCTGCTCGCTCGGTCAAGAGGGCATGCCGAAAACGGAAGTCATCCTGGAGATCGATGACGGCGTCGTGCGGCTCGGTTCGGACCGGGAGAATATCGTCGATGCGCAGTCGCTCGAAAAACGCTCGCTCGTGGTCAAGAAGGACGTGATCTCCTTCCGCCAGATGTTTGCCGCGACGCGCGTCGCGTGGGATTGGAAGATCGATCGCGCGACCGGAAAAGTCACGCAAAAATATATCAACACTGAGAACGGCAAGTCTTTTCTCACGAAGACGGGCGACTGCTCCGGCGGGTAGATTCGCGTAGCGCTCACGCGCGCCGATGAACCCGTCCGTTTTCGGCGCGGAACGAAAAAAGCGGCCACTAGGGCCGCTTTGCGTTTTTGGAGGCGCTCGTCGGAACGCCGACTTACTTCTTCTTGCCGTCGGCGCCGATGCCGGAGAGGTAAGCCCAAACGTCACCAGCATCCTTGTCGGAGGAGAGGCCCTGGAACACCATCTTCGTGCCGGGAACCTTCGCCTTCGGATTTTTGATGAACTCCAGGAAGGACGCCTCGTTCCACGTGATGCCCGAATCCTTCATCGCGTCGGAATAATGATAGCCGTCAACGGAGCCAGCCTTGCGGCCGTCCAGCCCATTGAGCTCGGGCGCGATGCCGTTCTTCGCCGTCTCGCCGACCTGATGGCAGGCCTTGCACTTCGCGAAAACCTTCTCGCCGGAAGCGGCGTCTCCGGCGGCGAACGCCGATCCGGTCAGGGCCGCAAAGACGACGGCGGTCGCCACGCTCAACATCGAAAAAGATTTCATTCCTTGTCCTTTCCTCTTCCGGGCCGACTCAAGCGGCTTCGTCTTTTTTGCGAGCCATGGGCTTCTCACACACCTTCCAAACTATAACGGGGCGAGCATTGACACAAGGTCGGCCGGTGCACAAACCAAAGTCGTCATCCGGCCTGCTTCCGTCCGGGGGCGAAGCCCATTAGAGTCGATGTCCTAAGCCCTACGAAACGAGAGGGCGTCGAGGCGGGGGGATCAATCGTGACGGGAACATTGGATACGAGCAACCGCGTGACGGCGAGCGTCAATCTGCTCGCCGGTAATATCGTCGATAAGATCGCCGCCGATCCCGGACGTTACCGGGTGTCGGTGACGCGTGGCGAGAGCGGCGAGCTTCTGATCGACGCCGGCGCCAAAGCGGCTGGCGGAATCGATGTCGGCCTTTTGCTCACGGAAATCTGCATGGGCGGGCTTGGCCGCGTCTCGCTGACGCATGCGCCGGGGGCCGCCAAGTGGCCATTCTGGCTCACCGTCGCCTCGAACGATCCGGTCGTCGCCTGCCTGGCCAGCCAGTATGCGGGCTGGAGCCTGCAACACGAGAAGTTCTTCGCGCTCGGCTCCGGGCCCGGACGCGCCGTGGCCCGGGTCGAGAAGCTCTTCGAGGAGTTGGCCTATACCGACGGCGCAAGGCGGGTCACCATCGTGCTCGAGAGCGACAAGCCGCCACCGGCGGCGATCGTCGCCAAGGTCGCGACGGCGGCGAAAGTCGATGCGTCGAACGTCGCCTTCGTCTATGCGCCCACGCAGAGCCTCGCTGGTTCCGTGCAGGTGGTCGGCCGCGTGCTCGAGGTCGCCCTGCACAAGGCGCATGAGCTGAAATTCCCGCTCGAGCACATCATCGACGGCGTCGCGACGGCGCCCCTGTCCCCGCCGCACCCGGACTTCGTGCAGGCGATGGGCCGCACCAATGACGCGATCATCTATGCGGGCCGCGCGCATCTCTTCGTCAAAGGACCGTCGGACGCGGCCCGCGAGCTCGCCAAGAATTTGCCAAGCAGCAACTCTCGCGACTACGGCCGCCCCTTCGCAGAGGTGTTCAAGGCCTATAAGGGCGATTTCTACAAGATCGATCCGAGCCTGTTCTCGCCCGCCGAGGCGCTGGTGACGGCGGTGGAGACAGGGGAAACGTTCCGCGCCGGTGCCATCGACGAGAAGCTGCTCGACGCCTCGTTCGGAGGATAGCTCAGCGCGGAGGCGAAAGACCCAACCTCTCCCGCGCCAGCGGGGGAGGGTAGGGGAGAACGGCGCGCCGCGCCTTAGCTGCGCTTGCCCGCCTCGATCACATCCTCGATCGTCCGCAATCCCGTGGTCGGTGCGTTGACCAGCACCGCCATATTGCCGGGCGCATGCTCGTTCTTCCACATCTTGGTGTGCGCGTACGGGATCTTATCCCAGGGGAAGACCTCCGACATGCACGGATCGACCCGGCGATCGATCACGAAACGATTCGCCGCCGTCGCCTGCTTGAGATGCGCGAAGTGCGAGCCCTGGATGCGCTTCTGCCGCATCCACACGTAGCGCGCGTCGAAGGTCAGGTTGAAGCCGGTCGTGCCGGCGCAGAAGACCACCATGCCGCCGCGCTTCACGACGAGGCAGGAGAGCGGGAAGGTCTGCTCGCCCGGGTGCTCGAAGACGATGTCCACGTCCTTCTTGCCGGTGATGTCCCAGATCGCCTTGCCGAAGGCCCGCGCGTTCTTGGTCCAGTCGTTGAACTCGGGCGTGTTGACCTTGGGCAACTGGCCCCAGCAGCCCTTGAAATCCTTGCGGTTGATCACGCCCTTGGCGCCGAGCGACAGCACATAGTCGCGCTTCGATTCGTCGGAGATCACACCGATGGCGTTGGCGCCGGCCGCGGCGCAGAGCTGCACGCCAAAGACGCCGAGACCACCCGAGGCGCCCCAAATCAGCACATTGTCGGAGGGCTTCAGCCGATGCGGCTCATGGCCGAACAGCATACGATAGGCTGTGGCGAGCGTCAGCGTGTAGCAGGCCGACTCCTCCCAGGTGAGGTGCTTGGGGCGCTCCATCAGCTGGCGGTCCTGCACGCGGCAGAATTGCGCAAACGACCCGTCTGGCGTCTCATAGCCCCAAATGCGCTGCGAGGCCGAGAACATCGGATCGCCGCCGTTGCACTCCTCGTCGTCGCCGTCGTCCTGATTGCAGTGCACGACGACTTCGTCGCCGACCTTCCAGCGCTTGACCTTGGAGCCCACGGCCCAAACGACGCCCGACGCGTCTGAGCCGGCGATGTGGTAGGGGAGCTTATGGACGTCGAGCGTCGACACAGGCTGGCCGAGCGCGGCCCAGACGCCGTTGTAGTTAACGCCCGCCGCCATCACCAGCACGAGCACGTCGTGGCTATCCAGCTCCCAGGTCGGCACGACCTCGAGCTTCATCGCGTCTTCCGGCGGCCCATGCCGCTCCTTGCGGATCACCCAGGCGTACATGGACTTCGGCACATGCCCGAGCGGCGGGATTTCGCCCATCTCGTAAAGGTCCTTGACGGGGGCGGCTTCGGTCTTCGTCAATGCGTCGCTCCTGCGGAATATTCTGATCTTTCGGCCGGCGACCCGGCGTCTTCGGGCGCATTCATATACGGGAGCCGGGCCGATGAATAGGCGCCGCAGGCTCAACTCGCCTTGGCGACAATCAGGCTGGTCGCCGTCGGGAGCGGCGTCTCGACGAGCCTGACGTCGGTAAATCCCGCCTGGTCGAGCAGGAGCGCGGTCTCCGTGAAACGCCGTGGCTCGCCGCGCCCCATCGCGAGCGTATAGAAGGCGTAATAGGCGCAGAGCGCCTCGGCGCCTTTGGCGTCGGAGATCGCCTCCACAATCAAAAGCATCCCACCCTCGGGCAGCGCGCGGCGGACGTTGCGCAGCAGCGCCAGGGCCGAAGCGTCGTCGTGATCGTGCACGATGCGAACGAGCGAGATCGCGTCGGCGCCCTGCGGCAGGGGATCCTTCAGGAAATCGCCGGCGAAGATTTGCGCGCGCTCGGCGAGGCCCGCGGCGTTAAGCCGCGCGCGGGCGCGTTCCGCGACGGCGGGAAGATCGAAGAGCATCAACTCCAGCCCCGGGGCCCGGGCCGCCGCGGCCGCGAGAAACACGCCCTCGCCGCCGCCGACATCAAGCAATCTTCGATGCTGGCCGATGTCGTAGGCCGCGAGCGCCGTCTCGCTCCACAGACCGTTCGAGGCCGCCATCAGCGCGCTATAAGGCGCGACGGCTTCGGCGTTCAGCCCCTCGGGCGCCAATCCCGCGGAATAGGGCCAGTAACGAGAGAGTTGCGTCTCTTTTTCGCCTTTGAGCAGCGCGACAGGGTCGGCCAGATCGGCGTAGAAAATCGGCTGATGCTCGATCAGCGCCAGGGCTGCGGGCGAGCCGTTCAGCGCCGCGCCGAGATCGCCAAGGCCGTATCGGCCATCGGCGCGCCGGGCCGCGAGCTTGAGCGAGGCGGCCGCCTCCAGGAGACGCCGCGCCGCCTTCGGTTCCAGCCCGAGCTTGGGCGCGAGCTCCGCGACGCTTTGCGGCCCGCCGCGAAGGCGCTCGAAAAGCTTAAGGCGCACGCAGGCGAGAAGGGTCTGCGAATAGGTAAAGCCCGCGCAGAGATCGAGCATCGCCTTGGCGCGGCGTCGCGCATAGAGTTGCGTGACCGGATTCGCGAGGAGGAGCGACTGAAATTTCGGATCAGCGAGCTTGCGGTCGCGCCAATCGCGCAGGCGGTCGAGGAGGGGCGCTAAGGTTTTCGACATGCGCTTCCGCTCAGTTCCTACGCTCAAATCGTCTGATTATACGCCCCGACTTCCGGGTTCTCGCGCAGCAACTTGTCCACGGCATGGAACATCTCGCGCATGCGCGCTTCAGAGGCCGGGCTTTCGACCACGACGACGAGCTCGGGCTTGTTCGATGACGCGCGCACGAGGCCCCAGGTGCCGTCGCCCACCGTCACGCGCACGCCATTGACGGTCACGAGGTCGCGAATCGGCCCGCCCAGAAACGGCACGCCGTCGGCCTGCATCTTCTTGAATCGCTCGATCACCCGATCGACGACCGTGTATTTTATCTCGTCTGCGCAGTGCGGCGACATCGTCGGCGAGCCCCAGGTTTTTGGCAGCGCCGCGTAGAGATCGGACATGCTCTTCGTCGGATTGCGATCGAGCATCTCAAGCACATGCAACCCCGTGAGGAGGCCATCGTCATAGCCGCGGCCGATCGGCGTGCTGAAAAAGAAATGCCCCGATTTCTCGAAGCCCGCCAGCGCGCCGAGCTCATTGACGCGACGCTTGATGTAGGAGTGGCCGGTCTTCCAATATTCGGTCTGGACGCCGCGCCCGACGAGCTCCGGGTCGGTCGCGAAGAGGCCCGTCGACTTCACGTCGACGACGAAGCGAGCATTGGCGTGGACGCGCGAGAGATCGCGCGCCAGCATCACGCCGATCTTGTCCGCGAAAATCTCCTCGCCCTTGTTATCGACGACGCCGCAGCGATCGCCGTCGCCGTCGAAGCCGAGACCCACATCGGCGCCGCTCTCTCGCACTTTGTCGGCCATGGCGTGCAGCATGTGCAGGTCTTCGGGATTGGGATTGTAGCGCGGGAAAGTGTAGTCGAGCTCGACATCGAGCGGGACGACCTCGCAGCCAACGCGCTCCAGAAGCTGCGGCGCGAAGGCGCCGGCCGTGCCGTTACCGCAAGCTGCGACGACCTTTAGCTTTCGCGTGAGTTTCACGTTCTTGGCGAGATCGTCGAGATAGCGCTGGCCGAAATTCTCGACGTAGCGGTAGGAGCCCCCGGTCGAACTCTCGGTACTTGCCGGAGAGCACGATTTCCTTCAGGCGGCCCATCTCGACAGGACCGAAGGTCACGGGACGCTGCGCGCCCATTTTGACGCCGGTCCAGCCATTGTCGTTATGCGAGGCCGTGACCATGGCGACCGCGGCGCAGTCGAGCTCGAACTGCGCGAAATAGGCCATGGGGGAAAGCGCGAGGCCGATGTCGTGAACCTTGACGCCCGCCGCCATCAGGCCGGTGATCAGCGCTAGCTTGATCGACGCCGAATAGGCGCGATAATCGTGGCCGGTCGCAAGCTCCAGCGGCGCGCCCATCTCCTGCAGCAGCGTCCCCAGCCCGAGCCCCAGCGCCTGCACGCCCATCAGGTTCAGCTCTTTTTCAAAGAGCCAGCGCGCGTCATATTCGCGAAAGCCGGTAGGCTTGACGAGCGGCGTCTGCTCATAGGCGAAAGTGTTGGGCTTCAATTCTGCGACAGGCCTTGGGAACATTGAGGATTCCTGCGAAAGCGGCGGGCGCGGCGTTCCTAGCGCAAAGGCTCGGGGGCGCCAAATGAGGACGCGCGTCCCCAGGCGCAAGCGCCCGAATTCCGCTTGGCCCTCGGCCGGAAACTCTGCTATCTCAGCAGTCGCGCGGGTGTAGCTCAATGGTAGAGCAGCAGCTTCCCAAGCTGAATACGAGGGTTCGATTCCCTTCACCCGCTCCAGCTAAAATAACTGCTTGTAGGAGAACCCGCCCGGAGGGGGTGAGAGAGGGCTCTTCGCTGAGCGCTCTGCGCCGGGGTTGTATCGCCGAGGGGGAATCACTCCGGACGAGCGAGCGCCTCGCGGCAGGCGGTCTCAATGGCTTCAATGGAGCTGTCAGGGGGAAGGCCGAGGGGATGCCGGTCGGCTGGCCGCATCACGAAGATCGGCGATGCATGCTTCATCGCGTAATCGCCGGGCGCCTTGCTGAACTGAAGTCGTTCAACGCGAACGTTGAAGCTCCTTTCAGCATTCTCGATGGCGACCGGTGAGCCGGTAAGCCCAATCACGCGCTCTCCGAAAGCTCGAACATAGAGGTTGAGGTTTACCTTAATGGCGCGCTCGGGGTCGATATCGATGAAGATCGCCTGCACGTTCTTTCCACGAGGCCCCAGACGATCGATCGCCGCGGCGATGGCGTTGAGCGTGGTGGGACAGGTGCGCTGACAGGCGGCATATCCAAAATAGATGACGAGCACCTTGTCCGGAGCAAATGAGTCGACCGAATAAGGCCGTCCGTCCGGCGACGTCAGATGGAAATCTTCAGCGTCGGCCGGTCTTGTCACGCTTTGGGACGGCGCCGGGGATGGCGCGCCCAAGGTCGCGGGAGCAGGGCACAGGCTCAGGCATAACAACACGATCCGCGCGACGCGGCCTCGCGGCTGACGCCCTTGGACCGTCATTTCTTGTCATCCGCATCGTCGACGTTGATGAAGGCGACGGCGTGCGGTTTCGCTGCGCCGGTGTTGCCGTGCCTGGGCCATTCGTAAGACCTGGGTCGATCCATCGCAATGCAGGGCGCGCCTGTAAGCTCGTCCTTGAAATCGGTATCGAGAGTGAGCTCGCCTTCGTTCGTAAGTCGGCCGAGGCAAACACGGTCGTCGCCCGCTTCGTTTGTGCCCGGAAGGTTGAACGGCGTGAGCTGGACAAAATAGTTTACCGCCGCCACCCTTCGGGTCTCATGGTCGAAGGCGACAAAATGCGGGCCGGCATGGGTTCTGAAATTCTCGGCTGAATCGAGATTCATTTCTCCCGTAACAACGGGGCAATCCGCCGCCCCGTTGTTACGGGCGAGGATTTTCGTGATCACGCCATTCGAATCGGTCTCAACCGGGGCTTTGTCGCACTGCATGTCGTTGCCGGCGGCCAGAAGCTTCTGGATGTCCAGCACGAGGACGCGCCGAGAATGCTCCCCTGGATAGTCGCGATCGTACGCAGGCGGGTAGTTGGGATTGAAGGGCGGATCGCTCGGCGACCAGGTGCCCTGTATCGGCTGGATGAGATACCGGTCGTCGGGCGTTATCAAGAACACGGCCGCCGCAGCGCCGGGTCCCACGCGGTAGATTTGGCGGAATGTCGGCTGCGGCGCGGTGGCGTCCGGCGCATACCAGATCGCTCCGCCACCCATCGTCGCTGCAAACACCCCCTTGTGTTGGCGCAGGTGGGTCAGGGCGACGGACATGACGCCTTCAGGGGAGTTGTTCCGGAACAGTGGCTCATAATTCTTGTGGTGCACAGGATCGGTTGCGTCGAGCACCTGCGATATCGCGCGGGGACCAGAGCTAAGAGCGGAAAGACTCCAGAAGCGGACCGTCGTTCCGCAATCCTCGGTGACGCCGTCGATCGTCTGCGAGGTCGCAAGACTCAGAGGGTCTGCGTAGTCGGAGGTGACGAGTAGGTTCAGATCCGGGCGCAGGTCAATTCCGTGCGGATGGGCGAGGACGCCAGTATCGGTGACGCCGTTGATGCTGGGCATGTAGCGCGTGGGGCCGCCGGTCTTTGCCGCGGCAAACTCGCCGAGGACAGCGCCCGAAGGAGCGATTTCCACCACCCCGCCAGGGGTTGTGAGGTTTTTCGCCCCCATATACGTGACCAGAATATTGCCGTCGGGCTTCAGGACGAAGTCGTCCACACCCGAGAAATTCTTTACGTTCTGCGCGGTCGTGACGACCGGGCAGCTCGGAATATGGAGAGGATCCGTCACGTCACAACGGAAAATATTCGAGCTGATCAGCCCACCCATGAAGAGATAGGATCGCCCTCCGATCTGAACCGGATCGTGTGTCATATGGTGAGCTTCGTTCAACTCATTGGACGGAATTCCGCTCAAGGGGAGATGATACTTGCTGGCCAGTTGCAGAGCGGTCGTGAGTCCAAGGTCGTTTAAAAGATTCATATCCGGACGGGCTGCCAGAGGCGCCGTTGCGAGCACTTTGCCGTAGGTAGGCGACCGAGGATCGGCGTCGGCAATGGCAAGGAAGTCCGAATTGAGGAGATTGTCGTCCGTTTCCTTGTCGGATGCCCAGATCGCCAAATAGGTTGAGGAAGCTGAAGCGCAGTACGGCGTCAAGACGAAACCCGCTATGGCCGCGGCAATGAGGCCGCGTCCCAAGAAACCTGCCATAACTTCCCCTCTCGATCGGCTGCGCCGATTACAACTCTAGCTGAGATCGTGCTTTTCTGTCCGTCCGCAGGATATAACCTGTGAGCCGCCAAGGCAACGCCCACACTGCTCCTCGCGCTCGGCGCCGGGCGCGTTCGCTGATTTCTCGCCCTCGCAGTTTGCGGTCGCGGAACATTTGGCTCCTATCTCGGTTTTTCGGGGGCGCTTTCCGCTCGAACGGAATCGTTCGAGCGATAAGCAAGGGCGCCCACTCAAGATGTTGGAGCGAATTCTGGTCGCGAAAGTCTGTCGACTTTTGCGGAGTTCGCTCTAAGCGTTTTGATCGAGAGGAGCAGTGTCATGCGGAGAAGTTCGATCGCTCTTTCCCTCGCAGCCCTCGCCCTCGCCCTCGTCCTCGCCGCTCCGGCTCAGGCCAAGAGCGTGACCGGCACGGCCTCCTATTACGGGCTCAAAGGCCCCACCGCGAGCGGAGGCAAAGTTGGCGCCTTCACCGCGGCCAGTCCCTCGCTCCCCTTGGGCTCGGAGGCCAAGGTGACCAATTTGAAAAACGACCGAAGCGTGGACGTGAGGATCAACGACCGTGGCCCGTTCACGGGCGGCCGCGTCATCGACGTCTCGCCCCATGCCGCCAAGGCGTTGGGCTTCCGCTCAGCGGGAACGACGACAGTCAAGGTCAAACCGGTGCATTAGACCGCGTCGGTCGCGGGAAACGTCTTTAGACGCTGGCGGTGAGCGCTGAATAAAGTCGCCCGCGCGCCATCGGTCTTCTCGCGCCGCCGCTCGAGCTCATGGACCAGCGGTGGAATCGACCGAGCCCAATAGCAAGCGCAAGAACCGCGAGGCGACGATGCGGGTCGGCTCGGTGGAGATCGTCAAGCGCGGCGTCCGTCGCTACGACTTGAGCGATCCCTATCATTTTGCGGTCGAACTCAGCTTGAAGGAATTCGCCCTCGTTTTTCTCGCGCTGGAATTCGTCATCAATACGGCTTTCGCGTTTCTCTATCTGGCCAGCCCAGGCTGCATCGCCAATCTGCGGCCCGGCTCGTTCTCCGACGCGTTCTTCTTCAGCATCGAGACGCTCGCGACCGTGGGCTATGGCGAAATGGTTCCGGCGACGCTCTATGGCCATGCCGTCTCGGCGACTGAAATCCTGTGCGGCCTAGTTTTCACGGCGATCATGACCGGCCTGTTGTTTGTCCGCTTCTCCAGACCGAAATCGAAGATCTGCTTTGCGGATCAGGCGGTGGTCACCACCCGTAACGGCTCGCCGGCCTTAATGGTGCAAATCGCCAATGGGCGCACGACCCTGTTGATCAATGCCGTGGCGCGTTTGATCGCGGTGTTGCTGGAAGAAAACGCCGAGGGTCATGTGCTTCGCAAGCTGCATGACCTCGCTCTGTCGAACGCCGATCTCTCCCTGTTTTCGATCACTTGGACCGTGATGCACGACATCGATGAAAACAGTCCTCTCGCCGGCTATGACGCCGAGCGCTTCAAGAAGGGCGACGTGCGGCTCATTCTCACCATTGAGGCTCAGAATCCTATCATCGGCGCCCCTGTCCACGACATGCGCATTTACAGCGCCGACGAAATCCTGTTTGGGATGCATTACGCCGAATCCGTCACGCTCGATGATCGGCTGCGTCCCGTCGCCGATCTGACGCGACTCAGTCTCGTCGAACCGGACCGGCCGCCGGAGCTCTGAACCTTCGGCGCCCTCAGGAGATTCGCGATGCGATCGCTTCTGTCCGCCTTGTCGATCGTTGTGTCGCTCTCTGCATCCGCGCTCGGCGCCTCCGAGACGCTCGGCGGCAAGTGGCGCATCGTCTCCGTCAGCGGCGTGGAGGCGCTCGACGCTTCCAAGACTCACGCCGAATTCTCAGGCGACCGTTTCGCCTCGACGGTCGGCTGCAACCGCGTCGTGGGCAAGCCCGTCATCTCCGGTCTCGAGTTGAGCTTCGGTCCGATGGCGGCGACCCGAATGACCTGCCCCCCGCCGCTCGATGCGGTCGAGCAGCAGTATCTTGCCGCGCTGCAGGTCGTGCGCGGCTATCGGCTGAAGGGCTCGACGCTTGTCTTCCTTGGCGCGGGGGGCAAAGCCTTGGTGACGCTCGAACGGGAGTAGTCGGCGCGGGCGGCGCGCCTCACGCCGCGTCGCCGAAGGCCGGGCAGGCGCCGCAGGGCCTCCCGCCGTTCATCGCCGCGCAGGCGTGCGCGCTCTCGTTGGCGTCTCCGCCGGGCGCGGGCTTGGCGATCAGCGACAGCTGCCGCTCCAATTTCTCGCTGCCGCAGGAAGGGCAGGCGGGCGTCTCGTCGGAGCGGACGAGCGTCTCGAATTGATGCGCGCAGTCGGCGCAGGCATAGGCGTAAAGCGGCATGGGACCTCCTGGATTCCTCAAACCGGGAACATGACCATTCGGCCTGCGCCGATCAATAGCGGGTCATCTGCCCGAAAACTTTGGCTCACGCTTCTCCAGAAAGGCCGCCCGCCCCTCTTCAAAGTCGGCGCTGTCGAAACAGGCGGCCGCCAGCCGCGCGCAGTCGTCGCCAGTCGGCGCGCCAGGAGCCCGGAGCGCGGCGCGGATCGCGGCCTTCGCCGCGCGCAGCGTCAGGGGAGCATTGGCGGCGATCGTCACTGCCAGCGCAGCGACCGCCGCGTCGAAACCTTCGGCCGGCAGAAGCTGCGCGACGAAGCCGCGTTCGAAGGCTTCTTTGGCGCCCAGACGCCGGGCCGTGAAGAAAAGCTCCATCGCGGTCTGCGCGCCGAGCGCCGTCGTCACATAGGCCATGGCTTTCGGAGGATAGCCGACGCCGAGCCGACCTGCGGGAATGGCGAAGACCGCGTCCTCGCGGGCGATGCGCAGGTCGCATGCCGCCGCCAGCCCTGCGCCGCCCCCCATGCAGAAGCCGCCAATCGCGGCAATCGTGGGCTTCGCGGACTGCGCCAGCGCGTCGAAGGCGGCCAGATTGGCCTCCTCATAGGTGCGGCCGCCCTCGGCCGTCGCCCGCAAGTTCGAGAATTCGGAGATGTCGGCGCCCGAGCAGAAGGAGAGCCCCGGCGCCGCGCCGAGCACGATGACGCGCACATCCTCGCTGGCGTCGAGCGCGCCGATCACGACGGGAAGCGCGCGCCACATCTCATAGTCGAACGCGTTGCGTTTTGGCGCATTGTCGATTGAGACGCGCGCGACGCAGTCAGCGATCTCGACCCTTATCTTTGGGGTTGGCGAGAGAAGCGTCATGGCCGTTCGAAATAGAGCTCGAGCAGGCGGCGATAAATTTGCGTAAGCCGATCGATGTCTTCGAGCGCCGCGTTCTCGTCGATCTTGTGGATGGTTTCGTTGAGGAGGCCGAATTCGACGACCGCGCAGTCGCGCACGATGAAGCGCGCGTCGGACGTGCCGCCGCTCGTCGAGAGTTCCGGCCTGCGGCCGGTCAATTCCTCCACCGCGCGGGACAGAAGCTCGACGAAGGCGCCGGGCTTGGTGAGGAAGGCGTGCGCATTGCAGGGCGCGAAGTCGATCGTCGCCGCATCGCCGACGGCTTTAGCGGCGACGGCGCGGATTTCTTCCTCGAGGCGCTCCGGCGTCCAAATATCGTTGAAGCGGATGTTGAAGGACGCGGTGGCGCGCGCGGGAATCACATTCACCGCCGGATTGCCCACGTCGATCGAGGTGAATTCGAGGTTCGACGGCCCG
Source organism: uncultured Alphaproteobacteria bacterium (assembly GCA_963743565.1). Taxonomy (GTDB): domain Bacteria; phylum Pseudomonadota; class Alphaproteobacteria; order Rhizobiales; family Beijerinckiaceae; genus Methylocystis. Next base: position 164,133 of record CAVUQD010000008.1, read on the forward strand.
AAATGCGCCGAGCCCGTGTCGAAGCGATGCGCCGAGAGCGCTGCGACGAGGCGGGCCATTTTCGGCACGGGATTATCGGCTCGTTCGGGGTAGGCCACATGGCCCTGCACCCCCTCGATCGTCACGCGCCCGTTGAGCGAGCCGCGCCGCCCGATCTTCACCATGTCGCCGAGCGCCGCAACATTGCTCGGCTCGCCGACGACGGCGTGATCGAAGCGCTCGCCCTTATCTCTGGCCCAGTCGAGCAGCTTCGCGGTGCCGTTGATCGACGGGCCTTCCTCGTCGCCGGTGATGAGAAACGAGATCGCGCCTTTTGAGGCTCCACGCCCGGCGACGAAGTCGCGCGCGGCGACGGCGAAGGCGGCGATGCCGCCTTTCATGTCCGAAGCGCCGCGCCCCCAGAGGCGGCCTTCCTGGACTTCCCCCGCAAAAGGATCGTGGCGCCAGCGCTTGAGGTCCCCCGGCGGCACGACGTCGGTGTGTCCCGCATAGACGAGATGCGGTGCGCCGTCGCCGATCTTGGCGAAGAGATTGTCCACGTCCGGCGTCCCTGGCTCCGTGAAGATTTTGCGCACGCAGGAGAAGCCAGCGGCTGTCAGGAATTGCTGCAGCACGTCGAGCGCGCCGGCGTCCGCCGGCGTCACGGAGGGGCAACGGATCAAATCGCGGGCGAGGGCGACTGAGGGTGAGACGTTCATGGGTCCGTTTTCTTCACGCCCAGCTCCCAAGCCGTCCAGCCGGCGACAGCCATGAATATCGCCTCGGAGCCCCAGACCGCCCAAGTGGGAGCGTAGGGAGCAAGAAAGGAGCTCAGGATCGGCGCGAGGCGGAGCGCAGCGGTGAAATAGGCGACGAGCGGCACGAGGCTGGCGAAGCCGAGAGGGCTCGGCCAGCGGAGCGCGCGAAAGCGTTTTGCCGTGAGGTTCATGTAGCTTGCGCCGATCAGCATCAGCGCGAGGCCGTAGAGCACCGCATAAAAATAGGCGAGGAAGATTTGCGGCGCAAAGAGCGGATCCTTTGCGAGATCGTGGACGATATGCTGGCGCGCCCAAAGCCAGGGCAGGGTGAGGACGACGACGAGCCCGGCCAGATAGGCCGCATATTTCGCCCACTCGGCGCGGTCGATCTCGCCTTTATCCTGCTGGAACAGGAATTGGAAGCGCTGGGCGTCCATCAATCCCTCAGTAGCTCGTTGATGCCGGTCTTGGCGCGGGTCTGGGCGTCGACCGTCTTGACGATCACCGCGCAGTAGAGCGAGGGGCCGGGCTGTCCGTCGGGCAAAGGCTTGCCAGGAAGGCTGCCCGAAACGACGACCGAATAGGGCGGCACATAGCCCACATGCGTCTTCCCGGTCGCGCGATCAATGATCTTGGTCGAGGCTCCGATGAAGACACCCATGGAGAGCACCGAGCCCTTGCCGATCACGACGCCCTCGACGACCTCGGAGCGCGCGCCGATGAAGCAGTCGTCCTCGATGATGGTCGGATTGGCCTGCAAGGGCTCGAGCACGCCGCCGATCCCGACGCCGCCCGAGAGATGAACGTTCTTGCCGATCTGCGCGCAGGAGCCGACCGTGACCCAGGTGTCGACCATCGTTCCCGTATCGACATAGGCCCCAAGGTTGACGAAGGAGGGCATGAGGATCGCGCCTGGCGCCACGAAGGCGGAGTGACGCACGATCGCGCCGGGGACGGAGCGAAAGCCCGCGTCCGCATGTTCCTTCGCCCCCCAGCCGGTGAATTTCGAGGGGACCTTGTCCCACCACGTCGCGCCGCCGGGGCCGCCCGCGATGACGCTCATGTCGTTCAGGCGAAAGGAGAGCAGCACGGCTTTCTTCAGCCATTGATGCACGCGCCAGGAGGCGGGACCTTCCTCGCCCTCGATCTTCTCGGCGACGCGGAGCTTGCCGCAGTCCAGCAGACGCAGAGCGCTCTCGACCGCATGGCGGATGTCGCCCTGGGTCGCCGGGGTGATGTTCGCCCGGTCCTCGAAGGCGGCGGTAATGAGGCTCTCAAGTCCCGTATGCGGCATGCGCGGCGCTCTCCCTGAATCTGTGGCGCGGTTTTAGGCTCAGCTTCAGGGGAGTCAATCGGGGCGCTGGGACTTGGGCGCGCGGGGCAGGGGCTATTTGCGGCGCGCGCCGTGCGGCTCCGCCTCGTAAATGCCGCGAAACTACGGAATCGTCGGCTCCGAATCGCAGAACAGCTTCAAGGGTCAAATGCTCGCTCAGAACGTACATTTCATTGGCATCGCCGGCGCCGGCATGAGCGCGGTGGCCAAGCTCCTCCGCGACCGCGGCGCCAGCGTCACCGGCTCCGACGAGGGCGTTTACCCGCCTATTTCCGATTTCCTGGCGTCGGAGGGCCTGCCCTATGTCGTCGGCTACAGCCCGGCCAATATCCCACCGCAGGCCGACCTCATCGTCATTGGCAAGAACGCGAAGCTCGTGTCGGCGACCAACGCCGAAGTGCGCGCGGCCTATGACAGCGGCAAGACCATTCTGTCGTTCCCTGAAGTCCTGACTCTTCTGGCGGAGGGCCGGGAGACAGCGGTCGTCGCGGGCAGTTACGGCAAGTCGACCTGCGCTGCGCTTCTCTCGCATGTGCTCGCGGAGGGCGGCGTCGACCCGTCGTTTTTCATCGGCGCGATCCCGCTCACGCCTTCCACGAGCTCGCGGCTCGGCGCGGGAAAAATTTTCGTGCTGGAAGGCGACGAATATCCGTCCTCCAACACGGATCCGCGTGCGAAATTCCTGCATTACAGGCCGAAATATCTGTTGCTCGCGCCGCTCGCGCACGATCATGTGAACGTCTATCCGACGATCCAGGATTATCTCAAGCCCTTCGCGCAACTGGCCGACATCCCCGAGCATCTCATCGCCTGCACGGAAGGGCCGCTCAGCGCGCAGTTTCTGGCCAGCCTGCGCCGGCCCGTCATCACCTATGGTTTGGCGACGGGCGATTATGCCGCCGCTAATATCGCTTGGGGCGCCACGACGCATTTCGATCTGATGTATCGGGGAACGAAGGCGATGAGCCTCGCGACCTCGCAGCTCGGCGAGCACAGCGTGCAGAACATCGTCGGCGTCGGCGCCTTCGTGCTGTCGCAGAAGCTTCTGGACCCGGAGGCCCTCGCGCGAGGCGTCGCCTCGTTCAAGGGCGTGCGCCGCCGGCTCGATCTCAAGTCGGAGAAGACGGCGATTCCGATTTTTGAGGGCTTCGGCTCGTCCTACGAGAAAGCCCGCAGCGCCATCGCCGCCGTCAAGCTGCACTTCCCGAATCGTCGCCTCGTCGTGGCGTTCGAGCCGCACGCCTTCAGCTGGCGCAATCGCGAGGCGCTGAGCTGGTACGACGACGCCTTCAGGGGCGCGGAGACGGTCTTCGTCTACGAGCCGGCGACCCAAGGCGCCACAACGCATGCGCAGGTGACGCAAGGCGAGATCACGGCGAGGATCGCGGCAAGCGGAATCACCGCGATCGCCTTGCCGCATGTCGATCCTGCGCCGGTCGTCGGCGAGGCGCTCAGGGCAGATGATGTCGTCCTGCTCCTGACCTCCGGCGCGCTGGGCGGCTTGATCAAGAAGCTGCCTCCCCTCGCGGAGAGGCTTTTTCCCGCATAGCGCTGGGCCGCGTTTGGCGGTGAAATCGCCCAGCTCCCCATCTCTCACGATCAATCCCCCATGCCGCAATCCCGCCGACTGCAATCTGTCCAAACGCCAGTCATTCCTGTGATCGCCGAATTGATGCGCGCGAGTCCCGGCGCCATTTCGCTCGGCCAGGGCGTTGTGAATTATGGACCGCCCCCGGCCGCCATCGCGGAAATCGATCGCTTCTTCGCCCAGCCCGCCAGTCACAAATACCAGGGCACTTCCGGAACGCCGGAACTGCTGGAACGCATCGCGCGGAAGCTCGAGGAAGAAAACAACGTGCGGGTCGGCGTCGAACATGGCGCTCGCCTTATGGTGACGGCTGGCGGCAATCAGGCCTTTTTCAATGTCGCGCTCGCGATTCTCGATCCGGGCGACGAAGTGATCATGCCCACGCCTTATTATTTTAATCATGAGATGGCCGTTACGATGGTGAACGCCCGTCCCATATTCGCGCCGACGGACTCCAACTTTCAGCTCGATCCCGACGCGATCCGCGCCGCGATCACGCCGCGCACCCGCGCGATTCTCACCGTGTCGCCGAATAATCCATCGGGCGTCGTATATGCCGAGTCCGCATTGCGCGCCGTAAATGGGCTTTGCGCGAAGCATGGCCTTTATCACATCAACGACGAGGCCTATGAGTATTTCACCTACGATGGCGCGCGCCACTTCTCGCCAGCGTCCATTCCCGGCGCATCGGCTCACACGATTTCGCTTTATTCCATGTCAAAAGCCTATGGCTTCGCGAGCTGGCGTATCGGCTGGATGGTTTATCCGGCCGAACTCGAGTCCGCCCTTCAGAAGGTGCAGGACACGCTGATCATTTGCCCTCCGGTCATCGCGCAATACGCCGCATTCGGTGCGATGCGTGAGGGACGCTCCTTCGTACAGAGTAAAGTCGACGCGCTGGCGCAGATCCGCGCGCTGGCGAGGGGGCAATTGAGCCAGCTGGAGAGCGCCGGTCTCGCCGAAATTCCGCCAGCCTCCGGCGCCCTCTATTTTCTTGTGCGTCTCCGGTCGCGGCTGAAGCCCTTGGACTATGTCGAGCGCCTGATTCGCGAACACGGCGTCGCAGCCATCCCCGGCGACGCCTTTGGTCTCACTAAAGGGTGCACGTTGCGAATTGCCTACGGCGCGCTGGAGCCGGCGACCGTCGCTGAGGGGATTGGGCGCTTGGTCGCCGGGGTTCAAACCATCGGCGCCTGACGACACCGTCTTTCCCCCAGGGTCCGGATGGGTGGGGACCTTCGTCCAGCAATGGGCAAGCCCCTGTCGGCAGGTCCTCCGTGTGCCGCCTGACGCGATCGGAACCAGTCTGTCATCAATTTGCAAAACCATTTCGGTAGCTGCCTGAAGCGTGGCGGTCGGTCACGTCAGGGGGCGAAAATGCATTTTACAAGGCTCGTTAAGCGCAGCACCGCGTTGATCGGGGCGTTGGCGGTTCTTTTGAACGCGAACGCATCGTTTGCTGCGGCGGCAGCCCCCTCGAACGATGGGGGACACTATTGGAACCCCGGCTACCATGTTGACGATAATTTGAATTTGCTGCCGCTCGCGCAGAGGATCGCGCTGCTGCAAAAAAAGGTGAAGTATGTCTTCGTGATTTTCCACGAAAACGAATCCTTCGACCATTATTTCGGCACCTTCCCGGGCGCGAACGGCCTCTTCTGGGCGCCGCCCGGTGCGACGCCCGCTTACCAGCTGCCGAGCTTTGTGCAGTCCTATCTTGATACGTCGCTTAATCGTGCGACGATCTCTCCCTTCTTAATGCCGCAGGCGGTTGTGACGACTAAGGGGACGATCCAGCAAATCTATCCCGCGGACTACATCTCGGTCGATCACTCTCATCAGGGCATGGCGAACGGCCTGCATGTCGACCCCGCCACCCTCATCGCGGCGAATGACCGTTACGCGATGGATCAGGAGGGCCTGACGACCGACTCGTCGGGCAACATCGTGACCAAGACGGGCGCCGCGCCTACGTCGATCGCACTCTCGGCGAAGCAGAAGGCCGAGGCCGACATCAGCCACATCGATTGCGACACGATTCCCTTCATGTGGATGTGGGCGAAGAATTTCGTGCTGTTCGACAACTTCCGCCAGACGGTCGTCGGGCCCTCGACGCCGAACGCGATCGCACTCATCTCCGGCCAGTCCGGCGAGACGCAATGGGCGCTGCATAACAACGAAGGCGCGGCGGTCTCCTATGCGAATCCGTCCTTCCCGACTGTGCTCGGCGCCAGCTATGGCTCGAATGTGACGCCGGCCAACGCGAACGCCTATGTGCCGATCGTCGCCGATCCAGGTCCCTATTGGGGCTCGAACCTGGACACAAGCTCGGTCCAGCCGCCGTGGAACCCCAACGACGAGAGTCCGGCCGTCCCAAGCCTGAACCTCACCTTCGCGTCCTTGCCGCTGTCGTTTATGGGAACGAACATCAACAGCATTATCGCGTTCGACGAGGACAAGACGGGTGCAGACTTGGCGGACGTCCAGGACGACATCAAAGTCATCGCCCAAAATCCGGCGGTCAACTGGGGTTGGTATCAGCAGGGCTATGCCACCAACGATCTGCTTGACCCTTATGAGCCGCTGCCGTCGGGCGCCCCGCCGGCCATTCCCCCCGCGCACGTTCCGGCGAACCCCTACAGCGGTTATGTATTGCACCACAACGGCCCGCAATATTTTGGCTATCTCGCCAACAATACGCAGGTGCTGGCCAACAATCTGCACGGCGCCCATGACTTTTTCGACGCTGTGAACAACAGAACCTTGCCGTCAACGGGCGGCGTCTTTTATCTGCGCGGCGGCTACAACAACAATGACGGGCTCGTGCCGGCCAATCCGTCGGTCGCCATTCAGAGGGCGTTCCTCGGCAATGACGACCATCCTGCCTATTCGGATCAGCAGATCTCCGAGGCGCTCGCCGCCGAGGCGATCAACGCCATCGTCAACAGCCCCTATTGGGCGAACAGCGCGATCATCATCACCTATGACGAGACCGACGGCTTCTACGACCATGTCTCGCCGCAAGTGCGCAGCACATTCGCCGACGGCTCGCCGCTCGACGCGGGTCCGCGCATTCCGACAATCGTGATCTCGCCCTATGCGAGAACCGGTTACATCTCGCATCGCTACAGCGAGCACGGCTCGGTAATCAAATTCATCGACGAACTCTTCGGGCTCACGCCGCTCGCCAGTCTGCCGGATGAGGTGGCCGGGCGCGCGGCGGGCTTGGCGACGTTGCACCAGCCGGACCTCGCTCCGTCGGATGATCCCCTCAACGACGTCGGCGACCTGACGGAAGCGTTCGATTACGCGATCCTGGAGGGAATCAAACCGCTGCTCCCCGCTTCCAAGGCTCTGATCCCGGCAAATGTCGTGAGCACGCTGCCGCATTCCGTCGGACAATCCTCGCCGAACGGCTACACCAATGGCGCGTGCAAGGTGATCGGCGTCTTGCCGACCGACTTCAAGACTTGGGCCGACTACGACGCGGGCAAGCCGATCGACCCCTATCCGGCCGACGTGAATCCGCGACCGACGCAATCGCCCGGCTTGCCCACCTCGGGAAGCTGGACGCCCTAATCCGGCCTGAACGCAAGGCACAGCCCGCGCGCTGATGTCTCAGTGGAGGATGGAGGTTTCGGCCTCCATCCTCTTTCCTTTCTAACGAGCCTAAGGTGAGTCCATGCCTCGCTTGCTTCTGCGCCTCCTCGCAACCTGTCTGCTGGCCTGCTGCGGCGCCGCGCATGCTCAAACCTTAGAATCCATCCGCGCCGCAAAGCATTTGGCGTGCGGAACAGTCGCGGGCATGGACGACTGGAATGGAGAGGATCTGCACGGCAATCTCTCTTCCCTGGAGGCCGAAATCTGCCGCGCCGTCGCCGTGGCCATCCTGGGTGATGCGACCGCCGCAACGATCCAGAATTTTCCGGCGGAGATGGAAGCGCTGAACGCGCTGAAATCGGGTGCGATCCAGCTTGCCATCGGACTCACGCCTTCTGCCTCGACGGCTGTGCAATTCGGCGTGGGCTTCGGGCCGGTCGTATTCTACGACGCGCAGCGCGTCATGGTGTCGAAGCGCAGCGGAATCATCGAGCTTGCGGGATTGCGCGACAAGCTCATCTGCGCGATCGACATGACCCCGCCGCAGCGCGTTCTACGCGAGGAAATGACTGCGAAGAAAATCCCTTATGCGCTCATGACGCACTCCGAGCAAGGCGAGATGGACGCGGCTGTGGCGGTTCGCCGCTGCGAGGCCGCGACGGCCCTGGAGTCGCGGCTCGCACAGTCGCGCGCCGGCTTTCATGCGCCGAAGAGCGATTTCGTGTTCCTGCCAGACCGGTTCGGGTTGAGCCCGGTCGTCCCGGCCTATCGCTATGGCGATCAGACCTTCGGTCTGGTGGTCGACTGGACGGTCGGCGCGCTCATCGAAGCGGAAGCGTTGGGGATTACGCGAGACAATTTGGAGGCGTCCGGCAAGCGTGAGGACCTGCGGGCGGAGCAGTTGCTCGGCCACGACTTTGCGACCGCGCAGGCCTTGGGGCTCGCGCATGACTGGGCCGCCAAAGTGATCGCCGCCACCGGCAATTATGGCGAAATCTTCCAACGCACTGCGGGCCGGATCTATCATTTGGATCGCGGTCTGAACGCGCTCTGGACCGAAGGCGGGCTCATGCATCCGCCGCCGATGAAATGAGTGAGGCGAAAATTCGCCGGCGCGACCATGACACTCTCGCTCGCTTGCGTAGGTTACACCGCGACGGGCGCCGAGATCGCGGGCCAGGGATCGTAGTCTAAAATTTGGACGTCCTCGTAGCGCGTCGTAAAGAGCGAGCCGCCCGCGAGGCGCAGGCGGGGCAGGGGGCGCGGCGTGCGCGTCAGTTGCAGCTTCGCCTGCTCAATGTGGTTGAGATAGAGGTGCACGTCCCCAAAACTGTGTACGAAATCCTTCGCCTCGCAGCCCGTCTCGCGCGCAATGAGATGTGTGAGCAGCGCATAGCTCGCGATGTTGAACGGCACCCCCAGAAACACGTCGGCTGAGCGCTGATAGAGCTGACAGGAGAGATGTTTTTTGCCGCCGATCTCCTCGACGTGGAACTGGATCAGGCAATGGCAGGGCGCGAGCGCCATTTTGTCGATGTCGGCCGGGTTCCAGGCGGAGACGATGAGCCGGCGCGAAAAGGGATTGCGCTTGATCTCGGCGACGACCTCGCCGATCTGGTCGATGACGCGCCCGTCGGGCGTCTCCCAGGCGCGCCATTGCCGGCCATAGACCGGCCCGAGGTCGCCTTTCTCGTCGGCCCATTCGTCCCAGATCGTGACGCCGTTCTCGCGCAGATAGGCGATGTTGGTGTCGCCGGAGAGAAACCACAGCAATTCGTGGACGATGGATTTCAGATGCAGCTTCTTCGTCGTCACCAGCGGGAAGCCCTCACGCAAGTCGAAGCGCATCTGATGCCCAAAGAGCGAGAACGTGCCGGTTCCGGTGCGGTCCTCCTTGCGGCGGCCTTCGCGCAGGATGAGATCGAGGAGGTCGAGATATTGGCGCATGGGACGATTTAGGCCCAAGCCGGGGGCCGCGTCCATTTTTCGGCGCCTTTGCCGGCGGAGCCTTTGCGACTTGCGGCCCGGCTTCCTATATAGCCGGCAGCGCGGGCCAGCCCGCTCAAACCGGAAGTGAGATCCATGCCCTCGCGCCAGAATCGTTTGCATTTTCTCCCGGTCGCCGCCTTGGCGGCCCTGCTCGCCTTCGCGCCCGCGCTCGCGGAAGCCAAAATGGGAGGAAGCTTCGGCGGCGGCTTCGGCAGCCGCGGCTCCCGCACCTATTCCGCGCCGCCCGTGACGAACACGGCCCCGAGCCAGGCGGCGCCGATCCAGCGCAGCATCACGCCCTCCGCCCCGCAGCAGAACTTTGGGGCTCAGCCGCGCCCCGGTTTCGCGGGCGGCGGCTTCGGCCGTTCCTTCATGGGCGGGCTTGCCGGGGGACTGCTCGGCGCGGGACTCTTCGGCCTGCTCACGGGGCAGGGCTTCTTCGGCGGGTTCGGCGGCTTCGGCTCGATCCTCGGCTTTCTCATCCAGATCGCGCTGCTCGCCTTCCTTGCGCGTTTCGCCTTCCAGTGGTGGCAGGGACGCCAGGCGGCGACGGCGGGCTTTGGCGGGCGTCCCGGCGGGAATGTGTTCGGCTTCGATCCGCGCGCAGGCTTTGGCGGCGGCGCCCCTCAGCGTCCGCACAGCCAGCCGCTGCAGCTCTCGGCCGCCGACTTTCCGGCTTTCGAGCGCCTGCTCGGCGCGACCCAGGAGGCCTATAGCCGCGAGGATCTGGATACGCTCTCGCGGCTCGCGACGCCGGAGATCGTGGGCTATCTCAACGAGGAACTGAATGAGCGCCGCCGCCAGGGCGTGGTCAACAAGATTTCCGGCGTGAAGCTGCTGCAGGGCGATTTGTCGGAGGCCTGGCGCGAAGGCGGGGACGACTATGCGACCGTCGCGATGCGTTACGCGCTCGTCGACGTCACCGAGGACCGCGCCACAGGCCGCATCGTCTCGGGCGATCCGGCGACGCCGACGCAAATGACGCAGGTCTGGACCTTCCGCCGCCCGGCCGGCGCCCCGCCCGAAGCCTGGAAGCTCTCGGCGATGCAGGACGCGGCGTAGAGATAGGCTCTCGGCTGCGCCGCTGTTTGGCGCAGCTCTCGCTCCGCAGCTTGAGAGTCGCGGGAGGCTTCTTGTCCGTTTCCCCATCTTTGCGGCGCTTTATGGGCCGCCTAACGACGGCTCCATCCAGGAGCCGTTGACTTCCACCTTCCTCAAAACATCTGAATGCTGGAGAAAGGGAGCGCCACGATGATCGAGACATTGGAAGGTTTTCCCGCCGATGCCGTGGCCTTCAGATGCAGCGGCTTCGTAAACAAGGCCGACTACGACGAAGTGCTCACGCCGGCGGTCGAACGGGCGCTGAAGGCTCATGAGCAATTGCGACTGTATTACGAAGTTGCGCCGGATTTTTCCGGGTTCTCGCCAGAAGCGATGTGGGAGGACTTCTGGATCGGCATGCAGTATCTGAACCGCTGGAAGCGGGTAGCCGTCGTCACCGACCTCTGGTGGATCAAGCAGATGCTCCATCTGTTCAGCTTCCTGCTGCCCAAAGCGACCAAGATGTTCGCGGTCGCGCAATCGGGAGAGGCGCGCGCCTGGCTTAGCCAAGACTCCTGAGCGCGCCGATCTAGCGGCGTGCTTGATCTCATCGGCGACGTTTTTTGAGTCAGCCTTCCACCGAGCAACGCCTATTTCTGACACACGGGGCAATAAAAAGTTGACCGTCCGGCCTGCACGATCCGCGCGATCGTGCCTGTGCACCCTTTTCTCGGGCAGGCCGCGCCCTCGCGATCGTAGACGCGGAAGCTGTGCTGGAAATAACCGAGCGCGCCATCCGTTTGGCGGTGATCGCGCAGCGACGAGCCGCCTGCCTCGATCGCTTCCGCCAATACGTCCTTGATCGCCTGCGTGAGCCGCGTCAGCGCCCGCGTGGCGCGGCCTGAGGCGGAGACGAGGCTCCTTGCTGGCCGCAGCGGCGAGAGGCCGGCACGGTGCAGCGCCTCGCAGACATAGATATTGCCGAGGCCCGCAATCGTCTTCTGGTCGGAGAGCGCCGCCTTGAGCGGCGCGGCGCGTCCTTTGAGCGCGCTGGCCAAGGATGTGGCGTTGAGCTCGGCGCTCAGGGGCTCTGCGCCCAGGTCCTTCAGCAGTGGATGCGTCTCGCGCTCCTGCGGCGAGAGCAGCAGCATGTAGCCGAAGCGGCGCGGGTCGTTATAGGTGACGCAGGGGCCACTTTCGAAATGGAACACCACGTGATCATGCGCCGGGTCGCGACCGCGCGGGATATAGGGCTCGCCGATGGGCTTGCCGTGATCGATGCGAAAGGAGCCGCTCATGCCGAGATGCATGAGCAGCGTCGCGCCGTCATCGAGACGCGCGAGCAGATATTTGCCGCGCCGCTCCAAGGCTACGACGCGCCGGCCCTTCAGGCGCGCGGGGAAATTCTTCGGAAAGGGAAAGCGCAGATCGCCGCGCGCGAGATCGACCTTGGCGAAGACTCCGCCTTCGAAAACTTTGGCGAGCCCGCAGCGCACGGTCTCGACTTCGGGAAGCTCCGGCATGCGGTTCAGCGTCCGGCGAGAAGATGGTTTTTCAGCATGTAGCGCAGGCCGCGCTCCCAGGATTCGTCGGTGTTGCCGCGGATATCGACGCTTTGCGCGAAGAAGGGAGATCCGTCCGCGCGTCGCATGTAGAGGTTCTCGTTGAGAATGAGATTGCTCACCTTCTGCACCGTGCCGAAGGCCGCGACATCGGCGCCGATCTCGCGCGCGAAGTCGACCTCGCAGGCGTTGCAGGTCGCGAACTGGATCTGACTCGCGATCTTCGCCGCAAGCGCTGAGGGAATGGGCGCGATCTCGAAGCGGCCGGAATCCTTGAGCATTTCCTCGAACACGACTCCCAGCCGCGCGAGGCGAAGGCGCTCGCTTTCGCTCGCCGGCGCCCCGGACGTGCTGATCATCTCGAAGCCGAAGAAGGCGACCTTGAGTCGTTCCTGCGCACTCGCGGGCGTCGCGAGGATCAGGGCCAGCGCCAGGAGTCTCCTCATCCTCATCGCCTCCACTTTCTTCTTCGAGTCGTTATCCCACGCATTGATACAATTTGGAACATCTCCAAATCATTGGGTTTGACGGGGTTCGTCGGCGCTTCCTATTGAGGAAGGCCGGTTTGTCATGCGCCGGTCACAACGACGGATCGACGATGGCGTCGTCGCCAGGAAACAGGTTCCTCCTTCTGCGGATCGCCGCCTGCTGGGCGAGCCTTGCGGCCCCCTCCGCCGCCGCCGCCGAAAACGCGCCTCTCCCCATCGAAAAGCTCGGCGCGCTGCTCTTTTCCGACAAGACCCTCTCCGAACCGCAGGGCGTCGCCTGCGCTTCCTGTCACGACCCGGCGCGCGCATTCTCTGGGGTGAACGGCTCGACCGTCGCAGGGGTGGCGGCAGGGGCGCCGCCCAAGTCCTTCGGCGTCCGCAAGCCGCCGGGGCTCACCTATGCGGCCTTCACGCCGCCTTTCGCCTTCATCGACAAGGAGGACGAGACCACCCACCGCATTGAGAAGACCCCTGCCGGCGGGCAATTTCGCGATGGTCGCGCTGCGGATCTCGAGGAGCAGGCGGGCGGGCCGATGCTCAATCCGGTCGAGATGGCCAATCCGTCCAAGGCCGCCGTCGTCGAGAAGGTGAAGAACGGTCCCTATGCGCCGCTCTTCCGCGAGGTCTTCGGCGCGAACGTCTTCGACGATCCCGACAAGGCGTTCGATCGGCTCACCCAGGCGATCGCTGCCTATGAGCGGACCGCCGTTTTCCGGCCCTTCTCCTCGCGATTCGACGACGTGCTGCGTGGGAGCGCGCAGTTCACGCCGCAAGAGGCCAAGGGTTTCGAGCTCTTCAAGGACAAGAAGAAGGGCAATTGCCTCGCCTGCCACGACGGCAAGGAGGACTCGAAGGAGCCCCCCGACTGGCTCTTCACCGACTTCACCTATGATGTGCTCGGCGCGCCGCGCAACCGCGCCATTCCCGCCAACGCCGATGCGAAGAATTTCGATCTCGGCCTCTGCAAGCGCGCGGGGCTCGCGGCGATCGCGCCGAAAGGCTTCGACGTCGAGAGCGTCTGCGGCGCCTTCAAGGTCCCGAGCCTGCGCAATGTCGCGTTGACCGCGCCCTATCTGCACAATGGTTCGCTGAAGACCTTGCGCGACGCGGTCGCCTTCTATGCGACGCGCGACACCAATCCCGAGCGCTGGTACCCGAAGGACGCCCGAGGCAGGGTGCAGAAATTCGACGACCTGCCGGGGAAATTCCACGCCAACGTCAACGTCAAGGAAGCGCCCTACGACCGCAAGCCCGGCCAGAAGCCGCGCCTCACCGACGAAGAGATCGACGCGATCACGGCCTTTCTCGAGACGCTTACGGACAAGCGTGGGGAGTGAAGGCTCTCGAGTTCGTCAGGTGCGCCAAGGGTGCGCTGGCAGGTCGCTCACCCCGACGACGGCGACGCCCGCCAGCGCGACCGCGTGGTCGTTCTCGACCGTGCTGCCGCTGACGCCGATGGCGCCGATCAGGACGCCATCCTCGTCGACGATGGGAAGTCCCCCGGGAAAAGTGATCAGGCCGCCGTTGGAGTGCTCGATGCCGAAGAGCGAGCCGCCCGGTTGCGAGAGCTGACCGATCTGCCCGGTCGGCATCCCGAAAAACACGGCGGTTCTGGCTTTCTTGATGGCGATGTCGATGCTGCCGACCCAAGCGGCGTCCATGCGGTGAAACGCCTTGAGATTGGCGCCCGAGTCGACGATCGCGATGCACATTTCCGTCCCGAGCTCGACGGCGCGCTGGCGCGCAGCCCGAATTGCGGCTTCGGCGGCTTCGATGGTGACGTGCATGATCGCCTCTCAGAAAAACGCCCTGCCGAACCGGCCGGCAAGCCTTACATAGTTGGAACCCGAGCCTTTGCCATGGGCCTTGGCTTGGCGTTGGGTTTCCGAGATTTCGAGAGGCGCGTCGATTGGCGTCCGCGCGCCGGCTGTAACACTCGCCCTGAACATCGCGAAGTGGCTCTCGAAAGCTCAGTCACGCAAGCCTGGAGGTCGAGATGACGACGCGCCGCGACATGCTTCTTTCCGCCAGTTGGAGCCTCTTCTGGATCGCTGGGCCGAGCGCGCGAGCAGGGGAGAAGTTCGAGGTCGAGCGCTCGCAGGAGGAGTGGCGAAAGACGCTTTCCCCGGAGCAATTCGGCGTGCTGCGCCAGTCCGGCACGGAGCGGCCGTTCACGAGCCCGCTGCTGAAGGAGCATCGCGCCGGGACTTTCGCCTGCGCGGGATGCGGGCTCGACCTCTTCGCCTCCGACGCCAAATACGACAGCGGCACGGGCTGGCCGAGCTTCTGGCGCCCGCTTGACGGCGCCGTGGGAACCGAGACCGACCGCTCCTTCGGCATGTCGCGCACCTCCGTGCATTGCCGTCGCTGCGGCGGCCATTTGGGACACGTCTTCAACGACGGTCCGGCGCCGACGGGGCTGCGCTACTGCATGAACGGCGTCGCGCTGGTCTTCAAGCCGGGCGCGGCCTGAATTCAGGATCGGGAGAGACGCAATGACGAAGGGATGCCGCGGCCTCGTCGCAAAAGGGATGTTCGCGCTCGCGCTCGCGACGGGCGCGAGCTTAGCATTCGCGGAAGTGGCGCGCCCCCTTCCCGAGCCAAAGGTCGCCGGCGTAGCTCCGCGAGCTGCGAGCGAGACCGCGGTCCTCGCCGGCGGCTGCTTCTGGGGCGTGCAAGGTGTTTTCCAGCACGTCGAGGGCGTGACGAGCGCGGTCTCGGGCTACGCTGGCGGCGATGAGAAGACCGCGCATTACGGAACCGTCGGCCAAGGCTCCACGGGACACGCCGAAGCGGTTCGCATCACTTACGATCCGGCCAAGCTCAGCTATGAAAAGATTCTGCAGATCTTCCTCTCGGTCGTCCACGATCCGACCGAGCTCGACCGCCAGGGTCCCGACACCGGGCGCCAATATCGGTCCGCGATCTTCCCGCAAGACTCCGAGCAGGCGCGCATCGCCAGGGCTTATCTGATGCAACTCGACGGCGCGGCGGTCTTCGCGGCGCCGATCGCCACGACGATCGAGCCCGGCAAGCGCTTCTTTCCAGCGGAAGCCTATCACCAGGACTTTCTCGAGAGGAACCCCGACCATCCCTACATCGCCTTCAACGATCTGCCGAAAATCGCCGCGTTGAAGCGCCTCTTTCCCGAATTCTATCGAGAGCAGCCTGCGCTTGTTTCGTCGACGCGATGACGAGTGAGGATGCGTTGGCGAGCGGTTTCTCCGCCGCCTAAATCCAGCGTCTCACCCGCGCCTTGTAGTCGAGATATGCGCTCCCGAACTTGCGTTCGAGGTAGCGCTCCTCCGGCTCGATGGCGAGCTGCTGCAAGGCGAAGGCGGTCAGTCCCGAGAATAGTAGAAGCCACACGGAATCGACGAGCACGGCGATCGCCGCGACGGCGAACGCCATGGCGAGATAGATCGGGTTGCGGCTGAAGGTGAAAACACCGCCTGTGACGAGATTGGTCGCGGGCTTATGCGCGTGTAAATTGGTCTTGGCGGATTTCATCTCCCACGCCGCCGCGCCCGCTATGCCGAACGCTGTCGCGAGCAACGGCCAGCCGAACACGCTCGCCGAGTTTGTCGAAAGAAACCGGATCGGCCACAAGAAGTGCGCGAGGAGTCCGAGCGCGACCGCGCACGCCGGGATGAGCGGAGGGAGAATGGGGGTGTCGGCGCGGTCGGCTTCCTCGGACATATCGACAGTCCTCGTCGAGTAGGGCATGTCCCGGAAAAGAGCAGAGCGGTCTTCCGATGAAGACTTGCTATCACTTTATGATAGCGCCGCGGATTGGCTAGGGGACAGTCTGGCGAGCTTGAGGCCTTTTTTCGTGAGCAGTTCCTCGAAGCGGGGCGAAAGGAGAAAGGCGAGTTCCTGCTCGCGCGTCACGGTCACGGGTTCGAGCTCCCGCAGTTCGGCGTCAACGTGGCCCGGATGGCACATGACGAGGTGGCGTGGCCCGCGCGCGCGAAGATAGGATTTGAACTGCTTTGCGTAGTCCTTGCCGGGATGGAAATCCGAAAATCCAGAAAAACCTTGATTGACCTCGAAGCCCCTGAGCGCCGCGTCGCGCGCGAAGTCTCGAGCGAGATGCTGCACGATCAGCGCCTTCTTGAGCTGGGCGCCGCGCGCCAAAATGCGGGGAAGCGCATCGCCGCTGTCGCGCAGCCAGAGCCGTCCCTTCAGCCCGCGCTCCGCCAGCTCCTCCAGGAGTTCGTCCCGGACGCCCGGAAGCACCTGCACGTGCTGGTGGCCGTCGACGAAGTCCGGCGGTCGCCCCGTCACGGCCTCGAAACGATCGAGCTGACGCGAGATCTCCGCGCGAATTTCCGCAAGCGGCAGCTTGCCGTCGCGCGCGACGCGGACCAGAGCGCGAATGGGCGGAAAGACGCCGTCCTTCGCAAACTCCGGCATCGGGCCGAGCGGCTTGCCGAGCGTCAGATTGAGATGGAGCCCGACGTCCGCATTGAAGCCGCAGCGTAGGAGCTCTTGCCCGAGCGCCGGCCACCGGGGGCCCGTGACGAGCGCCGAGACGGCCGAGAGTCGGCCGGCGCGGAGAGCCTCGATGATGCCGCGGCTCACGCCGTATGTGAGCCCATAGTCATCGGCGCAAAGCGTGATGGTCGCGTTCGTGGACATGACTTTGAAGATCCACCCCCTTGATCGCCCGAGAGGGCCGGCCGCGCTATTCTCTGCTCGACGCCGGGTTTCGGGTCAATCGCCCGCGGCCGTCCATGGCGGTCATGTGCGAAATTCTGCGGCAGCGCTCCCGCGCTCTTTGGGCAGTTAACGCCTTTCCTCGGTGCGTTACGCCTAATAATTATGCATTTGCATATTGTGTGAGCTTGTTGCGCTTTCCGGCGGTTCTCGCGGCTGCCAGCGCCCTCGCCGGCCCCCCGAACCAGCAAGGCTGACGCTGAGGATCGCGGCGATCCAGCGGTTTAGCCGCTGGCATGGCATTTGAAGGCAGGGGGCGCGGCGGCGTTGGGGCCCCGCCAAAGGCTTCGTTCGCTCCGGGCTCCAACCTTGAGCCAACGCCAAGAACGGGACAATCAGATGAAACTGGTGATTGCAATCATAAAGCCGTTCAAGCTCGACGAGGTTCGTGACGCGTTGACCACGGTCGGCGTGCATGGGCTCACGGTTACGGAGGTGAAGGGTTATGGGCGGCAGAAGGGACACACTGAAATCTATCGTGGCGCCGAATACGCGGTGAGCTTTCTGCCCAAGTTGAAAATCGAGGTCGCGATCGCCTCCGAGTTGGTCGGTAAGGC
This sequence comes from uncultured Alphaproteobacteria bacterium, assembly GCA_963743565.1. Lineage (GTDB taxonomy): Bacteria > Pseudomonadota > Alphaproteobacteria > Rhizobiales > Beijerinckiaceae > Methylocystis. The sequence continues at coordinate 181,747 of CAVUQD010000008.1, forward strand.
CATCGAGGCGATCTCCTCCGCGGCGCGCACCGGTCAGATCGGCGACGGAAAGATCTTCGTCACCCCGATCGAAAGCGCGCTGCGCGTGCGCACCGGCGAAACCAACGAGGACGCGCTTTGATGTCCTGCTCCGTCCAGACCTCCAAGGAGAGAATCATGAGCCTTCGCCCGCTTCGAAACTTGAGTCGGATCGCCGTTGCGGGCGCTTCGCTTCTGCCTTTCTTCGCTGCGCCCGCCTATGCAGGTTCGCCGACGCCCAATCCGGGCGACACGGCGTGGATGCTGACGTCGAGCGCGCTGGTGTTGATGATGTCGATCCCGGGCCTGGCGCTGTTTTACGGCGGCTTGGTGCGCACCAAGAACATGGCGTCGATCCTGACGCAGACTTTCGCGATCGTCGCGCTGGTCGGCGTGCTGTGGACGCTTTACGGCTATTCGCTCGCCTTCGGCGACGGCGGCGCGCTCAACGCGATCATCGGCGGGCTGGGCAAGGTCTTCCTGAAGGGCGTCGACGCGAACGCCGTGGCGCCGACCTTCACTCCGGGCCACGTCATTCCGGAATACGCCTACTTCGTGTTCCAGATGACCTTCGCGATGATCACGCCGGCGCTGATCATCGGCGCCTTCGCCGAGCGCATGAAATTCTCGGCGGTGTTCCTGTTCATCCTGCTGTGGGTGACGCTGATCTACTTCCCGATCGCGCATTGGGTGTGGGCGGTCGCCGATCCGAACGCGATCGTCTCGGCGGCGGCGGAGCTCGCGGCGGCGACGACGGATGCGGCGAAGCAGGCGGCGCAGGCGAAGATCGACGCGGCGAGCTCTTCGGTCGGCTGGCTCGCGGGCGGTCTCGCGCCCTGGATGAAGGGCGTGGGCGCGCTGGACTTCGCGGGCGGCACGGTCGTTCACATCAACGCGGGCATCGCGGGCCTCGTCGGCGCGATCATCGTCGGCAAGCGCATCGGCTATGGCAAGGAGGCCTTGCCGCCGCATTCGCTCACCCTGTCGATGGTCGGCGCCTCGCTGCTGTGGGTCGGCTGGTTCGGCTTCAACGCCGGATCGAACCTCGAGGCGAATGGGACGACGGCGCTGGCCTTCGTGAACACGATGGTGGCGACGGCCGCCGCGGCGCTGTCCTGGCTGCTGACGGAATGGGCGACGAAGGGCAAGCCCTCCCTGCTCGGTCTGATCTCGGGCGCGGTGGCGGGTCTCGTCGCGGTGACGCCGGCGTCGGGCTTTGCGGGACCGATCGGCTCGCTGGCGCTGGGCTTCATCGTCTCGCCGATCTGTCTGTTCTTCGTGTCGAAGGTGAAGAACACGTTCCACTACGACGACGCGCTGGACGTGTTCGGCGTGCACTGCATCGGGGGCATCACCGGCGCTCTGGCGACGGGCTTGCTGGTCAGCCCGGCGCTGGGCGGCGTCGGCATCACCGACTACACGAACATCGCCGACAACTACGCGGGCAAATACGACCTCGTGGCGCAGATGATCGCGCAGGTCACGGCCGTCGTGGCGACGTTGCTGTGGTCGGGGATCGGCTCGGCGATCCTGTATAAGATCGTCGATGTGGTCATCGGCCTGCGCCCGGCGCCCGATCAGGAGCGCGAGGGTCTGGACATCGCCGACCACGGCGAGCGCGCCTACAACTACTGACCCCTCCCCAACCGGCGGAAGCGGCGCCCATGGGCGCCGCTCTCCAACCTTCAGCTTCACAAATCCCTCGGTCTTTGGCGTTCGTCGCTCGCCTATGCCATCATGCGCGGCGGCGCAGCCCGCTCCTAATCCATGAGCGCGCGGCGCTTTAGGGGAAATTCCATGTCGATCTCTCGAAAAACCCTGTTGCTGCCGAGCTTCGCCTTCGTCGCGGCCTTCGTCCCGCCCTCGCTGAGTTTGGCGGATGAAACGCCCTTGAACGAATGCGCGCGGCAATGGGTCGCGGCGACGGCCAACCCGAAATTCTTCCAGCCCTGGCCAGAATATTACACCGAATGCAAGAAGAAGCTCGACGAGGAGGCCGCCGCCAAAGCCGCAGCGCCGGCAGCTGCGCCAGAGCCCGAGGCGAAGACGGTCGAGGCGCCGCCTCCGAAGCCCACTCCCGCGCCGCCCGCGGCTGCGCCCGCTCCAGCCCCGGCAGCGGCTACCCCGCCCGCGCCGAAAGCCGCGAAGCCGGTCCATAAGCCCGCGAAAAAGCCGGGTCAGCACTGACGGCTGGGGCGCCGGCGCACGGTCCCCGTCACTTTGCACGATCATTTCAAACTAAGCGGAGATTTTCGGGCTGGCCGACGAATCGCCGCTTAGCGGGTTTATGGGGTGCAGTATTTTGGACCGAACGTAGCTGCCATCTTCTCAAAATTCCGGCATGGCGTAAAAGGAGGAGTCATGCCCCTCCTCATGCCGGCCCCCGAGCCGCAAATCCTCTCGCGCCGCGACGAAATCGTCGCGAGGCTTCGCGCCTTGCTTCATCCCGACCGCGTCATCGCGGACGAGACAGCCCGCCGCGCCTATGATTGCGACGCCTTCACCATGTATCGCGCGTTGCCGCTCGTCGTCGTCTTGCCGCAGAGCGTCGAGGAGGTTTCGGCGATCCTCGCGCTCGCGCAGGAAATGAACGTCAAGGTCGTGCCGCGCGGCGGCGGAACCTCGCTCTCGGGCGGCTCTATGCCGCTCGAGGACGGCATTCTGCTCGCGATGGGCAAGTTCAATCGCATTCTCGAAATCGACTATGAGAACCGTTGCGCGCGGGTGCAGCCGGGCGTGGCCAATCTCGCGATCAGCAAGGCGGTGGAGTCGCAGGGCTTCTATTACGCGCCCGACCCGTCCTCGCAGATCGCCTGCTCGATCGGCGGCAATGTCGCCGAGAACGCCGGCGGCGTGCACTGCCTGAAATACGGTCTCACCACGAACAACATTCTCGGTCTCGAGGTCGTGCTCATGGGCGGCGAGGTGCTTCGCCTGGGCGGCAAGCATCTCGACTGCGAGCCTTATGATCTTCTCGGTTTGATGACCGGCTCGGAGGGGCTGCTCGGCGTCGTGACCGAGGTGACCGTGCGGCTCTTGCGCCGGCCGCCGCTGGCGCGCGCGCTGCTGCTGGGCTTTGCGAGCGTCGAGGCCGGGGCGCGCTGCGTCGGCGCGATCATCGGCAAGGGAGTCATTCCCGCGGGCCTCGAGATGATGGATCGCGCGACGATCGGCGCGACCGAGCGATTCCAGCCCTGCGGCTACCCGCAAGACGCCGAAGCGATGCTGATCGTCGAGCTCGATGGAACCGTGGTCGAGGTCGATCATCTCGTCGGCGTCGTCGAGGCAATTGCGCGAGAGGAGGGTGCAACGACGGTGCGCGCCTCCACCAGCGAAGCCGAGCGCCTGCAATTTTGGGCGGGGCGCAAGAACGCTTTTCCTGCCGTCGCCTGCATCGGCCCCGATTATCTCTGCATGGACGGAACGATTCCACGCGGACGCCTGCCCGAGGCGCTGATTGGCATGGATGCGCTCGCGAAAAAATACGGATTGCGCGTCGCCAATGTCTTTCACGCCGGCGACGGCAATCTGCACCCGCTCATCCTCTACGATGCGTCGGTTGAGGGAGACATGGAGCGCGCCGAAGCGCTCGGCGCCGACATCCTGCGCCTTTGCGTCGCGCTTGGGGGCGTGCTCACGGGCGAGCATGGCGTCGGCGTCGAGAAGCGCGATCTCATGGGCGAGATGTTCAGTGAGGCGGATTTGGAGCAGCAGATGCGAGTCAAATGCGCCTTCGACCCGCAAGGCCGGCTCAATCCGGGAAAAGTGTTCCCGACGCTGCATCGCTGCGCCGAGCTCGGCATGATACATGTGCAAGGCGGCGCTCTCCCTTTCCCCAATGTGCCGAGATTTTGATGAGCCTCGCCCCGCAAGACGAAGGCGAGCTCGCCGCGATTCTCTCCAACGCAGCTGCGCGGGCTGAGCCCCTGCGGATCGTCGGTGGGGGAACGAAGCGCGGGTTCGGCCGTCCCTCGGCGGGGGAGGCGCTGTCGCTATCGGCCTTCAGCGGCGTCACGCTCTACGAGCCCGAGGAACTCGTGATCTCGGCCGGCGCCGCGACGCCGCGCGGCGAGATCGAGGCGCTTCTCGACGCGCATGGGCAGGAACTCGCCTTCGAACCCATCGACTTCGGCCAGCTTTTCAACTCGGGCCTCGGCACGATCGGCGGGCTGATCGCGACCGGCGCCTCGGGCCCCCGCCGCATCAAGGCTGGCGCCTTGCGCGATCATCTTCTCGGCTTTCGCTGTGTCACTGGCCGCGGAGAGATCGTCAAATCGGGCGGCCGCGTGATGAAGAACGTGACGGGTTATGATCTTTCCAAGCTCGTCGCCGCCTCCTTCGGCACGCTGGCGGCGCTGACCGAGGTGACCCTGAAAGTTTTGCCCAAGGCCCAGAGCGAGGCGACGGTTCTGCTGGTTGGCCTCGACGAGGCGGACAGCCTCGCCGCGCTGCGAGAGGCGACGAAAGCGCCCGTTGATGCAAGCGGCTTCGCCATGCTGCCCGCAGGCGCCTTGCCCTTGGGGCTTTCGGCGAACGCTGGGGCGATCAGGCTCGAGGGGCCGGCAATCTCGCTTGACGCGAGGCGCGACGAACTGGCCATGCTTCTCGCACGCTTCGGCGGCGCTTGCGAAACGCTCCATGCCAGCGACTCCCGCAAGCTGTGGCGGTCGTTGCGTGACGCGGAGCCTATCGCGAAATTGCCCGGCGCACTCTGGCGGGTCTCTCTGGCGCCGACCGACGGCGCGAAGTTGCTTGAGCGCCTGCGCGCGACCGGGGTGGCGCCGAGCGCGCATTTCTACGATTGGGCGGGCGGGCTGGTCTGGCTTTGCTTCGACGAGGCGGAGGACGCTCACGCGCGCACGCTGCGCCCCATCGTGGAAAGCTTGAGCGGCCAGGCGACGCTCTTGCGCGCGAGCGAGGCGATCAGGGCCTGCGTTGGGGTCTTTCAGGAGCAGACCCTGGCGCTCGTGGCGCTCTCTCGCCGCGTCAAGGAAAGCTTCGATCCCGCGCATATCTTAGAGCGCGGCCGCGTCTCCTCGGAGTTTTGAACCCGATGCAGACGCATTTCGCGAAGGCCCTGCTCGAAGATCCCGATATGGCGCAGTCGGAGCGCATCCTGCGCGCCTGCGTGCATTGCGGTTTCTGCACGGCGACCTGCCCGACTTTCCTCCTGACGGGCGATGAGCTCGATAGCCCGCGCGGACGCATCTACCTGATCAAAGAGATGCTCGAGAATGACCGGTCGGCCGATGCGCGCATAACGCGCCATCTCGATCGCTGCCTCTCGTGCCTGGGCTGCATGACGACCTGTCCCTCGGGCGTGCACTACATGCATCTCGTCGACCATGCGCGCGCGCGTGTCGAGGAAACATTCACGCGCCCGCTGCCCGAACGCGCCTTGCGCTCGGCGCTCGCCTTCGTTCTGGCGCGCCCCGGTTGGTTTCGCCTGGGACTGCGGCTGTCAGCCCTGGCGCGGCCGTTCACGAGACTCATGCCGAAGCGCCTCGCCGCCATGATCGCGCTCGCGCCGAAAGAGATTCCGAAAGCGTCCGACGTCGACCTCCCGCAGGTCTTTCCAGCCGAGGGCACGCGGAGACTGCGCGTTGCGCTGCTCAATGGGTGTGCGCAGCAGGCGCTCGACCCCGCCATCAATGAAGCGACGGTGCGCCTGCTCACGCGCTTTGGCGTCGAGGTCGTCGTCGCCAATGGCGCGGGCTGCTGCGGCGCGCTCGCGCATCACCTCGGCAAGACCGGGACCTCGCACAACCAGGCGGCGCGCAACATCGACGCCTGGACGCGCGAGATCGAGGCGGGCGGGCTCGATCGGATCGTCATCAACACCTCGGGGTGCGGAACGACGGTCAAGGATTACGGCTTCATGTTCCGCAACGACCCGGAGCGGGCGCCGGCCGCGGCGCTCATCACGTCGCTCGCCCGCGACGTGAGCGAGGTGCTGGCCGAGCTCGCGGTCGACTGGCCTCGCGCCGCGCCAAAGCTACGCGTCGCCTATCATGCCGCCTGCTCGCTCGCGCACGGGCAGAGGATCACGGCGGAACCACTCGCCTTGCTCGAGGCGGCGGGCTTCGAGGCGCTCGCCGTCCCGGAAGGCCACATCTGCTGCGGCTCGGCCGGCACCTATAATCTGCTGCAGCCGGAAATGGCCGACGCGCTGCGCCGACGCAAGGTCGCCAATATCGAAGCGCTTCAGCCCGACGCCGTCGTCGCCGGCAATCTCGGCTGCCTCACGCAGATCGCCGCTGGGACGGAGATCCCCTTAACGCATCTCGTGGAGCTGCTGGACTGGGCGAGCGGAGGGCCAAAACCGGCGAAGCTCTCGGGCGGGACGTAGGACCTTTTCCCTGTCCCTCCCCCGCAAGCGGGAGAGGGGACGCCCTCGATCAGCCGTGTTGATGAAGCGCGGCTCTGCTCCCTACCCGTGCAGCGGGGGAGGCGTGGGAAGGGGCGCTATTCCACTCAAGCCGCCAGCAGCCGCTGAACCTCATTGACGAGGTCGCGCAAGTGGAAGGGCTTGGACAGGACCTTCGCCTGGGTCGGCGCCTGGTTGTCGGGGTTGAGCGCGACCGCCGCAAAGCCCGTGATGAACATGACCTTGATGTCCGGATCGAGCTCGGTCGCCCGCCGCGCGAGCTCGATGCCGTCCATCTCGGGCATCACGATGTCGGTGAGGAGCAATTCGAAAGGTTCGACCCTGAGCTGGTCATAGGCGTCCAGCCCATTGTCGAAGGAGGTGACGGAAAAACCCGCGTGCTGCAGCGCCTTGACCAGAAAGCGCCGCATGTCGTGGTCGTCCTCGGCCAAAAGAATCTTTGCAGGTGTGGATTCGTTCATCGCGCGCCTCTAGGTGTTGGACCTATAAAGGAGGGTCTTCGTAAAAATCGCGTGAAAAACCGGCGGGTTTCCGTTAACTTAATCGGAGATTATCGCCAAGCTGCTAAAGACGCCAGCGGGAGGAGCTGCGACATCCGGCGCGGCGGCATGGATCGGCGACAAGGAAATAGAAGGAAGCATGACGGGCGAATTCGAGCCAGGACGATTGCAGCGGGCGCTCGAGGCGGGACAGGCGTCGCCGGTCGAGCCGGAACTCGCGGAGCCGCTGGCGCTTCTGGCCGCTCGCGAGGCCTCGACCCCGCTCGTCTTCTCCTCCCCGCATTCCGGGCGGATCTATCCCGCGCGTTTCCTCGAGGCGACCAGGCTCGATCTCGCGACCTTGCGGCGTTCCGAGGACGCGTTTGTCGACGAGCTTTTCGAGCCGGCCGCCGCGCTGGGGGCGCCGATGCTTTGTGCAAGATTTCCGCGCGCCTATCTCGATCTCAACCGGGAGCCATACGAGCTCGACCAGCGCATGTTCGAGGACGCCCTGCCGGAGCACGCCAATCATCGCTCCCTGCGTGTCGCGGCCGGCCTGGGCACGATCCCGCGCGTCGTCGCCGACGCCCGAGAGATCTATCGCGAGAAATTGCGCGTCGCCGATGCGCTCTCACGCATCAACGGGCTTTACGAGCCTTACCACGCGGCCCTCGACCAGCTCATGAAACGGGCGCGTCAAGAGCATGGCGTCGCGGTGCTCATCGATTGCCATTCGATGCCGACCCTGATGGCGCGCGACAGCGCCTCTGGGCGCGCCGAAAAGCGCCGCGTCGATTTCGTGATCGGCGATCGTTTTGGGGCGAGTTGCGAAAAGCGTCTCGCCGATGTGCTGGAGGAGACCCTGCGCCGCTTGGGATACAGCGTTCATCGCAATCGTCCCTATGCGGGCGGATTCATCACCGAGCATTACGGGCGTCCGGGCGCGGGCAGGCACGCCGTGCAGATCGAGGTCGCACGCAGTCTCTACATGGACGAGGCGAAACTCGAGCCCAACGATCGCTTCCAAGCCGTGGCGAAGCATCTGCGCGAGGCGATCGGCGAACTCCTGCGCGCGATCGGAGATGCGGCGTCGCCGACGCGTCTCGCGGCGGAATAGATCCGCCGGCTCTCCCTTGCTTCGTCGCGCCCCGGGGCGGCGCCAATCTTCGTCATCTCAGCGTCGCTGAAGGAGACGACACGGGAATTGCATGGGCGCTTCGCTCGTCGCAAGAGCGGGAGCGCTGCAGGGTGGGCTATCTTGCAATAGGATCACGATTCGAGGAGGCGCATGACGGCGGTTGATTTCGAGAAATTCGTCGAGGAACTCGCCGATGTCTCAGGTGAGGCGATCCTTCCCTTTTTTCGCACAGCGCTTTCGGCGCACAACAAGTCTTCGGTTGGCGGCTTCGATCCCGTGACGGAAGCCGACCACGCGGCGGAGACCGCGATGCGGCGTCTCATCGAGCATTTCTTCCCCGAGCATGGGATCGTGGGCGAAGAGTTCGGCGACCGCAGGCTCGACGCAGAGTATGTCTGGACGCTCGATCCCATCGACGGCACGAAGTCCTTCATTTGCGGATTCCCGACATGGGGCACGCTGATCGGCCTCTCGCACAAAGGCGCGCCGGTCTATGGCATGATGAACCAGCCTTTCACGCGCGAGCGTTTCTATAGCGACGGCGAGGCCGCCTTCTGGCGCGGTCCATCGCGGCAGGTCGGCGCCGAGCGGCGCCGGATCACAACGCGCCCCTGCGCCGCGCTGTCCGAGGCGACGTTGATGACGACCTCGCCGCTGTTGATCGAGGAAGGGCGCCTGGAGGCGTTCCGTCGCGTCGAGAAGGAAGTGCGGCTTTCGCGCTATGGCGGGGATTGCTACGCCTATTGCGCGCTCGCCGCCGGCCATGTCGATCTCGTCATCGAAGCGGGGCTTCACCCTTACGACATCGTCGCGCTCATCCCGATCGTTCGTGGCGCAGGCGGCGTCGTCACGACATGGAGCGGCGAGGACGCGTCCAAGGGCGGCGCGGTCGTCGCCGCCGGCGACCCGCGCCTCCATGAGGCGGCGCTGAAGCTGCTCGGTGGCTGACCCGCTGGGTTCTCACTCAAAGGCTTGAGCGATATCGGCGACGAGATCGTCTGGATGCTCGATGCCGATGGACATGCGAATGAGGGACGGCGTGATGCCGATCTCGCGTCGGGCCTCCTCGGTCAATCCGGAATGCACCGTCGTCGTCGGATGGCAGATCAACGACTCCGTGCCGCCGAGGCTGACCGCCAGTTTGAAGAGTTGCAGGCGATTGAGGAATGCGAAGGCTTCCGGCTGGCCGCCTTTGACGTCGAAGGAAAAGGTCGAGCCGGCCGAGCAGGACTGCCTTTCCATCAGCTTGCGCGCGGGGTGATCGGCGGGCAGCAAGGGCGGATAATGCACGCGCTCCACCTTGGGATGCTGGGAGAGAAATCGCGCGACGATCGCCGCGTTTTCGGCGGCCCGCTGCATGCGCAGCGACAGCGTCTCCAAGGAGCGCGTCAGCATCCAGCAGGAATGCGGATCGAGTTGCGTTCCGATGGCGCTGCGCATGGCGCGGATGGGTTTCAGATCGTCGACCGAGCCAAGCGCTGCGCCGCCGATGAGATCGCTATGCCCCCCCACATATTTCGTCAGCGAGTAGAGCGACAAATCGGCGCCATGCCGAAGCGGCGATTGAAACACGGGTCCAAGCAGCGTGTTGTCGCAACAGACGAGCGGGCGAGAGCCTTGGCGCCGCCCGATCTCCTCCGAGATGCGTCTCACGAGCGCAATGTCGACGAGGCTGTTCATCGGATTGGACGGCGTTTCGATGAAGATCATTGCGATGCGCCCCTCGGCGCCGGCGCGCTCGGCAGCGGCGAGAATGTTCTTTTCGTCGAGGCCGTCGGTGAAGCCGACGCTTTTCACCCCCAAAGGCGCCAACGTCTTCAGGAGGAGCGTCTCCGTGCCTCCGTAGAGCGGGCGGCTGTGCAAGACCGCCTCACCCGGCCGAACATAGGCGAGCATCGTCGTGGCGATGGCGGCCATGCCGGAGGCGAACACGAGACTGCTTTCGGCCCTCTCGTAGATCGCGAGCCGGTCCTCGACGATCTCGAGATTGGGATGATTGAAACGCGAATAGATGAGGCCTGGCGGGCCTTCGTTGGGCGGCGGCCGGCGGCCGGCCATGATGTCGAAGAAGTCGCGGCCTTCCTCGGCGGTCTTGAAGACGAAAGTGGAGGTGAGGAACACGGGCGGCTTTACCGAGCCTTCCGAAAGACTCGGATCGTAACCGTAACCGAGCATCAGCGTTTCGGGCTGCAGCTCGCGCTCGCCGAGCTTCGCCTTGTGATAGCGCACGGGGGCCATGATGAATTCCTTTCCCCTCAGAGCGGCTTGCTGTCTGAGCATGAAGTTAGATAGTACGCTGGCGGCCTCGCCCAAGCCGGCGCGACGGTCTGGCCTTGCCAAGCTTAGCCAATCGTTGGAGACTCTCTCCAAACGGACCTCTGCGAAAGTCCTCGACAACCCTCGGAGATCTCAATGGATATACATATCTCCCGAGTTTCCGAAGCGCATATTTGTGGTCTCAACAAATCCGTGGGCATAATCGCGCGTGAGAGGAAATTCCTGGTGGTTGAGGAAGCCTATCCGATCGATGAGACAAGAAAATTCGTTTTAGACAACATATCCAAAAATCACCCTCAATTCGTCGCGCTACAAAATGACGAGGTCATAGGATGGTGCGATGTGATCCCTAGCAATCCAAAGTCTCTACGTGCTCACCAGGGCATTCTCGGCATTGGTCTCCTGCCTCCGTTTCGGCGTCATGGCATCGGAGCAAGATTGCTGGGTACGACGCTGCAGGCCGCGTTTGATCGCGGGTTGACGCGAATCGAGCTGACCGTATGGGAGTTTAAACCGTAAGGGAGATCCCCCGGCTTTGCCGGGGTGGCAGTAGGAGTTTGACCTTTTCGGCAGTCCACCGTCGAAATTTCCAGTCGTGAGCCGCCAAGCACACGACGAGGAAAATCGACGATGGACGAGTATGAAAGCTTAAGTCACACGCGGTGGGACTGCAAATACCACGTTGTGTTCATTCCCAAATGTCGCAGGAAAGCGCTGTATGGCGAACTGCGGCGTCACCTCGGGGAAGTGTTCAAGAAACTGGCCGTGCAAAAGGAGAGCCGGATCGAGGAGGGACACTTGATGCCCGACCACGTGCACATGATGATCGCGATCCCGCCGAAATACGCGGTGTCTCAGGTGGTGGGATACATCAAGGGCAGGAGCGCAATCCATATGGCGCGGGTTTATGCGGAACGTCGGCGCAATTTCGTGGGGCAGCATTTTTGGGCGCGGGGGTATTTCGTCTCGACCGTAGGGCGAGACGAAGCGGTGATCCGGGATTACATCCGCAACCAGGAACTTGAAGACGCCCGACTGGAACAGTTGAACCTGTGGCGATGACGCTGCGCCGCCGCCACTAGGCGGCCAAGAGAAATCGGGGTCGCGTCAGCGACCCCGCAGCCGCTATGAGCGGCTCACATCCTAAAGCCCCCGGCTTTGCCGGGGGATACTTACTGCCAACGCGATAGCGCTATATAAGAAATTCGGCTTCATGATCGAAGGCTTGCACCGAAACGCGATTTGCGTTGACGGTCAATATTCGCATCTTTTGTCGATGGCCCTTTTGAGGGAGCCGACGCCGCGCGAGTAGGAAAAACGTTGACGTCTTAACGTAGCTCGCTGATTCAGGCGGGTCAGCGCTCTCTCCTACGGGAAAACAGCGCATCGAGCGAGATCGCCCCCGGTCCCCGCGCGATGAGCACGAGGAGCAGCGCCGCCCAATAGGCGTGGACGGTCCACCAGGCGTCGGGATAGACGAAGACTTGAATCACGAGCGTCATGGCGAGTAGGGCCAGGGCAGAGAGCCGCGTCAGCAATCCGAGGACGAGCAGAATCGGCAGCGCGCATTCCGCCGCCGTTGCGAGATAGGCCGCGATCTCGGGCGAGAGCAGGGGCACTTTGTATTCTTCCGCGAACAGCGTGAAGGTCGAATCCTTGATCGATGTGGGCAGCGTGAAGGAAAAGTCCTGGCCAAAAATCTTTCCGCCGATTTGCGGTCCGTCCACCTTCGTCTGTCCCGAGACAAAGAAGGGATGCGCCGCGACGATGCGCACGAAGAGCGCGACGAGCGAGTAGGGGATGGCGTCGAAGACGCCTTCGGCTTTCGCGAAGAGAGTCACGGAGTTTCTCCTTGGTGCGGTGGGACGACGCCAATGATCGCGCCCGATGAAAAGAGCAGGCTCAGCATCGCGGCGAGGTCGAAGTCCGCGTTGAAGGCGAGCGCGCGCGCGATCGATTCGCCAAGCGTGCGCCTTTCGAGGATTGCGGCGAGAAAGACGCGTCCGCCTGAGGGGAGCAGATGCGTCTCGACATCGAGATCGGGGCGCAGGATCAGCGCGTCTTCGCCATGGTCGAGCGTCTCGATTTCCGGCGGCTCATCGTCCTGATGCGCGCGCCAGATCGACAGGACCGGACGCCCTGACGCGATGATCTCGAGCGAGGGATGAAGCTCCAGCGTGGAGCGATCCAGCTCTTCCGGCGCCATGCGTGCGAAAGCGGCGGGCGCAAGCGGCGTCGCGTCTGTTGCGTGATAGGCGCGGCCGAGCGCGGCCTCGAACCGCGCCATGTCGCCGAGGTAGTCGAATTCGGCGAGCGGCGGGAAGGTCTCGAGGAATTCTCCGAAACCCTCGCCATAGTCATGCAACACAGGCGAGCACGGCGGGTGTCGGCGCGCGAAGACCGCTGCCGTCGCATCGAAGCATTCTGCCCCGAGCAGGCGCCGGCACACGGGAAAGCGCGCGCCGAGCGCCTCGATCAGACCGAAGACGACATTGTTGCGATAGATTGCGAAGCGAGGCTCAGGGAGTCCGCCAGGCGGCGGCAGCGCGGGATCGAGGAGGGCCGCCGCGAAGCCTGCATAATCGAAGGCCTGAGCGGCCATGCGCATCCCTCACGTTGTCGTTAGTTTTTGATCGGCTCGAGGCTGCCCTTGCCCTTGGGCGTCGTCATTGAAAGGCAGGTTCCCTTCGGCACGAATTTCCAGGCGTCGCCCTGATAATCGGCCTTCGAGGTGCCCGCGCAGGACGTGCCGGGGCCTGCCGCGCAGTCGTTCTTGCCCTTGAGGGAGACGCCGAAACATTTCTCCTGCTCGGCTTTTTCGGCCTTTGCGGATTCGATCCCGGCCATGGCCACGGTGAGAGCGGAGGCGAGCAACAGGGTGGCGCGAGCGTGCTTGTCGGACATAGGCTGATCCTTTCGATGAGTTCGCGCGAAGGCTCAACGCGCGCTCGAAATCAATGTTCGCGGTCTAGGCGAAAAATGTAACAGCGCCGTGAGAGAAAAATGCAGACCTCACGGCATGCTCTATCGCCCCGCCCCGAATGGCGGGGCGGGACGTTTGCGTTGTCAATGACTATTTCGTCGCGGCTTGGAGATGCGTCAGCGCCTCTTCGGCGTGGCCGGTCGCGACATCGGCATGGCCTTGCTTGCCATGCTCGATGGCCGCATTGAGATGGATGATCCCTTCCTTGATTTGCGGATTGGCCCTCTCCTTCTCCGCGGCGGTTGCGTGCGCCAGCGCGGCCTCCGCGTGCTTCGCGAGCACGTCGGCGTGGCCCTGCTTGCCGTGATCGATGGCTTCCTTCGTGTGGCTGATCGCTTCGGCGAGGTGATCCTCCGCCCATGCTGCGCGCGGGAAGAGCGCGGTCGCGAGGCCAATCATCAGGAAAGCAGCGAAAGCTCTTCGGTTCATTGCAAAACCTCCCTATGGATGCGACTTGTTTCCGTCGCTGACGCTGCGACCCTACGCGCTCGGCGGTCAAAATCTACAAGCTTAGTAAAATTATAGAGCTTGAGCTTCGCATAAGCGCAGCAGGGCTTGCAATGGCGAAAAAAACTCCATATACCCTCCCAGAGGATGGTGAACGGATGGTCGCACTCAAAGCTCGCCAAAATGAGAAAAGCGGTGATTTAGAAAAAATCACCGTCAATCTAGGCTATGTCGATCTCGGGCACATCGATCTCTTGGTGCGCGAGGGCTTCTATTCCAACCGCACCGACTTCATCCGAACCGCCATACGCAACCAACTCGGCAGTCATTCGGATGCGGTCAAACAGTCGATCACGCGGCACACGCTGGAGCTGGGATTGAGGCGCTACAGCCGTGAGGAGCTCGAAACCGTGAAAGCCGCGGGCGAGACACTGAGCATTCGAATCCTCGGTCTCGCGACGATCGACGCGGACGTGACGCCCGATCTTGCGCGCGAGACCATCGCCTCCGTCCACGTTCTGGGGGCGCTCCAGGCCAGTCATGCCGTAAAAGCGGCGCTCGCGGATCGTATAGCGTGACCGCGCCAACCGGGAAATTCAGATGAAATCGATCATTCCCGCCGTGCGGGAGGCGACCCGACTGACGCTTGCCCGAGATCTCGCCGGCGCAACAAAGCTCATCCAAGAGGCTTTGCACGGGTCCGCCCCGGCGCCTGAGCCGGAGGCGGACACGGTGTCCCCGCGCCTGTTGGAGAGTTCGGCCAGCAACGCGGCCCGGCCCAAGGGGAGTGCGGCGCCCGCGGGAGACGGTCACGGCGCGCGGCCGCGCAAGCCGCTCGGCGAGGCGCTCGATCTGCTGCGTAACTTCAAGCCGCCGCTCGACCTCGCCGGCTTGTCGCTGGCGAAGCACCCCCATCCCCCCGTTCCGGAGGGCGCGCGCTATCTCACGCGACGTTTTTCCTGCGCGGCCGGCTCGCGCGATTACAAGCTCTACAGCCCGAGCCGACTGCAGGAGAAGGCTCCGCTCGTTCTGATGCTGCACGGCTGCACGCAGAACGCCGACGACTTTGCCGTCGGCACGCGTATGAACAGGCTTGCGGAAGAACACGGCTTCATCGTCATCTATCCGGAGCAGTCCCGCGCCGCCAACAGCTCCACCTGCTGGAACTGGTTCGATCGCGCGCATCAGAGGCGCGGCGCGGGCGAGCCGAGCATTCTCGCGAGCCTTACGCAAAGCATCGTCGAGGAATTCGGCGCCGACGCCGATCGGGTCTTCGTCGCCGGACTCTCGGCGGGCGGCGCGATGGCGGTTGTGCTCGGTGAAACCTATCCCGATCTTTACGCGGCGATCGGCGTGCACTCGGGCCTCGCCTTCGGCGTCGCCGCTGACATCGTCTCGGCCTTCGCCGCCATGCGCGGGCCCGTAACGCCCACGAAGAACGGCGCGGCGAAATCGCGCTCCGGCGCCGCCAACGAGGTGCGCGCCATCATTTTCCACGGCGCCGAGGACAAGATGGTTCACCCCTCCAATGGCGGGATGATCTTCTCCGACGCGCGCTCAGGCCTCGCGGGCCAAGCGCGGCTCGTCGAAAAACAGGGTGAGCAGGCGGGGCGGCGCTACCAGCGCATTCTGCTCGTCGCGCCGGACGGCCATGCCCGCGTGGAGCATTGGGAGATCGAGGGCCTCGACCACGCCTGGTCTGGCGGCGATCCGAAAGGCTCGCACGCCGACCGCCACGGCCCCGACGCCTCGCGCGAGATGGTTCGGTTTTTCCTCGAGCCCCAGGTCGAGCGCGCGGGGGCGTGAGCGAGCCGCGCTTGCATGCCTTTCCCAAGGCGTTATCCCTTCCTCCCTTACGGGAGAAGATGACCGAAGGCCGGAGGAGGGGTCGGCGCCGCTCCCAGGATGCGGGCAGCTTTTCGCGCGCCGAGGCAAGCCACAGTGCATCCGTTCGCTTGCGCGCGCCACTGCGCAAACGCTTATGTCACGCCCTCGATGCTGATCCGCAGGCGCTCGAGCGCGCGCACAGCGGCGCCAGCGCGATAGGGCGGCGGGTCTTCGAGCAGGCGCGGGCGGATCAATCGCTGCGAGAGCGCGACGAGAGCGGCCTCGGTCTCCAGACGCGCCAACCAAGCGCCGACACAGGCGTGCAAGCCGACGCCGAAGCCCAAATGCTGGTTGTTCGGGCGGTCGGGATCGAGCCGGTCGGGATCTGGAAAGCGCAGCGGATCACGGTTGCCTCCGGCCACCATGAGCACGATCGTCGCGCCCTTAGGAATACGAGCGCCGGCGATGTCGATGTCATCGAGAGCCTTGCGCCGCATGAAGTGTCCAGGGGGATCGAAGCGCAGGATTTCATCCACGAGACGTGGCGCAAGGCCAGAGTCGTGACGCAGACGCTCGAGCAGTTGCGGCTGGCGCAGCAGCGCCAACATTCCATTGTTGATGAGACAAACCGTGGTCTCGTGTCCGGCGATCAACAAGGACACGGCGGTCGTCATGAGATCAAAACGGTTTAGCCGTCCAGCCTTCGGGTCCCGACATGTGGCGAGACCGGACAGAACGTCGTCTTTCGGCCGACGGCGTTTCTCCTTGATGAGCACGCCAAGATACGCGCTGATGGCCGCATTATCCACGGCCAGCCTCTTCATGATCTCAGGATCTCTATCTTGCAGAAAATCGAGCCCTGCGATCAACGACTTCGACCAGGCATGAAATTTTTTCTCGTCCTCGGGCGGCACGCCCAAGAGATCGCAAATCGCAGCTACGGGAAGCGGATAGGAAAAGGATTCGACAAGATCGATCTCCTGCTTTCCCCGCATGCCCGCGATGAGATCATCGACCAGCACGGCGACCCGGCCTTTCATTCTCTCCATTCTCTCAGGGGTGAATTGCAGCATGATATGCCGGCGCAGGCCCGTGTGCTCGGGAGGATCGCGGAACACCAAAGACCGATGTCTTTGCATGATCCGCGACATGATGGGGTTGACGATCCAATCCTTGAAGGGATTGCCCGTGTAGGGAAACACGAGCCGCCGCATCACCTCCGAACTCGCTTTCGGGTTCAGGAGCAGTGATCGAATTTCCTCATAGGTGCTCACGATATAGAGCCCGTCTTCGCTGCGGACGACGGGGCTTTCGCGCAGCCGTGCATAAAGCGGATAGGGATCGGCGCGATTGGAAGGATCCATCACTTGCGCAAAGAGATCTCGATCAACGACGTCGAGGCTGTTCATCATTTGCAATCTCCCAATTGCCTGCGCAAAAAACCGCGCAGCGTCGTCCGCCAGAAATCCCTTATCCTTTGATCCCCACGCGCAATCCCGGCGCCGAGCGCTCCTGTAGCACGTTGCGGCGGAAGCGGAAGAGCGCCGCCGGTCTGCCGCCCGTCTTCATTGTCGTTTCGCCCGTCTGCTCGACGATGGCCGATGTCTCCACGAGGCGGCGGAAATTCTGCTTGTGCAGGCGCCGGCCGGAAAGCGCCTCGACGCTGCGCTGAAGCGCGGAGAGCGTGAAGCTTTCGGGCATCAGCTCGAAGATGACGGGCCGGTATTTCATCTTGGCGCGCAGTCTGCCCATGGCGGTCGCGAGGATGCGGCGATGATCGTGGCGCATCACCGCGCCGAGCGGCGGCTGCGCCCCGCGCTTGAGCGCCGACTCGCGTCCGTCGCGCCGCGCCTCCTCGACGAGGCCGGCCTCATAGAGAAGCTCATAGCGCTCGAGAACGTTCTCTTCGTAGAAGCCCGCCTGCTTGAAGAGCAGCGTGAAACGCTCCTCGCGCGAGAGGCCGGAGGACGAGACTTCAAACGGCGCCTCGGCGACCCAGGCGGCAAGATCGGGAAGGATTCTGTCTTCGATGACAGCGGGGCGGCCGTGGCGCCAGTCCTCCCAGGGAAAGTAATCGTACCAGCCGCGATAGGCGCCGCTCTCTTCCGCCGTCGGCTCGCCGACACGGGTCAGGGCGAGATAGCCGATCGAGACGATATGCGGGTCGCGGTCGCCCAGATGCGCATGGCGGCCGCGATCGCCGAAAGTGTAGAGCTGCTCGACATAGCCGAGCGGGGCGCCGGTCTGCGCGGCGACGAAGGCGCGCAAAGCGATCTCGAAGGTGCGGTCGCGCAGCGGATCGAACTCGCCGGAAGGCAGCGCCGCGAGCTTGTCGGACGAAAGCGTGAGGATCAGCGGCTCGTCGTCGCGCAATGCCACGATCGCCGCCGTGAGGTTGATCGCGAGCGGCAGCAGCGACAGCGAGGGAAAGCTTATGACAGCTGGATCCACGATGGCCTCGGCGTCGATCCCTTGGTGATTCTGAACCTCCTGTCCCCACCTGGCGGGGAGAGGGAACCTCGTTACCCGCCGGTGGTGCTCATGTGCCGCTGCAGGGCCGGCGTCTTTGTCTCGCGATTGATCACGAAATCATGCCCCTTGGGCTTGCGCTGGATCGCCTCTTCGACCACCTTGTCGAGCGTGGCGTCGTCGGCGCCTTCGCGCAGAGGCTGGCGCAGATCGGCGTTGTCCTCTTGGCCGAGGCACATGTAAAGCCGGCCCGTGCAGGTCACGCGCACCCGGTTGCAGCTCTCGCAGAAATTATGCGTGAGCGGCGTGATGAAACCAATCCTGCCGCCGGTCTCGCGAGCGCGCCAGTAGCGCGCCGGCCCGCCGGAGCGGTAGTCGATCTCTTCGAGCGAAAAAACCTGCGCCAGCCGCTCGCGCACTTGCGTCAACGGCAGATATTGGTCGATACGCGCCTGTCCGTCGAGCTCGCCCAGAGGCATCACTTCGATGAAGGAGATGTCCATGCCGCGCTCATGGGCGAAGCGCGTCAGCGAAACGAGTTCGTCCTCGTTTGCGTCCTTGAGCGCCACGGTGTTCAGCTTGACGGCGATCCCGGCGCGCTGCGCGGCTTCCGCTCCCTCGAGAACGCGAGACAGATCGCCGTTGCGCGTGATCGCGCGGAACTTCGCGGGATCGAGCGTGTCGAGCGAGAGGTTCAGGCGCTTCACGCCGCAATCCGCGAGCTCGGCGGCGAAACGCGCAAGCTGCGAGCCGTTCGTCGTAAGCGTCAACTCGTCGAGCGCCCCGGAGTCGAGATGGCGCGCGAGCGAGCGGAATAGCGTCATCACGCCATGACGCAGCAGCGGCTCGCCGCCCGTGATGCGAAGCTTCTTAGTTCCGCGCGCGACAAACGCCGTGCAGAGCCGGTCGAGCTCCTCGAGGGTCAACAGCTCGTCGCGCGGGAGGAAGCGCATGCGCTCCGACATGCAATAGACGCAGCGGAAGTCGCAGCGGTCGGTCACCGAGACGCGCAGATAGGTGATCGGCCGGGCGAATCGGTCGACCAGAGCGCGCGGCGGCGCGTCGAAATGAGCGTCTTGCGGGCGGAAGTTCATGCAAACGCAAATAACACGCGACAGGCGCCCCTGCCATAGGCGGCCGCTGTAGATTTTGGCGGCGATATGGCCTTTAAATGCCGAACGCTAAGGCGCCCATCGCCAAACTCTGGGCCTCGGCGCGTTCGGTTTCGCGCCGTATGCTCGGGCGAAAAGTCAGCCGCCCGAGGTGAGCGGCTCGCTTCCCTTGTCGGCCTGCTGTTGCGCGGGGGCGGGATAGAAGCGTCCGGTGCCGAGAATGGGCGTCGCGCCCTGCATCAGGCGCGGGACGAAGCCGCGACGCTCCGACGCGCTCGCGACGGGCTCCGGCGCGGCGACGGCGACCTTCTGCGCGCTCGTGACGCCTTCCGCCTCTGCGGGCGCGGCGACGGCGACAGCGACGTGGAAATCGGGACGGCGCGGGGGCAGGGGAATTTCGGTCTCGTGCGACAGGCCTTCGATCGCCGGGAGAGGCGGCGGCGGCGCGGGGCTCCGATCCGCGAAGGCCAGCGCCTGCGCGGGCTCGCCCTCGGGCCGCGAGAGCGCCTTCGTCACGGCCACCTTCACGCTCTGCGCCATGTGCTGCAGGGCGTCGTCATGCGGGGCCTCGGCCTGAGCGACAGCGGGAGCCTGATCCTTGCGACTCGCGACCATGACGCCGTCGTCGTGGCCAGGCGAGCAGTTGCGCATGCCGAGCGCGATGAGCTCGCGTCCGTTCAGAACCTTATACTGCCGCGTCAGCGTGCCGAGACGCGCCCGGACCGAGGCCGGATAGCTGTCGAAAAGCTGCTGCGAGACCCCGAGATCGACCTCGCGGGTGATCGCATTATAGGCCTGATGGAACTTGACCTGCGCGTCCGGATAAACACAGACGTTGGGCAGGCTCAAGGCCAGCGTGCAGGCCGAGCGGCATTCATGCAGGCGCACTTCCCGATTCGTGCGGCGATAGAGTTCCGTCGCGGCTTCATAATCGGTGACGAGTCCGCCCGTGTCCTTGTAAACGATCACGGGCTGGGGATTCGGAGGCGGCGTCAAGTAACCCAAAACAAGCCCTCAACTTTTGCTTGAGGTTGACGGTGAATTCACCACGTCCCGATGAATTTTCACTTAAGGACGGGCGACGGTCCACGCTCCCTAAGGAGCGACCGATGGACAAACCCTAAAATCGGATGATGCGCCTTTTGGGGCGCCGTCACGGCGAGAAAAGGGCCGCCCCGGGGGGCCTTCGAGCCGCCGCGAGACCATGACGCCGACCGCCCGCGAGCCCTGCTTTTACCGGCTATATGAAGACTCCAGGGACCCGTCGCCAGGGCGCGCCGCGATGCTAGCGGCGCCGGAACCTTTAGCCGTTTGAAACGTTTAAGGCGAAAATAGGGCTTCGCCGACCTAGGTGGAGGCCCGTGTGCGCCCGGAAAAGCCGGGTTGCGCGCCAAGGGTCGCGCTCCCAGATAAAGGGGCGGCGCAGGAGGTTAGAATGGCGGTAGCGGAAAAGGCGCAGGGTGGGGCAGGGACGGCCTTGTCCTCGATCGGCAGTCGGCGGACGCTAAAAGGGTTGCCTTTCCTTGCGGTCTTCGGGCTTTTGTTTTTCGCGCTCGGCTTCGCTTTCGGGCACGGATATTGGGTGGTCGCTCTGTGGTCGGCCGCGGCGGTGCTCGCCTGGATCTTCATGCGCGGCGCATCCGAGGTGTCGCTGCCGGCGGACAATGCCCGAGATGAGTGAGCTGCGGCCCGCGGGGCGCGCCTCCGCGGGGCCTGGAGTCTTGCTCCTGGCGTTGGCGGCGTTCGCGACGTCCGCCCAGGCGGATGACTGCAGCAAGGCCCCCGATCAGACGAGCATGAAGGAATGCGCCGCCAAGGCCTACAAACGGGCCGACGCGGAGCTCAACGCCCTTTATGAGCAGATCGTCGGACGGCTCAAAGGCGACGGCGATCTAGCGAAGACGCGTGCCGCGCTCCTTTCCACGCAGCGCGCCTGGATCGCCTTTCGCGACGCCCAATGCGCCTTTGTCGGCTCCGGCGTCGCCGGCGGGAGCATCCAGCCGACGATCGTCGCCTCCTGCCTCGCCGAGCTGACCCAAAAGCGCATCCAGGATTTCAAGACCTATCTGAACTGCCAGGAGGGCGATCCGTCCTGCCCCTTGCCGCCGAAGGCGCAATAGCCGCCCGGTCGTGCTTTCGGTGGCATTGCTTCGCGTAAGCTCGCGCTCGCTAACGAAAACGCCGCTGCCAGGGTCGGTGATCTCGTTCCATCACTTTGTCCTACTGAAGGATGGAGAGCAAAATCATTCAAAATAATCTTCGTCGATTTTTTTGATTTCAAAGGTCTCTTCGACGCGGCATCCTACGTTGTATCGGATCATCAACTTGGCGAATTGGTCACCGTCGATGAGTACAATCCGCTTGCTCAGATATTCGGCCGTGTCGATCGCTGAGGTGGAAAAACTGGAAGTGGTTACAAACAACCCCTTGCTTGCTTTGTGACGGTCGAGGCTACCAAAAAAATCACGGATGGCCCCGGAACCAATCTTGTTTGCCGGGGCGTATCGTTTCGCCTGAACATAAACGCGATCGAGGCCGAGTGGGTCTTGGTCGATAACGCCATCCACGCCGTCATCCCCGCTGCGTCCCAAAGCGCGCCCCGCATCCCGAACAGAGCCTCCGAAACCCATGCTCAGGAGCAAGTTGACAATGAGCCGCTCGAAGAAGTCAGGAGGCGCATTCCGAACGCGCTCCAAGAGCTCTTGGGCAAGGGAAGCGTCAATCTCTCTGTGGGCGCCGCGCATAATTTCGTCGGGCGTTTGCGTCTGGTTCAAAATGGCTGGGGCCTGCCCGTCCGCCTCGGTAGGCTTCGTCTCCGTCTTCTGCCTGAAAAATTTCTCGAAAGCCTCGAATTGGCTCAGGAAATTGTTGTCGATGCGCTCCGGCTTCGCTCCGATAACCTTCTTTCCCTCGGGCGTGAGCTTGAAATAGCCGCGCCGCGTGGGTTCAATCAGTCCGGCCTTCGTGAGATAAAATTTTGCCCAGTGCACTCGATTGGCGAAAATACCTTGAACGCCTGAAGGTAGCAGCTGCGTTCGCTCTTCAGATGTCAATCCGAGCTGATCGGCTAAGCGGTTGATGACATCGCCAATACGCACTTCCGTTTCCGGCGTTGCCAAGAGCACGGGCAGCATTAAGGATTGATAATCAGGAATGGCCATTTCTGAACGCTAGCAATCCAGCCGGTGGCTCGCAAGATCGCTGTTACTCTCCCCCGACTGAAATCTGAAGACAACGCGGCCCATCGGCAACATTTCCAAAAAAAACCGAATTTTGAGCGAAAAAAGCTAAAAGGAAGGACTTCAGCCGAATCCCCGGCAGTGGAGGGTCATTGACCAAGGACCTCACGAATTTCATCGCGATGGCGCGCTGGGTCGCCGCCTTTGCTGTGCTCGTCGGCCACGCCGGCGTGCTCATCAACATCTCCGACATCATGGTCGCGCCGCATGGGCCGGGCGTCTACGCTTGGTGGTTCCTTGCCGCCTTTTCGCATCAGGCGGTGCTGGTCTTCTTCGTCATCTCGGGGTTTCTCGTCGGCGGACCGCTCCTGCGCGATCGGCGGCGGGCAAGCCCCTTCCTGCACGGCTATTTCTCGGATCGTTTCAGCCGCATCTACATCGTGATGGTCCCGGCGCTGGTCTGGACTTTCCTGATCGACAGCGTCGGCCGCGCCGCCTTTCCCGCGACCGGCGTCTATGACGCGCCCTTCTTCGCCTCGGTCTTCGAGCCGATCCAATATGTCTGGACCCTCCTCCAGCAGCAGCACATCTGGGCGGCGCAGGCCGGCACCAATGGGCCGCTTTGGTCGCTCGCCTGCGAGATGTGGTACTATGTCACCTTCCCGCTGCTGCTGCTTCCCCTCTCGCGCGCCTATCCCAAGAGCTGGCGCTATGCGGGCTTGGCTCTCGGCGTGGCGCTCGTGGGCTTTCTCGCGACCCCCGAACTCATGGCGGCGACGGGCGTCGACGTCGGCGCGCGCGGGCTCATGCCGATGATCAACAACGGCGTCGGCATGTTCCTCTTCGGCTACGGGGTCTGGATGCTGGGCGCCCTGGCGCGCGTCGCGCCGCGGCCCGCCGTGAAGTCTGTCTGGATCGCGCTGGGGCTCTTCCTCACGGCGCTCACGGTCACGCGGCTCGCCGTGCGCGGACCCATGCTGGCGGCGCATCCCTGGCTTTCGGCCTTGGGCGACTTCTGCGTCGTCGCGAGCTTCGCGATGTTGCTTCTGGCGCTGCGCCATGCACCGCCGGGCGGTCTCTTCTCGCGTCTTGGCCCCGTCCATTGGCGGCTGTCGGACTTCTCCTATTCGCTTTACGCCACGCACGCGCCGCTCGTCTTCTTCGTCTGGGCGGCGGTGGGAGGGTTGTTCGGGCGCGAGTGGTTCAAGACGCTGCCGACGCCCGCCCATTGGTTCGTGGCCGGCGGTCTGATCGTCGCCGCTATCGGCTTCGCCTATGCGTTCTCGCGCGTGACGGAGGCGCGCACCAAGGAGCTGCGAGATTTTCTGCGGGCGGCGAGGTTTCCGCTCCAGCGTCGCGGCGCGGGCGCCCTTCGCGCGTTGGACTAGTCGTTATTTGAGGAAATACCTATTGCGCGAACGGTCTTGCGCGCGAGATAGCCATTGGGCTTCAGCTTGGACTTGCAAAGCGAGCGCCCGTTCGCGATATCAGAAATGAACATCAAGATCGCCAGGGGAAAAATCATGAGAGGACTTTCCGCCGCTCTCGTCTCGGCCGGCGTCGCCATGGCGATCATGACGGGCGCGGCCCTTGCGGAGCCGGCGTCACCCGCGCCGAACGCGGCTGCCGACCGCAAGGCGGCGCTGGCGAAGGAATGTTCGAAGCAGGCCGACGCCAAAGGCCTCCGCGGCAACCCGCGGAAGCGTTTTCGCGACGCTTGCAAGCGGGGCCAGACCGGCGACCTGCCAAAACCGCTCTCGTAAGCCCGGCCCCGCCTCGGTCGAATTGCCGCCACGCCCGCGAGGCGCTATATGCCGCCAAGATGAAGGACCGCGTTGGGGAGTTCGTTTCTCGGACCCAATCGTTCGAGCGACGGGAAATCCCGCCAAGCTGCTAAAGCGAATTCGGATCGCGAAAGTTTTCAACTTTTGCATCAATTCGCTTTAGGCGCGGAGCCGCAGGCAGCGAGACGATATGCCCTGGAGCGATCAAGGCGAACCCCCGCATAAGAACAACGATCCTTGGGGAAAGGGGACCGGCCCCTGGGGCTCGGGTCCGGGCGAAGGCCCTCCCGATCTCGAGGAATTTCTGCGGCGGAGCCAGGAAGGCTTGAAGCAGGTGCTGCCGTCGGGTCTTGGCGGACGCGGCGTCGCGATCCTCCTCCTGCTGACCTCGCTCGCTTGGCTCTCGTCGGGATTCTACACGGTCGGACCAAACGAGATCGGCCTCAATCTCATCTTCGGCAAATATCGCGGCAAGACCCAGGCCGGCCTGAACTACAACCTCCCGGCCCCGATTGGCTCGGTGATCAAGCTTCCGGTGACCGACCGCAACGCGATCGACATCGGCTTCCGCGAGGACGCCCCCGCCACGCGCCGGCGAAGCGCGCAGGGGCCGGAGGCGCCCGAGGAAAGCCTGATGCTCACCGGCGACGAGAACATCGCCGACATCAAATTCCGCGTGATTTGGCAGATCGATCCGACGCATCCCGAGGATTTCGCCTTCAACGTCTTCGACCCGCCCGCCACGGTGCGCAGCGTCGCCGAATCGGCCATGCGCGAGATCGTCGGTCAGTCGCAAATTCAAAAAATCCTGACCGCTGACCGCAAGCTCATCGAGCCGGCCTCGCAGCAGCTGATGCAGAAGATTCTCGACGGCTACAGGAGCGGCGTGCAGATCGTGCAGGTGCTACTGCTCTCCGTCGATCCTCCCCCGCAAGTCATCACGGCTTTTCGCGACGTGACCGCCGCTCAGCAGGATCTGCAGCGGCTGGGCAACGAGGCGGAAGCCTACGCCAACAAGGTCGTGCCGGAAGCGCGCGGCGCGGCGGCGCGCATCCTGCAAGAATCGGAAGCCTATCGCGAGCAGGTGGTGGCGGAGGCGCGCGGTCAGGCCTCGCGCTTCGAGCAGATTTACGAGCAGTACAGGCGCGCCCCCGACCTCACGCGCGAGCGCCTTTACCTCGAAACCATGGAGCGCGTGCTCGGCGGCGCCGACAAGGTCGTCATCGACGAGCAGGGCTCCGGCTCGGGCGTCCTGCCCTACATGCCGCTGCCCGGTTTCCCGGCGTTCCAGGGAGGCCCGCGCAAATGAAGATTATCTTGCCCTTGCTTCTTGCTGCGGTCGTCGTTCTCGTGGTCGCTCTCGGCTCGTTGTTCACCGTCGGACAGACCGAGCAGGCCATCGTGCTGCGTCTCGGCGAACCTGTCCCCGGCCGCGGCCTCGTCACCGAGCCCGGCCTCCACTTCAAGCTGCCGCTCATCGAGAACGTCGTCTATCTCGACAATCGCATCCTCTTCGCTGAAAGCCCCAATCTCGAGGTTCTCGCCTCGGACAATCAGCGCCTCGAGGTGGACAGTTTCCTGCGCTATCGGATCATCGATCCCTTGCGCTTCTATCAGACCGTGGGCGGTGAGCTCGGCGCCAAGAATCAGCTCGCCTCCGTGCTCAATTCGGCGGTTCGTCGCGTGCTGAGCGAGGCCAATCAGCGCCAGATCGTGCGCGACGAGCGCGCGGCGCTGATGGTCAAGATCAAGGAGCAGGCGGACCTCGAAGGGCATAAATTTGGCGTCGCGGTCGTCGATGCGCGCATCCGCAGGGTCGATCTGCCGCAGCAGATATCCGAGAAGGTCTATGGGCGCATGCAGACCGAGCGCGCCCGCGAGGCGGCCGAATACCGCGCACAGGGCGCGGAGCAGGCGCAAAAGATCACCGCCAAGGCGGATCGCGACGTGATCGTGCTGAAGGCGGAGGCGCAGCAGGAGGCGGACAAGATCAAGGGCGAGGGCGACGCCGAGCGTAACCACATCTTCGCCGAGAGCTTCGGCAAGGACCCGGACTTCTTCGCCTTTTACCGCTCGATGCAGGCCTATGAGACCGCTTTCAAGGCCGGCGACACGCGCTTCCTGATCAATCCGCGCTCCGACTTCTTCCGCTACTTCTCTTCGCCCACGACCGCCAAAGCGCGGCCGCCCGAGGAAGCGGAAAAGAAGCCCTAACGAAAGCGGGTCGTCACAAATTCATTGATCGCCGCCGCCGCAATGGATTACCCCTTGAGGCTGAAGCACGTTAGGGGATGCGCGCTCGAACGGCGCCCAGGAGACAGCCTTGAAACGACTTGCGCCGAAGCCCGCCCTCGCCGCGGCGCTGTTCTTCTTTTCCTTCGCGCTTGCGCCGGCCGCGGCGAGAGGCCCCGAATCGCTCGCCGACCTCGCGGCGGAAGTCTCGGACGCCGTCGTGAATATTTCCGCGGAAATCGTCGAGCCGAAGCGCGGCAAGATCTCCCAGGCGGACCCCAACACGCCGTCTTTCGACGAGTATTTCGACGAATTCCTGCGCCGCCAGCAAAAGCTCAATCCCGGGCTGCCCGAGCCGCCGCAGGAACGCCACGGCGCGATGGGCTCCGGCTTCGTGATCGACCCTTCGGGGATCATCGTCACCAATAATCACGTGATCGCCGACGCCAACGAAATCATCGTGAACTTCACTGACGGGCAGAAGCTCAAGGCGGAGATCATCGGCAAGGATGCGAAGGTCGACGTGGCGGTGTTGCGCGTGAAGCCCGAGAAGCCGCTCAAGGCCGTCAAATTCGGCGACAGCGACAAGACGCGCGTCGGCGACTGGGTGCTCGCGGTCGGCAATCCCTTCGGACTCGGCGGCTCGGTGTCGCAGGGCATCATCTCGGCGCGCAACCGCAATATCGACAAGGGTCCCTACGACAATTACATCCAGACCGACGCGGCGATCAACAAAGGCAATTCCGGCGGCCCGATGTTCAACATGAACGGCGAGGTCATCGGGATCAACACGGCGATCCTTTCTCCCTCCGGCAATTCGATCGGCATCGGCTTCGCCACGCCCGCGAACACCGTGGCGCCGGTGATCGAGCAATTGCAGAAGTTCGGCGAGACCCGGCGGGGATGGCTCGGCGTGCGGGTGCAAAGCGTCGACGACGCGATCGCCGAGACGCTCGGCTTCGGCAAGCAGCGCGGCGCCCTCGTCGCGGCCGTCGATGAACGCGGCCCCAGCAAGCGCGCCGACGTGAAGATCGGCGACCTCATCGTGAAATTCGACGGCAAGCCGATCAAGGACTCTCACGACCTGCCGAAGCTCGTCGCGCTGGCGCCGGTCGGCAAGGCGGTCGAGGTCGTCGTCGTTCGCGACGGCAAGGAGCAGTCGAGAACGGTGACGGTGGGCCATCTCGAGGAGAGCGAGAAGATTGCGACGGCCGACGCCGGCGCGCCGAAGGAGGCGGAGAAGCCGCCCGCGGCGCTCGGCCTCGAATTCGGCAAGCTCTCGGACGAGTTGCGGACGCGCTTCCAGATCAAGGAGGCCGTGAAGTCCGGCGCCGTGATCCTTTCGGTCGACCCGCATTCCGACGCCGCCGAGAAGCGCCTGCGCCCGGGCGAGACCGTCACCGAGATCAATCAGGAGCCGGTCGCCGAGCCCAATGATGCGGTCAAGAAGATCGCGGCGCTGAAGCAAGCCGGGAAGAAATCGGCGCTGTTCATCGTCGCCAACGGCCATGGCGACACGCGTTTCGTCGCGGTGCCGATCGGGGAGTGAGGGGGAAACGCGGTGAAAGCGCGGGGAAAAGCCTCACTCTTTTCGTTCCCTCCTTTTCTCCGCTTCGAGTTCCTCCCGGCACGCCTTTTCCAAGACCGGCAAATCCGCTTGCGCCAGCTTCCAAAGGATCGGCGCGGCGATCAATTCATAGTCGTGACGCAGAACATCGCCGATGCCCGCCACTTTCGCCATGGGATTTCCGGGTGACGCGCTTTTAGCTCGTCGCTGAGGCGCCGGCTTGCCTCCGAGACAATCTCAACGCCTCGCTCGACGAAGCCATTGCCGCTGCCAATCGCGCTCGAAACCTTCGAGCACCGTTTCGCCGAGCACGGCGCGAATGCGTTCGATGGCTTCAAGAATATCGGTCAGGGGAGCAATGGAGGATCGCGCGGCCACTAAAACACGCGAACCGCTGTGGCTTCGATCGCCTCGCGCAGGGTTTTGTGCAGACTGTCCCGCGTCATGATGTCTGTCTTGCAGCCGAGAATGGAGGCCGCGTAGGCCTTCACGTCCATCAATTCAAAGAGGCCGAGCTTCCCTTTTTCGTAATCAAAAAACAAATCAACGTCGGAGCGGTCTCTCGCCTCCCCACGCGCCGTCGAGCCGAAGATGTACAAACGCTCCACGCCGAGCCGCTTCAACTCGGCTTCGTGTCGCCGCAAAACGTTTATGGCTTCGCCACGTTCCATGTGTTCAGCGTAGCACGAACGCCTGTTCGGCCTCCACCGCCTTGCCGCCAGAATGCGGGACGGGCCCCCTCCCTGTCCCTCCCCCGCTTCGCGTCGCTCGCGGGAGAGGTGACCCTAAGGATCAGCGTTCGGAATTTGAATGAAACACCGAGTCTGCTCCCTCTCCCGCGAAGCGGGGGAGGGTTGGGGAGGGGGCATGGATGAAGGCGTGTGGGAAGCGCCGCAAGACGCGCTTCGAGCCTCACCCCCCGTCCGTCACCGGAATGACAGCGACCCTGACCTCGAGCTCCTGATCGCCCGAGCCGTGCACGACGCCGTCGATCGGTGAGACGTCGGAATAGTCGCGTCCGATCGCGACGACGACATGATCGTCTCCGACCGTCGCGCAATTTGTCGGGTCGAGCCCGATCCAGCCGAAGGCGGGACCGCACCAGACCGAGATCCAGGCGTGCGAGGCGTCGGCGCCCTCTAGCGTCGGCAGGCCGCCGACCGGGAGCGTTCGGATATAGCCGCTCACATAGAGAGCCGGAAGACCAAGCCCCCGCAGCCCCGCGATCATCAGATGCGCGAAGTCCTGACAAACGCCGCGGCGCTTCGCCAGCACCTGTGCGACCGGCGTCCCGATCTTCGTCGCGCGCGCGTCATAGACGAAATCCGCGTGAATGCGACGCATGAGATCTTGCGCGCCTTCGAGGACCGGTCTGCCGCAGGGAAAGCTTTCGGACGCATAGCGCGTGACCGCGTCGTCGAGCGGCGCGAGACGGCTGGCGAAGAGCGCATGCACGGGCGACGTCGCGGCGAGCGAATGCGTCGTGAGCGCCAGGCGTCGCGCCTCCTGCCAGTCCGGCGTCAGCGCCGCCGCGGGCGCGTGCGCGCGATGAACCTCCACGCGCGCCAGAAGCACGATGCGCAGCTTGGCGTGCGGCGCATTGACCTGCGCCTCGATGACGCGATTGCCGAAGAAGTCGCGCCGTTCCTGCGCGAGCTGCGGCGTCGGGGTCGTCTCGACCGCGCTCGAGACGACTCTCTGGCCCTGATCGTCGTCTCGCGGCAGCAGCCGGATGACGCCGCGCGTCGACGCGACGGGCGAGGCGTAGGCATAAGTCGAGATATGGGTGATGTCGTAGATCACGCGAGACCCGAGGGCTCGTCCGTCGGCGCGACTTCCGTCGCCTGGATGAAGTAGCGATCCGTCACGGCGTCGGCGAGCGCCATCACGCCTTGCTCGATCTCCAGTACGCGTTGTGAGTCGATGTGGCTCGCATCCTCGACCTCCATTTCCGCACGCAGCTTCAACGCGAGCCGGCGCGGCGCCTCGAGCATTCCATCGTCGCGCAGGGAGGGGAGTGAGGCCAGATGCGCGTCGATTTGCGCGAGCTGAAAGGCGATGGAGCGCGGGTTGAAAGGATCGAGCATGACCATGTCCAGCGTTCGAATGCGCGAGATGGCGCCGAGATAGCGCGAGCGATAGGTAATCTGCGAATCGATCAATTCGAGCAGAGCGTCGAGACTCTCATAGGTGGCCTCGGCGTCGGCGAATTGCCGCGCGAAGCGGCAGGTGACGATCGCGCGTTCGATGCGCTTGCCGAGATCGAGGAAATCCCAGCCGGCGACGCGATTGAAATTCTCGCTCATGAATCCCGACAGCGCCGCGAGCCCGTAGAGCGCCGATTGCACGCGATCGAGCGTTTCGGGCTCCGAGGCGCCGGCCGTCCCCGCCGCTTCCAGCCGCGCCTCCAGCCTGCCCATGAGCTGCCAGACCTCGGGCGAAATTCTCTCGCGGACGATCGAAGCCGCGGTCTTGATCTGCCGCGCGAGTGACAGCGCCGACCCATAGGCGCTCAGATCGCTCGTCGCCGCGACGGTGATCGCGGCCGCCGAGCGCGGGGCGTCTTCGGGAAGCGCGCCCCAGGCGAAAAGCAGCCTCTCGAGCCGCTCGATGACGCGCCGCTCGGACGGATCATGAGTGAGGCGGTTGCAGAGCGCGCGCACGAGGCGCAACGTCGCTTCCGCGCGTTCGATGTAACGGCCCATCCAAAAGAGATTGTCGGCTGCGCGGCTCGGAAGATTGCCCAGCACGCGAATGATGCGCTCGTCCTCAAGGGAGGCGACAAGGCTCGTCTCTTCGACGCGGCGTTCGGCGAGCACCCAGACATCGGCCGAGGTCGCGCCGGCGTTCATGGAGACGGCCGGCGCTTCCGGCGTTTCGGAGACGCGGCAAAAGCCGCCGGGCATGACGCTCCAACCGTTCGGCGTCGCCGCCGCGAAGACCCGCAGCACGAAGGGATGCGGCGCGAGCGCGCCGTCGACGAAGCTCGGCGTCGTCGAGAAATTCGCGATCTCCTGCCCGACATAGTCCATGCCGCGCGTCTCGAGCGCGGCCGCGAGCCGCTCTCGATCGGCGGCGTTGAGGGCGGCGCCGATCGTCGCGCCGTCTTTCGCGAAGCCCGGCGCCCTCTCGCCATGCGCGCCGGTGATGGCGAGTTCATCGAGCCTCGCCAGCACCTCTTCCCGCGCGCGCGGCTCTCCGCACCACCAGGCTTCGATCTGCGGCAGGCGCAAGTCTTCGCCGAGCAGCGTGCGCGCGAGCGCGGGCAGAAAGGAGTACAGGGCGCGAGATTCGGCGAGCCCCGCGCCCGGCATGTTCGTGACCGCGACGGCGCCTTGACGAATGGCCTGGAAAAGTCCCGGCACACCCAAGCGCGATGCGGCGTTCATCTCGAGCGGATCGCACCAGTCGGCGTCGAGGCGGCGCCAAAGCACGTCGGCTCGCTTTTGTCCGGCGATGGTTCGGACGTGGAGACGGTTCTCGTTGACGATGAGATCGGCGCCTTCCACGAGGAGAAATCCGAGATGGCGCGCGAGAAAGGCTTGCTCCGAATAGGTTTCGCTATAGGGGCCGGGCGTCAGCAGGCAGATTCGCGGCGCCGCGCGCTGCGCCGTGGCGGCGATGCCGGCGCGAAACTCGCGAAGGAACGGCCCGAGGCGGCGCACGTTCATCTCGCGATAGAGGCTCGGAAAGGTGCGCGCGAGAATGAGACGGTTTTCGATCGCGTAACCCGCTCCCGACGGCGCCTGTGCGCGATCCCCCAACACGCGCCATCGTCCGTCCGCGCCGCGGCTGACGTCGACGGCGTAGAAACCGAGCCAGCGTCCTCCAGCCGGCGAGACGCCGTGCATGGGGCGAATGTAGTTCGGCGCTCCCGCAACCGCTGCGGCCGGAAGCGCGCCCTCATTGACGAGCCGCGCGGCGCCGTAGACGTCGCGAAGAATGCGTTCGAGCAGATCGGCGCGCTGCGCGACGCCCGCGGCGAGCTCGCGCCAATCGCGCTCAGTCAGCAGCAGCGGCAGACGGCTCAGCGGCCAGGGCCGCTCGCGCGCTTCGCCCAGCACGCGATAGGTCACGCCGTAATCGTGTATCCGCCGGCCAGCCGCCGCGAAACGTTGTTCGAGCTCCTTCTCGCCAAGCGCGGCGAGCGAGTTGAAAAACGTCAGCCAGTGCCCGCGCGGGCGACCGTCGGGTCCGATGAACTCGTCATGCGCGCCTGCCAGGGGGCGATAGCCAGCGAGCCAGGCGCGGGCCGGGTCGTCGTCGCGGCGCGCCATCTGCTCAGCCGCCAAGTCGCCTCCGCAAATCCAGGGTCAGAGGGAACTCGCCCGCCGGCTCTTCCCGCGGCGGATCGATCCGGCCGGGCGTATGGCCATGCTCCTGGAAACGCGCGAGGCGCCGCGCCTCGGCTTCGTGAGCGTTGACGGGGAAAGTGTCGTAATTGCGCCCGCCCGGATGAGCGACGTGATAAACGCAGCCGCCGAGCGAGCGAAGGCTCCAGGTGTCGATGACGTCAAAGGTGAGCGGCGCATGCACGGGCACCGTCGGATGCAAGCCCGAGGATGGCGTCCAAGCCTTGAAGCGCACCCCGCCGACCGCTTCGCCCTGCGCGCCGGCGCTCGTCATCGGCACGCGTCTGCCGTTGCAGCCAATGACATGCCGTCCCGGAACGAAGCCCTGCGCCTTCACCTGCAGCCGCTCCACCGACGAGTCGACGTAACGCACGGCCCCGCCGCCGCCGCTTTCCTCGCCGAGCACGTGCCAGGGCTCGAGCGCCTGGCGGATTTCGAGACGCACGCCGCCGTGCTCGACGGCGCCGGCGAAGGGGAAGCGGAACTCGCGTTGCGCCTCGAACCATTCGGGCTCGAAGTCATAGCCGGCGCGGCGGAGATCGCCGAGCACATCGAGAAAGTCCTCCCAGACGAAATGCGGCAGCATGAATTTGTCGTGCAGCATGGTTCCCCAGCGCACGAAGCCGCCCTCCTGCGGCTCTCGCCAGAACCAAGCGATGAGCGCACGCAGCAGGAGTTGCTGGGCGAGGCTCATGCGCGCGTCGGGCGGCATCTCGAAGGCGCGAAACTCGACGAGACCTAGCCGTCCTGTCGGGCCGTCTGGCGAAAAGAGCTTGTCGATGCAGATTTCGGCGCGATGCGTGTTGCCGGAGACATCGACGAGCAGATTGCGGTAGAGCCGGTCGACGAGCCACAGCGGAAACTCGCCCGAACCCGGCGCCGGCGTGTTGGCGAGCGCGATCTCCATTTCATAGAGCGAGTCGTGCCGCGCTTCGTCGACGCGCGGCGACTGGCTGGTCGGCCCGATGAACATGCCCGAGAACAGATAGGACAGGGAGGGATGCCGCTGCCAATAGAGCACGACGCTCTTCAAGAGATCCGGGCGGCGCAGGAAAGGCGAGTCGGCCGGCTTGGCCCCGCCGAGCACCACGTGGTTGCCGCCGCCGGAGCCTGTCTGCTTGCCGTCGAGCAGGAACTTGCTCGTCGTGAGCCGCGCCTTGCGCGCCTCTTCATAGAGCGTCGTCGTGGTTTCGACCGCCTCGCGCCAGGAGGCGGCGGGGTGGATGTTCACCTCGATCACGCCAGGGTCGGGCGTCACCTTGATGACGCCGAGCCGGTGATCCTCCGGCGGCGGATAGCCCTCGACATGCACGGGGAGGCCCATTTCAAGCGCCGTCGCTTCGACGAGGGCCACCAGCTCGAGATAATGCTCGAGCTTCTCGACCGGCGGCATGAACACGCACAGCACGCCCTCGCGCGGCTCAATCGCGAGCGCCGTTCGCACCGCGCCTTCGACGAGCGCCTGTTCCCGAACGTCCTGACCTGGTGAGGCCGCGCGCGCGGAATGAATTTGCCGGAACGTCGCCGTCTCGAAATCGGGAAGCTCCGGCCGCTCCTCGAGGGGATCCTGCGGGTGAATGTGCTGAGGCTCGGCCGCGTGGGGCAGGGAGGGCAGCGGCAGCCTGAGGCCAATCGGCGAATCGCCCGGCGCGAGGAAGAGGCGCTCGCGGCGAAGCTTCCAGCGTTCCGACCGCCAACCGGAAGCCGCCTGCGCGTTCCAGCGCTGGATGGGGAGAACAAATCCGGTCGGCGTGCCCAAGCCGCGTTCGAACACGCGCCGCATGCGCGAGCGCTCTTCCGGATCGGCGAGCTTCGGATCGGTCGGATCGACGTTGAACGGAAGCTGCGCCTCCTTTTCCATCCATACAACCGGGTCTTCGAAGGCCGGCATCACATGCTCGGCGGGGACGCTGAGGCCCGCCGCAATTTTCGAGACGAAGCGCTCGGCTCCTTCTACCGTCGCCGCATTCGAGCCTGCGGGCCGATCGATGAGACGCTCGTCTTTCCAGATCGGCTTGCCGTCCTTCCGCCAATAAAGCCCGAAGGCCCAGCGCGGCAGGCTCTCGCCGGGATACCATTTGCCCTGGCCGTAATGCAGCAGGCCGGAAGGCGCGAAGACGTCGCGCAGACGGCGAATGAGCACGTCTGCATAATCGCGCTTGGTCGGACCGACCGCCGCCGTGTTCCACTCAGCGCCCTCGAAATCGTCGATGGAGATGAAGGTCGGCTCGCCGCCCATGGTGAGCCGCACGTCTTGTTGGGCGAGATCGGCGTCCACCGTCTCCCCGAGCCGATCGAGCCGCGCCCAGGCCTCGTCGCTGAAAGGCGCCGTGATGCGCGGCGCCTGACGGATGCGCTCGACGTGCATCTCGAAGCCGAATTCGACATTGGCCGGATCGACGAGCCCTGCGATCGGCGCGCAGGCGCGATAATGCGGCGCGCCACACAAAGGCAGATGGCCTTCGCCGCAAAATAGGCCGGATGTCGGATCGAGGCCGATCCAGCCCGCGCCGGGAACATAGACTTCCGCCCAGGCGTGCAGATCGGTGAAGTCGCGATCCGTTCCCTTCGGCCCCTCGATGGGATCGATGTCCGCCTTGAGCTGAATGAGATAGCCGGAGACGAAGCGCGCGGCAAAGCCTAGGCGCCGCAGAAGCTGCACGAGGAGCCAGGCGCTGTCTCGGCACGAGCCGGATCTGAGGGAGAGCGTCTCTTCCGGCGTCTGGACGCCGGCCTCCATGCGGATGACGTAACGGATCTCGCGATTGAGCTGCGCGTTGAGCTCCACGAGAAAGGGGATCGTCCTCACGGACTCCGCCGATCTCTCCTTCTGGAAGTGGCCCAGAAAGGCCTCCGTCAGCGGGCCGACGTCGATGGGATCGAGATAGCCCGGCAGTTGCTCGAGCGTGTCGGGCGAATAAGTGAAGGGGTACGTCTCGGCCGTCGGCTCGACGAAGAAATCGAAAGGATTGTAAACCGCAAGCTCCGCGAGGAGATCGACCTCGATGCGAAACTCTTCCGCCTTGTTCGGGAAAACCAGCCGCGCCAGCCAATTGCCGTGCGGGTCCTGCTGCCAGTTGATGAAATGGTCGGACGGCAGGATTTTTAGCGAATAGCCGGTGACGCGCGTGCGGCAGTGCGCGGCCGGACGCAGCCGAATGATCTGCGGACCGATGGAGATCGGCCGATCATATTTGTAATGCGTGACGTGGTGGAGCGCGACCTGGATCGACACCTGAAAACCATTCCCCGATTGAGCTTTGCCGCCGCCATAGCACAAAGGGGTTGGCCAGACATGTCAATAGGCGCCCGGCCGGGATAGCGGGCATGCTGCGCAAGGAGAAGGCGCCGTGAGTTCGCGGCGCTTCGTCCCTGCCGGTAAGCCCGGCAAAATCGGCGATATCGGCGCGTATAAAAGAGGCTGCTTCGATCAGGCCGATTCTCATTGCTTAGTGCGGCTCGGGAGCGCTTATCGAGGGGTGCCGGCGTGCTCGACGCAGGCTGCGCCTTTCCAGAGACTCAGAGTTCGAGTATTCCGGCTTCTCGAAAGGCAAGGTTTAAGGATGCGAGAGCGGCTTTTAAAGCGATGGCGATACAGGGCGGTCTTCGCGGGGATTGCGATTCTCGGGTCGGATAACGCGTCGCATGCTCAAGATGATGTCGACGTGATCGCATATTTCCGTGGCGTCGAAAAAACCGATGGCGCCGGTGTGGCCCGCAAGACGAAGGTTATCGACGCGCGGCCGGCAAAGCCCGGAGAGATCGTCGTCACAACAATAAAAGGCGAAGGTAAAGAGACCCAGAGCCCT
Organism: uncultured Alphaproteobacteria bacterium; assembly: GCA_963743565.1. Taxonomy (GTDB): domain Bacteria; phylum Pseudomonadota; class Alphaproteobacteria; order Rhizobiales; family Beijerinckiaceae; genus Methylocystis. The sequence goes on from CAVUQD010000008.1 coordinate 217,808, forward strand.
CCCGCCAAGGAAGGCGACATGGTGGTGCGCAATCGGTGTCCCGCGACCGGCAATGAAAAATTTCTCGTTTCCGCCAACGTCTTCTCTCAACGATATGAAGGACCCATCTCGGGAGGGGACTCGATCGGCTGGAAGCCCTATCGCCCGCGCGGCGTCGAAATGCGCTTTGTGCAGGTTCCGGCGAACGCCAAGGCATTCTCTTTTACGGCTCCGTGGGGAGAGAAGATGGTCGCGCGGCCGGGGGACGTCATCGCCCAGAACCCGGCGAGTCCCGAGGATACCTATCGGGTCGCAAAAGCAGCCTTCGAGTGCAGCTACGAGATACTTCGCGCGCCGCCCGCGGTTCGGTGAGACTGCGCCTCCGGCGCCAGGAAGCGTTTTGACATCTCCGCGGCGCCTGCGCCTATAGGCGGATGCCGCAAGTCAAAACACCCCCGCGAGTCATTCTCATCGCGGGCCCGACCGCCTCCGGCAAGTCGGCTCTGGCGCTTGCGCTTGCGCGCGCGTTCGGGGGCGCGATTGTCAACGCCAATTCTATGCAAGTTTATCGCGACCTTCGCGTTTTGACTGCGCGTCCTTCCGAGGCGGAGGAGCGCGAGCTTCCGCATCTACTCTATGGCCATGTCGACGCCGCGAAAAACTACTCGGTCGGCTTCTGGCTCAAGGATTTCGAGGGCGTGCTCGCGCGCCTCGCCGCCGAGCAGCGGCCCGCGATCGTCACGGGCGGCACCGGCATGTATTTCAAGGCGGCGTTCTATGGGCTCTCGGCAATACCCGCCGTTCCCGAAACGGTGCGCGCCGCCGTGCGTGCGCGCTACGAGCGAAGCACGCCGCAGGAGATGCATCGCGCGCTCGCGGCGCTCGATCCGCTGAGCGCGGGCAAGCTTCGTGAGACGGACCCGCAGCGGCTGCTCCGCGCGCTCGAGGTCTTCGAGGCGACGGGCAGGCCGCTCGCGACATTCCAGGCGGCGCGCGCCGCGCCGCTCCTCGAAGAAGCCGCCTGCGCCGCCTTCTTCGTCGCGCCGCCGCGCGAGACGCTTTACGCGCGCATCGACACGCGTTTCGACGCGATGCTCGCAGAGGGCGCGCTGGAGGAAGTGCGCGCGCTGAGCCGGCGCGGCCTCGATCCGGCGCTGCCGGCGATGCGCGCCCATGGCGTGCCCCATCTCATCGATCATCTCGAGGGGCGGCTTTCCCTCGAGGAGGCCGCGGCGCGCGGAAAGCTCGACACGCGCCATTACGCGAAACGGCAGTTCACCTTTGCGCGCCACCAGCTGCCGAGTTTCGTCTGGCTCGAGGGCGCCGATCCGCGCAGCGCGGCGCTCGCCGCGCTCAGTGGCCGTGCGGGTAGAGCCACAATTGGATGAGCGACAGCACGATCTCGGCGAGGATCAGGACGACGATCGTCCATTCGAGCCGCGTCGACCGGTCGGCGTCGATGATCTCGGTGAAGGCGCGCGCCGTTTCGCCGATGACCTCGAGCTTGGCTTTGAGGGTAAGCGCGCGCTCTGCAAGCTCATATTCGTCCTCGAGCCTCGCGTAGAGGCGCTCGAGATCGGGCCGGTCCCAGAGGACGTCGGGCTTGTCGTCCACCGCAACCCGGCCCGACACGCGATGCTGCACCAGCAGCGTCTGGCCGACGAGCTTGAGCATTTCCCGTCGCTTCCAGGGCGGACGGCCTTTTTCCGCGAGCGTCGCCGCAATGGGTTCGATCGTGTCGAACACTGCGTTGACGCGCCGCTCGTCTCTTGCGAGCGCCACGCTCTTGGCGAGCGCGTCCGCGACGACGAGCAGGACCGGCGCGCTCATGTCCTTCACGGCGAAGCGGCCATTGGCGGCCTGGGCTTTTTCCTCACCCTCGCCCGAAAGCTCCAGCTCCAGCGTTTCGTCGTCCCTACGGGAGGTTGCCCCGGCGACGCGCGCGCCGACTCGCGCCAGCACCTCATCCTCCTCGAGCGGCGACAGGCCAAAAAGAACCGCCACGCCGAACCGGAAGAGGACCACGAACCCCGCGCTGCCCGAGTGGAAGGCGAGAGGGGCGGTCGAGACGAGGTCGGCCCGTTCCAGGCCGGCCGTGTCGATACGGTCGCCGAGCAGCAGGGCGCGGGCGTGAACTCTGGATGCGGGAGCAAGAGCGAGGGAGAGCGTCATGGCGGGGCCCAAAATAGTCCGAATACGGCGCGAACCGAAGCGGCTTGCATCGATAGTACAAAGGCGCTAGCTACCCCGAAAAGCCAATGGGAAAGCGCCATGACCTACGTCGTCACCGAGAATTGCATAAAATGTAAATACATGGATTGCGTCGAGGTGTGCCCGGTGGATTGTTTTTACGAGGGCGCGAACATGCTGGTCATCCATCCGGACGAATGCATCGATTGCGGCGTCTGCGAGCCGGAATGCCCCGCCTTCGCGATCAAACCGGACACCGAGCCGGACCTCGAGGCTTGGTTGACGCTGAATGCAGAATACGCCCAAGTCTGGCCGAACATCACCATAAAGCGGGAACCGCCGGCCGACGCGAAGGAATGGGATGGCAGGCCTGGCAAGTTCGAGGGCCATTTTTCGCCGGAGCCCGGCGAGGGGGATTGAGCCGCCGCGGGGCGCGCCCATGGTTAACAGCGCATTATCTCTCCAGGTTACAATCATTTAATTGTTACAAAGTCGCTTTTTCGCCACGGTCAGGGCGCGAAGGGGCTTTGATTGTGGCAAGTCGATATGATATGTATGGCAGAAATCAACGCGGAAGTCCCGGGCTCGGGATGGAAGACGCGCCAGCGCAACCTTTGGTTTGATGAAACCGCAGGAGAGGCGGGCGTGGGAACCCAAGGGGTAGCCTGCGCCGAAAAGTCGTCTCTCTGGAAGATCGACTTCCGGGGATCGTAGCTAGGCCTGCTTCATAAGACAAGGCGATAGGGCGCCGACGCTCCCTCCTTTTTCAGGAGAAGGCGCGAAACGGGAGTCTTTCCGCCCTTGAGCCCGGAATAGCTTTGGCGAGAAAAGGGAGTGCGCCGCGCATGGCTTCGAAGAAACCGCCCGTGAAGGCCAAGAAGGGCTCTGCAGCCAAGTCGCGCGGCAAGTCTGGGAAATCCGGAGCGAAGCCGGCCTCGGCGGCGAAGACGCAGCGCGCGCATGTCTCCAAGACGAGCACGGCTCGCGCCAAGTCGCCAGCTGCGAAGTCCAAAGCCGCCGCCGCCCGAAAGAAGGCGTCCGAGACCACCCGCTCTGCGATCGCGAAGTCCGCCGCCGAAAAAGAGGCCGCGCGAAAGCTGGCGGCCCGTAAAGCCGCAGCGGCCAAGAAAGCCGCCGCCGCACGTAGCGCTGCGAGCAAGGCTGCGGCCAAAAAAGCAGCCGCGGCGAAAGCGGCTGCGAGCCGCAAGGCCGGAGCCTCCGCTTCCGCGGCCACGAAGGCCAAGAGCGCCGCCGCGAAGAAAAGCGCGCCCGTCGCCAAGGCGAGCCGGACGCCGACTGCTGTTGCGAAGCCCGTTGAAGCGCAGGCGGCTCCCGCGCCCAAGGTCGCAATCTCCTCAGCGCCCGCCGCCTCCGTGATCAAGCCTCAGGCCGCGAGCGTCAAAGTTCCGCCCATCACTAAAGGCATAGTGGCTTCGTCTCCGGGCGCGGCCGTCGAAGCCGTGGGCAAGGCGAAAGCCCCGACGACGACCGCTACTCCTTCGGCTCCGCTGCGCGCGGCGCCGGATCAAAAGCGCCCCATCGCAAGCGAATCAGCCAGAGTGAGCATGAACCTTTCTCCCAGCGCCGCAGCCCCCGCAGTTCAGAAACCCGCTCCCGCCGTCCCGCCGGGGGCGCTCGCCGCCGCCGCGCCGGGCAAGCCCGTCGTTGCGCCCAAGCCGCGGCCTTCTTCTCAGAAGCTCGGTTTCAAGCTTTCCGAACACATCGTCTATCCGGCGCACGGCGTGGGACAGATCGTCGGCATCGAGGTGCAGGAGGTCGCGGGCTTCAGCCTCGAGCTCTTCGTCGTCAGCTTCATCAAGGACAAGATGATTCTCAAGGTGCCGACCAGCAAGGTCTCCGCCGTGGGCATGCGCAAGCTCTCCGAATCCGACACCGTCGAGAAGGCGCTGACGACCTTGAGCGGCCGGGCGCGCATCAAGCGCACCATGTGGTCGCGTCGCGCCCAGGAATATGAGGCGAAGATCAACTCCGGCGATCTCGTGACGATCGCCGAGGTCGTGCGCGACCTCTACCGCTCGGACACGCAGCCGGAGCAGTCCTATTCGGAGCGCCAGCTCTATGAGGCGGCCCTCGACCGCATGGCGCGCGAGGTTTCGGCGGTGCGCAAGCTCCTCGATTCCGAGTCGCTGAAAGTGATCGAGAGCTATCTCGCCAAGGGGCCGCGCCGCGGCGCCAAGAACGAGACCGAGGTCGCCGATGCCGGCGCAGACGAGGCGGACGTCGAGCGCGCCGCCTAACCGGGCGCTCCAGGCAGCCGTTCTGCTGTTCCATAATCTTACGCCGTCGCCTTCGGGCGGCGGCTTTTTTCTGGGTTGAGTGGGTGACGCGCCCCGGCTCGCCTGAGTTGAGCTAGAGCGGTTTCCTGTCTGAGTGAATCGAAAGGGATTCCCGAATCGGCTGAAGTCTGATTCACCCTGTCTGCTGGCGAAGGAGGCCGGCAGGCATGTCGAAGAAGACCCTTTCGCTTGATCTTCGTGAACGCGTCGTCGCCGCCGTCTCGGACGGCATGTCCCGTCGGCAGGCGGCGGAGCGCTTTGGCGTATCGGCGGCGAGCGCCATTCGCTGGTGCGCGCGGGAGAAGGAGACTGGCAGTCCGGCGGCTGGAAAGCGCGGCGGCGACCGCTGGTCGGCGCGCATCGACGCGCACAAGGGGCTGATCCTGTCGCTTGTCGACGAAGTCTGCGACATCACGCTCAAAGAGCTTCAGGCGCGGCTCGCCGAACGCGGGCATCGCTTCAGCATCGGCGCGCTGTGGCGCTTCTTCGACCGCCACGACATCACATGGAAAAAAAGACCGCCCATGCGAGCGAGCAAGAGCGGCCGGACATTCTGAAGCGGCGCGAAGACTGGTTCGATGGCCAGCTCGATCTCGATCCCGAGCGCCTCGTCTTCATCGACGAGACCTGGGCTTCGACCAACATGGCGCGAAGATACGGGCGCGCTCCGAGAGGCGAGCGGTTGCGCGCCAGCGTCCCGCATGGCCACTGGAAAACCACGACCTTCGTCGCCGGGCTGCGCCGCAGCGGCTTGACCGCGCCTTTCGTGCTCGACGGGCCGATCAATGGCGTCTGGTTCCAGGCCTATGTCGATCAGGTCCTCATCCCCACGCTGCGCAAAGGCGACATCGTCGTGATGGACAATCTCGGCAGCCACAAGGGCGCACAGGTGCGCAGAGCGATCGAGGCGGCCGGCGCAAACCTGCTCTATCTGCCGCCCTACAGTCCCGACTTCAATCCGATCGAGAAGGCCTTTTCGAAGCTGAAGGCGCTCCTGCGAAAGGCCGCCGAGCGAACCGTCGACGGCCTCTGGAACAGGATCGGCGAACTACTCCAAGCCTTCACGCCAAGCGAATGCGCAAACTTCTTCGCCGCCGCTGGATATGACCCGCTTTGAGAGGAAACCGCTCTAAAGCAAAAACGGCACTTGCCGTTTTGAACCCGGCCGTTTGCGGTCGCCCATGAAAAAAGGGGAGGGGCCGCAGCCTCCTCCCCCAATTTTGGCTAACAGGAAAAGCGGGCGGACCGCTTACTCCTCGCCCTTCTTCTTCTTCGCGCCGTCCTCCTCGCGGGCCTTCAGCGCCGCGCCGAGAATGTCGCCGAGCGAGGCGCCGGAGTCGGCCGAGCCATATTGCGCGATCGCCTCCTTTTCCTCAGCCATTTCGAGCGCCTTGATCGAGACGCCGATGCGGCGGGCCTTGCGGTCGAAGAGCGTCACGCGCACGTCGACCTTCTCGCCGACCGCGAAGCGCTCGGGGCGCTGATCGGCGCGGTCGCGCGCGAGCTCGGCGCGCTTGATGAAGGTCGTCAGATCCGTGCCGACGATCTTCACCTCGATGCCGCCTTCCTTGACCTCGAGCACTTCGGAGGTCACGACCGAGCCCTTCTTCAGATCGACGCCGCTCACGCTTTCCGCCGCGGCGAAGGGATCGCCGGCAAGCTGCTTCACGCCGAGCGAGATGCGCTCCTTCTCGACGTCGACGTCGAGAACCTGCGCCTTGATGACGTCGCCCTTCTTGAACTCCTCGATGACCTGCTCGCCCGGACGGTTCCAGTCGAGATCGGAGAGATGCACCATGCCGTCGACGTCGCCGTCGAGGCCGATGAACAGACCAAACTCGGTCTTGTTCTTGACCTCGCCCTCGACCTCGGAGCCGACCGGATGCTTCTCGGCGAAAAGCTCCCAGGGGTTGCGCAGGCACTGCTTCAGGCCGAGCGAGATGCGGCGCTTGACCGGATCGACCTCGAGCACCTGCACGTCGACTTCCTGGCTCGTCGAGACGATCTTGCCAGGATGCACGTTCTTCTTGGTCCAGGACATCTCCGACACATGCACCAGGCCCTCGATGCCGGGCTCGAGCTCCACGAAGGCGCCGTAGTCGGTGATGTTCGTGACGCGGCCGTGGAAGCGCGCGCCGATCGGATACTTGGCCTCGATGCCCTGCCACGGATCTTCGAGCAGCTGCTTCATGCCGAGCGAGATGCGGTGCGTCTCGTGATTGATCTTGACGATCTTCACCTTAACCGTCTGCCCGATGGTCAGCGCCTCGGACGGATGGTTGACGCGACGCCAGGCGATGTCGGTCACATGCAGCAGACCGTCGATGCCGCCGAGATCGACGAAGGCGCCGTAATCGGTGATGTTCTTGACGACGCCGTCGATGACCTGCCCCTCTTCGAGGTTGGCGACGATCTCGTGGCGCTGCTCGGCGCGACTCTCCTCGAGCACGGTGCGGCGCGAGACGACGATGTTGCCGCGCCGGCGATCCATTTTCAGAATGTGGAAAGGTTGCGGGACGTTCATCAAGGGCGCCGCGTCGCGGATCGGGCGGATGTCGACCTGCGAGCGGGGTAGGAAGGCCACCGCCGAGTCGAGATCGACCGTGAAGCCGCCCTTGACCTGGTTGAAGATGACGCCTTCGACCTTCTCGTTGGCCTCGAAGGCCTTCTCGAGCTTGATCCAGCTTTCCTCGCGGCGCGCCTTGTCGCGCGAGATGACCGCTTCGCCGAGCGCGTTCTCGACGCGCTCGAGATAGACCTCGACCTCCTCGCCGACCTTGGGCGCCGGATCGCGGCCGAAGCCGGTGAATTCCTTCAAGGGCACGCGCCCTTCCGTCTTCAATCCGATATCGATGACGGCCACGTCTTTCTCTATCGCGACGACGCGACCCTTGATGACGGAGCCTTCGAAAGCGTCTGTGCCGCCGTAGCTTTCATTGAGCAAAGCGGCGAAATCCTCGCGCGTGGGCGCGCTGAGCGAATGTTCGGAAGCCATTTTTTCTCCAGAGGGCCCATGGGGCGGGCGCCGGCGGGGTTGGCGTTGCGGAAAGCTGTCAGTTCCCGGAAGCTTCTGCGGCAAGCGTTTCGAGCTTGTCGGGGGAAGCGAGGTTCGCCTGAGCGAACCGGCCGGCGCGGCCCGGGAGCGGAAAGCGGGTTTCAGAGCCTCGCCGGAAAAGACGAAGCGCAGCCTCCGGCGAACCGGAGGACGGCCTAGACTCTATAACAAATGACGGTGATCCCGCGCAAGCGTCGCCGCTTGCGCTAATGGTGGTCGTGGCCCCGCTGTACTGCGGGGTGTGGCTTTTGCTGCTGAGCTTGCGGCTGCGGGTTTTGCCGCTGCGCCTGCTGCCCCGGACCCGGCGGCCTTTGCGTGATCGCCCGGGGGGGCGGGCCGGGCTGCCTCTGCATCATCTGCGCCGGACCGGGACCATGCGGCTGCCCGCCGCCATTGCGAGCGAGCGGGTTCTGTGGCGCTTGAGTCGCCGCGGCGGAACTTCGTGGGGCGGGCGTCTGCGACGCGGCGCCATGGTTCTGATGTCCATGACCCTCTGAGCCCGCCGGCTGGCCTGGGCTCTGCGTCCCTGCCGAGGCGTGCCCCGCCTGGGCGTGGGGCTGCAACGTCTGGCCTTGGGTGTGGCGCTCCTGGCTGGCCGACTCCAGAGCCTGGCCCTGGCTCGTGGCGCTTTGTCCCTGGGGCGTGGCCGTATTGGGCTGGGGCAGAGCGTGAGAAGCCGGCGGCGACGCCGCCGATCCGGCGCCGCCCTGCGGCAGCGGCTGTCGCCCATGACTCTGCTCCAGCGCGGGGTGCGCAGCCTGGCTCTGGGTCGTGGAGCCTTGCCCCTTAGACGGGTTTCCGCTCGGCTGGGGCAGAGCGTGGGACCCTTGGAACGGCTGCTGGGCTCCGGAAGCCTGTCCCGGAGTCGGCAGGCTTTGGCCCTGCGCCGGCAGGACCTGACCCTGCGTCGGCGCGCCGAGGCCCGGCCGTAGACCTTGACCGGCTGGAATTGCGCCGCCAGTCGGGGCGACGGCGGCCTTATTGGCGATGAATCTCGGTAGGCTCGCGCCAATGGCTGCGCCCGCCACGGCCCCTGCCGCCACCCCGACGGCGCCTGCCGCAATGGGCGTCGTCGAGAGGACGCGTCCCTGGGGATTGGCGATCACGACATTCTGATTCGCGTCCACGACCACGCTGTTGTGAAGATTGGCGAAGAAGACGTTGCCGGGCGGCGGCGCGACGAATGCGGGCGGCTGCACGAAGACCGGCACCGGGACGAAGGGCGGAACTGGCAGCACGAAAGCGGGGCCCATGACGACGGGGGGCGGCAGCACGATGAAATCGGGCGGCGGCGGCGGCAGGAAGAACGGCGGCGGCGGCGGCGGCGGCGCGAAGCCCCACACGGGATCACCGAAGAAGATCACCGGCCGGCTCACGAAAACGATCTCGGGCGGTGGAGGGGGCGGATAGCCGAGATCGAGCGGCGCGAAGGCTTGCGGCGGCTCGGGCGGGCTCGCAAGGATCGCGAGCAGGCGGCGCGCGTCCCAGACATGCGGTCCGTGCGGATAGGCGCGCACATAGGTCCAATAGGAGGCGGGCGTGTTCAGCATGCGGGTCTTGCGCCAGAACAGCGCCTCGCGCCGCGCCGCCAGGATGGCGCGGACGCGCTGGGCCAGCGGGTCGTTGGGAAAGGCTGCGAGAAATTCCTGGTAGGACTGCAGTGTGTCGCGCGCGACGGCCGCGGTGAAGGCGTCCTGAGCGGAAAATTGCGCGATGGGCGCGCCGCTCAACGCCGCCTCGTCGACGCCGCGCGGGGGCGCCTGGGAAGTGCGCTCGAAGAAGATAAAAGGCGTGTCGAAGCCCTTCGAATTCCAGGGGATTTGCGCGCCCCGGGTCGCTTCGAGGACGCGCAGGCGCGTCTGGTCGAAGACCTGCGCGACGGGCAGGCCGCCAGCGCGTATCATCTCCGCCAAGGCATGCGCATAGACCCCGTAAGGTCCCGGCTCCGGCGGCGCAATGGTGCCCGGCGCGGCGTTGAAGGCGAGCAGAAGACTCGGACCTGGCTCATAGAGCGCCAGGCCGCCAGCCAGCGGCTGGCCCTGGATCGAGTAGGGAAGGGCGCGCGCCGCGTCCAAAACGATGACGGCGGTCTTCAGGCCCATCGAGGCGAGCGGCTTCAAATAGTCGGTGAGACGCACGCCGTGCAGGGGGATGTCGGCGTCGCTGGCGATGGGAGCGCCCACGGGCAAAAGATAATTGTCGCCCTCGAGCTGCGCGCCCGCGCCCGCGAAATAGATGAAGGCGACGCCGTCGGGTCCGACGTTGCGGGCCTTCTCCAAAAAGTCGCGCATCGAGCCGCGCAGCAACTCTTCGTCCAGGTCGCGCGCGCCGCTGACGTCGAAGCCCGCCGCCTGCAGGGTCTGGGCGATCAGTCCGGCGTCATTGGCCGCGGTTTCGTTGGGCTTGCCCTCATAGGCGCTCTCGCCGATGACGAGCGCGATGCGCCGCTCGGCCGCAGCCGCAGCGTGGGAGACGCCGAGGAGAAACGCCGCAAGCAAGGCGAGAACGAGGCGTGACCGCATGATCGGGCTCCCCTGAGCTTCGTTGTGGGCGAGGAAGTTAGAGACGGGCTCGCCTGAACGCAAACTGAACGGGAAGCTTTGCCGTATCCTCAGCCCGGGATGAGCCGCAGCCCTCTGGCGTAGCGCTGCGCGTTTTCAACATAGTGCTTGGCGGACTCGCGAAACTGCTGCGCTGAATCTGGACCAAGCTCCCGCTTGAGCTGCGCGGGCGCCCCGACAATCAGGCTGTTGTCTGGAAAGACCTTGTTCTCTGTGACCAGCGCATTGGCGCCGACGAGACAGTTCTTGCCGATCTTCGCGCCGTTCAGGATCGTCGCGCCCATGCCGATCAGGCTGTTCTCGCCGATCGTGCAGCTGTGCAGGATGACATTGTGGCCGATGGTGCAGTCTGCGCCGATGTCGAGCGGAAAGCCCATGTCGGTGTGCAGCACGCAATTGTCCTGGATGTTTGTGCGCGCGCCGATGGTGATCCACTCATTGTCGCCGCGCAGCACGCAGCCGAACCAGATGTTGGCGTCCTCCTCGAGCGCCACCCGGCCGATGAGGGTGGCGTTCGGAGCGATCCAGAATCGGCCCGCGGGCGGCAGGCGTGGCGTTTCGTCATCAAGCGCGTAAAGAGGCATGCGAGGCGTCTCCAAAGGAAGCTCCTTCTTGCCATGACCGCGCGGCCCGCGCAAAAGCATCAGCGCGCGCTGCCTGCGCCATCTCATTCAGAGGGATTTCTCGTGATCGTCAATCGAGCCGACCTCGAGCGGCTTCTTCTCGAGGACGCGCCTTTCGGCGATCTGACCACCGACACCTTGGCTCTCGGCCACGCCGCCGGCGCGATGCGCTTTGTCGCACGCAGCGCGATGGTCGTGGCGCTCGTCGAGGAAGCCGCGAGTCTCATCGAGATCGCTGGCGGCGAGGTTGCGCGTGAGTGCGTCTCCGGCGCGTCGCTCAATCCGGGCGACGCCATCCTCACGGCGCGGGGCCCCGCGCCGGCCCTGCTTCGCGCCTGGAAGACCGCGCAGACGCTCATCGAAATCTGGTCGGGCGTCGCGACCGGCGCACGCGCTATCGTCGAGGCGGCGCGCAGCGCCTCGTCCGAGGCGGTCGTCGCCTGCACCCGCAAGACCGCGCCGGGGACGCGCGCCTTTGCGCTCGCCGCGATCAAGGCGGGCGGCGCGATCGCCCATCGCGCCGGCCTCTCCGAGACAATCCTGCTCTTTCCTGAACATCGCGCCTTCCTCGACGAAGAACCGCTTGCGGAAGTGGCGAAGCGCCTACGCCGCGCCGCGCCGGAGAAGAAGCTTGTCATCGAGGTCGAGACTCTCGACGAGGGCTTGGCGGCGCTCGACAGCGGTTTCGACGTGATCCAGACCGAGAAATTCCCGCCAGAGCGCGTCGCGGAACTCGCGCGTCACGCCGCGGGTCGCGCACAGCCGCCGGTCATCGCTGCGGCCGGCGGCGTCAACGTCGGCAATGCGCGCGCTTACGTCGAGGCGGGCGCGAATGTGCTCGTCACCTCCGCGCCCTATCTCGCGCCGCCCCGCGATGTAGCGGTGACGATCGCGCGGAGCGGATGAAGACGCGAGACGAGAGGGGTTGTTTGTAAACGCGCGAGCCGAGTTGGCCATGCGCGGTCGCGGTCTCGCGGCTGAGACCCTGCCGTTTACCCTCAATTCTCAAAAGAACGAACCAAAGGGCCGTCGCGCCTCGAAACGCGGCGATCCTTCGGATATTGTCCGGCATGCTCGTCAGACTGTCTTTTGTCTCGCGCCTGATGGCGCTTGTGATCGGCGCGGTCGTCACTTCGACGCTGCTCGCGTCGGTATGGTGGTCGTGGCTCTTCTATCGTGACGAAATCGCGCATGTTGAGCGTCAGGGACTGATCCTGGCGCGGCTGCTCGCGCGCGCCGCCGCCGTCGCCGATCAGACGCCCAAGGAGGTGGAGGACATTGTCGCGCAGCACATGGTGGTCGCCGCGACGGCGATTGCGGAGCTCGTCGCGCTCGCCGAAAAATGCGGGCTGACGGCCAAACAGATCAATGATCGGCTGACCCGCATCGACGACAAGACGATCCTCGACGAAGTCTGGGTCTCCGACCAAAAGGGCTTCGCCAAGCTCCACACGGGCCATTCCCCGGATTTTCAGTTCAAACCCTCAGCCACGGAACAGCCGCAGGCGCACGAGTTCTGGGGACTGCTGACCGGCGCGAAGTCCGTCGTCATCCAGAGCATACAAAAGCGCGAAGTCGACGACGAGCTGTTCAAATATGTCGGCGTCCCTGGCGTCGATAAGCCCAGGATCGTGGAGGTCGGTTATAGCGCGCGCTACTTCGACGGACTCAAGGAGAAAGTCGGACTTCAACGTGTCGTGGAGAGCTTGCTCGCGGGCAAGGATATCGACGCCATCTTCATTTTCGACGAAGGCTCGCATCTGGTCGTGAGTCCTAAGCCTGAAGTAGGGCGCCCGCCACTCGAACTCAGTCCTGCGGAGATCGCGCCCGTCGCGGAAGTGATCCGAACCGGGATCGCCAAATCGCTGAAACTGGGCTCCGACCTCAGCGTGATCGCGCCCATTGATCTTGACGACGGCAAGCGCCTCGGGGCTGCGCTCATACGACTGTCTATCGGCCGTATCGGACAGCATGTGCGCACCCAGTTGCTCATCGCTTTCGTCATTTCCGCGCTCGCTTCGCTGGTGGGCGCGGCCCTTGCGGCATGGATCGCGCGCCGGCAGACGGCGCCGATCCTCGCAATCACGCGCGCAGCGCAAAATGTCGAAGCCAATCGCGTGCTTGATGATCGGCTGGCGATCGTCGCCGCGCGGCGCGATGAATTTGGTCAGCTCGCGCGCGTGCTCATGACGACGGCGCAGCATTTTCTCACGCGCGAAAAGACGCTCGATGCGTTGGTTACGCAGCGCACGACGGCGCTCGAGCAGAAGAACAGCCAACTCATGCGGCTGTCGGAGCGCCTGTCGAGTTATCTGTCGCCACAGGTATACGAAACCCTTTTCCAGCACGGTCAGGTCGTTCCAACTTTGGCGCAACGCAAGAAGCTCACCATTCTCTTCGCGGACGTCGTTTCATTCAGCGAAATCGCCGAGAGCGTCGAAGCGGAGGATCTGACGCGGCTGCTGAACGAATTTCTCAACGAGATGGCGGGAATCGCGCTCAAGCACGGGGCCACGATCGACAAATATATCGGCGACGCGATCATGGTTTTCTTCGGCGATCCTAAAAGTCGCGGGCTCAGGGACGACGCGACGGCTTGCGTCCATATGGCGATGGAGATGCTGGCGGCGACGCGCCGGCTCGATCGAAGCTGGCGAAGCGAGGGACTGGGCCACCGCCTGCAACTGCGTATCGGAATCAACACCGGCTATTGCACAGTCGGCGACTTCGGCAGCGCGCAGCGGATGGACTACACCATTGTCGGCCATCAGGTGAATTTGGCGGCGCGCATCGAAAAGGCCGCTGCGCCCGATTCGATCCTTCTGGCGCATGAGACTTGGTCTCTGGTGAGAGATGAAATCCTGGCCGAGGAACAGGCGCCGATTCAAGTGAAAGGCGTTCAGGCTCCCGTGAAGACCTATCGAGTGATCGGCTTGGCGACGGGGCGGCGAGGCGTCATCGATGCGGAGGGTGAGGGCGTCCGCGTGAACATCGATCTCGCCACGGCGGACCGAAGCGAGGTGGAGCGTATTTTCAAGGAGGCGCTGACGAGACTGGGCGCCGTAAAAGATTCAGACCAGTGATTGCCGCGCCCAACTGGATGACCGCAACGCGTTGGTGGAAACGCTCCTTCCAGCCGTCGCCGGCAGTAGTGAGGGTTAAACCCAATTCTCGAACGAAAACGGCTTCCAGCCTTCCGACTCCATCTCGATCGCGAAGGCGACGCCGCGCGAGATGAGCTGGTTTCTCTCGCTGACGCCGGCGACACGTGCGGAAGGCGAGAAAGCGATGTCGGCGAGCGGCGCGCCCTGCGTGACCGCCTCTTCCCGGCGCGCCAAGCCCCGCAGGCGGCCGTTCGCTGGCGCGAGCGCCGGCGTGCCTTCAACGAAGCCGAGAGCTTGACCGGCCTCGATCGTCACGCCGATCGAGACGCTGGCGCGAAAGAGCCCATTGCATGGCGCGAAGGCCAGGGCGCCGTCCTCAGGCTCGCTCCTCTGCCGGTCTTGCGCCCTTGCGGTTTCCCCAGGGCGGAGGATCGCGCCGGGGTCCGGCCCTTCGGTCTCGACGACGAGGTCGCAATTCACGCCTGCGTTGAAACCCGGGCCGATGCCGATCGTCAGCTCGGCGAGATCGCGCAGCGCGATCGGCGTCGGCTCCGTGTCCTCCTCGACCGCGACGATGACGTCCCAGGGCCAGAAGCCCATCACGTCCTGCCAACGATGACGCAGGAGCGGGATGAAGCTCCGCGTCTGGAGGCCCAGCAGAAATTCTCCGCTGACGTCGGCGCGGCGCGTCTCGACGCCCTCGAGCTGCGCGAAGGAGTCGTACCAAGCGTCGGCAAAGGACATGCGCCGGCGCAGGATGCGGGGCGCAGTCGTGCGAAAGAGCGCGACGGCGTAGCCTTCCAAGAAGATGCGCCGCGCGGCGGCGGAGGCCGTCTCGCCGACGCCGCAGACCAGAACGCTCTTTTCCTTCGACATCTATTCTCCCGAAGCTCGAGAGGGAAAGGGTAGGGGGAATCGTAGCAATTTATCTGCCAAATTTGGACCTGCGGCGGGCCAGAAAGATTTCAATGGCAATCCTTCATCAGCTGCTGAGCGCCGGCTTTCACAATGTTGGCCTTGTCCGCAAGGATCAGCTCGCAAGACGTGCCGACGCCCTGCCACAAGTCGCTGTCGTCGCCAGACTTTTGATCGCTGTAAGGCCCCGTGAGAACCGAGCCCAGGAGCTTTATGTCCTTCGACGGAAAACACCCGCTTCCATGCCCGCAGTAGAGTCCTTCTTTGGGACGATACTGGGTTATATTGTCCACCAATTCGCCCTTCTTCAGGCCGGCGTCGCCTTCGGAGTCTTGCGTGGCGACGCCTGCCGCGTAGCGAATGAACTTCATGTGGCAGGCGCCTCGCGACCACCAATAGCTGCTGTCATGTCGCATGGCGGCTAGGCATTCCGCGTGGGTCAATTCGCTTGCGGCCTTGAGCACCCAGGGGAACAAGGTCGTCGCTCCGGCCGGCAGCGCGAGAATTCCGACGCCCCAAGCGGCGACCGCAAGAAGCTTCCTCATTCAAACGATCCCTGCTTAGCGCTTCTCATTGCGTGTCCCCGAGCCGTCGAAGACCGCCGACGGGTCGCTTTGCTCCGCCTCGGCGAGCTTGGCTGGCGCGAGCGGATCGCCGCGCTCCGCCCAGACCTCCGCAGCCTGCGGCGCGACGAGCGCCAGCGCGAGCGCGCGGTTGAGCTCATACAGCCCGCTGGCGAGGCCGGCCTCCTGCATCGCCGCCATCATCGCGCTCTGCACGAGGCCGCGCAGGACAATATGCGCGGCTGAGACCGGCACGTCCAGGTTCTCGCCGCTGGCCGCGGCGGAGCAGGCCTTCTCGTCGAAGCTCGCATGGCCGCGGCAGGCGAGTGGGCGCAGCCGATAGGCCAAGCACAACCCGCCTTCGAGCAGGGGACAGGCGCGCGCCGCATTCATTCGTGCGGCCTCCGACAGGGCGCCGACCTCGCGGTCGAGCGCCGCGATGCGGCCCGGCAGATCGATCCCGCGGGCGGCCAGCGCTGGCGCATTCGCGCTGATGAAGCGGGCCAGCAGCAGGGCCTCGGGGACGGTCACGACGACCCGCAGGCCGCAGCAGGCGGCGCATTCGCCGCGACAGGCGAGCGCGGGGGCGTCTTCTTCGGGAGCCTCGAGATTGGCCTCGAAGGATTCAAAGGCCAGGGCGCAGAGCGCGCCGACCACCTCGGGCCGATCCTTGAAGCGGGCCAGGGCCTCGCCGAAGGCGCACTTCAGCGCGTCGTAGAAGGCTTCAGGACTTTTCGCTTCGTGAGGAGGGGGCATTTATCCAAGAAATCTCCTGCGCATTCGCCCTCGCTGTCGAGAGGGCGGAAGTCGAGGCATCCGCGCAATATATCACAGTATGAGAGCGCGACGGACAGCTGTCATCTTTACGACAATGCCGACAAGAGGGAAGTATCTTTCGGACGAGTCGCCCACGCTTTTGTGGCGGCGACGAGTCAAAAGGCAGGGAGAGAGTCATGGGCGATTCTATCGCGGCGCTGTTTCAGCGCCTGACGCAAGGCGTTTACGTCGTGGGCGTGGCCCATGGAGACGCGCGCAACGCCTTCACCGCCGCCTGGGTGATGCAGGCGTCTTTCGATCCTCTGCTGCTGGTCTTGAGCATCAATCCGCTGCACGGGTCTTATGCGCTGCTCAAGCAGAGCGGGGCGTTCAGCGTCAACGTGCTGAAGAAGGGCCAGCTGGATCTGGCCGCCCATTTCGCTCAATCCGCCCGCACGGACAAATTGGCTTCGAGCGCATGGGACAAGGGCCAGACGGGCGCGCCCTTGTTGCAGGATTGCCTGGCCTGGTTTGACTGCCGGCTGGTCAGCGAGCATCCAGCTGGCGATCACTTGCTGGCGGTGGGCCGGGTGATCGGCGGCAGGCTGCTGGACGCGGGAGCCCTGCCGATGACTTACGCCGAGACCGGCGCCCTGGATGGCGCGTCCGCACTGTTTCCCGAGGCCTTTGGCGGATTGTGACGCCACGAGCGCGCCGTCGACCGCGGCCCTCCCCTTACCAAATAGCCTAGGACTGCCCACATGGGCTGCATCGGAGGCGCATCATGGACAAGTCGATCGTTGTCACAGTTCCGCACAACCTCGGGGTGGAGGCTGCAAAGAGCCGGGTATCCAAGTCAATCGAACGCCTGAGGTCCGATCTCGACAAGCTGGCCCGCACCGAGGTTCACTGGTCGGGAAACAAGGCGGATCTGCGGGTGTCGGCGCTCGGGCAGACCGTCAATGCGCAGCTCGACGTGCAGAACGACGCGCTTCGCATTGAAGTGCAGCTCTTGGGGCTACTGTCCGGCGTCTTGAACAAGCTCTCCAACAGCCTGATCAGCAACGTCAAAAGCTCGCTCCTGCTCGGGCATACGCCGCCGAAAAGTTGAACGAGAAATTTAAGCGCCACAGAAATTTTTTGCCGAGTTCATGTTCCCTTATGCAGGCCGTCTCTTGAGAAATAATCTTGACGGGGCGGCTCCGGCGTCTTGACTTGGACAGCTAGCGCTGACGCTAATAGCCTACGAACGGCTTCCGGCCGTGTCGGGAGATCTTCTTGTTGCTTTCGCCATGTGTCTAGAGCTGCCAGCTCTCTAGCCTGGAGGCGGACGCCTACCAATGTTCCTGTAGCTTTCGGCCGCGCTCTGGCTTTAATCATTTTATGATATCCTGTTTTCGCGTTAACACGTTTTGACTGAATACATTTTCATGTTATCATGAATGCTGACTCACACAAGCTACACCTTGAGAAGTCTACTGCCGAGGCTCGCGTCTCGACGTACGGCCCCGGCTCGCCAAAGGCCGAACACGCATGATCACCGAAAGCGAAACCGCCAATCCGGAGTGTCAGGAATGCCTGGCTGACCTCTATCAGCGCCTTGCGGCGGAGGGCGCCGACATCAGGCATTTGCTGGCGGTCGCAGATCGCTGGCGGCGCGACAACAAGGCGGAAGCCGCTCGCCTCGCCCGGCTCTACTTCGGCAAGGAGGAAGGCAGGAAAATCAGCCTCTTCGATTTCGTCGAACGGGTCGAGGACATGTCGGCGCGCCTTTGGGGCCTAAAGGCGCTGCTTCACGGCTTTGACGCCGACCTCGCAGACAACAGGAATTTTCATGGCGCGCACCGATTGGCCGAGGACGTTGCGCTCGAGATGGAGCGCCTTTCGGAAGCCTTTGCCGCCGAGGCTTTCTCGGAGCCGCGGGCTTCAATGGCCCGTGACGCTCTTGGGCCCGCCTTGGTGCGTCACGCCGCCGCCCTGCGGGCGGCGGCGAACGCGGCGCTGATGAATGTGGCGCTTTGCCCCTGCGAGGTGAAGGAAGTCCCGGCGAAGCTGCATCACCTTCTTGCAAACCACAAGCGCGCGCACGGGCCGGACCTATGGCGCACGGCGCCTGCACCGGAGATCATGGCGGCGCTTGATTTGCATTTCGGCCACGCCAATGAAGACCGGGCTGCCGACGGGGAATGAAACGCGAGTAAATGTCCGCGGTCACGGCGCTCCCGCCTTCTCCGGCTCGCAGGGCGGAGTCGTCTCCTCGCGCCCCGTCCGGATGCAGGTGTCGGACACCTTCTCATTGGCCGGTTTGAGGCCGATCCAGTCGTCAACGAGCGCCTGATCGAAACCCGCCTCGCGGCGCTCGCCGACGCGCATGAGCGGGCGACGGATCAGCAGCGGATCGGCGAGCATCAGCCGCAGGGCCTCTTCCTCCGTGCACCGCGCGGGATCCACTTCCCCGCTTTTGACCCGGGGCGAGGCTTGGTTGAACCATTGCTCGACCGGCCGCGCGCCAAAATAGCTCCTGAGCTCCTCGGCGCTCCAGCGCTCCGCGAGAAGGCTCCGCGCGTCGACGCGATGGCCGGAGGCCGCGAGCAGCGCTTTCTGCCGCGCATTCCCGCCGCAGCCAGGCTTTTCATAAAAGATCACATCGGCCATCCGCGCTCGCCCTCTTTTTCGGCCGTCGCGCCCTGCAGCGAGGCTTCCGCCGCCTCTTTCAGCGCCTGCGCAAGCCGCAGCGCCTCCTCGAAGCTCAGCGCCGCGTCGGCGCTGCCCTCCCAGACGACGACGAGGCCGGAGGAGACCACGCGCGCCTCGAAATCGCAATCGCTTGCGACAGGGCTCATGTAAATCAAGCGCTCGGCGCTCGCGCCCTTGGCCACCGCCTCCAGGGCGCGCGAGAGGATCGACGCCTCCTGGAGCGTGAGGCGGCGGCGCGGCTGGCTGGGCAGCGTCAGCGCGATCAACGGCCCGAGAAAGCCGTGCACGAAGGGCTCGACCAGGAAAGGCTGGCTCATTCTCGTCCTCGGCGCCCTTTTTGAATCCCTGTCGGAAAAGGAAGCGTCATGGACCCCGTCGCAAACAAAATCCGTGCCCAGGAACCGGGGGACCCCTCCAGGCTCGTGGATCACGATACGCTTCCCGGCGACATCACCAGCTACCATCTGCGCACGAAGCATGCGCCGAGCCGCTATGCGCTCGGCCCCGCCTTTTTAGATTGGAACTCGCAGCCCTCGCCCTACCGCCGTTTTGAGGGCGCGCCCCTCGTTGAGCTGCCGCTGCTCTTGGACCGGGCGACGCCGGCCTTCCCGGGGCCGGCGCCGACGCGCGCGCCGATCGACAAGGCGGCGCTGGGGCTTTTCTTCGAGCTCGCCTTCGGCCTGTCGGCCTGGAAGAGCTTCGAGGGATCGACCTGGGCGCTGCGCAACAATCCCTCCTCCGGCAATCTGCATCCGACCGAGGCCTATGCGCTGCTCGACGCCGTCGAAGATCTGAGCGAAACCGCGGCGCTTTGGCATTATGCGCCGCTGGAGCACGGGCTCGAGACGCGGGCCGCCTTTTTCGGGCCGCGCGTCTTGCCGGCGGGGGGATTCCTGCTTGGCCTGTCCGCGGTTCATTGGCGCGAAGCCTGGAAATATGGCGAGCGCGCTTTTCGTTACTGCCAGCTCGACGCCGGCCATGCGATCGGCGCCGCCGCGATGGCCGCCGCGGCGCTCGGCTGGCGCGCTTTCGTTTTGCCAGAGCCCTCGGATGCGGAAGTCGGGGCGCTCCTGGGTCTCGACCGGGCCGACGCCTGGAGCCGATGGGAGGTCGAGCATCCCGACGCTCTGCTGTGGATCGACGCCTCCGGCGGGGAAATGGAAGCGCTCGATCTTTCGACGCTCTTGACGCTGCCCCGCCGCTGGCTCGGCGCGGCCAATCGCCTGAGCGAGGATCACGATCCCTGGCCCGCCGTCGACCGCGCGGCGGCGCTTTGCCGCAAGCCTCGCTCCGAAGCGCGGACTGCAGGCGCTTGGAGCCCTGTGGAGCCGCGCGCGCCTATGCCCGACCTCGGCGCGGTGGTGCGCAGCCGGCGCAGCGCGCAGCGCATGGACGGCAAAACAATCGCGACGCTCGAAAGTTTGCGCTTGATGCTCGCGGCGACACTGCCCGACGCCGAACCCCTCTTCGCCGGCTTCCCTTGGCCGCCGCGTGTCAATCTGCTGCTCTTCGTCCATCGCGTGGATGGTCTCGCGCCGGGACTGTACCTTCTCGAACGTGACGCCGCCTCGGCCGCAGGTTTGCGCGAGGCGATGGGGGAATTCGAGTGGGCCTCCGTCGCGCTTCGCGGCTTGCGCCTTTGGCGCTTGAAGAGCGGCGTCGTCGAGCGCGAGGCGACGATGCTCTCCTGCCGGCAACCGATCGCCGGCAAGAGCTGCTTCGCCGTGGCGATGATCGCCGAATTTGACCGCACGCTCGCGGAGGAGGGCGCTTTCGCCTACCGGCGCCTGCATTGGGAGGCGGGGCTCATCGGGCAGGCGCTTTATCTTTGGGCCACCGCGCTCGGCCTCACCGGCACCGGCATCGGCTGCTTCTTCGACGACGAGCTTCACGCGCTTCTCGGACTTTCTCCGCAGGAGACGCGCTTTCAGACCCTCTATCATTTCACCGTCGGCGGCGCGATCGAGGATGCGCGGCTGTTGACGCTTCCCGCCTATCCCGACAGCAGACGAGGACGATGATGCGTATTGAGATCGACAGGCCGCATGTGGAGGCCCTGATCGCGCGATTTCCCGAACGCGCCGGACTAGAGTCGCAACTGCGTTTCGGCGATCGCGTCGAGCTCGATCTGCTGCGCCTCAGCGGCGCCGAGTTCGACTTCCTCGAGGATCTTTACCGCCGCTCCGGCCCCGAGCTCAGCGCCCGCGCCGCGCAGCTATCGACCTTGCGCAGCGCGATCGAATCCGAAGGCCAGCGGTTCGAGGCCGGCGATCTCGAGGAGCTCTTGCCCGCGCTCGTGCGCTACATCGTCGCCGGCGGCGAGCGCGGCTGGCTCTTCGCCGCGAATATCGCGACGAAGCCGCTTCCCTATGTGATCACGCGCTTCGACTATGTGCCCGCCTCGAACGACGAGGCGGGAAAGATCATCATCGAGATCAAGGCCAACGCCAAGGGAACGCTGCAGACCAACATGATCCGCATCATGGCCGGCGACGCGGCCGGCCGCACGGTCGGCGAAATTCTCGCCGCCAAGGGCTTCTTGCGCGAGTCTCCGAGCCTGTTGGAAGCGTTCGACGCCGCGGCCGAAACCTATCTCGACTGGCGCGGGCGTTATGGCGGGCAATTTTCGGGCAGGGGCGTTGGATTCCACGCGGAGGACCCCAATGCGACGCATCGCGACACCGACTGGGCGCGCAAGGATGTGATCGTGCTCTCGGCGAGCGGCGGCGAATCGCGGCTGGTCAATGACGAAGCGGCGCTCGCGGCGCGCAGTCTGACCCTCGAGGCGCCCGGCGACGTGCTCGGCCACTTCCTGCGCAAGGCCGGAAAAAGCAATCGTTTCGCGGCCGAGGACGAGCTCAATGAATTGCGCGCGCAGATCCCGCCGGGGTTCTTCACGCAAATTCCGGTTCACCCCTACATTTTGATGTTCCATCTCGATCTGCATCATCACGTCTGGGTGCATGTCGACGAGATGCATCCCTATCGCTACCAGCCGGAGCTCAAGCAAAAGCTCGTGCTGCCGGAGGAGCAGACCGATCTCATCGACATTCTGACCGCCGAGATGGACGTGCTGATGGACGACATCGTGCGCGGCAAATCGGGCGGCGCAACCGTGCTTTGCGCCGGTCCGCCTGGCGTCGGCAAGACTCTCACGGCCGAAGTCTATTCCGAGATCATCCAGCGCCCGCTCTATCGTGTGCATTCCGGTCAGCTCGGCTTGAACGTCGCGACGATGGAGACGACGCTCAAGGACATTCTGACGCGCGCGCAACGCTGGGGCGCGGTGATGCTGATCGACGAAGCCGACGTCTATATCAAGCGCCGCGACGACAATATCGCCATGAACGCGGTCGTCGGCGTCTTTCTGCGCGTGCTCGAATATTTCAATGGGCTCCTGTTCCTGACGACCAATCGCGTCGACGACATCGATGAAGCGATCGTCTCCCGTTGCATCGCGCTGATCAAATACAACCCGCCCGACGACGAGGCGCGGCGGCGCATCTGGTCTGTCATGGGTGAGCAGTTTGGTCTGGCGCTCGACGGCGCGCTCGTCGACGTGCTGGTCGCGACCTTCCCGGACGCTACGGGCCGCGACATCAAGGGGCTCGCGAAGCTCGTGGCGAAATACTGTCGCCAGAAACAGGTCGGGGCGAGCCTCGAGGTGTTCAAGCGCTGCGCCATCTTTCGCGGCCTGGAGCCCGCACACGCGGCGTGAGGCTTACGGCCCAAGCGGCTCCCAACGCGCGAAGGTGGCCGCCTGTCCCAGCGAGCGCCCCGCGGCGTCCGTCACGTTCCACACCGTGACGTCGAGGATGCGGAAGCGCTTGCCGGTCTTGCTCACGCGCACGCCCGTATAGCCGCTCACGAAGCCCTGGCGCGCCGTCTCTTGGAGAACATGCTCGCGCGCCTCGCGCAGCTCCGCCTCGGCGGTGAGGCGCGAGGGCGTCGCGATCAGTTCCTGCGGCGAAAGCTCCCAGAGCGCCAGCGCGGCGGCGTTGCCGTAGTTGAGGAGCGGGTCAGCCTCGGTCCCATGTGAAACCGCGACGAAGGGCGCGCTGAAGAGTCGCTCGGCGTCCTCCCGCGCATCGCCGCTGCGTGGCATCAACTCCTCGCCGACGCGCGTGCGAAAGGAGTCGAGCAGCGCCCGCGAATGCGCTACCCAGCGCGCCTGCAGCGCCTCAGGGACCTGCGCGAACGCGTATCGTTCTGCGGCGAGAGTCATGCCGGCGCGAAGAGGAACAGGCGATGCCATTTATGTGGGACGAGCCCATCCAAGGCGACGAGCCCCGCGCGCTTCGCCTGCGCGCGCAACGTCGAGGGGGCCTCCGGAAAATCGTTTTGGGTGAGGTGATCGCAAATCAGATCGTGTTCCCGGCGCGCAAGGCTCGTCATCGTACTACGCACCCAACCGGTGTAATGGCGCATGTAATCGTCGTGGCTTTCGTCTTCCTCTCGCGTCACGTCGACGAGGACGAGCAGGCCGCCCGGATTGAGTCGCTTGGCCGCGAGCGCGAAGAATTCCGCCTTATCTTGCGTCGTCAGATGATGCTGCGCGAAGCTTGAATAGATCGCGTCCTGCCGCGCGGACTCGCGCAGCGCGGTCATGAAGTCCGCTTCGACGAGCTCGACGGGGCGATCGAGAGGAGCGAGGTTGCGCTTCGCGAGCGCCAGCGCGGGCGGCGCGAGATCGACGCCCTTGTAACACTTGAGCGGCAAGCCTTCGAGCAGCGGCGCCATCGCCGAGGCGTCGCCGCAGCCGAGATCGAGAAGGGAAAAAGCGCGTCCCGCGAAGCGCTTTTGCAAGGCCTCACGAACGCCTTGGCCGAGCTCGCGATGAAACATGTAATTGGCTGCGACGACCTTGGCGTAGGTGTCCCAGGCGCGAAAGAAGTCGATGGCGTCGGGTTGAGCTTGCGAGGGATTTGAGTTTGGCATCCTGCTTTTCCTGGCGGCGTATTCCAAGCGAAATTTCAATGCCGATTGCTCCGCCATGAGATGCAAGGCGCTTCAGAGCTATCGGCACGCGGGCGAACTCGCAAACGACGCGTGCTACTTGGCCCGCTGAAACTCCAGCACGCCGCTCGTGTAGGTCTCATCGACTTCCGAGAAGGGGCGCTGATCCTCTCCATAAAGCAGCGCGCGATGCTCGAAAAGGGCCGGCGGCGGAGAGGGCGCACCGTCTTCTTCCTTCGCCCGGGCGCCCATTTCCCAGCCTGCGGGCAGGGGCGACCAAAGCTGCTTCGCCTCAAAGGTTCTGCGAAAAGGATGCAGCGCCGCGACCACCTTGCCGAAAGGCGTGTCGGTTTCCTCGAGCTGGCGATTCATCTCCCGTGTGAGGCGACCCGGCACATACCAATTGTCCGCCTCCGACAGGACATGCACGCCGCAGACGAGCGCCACGCGACGATATTTCACCGTCTCGCCATCGCTTGCAGAGAGACGCCGGCGCGTGTCGTCGCTTGCAGGTTTTTCCATGCCCTCAACGCGCTTTGCAACGATCTTCGGCGCTTGCGCCATATGATGATCGGCGCACCACTTCTCGAGTGTCGATGTTGCGCTCCCGGCTGCGAGAAGCTCCGCGTTGAGCGTCTCGATCAGCGCGAGCGCTTCGAGGCGCGACAGGGCGGGGTCGGGCTTCACCCCCGTGCTCGGCGGCTCGGCTGCGGCGAAGGAGGCGGTCAGCGCGCCGACGGCCGCGAGAAGCGTCCAGAGAAACGGCTTCATGCGGCCGCGCAGCGCTGGCAGCAACCCGCAATTTCGATCACGCGGCTCCTCGGCGCAAAGCCGGCTTCCGTCGCCAGCGCCGCGAGCGACTTCGACAAGGCGGTCGACGTCGCCTCCTTCACCTCGCCGCAACGTTCGCAAATCAGGAACAGCACAGGCTCCTCGGCGCCATGCGCATGCCCGCAGACGACAAAAGCGTTCTGCGAAGCCAGCCGATGCGCGAGTCCATGGTCGAGGAGATAGGCGAGCGCGCGGTAAACGGAAATGGGCGCCGGGCGTTTGCCCTTCTCGTCCAGCATCAGCTCGATCATCTCATAGGCGCCGATGGGGCGGTTCGCCTCTTTCAAAATTGCGAGCGCGCGACGGCGCACCGGCGTCAGTCCGCGTGTCGCGGGGGTATCGGATTTGGAGTCGAGGCTCATGAACGACATCTAGCGCGTTTTGCGTCTCTTCGCTTCTCTTCAACGCAATCGCATGATCGCGCCGAGCCCCGTCGTATCCTTGCAAGCGGCATGCGAGGGAGATAGGCTCCACGAAACGGCGATACAGATTAGTCATATTTCGGGGGGCTGCCTATGACAAACCAGCTCGTAATGGCCTTGGGTTTGACGCATAAGAACAGCCCGCAAAAAGCTGCGGGGCAGCCGGTCTCCTTTGAAAGCCTTTTTGTCCAGTTTAAGCCGAAACCAGACTTAACGATATTCGAAACGGACAAGGCCTCGTGCATCCTAGATAGCTATGAAGACGCCGAAAAGCTCATCGCCTTCGCCTATAAACAGATCGAAGACGCTGATGTTGAAGTCGATTTTCACCTGAATATCCTGTTGATACCCTCCACATCAAATGTCAGCACAACGAAAGCCATGATAATGCTCGGCAAGATCGAGCAGAAGCAACCGACCTCGGATTATCCGATCGACACCTACATAACCCCTGAAATTTATGACGCGCTCGCGCCGCATCACCAGGACCTCTACCGCGGCGCCACGCAGGTGGGCGAAGATCTCGTTCATCAGCGCTTTCAAGAGGGTGCGCAACGCTGCTTCATCATTTCCCCCATTGGCGAGCCGAAAAGCTCTGTTCGCGAGCGCGCCGATTACGTTTTCAAGACCTATGTGAAACCAGCCTGCGAGGGGGCCTCTTTCCGACCGGTGCGCGCGGACATGATGTTGGGCGGGGAAATTACGTCGGAAATGCTCGACGCCCTGCAAGGCGATCCCATCGTCATCGTGTATCTCGGCTCACCCAAGCTCGGCTGGAACCCCAACGTCATGTACGAATTGGGTCTCCGTCACGACGCTCCTTACATCGCGTTGAAGGACCTGACGTCGGATGGCCAAAAATATGTGCTGCCTTTCGACATCCACGACACGAGAGTTGTCGAGATACCCGAATGTCCAGGTAAAGATGACGATATTAATGCGACTGTTCGCACGATAAGGGAGCGGATCAAGGCCGCGATGGACGGTAATCAGTGGAGTTACCTTTATCCTAATGCCACCGTTGATCTCAAGTTTTTTGATACAGATGGATCGAAGTCAAAGTATATCGAGGTCTCACCGCAGCTTGAAACTTTGTTCGAATTGAGGAATTTAAAAGGGAAGCTTCTAAGTGAAGTTATTGAACATCTGATCGGAAAGATGCCGGAATATCAGCGTAGTCCTTTTCTTGTAGAGCAGAATAGCCTGGTGACGAGCCTGGCTGTTAATATGACTGCTGCACGTACTGTTGATTATCCTTATGCAACGGTGCCCATCGTTTTCGAGACGCATAAAAAGTTTGCGGGAAGGGCCTTCCTGCCGGTGATCGTCAGATATCAGTTTTTTCAAGCTACCAATATTCTGCGCCTGAGAATCATTTATGTTGAGGTAACGACCGTAACAATCAAAGATAGTTTAAAGAAATATTTCACTTGTACACTGAAATGCGATACAACTCTAAAAATATAATGCCTGCACCAGCGACGCCTCATAGGAGCCTGTCCATGAATGTATCGTTGAGTGCCAGTGACTATTACGCATATTTTCCGATTTGCAAGCTCAATTCAAAGGGAAATTTATTGCAGGCCAATCCAGCCGCTAATGTGCTTTTCAATGCGGCCCAAAATGGCGAACAAATTTACGGCGAGAATAGTCTGGTCGTGCAGAAGGTCCGGGAAGCGAACGGCGACGAAGCCTTCGTAAAGAGCGTGGAAAGCTCGTTTCTTTGTGACCGGTTTGGCCGCGTCGCCCTGCGATGCACAATCATCAAAATTCCAAGCCTCCATATAGAAAACTCCTTCGAGATTACCGTTTTCTCTGAAATCATCCAGATCACGAATTGGGAAGCGTTCATGGAGGCCCTAGGGCAGGAGTTGCAACAAAACCTGGTTTGGGAGACCTACGCCATGAGTTATGATTTTTTCCTGCCTCGCCTCGAATATTATTCGGATGTTGTCGCGCGGCATATCGAGAGCCTTTCCTCGGAGGGCATAAGGCGGGTGCTGGATGTCGGCGCGGGCACGGGAAGTGTGACATCTGCGCTTCTGAAGTCCGGGCGTCGCGTCACCGCCATCGACGTCAGTCGCGCCATGCTGGAGCGGCTAAGAGCGAAGCTCGCGCTAGACCAGTTCGCAAGAGCGGAGATTCTGCTCAGCGACGCCAAAGACCTCAGCATGTTCGAATCCGCCTCATTCGACGGGGTGAACATACTTCTTGCTCTCTTCGACATGAGCGATCCGACGGCCGCGCTCAATGAGGCCATTCGTGTCCTAAAACCGGGGGGCCTTATCGTCATAACCGAACCCAAGCGCAGTTTCGACATCGTGAAATTGCTTGCTTGCGTCGAGTCCAGCTTGCGAGAAAAAGGCCTTTACGAGGAATTAGAGGAGCATTGGAGACGCATCACGCGGATCAACAAAAAGATCGACCCGGCCAAAAGAGGCATGCGGCTGTTCGTTGAGGACATCGCCGAAATTCTTTCCGAAAACGGCTTTACCATAAAGGATATTCGAGACTCTCATTATGGCCATTGCGCCACGGTCAGGGCAGAGAAAAAACCGTAGGCTCGCGATAATGAAAGTGACATCAAGGGTGGCGTTCAGACCGGTTTCCCGCGAGGACGCGCCCGCGCTCAGCCGGCTTTACAACGACGCCTATCGACCCGTGAGCGGGGGGGACGCCAAAGACTTTTATCCTTATCCTCAGCTCCTGGCGCCTGAGGAAATCGAGGGCATGATCAGCGGCGGCGCCTTCCGTTGGGTTGTCGCCGAATTGGACGGGTCGGTCATTGGGGCCTGCGGAGCGGTTTTGAACGTCGGCGGGACCGACGATAAAATCGCCGAAGTCTTCGGCCTCGTCATAAAGGCGGAGCATCGTTTCTGCGGTTATGGGACGAGGCTCTTTGCCTATTTGGATGACATGTTGGTGCAAAACGACGGTTCCATGTTCATCATTGCCGAGACGCGAACCGCGCATTCCGGCGGGTGGAAGGTCGTGAGGCGACAAGACTTCATCGCTCTGGGATTCGAGCCGGCCGCGCATCTCACCCCAGCGGGGAACGAATCCATGCTCCTCGCGGGCAAAGTGTCCCCAAAGGCCCTTGATCTTCGAAATCGCGTGGCGGTGAATTCAATCGGCGTGAAGCGGTTGTCATACGCTGTTTTAGAGCAAATCCAATGGGTGAAACCGCCTGTTGAGGACGACGGGCTGCTCCGATCCCCCCGGCGACGGCGCGAGAACCGTCCTCTCGAGGAGAAATGCGAAGTCTACACTCTAGAAGGCGCTTATGACGAACAAGTGCTTGCAAGCGTTCGTGGCGGCCTCAGCGACTGCGGGAGCTGCGTCATCCATCTCAATCGAATGCGCGGCTCCGTCGCTCGATCCAAGCGCTTTGACCGGACGCTCCTCGTTGCTTCGCGCAAGGGAGAGAAGATCGGATACGCTTTGGCGGACCTGGACACACGAGACCAGCGCGTCAAAATCGTCGAGATGAATGGGCGTGACTCTAACGTGCGGGAAATCCTGCTGAAGAATATTCTCCGAATGGCGGGCCCGAGAATGGGTTCCGTCTTCTCTTGCGTGATCGAGGTGCGATCCGACGATCCGACCTTGCACGAGCTTCTCGAAGAGATCGGCTTTTTCCCGACCGCCTACTATCCGGCCTTCATTCTCGATGGCGGGTCCAGGATCGATTGCGTCCAGTTCACCTATTTGGAAAACGTCGATTTGGCGCAAGCGTGCGGAGCGGCCGAGCTCGGGGATTGGCCCGAGGCCTCGGGCCTGAAGGCGGAGATTTGCAAGCATTCGCCGTAGGCGAGGTCTGCGGCGCGCGCTCAAAAATGGAAACCGACTCCGACGCCGCCGCCAACGTCGTTGCCGCTCGGATGCGGATTGGGATTATTGAAGTAGGTCGGGCTGTCGACGGGCTGGTTGACCCGTGTCTTGGCGGAGAGTGACACGTCCCCGCTGTGTTTCGGCGACGCCACCGATCCTGACGAGGGCAGGGGCAGCGCGCCGGCGTCCTCGGCGCCAAAGCACACGGGATCGCCTTTGTATTGCGCTCGCGGACAGTCTGGGGCGTTCGTCGGCTTCTCTGCGACGGATTTGGGGGCGGAGGGCTTCGCGGGCTTGCGGCGCGCCGCCGTCTTGCCGTTTTGCTCGGACGCCGGCGCGTCCTCCGCTCGGCCCGCTGCGGGCGCGGCGAGGAGCGACGCCGCTAGGGCGCAGAGAACCAGTGTACGCATCAAGGTCATGGCGCGTCTTTCGTTTCCTGGGTTTGGAAGCTCGCGCGAATTTCCGGCGTTTTTGCGCCCCAAAACCCTGCAACCGTCAGAATCAGGGTCTATGAAGCGGCCGAGAGAACACCAAGCCGGGCGCATCGTCCGCCTCGGGGCACAGAAAATCACTTGAACGGAGCGCGCCATGAAGATCAATTTCAGCTCAAGGGACGCAGAGCCGGATAGCTTCGTCTACCGGGCGGTCGTCGTCGCCGTCGTCGCGGCGGTCGCAACGACCCTGGTCGCCATCCTCTGGCAGCTCAGCGATCTCATTCCTGCGGTTTTTGCAACGGTCCTTCTGGCGGTCGGCTGGCGGGGCGCGGCGCGGAGCCTCACGGCGCGCACAGGCCTCTCAGTCGGCGTCTCGCTGGCGCTCGTCGCGCTCGGGCTGGTGGCGGTCATCGCGCTCGCCTTCTCGCTTTTTGGCGGCGATCTCCTGCGCCAATATGACGAGATCGCCATCGACATCCCAGCCGCCATGGAAATGCTCGAAGGCACCGTGGCGTCCCACCCCTGGGGCCAGTTCGTCGAGAAATTCATCGCGGGCGTCGATTTCACCAAGGCGACGGGGCCGCTCGCGCTGCGGGTGGCGGCGATCCTGCATTCCTTCGGAAGCGCTCTCGCCTTTGCGGTCTTCGTGATCATCGGCGCCGCCTATCTCGCCGCCGACCCGCAGACGCATGTTTCCGGCGTCGTCGCGTTCACACCGCCGGCGAGACAGGCTCAGGTCGCGCGCTTTCTCGACACTTCCGCCGCCTCCCTGCGGCAGTGGCTCGTCATTCAACTGTATGTTGTCGTCATGAACGCCTTTTTTGCGGGCGTGGCGTTGTGGTCCTTCGGCGTCCCGGCGGCCTTGGCGCTCGCCTCGATCAGCGGCGCTCTGGCGTTCATTCCTTATTTCGGCTCGATCGTCGCGATCGTGGTGACGGCGCTCGTCGCCCTGCCGCACGGGCTACAGACGGCCGCCCTCGCGGCGCTCTCCGTGGCTGGCGCGAGCTTCCTCGAGGGTTATCTGATAACGCCCTTTCTGCAGAGCCGGTCCCTGAGCGTGCCGCCTGCCGTGCTGCTGTTCTGCATGCTCGCCTTCGGCACGCTCTTCGGCTCGATGGGGGTCGCGCTCGCCGTGCCGGCGACGGTCGTTCTCGCCGTCGCCTTGGATGTCTTCAAAAGCGCCTCGCCGTCGGCCTGAGGAGGCGCAGCATGCAGTCTACCCCCAAGCTTGCGAAAGCAGCCCGAGCGGCTAGCATCGAAGCTATGAAAGCGAATCATTTGCGCCTCGTGGCGCTCGTCGCGGCTCTCCTCGTCTCCTGCGTGCCGGCGCGGGCGGACTGGGCCTCGTGCCTTGCCGGAATTCGCCAGAGCGCGGCGCAGGCCGGCGTCTCGGCCGAGACGATTCAGACTGCGCTCGGCTCGCTCGAGCCCAATGACGCGGTGAGCTTCACCGACAAGCAGCCGGAATTCACCACGCCGATCTGGGATTACATGGCCGGCCTCGTCGACGAGGATCGCGTCGAGGAAGGCCGCGCGCTCATGCAGAAGCATGCGCATTGGCTGCATGTCGCGGAGAGCCGCTTCGGCGTCGACGCGCCCTACATCGTCGCGGTCTGGGGCGTCGAGTCGGACTTCGGCAAGGGTTTCGGCAAGCGTCCCGTCATCCAGTCGCTTGCGACGCTCGCCTGCGGCGCGCCGCGCCGCGCCGACTACTTCCGGAAAGAGCTGATGGCGGCGCTGAAAATCGTCGACAACGGCGACGTCGCGCTCGAAGAATTTTACGGCTCCTGGGCCGGCGCCTTCGGCCACACGCAATTCATGCCCACGACCTTTCTCTCGAAGGCGGTCGATCTCGACGGCGACGGCAAGAAGAATGTGGTGAGCGATCCGGCCGACGCCTTCGGCAGCACGGCGAATTATCTCGCCAAGAACGGCTTCGAGCATCACCTCCCCTGGGGCTTCGAGGTGAAACTGCCGCAGAACTACGCGGGTCCCGCGGGCCGCACCAACCGCCAGCCGATGTCCGCCTGGGCCTCGCGCGGCATCACCAGGCTCGACGGCTCGCCGCTCGGCGCGGGACCGCGCGCGGCGCTCTTGCTGCCGGCAGGCCGCGAAGGACCGGCCTTTCTCGTCACCAAAAACTTCGACGCCATCTTTTCCTACAACGCGGCAGAATCTTACGCGCTCGCGATTTGCGTGCTCTCCGATCGGCTGCGCGGACTGCCCGGCATTCAGACGCCCTGGCCGACCGACGATCCCGGCCTTTCGCGCGAGGAGCGCAAGGAGCTGCAGACGCTGCTCATTCGCAACGGCTATCAGCTCGGCGAGCCCGACGGCGTGATCGGCACGAAGACGAAGGAAGCGATCGCCGACGTGCAGCAGCGCCTCGGCATGACGCCGGACGGCCGCGCCGGGCTGAAAGTGCTCAAGGCGCTCCGCGGCGGGTAGTGGGCTGCTCTCGCTTTCGATGTGCGACGCGACACAGAAATCCGTGAGCGCATGCCTTAGAACGACAGCCGGGCTGGGGGCCCCGACCGCAGGAAGCGAGCCCAAAGGCAATCGATTGGCTCCGAGACCCCAAACCCTCGCTTCCTGCGGCTGTATCCTTGGTTGAGAAATGTTGGGACGTCATTGCGAGGGGCGCAGCGACGAAGCAATCCCGGGGCGCGACAACAGTTTTCTGGATAAAATCAGAGGTGTCTTGGCGCGGCCTCTGGATCGCTTCGCTGCGATCTCGATGAGGGCCCCGGCTGTCGCGCTCCCGGTCGCCGCAAGACTGGACCAGCCCCTACCCACAAGATATTGGCCTCGAAATCTTGCAATCCCCCTCATTTTGTGGCGCTCATAGATTATGCAGTTCCAGCGGTTGCGCCTCCTGGGCTTCAAGAGCTTCTGCGAGCATACCGAATTCCTGATCGAGCCCGGTCTCACCGGAGTCGTCGGGCCGAACGGCTGCGGCAAGTCGAATCTCGTCGAGGCCCTTCGCTGGGTCATGGGCGAGAACTCGTTCAAGAACATGCGCGCCACCGGCATGGACGATGTGATTTTCGCGGGCGGCGGCTCGCGTCCGGCGCGCAACGTCGCGGAGGTCGGCCTCGTTCTGGACAACAGCCAGCGCAGCGCGCCCGCGGCCTTCAACGATTCGGACACGCTCGAGGTTACGCGCCGCATCGAGCGCGAGCAGGGCTCGGTCTATCGCGTCAACGGCCGCGAGGTGCGCGCCAAGGACGTCCAGCTGCTTTTCGCCGACGCCTCGACCGGCGCGCGCTCGCCGGCGCTGGTGCGGCAGGGACAGATCGGCGAGATCATCTCTGCAAAGCCTCAGGCGCGCCGCCGCGTGCTGGAGGAGGCGGCCGGCGTCGCCGGCCTCCATTCGCGCCGTCACGAGGCGGAGTTGCGCCTGCAGGCGGCTTCCGACAATCTGCTGCGGCTCGAGGACGTGCTGAAGCAGGTCGACAGCCAGGTCGAGAGCCTGCGCCGGCAGGCGAGGGGCGCCGCGCGCTATCGCGCCGTCGCCGCGCAGATTCGCCAGAACGAGGCCCTCGCCGCGCTGATTTCGCATCGCGCCGCGTCGTCGCGGCTCGCCGAGGCCGAGCGTAAATTTGCAGGCGATACGGCGCTCGTCAACGAACGGCTGATCGAGCAGGCGGCGGCTGCGCGCGAGCAGGCGCTCGCCGCGCATGAGTTGCCGCCGCTTCGCGAGAAGGAGGCGGAAGCCGGGGCGGCGCTGCACAGGCTCATCGTCGCGCGCGACACGCTCGACGCCGAGGAAAAGCGCGCCCAGGAACGCGTGGGCGAGCTTACGCGCCGCATCGAGCAGTTCGGCCGCGACCTCGAGCGCGAGCAAGTGCTGATCCAGGATGCTGCCGAAGTTGCGCAGCGCCTCGAAGACGAGCGCGGCGAGATGCTCGAGGCCGACGCCGCCAGCCGCGAGCGCGAAGAGGAGGCGAGGGCGCGGCTCACCGAAATGGAGGCGACCCTCGCCGCGACGGAAGACGAGCTGCATGAGGCGCAAGACAGCCTCGCCTCCGTGAATGCGCGCGCCAAAGCCCTGCAGGCGGTCATCGAGGAGGAGGGGCGGCGCTTCGCGCGCTTCGAGGCGGAGCTGACCCGGCTCAACACGGAATTCGCGCTGATCGCCTCGGAAGGCGGCGGCGCCGAGGACGTGGCGCGGCTGGAGGCTGGCTTCGACCTCGCCGCGGAAGCGGCGCAAGCCGCCGACGAGGCGGCGGAGACGGCGGCAGCGCGCCATCAAGAGGCGCGCGAGACGGAGGCCGCCTCGCGCGCGCCCCTGGCGAGCGCGGAAGCGCGTGCGCAGCGGCTCGACGCCGAGATACACACCCTGGAGAAGCTCCTCAATGCGGGGTCGGGCGGCGTCTGGGCGCCTGTCGTCGAGGAGATCGTGGTCGCGAAGGGCTATGAGACGGCGCTCGGCGCGGCGCTTGGCGACGATCTCGACGCCTCCGCCGACCCTGAAGCGCCGGCCCATTGGGCGCTGACCGACGGCGCGGCGGACACTTCGCTGCCGGCAGGCGCAAAACCCTTGAGCGATCTCGTTCAGGCGCCCGCGCCGATGCAGCGGCGCTTGAAGCAGATCGGCGTGGTCGCCCGCGAGGAGGGCCAGCGGCTGCGCGCGTTCCTGAAGCCCGGGCAAAGGCTTGTCTCGAAGGAGGGGGATCTCTGGCGCTGGGACGGTTTCACCCAGGCGGCCGAGGCCCCGACGGCCGCCGCGCGCCGTCTCGTCGAGAAGAACCGTCTTTCTGAGCTGCGCCAAGAGGCTGAGGAGGCGCGCTATCTCGCCGACGCGGCCGCCGAGGAGGCTCAGATCGCGCGCGAGAACGTGCGGGAGGCGCAGCAGGCCGAGAGCGACGCGCGCGAGGCGCAGCGCCAGGCGCGATCGCGCCTCGACGAGGCGCGCGACCGCCATGCCGCCGCGGAGCGCCGCTATGCCCAGATCGGCCAGCGTCTGTCGGGGCTCGAGGCGGCGAAGGCGCAGACGATCGAAAATCGCGACGAGGCGTCGCAGAAGCGCGCCGCCGCGCAAAGCACGCTCGAGGCGCTGGAGGAGCCGGCCTTCCTCGCCGGCGCGCTCGAAAGCCTGCGGGCGCGGGCGCAAGCCGAACGCGCGCAGGCGAACGAGCAGCGCGCCGCGCTCGCCGCGCTCGCGCACGAGGCCTCCATGCGCGCCGGCAGGCAGTCGGCGATCCAGCGGGAAAGCGCTTCCTGGGTGCAGCGGCGCGACCATGCGCAGGACCGCATCGGCGAAATCGAAGAGCGTCTGCAGGCGGCGCGCGAGGAGCAGGAAGAGCTTGCCGAGGCGCCGATGGAGTTCGAGCGCCAGCGCCGCGCTCTGAGAGAGAGCGTCGAAGCGGCCGAGGCGGCCCGGCGCGCCGCTTCCGACGCGCGCGCGCTGGGAGAAGCGCGTCTCGCTGAGGGCGACAAGGCCGCTCGTGCCGCGCTCGATGCGCTGAGCGCCGCGCGCGAGGAAAAGGCGCGCAGCGAAGCGCAGCTCGAGGCCGCGCGCCAGCGCGCCGCGGAGGTCGCCCACGCCATCGCTCATGAGCTGGAGACGACGCCGGAGGCGCTCGTCTCGCTTGCCGGCGTTTCGCCAGGAGAGGAATTGCCGACCGCCGAAGCGCTGGAGCGCAAGCTCGAAACGCTGCGCGCCGATCGCGAGCGGCTCGGCGCCGTCAATCTGCGCGCCGATGACGAACTTGCGGAAATCGAGGCGCAGCAGGGCAAGATGTGCGCCGAGCGCGACGATCTTTCCGAGGCGATAAAGAAATTGCGGGCGGCGATCGCAAGCCTCAACAAGGAGGGGCGCGAGCGACTGCTCGCCGCCTTCGACAAAGTCAACGCGCATTTCAAGGAGCTCTTCACGCTGCTCTTCGACGGAGGGACGGCGGAATTGGCGCTTGTCGAGAGCGACGATCCGCTCGAGGCCGGGCTCGAAATCTTCGCGCGTCCCCCCGGCAAGAAGCCCGCGGCAATGAGCCTGCTTTCTGGCGGTGAGCAGGCGCTGACCGCGATGTCGCTGATCTTCGCGGTGTTCCTGACCAATCCGTCGCCGATCTGCGTCTTGGACGAGGTCGATGCGCCGCTCGACGACTACAATGTCGAACGCTTCTGCGACCTTCTCGAAGGAATGCGCAAGAAGACCGACACGCGCTTCGTCGCGATCACGCATAATCCGATCACCATGGCGCGTATGGACCGCCTCTTCGGCGTGACGCAAGCCGAGCGCGGCGTCTCGCAGCTCGTCTCGGTCGATCTCGCGCAGGCCGAGCGCATTCTGCTCGCAAGCTAATTATCGATGAAAGCCAAGGCGTGCGTCGCGCTTGTCAGACCGCCTCTCACAGCGTAGTTACGCCCGGCGCCTCGCGCCACTGCCCACGTCGCACCGACGCTTCGCGCCGTCCGCGCCACTCGGAGATGCCCATGAGAGAGCCTGTCAGGAACGCGCTGCTTCCTCGTTTCGCCCTTGCGATTTTCACGCTCTGCCTGTGTCTGCCCGCGGCCTCAAACGCCTCGGCTAAGGTTCTGGCGAAAGTCAACGGCGTCGAAATCACAGACGACGACCTGAAGCTCGCCGACGAATACATTGGATCGAATTTTTCTCGTCAGGCTGATCCCAAGGCGCGCGAATCCGCGCTGATCGAGTTTCTCGTCTCGCAGCAGCTCCTCGTGCAAGAGGCGCAGGCGGAAAAGCTTGCAGAAACGCCCGACTTCATGAAGCGCCTCGCCTATCTGCGCGACATGGCTTTGATGCAGGCGATGCTGGCCAAGCTCAGCGGCGAAGCGGTCACCGACGCGGCGCTCAAGAAGACCTACGAGGAGGCGGCGAAGGACTACAAGCCGCAGGACGAATATCACGCCATGCACCTCGTCGTCCCGACCGAGGATCAGGCCAAGGAAGCGCTGAAGCGCATAAAAGGGGGCGAAGACTTCGGCAAGGTCGCGGCGGAAGTGTCGAAAGATCCCGGCGCCAAGAACGGCGATCTCGGCTGGCGCGTAAAAGAGGAGTGGCTGCCGGAATTCGCCGAGCAGGTGGTCAAGCTCTCACCCGGGCAGGTTTCCGATCCGGTGAAGACGCAAGTCGGATGGCATGTCATCAAGCTCGTCGACAAGCGCCCGCGCAAGTTCCCGACACAGGAGGAACTTCGTGGCGAAATCTCCCGCTATCTCTCGGAGACGGCGCGCCGATCCGTACTGGAGCGGCTGAAGCAGACCGCAAAAATTGAGCGCGCTGACCAGCCGCCGGCTGCGGTGCAAACGCCGGAGGACAAGACCAAGGCCGACGACAAGAAGAAGTGAGAAGTGGGCCGGAGCGCGGTCTCCGGCTCATCGCTCCCGGCGCGGCGCCTGTCGGCGCCGCAACTGAACGCGAAGGACGCCCGCTCAATGGCGAAAGCCGGTCCCGTTTCGAAATTTGCGCCTGCAACGCTTCCCGAGATTGCGCCGATCGACGGCGTGCGCTTCGCCGCCGGCATGGCTGGCGTGCGATACAACCGCCGCGTCGACGTGATGCTCGCGCTGTTCGACGAGGGGACCCGCGTCGCCGGCGTCTTCACGCGCTCCAAATGTCCTTCGGCGCCGGTCGACTGGTGCCGCGCCCGCCTCTCCGGCGGCAAGGCGCGCGCGCTTTTGGTCAACTCGGGCAACGCCAACGCCTTCACGGGAAAGCTGGGCCGCGAGGCGGTCAAGCTCTCCGCGCAATTCGTCGCCAAGGCGACGCAGTTTTCGGAGCGACAGATCTTCCTCGCCTCGACCGGTGTGATCGGCGAGCCGCTCGACGCCACGAAATTCGAGCGTGTGCTGCCGAAGCTCGTGAAAGCGGCGCGCCCGGAGGCTTGGCATGAAGCGGCGCAGGCGATCATGACGACCGACACCTATCCCAAGCTGGCCTCGCGCACGACGGAGATCGACGGCGTCGCGATCCGCATCGCCGGTTTCGCCAAAGGCGCCGGGATGATCGCGCCCGACATGGCGACGATGCTCGCCTTCGTCTTCACCGACGCGCCGATCGGCGCCGACGCGCTACAGGTGCTGCTTTCCCGCTCGGTGCGCGAGAGCTTCAACGCGATCACCGTCGACAGCGACACTTCGACCTCCGACACGCTGATGCTCTTTGCGACGGGCGCCGCCGCCGCGCACGGCGCGCCGCAGATCGACAAAGCTTCCGATCCGCGACTCGAGGGCTTTGCCGCCGCGCTCGAGGAACTGCTGCTCGAACTCGCGCATCAGGTGGTCAAGGACGGCGAGGGCGCGCGCAAATTCGTCGAGGTGCGCGTCTCGGGCGCAGCCAATGCGCGGGCGGCCAAACGCATCGCGCTCTCCATCGCCAATTCGCCGCTGGTCAAGACCGCGATCGCCGGCGAGGACGCCAATTGGGGCCGCGTCGTGATGGCGGTCGGCAAGGCCGGGGAGGAGGCGGATCGCGACAAACTCGCCATCTGGTTCGGCGACACGCGCGTCGCCTACAAAGGCCAGCGCGATCCCTCCTATGAGGAGGCGGCGGTTTCAGAGATCATGAAGCGCGACGAGATCAAGCTCAGCGTCGACCTCGGCCTGGGGAAAGGCGCAGCGACGGTGTGGACCTGCGACCTCACCAAGGAATATGTCGCAATCAACGGCGACTATCGCAGCTGAGCGCCTCCTGCGCCAAGGCTCTTGCTTTCGCGATGACCGACGCGGCGCTCACGCCTGTCCCGCGCAAGTCGCGCAGGGATTTGCTGCTCCGGCTTTTTGAAAGCTTTTCGCCCTCTTCACAAAGCAGCAGGGCGTGATGCCGATAGCGCGGCGCCGGCAGGCCGAGAAGCCGTTGCAGCAGCCGATGTAGGCCCGTTGCAGGCTTGAGATCGGCGCCGCGCACGACGTCGGTCACGCCCTGAAGCGCATCATCGACGACGACCGCGAGATGATAGCTCGTTGGCGTATCCTTGCGGGCGAGCACGACATCACCCCATCGCTCGGGCTGCGCCGCGATCTCGCCTTGTCCGAGCTCACGCCAGGAAAGCGCCTCCGCCTCGGCGCTGAGACGCTTCAGCGCTTTCGCCATGTCGAGCCGCAGCGCGACGCCGCCGGCCGCGAGGATCTCGCGAAAAGGCCCGCGCGCCGCGCCGCGGCAGGTTCCGGGATAAAGCGGCGCGCCATCCGGATCGCGCGGGGGATTTTCTCCGGCCGCTTTGGCGATCTCGCCGCGCGTGCAGGCGCAGGGATAGAGAAGGCCAATGGCGTCGAGGCGCGCCAGCGCATCCGCGTAATCGCCGAAATGCTCGGACTGGCGACGCACGGGCCGCTCCCAGTCGAGCCCGAGCCAAGCGAGGTCCTCATAGATCGCCGCTTCATATTCCGGCCGGGCGCGCGCGAGATCGATGTCCTCGATGCGCAGCAGGAAGCGCCCGCCACTCTCGCGCGCGAGCGCGAAATTCAGGAGCGCGGAATAGGCGTGGCCGAGATGCAGGAAACCGTTCGGCGACGGCGCGAAGCGGAACGCGTGCGGTTCGGGGGCGCGATTTGCAGGATGCCGCGTCTTCGTCATTTCTGCAGTCTCGACGTTTGCGCAAATCACCGCTTGCCTCGCCCTTTACGCTAAAGCAGAATTCTTGTCTCCAACAGAGCGGGAATCTGCATGCGCGCTTCCGACGCCGACATTCTGATCGTTCCGGGCTGGGACAATTCTCCTGCCGATCATTGGCAGAGCCGCTGGGAGCAGAAGCTCTCGAGCGCGCGGCGGATCGAGCAGCGCGACTTCAGCCGGCCAGTGCTCGCCGAATGGCGTCCCGTCATCGAGCGCGCCGTGGAAGAGTGCGCGCGGCCCGTCGTGATCGTCGCCCATTCGCTGGGCGTGCTCGCAACGCTGCATGCGGCGGCGCGCGTCGGCGAGAAGATTCGCGGCGCCTTTCTCGTCGCGCCGCCGTCTGAACGGGCGATCCGCGCGACGCCGGAGATCGATGCAAGCTTTCTTCCCTATCCGCGCGAAAAGCTTCCGTTCAAGGCCGCGCTCGTCGGCAGCGAGGACGATCCCTTCGCCGATCCGGGTTTCGCACGCGAGCTCGCTGAGGCTATCGGCGCGAAATATCTCGAGGCCGGCGCCTCGGGCCATATCAATGTCGCGAGCGGTCACGGACCCTGGCCCGAGGGCTCGATGGCCTTCGCGCATTTTCTGGTGGAGCTATGAGGCGCCTTCGCCTTTGCGCCGCACTGCTCGTGCTGGCTCTCTCCGGCCAAGCGCCGGCGCAGTCGCAAGCGCCCTATGGCCCTCCGCCGCCACCGCTGCTTCCGGGCGGCTACTCGCGAGCGTTGATGGGGGAGGGCACGACGCGCTTCGTCATCTGGCGGCCTGCGACGCGCGCGAAGACACTGCTGGTCATCGCCGAGGAGGAGCCGCCCTTAACAAAGCTCGATCGGCGCGACCTTTTGGAGATCGCGCGCGCGCGCGGCATGAGCGTGGTTTTTCTCGGGCCCACGCCGCAGCCGGACGCTTTGCGCAAGGCGTTGAAAGAAGCAGGGCCGGTCAAGAAGATCGGCGTCGCGCGCGGCGCGGCCGCCGAGGCTCTCGAAAGCGCTGAAGGGGAGAAGCTCCTTGACGCGCTGCTCCTCGAGGACGCCGTCGCGCGACCCTCCAGCGCCGGCGGGCCCTTCGTCGTGGAGCTCTACGGTTCGGACGCCTTCTGGCGCGAGACGCCGCGCCGCGCGCCGGCGGTCGCCGGGCCGCGCCTGCGCCGTTTCTTTCTCGCCGGCGCCGTATTGGCGCCGGGAGATGAAGAGAACTGCTCGGCGCGGTCCAATCGGCGCAGCGTCGAGCCCGCTCGCCGCGCGCTGCTCGTCGCGCTCGACGACTATCTTTCCGGCGGACCGCCGCCGCCCGCCTCTCGCGAGGCGGAGACCGCGCCTGCGAAAAGCCTGGCTTGGCCGAACATACCCGGCCTTCCGCCGCCGCCCGCCGATGTCCGTCTCGTCCCGAAGATCGACGTCGACGGCAATGAGACCTCCGGGCTACGCCTGCCCGACCAGGCCTTGCCGATCGCGACCTTCACCGGTTGGAATGCTTCCAAGGACGTGGCGAGGCCCGCCTGCACGGCGGGCGCCGAAGTCGCGTTTGCGCCGACCCGCGCCGCGCGCGAGGCGTCGGGAGATTCGCGTCAGTCGCTCCTCGACCGCTATGGCGCGCGCAGTTATTTCGTTGGGGCGCTGCGCTCGGTCGCGAACAAGCTCGTCAAGGAACGGTTGTTGCTTTCGCAGGACGCCGACGCTTATGTGGCGGCAGGAAAAGAGGCGCCCTTCTGAGAGCGCATTCCGCAAAAGTCGAAGACTTTTGCCACGAGAATTCGCTCAAAGTGCGCCAGAGGCGAAAACAAAAACATGAAACCCAAGACCGCCGGCTATGCGCTTCGACTTCCGGTTCCTCTGAAGGAGGAGGCGGAAAGACTGGCCGCGAGCGAGGGATCGAGCCTCAACCAGTTCATCGTCAATGCGGTTGCCGAGAAAGTGTCGAGCCTGTGCGGCTCGCCGGCAGCCTCACGCGGTCGAGGCGGGGTGGGCGATGAAACCGCGCCGCCGGACGCCGATAGCGACCAAATCGCCAGCGAGAGCGTTTGAGCGCACCCGCGTCTCCGCGGCTCCTTTATCGTGAGGCGCCCGCTCCCAGCGCCTCGCCCAACCCAGCGCCGACGCGCCCGAAACTGTCGCTGAAATTGTCGCGAGATTCGGGATCGGCGAGAACGAACGGGGCCGAAACCGCTGCGCCGGCCGCCGCGCCGACCGCGCCCACGGCGCCGGTGGCCACCTGGCCGACTCTCGAGCCGATTCCGGTCGATTCGACGAGCGACTGACCGCCGGCGAGACGCACGCCGATCGCGCGCACGACGCCGGGGGCCGATGCGAAAGTCCCGTGTCTCAGCGGGTCGTCCGAACCGACGCCGGTGAGATCAACCCATCCGATCTTGTCCTGCTCGAGCAGCTCGTTATAGGGCGAGGCTTCGGGATTGATGGCGCCGAGCCGCGGCATGTCGCCCCAGACGCGCCGGGAGGCGGCGAGCGCCGCGTCGTCGCGCGCGACGAAGACATAGAACCGCGAGGCGGCGGGCCCAATCTCGGCAACCTGTTTTCGGAAGACGTCGAAATCGACGTCCGGCGCGGCGAGCATCACATTCGCGATCTTCTTGGGCAGGCCGCGATCGCGGATCGCCATCTGCCGCAGCGCTTCGATCGTGACCCAATTGCCCATGGAGTGCGCGAGGACCGAGATTTCGCCGACCGAGGGGTCCTGCACCAAAGCCTGCAGGACCCGCTCCAGCGCATCGCGCGAGAAGCTCGCGCTGTCATGGTCATAGCCATATTGGAGGAGCCTGCCGCGCGAAGGCCAAGTGAAAAGCACGGGCAGGGCGTCGGTCTTGCTGTCGTGAACGATCTGCGCGAAGCGGTAGACCGCATCCTCGAAACGGTTGTTGAAGCCGTGCACGAAGACGAGAACCTGGCGCCGCGGCGTATGCGCGAGCCGGCCGTTCAACTGCGCGAGCGCGGCGTCTCTGCTGAGCCGGTCGGCCTTCAGCGTCACGAAGTCGCGCATGGGATCGGGGGGGAGCGACTGCGGAAACTGCACGTCGCCGATCTGGCGCACGCTGTCCGGCGGGATCGAGATCGCGATGTCGGCGAAGCTGAGGCCCTCGCCGCGCTCCCCGGTGAACATTTCGCCGGGGGTGGCCCCAAGGTCGCTGCGGGTTGTGGCGACAAGCATGTCCACGCGGCTCGTGCCCGCCGCCTGCACGCCTGTGGGGAGCAGCACGCCGTGAACGCGCGAGCAGGCCGCAAGCGCGAGCAGGCAGAGCAAAACGGTGAAGAGACGCGTCCTCATGGAGGCCCTGTCTCACGCCATTGCGTCGGAAGTAGGGAGGATCGCCGTCCCGTGTGACGACGGCCAATTTCTAACCTACTGGTAAATAATAAATTAGGCGAGGGAGGCGGATGCAGCCGCCTCCCGCAAATCGTCAAGTTCTTCCCACGCTCACATAGGTGAAGCCGCGCTTCCTCGCCTCCGTGGGGCGATAGACGTTGCGCATGTCGACAATGATCGGGGATTTCATGAGCGTCTTGACGCGGTCGAGATCGAGCGCGCGGAAGGCGTCCCATTCGGTGACGATCGCCAGCGCGTCGGCCCCCTCGATCGCGCCATAGGCGTCGTCGTGGAAGGTCACGTCGGGCATGAGCGGGCGCGCCTGCTCCATGCTCTCAGGGTCATAAGCGTGCACGCTCGCGCCGTCGCCCACAAGCGAGGCGACGATGGAGATCGAGGGCGCGTCGCGCATGTCGTCGGTGTTGGGCTTGAAGGCAAGGCCCAGGAGCGCGACGCGCTTGCCGCGCACCGAGCCGCCCAGCGCCTGCATGATCTTGCGGGCCATCAGGCGTTTCCGCGCGTCGTTCACCGCAACGACGGTCTCGACGATGCGCAGCGGCGCGCCTTCGTCCTGGCCGGTCTTAAGAAGCGCCAGCGTGTCCTTGGGGAAGCAGGAGCCGCCATAGCCCGGCCCGGCGTGCAGGAACTTTGCGCCGATGCGCTTGTCGAGTCCGATGCCGCGCGCCACGTCCTGCACGTCGGCGCCCACTTTCTCGCAGAGATCGGCGATCTCGTTGATGAAGGTGATCTTCGTCGCCAGAAAGGCGTTGGCCGCATATTTGGTGAGTTCCGAGGTGCGCCGGTTCACGAAGAAGAGCGGCGGCGCGTTGAGGCTCAAGGGCCGGTAGATCTCCTCCATCACCTCGCGCGCACGCGGGTCTTCTGTTCCGATGACCACGCGGTCGGGGCGCTTGAAGTCCTCGATCGCTGCGCCTTCGCGCAGAAACTCCGGGTTCGACACGACAGTGAAATCGGCGTCGGGCCTGATCTCGCGGATGATGCGCTCGACCTCGTCGCCGGTGCCGACCGGCACGGTCGATTTCGTCACGACCACCGTGAATTTCGGACCGAGCGCCTCGCCGATCGTCTTGGCGGCGGCGAAGACATAGGAAAGGTCCGCATGGCCGTCGCCGCGCCGCGACGGGGTGCCCACGCCGATGAAGACGGCGTCCGCGTCTTTGACGGCGGAGGCGAGCTCGGTCGTGAAAGAGAGACGCCCTTGGCGGGCGTTGGTCGCGACGAGCTCGTCGAGGCCGGGCTCATAGATCGGAATCTCGCCGCGCTTCAAGCGCTCGATCTTGCCGGCGTCCGTGTCGACGCAGGTCACGACATGGCCGAAATCCGCAAAGCAGGCGCCCGAAACCAGGCCGACATAGCCCGAACCGATCATCGTTATGTGCATGTGGCGGAATCTTTCCTTTGATTTCTTGAACGCCCGTCGCGCCGCTACATTGTCCTGCCGAGTCTGTCCGGCTTCAGGCAGGGCTCTCGACGAGGCGATTTAGCGCCGCCTCCCCTTTCCCCGCGCCCTCATGACAGTGTCATGACGGGGCGGTTCGCGACTGCGGCTTTCAAGCTGGAACCTCGCCTTTCCCCCACCGACGCCCCGAGTTGCCAGAGCTCAGCTTTTTTCCGCGCTTCATAGAAGGCCCGTCTCTGTCGAGCAAGCCGCGGAACCAGGAGTCGTCCGGACGCTTTGGCGAGATCGCGTCCTCGAATGGCGAAGAACCGCGTTTTGCAGAGGGCGGCTTTCTGCGATCCTGTCGTTAGCAGCAGTTTCGAGGGGGCCAATCTTCGGGAGAAACGCAATGAGCGCCAACAACAACGTGCCTTTGGTCAAGGAAATGAATTTGA
This sequence comes from uncultured Alphaproteobacteria bacterium, assembly GCA_963743565.1. GTDB lineage: Bacteria > Pseudomonadota > Alphaproteobacteria > Rhizobiales > Beijerinckiaceae > Methylocystis. The sequence goes on from CAVUQD010000008.1 coordinate 261,771, forward strand.
ATCTGCGTCCGACACTCGTGCTCTGCACGCTCGGGGGCGGAGTTCTGGGCGGCATCCTGGCCCTTTGGGGCACAGACAACTATCAGATCGTCGCTTCGACCGGCTTCGTCTTCGCCGTGCTCTCCGGGCTGTTCTCGACCTTCATCTGAACAGTCCTGGCGCCGACGAGGCGGGGCCGTGACCTCTGACGTGGGCGAGCCGCTTTAGCCGCCCACGCCGAATGCGGCCAGAGCCGCCATATTGACGATCTCGCTCGCCGTCGCGCCGAGCTGCACGATCTGGATCGGCTTATCGAGACCCACGACGAGCGGCCCGAGTACGGTCGCGCCGCCCAGTTCCTGTAGCATCTTCGTCGAGATCGCCGCCGAGTGGAAGGCTGGCATCACCAGCACATTCGCCGTGTCCTTCAGCCGGCAGAAGGGGTATGCGCTCATGAGATGTCGGTTCAGGGCGATATCGGCGCCCATCTCGCCGTCATAGGCGAAATCGACCTTGCGCTGGTCGAGGATTTTCACGGCTTCGTTCACGCGCGCGGTCCGCTCGCCCGGCGGGTAGCCGAAGGTCGAGAAGGCGAGCATCGCGACGCGCGGCTCCAGCCCGATGCGCTTGGCGAACCGGGCCGCCTCGATGGCGATCTCGGCCAAATCGGCGGCCTCCGGCATCTCGGTGATTGCCGTGTCGGCGACGACCACGACGCGGCCGTTGGCGAGCACGAGCGAAGCGCCGATCAGGCGTCTGCCCGGTTTCGGATCGACGACGCGCCGCACCTCCTCGAGCGCGCTGGAGAAATTGCGCGTGACGCCGGCGACCATCGCGTCGGCGTCGCCCTTGGCGACCATCGCGGCGGCGAAATGATTGCGGTCGTTGTTGATGAGGCGTTGACAGTCGCGGAAGAGATAGCCCTTGCGCTGCAGCCGAGCATACAGCGTCTGCGCATAGTCGGCATTGCGCGAGGACAGCTTCGCATTGTGGATTTCGAGCTTGTCGCCGAGCTCGAGGCCCGCGGCGGCGGCGGTCGCGGCGACGCGATTCTCGCGGCCGACGAGAATGGCGCGTCCCAGGCCTTCATTGACGAAGGCGAGCGCCGCGCGAATGACTTGCTCCTCTTCGCCTTCCGCGAAGACGACGCGCTTGGGCTCGCTGCGGACGCGGTCGAAGATCGTCTGCATCAGCGCCGCAACGGGATCGCGCCGCGCCGAAAGCTCGGCGCGATAGGACTTCATGTCGACGATCGGTCGGCGCGCGACGCCCAACTCCATCGCCGCTTTCGCCACGGCCGGCGGCACGACGGAGATAAGCCGGGGATCGAAGGGCGCCGGGATCAGGTAGTCGCGACCGAAGCGTGGACGCGCGCCCCGATAGGCGCTGGCGACTTCATCCGGCACATCCTCGCGCGCGAGCTGCGCGAGCGCGTGCGTCGCGGCGATCTTCATCTCCATGTTGATCGTCTTGGCGCGCACGTCGAGCGCGCCGCGGAAGATGTAAGGGAAGCCCAGGACGTTGTTGATCTGGTTCGGATAGTCCGAGCGTCCGGTCGCGACGATCGCGTCGGGGCGCGCTTCACGCGCCTCCTCGGGCGAAATTTCGGGATCGGGATTGGCCATCGCGAAGACGATGGGATCCTTGGCCATCGAGCGCAGCATCGCGGGCGTCAGCGCGCCCTTGACCGAGAGACCGTAGAAGATGTCGGCGCCCTCTAGCGCCTCGGCCAGCGTGCGCGCCTTGGTCTCGACGGCATGCGCGCTTTTCCACTGGTTCATGCCCTCGGTTCTGCCGCGATAGATGACGCCCTTGGTGTCGCAGAGCGTCACATTGGCGGGGTTGAAGCCAAGCGCCTTGGCGAGATCGAGGCAGGCTACGCCCGCCGCGCCGGCGCCGTTGCAGACGAGCCGGGCCTCCCGGATGTCGCGTCCCGTGAGCGCCAGCGCGTTGAGAAGTCCCGCCGCCGAGATGATCGCCGTGCCGTGCTGGTCGTCGTGGAAGACGGGAATGTCCATCGTCTCGCGCAGCCGCTCCTCGATGATGAAGCATTCAGGCGCCTTGATGTCCTCCAGATTGATGCCGCCGAAGGAAGGGCCGAGATGCCGGACGGCGGCGATGAACTCCTCGATGTCGCGCGTGTCGACCTCGAGATCGATCGAATCGATGTCTGCGAATCGCTTGAACAGCGCGGCCTTGCCCTCCATCACGGGTTTGGCCGCGAGCGCGCCGAGATCGCCGAGTCCCAGGATCGCCGTGCCATTGGTGATTACAGCGACCATGTTGCCTTTGGCCGTGTAGTCATATGCGGTGGAGGGGTCGCGGGCGATCGCCAGCACCGGCGCCGCGACGCCCGGTGAATAGGCGAGCGAGAGATCCCGCTGCGTCGCCATCGGCTTCGTCGCCACGATTTCGAGCTTGCCGGGGCGTCCGCGCGAGTGAAAGAGCAGCGCCTCCTTGTCGGTGAAGACCGGTCGCTCTTGCCCCGTCAGCTTCTGATCCGCCATGTGCGAGAGTCTCCCGATGATTGCTGCAGCTGCGGCGGGGTATAGGCGGCGGGCCAGCGCGGTGGCAAGGAGGCGATGGTAATCTTTCCGAATTCGGAGGGCGGTCTTCATGCCGCGGCGCCCGATCGCCGCATCGGAAAGGAACGCGGCGGCCTTGAGTCTCTTCCGCTCGGCCCGAACCGTGTTTATTTGTGCTTGTGCGAATTCGCTTTCGCGGGCAAGGTCCCGCCGCTCTGAGGCCGGCGCTGGGGGCGACGGCCGATCAAAGGGCTCGGAGGAGATGATGAGTTCGACAGCGACGAAGCGCAGCGCCTTCCAGCGCTTTTGGGAGCTCGATTGGAAGCTGAAGATTTTGGTTGTCGTGATTATCCCGATCGCGGTGTTCGTGACACTTCTACTGCTGCTCAACTCCTTCAATTATGCGGTGGGCGAGCGCACCGGCGTAATTTCGAAGCTCTCGCAGAAGGGCCTCGCATGCTGGACCTGGGAAGGTCAGTTGGCCCAGCCGAACTTCTCCCGGTCTAGCGCGCTCGGTTCGGGGAAAGGCTCGCCGGTCGACAACACCTTCGATTTCTCCGTGCCGGACCCTGAGGCTCGCAGGCAGCTCGAGAACATCCCGCCGGGCAGCTCGGTTTCGCTGCAATACAATCAAAAGCTCTTCGCGCTCGACCTGCCGCTGCCCCTCATGTGCCGTCGGCGCACGCAGTTCGAGATCACGGGCGTGAGGCTCGCGCCAGCCCTCTCGCCGGAGCAGATCCCTGTCAGGCCGCCGGAGTGAGGACGCGGAGATCGCGCCGGGTCACGCGCTGAAAGGCGGGTGGACGGCCGCGGCGGCATGACTGACAATCTTCGGCCGGGGCGCGGCGGAAGCGGTCTTTTTGCTCTCGTCGTCTCCGGCCTTCTCGTTTCCACGGCGGCTCTCGCTCAGGTCCCACCCGCGCCCGAGGCCGGGCCTTGCTCCCTTGCCGGCGCCGAGCCGGCGACAATCGCCCATGTCTCGGACGACTTCGACCTCGTTCTCGCCGATGGGCGTCGCGCGACGCTGGCCGGTTTAGAATTTCCGCAGGCGCAGGGGTCGATCCGCGACGCAGCGCTGACGCGGCTCATCGCCTGGTTGGACGGCGCGCAGATCTTCGTCGAGTCGCTTGCGTCGGCCCCGGATCGTTGGGGCCGGCTGCCGGCGCAGGCGATAGCGCCCTCGAGCGACGAATCGGGCGCGCCGCTCGTCTCGGTCGGGGCGGCCATGATCGGCGAAGGATTCGCCCGCTATCGACCCGACGCGGCCGCGACGCCTTGCGCGAAAGCTTATCTCGAAGCGGAAAAACGTCCGCGTGAGCAAAAGGCGGGAGTCTGGGCGGAGGAGCCGGAGATCAATGCGTCGGGAGCCTCAGAGTTGGCGCTCGAAGCGCTCGCTCAAAAGAAAGGGATGACCGTGCTGTCGGGGATTGTCGCCTCGATCGGCGAGTCGACGACCGCCATCTATCTGAATTTTGGAAACAATCGCGGGCGCGACGCCGCAGTCGTGATTCCCCGGAAGAATCTGCCTATATTCCTCGGTCAGGGATGGAATCCCCGCTCGCTGCTCGGGAGACCGATTCGCGCGCGTGGCCTGGTCCAGACGAATAACGGTCCGAGGATTGAGATTTCGAGCCCCGCGGAGATCGAGCTCCTTGGCGACGCGTCCGAGAAATAGCGTCTTGATTCGGCGCTGGTTGCTCTACCCCATTTCGCAGCGCAAGAGGCGTTTGACGTTGCTGAGATTTTTGATGACGCGCGTGGCCTCACGGTTTTTGCTGAAAACCGCCGAATCGGCGAAGCGGGGCTTCCAAGTCCGCCCCTTCCTCCCCGTCCTTATGGTCTTGGCGCTCTCCGGCTGCGCAGAAATGGAGCGCCAGGGGCAGCTGTTTCAACCCATCGCCCCACCCCCGCCTTCTGGCGCGGCGAGTCGAGACACGGTGCAGGTCGACGAATTCGTGGAGCAGTTTGGCGGCGTCTATCGGTCGCCCGTCACGGAGGCTTATCTAAATCGCATCTTGCAGCGTTTGGCTGCGGCGAGCGGCGGTTCGGGGCAGGCCTATCGGGTCACGATCCTGAACACACCCGTCCCCAACGCCTATGCGCTGCCCTCCGGCAATCTTTACGTCACCCGGGGTCTTTTGGCCCTTGCTAATGACGCGTCGGAAGTCGCCGCGGTGATGGCGCATGAAATCGCTCATGTGACGGCGCGCCATCGCGCCTTGCGCGACGAGCGGCAGCGAGAGGCGGAGGTCATCGCCAAGGCCGCCGAGGCGCTCAAAGCCGGGCCGAATCGCGATGAAGCGCGGATTCGTCAGAAGCTTTCTTTCGCCAGCTTTTCGCGGAGCCAGGAATTCGAAGCCGATGCGATCGGCGTCAAGGTCATCGCCGCGGCCGGCTACGATCCCTTCGGGGCCTCACGTTTTTTGACCGCGCTGGGCCGATCGACCGAGGAATTGGCTGCCCTCACCGCCGAGAAAAAGTCTTCCTACGCCTCGGACATCCTCTCGGAGCATCCCTCGACGCCCGAACGGGTCGCTCGCGCCATCGCTGCGGCGCGCGCCATCAGCGCCCCCGAGTCCGGCGAGCGCGACCGCGCGGGCTATCTCGCGGCGATCGAAGGGGTCGCCTTCGGCGGCGATCCGGCCACCGGCTTCGTTCAGGGCAATCGCTACACCCACGGCGGGCTGCGTTTCACGCTCAAAGCGCCGGACGGCTTCGTGCTCAAAAACTCAGCGGGCTCGCTTCGTGGGGTTGGCGACCGAGACGACGAGGTCCTCTACCTCGACTGGGTCGATGCGCCCTCGGGCAAGTCGGCGAAGAACTACCTGACCTCGGGCGGGTGGATTCAGGGCTTGCTGCGCTCCTCCGTGAAGGCGACGGAGGTGAACGGGTTGAAAGCCGTCACGGCGAACGCGCGGGCGGGAGAGTTCAATTTTCGCGTCGCGGTTTTCGAGCACAACGGCCGGTTTTTCCGATTGCTTTTCGCCGTGCGCGCGCTGACGGACGAGACGGAAAAACAGTTCAACGCCGCGATAGCGTCCTTTCGCCCTCTCTCGACGGAGGAGGTGGCGGCTCTGCGAAGCCCAAGGCTCGCCATCGTGGTCGCGGGGCCGGGCGATACGATCGACACGATGGCGCGACGCATGGCCAGCGCCAATCCTCCGGCGGAATACTTCCGGCTAATCAACGGACTCGACAAGGACCAACAGCTTAGCTTGGGCGAATATTACAAAATCGTAACCGAATGAAATCCCGCCGCGGCCGGAACCAAAGGGGGAGCGAAGGGTTATTCGTTTCAGAATGGTGAAAATACGAAGCCGGAGCGTCGAGCCTCTGTAAACACTATTGCGGTGAGCCCCGGCGAGGGAGAAGTCTAATGGCTTATATGCCAGGAATCAGCCGTGAGCTTCTAAAGGCCGCCACATGCGCTCCCTTTCTGGAGCGCGAGGAAGAGCGCGATCTGGCGCTCGCTTGGCGCGACAAGCACGATCAGCATGCATTGCACCGCCTGACAGCCGCTCACATGCGGCTCGTGATCGCCATCGCCGCGCGCTTCCGTCATTACGGGCTCGCAGCGGCCGATCTGGTCCAGGAGGGCCATATCGGGTTGCTCGAGGCAGCCGCCCGTTTCGAGCCGGAGCGGGACGTGCGTTTTTCGACCTACGCCACTTGGTGGATCCGCGCGTCGATCCAGGATTACGTGCTGCGCAACTGGTCGATTGTGCGAGGGGGGACCAGCTCTGCCCAGAAAGCCCTCTTTTTCAATCTGCGGCGTCTGCGGGCGCGTCTCGCCCAAGGGAGCGGCGCGGCGCATTGCGCCGATCCACTGCAAAGCATCGCGGATGCCCTGAAGCTCCCGCGGGCGGACGTCGAACTGATGGATTCGCGTCTCGGCGGCGGCGACGCCTCGCTCAACGCGCAGATGATCTCCGACAATTCGAACGCGACCGAGAGGATGGACTTTCTCGTGGATGATGGGCCTCTTCCCGATGAGATCGTGGAGGAGAGGGTGGATCAGGATCGGCGCGCCCGCTGGCTTACGGATGCGCTCAACGTATTGAACGAGCGGGAATTGCGAATTCTTCGGGAAAGGCGCCTCAACGATTCGGTCGTGACGCTGGAAGCGCTCGGCGAGTCTCTGGGCATATCGAAGGAGCGCGTGCGTCAGATCGAAAATCGCGCCCTTGGCAAGCTGCGCCGCGCCCTCGCGGTTCACCAGGACGAGGGTCCCGGGCTGGGATGAGCCTCCGAAACCCCTATATCGACAAACAAAAAGCCCGGCGCGAAGCCGGGCTTTCTGCTGTTGGTCTGTCGGCGTTATCAGAATTTCGCCAGAACGGGAGCGGGGGCCGCCCAGTTGAAGTGATAGTTCACGCCGGCGCGGACGATGTTGACCTCCGGATGAAGGTGATTGCCGTAGTTCCAGCCAAAGCCGCCGGTCGTTCCGCCGCTGCTGAGATCGGCGTAGAGATACTCGGCCTTCACCGAAATATTGGGAGCGACCATCCACTCCACGCCGCCGCCGGCGGTCCAGCCAGTGCGCGTGTTGTCATAGTTCCCGGCGTAGACGCCGGCATAGGCGAAGCCCGCCGTGCCGTAGACGAGCAGCGAGGGCATGATCAGCCAGCCGGCGCGGCCGCGCACCGTGCCGATCCAGTCGATGCCGGCATGACCGCCGCCGGCCGACACGAGCGGGATCAGGAGGCCGGGGGAGACGGGCGACGCGTAGAAGGGAGCGGCCTGGGACTGGTCGTTGTTGCCCATGCTCGAGCCCTGGAAATCGGTCTCGACGCCGACCACGATCGACGGGTTGAACTGGAAGTTGTAGCCGACCTGTCCGCCGCCGACGACGCCGCCGGAGGTTCCGTTGTTGTTCGTGCTGGTCGGCAGGAAGAACAGGTTCGTCACGCCCGTCGGAGTGACGGAGCCGAACGCGAAGGTCGGATCCCAATAGGGCGCAGCCAAGTTATTCACACTGTTGGAGTTCCAGCCGCCGCCGATGTTCAGACCGGCGTAGAGACCGGTCCAGGTCATCACGGGCGGCGGCGGCACATAGACGGCCTCTTTGCGCGACGGAAGATCGGCCGCGAGCGCGGAGCCCATGCCCATCGCCAGCGCGATGGCGGAAATAGCAACCTTTTTCATGTTCGCCTCCTCTACAATAGGCGGGAAATCGAGGATGTCTTGGAGGTGGATGCCTCGGCGACTTCGAGGAGAGGATGCACAGCATTTGTGCTTCACATCAATATAGAAAAGAACACTTGAGGTATTTTCCTGGAACCTGTGCCATTTTTGCAACAGAGGTGTTGTATTTTTGCAACAGCAGTTCCTGGACGGTTGCAGAAGAGCGCCACGATAAAAACAAAGAGCCCGGCGCAAGGCCGGGCTCTCAGCTTCAAGGCTTTTAGGCCAATCAGTATTTGGCGAGAACCGGAGCGGGGGCCGCCCAGTTGAAGTGATAGTTCACGCCGGCCCGAACGATGTTGAGCTGGGGATGGAAGTGATAGCCATAGTTCCAGCCAAAGCCGCCGGTCGTGCCGCCGCTGCTGAGATCGGCATAGAGATATTCGACCTTCGCCGACCAGTTGGGGGCGAACATCCACTCCAGGCCGCCGCCGGCGGTCCAGCCGGTGCGCAGGTTGTTGTTGTAGTAAGCCTGGACGCCGCCATAGGCGAAGCCCGCCGTGCCGTAAACGAGCAGGGTGGGCGTGAACAGCCAGCCGGCGCGGCCGCGCACCGTGCCGAGATAGTTGAGGCTCAGGTTGCTGCTGTTGAGCGCCACGACCGGCACCAGGCTGGCGTTGCTTCCGATGCCTGCCGGGACGGTGCCCAAGCCCGCAACGAAGGGCGAGGGGTAGTACTGGTAGTTGTTGGTCCCATTGCCGCTCAGGCTCGAGCCGTCGAAGTCGGCCTCCACGCCGACCACGATCGACGGATTGAACTGGAAGTTGTAACCGAACTGCAGGCCGCCGATGACGCCGCCAGCGTTGCCGCCGTTATTGGAGGCGGCCGGGAGGAAGAACAGGTTCGGGGTGGTGCCGAAGCCCGGCGCCGTGAAGGTCGAGCCGAACGGAAGACGCGGATCCCAATAGGCGGAAGAAGCGCCGTTGAGGTTGTTGGAGCTCCAGGTGCCGCCGATGTTCAGACCGGCGTAGAAGCCGTTCCAGGTCAGCGGGGGTGGCGGCGGGACATAGGCCGGCGGAGCCTTGCGGCTCGGCAGGTCGGCCGCAAGGGCCGACGCGGTCAGCGCGAGGCTGAGCGCGGTCGCGGAAAGGAGGATCTTTTTCATGGCTCTGTGCTCTTTCTCTGTCTACCGATTAAGGCCAAGGCCCGACCCTTCAAAAAACGCAGGAAAATCCACGTTCCTCAGGGCCTTGTGACGTCCGCCTGCTCCTGCGGGCGCCCCTCGCTTCCGCCTCCCGAAAGACGCGTCGCGAGCCTTTAGCCGGGTTTTCCGCGCCAGAAGGGAAGCCCCTCATCACGCGAACCGTGCTGGCTTTTCGGACCGACGCGTCTTGCCCCTTGCGAAGGCGCCGCGCCGCCCTGAAGCTTCCGGAATTAAAAGTCACCGCGTCTGAGTCTGCAAGGCTCGAGGCGTCGTTTGGGAGTGATTCGAGGGGAATCGCGTCGTTTTTCCGAGAGCTGTTGCATGAGCGCAACAGTTTTTAACCTCCATCGCTACGTAGTCGCGAAGCTGGCGACCATTTCTTAAGCAATCTCGGCTCGGCGTCGCCAATCAAAAGGCCGGTGCGAGGCCGGGTCAAGCATTTCAAAGCCGATTAGTACTTGGCGAGCGCCGGCGCCCGAGAGGCCCGTTTGAAGCGATAGTTCGGGTCGGCGCGGGCCAGTTGAATCGATATTTCTCTCGATTTGAGAAGATGCGTCGTCGTTCAAATTACGGAAACGATGCAGGTTCCGCCACAGACGGAGTCGCTTTTTTCGCAACGCAATTTTCTTCGCACTTTGAAAAAGCCGGGTGCCGAGCCCGCTTGAGGCTGCTGTAAGCCATTGTTTTTCCTTGTAAAGAGCTGTGGTCCCGCAGATGCAAACGATCGGTCGCCGGGCGGATCGCGCGGTGTGTGTTGCGCTTGTTCAGGCGTTTGCGCGCCTGGGGCGCTCTTAGACGGGGAGGCAAAACCTCATGACTACAGACAACAAAATTTCTGCTAGCGGCGAGGCCGTCTACGACAGGCGCCGCTTTGTCACGAAAAACCTGCTGGCGGTCGGCGTCATCGCGGCTGGCGCGATGACAAGCAAGAAGGCGTCCGCCACGACCTTCGCCGAAGCGGCGGGCTGCTGCTTTCTGAGAGGCACGGAAATCCGGACCTTGGACGGGCCCCGCAAGGTCGAGGATATCGAGGCTGGCGACGTTCTGCCGACCCTTTTCGGCGGAACCCGGAAGGTCCAGTGGGTCGGACATTTCCGTTACAAGAGGAGCGACGGCGAAAAACCTTGGGTGGAGGATGTGCGTCCGGTCCGCATCGCGCGTTCCGCTATCGCGACCAATGTGCCGAGCAAGGATCTCTATGTGACCAGGGAGCATTGCTTGCACATAGACGGCGTGTTGATCCGTGCCGGCAGTCTGGTGAACGGAACGACGATTGTGGTCGACGCCGCGGAGCAATGGGATGAGCTTGAATATTTCCATATCAAGCTCGACCGGCATGACGTTCTGTACGCCGAGGACTTGGCTTGCGAATCTCTTCTGATCGTCAGCGAGATTGCAGTCAATTTCGCGGACTATTGCCGGCAATACGGCGAGCCGAAGGGCGACGAAACGCCTTGCGCGCCAATCGTTCAATATGACGGAGGCCGCGATAGAATCGAGTCGCGCCTGCGCAGCGCCATATCGCCATGGTTCGACCGTCGCTCGACGCTCGACGTGGTTCGCGACCGGTTGGAAGAGCGCGCTCTCACGCTCGTCTAGATCGAAGTGCGCGAGAACGCGCTCCCCAACTTCAAAATAAATCACGCTGCGACAGGGCAGCTTCGCCCGAACGCAGCGTGATAAGGAGAAGGTTTGTCGAGGGGATCGGACCGCCCCCCGCAAGCTCACTTAATACTTCGCGAGCACCGGATCGGGCGCGAAGGGATTAAAGTGCCAGTTCACGCCCGCGCGGATCGTATGCCAGCGCGTTTGGGACGTCTGGGACGAGAAGAAGGTTGGTCCCGGTCCGGGAGGGGAAGTGATGACCAGGACGGACATCCCATTGAGCGTCGTCGAGCCAAGATCGGTGTAGAGATATTCCAGCTTGACCGAGAAGGCGTGAAACAGCGGATGAGCAGGGGCCGGGAACCACTCGACGCCGCCGCCGGCCGTCCAGCCGACCTTCGTCTGATCGTAGTTGGCGCCCGCGCCCACGATAAGGCCGGGGAGGGACGGGAACACGTCCGAGACGTTGGCGCTATGGACCACGCCGCCATAGGCTAGGCCGCCCGTGCCGTAGATCAGCAGATTCGGCAGGCTGGGCAAGGTCACGCCGAAGCGTCCGCGCACTGTGCCGAACCAATCGACGCTCTTGTTCTGCGTGGCGTAGGCGAAATGCGGGCCGAAGATGTCGGCCGCTCCGCCAATGCCGCTCCCCTGGCTGTGCACGTCTGTAGCCTGGATGTCCGCCTCGAGGCCGACGACGAGCCAGGGATTGAACTGGTAGTTGTAACCGGCCTGTCCGCCGCCGAGCACACCATTGAGGTTGTTGGAAATCGACCAGGCCGAGCCCGCCGTTTGGACTACAATCCCGCAGCAGGCGCTCCAGGGCGGATAAGCCAGCCCGCCCGGATCCTGATCGCCATTGCCGAAGCCGTAGCCGATGTTCACGCCGCCGTAGAGCCCGCTCCAGCTGAATGCTGGCGGCGGCGGCGCGACGATCGGAGCCTTTAGATTGGGAAGATCGGCCGCGAACGCCGATCCAGTGGTGAGCGCCAGCGCTAGGCCGGCGGCGGCAGCAATCTTCATCATGATGGTCGCCTCGTCTTTCCGAGCTGGGCGGGCTTTCGGCCGCCAGCGCACGCCTTTGACGCGAACCGATTTACGCTTGAGGAAATCATGAGCCCGAAAGTCGAATCGACGGAGGGCGCGAAACAAGGCTAGCATTCAATGTAGATTTCACAAGTACACAAATGAAAGCTAAGTCAATATTCTCGGAGCCTGTTGCATAATTACAACAATTCATTAACGAAACGTGAGGATGATTGTATACGGATAAATGTCTTCGCTCAGCATAAATACCAAGTAGAAATGATAGCGTGAGCTCAGCCTTTCTCCGGCGACATTCTGCAAAATGTTGCCCAGCTTCGCCAGACGAAAAGTCGCGTCGCAGGAAGCTCGACCATGCAAAGCGAGCTTGGTCGACGCGCCGCGCCGCAGGCGTCGCGGTTCCCATGCGTTTACAAGACTTTGGGCCGCCTCTCGCGCCGCTTGCAAGTGAAACCGATCAGTCCAAACGGTGTATGAACCGTTGAGCGTATTCGGCGCCGATGGGCCCGTCGCGAGCGTTTCCTGCGCTGCGGAAGATCGTGTGCATCGCGATAGAAACGGGCGCGAAGCGGAGCCAAATCGCTCCCCCGCCGCGCCCTCGACGTTTTCTTAGCTTTGTCGTTGCATGGATCGACGATTACTCAGCGGGCGGCGCCTCGCCCGCTGCTTGCGGCAGAGCGCTGTCAGCCCGCCGCCCTTCCCACCATTGGGCGACCATTTGCCACCAGGGCGCGCCCACGTGCAGATGCGCGCGCAAGGGCGTCTTGATGATCGCCAGCACGAGGCCGATGCTGAAAAGGCACCAGACGGCCGGCCATTCGGTGATGTCGTTCGTCGTTTGCGACGCGAGCCAGGGACCGGCGACCCACGAGAAGAGCGTGAAGCGCCAGCTACCGATCAAGGCCGGCATGAAGAAGGCCGTCAGTGGATAGGAGAAGAAGCCGCGGCCGAGGTAGGGATTGTCGGTCAGGCTGTTGCCGATGCCATTGGCCGGCAGATGCCAGGCGATGTGCCATTCTCCGCGCACCGTGCAGAGCACGTCGCCGCAGAGCGGGCGGCCGATCTGGCAGTGTCCCGCCCAGGCGAACGGGTAAAGTTGCACGATCATGAAGATCGCGCTTGCGAAGCAGGCCGCGAAGACCCAGGGGGCGACCTTGCGCGCCGCGTCCTTCGGCATGAAATAGAGCGCGACCGCATTGATGAAGAATGGCTGGAAGGCGATGTGCAAATAGCCGAACAGCGTCATCAGCTGATTGAGCGGCGATTCGCATTGACCGAGCACCGAATAGCTGACGGCCTGCAGCGACTCCATGCTGGCGAAATAGAGGAGACACACCCACAACGCCATCGGTTCCGGATTACGCTTCAGCGCCGAATACGCGGCCCCACCGATGCCCACCGTCGCCAACACGGCCGACGCCTCACCACTCCAGCACATGCTCCCGTCCGTTTTCTTCTGAGTTTATCCGTTCCGGATACACGATTATCCCTTCCCGTCAAAGCGCGTCGCGTGGCGCCGGCGAGAAGGGTTTTACGCGGATTTAACGCGGGGAAGCCAAGATCGACCATGCTTCCGCAAGGGTCTTTCAGCCGTGCGTTCGGGAGCGGCGCGGGTTGGGTTGGGCCGAGCATGCAGGAAAATTCTTCTGTGCTTCCGCCCTCCGGCGGGCCCCAAAAGGCTCTTCTCTCCCCTTCTGCATCCAGGGTGGTCGAGAGTCGCGTATTTACGCGCCTGCGCCTTTCTGTCGCAGGAGGTCGCTCGCGCCGATCCTTCTGGAGCGCGCTGGCGTTGGCGATTCTCGCGGGCGCCGCCTTGGGCATGGAATTCGGCTTGCGCGCCGGCGGTCTCGCGCCGCCGACGAATGGGCGAATTTCGGAAACCGTGTCGCTGGACGCGGCCGGCGCGGCGGAAGTCGCGCGGCTTCGGGATGATGTGCGCACTTTGCGGGCGCAGATCGAGCAGCTTCGCCATCTCGTCGAAACCGCCAGAACCTCCGAGCGCATCAAGGCGCTGGAAGCGGAGCATGACGCGAGCGTCGCGCAATCGCAACTTGCGGCCTCGACGGCGGCAAAGCTCTTCGGGCTCGAGGCTCGTCTCGAGCGACTCGAACGTGCGAGCGCCGACGCGACTCCTACCTCCGTGATCCCGCGCTCCGGGTCGAGGAAATCGGCCAAAGACCGACAATCCACGGGCGGCGCAGCGGCGGATTGAACGCTCGCGTTGGAAGCTCGCCGACGAAGTGGTAAAGCCTCGCTGCGCCGTTCCCGTCAGCCGTAAAGTGGAAAGAACGACGCCTCCCTCCTTGGCCATAGCGGCGGTCGCATTGGCTTCCGGCGCTACCCCTCCAATTGGACAGCCCTTCCATGCCCGTGGACCGCTACGCCGTGCTCTCGCGAAGTCAGGTCAGGCTGCCCAACCTTTGGGACGTCGTCGCCTTCGTGCTGGTGATCGGCGTTCTCGTCCTGATGAGCTACGGCTCGCGCGGCATGACCACGCCCTTGAGCGCGCCCGAGGCGACCGGCGTGTCTCTGGATTATCGATATTTGCCCTATTACGGGCTGCGCACGACGCTGCGAATGTTTGCGGCGATCTGCGTCTCACTCGTTTTCACTTTCACCTATGCGACGCTCGCCGCCAAAAGCCGGCGGGCGGAGGTGGCGTTGATTCCTATTCTCGACGTTCTGCAATCGGTGCCGATTTTGGGCTTTCTCTCCTTCACCGTAACTTTCTTTCTGAGACTCTTCCCGGGCTCGACGCTCGGCGCGGAATGCGCGGCGATTTTCGTGATCTTCACGAGCCAGGCCTGGAACATGGCCTTCTCCTTTTATCAGTCGCTACGCGGCGTGCCGCGTGATCTGGAAGAAGTCGCGGCCAATTTCAACCTCACGCCCTGGCAGAAGTTCTGGCAACTCGAGACGCCCTTCGCCATGCCCGGCCTCATCTGGAACATGATGATGTCGATGTCGGGCGGCTGGTTCTTCGTCGTCGCCTCGGAGGCGATCGCGGTCGGCGACGTGAATATTCGTCTCCCGGGAATAGGCTCCTATCTCGCGCTCGCGATCGACGAGCGCCGCCTCGACTGCGTGGCCGCAGCGGTCGTCGCCGTGGCGGTCATCATTCTCGCTTATGACCAGCTGCTGTTTCGCCCCATCGTCGCCTCCGCCGAGAAGTTTCGGGTTGAGCTCACGGCGTCGCAGACGCCGGCCGAATCCTGGGTGCGCGATCTCTTTCTGCGGACCCGCTGGCTGCGGCGCTCGATGCGTCCGCTGACTCGGTTGCTCTCATGGATCGCGTTGCTGCCGATGCGGCTTCCCGGCTCACGCGGCCCCGCGTTCGAGCCCGATCCTCAAAGGCGGCGGCTTTTCGACTTCATATGGTACGTGATTCTCATCGCCGCCTTCTGCGTATCTCTCGGGCTGACCCTCGACTTTCTTCATGGAAGCATCGACGCCGCCGAAGTTCGCCGCGTCGCGTTGCTCACCTTCTACACATTCCTGCGCGTCTCCGCGCTGATCGCGTTGACGACGCTGATCTGGGTTCCAATCGGCGTCTGGATCGGCCTGCGTCCGCGCGTCGCGGAAAAGGTGCAGCCGCTTGCGCAGTTTCTCGCCGCCTTTCCGGCGAATGTTCTGTTCCCGGTGGCGGTGATCGGCATCCTGCACTTTCATCTCAATCCGAACATTTGGCTTTCCGCCCTCATCGTCTTCGGCACGCAGTGGTACATCGCCTTCAACGTGATCGCCGGCGCAAACGCCTTTCCCAACGACCTGCGCGAGGCGGCGCAGAATTTTCGCGTGAAAGGCTGGGACTGGTGGAAAAGCGTGATCCTGCCCGCCATCTTCCCCTATTACGTGACGGGCGCGATCACGGCGTCGGGCGGCTCATGGAACGCCTCGATCGTCGCGGAATATGTCAAATGGGGCGATGACCGCGTCAGCGCGGAGGGCGTCGGCGCCTATATCGCCCAGGCGACCGAGGTCGGCGACTACCCAAAAATCGTGCTGGGCGTCGCGGCGATGAGCATCGTCGTGATTCTCGTCAACCGCCTGTTCTGGCGCCGGCTGTCCGTCTTCGCGGAAACCCGGCTGCGATTGCTGTGAGGCTCGACATGAACGACGCAAAGGCCCCGCCGCTCCTCGTCATCGACGACGTTTCGCAAAATTATGGGCGCGGCTCCGAGAAAGGCTCCACGGTCCTCGACCACGTTTCCCTCACGCTCAACACGGGGGAGATCGTCGGATTGCTCGGTCGCTCGGGCTGCGGCAAGTCGAGCCTGTTGCGCATCGTCTCCGGGCTCAATCGACCATCGGGGGGCGAAGTGCGCTACCAGGGCGAGAGGGTTGCGGGTCCGGTGGACGGCGTCGCCATGGTGTTCCAAAGCTTCGCGCTTTTCCCCTGGCTCACCGTGCTCGCCAATGTGGAGCTGGGGCTGCGGGCTAAAGGCGCTCCGCGGGAAGAGGCGCGCAAACGCGCGCTGCAGGCGATCGACATCATCGGCCTCGACGGCTTCGAGAACGCCTACCCGAAGGAAATTTCCGGCGGCATGCGGCAGCGCGTCGGCTTCGCGCGCGCGCTCGTCGTGTCGCCCAACATTCTCCTGATGGATGAACCCTTCTCTGCGCTCGACGTGCTGACCGCCGAGACGCTGCGCACCGATCTTCTCGACCTCTGGGTCGAAGGCCGGATGCCGATCAAATCCATTCTGATGGTCACGCACAACATCGAGGAAGCGGTATTGATGTGCGACCGCATCGTCGTGCTCTCTTCCAATCCGGGCCGCATCGCCGCCGAGATCGGCGTCTCTTTGCAGCATCCCCGCAATCGTCTGGACCCCGAGTTCCGCCAGCTCGTCGATCGCATCTATGCGCTGATGACGCGCCGCGCCGAAATGGCCAAGGCGGTGCCCGGCGCTTTCCCCGGGCTCGGCCTCGGCATGGCGCTGCCCACCGTCTCGACCAACACGCTCGCCGGCATGATCGAGGAGGTCGCGGCGGAGCCCTATAGCGGCAAGGCGGACTTGCCGGCTCTGGCCGAAAGTCTGCAACTCGAGATCGACGATCTGTTTCCGGTCGCCGAAACCCTTCAGCTCCTGCGCTTCGCGGAGCTGGCCGAAGGTGACATCAGGCTGACGCTCGCCGGAAAGCGTTTCGCGGAGCTTGGCGTCGACCAGCGCAAGAAGCTTTTTGGCGATCATCTTCTGTCTTACGTGCCGCTCGCGCAGCGCATCCGTCGCGTGCTCGACGAACGCCCCTCGCACCACGCGCCCGCGACTCGCTTTCGCGAGGAGCTCGAGGACTATATGAGCGAGGAATATGCCGAGACGACGCTCAAGAGCGTGACGACCTGGGGCCGTTATGGCGAGATCTTCGCCTATGACGAGGCGAGCCAGTCCTTCAGTTTGGAGAACCCGCAATAGGGGCGCATGAATCGCGCTGTGTTCGCGTGCAATCGTTCTCTGAGAGGCTCGCGGTCCGAAGGGGCCGGATCGCGAGGCGCTGGCTCGCATGAAGCGATCCTTCGAAATCCTATTAAACGCCCAGTACGCCGTTGATTTCGGCGAGCGTCGCCTTCTCCTTCTCGCTCACCTGCACGCCGCCGAAGCCGAGGAAGCCGCCTTCCGGGGCCGCCTCCGCGACGATCTGCGCGATATGCGAGAGCCAGTGCTTGAAGGCTTCCGCATCGCTCGGCGCCTTGGCGTTGACGAACTCCACAGCGCGCTTCAACTCGGCGAGCGCGCGATCCTTCAACTCCTCGGGCTTTGCGCCTTTCAGCAGTCCGGCCATGCGGTCGCGCGCGCTCGCGCGGCCTTCCGACGTGAGGAGATCCTCGGCGACCGATTTTATCAACTCGTCGCTCGCGCTCGTTTTCGCTGCGGCGAGCTCCTTGGCGTTGGCCCAGCCCTCCGCGAGCGTGCCAAAAATGCCGCTGGGGTCCGCGGCGGTGATCGCGAAGCCCGCGAGCACGGGGGCTCCGAGCACGGTGCTCCATTCATCGGCAGAAAAATTGGTTTTGACAGCCATTGGTTTACTCCCTGATGCGCCGGCGCCGCCGCATCGAGCGGTCGGAGAAGCCTGGGCGCGAGCTGGAGTAAAGCAGCGATATGAAAGTCTGCCAATGGCAGGAGGCCGTCCTTGGCGCTTACAGCGGCCCCGGCTTTCAGTCTCGCGCCGTGGAGAAGGCGAGGAAGCGCAGAATTCTCCATTTGCCGTCTTCTTCGCGGCGGAAGACGTCGACTCCAGGCTCCTCCCAGGCGGCGACTTTGGCGCCCCGTCGTGTCGTGACCGACCACACCAGCCGCACGACGGCGATGTCGCCGCTGAGGATGATCTCTTCGATCCTTGCCGCGTAGCGCAGGCTGATATTGCGAGCGGCGAGCGCGGCCGCGATCCGGCGGCAGACGGCGTCGCGTCCCTCGTCGGGCCGGCCGCGCATGGTCGAGATCAGGTCGGCTGAGAAGAGGTCGCAGGTTTTGGAGGCGTCGCGGGCGTTGAAGGCGTCGGTCCATTCCGCAAGCCGCGCCGTGATCGCCGCTTTGTCGGCTTCGGCGCCGAGGACGGCCGCCGGCGCGAGCCCCAAGACGAGGATTGCGAGACGGGCGAACGCAGTGAGACGGCGCATCGGCGCTCCTCTAAGCATCTTAAAACGCCAATGTTAGACGGCGCGCTAATCCGCAAAGAAAAAGCCGGCGGTCGCCCCGCCGGCTTTGCAACAATTGCGATCGACGTGCGCCTTACGCCGTCACGCCGCCGACGCTGCCCACGTCCACCTTCACGCCTGGCCCCTGGGTGGAGCTGAGCGCGATGCGCTGGATGTAGGTGCCCTTCGCGCCGGCCGGTTTCGCCTTGGCCACGGCGTCGACGAAGGCCTTGACGTTTTCGACGAGCTTACCGTCGTCGAACGAGGCCTTGCCGATCGTGCCTTGCACGATGCCCGCTTTCTCGACGCGGAACTCCACGGCGCCGCCCTTCGAGGCCTTGACCGCGGCGGTGACGTCCATGGTCACCGTGCCGACCTTCGGGTTCGGCATCAGGCCTCGCGGGCCCAAAACCTTACCGAGACGGCCGACGAGCGGCATCATGTCGGGCGTGGCGATGCAGCGGTCGAAGTCGATCGTGCCGCCTTGCACGGTGTTGACGAGATCCTCGGCCCCGACGATGTCCGCGCCGGCCGCCTTGGCCTCGTCAGCCTTGGGGCCGCGCGCGAAGACCGCGACGCGCAGCGTGCGGCCCGTGCCGTTCGGCAGATTGACCACGCCGCGCACCATCTGGTCCGCGTGCTTGGGGTCGACGCCGAGATTCATCGCGATCTCGACGAACTCGTCGAATTTGGCCTTGGCCCGCTCGCGCACGAGCTTGACGGCGTCGGACAGCGGATAGAGCTTCGTGCGCTCGATGCCCTCGCGCGCCTTGGCGATGCGTTTGCCGATATGCGCCATCGTCTTACTCCACCACCTGCAGGCCCATCGCCCGCGCCGAGCCCTGGATCATCGTCATGGCCGCCTCGACCGTCGAGCAATTGAGGTCGGGCATTTTCTTCTCCGCGATCTCGCGGATCTGCGCCATGGTGATCTTGCCGACCGTGCCGCGGCCGGGGGTCTTGGAGCCGGAAGCCGGCTTCTTGCCGATCTTCAGGCCCACGGCCTTCTTCAGGAAGAAGGAGACCGGCGGCTGCTTCATCTCGAAGGTGAAGGAGCGGTCCTGATAGGCGGTGATGATGACGGGGATCGGCGTCCCCTTTTCCACCTGCGCGGTCTTCGCGTTGAAGGCCTTGCAGAATTCCATGATGTTCAAACCGCGCTGACCGAGCGCGGGGCCGATCGGCGGCGACGGATTGGCGGCGCCCGCCGGCACCTGGAGCTTGATGAAGCCCGCGATTTTCTTCGCCATTTGCTTCTCCAACGTTAGGCGTCGCCGCGCGAAGGACGCGCAGCGCCGCCGGTTGCAGGTCGTGGTCCGACGCGGTCTCCCTCGGCGAAAAGGGCGCGCCCGCCACGCGTGGGTTTCGTTCTTAGAGGAACGAAAAAAGCCCTCGTGGAGAGGGCTGAAGGTCTTATACGGAACCGCGGGCGAAACGCAAAGGGTATTTGTGGTCCCCCACCCAATTGGAGCAGACGATGCCATTTGAGCGCCTGCAAGGACGTGAGGGAGCGCGGGGATTTCCCCGCCGAGAATGAGTATCCTGGCCTGAGCGCTCCATATCCACGAGAATAGAGGCGCCGCGCGGCGGCGGGTTGGCATGTTGCGTCTGATCGCTCGCTATAAGATGCAATTGTTTCTCTGCCTGCGCGTCACGCTCGCGACGTTGCTGACCTTCGCGCTCGGGCGGCTGCTCGGGCTTCCGATGATACTCTGGGCCTTGCTGACCAGCGTGCTCCTCACGCAGATGAGCGTCGGCAAATCGGTGAAGGCGACGCTCGACTATTTCGTCGGCACGGTGGGGGGCGTGATCTACGCCGCCGCCATATCGGCGCTGATCCCGCAAGCGACGAACGTCCAACTTCTCGCGGCTCTAATCGCCACGGTCCCGCCGCTGGCTTTCTTGGCCGCCGTCAGCCCGAGGTTCGCGGCGGCCGTCCCGACGGGCCTTATCGTCGTTTTCGTGCCGACGCTGACGCACGCCACGCCGCTCGCTTCCGCCCTCGACCGCGTGGAGGAGGTCGCGCTTGGCGCCGCGGTGGCGCTCGCCGTTTCCCTCGTCGTTCTGCCAGTGCGGGCGCGCGACGCGGCGAAGCGTTCGGCGGCCGCCATGCTGGAGGCGATCGCCGACGCGACGCCGGCAATTTTTCCGGGCTTCATGCGTCCCCTTGATCGTCAGGAGGCGGTGGCGTTTCATCGACGTATCATGATCGCCTATCGGCAATTCGAGGCGGCGGGCCTGGAGGCCGGGCATGAGCGAATATCGTCGCTGGTTAGTGACGCCTCGAGCGATCGAGAATTCGAGCGGTTGCGCACCCCGCTGCTGCGTCTGCGGCACGATTTGATCATGACGGGGCGCGCCGCCGCCGAACCGCTGCCGGAAGCGACGGCAGCGCGACTGGAAA
Source organism: uncultured Alphaproteobacteria bacterium (assembly GCA_963743565.1). GTDB lineage: Bacteria > Pseudomonadota > Alphaproteobacteria > Rhizobiales > Beijerinckiaceae > Methylocystis. Next base: position 282,293 of record CAVUQD010000008.1, read on the forward strand.
CGTCGTTGTCGGCTCTCGCCACCGTCATCGAAGCGCAACTGCGCGTAAACGCCAGGATGTTGCAGGGGTTCGGGGACATCCCGGCGGCCGATTGGGAGTGCGCCTTCGACGCGTTCCACAAGGAGATCGTCGCTCTCCGCGCCGAGGGGCTCTTCCGACCCATGACGGAAGCCGAGGTGCAGAGTATTTTTGCGCTGGCCTTTGCCCTCGAGCAGTGGCGAAGGGATTTGAACGAGTTAGAGTCCGGCGTGAACGCGCATCTGCGCGATTGAGAGGGTGACGCGGGTGGGCGAGCGTTGCGGTCGCCTAAGCCGAGGCGTCTTCGCTTTCTTCCGCCTTCTGAGTTGACGCGGCCGGCGCCGGCGCAATGGGGACGTTTCTCGGACGGTAGTCCGGATCGACCTTCATTTTTTCTATGATGGCGGACACATCCGCTTCGATTTTGACCGGTCGGACATAATTGCCGAGCCAGTCGACGTGATTGGCGAGAGGTTGATCGGCAGTCGGATAGACCGACCTCAGGCCAACGAGAGACGGAAGCTTGACCAATAAAGCGGTGGCGACCCGATAGCCCAATGTTTGACTGTTCTCGATCTTCTCGGCGAGGTCGGGTCGGAAAGGCCGGTCCCGCGACAGACGGGCGTCCCCCCAGCCTTTCAACTTCAACCCGTTATCCTCGGCGCGGACCGCCATCCATTCGAGGGCGTAGTCGGAAAGGCCATGATTGTCGTAGCCGCCCCCGACATTCGAATGAACGCCAGGGAACCATCGCTCCGCGTAAAGCGGAAAGCCACGCTCGGCGATATTCTTCTCGTTGCGCGCGTGATGATATTTTGTGAGCGTCACGTTCGTGGGCCGGAACGGCCATCGCCTTTCGTCCGCGGCAATAGCGTGATAAGCGGCGTCAACGCCCTCGCTCAGCGTCACATGATGGAAGCCGGTCTTGAAAACGGCGTCCAAAATTCGCCCGAGCAGCTCCCCATAGGGGGCGCCGAGCGCGCCGACCGTATCCCAAACGCCCAGAAAGCGGATTCTCGTCGGGTAGGGATGGCAGTATTCGTTGCGGAACTTTTCGGATTCCGCGCCATCCGCCGCCCAGGCAGCGCTCCTGTCCTTGTAGTGATTGTAGGCGACGGAGACGAGGGGAAGGTTGTGGCGAAAAAGAACGCCGAGGTTATCGATGAGGCCCGCGATGCTTCGTGCGGTATAGGCGCCGCGACTGAAGCCGAACAAAAAGATTTCGTCTCCGGCATCATAATTGCTGACGATGAAGGCGTACGCATTCTTAATGTTTTCAGAAATCCCAAAACCGAAGGCGCCGCCAATGACTTTTTCGTCCTCTCTGCGCGTGCCGACGCCCGCAATGTAGTAGGCGATCTGAGGATTGCCGTCCTTGTCTAGGAAATCGGTTGCTTGCAACATCCTGACGACATTGGTGCCGCATTTGGTTGGCTCGTTCCACGTGCCGTCGCAAAATATCACGAGCTTCTTCGGCATGTGTTGGCCTTCCAAAAAAGGGCTGAAACCTCGCGCGCTTCGGGGGCGCCTCGCAGGTCGCAAAAAACCGCATGTCGACAAAAGCTACTGCGCGCCGCGAATGTCGTCAACGCAAGGAAATTCGCCTAGCAGGCCGTCAAGGCGTCTTCTTGCGAGGCTTCGAGGAGTTGCGCGGAACTAAAAATCCAGCCCTTAGAGCATTCCCGGAAAAGTGCGGAGAGGCTTTCCGAGAGGCACATGCTCTGATGTTTTGATTCTGAGCGAGTCCGTGTTGCTCGCATGATTCCATGCAGAGCGGCGCGCGCTTTAAACTTTATCGACCTGGCCGAACTCGAGCTCCACCGGCGTGGCGCGGCCGAAGATGGAGACCGCGACTTTCAAGCGCGAGCGGTCGTAGTCGACCTCCTCGACGAGGCCGTTGAAAGAGGCGAAGGGGCCGTCGGCGACCCGCACCGTCTCGCCCACCTCGAAAGTGATCGTCGCTTTCGGCCGCTCGGCGCCTTCCACGACCTGGCCCTTGATCCGGTTCGCCTCGTCCTCGGAGATGGGCATGGGCTTGTTGTCGGCGCCGAGGAAGCCGGTGACCTTGGGGGTGTTCTTGATGAGCGAGAAGACCTGGTCGGTGAGGTCGCATTTCACGAGCACATAGCCCGGGAAGAATTTGCGCTCCGTGTTGATCTTGCGCCCGCGCCGCACCTCGACGACATGTTCGGTCGGAACCAAAATCTCTTCGAAGTTATCGGAGAGATGCCGCTGCGCCGCTTGTTCGCGAATGGAATCCGCGACCTTCTTCTCGAAGTTCGAATAGGCGTGGACGATATACCAGCGCTTGCTCATGAGGACGAAAGCCGCTTCAAAGTTGACCTTTAATGTCCGATCGTCAGCATCAGCCGCACGCCGAAGCGCAAGGCCGAGTCGACGATGACGAAGAAGAGTGCGGCCAGAACCACCATCAGGATCACCATGCTGCTGGTGATCATGGTCTCGCGCCGGGTCGGCCAGACGATCTTCTTGGCCTCGGAGCGCACGTCCTGAATGAATTGGAAGGGGTTGGCCATCGCCTCTGCCTGACGCCGTTTTCTGGAGAATGCGGGACGCGGAACGCCCTGCGCAAAAAAGTCGCGGCGCGGGACCCGAAGGCCGCGCGCCACGAAAATAGGCATATAAACCCTCGTGACGGGGGCGCCAAGCGAAATCTTTCGCCTCGATGAGGGAGCTGAAACCCTCCGGCCACGCGGCTCCCGCCAAGGGGGAGCAGGGCGAACCGGTAGGTGAAGGCGCGCGCCCCGCGGCGCAATCCTTGCGGCGGTCGCTCTGGGCTCCGCTGGGGAAAGCGCCTACGGTGAGGCCCGCCAACCCTTCGGTTCTGATCGCAAAACCCTTATATTGCCGTTATGCGACTGCTGATCATCGAGGACGACAAAGAAGCGGGGGCCTATCTCGTCAAGGCCTTTCGAGAGGAGGGGCATGTCGTCGATCTCGCGACGGACGGGCTCGAAGGCTACGCCCAGGCGCGCGAGGGCCAGCACGACGTGCTGATCGTCGACCGCATGCTGCCCAAGCTGGACGGGCTTTCACTGATCTCCAGCCTGCGCGAGCAGAAGGTCGAGACGCCCTGCCTGATTCTGTCGGCGCTCGGCCAGGTGGATGACCGCGTGAAGGGGCTGCGCGCCGGTGGCGACGATTACCTTGTAAAGCCCTACGCGTTCTCCGAACTGCTGGCGCGGGTCGAGGTTTTGGCGCGCCGCCGCGCTGGCTCGCGCGGCGAAGAGACGGTTTATCGGGTCGGAGACCTGGAGCTCGATCGGCTCTCGCATAATGTGACGGTCGGCGGACGCGAGGTGACGTTACAGCCTCGCGAATTTCGTTTGCTCGAGTATTTGATGAAGCACGCGGGCCAGGTGGTCACCCGCACGATGCTGCTCGAAAACGTCTGGGACTATCATTTCGATCCGCAGACCAATGTGATCGACGTCCATATCTCCCGCCTACGCTCCAAGATCGACAAAGGACGAACGACGCCGTTGCTGCACACGGTGCGCGGCGCGGGATATATGATCCGTGAAAGCGCTCGCTAAGCTCTTCCGAACGACGGCGTTCAAGCTTTCCGCCGCCTATTTCATCCTGTTTGCGGTGGGCGCCGTGCTGGTGCTCGGCACGGTCGGGCGCCGCGTCGAGATCGTTCTCGACGAGCAGATCGCCAAGTCCATCGACGCCGAGATCCAGCGGCTGGAAGAAATCTATGTGGAAGGCGGCCTGCTGCAGCTCAGCCTTTCGGTGGCGCGGCGCTCGCGCACACCCGGGGGCATGATCTACTTGGTGACGACGCCCAACGGAGAGTTCGTGGGCGGCAACATCGTCGCGTCGCCGGCCATCGGCGGAGAAGAGGGGGCGCTGGTTGAGACGCTCTATCGGCGTCATGCCGAGGCCTCCAGCGAAACCCATATTGCTCTCGCCAAGCTCGTCATCCTGCCGGACGGCTTTCGCCTGCTCGTCGGCCAGGACATCGAGCATCACCGCGTGCTCCGTCAGATCCTGGGGCAGGGACTTGGGACATCGCTGGCCTGGCTCGCGATGGTCGGCACGCTCGGTGGTCTTTACGTCGCCTATCGCATGCTGGAGCGGGTCGAGGATCTATCCGCCACGGCGCGGCGCATCATGTCCGGCGATTTGAACGAACGGCTCCCCACCTCTGGGGCCGGTGACGAGCTCGATCGCCTCGCCGAGAACCTCAACGCGATGCTGGCGCGCATCGGCCAATTGATGCAAGGGCTACGCGAGGTCTCTGACAATATCGCGCATGATCTCAAGACGCCGCTGACGCGCTTGCGCAACCGTGCGGAGGCGGCGCTGCGCGGCGAAAAATCCGCGGAGGGATATCGCGTGGCGCTCGAAGCCGTCCTCGACGAGTCGGACGGCCTCATCCGCATCTTTAACGCGCTGCTGATGATCGCCCGGGCGGAAGCCGGCCACATCGGCGAAGGTATTGGCGAAGTCGATCTCGGCGAGATCGCCGCCGAGATCGTCGAGCTCTACGAGCCGCTCGCGGAGGAACTCGGCGTGCGGTTGGAAGGCGAGGCGCAGAAGGGCCTCGTTGCGCGCGGCAACCGTGAGCTCCTGGGGCAGGCGCTCGGCAATCTCGTCGACAACGCCCTGAAATACGGCGTCGGCGGTGATGCGCGTCATGTCGCGGTGACGGCGCGGCGTGCGGCGGAGGGGATGATCGAAATCGTCGTCGCCGATCGGGGCCCTGGCGTCGCGCCGGAGGATCGCGAAAAGGCGCTGGAGCGCTTTGGCCGCCTGGAGGCTTCGCGGTCGCTGCCGGGTTCAGGCTTGGGGCTGGCGTTGGCGCTTGCGATCGCCCGTCTGCATCAGGGCGCTTTGCGCTTGGAGGACAATGCGCCGGGCTTGCGCGCGGTCTTCTCGATACCGTGGCTGCGCGCGCCGCCTCCCGAGCCCCCCTCGGACCGCGCGTGAACGAGGCGCGGCGCGGCGCTTGAAAGCGGCGCGGCGCTCGAAGTCTGAGACTGCCTCGCCGCGACTGACGCGAGCGGGCGCCGCGGGCGCTGCGTTTCCTCACGCGCCGGCGACGGATCGGCGGGCAGGCGGAAGAGCGCCAGCGTGCCGACGCCGACGCGCGAGCGCAGCCGGAGGCCGCCGCCGAGCAGCTCGACGAGGGCGTGTGCGATGGCGAGGCCCAGTCCTGGTCCCTTCATGCCGTTCTCGATGATCGCGCGCGATTGCATGAAGGGCGTTCCGATGCGCTCGAGGGCCTCGCGCTCGACGCCTTGGCCGTTGTCGGCGACGCAGATCCAGATCGACTCGAAGCGCCTGCGCACGCGCAGCCTGACGTCGCCGCCCGGCCCCGTGAATTTGAGACTGTTCGAAAGGAGAACGCCGAGAATCTTGTCGATGGCGGCGTGATCGCCTGCGCAGAGCAGCGCGTCCTCGATCTCGCAGAAGAAGCTGACGCCTTTCTCCAAAGCGCGCTGGCGCCATGCCCTTGCGGCGTCGTCCACGACCTTCGACAGATCGACGCGGCTGACCGAAACCAGCGGTTCGCGCCGCTCGAGCCGGGACATTTCCAGTATGTCTCCGACCAGCGCTTCGAGATGAGCGCCGCTTCTATGGATGTCCCGGCAATATTCGAGATATCGGTTCGAGCCGAGCTCGCCGAAAGGCTGCTGCAGCATCAGCTCCGAGAAGCCGACGATGGCGTTGAGCGGCGTGCGCAGCTCGTGGCTCATGTTGGCCAGAAACTCGCTCTTGGCGAGATTGGCGGCCTCGGCTTGGGATTTCTGAAAGTGATATTGCTCCGCGAGCGCCGCGAGCTCCTGCTTTTGCATCTCCAGCGCCTGCCGCGAGCGAGTCAGCTCGGTGACGGTCGCTTGCAGACGACGTTCGGAAAGAAGGAGATTTTCCTCGTTGCGCTTCAGCTGCGTAATGTCCGTACCGACCGAGACGAAGCCGCCGTCCTTCGTTCGCCTTTCATTGATCTGCAGCCAGCGGCCGTCGGCGAGGCGGGCCTCATAGGCGCAGGCGCGCGCGGCCAGCGAGTCATGCGACGGCTGACCGGCCCGCAGCGGTAGCTGGCCCGCCCGGCTCATCACAGCATTGTAGTCGCCGCCCGGGGACGCCTCCTCGCTCGTGAGGCCGTGGAAATCCAGGAAATTCGCGTTGCAGACGACGAGCCTGTTCTGGGGGTCCCACAGCACGAAGGCTTGTGAGGCGGCGTCGATCGCGTCTCGCAGGCGTCGGTCCGCGGCCTCCTTCGCCTGCGCCAAGGCCTTCTCGTCGGAAACGTCGACCGCGATGCCGACCAGATGCATGCGCTTCGTTTCCGGATCGAGGATCGCCTGAGCGCGTGCGCGCATCCAGATCCAGGCGCCGCTCGCGTGACGAATGCGAAACTCCCGATCGGCGGCGGCGCCGGACCCCGGGGCCACGGTTGTCGCGACCTCCAGTAGATCTTGGTCATCTGGATGGATCAGCTCAGCAAGCTCGGCGACGGTGAGCGAACCGCGCTCCATTTCCTGCCCGAGCATCTCGTGCATCGAATCGGACCAGTAGAGGCGTCCCTGCTCGATGTCCCAGTCCCATAGCCCGCAGCGTCCGCGCGAGAGCGCCGTCGCCAGCCGGCTCTTGATTCGCCGGTTGGTCTCCTCTGCGGCGCGGCGGCGTCGCGCCTGCCGGAAGGCGGCGGCGACGATGACGATGAGTACGGCCACCGTCGCGGCGAGAAGAAGCTTGTGACGCGAGGAGGCGGCGCGCCAGTCGACCAGCACCGAGCTTTGCGGTTGGATGGCAGCCAGCCTGCCAAAGGGGGCCGGCAGCTTGCGGATGATGGCGATCGCTGGCGAGCCGTCGCCCAAAACGATGCGGACGGGCCCAGCGCGTTCGACGACAGCTTGGGGCTGCTGGCCGAGAATATCGTAGAGCGTCGGGCGGGCAGGCTCCGTCTGCGGCCAAGTTGCGGTGACGCGATCGTTTTCGTCGGTGACGATGATGCTGCGCCCGCGGCTGGCGTGCAGCGGCGCGATCGCGGAGAGCGCCTCGTCGAGCGCGCCCCTGTCCGGGATCCTGGCGATGTTCTCGGAAAGATCGCGCCAGACGGATTTGGAAAAAAGGTCGAGATCGGCGGCGGCGTCTAGCAGTAGGCGGTCGTGCGCGTCGCTCGAGAGCGCGCCCACCATTTCGAATATGGCGAGAACGCAGATGACGCCAGCGAGAGCCGCGAGGCGTCTGAGCCATTGTTCTTCTCTTGGGTCGGGGGCGCCTGCGTCCCCGGCATGTCGGTCGGCGCTCCAAATCGTTTCGGCGCAAGTTCTCGAATTGGCGGCGGGGGCCCGCGCCATGGAATCTCTCCATCGATGTTTTGGCGCGAGGGAACGCAGCCACTGTCCCCCGAATCAACCCCATGAGAATCCGACATCGGCAAATTGTCCAGGAGAAACTTTCGCTGATCTTCTTCCGCAAACAAATGAATCAGTTAGCGAATCTGCAGATGCGGCTGCTCGGCCGCCGCTGGGCGGAAATGCGCCGGCGCGCCTTAGCTTCTGTGGACAGTTATCTGAGCCATAGGACGATGGCTGCGAGTGTCACGACCGCCCGATAGTTTTGGGCGGTCTTTTCAAATCGGGTCGCAACGCGCCGGAACTGCTTGAGTTTTGAGAAACAGCATTCCACGAGATGGCGCTGGGCGTAGAGGTGTTTGTCGAGGGGATGTTTGAGCGCCCGAGACGGGTTGTTGGGGATGACGGCGCGCGCCCCCTTGGCGGCGATGGCTCGGCGTAAATGATCGGCGTCGTAGGCGGTGTCGGCCATGACGACCTCGGCGGGCAATCCTTTGATCAATGCGGCGGCTTGCGGCGCATCGCCCTTCTGACCCGCCGTCAGCGTGAACCGCACGGGGCATCCCAAGCCGCGAACCGCCATATGGATCTTGGTGCTCAGCCCGCCGCGCGAGCGACCGATCGCCTGATCCTCAGGCCCCCCTTTTTTGCCCCGGCGGCATGCTGATGCGCTCGGACGATGGTGGAATCGACGATCAGATATTCGAAGTCCGGATCATCGGACATCGCCTCGAAAATCCGCTGCCAGACGCCCTTGACGCTCCATCGACTGAAACGACGGAACACGCTGTTCCAATCCCCGAACGCCTCTGGGAGATCACGCCACGGAGAACCCGTCCGGACGATCCACAGCACGCCCTCCACAAACATGCGGTTGTCGCGGCCAGTGGAGCCCTTCTGGTCGGGCCGCCCGATGATCAGCGGCGCCATCCGCTTCCACGCCGCGTCGGTCAAAACCAGTCGATCCATCACACCCAAGGCCGCCTCCCCAAAAGCAACCTTGAATCTGACTCGCGCACAAATGGGAATCCCTAGAGTCCACAGAACCTAGAGCGCCATGCGAAAAAGTGGAAACCGGTTTTTCGCATCAATTGCGCGCTCTCTTTTAGAATCGATCACGCTCAGGAGGTCTTCCGCCGGCGGAGCAGCGCCGCGACGAGAAGCACGCAAAAGACGAAGGCCAGCAGCAAGGTCGAGACCGCGTTGACCTCGGGCGTCACGCCGAGCCGCACCTGCGAATAGATGCGCATCGGCAAGGTCGTCGCGCCCGGTCCCGTGGCGAAGCTGGCAATGACGAGGTCGTCCAGCGAGAGGGTGAAGGCCAGCAGATAGGCGCTCGCGAGCGACGGGGCGATCGCCGGAACAACCACCAGGCCGAAGGCCTGCAAGGGCGGGGCGCCGAGGTCCATTGCGGCCTCTTCCTGAGACGGGTCGAGGTCGCGTAGCGCGGCAGCGAGCATCACGGTGGCGAAGCACATTGTGAAGGTCGCGTGCGCGATCACCAGCGTGAGGAAGCCCCGGTCGAAACCGAAGGAGACGAAGGCGCTGAGCAGAGCGAGGCCCAGCACGACCTCCGGCAGCACGAGTGGCGCATGCGCGGCGCTGAAGAAGAGCGATCGAGATCGGAAGGCGCCAAAGCGCGTCAAAGCCACCGCCGCGCAGAGCCCGAGGATCGTCGCGAGCGTCGCCGACACGGCGGCCGCTTCCAGACTGACCTTCGCCGAGTCGAGGAGCGCCGTGTTCTCGAGCAGGGCGGGGTACCATTTCGTCGAAAAGCCGCCCCAGACCGTCACGAGCCGGGAGGCGTTGAAGCTCATCACCGCCAGCACCAGGATCGGCCCATAGAGAAAAACGAATCCGACAGCGAGCGCCGCGCGGCCGGCGGAGCGGGCGAGTGCGCTCATGAGCCTCGCCTCTCGTCGCGCAGCCGCAGCCGTTCTGCGAGGAGCATGGGTCCGAGAAGAAGAAGCAGCAGCAGCATCGCCGCAGCGCTCGCGGCCGGCCAGTCCCTGTTGGAGAAGAACTCGGTCCAGATCGTGCGGCCGATCATCAGCGTGTCGGAACCGCCGAGGAGGTCCGGGATCACGAATTCCCCGACGGCCGGAATGAACACGAGCAGGCAGCCGGCGATGATTCCCCGCCGCGACAGGGGCAGGGTGACGCGCCAGAAGATCGCTGCGGGCGTCGCGCCGAGATCGGCCGCCGCTTCGCGAAGCAGGGGGTCCTGGCGCTCGAGCGCCGAATAGAGCGGCAGCAGCATGAAGGGCAGATAGCTGTAGACGATGCCGATCACGACGGCGACATTCGTCGCATAGACGCCAAGCGGCTCGTGGATGAGGCCGAGCGCCATGAGCGCGTGATTGATGAGGCCCTCGTCCTTCAGCAGCGCGATCCAGGCGTAGACGCGGATGAGAAAGCTCGTCCAGAAGGGCGCGACCGCGAGGCCGAGGAGGATCGGCCGCAGACGCGGCGGCGCGCGCGCGATGCTCAGCGCAAAAGGATAGGCGATGAGGAGCGTGATCAGCGTCGAGAGCGCGGCGACGCCGAGCGAGGTCAGAAAAGAGTCGAGATAGAGGCTGTCCGCGGCGAGGCCGCGATAGGCGTCGAGACTGAACGCGCGTAGCTTCTCGGACAAGCCGCTCAAGCCCTCGGAGAGTGAGAAGATCGGCTCATAAGGCGGGCGCGCCTCGGCCGGTTGGGAGAAGGAAATCTTCGCGACGAACGCCATCGGCGCGATGAAGAAGAACAGGAGCCAAAGATAGGGCGCCGCCAGGACGGCCCAGCGCCCGAGCGTCACCCGCGCGCTCACGGGCTCACCTCCGGAAAGAGCGCCACTGCGTCCGGCGCGATCGCAACGCGCACGGCGTCGCCCGGCCTGAAGCCAGCGTCATTGCCGCAGGAGGCGCGCAGCGACGCGCCGCCGTCGAGATCGAGCCATAGCAGCGTGGTCTCGCCGCGGAAGCTCGCCTGCGTGATGCGTCCGGGGAGCCCCTCCCCGTCGCGGGCGAGATGCACGTCCTCCGGCCGCACCGACAGCGCGGCTCTGGCGCCGTCGTCGAGCGCGCAGTCGCCGAGCGCGATGCGCCCGAAGGGAGCGACGAACCAGACCCCGTCGCGGCGTGACACATGGCCTTCGATCATGTTCGTCGCGCCGATGAAATCCGCGACGAAGCGGGTTCGCGGCCGACGATAGACATCCGCTGGTGCACCGATCTGCTCGATCCTGCCGGCGCGCATCACGGCGATACGATCGGCAAGCGCCAGCGCTTCGTCCTGATCATGCGTGACGATGAGGAAGGTGGTGCTGAGCCTGCGCTGAATCTGCTTGAGCTGGAACTGCGTCTCCTCGCGCAATTTCCGGTCGAGCGCGCCGAGCGGCTCGTCGAGCAGCAACAGCTTTGGCCCCGGCGCCAGGGCGCGCGCGAGCGCCACGCGCTGCCTCTGACCGCCGGAGAGCTGGTCAATTCGTCGCGCGCCGAAGCCCGGCAGCTGAATCACGTCGAGCAGCTCTTCGACTCGCTTTTTCAGGGCCTCGCGCGCGGCGCCCTTACGGCGCAGGCCGAAAGCGATGTTCTCGAAGACGTTGAGATGCGGAAAAAGCGCATAGGACTGGAACATCATATTGACCGGCCGCCGGTAGGGCGGCAGACCCGACAGGTCGCTCCCATCGAGCGAGAGACGTCCGGCGTCGGGCGCCTCGAAGCCGGCGACGAGGCGCATCAGGGTCGTCTTGCCGCAGCCCGAGGGGCCCAGAAGCGCGAAGAACTCGCCGGACGCGATGTCGATCGACACGTCATCGAGCGCGACGATCGGACCGAAGCGTTTCGATGCGCGCTCGATGGCGAGGAGCGGAACGGCGGTCATTCTTTCTCTCGGTCTCCCGAACGGTCGCCGACCTCCGGCTTGGCTGGGGGCGATGGCTTTTTGCGACATCGTCGCGGGCTGCGCAAGCGTCCCGATTCGCAGGCTTACGGGCGCCTTCGCGGCGCTCCGGCGGCGAAAAATCCGCATCCGCCCGCCCCAATTCTTGTTATAAGTCTGAAATGACAGAGCGGCGCGGGCTTGAGGGGTAAGAGGAATGGAAGAATTCGAAGGCGGTTTCTTTCGCCAACTGATGATCGGCTTCCTGCTCGCGGTCGCGGTCGGCTTCATCTACGTCTGGTGGCGATAGCCTTGCGCACCGCCCAAGAAGCCGCGCTCCTGCGGTCGAGAGACGAGATGGAGAGGCCGCCCACAGAACAGAGGATCGTCGCGCGCTATCGCTTGCGCTGCGATGCGGGCGCTGTCGAGGATCGCGCGAAGAAGATCGCCGTGGAGCAGAGCGTCGAGATGCCGCTCGCCGGCGTTCGCGACCCCGACATCATGGACAATATCGTCGGCAAGGTGCTCGACATCGGACAGAAGGGCGAGCGTCTGTTCGAGGCGACGATCGGGCTGTCCGCGCGCACAGTCGGACAGGACGCCGGCCAATTGCTGAACATGCTGCTCGGCAACACCTCCATGCATGAGGACGTCTCGCTGGAGGACGCCGAGATTCCTCTCTCCTTGCTTCAGATTTTTGGGGGCCCGAACCACGGCGTGAAGGGGTTGCGCGCGCTGGCGGGGGTCGAGCGTCGCGCGCTGACCTGCTCGGCGCTGAAGCCGCAGGGACTCTCGCCCGAAAATCTCGCTGCGCTCGCCCATGAATTCGCGCTCGGCGGCGCCGATTTCATCAAGGACGATCACGGTCTCGCCGATCAGGACTACGCGCCTTTCGCCCAACGCGTGCCGGCCTGCGCCCGCGCGATGCGAGACGCCGCGAAGGTCACGGGACGGCTCACCCATTACGTCCCGAGTCTCTGGGGAAGCTTCGAGGAGATTGACGCGCGCATTCGCCTCGCGCGCGACGAGGGCCTCAAGGCGGTCATGCTCGCACCGGCGCTCATCGGCGCCTCCAACTTCGTCGCACTGAAGCGCAAGCACGCGGACTTCGCCTTTTTCGCGCATCCGAGCTTCACGGGCGGCGCGCGCATCACGCAACCGCTTTACAACAAGCTTTACCGCATCTTCGGCGCGGATGCGGTGATCTTCGCGACTTTCGGAGGGCGTTTCGGATACAGCCGCGAGACCTGCCGCGGAATCGCCGACGGCGCGCGGAAACCCCTGGGTGGCCTGCGTCCTGCGATGCCCGTTCCTGCCGGCGGGCTGACGCTCGCGCGGGTGAAGGAGACGCTCGATTTCTACGGGGAGGAGACGATGCTCCTCATCGGCGGCGATCTGCTGCTTTACGAGCGCAGCGCGCTCGCGCGCGAGACGGCGGCTTTCGTGCGCGGCGTCGAAAGCTATGGTGAGGCGTCCGCATGAGCGGCGGCGACGGCGTCTTGCGCAAGGCCGAGCCCGGCTTCCGGTGGTCGGGCGTGGAGTTGCTCGCTTATAAGGACGAGGGGACCGCGCCCTTCAAGTCGATATCGCGTCAGACGCTGTTCTCCGATGATGGACTCGAGGGCGAGCTTCGCTACTTCGAGATCGAGCCTTCGGGCCATTCGACGTTGGAGCGCCATGAGCATCGCCACGCGGTGCTGATCCTGCGCGGGCATGGCCAATGCCTCGTGGGCGACGAGATCCTCGCGCTTGCGCCGCATGATCTCGTGGCGATCGCACCCTGGACGTGGCATCAGTTCCGCGCGAACACCGGCGAGACGTTGGGCTTTCTCTGCCTCGTGAACAGAGAGCGCGACAAGCCGCAACTGCCGAGCGAGACCGATCTGGCAGGACTGCGCGCCGATCCGGCCATCGCGGCGTTTCTCGACGGGGTTTAGGCGGTCTTAGGCGGCTCGTGCTTGCTCATACCATCCCCGGGAACGGCGCACGATGTGCACGACGGAGAGCATCACCGGCACTTCGACGAGAACGCCCACGACTGTCGCCAACGCCGCGCCGGATTGGAAACCGAACAGCGCGATCGCCGTCGCGACGGCCAGCTCGAAAAAATTGCTTGCGCCGATCAGCGCCGAAGGGCCGGCGACGCACCATTCGACGCCAAGGGTGCGGTTGAGCAGATAGGCGAAGCTGGCATTGAAATACACCTGTATTAGGATCGGCACGGCCAGCAGGCCGATGACGAGCGGCTGGCGGATAATCTGTTCGCCCTGCAGGCCAAAGAGGATGACGAGCGTCAGCAGTAGGGCCGACAGCGACAACGGACCGAGCCGGCCGAGCGTCTTCTTCAGGGCGTCCTGCCCCCCTTGCGCCAGCAGCGCGCGCCGCCAGAGCTGCGCGACGATGACCGGCACGACGATATAAAGCACGACCGAGAGCAGCAGCGTATCCCATGGCACGGTGATGGAGGAGAGGCCGAGTAGCAGCGCGACGATCGGCGCGAAGGCGATGATCATGATCGAGTCGTTGAGCGCCACTTGCGACAGCGTGAAATGCGGCTCGCCATCCACAAGATTGGACCAGACGAAGACCATGGCTGTGCACGGCGCGGCGGCCAGGAGGATCAGCCCGGCGATATAGCTGTCGATCTGGTCAGCAGGCAGCAATGGCCTGAACAGATGCGAGATGAATATCCAACCAAGCAACGCCATGGAGAAGGGCTTCACGAGCCAGTTGACGCCGACCGTCACCGCAACTCCGCGCCAGTGATCTTTGACTTCGGCGAGCGCTGCGGGATCGATTTTGAGCAGCATCGGAATGATCATCAGCCAGACCAGCGCCGCGACCGGCAAATTCACTTGCGCGACCGTGGCGCCGCCAATGATGTGGAAGACGGCGGGAAGGCCTTGACCCAAAAGAATCCCGATTATGATGCAGAGCGCCACCCAGAGAGTCAGGTAGCGCTCGAATAGCCCCATTGCGGGCGCGCTCGCTGTCATGGCGTCGGGTGCGGTCGTCGCTTGGCTCATTTCAATCGACCTTCTGCGCCGCGCGCGTTGCGACCTCACCTTCGCCGATTTCCCTTAGTCGGGCTTGCAGGGTGAGCTTGTCGAGGCTTTTGATCGGCAGAGCCGTGAATTGCGTTATGCGATTGCGCAGGTAGCGAAAGGCCATATTGAAGGCCTTCTGCTTATCAATGTCCGTGCCTTCGACAGCGGCAGGGTCTTCGATGCCCCAATGAGCGGTCATCGGCTGGCCCGGCCAGACCGGGCAGGCCTCCCCCGCCGCGTTGTCGCAAACGGTGAACACAAAATCCATTTTCGGCGCGCTGAGTCCCGCGAACTCTTCCCAATTCTTCGGGCGGAAGCCGTCCGTTGGGTAGTCATAGGCTTCGAGGGTCCTCAGCGCATAAGGATTGATGACGCCCTTGGGATGGCTCCCCGCTGAAAACGAATTGAACCGGCCCGCGCCGTCCTTGCGGAGGATGCTCTCGGCCATGATCGAGCGGGCGCTATTGCCGGTGCAGAGAAACAGCACGTTGTAGACGCGGTCAGTCATGGGCGCGCTCCTTGGATGAACAGCAGCAGGTGAGATCGGCGATGAGCGGCGCGCAGAGTTCCGGCCGCCCACCGCAGCAATCTTTGAGGAGAAACACGGTCAGCTCGCGCAGGCGCGCGAGATTGGCGCGGTAGATGATCGAGCGGCTGCGACGCTCCGCCGTCACCAATCCTGAGCGCGAGAGAATGCTGAGATGCGCCGACATCGTGTTTTGCGGCACGGCCATGAGGCGGGCGAGCTCTCCCGCCGCCACGCCTTTCGGCTCGCGGGCGACGAGCAGGCGGAAGGCGTCGAGCCTGGTGTTTTGCGCGAGCGCGGCGAGCGCCGCGATGGCTTCGATATTATCCATATATCCAGAATAAACGATTTAATAGTTTCAGACAAGGGCATGCTTGCTTGCGGCGGCGAGACCGTGGGTTGGGGGAACGAAGAGGGCAGGGGCGCGGTCCCTGCTCCGGCCTAAGGCGCGACGCCGAGGATCGCCTTCGTCTCCAGAAACTCCGCGAAAGCGTGATCGCCCCATTCGCGGCCGTTGCCGGACATCTTGTAACCCCCGAAGGGCGCCATCAGGTCGAGCGGCGCGCTGTTCAAATGCACTTGGCCGGCGCGTAGACGCGAGGCGGTCTCCAAGAGCCGCGCCGGATCGCCGCCGGAGACATAGGCGGAGAGGCCATATTCGGTGTCGTTGGCCATCTCGATCGCTTTGTCGGCCGTGTCGTAGCCGAGGATCGACAGCACAGGACCGAAAATCTCCTCCCGCGCGATCGTCATGTCCTTCGTGACATTCGCGAAGACGGTGGGCTTGACGTAGTAACCGCGCTCCAAGCCCTCAGGCTTGCCCACTCCGCCCGCGATGAGAGTCGCGCCTTCCTCGAGGCCCTTCTGGATAAGGCCCTGAACCTTTTTCCATTGCGTCTCGGAGACGAGCGGGCCCATCTGCGCATTGCCGTTCGGATCGCCGACCGTCGTCGCTTCGGCCGCCGCCCGCGCGAAGCCGACGACCTCTTCCATCCTCTTGCGCGGCGCGAGCATTCGCGTCGGCGCATTGCAGGACTGACCGGAATTCCGCATGACCAAGTTGACGCCCGCCGTCACGGCGGTCTCCATGTCGGCGTCCTCCAGCAGGATGTTCGGGCTCTTGCCGCCGAGCTCCTGGCAAACTCGCTTGACGGTGGCGGCGGCGTTCTTCGCGACCTCGACGCCGGCGCGAGTCGAGCCCGTGAAGGACACCATGCTGACGCCCGGATGCGCGCTGATCGCCGCCCCGACCATGGGGCCTTCGCCATTGATCAGATTGAACACGCCCCGCGGCGTTCCCGCCGCTTCCAGCGCCTCGGCAAAGATCATGGCCGAAAAAGGCGCGATCTCGGAGGGCTTCAATACGATGGTGCAGCCGGTCGCGAGCGCCGGCGCGACCTTGCAGGCGATCTGATTGAGCGGCCAGTTCCAAGGCGTGATGAAACCGCAGACGCCGATCGGTTCCTTGACAATGAGCGTCGCGTCGCGGCGGTCCTCGAACTTGTAGCTTTTCAGCACCTCGGCCGCCGTTCTGAAATGCGCCGCGCCCATGGCGGCCTGCGCGCGCTGCGCGAGCCAGACGGGCGCGCCCATCTCCTGCGTGATGGCCCTGGCAATGTCCTCATGGCGCTTCTCGAGTTCCGCGACAATTCGCTCCAGCAGCGCGAGTCGCCCTTCGCGGCTCGTCCGCGAGAAGGTTTCGAAGGCCTTGGCCGCCGCCTTGACGGCGCGATCGACGTCCGCAGCCGAGCCGAGCGAGATATGCCCGCATACGGACTCGGTTGCGGGATTGATCACTTCGAGCGTCTTGGGCTCCACCGGCTCGACCCATTGTCCGTCGATGTAGAATTTCAGGTGGTCGCGCATGGAACTGTCTCGATTAAAGGGGCCGAGCGAGGGGCATTGTAGCGTGAAGGCGTCCTCAAACAAAGCGAGCCTCGGTTCGAGGTTCAGTTGGCCCGCTTCTGCATGCTAACGGTAGCCGAGACAGGGGGGAGAGCGCATGAAGATCGACGGTCGGCACTACCGGACCATCTGGCTCGACGAAGACGGCGCAACCGTTCGCGTCATCGATCAGACCAAGCTTCCGTTTCGTTTCGAGGTTTGCGCGCTCTCGTCTCTCGAGGCGGCCTCCCGGGCCATCCGCGACATGATCGTGCGTGGCGCGCCGCTGATCGGCGTGACGGGGGCCTATGGCCTAGCGCTTGCGACGAGACAGGATGCGAACGACGAATCGCTACGACGCGCTCATGCCACGCTCCTCGCCACGCGGCCGACCGCGGTCAATCTGAAGTGGGCGCTCGACCGCATGCTCGCAAAGCTCCTCGAAGTACCGGTTGGGGAGCGCACGACGCTGGCTTTTTCAGAGGCGGGTCGTCTCGCCGACGAGGACGCGGCCTGCTGCGAGGCGATTGGCGAGCACGGGCTCAAGCTGATCGAGGAGGCCGCAGGTCGCAAGGGCGGCCGCGTCAACATCTTGACCCATTGCAACGCCGGCTGGCTCGCCACTGTGGACTGGGGTACGGCGATCGCGCCGATCTACAAGGCCGCGAGAGCCGGAATTGATCTCCACGTCTGGGTCGACGAAACGCGCCCGCGCAACCAGGGCGCAAGCCTTACGGCCTTCGAGCTCGCAGCCGAGAATATCCCGCATACGGTCATTGTCGACAACGCCGGCGGCCATCTGATGCAGCATGGCGAGGTCGATCTCTGCATCGTCGGCAGCGACAGAACGACGCGGCGCGGGGATGTGTGCAACAAGATCGGCACCTATCTCAAGGCGCTCGCCGCTCACGACAACGGCGTGCCGTTTTATGTGGCGCTTCCCGCGTCGACATTGGATTGGAGTCTCGGTGACGGCGTGAAGGAAATCCCGATCGAGGAACGCAGCGGCGACGAGGTCTCCTTCATGAACGGCCTGACGGATGCGGGCGAGGTGGCGCGGGTGCGCGTGACGCCGCGTGGATCGCCCGCGAAGAATTTCGGCTTCGACGTGACGCCGGCGCGCTATGTGACGTCGCTCGTCACGGAGCGCGGCGTCTGTCCGGCGAGCGAGCAGGGGCTGCGGGATTTGTTTCCGTAAACGGCGGCGTTTCGAGGGCTTTAGGGTGGACTTCGCCAGAACTCCCTTGAACGGCCTGTGGCGACGCTGTCATAGTTCGGCGCGAAACGGCGAGCGATATATTGGAGGCGCAGATGGCTGAAACAGTGGCGGAAGTTTTGGTGAATGTTCTCGAGAGCCTCGGCGTCAAACAGATTTTTGCGCTGATTGGCGACTCGCTCAATCCGGTGGCCGATGCCGTGCGGCGCTCATCCATCGAATGGATCGGCGTTCGCCATGAGGAAGGCGCGGCTCTGGCGGCGGCAGGTCAGGCCAAGCTCACAGGCCGTCTCGCGGTCTGCGCCGGCACCACGGGGCCAGGCAGCACGCATCTCGTCGCCGGCCTCTATGAAGCGTCGCGCGATCACGCGCCCGTCCTCGCCATTTCCGGCGACATGCCGCTCAAAATGCAGGGGACGGATTACATACAGACGACGAAGCCCGATCTCCTCTTTCGCGATGTGTCGCTCTATACGGAGACCATCGCTTCGCCGGAGCAGGCGCCCGCCGTCATCCATCAAGCGATCGCTGCGGCCTACGCAGGCCGTGGCGTCGCCCATCTTACGATTCCGCAAGACATCATGATGGCCCGCTGCGACAGCGGCCTCTCGAGCGTGGAGACGCTGCGGCCGCGTCCGGAATTCGCGGCGAGCGCGGAGGACGTAGCTCGTATCGCCAGCAGGATCGACGCAGCCTCCGGCGTTCTCATCCTGTGCGGCCTTGGCTGCCGCGGGGCCGCGGCGGAGCTGCGGGCCCTCTCGGACCGTCTCAAAGCGCCGCTGATCCATTCCGTCAAAGGGCAGGACCTCATGCCCTATGACGATCCGCACTGGATGGGCGGCATCGGTATGATCGGCTCGAAGCCGGTTTACGAGGCGATGATGAGCGCAGACCTGCTGCTCATGGTGGGCACGGATTATCCTTATCCGAATTTCCTGCCGAAGCGGCCGGTGGTTGTGCAGATCGACGAGCGGCCGGAGGTGCTCGGTCGCCGTGCGCCGACCGCGCTCGGCGTGATGGGCTCGGCGCGGCCGACCCTCAGGCTGCTCATCGAATGCGTCGCTCAGAAAACCGACACGAGGTACTGGGATCAGCTCGCGAAGGAACGCCGCGCCTGGGACCGCAAGCTCGATCAGCAGGCCGATCTTGCGCGCAGCGCCGACCGCATCCATCCGCAGGCGGTCGCGCGCGCGGTCAGCGATCTCGCGAAGCGCGACGCCGTTTTTGTGCTCGACACCGGCCTCAATACGCTCTGGTCCGCCAATTGGATTCGGCAAAGCGGATCGCAGCGCATCATCGGCTCCTTCAACAACGCCGCGGTCGGAACGGCGCTCGGCCAAGCCAATGGGATTCAGGCGCTCGACCGCGCGCGGCAAGTCATCGTGCTGACCGGCGACGGCGGCTTCAACATGCTGATGTGCGAGTTCATGACCGCCGTTCACCACAAGCTGCCCCTCAAGGTCGTCATCTACAACAACGCCGCCTTCGGCTTGATCCGGTTCGAGGCCGAATCCATCGGCGTGCCGGCCTATGACCAGGGCATCGAATTTCCCAACCCGGATTTCGCCGCTTTCGCCCGCGCCTGCGGCGCCCAAGGCTTCGCCGCGCGCAAGCCCGACGAGCTGAAGACGGCGATCGGAAATGCGCTAGCGGTCGAGGGACCGGCGATCGTCGACGCTACGGTCGTCGCCGACGAGATCCCCAACATGCCGCATCTCGACCTGGAGACGCTTGGACAATTCGCGCGCGCCAAGATCAAGGAGGCGGTGCTGGCGTTCACGGGCGGGTGACGGCCTGGGCACCCGGTCCTTGACGCCGCCGCGAGACCTGTCGTTCAACCGTGGCGAAGCCTCGAGAGGGACGCCGCCATGACAGACGATCTCGCTTATTCCGACGACTATCTGCGCGAGATCCTCTCGACGACGCGCACCATCGCGCAGGTCGGCGCGACGAAGAAGTGGAACCGGCCGGCCTTCTTCGTGATGAAATATCTGCAGGGAAAGGGCTACCGCGTCATCCCGGTCAATCCGGCCTTCGCCGGAGAGGAGATCCTGGGCGAGCGCGTCTACCCCGATCTGCAATCCATTCACGAGCCGATAGATTTCGTTCAAGTGTTTCGTCGCTCCGAATTCGCCGGCGCCGTCACCGACGAAGCCATCGCGAAGGGCGCCAAGGTCGTCTGGATGCAGCTCGGCGTGCGCGACGACGCAGCCGCCGAGCGGGCGAGGACCGCCGGCCTCAAGGTCGTCATGAACCGCTGCCCGAAGATCGAATATGGCCGGCTCGCGGGCGAATTGTCCTGGGGCGGCGTCAACAGCGGCGTCATCTCAAATCGCGCGCCTTCGCCGCCGACACGCCCGCCGTTGCGCAAGAGCGCGGGGCCGCTGAAAGGCGATTTCGGTTTCGAGACAAAAGCAATTCACGCCGGCGCGCGGCCGGAGGCCGTCACCGGCGCGCGCGTCACGCCGATCTTTCAAACGACGTCCTACGTGTTCGAGGACGCCGAGGCCGCCGCCTCGCTCTTCAACCTGCACAATTTCGGCCACATCTACTCGCGCCTCTCCAATCCGACCGTCGCCGTGCTCGAGGAGCGCGTCGCCGCGCTCGAGGGTGGGCGCGCCGCCGTCGCCGCCGCCTCCGGCCACGCCGCGCAATTTCTCGCCTTCTTCACGCTGCTAGAGCCCGGTGACGAATTCCTCGCCTCGCGCAATCTCTATGGCGGGACGCTCACCCAATTTGGTCTGAGCTTCAAGAAGCTCGGCTGGACTTGCCATTTCGTCGATCAGAGCGATCCCGAAAATTTCAAGCGCGCGTTGACGGAGCGCTGCAAGGCGATCTTCATCGAGAGCCTCGCCAATCCGGGCGGGATCGTCGGGGATTTGGACGCGATCGCGAAGGTCGCGCAGGACGCCAATATTCCGCTCGTCGTCGATAACACGCTCGCGACGCCTTATCTCTGCCGGCCGATCGAATGGGGCGCCGACATCGTCTGTCATTCGACGACGAAATTTCTTAGCGGTCACGGCAATTCGCTCGGTGGCGTCGTCGTCGAGTCGGGCCGCTTCAATTGGGATAACGGCAAGTTTCCTTCGCTCAGCGGTCCGGAGCCCGCCTATCACGGCCTGAACTTCTTCGAAAATTTCGGCGACTTCGCCTTCACGACCAAGGCGCGCGCTGTCGCCTTGCGCGATTTCGGACCGGCGCTTTCGCCGATGAACGCCTTTCTCACGCTCACGGGCATCGAGACGCTGCCGCTGCGGATGGAGCGGCATGTGGCCAATGCGCTCGCTGTCGCGCGCTTCCTCGAAAGCCATCCCAGGGTCGCCTGGGTCTCCTATGCCGGGCTCGAGTTCGAGCCCGCATCATGCGGCGGCGGCGCAGAAATATATGCCGCGCGGGGCAGGGGCCGTCTTCACCTTCGGACTCAAGGGCGGCTATGCGGCGGGGATCAAGCTCGTCGAGGGCGTGCGGCTCTTTTCGCATCTCGCCAATATCGGCGACACGCGCAGCCTCATTCTGCATCCGGCGTCGACGACGCATCGACAATTGACCGACGAGCAGCGGCTCGCCGCGGGCGCTGGGCCGGAGGTCGTGCGATTGTCCGTCGGGCTCGAGACGGCGCAGGATTTGATCGACGATCTGACCCAAGCGCTGGCGGCGGCGGAGTGAAGCACGGTCGCCTACGACTACATGCGGAACAGGAAAGACGTTCTCCTAGCCGCTCTCCGCCGCCGTCTGAATCGGTTTGACTCGCTTCTCCTTCGGCGCGTTCTTCTGAATGTCGCGCCAAGTGTTCGAACTCCGAGATCATCGTCTTGATCTGCGCGACGTTGGCCGCCGCGTCCATCGGCGACAGGTCTCGCCTCGACCAGTCCTCCGCCTGATCGAACTTCCCTTGCAGCGCCAGCACCAGCGCCAGATTCTGGCGCACGCGCATGTCTGCTGTGGGCTGCTTCGCGGCTTCCTGCAAGGTTTCCTCGGCGCGCGGCAGCTGTCGCGACAGCGCATAGGAGAGCCCGAGGTTCGACAGAACGCCCGGATCGTTCGGGCGCATCTTCAGCGCCTCGTCATAGAAACGCCGGGCCGCCTCGTGATCGCCAAGCTCGTCCGCGATCGTCCCCTGCGCCGAGACGACGGACCAGTCCGGCTTCTCCGGCGTGTGGGCGCGCGAGAGAACCTCCGCCGCCTGATTGAGCTGGCCCGCGCTCGCGAGCCCCTTCCCATAGGCGGCGAGCACCGGCATGTCCTGTGGATACTGAATCGCCAAGCCTTGCAGGATCGCCAGCGCTTGCGAATTCTGCTTGAGCGCGAGCAGCGCCTTCGCGTAAGTCATCGCCGCCGTCTTGTCCTTGGGATTTTTTTCGTAGCGCGCGCCCCACTCCTCGGCGAAGCGCCGCAGTTCGGCGTCGCCCGTCGGTATCGTCGCCGGCGCCCGACGGCTCTCGATTGTCCCCGCGATGTCGTTGATCGCGCCGGAGCAGCCGGAAAGACCCAGCGTCGCAGCGAGCAGCAGGAAGGCGAGCCCGGGCGCGAGGAGATTGCGTTCAGCCTCGCCTTGCGCCAAGACAGGGGGCTGCGCCAGCAGGCGAGGAAGGGCCTTGATCACGTCGAAGTTCCAGGACGTTGCGATCGAGGTGCCTGAGATAAATCGTTAACCTTACGCGCGGCTTGAGGAGTCGAGATGGCGGACGCGGAGCGCTTTGCGGAAAGTGGGGAGCCGGCGATCCCGATCGACTGCGTCGACGCCGAGAGTTTCCCGCAATATCTGGAGGGCGTGGCGCCCTCGGTTCGCGCCTATGTCGGCGCCGCCGGCTTTACGCCGAAGCCTGGCGCCTTTCTCCTTGCGCCGTCGCCCGAGGGCGCGCTGGCGCGGGTAATTTTCGGCGTCGAACCCGCTGGAACGAAAAACGTCGATCCTTTTCTCGCCGGCAAGCTGACGGCCTTGCCGCCCGGCGTCTACGCTTTCGAGCGCGCGCCGCGCGACCCGGGCGCCGCGGCGCTCGCCTTTCTCCTCTCCTCGTACCAATTTGCCCGCTATCGCGCGAAGCGTGCGGAGAAGCCGCGCCTGCGCCGGCCCGAGGGCGTCGACGCCGTGCGCATCGAGCGGATCGCCGCAGCGGTCGCGATGGGGCGCGATCTGATCAACACGCCCGCGAACGACATGGGACCGCAGGCGCTGACGAATGCGGCGCTCGCTCTCGCCGAACGTTACGGCGTCGCACCGCGCGTCATCGTCGGCGAAGACCTGCTGCGCGAGAACTTCCCGCTGATCCATGCGGTCGGCCGCGCCGCCGCCGAGCCCCCGCGGCTCGTAGAGTTTTCGCGCGGGCCCGCGGACGGGCTGAAGGTCACGCTGGTCGGCAAGGGCGTCTGCTACGACACCGGGGGACTCGACATAAAGCCGTCGAGCGCGATGGCGCTGATGAAAAAGGACATGGGCGGCGCAGCGGTCGCGCTTGCGCTCGCCGACATGTTGCTTTCTGTGGATCTGCCTTTGCGTCTGCGGGTGATTCTGCCCATCGTCGAGAACTCGATCTCCGCCGCCTCTTTTCGCACGGGCGATGTCTACAAGAGCCGGAAGGGGCTCACCGTCGAGATCGGCAACACGGACGCCGAGGGGAGGCTCATTCTCGCCGACGCGCTGGCGCTCGCCGCCGAGGACGAGCCCGACCTTCTCTTCGACTTCGCGACACTGACTGGCGCGGCGCGCGTGGCGTTGGGTCCCGAGTTGCCGCCCTTCTACACGCGTTCCGACGCGCTCGCCGAGGAGATCACCCGCTTTGGCGCCAGCGCGAACGATCCCGTTTGGCGCCTGCCGCTTTGGGAGAACTATGCAAGCGGGCTCGACAGCAAGATTGCGGATGTGTCGAGCACGACAAGTCACGGCTTCGCCGGCTCCATCACGGCCGCGCTGTTTCTCGAGCGTTTCGTCTCCACTCCGGCGCGTTGGGCGCATTTCGACGTCTATTGCTGGAGCCCCTCGGCGAAGCCCGGGCGCCCCGAAGGCGGCGAGATCCAGGCCGCGCGCCTGCTTTACGATCTCATCGAGACGCGCGTTGCGACGGGGAGCGCGGCGCGATGAGCGAGCGGTTCGACAGGCGATTGACTCCCGCTCGTCCCGAGATCGCCGCCAAGCATCTCGAAGGCCGCGTCGCCGCCGCGCGCTTCGTCGAAGGCGTCGCCATGCAGGTCAAGGAGGGCGTCGTGGACGTCAAGCGAGAGCCGCGCCCCGACGCCCCGCTCGACACGCAGGCGATCTACGGCGACTGCGTGACCGTCTATGACGACGAGGAGGGCTGGTGCTGGGGCCAGCTCGCAAGCGACGGCTATGTCGGCTGGATTGCGGCCAATGCGCTGTGGAGCCGCGTCGAGGCGCCGACTCATGTCGTGTGCGTGCCGCGCAGCTTCGTCTACTCGGCCGCCAATATGAAGGCGCCGACGATCCTGGCGCTGCCGCTCGGCGCGGCGGTTCGCATCGTCGAGCAACGGGACGCCTTCCTGGCGACAAGCGATGGCGGGTTCCTCTATGCGAAGCACTTATCGTCGATCGGCGCCCATGTGGGGGATTTCGTCGCGGTCGCCGAGACGCTGATCGGCGTGCCTTATCTTTGGGGCGGGAAGAGCCCGCTCGGCATCGATTGCTCGGGCCTCGTGCAATGCGCGCTGGCGCTGGCCGGCGTCGCAGCGCCGCGCGACAGCGATCTGCAGCAGGGGGAACTCGGGCGCCCGGTCACGCAAGAGGAACCGTTACAGCGCGGCGATCTCGTCTTCTGGAAAGGTCACGTCGGGATCATGCGAGACGCCTCGACCCTGCTTCACGCGAATGCGACGCATATGCTCGTCACCTCTGAGCCTCTGGAGGAGGTCCGCGCGCGAAACGTCGCCGCCGGCGCGGGTGAGGTGACGGCGATCAAGCGGCTTGCATCGCAGGGCGCATCAAGGTCATGACGCTCTATCTCGAGGATTTGTCAGCGGGGCAGGTCTTTCGCTCCGAGCCCCGCGTTCTTACTCTCGAGGAGATCATCCGTTTCGCCCGAGACAACGATCCGCAATATTTCCACGTCGACGCCGGGGCCGCGAAGGCCAGCCTCTTCGGCGGCCTCGTCGCGAGCGGCTGGCAGACGGCGGCGCTGTCGATGCGGCTGCTCGTCGAGGGACCCGCGCCATTTGCGGGAGGCATCATCGGCATGGGTGCAGAGCTGAGCTGGCCGCAGCCCGTGCGGCCGGGCGACTCGATCCGCATCGAAGCCGAAGTGACGGGCGTCAAGCGCTCGCGCTCGAGCCCCGACCGCGGCCTCGTGACGATGAGGATCACGACTTACAACCAGCGCAACGAGCCCGTGCAAAAGCTCGCAGCGCGCGCGCTGGTCTTCGCCCGGGGAGATAGCCAGTAGCGAAGTCTCCCAAGTGCCGGGGATAGAAAGCCGCTGCAGGCGTCGATTATCGCTGGACGGCCGTGACGAGACCGCTCGGACAGCCGTGGTCCGCCAGCGGCGGCGCTGCGGCAATGAGCTGCGCGATGTCGGATTTTTCATCGGCCTGGCCCTGCAAGCCGAGAGTGAACTCCTCGATCACGCGGTCTCCACGCAAGCCTTTGCAGCTCACCTTGATGCGGTCGCCGGCTCCGGCGCCGAAGCTCTCGTTCAACGCCTGCTGAATTTGCGCCGTCGTGATCTGTCGCCCGACGTTGCTCGCGAACAGGGCTCCGACTTTTGACGCGTTCAATTGCGTCATCAGGGCGGTCGCCGCGGCGAAGTAAGCGTCGGGCGTGTCCCCCGAGCAGGTCCCGTGCTTGATCCATTCGTGGCGTTCCAGCGCCGAATGCGTGCCGGGCATGACCTGGTTCAAGGCGTCTCGGACCGGCGTGGAGAGGTCCACGGGCGGCAGCTCTCCGAACTGCTTGTGCTTGTCGGTCTCGACGATATCGCTCGGCACATTGCAGTATTCGGGGTCCGGCCAGAGGCCATGCAAGGAGAGTTGTCTCGCGTCGAGGCCGTCGGGCGTTTCGATTCTGCACTCGAGTTTCTGCGGCTCAGACGCGCAAAAGGATGGCTCCCAGCTCGCTGCAAGCACGTAGAACATCGGCTTGCCCGCTTCAGCTTGGCTCGGGGCGGCTTGAGCAAGGAGGTCGCCACATCCGGCGGCGACCCAACGGCGCTGCGGGTCGGCTCCCGGCGCTTCGAGCAGATAATGCGTGGCTGCGTCCTTGTTCTTTGCGAGAACCTTATAAGAGCGACTGACTTCCAGTCTTACGCCGCCGGGATTGTCGCCGCTGTGGATCGACGGCGTCGCGGGACAGGCTTGCCGCGCCGTGAAGGAGCCGGTCAGCGCGACCTCCGCCTTGGACGCACCGGGGAGGAGGGCAGCTAAGGACAAGGTTGTAGCAAATAAGAGGCGCCTCATGGGTTTGACCTCATTCAACGATTAAAGAACGCTCTCTCAGTACCAGAAGGCCGAGCTTGAACCAACCCGAGATGCTCGATCAGCGGGTGGCCACCAATCCGAGCCGCCGCAGCAGCAGCGGCATCGTAAGACCCTGAACGACGATCGAGAAGCCGACGACGCCGAAGGCTGCGATCCTGATCTCGTCGCGCAGCGGCAGCGACTCTGGCAGAGCAAGCGCCAGGGCGAGCGCCAGCGCGCCGCGCAGGCCGCCCCACCACAGGACATGCTGCTCGGCGATGGGAATGGACCAGCGCGTGGGCGCGAAGAGCAGGCTCAGCGGATAGATCGTCACTGCGCGGCCAAGCAGCACGACGCCGATCGCAACCAAGATCGCCCAAGCCTCGGTCCGGCCGAACGACAGCGAAGCCAGCTCGACGCCGATAAGCAGGAAGACCACGGAATTGGCGAGGAAGGCGATGAACTCCCACAAGGGAACGGCGAACTCGCGGCCCTTGTTGGTGAGATAGGATGTTTTGTCGTCCGCGAGCACGCCGAGGTTGCCCATGACGAGACCGGCGACGACGGTCGCGAGCACGCCGGAGGCGTGGAAATATTCCGCGGAGAGAAAGGCGCCGAAAGCGGTGATCGTCGTCAGCGCCGCTTCGACCACGTGCTCGGAGGTCCGTCCTGCGACGAGGATCGCCAGCCCGCCGCACAGGCCGCCAATCGCGACGCCGCCGACCACGACGCCGGCGAGGCCCAGGATCGTCCGCCAATCCGCCGGAGTCGCGCCCGCTTGAGCCCAGTCGAGGCTCGCGACGAAAATGACCGCCGCCGCCCCGTCGTTCATGAGGCTTTCGCTCTCGACGAGCAGGCGCAGCCGGCCGTGAATGGCGTTGTCTTTGAACATGGCGATCGTCGCGACAGGGTCCGTTGCGGCGATGAGGGCGCCGAACACCAGAGCCGAGGCGAATGGCCACCCCAGCAGGGCCGTCATGCCCTCTGCGACGAAGAAAGTCGCGGCGAGCGCGCCGACCGTCGAGAAGACGAGGATCGGAACGAGATCGCGCTTGAGATCCCGCCAGGAAAGCGCCAGCGCCGCCTCGAACAGCAGCGGCGGTAAAATGAGATCGAAGACGAGATCATGCGTCAGATGCTCGCCGAGATCGAGCCGACTGAACCTCAGCGCCGCGCCGACCGCGACGAGACCGACCGTATAGGGGAGCTTCAGTCGCCGCGCGGCGATGGCCACCAGCATGGCGACGGCAAGCAGGGCGACGAAATGTCCGATGCTTTCATCCATCCGTCGCCCTTGGCGCCGTTTCGCGTCGCTGGCAAGCCGCATTGCGTCCGTCGAGACGCGAACTGGACTCCCGCTGGACCTTGTCGCGCGCTGCTGATGCTGCACGGCATGTTGAACGGCCACGCGGCACTTAAAATTGGGCCTCGGCTAAAGCTTGCCTATTGCGCGAAATGCGGTCAGTCTGCTCGCGCATAGAGCCGACGCGGGCCAAACGCCTGCTGCCCAAGAGGGCAAGACATAAGCCGGCCGCTGGGAAGGAAACGCGACGATGATCCATGCCCGCGTGGAGGCGATCCTCCGCGATCCAAAATATCACGAACTCGTCCGCAGTCGCGCGCTGCTCGGCGGCGCGCTCTCGATGGTCACTTTGGCGATCTACCTCGGCTTCATCGGCCTGATCGCCTATTTTCCGAAATTCCTGGCGACGCCGCTCGAGCCGGGCCTCGTCACAACCATCGGCATCCCGATCGGCATCGGCGTCATCGTCTCGGCCTTCGTCCTCACCGGCATCTACGTCTGGCGCGCCAACACAACCTACGATCACCTCATCCGCGAGATCATCGAGGACGTGAAGCACCAATGAAGAATCGTCTCGGCCTCATGTTCGGGGCGTTCCTCGCCGCCGTTCCGTCCTTTGCGCAGGCTGCCGGCGCGCTTTCCGGGGAAATGGAAAAGCAACCGCTGAATCTGCTCGCCCTCGCCATGTTCGGGCTTTTCGTCGCAATCACGCTCGGCATCACGAAATGGGCCGCGGGGCGTGCGCATTCGGCCTCGAACTTCTATTCCGCCGGCGGGGGCATCACCGGCTTTCAGAACGGCCTCGCCATCGCCGGCGACTACATGTCGGCGGCGTCCTTCCTCGGCATCTCCGGCCTCGTCTACAAGTCAGGCTACGACGGGCTGATCTATTCGGTCGGCTTCCTCGTCGGCTGGCCGATCGTGACCTTTCTGATCGCCGAGCCGTTACGCAACCTGGGGCGCTTCACTTTCGCGAGCGTCGCCTCCTTCCGTTTCCAGCAGACGCCGATCCGTATCCTCGCGGCCTGCGGCACGCTTGTGACGGTGGCCTTTTATCTCATCGCGCAGATGATCGGCGCCGGCGGCCTCATCAAGCTGCTCTTCGGCGTCGACTATGCCTATGCCGTCGTGATCGTCGGCATATTGATGATCGTTTATGTGACCTTCGGCGGCATGGTGGCGACGACGTGGGTCCAGATCATCAAAGCCCTGCTGCTGCTGTTCGGCGCCTCCTTCATGGCCTTCGCGGTGATGAAGCATTTCAACTTCAGCGCTGAAGCGATGTTCAAGGAAGCCGTGAAGGTCCATCCGAACGGGATCAAGATCATGGCGCCGGGATCCTTCGTCTCCGATCCGATCTCGGCGATCTCGCTCGGTCTCGGTCTCATGTTCGGCACGGCCGGCTTGCCGCACATCCTGATGCGCTTCTTCACGGTCCGAGACGCCGTCGCCGCGCGCAAGTCGGTCTTTTACGCAACGGGGTTCATCGGCTACTTCTACATTCTGACCTTCGTGATCGGATTCGGCGCGATCTCGCTCGTCTCGACGCAGCCGGAGTTCCTTAACCCCTACATGCTGGCCAAAGGCAAAACCGCAATCGATGCGACTATCGGCGGAACGAACATGACCGCGGTCGACCTTGCGAAAGCGGTCGGCGGCGACGTGTTCTTCGGATTCATCTCGGCGGTCGCTTTCGCGACGATCCTGGCGGTCGTCTCGGGGCTGACGCTCGCCGGGGCCTCGGCGATCAGCCACGACCTTTATGCGACGGTCTTCAAGGAAGGCGCGGCGCATGAGCATCGCGAGATATTCGTCTCGAAAATATCGACCGTGGTGCTCGGCCTCTTGGCTATCGTGCTTGGCATCGCCTCGGAGAAACTCAACGTCGCCTTCGCGGTTGGTCTCGCCTTCGCGGTCGCCGCGTCCTGCAACTTCCCGGTGCTGGTCATGTCCATCTTCTGGCGCGGCATGACGACGCGGGGCGCTTTGGTTGGCGGCTTCCTCGGCCTGGTCACGGCCTTTGTCGGCGTCATCCTCTCCCCGGGGATTTGGGTCGACGTCCTTGGGTATCCGAAGGGCTCGGCGCCTTTCCCCTATTCGAACCCCGCCCTGTTCTCGATGACGATCGCTTTCCTGGGCATCTGGCTTACCTCCATGCTCGATCGAAGCGAGCGCGGCGAGATCGATCGCGCGGGCTTCGACGCGCAATTCGTGCGCGCGCAGACCGGCATTGGAGCGGAGGGCGCGTCCAGTCATTAATTGCCGCCTCCGACAAAGCCTTCCGCGCAGCGCCGCCCGATCAGCCCCGGGCGGCGCCTTCGCCTGGGGCTCGACCTAGAAAGCTTTGCCGCGCGGCGGGACATGCTTCCGCCTTGCGCTCCGCGCCGCTTGGTGGGACCATCCGTCAACGAGGCCAAAGCAGCCAATAAGGCTTCGACGAAAGGAGCAGGGCATGGGGGAGAAGGATCACGGTCTCGGCGCGAGAATTGCAGGGCCGCGGCTCATTGCGATCATCGGCCCTTTCCAGACCGGCAAGACCAAGCTTTTCGAGGCGCTGCTGGTGCGCGCCGGCGCAGCCAGGGAGGGCGCCGCGCTGGGGGATCTCTCGCCTGAGGCGCGCGCCCACCAGATGAGCGTCGAGGCCAACATCGGCCACGCCGATTATCTCGGCGACGAATATACTTTCATTGACATCCCGGGCTCCCTCGAATTTTCCCATGAAGCGCGCAGGACGCTGCCGCTCGTCGACGCCGCGATCGTCGTGTGCGAGGCCGATCCCCGCAAGATATTTCCGCTTCAACTCGTGCTGCGCGAGCTGGAGGAGCTGCGCGTCCCGCGCTTTCTCTTCTTGAACAAGATCGACGCGGCGGCCACCAGCGTACGCGAGGCGCTCGCCATGTTGCAGCCCGCCTCTCGCACGCCCCTGATCGCAAGACAAATGCCGCTGTGGAAGAATGGCGTGGCGATCGGCTTCATCGACCTCGCGCTCGAGCGCGCTTATGTCTATCGCGAGCATTCCACCTCCGAGGTCATCGAGATTCCGCCGGGCGAAAGCGCGCATGAAAAGGAAGAGCGCTACTCGATGCTCGAGCGTCTCGCCGACTATGACGATGAGCTGATGGAGGAGCTGATCACCGACATCGAGCCGCCGCGCGACCAGGTTTTCGACGATCTCTCCAAAGAGCTGCGTGGCGGCCTCGTCGTGCCCCTGTTCATTGGTTCGGCCGAGCGCGGCGCGGGCGTGACGCGCCTCCTGAAAGCCCTGCGCCACGAGGCGCCGGGGGTTGCGACCACCCGGGAAAGATTAGGGCTCGCCTCCGACGGACCGCCGCTTGCGCAGATCATTCGCACGATCCATACGTCGCATGGCGGCAAGCTTTCGCTGGCGCGGGTCTTACGTGGCGGCTTCGCTGACGGGCAGGCCGTGCTTTCGCCTGCGGGAGAAGAAAAGATCTCGGGCCTCTCCCGCCTCCTCGGCGGCTCGCTGTCGAAGCAGAGCGAGGCGAAGGAGGGCGACACCCTGGCCTTCGGCCGGCTGGAGCACGCCAAGACAGGCGATCGTCTCTCCGGCGACCCGCGCTCCGGAGCGAAGGAGGCGACGAGAAGCGAGACGACCGCGCCCCCGCCGGTGCATGCGCTGGCGCTCCAGGCGAAGGATCGAAAGGACGAGATGAAGCTCGCGGGCGCCCTGGCGAAGCTGATGGAGGAGGACCCCGCGCTCCAATGCGTCAACGACCAGAGCCTTTCGGAGACGCGGCTTCTGGGGCAGGGGGAAATGCACCTCCGTGTGGCGCTCGAGCGGCTGGCTTCGCGCTTTGGCGTCACGGTCGAGACCCGTAAGCCCACCGTCGCCTATAAGGAGACGATCCGTAAGCGCGTGCAAGCGCGCGGACGCCACAAGAAGCAGTCCGGGGGGCACGGCCAGTTCGGCGACGTGCTCCTGGCGGTCGGTCCGCGGGAACGCGGCGAGGGATTCCAGTTCTCCGAGCAGGTCCACGGCGGCTCCGTGCCGAAGCAGTATTTCACTTCCGTCGAAGCGGGCTGCGTCGACGCGCTGGGGGAGGGGCCGCTCGGATTTCCGGTCGTCGACGTCGAGGCGGTGCTGCTCGACGGGTCCTATCATACGGTCGACTCGTCCGACATGGCCTTCCGCACCGCTGGCCGCATCGGCATGAGCGAGGCCCTCGCGCAAGCCGATTCCGTATTGCTCGAGCCCGTGCTCGCAGTCACGGTTTACGCTCCGAGTGAGGACATCTCGCGCGCCTCGGCCATCGTGTCCGGCCGGCGGGGACAGATCCTCGGCTTTGCGCCGCGCGAGGGCTGGGACGGCTGGGACAAGATGGAGGCGCTCATTCCCGAGTCCGAGATGGACAATCTCATCGTCGAGTTGCGTTCGGCGACCTCCGGCGCGGGATTTTACGAGGCCCGCTTTGATCATCTGGCGGAGGTGACCGGGAGGCTTGCACGCGAGGTGACGGCAGCGCGCTCCAGCGCCAAGGGGAACGGGGCGGGGTGAGGTTCGGAGGACCCGCCGAGGGAGATTCCCGGTTCGGAATGACCCGGGAAAGGATTATATTGGCGATATGGGCGCGCTTCCCAAAGTCACGACGCCGATGAGCGTGCAGGAATTTCTTGTCTGGCAGGAGCCTTGGCAGGGCCGTTGGCAGCTTGTCGACGGCGAGCCCGTGGGCATGGCTCCCGCTAGCCCGGCGCACGGGGCGATTCAGGCGGAATTGGCCAAGCTCATTTCTCTGGGGCTTGAGCATCGCGATCAGCTCTGCCGTGTCATCATCGCGCCCGGCGTCGCGCCGCGCGTGCGCTCAAACGTCAACCTCCGCATCCCGGACCTCGGCGTATTTTGCGGGGAGTTTGCTCCCGGGCAGTCTGCGCTGCCCGAGCCCACACTTGTCATCGAGATTTTGTCGCCGAGCAACGAAGCTCAAACCTGGTCAAATATCTGGGCCTATACGACCCTCCCCGGTCTTCGGGAGATTTTCGTGCTTCGCTCAGATCGGATTTACGCCGAAGTGCTGCGCCGGGCCTCTGACGGAAGCTGGCCCACGGAGACGGAGACGGTGACCGGTGGCGATATCGGGCTCGACAGCCTCAAGTTAAGGTTTCCGCTTGCCGCGGCCTACCGCACATCGGGGCTCGCATCGCCCTGAAAGCGGGATCTAAGCTGGACCGTAGCCGGCTATCACGCGCTCACGCGCCCAAGGCTTTCCCGACGAACCTGTTCCCTTTTGCCGGCCGATCCTGTATACGGCGCCGCATCGCAACATTTATCGACCCTTGCGTCCTCCGTCCGCCGCGTTGCAGGCCATCGGAGCCGGCGCAGGTCGTTGTTAGGGCCGCCTTCCCATGAAGCTGCGCAATATCGCCATCATCGCCCACGTTGACCACGGCAAGACCACGCTGGTCGACCGGCTCCTGCAGCAATCGGGCGCCTTTCGCGAGAATCAGCGCGTCGCCGAGCGCGTGATGGACTCGAACGATCTCGAGAAGGAGCGCGGCATCACGATCATGGCGAAGGCCACCTCGATCGTCTGGAAAGACACGCGCATCAACATCGTCGATACGCCCGGCCACGCCGATTTCGGCGGCGAGGTCGAGCGCATCCTCTCCATGGTGGACAGCGCCATCGTGCTCGTTGACGCGGCGGAAGGCCCGATGCCGCAGACGAAATTTGTCGTCGGCAAGGCGCTCAAGATCGGCCTGAAGCCGATTGTCTGCATCAACAAGGTGGATAAGCCCGACGCGCGTGCGAGCGAGGTCATCAACGAGGTGTTCGACCTCTTCGCCGCCCTCGACGCCTCCGACGAGCAACTCGACTTTCCCATCATCTACGGCTCGGCGAAGCAGGGCTGGATGGCCGAGGAGCCGGACGGTCCCAAGGACGGCATGGAGCCGCTCTTCGATCTCATCGTCAAGCACACGCCCGAGCCCAAGGTCGAGGAGGGCGGCTTCCGCATGCTCGGCACGCTGCTCGAGGCCAATCCCTATCTCGGCCGCATCATCACCGGCCGCGTCTTCGCGGGCAGCGTCAAGCCGAACCAGCCGGTCAAGGTTCTGGCGCGGGACGGCTCGCTCGTCGAGCAGGGGCGCGTCTCGAAAATTCTCGCCTTCCGCGGCATCGAGCGCCAGCCGATCGACGAGGCGGAGGCCGGCGACATCGTCGCCATCGCGGGACTAGAAAAATTCAACGTCGCCGACACGCTCTGCGCGCTGGAGGTGAACGAGCCGCTGCAGGCGCAGCCGATCGATCCGCCGACGCTGTCCATGACCTTCCTCGTCAACGATTCGCCGCTCGCCGGCA
This sequence comes from uncultured Alphaproteobacteria bacterium, assembly GCA_963743565.1. Taxonomy (GTDB): domain Bacteria; phylum Pseudomonadota; class Alphaproteobacteria; order Rhizobiales; family Beijerinckiaceae; genus Methylocystis. The sequence continues at coordinate 316,198 of CAVUQD010000008.1, forward strand.
CGGAGGGCGACAAGGTCACGAGCCGCATGATCCGGGCCCGGCTCTACAAGGAGGCCGAAGGCAATGTCGCGCTGCGCGTGGAGGATTCTCCGCAGGGCGACGCCTATGTCGTCTCCGGCCGCGGCGAGCTGCAACTCGGCATCCTGATCGAGACCATGCGCCGCGAAGGCTTCGAGCTCGGCGTCTCGCGTCCTCAGGTCGTGTTCAAGAAGGATGCGAACGGCGAGCTTCTTGAGCCCATCGAGGAGGTCGTGATCGATGTCGACGAGGAGCATTCCGGCGTCGTCGTGCAGAAGATGGCCGAGCGCAAGGCCGAGATGGTCGAGATGAGGCCATCGGGCGGCGGACGTCTGCGCCTCGTGTTCTACGCGCCGACGCGCGGACTCATCGGCTATCAGGGCGAGCTTCTGACCGACACGCGCGGCACGGCGATCATGAACCGGCTGTTTCATGAATACGCCCCGCACCGCGGCGAGATTCAGGGACGGCGGAACGGTGTGCTGATCTCCAACGATCAGGGCGAAGCCGTCGCCTACGCCATGTGGAAGCTCGAGGATCGCGGGCCGATGATGATCGAGCCGGGGTGGAAGGTCTATCGCGGCATGATCGTCGGCGAGCATACGCGCGACAATGATCTCGAGATCAACGTGCTCAAGGGCAAGCAGCTCACCAATATCCGCACCCAGTCCAAGGACGAGGCCGTGCGGCTGACGCCGCCGATCCAGATGACGCTGGAGAAGGCGTTGGCCTATATCGAGGACGACGAGCGCGTCGAGGTGACGCCGAAGTCGATCCGCCTGCGCAAGGTCTATCTCGACCCCAACGACCGCAAGAAGTTCGGGAAGAGCAAGGCGGCGGCGGTGGTCGCGTAAATCCGCATTCCCCTGGCGGCGGCGGCAGGGGGCGTAGCCGCGAGCGGTTGGGGCATAAAAGGGCGAGCAAGGCCCCGGCCTGTAGCGCCGTCGCGCGCTTGGCCTTTGCCAATTGCTAACCGCAATTCTGCACGAATTTTTCAAGAACGATGGCCCGTGTTAGCAAATCTTTACGTCGAGCCGCGCATGCGAGCCAATACGGCACAGGAATTTAACTTCTGGCAGCGGAAAAGCTGCCGTAAATCTCTGTACTGCTTAGCTGAATTTTAAAACCGAATGCATATAGAGGGACTGCGTGTGTCGGTTCCAGTGAGCGAGTAATTAGCATGACAGAGACGTATCGTCCCCGCGTCAAATATGTCATCGGCCCCGACGGGAGTCCGCTGACGATAGCCGATTTGCCGCCGCCGACGACGCGGCGCTGGGTCATTCGGCGAAAAGCGGAAGTCGTCGCGGCGGTGCGAGGCGGATTGCTCTCGCTCGACGACGCCTGCAGCCGCTACACGCTCACCGTGGACGAATTCTTGAGCTGGCAGGCGTCGATCGATCAGCACGGGCTCGCCGGCCTGCGGACGACACGACTGCAGCAATACCGCGCCTGACGGCTCTGCGCCGACAGAGAAATGCCGGTCTCCATCGGGGACCGGCTTTCTGCGCCTCCGGCCGCGGGACCGGGATCGGCGCTTTTTGACGCCCGGCCGCCTATAGCCTCGCCCTTGCGAAGCCGCTATAGCTTCCGCATCTCTCCTCACTCAGCGAGCCAGCGATGACCACGGCCCCCGCCGATCAAGACGAATCGACCCATTTCGGCTTTGAGGAGGTGCGCCTCGCCGAGAAGCAGGAGCGCGTCGACGACGTGTTCCATAAGGTCGCGCAGCGCTACGACGTGATGAACGACCTGATGTCGGGCGGACTCCACCGGCTTTGGAAGGATCAGTTCGCAGCCAAGGTGAACGCTGGCGCAAGGCCGGAGTTTCGCCACCTGGACGTCGCCGGCGGCACAGGCGACATCGCGTTTCGCATCGCGGCCAAGGCGCGTGCCGACGCGAAGATCGTCGTGCTCGACATCAATGGCGACATGCTCGAGGTCGGACGGGAGCGCGCGCAAAAGCGCGGGCTGGAGGAGAAGCTCGAATTCATTGAGGCCAACGCCGAGAGCCTTCCGTTCCCGGACGCCCACTTCGACGCCTATACGATTGCTTTCGGCATTCGCAACGTGCCGCGCATCGAGGTCGCGCTCGCCGAGGCCTTCCGCGTGCTGAAGCCCGGCGGAAGGTTTTTGTGCCTCGAGTTCTCCCAAGTTACGCTGCCGGGCCTCGACAAGATCTATGACGCCTATTCCTTCAACGTCATTCCGCTCGTCGGCAAGCTCGTCGCCGGCGACGGCGAGCCCTACCGCTACCTCGTCGAGTCGATCCGCCGCTTCCCCAAGGCCGACGACTTCGAGGCGATGATCCGTCAGGCGGGCTTTCGCCGCACGGCCTACGAGCGCCTCACGGGCGGCGTGGTGGCGATCCACTCGGGCTGGAAACCCTGAGACACCCCGGTGGAAGCGCCGGGCGGATCATCCTAATAACACTTCCTGGAAACGAAGCGGCGCCTGTGCGCTGCCGCAAGTCTTTCCGCTTCGCTTCCACGTAGCCTCTGCTCAAGTCGAACGGAATGAGGAAACGAAAATGACTTTCGGTTTCAAACATTCGTCGCGGCTCGCTGTGGCGCTGCTGGCGCTGTCTGCGGCGACCGGGCAGGCGGCGCCGGGGGAGGTCTCCTCCATCTATCGCGAGATCAACCTGAAGAAGCAGTGCGCCTTTCAGCCGGAACGCGGCGACACGGAACCAGGCGGCTGGCGTTGTGCGGGCTATCGAGGCATGCCCGTCGAGATTGGCGCCCAGGACGGTCGCACGCGTTTGAGCTTTGGTCCCAGGCCTTGGCACGAAAAGGCAGGACGGCAGACGCTCTCTCGCCCCAACAAATTCGCCGGAGGAGTCATCGAATGGCGCCTCGATGGCGAAGGGAAGGCCTTCGCCGCAATAACGCGCTGGAAAGCTCAGAGGCCGTCCGACAAGCCGTTCGAGCCATATTCCGGTTCGGTCCTGGTGGTGACGCGCCTCGGACCCGGCGGGGTTTGTCACGTCGGTTCGGTGGACGCGCGGCTCAACGCCCAGGCTGAAACGCTGGCGAGAGAGATCGCAGACAGGAAGGCCCGCACATTTCAGTGCGACAAGGACAGCGCGGTCATCGCCGGGAATCGCGAGCCGGGGTTCGATATCGTGACCCCGTAGATCGCGTCAGCGGCGCGCATTGACTTTTGCCCCGCGCCTCGGCTTAGGGTCCCGCAACGCAATAAGACAACGGCGGGCCTCGCGTGATCTTGGGCTTGGGACATTTCTGGCGCCTCGCGCGCGCGGCTTACATCTTCGCCCATGAAGGCGTGTTCACGAAACTCGACCCCGTCTTGTTGCCGGCGCCGGCGGGGACCCTCGTCCGCTTTGCGAATTTTTTCGCGCGCAGGGATCGCGACGGCGGCGCCAAGGCGCTGGCGCGGGCGTTGGCGCAGCTCGGGCCCTCCTACGTCAAGCTTGGGCAGTTTCTTGCGACGCGGCCGGACGTGGTCGGCGGCGAGATCGCCAACGAGCTGACGGCGCTTCAGGACCGGATGGCGCCTTTCGGGCGCGCCGCGGCCGTCGAAATCGTCGAAAAGTCGCTCGGCAAATCCCTCGACGAGCTCTTTTTGAGCTTTAGCGAGCCGATCGCGGCTGCCTCCATCGCGCAGGTGCACCTCGCCCGGGCGCGCTACGCCGAGGGCGAGCGCAGGGTGGCGGTGAAGGTTCTGCGGCCGGGCGTCGAACGCCGTTTCGCCCAGGACCTTGCGGACATGTATCTCATGGCGCGCATCGCCGAGCGCTATTCGGCCGAAGGGCGTAGGCTGCGCGCGATCGAGGTCGTCGACACGCTCGCGCGCTCGGTCAAGCTCGAAACCGATTTCCGTCTGGAGGCCGCCGCAGCCTCGGAATTTCGCGACAATGTCGCCAAAGACCCCGACTTCCACGCGCCGGAGGTCGACTGGGAACGCACCGCCAAGGAGGTGTTGACGTTGGAGTGGATCGAGGGCGTTCCGCTCTCCGATCTTCCTCGAACTCACAGCGGCCGGCCACAACTTGCAGGAGCTTGGGCGCTGCGTGCTGCAGTCTTTTTTGCGTCATGCCATGCGCGACGGCTTCTTCCACGCCGACATGCATCAGGGGAATCTTTTCGTCGACGCCAGCGGGCGGATCGTCGCCATCGATTTCGGCATCATGGGGCGGCTCGGGCATAAGGAGCGCCGCTTTCTCGCGGAAATCCTGCATGGTTTCATCACCCGCGACTATCGGCGGGTCGCCGAAGTGCATTTCGAGGCGGGCTATGTGCCGCCAGCCCACTCTGTCGAGGAGTTCTCGCAGGCCTTGCGGGCGATCGGCGAGCCGCTGCACACGGTCAACGCTGCAGACATTTCGATGGCTCGCCTGCTCACCTTGCTCTTCGAAGTCACCGCGCTCTTCGACATGAGCACACGCACCGAGCTCGTTCTTTTGCAAAAGACGATGGTCGTCGCGGAGGGCGTGGCGCGCGGGCTCGACCCGAAGCTCAACATTTGGAAAACCTCCGAGCCGGTCGTGCGCGATTGGATTGAGGGGAATCTCGGACCCAAGGCCAAGATAGAGGACACCGGCCGCGGACTGGTCGAACTCGCAAAAGTCGCGCGACGCCTTCCCGCCGTGCTGACCGAGGCGGAAGCGACGCTCTCGCGCATCAGCGAGCAGAGCGTGACCGGGGTCGAGCTTTCGCCCCGCTCGCTGGAGACGCTCGCGCGCGCGCGGCGCTCGTCGGATCGGACGCTCTTCCTCGGAATGGTGGCGATCCTCGCGGCGGCCTATTGGTTGTCGATGAGATGATTGGGGAAATGATTGCGCTTCTTGGACGCCTCTCGTCGCGAACCGTGGTCCAATCCAAACATAATTGAAACACAATTGAGCCAGGACCCTAAAACACGGGCGATCATTTGACCTCGACCCTTCGTCTCTGATAGTACACTTAGGCGGGTCTTGTTACGCGAGAATCAGCTCGCAAGTTTTGTAGCTGGGTTTTCGTTGTCATAAAGGCTTCGGATCCGGGCCCTATCTGGACGAGCCTTCTGAGGCAGTAACCGTCGCCTTCCTTGCCGATCGCCGCCGTCCGGAGGCCTGCTCTGGCGCGGCACGGGAGTTCCGTGCAAATTGGCTTGTTAACGATAAGCGAGCGGGTTGAGGGACGGTGATTCGAAACGGCGAGCTTTCTGCAGGCGAGAGGTGGTACGTCGCGCGAACCTTGCCGAACCGCGAGGGCGGCGCCGCGTCACAGCTTGCCGCCCAGGGATTTCGCGTTTTCTTGCCGAGGATTGCGCGCACGGTTCGCCACGCGCGCAAGATGCGGCACGTGCGCGCTCCTGCCTTTCCCGCCTATCTGTTCGTCGCGCTCGACCTCAACCGAGATCGTTGGCGCTCGGTCAACGGGACCTTCGGGGTCGCCAGGCTGGTTGGAGCCGACGAGCAGCCCTTGCCGGTCCCCCGCGGAGTCGTCGAGTCGATCTTGGACACGGTCGATGAAGCGGGGGTTTGTCGTTTCGGTCAGGGGCTCTCGACTGGCCAACGTGTCCGCGTGATCAGCGGTCCTTTCGCCGAGCAACTCGGCGAGCTCGTTCGCCTTGACGGGGCTGGACGCGTGCGTGTACTGCTTGAAATCATGGGAGGAAGAGTTCCGGCGACGGTTCGGACTTCCGACCTGGTGGCGGCCGGTTAGACGACTTTCGCGCTTGTAGCGCGCGCCTGCGGATTGCACAGCGAGTGGAGCTTGAACCGCTTCACCCGAACTGCGGTAGCATGGCGGAAATGGCGGAATGTATGGTCAAATCCTACCGCTCCGAACTGTCCCGCTATCAGGACACGAACGACCGCCCGCGCAAGGAGCGCGGCCGATGGGCGCACTTGTGGGACGAAGAACCGGTGGAGACGGCCTTTTTCGGCGCCTTCATCGCTGGTCTCGCTTGGGCGCCTTTCTGGTTGGGCGGGGACCGGATGCTCGCGTGGGGTGTGAACGGCATTCTGTTTCCAGTATTGGCGGTCCTTTATGAACTCAGTCTGGCCTTGAGGGGCCGACGCCACCCATTCTCGATAAAGGGCGTTTTGGGTCCTTTCTTGCTCTTTTTCGCCGCAGTATTCTGGGCGGCGGCGCAGGCGACTTCTGAGGTGAGCGCGCTCTTTTCGCATCCGCTCTGGGGAATGACCGCGGAGGTGCTGCAGCAACCGGTCAAGGCGAGCATATCCCTCAACAGGGGCGAAACCGGAATTGCGTTGATTCGATTGTTGACGACGGCTTCGGTCTTCTGGCTCTCGCTTGAGCTATGCCGCGAGCGAGAGCGCGTATTCTTGCTTCTTTGGTGGGTCGTGGCTATTGTCGCCGCCTACTCGGCATACGGGTTGGTGTCCGTCGCGGTTTTTTCAGGCGGGATGCCGTTCTTCCCGGATGTGCCGCCGATGCCCATCGTTCGATCCGCTTTCGTCGGACGCAACAATTTTGCGACCTATGCGGGCATGGGGTTGATCGTGAACATCGCCCTTATTTTCCGCCTCTACAGGGATGCGATGCCCGAGGACGGCGGTGACCTCACAGCATACCGTTTGAGCCGGTTCCTCGAGGTTACCGGCGAGAAGGGCCTTTTTCTGCTCGGGAGCGCAATCGCAATCCTCGTGGCGTTGCTGGGCTCGGCTTCGCGAGGCGGGATTCTCGCAACGGGACTCGGGATTTTTGTGCTCTACTCCATGATCTTCTCCCGTCGACGCCGCGCGGGGAAGGAACGGCTCGAGACAGTGGCGTTGGTGACCGTTGCGCTCGTCGCCTGTTTTGCGTTCTTCGGGGACGTGATCGTAGGCCGCATCTCGACTGAGGGTCTCGTCGATCTGAGTCGCTTAGCCCTGTACGGGCTTACCGTTCATGCGATTCTCGACACGCCCCTGCTCGGATTTGGCTATGGGACGTTTCAGGACGTGTTTCCGATGTTCCGCGATCCGTCGTTCGGAACCTGGGAAATTTGGGACAAGGCGCATAACGCTTACCTGGAGGTCTGGCTCGGACTGGGGGTGGTGTTCGGAACGATGCTCATGGGGTGCTTGGCCTGGCTCGCCGTCACGTGCTTCAGGGGCGCGATGAAGCGCGAGCGGGACGCCACCGCCGCGATTGTTGCGACAGTGGTTTGCGTAGTGGTCGGGGTGCATGCGCTTGTCGATTTCAGTATCCAAATCGAAGGCGTGGCGATAACTTTCATGGCGCTGCTGGGGGCGGGCGTCGCACAATCAGAAAGTTCGCGCCTGTCTACTTCGGATTGACGCCCGCTGGTCGAACCCACAGAGGCAAAGGACGATAAATGCTCAATCGTCTCAACGTCGAGAAAAATCATCTGCTTCAGGCGCTGAAGGGGGCGGCTTCGATCTGCGCGATGTCGTCAACTTCCTTTGGCGGCAGTGGAAGCTTATTGGCGGCATCGTCGCGCTCTTCGTCTTCCTCGCGGCGCTCTATCTTGCGCGCGCGACTCCCATGTATACGGCGACCGCGCAGCTGCTGCTCGACCCGCGCAAGGAGCGCGCGGCCGGGCAGGACGTCTTCATGTCGGAGTCGATGCTCGATCAGCAGGTCGTCGAGAATCAGATGATGATCATCCGATCCACGACCCTCCTGCGTCGCGTCGTGGAGAAGATGCAGCTCACGCGCGATCCGGAATTCGGCGGCTCCGCCTTGAGCGGCGCGGGCGCTGTCAGCATCCTGGCGCCGATCCGAGCTTTCTTCTCGCGACCGGCTCCCGCCCCGACACCCGACGAGTCCTCGAAGGACGCGAACTCGCAGGACTTCGGAAACATCTCATCCGAAACGATCAGCACCATCGAGAATTTGAGAGGCGCCATGGTCGTCGGGCGCGGCCTGGGGCAGGGGCTCGTGATCACGATCTCCGTCACGTCGGTGGATCCCATCAAGGCGGCCCGACTAACGAACGCCGTGGCGGACGCCTACGTCGTCGACAAGCTCGACGCTCGCTTGGACGCCGCCAAACGCGCTTCCGGCTGGCTCAGCGATCGCGTTGTCGAATTGCGCCAGCAGCTCCGCGACTCGGAAGAGGCCGTCAATCGCTTCCGCTCGGAGAATAATTTGCCGGCGGCTGGGGCCAGTCAAGGCGGCGGCACCCTCAGCCAGGAGCAACTGGGCGCCTTGAACCAGCGGCTCGTCGGCGCCCGCACCACCTCGGCCGAAGTGAAGGCGAAGGTCGATGTTCTTGAGAAGATCCAGTCGCAGGGAAGCAATCTGTCCTCTTTGCCCGATTCGATGAACGCGGGATTGCTGTCGGAACTGCGCAGCAAGCTCACGGATTATCAGCGTCAGGAGGCAGATTTGCTCTCGCGCTATAATTCGGCCCACCCCTCTGTCATCAATTTGCGGGCGCAGATTGCGGACATCCACCGCTCCATTCGCTCCGAACTGCAACGCCTCTCCGTTAGCCTCCGCGCCGAGCTCGATCTCGCGAGGGCTTCGCAAGACGCGGTCGAGAAGACGCTCCGCCAAGTCACAGGCGAGACCGACCTGGACAGCGCCAAGACCGTGACCTTGCGCGAGCTCGAACGCACGATGGCCGTCAATAAGACGTTGTTTGAAGACTTTTTGCAGCGCGCGAAAATCACTCAGGAGCAATCGACCTTCGAGGCGCGGGACTCGCGGATCATAACGCCCGCGTTGCCGCCCGAGGTGCCGTCCTATCCCAGGAAGACGCTGTTCTTCGCCGTGGCGTTGGCGTTGGGCCTTGCGGCGGGATTGGGCGCTGCCTTCGCCGTGGAGGCGCTCAACGCCGGTTTTACGACGCCTCGCCAGGTGGAAGAAACATTGGATCTTCCAGTTCTTGGCTCGATCTCGAAGGTCGAAACGCGCGAGCTCATGTTGGATGGCGCGCCGCGATCGGTGCCGGAGTTCCCGCTCACGAAACCTCTTTCAAGATTGAGCGAGAGCTTCCGATCCTTACGTAGCGCCGTTCAAATGAGCGATGTCGACCACCCGCCGAAAGTCTTGCTACTGACCTCCGCGATGCCGAGCGAGGGAAAGACCACCGTCGCGCTGTCCATCGCCGCTTCGGCGACCCAGTCCGGCCACAGGGTGCTGGTCATCAACTCCGACTTGCGTCATCCTTCGGCTTCCCGCTATTTCAAAGCCGAAAAGAGCATCGGGCTCGTCGAATATCTCGTCGGCCAGGCCGAACTGCAAAACGTGATGATCGTCGACGAAAAGCTCGGCATCTGGGTGCTACCCGCGGGGGGGAAGACCCAAAATCCCATGGACCTTCTCGGTTCGGAGCGGTTCAAGGCGCTCATCCTGGCCTTGCGCGAGAAATTCGACCTAATCATCATAAACTCGCCGCCGCTGGGCCCTGTCGTTGACGCCGCGATCATTTCACCCACGGTGGACAAGGTTCTCTTCGTCGTGCGGTGGGCTTCAACGCCGCGCGAGCTGGTTGCGAACACGCTCAAGCGACTGTCGGGCGAGCGGAAGGTCGCGGGGATCGTCTTCAACTACGTCATCGATGCGCAGGCGCAGAAATATGGGAAATACGCCAGCGCCGAACACTACGGCCATCGTTACTATCGCCGGTATTACAGCGAATGAGTCGCAGATCCCGGCTCCGCACGTTCACCTCGCTCATCATCATCGGGGCCTGTGCCTACACCATATCGGGATCGGTCACGCTCCTGCGTTATTCATTGACCAGTGCTTTCGCCGGCAAGGCCGATGACGCTAAGGCTTTTGCAAGTTATGCCGACACCTTTCCCGTCGCCTATCTCGCGCGCCAACGGCTCGCGCAAGCGGCCTCGCGGGGACAGCCGGCGCAGATGATCGAACCGTTTGCGTCGCTCCTTTCCATTGCGCCGGCCGACGGAGCCGCTTGGCTGACATTGGCTGAGGCCGAGGCCTTCGCGGGCAAGCCTGCCGATCGGGTCGTCAGGGCGTTGGCGATGTCGAGCCTTACCGCTCCGAGCGAGTCGCGGGTGATGACGGCGAGAGCGGTATTCACTCTGCAAATTTGGAACTATGTGCCGCCAGAAGCCAAGGCAGTTTTCATCTCCGATATCGCTTGGGATTTCGATAACATGTCGAAGGAGCAAGTCGCCTACATGCGTGCGGCCTTGGCAAAAATTCCCGAGGACGCCCGTCAGCGGATCGCCGCCGACTTGCAGGCGGTGGGCAAAAAAGGCGACAAGCCCCTGCGCGAGCTGAATCTGCAGACATCCGCCGGGCCTCCTCCCTAGAGCGCGTGCCGCTCGCGTGGAGTCACGCGAGGCGAGGACTAAGCTCAAACTCAGAAGTGAGAGCTTGTCCTGACCGGAAAACCGATTTCACAATTTTCCGGGACATGCTCTCGAGACCGCCGCCGCCGCTCGCCTCTATAGGCCGCGCGTAGCGCAGGGCCCGAGCGAAGTCTCGGCGTAGATTCGTCGCTTCGATGCGCCTTCGACGCGCATCCACCCAGAAATCCAAAGAGCCCCACAGAGGAATTTCATGCCGCAACCGACGCCTGTGACGAAACTGTCCGACATCAAGCTCGCAATTATCGGACTGGGCTATGTCGGGCTTCCCCTCGCCGCCGAATTTGCGAAGCGACGCGACGTGGTTGGATTCGACATCAACCAGGCTCGCGTAAAGGCGCTGAAACAAGGCAAGGACACGACGCTGGAAGTCGCCGACGAGGAGCTGAAGGAGGCCAAAGGCCTCGTTTATACGACCAACCCCGCCGATCTCGCCAAATGCAACGTCTTTATCGTGACGGTACCCACGCCGATCGACGAGCATAAGCAGCCCGACCTGACGCCCCTCATCAAAGCCTCCGAGACGATCGGGAAAGTGCTTAAGAAGGGAGACATCGTCATCTTCGAGTCGACGGTCTATCCTGGGGCCACGGAGGAAGACTGTGCGCCGGTGCTCGAGCGCCACTCCAACCTGAAATTCAACGAGGATTTCTTCCTCGGCTACAGTCCCGAGCGGGTGAATCCCGGTGACAAGCAGCACCGCGTTCCAACCATCAAGAAGGTCACTGCCGGCTCGACGCCCGAGGTCGCGGAGCTCGTGGACAAGCTTTACGGCGAGATCATCGTCGCAGGAACTCATAAGGCCTCGAGCATAAAAGTCGCCGAAGCCGCGAAGGTGATCGAGAACACGCAACGCGATCTCAACATCGCTCTCATCAATGAGCTGGCGATCATCTTCAATCGCATGGGCATCGACACCGAGGAGGTGCTGCTCGCAGCAGGAACGAAATGGAATTTCCTTCCCTTTCGTCCGGGGCTCGTCGGCGGCCACTGCATCAGCGTGGACCCCTATTACCTCACGCATAAGGCGATGGCGCTCGGCTACCATCCCGAGATCATCCTTGCCGGTCGTCGCCTCAACGACGGGATGGGTCCCTATGTCGCCTCCCAATTGGTCAAGGCGATGCTGAAGAGGCGCATCCACGTCGACGGCGCCCGCATCCTTATCATGGGATTGACCTTCAAGGAGAACTGCCCGGATTTGCGCAATACGCGAATCGTCGACATCGTGCGCGAGCTCGCCGATTATCGCGTCGTCGTCGACATCTACGATCCCTGGGCCGATGGCGCCGAGGCGAAGCACGAATACGGCCTCTCGCTGGTCGGCGCTCCATCGAAAGGCAGCTACGACGGGATCATCGTCGCCGTGGCCCACAACCAGTTCCGCGAGATGGGCGTTCAGGCGATCCGCGAGCTGGGAAAAGGCGATCACGTGCTCTATGATTTGAAATACGTCCTTCCGGCGAGCGAGGTCGATCTGCGGCTGTGAGGAGACGATGATGACCGCATACAAGCGTCTAACCGAAGAGCTGCGCCGCCAACCGAAGACTTGGCTGGTTACGGGCGCGGCGGGCTTCATCGGCTCGAATCTGCTCGAGACCCTCCTGAAGCTGGATCAGCGGGTCGTGAGCCTCGACAATTTCGCCACCGGGCGCCGATCGAATCTGGATGACGTGAAACGCCTCGTGACGCCGGCGCAGTGGGCGAGGCATGAGTTCATCGAAGGCGACATATGCAATTTGGAAGATTGCCGTCGCGGTTGCGAGGGCGTCGACTTCGTCTTGCATCAGGCGGCGCTCGGATCGGTGCCGCGCAGCCTCGCCGATCCCATCGCGACAAACGCGGCGAACGTCACCGGCTTCGTCAATATGCTGGTTGCGGCGCGCGACGCCAAGGTGAAGCGCTTCGTTTACGCCGCGAGCAGCTCAACCTATGGGGATCATCCCGGCCTGCCGAAGGTCGAAGACGTAATTGGCCGCCCGCTCAGTCCCTATGCGGTCACGAAGCTCGTCAATGAGATCTACGCCGACGTGTTTGGGCGCTGCTATGGATTGCAGTCAATCGGGCTGCGCTACTTCAACGTGTTCGGCCCGAGACAGGATCCCAACGGCGCCTATGCGGCGGTGATCCCGAAATGGATCGCGGCCTTGATGAAGGGCGACTCCGTGATCGTCAACGGCGACGGTGAGACGAGCCGAGACTTCTGCTATGTCGACAACGCCGTGCAAACCAACCTGCTCGCCGCGCTGGCGGAAGAACCTGACGCGATCAACCAAGTGTATAATGTCGCGGTTGGCGACCGAACGACGCTCAACGAACTCCATTCCCGGACCCGAGCCCTGCTCATGGACGCGGCGCCGGCCGCCGCCACGACAAGGGTCGAGCATCGTGACTTCAGACCCGGCGACGTGCGGCATAGCCAAGCAGACATCGCCAAAGCAAAACGGCTGTTGGGCTACGATCCGACGCATCGGTTTGGAGAGGGATTAGAAGCCACGGTGGCCTGGCACGTCGCTCAGTTGCGGCGGGAGGAAGGGCGCCCCGCGGCTTGAGCCGCGACATTAGGAAAGGCTTGGAATGACCGAGAGCGCCGCTAGGGCTGAGCACGCCGCGACGGGAGCCCTTTTCTGGGCGCTCTCGGCGCTGCGCGCTCCTAGCGATCGTCTGGTGTTGTCCGTCTTTTTTCTCTCGCTGTTTTGTCTCGATTACCTGCCGACGGCCTTTTTAGGCGCTTTCCCGACGATCGCGCTGGTCGCCTTCTTCGCCATTGGCTGCACGCTGCGCAGATTGGGCGCGGACACTGTCTTGTCATGGGCGGATTACACGCTGCTTGCGTTCGCGGGACTGGCGTTGGCGCATCCTTGGCGCCATGTGGGCGGGCTCGTGTTGACGCTCATCGGCCTTTGGTTCTGCTGGCGGCGCGACGCACGGCTTGCGGCCATCGGGCAGCTCAGTCTCGGGCTTGCGTGCCTCGAACTCTGGGGGCATGTCGCGCAATCCGCGATCGAGGAATTTCTGCTGCCGCTGGAAACGTCTCTCGCTTTCCTGAGCCTGTCTCAGCTTGGCGACTTCACGCTGATGGGAAACGCGATCTCGGGCGCGGGCGGTCACACGATCGTCGTCGAGGCGTCCTGCTCGGCCTTTCTCAATGTCGTTGCGACGATCCTGCTCTGGCTGTCGTTCTTGAAGATTGGTGGGCGATCCGCCCGCCGCCATGAATGGGTCGTCCTGCTTCTCGGCGTGACCTGGGTCGTGCTGGTCAACACGGTGCGTCTGAACTTGTGCGCGTGGTCGATGGAAAGCTACATGTTTTGGCATGAGGGGGCGGGCGTCACGATCCTGGAGTGGCTGTTGCTTGGCGGACTGCTGATCCTATTTTATTTCGGCGTCACGCCAGAACGCTCGCGCGTTCAATGAGAATGCGTCAGGCGGCCCTCGTCGCGATTGCGCTCGCTTTTTGTGTCGGCGCTTTCCTTCGATTGGGAACTTCCGGATTTGCGCCGGACCGCGAGGAGCTTCACCGACCCACGGCTCAGCTTCACCCGCAGGGAGAGCGGCTGGGCGATTTCGTCGTAGAGCATGCGCGGGATCAGACGCGCCTTTCCTTGAGTCTGCGCTCGCCGATTTGCCGAGCGCCCATTTACGTCACCTCCGAGAGCGTTTTCGGCGCCGCGCCGGAAAGGCTCATGGCCTTCCATTTTCGGGAGCCTCCGTGGCGGACGGTTTATGTCTATCGTGGAGAGGCGCTCGGGAGCTTCTCGAGATTCAACGCGCTGGCCGACTTCCTCTGGGCGAGGCTCAAGTCTCAGCTTTCCCTGTCGCGACTGGACGCCGCGGAAATCACCTATTTCACCTTCCGGTTGCCGTCGGATTGCCGGCTGGGCAATCAGGCGCTTATCGCCGTCGCCCGCGAGATGCTTGATCGAGCCAATCGTGGCCCCGAGCCGAAGGCGTGATTGACTTGAACGCTTCGGCCGCCCTGCATGGGTGGAAGGGCGCCAGAGCCTCGCACGCACGAGCGCTCAGGTCGCCGGCAGTTTCCGATAGCCCGAACGCGCTCCGCTACGACAGGCTTCTCTCTCCGGCCTTGAACGGCGTCCAATGAGCGAGAAGAAGCACTCGTACGGTCAGATATTGCGCGGGTCGTCGATCGTCGGCGGCGCCCAGGCGATCAACTACGCGATCGGCCTTGTCCGGGTGAAAGTCGTCGCTCTGCTGATCGGGCCGGAGGGCGTCGGCTTTCTTGGCGCTTACACGTCGGCGATCGCGCTCGTCAGCGCTGTCTCGGACTTCGGCGCCGGCCCCAGCGCGATCCGTGAGATCGCCCGCGCGCACAGTGGGGGGAACGCCGAAGAGCTCGCCCGGACTTTCGCGCTTTTGCGGCGCATTCTCCTCGCTACGGGCGCGCTGGGATCGGCCATCGCGATCTTGTTTTGCGTCCCCTTGAGCGAGTCGCTCACTGGGTCGGCGGAGCACGCGCTACCGATCGCGCTGGCCGGCTCCACGCTCCTCATCAATGCGTCGAACATTGCGCAGGCTAGTCTTTTGCAGGGGGTTAGGCGCATCGGCGATTACGCGCGCTCCAATCTCTTTGGCGCCGCGCTGAGCTGCATCGTGACGATCGCGATCTTTCTGCTGATGGGGGAATCAGGAATCGTTCCCTCGATGATCGCCGCCTCGTTCGTGGCGTTGGCCTGCTCCGCCTATTTTTCCCAACGCGTCGCGCTCGTTTCCGTCAAGGTCAATCTGCGCGAGACCTGGGCCTGTTTTCGCCAGATCCTGGGGCTGAGCCTCGCTGTGATGTGGAACGGCATCCTGTGGGCGGGGCTCGACATGCTTGTGCGCTCGCTGATCATGCGCAGTTTCGGCGCGGAGGCGGCGGGCAATTATCAGGCGGCGTGGACGCTCACCGGCGTGTTCGCCAATGTTGTCCTGGCCGGAATGGCGACGGATTTCTATCCTCGGCTTGTCGGGATGATAGAGGAGGGGCCTCGCGCCTCCCGAGTGATCAATCAGCAGACCGAGATCGGCGTTCTGCTGGCTCTGCCCAGTCTGCTCTTTGCGGCGACCTTCGCGCCCCTTGTCGTCAAGCTGCTCTATTCCGCGAAATTCGATGCGGCGAGCGAGTTGCTTACCTGGATGGCCTTTGGCGTGTTCTTTCGTCTCGTTTGCTGGCCGATGTGGTACGTGCAGCTCGCCAAGGGCGCATCGCATTGGTTCGCGGCGACGCAGACGATCGCCGTGGGCTCCCAGGCGGCGCTTACGCTGCTGCTGCTCGAACGTTATGGCGTCATCGGCGCGGCCTACGCTTATGTCTGCGCCTATATGATTCAGACCGTCCTCGTCCTCTTCGCGGGACGCAAGCTGATCGGAGCAAGCTGGGATCGGGAGACGACAGCGCTTGTTCTTCTGGGCGCCGCTCTCATCGGGAGTGGCGGCGCGCTGCGCCTTTATGCGAGCGAGACGGCGGCGAACATTGGCGGCGCAGCTCTGTGCGCGCTGGGCGCCGTGATCAGCTTGCGCGGACTCGCCTATCGTCTGGGCGACGAGCATCGGCTGATCCGCTTGCTGCACAAGGCGCCGGGCGCGCGAACCCTGTTCCCTTCCGCCGAGCCGGCGATCAAGACGCCCGTGATGGACATGTCCCGTCTTTCCCGGCGCATCGAGGATAGCGGAACCGTTTGAATGCGCGGCCTCGGCATCGGTCGTCTTTTTCGCGCGATCCCGGTCATCGGACAGCGCATGGGGTGGTTCGCGCATCGCTCTTTTCTCTCCCTCGCCTATCCCGACGTGAGACTCGGTCAGGGGGTGATGATCGCCTGGTCGAGCAGATTGCAGGCGATGGACGGTGGCGTGATGCGCCTCGGCGACGGGGTGTCGATCGGGCCGAGCTCCCAGGTGATCTGCAAAGGGGGTAGCTTGACGATTGGTCCGCGCGGCTTCGTCGGTCAGGGCTGCGTTGTGATCGCCTGCGCGTCCATCGAGATCGGCGCGGATGCGCTGATCGCCGAATATGTGACGATTCGGGATCAGGACCATGAGTTCGAGGACCGAGCTCCGACAGCAGCCAGCGGCATGCGGTATGGTTCAATTAAAATCGGGGACAATGTATGGATCGGAGCCAAGGCGACGATTACGCGGGGGGTCGCCATTGGCGACAACGCCGTTGTCGGCGCGAACGCTGTCGTGACCAAAGACGTGCCTGCGAACGCCGTCGTTGGGGGCGTTCCAGCGAAATTGATAAGGCTGCGTGGACAACGGGTGTGAAACTGAATCTGCGCTGATGGCAATTGCGGCTGTGCTATAGCTAAATGAAATGGCTTCATACTCGCGCCCGGGGGCGACAAACGGTTGCAGGGGAAGCGACAGCGCTAAGCGGCGAGTCGTTCGGCGGCGTCAATGTCGACAACTGTTTTCTCGCTATATTACCAAGTGGATATCACATGACCTCCGAGCGATCTGAAGCTTTCGCGCCGACGCAGCGACCGGGTGACGGCGGATACAGGTCGATCTTTTTCGAGAAGGGCGCGCCGCACGAGAAATATTTCGGCTGGACAATTCTCCTCGCTGATCCCGGCCTCAAGATCATGGCGCAGCAGCGCGGCCCGCTGCGCCGCGGCCTTATCCTCGCCCAGGGAGTTCCAGCGGCGCGGATTGATGAGACAGTGCGGCGGCTCCGGCTGCTCGATGCGCGCACCGATCTCGTCTTGCACGATTTTGACGACCCGGGGTGCGAAAGGCGGACCCTCGCCGGCCATTCGTTTCGGCGCGCGCGCGAGGACGAGCGCATTCTCAACAAGGCGACATTCGTTTCCGATCTCGCGTATGACGACGACGCGCTCGTCAAATCCATGAACCGGAGTGCTCGGCGCGACCTCCACAAGGCGCAAGAGGCCGGCCTGCGGGTAGAAGCCGACGATAACCCTTCGCCGGCGATCCTCGACGATTTCGTTTCGAATTTCGAAAGAACGGCTAAGGAGCGAGGATTGAGCTCGCCGGGCCGCTCCACTCTCCAGCGCATGTTCGATGGCGGCAATCTCACCTTGTTCCGCGTGCTCGCCGGGAATGAAGTGCGCGCGGCGATCACCGTCTATCGGGCCGGCGACAAGGCGATCGAGACGATCCTCGTGGATAATGGAAAGACGCAGGACGGCTCGGGCCGGATTCTACGCTTCGAGATCATGCGTGAAATGAGGGCGCGAGGAGTGCGCTGGTATGACTTCGGCGGCGTGGCGTCGACCGATGAGAGTGACGGCATCTACCGATTCAAGAGAGGGTTCGGCGGCGTCTTCGTTTCTCTCGGCAGTGAATATCTCCGCCGTCCGCTTTTCGTGAGAACCCTCGTGCACGTCATGAGACGACCGTGGCTGCGGGCGGCGATCTCGTCGTGGCAGCGAAGGTGACGCAGGCGCTAAAGGCCAGTGCTCCTGAAATGACCCGCGTCCTCCTCCTCCTGCCGTCGATGACGGAGACCGGCGGCGCCGAGCGCATGGTTTCGTTCTTGTCGCAACTTCTGATTTCCGCCGGTCTCGATGTGCACGAGGCCTCTTTCGATCCGCGGGGCGCGCCGCGCCGGTTCGAAAATGCGGCGTCCTTCCATGCGCTGGGACCCATTCCGCGCCTGCCGTTACCGCTTCGCCCGTTCGAATATTTCATTGCCGCTCGGCGGCTGCGTGATTTGAAGCGACGCCTCGGGATCAGCGTCACGATCAGCAATCTCTGGCGCGCCGATTTGATGAGCGTGCTTTCCGGCGGCGCCGATCGCAAGATTGCGCTGTGCCACATCAACATCGTCGGCAATCCGAGCAACCGCCAGATGCTGACGTTTAGACCCTTGGTCGCCCTCATCTATCGAAGCTTCGACCGGGTTCTCGGCGTCAACGCCCTGCTCGCCGAGGAGCTCGCTGCGCTTTACAAGCTTCCAGCTGATCGCGTGGGCTTCATCGAAAATTTTGTCGCGCGGCCTGAAGTCGCTTCGGCCCTTCCGCAGGACGGCGTCGTGCGTTTCGTCTGGTGCGGTCGCATGAAGCCCGAAAAGAACGTTGCGGGGCTTCTCGCGGTGTGGAAGGAATTCGCCGCAGATTTAACGGGCGTACAATTGCTGCTTGCAGGCGACGGCCCTTTGCGCGGAGAATTGGAAGCCCTCGCGGCGTCGCTCGGCCTGCGTTCCGGTTCGATGGAAGACCCTTCCGCGCAGATCGTCTTTCTCGGCTTTTCTCCGGAGCCCGCGCGCTATATGGCGGGCGCTCGCGCGCTCCTGCTGTCCTCGCTGCATGAAGGCCTCCCTATGGTGATCCTAGAGGCTCTGACGCTCGGAACGCCGGTGCTCGCCTCCGACTGTCCGGCCGGCGGGGTGCGCGCGGCGCTGCTCGGTGGCGGCCTCTGCGATCCCGAGCGCGCTGCCATCGAACCCGCCCCGTGCGGCGCGCTCTTGCCTGCGCCTCGCGCCAGTCGGCCCGAGAGCCTCGCGCCTTGGCGGCAAGCCCTCGAGATCGCCCTGAACGACGGTGGCGTGCTTGAACGATGGGGCCGCGGCGCGCTGGAGCGCGCCAAACGCTTCAGCCCCGAGACCGCGCGCGATCGTTGGCTCGAGGAAATCGCTGCGGCGGTCCGATCTCAGTGACGATCCTCTACATCACGCAAAATGGCGTCACCGATCATATCGGGCGTTCGCAGGTCGCTCCGTATTTGATGGGACTGGCGCGCCGCGGTTACGACATACATGTCTTGAGCGCGGAAAAGGCTGATCGTGACGACCTCGTCGCACGCTACGCGCATGAGCTCAATTCCTGCGGAATCGCCTGGACGCGGGTCGCCTATCGCAACACGCCCCGATACTTGGGGCAGGCGCGCACACAATGGGATTTGCGCGCCGCCGCGCGCAAGATCGCGCGGACGGACCGCGTCGAGCTGGCGCATTGCCGCAGCTTTCCGCCTGCGATGATCGGCTGGGAGCTCAAACGGGACTTTGGCGTCAAGTTCCTCTTCGACTTTCGCGACTTCTACGCTGACGGCGGGATCGCTAAAGCCTCCGGGGTGCAGAAGGTCTTGAGCCATGGGCTGAAGCGCGTCGAGGGGCCGATGATTCGCGCCGCCGACAAGATCGTTTGCCTCACCGAGCGCGCCGCCTCGCTCCTTGGAGAATTCTACCTCGCCGATCGGCGCGATCCCGCCTCCCATTTTCAGGTCGTGCCTTGTTGCGCCGACTTCCGGCTGTTCGATCCGGCGGCTGTCAGCGAAGCCCATAAGGCGCGTGCGCGCAAGCGAGCCGGTCTCTCCGAGAACGATTTTGTGTTCATCTACCTCGGCAGCCTCGGACCGGATTATCTCCTCTCGCAAATGATGGCGCTGTTCGCGCAGGTCCTGGTGGCGAGGCCCAACGCCAAATTCCTGTTCCTCGCCAACAACGGCGAGGAGCTCGTCGCCCAGGCTTGCGTCGCGCAGAGCGTTCCCCGCGACCGCATCGCTTTCGTCTTGGCCGATCGAGACGAGGTGCCGGCCTTCCTGTGCCTCGCCGAACTCTCGGTGATCTTCATCCGCGCGGACCTCTCGAAAGCCGGCTGCTCGCCGACAAAGCTCGCCGAGCTGTTCGCCTGCAACGTGCCGGTGATCGCCAATACGGGCGTGGGGGACATGGACCGCATTATCGATCTCGAACGTAACGGCTCGGCGATCGTCGGGGACTTCAGAGACCAGACCCTACGCGCTGCGGTTGACGAGGTGCTCGCGCGCGGCCGAACGACGAACATTCGAGAGAACAGTCGCGAGTTCGACCTTGCAGCGGGCGTTGAGCGTTACGCGAAGGTCTATGCTGAATTACTGCAGCGATAACCAACAGGGACGCCAATGCTGAACGTTGTCGTGCTGAACGGCGGCCGCGGAGCCGCGACCTTAATCCCCGCGCTGCTGGCGCGGCAAGGACTTCACGTCACCTCCGTCGTGAACGCTTACGACGACGGCAAGTCCACAGGTGAAATCAGGCGCTTCTTCGGCATGCTCGGACCCTCCGACATTCGCAAGGTGCAGGAGCTCATGCTGCCGCAGGACGATCCGGACTATGCAGCGCATTTGCAGCTCTTTCGCCATCGTTATCCTCTCGACGCCGGCCATGACGAAACCGTCGCGAAGCTCTCGGCATTCGCCAAAGGGGAGAGCGCCGAACTCGCCGACGCTCGCTTCGAAACGGGACGGGTGGCGGAGGCGTTGCGTGCGATGGTCGGCGAGTTTCTAACCGGCTTGGGCCCGATCGAGCGGGTGAGGGGAGCGCCGTTCTCCTTTTCCGACTGCGCGATCATGAACATCATTTATGCCGGCGCCTTTCTGATGTTCGGGCGCGATATGGAACAGGCGACGCTCTTCATCGATCGCTTGTTCAAGCTTCGTGGCGTCGTGTTGCCGACGAGCATCGAGGACAAGAAGCTCGTCGCGCTGCGTGAGAACGGACAGATGCTCTACAACGAAGCCGAGATCGTCGAGCTTCGCTCGAACGTGCGCATCGAGCGGATCTATCTGATCGACAATTACGTCGATCGCGCGCGCTTCGAGCTGTTGAGCACTGAAGAGAAGCGTTGCTTTCTCGAACGTCACCATTGTCCCGTGCGCGTTTCGCCAGGCGTCGAGCTGGCACTGCGGCGCGCGGACATCATCATTTATTCCGCGGGAACGCAGCACTCCTCGCTCTATCCGACCTATCTGGCGAGCGGGCTCGCGCGCACGATCTCTTACAACCGCACAGCGCTGAAAGTGTTCGTGACCAACATAGGCGCCGATTATGAGACACCCAACTACAAAGCCTCCGACTACCTGCGTGGCGCCTACCGCTATTTGAACAGTCCCGAGCCGCGGCCAATCCCGATGCAGGATCTTTTCGACGCTATTCTTGTCAACAAGAGCCAGCTCAAGAGCAGCGAGACTTACGTGGAGTTTGACGAGGACGGCTACGCGGACGTACCGGCGCCGCGCATCGTCGACGTCTTCGAGTCGGTTTCCGCTCCCGGTAAGCACGACGGTGCGAAAATCGTTGAGACGATCCTCGGACTTTACGAGCAGCCGGCCGGCGTGGCGATGTGCGCATGACGCCCCAAGAAAGCCCCGCGCCTCCGCTCGCCGGAAAGCAACTGCTGATTTTTGATTTCGACGGCACGCTGGCCGACACCTCGCCCTTGCACGCGCGCGCCTTTGTCGAGACGCTGGCGCCTTTGGGTGTGGCAGTCGATTATCCCGCGCTCGCCGGCCTAAAGACGAGGGACGCCCTCGAAAAGGCGTTCCGGGACGCAGGGCTCGCCTTAAAGGATATCGACGTCGGCGCGCTTGTCGAAGAAAAGCAGGGCCGCGTGCGGCGATTGATCGAGCAGGAGCTCGAGCCAAATCCGCGGATCGACGCCTTCCTGCGGTGGGCGCAAACTCGATTTCGTCTTGCGATGGTCACGTCCGGCTCCCGGGGAACCATCGACCTGGCCTTGAGCAAGCTGCGATACGAGAATTGGTTTGACCCGCTGATTTGCGCCGACGACGTCCAGCGAGCCAAGCCCGCGCCGGAAGGGTTTCTGAAGGCGCTGCAGATCGCCCAGTGCGAGGCCGACTCCGCGATCATCTTCGAGGATTCGGAAAGTGGTTTTGCCGCGGCGCGCGCGGCAGGGATTCAATGCATTGACGTCGCGAAATTCGACTGGCTCGCGACGAGCCTGGAACGCGCCTAGCCACGGTGGACAGACAGGGGATAAATCCTTGGGCATCGACGTGCATCCATTTAATTTCTTGAGAGTTCAGGCTCACCGGGCGCCGCTCGGCCGGGTATTGACGATCGGCCGCCAGTGGCTCAGCGTGGATGCGAGCATGCTTCCCGAGAAGCTCGCTGCCGTCGCAGGAGCGCAGGGGTACTGCGAACCCGCGCTCATGGCGCTTGGCGCAGAGAGCGTCGCTTCGCTCGACTATTCGGATTATGAAGAAGCGAGCTTCGTTGCGGATCTCAGTCGCCCTATCACGATGGTCGAACGGTTCGACACCATCGTCGACTCCGGCTCTCTCGAGCATGTCTTCGACGTGGCAACGGCATTCCGTAACCTCATCGAACTTTGCGAGGTGGGCGGACGCATCATACACTCTCTCCCGGTCAACGACCTCAACGGCCATGGCTTCTACCAATTCTGCTCAGATCTGATCTATGCGATCTATTCGGAGCGAAACGGCTTCACGGGAACAGAAGTCTATTACGCTTCCAATCTGGACCCTTCCGCTTGGTATCGGATGCCGCCTGCGACGCCCGGCGTTCGCAACGAGGTTCTTTCGATGGAGCCGATCATCCTCCTGAGCGTCACGAGAAAGGCAGCACAGGTGAATGAGCTCGACGTCACGCAACCTTTTTACGCCGTGGCTTGGACTGAGGGAGACGCCTCGCAAGCGAAGAGCGCGACGCCAAGCGGGTCGCGGTTGATGCGCTTTCTCTCTCAGGCGGCGCCAAGATACGCAAGATGGCGGATCGCGCTCCGCAACCTGTATCTGATTGGCGGTTTAACGTTCGGCCTCAGTCCTTATTCCCTTGCACGTCGATGTCTGGAGACGATCGATGTAAAGCGAGTCTTGAACGAAGAAGGCGCATGAGGACGCGCCCACCGTCCTCATCGTGACCGTCAGCAATTTGGAGGCGCCATGTCATCCTCGCCAAACATTCAGGAGGCGGCCGTCAACGCCGACGCCTCGGTCGTCGAAGGTTTCGGCGATGAGTGGGAGCGGTTCGATCAGTCGGACGTTCCAGAAGATGAATTGAGGACGCTATTTTCCTATTACTTCCACATTTTTCCCTGGGACGATTTGCCTCCCAACGCCGAAGGCTTTGATTTGGGTTGCGGCAGCGGGCGCTGGGCGCGGCTCGTGGCGCCGCGCGTCGGCCAACTCAATCTCGTTGATCCGAGCGACAAGGCGCTGAGCGTCGCCAGGCGCAAGCTCGCCGCCCTGAACAACGTGACCTTCACGCAAGCGGTTGTGTCCGATCCGTTTCTGCCTCCCGCTTCCCAGGATTTTGGCTATTCGCTCGGGGTGCTGCATCACATTCCCGACACCGCGGAGGGACTTCGCGCTTGCACCGAGAAGCTGAAGCCGGGGGCGCCCTTTCTCCTCTACCTGTACTATCGTTTTGACAACCGGCCGCTCTGGTTCAAGCTGGTCTGGCGCGCTTCTGACTCGGTTCGGCAGGTCGTTTCCAATCTGCCGCACGGTTTGCGATACGTCATCTCTCAGATCATCGCGGCCACGGTCTATTGGCCGCTCGCCCGCTTGGCTCTTCTCGCGGAAAAACTGGGGGCGTCGCCCGCCTCCTTGCCGCTCTCTCACTACCGCGACAAATCCTTTTACACGATGCGAACCGACGCCCTCGATCGATTCGGGACGAGACTCGAAAAGCGCTTCACGCGCGACGAGATCGCGGCGATGATGACCGCGGCGGGGCTCGTGGACTTGAGATTCAGCGAATCCGAGCCATATTGGTGCGCCGTTGGCAGAAAAAGGGACTAGCGCGTTCGTTCATCGAACAAATCCTTATCGGTCGCCGTTGCGATCGGAAACTGGGATTGAGATTGCACCCGCAGGAGCAACGGGAATGAAAATCGTCGCCGCCGTCGTGACATACAACAGGAAGGAATTGCTGGCCCGCTGCATCGATCATCTTCAAGCGCAGACCCGCTCGCCCGATCAGATCCTCATCATCAATAACGCCAGCACCGACGGCACCGAGACGATGCTCAAAGAACGCGGAGTTTTCTACATCACTCAGGAAAATCTGGGTTCGGCGGGCGGATGGCGTCGAAGCATCCAATACGCGATGGATGAGAATTACGACGCGGTATGGCTCATGGATGACGATGGTTATCCGCACAAGGACGCGCTCGCAAAGTTGGAGGCGGCGTGGGGCGAGGGTGTCGTCTGCGCGTCCTCCGTCGTCCTGCGGGAAGACAAACCCACGCATTTTGTTTTTCCGATGCCCGTCCTCGACAAGTGGGGACAGCCTGCGATCTTCGCATTCCCGCGGAAGATTCCGACTTTGGCGGAGCTGAGGGCACTCTCTCCCAATGGAGTTTATCCATACGCTCAGTTGTTCAACGGGGCGCTCGTCAGCGTTGCGACCGCGCGCAAAATCGGCAACGTCAATGATAAATATTTCATGTCCGGAGACGAGGTGGATTATTTTTGTCGGTTGACGGCCACCGGACGTGTCATCTCGGTGATCGACGCGATACAGCATCATCCTGACGTGAGCCGTCGTCCCTTCACTCCCGCCAAGTTTTACTATTACCTCAAGAACACGCTGATTTTGAATTCCCTTTATTTCAAGTCGGTCGTTCTTCGCAACATCCTGACGATCGGCGTCGTGCTGGCGCGAACCGTCAATCGCAACGGCCTCGGGGAGGCTTTCTCCTATATGTGCGGCCCAAAGGCGCCGGTGTTCTACCTAGCGATCGCCCGCGGACTGCGCGGAGAAATCGGGAAAGACTTCGTTGGCTGAGATCGGCGCGCTCATCGCGGCGGCGGGGCGAGGAAGCCGCGCCGGCTTGCCCTATCCGAAGACTCTCTACCCGGTCCAGGGCAAGACGATTCTGCTCCGCATTTTCGAGATGCTGCGCCCCTATGACGCCCAACCGACAGTGATCGTGAGCCCCAGCGGCGCCGAGCCCGTCGCTCAATGTCTCGAGAAGGCGGCGCTTCCCGCATATTTGGTTACGCAGCCCGAACCGAAGGGGATGGGCGACGCCGTTCTCAGATATGCGCAATCTCCCGCTTACGAGTCGGCCGAGCATGTGCTGCTGATCTGGGGCGACGTTCCCTTCATTCAGGCAGAGACGGTGTCGCAGATGGTCGCGGCGCACCTGAACGAAGACAACGACTTCACCTTTGCGACCCGAAGGGTTGCGCGTCCCTACACAGTGGTTTCGCGGGATGCGGAAGGGCGCGTGACAGGCGTGATGGAGACGCGCGAGGCCGGCGGAGAGCCGCCGGCGGAAGGCGAACGCGACATCGGCCTCTTCGTGTTCCGGAAGCGTCCGGTGATGGATAGCTTGGCGTTGGATCTGCCAGGGCGCGTCGGTCGTTCGACGGGCGAGCACGGGTTTCTTTACGTGATTGGAGTTTTGGCTCAGTCGGGTTGCAAGATTGCAGCCTTGCCCATCGCAAAGGAAATCGAACTTGTCTCGCTGAACAGCCTGAACGACGTGAGGGACTTCACCTGATAGTGTCGCCTGGCCCTGCGTCCCGAGGAGCCAGGAAGGACGAAGCCGAAACCGCGGGCGTCAGGGGCCCTTTTGAAATCAAGGATAATACTTTCTTAACCTACCTCTCTCTATGTTTACAATCGCGTTCGCATTCGATGTCGAAGGCGTCTGGGATCAACATAGCGGAGCGGTACAATGACTAGGCATCTACGAAGCCTCGGAGCCTTCATCTTCATCTTGATCATTTGGCCGACGTGGGGATCGTGGGAGTCGCAACACCAGAAATAGCGGGCCGGGCCCTTTTCTGTGGCGGTCTGCGCGGGCCTGGGCGCGATGGCTCGGCTTGCGCGCCCAAAAAGTGCTCGCTGCTCGTCGCATGGAAGCTGTGTTGACCAACGTACGTACTTCGTGCCTATATGTCTTCCGCGCGTGGCTAATGCGTATAGGCTGTCTAGACGGTGGTGTGCTAAGAGTATGTCATGCGATCCGTCATTGAATCATTGAAGACCGTCGCGTTTGCTCTACTGGGTAGCGATTTTCTCGTCGCTCGCCGTCTGGCCAGCCTCCGCCAGGGCGAGAACGTCACGATTTTGAACCTTCATCGCGTCGCGCCGGACGACGGCAGCGGATATCGCCCGCTTGAGCCAGCGCTCTTCGACGAGCTTCTCGCTTTCCTTAAAGCCCATTTTGAGCTGATCCTCTTCGCCGAAATTGACCAGCGGCCGGGGTCGAAACCCCGCGCGATTATCTCCTTCGACGATGGCTACAAGGATTTTGTGGAGATCGCCGCGCCAATTCTGGCGCGACACAAGATCAAGGCTAATCAAAATGTGGTGCCGCTCTGCATCGAGACGGGTTTGCCGCCGCTGAACGTGCTTGCGCAGGATTTTGTCGGCAAGGCGCCGCGCGAGTTGACGCTGGCGCTCGAGATTCCAGGCTTCACGGATCTCGCGAGCCCGAACCTAGCCACACGGCTCTCGAGTTTCATCAAGAACAGGCCACGCAGCGAGCAGAAGCTCCTCGCCGAAGCGCTCACTCCTCAATTCTTTGCATGGAGCGAGTTCAAGCCCACGCCGATGATGACTCGCGAGGAGACGCGGCAGGTCGCCGCGGAACATGAGATCGGCGGCCACTCATACGAACATGCGAGCATGCAGTTCGAGACGGACGAGTATCTCAAGCAGGACGTTTTGCGCTGCCAGACGTATTTCCGCGAGGCGCTGGATCGACCGATGCCGATCTACGCCTTTCCGAACGGCTTCTGCCGGGATGAGCAGCTCGAGATCGTTGCCAGCTGCGGCGTCGAGCGCGTGCTGCTCGTCGGTAATGGATTCGCCACCGCTCGATCTCCCCATAAACGCTTCGGGCTCTATGCGAGAACGCTCGGCGAAGCAAAGTTCAAGGCGCTCGGCGGGTTCTCCGAAACACGCACAAAAGAAAGTAGCGGATTTCTCTTAGAGCAACCAAGCTGAATTCATAAATTTATTGAACGTAAGGATTACGAAGATGGGAATGATCATTTCAAAAAGCAAATTCGAACAGAGAGAGCTAAATCCGAGTTCGCTAGCACGAGCGAAAGAACCCATGTTGGGGACGGAAAATCAGGAATCAACAGATGGCGCGCCCGAAATCAGCGTGTCCTTTGAATCGCTGCGGCCCTCTCACTTTGGGGAACTAGCAGGTTTGATGCACAACGCTTTCGGTAATTGTGTGAATGCTCAATATTTCGACTGGAAATACGTCAACAATCCCCTGGGACCCGCCGTTGGCAACATCGCTCGCGCGGATTCGAGCGGGAAAATCGTCGCCTTCTATGGTCTCATTCCCCAACTCTACCGCTTCAATGGACAGGATCGTTTGCTCTATCAATCCTGTGACACCATGACCCATTCGGACTTCAGACGACGGGGACTGTTCCAAAGTTTGGCGCAGCGTACCTTCAAGGAACAGCTTTCCAAAAATGAACAGTTCTTTGCTATAGGGTTTGGTGGGAGTAATTCCGCTCCTGGTTTTCTGAAGATGGGCTGGACAAAGGTTTTTGAATTATCGCACTCACTGAAACCGCGTTTCCTATCGACTTTGAACCGGAATAAAAATTCATCTGACGTGAATGAATACTGTTCTATTACTGCAGATATAGCAAAATGCTTCGAAAAGCGGCATAGGGACATCCAGGATGGAATTGTTCTTGACCATGCGTACCTCGAATGGAAATGGACAAATCCTCGGAAAAACTATAAGTTTCTGAGCGCTGGAACATCGGTGTGCGTTTATCATGTAAAAGAGGATCTTCTCTACATTGATTATGTCATCGGAGAGGATAGGGATGGTTTGCGGGCGATCGGGCGAAGAATCGACCTCCTTGTCACTTGCCTGCCAGTCAGGGGCGTCACGAGTTTCGCGCAAACGGGAAGCCCTATGGAACTCACCCTGAGGGACTGGGGCTTTTTCACCAATCCTTTCAATCGAGGTCCAGGGTCTAGACGACTGCCCTTCATCGCCTACTCCGGGTCCAAGAGCGAGGCTCGCCTGATGTCATCCACAGCCTGGGACATCTCGCCGATCGATCACGATAATTTTTGAAGGCGCGTCCCGTCGGGCGATCAGCGCGTTAAGGGCGACGTGAACTCGGCGGCTGACTGGTGAAACAGGCGGCAAACACTCCGGTCATGCTAAGCGCGTTGGCTGTGAGTCGCTCTCTTGACCCCAATCCGATCAATTCTCCGCAGCCGGCTGTCGCTGAGCCAGCGCCGCTTGCGGTCGACGTCGGCGTTTGCCCAAGCGCGCGGAGCGTCGTGAGAGATTTTCTGGGCTTTTCGAGGATTCCACCCGTGTCGAATAACGCGCGTCCGCTCGTGTCCATCGTGATTCCAGACTTGGGATTGGCCGGCGCGGAAGTCGTCAACACGACGCTTGCCAGGGAGTTTCTGAGACGAGGCTACCGGGTCGATATCGTCACCATCTACGAGATTTCAGAAACGCAGCAGTCACTGCCGGAGGGCGCGCGCCATTATCCAATCCCGTGCAAGAGCATCCGAGACCTCTTCTTCCCTTATCGCCGCTACCTGCGCACGGAGAAGCCCGACGTGATCGTGGCGTCGATGTGGCCCTTAACAGTCATCACCGCCGCCGCCAAAGTCACATCCCTTCTGAAGGCGTCCTTGATCTTGTGGGATCACAACACCTTGTCGATCCAGTACGGCGGTCGCGGCAGGGTCCACGGTCTCTTCCTAAAATCCAGCCTGCGCTTTTTTTATCCGTTGGCCAATGCGCGCGTGGCCGTGTCGAAGGGCGTCGCAGACGACCTCGCGCGCCTAGCCGGTTTGCCGAGAAACAGGTTTGAGGTCATCTACAACCCGATCTATCTCGCCCCCGTTGCGGATGGCGATGACGAGCGTGAATTTGAGGATGTCTGGCGCGGCTGGCGAGGCCCAAGGATCATCTCTGTCGGGCGCTTCAAACCGCAAAAAAATCACGCGCTGCTTCTGGAAGCCTTCAAGAAGCTGCTCGCGACCCGAGACGCGAGGTTGCTGATCCTCGGAACGGGGGTGTTGTTCGAGAGCACCGCGACGCTGGCGCGCTCCCTCGGTATCGCGGACAAGGTGCTTCTGCCGGGCGCTCGCGCCAATCCTTCAGCCTTCTATCGATCGGCTGACCTCTTCGTCCTGTCATCGGACTTTGAAGGCTTCGGCAACGTCATCGTGGAAGCGTTGGCTTGCGGCCTGCCGGTGGTTTCAACCGATTGCCGAAGCGGACCGGCGGAAATTTTGGACCATGGCCGTTATGGTCGGCTTGTGCCCGTCGGCGACGCCGACGCCTTGGCGAAGGCGATGGACGAAGCGCTCGCCGCCCAGCACGATCGAGAGTCTCTGAGACGTCGCGCCGCGGATTTCGATCCGGGGCGCATCGTCGATCGATTCGAGGGGCTGTTATCGCCGGCGTGCACGCCGGCCCAAAGCGGCGCCGAAGCATAAACGGGCGGTCACCCTTTATCTGCGCTGCTGCTCAGCTGTATTAAGAGGAATAAAGTTCGATGACGCACGCTCTCGAAGTCCTGTCTCCATATTTTGAACTCATAAAGACTCATCTAATAGAATTCACAATCTATATATCTTTGTTTTGTTGCGTGGCTGCGACGGCCTCCTATGCTCTTTTTTCGCAGAAATATAGGGTGCTTTTCTGGTCAATCGTGGGGTTTATCGTTATCGGCTTCATTTTTGCGCGCGCTACAGGCGACACGCACCATCATGTATATAGGATCATTGCGCTTTCTCAGGAGTTACGAGGGAATGATCTAAGTCTCCTGCTTGTCAATCAAAGGTCGGGAGAAGCGCTTCCTACATTTGTATTTTATAGTTTCGTCCCATACCTGCTCCCCGCCGCACTGACACTTATTGGCGTGAGCGCGATCTGGGCATACAAGTTATTCTTGCTTGGTTTGGCGATCTTTTTGGCTATTGGGATTGATCGTTTGTGTCATGATGTTGCTCGCGATGACGGAGAGCGCGGACGGATCTTCTTGCTTGTCGGCGTGCTCTTTATGAGCGCCAATTACATTTACGGCTTGTGGACGGTGCGCTCGGCGATGGCGGAAATATGGGTTTGCAGCCTAGCGCCCTGGGTCATATGGGAGCTATTGTTCGGCCAAGGCTATTTGCGGCTCACCGTTTTGTTGACGTTGCAATTGTTCGGGCATCCCATTGTTTTTCCGCACGCTATACTGGGCGAAACCGTAGCGGCTTGGGGGTTGTCCGCCGCGTCGCCGAGGCGACTCGCGCTGCGACTGTTGCTCGCGACGCTCGGCGCCTTTGCTCTGAGCGCACCCTTTTGGCTTCCGCAACTCATCTGGATGAAGGCGATCTTGGGACCCGCGGCTCTGGCGACCTCCTTTTCGGAGACTTTCCTTCCGATCAGGAGCTTGCTCAGTCCCTTTGAGCCTTTCACGGTCGGGCCTTGGCTCATGATCATGGTGGCTGTAGCCGCTGTGACGTCCACGCGGCCGTTTGGCAAAAAGATATGGGCGCTGGCCGTAATCTTCTTTTGCTTGCTCGCGTTGCAGACGCCGTATGCCCAGGGCATTACGGAGCGCATTGTCGTGATAAGCAAGTCGGCGTTTGTCTGGCGCCTGATGTATCCTTGCGCGCTTATCGGTTTCGCTGGAATTTTGGCGGCGCGACGCTCGGTAAGTCCAAAGGTGCTTACGGTTGTCTCCTCGCTCGCCATTCTGAACATGGGAGTGGTCCTTGCAGCCCATACGCCCGTCCGCAGTTTGGCGGGGTTGTTTGATAGGCTAAGCGATGACAGCTATGTCGAAGAATACTTCAAAGATCAGCCGGGTTGGGGCATCCTTGAGTATATGCCCAATTACGCGACGCTGCCGAAGATTTGCCCGCCGGCCGACGCCGGGGTTGAAAATAAGACATTCTTGGACCTGCGCGCGGGCGTTCATGCTGTTTCGCCCTTTGTCCGAATCAGTCACGCTCCCATTGACATGGTCGACTATTATGTTGATGGAGCCGCCGCCAAGGCTTCGGCTTGTGGCGAGGACTTGGTTCTCGGGCCTCTGCAGCCTAATGCGACATTGTCGGTCTCAGAATCGAAGCTCACTGCCCTCCTTTTCGCGCGTGTCGCAATGATGGGCTTGTTTCTCATTGGATGCGTCGTCTCCCTTCGGCGTGAGGAGCCTAGCGGCTATTCCGCTTTGGCGGAAAAGTCTGAAAGATGAGAAACCGTCCGGTGAATCGCGGGTCGCTTTTCAAATGCGATCCCCTTGCCGTCGACCACTTTGACCTGACCGTTTGATCGGATAGCATCTTGCTGTTTGGGACAGGCTCACCAAAACCCAACATGATCCACGGCGGGACGATCACCATCGCTATGTGGATCAAATCTCTGACCACGGCATAGTCAATGTGCGGAATCGCGGGGATATTGAGTTTGTCGCCTGGGGACGACGCGCTCGCGTCGATCGAGGCCATGACCAGCGCGCTCTACCTGCGCGGCCCCGACGCAGGCGCGACGTTCGTCGAGCGGGAGTCCGGTGTCGCGCTCGGTCATCGCAGGCTTGCGATCCTCGATCTCTCGGAGCGCGGCGCTCAGCCCATGCGTTCGGCTTGCGGCCGCTATGTGATCGTGTTCAACGGTGAGATTTACAACCATCTCGAGCTTCGAGGCGAGCTCGGGGCGCGTCGCCCGATCGCCTGGCGGGGAACCTCGGACACCGAAACCCTGCTCGAATGTTTCGTCGAGTTCGGCGTTGCGGAGACGCTGAAGAAGTCGGTCGGCATGTTCGCGCTGGCCCTATGGGATCGACGCGAGCGGCGCCTCACCTTGGCGCGCGATCGTTTTGGAGAGAAACCGCTTTATTACGGCTACGTGGGTCGTGGAAGCAAGACGGCGTTCGTCTTCGGCTCCGAATTGAAGGCGTTGCGCGCGCATCCCGCTTTCGACAATCCGGTCGACGGCGTCGCAGTCAATCTCTTCCTTCAATACTGCTACGTGCCGACGCCGCTCTCGATCTATGAGGACGTCTTCAAGCTCGAGCCGGGAACGACGCTCAGCCTGGGCCCGGAAGACGCGCCAACTCGCAGACGCAGCATTGAGCCCTACTGGGATTACCAAAGCGTGGTTCTCGCGGGGCTCTCCGCGCCCCTCCTCGATGAGCGCGAAGCCCTGGACAGGCTAGAGGCCACGTTGAGCGACGCGGTCGCGTTGCAGTTGGTCGCGGACGTTCCCGTCGGGGCTTTCCTTTCCGGCGGGATCGATTCATCGACGATTGTCGCTCTCATGCAGGCGCGATCCTCGCGGCGGGTCAAGACTTTCACGATCGGCTTCGAGGAAGCCGGCTTCGACGAGGCCCCGCATGCGCGGGAGGTCGCGCGCCATCTCGAGACCGATCATCACGAGATTCACGTGACGCCCGAGGAGACTCGGGCGATCGTGCCACGGCTGCCGGAAGCCTATGACGAGCCTTTCGCCGACAGCTCTCAGATTCCGACCAGCATCGTTTGCGCGGTGGCCCGCCGATCCGTGACCGTGGCGCTCTCGGGCGACGCAGG
This sequence comes from uncultured Alphaproteobacteria bacterium, assembly GCA_963743565.1. Lineage (GTDB taxonomy): Bacteria > Pseudomonadota > Alphaproteobacteria > Rhizobiales > Beijerinckiaceae > Methylocystis. Next base: position 348,738 of record CAVUQD010000008.1, read on the forward strand.
TGATGAACTGCTCGGGGGTTATAATCGCTATGTGCTGGGCCCAAGCCTGTGGCGGCGGCTTGCCGCCGCGCCGGCGCCGTTGCGCGCGGCGCTGGGCGCGTTGATCGGGCGGCTGCCGTCGGCCGCCTGGGATGCGGCGATGCTCATGCCGGGGCTAGGCGGGAAACTGGCGCCGTTCAAGGACAAGGCCTACAAGCTCGCCCCCGCGCTGGGTTCGATGCAGAGCGCCGATGATCTGTATCGCGCGCTCGCCACGGAATGGAGAGAACAGGACGCGCCGGCGGTGACAGAAGCCGAAGTCGCGACGCGGTTCGCACATCCGAGAGTCGACCCCCGCATTTGCGCCCCAGCCGAGCGCATGATGGTCTTCGACGCGCTGACATATCTTCCAGACGATATTCTGACCAAGGTCGACCGCGCCGCGATGTCAGTGAGTCTCGAGACGCGCGTGCCGCTTCTCGACCATCGCGTCGCCGAGCTGGCATGGCGCCTCCCGCTGTCGATGAAGATCCGTGATGGGGCAGGGAAATGGGCCCTACGTCAGATTCTCTATCGGCACGTTCCGCGCGCGCTGGTCGAGCGCCCCAAGGCGGGGTTCGCCATTCCGATCGGCGCGTGGCTCCGCGGGCCATTGCGGGACTGGGCCGACGAGTTGCTTTCAGAGAACAATTTGCGCGCGAACGGGCTTCTGCAGGTCGAGACGGTGCGGCGGCTTTGGCTTGAGCATCGTTCGGGTCAGCGCGATTGGACTTTGCGTCTTTGGAATCTGTTGATGTTGCAAGCCTGGCTCGAGGCTCAGCGCCATCCGCCCAACGAGCAGGCTCGACCCGCGTCGGCGCCGTTGTATCAGGATCAATAGGCTCGACGATGTCGACGAGATACAGGCATATGTCTCTCGAGCCGGACGCGCTGCACGAGAAATATTTTGGCTGGCGCGTGCTGCGCGAGGATCCGCGCCTCAAGCTCATCACGCTGCAGCGTGGGCCGATCCGTCGATGCCTTCTCCTCGTCGCAGGACTCTCCGATGAAGAGATCGGAGAGGTCGTCTTGCAGGAAAAACTCCTCGATCTTAGAACCGATCTCATCCTTCACGACTATCAGGATCGGGGACAGGACGTCCGCGAGATCGCCGGGAAGGTTTGGAAGCGCGCGGGCGCCGATCTGCGTCTGCTCAATGTCGCGACCTTCGTGTTCGATCTCGATCGAGATGACGACGCGCTTCGGGCCGCGATGAACGCCGACTACCGGCGCAAGTTGCGCAAGGCGATCGATGCGGGGTTGGAAGTTGTCGAAGATAAGACTCCCGCTCCCGAGGTGTTCGAGGAATTCATGGAAAAATTCGAGGCTATGGCGAGGCAACGCGGGCTCGCTGCGTTTCCCTCCTCCGTGGCGCAACGCATGTTTGCCGCGGGCGACCTTTCGTTGTTTCGCGTGCCGGCGAAGGATGGCGTGCGGACCGCCGCGACGATCTATCGGTCGGGCGACAAGGCCATCTTCATGACGGGTGTCGGTGGGGAGAAGCGAAACGACGGCGCGGGGCAGTTGCTTCATTTCGAGATCATGCGCGCCCTGAGGTCCAAGGGCGTGCGCTGGTATGACTTCGGCGGCGTGCCGACGATTGACGATGGCAATGGAATTTATCAGTTCAAGAAGGGATTCGGGGGGCAGCTCGTTCTCCTGGGCGCGGAATATGTCTACCGGCCCTCAACGGTGGCCGTGCTCGCGGCGTCCATGTCGTGGCTGTCGCGGGGCGCGGAGTCCTTCAAGTTCTGGCTGACGAGCGCGGCGAGATGATCCCCTACATCATCCTGTTTATCATTCCGGCCTTCATGGCGGCTGGCGTGCCGCCCAGCGCGCCCAAAAGGGCAGGGCGGGGACCCTTCGTTTTCTTCTGCGTGTTGGTCGTCCTGATGATCGGCTTTCGGTGGCACGTCGGTGGGGACTGGAGCTGGGACACGCGTCGAATCATGGCCATGCAGGGGGCCGACTTATTCAAGTTCATGTCCTCCGTCGACCCGGGCTATGGCGCGCTGATGTGGCTCACCTCGCTGACGGGTTTCAACGTCTGGTTCTTACATCTCATCGGCGGAGCCATCTTCGCTTATGGCTTAGCGGTCTTTTGCCTCAGGGAGCCGCATCCCTGGCTCGCCATGACCGTCGCCGTTCCTTATCTGATCATCGTGGTGGCGATGGGCTACGACCGGCAAGCGGTCGCGATCGGCTTCGTCATGCTTGCGATGGTCGCGATCCGAGAATTGAACTTGCGGGGGTTCGTGACGTCCATGGTGTTGGCGACCTCGATGCATGTGACCGCGCTCTCGCTCATGCCTGTTTTCGCCTTCATGTCCCGAATCAAGAAGCTTTACTTGCTCGTGATCGGCGGTCCGGTCTTTGCTGTCGGCTACTATTATCTTCTGCAGCAAAAAGCCGATTCGGCGGTGTCCGGCTATATACAGACGGGATATTCCTCCAGCGGCGCCGGCATACGGATCACGATGAACGCCATACCGGCGGTGATCTTCCTCCTCTTCAGAAAACGCTTCCCGATGTCCGACGAGGAGAAGGTCTTCGGCATCGGTATGTCCCTCCTCGCCCTGGCTTTCGTGGGCGCGCTGATCGCCTCTCCGTCCTCGACGGCGGTGGATCGAATGGCGCTCTATGTCATCCCGCTCCAATTGTTCGCCCTGGGCCGATTGCCCGGCGCCTTCGGAAAAGGTTCCTATCAGGCGTTCACGCTCGCCGTCATCGTTTACTCTTTCATCGTCATGCTCGTCTGGCTGATTTTCGCCGCAAGCGCAGACTCTTGGGTGCCTTATGACGTCTTCACTCCAGATCGGCTTTTCGGGCTGTCGGTATAGATCGCGTTCCATACATGGCGACGGGCTAGAGCGCGTCTCGATCGCAGGAATTCGACGAACGTAAGATCATTGCGGTTACCTTCGCAGTGAACCGAACCAGGAACTCGCGCCAACGGCCGAACCGCTTTGGGAGCCCTTGATGTCCTGAAGAGCCTCGGCTTTCGGTTGGGTTCTGACTATCGCGCCGGCTTGCGGGAGAGCAGCGCGTGATCGCTCGCTCGCGCGTGGCTATCTCGTATTCATGAAACCGGAGAAGCAACCATGGAAAACGGCGGAAAGGGGTCCATCACTGGCGAGGTGCCGCACCGACGCGGACTCTTGCGCGGCGTCGCGGCGGGCGCCGCCTCGGGATTGGGGCTGCATGCGGGCGTCGCGGAGGCCAGAGCCCCATCGGAGCGGAGTTCTCCCGCCTATGGCTCGGTCGTCTACATCGAGGACTTCGCGCCCGACTATCATGGGCCCGATTACGACTGGGCCCCCGCGATCTATCGCGCGATGGAGTCTTTTCCGGGAAACGACAAACATCTGGCGGGCGGAACGATCATATTTGCGAACAAGAACAATCTCGATGCCTATAACGTCAAATCGACGATCGTCGTGCGCAGGCAGATGGAGTTCCTGGGGATGGGCCTGAAGGCGGTCCTACAGTTTCCTCCGCATGTTGACGGCTTCCATTTCATCAACGCCGACAAGGGGCCGGATGCGGTGGACTCGAAGTTGACGAATCTGAAAATCTTGGGATCGGGAAGTCTGTTCTCCAACGGTACGGGAACGGGGGTCAAGGCGTCGGTCACCATACACATCCACAATTGTGCGATTTTGCAATGGTATGACTACTGTGTGCACTTCTTCACGGACGCAGCCGGGCAGGGTCCGGACGGCTGGAGGATCAGCGATTGCGCCATTGGGGCTTGCTCGGGCACGGGCTTTTACGTCTATGGCCACAACAGCCAAGTCGGCACGATGATGAACTGCTTCGTCACGCGCTGCATGAGCGGTAAAGCCATCCACGACAAATCTTTTCTCGGCAACACTTACGTCGCCGTCATGTGCTCTTACGGCGGAATCCTAACCACTGGCGACGCCAAGAACGGCGGCAACACCTGCACCTTCGTCGGCTGCTATGTCGAGAGCGGAAACCCCTGCTACATCGCCTATCCATCGGTCGTCGTCGGCGGCGAGCTATCGTCCATCGGCAATCAGGACATACCGCTCGGCAGCGCCTTATTTTTCGATGGATACAACATTTCCAATGGGTTCAGATATTTCGCCGCGGAACGCACCGGGGCCTATTTCGACGGAAAGCACACCGTCAAGGACCCGCCGAAAGTGACTCGGACCGCGCACATCATCTTCGGAGCCCCGCCCCTCTCGCGCGACGCGCATGGGCTGATGAGCTTCGGCGAAGAGCAAGGCAACACGGGTTGGGGTTTCAGATGGGTAAGGCCGGGACAGTTCGGCTGGAACTACGCCGGCGCCTCGATCGGCTTCTACGGCTTGAATTTTTACACGAAAAACGCCCAGCCCGCGAATGGCTTCAGCCGCGATCTCTCGAATGACGGCCTCGGCGGGATCGGCTTCGACGTGGGATTTTTTCTCGGGCCGGGCCCGCAGAAGTTCACGAGCAGCGACGCGCTTCCCAGACGCGGATCCCATGCAGTCGGCGACATCTGCTTCAACTACAAGTTCAAGCCCGGCGGCGTCAGTCACTGGCGTTGCGTCGCCTCCGGCGCGCCGGGAGAGTGGGAGCCGGTCTTCGAGCTTTTAGGCAAGGCCTACACGGTGGCGACGCTGCCGAAAGCTGGCCCCTCGCTGCAAGGCGCGCGCGCTCACGTGACCGATGCAAAGGCGCCGAGCTTCCTCGCGCCGCTCGTCGGCGGGGGCGCCACCGTTTGCCCCGCGTTTTGCAATGGCGCCGAGTGGGTGGCCGGATAGTCCAATGATCCCGGCGCGCAGGTGGCGAGCATAGAAGCCTCGGAGATGGCGCGTTAGTGCAACTTGCTCGCGATGGCCTCAAAAGCCATTTGCTGCACAGGGAAAGGCCGGTCGACAACGAAAACCCCGAAAGGGGCAAACAGAGAGAAACACGCGAGAATTGCGCATTTCGTCCAATCGAGGCGGCGTGGCCCATCCCTATATGAAACCATAATGGCTACCAAAGCCGCCGCTCCGGCAAGCCCTATCCACCTGTAATAATCAAACGCGACGAAGGAAATCGATATAGGGAAGGCGAGCGCAATTGCGCAGATGGCCATTACATATCTGTTCTTTAAATGCTCGACGGCAAAGAATATTGCAAAAAAGGTATATAGAAATGGAATAATAAAGTAAACATATTCATGCGGTTTTATCTGTTGTTCCAAAATTCCTAATGAAACGTTTTCAGAAGTTTTGCCGTACAACTCAAAATACCCGCTCCAAAATAGATGTTTTCCAACGGCGTTGGGCAGTTTTGCCGCCATTATCGTTTCAAAATGTTTCGGTTCGAATACGCCTGGGTGCATAACCAAGTATAGAGCGAGGAGTGCAGCAGGGATGAACGGAGCGGTTAAAGATGGCAGCCGCCTGAGGTCAGGCTGCCCTTGCATGAGCTGAATCGCGATCAATGCGGGCATGAGAAAAAGAAACGCTTCATGGATCATCACCGCGAGTGCCGACCAAAGAGCGAGCCCGAGGTCGTTTCGGATCCAGACAGCTGCGATAAAGAACATCAACATGATGAATACATGTTGCGTGCCGGTGGCGTAGGCCGATTGGGTCAGCAGGACTGGCGACATGAATACAAGAAAAATAAATATATTACTGGCCTTGTTCTGCAGAAAAAATATGAGGATGCAAATTGATAGCATGATCGTCGCGACCGAGTGGGCCGCATAAGCAAAATAATATTCATTATTAATGAGACGATTCGCTCCTGTGAGCGAGAGAACTGTGCCCAGCAAAGCTCTCCGAGCGAATCCAAAATCCCCATATGATACGTATAGATGCCAGACTCTGCCAAAGGCTTTCAGTCCTACAGGCGAGGTCCCCCACCTATTTAAAACAGCGAGTGAATAGACGGTAGACAAAAGGAAGCAAGTGAATAAAAATATATTTTCCTTTCTAAAATAAGTATTTTGCATTGGATGCACCCTGGTCCAGCCGCGGAGAACTCAACCTAAGGTTGAATTATATCCTCGCCACGATGTATTTCCGAACTAGCAGGAGGGCGGAGCCTTCGCAACCCTCGCGCAGCCTTCTCGAGATGCAAAACGCCCGCCCCACGCAGGCCTTCAGGCCCAGGCGACCGGCGCTCAGGCGGGAACAACTCGGAATTTCCAAAGCAGGGGTAAGATCTTATTGCCGATAAAGAGAATGATCGGGAACGGATAGTCCGTTTGGACCATTCCAAAAGGCGCCAACACGCAGAAGGCCAGCAGAACGTAGCTATGGAAGGGCTCTATGCTTACGTATTTTTTCTTCACAAACACGATCAAGGCGAGGAGCGCGGCGGCGCCGCTGAACGAGGTCCAGCGTAAAAAATCCGTGCCGATCAACATGATCAGCAACGGAAAGAGAGCCGCCCCTACCACGAGCAGCTTCGCAAACCCATCGAGCGCGGCATTTTTCTGAACAGCGAGGAAGCACAAATAAATAGCGTACACCACAGTCAAGAGAGAAAGCTTTCCTAAGAACGGTTTCATATTTTCTGCGAAATAGGCTCGCAGGTCCACCACATTGTCGGAGAAGGTGGAGAATAGTTCGTAATATCCGCTCCAAAATCCGTGCTTATACGCCGCTGTTGGCATTTTTTGAGCCATGATCGCATAGTACTGTTGCTCGTCAAATTGATGAACTCCAAAAACCTTCAGGAGGATGATTGTAGCGATCGAGACCGCAGCCAGGAAGCCTAGCGAAAAAATATTCTTGTGGCTCCAACGGTGTTGCGCGTCGAGGCCTCCGGCATCCCAGCGCAACATCATGATGAGTGGGATAAGGAAGACGAACACCTCATGCACGAGAATTCCGACGGGGATGAGGATGCAAAGCCAGGCCAAATTGTCGATGAGCAAAATCGCCGTTAGCACTATGACGAGCACCGGAAGATCGAGCGAACCGTTTGCGTAGCCAAAATGCAACAGGAAGGCAGGAGAGAAAGCGACGGCGAGAACAAAGGCGCGCGCATAGGCGCCGCGGCGCATAATCAAATAAGTTAAAGCATAGGCGATGGCCGCGGAAACCGCTGAGAATACATGTGCGAATATATATTCGTTCCTTATTAGCGTGTTGAGTCGCGTAAGGCTCAAGAAGCTGCCGAGCAGAGCGCGGCGTACGAATCCTATATCGGAATAGCTTACATAGAATTGCCAGACTCGTCCAAAGGATCTCATGCCTAAATCGGTGACCAGCCAGCGATTCAATATCAGCAGGAAAAAGACATAAGACGCGCAAAGGGCGAGCTTGATAAAACGGTCGCCAGCATCTCCAGACAGCCAATCCTCCATATTATTGCGTCCCATCCGTTTCGCTCCCTGGTCCTAATCGTTTTATCGCCAATGATCGCGCAACAACCGACGATGCCCGTTTCCGCGGCCGGGTCGTCGACGGCGCGGGCAGTTCCACCGGAGTCGACATTAGCCGATCGACATTCTCACCTCCAGTCGCGCTCCCTTCGCGTTTCTCTTCGCGCAGCCATCCGCCCCAATTTCTCCACAACTTGTCGTCAAACGGAGGGATCAAAGCAGTAGGACCTGAGAGTATTTCGATGGCTGGGTTGGACAGTCGGCGCATCCGAGGTCGAAGCGGCTCTTCTTTAATCCCGTTTTGCCGAAGGCCGTTCCTGTCTCCTCCCAAGTTGCAGAGGCGAGATCAATGACGATGTCGGAAAGCTCGAAGTTTGGCGACGGCCTCGATCTCGATTTGACGCTGCCCCTCGTTCTCGACCTCGATGGCACGCTTGTTTCGGTCGACACGCTGCACGAGTCCTTTTTCCTCTTCCTGAAACGCAACGCGCGCGCCGCGTGGCGCACCCCAATCTGGACGCTGGCGGGTCGAGCCGTCGTCAAGGAGAGACTCGCGACCCAGGTGACCGAGGCGGACGTCCAGGCGTTTCCGGTGAATGCGGAGCTTTTGGCCTTCAGCGAGCGCGAAGCGGCGCGCGGCCGCGAGATCGTGCTTGCAACCGCCGCGGATCGGTCAGTGGCCGAAAAGGTCGCCAGGCGCTTTCCCTTTATCGCGCGCATCGTCTCCTCCGACGGACGCAGGAATTTGCGCGGCGCAGCCAAGGCCGAAGCGCTTGCCGAACTCTATCCGCAAGGCTTCGTCTACGCGGGGGACTCCTCTCCAGACGTGCACGTTTGGCGGCGCGCCAAAGGGGCGATCGTCGCCTCCTCTTCGGCGCGTCTGCTCGAGAAAGCGCGTGAAGCCACCGAGGTGCTTGCGACCTTTCCGCGCCGCGCGCTCGGCTTCAGCGGCCTGCGGCGTGCGCTGCGCCTGCACCAATGGGCCAAGAACGCGCTCGTTTTCGTGCCGCTCGCTCTCGGCGGCAAGCTTTTGGACCTGCACGCCTGGCTCGCGGCGACGCAAGCGTTTCTGGCGATCAGCCTGCTCGCTTCGGCGACCTATCTCTTGAACGACCTTTGGGATCTTTCCGAGGATCGCCAGCACTGGGCCAAGCGCCATCGGCCGCTCGCCAGCGGCGAGCTCTCAATCAGCCTCGGCGTCGGGCTCATCGCCTTGTTCGGCGTCGGCGCCTTCGGTCTGGGGTTGACCGCCGGAAACGGTTGCGCGGGCATGCTCCTGCTTTATCTGGGGCTGAGCCTTGCTTATTCCTTCAGGCTGAAACGTGAGCCGATCCTCGACGTCTTCGTGCTCGCGTCGTTGTTCACGATGCGGCTGGCGCTCGGCGCCGTCGTGACGGGAGTCGCCTTCTCGCACTGGCTCTTCATCTTCTCGATGTTCATCTTCCTGTCGCTGTCGCTCGCAAAGCGCCAGACCGAGATCGTGCGCATGATCGAGCACGGCAAGAAAAGCACGGCCGGCCGCGGCTACAGGGCTTCCGACGCGCCGCTGGTGCTCGCCCTGGGCGTCGCCAGCATGGTCGCGACAGTCTTGATCATGGTGATCTATCTGATCGAGGACGCCTTCCCGAAAGGCATCTACCACCAGCCACAGTATTTGTGGGGCTTTGCGCCGATCATCTTCTTGTGGCTGTCGCGCATCTGGCTCAAGTGCCATCGCGGCGAGCTCAACGACGATCCCGTCGCCTACGCGCTGAAGGACAAAACGAGCCTAGCTTATGCGGCGGCGATGGTTTGCGCTTTCCTCGCCGCCTTGCTCTGAACGAAGACCTCACGCATGGCTCTGCCAGCTTTCCGCCCCAGCGGCGACGTTCTCTCCTGGGGACGGGTCGCGCGCGCGCCGCGCCGTGTCGCCGATCCTCGACATCGCGACGAGCTGCCGGGACTCATCGCTTGCGGCGAATGGGGCAGCGTGCTCGCCGCAGGCCTACGACGCTCCTATGGCGACTCGAACCTGAACAGCGCCGGCGGCGCGATCGACATGACGGGCGTCGACCGCTTCCTCGCGTTCGATTCCTCGACCGGTCTCCTGCAAGCCGAGGCGGGCGTCTCCCTTTGCCAGATCTTGCGGCTCGTCGTTCCCAAAGGGTGGTTTCTCCCGACGACGCCAGGCACGCGTTTCGTGACGCTCGGTGGCGCATTGGCCAATGACGTGCACGGGAAGAATCATCATCGCGCCGGCTCGATCGGGCTTCATGTGACGCGCTTCGGGATTGCGCGCAGCGACGGCTTTCGCGGCGAGGTTTCGCCGGCAAGCGATCCTGAGCTCTTCCACGCGACGATCGGCGGGCTCGGCCTCACGGGCGTCATCGAATGGGTTGAGTTGCAACTCGAGAGGACGCCGAGCAGTTATCTCGACGCCGAAACGATCGCCTATGGCAGTCTCTCCGACTTCTTCGCGCTCGCTGCGGAAAGCGTGGAGCGTTACGAGCACACCGTCGCCTGGATAGACGCGAGCTCGAAGGGCGCGAAATTCGGGCGAGGCCTTTTCTCGCGCGCGAATTGGCGCGAGAAGGACGAGAGGGAGGCGCATCAAACTGGCGGCGGAATGCGGATGCCTGTCGACGCTCCGACTTTTCTGCTTAATCCTCTCTCGGTCCGGCTCTTCAATGAGGCCTATTTCCGTTCAGGGCAGAAAAAAACCGGCGTGATGCGCCAGCATTACGCGCCCTTCTTCTATCCCCTCGACGCCATTCTACAGTGGAACCGGCTGTATGGCTGGCCCGGCATGTATCAATATCAGTGCGTCGTGCCTCCGGACTGCGCGCCGCAGGCGATCGAGGCCCTTCTCGACGAGATCGCGCGCTCGGGACAAGCCTCCTTCCTCGCGGTTCTGAAAACCTTCGGCGACCGCTTGTCTCCGGGGCTTTTGTCCTTCCCGCGCCCGGGCGCGACGCTAGCCCTCGATTTCCCCAATCGCGGCACGACGACGCTGGACCTTATGGCGCGGCTCGATCAAATCGTGCTGGAAGCCAAAGGCGCGCTCTATCCGGCCAAGGACGGCCGTATTTCGCCGCGCCTTTTTCGTGCATCCTTTCCCAAATGGGAGACGTTCCTGCGCCATAAGGACCAAGCCATGACTTCCGATTTCTGGAGACGAGTCGCGCAATGAACGCAACGCCGAAACGCATTCTCATTCTCGGCGCGGCGTCGGCCATCGCCGAAGCGACCGCGCGACTTTGGGCGGGGCAGGGCGCGCGCTTCGCCCTCGTCGCGCGCGATGCGGGGCGGCTGGACGCAATCGCCGCCAATCTGCGGGCGCTCGGCGCCGCCGAGACGCAGGTCTTCGCGCTCGACTGCGCCACCGCCGACGCCAAGGCCGAGTTCGCGAGAATCGTCGAAGCCCTGGGCGGTCTCGACATCGCGCTGCTGGCATATGGAACGCTCGGCGAGCAGAAGGCGCTCAAGGAAGACCCGAAGGCCCTCGCCGATCTGATCTCCACGAATTTCTCGAGCGCCGTCGCTTGGTGTCTCGAGATCGCGGCGCTGTTGGAGCGTCAGAGATCCGGCGTGCTGCTCGTCATCGGCTCAGTCGCGGGCGATCGCGGGCGCAGGAAAAACTTCGTCTATGGCGCCTGTAAAGGCGGGCTCGCGCGGCTCGTCGAGGGAATCGCTCACAAGCTTGCGCCGCTCGGCGCGCGCGCCGTGATGGTCAAACCCGGCTTCGTCGATACGCCGATGACGGCCGGCTTCGAGAAGAAGGGCGTGCTCTGGGCGAAGCCGGAGGCCGTCGCCGCCGTGATCGTCAAAGCGGCGGAAAAGGGCGGTCCCGTCGTCTATGCGCCCGGCTTCTGGCGTTTCATCATGTTGGTGATCCGTCATCTGCCGGTCTTTGTGTTCAACAAGCTGAATATTTGAGGGGAGCATGACCCTGGATCTCGCCGAGTTCGTCAGAAAGAGACCGCAGACGCTGCAATTTGTGCGGTTCGTCGCGCTCGGAGGCTGCGCCGCCGCCGTCAACTGGCTGTCGCGCTTTCCGCTGGAGAGGGTCATGCCGTTTCCGGCGGCTGTCGCCGCGGCTTATGTCGTCGGTATGATCGTCGCGTTCGCGCTTTTCCGCAAATTCGTGTTTCCGGCGTCTCCGCAACCGCTGCGGAGGCAGGTGAATTTCTTCGTCCTCGTCAATCTCGCCGGCATCTTCCAGGTTTGGCTGGTTTCGATGGGCCTCGTCTACTGGCTCTTTCCGGCCATGGACTTCATAGGTCCCTTGGCCGAGTTGGTGGGCCACGGAATTGCGATCGGCGTGCCGACGATCTCCAGCTATTTCGGTCACAAATTCCTGACGTTTCGATAAAGCCTGAGAGGTCGCGGGCCTTCCGCGGGGTCGTGTAGGCGGCAGCGCCCGCTTCGATGAAAAGGAGTTCCCCGCGCTTCCTTTTCCGCCGCTGAGCGCTCTCTCTTTTTCGGCGTCTGATTGGCTCTCTCGAGAGCGGAATCTAACCTGCCACCGTGGGCGATCGGGGGCCGGGCAGGGGCTCAGCCTTGGTCCTGGCTGCGAGTTCGGCCATCAGAAACGCAAGCGCCAGATAGCTGAAGCCGATGATCTGCTTGCCGGAGCCGTCGTGCCAGAACTCGTAGCTGTCATGAGACAGCGCCGTGAGGGCGATCCGCGCCCAGTTGATCAGGGTGATGCTGACCACCAGCAGCAGGCCGAGGGTCACCACCCGTCTGCCCATGGGCGCGCGCAGCCAGGAGGCGAAGACGCTGAATGCGGCCAGCGCTTCGAACGCCGCTCCGGCGGTCGAGCAAGACGCGATCACCTTGACCCCATGGGTCTCTCCCACGACCCGTAACACGGTGCCGTCGAGGGGCTTCATCGCAAAGCCCGCGAGCCTGAGAAGGCTGTGGGCGCCGAAAGCGTCCAAAGGCGCGACCAATCCGGAAAGCGAATAGGGCCCGAACTCCTTGCTCGGCACATCCTGAACGCTGACGAGGGCGAGCGGTATGGCGAGCGACAAAGCCTGCCGCGAGGTGAGGCCCACCTTGATCGCGATCCAGACGCCGAGGATCGCGGTCAGAATATGCGACTGCGGCGTCACCAGGAATCCGGCGTAGAGCGCGAGTGCGAGCCCCGCGAATCGCTCGAGCCTTGAGGCGCGAACCCCCGACCAGTCTATGCGCCGAGCAATTTCGATGAGGCAGAACCACTCGGCGAAAACGAGAAAACTGATGTCGTCGATAATCTGGAAGAGGCCGCCTCCATGGCTTTTCGCCACTGCGACGGCGAGGACCCGCCGGATATCCATGAGGCCGGCGCAGACGAGCAGGAAGGGATAGCCACCATAGGCGAAGAGGCGCTCGACGCGAGCAGAAAGACTGCTCAAAGATGAGACCTTAACATCTCCTTCGGTTTGCATATCTCTTCTCGTCTATCAGCTTAAAGCCAAGCGCGCCCCGCACGCGAATTCTGGCTTCCTTAGCTGAGAAGCCAGAAGTTGACAATCTGCGGCCCAGTCACGGGGTGCGCGGAAAGATTGCGCCTCGGCGCAGGTGGGACGGCGCGCTTGGCCTTACAGTTTCCTCAGCGCCACCGCGGCGACGCAGTGGTCTGCGCCTTTGGTGAGGATGAGGCTAGCGCGCGGGCGGGTCGGCGCGATGTTCTGGCGAAGATTTTCGAGATTGATGCGACGCCAAATGTCCCTTGCGACCGCGTCGGCTTCCTTCTCGTCGAGCGATGCATAGGCGCGAAAATAGGAACGCGGATCGCGAAAGGCCGTTTGGCGCAAGCGCTGAAAACGCTCGACGTACCATTCCTCCAGCGCATCCTCCTCCGCGTCCAGATAGACGGAAAAATCAAAGAAATCGGAGACGAATGGGCGTGCGCGTCCGTCGCGCGGCGGCCGCGGCGCGAGCAGCACGTTGACGCCTTCCACGATGAGGATGTCGGGGCGATCGACGACGATCTTCTCCTCCGGCACGACGTCATAGACGAGATGCGAATAGACCGGCGCCTCGACCTTGTGGCCTCCCGCCTTCACCTCGGAGAGAAAGCGCACGAGCGCACGGTTGTCGTAACTCTCGGGAAAGCCCTTCTTGTCCATGAGTCCGGCTTCCTCCAGCGCCTTGTTCGGCAGCAGGAAACCGTCCGTCGTGATGAGCTCGACTTTCGGCGTGTTGGGCCAGCGTGACAGCAGCGCCTGCAGCACGCGCGAGGTCGTCGATTTGCCGACCGCGACCGAACCCGCGACGCCGATGATGTAGGGGACCTTGCCGTCCTCCGCGCCGAGAAATCGCTGCGTCGCCTTGAAGAGCCCCTGCGTCGCCGCGACATAGAGGGCGAGCAGACGCGAGAGCGGCAGATAGATCTCGATCACCTCTTCGAGCGAGATCGGCTCATGCAAGGATTTGAGACGCGTCAGATCGGCGTGCGTCAGCGTCAGCGGCGTGTCGGCGCGAAGCTGCGCCCATTCTGCCCGCGCGAAGTGGCGATAGGGGGAGGCGATCTCCGAATCCCGGCCCGGGGGCTCCATGACGGCCTCCAGGGTCATGAAGCGGCGCTCCTCGACGCTTTCTCGGCTAGGCCGGACTGCCCCGTGCGGCGTTCCAATTCCGCAAGCACGCTGGAGAGCGCAATTCCACGCGCCTCCATCAGCACGAGCAGATGATAGAGGACATCGGCGATCTCGCAAGTCAGCGCGTCCCTGTCCTCGCCGAGCGCGGCGATGACTGTCTCGACGGCTTCCTCGCCGAATTTCTTGGCGATGCGGGGCACGCCCGCATTGAGCAGGCTTTTTGTGTAGGATGTTTCCTCCGGGGCCTCGCTCCGCGCCCGGATGAGTCTTGCGAGATCGTCCAGCGAATAGCTCATGACGCGGCCACCCCGTCGAGGCGCATTTCGACGCCGGCTTGCGCCATATGGCGCTTCGCCTCGCCGATGGTGAATTCGCCGAAGTGGAAGATCGAGGCGGCGAGCACGGCGCTGGCGCGCCCTTCCCGGACGCCCTCGACGAGATGGTCGAGAGAGCCGACCCCGCCCGAGGCGATCACCGGAATCGACACCGCATCGGCGACCGCCCGCGTCAAGGCGAGGTCGAAGCCGCCCTTCGCGCCGTCGCGGTCCATTGAAGTCAAGAGGATTTCCCCCGCGCCGAGCGCAGCGACCTCCTTCGCGTAGCCGACGGCGTCGATCCCGGTCGGTCTCCTGCCGCCATGGGTGAAGATTTCCCAGCGGCCTTCGCCGGTCCGCTTGGCGTCGATCGCGACAACAATGCACTGGGACCCGAATTTTTCGGCGGCTTCGCGCACGAACTGGCGGTTGGCGACGGCGGCCGAATTGATCGAGACCTTGTCGGCCCCGGCAAGAAGCAAGGCGCGAATATCATCGAGCGTGCGCACCCCGCCGCCGACCGTGAGCGGCATGAAACAGGCCTCCGCCGTGCGCTGGACGACGTCGAGCAATATGCCGCGATCTTCTTGGCTGGCGGTAATGTCGAGAAAACAGAGCTCGTCGGCCCCGGCCGCGTCATAAGCCTTAGCGCATTCGACCGGATCGCCCGCGTCGCGCAGATTGATGAAATTGACGCCCTTCACGACGCGCCCGTCCTTGACGTCGAGACAGGGGATGAGACGGGTTTTGAGCATCAGGCGTCCGCCTCTTTTGCGCCGCGCGCCGCGCGAATCATCTCGAGCGCAGCTTCGGCGTCGAGCCGACCGTCATAAAGCGCGCGGCCGGCGACTGCGCCGGCGAGCTTGGCGCAGTCCGGTTGCAGAAGCCGTTCCACATCCGCGATCGACGCCAGCCCGCCCGAGGCGATGACCGGGATCGCCACTTTCTCGGCGAGCGCCAGCGTCGCCTCCAAGTTCAGGCCCTGAAGCAAGCCGTCGCGTGCGATGTCGGTGTAAATGATCGCCGCGACGCCGGCGTCCTCGAAGCTCTTCCCGAGGTCGAGCGCCGACATCGCCGTCGTCTTGGCCCAGCCCTCTACCGCGACCATGCCGTCCCGGGCGTCGATTCCCACCGCGACCCGTCCCGGGTAATGGCGCGCCGCGTCGCGCACGAAGCCCGGATTTTTGACGGCAGCGGTGCCCAGAATGACCCGCGTCACGCCGCGGTCGAGCCAATAGGCGACGGCGTTCAGGTCGCGAATTCCGCCGCCGAGCTGCGCCGGGATCTGGATCGAGGACAAAATGAGCTCCACGGCCGCGCTATTACGCGCCTGGCCGGCGAAGGCGCCGTCGAGGTCGACGATATGAAGATATTCGAAGCCCTTCGCCTCGAAGAAACGCGCCTGCTCGCCCGGATCGTCATTGAAAACGGTCGCGCGCGCCATGTCGCCCTGGGCGAGGCGCACGCACTGACCTTGTTTCAAATCAATCGCCGGATAAAGGATCACGGGCTCCACCTCAAAAAATTGGCGATGATGGCGAGACCGAGCCTCTGGCTCTTCTCGGGATGGAACTGGACGCCGGCCAGATTGTCCCTGGCCACCGCGGCGGTGATGGGCCCTCCGTAGGCAGTTGTCGCCAGCACATCCTCCGCGCGGGCGGCGCGAAAATAATAGGAGTGGACGAAATAGGCGTGAAGACCCCTTTCTCCCGTCTCCGTCCCGGAAAAGAGCGGATGCGGGCGCGTCAACGCCAGCGTGTTCCAACCCATGTGGGGGATCTTGAGCGCACGGTCGGCGGGTTTGATCGCTTCCACCTCGCCCTGGATCCAGTCGAGTCCAGGAGTCTCGCCGTGTTCGAGGCCGCGCGTCGCCAGAAGCTGCATGCCGACGCAGATGCCCAGGAAGGGGCGGCCGCGCGCTCGGGCCGTCTCGCTCAGCGCGTCGATCAGGCCCGGTATGCGCTCCAGCCCCGCGCGGCAATCGGCGAAGGCGCCGACGCCCGGGAGCACAAGGCGATCCGCGCGGCGCACCGCCTCGGGATCGTCCGTGACGCAAATCGTCTCGTCGAGCCCCGCCTCGCGCGCGGCCCGCTCGAAGGCTTTCACCGCAGAGTGCAGATTGCCCGAGCCATAGTCGATGATCGCTGTGGTCAAGCCCATTCCTTACCGCAGGACGGCGAATCGGGATAGGCGGCGCCCCGGTTGTGGAAAAACACTTCCTCCGCCTCCTGCATGTTGTCGCACGCCACCAGTCCGCTTTCGCGAAAGCCCCGCCGTTCGAGCGTGCGAACCAGCAGGCGCACGCCTTCGAACCCGAGCGCGATGGAAAGCGCCAGATTGACGAAGGCCGTCGCCTCCGCTCGGACGCCGAGCGCCTTTCCCAGGAGGGCGACCGTCACCAATAAGGCGAGCCAGAGGCCCCCGGCCAAATAGGCGCGGTTCCAAAAGAGCCACAGCGGCCCGAAAATGAAGGCGCCGATGGAGAAGCCGTCGCGAAGGAACACCGCTTTCTCCAAGGCTTCGCCTTCGCCCTCGGGCGCCATCACCAGATAGATCGCCATCGCGTCCCCTTACTTCTTCAAAGCGCCCTTGGTCGAGGGCACGCCCAAGCGACGGGGATCGAGCGCTACCGCCTTGCCGAAGGCGCGCGCGAATCCCTTGAAGGCGCTTTCGGCGACGTGATGGCTGTTCGCGCCGGCAAGGCTGTCGATGTGCAGTCCGATACCGGCGTGCACGGCGACGGCCTGAAAGAATTCGCGCACCAGCTCGGTGTCGAAGTCCCCGATTTTCGAACTGGGGAACTTCAAGCCATAGACGAGATAGGGCCGGCCCGACACGTCGACGACGACGCGAGTCAACGCCTCGTCGAGGGGGACGTGAGCGTCGCCATAGCGCGCGATGCCCTTTCGTTCGCCGAGCGCCTTGTCGGCCGCCTGGCCAAAGGTGATGCCTACGTCCTCGACCGTGTGATGCGCGTCGATGTGCAGATCGCCCTTGGCGGCGACGTCGAGGTCGAGTGGCGCATGGCGGGCGATCTGTTCGAGCATGTGGTCGAAGAAGCCGACGCCGGTGGCAATTCGCGCCGCGCCCAAGCCGTCCAGGTCGAGCGAAACGGAGATCTTCGTCTCTGAGGTGTTACGCTCTATCGCGCCGGCGCGCATGAAGAAGGCTTCCTGGGTGGGAGTTTGGGGCGCGCGGTTTGTATCAACTTCGGCGAGGTCGCGCCAGCCGCGTTCAGAGGGAGGGGCGAGACCCGTGCGTCATCCTGAAAGACCGCTCAAGGCAGAAAAAACGAGAAAGCCCGGCGCGAGGCCGGGCTTTCCGCTGATCGGGGTTTCTGGAGCCGATCAGTATTTCGCGAGAACCGGAGCGGGGGCCGCCCAGTTGAAGTGATAGTTCACGCCGGCGCGGACGATGTTGAGCTCCGGATGGAAGTGATAGCCGTAGTTGTAGCCGAAGGTGCCGGTTATGCCGCCGCTCTGCAGGTCGGCATAGAGATATTCCACCTTGGCCGACCAGTTGGGGGCGAACATCCACTCCACGCCCCCGCCGGCGGTCCAGCCGGTGCGGATGTTGGTCTGGTTCCAGGCGCTCACGCCGCCATAGGCGAAGCCCGCCGTGCCGTAGACGAGCAGGGTGGGGGTGAACAGCCAGCCAGCGCGGCCGCGCACCGTGCCGATGTAGTCGAGGCTCAGGTTGCCGCCGTTGATGGCCGCGACCGGGATCAGGGACTGGCCGCCAGCGTAGGGCGACGGATAGAAGGCGTAGTTGCTGGGGCTCTGGCCGCTGAGGCTCGAGCCGTCGAAGTCGGTCTCGACGCCCACAACGATCGACGGGTTGAACTGGAAGTTGTAGCCGAGCTGCAGGCCGCCGATGACGCCGCCCGCCGTGCCCGACTGATTGTTGTTGGGCAGGAAGAACAGGTTCTGCGGGCCCCCGACAACCGGAGTGGAGCCAAAGGCGAACGTCGGATCCCAATAGGCGGAGGTCAGATTGCTGCCGCTGTTGGCTTGCCATCCGCCGCCGATGTTCAGACCGGCGTAGAAGCCGTTCCAGGTCAGCGGGGGCGGCGGCGGGATATAGGCCGGGGGAGCCTTGCGCGAGGGAAGATCGGCGGCGAGCGCCGAGCCCATGCCAAGCGCCAGCGCGATGGCGGAAATAGCTGCAACCTTTTTCATGTTCGTCTCCTATGACACTTCGCGGGATAGACTGAACGCTACGCCGATCTTCGACGACGTCCGGACAATTCCGCGACGAATTCGATGAGCAACTCTAGCCAGGAGCTGCCCCTCACTTCAATATAAAAAATTCGTTAAAATCTCTTTTATTGGTATGTGTGCCATTTTTGCAACAGGGAGTGTTGTATTTATGCAACAGTTGCTCCGCTGTCATGTCTGAGTGCCATTGCCAAAAGGCAAAAAGCCCGGCGCGAGGCCGGGCTTTCTGCTGATCGGGACTTCTGAAGCCGATCAGTATTTCGCGAGAACCGGAGCGGGGGCCGCCCAGTTGAAGTGATAGTTCACGCCAGCGCGGACGATGTTGATCTCCGGGTGGTAGTGATAGCCGTAGTTGTAGCCGAAGGTGCCCGTGATGCCGCCGCTCTGCAGGTCGGCATAGAGATATTCGACCTTCGCCGACCAGTTGGGGGCGAACATCCACTCCACGCCGCCGCCGGCGGTCCAGCCGCTGCGGATGTTGGTCTGGCTCCAGGCCTGCACGCCGCCATAAGCGAAGCCCGCCGTGCCGTAGATGAGCAGGGTGGGGGTGAACAGCCAGCCAGCGCGGCCGCGCACTGTGCCGATGTAGCTGAGGCCCATGTTGCCGCCGTTGATGGCCGCGACCGGGATCAGGGATTGGCCGCCTGCGAAGGGCGACGGATAGAAGGCGTAGTTGCTGGGGCCCTGGCCGCTCATGCTCGAGCCCTGGAAATCGGTCTCGACGCCCACAACGATCGACGGGTTGAACTGGAAGTTGTAGCCGAGCTGCAGGCCGCCGATGACGCCGCCGGCGTTGCCGGTTTGGTTGTTGTTGGGCAGGAAGAACAGGTTCGTCTGGCCGTTCGGGGTGAGGTTGGAGGCGAAGGGGAAGGTCGGATCCCAATAGGCGGAAACCATGTTGTTGCCGCTGTTGGCGTTCCATCCGCCGCCGATGTTCAGACCGGCGTAGAAGCCGTTCCAGGTCAGCGGGGGCGGCGGCGGGATATAGGCCGGCGGGGCCTTGCGCGAGGGAAGATCGGCCGCGAGCGCCGAGCCCATGCCCATCGCCAGCGCGATGGCGGAAATAGCAACCTTTTTCATGTTCGCCTCCTGTGTCTAGGGCGGTTCGAATGCCCGCGCCGCGAGCTGCGCTCCACGACGACTTCGGCAAGACCATGCGCAGGATTAAATGCGAACATCAATGTGCGAAATCGCTTCCCCGTTGCTTTTCCAAGAGGTGTGCTATTTCTGCAACAGTTTTTGTCTCGATTGTGTGAACGCCTTTATTTGGCCTTCTTTTGTAAACCTTGGGGAAAGGGTGATTTGATAAATATCACTGTATAAAGAGGAATTCTTAACGAAGAGCCCGGTCTCGAAGCGAGGCCGGGCTCTTTGAGCGGCGGGGGAGCGATCCCGCCGCGCGGCAAACCTTAGAGCAGGTCCTTTTCGGAAAACTGCTTCGCACTTTTCCGGGAAATGCTCTAGAACTTGGCGAGCACGGGGACGGGCGCCGCCCAATTGAAGTGGTAGTTCACGCCGGCGCGGACGATGTTGACCGACTGGTTGCCGTTCCAACCGCCGCCGCCCCAACCACCGCCCCAGCCGCCGTTGTTCCCGTTGTTGCTGTTGCTGAACTGGGCATAGAGATATTCGACCTTCGCCGACCAGTTGGGCGCGAACATCCACTCCAGGCCGCCGCCAGCCGCCCAGCCGACGTTGAGGTTGTTGAAGAACCAGGAGCCGGCGTATGCGAAGCCGCCCGTGCCGTAGACGAGCAGCGTGGGCGTGAACAGCCAGCCGACGCGGCCACGCACCGTGCCGATATTGGAGAGGCCGTTGTTGTTGTTCCAGTTGTTGTTGTTCCCCCAGACCGGGACCAGAATGCCGGTGCCAGGGCCCGCGGGAGGCACGAGGAAGGGCGACGGATAGAAGCTGGAGTTCCAGTTTCCATTGTTATTGTTGCCGATGCTCGTGCCCTGGAAGTCGGTTTCGATGCCGATGACGATCGACGGGTTGAATTGGAAGTTGTAGCCGACCTGCACGCCGCCGATGACGCCGCCGCCGCCGTTGTTGTTGTTCTGGTTGCCGTTGGGCAGGAAGAACAGGTTCGTGGCAGTGCCGACCGGCAGGAGGCCCAAGCCGCCGAAGGCGTAATTCGGATCGTAATACGGGCTGTACTGATTGTTGTTGTTGTTGTTGAGCCAGCCGCCGCCAATGTTGAGACCGGCATAGAAGCCGTTCCAGGTGAGCGGCGGGGGCGGCGGCGGCGGTGGGGCCAACGGCTCCTTACGATAGGGAAGATCCGCAGCAAAGGCTGAGCTCATGCCGAGCGCCAGCGCAACCGCGGAAATAGCGGCTACCTTTTTCATATTCGTCTCCTTTTCGAGTCAGGGCGGTCAAGTCAAAGACGTCCTGGAGTTATACTCCATGATGACTGTCGAAGAGACAATGAACAGGAGTTGGATCAAATCCAATACGAGTAACTGCGTATAGGTTTGCTTTCTCTTGGCCTGTGTTATTTTTGCAACAGGTATTAGATGCCGATTTTGCTTCTATCAGGGCTTGAATATGGAATGTCTAAGTATAAGTCCGTATCAACACGAGCCATATGCGGCGGCGTTTGGGATGAAGAGCGCCCTCGGGCTTCAAAGCTTCGCCTTTTCCTTCAATTCATAGAGAAGGGCGAGCGCCTCGCGGGGCGTGAGCGCGTCGGGCTCGATCGCCGTCAGCGCTTCGCGCAGCGTATCCTTGGCTTCTCGCATAGGGCTCTTGGCGTCGGACGTCGCAGGGCGATGCGAGAACAGGGGCAGATCGTCGATCATCTTCTCGATCGGCGCGCGTCGATCCTGCGCTTCGAGCTCGCCCAGAATCTCATGCGCGCGCCGAACGACGCTCTTCGGCAGGCCGGCGAGCTCGGCGACATGCACGCCGTAGGAGCGATCCGCGGCGCCCGCGACGACCTCGTGCATGAAGACGATTTCTCCAGCGCGTTCGGAGACCTTCATCGTCAGATTGAAGAGGCTCGGCAGGCGCTTGGCGAGCCGGGTCAGCTCGTGGAAGTGCGTGGCGAAGAGCGCCCGCGAGCGATTGACCCCGCAAAGATGCTCGATCGCCGCCCAGGCGATCGACAATCCGTCGAAGGTCGCGGTGCCGCGGCCGATCTCGTCGAGGATCACGAGCGAGCGCGGGCCGGCGCTGTTCAGAATCGCCGCCGTCTCGACCATCTCGACCATGAAGGTCGAGCGTCCGCGCGCAAGATCGTCGGAGGCGCCCACGCGGGAGAAGAGCCGGTCGACGACGCCGATGCGCGCCGATGCGGCCGGCACATAGGAGCCAGCCTGCGCGAGCAGCGCGATGAGCGCGTTCTGGCGCAGAAAGGTCGATTTGCCGGCCATGTTGGGGCCGGTGACGACGGCAATCCTACCGCCCGAGAGCGCGCAGTCGTTGGGGGCGAAGACCTTGCCCTGCGCTTTGAGCGCGGCTTCCACAACCGGATGGCGTCCCCCCTCGATCTCGAAATCGAGCGAGGCGTCAACCTTGGGGCGGACCCAATCCCTACGCGCCGCGAGCTCGGCGAGCGCGGCGATGACGTCGAGCGCCGCGAAGCCCTGCGCGATGCGGCGGATTTCGTTCGTTTGCGCGAGGACAGCGTCGCTCATGGCCGCAAAGAGCGCTTCCTCGCGCGCCTGGGCTCGCTCGCTCGCGCGCGCGATCTTCTGGTCGAGCTCGATGAGTTCCCGCGTCGCAAATCGCATGGCGTCCGCCATCGTCTGGCGATGCGTGAACAGCTGATCGAGCGGCGGTTTCAGCAGGCGCTCGCCTTGCGCCTGGGGAACCTCGACGAAAAAGCCCAGAAAATTATTGTGTTTGACCTTGAGCTGCCGAACGCCCGCGGCTTCCGCGTATTTGGCCTGGAAACCCGCGACGACGCGGCGGCTTTCGTCGCGCAGGGCTCGCGCTTCGTCGAGCTCGGCGTCGACGCCTTGGGCGATGAAGCCCCCGGCGCGCCGATCGGCGGGCGGTTCGGGAACGAGGCTTTCCTTCACCCGGCGCTCGAGCGAAGCGTCGGCGGCGGCGAGCGCCGCAACTTCGCGCCTCACATGCTCGGGGGGCGGAAAGGCCGCCTCCATCGCGGTGAGAAACGCGGCGATTTCGCGGGCGACGCAGAGCCCTGCGGCGGCGCCCGCGAGATCGCGCGGGCCGCCGCGTTGCAACGAGAGCCGCGCCAGCGCGCGGACGAGATCCGGCGCGGCCGAGAGGCGTTCTCGCAGTCCCTGCCGCACGCCCGGCGCCTCAACGAAGAAGGCCACCGCGTCGAGGCGCGCCGCGATCTCCCCCGGCTCGGTCGAAGGCGCGCTGAGACGCTCGGCGAAGGCGCGTCTGCCGCCGGGCGTCACCGTCAGGTCGATCGCCCCGATGAGCGAGCCTTCGCGGCTTCCGGCGAGCGTCTGCGCGATCTCCAGATTGGCGCGCGTCGCCGCGTCGATCTCGAGAATCGGGCTCTCGCGAAGGCTCGTGGGCGGCGCCAGCGCCGGCCGCTCGCCGCGCTGCGTCCGCTCGACATAATGAACGGCGAGCGCCGCCGCAGCCGTCTCCGCCGCGGAAAGCGCCCCGAAACCTTCCAGCGTCGAGACGCGGAAGAACTCCATGAGGCGTCGCTCGGCGCCTGCGCCTTCCAACGCCTCGCGGCCGACAGGGCTGATCGGCGCGGCGCAGCCCTCGAGAAGCGCGCGCAGGCGGGGCTCGCGCGAAAGCTCTTCCGCGACGACGATCTCCCTCGGCTCCAGGCGGCCGAGCGCGGAGGCGAGCTCCGATTCCGCGCGTTCGCCGACCGTGAAGGCGCCGGTCGAGATGTCCACGCTCGCGAAGCCCCAAGTCCAGCCGCCGTCCTTGGCGCGAAGGCGCGTCAGGGTGGCGAAGGCGTTGGGCCTTCCGGGATCGAGCAGGGCTTCCTCAGTGATCGTGCCGGGGGTGACGAGGCGCACGACGTCCCGGCGCACGACCGCCTTCGCGCCGCGCTTCCTGGCTTCGGCCGGGTCCTCGAGCTGCTCGCAGACCGCGACCCGATGACCGAGCGCGATGAGCTTTTGCAGGTAGTCGTTGGCGCGCTCGACCGGCACGCCGCACATGGGGATGTCCTCGCCCAGGTGCTTTCCGCGCTTTGTCAGCATGATGCCGAGCGCGCGCGAGGCCGTGGCCGCGTCCTCGAAGAACAGCTCGTAGAAGTCGCCCATGCGGTAAAAAAGCAGACAGTCCGGGTTGGCGGCCTTGATCTCGACATATTGCGAGATCATCGGCGTCACAGCCTTAGGCGCCGCGGTTTCGCGGCTCGCGCCGGCTTCGCCATGCTCCGGACATTTTGCGGGCCGATCCATAATATTCACGCTAGCAAGCTTCGCCGTCCCACGCCACTTGGCTGAATGGGATTATCTGGACAGGCTCGCGACCGGGATCTTAAGCATGGGGGCTATGAGCCAAAGCCTGACAGGAGAGGGCATTTCGGCCGCGCCGGAAGAGCGTCCGCGGCGAGAGCGCCTGTCGTCCACCCGGCTCAAATGGGAAGCGAAACTCTTCGCGGCCGTCCTGTTTCTGCACGTGTTTGTGCTGTCCGGGCTTCTGACGCTCGACTGGGTGTCGCGGCCGCTCACGCTGGTCCAGGAGGAAATCCCGGTCGAGGTCGTCACCGAGCCGCCGCCGCAGCCTCCGCCGCAGGAGCCGCCGGCGCAACAGGCGCAGAAGCAACCGAAGCCTCCCGAGCCGCAACCCAAGCAGCAGCCCAAGCAGAAGCTCAAGCTCGACGAAAAGCCGGCCTATGATGCGCCGCGGGCGGAAAACCGAGAGCAGGTGAAGCGCGAGGCGCCTGACGAAGCGACGGCCGCGCAGCGGCAGGCGCGGCCCGATCAAAGCACCGCCGAGAAGCCCGAAGAGCATCAGCAAAAGCAGGAGACGCAGCGGGATCCGGGCGAGCAGCAGGGTGCGACGGACTTCGCTGAGGAAGACACGCGGGAAGCGGAGATCGTCAAGAAGGCGGCGCCACGGCCTACCGAGAAAGTCGAGTCGATGTTCGGCAAGCCGGACCCGAAAGCGGCGATCGGTCCCAAGCAGAAGTCCATGTCGGATTTGCTGGCTTCGCTCGAGCCGACGCCGCATTACCGGCTCGGCGGCGCGGCCAAAGTGTCGCCGATCTCGGGCGGCACGGCGGCCCCGACGTATTTTTCCGTGGTCCTGGGTTACATACTGCGCAAATTTCACGCTCCCGGCGGCCGTCAGGAGACGGGAAGCATCGTCTTCTTCGTCGATCCCAACGGAAACCTGATGCATCAGGCGCTGCGCAAGTCCAGCGGCTCCCCGGCGCGCGATCAGGAAGCCTTATCGGCCCTGCATCGCGCTCAACCGTTCCCGCCCACGCCGACGGGGACCAGCGTCGGCATGGTTTGGAATTACTGACCGCCGCCGCCGCTTGCGCCATGGCTTAGGCGGGGCGCTTGACGGTCTCCTTTGGCGCTGGCAAAGGACATTTGCTCCGGCAAGCCGGCCGGGTAGAAGAAATTCCACGCGGACGGAGGAGTTACGTGGCGCGCAAAAACTATCTCTTTACAAGCGAATCTGTTTCCGAGGGCCACCCGGACAAGGTTTGTGACCGCATTTCCGACGAAATCGTCGACGCCTTCTTTCGCGAAGGCGCGAAGGCAGGTATCGACCCTTACGCCATTCGCGTCGCCGCCGAGACTCTCTGCACCACGAACCGCGTCGTGATCGCAGGCGAGGTGCGCGGTCCAAACCTGGCCTTCGAGCATGTGGAGGACATCGCCCGCGACGCGATCAAGGCGATCGGTTACGAGCAGGACGGCTTCCATTGGAAGAACGCCAAGGTCGAGGTGCTGCTTCACGCGCAGTCCGCCGACATCGCGCAGGGCGTCGACGCGGCCGGCAACAAGGACGAGGGCGCCGGCGACCAGGGCATCATGTTCGGCTATGCGGTGCGCGAGACCCCCGAGCTGATGCCGGCGCCGCTCTATTACGCCCATAAAATCCTGGAAGACCTCGCCAAGGCTCGTCACAGCGGCAAGGAGAAGGGCCTCGGTCCGGACGCCAAGAGCCAGGTCACGCTGCGCTACGAGAACGGCAAGCCTGTCGAGGCGACACAGATCGTGCTCTCGCATCAGCACACCGATGAGAGCCTCTCGCCGCAGGACGTGCGCAAGCTCGTCGAGCCTTACATCAGAGCCGTGCTGCCCGCCGATTTCGTGACGCCGAAGACGGTGTGGCACGTCAATCCGACCGGCAAGTTCTTCATCGGCGGTCCGGACGGCGACGCGGGCCTTACGGGCCGCAAGATCATCGTGGACACCTATGGCGGCGCGGCGCCGCATGGCGGCGGCGCGTTCTCGGGCAAGGATCCGACCAAGGTCGACCGTTCCGCTGCTTACGCTGCGCGCTACCTTGCGAAGAATATCGTCGCCGCGGGCCTCGCCGACCGGGCGACGATCCAACTTTCCTATGCGATTGGCGTCGCCGAGCCCCTATCGATCTATGTCGATCTCCACGGCACGGGTCATGTCGACGAGGACAAGATCGAGGCGGTGCTGCCGCAGGTCATGCGCCTGACCCCGCGCGGCATTCGCGAGCATCTCAAGCTCAATCAGCCGATCTACGCGCGCACGTCCTCCTACGGCCACTTTGGCCGGAAGCCCGATGCCGACGGCGGCTTCTCCTGGGAGAAGACCGACCTCGTCGACGCGCTGAAGTCGCATTTCAAATAAAGTTGACGGACGCGCCTCCCGCTTGAGATCGAGCGCGAGGCGCGACGGCTTTCAGCTCAGGCCGAGGCGTTCGGCCGATGGGACGTCGAGTTGGGGAGAAGACTGACGAACGGGTCGTAGGGCCCGTGAGTCAGCGGCATCGAACTCGGAGCTCCATTCGCGTTGCACCTCGTGCACGTGAACGTCGCGCGCGCCTAGATTCGTCAAAATCCGCGCCGCCCGCGCTTCACTTTCCGCCGTAGGCGTTTTCACCCAAAGCACGAGGCCGCCGAGCTTCAGCTGTTGGCGAATCTGCCTGGCGTGCCGGCTGTGAATGGCGAGGGCGAGAATGGCACCAAGGCCCGCGCCAATGCCCCCGAGCGCGAGGGCGGAGGCGAGCGCGAAGGCGAGCGACCCTCCCGTCGCGGACACGGCCCATACCCCCGCCGCTCCCCCGATGTAGAAAGGAACGCCGATCAGCGCAGCCGTTCCTTCCGCGCGCGAGTCGCTGGAGACGAATTCCGTCTGCGGCGCCTCGCCGCTGTCCTCGATCTCCGTCATGCTGCCAAAGATGCGGCTCAAGCCGCCCTTCGTTTTGGCGCCGGCGGCAAGCACCGAGATCGCGGCCCCGTTGAAGCCGGCGAGATTGAGCTCGTCCACCGCTGTCTCGAGCGTTTCGTCGTCGTCGAAAACGCCCACGGTTTCGCGAACCCAATATTTGTTGCGTGGATCCGCCGCGGCGATCTGGGGCGAGGGCGCGATGATGGGTTTCATGGACGGCGCGTGCGCCATGGACGCGACTTTTGACGGCTGCCGGGGCGCTGGCGCGCTGCTGCGCAATGCGGCTCCAGAGAAGGCTTCGCGGATTTCACGGACGCCCTCCGCTCCGATCAAATCTCCGGCGCAGGCGATCGTTGCGTCGAAGAGGCTTCTGATCTGCTTTTGATCGAGTCCGAGCCCGATCAATCCGCCGATGAGCACGTTGACGTCAGCGCGGCCTTGACCCGTGAAGCGCGTCAGTCCCTCGATGATTTGAGTCAGGCGGCCGTCACCGGTCGTTTCGGCGGCTGCTACTGCCTCCCGGGCTTGCGGCGTGCTCGCGACATATTCGGCGACGCGCCCTCCAGGGGCTTTGTCGCGGAGGAACAGCAGCATTTGGCCGATCGCCGCCTTGGCGGTGGAAGCATCGAGCCCCGTGGCGGCGATGAGGCTCTGGGCGAAGTCTTGCATGGGAGAGTCTCCCTGTTCTTGTTTCCCCGTCAGATATCGTGAGACGGCTAGGGTTCAACCGTTGCGCGGGCGATCCCTAAGTTTAGAAGCGTCTTTTTGATCTACCTCCGACTATCGCCACGCTTGTGATGATCGATGCGTCGAGCCAAAAACCTGGCATGAGCTTGACGAAGCCGGTGAGCGGGACATAACGAGGATCTTGGCGATACGCTGCAGGAAAGCGCATCAACCGCACGTCGCGCTCTCGTCAAGGCGTCAAATTCTCTTCGCAGAGCGATCCGCCCGAACGCGACGAGTGAGGTCGCCGCGATAGTCGCAGCTGCGCGCTCCACGGGGCGCGCTTTTTGTGAAAGAGCTGATCCGAATGAACGTGACATCGGCAATGACGATCCTCGGCGGCATCGGCCTCTTCTTGCTCGGCATCCATCATCTGACGGAGGGGCTGAAGGGTTTCGCGGGCGACGCGCTGCGGCAGGCCTTGCAGACGCTGGTGCGGGGTCGTTTCAGCGCAGTCGTGTTCGGGGCGCTCTTCACCGCGCTCATTCAGTCGTCGAGCGCCACGGTGATGACGGTGATCGGCTTCGTCAGCGCTGGCCTCGTGACGTTCTCGCAAGCGATCGGCGTGCTTATCGGCGCCACCTTCGGGACGACGACGACACCCTGGATGGTCGCCTTCTTCGGCTTCCGGGTGCAGATCGCCTCCTTCGCCATGCCGATGATCGGCGTTGGCGCCTTCTTGTGGCTGATCGCTCGCGGTCGCACGCGCGCCTTCGGCGCCATTCTCGCGGGCTTTGGACTGATCTTCATCGGTCTCGATTATCTGCAGAGCGGCATGGACGCCGTGCCCTGGAACATCGAGTCCTTCGTCGGGAGCGGCTGGGCGGCCAAATGGCTCCTCGCTGGGCTTGGCGTCGTCATGACGATCGTCATGCAGTCGTCGAGCGCCGCCGCCGCAGCGACCCTCGTCGCCCTGCATGGCGGCAATGTGGATTTCCTGCAGGCTTGCGCCATGGTCGTGGGTCAGAGCGTCGGCACCGCGGCGACGAGCGCGGCGCTCGGCGCGATGAGCGGCGGACTTGCCGTGCGGCGATCGGCGCTGGCGCATGTCATCTTCAGTCTCGTCGTCGGCGTGCTCGGGATGCTGCTGCTCAATCCGCTGGCGCGCGCCGCGATATGGGCCGTGTCCAGCCTCGACGACTATGACGGCGTTCTCGGACTCGCCGCCTTCAGCAGTCTGTTCAAGCTCATGGGCGTCGTGGTTTTCTTCCCCTGGCTCGATCGTTACGCGCGCTTCATCACCGATCTGACCGGCAAGGGAGTCGAGACCGCGGCCAGCCGCCTGCAGCCGGCGTTGGCCGAGGCCGGCGGGCCGGTCGCTCTGGAGGCGGTCTCCCGCGCCCTTCTCGAAGTCTCGCGCGGCGCGATCGACGCCGTGCGCATCCGGCTTGAGGGCGGGAGCGTGGCCTTCGAGCCGCCAGAAGAAAGCATGAGCCAAATCGATCGTTTCATCGAGACGCTGTCGCTGGAAACGCTCGACACGGCAGAGACGGAGCCGAGACTGGTTCGACTGGTTCACGCAATCGACCATTTGAAGCAGCTGCACGAAGATCTGCGGCGGACGCCGACGCAGACGACAACATCGTCTCTCACGAACGCGGCCGGCGCAGCGGCGCTTGGCGCCTGGCTGGACGCCCAGAGGAAGACGAACGAGACGACTGTCGGGATCGTGGAGGCGATCGGAGCCGCATCGCAACAGCTCACGGCCGAGAAACAGTCGGCGCGTGAAAAGATTCTCGAAGCGGTCGCCACGCAGCGCACATCTGCATCTACGGCGGATCAAGCGCTACAGTCGTTGGAATGGGCGGACAGCGCAGCCTTCCATGCCTGGCGGCTCGTCAACTCGCTTTACATTGCTTCCGCGCCTCGGAGCTAAACACGCCGACGCTTTGCCGGCGCTCGTCGCCATCGCCTCATCCCGAGAGGGCTCGAAGGGCGCGTCTCGAGCTATGAGAGCACGCCGCCCGCCCATGAGAAGCCCGCGGCGCGGGCTTCTCTGGCTGGAGGCGAGGGTGTTAGACTTTTATCCGTTCAGGCCGCCTTGCCGGCCTTGGTCGCGCCAGGAACCTCGACGAGTCGACCGCTCTTCACGTCGTAGACATAGCCGTAGATCGGGATGTTGCGCGGCGCGAGCGGATGCTCGCGGATGCGGCGCACGTCGTCCTCGACGCTTTGCTCCTGCGTCTTGATCGTGTGCCATTTCATGAAGCGGCCGGCGACGCAGCCGCCGCCGTGCTGCGGATTTGACCAGGTCTTGCCGTCGAAAGACGCGGTTGCGAGGCTGTCGGCGAGAAGCTCGCCCATCACCTCGTCGCAGAAGAGCTCCATGCCGCAATTCGTGTGATGAATAACGAACCACTCCATCGTGCCGAGCAGCTTGTGCGAGATCACGAGCGAGCGGATCGCGTCGTCGGTGGCGCGTCCGCCGGCGTTGCGGATCACATGCGCATCGCCCTCCGCGAGTCCCGCGTATTTTGCGGGATCGAGCCTCGCGTCCATGCAGGTAAGAATGGCAAAGCGCCTCGCCGGCGGCAGGGCGAGATCGCCCTTCTTGCCGAATTCGGCGACATATTTGGCGTTGGCGCCCAGCACTTCGTTCAAAACGGACATATTGCTTCCTCCCATGCCGTCGTTCTGCGGCTTCGGCTTGTTTAGCCCGAGGGGATTTAGCGTTATCTTGGCGTTCGTCTACCGGACTTAGTCACACTCGGGTCGATTTGGCGAACTCGTGGTCCCTGGCTTGCTTGCGAGTTCCTCATGACGGCTCTCCCCAGTTTCGGTCACCCCGGCGTTTCGCTGCTGCGGCAAGCGGCCTCGATCGGTCACGCGCAAGCGGAGCCGACTTTCGAAGAGCTTGAGTCGTTGCGCGAGCGCGTGAAGGCGGGCGCGCTGGAGGATGTTTCGCCATCCGACGCATGGCCCGAGATCTCGGACTGTCTGATGGCGCCGTCGCCCGCGCGCGCCTTGCGGACGCTGCGCCATTGCGGAGCGCTCGACCATTTTCTTCCCGAGGTCCAGGCGCTGTTCGGCGTGCCGCAAATCACGGAGGGAGACGTAAGCGCCGACCTCGGCGAATTGCTCATGAACGCGCTCGCCGAGGCGGCCCAATGCGACGCGCCGCTCGCCGTGCGCTTCGCCCTGATGGTCATGAATGTAGGCAAATTCGATTCTCCACCCGAACACCTTCCCGTTCACTACGGTCACATTGAACGCGGGCGTCCGCGCATCGAAGCGATTTGCGCGCGCTTCGAGGTCTCGGAAGAATGCATCCACCTCGCTCTTTTGGCGCTCGCCGAATGCGAACGGGTCCATCGCGTGTCTCGGGTGCGCGCCGGACCCGTCGCGGCCATGCTCGAACAACTCGGCGCCTTCGGCGGACGCGCCCGATTCGACGATTTGATGACGGTCTGCGCTTGCGATTTTCGCGCGCATCGGGGCAGGTCTGGGCAAGCCTATCCGAAAGCGGCTGTTCTCGCCCAGGCGATCGACGCCTGCCGTGACATTGCAGCGCCGCCCGACGATGCCGACATCACCGCCGCCCGCGCCCAGGCGATCGCGAAAGCCTTTGTGTCGGCGCGATGGTCTGACGCAGAGTCTTAGGCATATTTACCTATCGTCTCTCGCCCGCTTGGCGTTGCGCGCTAGAGTAGCTTCACTATGGAGGGCGGCGACTTGAGCACGAATGAAACTTTAACGACGCGCTGCTGCGTCGTCGGCGGCGGGCCGGCCGGAATGATGGCGGGTTTTCTTCTGGCCCGCGCTGGCGTCGATGTCGTGGTGCTCGAAAAGCACGCGGATTTTTTTCGCGACTTTCGCGGCGACACGATCCACCCCTCGACCCTCGAGCTCTTCCACGAGCTCGGGTTGCTCGATGAATTCCTGAAGCTTTCCCATAGCGAGGCGCGCCAGATCGCGGGCTTCGTCGGCGACGAGCAGATCACGGTCGCGGACTTCACGCATCTGCCGACGCAGTGCAAATTCATCGCGCTCATGCCGCAATGGGATTTTCTGAACTTCCTGGCGGAGAAGGGGACGCGCTACTCCTCCTTGCGGCTGCTCATGGACGTCGCGGCCACCGACCTCATTCTCGAAAACGATCGCGTCCTCGGGGTGCGCGCGACGCACGGCGGAAAGGCGATCGACATACGCGCCGATCTGACGATCGCCGCCGACGGGCGCCATTCGACGCTGCGCGAGAGGGCAGGACTTCATCCCGTCGACTTCGGCGCGCCGATGGACGTGCTGTGGTTTCGGCTCGCGCGGCGCGAGGACGATCCGCACGAGCCGCTGGGGCGCTTCGCCAAGGGCCGCATCCTGGCTCTCATCGACCGGAACGACTATTGGCAGTGCGGCTTCGTCATTCCCAAGGGCGGGCGCGAGGCGCTCGAGCGCCAGGGCCTCGAGGCGCTGCGCCGCGAGATCGCGCAGGCCGCGCCCTTCCTCGTCGATCGTGTCGACACGCTCAAGAGCTGGGACGACATCAAGCTGCTCTCCGTCGCGCTGGACCGGCTGAGCTGCTGGAGCCGGCCCGGGCTTCTCTTCATTGGCGACGCGGCGCACGCCATGTCGCCGGTCGGCGGCGTCGGCGTCAATCTCGCGATCCAGGACGCGGTCGCGGCTGCCAATCTTCTGGCCGAGCCCCTGCGGCGCGGGTCGGTCGCGCCGGAACTTCTCGCGGCCCTGCAGCGGCGGCGCGAATGGCCCGTGCGGGTGACCCAATCCGTGCAGCGCTTCATCCAGAACCGCGTCATCGGCAAGGTGCTGGGGGGCGCGGAGCTCGGGAAATTGCCGCTGCCGCTACGGCTCCTGCGCGACTTCCCGATCCTGCGCCGCATCCCGGCGCGGCTCATCGGGATCGGCGTGCGCCCGGAGCACATCCGGACGCCCGAGGCGGACCACGCTCCTATTGCGGCGGGCCCCCGATGAGGATGGGTGCTTCCGGGCAATCTTGGCGGCTCTTGCGCATCTCACAAAGCCCTTGGATGTAAAGCTTCATGTGGTGTTGGAGAGTAAGGTCGTCTTTGCTCACGCTCGCCTGCGCGGACATTGGGAGAGCGACCAGATTTCCAACCGGCGTGTAATTGACCGACGATCCGTCTTTCGGTTCCACTGGGCCTTGATCGAAGAGGTATTTGCTGTCGAGATCATTGCTAAACGAGCCCAGCTTGTTAAAGATTCCCTGGCTTGCATCTTTGAAAACGACATTCAACAACTTGGTCTGAGGCGGAGGGGGCTGGGGTGGGCAAACGAATGGAATTGCGTGCTTTTCGCACGCTTGGGCTTCGATGTACTCTTTGGTGAATGTGGGCAGTTCCGCAGTCAGCCGGCCCTTGATCTCATCGACGGTATTGACGTTTGCCTCTATCCCGCGCACTGCAGCCGATAATCCAGTTCTCAAGCTGCTTTCGATCTTCGCGTAGTTTCCTGCGAACCCGATCACATCATTAATGATCGGTTTGCTCGACCCGCTGTAAGATTGAAGCAGGCGCGTGGTAAACTCAGAAGGCAACTGTACGCTGATCGGCGCCTGAGGAACCCAGTCCCAGCTGTTGTTGATCACGTAGGCTGAGCTCGCATTTATGAATAAGGCGCGGGAAAAATCCATCGCGTAATCCCAGTTTCCAGGTTTTGGTTGCGCGAAGACATAGGATTTTATTTTGAAACTCTTATCCGACAAGCCATAACCGGTATTCAAGGGCAAGTTCCGACTTATCAGGAAGGAATGCAGCAGCGTGGCGATCGCGGCACCCTGGCTGTGGCCCGTGATATAGATCGTGCTATCGGGCTCAATTTTGCTGTTCAAAATTCTAATTAACCCTTTTGGGTTCTCCTCGTCGCCTCCTCGATGGAAAAGAGTGTCGACCAGGCCGCCCGCAAATCCAACGTGAACCTCGGCTTGTTCGTCATTGGATAGCTGGATGGCGTGCGCCTTCCCCTGATGAGAGGAGTCATTGTCTTTAAACCAGACTGAATTCGCCTTCACAGTAGTAGCAAGTGCGTCCTCGACAATGCTCAATGTATTATTAATCGTGCCTCGTAAAACGATTGCATAGGTTTTGTCTGACTTTGTCGATTTGAAAACTGCCCACCGGTTACAATATTTTCGAAATCCTCCAAACTTATCAGGCGATGCATTTTCGTCTTTGCCTTCCCACTTCAGGCTCCACTGCCCAAAGCCAGATATCGTAATCGGCGTGCCCATTTCTGTCGAGCCATCACCGTTCATATTCTTACTTAACACAGCCATCTCGATAGCTTCATCTAAGTCGCTCTTGTCGAAAGCGAGAGCGAAAGAGGGAGCGAGAAGCGATATGAGCAGGAAAAAATACCGCACGTCAGTCTCCATTGAGAAACAGCTCAATCAGGGATCGCGAGTGATACGCAGGCTAAACAGTTTGCCCGATACTGGCGCCCCCTGCAAGGCGGAATGTCAACGGAATGCGACGGAGACGAGAGATGACAAGCCGACGATCGCGACGTCGGCGGACTCGAAGGCGGCTGACGAGTTAAGAAGCGGCTTAGGCAATTTGGCGCATACGCTTATATTGCCCCCATGTCGCACCCCTTCTTCAGCCTGCACACGCACGGCTTCCTGCGCTTGGCCGTCGCGGCGCCGCGTGTGGCCATCGCCAACCCGGCGGCCAATGCAGCGGCGACGCTCGCGATGGCGGAGCGGGCGGCGGAGCAGGGGGCGTCGCTCGCGCTCTTTCCGGAACTCGGCCTCTCGGCATACGCGATCGACGATCTCCTGCAGCAGGACGCGCTGCTCGACGGGGTCGAAACGGCGCTCCGCGATCTTCTCGAAGACTCCCAAAGTCTCGATCTCATTCTCGTCGTCGGCGCGCCGCTGCGTCATCGCGGGCGGCTCTATAATTGCGCGGTTCTGATGCTGCGCGGGGCGGTCCTCGGCGTCGCGCCAAAGAGTTACCTGCCAAACTACCGCGAGTTCTACGAGAAGCGCCACTTCTCGCCGGGCGTTCACGTGACGGGCGAGGAGATCGACGTCGCGGGCGTTCGCGCGTCTTTCGGCTCGGACCTCGTCTTCGTCGCCGAGGATTTTCCCGGCCTCGCGCTTCATGCCGAGATCTGCGAGGATCTGTGGACGCCGATCCCGCCCTCGGCGCGCGCCGCCATGGCCGGGGCGAGCGTGCTGCTCAACCTCTCGGCGAGCAACGCCATCATCGGCAAGTCGGACATCCGTCAGACCTTCTGCGCCTCGCAATCGGCGCGGTGTCTTGCCGCCTATCTCTATTCGGCGGCGGGGGAGGGAGAATCGACGACCGACCTCGCCTGGGACGGCGAGGCCTTGATCTACGAGTTGGGGGCGCCGCTCACCAAAGCCGAGCGCTTCGCCAAGGAGCCGCCGCTCGTCCTCGCCGACGTCGATCTCGGGCGCATCGCCGCCGAGCGGTTGCGGCAAACGAGCTTTGGCGACTGCGCCGACGCCGAACGCGCCGCGAAATCCTTTCGCGAAATCCGTTTCGCCTTGCGGGCGAAATCGAAGGACATCGGCCTGCTGCGCGAAATCCCGCGCTTTCCCTTCGTGCCGGACGACGAGGCGCGCCTTTCGGAGCTGTGCTTCGAGGCCTTCAACATTCAGGCGCACGGCCTCGCGCAACGACTCAGGGCGACGGGCCTGAACAAGCTCGTGATCGGGGTTTCGGGCGGGCTCGACTCGACGCAGGCGCTGCTCGTCGCGGTGACCGCGATGGACCGATTAGGCCTACCGCGCGAAAACGTGCTCGCCTATACGTTGCCAGCCTATGCGACGAGCGCCCGCACGCGCGCCAATGCCTGGGCGCTCATGCGCGCGCTCAGCGTCTCGGCGCAGGAGATCGACGTGACCCCCGCCTGTCAGCTTATGCTCGAGGACATTGGGCACCCGGCCGCAGCGGGCGAGCCCGTCTACGATCTAACCTACGAAAACGTGCAGGCCGGCGCGCGCACCTCGCTGCTCTTCCGGCTCGCCAATCGTCATGACGCCCTTGTTCTCGGCACGGGCGATCTTTCCGAGATCGCGCTCGGCTGGTGCACCTATGGCGTCGGCGATCAGATGTCGCATTACAACGTCAACGCCTCCGTGCCGAAGACGCTCATCCAGCATCTCATCCGCTGGTGCGCGCGCGAGGCGCGCTTCGGAATCGGCGCCGTCGCGGCGCTCCACGACATATTGTCGACCGAAATCTCGCCCGAGCTCGTGCCCGCCGAAGAAGGCGCGACGCAACGCACCGAGGATTTCGTCGGCCCCTACGCGCTGCAGGATTTCAATTTGTTCTATGCGACGCGCTATGGCTTCGCGCCCGCGAAGATCGCCTTTCTCGCCTATCACGCTTGGCGGGACCCAGCCGCCGGCCGCTGGCCCGAGGGGATCGCCGCAGATAAGCGCGTCGCCTACGATCTTCCCGAGATCAAGCGCTGGCTCGGCGTGTTCCTGCGCCGTTTCTTCCAGACGAGCCAGTTCAAGCGCAGCGCCTTGCCGAATGGCCCAAAGGTCTCCTCCGGCGGATCGCTTTCTCCACGCGGGGACTGGCGCGCGCCGAGCGACTCCGAGGCCACGGCCTGGCTCGCCGATCTCGAGCGCATCCCATGACGCGTCGCAAAGCGCTCGATTTCGGCGCCCATGCCGAAACGATCGCGGAAGTCTGGCTCAGGCTGAAGCTCTACAAGATTCTTGCCCGCCGCTATCGCGTCAAAGGCGGCGAGATCGACATCGTTGCGCAGCGCGGCGACGTCGTCGCCTTCGTGGAAGTGAAGGCGCGCGCCGAGATGGACGCGGCGCTCATCGCGATCACGCCGCAGAAGGAGCGCCGAATGCGCATCGCCGCCGCGCGCTGGCTCAGCGTCAACCCTTGGGCCGCAAGCTATACGCTGCGCGCCGACGCGGTCTTCGTTGCGCCGGGACGCCTGCCGCGGCATGTCGAGGACGTGATGGGGCTCGAGGCGCCCTAGCCGGAAGCCGGCGTGCGCGTGAGCGCGCCGGACAGGCGCGGAATTTGTCGGAGCAGCGCTTCAATAGCCTCGATCGACGCCGGCTTGGTCAAATGCGCGTCGAAACCGGCTTCCTGCGTTCGGCGGCGATCTTCATCCTGTCCCCAGCCAGTCAGAGCAATGAGGAGGAGCCCGTCGCCATGTGCGGCTCGAATGCGGCGCGCCGTTTCGCAGCCGTCGACCCCCGGCATGCCGATGTCGCAAAAGATCGCGTCGGGCCTGAAGGTGTCGATCGCCGCGATTCCGGAGGGGCCGTCATACGCGGCGCGAACGGTCATTCCCAAGCTTTCCATCAAGAAGCAGAAGCTGCCGCCTACGTCATGATCGTCGTCGATGACGAGTACGCGCGCCGGCCGATCGGCGTCGCCGCCCTTTTCATCCGTCGCCGCTAAAGCTTCCGCAGCGATAGTAGTCGACGCTTGCCACTGCGGCAGGCGCACGACGAATTCGCTGCCACGCTGAGGGCCGGCGCTATGAGCCTCGATCCGCCCCTCGTGCAGCTCGACGAGCTTGCGCGCGAGAGCGAGACCGATGCCGAGCCCGCCTTTCGGCGCTCCCGCGCGGTCCTCGACTTGCATGAATAAGTCGAACACCTGCGGCAGCGCGTCGGCGTCGATGCCCACGCCATTGTCGCGCACGCGAAGGACGATCTCGTCGGCTTCGCAAGCCGCTTCGACTTCAATCAAACCCTGAGGCGGGGTGTATTTCACCGCATTGTCGATCAGATTCACCGTAATCTGCGTGAGCCGCACTGGATCTGCGGACACCCAGAGCGGCGGTCTTGCGACCTTCGTTGTCACGCGATGTGCCTTTTTGTCGATCAGCGGCTGACACGACGCCAAGGCGTCGTGCAAGACGGCGACGATGTCGCTTTTCTCCTTGCGCAGCTCGATCTTGCCGGAACTGATGCGACCGATTTCGAGAAGGTCGTCGACGAGCCGAACCAGATGGTCGGTCTGACGCTGGATCATATCCAGCAGCGCTGCGTCGGGATCGTCGGCGTCGCGCTTCATTCGCAGAACGAGCGTGGCGTTGTGAATCGGCGTGAGCGGATTGCGCAGCTCATGGGCGAGCGTTGCGATGAACTCGTTCTTGCGCCGATCGGCTTCGCGCAACGCGGCCTCGGCTTCCTTGAGCGCCGTGACGTCTTCCGAAACGCCGACGACGCCGATCACATGGCCTTCCGCGTCGCGCATAGGACTTTTCGTCGAACGAAAAATGCGGGGAGCGGTTCCCGGCGTCGCGAAGATTTCCTCGACGGTTTCGCTGCGGCCGGTCTCCATGATCCGCCGGTCATTGGCGCGTATGCGCTCGGCTTCTTCTGGATCGTGGTGCCATTCCGTCTCGCTTCGTCCGAGCACCTCGGCGGCCGGCTTTCCGGCCGTCTCCAGAGTCGCCGAATTGGCCAGCAGCATGCGGCATTCGATGTCCTTGGCGTAGATGCGATCCGGCGTTGACTCGATGACTCCCTGCAAGAGCGTGGTTTTTTGCTGCAAAGCGATTTCGGCGTGCTTGCGTTCCGTGATGTCCAACGCAATACCCGCCATCCGGAACGGTCTGCCGTCCGCGAACACGGCGTCGCCCTTGGCGTGGATCCAGCGGACCGCGCCATCCGGCCATAGCGCGCGGTACTCGATGTCGTAATCCCTCTGGCCGCCGCTCTCCAGACAGGTGCGGACGGCGCTGTCCACGCGCTCGCGATCCTCGGGGTGCAGAGCGGACATAAAGCGTCCATAGCTGAGCGGCTCCTGCGCCGGGACGCCGAAGAGTTGCTTGCACGACGGCGACCATTCCAGGGAATCCGCTTGAATATCCCAGTGCCAATAGCCGACTTGCGCCAGTTCGGTGACGAGGCGCAGGCGTTCCTCGCTCACTCGCAGCGCGTTCTCCGTCTGCTTGGGCCCGCTGATGTCGCGGCTCACGGTCGCCAGACCCACGGGCTTTCCGCTCTCGTCCGGGAGGAAGAAGACATCGTAGGTCATCCAGATCGCTTCGCCGGTCTTGAAATGACGGAAGCGAATCTCGGTTTCAGCCCGGCCATCCTCGAGAACGCGCGGGAAAAACTCGTTCAGGACGAAAGCCTGATCCTCCGGGAAAAAGAACGCCTTCACCGGCGTTTCAGCGAAATTCTTTTGATTGTCGAGCCCCACCAGACGTCGCCCGGCCTCGTTCACATAGAAGGGCCTCAGGCTGAGGTCGCAGATCCCGATGAACAACGGGCTGCTGTCCGCCAGGGCTCTGAAGAAGAACGGTTCGTTCGGGAGCATGGTCATGGACTCGTGACGCATGGAACCTCACATCGAGCCAGCCCCGGCGCGCCCTATTGCCGTCCCGAGTTCATGGCGAGCGCCATCTAGACCGCGGTAGGGACCCCGAGCGCTGCGGGTGCTGCGTCGGCATCCTGTCGAATCGCCATCGACGCCAAGACCTCGCAGCAAGCATGCTTTGCGATTATGCGCGCGGCCAGCATCGCGAAGCCACTCCATAAAGCAATTAGGAACTATACTTAGTGGGACTTCTAGCAAGTATGCTTTTTGTTTAGCCTCGGCGGTAAAGGACGCGAAAGTTAAGCCCGGCTTCGACGTTAGAGCATGTCCCGGAAAAGTGCGAAGCGGTTTTCCGGTAAGGAGATGCTCCAAATTCTTGATTTGAACGCGTCCGAATCGCGCAATCCACGCGGGACGCGCTCTAAGGCGGTGGACGGGCCCCGTTGGCGCCTGCGTTGCGGGCTCTAACTAAACAGGAACGCCACTTGCTGGAAAGGATAGCGCCCGTGTCGCTCCGCACCCTGATCTTCGCCGTGTTTCTCGCGCTCGCGCCTGCCGCCTCCCAAGCGGCGTTGCGCGCCGGCGATCACGCCGAAGATTTCTCGATCCCTGCCGCGCAGGGCGGCAAGGATTTCACCTTCCATCTCGCCGACGCGCTGAAGAAAGGGCCTGTCGTCCTTTATTTCTACCCGAAATCCTTCACCTCGGTCTGCACGGTGGAGGCGCATGAATTCGCCGAGGCGATGGAGGATTTCGCTGCGGCCGGCGCGAGTGTGATCGGCGTCTCCAGCGACCCCATCGAGACGCAGCGCGAATTCTCGAAGAAGGAATGCCGCGACAAGTTCCCGGTCGGCGCCGATCCCGATTTCAAGGTCATTAAAGCCTATGACGCAGCCTTCAGCGTCCCCATCAAAGGCCCGGTCTTCGCCGAGCGCCTGTCCTACGTGATCGCGCCGGACGGCAAGATCCTCTTCGCCTACTCGGACGCGAGCGCGCATGGCCACATCGTCAATGCGCTGGAGCAGGTGCGGAAGTGGCGGGACGAGCATCCGAGGTGATGCGGTCCCAGAAATATGCATATGCGCGCCCGGTTCCTATCTAGATACGACCTTTGAGTTGAGCAGAACTCGAACGTGCGCGACCAAGTCGTCCAGCGTAAACGGCTTCCGCAGAACTTCCACATTCGGCGCCAGCCAAAGCGTCTCCAGCGACTTGTCCGCATAGCCCGTGATGAATAGGACCGGCAGATCGGGACGCCAGGCGCGCGCGCCTTCGGCGACCTCACGCCCGTTCAGGCCCGGCAGACCCACATCGGTGATCAGCAAGTCCAGCGGCGCGCTCATCTCCGCCATCCGCAATCCGACGACGCCGTCGGGCGCTTCGAGCACCTCGCAGCCAATCTCGTTGAGCGCGTCGACGATTTGAGTGCGCACCTCCTCTTGATCCTCGACGATCAGAATCCGCCGGTGACGCGTCGGCGAAGCGGTGACGGCGCTCTCGACGGGGGGCTGCCGCGTGGTCTCGATGAAGTCAGGGGGCGCGTCATTTCTCGGCAGATAAATCTGCACGCTCGTTCCCTTGCCGGGAGCGCTCTCGATGCGCACGAATCCGCCCGATTGCTTGATGAAACCATATACCTGCGAGAGTCCCAGGCCCGTTCCGCGACCGTACCGCTTCGTCGTAAAGAAGGGCTCGAAGGCGTGGCGGCGGACGTCATCGCTCATGCCGACTCCCGTATCCCTCACTTCGATTTCGACATAGTCTCCCGGTTCGATGCCCGGCTCGAGCTTGTCGGCTGCGAGAGTCCGATTAGCGGTCGCGATGGTGAGCGCCCCGCCTTGCGGCATGGCGTCGCGGGCGTTGATTGATAGGTTGAGAAGGGCGCTCTCCAGTTGCGATGGATCGCAGATAATCCCCCGAACGTCTTCGCCGAGGCGGAGCTTGAGATCGATCTCGGGGCCGAGCGTGCGTCGAAGCAGTTCTTCGAGGCCGGCGACGAGCTGGTTGGGATTGAGCTGGCGCGGGAGCAGCGTCTGTCGCAGCGAGAACGCCAGCATGCGGTTGATGAGGCTCGACGCGGTGCTCGACGCTTTTGCGATGGCCGCCAGCGGAGGCTTGATGTCCTGACCAAGGCCCCGCGCCATGAGGCGCTC
Organism: uncultured Alphaproteobacteria bacterium; assembly: GCA_963743565.1. Classification (GTDB taxonomy): domain Bacteria; phylum Pseudomonadota; class Alphaproteobacteria; order Rhizobiales; family Beijerinckiaceae; genus Methylocystis. Next base: position 389,614 of record CAVUQD010000008.1, read on the forward strand.
GATCGCGTTGTGCGAGGCCGTGATCACCTGCAACAGGTTGTTGAAGTCGTGGGCGATCCCGCCCGTCAGTTGCCCGAGCGCCTCCATTTTTTGCGCATGGGCGAGCTGCTCCTGGCTCGCGCGCAGCGCCGCGTTGGCATGGCGCAATTGTTCCACGGACGGCAGGGCTAGAAAGTTTGGCAGCGCATACCACAATGCGACCGCCGTGAAGATCGAAGCGATCGCCGTCGCTAACTTGGCGAGGCCCTGCAATCCATAGAGCGGCGCCCAAAGGGTGATGACGTCGAGCCAATGCGTGGCCCCGCAGAGCAAGATGAAGGCGACGAAGAGCCACAGCAACGGCGGAGGGACGAGATCGCCGCGCCGTCTTCCGACGACGATGAGCGCCATGGGGATGGAAAAATAGGCGAGGGCGATCGCTGTGTCGGATATCGCGTAGAGCCAAACCAGTCCCGGCTCCCAAAGCAGACAGAAACCGTGCGGCTCCAGTCCCGAAGCGCCCAGCAGCCACTCACTCAGTGCGGATAACACGTTGACCCCCATTGCGCTCCACGCCCCGGCCCCGAGGGCCGAGTTTGTCTTCGACTTTCGGAAAAGGGGCGAGCTAGTAGGGCCGAAAGCCGTGTGACCTCGACCTATATCAAGGCTGACACTTGAAATATATCAATGTTGGTTGGCGCTTGAAATAGCAGCGGGCAACGCTTCCGGAGGGCGCGGCTGTCTGTTGCACTCTCAGTGCATCGTGGTCTCGATTTCCCGAATCCTGCGATCGATCGCGACCGTCCTCTTCGCCTGCGCCAGATGGATCGGCGCCTCGAGCATCCCGCCCCAGGGCGCGGCGACGACGCCTTTGCCGATATTCATTGGCAGGTCGAAGAGATCGATGATCTTCTCGTCACGGGACACTTCGTTGGCGGAGGGGCGGAATGTGTCGTTGGCGATACGAAATTGGGTCGGGTGAATGAGCGTTTTACCGTCGAAACCGAAAGCGTGTCCTTGCTTGCACTCCGCCTCGAACTCTTCCGAAATCGCCTTGTTTTCCTCGTCGCTTTTGTCCTTGCCGACGAATTTGTTGAAGACTCCATCTAGCGCCAGAAGATTATTGTTGCGCGCGGCGATGACCGTCTGCGCGAGCGCATATTGAAGCGGCTCGCGCCGCGGCGCGTCGAGCGCCCGCATTTCCTTCCGGATGTCGTTGGCGCCGAAGACCAGGGTCGTGAGACGCGATGACGGCTCGGCGCCGATGGCGGCAATTTTCGGCAGGTTTCCATTGAAGCAAGCGACGGTTTCCGCCATGACCCAGAGTTCGGTGTGCGGCGGCGCGGCTTGGATTGCGGCGAGATAGGCGCGCACATCCCGCTCCGTGTCGACCTTTGGCGCCAGGATCGCGTGCGGGCCGGCGGCCGCCACTTGCCGCAGATCTTCCGGGCCCCATTCGGTGTCCAAAGCGTTGCAGCGAACGATGATCGTGTGATGCCCGAAATTGCCTCTCTTTACGGCATCCACGACATGCCCGCGCGCCGCGACCTTGCTATTGGGCGCGGTCGAATCTTCGAGATCGAGAATGACGCCGTCCGCCGCGCTCAACAGCGCCTTCAGGATTTTCTGCGGGTCTGTGCCCGGCACATACAAGACGCTGCGAAGAATGGGAAAATTATCGCGCATGGACGCCATCCTTCCATCGGGGAGGAATTCCGACCAGAGAATTAGCTGTGTCCCACCAAGAATTAGGCAAGAGTGTAAACGCTGAACTCTATTGCCTGGACCAAGCTAGTCTAAACCTTGACCTCCGGCCCGCATCAATACTGCGGTTGTGGCGAGGCGAGAGCCTGCTAAGCTTGGCCAATGTGTTTAGGTGGGCAAGGCCGAACCGCCAGCTTCCCGCGCTCTTTGTCACACCCCCCGCTTCGGCGCGGCAAGACCCTTGCCCCGGCGCTCCGACCGGGGCAAAACGCGGCCAAGACAGCCGCGTTGTGCGGCGCAGCATTCACGAGACGCAAGCATGAACAAACCCAATGGAGCCGATAACGGGGCGGCGGCGCTTTTCGCGCGCTATCGCCGCGAGGACCTCCCGAAGCCGCCGGAATGGAATGAGACGCTGGAGATCATTCTCCAGCATCGCTCCTACCGCAATTTTCTCCCCGAGACGCTGCCCGAAGGCGCGCTGGAAACGATCATCGCGGCCGCGCAGTCGGCGTCGACCTCCTCCAATCTACAGGTCTGGAGCGTCGTCGCCGTCGAGGACCAGGAGCGCAAGAACCGCTTGGCCGAGCTCGCTGGCGGCCAGCAGCATGTGCGCGATTGCGCCGTGTTTCTGATCTGGCTGTCCGACCTCTCGCGGCTCGAGCGTTTGGCCGCGCTGAACGGGCGCGAGGCGACGGCGCTGTCCTATCTCGAGCTCTTCCTCACGGGCGCGGTGGACGCCGCGCTCGCCGCGCAGAACGCCGTCGTGGCGCTCGAATCGCTCGGCCTCGGCTCGGTCTATATCGGGGCGATGCGCAACCACCCGGAAGCGGTGGCGAAGGAGTTGAACCTGCCGCCGAACGTCTTCGCCGTCTTCGGCATGGCGGTGGGCGTCCCCGACCCGGCCGTGCCGACCGGGGTCAAGCCGAGGCTCGGCCAGGCCGCCGTGCTGCATCGCGAGCAATATCAATGGGGAGACGCCCAGATCGAAGCCGTGCACACGCTCGACGCCAAGTTCCGCGATTTCCAGAAGGAGCAGGGCTTGCCGGAGCAGGGCTGGGTGCGCCAGGTTCTCTCGCGCGTGCGCGGGCCCGACGCAATGAGCGGACGCGCCCGGCTGAGGGAGGCGCTGGAGGCCATGGGCGTGGGACTTAAATAGTTCCGAAGCTTTTCCTTTCCCAGGGCTGGTTGAAAGGAACAAGGGGACGATAACTGTATCCAAAGTCCGGATTTGCGCTCATCTGCAATTCCGGGTTAGGCATACCGTTCCGTTTACGGCCGGGCGAAGATTAACGAAATGGACGCCCTCAATGGAGATGAAGCTTTGACGGCGTCGCCCAAGCCCCTTTTGGATCAGGTCGCGACCCCTCAGGATTTGAGGAAGCTCAGTCCCTCGCAATTGCCGCAGCTCGCCGATGAATTGCGCCGCGAGACGATTGAAGCGGTCTCGGTGACGGGCGGACATCTCGGGGCGGGTCTTGGCGTCGTCGAGCTCACGGTCGCGCTGCATTATGTGTTCGACACCCCGCGCGACCGAATCATCTGGGACGTGGGCCACCAGACCTATCCCCACAAGATACTGACCGGCCGGCGTGAGCGTATCCGCACGCTGCGCCAGGGCGGGGGCCTCTCGGGGTTCACCAAGCGCGGCGAGAGCGAGTATGACGCCTTCGGCGCCGGCCATTCCTCGACCTCGATCTCGGCGGGTCTCGGCATGGCGATCGCCCGCGACCTTTCGGGCGGCGACAACCACGTCATCGCGGTGATCGGCGACAGCGCCATGTCCGCCGGCATGGCCTATGAGGCCTTGAACAACGCCGGCGCGCTCAACTCGCGGCTCATCGTGATCCTGAACGACAATGATATGTCGATCGCGCCGCCCACGGGCGCGCTCTCGGCCTATCTCGCCCGTCTCGTCTCGGGCAGCGCCTATCGCTCGATGCGCGGGGCCGCGCGGGAAATCGCAAGCCATCTCCCGCGCGTGTTCTATGACAAGGCGCGCAAGGCCGAAGAGTTCTCGAGGAGCTTCCTGACCGGCGGCACCATGTTCGAGGAGCTCGGCTTTTACTATGTCGGTCCGATCGACGGTCATAATCTCGACCATCTGCTGCCGGTGCTCATCAATCTGCGCGACAAGGACGAGGGGCCCGTCCTCGTCCATGTCATCACGAGGAAGGGAAAGGGCTACCAGCCTGCCGAGGATTCCGACGACTGCTATCACGGCGTCAACAAGTTCGACGTCGCGACCGGCGTGCAGGTGAAGCCCAAGGCCAACGCCCCGTACTACACCAGCGTCTTCGCGCGTTCGCTCGTCGCCGAGGCCGAGCGCGACGAGAAGATCGTCGCGATCACCGCGGCCATGCCCGGCGGCACCGGCCTCGACATTTTCGGCAAGGCTTTCCCCGAGCGCACCTTCGACGTGGCGATCGCCGAACAGCACGCCGTCACCTTCGCGGCGGGTCTCGCCGCCGAAGGTTACAAGCCCTTCTGCGCGCTCTATTCAACCTTCCTGCAGCGCGGCTACGACCAGGTCGTCCATGACGTGGCCGTGCAGCATCTGCCGGTGCGCTTCGCGATCGACCGCGCCGGCCTCGTCGGCGCGGATGGGCCCACCCACGCCGGGGCCTTCGACCTCTCCTACCTATGCTGCCTGCCCGGAATGGTCGTGATGGCGCCCTCCGACGAGGCGGAACTGACCCATATGGTCGCGACCGCCGTCGCCCACGACGCGGGCCCGATCGCCTTCCGCTTTCCGCGCGGCGAGGGAGTCGGGGTCGAGCTGCCGGAGCGCGGCGAGATTCTGGAGATCGGCAAGGGCCGTATCGTCCGCGAGGGCAGGGACGTCGCATTGCTCTCGCTCGGCTCCAGGCTCGCCGACGCCTTGAAGGCGGCCGAGACGCTCGAGGGGCAGGGCATTTCCGTAACCGTCGCCGATGCGCGCTTCGCTAAGCCCATCGACCGCGATCTCGTGCGCGCGCTCGCCCTGAGCCACGAGGCGCTGATCACGATCGAGGAGGGCTCGGCCGGCGGGTTCGGCGCGCAGGTGGCGCAGTTCCTCTCCGACGAAGGCCTGCTCGACGGGACCCGCGGCGCCTTCCGCTTCCGCCAGATGACGCTGCCCGACTGCTATATCGACCAGGACGGCTACGACAAGATGATCGCCAAGGCGAAGCTCGACGCCGGCTCCATCGCCGCGCTCGCGACGCAGGCGCTCGGCCGCCCCGAGCCCGCGAAGGTGCGGCTGGCCTAACGCTGCTCAATAAGGTCTTCGCGGCGGCAGCGGCGCGTCATAGGCGCTGAAGTCCGGGCCGCGGGCTTCGCTCTCGACCGCGGCGCGCGGCGGCGCCGAGCCGGTCTCTATATCCTCGTCCTCGATTGGCGGGGCCCCGCGGCTTGGGCCCGCATTCGCCATCGACGCCTGGAGCGTCGGCGCGGCGGGCGCCCTGCTTGCGACGGCCGCGGGGTAGGCGGGGGCGACCGTTTCGACCGGCGTCGGCTTGCAGATGACCCCGCCGCCACGGCCATGCATCGCCAGATCGACATGGATGTGGTTGTAATGGAAGGGGTTCGATCCCGGCGACAGCACGGTGGAGAAGTGCCGGCAGGAGCCGCCGTGCACGTCCATGAGAAACGCCCGAGTTTGCTCGTCGCCGTGCGTCCAGTCGCGGACGATGGCGATCTGCCGGCCGTCGGCGAGCACGAAGCCGCCGATGTCGATCGCATTGCCGAAAGCGTGCTCGGACAGCGGCGCGCCCCACTGGCCGTTCATGCCGCGGCAGCTATAGGAGCCCATGGAGTTGATCTGGGTGACTGGCTGGCCGAAGCGCATCTGCGCGGCGGGCTGCACGACGTCGGCGAGCCATTCCTCGAGCTCGGCGACCATGGGACAGTCGAGCGTGGCGGTGGAGTTGAAGGCGACGGCGCCGTCCTGCAGCGCCGTGACCTTGAAGGGGCGCGTCATGCCGCAAATTCCGGGCCCGTCCATCTCGTTCGCCGGCTGCACATAGGCGGAGGCGTGGATACGCTGCTGCGCCAGGCAGGCGGCCTCGCGCTGCGTGCGCCAGGCCGGCCGCTCGGGTCCGCCGCAGCTCGAGAGCCCGAAGGCCGCCGAGGCGAGCAGGCAAAAGGACAGGAAGGGCGATACGCGACGCGCCATGGCGCGAGCTTTCCCATCCCCCGGTTAAAGCACAGTCGAAATTTCTAGTTAACGGGCGAAGAAATCCCTTAAATGTCTGCCGTCTGGAACGCCTCGAGGGGCAGGGCGGGAGTCCTGGCTCGGCGGCGGCGCGACAACCCGTCTCCCGGGAGGTTACTTCATGTCGCAGCGTTCGAGCTTCCTTCCTTTTGTCCTGATCCCGCTTCTCGCCGTGGCCTTCGTCTCTGCGGCGCGCGCCCAGACCCTCGACCTCGCCGCATCTAACGTCGTCGATCTCACCCACGCCTTCGACGCGGACACCATCTACTGGCCGACCTCGCCCTCGGGCTTCGAGCTGAAGCCTTTGCATCGCGGCCTGACCGAGCGCGGCTTCTTTTACGCCGCCAACGCCTTCTGCTCGCCCGAGCATGGCGGCACGCATCTCGACGCGCCCTTGCATTTCGCCGAAGGGAAGTGGACGAGCGCCGACATCCCCGCCGAGCGCTTCGTCGGTTCGGCCGTCGTGATCGACGTCGCGGCGAAGGTGCAGAGTAATCCCGACTATCTCCTCACGCCCGCCGACATCCTGGCCTTCGAGGCCGCTCATGGGCGCATCAAGGAGGGAACCATCGTGCTGCTTCGCACGGGCTGGAGCGCGCGCTGGCCGAACAAGAAGGCCTATCTCGGCGACGACACGCCGGGCGACGCGTCGCATCTGCACTTTCCGTCTTTCAGCCCCGAGGCTGCGGCGCTCCTCGTGAACGAGCGGCATGTGCGGCTCATCGGCGTCGACACGGCCAGCGTCGATGGCGGGACCTCGAAGGATTTCCTCGTGCATCGCATCGTCGCTGCGGCCAATGTGAGCGGGATCGAGAACCTGACCAATCTCGATCTGCTGCCGCCGACTGGCGCCATCGTCATTGCCTTGCCAATGAAAATTGCTCAAGGCTCAGGCGGCCCCGCGCGGGTCGTGGCGATCGTCGCAAAGGAGAAGCCGCAATGAGGGCAGGGAGCCGGCTTTCGGGATATGAGCGGCGCTTCCCGCGCAAGCGCGTGATCCACGGGTTGCGGGATCGCTGCGGCGACTCCCTGCTCACGGCGCTGACCGTCCTGCTCCTCATCATGATGTTTGTGATCGCGCCGGCGCAGGCCGCCTTTGTCGGCGGCTCTTCCTATTTCGCCGCTGGCGTCGGGCTGCTGATGATCGCGGGCGCGCTGATCCTCTCGGGCAGCTGGTTCGTGATGCTGCTGATGGCTGTGGGTTTCGCGACGAACATCGCCGTTGTGCTCAACAGGCTGCATGTCGGGCACGGCGCCCATGATCTCCATTTGCTTGCGGCGGGCTGGCTCTTGCTGTCTCTCACGCTCGGCGTCGTCGTGGCGCGCGCGGTCTTCGCCAGCGGAGAAGTTTCCTATCACCGCATTGTGGGCGCGATCCTGCTCTACATTCTGATCGCGCTCGTATTCGTCGCGCTTTATATGTTGGTGGGGCTGATTTGGCCCGACGCGCTCAAAAACGTGGTGTTCGAGGATACGCCGGAGCTGGCGAGCCAGCTCATCTATTTCAGCTGCTCCACGCTCACGACGCTCGGCTACGGCGACATCGTGCCGCTCAATCCCTTCGCGCGCAGCCTCGCCAATCTGGAGGCGTTCTTCGGGCAGCTCTATCCGGCGATCCTGATCGGCCGGCTCGTGACGCTGCAAATGCAAGAGAGGGGGTAGGGGAGGCTTGACGCCTCCCTGAAGGCCAAACCATAATTTGAGACGGGCGCTCCGCAGCGGAAGCCCGCTTGGCTCGTCGGGAATGATCGACGAGGAGAATACATTATGCGCGATATATTCGTCAGTTACGCCACGAAGGATCGACCGCGCGCGCAGATTTTCGCGCGAGCGCTTGAGGCTCACGGCTGGTCCGTCTTTTGGGATCGGACGATACGGGCGGGCGGCACGTGGCGCGAGACGATAGGGAAAGAACTGCAAAACGCCCGCTGCGTCCTTGTGCTTTGGTCCAAGGAGTCCACTCAGTCGGATTGGGTTCAGGAAGAAGCCGATGTCGCGAAAGGGAGACACGTTCTCCTTCCCGTGCTGACCGACCACATATTGCCCCCCATCGGTTTCCGCAGCGTGCAATGCGCGGACCTCTCGGATTGGGACGGGTCGGTGGAGGCGCCGACGTTCCAACGATTGATCGCAGATATCGTCGCGCTGATAGGCCCGCCCCTCAAGCAAGCGGAAAACGCCGTCGACGGCGCGCGAGAGGTCGACGAGGAGTGGAAACAAAGCGAGGTTCGGCCGGCGAGCGCGATGGGGCTCTTAGCCCCCGCCGCCGACGCTGCGCCATCCCTGTGGAAAAAGAGCAAGTGGCCCGTTGCGGGGTTCGTTAGCGTTGTGGCGCTCGCGGGGGCCGCTTATCTCGCTACCAGAAATCCAGTCGCGCTGTCCGTTTCGCCGCCGATCTCAGAAAAAAACAGCGCGGTCGAAAAAGCGGAGGATCCGCGCCCGGACGCCGCCGCCTCTCTCGCGAAAGCGGGCGAGGCCGGGGCGGGCGTCAGCCCCGTGGCTGTGGGGCCCGCTAAGTTGCCGGTGGATAAGGACTTTGCCCGCAGGCAAGCCAATCTCGGCCTGTCTCGTGAGAAGGGACTGAACGGTTTACCGAGTGACGAGGCTGAGGCGGCGCGCCTCTACAAGCAGGCGGCGGACCAGGGCGACGCCATGGGGCAAGCCCGTCTCGGCTATTTTTATGAGGCGGGCTTGGGCGGTTTGCCTCGGAACCAAGGCGAAGCGGCGCGGCTCTACAAGCTGGCGGCGGATCAGGGCGACGCCACGGCGCAAGCCCATCTCGGCTTCTTTTATGAGAGGGGTTGGGGAGGATTGCCGAAAGACGAACGCGAAGCGGCGCGGCTTTTCAAGCTGTCGGCGGATCAGGGCGACGCCATGGGCCAAGCCCATCTCGGCTTTTTCTACCAGACAGGCGAGGGCGGTCTCCCGAGGGACGAACGCGAAGCGGCGCGGCTTTTCAAGCTGTCGGCGGATCAGGGCGACGCGATGGGGCAAGCCCATCTCGGCCTTTTCTATGAGAGAGGCATGGGCGGTCTGCCGAAGAACGCAAGCGAAGCGGCGCGGCTCTACAAGCTGGCGGCGGCTCAGGGCGCCCCCATGGGGCAAGCCCGTCTCGGTTTTTTCTATGAGCTGGGTTTGGGCGGCCTTCCTAAAAATGTAAAAGAAGCGAAACGCCTCTATAGTCTCGCCGCGGAGCAGGGCAATGAATTTGCCATGGCGCGCCTCAAGAAAATGTAGGCGATGCTGAAGGCGCGCGGCGGGTCGGCCCATTGTCGTTGCGTCGCGTCTCTTTCCCGGCCCATCCCCATCCGCTAAAACCCCGGCCCCTTCAGTCAGAGAATCGGAATCCGCCATGACCGCCATCATCGACACCCTTGCCGCCGAGCTTGCCGCAAAGTCCTGGCAGGTCGAGGCGGCGGTGGGATTGCTCGACGGCGGCTCGACCGTGCCTTTCATCGCGCGCTATCGCAAGGAGGCGACGGGCCAGCTCGACGACGTGCAACTGCGCAAGCTCGAGGAGCGGCTCGCCTATCTGCGCGAGCTGGAAGAGCGCAGGAAAGCCATCCTCGAGTTGATCGAGAGCCAGGGGAAGCTCACCGAGGCCTTGCGCGCGTCGATCCTCTCCGCCGACAACAAGGCGCGGCTCGAGGACATCTATCTTCCCTACAAGCCCAAGCGTCGCACAAAGGCGCAGATCGCCATCGAAGCGGGGCTGCTGCCGCTGGCCGACATGCTCCTCGCCGACCCGCGCAACGACCCGAAGAAAGCCGCCGAGCCCTTCGTCAATGCGGAGAAGAACGTCGCGACGGTGGACGCGGCGCTCGAGGGCGCGCGCGCCATTCTCACCGAGCGCTTCGCCGAGGACGCCGATCTCATCGGGGGGCTTCGCGAGGTCTATTGGGCGCAGGGCGCGCTGAAATCGAAAGTCCGCGAGGGCAAGGAGACGGCGGGCGCGAAATTCTCCGACTATTTCGATTTCTCGGAACCGCTGACGAAGCTGCCGTCGCATCGCATTCTCGCGATGTTTCGCGGCGAGAAGGAAGAGGCGCTCGATCTCGAGCTTGTCGCGGAGAAGGAGCCGGGCATCGCCGGCTATGAGAGCCGTATCGCGCGCCGCTTCGCGATCGAGGACAGGGGCAGGCCGGGCGACCGCTGGCTGCTTGATACGGTGCGTTGGGCTTGGCGCATCAAGATCGAATTGCATCTTTCCGTCGATGCGCGCGCGCGCCTGTTTCGGCAGGCTGAGGAGGAGGCGATCAAGGTCTTCGCCGGGAACCTACGCGATCTGCTGCTCGCCGCGCCCGCCGGCGCGCGCGCGACGCTCGGGCTCGATCCAGGCTTTCGCACCGGCGTAAAAGTCGCGGTTGTGGACAAGACCGGCAAGATCGTGGCGACCACCGCGATCTATCCGCATGAGCCGCAGCGGCGCTGGGACGAGGCGCTCGACACGCTGGCGAAGCTCGCGCGCGTCCACAAGGTCGAGCTGATTGCGATCGGCAATGGCACGGCTTCGCGCGAGACCGACAGGCTCGCCGCCGAGCTCATCGCCAAGAACCCCGAGCTGAAGCTCACCAAGATCGTCGTCTCGGAGGCGGGCGCCTCGGTCTATTCGGCGTCCGAATACGCCTCGAAAGAGTTGCCGCAGCTCGACGTGTCGCTGCGCGGCGCCGTCTCCATCGCGCGACGCCTGCAGGACCCGCTGGCCGAGTTCGTGAAGATCGATCCGAAGTCGATCGGCGTCGGCCAATATCAGCACGACGTCTCCGAGTCGAAGCTCTCGCGATCGCTCGACGCGGTCGTGGAGGATTGCGTCAATGCGGTCGGCGTCGACGTGAACACGGCCTCGGCGCCGCTGTTGGCGCGGGTTTCGGGCGTTGGCGATTTGCTCGCGCAAAACATCGTCGCCCATCGCGACGCGAACGGCCCCTTTAAGACGCGCGCTGCGCTGAAGGGCGTGCCGCGGCTCGGACCCAAGGCTTTCGAGCAGAGCGCAGGCTTCTTGCGCATCATCGATGGCGACGATCCGCTGGACCGTTCCGGCGTGCATCCGGAGTCCTATCCGCTCGTGCGCAAGCTTCTCGCCGCGACGGGCAAGGACATCAGAACGTTGATCGGCGACGCGACGACGCTGCGCGGTCTCAAGCCGCAGACCTTCGTCGACGACACGCATGGTCTGCCGACTGTCGTCGACGTCATCGGCGAGCTCGAGAAGCCGGGACGCGATCCGCGTCCGGCTTTCAAGACCGCGAGCTTCGCCGAAGGGGTCGAAAAGATCACCGATCTCAAGCCTGGGATGGTGCTCGAAGGCGTCGTGACCAATGTCGCGGCCTTCGGCGCCTTCGTCGACATCGGCGTGCATCAGGATGGGCTCGTGCATATTTCTGCGATGTCGAAGAACTTCGTGAAAGACCCGCGCAGCGTCGCCAAGCCCGGCGACGTCGTGCGCGTGAAGGTTCTGGAGGTGGACGCGCCGCGGAAGCGTATTTCCTTGTCGATGCGCCTCGACGACGAGGCGGCGCCGCGCGGCGCGCGCGAGCAGAAGAGCGCCCAGCCGCAACGCCGCGAAGCGCCCTCGCGCGCCCCGCAGCCCACGGGCGGCGCGCTCGGCGACGCGCTTATGCGGGCGATGCGGCAGTCTGATGGGAGAGGGCGGTAGAGGCGGAATTCACGCCCCCTCCCTGTCCCTCCCCCGCTTCGCGGGAGAGGGGACCCTAACGATCGGCGTTTCGCGTAGTTTGAATCTAGACCCGAACCTGCTCCCTCTCCCGCGAAGCGGGGGAGGGTTGGGGAGGAGGCTTTCCGCTCTTTCGCAACCCGTCCGCTTCCCCTAAATATCCGTCCAACAATTCTTCATGGAGCCTCGAAAGAAATGATCGGACGTCTCAATCACGTCGCCATCGCCGTCGTCGATCTCGACAAAGCGACGCAGACTTACGCCGGCACGCTCGGCGCCAAGGTCTCGAAGCCGGAAGTCGTCGCCGAGCATGGCGTCAAGGTCGTCTTCGTCGAGCTGCCGAACACCAAGATCGAGCTGCTCGAGCCCTATGGGGATAAATCTCCCATCGCGGGTTTCGTCGAGAAGAACCCCGCGGGCGGAATTCATCATCTCTGCTATGAGGTCGACGACATCATCGTCGCACGCGACAAGTTGAAAGCGGAGGGCGCACGCGTGCTCGGCGATGGCGAACCGAAGATCGGCGCGCATGGCAAGCCGGTGCTGTTTCTGCACCCGAAGGATTTCTGCGGCGCGCTCGTCGAACTCGAGCAGGCGTGACGGAAGAGCCGCACAGAACGCAAGACGAGAGCGCTAGCGGGTCGCGGGGCGAAGCGCCGAGCCCCGCGCCGGCAATCGCTCGCGTCGCGCTCTTCACCGACAAGATCGACTGGCATGTCGAAGTTTTCGCGCGCGCGCTGAAGAGGCTCGGCGCGACGCCCGTTCCGGTGCGGCTCTCGGCCTGCAAGATCGACACGACGCGCGCGCAGGGCTTGGCGATCCCGGGCTTTCATCAAGTCCTTCCCGATCTTGCCATCGTGCGCGCGATCGGCGACGGCTCTCTTGAAGAGATCACCATGCGGCTCGGCGTGCTGCATGCGCTGCGGGCTGTGGGTGTGCTTGTGGTCAACGACGCGCGCGCGATCGAGAGCTGCACCGACAAGTCCATGGCGAGCTTTCTTCTCGCGCGCGCGGGCTTGAGAACGCCCGCGACCTTCGTCGTGCAGAATCTGCGCGAGGCGCGCGCCATCGCGACGCGGGAATGCGCCAGGGGTCCGCTGGTGCTCAAGCCCCTCTTCGGCGCGCAGGGCTGGGGGTTGCGGCTCATCCGTGACCCCGCCGAATTGCCTGAACCTGCCGAGGCGCGCTTCGTCTATTATCTGCAGCGTTTCGTCGCTCCGCGTTCGAGCGCGCAAGGCTTCGAGGACATGCGTGCGCTCGTCTCGCGGGGTCGAGTCGTCGGCGCGATGCGGCGGCGCTCGACAAGTTGGATCACCAATGTGCGCCAGGGCGCGAAGCCGATTGCCGCGACGCCCTCCGACGAGGAGGCGCGGATCGCGCTCGCCGCGGCGGAGGCGCTCGGCGCCGATTGCGCCGGCGTCGACCTGATCTGGGACGAGAGCGGCGCGCCTCTGGTGCTCGAGGTCAACAGCATGGCCGGCTGGAGCGGCCTGCAGCGGGTGACGAATTTTTCTATCGCCGAGCGCCTCGCGCGCGACGCCCTGGCAATGATCGAGCCAAGGAGCGTCGCCTCGTGAGCCGCCCGGAGCGCGTCGCCGCGGCCTTCCGCGCCGCCTGCCGCGACGAGCTCGAGTCGCCAAAGCCCGGCAATGTGCACCTTTTCGCGCCGGGTCATCGCATGGAGGCGCAAGACTTCCTCGATAGCGCCGAAGCGGCGGCGCCGGCGATCTGCGCACCGCCCGGCCGGTCGAATGGCGAGCGCATTCTTAGCGCCGTCAAAGCGACCAAGGCGCGCGTCGGCCAGAACACCAATCTCGGCATAGTCCTGCTCTGCGCGCCGCTCGCCCATGCGGCGTTGCGCTTTCCCGAGGCGTCCCTCCGCGCGGCGCTGGAGCGCACGATGGCGGACCTCACGCAAGATGACGCGGCGCTGGCCTTCCGGGCGATCACGCTGGCGCAACCGGCGGGCCTCGGCGACGCTCCCGAGCACGACGTCAACGCCCCGCCTCACGTCACGCTTCTGGAAGCGATGCGCGCCGCGGCGTCGCGCGACCGGATCGCCCTTCAATACGCCAACGGCTTTCGCGAAATTTTCGGCCTGGGGCTTGGAGAACTCGCCGCGGCGCGTCAGGCGGGCGCTGAACCCTGGCTCGCGACGCTCCGGGTCTATCTGGCCTTTTTCTCTGCGTTTCCTGACAGTCACATCGTGCGCAAATATGGCGAGGCGGCCGCCGAGAGGGTCCGCCAGGAGGCCGCCCAATTCGTCGAGAAGCAGGGGAACTGGGCCGACCCCGAGACCGTCCGCGCGGATGCGCTCCTCTTCGACGCGGCTTTGAAGGCGCGGGGCATCAACCCCGGCACGAGCGCCGATCTGACCGTTGCGACCCTCTTCGCCGCGCGCCTCGAGGCCGACCGCCCGTCTTGACAAAGTCCGAGGCGTCGCCAGAGTGGCCGGCCATGCGACGCAAGTTCCGCTTTCTCATGCTCTTCGCGGCCTTCGCGCTGGCCGCGCTTCTGGCGCAGGCGCCGTCCCGCGCGTCCGCCGCCGCCGACCCCGCAGCGGACACTTCGGCGAATGTTCCTCCCTCCTTCTGGGATCCGGGGCGGCGGCTGCCAAAGCCCGATCTCGGTGGCTTGAAGCAGCTGCGCTTCGTCACCGAGGACGATTACCCGCCCTTCAACTTCGTGCTTCCTAACGGAGAGCTCACAGGCTTCAATGTCGAGCTTGCGCGGGCGATCTGCGAGGAACTCGAGCTCGCTTGCACCATCCAACGCCGGAAGTGGGAGCTGCTCGTCCCGGCCTTGAACGAGAACGCCGCCGACGCCATCGTCGCCTCGCTCGCCTCGACCCCGGAGAACCGCGCGCAGGTCGATTTCACCGACCCCTACTACCTCACCCCCGGCCGCTTCGTGACGCTGACAAGCTCGGTCTTGACCGAGGCGACGCCGGAGAGCCTGGACGACCGGAAGGTCGCGGTCGTCGCCGGCTCCACCCATGAAGCCTATCTCAAGACCTTCTTTCCGAAGTCGGAAATCGTCCCCTTCGAGACTGCCGAAGCGGCGCGCGCCGCCTTGAAGGCCGGCCATGTCAACGCGCTCTTTGGGGATGCGATCTCGCTCGCTTTTTGGCTCAACGGGGCGGAGGCCGATGGCTGCTGCGTCTTCAAGAGCGGTCCCTATGTCGACGCGCGCTTCTTTGGCGAGGGCGTCGGCATCGCCGTCAAGAAGGGCGCCGATCCGCTGCGGCTCGCCCTCGACTATGCGCTCGCCCGCCTCGCGAAAAAGGGCGTCTATAGCGAGCTTTACCTAAAATATTTCCCGGTGGGGCCCTTTTAGCGCGAAATGGACCGCAGAGCCGTCGGTCGCAAGCTTTGGTGCGGTCCATTTATGCGCACGGCGTTTGCTATGTGGTACACAAGACACATTCGAAAAATTTCAAGAAGTCGGTAGGGTCCCACAATTGCTAACATGAAATCGTGAGCGGATATTGATCCAGCGCTTTGAGCGTTCTCCTCGGTAGGATTGAAGAGTCCTATCGACGCGTAGGAGGGAAAAATGACAGCGAAGGCCAAATTCAATAAATTCATGGTTTATAGCGTATTTAACGCCTGTATCTCGGCTGTTGTCGTCGCAGCCGCGACCATCGCGCAGGCCCAAACCTATTTCAACTACACGGGCGGTTTGCAATTCTACACCGTTCCTACAAGCGGTTTTTACTTCCTCGCGGCTATCGGCGCGGCGGGTGGCGACGTTGGTTCCTCCCACGGAGGCCTGGGGAACGGAGTTGGCGGCGTCTCCTATCTGACCGCAGGGGAGAGCCTGACCATTCTGGTCGGCGGCGCCGGAGCCTCTCCCGGTTACGCTTCTGCCCCTGGCGGCGGCGGGGGAGGGGGCGGGACTTTCATCGCCCTTGACGGCAGTCCCCTCGTGATCGGCGGCGGTGGCGGCGGCGCCAGCGAATTCGCTAACGGCGGCGACGCCTCATCTTCGCTCAGCAGCGCTGACGGGGGCGGTGCGGCCGGTGCTGGGGTCGGCTTCGGCGGCCCCGGCTTCGGCGGAGGCGGATTCGCATACAACGGCGACCCAAGCGACGGCGGAGGCGCGAGCTTTCTTGCCGGCGGGGCCGGCGGGGCCGGCGGCGAAGGGTCTGCTCTCGGGACCTGTAGCGGCCCCGGTATGAGCGCTAGCAACGGCGGAGCCGGCGGCTTCGGCGGTGGCGGAGGAGGGGGAGGAGGATTGCTCACCTCCACTTTCGGTTTCTGCTCCGGCTTCGAAGGCGCCGGCGGCGGCGGCGGAGGATACGGTGGTGGAAGGGGCGGCTCTACCGGCAGCGAGTTCACCCCCAGCGCCACCGGCGGCGACGGCGGCGGCTCTTTCTTAGCCGCCAGCCTGGGTAGTCCTTTTTATCCAGGAAGCAGCGACGCCAACGGCTCGGCTTGGTTGTACCTCTTTGAAGCCTACCCCGTGCCGGCGCCAGCGCCGGGAGAGGGGCTGCCGGCTCTCGCCGCAATGGTGGTTTTGGGCATTATGCGCGGGGCGTCCGGCCGTCTGGCGGGATGGCGCCGCTAGCGGCGACGAAGGCCAAGCCGCGCCGGCCTAAAGCAACTGTGTCGCGGCGAGCTTAGCGTCGTCCAGCGCCTCGGCGAGGCGGCGCGCCTCGTCGGTCGTGTCTTGCGCCCCGGCGCGCAGCGCCTTTTCGTAAGCTTCGGCCGCTTGGGCGAGCGGGAAGGCGCCGATGGCTCGCGCCGAGCCTTTGAGCCCGTGGGTTAGATCCGCCCGCTTCTGAGCCTCGGCCGGCGCGCGGGCTTCTCCGAGCCATGCGCCGTATTGCTGGGCCTGAACGATGAAGAGGCGCAACAGTTCGTTTTCCAACGCGACGTCGCCGAGCGTTTGACGCGAGAGATGCACGAGATCGATCAACGGCGCCTGCGGTTCCGCGGTGGGTCTGATCTCCTCCTCCAGCAACGCGGCGGCTTCCATGAGCATATGGTTCTCCTGCTCTTCAGATAGTAAAGCCATGCTGGCGCGCAATCCTCGAGTTCGTGCGGCGCATCGCCCATCTGCTGGCGGTCCGGCGGCAAAGCTTGGCTTTCGATGGTTAAAGCGATGTTAACGACGTTTGCCTTTCGCGCTCGACCGCAGGTTTCCTTGCAGATGAAAGAGATGTAACATTTGGTTAATCACGGGCGTGTTTGCGCCCTGGAGTTGAGCGGCATGGTGACGGCGGCGGCGAGCGCCGCCGGGAGTGGAGTGATTATGACGGGGAAGGCGCAGGAAACCGCGACCGCGGCTCGCTCCGAGACCGAAGCAGCAACGATCGGCCCCGCCACCGACGCCGCGTCCACGGGCGCGGTCGAGTCCTCGGCTCAGGCCGACAAAGCGGGTGCGACGGCCTCAGCCTCCGCCGGCGCGGTGCCCGATCAACCGGCCGCGTCGCCGAAGTTCAATTTGCCGATGCCCTCGCGCACGAAGGGTTCCGAGAAGCCGGAGGCCGAAAAGCCGCGCGCCACGGCTGGAGTCCCGGCGCCGCAGCAAAATCAGCGGTCCGTTCCGGCTCCAAAGGCGCCGCCCGCCAACGACGACAGGCGCACGATCGGCGAATTGCGTCAATCGCTGAACATTGCCCCAAACCGCACAATCCCGCTCGTCACGTCGCTGTCCATCATGGCTTGGGCGATCTTATGGGTCGCTTTCGTCTACTTCAATCGCGACGTGATCGTCGACGAGTCCGGCAGCCTTTTCGCGGCGAAGCCGGTGCTTGCGTTGATTAGTCTCTTTGCGCCGATTCTATTCTTTTTCGTCACCGGACTTCTCGCGCGCCGCGCGCATGAGATGCGGCAGATCGCCAAGTCGATGACAGAAGTCGCGATCCGGCTGATCGAGCCGGAATCGGTGGCCGCCGAGCAGGTCACCACTTTGTCGCAAGCGATCCGGCGAGAGTCCGCCTCGATGAGCGACGGGATCGAGCGCGCGCTGGCGCGTGCTGGCGAGCTCGAGGTGATCGTCCGCACGGAGATCACCAATCTCGAACGATCATATTCCGAAAACGAACGGCGTATCCGCGCGCTCATCGATGAGCTGGCGCGCGAGCGCGAGGCGATCGTCGTCAACGCCGATAGCGCCCGAACGGCGCTTTATGGCGCGCGCGATCAACTCGCACAGGAGTTTTCGGCAGCCTCCGCCACGCTTGCAGAGCATGTCAGCGAGGCTGGGAATCGGGTGGTGTCTGCGCTCGGCGCGAAGGGCGAGGAGCTGAAGATTTCACTCGCTCGCGCCGGCGACGACGCGGTGCGTCATATCGGCTCCACGACCGATATGGTCGCCTCGCAATTCTCTAGCGGCGTCAACGAAATCGACGAAAAACTCGGCTCGCACGGCGTTGCCTTGATCGATGACTTCGGCGCGCGAAACGCCGCAATGCTGGAGCAGATTGCCGGCGTCAACGAGCATCTACGCCATAGCCTGGACGAGGCGGCGCGCCTCGTCGCCGAACATTTCACCAGCGGCTTGGCGGACGTGGACGGCCGGCTGAGCACGGCGAGCGCCGCCATAATCGAGACCTTCGGAACTCGGCACGCGAGCCTCGTCGAAGAGATCGAACAGTTGAGAGGGCGCCTCACGCATTCTCTCGACGAGGCGACGCGCCAAGTGAGCGAGCGCTTTGCGAGCGGCGTGGTTGAGGTGGACAGCAAGCTCCAGGCGACGGGCACTGCGCTGATACAGGATTTCGGTTCGCGTCACGAGGGCCTCGTCGAGCAGATCGATCAGGTCGGGACACGTTTGGCGCAGTCGGTCTACGAAGCCACCGAGCGCTTTGCGAGCGGCGTGGCCGACGTGGACGGGAGGCTGCAGGCGACGGGCACTGCGCTGATACAGGATTTCGGATCGCGTCACGAGGGCCTCGTCGAGCAGATCGATCAGATCGGGTCGCGCCTCACACAGTCCATCGACGAGGCGAGCGAGCGTTTCGCGAGCGGCGTCGTTGAGGTGGACAGCAAGTTGCGAGAGACGGGCTCCGCGCTGATCGAGAATTTCGGTTCGCGCCACGAGAGTCTCGTCGGGGAGATCGATCAGATCGGGTCGCGTTTCGCGCAATCCATCGACGAGGCGAGCGAGCGTTTCGCGAGCGGCGTCGTCGAGGTGGACAGCAAGCTGCAGGCGACGGGCTCGGCGCTGATCGAAAGCTTCGGCTCGCGTCACGAGGGTGTAGTCGAGCAAATCGATCAGATCGGCGCGCGACTTACGCGCACTCTGGACGCAGCGACACGCGAAGTGAGCGAACGTTTTGCGAGCGGCGTCGCCGAGGTGGATAGCAAGCTGCAGGCGACGGGCTCGGCGCTGATCGAGAACTTCGGTTCGCGTCACGAAGGTCTCGTCGAGCAGATCGATCAGATCGGCGCCCGCCTCACGCAGTCTATCGACGAGGCGAGCGAGCGCTTCGCAACCGGCGTGGCCGACGTGGACGGCAGATTGCAGGCGACGGGCTCGGCGCTGATCGAGAATTTCGGCTCGCGTCACGAAGGTCTCGTCGAGCAGATCGATCAGATCGGCGCCCGCCTCACGCAGTCTATCGATGAGGCGCACGAGCGTTTTGCGACAGGCGTCGCCGACGTGGACGGCAGATTGCAGGCGACGGGCTCGGCGCTGATCGAGAATTTCGGTTCGCGTCACGAAGGTCTCGTCGACCAAATCGATCAGATCGGCGCGCGACTGACGCAGTCCATCGACGAGGCGAGCGAGCGCTTCGCAACCGGCGTGGCCGACGTGGACGGCAGATTGCAGGCGACGGGCTCGGCGCTGATCGAGAATTTCGGTTCGCGTCACGAAGGTCTCGTCGACCAGATCGATCAGATCGGCGCCCGCCTCACGCAGTCTATCGACGAGGCGCACGAGCGTTTTGTGACCGGTGTCGCCGACGTGGACGGCAGATTGCAGGCGACAGGTTCGGCGCTGATCGAGAATTTCGGTTCGCGTCACGAAGGTCTCGTCGAGCAGATCGACCAGATTGGCGCGCGTCTTACGCAGTCGCTGGACGAAGCGACGCAAGAGGTCAGCGAGCGTCTGGCTGCCGGCGCCGCGGAAGTGGATAACAGACTGCAGGCGACGGGCTCGGCGCTGATCGAGAATATCGGATCGCGTCATGAAGGCCTCGTCGAACAGATCGACGAGATCGGCGCGCGCCTGACGCAGTCCCTCGACGAGGCGACCCGCGGGGTGGGCGAGCGCTTTGCGAATGGCGTCGCTGACGTCGATGGCAAGCTGCAGGCCACGGGCTCGGCGCTCATCGAGGCGTTCGAGACGCGTCATTCGACACTTGCGGCCAGCCTGGAGCAGACTCTATCGACGCAAGGCGGGGTCCTCGGCGCCGCTCACGAACGCCTCATCACCCTTCTTGACGCCCAACGCGGACAAACGGAAGCCGAGATCGCGGCGCAAGCGGAAGCGTTACGCGCTTCGCTGCAGGGCGCCATCGAGGACACCACGTCGACGCTCTCGGCTCACTCGGCGGCGTTGCAAGACCGTTTCGCGACCACGGCCGGTGAAGCCGTCGTGGCGATCGCGGTCCAGGGAGAACGCGTCACAGAAAATCTGCTTGATAGGTTGTCGCAATTCGAAGCCGCCGTCGGAGGCCATGGCAAGGAGGTTTCCGAGGCGCTGACGCAACGCGGCGACGCCATTGCAAGGAACCTTGGGGCGCATCTCGAATTCCTGGAGCAATCGCTGTCGCAGGGAAGCGAGCGCGTCACCGAGCGCATCGTCGAGCATTCGCAGGCGCTCGAGGCGCACACGCAAGCGCTCGACCAGCACATTCAGCATGCGACGGCGTCGCTCGCGGAACACAGCCAAAATGTCGCCGAGGTTTTCCAGGAACGCTTCGGCGCCATTGGCTCGACGCTGCGCGAGGAGGGCGGCGCGCTCCTCGAACAGCTTACTGCGGAGGCGCAGCGCCTCTCCGAGTCCTCTCAGGCCCTTGTCGCCGAAATCGGTCAAAGCCTCGAAGCCGTGGACGGCGTGCTCTCGTCGCGCGGCGGCGCGCTGACCGAGCGGCTCGACTCCGCGGTCGACAAGCTCTCGACCGAAGTTCACCAGCGCTTCGAGGAGCTCGACGGCTTTCTCGAGGGACGCAATCGGCAGCTCATCGAGAAGCTCGACGAACGCGCCGAGTCGATGTCCACCGCGCTCGACAAGAAGATCGAAACCATCGCGGAGACGGCGTCGAGCCGCGCGAAGGAGGCGAACGAGCGTTTGGACGATCTCGCGGCGCGGATCGACGCAGGCCTCGTGCTCGGCGGCGAGAAGCTGCAGCAAATCCTCACCCGGCATGGGCTCGAGGTGCTGCGCGCCTTCGCCACGGGCTCGGAACAGGCGACGGCCGCGCTCGATGAAAAGCTCAGGGAGTTCGACGCCGCCGTCGCCGCCAAGGCCGGCGACATCACGGGCGCGCTCGGCGAGCGCATCGAGGAATTGTCGACCAATTTGGGCAAGCTCGATCGGGTCAACGCCGAGATCGCCGAACGCGGCGGCGGGGTGACGCGCGAGCTCACTCATGTCGGCGAGCTGGTCGCCCAGGCGATCGAGAGCCGCGGACGCGAGATCCTTCGGCAGCTCGGGGAGCAGCGCGAGCAGCTTGTCGGAGCGATCGACCAATCGACGCAGGCGCTTTCGACGGCGCTCGATACGGCGAGCAACAGCTCGATTGCGGCGCTGGTTTCGACGAGCGACAAGCTCAGGGCGGAGCTGCCGCAGGTCGTCGATCACCTCGGCCACACGAACAACGCTCTACAAAGCATCATCGAGCAGGCCGGCGCCGATCTTTCGGCGGTCGACGAGAGGCTCGCCGCGAGGCTGGAAGAGTTCCGCGGCGCGATGACGAAGGTGTTCGATCAAGTCGCCTCGCTCGAGACTCTGGCGAGCGGCTCGCTCGGCGGCGCCGAATCCGTGGCCAAGCGCATCGAAGAGACGCAGACGACGCTTGCTCAGAATGTCGCGCAGCTCGCCAGGACTCAGCAGGAACTCGACGCGACGGTCGAGGCGCGCCGCAATTCGCTTCTCTCGCTCGTCTCCTTGATCGAGGAGAAGCGGGCGGACTTCCTGAGCACGCTGGAGTCTTTCTCGGGCTCCATGGAGGAAAGCCTCCGACACGTCGAATCGCGCGCCCAGGACGTCGGTCAGCTGTTGTCACACGCCACGCAAGAGACGGCGGGCGTCGTCGACGAGCGCTTCGAGCAAATCCGCGCTGCGACGGAAAGAGAGCGCGAGCGCACGGCTGCGGCCATGCAGGCAGCCTATGCGCAAGCGACGCAGGAGCTCTCCCAGGTGCTGAACGGCGCGAGCGAGCGCTTCAACGCAGCTGCAGCCGAGATCCGCGGGATCTCGCAGGAGGTGGCGAGCGATCTCGAAGCGACGCGCGCCGAGCTTCGCCGTGGCGCCGAGGAGCTTCCGCGCGAGACCGCCGAACAGGCGTCGGCACTGCGCCGCGTCATCGGCGATCAGGTCAAGGCGCTGAACGAATTGACGGACATCGTTGCGCGCTCGGGCCGCACTTATGACATCGCCGAAAAGAGCCCGCAGCGCGCTCTGGAGGCTCCCGCGCCCGCACCTGCGCCGGCACCCGCGCCTCCGCTCGCGGCCGAGCCTGTCGTGGCGGCCCCCGCGCCTGCGCGTTCGAGGCCTACGCCGCCCCCGCCACCGCGCCTGCAAACAGCGCCTCCGAAGGCCGGCAACGGACCGGGCTGGCTTTCCAACGTGCTGGCGCGCGCCTCCCGGGATGAGGAGGTCGAGGCGCCGCAGCCCGGGCCAGCGGAGCGCGGCGCTCGGCGGCCGGCCGCGGCAGGCGGCGGCGCTTTGGGGAATCTGTCCGTCGAGATCGCGCGAATGGTCGACAACACTGCGCTGGCGGAGACCTGGCGGCGCTTTCAGCGGGGCGAGCGCGAGGGTCTTTTCACCCGCCAGCTCTATACGCCGGGCGGACGGCAGGCCTTTGAGGAGATGCGGCGTCGTTATCGCAGCGAGCCGGATTTCCGGGCGACGATCGACACCTATGTCCGCAACTTCGAGGAACTGCTCGCGGAGACGGGACGTAACGACCGCGATGGCGAGCTGGCGCTCGATCTCCTGACCGGCGAGGCGGGGAAGGTCTACACGATGCTGGCGCACGCTTCGGGTCGGCTGGGCTGACGCGTGGCTCCCGCGTTTTGGGGAAGTCGACCGGCGCGCGGGCCGATCGTCAAAGTCTGCGGCTTGAAGACGATCGACGCCCTGGAGGCCTCAATCGAAGGCGGCGCCGATCTCGCGGGCTTCGTCTTCTTCGAGAAGAGTCCGCGCCACCTCACGCTCGAGGCGGCGAAAGACCTCGCCGCCACAGCGGCGGGGCGGATCGGACTGGTCGCGCTCACGGTGGACGCCAGCGACGCGCGGCTGGAGGCGATCATCGAGGCCGTTCGGCCGGATTTCCTGCAACTTCATGGCCGCGAAACCCCAGAGCGCGTGCGCGAGGTGAAGGCGCGCTTTCACCTTCCGGTGATCAAGGCCATCGGGGTCGGCTGCAGGGAGGATCTCCTCGCCGCCAGCACCTATGCCGAGGCCGACGTTCTGCTTTATGACGCCAAGCCGGCTCCCGGCGCCGCGCGGCCGGGAGGGCTGGGCCAGGCCTTCGACTGGGATTTGTTGAACGTGGCGCCGAAAGAGAAGCCGTGGCTCCTTTCGGGGGGCCTCACGGCGGAAACCGTCGCCGAGGCGATCTGCCTGACGGGCGCCCCGGGCGTCGACGTCTCCTCTGGCGTCGAGAGCGCGCCGGGAGAGAAGGACCCGAGCCGTATCGCGGCCTTCCTTCTCGCCGCGCGCGGGACGGCGGCGGGCGGAGCGCCGTAATGACGGAAGCCGGTCAACCCACCCGCGGGGCAGGGCAGGGGTCGCGCCTTCTGCTCGTCGTCGCGGCGGCGCTCGTCGACGCCGACCGCCGTATCCTGCTGGCGCGCCGGCCGGAAGGAAAGGCGCTCGCGGGCCTCTGGGAATTTCCCGGCGGCAAGCTCCATCCGGGCGAGCGCCCCGAGCAGGGCCTCGCGCGCGAGCTTGCGGAAGAACTCGGGATCGACGCCTGCGTCAGTTGCATGCAGCCGCTCGCCTTCGCAAGCTACGCCTATGACGATTTCCATTTGTTGATGCCGCTCTTCGTCTGCCGGCGCTGGGATGGGATCGTGGCGCCGCGCGAAGGCCAGACCCTCGCCTGGGCCTTTGCGCGCGAGCTGCGCCAATATCCGATGCCGCCCGCGGACGCGCCCCTGATCGATCCGCTGATCGCGCTCTTGGGATGAGGGCGCGGCAGGCTCGGCATAGAGCGCGAAGGAAAGTCCCCGAAATCAAAAAACTCAGAGGATGTCCTGATCGGAAAATCGCTTCGCACTTTTCCGGGACATGCTCTATCCGCGCATGCCCTGCTTGGCGATGGGTTGCTCGGGGTCGAGCGTGAGCGCGCGCTGATAGGCTTCCCGCGCTTTGGCGCGATTGCCCGAGCGCTCGTAGGCGAGGCCGAGCCACGCCCAGGATATGGCGCTCTTGGAATCGACGTTCAGCGCCGCGTTGAAGTCCTCGATGGCCTTGTCATATTTGCCGAGATTGACCAGGCTCTCGCCGCGCGCCTGATAGGGCGCCGCCGCGAAGGGATCGCGGTCGATCGCATTGTCGAAATCGCTGACAGCGCGCGCATTGTCGCCGAGCTTCTGGTGAATGAGGCCGCGCGCGTGAAACGCCTGGGCGTTCTCGGGATTGAGCCGGATCGCCGTGTCGAGATCGGCCTTCGCCTGCTCGAGATTGCCTTGCGCACGCAAGAGGTTCGCGCGGCCGATGAGTGCGGGAGCGTGATTGGGATTAGCGGCTAGCGCCCGGTCGAAGTCGATCTGGGCCAGATCGTTGCGGTTGGTTTGACGATAGGCCAGCGCGCGATTGGTGTAGGCCGCGAAATTACCAGGATCGAGGCGGATCGCGGCGGTGAAATCCTCGATCGCCTCCTGGAAGCGGCCGATGCGCGCATAGGCGACGCCGCGCGTGTTGTAGGCGTCCCCGCTCGAGGGATTGCGCTTGATGACGTCGCTGAGCGACGCGATATTCGTGTCGGCGGCGCGGGCGTCGGTCTCTGTCGTCTCGGCGATGCCGCGCCCCGCGGGGCGGATGATGCCGTCGCCGGTCGCGCAAGCGCCGAGCAGGGTCAACGCCAGCGCCGCTGCGGTGGGCGCCGCCCATCTACGGCGTGGCGCTATCGCCCGACTCTCCCGCATTCGTCCGGGTTCTCCCAACGGCGCGTTACGAACTCCGCCGCCGACCGAGCCTCGCTCGTCGGCTCATGGGTCGCGTTGACGATCATTTGGCCGGGCCAGCGTTAAGGGCAGCTTAACGGCCGCCCGGAGTAACCTTCGGCTTGACCGGAAGCAGGCCTTCGCGCTGCAATTTCTTTCGGGCGAGCTTGCGGGCCCGCCGGACCGCCTCGGCCTTCTCGCGCGCCCGCTTTTCCGAGGGCTTCTCGTAGTGCCCGCGCAATTTCATTTCCCGGAAAATGCCTTCGCGCTGCATCTTCTTTTTCAGCGCCTTAAGAGCCTGATCGACATTGTTGTCGCGAACGAGAACTTGCACGTAGCGGTCCTTGCCTTGCGCCCTCCAGTCGCAGGAGCGGCGGGTTTCGGGAATAGCGAATCGAGCGCTGGCGGAGCGCCTCATCCGTGGAGCCGGGATATCAGAGTCTCGCGGGCCTGTCCAATGAAGAAACCCGGCGAAGAGCCGAGAAGGTCCAATTCCGGCCCAATTTTTCTGGAAATTCTGCTAAGGCAAAGTAATGCTGCGGTTCGAGGCCACGCGGAGACCCCATGCCCTTTCTCTTGTCGCAGATGATCGAGGCCTATCGCTGGATCGGCGCGCTGATTGTCATCTCCGTCCACGCGACCAACACATTCCTGAACCTCGGCGACATCATGACGGCGCCGCATGCGCCGCCCGTCTACGCTTGGTGGTTCGTCGCGAACTTCGCGCTCGGTCACGAGATGGTGCTCGGCTTCTTCGTGCTGTCGGGCTATCTCGTGGGCGGCGCAGTGCTTGCGAGCATCCGCAAGCGCAAGGATTTCATGCGCGAGTATTTCATTCACCAATTCGCGCGCATCTATATCGTCACGGTGCCGACGCTCGTGTTGACGCTCGTGCTTGATGGAGTCGGCCGCAGCCTGCCCGAGGCGAGCTTCTACGAACTTCCCATGTTTCAGGGCCATTCGACGCCCGCGATCTTCTTCGGCAACATCCTGAACTTCCAGGAAATCCTGGTGCCGCCCTTCGGCACGAACTCTCCCTTGTGGTCGCTGGCCTGCGAGTTCTGGTACTACATCTGCTTCCCACTGCTGGCGCTGCCGCTGGCGGTGAATTATTCCAAGGCTCTGCGTTACGCCGGCTTTGCGCTCGGCGTCGCGATCTTCCTCTATCTCGGCATGGCCTCGGCGTGGTTCCGCTTCGGCTTCATCCTTTGGGTCATGGGGGCGCTGGCGAGCCTGCCTGTCCGTCCGCTGATCGCCTCGCGCTGGGCGTCGCTGGCGCTTTACGTGGGGACGCTCATCGTCTTCCGTCTGCTCGTGCGCGGCCCCGTGCTCGACGCGCACCCTTGGCTCCAGGACATCGCGGATCTCATCGCGGCCGCGCTGCTCTCGAATCTGCTGCTCACCGTACGGCACGGCCCGACGGAAGGCTGGAACTTGCTGCGTCCCAAGTTCCATCACAACTTCGCGAATTTCTCCTTCTCGATCTACAGCATTCACATGCCGATCCTCGTGATCTGCCGCGCCCTCGTCAACTCGACGTTCGGCCCGAGCTACGCGCTGCAGCCCGCGACGCTCGGCAATTGGGGCATCCTCTTCTCGGTGCTGGGGATCGTTCTTTTCGCTTCCTACCATTTCGCGCGCGTGACGGAAGCGCACACGGGCGCGGCGCGGCGTTTCTTGAGCGCTTCGCTTCCTCGCTTCGTTTTCGCGACGCAGAAACCACAAGACTTGCGATCAGAGGCGCAAGAGTTGCAATCCTGAAAGAATCGTCCCATCTTCTTGGGGCCTGGGCGGGCCCTGCGAAGGGAGCTTCGACGCTGAGCACGAAAGCCGTTTCGACCTTGAGCGAAGCCGAGGCGCGAGAGGCGCCGGCGACGCCGTATTTCACCGAATTGCTTGCCGCAGTTCAATGCAGCCTGGAAGACGCCAAGGCCGAAGACAGCGCTTTCATCGATCTCAAAGGCAAGACGGCGCTCGCCGATGCGATGATCGTCGCGACCGGGCGCTCGACCGTCCATGTCGGCGCCATCGCCGATCGCGTGATCAAGGCGTGCAAGGCCGCGGGCCATGCGGCGCCGCGCGTCGAAGGCCTCCCGCAATGCGACTGGGTGCTGGTCGACGCGGGCGATCTCATCATCCATATTTTTCGGCCCGAAGTGCGCCAGTTCTATAACCTCGAGAAAATGTGGGGCGGCGACCGGCCGCGCGAAATGCGTTCGGTGTAGGCAGGATTTCCAAAAAGTGGGAACCGGTTTTTGGACAAAAATCCTGCTTGAAGAAAAAACTCTTTGATGCGCCTCGGACTCCTCTGCGTCGGCCGCATGAAGGCGGGTCCCGAGCGCGAGCTCTTCCAGCGTTACGCCCAGAGGATCAGGGAATTCCGCAACCTCGGCCTGCAGGGTCTCGAGGTGAAGGAGATTTCTGAGAGCCGCGCCCGCGCCATCCCCGCGCGCATGGCCGAGGAGGGCTCGGCGCTGCTGGCGGCGCTTCCCGAGGGCGCCGTCCTCGCCGTGTTCGACGAGAGAGGCGAAGCGGCGAGCAGCGCGCAGTTCTCCGGTTTCATTGAACGAGAGCGCGATCGCGGCCGCGAGAGCCTATGGTTTGCGATCGGCGGCGCCGAAGGGCTCGACGCCGCGCTGCGCGAGAGGGCGTCTGTCGCCTACAGCTTCGGGAAGATGACGCTGCCGCATCAGATGGTGAGAATTCTCGCCGCCGAGCAGATTTATCGCGCGATGACAATTCTTTCGGGGCATCCGTATCATCGGGAGTGAGCAATTGTTCGCCTGTATTATGGCGCGAACGCCAGAAGCATCACTGCGGCCAAGCCCCTCCAGTCATTGCTATGCCCAATTTACTCCTCCCTTTCATCGTAGAATGTTATGTCAGTTCTTCCGATATCCACAGTCCCAACCGGCTTCTCAGCTATAGGTGCGTAATATTCTATCCTAAGGCCCTTTGCTGTTCTCCGCGAGAATTTCTTCTGTTCAGCAAACCTATAATTTATATCGTATTCATATATGCAATGAACGCTCGGTTCTATTGCGCCCTTTTGTTTCTCTATCGGGATGTCTGATAGTCTTGTAGAGAATAAATGGAAAGCGCTCTTGGGATATGCGTATCCATCAAATTCTATTTTATTTTGTCCAAAGGGTATTTCGTTAATTCTCCCGGCAGTTGTGGCATGAAAAAATATTAGCTTAGCAGTATCATTAAAAAATTCAACTTTTACGCGTCCTGCGTAGATATTTTTAGAGTGGCTATGTGCAATCTCTAGCGTGGTATTGACATATTTTATTCCTCCAATTGGAGGATCATCTAATTCTTCATGAAGCTGTTCGGATATTATGCTGTTGGATAACTGTCGAGGTGGCCAAAAATACAGAATAGAAAAAAATAATAGCCCAACGCCGCATATGATCATCCCGTAGAATGCGACCATCTTCTTCTCTCTTACACCAAGAAAATGATGCCAGCCGAGGGCTATCAGGCCGGCAAGCGAGAATGCGATTAGAGACCACCCAATTTCAAGGTGATTCGGGGCGACCATCATTGCCCCGCTCCCTGCCCCGAAGAGCAACGCGAGGCCGATGCCAATTTTCCCTTCCGTGCTGATCGCCATCTAAATAATCCTGCGCCCGCATCGATAATTTCGCAGCTCGAGCCGGACCGCAAGGAAACATGTGAAAACGTGCCACCTGTGGCCCGGAAGATCCTCCGCCCCGAGTTTTGACGTCTGCGCAATAATACCGCTGTGTTAGCAAATGTTGGAAGTTCCTTTGCCTCCTCAAACCGGCGCGCCCTTCTTCTCCCAGGCGAGCGCCAAATCCTCCAGCCCCGCGCGAAACATGCCGCCGACGCGCCGCGCGGCGCGCTCACAGTCTCGGCCTTTGCCGGTCGTCGCGGCTTCGCGGTTCTTCCCCTCGCTTCGCGCCTCCATGCGTGCGACCGCTCGGAAGCTCAGGCTCTCGCCGATGATGAGCACGACAATGCGCGCCGACTCGGCGCCGATCTCCCGCGCGATCGCCTCCTTGAGGGCGCCCGCGGCGCGGCCGGCGTCGATGCGCGCGGCCATCGCATGCTGCAGCGACAGCGGCGAGAGCTGCGCGCGATGGCGTTCGCCGAACTCCGTGCCGCTGCGCCGGCCGTTGGCGGCCTCGAGCAGCGCGTCGATGTAGCGTCCCGTCGCATAGGCCGCGGGCGTCAGCCGTCCGCGTCCGTGCTCATATTCGAGAATGTCGGTGCGCGTGTTGATCGCGACGCGCTGGCGGCGGGGGCCGGGCGTGCGCCCGCGCGAGGGCAAATCCAATCCATCGGCGAAAAAGGGGTCGATCTCCTGGCCGTGCACGATTTCGATCTTGCCGCCGGCGCGCCGCCCCTCGCGCGGCAGTTCCGGACCGGGCAGGCCCTGCGCAGACGAATAACGCCCCAGAGCGCGTTGCGAAATCGTCGCCATGATCGAACCTTTCCTCTTGCAAGCGGAAACAGGGGGAGCGCGAAAAAAAGCGGCCGGTCCCGGAAAAGCCGCGACCGGCCGCAGTCGCCGCGCGGCGAGGAGGGGGGTCCCGCGCGGACAAGTCTCAGGGGAGACAAGCAAGGCCATTATGATGTTTTAAAACTCCATGTCAATGGTTTTATAACCACTAACGGAAGAGGCGGTAAAAATTTTAAAATCGCGGCATGGATATCTCTCGCGACCAGATCATGCGCCGCCTCTCCGAACGGCTCGCCGAGCTGAAAATGACCGAGAATGAGGCGTCGGGCCGCGCCGGCCTGGAGCGCACCTTCCTGAGCCAGCTGCGGCGCAATCCGGACCGCTGGCCGCGCGTGGACAATCTGCAGCGCATTTGCGACGCGCTCGGCCTGCGCATGTACTGGGTCACGACGGGGCTGGGGCCGCGCCTCATCGAGGAAAAGGACTTCGCCGCCGACGTCGCCAACGTGCCGATGGTCTCCTGGCACGTTCCGCTTGTCTCGTCGGTCGCGGCGACGCGGTTCGCGGAGGCGGGCGCGGTCGAGAACACCGCTGAGATGCGGCGGATTCTGGCCCCCGGCCTGCCGCGTGGGGATTATATCGCGCTCGAGGTCGTGGGCGATTCGATGAACATGATCGCCCCGGAGAAGTCGATCATCATCGTCGACCGCGCCGACAAGGTCCTGCACCCCCGAGCCTTCTACGTTTTCGCGACCGCCGACGGGGAGGAGGCGACCTTCAAGCGCTGGATGACGCGCCCCGACCGCCTGGAGCCCTATTCCACCAATCCTGCTTATGAGACGATTTTTCTGGAAGGCCCGCCGACCGTGATCGGCCGCGTGCGAAAGGTGATGCTCGATTTGTGAGGCGAGCCGCGACGCAGAACTCCCGTTATTTCTGGATCGCCTTGGCCGCGCAATGAAGCGCGCTGCCCCGCCGCGAATCAGCTCAAAATGGTGTTTTCCCACATCGCCGTTAACCATACGATGTGTAAAAACATCTAATGGCTTGACGTGGTAAAAAAACATCTTATTCTCGCGGCCTGATCCATGTCGCGAGGCCGCCCATGAGCCGATTCGTCTGCCGTCGCCTTTCGCGGGCGCGGGGCCCATGAACTCGGCCGTCGAAAGCTATCTCCAAGGCCTCGACGCGCATCTGGGCGGCGTCCGCGACATCGACGAGCGCATCCGCCTCCTCGAAGGCGAGAGAGGGCGCGTGGATCGGCTTGAGCGCGCGCTGGGGCAATGGGCCGCCTGCGATCGCAATGTCATGCCCCAGCCGACGCGCTTCTCGGCCTTCGATCTCGCCCTTCTTCATGGCGCGCTGAGCATCCGCCTGGAAGTTGCGCGGGCGAGTCGGGAGCGTTGAGAAAAGATGCTCCCAACGTCGCCGGCCATAAAATCGCCCGCAAGCTTTAGTTGAAGTTCAAACGACCGTTTGAACCTTCGGCGGCGTGTTGCGCTCCTGGCAAGAGGCTCGTTCATGGCGATAAAATTTTTGCGCGAAATCGTCGTTTCGTCGCTCGCGACCGCGCTGGTGACGGCGGTCTATACGCATGGTCCCGAACTGACGGGGCTCGGCGGGCCGCATACGACTTCGCCCGTGACGCCCGCGTCCGCCGAGGCAAAGGATCAGAGGCCCGAAGGTCTCGCCCAGTTCATGGAGCGGGTCGCGTCGGCGCATGTCGGGAGGTCCTCGCCGCCTTCGCCGATTGCGACGGCGCCGGCCGCGGTTACGGCCTCGGCCGATCCCGAGCCGGTCTGGCCGCCGCAATTGAACGCCGTGAAACCCGCCCGGGCGACGGCTTCCGCCAAGCCCTCCGCTGCGAAGCCAGCTTCGCCGTCAGTCGCGACGAGCCCGACGGAGATCAAAGCTGCGCCGGAGCCGGTCTTTGAAGCAAGCCCAACTCCGCCCGCCCAGGCCGAGGTCGACCAGCAATCGCAGCCCGCCCAGCCCGCGTCCTACACCGCGCACATCGTCGACAGGCTCAAGGACTATGTCTGGAATCCAGGCGCTTCGGTCGTGAACGGCGTGAGCAACGGCGTCTCCGCGGTGACGAACAAGCTCACTTCCTTCGTCAAAAGACAGCCTTCGTGACGCAGGCCAAGGTCACGCGCGAGGCGCTGCTGCATCACGCGACCGACGTCTTCGCCGAGAACGGCTACGAGCTTGCGAGCGTTCGCGACATCACGAGCCGCGCCGGCGCCAATCTCGCCGCGATCAATTACCATTTCGGCGGCAAGGAAGCGCTTTATCGCGAGGTGCTGTCTCTTGCGCTGGCGGCCCTGAGCGAAGCCTCGCTCCTTGACGACGAGGCTCTCGATCGCGCGACGCGTGAGGAAGCGGTGCGTCTGTTCATCCGCCGCCAGGTCGCGCCGCTCTTGAGATATGCGGAACTCAGCCGCTATCTGCGTATTTTCGCGCACGAGGCGCTGTCGCCGACGCAGGTCTATTCGACTTTTCTCGCCGAGGAGAAGCTGCCAATTCTTGCTCAGGCCGAGCGGATCGTGCGCCGATTTCGCGCGGCGGACGCGTCGCGCGCGGAGATCCTCATCGCCGCGATCTGGCTCTCGCAACAGGCGGCGCCCTTCATTCGCCACTGCGAATCCTTGTCGAGGCAGCCGCTGCGCTTGGACGTCGACGCCTCATTCGTCGACCGGCTCGCGGCCGATCTCGGCGCGATGGCGGTAGCGGGCCTCTCGGCGCTCGGAAGACCGTCGGCGAACGCTTGAGCGAAATCCCTTGCGAGCCCGATCGCGGTTAGATCCGCGTTATTTTCCAGGCGCTGTGCAGGCCACCGAACTCTCGTTATAGACGTAGCAGATCGACATTTGTCCGGTCTTGAGATCGACCCGGAAGACGCCGCCTTCTTGCGTGTGGTGCGAGGAGACAAGCGCGAAATCGCCGGGCGGGCCCGCTTTCGCGCCTTCGCCCGGCGGATAGCAGAGCGTCACGCCGATCGGCGACCCCTCCTTCAGGCCGTATTGGCAAGCGCCGACCTCGCCGGTCGTTTTGTCGAGACGGAAGACGCGATTGAGATCGGTCTGGGGCGCCGCTAGAAATTCATAGGTTCCGGCCCAGGCGGCGCCGCTCGGCGCAAGTGCTGGAAGAGAAGCCAATAAGGCGCTGATGAGAAGCTTTTGACGCATCGGCTCGCTCCCTGCCGCGAATCGCTTGCGGCGCAGTCTACACGCGTCGCGGGAGGAGGGGGAGGGCTCCCGAGAGCGCATCCTGCTCGCGTGAAATCACGCGAGTGATAAGCACACGTTCGCGCGCTCGCGCTCGGTGGTATCGACAATGACCTCGCCGCTGCCGATGCCTTCGCCATCTTTTCCGACGACTGGCGCGTTCTCGAAAAAATATCGAACGACGCGGTCACGGTTCGCTCAGCTCTCCGTTTTGCGCGAGCGAAGGGCGCCGACCACATTGGATGAGAGTCACGATATTGCTCAAACTGGGCGATGCTTCGCCAGCGCGAAGTCTCGTAATTTGTGGACAGAGTTGCGGCTCTAACCCGCGTGTGAGAAGTTGACTTTCGGGTCCGATCTTCGCGCTGCGGCGAAGTTTCGCCTTCGCGAGGCCAGCGAACCAGAGATGGTGGATATCAGTTACACCCGGGAGCAGGTCGAGGCGGCGCTGGGCGAGCGCGACCGGCGCACTCGCACGCTCGAAACCTTGGGCGTCGTTACGTGGTCTGAATCGCCCTCCGGTCCTAACGTCGTCGGACGTCAACCGGCGTGGCTGCCATTCACGGGGCCACCATCGGACGAAGCGCGCGCCGACGGCTGGACCGGAGCAGCGCATCCCCATGACCTCATCGAGGCGACCGCAAAATGGCGAGAGGCGGTGGCCCGCGGCGCGCCCTTTGAGAGTGAGCTTCGTATTTGCGGTGATGACGGCCAATGGCGCTGGATGAACGTGCGCGGCGCGCCGATCCGCGATGAGAAGGGCGACATCGTCGAGTGGTTCGGCGTCAACATCGACATCACCGATCGGAAGCGAGCAGAAGACGCGCTACGACAGAGCGGGGAGCTCAATCGCCGCGCGTTGCAGGCTTTCCCAGTGCATGTCGCCGTGATCGATCGAAACGGCCACATTCTCGCGACGAACCAAGCCTGGGACGAGTTCGCCAGACAAAACGCGGCTGGCGACCTCCCGTCGGTCGCCGTCGGCGCGAATTATCTCGACGCCTGCCGTCGCGCCGTCGACGATGACGACGTCGCCGCCTGGGCGCTTGGTGGCATCGAAGCCGTCATGGACGGCCGTCGATCGCAGTTTACGATGGAGTATCCCTGCCATAGCGCTCAGGAGCAGCGCTGGTTCCTCATGACCGTCGCGCCGCTGGACTCTTCAGGCGAGGTCGGAGCGGTCATCGCGCACGCGGATATCACGGAGCGAATTAAAGCGAAGGAACTGCTGGAGCATACCCGTAGTCAGTTGGCCGAAGCCCAGCGGATCGCGCATCTCGGCAGTTGGGAATACGATACGACGACAGGGACGACGATCTGGTCGGACGAGGAAAAACGCATCTACGGCCTGGATCCGGCGGGGCCTTCGCCGGACTACGACACGTTGTTGCGCCATCACATCCACCCTGACGATGCTCCGGAATTCGATCAACTCTTCCGGGCGGCGTTGGAGCGTGGCGGGACTTTCCAAAGCGAGCAACGCATCATTCTACCTAACGGCTCCGTTCGCTGGATCTACGACAAAGCCCATCCTTACTTCGACGATCGGGGCCGTTTGTCCCGCTACGTCGGCGCGACGCTGGACATCACCGAACGCCGGGCGGCCGACGCGGCGTTGCGTGAAGCCGACCGCCGCAAGGACGAGTTTCTTGCCACGCTCGCCCACGAGCTGCGAAATCCCCTGGCGCCGATCATGAACGGTCTGCACATCCTGCAGCTGGGCCGGGTCGACGAGACGAGAGCCGCGCAAGTGCGCGACATGGTCTCGCGCCAGATCAATCATTTGGTGCGGCTGGTTGACGATCTTATGGAGGTTTCTCGCATCAGCCAGGGAAAGATCGAGCTGCGTAAGAAGCGCATCGATCTGACGGAGATTCTCAACGACGCTGTGGCCAGCAGTCAGCCGCTTATCGCCGAGCTTGAACATCGACTGACAATCGTGCTTCCGCGCAAGCCCCTTCTGCTGCATGCGGATCCGACGCGGCTCGCGCAGGTGTTCACCAACCTCCTCAACAACGCGGCAAAATTCACCAAGCCCGGCGGACAGATCGAGCTCTCCGCCCGCTCTGAGAATGGCGAAGTCGTGGTCAGCGTCCGGGACAATGGCGTTGGCATACCGCCCGATCGCCTGCCTCAGATCTTCGAGCTGTTCACGCAGCTTGGCGGCCCGCTCGATCCTGCGCGGGCTGGCCTCGGCATTGGATTGGGCCTCGCGCGTGGGCTCGCCGAACTGCACGGTGGGCGCGTGGAGGCGCACAGCGAAGGCCTCGGTCGCGGGAGCGAATTCACCCTCCGGCTGCCTCTCGCGGACGCGAATTTTGCGCAAATCTCGGCCGAAGCGGCGATCGGGAGCGCGACCTCCGGCGTTCCGCGACGCGTCCTCGTGGTCGACGACAATCGGGACGCCGCCAATACTTTGAGCCTGCTGCTTGAGGCTCTGAACGCGGATGTGCGCGTGGCCTACGATGGGCCGTCCGCGCTGGAGATCGTGCCCGCCTTCAAGCCGGAGGTCGTGTTTATGGACCTCGGCATGCCGCAGATGGATGGTTTCGAGACGGTTCGACGCCTGAGGGAACTCGACGAAGGACGAGGACTCCTCCTCATCGCGCTCACCGGTTGGAGCCAGAAGGAAGATCGCCGCAAGAGCCTTGAGGCCGGTTTCGACAGGCATCTGGTGAAACCGATCGATCTGGATGTTTTGAAAGCGCTGCTAGTGGGAGCGACCGAGAGCAAAATCCGCGAAAACTGAAAGTTTTTGGTGAGCGAAATTCGCTCCTAGCCTTGCTCACTTCAGCGAAACGAGCCCGGCGCCGTGGCGTTCGATGCGGCCTTCGAGGTCGAGATCGACGAGCGCGCCCTGCACGTCACGCGCCGTCAAGCCCGCGGCGCGGATCAGCTCGTCGAGCGAGACCGGCGCGGGGGAGAGCAGCGCAAGCACGCGCGCCTTGGCGTCCTCGGTGTCCAAAACCAACTCGGGCGCCTTCGGCGGCGGCGCTGGGGACGGGGGCTCGCGGACAGGGGCCGGCGCGGGTTCGAAAGGTCCCGGCCCCGGCGACGCCTCCCGGAGCGAGAAGAGGTCGAGCTCGTCGATCAACGGCTCCTCCTCCTCGCTCGGCGCGCCCTCGCTGAAGAGATCCGCGCGCATGGGCGGCCGCGCGGAGCGGGCGGCGAGAACGCGCGTCACGTCGTCGACCGCGGCGCAGAGCGTCGCGCCCTCGCGCAAGAGATCGTTCGTCCCTTCGGCGCGCGGGTCCTGCGGCGAGCCGGGCACAGCGAAGACCTCGCGCCCCTGTTCTGCGGCGAAGCGCGCCGTGATCAGCGAGCCCGAGCGCCGCGCCGCCTCGACGACGACAACGCCCTGCGCGAGGCCGGAAACGATCCGATTCCGGCGCGGAAAATCGCGCCCTCGCGGCTCCCATTGCAGCGGCATTTCCGAGACCGCCGCGCCACCCGAAGCGATAATCTCTTCCAGAAGAGCGAGGTTTTCGGTGGGGTAGGGACGCGCGTGGCCGCCAGCGAGCACCGTGACGGCGCCGCTTTCCAGGCTCGCGCGATGCGCCGCCGTGTCGATGCCGCGCGCGAGCCCCGAGACGATGGCGTAATCCTCGCGTCCGAGATCGCGCGCCAGCCGTTCGGCGAAGGCGAGGCCCGACGCCGAGGCGTTGCGCGCGCCGACGATTGCCACCAGCGGCCGGCTCAGCACGGCGGCGTCGCCGCGCAACGCGATGAGGGGCGGCGCGCTGTCGATCTCGCGCAGCGGCACGGGATAATCGGCGTCGGCCATCGCGACGAAGCGCACGCCCTGCGCCTGCGACGCCTCGATCTCGCGCAGGACGTCGTCGCGCGAAGCGATTTTGATGATCCGACCTCTGAGCTTTTTTGCGACGAGCTCCGGGAGCGCCTCCAGCGCCGCGCCCGCGCCGCCATATCGGTTCAGGAGCTCGCGAAAGGTGCGCGGTCCGATGTTCTCGCTGCGGATGAGGCGAAGCCAGTCGACGAGCTGCGCATCGGTCAAGCGGCTCGCCCGGCTTCGCGGCGCGATCACGACTTCTGCCCGATACGAGTTTCGGCGCCGGCGAGGAGGCGCGAAATGTTTTCGCGATGCTTCCACCAGAGCAGCGCCGTCATGAGCGAGAGGACGAGCGCTTCCTGGCCCTGGCCGAAGAGGAAGAGAACGACGGGCGAAAGCAGGGCAGCGATTAGGGCCGAAAGCGACGAATAGCGCCAGATCGCCGCCACCGTCAGCCAGATCGCGCAGAAGAAGAGCCCCGTCGGCCAGTGCAGCGCGAAGAGCGCGCCGAGAAAGGTCGCGACGCCCTTGCCGCCTTTGAACTTCAGCCAAACCGGAAAGATGTGGCCCAAAAAGGCGCCAGCCGCCGCGACGACCCCGCCCCCCATAGGGGCGAGAGCGGCGCCCAGAAACACAGCCGCCGCGCCCTTCGCCGCGTCGAGCAGCAGAGTCGCTGCGGCCAAGTCCTTGCGTCCGGTGCGCAGCACATTGGTCGCGCCGATGTTGCCCGATCCGATCGACCTGAGGTCAGAGGTTCCGGCGGCCCGCGTCAGCAGCAAGCCGAAAGGGATGGAGCCGAGGAGATAGCCCAGGAGAACGGAAGCCGCGATCGAAACGGGAAATGGCAAGGACGGCATCGGCGAAAGACGCTCGCGCAAGGAGGTTTCCTACCGCCGGTGAGGGCGAAGCGGCGAGGGAATGTAGATGAGCAGCGAGCGCGCCGCAACCAACAGGGAGGCGTGGCGTAAGGGGGCGAAAAAGAATGGCGTGCTAACGGGCGCGGCGACCCGCCGCGGCACGCTAGCGGTGGGTTACTGAGCGGGCGACGCTAAGGGTGCGCAAATGAGTTGCGATGTGCACGCCGCTTTGACCTTGAGCCGTACCGTTCTTCCTTGAAGTGCTCGCTCGCGACCTTGTTCAAGCGCCTTTGCTGCGCGCATTTCCGAATGGATTCTTTACGCGGTCAGCATACATGCTCGCTTGAATGCTTCGCGACGGAAAGATCGATGAACGACCCCTTGATGCTCGAAACGATCAGGCGTCGGATACAACAACGCGCGCCGCGCAAGGCCGCGCGCGCAGTCGAGCGCGATAAGAATGGGCGTATACCATGAGAAACGAGAATAGGGCGAGAGTCATTCTTTCGTTGGCGCCGGTGTTTTGGGGATTGGCGCTCCTCGGCGTCGCGCTGTGGTTGTTCCGCCACCACGCCGCCGCCGCAGCATTCGCCTGCGTCCTGTTCAGCGCCGGATATCTCGTGTTCGCTGTGTCCCTTTTCACAAACTCCGAGCGTGACGACGCAAGAAACATCGACGAGGCCGGCAAGTCTTCGCTCTTCCCGCCTCGATCCCTGTCGAGCGCGCGTCGATTTAGTCGAGAGGCCAGAGGGCTCCATAAGGCCCCGAGCCGTCGCGAGCGCGCGCGCGGGTCGCATGACGGGGCGGCCTGAAGCCCTGCGCTCTATGCGTTCGGGCTTTCGTATTGAGGTTTCACTGTCGCGCTTTGGGCCGCTCGAATACGAATTAAATCTTTATGCGCGTCGAGCGCAGAAGCGTCCGATCCAAGAAAGCGGTTGGGATTTACGGAGGAAACAATGCTCACAGAGACCCTGATAAAACTGCTTGTGACGTCGATCGTGATGGTTGGCCTCCTTCGGCTCGTCGTGGTCGTCTTCATCGGCGACACCGAAAACGATCTGGCCATCCTGCGGTTGATCCACTCTGCGCGACGGGCGCGGAGCCGGGATCCCGAACAGCTTGCTCGAAAATGAAGTGGCCCTCCGAAGATTTTCAAGATACGAGCGCGATGCTGAGTTTACGACGCCATTGAGGGCGGCGCCCTGCCCAAAGCCGGCAGTGATTTGTTGCAGCAAATTGTGAGAGCGCGAAGGCTGGCGCGCTGGCCGCGAAGGCGGGAGCTCTGCCAGACATAGAAAGGTCCTTTTTGATCCTACACTGGAGCCCAAGCGGAGGCTTGTGCGGGGCCTAGCTGCGCCTCGGTCTCAATGCGCGTGGCGCTCAACTCCGTTCTGACGGGCAAGCTGGTCTCGCGGTTGAAGGGAGCCGCGGCTCCGGCCAGCAGTCGCAGTTGAAGGCCGCTTTATGGGGTTAAGTTCAATGGCGTTGGTGCGACGGCCCCTTTCCTGGGCCCTGGCTTTCTTGGCGGCATCGCTGTTGGTCGGCTGCTCCACTCTCAATCCTCGCGCGGTTCCGCCGGGCGAGCGCCGAGATGCGACGGTGCTTGGCTTGCCCAACGCGCGATTTTTCAAGGACGATGTAAAGGCCATGGCCGCTGAGCAGCAACGCGCGCTGCTTCGCGAGGCGCACCACGCGGGGGTCGCGCCGGGTGGCGAGCTGCCGAAAGCCTATCTCTTGTCCCTGTCCGGGGGCGGTGACAATGGTGCGTTTGGCGCGGGTCTCATGGCCGGGTGGACGGCGCATGGCGACCGTCCCCAGTTCAAGCTCGTGACAGGCGTGAGCACGGGTTCGCTGATCGCCCCCTTCGCTTTCCTCGGACCGGAATATGACGCGGCCCTGACGGACGTCTACACCAACATCGAGCCCGGAAAGGTTTTCGAGAAGCGGTTCCTGCCCGTGGCGGCGCTCGCCCAGAACGGGCTCTCCGACACGCATCCGCTCTACGATCTCATCTCGCATTACGTCGATGAGGCGCTGCTGGCGCGGATCGCGGCGGAGTATCAGAAGGGGCGCCTGCTCCTGATCCAGACGACGGACCTCGACGCGGGGCGCCCGGTGATCTGGAACATCGGCGCGATCGCGGCGAGCGGGCGGCCCGAGGCGACCGACCTCGTTCGCCACATTCTGCTCGCGTCGGCGTCGATTCCGGCGGCCTTCCCGCCCGTCATGTTCGACGTCGAGGTAGGCGGGCAGGGCTATCAGGAGATGCATGTCGACGGCGGCGCGGTGAGCCAGGCTTTCCTCGTGCCCACGAACCTGGATCCGAACGTGGCCCGCGAGAAGGCGGGGTATCGCCGCCGAGGCGTCGCCGCTTTCTTGATCCGCAACGGCCGGCTGACCACCGAGTGGAGCGACGTCGATCCGCTAACGCTGTCTATCGCCGAAAAGGCCGTTTCGACGATGATCAACTACAGTGGCGTCAACGACCTCTACCGCATGTATCTCGAGACGCAGCGCGCCAAGGCCGCCTATAACGTCGCCTATATCGGCGAGGACTTCCGCGCGCCGCATCCCTACGAGTTCGATCCCACTTATATGCGGGCGCTCTATCGCTACGCTTACGACAAGGCCGCGCGGGGATATCCCTGGCGCCACGCGCCGCCAGGATTTGAGGGTGGAAAAGGATAGGTGAGGAAAGCGCGCCAAAGTTCGCATAAATCGAGCAAAGCGGCTTGCATGCATCGGCTGGGGCCTTATTCTGCTTTTTCCAAAGCGGCCGCGCTGTGCGCCTCATCGGCGTAAAGGCGCGGCCGACGCCAAAGGCCTGATCGGCATTGGATGCGACCTCATATGGAAAATCAAAAAGACCTCGCAAAAGCGCTCGAACGCCGGCTCGTCGAGCTGACCGGCCAGATTTCAGAGATCGACAGCGAGCTGCACAGCTTGCTGCCCGCCGACTGGGAAGATCAGGCGACCCAGCTCGAAGGCCAGGATGCGCTTGAAGGCATCGAGAAAACGAAGCTGCAGGAAGTCCGGCAGATTCGCGAGGCCTTGCGGCGTATCGCGGAAGGAAGCTACGGCGTCTGCGCCAAATGCGGCGAGCCGATCAATCCCAAGCGCCTGAAGGCGCTGCCGACGGCGACCCGCTGCATCGCCTGCGCGTGACGCCGCCGCAAGCCTTGCAGTAGCGCGTCCCTCACTCCCTCTCGATGCGGATCACCTGGGCCGGCGCGTCGATCGTGCCGTCGGCGAGGATTGCGTCGAGCGCCTCGCGCACCTGATGCTCGCTCGTCGCGTGGGTGATGAGGATCACGCCCACCGCAGCCGCCCCAGACTTCGCCTTTTCG
The DNA here is from genome assembly GCA_963743565.1 of uncultured Alphaproteobacteria bacterium. Taxonomy (GTDB): domain Bacteria; phylum Pseudomonadota; class Alphaproteobacteria; order Rhizobiales; family Beijerinckiaceae; genus Methylocystis. The sequence goes on from CAVUQD010000008.1 coordinate 430,111, forward strand.
ACAGGGCGGGCGCCTTTGGCGCGTCCGAGAGGAGGACCGTCCTTTTCGGACGGGCTATGCTGCATGATGCTCTCGAGCGAGATGCCGCGCTCAGCCATGCGGGTCGCGATCTTCGCGAAGGCGCCGGGGACGTCGGGCACGGAGAGGCGGATGTAATAGCCGCCCTCGTGCTGGCGCAGCGGCGCGCGTTTGAGCTTTTCCAGCGCAGCGGTTGGTAAGCCGAAGGGGGCGGAGCGCACGCCCTTCGCGATGTCGGCGATGTCGGCGACGACGGCGGAGGCCGTGGCTTCGCCGCCGGCGCCGGGTCCGACCAGCGTCAATTCACGCACCGCGTCGGCGTCGATCGTCACCGCGTTCAGCACGCCCATCGTCTGGGCGATCGATGTCGTCTTGCGCACCATTGTCGGATGCACGCGCTGCTCGACGCCGTCGGCGGTGCGTTGCGCGACGCCGAGCAGCTTGATGCGAAAGCCGAATTCTTCGGCCGCTTCGATGTCGGCAAGCGTCACGCGCTCGATCCCCTCGATGTCGATGGCATCCGAGGCGATCGTCACGCCGAAAGCGAGCGCGGTCAGGATCGCGAGCTTATGCGCCGTGTCGAAGCCGCCGATGTCGAAGGTGGGATCGGCCTCGGCGTAGCCGAGCCGCTGCGCCTCCTTGAGGCATTCCTCGAAGGAGAGCCGCTCCAATTCCATGCGCGTGAGAATATAGTTGCAGGTGCCGTTCAACACGCCATAGACGCGATCGATCGAATTTCCCGCAAGCCCCTCGCGCAGCGTTTTCACGATCGGAATGCCACCGGCGACCGAAGCTTCGAAGGCGAGAGCGACGTGCTTTTTCTCGGCGAGCGCGGCGAGCTCCAGCCCATGCGCGGCGAGCAACGCCTTGTTGGCGGTCACGACCGGTTTGCCGGCTTGCAGAGCCGCCTCGACGCTCTTCCGCGCTGCGCCTTCCGCGCCGCCGATGAGCTCGACGAAGAGATCGATCTTGCTGGAAGCAGCGAGCACGACCGGGTCGGCGAAGAACTCGACGTCGGAAAGATCGGCGTCGCGCTTCTTGCCCGCGTCGCGAGCAGAAATGGCGGTGACGACGATGTGGCGTCCGGTGCGCGAGGCGAGCGCCTTGGCTTGCCGCTTCAACAGCCGCGCCACAGCGGCTCCGACCGTGCCGACGCCAGCCACGCCGACGCGCAGGATTTCGCTCATGTCGTTCTTTCGCAGATTAAAACAGACTATGGCCCGCAAGCTGAGGCGCTGCAAAGGTTCTGCCCAATTCCGGGCGGCCGATCAAGGACGGGGCGCTCGAGGGATTGCCGAAGGGTCGAGGCTCGGGCAGGGTGGTGCGTCGAAAGCTTCTCCATGCGATTCGCTTAGGCTTTGGTCCGGAGACACGGATGAAGCCGAGCCGACGAGGGCCCTTCCATGCGCGCTTCGAACCTGTTCGGAATTCTGTTGCCGCTCCTCTTCGTCGGCCCCGCCCTCGCCGCGGACGCGCTCCTCGAAGAAGGCCAAGCGATCGTGAAGGCGAATTGCAGCCGCTGCCACGCGATCGGCCCGACGGGCGAGAGCCCCAACCCGAAGTCGCCGCCGTTTCGGACGCTCTCGAGGAAATATCCGGTGCGAAATCTGGAGGAGGCTCTGGCCGAAGGCATCATCGTTGGCCACGAGAACGAGCAGATGCCGCCCTTCGAATTTTCGCCTTCGCAAGTCGAGGCGATCATCGCCTATCTGAGCTCCATTCAGGCGAAGTAGGGCGAGGCCTGTCGCTGCGGCGGATGACGCGTTCAGCGCAGCATGTGAAAAGCCCCGCCTGAGAAGCTTGGGCGGGGCGTTCCGTTCTTCGATGATTAATTCGCGGCAGCTTGCAGATGCGCCAGCGCGGCTTTTGCGTGTTTCACGCCCACGTGGGCATGGCCCCTGTTGGCGTGAGCGATCGCGGCGTTCAGGTGTCCGATGGCTTCCTTGGTGTGGGGATTGCCATCAATCTGCTCTGCCGCCGTCGCGTTCCAGAGCGCCTCCGTCGCATGCGCGGACAGCGCCTTCGCATGTCCTCTCTCTCCATGCGCGATGGCCTCCTGCGTGTGGCCGATCGCTTCCACGACGTTCGGCCGAGCGGGCACGGACAGCACCGTTCCGACGGCCGCTCCTACGGTTGCGCTGACGGGGTCCTGCGCCAAAGCGACGCTTGGCGCGGCGAGCAAAGCGACGACCAAACCAAAGGCGATTGCGAAGACATTGCGGTTCATTCTCGACGATCTCCCTCTTTGTTGTTCCTGCAAACGGCGCCGAAGATCTCGGGGCGCGTCCTCGGATACGGATGTCCCGTCTCACGCGGAATTGGCCGGAGTGGTCCCGGTCACGGTGTAGCCTTCGCTCAGTTTGTCGAATTTGGCAAATGGCTGAAGGCGGCGAGGGGCGCCGTTTTCCTGAGCGCCTTCAGTTCCCGAGAGGCGCGCCTTGGAATCCCCGGAACATTGATGCATCTTAGGAGTTTAGTCAGGCGACCCCATACCCGTTCCGAGGCGAAGCATGAGAAATCCGATCATCCTGGCGGCTCTCCTGACAAGCGCGCTGGCGGCTTCAGCGCCGGCGCATGCGCAGGGCTGCCTCAAAGGCGCTTTAGTCGGCGGCATCGCAGGCCACTTCATGGGCCACCATGGTTTTCTCGGCGCGGCCGCCGGCTGCCTCGTCGCGCGCCACGAGGCGCAAAAGTCCGTGCAACCCCGCGATCAACAGCGACATTCCGCGGAGAACAGGCAGCGCGGCGGCGGAGTCTTCTAATTGAAGTCTGCAGACGCGTTTGCCGCGACTATTCCACAACGCCGCGCGCGATGCCGCCAGGGATGTGGCAGGAGCATCCGGTTCCGAGCACGCCGGCCTCGCGAAGCAGGCAGGTCTTGACCGGAGTCGCGCAATAGTCGCCGCTCGGCACGAGGACCTCTACAGCTGCGGGATAGCCGTAATAGCCGATCGCGAAGGGGTCGACCGGAGCGATGGCGACGGGGGCAGCGTACGCGCCGCAACATTCAAGCGGCCCCTCGACGACCTCCGGCGCGGGCGCGTCGAAATAGGTCGGCGCCTCGACCACGACCGGCTCGCTCGCGACGGCGGCGTCGTAATCGTCGCAACATCGCGCCGCCCGGCGCGCATGCCGCCGATGGCAGTGGGCGGCATTCTCGACCGGTGCGCTCAATCCGAGGGTCGCCGGTCCTACGAAGCTCGCCGGCGCCGCCGACGCCGTAAAGGTCAACGCAAGTACTGCACACCCAGTGAAAATCGAGAGCTTTACGACGCCCATGACGCACCTCCCCGCGGCCGCTCAATGTCGTCACCGACATTCGAAGGACGGCCCCAGTGATAACAACGCGCGTTTTGAGGAGTTTGTTCCAGCTTAAGGGATGGGCATGGCATGGGCCTACTCGGCGCATTGGAGTACGCGTGAAGCCGCATGTGGACGTCGCTTCGGAACGACCTGCCTCCGTTCCAAATTATCGAACGATGACTTTGAATAATTGAATTTCTCAAAAGAGGCGCCGCCGCTTAGGTTCAGCGTCACCTGAACTTTCCGAAAGAGCCCCATGTCGCATCATCTCGCCTTGCCCGCTCTCATCTCTCCTGGCGTGCTCGCCGTGGCGCCGCTCGCGGCGGCTCAAGAAGAAGCGCGCGACGGAATCTCTGAAACCCTTTGAGGCAAAGGAGCGCAGATGCTGAAAGATCTATACGCGATCGGAGAGATTCCGCCGCTGGGTCACGTTCCGGAAAGAATGTACGCGTGGACGATCCGCAAGGAGCGGCATGGACCGCCGGAGAGCGCGATGCAGGTCGAGGTCGTTCCGACCTGGACGCTCGACAGCCACGACGTGCTCGTGCTCGTGATGGCGGCGGGCGTCAATTACAACGGCGTTTGGGCGGCGCTCGGAGAACCGGTGTCGACCCTCGACGGACATGACTGCCCGTATCACATCGCCGGCTCCGACGCTGCCGGGATCGTCTGGGCGGTGGGCTCCAAGGTCAAGCGCTGGAAGGTCGGCGACGAGGTCGTGATTCATTGCAATCAGGACGACGGCGACGACGAGGAATGCAACGGCGGCGACCCGATGTTCTCGACGTCGCAACGCATCTGGGGCTATCAGACGCCAGACGGCTCCTTCGCGCAATTCTGCCGCGTGCAGGCGCGGCAATTGATCGAGCGGCCCAGACGCCTCACCTGGGAAGAATCCGCCTGCTACACGCTGACGCTCGCGACCGCCTATCGCATGCTGTTTGGGCATGATCCGCATCGGCTGAAGCCCGGCGACAACGTGCTCGTTTGGGGCGCATCCGGCGGCCTGGGCGTGTTCGCCGTGCAGCTCGCGGCAGCGACGGGAGCGAAGGCCATCGGCGTGATCTCGGACCCGACGAAAGCCGATTACGTGAAATCGCTCGGCGCGAAGGGCGTCATCATCCGCAAGGATTTCGAGGGCTGCTGGGGCCAATTGCCGAAAGTGGGCTCGCCTGAATTCGAAACCTGGACGAAAGCCGCGCGGGCCTTCGGCAAGGCGGTGTGGGACATTACCGGCAAGAGGGATGTGGACATCGTCTTCGAGCATCCGGGCGAGCAGACTTTTCCGCTCTCGTGCTTCCTGGTCAAGCGCGGCGGCATGGTGGTGTTCTGCGCGGGCACGACCGGCTTCAACCTGAGCTTCGACGCGCGCTATGTCTGGATGCGACAGAAACGCATCCAGGGATCGCATTTTGCTCATCTTAAGCAGGCGAGCGCCGCCAATCGCTTCGTCATCGACGGCCGCGTCGATCCCTGCATGTCGGAGGTTTTCTCCTTCGCAGAAATCCCCCTCGCGCACACCAAGATGTGGAAGAACCAGCACGCCCCGGGCAACATGGCGGTGCTCGTCAGCGCGCCGCGGCGCGGCCTGCGCAGTCTCGAGGACGTTATGGCGGAGCAGGGAACGCGCGCCCCAGCCTCCGTGCGGGAGGCCGAACCCTGCGGCTAAAGCGCCGCGCGCCGGCAATCCTTTCTCCTCAAAGTTTCACGCCGCTCGCCGTCCCTTGAGCCGGCGAGCGCTTCCCTGGTCACGCGCCGACGGAACGACGCCGCCATGTCCCTTTCTCATCTCGCGCGCCTGGAGGCGGAAGCGATCCATATCCTTCGCGAAACGGTCGCCGAATGCGCCAACCCTGTCATGCTGTTTTCCGCGGGGAAGGACTCCACGGTTCTCGCCCACCTCGCCAAAAAGGCGTTCTATCCCGGCAATCCGCCTTTTCCTTTGCTGCACATCAACTCGACGTGGGAATTTCGCGCCCTTCTCGCGTTCCGCGACGCCTTCGCCGCCGCGAACGGCTTTCGGCTGATCGTGCATGCGAATGAGGAAGGACGCGCCGCCGGCATAAATCCCTTCGACCACGGCGACACCTATACCCTCCTGATGCGCACGCAGCCGCTGAAACAGGCGCTCGATGAGGGCGGCTATGACGCGATCTTCGGCGGCGCCCGGCGCGACGAGGAGAAGTCCCGCGCCAAGGAGCGCGTCGTCTCGGTGAGAAATTCCGGCCATAGCTGGGATCCGCGGCAGCAAAGACCGGAATTCTGGCGGCTCTTCAACATGCGTCTGGGGCTTCGACAGACGGTGAGGGTCTTTCCCTTGTCCAACTGGACGGAGATGGACATCTGGGAATATGCCCTCGTGAGTGACGTTCCTCTCGCGCCTCTCTATTTCGCCACGCCGCGCCCCGTGGTCGTGCGCGGCGCGAGCTTGATTGTCGTCGACGACGAAGCGCGCATGCGCTTTCTGCCGGGAGAGAGGGTGGAAACCCGTGAGGTGCGATTCCGGACGCTCGGCTGCTGGCCCGTGACCGGCGCGATCCAATCGAGCGCACGCGACATCGCCTCGCTGCTCGCCGAAAATCAGGCGAACCGGTCCTCCGAGCGTCAGGGACGCATCAGCGATGGCGATCTCGGCGGATCGCTCGAAGAGAAGAAGAGGGAGGGCTATTTTTGACGGCGATAATTTGCGTTCCGATGCGCGCATGCCGGCGCGCTGCATCCACCCGCACATGCAGCGGATCGCAGCCTTCGAGCGCCTGCTCTCCCTGGTCGCGCCAGTTCTTTTGTTTGCGCCGAAGCCGTTTGGGCTGCATTGAGTGCGGAGCGCCTTTCCGGTCCCCGCCAGATGGCGGCTTAAGCGCTCTTTATGTCCATCGTCCGCCCCACCAGCGCAGAGCTAGATTGTTTTCCGATTGGCTGGCGGGAGACTTAACGGGGCAATTGCCCAGAAGTCTGCCGAGCCTTTCGTGAATCTCAAGAATTTCAGTTTCGAGCGCCGCCAAGCGGGCCGCCGTATCGACGTCGGAACGTTGCGACGAAGCTGCGGGGTTACAAGGAAGCGCGCGATCAGGGATCGCTGCCTGGGTAATCGACATTTCGGACCTCTGGGAATCGCCGTGGTTTAGCCCTCGTCCGCAGGGGTTTCACGAAACGCGCCATCAGGGGACTTTCGCGTAACGCCATAATTTCACTGACTAAGTGCGGCCATCGACGCTGCCGGAAACGAATTTCGGTACTCACTTCAACTGTTTTGCATTGCAAATTGAGAATTGTCCGGGGACTTTCAAACTGGAGACAATCAAATTGCGGGTATGGATTTATTTCGTAATTTAACGCGGCGCCGAGTATCAATATCAAGTCTTCCTGGCCAGAGATTCATCGCGGATTGATAGGGGTCTTCTGAGAATTTCCAGCGCTTGCACGCCGACATGCGGGGGAGCGGGCGGACTCCAACGTCGTTGGTCGAGTGCAATAGAGAGGCTTCGGCGGCATAAGCCAAGTGTCCTTTGGAAGGGCTCAAGAATGAAGCATGGCAGGCGTCCAAATCGCTCGCCGCCGCGCCCCTTGCGCCGCCCGCCCGCATTTGCCAAATAACCCGTGGGAGGTTGGCGGTGGACGTTCCACTCGCCAACCGGGTCAGGTCCGGAAGGAAGCAGCCCTAACGAGCACGGGCGGGTCTTCGTCCAACCTCCCACCTTTTCGCGCGCCCCTTTGGCCCCCGTCGCCTCCTGGCGCCTTTCCTCAAGCGAGCTTAAGCGAAGCGGATGGACGACGGGCTCTTCCCAACCCCCTCCGCGCCGTCGCCCTATCGCGTCCTCGCGCGCAAATACCGGCCGTCGAGCTTCGCCGACCTCATCGGCCAGGAGCCGATGGTCCGGACGCTCGAGAACGCCTTTCGGCTGGAGCGCATCCATCAGGCCTATCTGCTGACCGGGGTGCGCGGGGTCGGCAAGACCACGACCGCGCGCATCCTGGCGCGCGCTTTCAACTACGAGCTCCCGGAAAAAGACGGCCGGCCCGCTGTCAGCCGCCCAACGATCGAGATGGACGAGATCGGCGTCCATTGTCAGGCGATCATGGAGTCGCGCCATCCGGACGTGCTGGAGATGGACGCGGCCTCGCACACGAGCATCGACGACGTGCGCGAGATCATCGACAATGCGCGTTATCGCCCGGTCATGGCGCGCATGAAGGTCTATATCATCGACGAAGTGCACATGCTCTCGAAGTCCGCGTTCAACGGCTTGTTGAAGACGCTGGAGGAGCCGCCCGAGCATGTGAAATTTCTTTTCGCGACGACCGAGATCGAGAAGGTTCCGGTCACGGTGCGCTCGCGCTGCCAGCGCTTCGATCTGCGCCGCGTCGACGCCGCGCTGCTCGCCGAGCATCTGCGCAAGATCTGCGCGCTCGAGAAGGTCACGATCGAGCCCGCCGCGCTCGCGGTGATCGCGCGCGCCGCCGAAGGCTCCGTGCGGGACGCGCTGTCGCTTCTCGACCAAGCTATGGCGCATGGCGCCGCAGGGGAGGGCGCCGAAATCCTCGCCGAGGATCTGCGCGCCATGCTCGGCGTCGCCGATCGCGCCAGCGTGATCGAGCTTTTCGAGGCCGTAATGGCCGGCCGCATCGCCGACGCGCTGAAGCTCTTCGAGGATCAATACAACGCCGGCGCCGATCCGGCGCAGATGCTCACCGAGCTCGCCGAATTCACCCATCTCGTGACCCGCATCAAGGTCGCGCCGCAGACCGCGCAGTCGAGCGCGCTGACGCCCGAGGAGAGCCGGCGCGGAACGGCTCTCGCCGCAGAACTCTCCTTGCCGGCGCTCTCGCGCGCCTGGCAGATCCTCGCCAAGGGGATCGAGGAGCTGCGCGGCTCGCAGACGCCCTATGCCGCCGCCGACATGGTTCTCGTGCGGCTCGCCCATGCGGCGGATTTGCCGACTCCGGACGAGGCCTTGCGGAAGCTCGGCTTTGGCTCGGGGGCGGGTGCGCCGGTCGCGGAGCCGCCGTCCGGTCCTCGCGGAGCGCCCGTCTCGTTCGCCCCGAGCGGCGCGGCCGCTCCGGCCCCGAGCGCGCCGAGTCCGCCGCGACGCGTTGGCGCCGCAGCCCCTCAGTCCGCGCCAGCGCCAAGCGGCGGCCCCGTCTTGCGAGACTTTCCCGCCCTCGTCGCGCTCGCCGGCGAGAAGCGTGACATGCTGCTCAAGCTGCAACTCGAGCAATATGTGCGTCTCGTGCGCTTCGAGCCGCTGCGTCTCGAATTCGCGCTCGCGCCCGGCGCGCCGCCGCAATTGCCGCAGATCCTCACGCAGCGGCTGCAGAGCTGGACGGGCGAACGCTGGGTTGTCTCGACGGTGGCCTCCGGCGGCAAGGCCACGCTCGACGAGGAGCGTGAGGCGCGCGAGAACGAGCGGCGAAGCGACATCGCGCGCGATCCGGTCGTCGCCGCGGCGCTCGCCTGTTTCCCGGGCGCGCAGATCGTCGCCGTGCGCGGAAAGGCCGAGCAGACGGCGCCGGTGGCTTCCGAGGCCGAGATCGCTTACGCAAACTCCACGGAGCCGGACGAAGACTGAATAGCCATAAGCAGGCGGAGGGGGACGACAATGGATTTCATGGGCATGATCAAGCAGGCGCAGGCCATGCAGGCGAAGATGCAGGAGGCGCAAGCGGAGCTCGAGACGACGATCGTGGAAGGCGAGGCGGGCGGCGGCGTCGTGAAGGTGACGCTCACGGCCAAGGGCGCCTTGCAGAAGGTTTCGATCGACCCGAGCCTGCTCAAGCCGGAGGAAGTCGAGATCCTCGAGGATCTCCTCGTTTCGGCGCATGCCCAGGCGCGCAGCAAGGCGGAAGCCGCGATGACCGAGAAGATGAAGGCGATCACGGGCGGGCTGCAATTGCCGCCGGGCATGAAGCTGCCGTTCTGAACCGATGGCGGAGCGCGTCGCGGGTCCCGAGATCGAACGGCTGATCCAACTCTTGGCGCGCCTGCCGGGTTTGGGTCCGCGTTCCGCACGCCGCGCGGCGCTTCACCTCATCCGCAAGCGCGAGGAGCTGCTGGGGCCGATGGCTGACGCCATGCGCGTCGCGCATGAGCGCATCGTGACCTGCACGCGTTGCGGCAACATCGACACGAGCGACCCTTGCGCGATCTGCGCCGATCCGCGACGCGACGCGTCGACGCTCATCGTCGTCGAGACCGTCGCCGACCTCTGGGCGCTCGAACGCGCGCAGCCGCTGCGCGCGCGCTATCATGTGCTCGGCGGCGTGCTGTCGCCGCTCGACGGCGTCGGCCCCGACGATCTCAATCTCCCCAAGCTGATCGAGAGAGCCCAGAGCGGCGAAATCCGCGAAGTGATCCTCGCGGTAAACGCGACCGTCGACGGACAGACGACGGCCCATTACATCGCCGATCTCCTGGCGCCGACGGCCGTGCGGACGACCCGGCTCGCTCATGGCGTGCCGGTCGGCGGCGAACTCGATTATCTCGACGAGGGCACGCTCGCCGCCGCGCTCGAACGGCGCACGGCCCTCTGAATTTCAGGACGCGACGCGGCTCGTGAAGGCGCGGGCGCGCCCCAATAACTGCTCGAGCAAGCCCGGCCGCGCGTTCTCGGCGACGAGCTTAACCGGCTCGCGCTGGCGCTTGGGTTCGCCTTTATAGACGAAGCGGCGCCGCGCCGCATGATAGGCGGGGTCGGCGCCCCAGAAATTCTCGCGCATCTGCGCCAATTCCTCGGCGCGATAGGCGGCCAGCGGCTTGACGCGTTCATCGGCGAGACGCCGCTCGTGCTTTTCACGCAGCAGTTGCCAAAAGTCCTCGCGCGCCGCAAGCGCGGCCGAGCGTTCGGCGACGAGACTCTGGAATTCGGCGACGCTGGCGCCGAAAGCGTCGTCGATGAAGCCAATGCGTTTGGCTTCGCGCGTTCCCATCGGCTTCAGGCCTTCAGTGAGCTCTAATGCGCGCTCCGCGCCGACGCGCCGGGGGAGCAGATAAGTCCAATATTCGGAACCGTAGAGTCCGCCCATGCCTTTGTAATGCGGGTTGAGCACAACGCCGTCGCGCGCATAGACGTAATCCGCCGCGAGGGGCAGGATCGTCCCGCCGGCGCCAGCATTTCCGCGGAAGCCGGCCACGACGAGATGCGACATTGTGTTGAGGATTTCGAGCACGACGTCGTCGATTGCGTTGATGTTGCGCCAGGATTCGAGCGCTGGATCTTCCGCGGCCTCGATCACGTTGAGATGAATGCCGTTGGAGAAGAAGTCGGCGCCGCCGAGAAGCTCGATGACTTTTGTTGGCCGGCTGCGGGCATGGAGAAAGGCGTCGCGCAGGCGATAGCATTGATCCGTGCTCATGGCGCCGTTGCTGAAGTCGAAGTGCAGCGTCCCGACGCTTCCTTTCTCGACGTAACGGATCTCCTGAAAGGTTCGATGGTCCGGCGCGGCGTCGATGGGAAGCGGCGACTTCGGCGCATTCGCCGCGAGGCGTCCGAGCGCCACCGCGGCTGGGAGCTTGATTTGCGCGGCGGGGCAGATCTCGAGCGTGCAGTTGGCGCAGCGGAGGCCTGGGTCCGTGACGCCGCAGCCCGCCTCCTGCGGATCGAGGCGCTCCTTGAGTTTCATATGCGTGATCCAAACAGCGCCGTCCTTTGTCCCGATGCAGACGGCGCCGTCCCGCTGGGCGATGATCGCGCCGGGTTCGCCCTTCAGGCGATCTTCGAAATGCGCGCCGTAGAGATGGTCCGGGGCCCCGAAAGAGTGATCGAGCACGCCCGGCGCGCTGTCGGCACAGTTGATTTTCGTGACAATCGCGTCGGTCGTGTCGCGGCTCCAATCGACGGCGCGATCGGCCTGCCGCATGGGGGAGCGCCATATTCCGCGCACGCCGGGTCGCGAATAGTCGAGCGGCTGCGGCGCGAATCCCGGCGTCTTCAGCTTTTCGATGGTCTCGAGCACCGCCGCGATGGCGGCTTCCGTCACCTCCTGGCGATAGAGCTGGCTCTTCGAGACGGCGGGGGACGGCATTGGAAACTCGCGCGTGGCGAAGATCGGTCCCGAGTCCCAATCCTCGTCGGCTTGCAGAATGGTGACGCCCCACACGCTTTCGCCGTTCTTGATGGCCCAGTCGAGAGAGGAAGGACCCCGGTCGCCGACGATCCCGGGATGGACGATGAGGCAGAGATGCTTGTCGGTGATCGCTTTTGGGATAGCCGCCTTCAGCATCGGCGCGATGATGAGCTCCGGCTTGGTTTCCTCCGCGCCTTTCAGCATCGCCTCGTCGCTCGACGCCAGCGTGACGGCGACCTCGTGACCGCGATCCGTCAATTCGATCAACAGCCTTTGACTCAGGCTGTTATGCGCCGTCGTGAGAAACAAAATCTTCATCGCGCTTTCCCCCTTCTAATCTTGCGGTAGACTGAAACCGCGCGCGGTAATCTTGTGGACTGACGTTGAGCCGACGCTGAAACGAACGCTGCATTCGCTCGGCTGAGCCAAAGCCCGTCTCAATTGCAATGGCCTCCAGCAAAATGCTCGTTTGTTCCAGCTTGCAGCGCGCCGCTTCGACGCGCGCATGTTCGACGAATTTTGCCGGGGTCACGCTGCTTTCGGCGAGGAACTGGCGCGCGAAGTTGCGCGGAGACATGTTGATGCGCGCCGCGAGGCGCTCGACGGCGTGATCCTCCTTCGGATTGGCCAGTATCCACGCTTGCAGCTCGCGAATATCGGGACGTTTCGTCGCCTCCGCTTGAAGATAAATGCTGAACTGGTTCTGTCCGCCGGGGCGGCGCAGGAAGACGACCATCAAGCCGGCGATAAAGCGTGGCGCTTCGCGGCCGAGGTCCTCTTCCACGAGCGAAAGCGCGAGATCGATGCCGGCGGTGATCCCGCCCGAGGTGTAGACGTGGCCGTCGCGCACGAAGATGCGGTCAGGCTCGATACGCAGCGACGGATGGAGCGCGGCAAGCCGGTCGCAATACATCCAGTGCGTCGTGACCGCGCGGTTCACGAGCAGTCCTGCTTCGGCGAGGAGAAACGCGCCCGTGCAGACGGATACGACCCGGCGCGCGCGCGGCGCCGTCTCGTGCAACCATTCGATCAGTCGCGGTTCGGCGCAGGCGCGTTCGATCCAGGGACTCCCCGGCACGACCAGCGTGTCGATCTCGCCCAGCTCGTCATCGCAGCCATGGGTGGCGATGATCTCGAGGCCGCCAGCTGCTTTAACGGGACCCGGCTGTAAGGCCACGACCAGGATCTCATAGCCGGGCTCGCTGTCCGGCCCTTGGAGCTTCAGGGTGTTATTGGCGTGTTGAAACACGTCCAAGGGGCCGCAGAGGTCGACAATCTCGACGTCCGTGAAGACAAGGAATACGACCCGGCGGCTCCGCAAAGGCTGTATTGAAGGAGGAAGCGCTTCAACGCCAGGGAGATTGGACAATGGCAGTAAAGTCATCATCTCCGCAATTTGCGCCTTCTTCGTCTCACCGACAATGACAAGAATGCCGCAATTCCTGCCATCAATAACGCCTCAGCCTAGCTTCGGTTCCCTCCGCCGTCCGGCGATCGAAGCGCGAGGGAGCTTATTGACCACGGATCGTTCCCCTTCGCGTCATCAACATCGATGAGGCGAGCCAAAAATGCGGCGATTGAGGCATCCCCGACGTCGGGCGGAATCGAAAGATGAAAAGTTTTAAATCTCGTGGCTTCCAGTCACGCTTTTACGCTGGAAATCCCGCCTAAAAGCGCGACGGCTTCTACCTGCCGGCGGCAGCCCGTCTTCTCCAACAAGCCGCGCACATGGCTGCGAACCGTGTTCACGGAAATGCTCCCGCTGGAGGCGATCTCTTCCACGGTTTGCCCGGCCGTCAGGTCCCGCGCGACCCGCGCTTCCGCAGGCGTCAGATCGAAAAGGGATTGCACCAGCTCGACAGGCGGCGCATGCGGAAGCGTGACGGGTGTCAACACCAGCACGCCGGCGCAGCGCAGGAAAATGTCGCGCGCCGTGCGCCGGAGGGGAACCACATGCGCGACCAAGGCCGCATTTCTTTCAAGGCCTCGAACCGCGAAGGAGCGTGTCGACGGCGTGCTCTCGACATTGAGCGTCGCGATCGCCTGCTGGAACAACGCGTCGGCGTCGGAGTCCTTTAGCGAGATGTGATCATGTGCACGCCATCGCACATGCTCGGTGAGCGCCTCGATCAAGGGATTTGCGGCGAGAACCTTGCCGCGCTCGTCGAACACCAGGGCCGGCAGACCGATCGCCTCCAGCGTCTCGCTGGCGATGCGCGCGCGCTCCAATTGGAGCCTAGCGGACATCAGCGCGCTGCGTGCGAGGTGCGGGCGGAAAGTGTCAAGCGTTCGAATGACGTCGGGCTCGATCGGGCCCCGCGTTCGCGCCCGTGCGAAACCGAGATATATCGTGTCTCCGGTTGGGGCGGGAATAGCGAAGCCCGCAGTCCAACCCGCGCCAATTGGCCAAAGAGCTTCAGTGTACCAAGGATCTTTCTCCATCTCTTCGTCGGTGAAAATACCGTAATCAGAGACAAATCCGGCATGACGGGCGGCGATCGCGCGTGAAAAGAGTCGACTGCGGGCAAGGATATCTCGCTCGCTGAACCACTTCATATGCTTGTGATTATTCGTGGTGCCGGTCCATCTCGAAACTTTGGTGTTTGCCGCGAACAAAGTGCCGTATTTCGCGTCAGCTATGGCCGTGAGCTCGTCCAAAACGCCCGGCCAGCACTCCGGCGCGAAGGCGCATTCATAAATGCGGTCTATGAGTTGCGGGTCCATAGCGATCAACGCATGCTCGCATCGGCTAAGCTTTAATCTTAGCCGATGCGAGCCCCCAAGGGGACTCTCGCATGGTTTTAAGAGTCGTCGCGCGCCTCCGTCCCGGTTTGTCTCTCCTTCGGACGCGTCGCCCGGCTGACGCCGACGGAGCCATGCCTGTGCCCACGCGCCCGGGAACGGCGCCCGGGAGGGCGGCGGGGCCAGAAAGCGTCGATTGCCAAGCCCCTGAACCTTCTCTACTGGACCGGCAAATCTCGTAGAAAGGCCAATTCCTTGACCAGACATGTCGCAGTGCTGATGGGCGGTCTCTCCGCCGAACGCGAAATCTCCCTGCGCTCCGGCGAGGCCTGCGCCAAGGCGCTCGAAGGCGAGGGATTCAAGGTGACGCGCCTCGACGTCGGCCTCGACGCGCCGCAAAGGCTCGCCGAATTGAAGCCGAACGCGGCCCTCAACGCGCTGCATGGGCGTTACGGCGAGGATGGGGTCATGCAGGGGGTGCTCGAGCTCCTGCGCATCCCCTACACGCATTCCGGCGTGCTCGCCTCGGCGGCGGCCATGCACAAGCAGATCGCCAAAACCATTCTCGCGGCGGCGGGGGTTCCCGTTCCGGGGGGGCGCGTTCTGACCCGGCGGGAGGCGGCGCAAGCTCATGCGCTGGCGCGTCCTTATGTGCTGAAGCCCGTCGCGGAGGGCTCCTCCTTCGGCGTTTTCATTGTCCGCGAGGACCAGGAGCATCCGCCACAGGAACTCAACGCCGAAGAGTGGGGCCACGGCGAATTGATGCTGGCGGAGCCCTTCATCCCGGGACGCGAGTTGACCTGCGCGGTGATGGGGGATCGGCCTTTGGATGTCATCGAGATCGTCGCGGCCGGCGGCGGCTGGTACGACTATGAAGCGAAATACGCGAAAGGCGGCTCAAAACACATTCTTCCCGCTAATCTTAAACCGAATGTTTACCAAAAGGTTCAAGAGTTAGCGCTCGAGGCTCATCGGGCGCTCGGCTGTCGCGGCGTAAGTCGCGCGGACTTTCGCTACGACGACAGGCCGGACGGCTCGGGCGCGCTCGTCGTGTTGGAAGTCAACACCCAGCCCGGGATGACCGAGACCTCGCTCGTGCCTGAGATGGCGGCCTATGTGGGACTCTCGTTTGGCGAGTTAGTGCGATGGATGGTGGAGGACGCTTCCTGCGATCGATGAGCGCGCAACTCTCTGCGCCGATTTCGGCTGCCCGCTCTCATCCTCCTTCATTCGCCCTCGTTCCCGTCGCCCCCTCCCACACGCTCTTCGCGGACGCAACCTTCGCCCCACGCGCTTCCGAACCGCCGCGCGCCGCGCCCATCTGGACCGACCGGCAGGTTCACCCCCTGGCGCGGACCGGGGTTGGCTCCTTCGTTCTGCTCCTCGCCTTTTGCGTCACGATCGCGCTCGGCCTCGTTCACAGCGGCGCCTATGGGGAGTTCGTCGCACGCAACGGCGCGCCGCTTGACATGCTGGCTCGCCTCCTGGGGTTCCCGATCAACTCGGTGACCATTTCGGGCGAGACGCGTCTGCACGAAAAGGAAATTCTCGCCGCGACCGGCATCGACGCCCACAGCTCGCTCCTGTTTCTGGACGCGACGGAGACGCGCCGTAGGCTCATGCAGCTGCCGCTCGTCGAGTCGGCGCGGGTCCTCAAGCTCTACCCAAACCGTCTCGTCATCGCGATCGAGGAGCGCAAACCCGCGGCGCTTTGGCAGCGGGATGGGAGAGTGAAAGTCATCTCCACCGACGGCACGCCGATCGCCGACCTCAACGACCCGCGCTTCCTGGGGCTTCCCTTCGTGGTCGGACCCGGCGCCGAGAAGCGGCTTCCCGAATATGCCGCGCTGCTGAAGGATCTCGGCGATCTGTCCACCCGCGTCAGAGCGGGCGCGCTCGTGTCGGGCCGTCGCTGGTCATTGATCATGACCAATGGCGTCGAGGTCAAGCTTCCCGAGGTCGATCCCGGCGCGGCGGTTGGCCTCCTCGTTCGCTTGCAGCGCGAGTCCCGCATTCTCGACAAGGACATTCGCTCGATCGATCTGCGGCTCCCCGATCGCGTCGCCGTGCGGCTGACGGAGCAGGGCGCCGAAACGCGCGAGAACGCGACCAAGCGGAAGGTCTCGAAAGCCGGAGCGCACACATGAACCGCGACCCCCTTGCAAGACGGTTGAAGCCGCTCTCGCCGCGTCGCGGCGCGACGGTCGCCGCGCTCGACGTCGGCACCTCCAAAGTCGTCTGCCTGATCGCGCAACTCGATCCGCTGCGCGGCGAGCACAAGGGCTGGCGCACCCATCGTGCGCGAGTCCTCGGC
This sequence comes from uncultured Alphaproteobacteria bacterium, assembly GCA_963743565.1. Taxonomy (GTDB): domain Bacteria; phylum Pseudomonadota; class Alphaproteobacteria; order Rhizobiales; family Beijerinckiaceae; genus Methylocystis. The sequence continues at coordinate 446,549 of CAVUQD010000008.1, forward strand.
ATCGGCCATCAGCGTTCGCGTGGGGTCAAGGCGGGGCTCGTCGTCGACATGGCCGAGGCGGAGCTCGCCATCCGCCAATGCGTCGACGCGGCGGAGCGGATGGCCGGGATTCAGGTGGATCGCATCCTCGTCACGGCGGCCGGCGGTCGGCTCAACTCGCAGCGCTTCTGGGCGACGACGCCGATCGGCGGCCGCGAGGTCGAAGCGGCGGACGTGAGAAGCGCGCTCGACGCCGCCGCCGCCTATCCGACTGTCCCGGGGCGCTACGTCGTTCATTCCTTGCCCGTGTCCTTTTCGCTGGACGGGGCCGTGAGCGTGCGCGAGCCGAGCCACATGATCGGCGAGGAGCTCGGAGCGGAGCTGCACGTCGTGTCCGCCGACAGGACGGCGGGGCGCAATCTCATCACGGCCGTAGAACGCGGCCACCTCGGCGTCGAGGCCCTCGTCGCCGCTCCCTTCGCAGCCGGACTCGGCGTGCTGGAGCCGGACGAGGCCGAATTGGGCGCGGTGCTCATCGAGATGGGCGCGGGCGCGACCTCGCTCGCGATGTTCTCCGGCGGGGCGCTCGTCCACCTCGATTCGATTTCCCTCGGGGGCGGCCATGTCACGATGGACATTGCGCGCGTGCTCAACATGCGCCTCTCGGACGCGGAACGGCTGAAGACCCACCACGGCGCGGCGATCGCCTCGCCTTCGGACGAGCGTGAAATCCTCACCTACGATCAGGCCGGCGAAAGAGACGACACGCCGGCGCACGCGCCGAAGTCGCATCTCGTGCGCGTGATTCGTCCGCGCTTCGAAGAAACCCTGGAGATGCTGCGGGATCGGCTGGCGCGCTCCGGACGCGGTTCGACCGCCGGCCAGCGCATCGTGCTGTCGGGCGGGGCAAGCCAGCTCGCGGGGGCCGCGGAGTCCGTTCGGCGCATCCTCGGCGGGCAGGTGCGCCTCGCCCGGCCGCTCGCGCTCGAGGGCCTGCCCGAAGCCGCGTCGGGCCCGGCCTTCGCTGTCGCCGCTGGTTTGCTCGTCTATCCGCAAGTCGCGGCGCGCGAGCATTTCCATACCCCCGGCGCGGAGATCCGCGCCACCGGGACGGATGGATATTTCATGCGCGTCGGACGCTGGCTCAAGGACAGTTTCTGACGCGGGGTCGATTTGGCGAAGGGCGCGCCGACCCTTCGCCGGCAACGAAAAAGCAAGGCGAGCACGGTAAATAGGGGAGAAAATCTCCCGCGCATCGAAAGGCTAGGTTATGACGATCACTCTGAAAGCTCCCGAGCTGCGCGAATTAAAGCCGCGCATCATCGTCTGCGGCGTGGGCGGCGGCGGCTGCAACGCGGTCAACAACATGATCACCTCCGGCCTCTGCGGGGTCGATTTCCTGGTCGCCAACACCGACGCGCAGGCGCTCACGTCCACGCGCGCCGACCGGGTGGTGCAGATGGGCCTGCAGGTGACCGAGGGCCTCGGCGCCGGGGCGCAGCCCGAGATTGGCCGGGCCGCGGCGGAAGAGGCGCGCGAGGAGATCCGCGAGCATCTTACCGGGGCGCACATGTGCTTCGTGACCGCCGGCATGGGCGGCGGCACCGGCACCGGCGCCGCGCCCGTGATTGCGATGATTGCTCGCGAAATGGGCATACTGACGGTGGGCGTCGTCACCAAGCCTTTCGATTTCGAGGGCCAGCGTCGCAAGCGGATCGCGGACACCGGGATCGGCGAGCTTTCCAAATGCGTCGACACGCTGATCGTGATCCCGAACCAGAACCTGTTCAGGATCGCCACGGAGAAGACAACCTTCGCCGACGCCTTCGCCATGGCTGATCAGGTGCTCTTCTCGGGCGTCGCTTCCGTCACCGACCTGATGGTCAAGGAGGGCCTGATCAATCTCGACTTCGCCGACGTGCGGTCGATCATGCGCAACATGGGCAAGGCGATGATGGGCACGGGCGAAGCCTCGGGCGAGCGCCGCGCGATCCTCTCCGCCGAGGCGGCCATCGCCAATCCGCTCCTCGACGAAGTCTCGATGAAGGGCGCGCATGGACTGCTGATCTCCATCACGGGCGGCCATGACCTCACGCTCTATGAGGTCGACGAGGCGGCGAGCCGCATTCGCCAGGAGGTCGACGAGGACGCCAACATCATCCTCGGGGCGACCTTCGATTCCTCGCTCGAGGGCGTGATTCGCGTCTCGGTCGTGGCGACCGGGATCGACAATGACGCCTTCTATGCGGCGCAGGGCGGCGAGGTAGACGCGCGGGCGGCGGAGATGGCCGTGGAACGTCTGCGCGCGCAGCTCGCTCAACAGTCCCAGAAGGTCTCGCAGGAGCGCGCCGTGCCGCCGATCGTCCGTGCGGCGGCCACGCCCGCGCCCGCGCCGATCGTCGAGACTTACGCCGCAGCGCCGGAGCCGCAGGAACTCCTACGAGGAGTTTTCGCAGGAAGAGCCGGCGGCGATGGTTGAGGAGATCGACGCCTATTCCTACGAAGCCCAACGGGAATCCGTCGCGGCCGCCCCGGCTTTCGTCGCCGCGGCGCGTGAACCCGCGCCGCGCGCGGCAAGGGAGGACACGTTCGATAACCCTTACGAACCCACCGCGCCCGCGCCGCGGCCGGCCCGCATGCCGGCGATCGAGGACTTCCCGCGTCCGGTCCAGGAGCAGTTGCGCCAGGCGCGCGGCGAGAGCAATCAAGCCGAGGCGCGGCGCCGGTCGCTCTTCGACAGGATCGCCGCTTTTGGCGCGAGCCGCCAGGAGGACGCCTATGAGGCCGGTCTTGCGGAGCCGGCGCCGCCGCGCGCGCCCCGCAGCCAGCCGCCTCAGGCGCCGCAGCCCTCGCCGGCGCACGCGGAATACGCCAAGCGCGTCAGCGCGCAGACCAACGCCGCCGCCCTGCGCGCCAGCGCCGATCAGCACGCGAGACGCGCCGCGCCCACCCGCAACGTCGAAGAGGATCACCTGGAAATCCCGGCCTTCCTGCGTCGCCAGGCGCACCGCTGAAAGCGCCGCCGGTAAATAGGAAAGGCCCGCTTCGGCGGGCCTTTTGGCGTCTGGCGTAGCAATCTGTGCATCAAACTAAGAGACGGCAGGCATCACCATCCGCAAATGATCCGCCTGTTTTGTCCCCGTAGACCGTAGCCTTCGTCTAGCGTGACCGTTTCTTCGCGACAATTTCCGGTTGAAGGCTCCTGCTGCTGTTCCGAAGCGGCGACGGAGATCGCCGCCCTCGCATGGGCGACGTCGGCCGTCGATTGCAGCATCACGCCGCCAAAAATCGCGGCCTGCACAGCAATGAACAACAGGGCGAACTTTGCGGCTCCGCCGAGGCGGAAAGGACGCAGCGCCAACGTCAAGACTGAAAACGCCGACATGATCTTCTCCCTTCTTTGCGGCCACCGGCGGGTCATTCTCTTCTGATATCTTCGCCCCCGGTCCGCTCCTTAAAGCTCAGCTGCGAATAAAAAGCCGTGCGCCGCCGCACGTCCTGTTTGTACACGGCGGCGTCGCGGCGGGATTGTTCTCGGCGCTTGTCCCAGAAATCGCTTTTCGATACGCTCTAGCCGCATTTTGTGCGCGGTCGCGCGCTACGTCCGATTGCGCTTCCAGAGCGAAGACTGACGCTCGGGCGAGGAGGGGCGCTCAAGGAGGAGCTGACGGTGGCCTTCGGCGTGATTCCGTTCTTCGAGGACCTGCCGCCTCAAAAGGCCGACTTGTTTGGGCGCACGAGCGTCCGGCGACGCTACGGAGAAGGCGAGCTCGTGCTCGACTTCGACGACGACTCCAGCGACGTGTATTTCGTGGTGCACGGCGAGGTCCGGGTGTTGATTCGCACCGCCGCCGGCCGCGAGATCATCCTGTGCGAATTGGGTCCGGGCCGCTGCTTTGGCGAGATGTCGGCGATCGACGGCTTGACGCGTTCAGCCAATGTGACGGCGCTCACCAACACCGAACTCTGCGTCGTGCCCGCGGCGGTTTTTCTCGAGCTCGTCCTCGGCGAGCCGCGCATCTGCCAGCGCCTGCTGCGCCTACTGACCTTACGGGTGCGCGAGCTCGACACCCGCCTGGTCGAGCATAGCACGCTCGACCTGCGCCATCGCCTTTATGCGGAGCTGTTGCGCCTTGCGGCGCCGAGGCATGGCGCCCCCGCACAATCGATCGTTTCGCCGCCGCCGCGCCAGCAGGACCTTGCCGCGCGGATCGGTTGCCGGCGCGAGCAGGTGAGCCGCGAGCTCTCCGCGATGATCGACGAGGGGCTCGCGGAAAAGACCAAGGGGGGCCTCGTGCTGCAGCGCCCGGAAACCTTGCGGGCGCGCGTGCAGCAGGTGCTGGACGGGGCGGACTGACGTTTCGGCGCGTGCGCAGCCGCACAGCGGCAATGGCTTGGTTTTCCTAAAAGCCGGACATGGAACGCGAGGGGCCTCACGCGCTTCGCCCAATGACCGGATGAGAACGATGACGCCATCTCTTTCGCCGCTTGCGCGTTGCTCGGAAGTGTGCGGTCTCACCTCCAAGGAAATGATCGTGGGAGCCAGCCCGCGACCCGAGCATGAGGCGCTGGCCGCCCGCTATTTCCGCAGTTCGACCGCCGGCAGGGCGACGATGCGTCGCCAGATGGTCGCCGCGATCAGAGCCGCGCTGAAGGCCTCCGAGACGCACTCGGCCGCCGAGCTTTTGGTTGTCCTGCGCATCATGCTCGGCGGCCGGCGGGAGCGGTCCGGCGCCCCGCGCCGCCAGCGCCGACGCCGCTCTTACGAGAGTCGTCGCCCGCTCGGGGCCTCTGTCCCAGCCCGCCCTGAGCCGCGCGGCGCGGCGAGCGCGGACATCGTCAGCCTCGCCGAGCGGCGCGCCGCTCTGTCTTCTCGCCAGTTCTTGGCCTAAAATCCGAAAATCCCGATCCTGGCATTCCTCGCCATTGCTTGAATCGCGTCTAGCTGGCATAGGGCCTCAAATGATAACGCGGGACTGAGGGACCGCGCCTGCCTCGCTTCTCGCGAGGCTGGACGCCGAGCGCCAAGGCGAGCCAGGGGACCATGAGCACCGTCAATCACATCAGGAAGGTCTTCCTCGATTATTTTGCGCGTTTCGACCATGAGATCGCGCCCTCTTCGTCATTGGTGCCGCATAACGATCCGACCTTGATGTTCACCAACGCCGGCATGGTGCAGTTCAAGAGCGTCTTCACCGGCGTCGAGAAACGCGCTCGCCCGCGCGCTGCGACGGCGCAAAAATGCGTGCGCGCCGGCGGCAAGCATAATGATCTGGACAATGTCGGATACACCGCGCGGCATCTGACCTTCTTCGAGATGCTCGGCAATTTCTCGTTCGGCGACTATTTCAAGGAGGGCGCGATCGAGCTTGCCTGGGGTCTGATCTCCAAGGACCTTGCGCTCGACAAGGACCGTTTGCTCATCACCGTCTATCACGATGACGATGCAGCCGCGGAGCTCTGGAAGAAGATCGCCGGATTCTCCGACGAAAAGATCATCCGCATTGCGACCAAGGACAATTTCTGGAGCATGGGCGAGACGGGGCCGTGCGGTCCGTGCTCGGAAATCTTCTATGACCAGGGTGAGAAATTCGCCGGCGGTCCGCCCGGAAGCCCCGATGAGGACGGGGACCGCTTCATCGAGTTCTGGAACCTCGTTTTCATGCAATATGATCAGGTCACGCCGGAACAGCGCCTCGCGTTGCCCCGACCTTCGATCGATACGGGCATGGGGCTCGAGCGCATGGCGACGCTGATGCAAGGCGTCGGATCCGTGTTCGAGACGGATCTCTTCCGCGCGCTCATCGAGGCCGTCGCGGAGCTCACGCATGTCTCCTCGACCGGACCGCAGGCGGCGAGCCATCGCGTCATCGCCGACCATTTGCGCACTTCGGCCTTCCTCGTCGCCGATGGCGTGACGCCGTCGAACGAGGGACGCGGCTATGTTCTGCGGCGGATCATGCGCCGCGCCATGCGCCATGCGCAGATGCTCGGGGCGGCGGATCCGCTGATGTGGCGGCTCGTGCCGGCGCTCGTCGAGGAGATGGGCCATGCCTATCCCGAATTGCAGCGCGCCGAGTTGCTCATCAGCGATACGCTGTTGACCGAGGAGACGCGCTTTCGCACGACGCTCGTGCGCGGCCTCGCGATCCTCGACGAGGAAACCGCATCGCTTGGGGCTGGCGATCAGCTCCACGGCGAAACCGCGTTCAAGCTTTACGACACCTATGGCTTCCCGCTCGATCTGACGGAGGATGCGCTGCGTTCTCGCGGAATCGGCGTCGACAAGGACGGTTTCGACGCTGCCATGGAAAGACAGCGCGCCGAGGCGCGCAAGGCTTGGGCCGGCAGCGGCGAGACGGCGACGGAAGCCGTGTGGTTCGCGCTCAAGGAGCGCGTCGGGGCGACCGAATTCCTTGGCTACGACGCGGAGAAGAGCGAGGGGGTGGTGACGGCCCTCTTGAGGAACGGTGCCGAGACGTTCTCGCTCAAGAAGGGCGAACGCGGCGCCGTCGTGCTCAACCAGACGCCCTTTTACGGCGAGTTGGGCGGCCAAGTCGGCGACACCGGCGAGCTAAGGGGGCCGGGTCTGCTCTTCCGCGTCGAAGCGACACATAAGAAGCTCGGAGATTTGGTCGTTCACGAGGGCGTGTTGGAGGAAGCGGGCGAGGGAGGCCTCCTCGAGGGCGCAAGCCTCGTGCTCGAGGTCGACCATACGCGGCGTCGCGCGACGCGCGCCAATCACTCGGCGACTCACATTCTCCACGAGGCGCTGCGACGCGTGCTCGGCGATCACGTGCAGCAGAAGGGCTCGCTCGTCGCGCCGGATCGTTTGCGTTTCGACTTCACGCATCCCAAGCCGATCGCGCCCGAGGAGATCGCCGAGGTCGAGCGGCTCTGCAATGAGATCGTGCAGGACAACGCGTCGGTCGAAACGCGCTTGATGGCGCAGGAGGAGGCGATCGCTTCCGGCGCGCGCGCGCTCTTTGGCGAAAAATACGGCGACGAGGTTCGCGTCGTCGCCATGGGCCGCAGGGAGGGGACGTCGGGCCATGCCTTCTCCGTGGAGCTCTGCGGCGGCACCCATGTCCGGCGCACGGGCGACATCGGTCTTCTCAGCATCGTGTCGGAAGGCGCCGTCGCCTCGGGCGTGCGGCGCATCGAAGCACGCACCGCCGAGGGCGCGCGCGCGGAACTCGTCGCGCAGTCGAAGGCGCTCGCCGAGATCGCCGCGCTGATGCGCGCGCCCACCGAAGAAGCGCCGGCGCGGCTCGCGACGCTTCTCGAGGAGCGCAAGCGCCTCGAGCGCGAGCTCGGCGACGCCAAGCGCAAGCTCGCCATGGGCGGCGGCGCTGAGGCGAGCCAGCCGATCACGGACGTCGCCGGCATCAAGCTCTTCTCGCGCGCGGTGAGCGGCGTCGACGCGAAAGATTTGAAGGGACTCGTCGACGAGGCGAAGAAATCGATCGGTTCTGGCGTCGTCGCGATCGCGAACAGCGCGCCCGATGGCAAGGCCGGCGTCGTCGTCGGGGTGACCGACGATCTGACGGGCCGCTTCAGCGCCGTCGACTTCGTTCGCCTCGCCGCGGAGAAGCTCGGGGGCAAAGGCGGCGGCGGGCGTCCCGATCTGGCGCAGGCGGGCGGACCCGACGCTTCGGCGATCGACGCGGCGCTTGCCGCCATCGGCGAAGCGCTGCGCGCCAAAGCAGCACAGTAGAGCAATCCCATTGAGCGGAGCGCTCTCGCAGCGCGCGCCCGCTGGTCTTGGGTTAAGTCCGGCGTTTACAAATATTGCGCAGATCGGGAAAGCTGTGGCGGATTTGCAACAGTCTTCGAATAAATGCATCGCTGCGGCTTAACGCTATTGCACCTCGATTCGCGCTGAGAGATTAATCGATTTCATCGCGAATGACGCTGATTCTCTCCGCGTCCTGCGCGCCTGGCTTTGCTCGAAGGAATGGGGGCGGACATGCGTCGGCTCGGACTGGTTTGTGCCATTGGCCTGCTGACTTTCTCGGGGGACGCTTTGGCGCGCACCCACAAGGCGACGCCGCCGCCGTCGCCGCCCGCTCAAGACTACAATCCCTTCTCCTTCCTCTTCAACGCGGCGCCCGCGGGAATGGGCGAATACCGTCCGCAGGCGAGCGCGATTCCGCGCGAGGTGGTGGGCTATTCCGCCGGTCTTGCCCCCGGCACGGTGGTGATCAACACATCCGAGCGACGCCTCTATTACGTGCTCGGCGGCGGACAGGCGATCCGCTACGGCGTCGGCGTCGGTCGTCCGGGCTTCGAGTGGTCGGGCTCGCGCTACATCGCTTCCAAGCGCGCTTGGCCGGACTGGACGCCACCCTCAGAGATGCTGCGGCGCCGTCCCGATCTGCCGCGGCACATGGCCGGCGGGATTAACAATCCGCTCGGCGCGCGCGCGATGTATCTCGGCGGAACGCTCTATCGCATTCACGGCTCGAACGAGCCCGAGACGATCGGCCACGCCGTTTCCTCCGGCTGCATCCGCATGACGAACGACGACGTCGTCGATCTCTACAACCGCGTCCATGTGGGCACGCGCGTGATCGTGCAGCGCTAGATACGGTCAGAGGTTTTCGCTTAGCGTCGCGATCGCGCGGCCGCCTTCGCCGCTGTCCGCGCGATCAGCCTCTGGCGTAAGCAGCTGCGCCGCGGCGAGCGTCGCGAAGCGGCCGCCCATCTGCACGAGCTCGTCGAAGGAGCCGCTCTCGACGATCTCGCCGTGGTCGAAGACCAGAATGCGGTCGGCGTTTCGCACCGTCGCGAGGCGATGGGCGATCACGAAGGTCGTGCGCCCCTCGGTCGCCGCGGCAAGCGCCTTTTGGATCTGCTTCTCCGTCGTCGCGTCGAGCGCGCTCGTCGCCTCGTCGAAGACCATGATCGGGGGGTCTTTGAGCAGCGCGCGCGCGATGGACAGGCGCTGACGCTCGCCGCCCGAGAGGCTGCGCCCCCTTTCGCCAATGATGGTCTCCACGCCCTCGCTCTGGCGGGACACGAATTCCTTGGCTTGCGCGAGCTCCAGCGCGGAGTCGATCTCCGCCGCCGTCGCGTCGGTCTTGCCGATGCGCAGATTTTCCTGAATCGAGCGGGCGAAGAGCATCGGCTCCTGGAAAACGACGCCGATGTTGCGTCGAAGCGCATCGAGCTTGATGTCGCGGATGTCGCACCCATCGATGGTCACGCGGCCTTCCATCGGATCGAAGACGCGATGCAGGAGTCCGAGCGTTGTCGACTTTCCCGAACCCGTGGCGCCGACCAGCGCGACCGTTTCCCCAGGCTTGGCCGAAAAGCTCGCGCCTTTCACGGCCATGCGCTTGCCGTCGTATGAATAGCTCACGTTCTCGAAGGCGACGGCGCCCAGAAGTCTGCCGGGATCGACGGCGCCGGGACGATCGTCGACCATGGGGCGCGTGTCGAGCGTCGCGTAGAATTCGCGCAGCCGCGCTGACTGCGAAAACAGGAAGTTGACGAATCCGACGGCTTGCTCCAGGCGCCCGATCAGCATCGTCGCGAAGTTGATGAAGGTCACGATCTCGCCGACCGTGACGAGCCCCTCCGAATGGAGATAGGCGCCATAGAGGAAAATTGCGAGCACGGTCAGCGTCGCTGCGGCTCGGCTCGCCACGACGACGATGGCCCACCAGGAGAGCACGGGTAATTGCGCGGCGAGCAAATCGTCGCTGATGCGCTTCAGCGCCTGGGATTCATTACGGACGCGCGTAAAACTCTGGACGACGGGAACATTGCCGAAGGCGTCGCCGGCGTGGCTGGCGAGCGCGGCGTTGTGGCGCTCGACCGCGGCCTGCAGCTCGTCGGTGCGGCGCAGCACGAAGGCGGTGACGACATAGAAAATGCCGACCATGACGATGAGCAGGCTGGCGAGACGCCAATTGTAGAACAGCGTCGCCGGCAGCAGGACGAAGAGCGCGATGAAGGAGGCGCAGTTCTCCCGAAAGAAGGAGAGCCACAGGCTGAACATCGCGGATGCGCCTTCGAGCATCGATTGCAGCAGACGACCCGAGTGAACGTTCGCGTGAAAGCTCAGGGGCAAATTCAGCACATGATCGAAATAGCGCGACATCACGACGAGGCGGGCGCGGTGCGCGAGCCGGTCGGCGTTGAGCCCCACCACCATGGAGGCGACGATCGAGAAGAGCCCGAAACCCGCCCAGGCTGCGACGGTCGGCCAGATTTCGCGTAAGCCCACGGGCGCGCCGCCCGGCTGCTCTTTGGTCATCAGATCGATGATCTTGCCAAAAAGCATGGGCTCGGCGAATTGCGCCGCCGCGAGCACGAGATTCGCGACGACGAGGCCGTAGGCGAGCTTGGCGTGACCGCGCAGCTCGGCGAGAACGCGCCAGTAGAGCGAGAAGACCGACATGGCGAGGGCTTTTGTCTGGGCGATGGAAGCTTAGCGATATCAGGGGGCAGGGCCGAGGCGCAAGGGGAGGGGATTGCGGGCGTTAACGGCGGCGGCCTCCGGCTGCCGCATGCCGGGACTTGATATCTTCACCGCGCCATACATGGCGGCGAGTGGAGCGTCCCTGAAAAGTCTGCGGGGTAAGCCGGAAATGAATTTAAGCAGATGCCTTACATGTGAGCTTCGCGTGAGCTTTGCCTGTTTACAGTGCCGCCGTCGATGCGCTGCCTGAGCCGTGACGAGACCCGGTTGTCCTTCAGCACCTGCGGGGTGATCGACTGAAAATTGGCCGGCGTGTCCAGCTGCAATTGATGGGGAAACCAATATGTCAAATCACGGTCGTGCCTACCTCGCCTCGCTCGCCGCCATGGCTGGAGTCTTGTTGGCCGGCGCGACTGGCGGTCCAGCCGCAGCCGGGATTAGCGGCGGGGGCGGCGGGGCCGTCGATCTCTATGTGGTGGAGCCGAACGCCTCACCACCTGTCGTGCAGGTGGTGCAGACGGACTCCAACGGCATTCCCCAAAAGACCGTTGCAACCTATCCCGTCGGAAACATCGCCGCTCAGGCAGTCGCGAGCCCCGACTACAGATATGTCTGGGTTCCCAATGGCGGCGACGGCACGATCTCCATCATCTCCACAGTTTATAAGACGGTGCGGACGATCTCGACCGCGACGGCCGGCGAGGGTATTTGCTTCAATAACAACTTCACGTCGCCTTGCACCTACCCCGGCGTGATGATTTTCGACCCGAGCGGCAAGAAAGCCTATGTCACCGACGCGGGCGACAACACCTTAAAAGTGTTCGACAGCTACTCCGGCACTGTCGTGGCGTCTCTGCCCCTCGGCAACTTCCCAGCCGGCATCGCTATCACGCCGGATGGCTCCCGGCTCTACATCACGAATTTGGTCGACGACACGGTATCTGTCATCAATACGGCCGGACCGAAGGTCCTGACCACAATCCCGCTTCCGCCGAGCACTTGGCATGGCAAGAATCCCTGCACCGACGGGTCGCTGCCGAGCGGCCCGAGCCCGACGGGCCTCGAGGTCTCGCCGGACGGCCAGTGGGTCTATGTGACCAACGCCTATGACAGCAATCTCCTGCCTACCTGCTCGCCTTTCCAGCCGAGCAATGTCACTGTCATCCGGACGAAGGACAACACCGTGGTCAACAGTCGGAATCCGATCCCCTCGGGCGGCTTCATCGCGACGGCGATCAACTTCGTGCCTAACTCAAATGTGGCTCTAGTCGCCAATACGGGCACCAACTCCTACCCCGACACCAGAATCGGCGTGATCAACACGGCGTCGCAATCTTTGACCAGCGTCATCCCCGCGAGTCCGGGCGTTGGCCCCGCCGAGGTCGATCCGTGGATGAGGCGGATCTACATTCCAAATATCGGCACTGGTCAAGGAGGAGAGGGCATACTGACGCTCAACTCGCAGTCGTTGGGTAAGGTTAATTTCTTCACGCTGCCCGCGGGAAGCTTCCCCGTGAGCTTGGCGATCGTTCCGGTCAGCTTGCCCTGAGATTCGGCCGCGGCGCTCGACGCCCCGTTCGGTCGGGGCTAGAGCGTTGCGGCGCAGCGCTCAGCTAGAGCGGGATGTGTTTAGGCGGAAGCGTATCCTGAGTTGGCGATGTATCTGGCGCATTCCTCGGGTTTGAACCTGTCGAGCAAGGCTCCTGCGCGTCTCCAGGTGGTTTCGACGGAGCGCTCGCCAGCCTTGCGCATAAAGTGCTTCAGCTTGGCGAAGAGCTGCTCGATCGGGTTGAGATCGGGACTGTAGGGCGGCAGGAAGACGAGCCTGGCGCCGACGGCGCGGATGGCGTCACGCACCGCTTTTCCCTTGTGACTGCCGAGATTGTCGAGGATCACGACGTCGCCCGGCGACAAGGCGGGCGCCAGCAGTTCGGCGACATATCTCTGGAAGGCGACGCCGTTGATCGGCCCGTCGAGCACGAAAGGCGCAACGATGCCGTCATGCCGTAAGGCGGCGACGAAGGTCAGCGTCTTCCAATGGCCAAAGGGGACGAAGGCCTTCAGCCGACGCCCTCGCGGGGCCCAGCCGCGCAAGGGCGCCATGTTGGTCTTGATCCAGGTTTCGTCGAGGAACACCAGCCGCCGCGCGTCAATGCGGCCCTGATAGGCTTTCCATCGCCGCCGCCGCCGCGCGACGTCAGCGCGCGCCTGCTCGCTGGCGAACACGGTTTTTTTTGAAGCTCAGCCCCTCGTCATGGACGAAGGCCCACACCGAGCGATAATCGACGCAAACGCCGCGCTCGGCGAGTTCAGCGACGAGCCCGCGCAGCGTGAAAGGGCGCTCGCGCATGCGCTCCCGTAGCCACTCGGCGTTGGCCCCCGAGAGGACCCGCGGCTTGTGGCCGCCCATCTTGCCGGGCGCGACACTCCCGGTCGCCCGCAGCCGCTGCGACCACTTCGATACGCATGAGGGACTGATCGAGAGAGCCGTTGCGATCTGACGGATCGACCAGCCTGCGGCGACGCGGGCCATCGCCCGCTCGCGAAGATCATTGGAAAGGGGGTGCGCCATTCGTCCCGGCCTCCGTTTCCGGCAGCCAGTTTGAATCAGATCCCGGCCGATTCGGGAATCCCTAATCAATTCTGCTAAATCTCATCCCGCTCTAGATCCAAAAAGCAACATCATTCCCGTTCCTGCGCACTCTCCAATTGCGTAAAAACATGCTGCACGCGCTCCGCGCCATAAATCCGCTCGAGGCGGCGCAGCATGAAGTGCCCGCGTGCGATCTTCTGAAAATGGTTCATGAAGGCGACGTTGATCGCCGCGGCGCTGGCGGCGCTGGCAAGCGGGACGGCGCCCACCGCGATCTTTTCATAGACGACGACGCCGAAGCGGGAGGCGACCTCTTTCGAGAGCGCCGTGACCACGGGCGCCGAAGCATTGGCCGCGCCGCGCTGCGCGAGCAAAGACGCCGCCTCCGAGGTGAGGCGTCCGAGCAGGGCGCGCGAAGCGTAATAGCCGACGTCGGCGCGCTGCTCGGCCCCATAAGCGAAGACCTCGACGCAGGCGAGCCGCGCATCGATCTTGCTCAGGTCCTCGCCGTGATGCCGGGCGATCTCGGCGATGGAGCGCAGCATCAGGATCGTGGTCAGCGGCAACTCCAGCGGCACGGCCGCCGCGCCGAAGGCGCCGGCGAAGCCGCCGGCGACGCCGGCCCAGGTCGAGGCGAGAAGCATTTGCGGGCGTCGCTTGGGCACATCCTTCAAGGAGCGAATCGCGAGTTTCAGGCAGGCGAGGATCGCGTGCTCGATCGCCTGATCCACGCCTCTCCTGACCGGAATGGGCGTCTTCTTCAGCGCGCTTTGCACCGAGACGCCCGCGTAATCGGAGAGGCGCGCGGCGAGGCTCGTCGAGGCGAGCAGCTTTCGCGCACGCGCGATCTGCTGCAGATGTTCAGGAGAGAGCTCGCGCGACGGCGGGCTCATCGACCTTTCAACAACGGACGCATGCCGTTGACGCTGGCCAGGATCGCCGAGCCGTTGCTGAGCACCGCCGTGAACGTGGGGCTCACGAGTCCGCTTGGCAAAGCGAGGCCCAAAGCGAGCGTATTGAGCGCGATGACGATCCCGTAATTCTGCTTTATCAGGCCGACGGAGCCGCGAGAGATTTCGATCGCCTCGACCATCTTCCAGAGCGAATCCTCCATCAGCACGACGTCGGCGGATTCTTGCGTCACTTCCGCGCCGTGCTTCATCGCAATGCCGATGTCGGCGAAGCTCAGCGCCGGCGAGTCGTTGATTCCGTCGCCGACCATCGCGACGACGCGCCCCTCGCGCTGAAGCTGCTTGACGATATCCGCTTTGTCGGAGGGCATCATGTCGGCGTATTGGCGCGTGAGGCCGAGCTCTTCGCCGACGGCTTTCGCGACGACGGCGTTGTCGCCGGTCATCATGATCGCGTCCTTGATCCCGAGCGCATAGAGCCGCTCAACGATCGTCGCCGCTTCGGGGCGGATCTGGTCGGCGTAAGGCAAGAGCGCCGCGAGCTTGCCGTCCAGCGCGACATAGAGGCAGGAGCAGCCCTTGTCGTCGAACCGAACGCGGTCGCTCGCCGCTTTCTTGACGGCAATGCCGTTCTCGCGCAGGAAGCGCTCGCTGCCCACATGGATGTAATGGCCGTCGACTTCGCCTTCGACTCCCAATCCCAGCCGGTAGCGCGGCTCTTGGCACATCGGCACGTCGGCGGAATATTCCGCCGCTTTCGCGCGCACGGCGTCGGCGACCGGATGCGTGAGCCGGCTTTCCGCCGCTGCGGCAAGACCGATCAGACGGCGATCCTCGATACGGCGTTGGTAAGAAATGATCTCGACGACTTCCGGATTGCCGCGGGTCAGCGTCCCTGTCTTGTCGAAGAGGATCGTGTCGGCCTCGGCCAGCCGCTCCATATGGCGGCCACTCTTGACGATGATGCCGCGCCGCGCCGCGAGCGTCATCGAGGACAGCATGGCGGTCGGCGCCGCGACGCGTATGCCGGTGCCATAGTCGACGATCACGAGAGACAGGAAGCGGTTGAAGTCGCCGGTGAGCGCTGCGGTTCCCGCCGCGACCCCGAGCGTCGGGGCGACGAGCCGGTCGGCGAGCCTCTCGGCGTGGTTTTGCATGCGCGTGTCGCCGATCGGCGCCGAGTTGATGAGGCGCACGATCTGGCCGGCGGTGGTGTCGGAGCCGACGCGCGTCGCCTTGATCGTGATCTGGCCCTCGCGGGTCACCGTCGCCGCGAAGGCCGCCTCGCCGACGCTGCGCGCGACCGGCAGCCCCTCGCCGGTGATCGTCTTCTGATCGATCATGGCGAGCCCTTCGACGATCTCGCCATCGACGGGAATCATTTCGCCCGGATAGACGATGACGTGGTCGCCGACTTGCACGTCGCGCGCGGGGATCGAGACGACGCTGCCGTCGCGCAGGATCCAGGCCGTCTTCGATTGGAACTCCAGGAGATCGCCGATTGCGCGCTTCGAGCCGGCGGCGGTGAGGTCGCGGATCCAGTCGCCGAGCTTTATCAGCCAAGTGATGAGCGAACCGGCCACGTGATTACCCTGCGCGAGCGAAGCGAGGATCGCCAGCGTGTCGAGGAAATCGACGTTGAGCCGGCGCTCGTCGCGCACGACGCGGAAGGCTCGCGCGGCGATCGGATAGCCGTTCCAGAGCATCAACGGAATGTTGACGGCCGTCGCGAGCGGATTGGCGAAAAAGGCGAGGCCCAGCGAAACCGTCGGCAGCAGCAGCGGATGGCGCTTGGGCTCCTCGGCCGGCTCGACCTTGGCGATCAACTCCTTGGCCAGATGCTGGCCATGATCCATGTGCGTCGCGGCGAGTTGCGTCAATTCGCGCACGTCTTCGAGCGACATCAGCCGGAGCTGCCCGAGCAGCATCCGGAACATCGGCTCGTGCGCCACGTCGTATTCAACGACGAGGCTCGCGCAAGCGAAATTGATGCGCGCCGAATGCACGGCGCTCTGGGCGCGCAACCACGACAGCAGCTCCTCGGCGAGGGCGCGGTCATAGCAAAGCGCGGGAACGGAAAGGCGCACGCGCCCCGGCATGAAATGGCGGATAGCGAACTGCATGAGAAGCGGTTTTCCTCGCTCAGGCGGGGGGCGGCGGAGACTTATCCTTCGGGGTCTTCAGAACCACGGGCGCTTGGCTGTCCACTTTCTCCTCCAGCTCGTGATGCCGCTGCAGCTCCACAAAATGGTTGAGCGAGAACACGCCGAGCGTGAGCCAGATCGGCGTGGCCGCAGAGGCCCCGAGCTCGATGAGCGGGAGCCCCATGACGACGAAGGCCAGACCGATCCTGAGGTCGAGGAGGTTATTCGTGCGCAGCTTGATCTCGTGATCGGCGCGCTTGCAGATGTGAACGACCATCCGCGCCGTTTGCGAATGTTCGGACAGATACTCCGCCTCTCTCTGGATTTTGTTCGCAAGCTCGTCGAATTGGGTTGGCGGCGGGGCAGATGAGGAGTCGTTCATTTGGCCGCGCAAATGGCGCTGGAAGCTCTCGTATTGTCCCTGGTCGTAGTGCAGGACGAGACTGCCCGTCGTGGGATTTGCGGTGATGCGCTGGACGCCAGGGATGCCCGAGAAGGTCTGGCCGATCTTCTGCAATAGCTCGGGGTCGCCCTTGCCCGCGGGGACCTTCATGCGCACCCGGCCCTTGGTCTGATGCTCGATTTTCATCCCGAGCTTCAGTTTCTTTTTCTTTTTCTTCTTCTTTTTGGGCGCGCCGCCTTCTTCCCCCGCGCCGCCGTCATCGGGTGCGTCACCTTCCTCGGTCGCGCCGCCGGCATCGGGGGCGCCGCCGTCATATTCTGCTGCTTCTGCTGCGTTCTCTAGAGCGGCCGCAATCCCCGCCATCTCGGCTTCTCCCGACGCTGCTGGCGCTTGCGTTGGGGTCGAGCTTGGCGGCGCCTCGATGGCTGGGCCCAATGGGGCCGACTTATCCTGCATCGGGGTCAGACGATTGGAGCCGTGTCCTTGGCCGGCGCATCGGCCTTGCCCTTAGCCTCGGCGTCAACCTCAGCGACGATGTCCTGCACGTGCTCGTTCGCCTCGGCGACCATTTCCTTCGTCTTCTGGCCGAGCTTATAGGCGCCGCGCACCGTCGATTTGAACATCGGCCCGAGCGCTTCGCCAATCTTCGGCACGAATTTCGGCGCAAGCATCGCGGCGACGCCGAGCGCGACGCCCGGAAGCAGCGCGGCTTCCAGCACCGCGACGCCGACGCCGACCACCCCGACCGTCGCAACCGTCGCCACCAGGTCGGTTTCTTCTCGGCTCAATTCCTCTTCCGCATCATGCTCCGGGGCGACGTCGAAGTCTTCGACATCAGCGTGAGAGTCTTCAACCGGCTTATGCATGCGGTGCTCCTAGCTATTTCAGAAGTCCTTGTATTTCAAGGACGGGTATAGCTTTATCATTGAACGCGCTCCATGACAAAAGCGTGACGCGAATCCAATTCCCCTTGCGATTAGCCGATGGCCTAAAGGCGACTCTCCCTGTGTCTGAAGGCTCGCGTTTCGGGGCCTCGCGCCGCCGCATGGTGGAGAGGGACTTGGGGCCTTTTCAACAGGAGGTTCCTCTAAAGCTCTGTCAACGCGCCGGGATCCCAGCCGCCGCCTCGCTCGCCTTCAAGGGGGTGAACGTGCAACCACCTACCGGAATCGTCTCGGGCGTTGTGCGATTTGCATCGCTTAGCAAATCGAAATACGTCGCCATGTGATGCTCGAGGAACTTATCGGGAGCTTCATTATATGGCGGTCTGCTTCGAACATCGTCCCTGATTTGGCATAATGGCAGGGGAACGAGCGTGCCAACGGGCATGTAGGTGAGTGAGGCGCCGAAGGAACGCTGCTCGTTCGTGACTTCGGAGCCGTCTCTGAGGCGCTGCGGCCCACTGGCGAAATATTGGGCGTCGAGGCCAGTAAAGCCGCTATAGCTGGCTTTTACGACCAGTGTTCTTGCATCTCCCAACTTGCTCAGGCAGTCCGTCAGCTTCTTTTGGAAGTCGCCTGACCTTAGATCGTCCAAGATCCCGCGGAAGCCGTCTGATGCTCGACACGTTTGTTCGAGTTCGGCGATGATCCCCGAGCTCTTGTCCAAAACGCCTTGGGAGTTCACCGTCAAACCCGAAAGTTGAGTTCGAGCGAGTTCGGTCGCCTTCAGATAGAGGTTGACCCCGTCCTGAGTAGGTTTTGGCAGCGCGCTCACAAACCCCGCCAGCGGCACAGTCGAGGGCCACTCGACCGTCAGCGGGACCTGGGGAACCCAATCATTCGCGTTATTGATCACAAAGGCGGTCTCTCCCCGGTTGGCGAGCCCCCGTGCGAAATCCATGGCGAATTGCCAGTCTCCGGGTTTGGGCTGCGCGAAAACATAGGAGGTTAGCTTGAACTTGGCATCGGCAAGCCCGTAATAGCCATTCTTCTCGCTCGCTCTGTGGTGGAGAAATGCGTGCAACAAGGTAGCGATCGCTGCGCCCTGACTGTGGCCGGTGATGATGATCTCGCTGTCCTGGGGGAGACCCCGTAGCGCAGTCAAGAGTCCTTCGGGACCTCTGGCGCTGCGTTCGTGGAGGAGGATATCGACGAGGCCATAGGCGAAGCCGATGTGCACGCCAGCGGAATCGTTTTCGGCGAGTTGAATGACGTGGGGCTCCTCGCCGCCACCTTGCTTTGGCACAGAAAACCAGACGTTGTTGGCCTTGGTCGTGAACGCCAAGGCGTCGAGCACGATGCTCCTCTGGAGAGCCAAATTCAGTTTTTCGTTGGCAACCGTTCCTCGAATGACGATCGCATATTTTTTCGAATGTCCCTTCTGGTAAATCGCCCAACGGTTGCCGTAGCGCGGAAAACCCCAAAAATAGGTTTTGTCGTCGGATCTGCCCTCTGTGAGCCGCGTCCATGCGCTTTCGTCGACCGTCGTCTTGTCCACTGGATCTGCGGGATCGAAGGGGGCCGTCAGTTTGAAATGCTCTGGGAGGGCTTCCGGCGGATCCGTCAAACCTGCGCCGTTCATTGTGAGGCAGAGATAGGCCATCTCGCGCATTTCGTTGAGGTTCGGCGCTTGGAAGGCCCATCCGCGAGACGTCATGCAGATGAGGACGAACAAGGATGAGAGGAGCGCTTTCATGGTCAATTCCTTATCGAGAATGGTCAGTAGGTCGCAGCAAATTATGTATGTCAAGGCTTCGGTGGACGGCGCCAGGGCTCGGGCCAGAAAACCGATACCTCCGCCGTCTGAACTTTCGCCGGGGACCTACAAAAACACGACAGATTGACACGCTGCGGATAGGCTTGCGTCGGTCGACGGACGCGCGCCCCCAGCGAGGCGGTTCGATCTCAGGCTCCTTGCTCCTCGGCGACGCTGAGCCATAGCTCCTCGGCCTTGGCCAACGCCTCGGCCAACTCTGCGCGCTGCGCCGCGAGTTGCGCCGCCTCTCTTGGATTCTTGGTGAACGCTTCCGGATGGGCCAGCCTCGCGTCGACGCGCGCGAGGAGGGCCGTCAGCTTCTCGACCCGCTCTTCCGCAGCGGCGAGACGCCGGCGCACCGCGCCGTTGTCGGCCGCGCGCGGCTCTGGCGGGCGAGTCGGCGCGGCCCGCGGCGACTCGCGCGGCGCGGCGCTCGTTCGGGCCAGCGCCTGTCGCGCATAATCGTCGAGATCGCCGTCGAAGACGCGAACGCCGCCTTTCTCCACGACCCAAAGCCGATCGGCGCAGGTTTCGAGCAGGTGGCGATCGTGCGAGACCAGCACGACCGCGCCTTCGTAACCATTGATGGCTTCGATGAGCGCGGCGCGGCTGTCGATGTCGAGATGGTTCGTCGGCTCGTCGAGGATGAGGAGATGCGGCGCGTCAAAGGAGGCGAGCCCCAGGAGCAGCCGCGCTTTCTCGCCGCCCGAGAGGGACTCGATCCGCGTGTCGGCGCGCGCGCCGGAGAAGCCGCAGCGCGCTGCCGCGGCGCGCGCTCTGGCCTGCGGGGCTTCCGGCATGCGGCGCGCAAAAACTTCATACGGCGTCGCGTTCAAATCAAGGTCGTCGAGCTGATGCTGCGCGAAGAAGCCGACCGTGAGCTTCGCCGCTCGCACCGCTTTGCCGGCGGAAGGGTCGAGCCTGCCGGCGAGGAGCTTCGCGAAGGTCGTCTTGCCGTTGCCGTTCGCGCCCAAGAGGCCGATCCGGTCGTCTTCGGTCAGCGATAGCGAAAGCCGAGACAGGACGATGCGCCCGCCATAGCCGACGCTCGCATTCTCGAGCGCGACGATCGGCGGCGACAGCGGCCGCTCGGGGGAGGGGAGCTCGATGGGCAGAACCTCCGCATCGACGATCGGCTCCGCAGGCTCCATCTTCGCGAGGAGTTTCAGGCGCGATTGCGCTTGCCGCGCTTTCGTCGCCTTGGCGCGAAAGCGGTCGACGAAAGCTTGCAGCTCCTTGCGGCGGGCCTCGTCCTTCTTTCCGGCTTTGGCGGCGAGCGCCTGCGCCTCGCGCCGCTGCTTCTCGAAGGCGGCGTAATTGCCGCGGTAGAGCGTGAGGCGCGCCCGGTCGAGATGGACGATATGCGTCGCCACCGCGTCGAGCAGGTCGCGGTCGTGGCTGATGACGATGGCGCTGGAGGGGTAGCGCGACAGATAATCGACGAGCCACAGTGTCCCCTCGAGGTCGAGGTAATTAGTGGGCTCGTCGAGGAGCAGGAGGTCGGGCTGCGAGAACAGCACGGCGGCGAGCGCGACGCGCATGCGCCAGCCGCCCGAATATTCGGCGAGCGGGCGGGTCTGCGCTTCGGCGTCGAAGCCCAGCCCATCGAGTATGGCCGCGGCGCGCGCCGGCGCCGCATGGGCGTCGATGTCCGCGAGCCTCGCGTGGATTTCCGCGATGTCATGGGGGTCGTGCGCCGTCTCCGCGCGCACGAGAAGGTCGGCGCGCTCGCGGTCGGCCGCCAGCACGAAGTCGATGAGCGACTGCGGGCCGCCCGGCGCCTCCTGCTCGACGCGCCCGAGCCGCGAGCGGGCCGGCAGCGAGATCGTCCCGCTTTCCGCGGCGATCTCGCCGGCGATGAGCCGGAACAGGGTCGTCTTGCCGGCGCCGTTGCGCCCGACGAATCCCGCGCGGGCGCGCTGCGGCAAGGCGAGGGAGGCCTTGTCGAAGAGAATTCGGTCGCCAAGCCGATAGGTGAGAGCTTCGATCGTGATCATGTGCGCGGAGGCCGGGGCGGCCTGAAAGGGAAGCGCCATGGCTTTAGGCCATTTGGCGGCTCGGGGGCAAACGGCCCGCGGGCGGCGGCGCGCGCCGCGCTTGTCAGGGGCCCGCGCCGCCTCTATAGATCGCCGCGCTTCGCCGCAATCGTGGCGACCGCGCGCCCATCGTCTAGAGGCCTAGGACGTCGCCCTTTCACGGCGAAAACAGGGGTTCGAATCCCCTTGGGCGCGCCAATGAAATCAAATAGTTGGGCTGTATCGGCGCAGGCTTTGTCCAATATTTGGCCAATATATCGCGGCGCAGAGTTGCGCACAGGCGCGCATATTGGACAGGGACAATCCGACTCACCGTCTAGCCCCATGCGCTCGATGCTCGCGCCGGCCTGCCCCGTGGTCGCGAAGGGAAGGGGCAGAAATGACCCAAAACGACCCTTCGCGAAGCGCCGCGAACGTTTTGGGCCCGGTGGCGGCGCGCGCGACTTGTTCTACCCAGGCTGCCAAGAAGACGTGCGCGGGAGCTAAGTCATCGTCGTGCGACTCGTCCAGCGTCGGCAGCGCGAGGGTCATTAGAGCTGGCACAGCCACCTGGGGGCTTGGAGCCGCAAGGCGCCGGCGGCAAGAAGCCTAGGGGAGAGCATCTGCGCCTCCGGCACCTTGCAATGAGACGGTCTCGACTGCTGAGTGTGGTACTTTTGCCACAGTTGCGGAAAATCGCTTAATTACGTGCTGGACAGCGTTTACGTACGGAAAATCTCAACTCTATTATGCCGCGGGTGGCGCGGTCGACGAGGATAAACTTCTTCGACCGCTCGGTGATCATCCGGCACACAGGCCACCGGGCAGGAGTGACAAAAAATGTTTTGCACAACCTCATCAATCAGAGTGGCGGCAGGCGCCTTTGTTGTCTCGATATTTTTAGGCGGCGCTGCAGTTGCGAACACGATTCCGATCGAGGACCATATCTTCGCACCCCGGGAAGCCGGCGCCACATTTTTGTCGGACTCACAAAATTTCACTTTGCCGTCCGGCGCCACGAATGTGCTGCTGAACACCGCCAGTTGGGGCGTGGACGATAGCGCCGTTATCGAAGTAAACGGACATATCGTGCTCTCCACCGGCATTGGCGCTCCGGGCACCGGCTCTTTCCAGTTCTCAGCAGGCGGACCGCAAGTGCCCTTCACCTTTACATCCGGCGACAACATCGGTCCGCTGCCGTCGGTGAACATCACCGGCTTTACGGGGCCTGGGATCAATACGATCGAATTCCTCCTGAACAACACGGGCAACGGCATCACAGGCCCTGTTTCCTCAGGGGGCGGACCTGCGAATTCCGACTTCGTCGGCTCCGTCACCTTCACTTCTCCTGCTCCGGTTCCCGGCGCCGGTCTTGCCGGTCTCGCCGCACTGGCGCTTGCTGGCCTCTATGCTCGCGCACGCCGCGCCTGAACGTATCGCCGCCTGAAGTTCAAACGCTTTTGGCCGTCGCCCTCTCTGGGGCGGCGGTTCTCTTTTCGCGGGGCAATGCTGCGACGCTTCTAGAGGGTGACATTCTGGCGCCTCTGTGCCCTTCAACGTGCTAAGCCTGAAGCCCGATGCTCGCGCCAATCCGGTCGCACGTTGACGCGTTAACGTGCCCATGCGGAGCCGTTGGCGATTCGCGCGACGCTGCGCCTTCGGACCCTTGCTACAGCAAGAGAGCGACCGCCGCCCCATGTTGCAGGGCTAGTTGGCGGGGGCGGGAAGGCTAGAAGATGACCCTTATTGAACCTTCGAGGAGGCGATGTTGCGCTCTGTTCCGATGGATCAACGACCGTCGTCAGCTACGCCATCTCAGCGTTCACGGAAGCGAGAAGTTCCTCACCTGACTGCGCGCGCGCGGGCAGTGTCTCAGCTTGAATTTTGAGCCCCTTGACGAAGTCTCGCGCCCGCCCATCCTTCCATGAAGTGGTTAGGGCAAAGGACGGAGAGCAACGATGGCGTATGCGATCACTTTCGGGACCGACGCCTCCGCGCCAACGCAACGCTGCGAAACCGCGACTGCGGCGCTAGAGTTGGTCAAAAAGCTTCAGGCAGAGAAACGGCCGAACGTCAAAATTCACGATCGAATTGGGGCAGCGATTACCGTCGCCGATCTTGAGAAGCTCTCGGCAAAAGAGAACATTTGACCCATGCCGACAGGCCCCAACGGCGAGAATCGCTCCATCCGCCCGATGCTGTGACCGGTCCGGGCGCAGCTCGATAGGATGGCCTGAGCCTCAAGCGCGGCAGTAAAATGCGAAACGCGTCAGCCACCCCATCGCTGCGATGCTCGCGCCAGTCGGGTCCCCTGGGATGCACGTCACTCCGCCGTCTTGGAAGCGCGCGACCAATGCGATGCCCGCCCCCCCTTCGCTCCTGCCTTTGCGGCGAGGGCTGGGTCCCTCGAGAAGGAGCGATTGGCCGGATCCACTGATCCGCCGCCCTTCTGTCCCGCCCGCGCGGCGAGGTCGTGATTTTGAGAAAAGCTGCGTTTTTCGGGTGGGACGCTTTGGCCGCCCTTGCGGGCAATTTCGCTTTGTTTCTCTGGCTTCATAGCGGCAAACCCGCGTTTTCGCTTGGCTTTTGTTTCCATGGCGCTGAAATCCATTTCCTTTAATCACAAAAGAAACCACCGGACATTGCATCGGAGCCAAAAACATCGCTTCGATCAATCAACGTTACCCCATCGGGCGAAAAAAGGAAGCGTCTTTCAGCGCGCTAAGCCTGAAGCCCGATGCTCGCGCCAATCGGGCCGCACGTTGACGCTTTAACGTGCCCATGCGGAGCCGTTGGCGATCCGCGCGACACTGCGCCTTCGGACCCTGGCTACAGAGCAAGAGAACGGTCAAGAGATCGGCCGCCGCCCTTGTTGCAGGGCTAGCTGGCAGGGGCGCTCACAGAAGCGAGTAGCTCTTCGAGCTGACTTAGGCGGGCGGGCTTCGAGAGATGGCCGTCAAAACCTGCGTCCTGCGTCCTTTCGCGCGCGCGCTCTTCGCCGAACCCGGTCAGGGCCACCAGCTTTGATCTTCTCCCCGCGGGGAATTCCCGCATGCGTCGGGCGGTCTCGATACCGTCCATATCCGGCATGGAGAGATCGAGAAACACCAGCTCAGGCTCGAACTCGGCGCAGATCGCAAGCCCCTGCGCGCCGCTCTGCGCAACTCGAACTTCGGCGCCCAAGACCCTGAGCAAGAAAGCCAGGGACTCGGCCACGTCGGGCAGATCGTCGATTACGAGAACGCGCCGCGCCGCCTCTAGGCGTGGAGGCGCGCTTTGCGGAGCAGGCGGCTGTGCGGTCGCGGCTTCGAGCAGCGGCAGTCGCACGATGAAGGTGCTGCCAAGTCCCTCTCCGTCGCTCCGCGCCTCGACTGCGCCGCCATGCATCTCCGTGATCTCGCGGACCAGCGCCAGCCCGATGCCGAGCCCCTGCTTCAACCGGCCCTCTCTGCCCTCTCCTTGAACGAAGGGATCGAAAATTTGCAGCATCAATTCTTTGGAGATGCCCGCGCCGGTGTCGGCGACGCTCGCCACCGCCTCGTCGCCTATCTGTTCGAGCGTGATCTCAATGCGTCCGCCGCGCTTGGAGTGTCTTGCGGCGTTGCTCAGCAAATTGGCGAAGACTTGCGTCAGCCGGACAGTGTCGCCGTCGACCAGCATCGGCTCGAGGGGTAAATTTAGGCGGAGATCTAGGCCCGCTGCTTGGGAGAGATGCCGGCACATGTCGACGGCCTGCGACAACGCGGCGGCGAGGTCCATTCGTTGCTTCTGCAGTTCGAATTTGCCGCGGCTGATGCGCGAAAGGTCTAAAAGGTCGTCGACGAGGCGGATGAGATGGTC
The DNA here is from genome assembly GCA_963743565.1 of uncultured Alphaproteobacteria bacterium. GTDB lineage: Bacteria > Pseudomonadota > Alphaproteobacteria > Rhizobiales > Beijerinckiaceae > Methylocystis. The sequence continues at coordinate 471,560 of CAVUQD010000008.1, forward strand.
GACCTGTTCACTCATCGTGGCGAGCAGGCTATCGACGGACGGGTCCTGGCCCCCGAGTTTTTGCAGCGCGTCCAGACCGTTGCGAACCGGCGCGAGCGGGTTGCGCAATTCATGCGCAAGCGTGGCAAGAAATTCGTCTTTGCGCCTGTCGGATTGCTGCAGAGCGAGTTCGGTCTTTTTTCGCTCTGTGACGTCGCTCACGCTGGCGACCCAGCCGACAATTTGGCCCGAGGCGTCGGCATCAGGAGCGTAGCCGACATGCAGCCAACGCGAGTTGGCGTTTGTAAGAGGCACTTCGATTTCGTAAGTGACGCGCTCGCCACGCAACGACCGTTCGACATAGGGCCGGATGGCCTCAAACCCCGCTGCTCCCAATACCTCGCCGAGCGGGCGCCCCACGATTTCCTCGAGCGGCTTGCCGACGATCTTCGCGTAAGCGGGGTTCGCGGAGAGGTAAATCAAGTCGCGACTGTTGCGAACGAGGCCAACATCGGCAATCTCCGACACGCGTCGATAGCGCTCCTCGCTCTCGCACAAACGCGCGTTTGCCTCGAGCAGCAGTGCGGCCTCGCGGTGGCGCTCCTCAGAGATGTCGAGGCGCATCCACGTACTGTGCAGGGCCTCGGCTATGCCGGACACGGCGACGCTGCTCACCAGGAACGTAGCAAGCCCCAGCCAATCGCCAGCATCGTGCGGCTGCACGAAATGGAGATAGACGGTAGCGGCGCCGAGGAGCGTAGCGGTCAGTCCCGCAACTAGGCCCCCGAGCAAGGCCGAGATTTCCGTAGCCGGATAGAAGGTGAGATATGCGAGGCGGTCTCCGAGCAGACCTTGAAAGGCCAGGCGCAGCCCCAGGCCGCAGATAAAGCCGAAGGCTCCCAAGGCTGCCCTTTGCGGCCAGGGCAAGGCATAGATCGCCGTGAGCCGCCGCATCGCAACTTCGAACCACGCGTTCAACTTAGGCATGCTGTTGACCTTGCCACAGCCCCAAGATAAATCGCGCGAATCGGCGAATGCATAATTCGACGCGGTTTGTTGTTTGCATTCGAGAATTTCACCGCTTTGAGCGCTTATGGCCACGCCCAGAGATTGTCCAGCATTAGCTGCACCATAACCCGCGCAAAGGAGCGGATGAATGTTACTCCGCCGTTGGCTTGGCGCTCAGCTCTCGTTTCGGCGGAGGTGACAATCTGGCGCATCTGTGCCCTTCTCAGCGGCGCTCAGCGCGCTAAGCCTGAGGCTCTATGCTCCCGCCAGTCCGGCCGCACATCGTTCGGCCGCGCTCCACACGCCGAGCAGCGCAGCCGCCAGCGCAGCGCCGGAACGGTCACAGCATCGGGAAGGTCGGACACATCGACGGCCGCCCGCCGGCCGCAATCACAGCTCGCGAAGATCGATCGCACGCCGAGGCTGCGCATGTTGGCGAGGTCCATTGCGGGACCATCGAATCGTCGAGGCATGGGGAGAGGATAGATCGGCGCTGGATCGGGTTTCTACCGTGTCCGCGACCGCAGCGCACTCCTTCCGAATTTGGAATGTTCCTGTTAGGTTTCGCTGCCGAAACCGGGTGAGCTGACATGAGGTGCGGATCAAGACTGTCTGGCGTCTGCGCAGCGACGATCCTCATTTCCATGAGCATGGTTAGCGCCGCTATCTGTGACGACTTGTGGGCTCTTTGCGGTTCTGCAAAAGAGCCGCTCCGGCGACTGGATTACTGCACTCAACTCATTCGGACCGCCAAAGGCGTGAAGTTTGCGGAAAGAGGATTTTTGGGCCGCGGAAACGCAAACGTAGCGTTGGGAAACTTTAGTGACGCCATTGACGATTTCACCCGTCTGATTGCCATCAACCCTCACATAGCGGGCTACTTCGACAATCGCCTAAACGCTCTGAGGGCGATCGGTCGCTACCAAGAAGCGTTGACTGACGCGAATGCAGCGGTTCGGTTAGCCCCCGACCACTCATTCGTTTATCGTTCGAGAGCTCTTGTTTATTCGGAACTTGGAAAATTCGGTGCGGCTATTGCTGATTTTGATCGAGCTTTGGCCCTTGCTCCAGATGACGCAGGTCTTTTCGTCGAGCGCGGGCGCACGCAACTGAAGGCAGGACATCCGGAGGCTGCGATAGCCGATTTCACCCGCGCCCTCGCAATAGACCCCAATCAAATGGATGGTTTACGAGAGCGTGGTCTCACATATTTTTCGATCGGACAAATAGACCGTGCAGGGCACGACTTGTCTACGGTAATCGCAGCGAGGCCAGATGACGCTGAAGTGGCAAACGCTCTGAACGAAATTCAAAACGCCAGCGGTCCGCCTGTGAGCCGCGGCAAGAATTCTGAGAGCGACACGAAACCCGGAGGAACCCCGAGCAGCGGAACTGCATTCTTTATCGGCCCTGAAGGGTATTTGATAACCAACGCGCACGTCGTGGAGGGATGCAACGCTCCGAAGTTAACCTCCGGTCACGCATCTCCTCTCTCGGCGCAGGTGGTAGGTCGTGATAGTTCCAACGACCTCGCCTTGATCAAAGGAAACTTGAAGGCGACCGCCTATGCCTCGCTCAGGACAGGGGTCAAAATCGGCGAAGCAATCGCAACCTTCGGATATCCCCTTGTGGGCCTGCTATCGACCAGCGGAAATTTCACGACGGGAAACATTTCGGCGATTTCAGGGATAGGGGACGACTCAAGATTTTTGCAAATTACCGCTCCGGTCCAACCCGGAAGTAGCGGCGGCCCCGTGCTCGATCAAGAAGGGAGCGTTGTTGGAGTGGTTGTCGGCAAGCTCGACGCAATCAAACTCGCGCCCGCAATCGAAGACGTTCCGCAAAACGTCAACTTTGCGATAAAGACATCGGTGTTGATGAATTTTCTCGACGCTAATGGGGTAAGTTACTCAGTCGCGAGCGCGGGACAGCCCATACCCTCGTCCGACCTTGCCGAGAGAGCGCGGGAGATTTCGGTATTGGTCGAGTGCGGAAAATAGAGCCCGACTTCAGCGCGCCGCAAACTCTGGCCGTTGGCCTCGAGTTAGGGAAAAACGGCGCTAGTAGCCGAGTAGGCTCATGTTCCAAGGGCCGATCTTCAGCACACGAACGACTACCTCGATAACCAAATGAACTTCGTTCTGCTTGTCGGTCTGCGGAAAAAGAAGCCGGTCAGTATCGACGTCAAAGCCGGAGATTAGAGTGTCGCTTTCCAAAAGGCAATAAAGCGGGTTGTGTTGTTGTTGATATTTATACGCGACGTCTGCATCTGGCTTTCTTAAAGCATCGAACAAGGTCTTGATACGATTATCCAAGTCGCCGCCTTGCAGAACAAGCGATCCTGGATCTTCCTGCCTTAAAAACAGTATATTCAAGTGGCAGTTGAGGCTCAGAGAACTACGTACTAGAGGTATGTATGCCTTGTCGTTCTCGGTAATCGGCTCGCACAAATCGACTTCATGTGGCCCCATGGGACGAAGGCTTAAGTTCCTGTCACCTTTGAACGGACTGTCGGTTAATGCGAGGTCAGACATCTTCCCGCTGCTAACGATCGCTGTTTGACGAAGACGCTTTAGCGCGTAGTGCGTCTCCCAAAGGAACTTTAATTGCGGATGAAACTGGTCTCGAATCTCCTGGACCTGCTTCGGCTTAGGATTGTTGCCAGATCCAGATAACGGGCCTTGATAGACAAGCCGAAACCGCATCAGGTTCCTCGGGCAAGACAAGTTTTGAATGATCAAGCTGTCTTCTAAATTCATTCTATCCACACGCGTCTCGCGTGACAACCGGAGGGAACTCCGACGCTGTGGTTCACGGGCGGTCATCAAACGCCATCTCAATCCTGCACCTTCGCCAGTGCAAAGGCCGCGTGCGTTAAATTGTTGAGGGCGCGCACACGGCTCGGTTGCCTGCTGCAAAGGTGTCGCTTCCGAGTGAGGGAACCGAGACGGCGCGACGTCCAGAAGCGCCGTCCCGGGGTGCGCGCAGGGGTGTCTTACTCCCCCACGACTTCGAGCCGTTAATTCGCCACGACTCGCTGGGCTATGGCCCGGGAGCTTACAAACCTGGGCCAGACCTCTAATCACAAAACGCCGCCCTGGCCGCGCAATTCGCGTACAAGCCCCGCATTCCGGACCGCAGCGACGAGCGCCTTGTTCTCCGGCGCGGTATAGATCGCCGTATACGCGGCCTCGAATGTCATGCCGGGGTTGCGGTTCTGATGCCTGCGCGCCAAGCGATCGAGCTCGGCCTCTTCGCGGCTGCGGAACTTCGGCGCGGCGTAGCCGGTCAATTCAGCCTGCGAGACGTCGTTCGCGCCCCGCGATTGACCGCTGCTCGCCTTCAACGCCTTGAACAAGTCGACGCCCTTGCTGTCGTGCATGATGCAGCGCGCGTAGGCTTGCTGCGGCGTCTCGTCGGGGCGGCGAATCTTCTCGGCGCGCTTTGCAATCCCCTCGGCGAAGAGCGCGGGATCAACGCCCGCCGCGCCGGATGCGAGAACAACCTTCGCGACGGCGCTGACCCTGACTCGCTTCGCCTTCTTTTTCTTGCCCTCGCGGGCCTCCAGCTGGCGAACGCGCTCGTCTTTCTGCGGCGGAGCGACCTCAACGCGCGGAACGCCGTCGCGCTTCAGGATAAGCGCATTGGCGTGCTTGTTAGCCGGCTTGTCGACGGCGCTGATCTCCGAAATGGAAATCTTGAAAAGTTTGCGTCGCTTCTCAAGCGCCGACGCCCTTTCGACAGGATCCGGCCAAAGCCTTTCGGCGACTTGTTCAAGGTTCATGGTTCCATTCCTTCTCACGCCGCACGCTTCGCGGCTTTCGTTCGATTGATGCGCGCCTGTGCGCGCGAGCGAATGTTCGACGCCCAGCCGCTCACAAGCTCGGCGCCGTCTTTTTTCTCGAATGAGCGCAACGGCCGCGCGTGCATGTCGAAGCCCTGCATCGTGGTATGCGCCGCCAACAACGTGACGACGCGCGCCTGAAGCCACGAAACCGGCGCATAACCGCGCTCAGCAAAGAAGCGAAAGTCCGTCTCCATGCCCATGAGGCCGCCGAGCATCATCTCGGCGCCAGCGGCGATCTCGGCCCATCGGCCACGGAACACAGGCAAGCGGTCCAAGACCTCGCGCGCCTTGTCGCGTTCCTGATCGTCAGTCGCCTCAGCCTCAGCCGCCGCAACGCGCCGCTTCGCCGATGCGAGAGCGGCCTCGAGGTGCTTGATATCCGTCGAAAGCGCTATCTCTTCCGAGCGCAACTTCGCCAACTTCGCGCTCGCCTTGGAGTCACCGAGATGCGCGTCCAGCGCGATGTCCGCGACCTCGACGCCAATCTCCTCCAGCCGCGCGCAGGCATTGGTGAATTTGCGCTCCATCTCTGTCTGTGTGGCCTTCGCGGCGCTGATTGCTTCCGTCGTCATCGCTGTCAGTGTCCTCTTGTCGGTGTCCAATGAACGCCGCTCCCGGCTTGCGCCTGCGGGCTTCCGATAGCCCAGCCGCCAGGCGGAGCCGACGCAAACCCGCCGTTGACGTTCAAGATACCGGTCTCATAGACGCCGACCGTCGCCGAGCGCGGCGGGCCGGCAATCGGAGTGTGATAGCTCAACGGCGCTTGCGTGCGAGACGCCATGACCACGGCGCCCGCGGCACAGTTTGCAATGTCGTCATGAGCATTCGGCGCATGGTCGATTGAATCGCGACCGCCGCGCGCCGTCCGGCGCTCAAGGCCGCAGAGCTGCGTTGCAAGCTTCGGATGGTCCAGCAACTCAACGCGGCGGGCGTTCATGAGCGGAAGCAGCTCGCGGTAGAGGTCGCTCTTAGGAAGATCGCTGCAGCGATATTCAATCCCGTGCTTGCGGAAAAGCTCGCGCGGGAATTCGCCACCATAACGATCGCCAGAGACATTCGAGACACCGTAGCTCTTCAGCACTGCGGCGAAGTCAGTCACGACCGCGTCGGGGCTGAAGGGCGGATGCGCCACGCGGATGCAGTCGAGAACGATCGTCTCGCCCTCTCGATGCGATACAGCCAGCGTCATGTCGTCGCTTGAGCCGCCGGACGGATCCACAAAGCCGAAGTATGAGACGCCCTCGACGCGCGGCAATTCAAACCGGCCGGGCGCAATCGCTGCGTCGACAACTTCGCGCGTCAAGAAGGCTTCAACGTCCGTCCTGAATTCGCCGCCATACTCGGCGCTCGCCGCTGCGGCGTCGCGCTCATAGGCGCGCTTGACGACGGCTTCCGATAGGCCCGGATTCATCGTCCGGCTGGCGGCCTTGGCAACCAAGATCGCGGCCTCGCCGCTCTCTCCCCAGTGCTTTTTCCATGTCCCGTAAAGCTCGCCGCGCCTCGCATAGGGGCTTGAGATGCAGGCCAGCAAGCCGCCGGTCGTCGCCAAGCCCGGGCGGATGGCGTTGAGAATCTCGACGTCGGGATTCGCCGTGTTTTCGGAGCGCCAGAACGCGATTTCATCGCAAATTGCCGCGACGTTCGTTCCGCCGCGCGCCGTTCGGAACGATGCGGGCCGAACCTCGATATCGACGCGGGTAGAGAGTGCGATGGTGTCCGCAGTCTCGTTTTCGACGAGCGCCTTGAAGGCCGGGACGGTCGCGAAGATTCCGTCGAGATATTGCTTCGCCTTGCTCGCCTGCCACGTCGACGCGCTCATAATCGGGAGCGACGCGCGCTCGCCCGGCGCAAGGATGTCGCTCCAATCGACAAGCGCGGCGATGTAGGCCGCCAGGACGGCTATCGCGCGGGTTTTCCCGCCGCGCCTACCAATCACACACCACAGCTCGTCAACGCGCTCCTGAGGCTCCGCAGCGCGTCCCGTGAGGCTGGCGAAGACGGCGCGCTCGTCTTCGTCCAAAGCCTCGCCCATGGCCGCGACGAGCAAGATGCGCCACGCGCGCCAGGACTCGCCCGCCAGGACCGTCCCAAACAGGTCTGGGTCCGACAGGGCTGCGCGCATGGTGATTTGCGACTTCATTTGGCGGCGCCTGCGTTGGCTCGATGGCGGGCCGCAATGTCGGCGATCGTCAGGTGTTCTTTTTTTGGCGCGCGGCGGCTGTGGAGCGCCTTGAGCAGGCGCGTCAAGCTGTTGCTGAGGCGCGTTAACTGCTCATGATTGACGGCCTCGCCGCGCGCGATGCGCGCCTGTAGCTGCTCTGTCTCCATCGTGGTCGCAGCCGCCTGCTTCACGAGCGCTGCAGCGTCTTCCGACAGGCCCTCAAAGCCGCCGAGGTCTTCGCTGTAGGCCATAACAAGGTCACGAAAGCGTCGGGCCTGCTCCGTCCGGCCGTCCAAGCCGGCAATCAGCGTGCTGCGATTGGAAACGGCGGCCCTATTCGTCCGCGACACATTGACGGCGCGAAGCCGACTCTTGCGCGAGGTCGGGGCGGGTTCGCCGTGGTCGGCTGCAAGCGTCATGCGGGCCTCTTATTGGATATTTATTGGACATAATACCACGCCTGCGCATTAATGCGTTGTAGTTATTGCTGTTTATCGCTGCGCATTGCTGTTATTTTCGCCTTGCCGTGGCGAAGGGTCGCTGTCCGACCGTCGCGCGACCGCTTTGCGGGCGGTCGCGATGCGGGCGAGCGGAAAGAGCGACGAGGCGAGGTATCGGCAAGCGCAGCGCCAAACCTCCGAACTCGCGGCCGTTGGCGCCGGTCGAGTCGGTGCCACGCGGGGCAGGGGACGCGACAAGGGCCGGGCCGGGAAATTGCGCGGGAAATTGTTTGCGCGCTCAGGCCCCTTCTCGCCCCTTTCTTCCCTCTCTCGGGTGACGCAGTGACGCATGGTGACGCATTTTCTATAGGAGGGTCATTCGCCGCCAACGGGGGTCTCTAAGGAAAGTGCGTCATCGTGCGTCATCCGTCACCAAGTGCGTCATCGACGGCGCGCCTTTGGGGCGCGCCTATGCCTTGACCCACGGTCTCCCGGTTTTGGTTCGTTCGCCTCTTCGCCATCCGATGCGCTCGAGCACTGTTGCGATGCGCCGCTGTTGCGCGGTCCCGACGTTGCCCTTGTCTATCCTGAGAGCGCCCTCTGCGATTTCCGAGATGCTCGTATGCGTCTTGTCGGCAAGCCAGCGCCCGATAGGGTCGCGCCATGCGTCGTCTTCGAGGCGGGCCTCCTGCTGCGGCCGTATGACGGCTTCCTCGAAGTCGCGGTCAGGCCACCATTTCGCACCGCCGCGGTAGGCGGCGACGGCTTCGGCGAAGAGTTCCGCGCGGTCGGCTGTGAGCGCGGCGAGGTCGATCTTGCCTATGGCGACGGGCCAGAAGCGCCGGCCGCCGGTCTCGTCGCGGAGATAGGTCGCGCGGTTTGTGGTGCCGATAAAGACGCATTGTCGCTTTTCGTGAACCTCGCGCCGGCCATAGGACGGCCGGTAGATTTCGACCTCGCGAGAGATGAAGCTTTTTAGCGTCTCGACTTCGGCGCGGGAGATTGCGGAGAGCTCGGCGATCTCGACGAGCCACTTGTCCTTGATGTGTTGAGACACGTCCTTCCCGCCGCGAATGTCCGGCAAGGCGTCGCTGAAGTGTGCGCCGCCGAGGATCCGACAGGCGGCAGACTTGCCGGCGCCTTGCGGGCCCTCCAGGACAAGCAGATAATCCGCCTTGCATCCTGGCTCGAATATTCGCGCGACCATCGCGACCGCGAACATGCGCCCAATCGCCGAGGCGTAGGGCGAGCGGTCGGCGCCGAGATAGGTCGAGAGCCAGCCCTCCAGGCGCGGGCGTTTGTCCCATTGGAGCGCCGACAACCAGTCTCGGAGCGGGTGCGATTTGCGATCGTCCGCTACGAGGTCGATTGCGTCGCCGATCGCCTCGCGGCCGATGCGGGGCAGGCCGAGAGATTGAAGGTACCGCTGCGCGCGCGCCGCGTCGCGGTCATTGACGGGGCGCGGGAGCGCGCCCTCGTCATCGTCGCCGGGCAGGCGCGCCGTCAGCATGGTGACGCGGGCCATTTCGTCGCGCGCGAAGGACTCGGAGAGGCGCGGGTCGTTTTCGAGCGCGGTCGCGGCGTTGGCGAGATTGGCGTATGGCCGGCCGCGCTCGTCGCAAACGAGCTTAGAGAACCAAGCGGGGCGCGAACTCGCGCGATCGGCGGGGAAGTCGACGACGCTCATGCTGCACCCCCGATCTCTTGCAAACGGCGGAAAACCCAGCCGCGTTTGTATCCGCAGACGGCGGAGACGAGCCCGATCTTGGCGTGATCGCGCCCCGCCCACGCCAGCCGGCGCGGATAGCTCATGCTCAAGATCTCGGAGCGCAGCCGCGCGTGTTCGGCCTCGCGCAAGCGCAGTTCGATCTCCGTGCGCTCGCGCGGCGTCCGCATGTCGGCGCCACATTCGCAGCACGTCGCCGAGCGGGGCGCGTTGACCGCTCCGCATTCTTTGCACTGGCGCGCGCGCTCCTCGGTCGACGCCTCGCGCTGGCGGCGGGGCCTGGATTCGAGCGACCATTCGCGAGGCGCGTCCGGCAAGCGGTGGCGCAAGGTGTTACCGGCGAAGTCCAAAATAAGGGCGCGGTCCTTGCCCGGCGCCGGCCGCAGCGCGCGGCCGACTTGCTGGAGATAGAGCGAGAGGGAAGCGGTCGGGCGCAACAGAATCGCCGCGACGATCGCGGGGACGTCGACGCCTTCGGAGATCAGGCCGCAATTCGTGACGACGCTCAGGGAGCCGTTCCCGAGTCCGGCGATGGCCTCTCGACGCTCCCGGCTTGGGGTGTCGCCGTCGACATGCGCCGCGGCAATCCCGGCCGCGCGGAAGCGCGCGGCGACGGCTTCCGAATGAGCGCGGTCGACACAGAAGGCGACGGCAGGAAGGCCCGGGGCGAGGCGCTGATACTCTTCGACGGCGCCGCCGATGACGACGCCGCCCATGCGTTCGCGAAGATCTTCGACGGCGTAGTCGCCGGCGCGAATATGCGCGCCGGTCATGTCGGGAGCGTCGGCGGGAGAGAAGACGCGGAACGGCGCAAGGAAGCCGCCGGCGATCAGCTCGGCTACGCTCGGGCCCTCGGTCATCGTCTCAAACACGTCGCCAAGGCCGCGGCCGTCCAGGCGCTCGGGCGTCGCGGTCACGCCGAGAATGTGAGCGCCCGGCATGGCCTCGATGACGCGCGCCCATGAGCCCGCAACGCTGTGGTGCGCCTCGTCGACGACGACGAGATCGAACGCATCGCGCCAGCGATCACGACGGCGCGCGATCGTTTGGACGCTCGCGATTTGCACGAGGTGCGAGGTCTCAGGCGCGCCAGGCGCGATAACGCCAACGGCGACGCCAAGCGCCTCGAGCGCGGCCACGGCCTGCTCGAGCAATTCCACGCGATGAACAAGAATGAGCACGCGCCGCCCGCGCGCCATCGCGGAAAGGGCGATGTAGACGAAGACGACCGTTTTGCCGCCGCCGGTCGGCAACTGATAGAGCACACGGCGCGCGCCGCTGCGGAAGGCGCCGCGGATCTCTTCGACTCCCTGACACTGGTAACGCCGCAGCGTCGGAAGCTCGGGACGCGCCGCAGAAAGCGCGGCGGTCGAAATTTCAAGTTGCGGCGCGCGGGGCGCCTCAGCTATTTTGAGAGCGCTCGCCGGCCAAGCGACGCCATCAAGTTCACGCCGCTTCTCGCCCGGGGGCGGCGTTTCTGTTTGCAGCGTCATAGGAGATCACGCCGCCTCCTTCGGGGACGCCGTGGCGGCGCGGGCTTCCATCGCCCGACGCCAGTCGGCCTCCGCCTCAGGCGAGATACGCACGCCAGCACGGCCGACGAGCATTTCGCGCGGGCCGAGTCCTTCGCGCTTCAGGGCGAAATAGGTAGAGGCGGAGATGCGATTGCGGGCGCAAAACTCCTTAATGGTTGCGGCGGTGGCGTTCATTCGTCCTCCGAAAGCTTGCGATGCGCCATGTCGCATCGCGTTGCAGGAGGACGTATTGAAACGCAGTCTAAGGAGCGGCGCTTGGAATCTTACTTATAACTTTTCTCCAGCGCGCTCTCTTGCTCCAGGGCGAGCAGCCACTTCAGGTAGGCCGCCATCAGCGATTTGACAGCCGCCTCAAAAGAGAGTGCAGGGATTCCCCTTTGTGCCGCGACGAATTTAGCCGCCACGCGACGTTCTACCTTTTCGTTGATAATCCACGAGTGCATTATCGGCGCAGCCGCCCAAGCGGCTCGTTTTCTATCCACCTTCCGCAGCGCCGAACGGCGGACGGTCCCGCGCTCAAACCCGTGCCGGCTCATGGCTTGAGCGGCTTCAGAAAATGCTATGTCGCCGGTAGCCGTTGCGAACAGCTCTAATGCTCGTCTCACGTCCTGGCACTCAAGAGTGCGCTGGTCGCCGTCCCTTTTCATCTGATCGTAGAGGCCGAGGAACGGATCGACGCGCTTCGCTCGCTCCCAAGAATCGGCCAACTCCATATCGGAGAGCTCAAATATAAGCCGGGTGCCTACTTCGCTCTTTTGTGGCGTTCGAACGGCCACGGCATTATCGCCCCGTGCATAATTAGTACGATTGCGCTCGTCCCTCGCCATCGTCAGCCCCTCCCGCACGCAATCGGTGCGACGTTCGATTTTTCGACGGTCCCGAAGGTGGGCGCGAATTTGCGGATGGTTTCTGCGACATAGGATGGCGCAAGGTGCGCGTAGTGTTTCTCACACATGCGCGTGTCGGCGTGGCCAAGGTTTTGCGCCACGACGTTCAAGGGCGCGCCCGCCATCGTGAGAAGCGACGCATAGGTATGGCGAAGCGTGTGAAACCCGGTCTGCTTGATGCGCGCCACGTCGCACGCCTCGCGCATTGGCCGCAACTGATGCGAAGCTCCCCACGCCGAGCCATCGTCATGGGCGACCAAAAGATCGTCACTGGCGCGGCCCGCCGTAAGCCCGGCGAAGAATTCGCGCCCCTCGTCAGTCAATACGACGTGGCGAGCTTTCCCACTCTTGCTGCGCTCAACAAAGAGGGTCCCGCTGTCCGGGTTGAAGTCGCGGACGCGCAACCGGCACAGCTCGCCGTATCTTGCGCCAGTCAGTAGCGCCGCATTGACGAGCGCTTTGAAGTCGCCTTGAGCGGCGTTCACGAGACGCTGAGCCTCGGCGACCGAAATGTAATGAACACGAGCGGCCTCGACCTCGCGGAACGGCTTCGTAGCACGCCACGCCTTGTCCGATTCGAGCTTGTTGTTGCTGTCGCGGAAGGCATGATTGAGCGCGGCGCGCAAGACGGTGAAGCACCTGTTAGCGGTCGCGCGGCGGCGCCTGATTTGGTCTTCGTTCTCTGGCGCCGGGAGCGCACGAGCTGCCTTGCCCTTCTTACCGCGGACTGTGCGCGGCTTCGCCGCGATGGCGTTTCGCCATTTGGTCAAGTCCGCCGTGGTCAGCTCGGCGACGAGCTTTTCGCCGAGAGCGGGGCGGATGTGGTTTTTCGCCCGGTTGCGCGCGTCCTTGAGGCTCTTCGAGTGCTCCGCTTCGAGCGCTGCGAAATACTCGTCAAGCGCGCGGTTGACGGTGAGCGGCGCGACAGGGGAGGGGGCTCGGCTTTCCTTCGCCAGATTGCGCGCCCTCTCTTGGGCTTGTGAGAAGCTGAGGATCGTGTCGCCGTCCGCGGCTTGGTGGTCGTCGGCCGTGCCGATCGTCTTTGTCTCATAGGCTTCTTCGCCGACATATCGGCGCATTACCCACGTTCCGCCGGTCTTCCCACGGCGGTATCCGAGGTGGAGTCCAATATCGAGCGCCCGGAAGTAGGGTTTTCCCTGCGCTTTCAGGTTCGCGCGAGCGTTCGCGCTGTCTAATTTCTTGTCTTTGACTGCCCTCGCCATGGTGCGCCCCCAACGTGCACGGCGATAACGCCGTGTCCAATATGTGTCCAATATATGGGGGTGGATTCATACGCACAAGGGCGCAGTGATATGAATTTCATGCCAGATAAATCAGCTAGTTAAAACACTGCGGCGCAGCGATACGTACCAAACCCTTAGCCCTTTCACGGCGAAAACAGGGGTTCGAATCCCCTTGGGCGCGCCAAGCATTCACACACGCCCTCGGCGCCTGAGTTCGCGCCCTCAACGCCTGATACGGAAATTTTCCGGAAAGTCCGTTCCTGAACGCTTCAGAATTCGAGCGATCCTCCGCTGCGGCTTGTGTGTCGGCGCCCGGCCGCAAACTATCGTTACTTTCTGTTGTGGATGGGCCTTTCCTCCAGGAGCCGATTTTCTGGTATTCTTAACAATCCCTTTATCAATTCGGTCGCGACTCTCTTCAGCCATCGTCAATCCGGCGTCCGCAGCGCCAACAAGGGAACGACCCACTATGCTTGAAGCTCGTGTCGAAGAGACGGCGATCTCCGACGGCGATCTCGCGGCCCGGCTGGCCGAGCTTGAAACTGAAGTTGTCATGTTGCGCGAGACGCTGAGCAGACTTTTGGGCGCATGTCCCGCCGGGTGTCACGTCAATCAATCGCCGGATAATCTCGCTCTGCGCTGGTGGGGCGGGCGGTGGACTTAGAGAGCGCCTAGGCCTCCCTCGCCCCTGTCTTCTTCGTCACCTATCGATTCTCTGAATGACCCTCGGTTCGTCTCGAGTCTACGCGCCCCGGACAGCTGCGGGTCGGACGTCGTGGCGGCAGCGGCGTTATCTTATTTTCAAAACCCGCTGATTGAATTGCGCTATAGTCCAACGCACGGGGCGCGTCGCGGACAACGCCTCGGGGGAGTAGGGTCATTTGGCTGTCGCGAAACGCCGGCATGCTGAACTAAAGCTTCATCTCTGACTGCGCGAGGCGAAAAAATGCAAGCTAATACAGAACATTACGAAGACTATGAGACGCAGCCCAGCGCCGAGGACAACGCGAACGAACTTGTTCCGCGCGCCATTCAGGGCATGTCGCGACTGGCCTATCGCGGCTCTTACTGGCTGTCCTACGGCGTGGTTTACGCCACCGTTTTCGTCGCCCACTCGTTGCCGCAAGAGAACCCTGTCATGCACGGGCTCCGGGATGGCGCCAGCGCCGCGATCGACGCTCTAAAGTCCGAAGGATGACGTGCGGGAGGTCCGAAAGGCGCCGCTGCTAGATTGAAAAAAATAGGCCATTGCGATCATCATATACGCGCCGACCAGGAGTAGAAGGGGTCGGCGATGGCGCCGATGAGCGCCAGCATGACCAAGCTATGAACGTCGGGGTAAGCCCCGTAGCATTCGCATCCTGCATTTTCATGAATCGGCTGGGCCGGTCATTTGACTGTGACGGAATGCGGCCATATCCTAATTTCTCCAAGCTCTTAGTCACTTGAGGAGCCGATATGTCAGCCGTTGCCCAGGGTTTTGCAGACCATGAGATCCGTCCCGTAGCCGACGCGATGCGCGACGCGGCGGCCACCGCCGCGAGCCACGCCGCCACGGTGAAGCGGACGGTGCGCGCGATACTCTCCTTCTTCTCCAACGCGGCGAGCGCTGCGTTCAGATGGCTGCGCGGGCGCCTGCCGCATCGTAAGGTTCGAGGGTCATAGCGCTGTCGCGAGACGCCGCCATTCTAAAACGAGTTGACGTCATAACGACGGCTTGAGGAGCATGAGATGGGCGCTGCTGCCGGAGCGATCGCAAACGATGAGATTCAGTCGGTAGGCGAAGCTTTTCGTGATGCGGCGTCAGACGCCGCGGATCAGGCGGCCGAGCACGCCGCCACGGTCAAGCGGACGGTGGCGAAGGGGACGTCGCAAGTCGTTCGAGGAGCCTCTCGGGTCGTCTACAGCAGCTCTTATGTCGTTTCTTATGCGATCGTTTACGCCGCCGTGTTCGCGGCGCACTCTTTGCCGCGAGAAAATCCCGTGATGGATGGCCTGCGCGACGGCGGGCGCGCGGCCAAAAAGGCTTTGAAGTCGAAAGCGTGATCGGCGGGCGCATCGCCGGGTCGACGGGCCGGCGCTCTCGCTGTCGATGCGTCAAAAGCTGAGAGGTTTTGATGAGCGCCGCTCCCGTTGCCGGCAAGGTCGTCCCTCAGGTTTCCTTTCCTGGCGCGGGAGTCATCCGAATCGAGAGCGCCGGCTTTGCCGGCTCGCCAGACAATGATTTCTGTCGGCGCTTTCTGCAGAGAGCCATGCTGACGCCCGAGATTAACGCGGCCGTCATCGCGCCGGACAGGGCGCCATCCATCGATTTGCATTTCAACCCGAAAAGGCACGGCCGCAAGAGCGTCCTGGACCGGCTCGCCACGCTGTTTTCCGTCGCGCGCCCCGGCGAAGGGGGCGAGCATCTCGTTATATCGCCGTCGGCGACCGCACGCGACTGGCGGGGCGTCGTGCGTTATCACCGCCTCGCGGGTCGCGTCACCGGCTGGCGGATGGACCGCGCCCGCGTGGGATCGGCCCGCCTCCACAATCCCGTCCTGTATCGCAAGCGCGTCTTGTGCGAGGCCATAGAGCGGGAGCTCATGAGCGTGCTCGGCGTGCATCGCTATGAGACCTGCGCAATCAAGTGCCGCGTCGAGGTCGAATATGACCCGCGGCAGATCAGCGCCGCCCAGATCGTCGAAATTCTCGACGGGGCGCTGGCGGGGACGAAGCATCCAAAGAAGCTCGACAAGCTGGATCGCGAGCTGACGATCTGCTCCGCATCGGTTCCGATCGCGGCGTTGGCGCAATTCGCGGCGCCGGCCCTCATGCCTGTGTCCGCCGCGCTGTTCGCGTACACGACGCTGCCGACCTTCAAAAGCGCATACAAGGTCCTGACGCAGGAGCGCCGGCTCGGCGTCGACGTTCTCGATTCAATCGTCGTGATGTCCTGCCTCGCGACGGGACAGGTGCTGCCCGGCAGCATTTTGGCTTGGTGCCTTTGCTTTGGTCGCCACCTCGTTCGGCGAACAGAGGACAATTCCAAGAAAGCTTTGTTGGGCGCCTTCGGCAAGCAGCCACGCTTCGTCTGGCTTTTGCAGGACGGCCAGGAAATCGAGGTCTCGGTCGAAAAGCTGCGGAAAGGCGACATCGTCATCGTCCGCACCGGAGAAGTCGTGCCGATCGACGGCGTCATCGTCGAAGGTCTGGCGATGATCGATCAGCATGCCCTTACCGGCGAATCGAGTTCCCGCCGAGAAGGGCGTCGGCGATAATGTGTTCGCGTCGACCGTCGTCGTCGGCGGAAAGATGCGCGTCGCCGTCGAGAAGTCGGGCGGCGAGACGGCCTCATCCAAGATCGCGCAAATTTTGAACAACACAGCAGGCTACAAGCTCGCCTCGCAGCACAGGGGCGAGCAGCTCGCCGACAAGGCGGTCATTCCGACTCTTGCTGCCGGCGCGCTTGCCCTGGGAACGATCGGACCGAACGGCGCCACCGCCGTGCTCAACAGCGACATGGGCACTGGCATCCGCATGGCCGCCCCGCTGGCCATGTTGTCGACCTTGGCGCTGTGCGCGCAGCGCGGCGTGCTTGTGAAGGATGGCCGCGCCCTGGATCTGCTGTGCCAGGTCGACACCGTGCTCTTCGACAAGACCGGCACGTTGACGCGCGAGCGACCCGAGATCGGTCGCATGGTCGCCGCCAACGGATTCACGCCGCGGCAGATTTTGCGCTTCGCCGCCGCCGCTGAACGCAGGTTCCATCATCCGATTGCGTTGGCGCTCCTGCAGAAGGCCGCGGACGAAGGCCTCCATCTTCCGCCGACCGATGCGACGCAATACAAGGTCGGCTATGGGATTTCAGTCGGCGTCGAGGGCCGCCTGATCCGTGTCGGCAGCCGCCGCTTCCTGGAGATGGAGGGAGTCGCCTTGACCCCCGAGGTCGAGGCGGCGCTGGACGAGGCGCATCGCGAGGGCCACGCCATGGTGATGGTGGCGGTGGATGACGTCCTCGGCGGCGCGCTGGAGCTGTGCGCCTCCGTGCGGCCGGAGGCGGCCGAGATCGTCAAGGGATTGAGAGCGCGAGGCGTCAAGCGCATCGCCATCATTTCCGGCGACCAAGAGGCGCCGACACGCAGGCTCGCCGAGCAGCTCGGCATGGACCTCTACTTCGCTCAGGTCCTGCCGGCCGACAAGGCCGATTACGTCGAAAGGTTTCAACGCGAGGGCAGCAAGGTCTGCTTCATCGGTGACGGCGTCAATGACGCGATCGCGCTGAAGAAGGCCAATGTCTCGGTCTCCCTGCGCGGCGCCACCTCCATCGCGACGGACACCGCGCATGTCGTGTTCATGGAGCCCGGGCTCGGCAAATTATGCGAGTTGCTCGACATCGCCCGCGACCTCGAGCGCAACGTGCAGACCAGCTGGGTCTTGATCCTGGTCCCCAACATTCTCTGCATCGCCGGCGCCTTCACCCTGGGTTTCGGAGTGGGGATGTCCGTGCTCACTAATAATATCGCGGCGCTCGGGGCGCTGGCCAATGGCGTACGGCCGATGCGGAAGGTCGCCGCGCTCGAGGCGGAGCGGCGGCACCTGATGGAGATGCAGCTCCAGGCCGGCGGCTTTTACAGCAAGGAATGCGAGGCGACGGAAGAGGCGTATGAAACGGCGCGAGCCGCCGAATGAACGGCCCGGCGCACGCCGTGAGACATCCGCAGTCGCAAGGGCGCGGCTGAAATGGAGAGGGGAAGATGCAGATTTTCAGCGGAGTGTCGGAGCGGCTGCAATCCGCGTTAGGCAAAGCCGAAAAAGAGTCGCAGCTCGTGAAGACAAGCGGCGGTGAGGTCCAGCAGCCCAGTCAGAAGGCGGCCGGGGGCGAGCAAATCGACCCGCCGCCGGCCAAGAATTCCCGGTTCCGCATCTTCGTCATCGACACCGGATGGAACTCTGTGGCGCGCAAGGTCCTGCAAGAGAATGTGGACCTCATTCGTGAGTTCAATGACGAGGAGGAGGTGTATTTCCTCGATCGCAAGCAGTCCATTGCCCTGCTACGGCAGCACTGCCGATTGATCGGCCACGATCCGATCGTCAGCGTGCACGACCTGCGCGCCATTCACAGGCGCCGCGTCCACCACGTGCACGGCGTCCGTCTTCATCTCGGTCTGCTGCGGCAGGAGGACCAGGCGCTAAGGGCTCTCCAGATGTTTGCGCGCTTCCTGCGCATGAACCGCTCCGCAAAAGATCTGGAGAAAGTGGTGCGCGAGAACTTGCACAGGCAGGGCCTCTCCGGCGCGATCGAGATTGTCGGCGGGGTCGGATATAAACATCTGACCGAGGAATGAGCCATTCGCGGACACCGCGAGGACCGGACGGAGGGCGATCAATGTTTGAAACACGATGGACCGAGGCGATCATGGGCGTCGTGCTCGCGGTCGGCGTCGCCTATGTCGGCTATGAGGTCAATCGGCGGCAGAAGAAGCTGCGCGAGATCTTCTGCGTTCTCGAGGGCGAGGATAGGGCGATTTTCGACCAGCTCGAGGAGATGGTGAATAGCGGCGTCCTCAAGCCGGACCACAGACCGGCCACGTAACTGGCGCCGCTTGGTTCTTTCCGCTTTGGCGGTTGACGAAGTGGGGAGCGGGAGAGAGATGACGCCCTGAGAAGGAGCGCTCCGTATGATCGCGAGGAAGCCCGCAAGCGCCCGACGAACAAGCCTTGTCCGCAAAGCGGCCCCGGCCAGAGCCAAGACTCCATCGAAGCCCGCCGAAGGGGTGGAGGAGCAGCCAGCCGTCATGCGCATTGACGAGCTTCCCCGCGATGTCGGATGGGTGCTCGTCTATGTCGGCGTGCTCGGCGTGATTCTTCCCGGCATTCCCGGTCTGCCCTTCGTAATCGCCGGCGGAGCCGTCTTATTACCCGGCGGGCCGAAATTGTTGAACCGTTGGATCGGCCGAAAGCCGCCGCGAGTCGTGCACTCGAGCATGAAGCAGATCGCCCGCTTGCTCGACGACCTCGAACGCCGTTATCCCCGCCTGCCGCAAGACCCTTCTTGAGGCGTCGCACTCTAGAACACCTGTTTGATTCCAATCGCAATCAATAAAACGCCCCCGACGGCCGCCGCTTTCTCGGCGATGTTCCGTTTGACGAAAAACTCCGCCATGTAGTTTCCCGCCCACAAGGCGGCGAAACTGACGAGCGCAGAGAGTAGCGCCACCAGAAAGGGATCCACCCCGATAATCCCGGCGCTCAAACCCCCTCCCATATTGTTGATCGAGAGCGCGACCCCGAGCACTGTGCCTTCCTTGAAGTCGATGTGTCTCGACCTGTCCACATCGGCTTGATGTGGCTTCAGCAAGACCCTCCACAGACTCACTTGGTCTTTTGCGGGAGGCTGATCTTCCCGCCAGGTTGGCTTGCGCGCTTGAAGGATCATCCACGAACCGAGCGCGACGAGGAATCCCATGGCGAGCAGGGAAGCGGCTCGCTCGCCAAAATACCCGATGGCCGCGGCGCCCGAAGACGCGGCGGCGAAGGAAATCGCGAAAGTGATTATTGAGATCCACAGATTTACGACGTTGCTAATCCTGGTCCCCTGGATGCTGTATGCAATTCTGGCTCCCAGATTGTCGACATTATTGGAGATAGCGATCAAGCATGCATAAAAGAAAGCCTGAAAGCCCCATTCGCTGGTCGCGCTGCTTTCGGCATGTACGAGCTTCTCAAACGCGAAAAACGCAACGAGTAGCAGGAGCGCGCCCACCCCAAGCATCTTGGGTGGAATGAGGAACGTCGGAAGCTTTTCGGCACTGAGATCATCGGCGATTTGCCGCACCATCGGTCGGGGAGATCGCTCGCTATCGATTGTCAAGGTGGATTGTCTCCCGCTTTGTCCCGATGACTTCGAAGGTTCTTCCTCTTACGCCCGGGGTCGCGACGATCGTCGCCCCCGGATAGCACGAACCTAGCGTCATCGTTGGATTTAGCCACCCGCTTGGCGCCTGCCGCGGCGATTTGTTCGCCTGTTGGAGAGTTTTGTGACGTTATCCTTGTAGCGCCAAGTGTGGAAGTACCCCGCCGCCCAGGCCTCGCAGCCCCGTTTAGCTTCTCGCCGTCACGAGACGGGGCGGGGCGGAGTTGAGCAAGGCTTCGCCGCGGCCCGATAGGCTCGGATTCGTCATGAAATACTCCTGCGCGCTGAAGCGAGCTTCGCCCTCCGCTGGGGCTATGCGCTGGCTCGAACCATCCGCCCGGATTTGCCAGCTCTGTGCATTGTCCAGGAGATTGGCGAGCAGCACCTGCTCGAGGACTTGGGCGTGCAGGGTCTCGTTCGTGATCGGAAACAGTGTTTCGACGCGCCGGTCCAGATTGCGCGGCATGAGGTCGGCGGAGGAAATATAGACCGCAGCGTCCTGGTGTGGCAGCCCGTGGCCGTCGCCGAAGGCATAGATGCGGGAATGCTCGAGAAAACGGCCGACGATCGACTTCACCTTGATGTTTTCCGACAAGCCCTTCACGCCCGGCCTTAGGCAGCAGATGCCTCTGACGACCAGCTCGACGGCGACGCCGGCCGCGCTGGCCTTGTAGAGGGCGTCAATGATTTCAGGATCGGCAAGAGAGTTGCACTTCGCCCAAATCGCGGCCGGGCGGCCGGCCGCCGCGTGTTGCGCCTCGGCTTCGATATGGTCGAGAAGTCGCCGTTTCGCCGTCACCGGCGAGATGAACATGCGCTCGAGGGGGGCCAGGACGCCCGAGCCCGTGATGAAGTGGAAGATGCGAGCAACATCGCGTCCGACGACTGGATCGACGGTGAAGGCGGAAAGATCGGTGTAAATGCGGGCGGTGATGGCGTGGTAGTTGCCCGTGCCGATGTGGCAATAAGTCGCCACCGCGCCGTTGTCCTCCTCCCGCACGACCATGCAAAGCTTGGCGTGAGTCTTGAGATCTGGGAATCCGAAGACGACCTGGACGCCGACGCGCTCCATCACCCTCGCCCACTGAATATTGGCTTCCTCGTCGAAACGCGCCTTCAGCTCGACAAGCGCTGTCACCGACTTGCCGTTTTCCGCGGCCTCCATCAAGGCGTGGACAATGGGACTGTCCGAGGACGTCCGGTAGAGCGTCTGCTTGATGGACACCACGCGCGGATCGCTCGCGGCCTGCCGCAGGAATTGCAGCACCACGTCAAACAACTCATAGGGATGCTGAATGATGATGTCCTTGGCGCGGATGGCGGCGAAGCAGTCGCCGTCGAACTCGCCGATGCGCTCGGGAGAGCGAGGGGTGTAGGACTGGAATTTCAAGTCCGCCCGGTCGACGCCGACGATCTGCGAAAGATCCCTGAGCGCCAGTTTTTCGGTCTCGACGATGATGCCTTTGGGCGAGACCTCCACCTGGGAGACGATGAAATCGCGCAGCGCCGATGGCGTCGCCGCGGTGATTTCCAGCCGGATGACATTGCCTCGGCGCCGCTCCTTGAGCGCGGCCTCGAATTCGGTGATGAGATCTTCGACCTCCGCATCCCCGAACTCGATGTCGAGGTCGCGCACGACACGAAAAAGGCCGGTGTCTCCAACATCGCAGCCCGGGAACAGCCGATCGAGGAACTGCACGAGGACGTCTTCCACACGCGCGAGACGCAGGGCGCCGTCGGGGCCGGCTGCGAGGCGGACGTAGCGAGCGAATTTCCCCGGAATGCGAACCAGACCAAAGAGCGCTTGCTTGTCGTCGCGTCGAAAAAGCTGCGTCGCCAGGGAGAGAGCCAGGTTCGGGATGAAGGGAAAGGGGTGCGTCGGGTTGATCGCGATCGGCGTCGCCGCGGGAAATATATGGCTGCTGAAATGACGCTCCAGCGAGACGAGATCAGCCTCCGTCCAGAGCGAGCGCTCAACAATCTTGACCCCGGTCTCTTCGAGCTTCTCTCGTAGGTCGCGCCACGCGGCCTCCTGATCGCGATTCATTTCGTCGGTGGATTCGATGATCCGGGCGAGAAGCTCGGAGGGCGTCAAACCATCCATTCCCGGCGCCGTTTGGCCGTGCTCGATTTGCTCGATGACTCCCGAGACGCGCACATTGAAGAACTCGTCGAGATTGCTGGCGGAGATGGCCAGAAACCGCACGCGCTCGAGGAGCGGATGCGCCTCGTTCGACGCCTCTTCCATGACTCTCCGATTAAACGCGAGCCAGGACAATTCGCGATTCACGAAGCGCGCTGGATCTTCATGGGAGATCGATGAGTCAGCAGGCGACGGCCGGCAGGATTCTTGTTTTGGCGGCTTGGCGGCGATTGTCATTGCGGCTAGATCTTCTCTCGGCAATCCACATTTCCCGCGAGGCGCGGCATTGGATAGCACAGCATTTGTGCGTGACAATTGGACAACAACCGGCTGAGAGGACATCATTTCCAGACTCTCGCCTTGAAAGGAAAGCAATGCATAGGCTTTTGACGCGCAAGGCGCTCGTCGTGCTGGCCTCGACGTCTGGCGCCATCTTGCTTGTTGCGGCTCTGTCGGGGGCCGTTTTATTACGGCTCAGCCTGCCGCGGCTCGAGGGGGAGGTGAAGGCGCCGGGTCTTTCGGCGCCGGTGGAGGTGGCGAGGGACGCCCGCGGCGCGCCGATAGTGAGCGGGCGATCGCGCGCCGACGTCGCCTGGGCTCTTGGCTATCTGCACGCGCAAGAGCGCTTTTTTCAGATGGATCTGCAGCGCCGTTCGGCCTCAGGAGAGTTGTCGGACCTCGTCGGCGCCGCGGCCTTGCCGGCGGATCGGGCGGCGCGACTGCATCGTTTCCGCCACCGGGCCGTCGCGAGGCTCTCCTCGATTTCGGCGGATGAGCGCGCCGTCTTGGAGGCCTATGTTGCGGGCGTGAACGGGGGCTTGAGCGATCTCGCCGCGCCGCCTTTCGAATATCTCCTGCTTGCCACAAAGCCGCAGCCCTGGCGCGCGGAGGATACGATCCTCGTCGCCTACGCCATGTATCTGACGCTGCAAGAGGCGGATGGCCTGACCGAGCGGCGCCGCGGCGACGCGATCGACGCGCTCGGGCAGCCGATGACGGATTTTCTATTTCCTGGCGGCACGAGTTTCGACGCGGCGATGGACGGGACTTTCCTGCCGACGCCGGCTTTTCCCTCGCAAGGCGTGAAGCACGCGACGAACGTCGCGCCAGCGGTCAATGTCGAAGAAGCGCCCCCCATTCCCGGCAGCAATAGTTTCGCGGTCGGCGGCGCGCTCAGCACGAGCGGTGCGGCCATCGTCGAAAACGACATGCATTTGCGGCTGCGCGAACCCAACATCTGGTATCGCGCGCGGCTGAGGGCGACAGAGCCGTCGCTCGACATCACCGGCGTGACATTGCCGGGCGCGCCGACGATCGTCGCTGGCAGCAATGGGCGCATTGCGTGGGGCTTCACCAACAGCATGGTGGACACGAGCGATGTGGTGATCCTCGCGCCGGCGGACGGCGACGCCAATCGCTATCGAACGCCGGAGGGTCCGAAGGCGCTGCTTCGCTTCGAAGAGCGTCTTTGCGTTTCCTGCGCCGCGGCCGAAAAACTAACGGTCGAGGAAAGCATTTGGGGGCCGGTCGTGGGATCGGACGCCAAAGGGCGCAAGCTCGCCTATCGCTGGGTCGCGCATGATCCCAACGCCATCAATCTCCAGGGCTCGCTCGATTTGGAGCGGGCGCAAAGCGTGCGCGAGGCGCTCGTCATCGCGCATCGTTTGGGCATACCGCATCAAAATATCGTCGTCGGCGACGCCGACGGTGACGTTGGCTGGACGGTGACGAGCGCCGTCCCGCGCCGCTTCGGACATGACGGAAGATCGCCCGCGTCCTGGGCCGACGGCGACAAGGGCTGGAGCGGCTATCTGACGCCCGAAGAAACGCCGGCCGTTCTCAACCCCGAGAACCGGCGGATCTGGACCGCGAACGCGCGCGTCGTGGGGGGCGAAGCGTTGCAAAAGCTGGGGCAGGGCGGATACGCCCACGGCGCCCGGGCTGGGCAGATCCGAGACGCGCTTGCGGCGAAATCGCGCTTCGACGAGCAGGATATGCTCGCTATCGCGCTCGACGATCGCGGCGGCGTCTTGGAGCGCTGGCGCAATCTGCTTCTCCAGTGTCTGCGCAGCCGGATGGATCAACCCCGCTACGCCGAACTAGTTCCGCAGGTCGAGAACTGGGGCGGCCGCGCGACGCCCAACTCGGTCGGCTATCGACTTGTACGCAGCTTCCGACAACAGCTGATCTCGTCAATCTACGGCGGCTATATGGCGACGATGCCGGTCATCGCGACACCGCTGGCGAGACCCGGCGCCGCTCGCTTTGCGACGCCGCAGGGGGACGAACCGGCCTGGCGGCTCCTCAGCGAGAAGCCAGATCAACTCTTGCCCTCCGGCTTCAAGAGCTGGAACGAGGTTACCGACGCCGCTCTCGCCAAATTGCTCTCGGATATCGACACCGAGGCTGGCGGCAAGCTCCGCGACTTTACCTGGGGCGCGCTCAGCCACGCGGGGATCCATCATGCGCTGGCCTTGGCTCTCCCCGCGCTGGGTCTATTGCTCGACCCGCCCGACGAGTCTCTCACGGGCGACCTCTACCAGCCTCGTGTGGCCGGGCAGGGCTTTGGCGCCTCGGAGCGCTTCGTCGTTTCGCCGGGTCATGAGGATTCAGGCATCTTTCACATGCCGACCGGTCAGAGCGGGAACCCGCTGTCGCCTTATTACAGTTCCGGACATGTCGATTGGGTGAAGGGCCGTGCAACTCCCTTCCTGCCCGGCGAGACGAAATGGTTGCTTCGTTTCACTCCCGGTTAACGGCGTCGCAGGATGCGCTGCCGCAGGCCAAACCGGCGCAGTCAGCTTCGGTTCATGTACGGTATACTATCTCCCTAACGCCGTATGAATGCGGCGAGAAGGGAGAAATCCAATGAGACTGACGACCAAACTGCTCACCGCGGTCGCGATCACCCTTGGTGGCGCTACGGCTTCTCAGGCCATGTCGCTCGCATCGTCCAACTCCTTTGGCGTCGCGTCGCCCGTCCAGCAGGTCGGATGGCGTTGCGGTCCGGGCTGGCATATGGACGGCTGGGGACGTTGCGTTCCCAATCGCCCCTGGCGCCCCTATCGCCGCTATTGGTGATAATTCGCCTTCTGCTGGGACGCCGCGGCCGCGCGGCGTCCCGCGCAATCCATTGTCGCTCAAGCCCACGGCATGTTGCGCCGCTCGATGACAACTTTCTCTAACGAGCGCATAGTCGCATCTACGGCAGCTTCCGAAGCAGCGGGAGTGTGGGATGTCGTTGTTTACTTTGGAAATTGTTCGGAACGGCGCGAACCCGGCTGTGGTGGATGTCGTCACGCTTTTCGCGGAGAGAGTGAGTTGGCGTCAGGTCGAGGCGCTCGCGCTCATGATCGACAACCCCGACGATATGTTCCTTCGGGTCAAGAACGACGAAGGCAAGACGATTGTTCGAGCGGGGGTAAGGACGATCCTCGCCTCCATTCACCAATGCCTTTGTACAAGCTGTCCTCTCAAGAGAGCCTTCGCGAAGCGCTTTTCTGCCGACGCCGCCAGCCGGTTCCAATCCGGTCGCCTCTTCTTCGACGACCCCAGCGTCTATCCTTGCGAGATGAGCGCGCCGCTTGCTGACTTCACAGTTCTCTCTCCGAGCCCAGACGGGGATCAGCTCGGCGTGGAGTAACGCGGGCGACGCCTGCCGCCGCCGATAGCGCGGTCAATGCAGCATCTTCAACCCGTGGGTCTCCAAGGCTTCGACGATCCCGTTGAAAATCAGGCCTACCCCCATGGCGGAAACGAAGAAGCCGACAATGCGTGTAACCGCGTCGATGCCCAGCGGGCCGAGGCGTCGCGCGAGACGTTCGGCGAAGAGCAGGCAAAGGAAAGTCACGAGCATCGTCGAGAGGATCGCGAGAAGAATCGCGACGAAGGAATCGATCTCATGCGTTGAATGTTTGACGCTGGCGGCCATGCCCAGGATCGTGGCGATGGCGCCCGGTCCGAACATCAGCGGCATCGCGAGCGGCGCGAATGCGATGTTTGAGTTTGCGTCCGCCGTGTCGGTTATTCCGCCTTGCCCGGGCGGAGGTGGCGAAAACAGCGCAAAGCCGATCCGCATGAGCACGATGCCGCCCGCAATGCGGACCATGCTCAAGGGGACCCCGAATAGCCGCAACATCAACGTGCCGAAGATCAGGAAGAATAGGCTTAGCGCCGTCGTATAAAGACAGGAGTTCCGCGCCACGCGACGATGCGCAGCCGAGTCCCTTCCTTCCAACAATTTCAGAAAGACGGGCAGGACCTCGAAAGGATTTATGATCGCAAGCAGGGTCGTGAAGGTGGTTACAAACAGAGTTATTTCGTCTTTCACGGACACTTCTCCCGAGGGCGAGCCGGCAGCCTCGCTAGCGTGAATTTGTGTCGCTCCTGCGGCTAGAGCAAATCCGCAAAAGTTGATAGACTTTTGCGGTCAGAATTTGCTCTAGCTTTTTGATATCGGGCGCGATTTCTTATCGCTTGGACGAGTCCGTTCGACCGGATAGCGCGCCAAGGTCAGCCATGACCGCGAGCGCCTCGGACCATATCCGGCGCGTGATCGCTTCGCCGCTCTCTTCCTTCGCCAGCGCCGCCGCCTCGCCTCCCCACAAGGGCGAAAAATCGTCCTTGCCCTGTCTTTCAGCCGCCTCCCGCAAGGGCGACAGCGCCGCAGCGGCCAAAGGGAACGCCGGCGCGTCCGCGCACATGGGGCCGAGCTCGGACACGATCCGATTGACGAGCCCCCGCGCCGGGCGGCCCGTGAACAGGTTCGTCAGACGCGTGGCGTCATCGCTGGCCGCGGCGAGGGCTGCGCGATGGATCGACGAGGTCAGCGCCTCGGGAGCCCGCAGATAAGCGGTGCCCAACTGGACGGCGTCGGCTCCGAGAGCAAAGGCCGCCGCGACGCCCCGTCCATCGCCAATTCCTCCTGCCGCGACGAGCGGCGTGCGCACCGCGTCGCGCGCTTGCGGCAAGAGCGCGAACAAGCCGGGCTGACCCTCGGTGTCGCGCGTGAGAAACATCCCGCGATGGCCGCCTGCCTCGCGTCCTTGCACGACGACGCCGTCGACCCCCCGCTCCTCCAGCCACCGCGCTTCGGCGACGGTCGTGGCGGTGGAAAGAAGCAGCGCGCCGCTCGCCTTCACCCGCTGCAACAAGGTTGCCGGCGGCAAGCCGAAGTGAAAGCTGACGACCGCAGGACGGGTCTCTTCGATGACCTCGCACATGCTCTCGTCGAAAGGCGCGCGGGCCGGTCCGGTTCGAACGCCGGAGACGTCAAGTCCGGCCTCGCCGTAATAGCGAGCGAGCAGAGCGCGCCACCGCGCCTCGACCGCTGCATCGGCCGCGGGCTCCACGTGACAGAAAAAATTGACGTTGAACGGCGCCTGCGTGCTCGCTCGCACGAGGGCGATCTGTTCGCGCAGAGCATCCGCCGAAAGCATGGCCGCGGGAAGCGATCCCAGACCGCCGGCGCGACAAACGGCGATTGCGAGAGCGGGTCCTTGCGCCCCCGCCATCGGCGCCTGGATCAACGGGAGTTTCGAAGGCAGGAAGGTCATTGGATTTCGCCTCCGCGGATTGGCGCAAGCGCGCGGAGCCAAACTAGGACCTTTTCCGTTACGGCGTCGAATCCGCTGAGGCTGCTTCAGCGACCCTGGCGAGCGCCAGCGCCATCTTCCCGAGGATCGGATTAGCGCCTTCGGCGAGCGCATGCCGTTTCGCAATCCAGAAAGGGTCGTTGTAGGCGATCCAAGTTCTGTCCTGCTCATCTTGCCAGACGAGTATCCTGAGCGGCAGATCGATCCCTATCGTCTGCGCGTCTTGCATCAGCGGCGTGCCGGCTTTCGGATTGCCGAAGAGGACGACTTCAGTCGGTCGCAGGACCATGCCGACCGCCGCCGCGGCCGCCGCGTGATCGACGCGCGCGAGCACCGTCATTCCAAGCTGCTCGATGACGGACAAGACACGCGTGATCGTGTCGCTGGGTCCGTATCCGCTGACAGTGATCTTTAAGCCGTCGACGGTCATGTAGGTCTGGCGCCGCCTAAATCTTCTGCGCTGCGCGATGGAAGGCCTCGGCGCTTGCGCCGGAAGGATCGACAGCGCTTAGCGCGGCGTTGATCTCGTCGAGCATCGGCGCTTCTCCGCCCGACATGCTTTCGTCGGCAGCCCGCTGAAGCGCGCGCGCATCGAATTGCCACCGAAGCAGGATCTCGATTTTTTGCGGCGTAGGCAGGTCCAAGGCGACCACCTCGTCCGGGTGATCGAAGACTGTTGACGGCGAGGTCATCGCATCGTCGATTGCGCCTGGACTCGTGAATGACGCTTTCATCGCTCATGCTCCAGAGATTGGCGGGCTCAATCGCAAGAGATCGGGCGACATCTGTTTTCGGCAAGCTTGGCCAAAACTTTAGGTCGGGGTGTGGCTTTTTACTTAGTAGATTCCGGCATTTCGCAGGTTCCTAGCTTGCCTTATTGAGCCGCCGCCGTCGCACCGCTCAATCTGGCGGCAGGAATGAAGGAGCAGAGATAGCATGTTCAAGTATTTTGACACCGTGCAGAAGCTGAGCAGGGAAGGCTTCGAGGCGGCGAGCGCGGTTCCCGCTGCGCTCACCAAGGAGTTCCAGGCCGTGGCCGAGGGTCAGAAGAACTATTCGAACAAGGCTATTGAGGAAGCGCAGGCCTATGTCCGCAAAATTTCCGCCATGAAGTCCTTCGACGAGGCCGTCGCTGCGCAGACGGACTTCTTCAACGCCGCTCGACGCGATTTTTGGGATCACGCGGGTAAGCTCAACGATTTCTATTTCAATTCCCTCAGAGCGCTGATCAAGCCCGCGGAGCGCGCCTCCAGCGCATCGACGCCCGCCAAGGAAAGTGCGGCGAGGTCGAAGGCCGCCTGACGGCGAGAAGCCGATTTTCGAGAGATCTAGGATTCGCCTTGCGCCCGCTTGTCCTCATCCCGACGGGCGTTGGAAGGGCGCGTCTGCAGGAACAGGGCTGGCGAGAGCTTGCGAAATCCGCGCTTGGCCAGCCATTGAAACCCGCTTCGGCTTCCCCGGGCCGGAGCGGGGTTCGAGCCGCTTGGACGAGATCGCCGCCGCCGCCGACGGTGCCAGAAGCGTGCCGGCGTTCAGTCGAAATCTGCATTGAGCATAGGTCATTGTGTCCGCAATAACACCCCGCCCGTCGACGCTTGCAACCGCCCATCAAAAGCTTATCCTCTCTCGATCATATTGATGCAGCGGTTCGGGAAGCGCATGCAGAGAGCAGCCAGGAGCGCCATCGCGCTGTTTGCGATAAGGGTTTTGTTGGTCCACGGCGCCTCGGCGTCCGATGCCGACATATCGTCGTTCAACACTTTGCAGACGGCCTCTGAGGCGACGATCGAGAAGGTGCAGCTGTTACATCCCAGCTTCAAATTCAATAGTTTGGTCATTCAGCAATACGGAGGCCTGGAGCAACCGACAATCTCCTTCACCGTCGTCAACAACAGCGCCGTCACCATAAGCAAAATCTACCTCGTCGGCGTGCTGAAGGAGAAGGGCAGGGCCGTGCCCTTGGCCGCTCAGGACTTCAACCTCTTCATTCCTGGCGGCATTCAACCCGGCGAGCAAAAGCAGTTTGATCTCGACGCGACCACTTATGGCGATTGGAGCAACGTGACCAAGCGCGAGCTTAGCAATGCCGCGTTCACACTGACGCTCAAGGCCGTCGTTGACGCGAAAGGTCATAAAATCGTCAAGTAGCAAAGTCCGCTCGATCCCGGCCACTAGCGACCGGAACAGTCATCGCTGCGGGAAAAGGGAGGGGCCTGTCTGGACCGCGAATGCTCCCGGCAGTTTCGATTTATCCCAGCCGCCGCCCAGCGCCTCGATGAGGGCGACGCTCGCGAGGAAGAGATTCTGCCGCGTCGTCAGGGCTAATTGCTCCGCGGCGAGCAAATTCGCTTCTGCGACGACGACGGAGGTGAAGGCGACGACGCCTGCGCGATATTGGTTGAGAAAAACCGTCACGGCTTTTCTTGCTTCCGCGACGGACTGCTCCTGCACCTTGAGCTGCTTCGTTTGAATGCGGATTGCTGCAAGCTGATCCTCGACTTGCTGGAACGCCGTCAGCACGGTCTGCCGATAAGTGGCGACGCTCTCCCGATAGGTCGAGGTCGCGGAATCGACCTGCGCCGAGCGCAAGCCGCCTTCGAACACCGTTTCCATCGCCAGCGCGCTGAGCGACCAAAACTCATGCGCGGGGTCGAGCGGGAACGGAACATGCCCGGTGAAGCCGAGATTCGCCGAGAGCGTGATGTTGGGATAATAAGCAGCCACCGCGACGCCGATCAGCGCGTTGTCCTCCTGCATCGTACGTTCCGCCGCGGCGATATCGGGGCGCCGCTCCAAAAGCGTCGATGGAACCTCGACGGGAAATGAGGGGATGAACCCCGTGAGGCGCGTCGGCGGCAATGAAAAAGCGGCCGGCGGTTTGCCCGTCAGGACCGCAATCGCGTGCTCCAACTGCGCGATCGCGACGCCCGTGTTGATCGCTTGCGATTGCGTCGCGAGCAGCTGGGTCTCGGCGCTCGCCACATCGGCTTCAGACGCTGTGCCGGCCTTGTATTGATTGCGCGTTATCTCCAGGGTTCGCTGATATTCAGCAGCGGTCCTTTCGAGAATATCCTTGAGCGAATAAGCGGCTCGACGATTGAAATAGGCCGTCGCGAGCGCTGCCTGGGCCGTAAGCTTTGCAGTCGCGAGATTCGCCGCGCTCACCTCCGCCCCCGCGGTGCTGCTTTCGATCTGCCGCCGAATCTGGCCCCAGACATCGACGGTCCAAGACAGAGTGCCCTGCGCCGCGTAGATGGCTGTCACGTTGCCGCGGTTCCCGAGGGTGCCCGGTGTTGTCGTTGTGGTGGTCGTGCCCGACACGGGCGTGGCGATCGAGGTGGAGGATCCGGAGGCGGAGAGCGCCGCGCCGGTATATCGGCGCGTCGTGCTGTAGCCCGTGGAAACGGTGGGGAAGAGCGCGGATTGCGCTTCCCGTATCAGCGCACGCGCCTGCTCATAGGCCTCGGCCGCCGCGGCCACATTCTGGTTGGACAGCTCGACCTGTTCTTCCAGTTCGTCGAGCGTCCTGTCCTTGTAGACCGCCCACCAGGGCCCCGTATCGACGCAGTCGCAGGGCTCCGCGAGCTTCCAGCCCTTGACCAGATTGCCTTTGAGCTCCTTGAATTTTTCAGGCGTCAGGACGGGAGGCTTGACGTAGTCGGGGCCGACCATGCAGCCCGCAAGTGCAAGCGCCAGTGACGCAAGCAATGCGCGTCTCACGCCTCGCCTACCACGGGCTGGGTCCTCATTGGCCTGGTCATGTCCTTTTTTCCCCATGAGGACGTCCCGAGCCTTGGAAACAATCGGCGCGAGGGATGCGTCGCAAGAAGGCAGGAAGGGCCGAAACCCGCCCGCCCGCTCGTCCGTTTGCTGTCGTCCGCGCGCCGGCGGTTTAAGGCGTCGCAAGAGAATTCCCCAGAATTATGGCGCCGCAGACAATTTTGGGACGCCTTCCGTCCGCTCCGACGTTGTAAGAGACTGAGCGGGAAGGACCGCTTGACGCGACGACGTCGTGTTGATGAAGCAAAAGCGTTTCAGTGTCGAGAAATCCCGTGGGGACGATGACTTCGGAACAAACGAGCGAGGCTCCGACTGCGCAACCCCGTCCGCGCCGAGGCTCATACGGCCGTCTCGCGCTCGCGGCGGCGGCGCTCGCGCTCCTCGTCTTCCTCGCTTGGACGTATTGGGCGCCGAGGGGAAACCAAAGTCGTGGCGCGACGCCGCAATCGGTGGGCGTCGCCACGATCGCCAAAGGAGATGTTAGGGTCTTCACCATTGGCCTGGGCACGGTGGCGCCTCTCGCTACCGTCAACGTCGTCACCCAGATCAGCGGCCAGCTGACGCAGGTCGCGTTCAAGGAGGGCCAGATCGTCAAAAAGGGCGACTTTCTGGCGCAAATTGATCCGCGACCCTATGAGATTGCGCTGGCGCAATACGAGGGGCAGCTCGTCCATGATCAGGGCCTCCTCGATCAGGCCAAGGTCAACCTTAGCCGCTATCAGACGCTCCTCAAGCAGAACTCGATCGCGCGCCAGACAGAGGAGGATCAGGTCTTTCTGGTCAAGCAATACGAGGGCTCAGTCAAGACCGACCAGGCGCTGATCGAGCAGCAGAAGCTCAATCTCATCTATGCCCACATCATCTCGCCCGTCGATGGACGCGTCGGCCTTCGCCTCGTCGATCCCGGCAACTACGTGCAGACGAGCACGAACAGCACGCTTGCCGTCATCACCCAGCTGCAGCCCATCACCGTGATCTTCCCTCTTCCCCAGGATCAGGTTCCCGAAATCCTGCCCGAGTTGAGCGCAGGCAAGCGGCTCCAAGTCTTCGCCTTCGATCGGGCCAACGTCCATCAACTCGGCGTCGGCGAATTATACGCCATCGACAGTCAGGTCGACACGACGACGGGCATGGTGAAATTCCGCGCAAGTTTCGAGAACAAGGAGAACAAGCTCTTCCCCAACCAGTTCGTCAATGCGCGCCTGCTGGTGCGAACCCTGCGCGACGTGGTCAGGATTCCTAATGCCGCCATACAACGAGGCGCCCCGGGGGCTTACGCCTGGGTGGTCGACGCTCAAAACAAGGTTTCGGTGCGCAATCTCACTCTTGGACCTTCCGAGGACGACTTTACCGCGGTGACCTCGGGCCTCTCTCCTGGAGAACGGGTCGTGACGGAAGGCGCAGATCGACTGCGCGAGGGCGTGAGCGTCGACGTTCCACCCCGCTAGCCGAAAAGAGGATCGATGAACGTCTCCGAGCCCTTCATCATGCGGCCGGTCGCCACCTCCCTGTTGATGGTGGCGATGCTGCTGACGGGCCTCGTGGCGTTCCGCCTCCTGCCCCTCGCGACACTGCCCGAGGTCGATTATCCTACGATCCAGGTGCAGACTTTTTATCCCGGCGCGAGCCCGGAGGTCATGACCTTGTCGGTCACCGCGCCGCTCGAGGTGCAGCTCGGCCAGCAGCCAGGGATCAACCAGATGATCTCGACGAGCTCCGCCGGGGCGTCGATCATCACGCTTCAGTTCAATTTGGACCTTTCGCTCGACGTGGCCGAGCAGGAAGTGCAGGCCGCCATCAATGCCGCGAACAACCTGTTGCCATCGGATTTGCCGACTCCGCCAATCTACTCCAAGGTCAACCCCGCCGACGCGCCGATCCTGACGCTCGCGCTCACCTCTAAGACCCTGTCGCTGATCGACCTCGAGGACCTGGCCGAGATACGGCTCTCCCAAAAGATCTCGCAGCAGGCCGGCGTGGGCCAGGTCGCGATCAGCGGCGGCAACCGCCCCGCCGTGCGCGTTCAACTCAACCCGCGCGCGCTCGCCGCCTACGGGCTCAACATTGACGACGTCCGCACCACGCTCAACAACCAGAACGTCAACACGCCCAAGGGATTCTTCGACGGCCCTGAGCTCGCCTACACGATCAACGCCAACGACCAGCTGCTCGACGCGGGTCAATATGCGGAGGTCATCGTCGCCTATCGCAACGGCAATCCCGTCAGGCTGACGGACGTGGCCACGATCATCCGCGGGCCGGAGAATTCCAAGCTCGCCGCCTGGTCCAACGAAACGCCCGCCATCATCCTGAACATTCGCCGCCAGCCGGGGGCCAACGTCATCGACGTCGCCGACGGCATCAAGAAGCTCCTGCCTTCGCTCAAGGAAAGCCTGCCGGCTTCCGCGAATCTCGACATCATCAGCGACCGCACCGTCACGATCCGCGCCTCCGTCGCGGACGTCGAGTTCGAGCTCGGGCTCGCGATCGTGCTGGTCGTGCTCGTGATCTTCGTCTTTCTGCGCACCTTCGCCGCGACGATCATCCCGAGCCTCTCGGCGCCCCTGTCGCTCATCGGCTGTCTCGGCGTGATGTATCTCTGGCGTTTCAGCCTCGACAATCTTTCGCTGATGGCGCTCACGATCGCCACTGGCTTCGTCGTGGACGACGCGATCGTCATGATCGAGAACATTGCGCGCTACGTCGAGGAGGGCGAGGACCCCATGGAAGCGGCCCTCAAAGGATCGGGGCAGATCGGCTTCACGATCATCTCGCTCACGATCTCGCTCATCGCGGTGCTTATCCCGCTGCTGTTCATGCGCGAGGTCGTCGGCCGCCTGTTCCACGAATTCGCGATCACCTTGGCCGTGACCATCGTGATCTCCGCCTTCGTGTCGCTGACGCTCGTGCCGATGATGTGCGCGCGGCTCATACATCATCGCCCCGAGTTGGAGCGAGGCCGCTTCGATCTTGCAGCCGAACGCGGCTTCAAATGGATCATCGACCAATATGGCCGTGCGCTGGAGGTCGTGCTCGACCATCAGGCGCTGACCCTCTTCGTCGCTCTCGCGACCCTGGCGTTGACCGCCCTTCTCTACATGGCCATCCCCAAGGGTTTCTTTCCCGTCCAGGACGTGGGCCTGATCCAGGCGATCTCGGTCGGGCCGCAGAGCGCCTCCTTTGCGGAGATGACGCGTCTGCAAGGCGAGCTCGCCAAGGTGATCCTGAGGGATCCCGACGTCGAGAGCTTGAGCTCTTTCATCGGCGTCGACGGCACCAATCCGACGCTCAACAACGGCCGCTTCCTCATCGATCTAAAGCCGTTCGATCAGCGCAGCCTGACCGCCTCGCAGATCATAAGGCGTCTCAACATCGCGGTTTCGAGCGTTCCGGGCGTCACTCTTTACATGCAGCCGGTGCAGGACCTCACGATCGACGCGAGCGTAACCCGCGCGCAATTCAAATTCGTGCTGGAAAATCCCCGCATGCAGGAGTTTCAGCAGTGGGTGCCGAAGCTCGTTCAGCGTCTCGCGGAGCAGCCGGAGCTCGTTGACGTCGGGAGCGATCTGCAGCAGGGCGGTCTCGGCCTCCAACTCACGATCGACCGCGCGACGGCCGCACGTTTCGGAGTCACGCCGGCGACGATCGACAACGCGCTCTATGATTTATTTGGACAGCGCATCGTCTCGACCATTTACACGCAGAACAATCAATATCGCGTGATCTTGGAGTCCGATCCCGCGGTTCAAAAGCAGGTCGACGGTCTTTCCGCCATCTATCTGCCGTCCTCCACGTCGGCGACCTTCGGGCAGGTGCCGCTCGCCGCGATGGTTCACGTTGGGAAGCGGAACGCGCCGCTGCTGATCACGCATTTCGGCCAGTTTCCTGCGGCCACGATCTCCTTCAACCTGGGACCGCACGCGAGGCTCGGCGCCGCTTCCGAAGCGGTCGACCGGGCGATCAAGGAGATGCAGCTGCCGAAGAGCTTCATCGTCGCTTATCAGGGCGTGCTGGGGGCGTTCCGCTCGTCGCTCACCAATCAGCTGCTGCTCATTCTTGCGTCGATCACAGCCATGTACATCGTGCTCGGCGTGCTTTACGAAAGCTACATTCACCCGGTCACGATTCTGTCGACGCTGCCCTCCGCCAGCGTCGGCGCGCTCGTGACGCTCATCCTCTTCAATTATCAGCTGGACATCATTGCGATCATCGGAATCATTCTGCTCATCGGCATCGTCAAG
Organism: uncultured Alphaproteobacteria bacterium; assembly: GCA_963743565.1. Classification (GTDB taxonomy): domain Bacteria; phylum Pseudomonadota; class Alphaproteobacteria; order Rhizobiales; family Beijerinckiaceae; genus Methylocystis. The sequence continues at coordinate 507,040 of CAVUQD010000008.1, forward strand.
AAGAACGCGATCATGATGATCGACTTCGCGCTCGACGCCGAGCGCAACGAGGGCAAGCGGCCGCGCGAGGCGATTTTTCAAGCCTGCCTGTTGCGTTTTCGCCCGATCCTCATGACCACCATGGCCGCGATCCTGGGCGCCGTGCCGCTGATGCTGGGAGCTGGCGCGGGCTCCGAGCTGCGGCGGCCCCTGGGCTTCGCGATCGTCGGCGGGCTCATCGTCAGCCAGGTTCTGACCCTCTTCACGACGCCGGTGATCTACCTCTATTTCGATCGTCTCGCTCAGAGGCTCGGCTGGCAGCCGACGCCCGAGGCGCCGCCGCCATGAATATTTCGGCGCCCTTCATCGCGCGCCCCGTCGCGACGACGCTCCTGACGATCGGCCTCGCCATCGCCGGCGCGCTCGCTTTCTTCAGCCTGCCCGTCGCGCCGGTGCCGCAGGTCGACATCCCGACCGTGATCGTGCTCGCCCAGCTTCCGGGCGCCAGTCCCGAGACCGTCGCAAACAGTGTCGCCAGTCCGCTCGAGCGCCATCTTGGCCACATCGCCGACGTGACCGAGATGACCTCCTCGTCGAGCCTCGGCATCTCGCGCATCGCTCTGCAATTTGGCCTCGACCGTAGCATCGACGGCGCGGCGAGCGATGTGCAGGCGGGCATCAACGCCGCGCGCGCGGATCTGCCGACCAATCTGCGCACCAATCCAACCTATCGCAAAGTCAATCCGGCCGATGCGCCCATCGTGATCCTGGCGCTGACCTCGAAGACGCTGACCCGCGGCCAACTCTATGACGCGGCAAGCAATGTGCTGCAGCAAAGGCTGTCGCAGCTCGAAGGGGTCGGGCAGGTCATCATCGGCGGCGCGACGCTCCCGGCGGTGCGCGTCGAGCTCGTGTTCGAGGCGCTCAATAAATTCGGAATTGGCCTGGAGGATGTCCGCGCGGCTCTCGCTTCCGCAAACGCCAACAGCCCCAAGGGCGCGATCGAGGAAGACGGGAAGCATTTTCAAATCTACGACAACGATCAGGCTACGACGGCCGCGGACTATGCGCCCCTGGTCATTGCGTACCGCAACGGCAACGCCGTCCGTTTGTCCGATGTCGCCACGGTGACCGATTCCGTTGAAGATGTTCGCAACGCGGGCTTCTTCAACGATGACCCGGCGGTGGCGGTGATCCCCTTCACTCAGCCCGGCGCAAACATCATCGAGACGGTGGAGCGCATCAAGGCTGAGCTGCCCGCGCTCGAGGCGGCGATGCCGGGCGACATCAACGTCATCATCGCCGGCGACAAGTCCCTGACCATCCGCGCTTCGCTTGCGGACACCGAGATGACGCTCATTATCGCGGTTTTGCTTGTCATCGGCGTCGTTTATTTCTTCCTGCGCGACGCGCGCGCCACGATCGTGCCGAGCGTCGCCGTGCCGGTCTCGATTATCGGATCGTTCGGCGTGATGTATCTCGCCGGGTTCACGCTCGACATCCTGTCGCTCATGGCCTTGACGATCGCGACGGGATTCGTCGTGGACGACGCCGTCGTGGTCGTCGAGAACACGGCTCGCCACATTGAAGCCGGTATGCCGCAAAGAGAAGCGGCTTTGCGCGGCGCGCGCGAGGTTGGTTTCACGGTTCTGTCGATCAGCCTGTCGCTCGTCGCCGTCTTCACGCCGATCCTGTTCATGGGCGGCATTCCCGGGCGTTTTTTCCGCGAATTCGCGCTGACGCTCTCAATCGCGATCCTGATCTCGCTCGTGATCTCGCTGACGACGACGCCGATGCTTTGCGCGCTGCTGCTCCGCAAGAAAGCAGCGGCGGACGCATCCCGGCCCGGACGGCGCACTTTTTTCGAACGCATGCTCGGGGGCTATGAGAAAAGCCTCATCGTCGCATTGCAGCATCCGCGCACGGTCATGCTCATTCTGCTCGCGACGGTGGCGCTCAATGTCTGGCTCATCGACATTCTCCCCAAGGGCTTTTTTCCGCAACAGGACACAGGGCGTCTGACAGGGGTGCTGCGCGGCGATCAGGCCGTCTCGTTCCAGGCCATGCAGAAGAAGCTCGTGCAGATGATCGCGATCGTGCGGAAGGACCCGGCCGTAGACAACGTCATCGGCTTCACGGGCGTCGGCAGCGGGGGACAGGCGGCGGCGGTCAACACCGCTTCGGTTTACGTCAATCTCAAGCCGCTAGGCGAGCGCCATGAAAGCGCCGACGAGGTGATCGCGCGATTGCGGCCGGCGCTATCCAGAATTCCGGGCGGCGAAGTGTTCCTGAGCGCGATTCAGGATTTTCGCGTCGGCGCGCGATCGTCGAACGCGCTCTACCAATACACGCTCCTCGGTTCGGGCGCCGATCTTTATCAATGGACGCCGAAGCTCGTGGACGCGCTGAACAAGGGCGGCGTGATGCGCGATGTGAGCTCCGACCAGCAGTTGCGGGCGCTCGAGGCTGACGTCAACATCGATCGCGACACCGCCTCGCGGCTGGGATTGACCGCGGCGCAGATCGACAACACTCTCTATGATGCCTTCGGCCAGCGTCAGGTCTCGGTTATTTATCAGGCGCAAAATCAGTATCACGTCGTCATGCTGATCGACCCGCGCAGCACGCAGCAGCCTCAATCCTTGAAGGAAGTCTACGTCTCGACGGCGGGCGCCCCGGCGAGGGGCACGGCGCTGACCAACGCGCCGGCGGGAACTGCCGTCGCCACAACCGCGCAGGCGGTTGCGCCTTCGACGCCGTCGACAAGCGAAGCGACCGCGGTCGCGGAGGCGGCCGCCGCGGTCACCGCCAGCGCGCGGAATGCGAGGACCAACGCGCTCGCCGTAGTCGGCAACGCCACGGCCTCGACGGGTTCCCCGGTCAGCACGAGTGAGGAGGCCATGGTCCCGCTCCCGGGCGTCGCGAGCTTCAGCCCCGGTCATACCGCGCTCGCCATCAATCACCAGGGCCTCTTCGTCGCGACGACGATCTCCTTTAACCTCGCCGAGGGCGCGTCGCTCTCTCAGGCGCTCGAGGATATCGGCCGCGCGACCAAGGAGATCGGCATGCCGCCGACGCTCAAGGGGTCGCTGACCGGCACCGCCCAGCTCTTCACGGAAGCGGCCAAGACCGAGCCCCTGCTCATTCTGGGGGCCCTGGTCGCCGTCTACATCGTGCTCGGGATCCTCTACGAAAGCTACGTGCATCCGATCACGATCCTCTCGACGCTGCCTTCGGCGGGCGTCGGCGCCATGCTCGCGCTGCTCCTCTTTCACACCGAGTTCAGCATCATCGCCTTCATCGGCGTGATCTTGCTCATCGGCATCGTGAAGAAGAACGCGATTCTGATGATCGACTTCGCCATCGAAGCCAGGCGTGTTGAGGGCGTCTCCTCCTACGACGCGATTTACGAGGCCTGCCTTCTGCGTTTCCGGCCGATCATGATGACGACGATGGCGGCGATCCTCGGCGCGGTGCCGCTCGCCCTTAGCTTCGGGAATGGCGCGGAGGTTCGCCGTCCCTTGGGGATCGCAATCGTCGGCGGGCTCATCGTCAGTCAGGCGCTAACGCTTTACACGACGCCCGTGATCTACCTCTATCTTGACCGCTTCAGCGCTTGGGCGGGCGCGCGGTGGGAGAAGGTCATGGCCCGGCTCGGCGGACGCACATCCGGTCGGAGCGCGTAGCGGGCCGAGCGCAACAATTGCGGACAAATTCGGGCTTATCGAAGAGGAATGGCGTTGGAGTGGCTCTAGCCCAAGGGAGTCGGGCAGGGATGCGTGTTATCGGCCCGCGGCAGCTTGATCGTGCGCAGATCTTGGAATGCCCCGACGGGCCGCATGCAGAGCTCGGCGCCGTCGCCGAGAGGGAATCCGCCTTCCGCGAACTTGCGCGTCTCACGCAACTCCACTGGGTCCTCGCCCTCTCCGAGATTTCCAAGGGCGTCGTCTATGTCACGATCGGGGACATGGTGATCGCGGAAGATTTGGGCGAGGTCGTCAGGATCGCCGCGACGGCGCTGCCCGAGATGCGGGCCTCGACCCGAGTCCGCGTGAAGCGGCTGGCGCGTGATTCCGCGCGGATGGTACGAACCTTAGAGTAACGGCGCCGCTGTCCCTTGGGCTCGCAAAGAGTCTCGCGAACACCCCCCGGTCGGATTTACGTCGCTCTTTCGGCATGTCGCGAGACGCGGCGGCGTGAGCGCGAGGACAGGCGTGGCGAGCGGGCTCGAAGTCAGCGCCAAAGGCGAAAGCGCCGCTGGTTCCAACCCCAACCGGCGGGACGCTGGTGGTGGTGGTGCTGGCGGGTCGCGCCGGGACGATGGCGGCCCGGGTCGACCGGCGCAGCGGTCGACCCGGCCGTATTGTTATTCGGCGTTGGGTCGCCGGCGAGGCTCGGCGTGGTCGCGAGCGCGCCCAGCGCTGCGAGGAAAGCCAGCGTGATCACGGTTCTTTGCGAAAGTATGCTCATTCCTGATCCTTCAACTCTGGCGACGACATTGGCCCCTCACCGGCGCGAGCTGGGCGCATGGGGTCGGGAGATGGAGGGCGGACATGGAATGTTGCGGCTCAACACATGCTTACAGGGCAGAAGCCGCGTCTTGAATGAACTTCTAAAGGATTGATTTTGGTGGAGCTGGGGGGATTCGAACCCCCGACCTCTGCAGTGCGATTGCAGCGCTCTCCCATCTGAGCTACAGCCCCGGCCAGGGGCGCTGACTACACTGCGTCTCTTGGCCCTGTCAATCAGTTCCGGGAAAACGTCGGCAGCGCCGTCGCGCAGCGTCGTCTTGGCCTGATTGCGCCGCGCCGCGGCGGGCGTTAGAGAGGCGCACCGAGGATTTTCCCAACGATCCGCTTCGAGGGACAAGCGCGCGAAAAGCGAGTGGCAAATGCAATACGCCGTGATCAAGCTGCTTTTGACGGTCATCGACATCTATTGGTGGGTCGTCGTCGCCTCCTTCATCGTATCCTGGCTCGTGGCCTTCGATGTGATCAACACGCGGTCGAGCACGGTTTATTCGATCAGGCGCGCGCTCGCGGCCTTGACCGAGCCGGTCTACGAACCCATCCGCCGCGTCATTCCGACCTTCGGCGGCCTCGACTTCTCTCCGATGATCGTATTGCTCGCCCTGCAGTTCCTGAGCGACTTCATCGCCCATAGCGCCAGCTACGGCGCGCTTGGCTGATCCCTGGATCGTGGAGAAGGAGGGCGTCGCCTTCTGGCTGCGGCTGACCCCAAAGGGCGGCCGCGACGCCCTGGAGGGAATCGAGGCGCTCGCCGACGGTCGCCTCGTTCTGAAGGCCAGGGTTCGCGCGGCTCCGGAAGTCGGGCGCGCCAACGCGGCGCTGATCGCTCTCCTGGCCACGGCGTTGCATGAGCCAAAAAGCGCGCTGACGCTCGTCTCGGGCCAGACCGCGCGCTTGAAGAAAATTCACGTCGCGGGGGATCCCGCGAGCTTGACGACGGCGCTGGCGCAATTGCTGGCGCAAGGCCCACGCTGAGAGAACGAGCTTAACGAAGATGACCGCCCAAAAATCGAACATCGGAAATTTTTTCGAGGATTTCTCGCTCGGTCAGATCATCCGCCACGCCACCCCGCGCACCGTGACTGTGGGCGACGCCTCCTTCTACACGGCGCTTTATCTGCCGCGCTTCGCCGTGCAGTCCTCCTCGGCTTTCGCCAAGGCGATCGGCTACAAGGACGCGCCGATCGACGACGCGCTCGTCTTCCATTTCGTGCTTGGCAAGACCGTGCCCGACGTTTCGCTCAACGCGCTCGCCAATCTCGGTTACGCGGACCTGAAGTTCCTGGCGCCGGTCTACGCCGGCGATACGCTGACGGCGAGTTCCGAGGTCATCGGTCTCAAGGAGAACTCCAACAAGGAGACGGGCGTCGTCTATGTTCGCTCGACCGGCCGCAACCAGCACGGCGAGGTCGTGCTCGATTATGCGCGCTGGGTGATGGTGAAAAAGCGCGACATGAACGCGCCCGTCGGTCCCGACGTCGTCCCGACGCTGCCGAAATCGGTTGATCCCAAAGACCTCGGCAAGGCTGTCCCGAAGATCAGCGTCTCGGCTTACGACAAGGCGCTCGCCGGCTCGCCCTTCTTCTGGGGCGATTATGAGAAGGGCGAGAAGATCGATCACATCGACGGGATGACCGTCGAGGAGGCGGAGCATCAGCTCGCGACGCGTCTTTATCAGAACAACAGCAAGGTTCACTTCAATCAGTTCTATGAAGCGCAGGGCCGTTTCGGCAAGCGCATCATCTATGGCGGGCACGTCATCTCGATGGCGCGCGCGCTCTCCTTCAATGGGCTCGCCAACGCCTTCCATATCTCGGCGATCAATGGCGGCAAGCACGTCAATCCGCTCTTTGCCGGCGGGACGATCTTCGCGTGGAGCGAGGTGCTGGAAAAGTCGGAGATTCCAGGTCGCGACGACATCGGCGCGCTGCGTCTGCGCCTCGTCGCCACGAAAGACGAGCCCTGCGCGGCCTTTCCGCTGACCGGACCTGACGGCAAGCCGGATCCAAATGTTCTGCTCGATCTCGACTACTGGGCGGTCATGCCCCGCTGAGAAGAGCTTTCGGAATCGAAACAAAAAAGCCGCGCGTCCAAGCTCGGACGCGCGGCTCAAAAAATTGTTTCCGGTCCGCTCAGAAGAACCAGCCGAGGATCGGAATGACCGGCGCGACAGGCTCGATGGCGGCAAAGACCGGGTGCTTGTAGTCGATCGCGTAGCGGTCGATGCGATAGACGGGATAGGTGACTGTCCCGGCGGCGACCAACCGCGTGAAAATGTGGTGGTGGTGACGGTGGCAATACCACCGGACGTAGTCCACGGGAGCGTCGACCTTCGCCGCATCGTTCTGCGCCAAGGACGGGACGCCGGCCACCGCGCCGGAAGCCAAGCCGCAAAGAAGGCCGAGCCCCAGCGCCGCCGACGTGATCTTGCTGTTTACGTTACGCATATCCTCACCTCGCTTTTCTGCAATCGTAAGCTTGTACGGTCACAGCCGTACAACCAGCAATTTACGCAAAATATGTATTCTGGTCAATATTGGGACAGAAAGTGGATAGAATTTTTTTCAATCGTTAATACATTAGGTTTCCAGGGCGGAACCCTCGCGAAAGGATCGGCAGAGGCCGTTTCGGGCGGGGACCGGGTTGGTTGGCCTCGAATCCGTTGAAACGGGGCGTTGGCGCGCAATGTTCTGTATGACGGCTGAAGGAAGCGCCGCCGCGAGTTGTGAGCGAGGAGCGGGGCCCTGGCGCGGCGGGAGCGCTCGGCGCCCTGAAGCCAGCGAGTTTCGGGCCTAAAGCCCGGCCTGGACAGGTTTTCCATCGCATTTGCGACGCTGACGTCTTGTCTAACGCCGCGAAGCGAGTCACTATTCGCGCCCCAACAGGAAGCGCGAGAGAGGCGAGAGGATAATTGCCGTGAGCGACGAATCTCCCTCCGCGGACGGCCCGGCGGGCGGGTTGAAGCGAGTGAGTTCGGCCGAGATGGCCAAGCGCTTCAGCGCCTACTGCGATCTCGCGTTGAACGCGCCGATCATCGTCACCAAAAACGGTCGTGACCGGCTCGTCGTTCTCAGCATCGACGAATTCAATTTTCTGCGCGATCTCGTGGAGAAGTCGGGAGCGGCGGTCGCGCGTGACGAGGCGCAGTCCGCCCACTCGCGTTTCGTGGCGAAAAAAGCCGCGTCATCCTCCTGATCCGCTTCAGGCGGCTTTTCCCGCGTGCAGACCGGCGACCGAGCCCTCCTCACGTGGGGTTAGCGAAAAGAGCTTCCCATTGCGTGCGTCCCAAGGCGCGCAGATATTTGAAATATTCGCGCAGCAGCAAGCGCAGGACTTGGCGGTCTTCGAGGTAGGATTCCACGCGCACATGCTCGCCCACGACCGGATAAGGGAATAGCTCGACGCCCGGCAGGGCCGCCTGCAGCTCGAGAAGCGCCCTCGGCATGTGATAATTCGAGGTCACGACGATTAGCGGTCCCTTGAGGCCCCTTCGCTGCATCCAGTCTCGGGTCTCTCGGGCGTTGCCCTCCGTGTCCTGCGCCTGATAACCGAGATCGACGCAGCAGTTGAACAATTCGCGCGAGATTGGCAGGATTCGCTCGAGCGCCGCGCCGTGAGTCATTGGGTTGACGCCGGTGATCAAGAGACGGCGAGCCTGGCCGCGCGCGAGGAGCTCGGTGGCCTCCAGCACTCGGTCTGAGCCTCCCGTCAGCGCCACCACGCCTTCCGCTTCGAGCGCCAGAGGGAGCTCTTCACGTGTGAGCGAGCTGGCGAATCCGACGAAGCCGGCCGCGATCGCGGCCGCTGCGAACGCCAGGAGGCAGAAGAAAACCGGCGCTGCGCTACGCCAGAAGTAGCGCCTTTGCGCTCGCAAGACTCACCGTCCCCTTCCCCAGCGTCGAGCGCTGACTTGAGTTTTGGCGAGTTCTGCGACAGGACGCTTCGAGGATCAACGCCTTTCGCGCGGGCTTTCGCTTACTGCAACTCGCGAAGCCGCCCGAGCACGATAAGGCGAGACAGGAAACCCGTTCCCAAGGCTGCTGCGGCGGCGAGCAGAAAGATCGCGGCGAAGCCACGCGCGTCGAGCGCGGCCTCGCCAAACATCGCCGCAACCTGCTCGCCGCCCGGCGTCGTCACGTATCGCCGCGCCACAAATCGCGCGACAAGAAAGAACACTGCCGCCGCGCCGCCGCCGAGCGCTGCGCCGCGCAGCCCCAAAGTGAGAAAGCGGCTTTGGAATTCGCTGGCGATGAAGGCGTCGTCGGCGCCCACGAGATGCAGCACCTCCACGATCTCGCGATTGGTGGCGACGGCCGCGCGGGTCGCCGAGGCGACGGTCACCGCCATCGCCACGACGATGAGGACGAAGACGAGCGCGGCGATCGCCACGACGGTGCTCGCCATGCGCGACAGCCGCTCGAGCCAAACGCGATGGTCGTCGAGCACCGCGGCGGGCGTCGCCTGGGCGAGGCGGGCGCGGAGCTTCGAAAGATCGGGCGGATCGCGCGGGTCGATCTTCACCACGACCATTCGCGGCGTTGGCAATTCGGCGAGGCTGAGGCCCTCGCCCAGCCAGGGCGCGAGCAGGGCTTCCGATTCCTCTTTGGTGTAGGGGCGCGCCTCGCGCACCCCCTCCGCCGCCAGGACGGTCCGCGTCACCGCCTCGACGTCGGCGTCGAGGTCTCGTCCTTCGACCGGCTTCACCTGCACGGTCATCTCGCGGGCGAGCTCCCTGCGCCACTCGGCGCTAGCGTCGGCGACGAGCATCGCCGCGCCCGCGGCCAGGGCCGCCAGGAAGGTCGTGATGGCGATGACGATCACGAGCGACCGCCCCGCCACCGAGTTCGGTTGGCGCCAAAGGCCGTTGCGGCGGCGGCTCGTCCGCCGCTTTCGGCGCCGGTACGGCGGGCGACGCTGGCGCGCCTTCACTCATAGACATGCAGCCTTCCTTCAGCCAGCACGAGGCGGCGCGCCGCCTCATATTGATCCATCAGATCGAGGTCATGCGTCGCGATCACCACGGCGGCGCCCGATTTGTGCAGCTCCACGAAGAGCCGCAGCAGACGCCGGGCGAGCGGCGGATCGACGTTGCCGGTCGGCTCGTCCGCGATCAGCAGCTCGGGTTGCGCGATGACCGCGCGGGCGATCGCCGCGCGCTGCTTCTCGCCACCCGAAAGCACGCTCGGCGGGCTGTAGCGCCGCTCGAAAAGCCCGACCCAGCGCAAAAGCTCGAAGACTTCGGCGCGATAGCCGGCCTCATCGCGTCCGAGAACGCGCAGCGGCAGCGCCACGTTCTCGTAAAGCGTCAAATGGTCGAGCAGGCGAAAATCCTGGAAAACCACGCCGAAGCGGCGGCGGATTTGAGTCACGGCCCGCTTTTCGAGCGTTGCGGCGTCCTGGCCGAAAACATCGATCTTGCCACGCGTCGGCTTGAGCGAGAGCATCAGCAGCTTCAGGAGGGTCGTCTTGCCGGCGCCCGATGGCCCGGTGAGGAACTGAAAGGACTTGGGCTCGAGGGCGAAATTCAGATCCTTGAGCGTTTCCTCGCCCGTCCCGTAGCGCAGACCGACGTTTTGGAAGCTGAGCATCAAGCGCCCTCGCGGCAAATTGGACGCCAATAAATTCGGCGCCGGGACCGCGTTGAGATTAGCGCGGCGCGGGCGGGGAGGGGAATCCTTCGCGCATTTCGGCGTTAGTCGATCGAGGAACAAAATCGCGCCGACTCCATTCATCCTCCAGTCAGGCTCTCCATGGTCTAAGTCTCGCCTCAGCACTCTCACGAGCGACAGCGAGGCGAGTTTGGCTCTGGGCAATGATCCACATGCGGCCCTCACCGCCTTCAACCGCTTCGGGCTCGGGCCGAAGCCCGGCGACCTTGCGCTCGCGCAAAACGATCCGCGCGGCTTTTTGCGCGAGGAGCTGCACAGTGCCTATGCTGGGGTGATCGAGGCGGGCGAGTTGCCGACGACGCGCAAGGCGCTGCAGACGCTTTTTCTCGACCAATATGAAAAGCGCATGGCGCGCGAGGCTGCGGCGATGGCGCCGGCGACACAGGCCGCCGCGATGCAGGCCAAGGCCGCGGAAGGAAAGCCGCAAGACGGACAGCAGAAGCCGAAGGAGCCCAACGCCGAGCAGAAAATTTTCCGCGAGGAGGCGATGGCGCGCTTCTCGTCGCAGATTTCGGCGCGCTCGGGATTCATCGAGCGTCTGGTCGCCTTTTGGTCCAATCATTTCGCGGTCTCGGTCGCCAAGGGCGGCTTCGTGCGCGCCTCCGCCGGCGCTTTCGAGCGCGAGGCGATCCGCCCGCATATTCTCGGCAAATTCTCTGATCTCTTGATCGCTGTCGAGCAGCACCCGACGATGATCTTCTTCCTCGACAATCAGCGGTCGATCGGGCCCGCATCCCACGCGGGGCGGCTCGACGGCAAGGGGCTCAACGAGAACCTCGCGCGTGAAATCATGGAGCTGCATACGCTCGGCGTCGATGGCGGCTACTCGCAGGCCGACGTCACCGCGCTCGCGCGGATCATCACGGGCTGGAGTTTTGCCGAAGCCTCGAGCGAGACCGGCGAGCCCGGAGCCTTCCTGTTCAAAAGCAATTGGCACGAGCCGGGCGCGCAGACGCTGCTGGGCCGAACCTACGACGAGACCGGCCGAGCCCAGGGAGAGGCGGCGCTTCGCGACCTTGCGCGCCACCCGGCGACCGCTCGCCACATCGCGGCGAAATTTGCCCGCCACTTTGTGGCCGATGAGCCGCCCAAGGACCTCGTCGAGGCGCTGACGAAGAATTTTCTACAGACCGACGGCAATCTGATGGAGCTTAGCCGGACGCTGGTCGACCATGACGCGGCCTGGCGCGCGCCGGCGACGAAAATCCGCACGCCGAACGAGTTCCTCGTCGCGGCCTTCCGCGCAACGAGCTTCCCCGCGAAGGAGCCGGGACCGGCCCTCAATGTCCTGAATGCGCTCGGCATGCCGCTCTGGCAGCCGGGGGGACCCAACGGTTTCGCGGACACGGCGAGCGTCTGGGCCTCTCCTGAGCAGATGAAGCTGCGGCTCGACGCCTCCTGGCAGATGGCGCAGCGAGTCAAGGAGGTCGAGCCGATGGCCGTGCTCGACACGGCCTTCGGCGCCGCGGCGTCGCGAGAGACGCGCGAGGCCGTGGCGCGCGCCGAGTCCCGCGCGCAGGCGCTCGCGCTGCTCTTCATGTCGCCGGAATTCCAGAGGAGATGAGCATGAACGCAGGCTCCCGCCAGATTTCGCGCCGCGCGGCGCTTCAGGGCGTTTGCGTCGCCGTCTCGGCCGCGATGGCGCCTTGGCCGGCGAGCGCCGCGAGCGCGCGCGATCCGCGTTTCGTCGTCATCATCCTGCGAGGCGCGATGGACGGGCTCGCGGCGATCGCGCCCGTCGGCGATCCCGATTACGCGTCGCTGCGCGGGCCGCTGGCGCTTGCAAGCCAGGGGGAACGCGCCGGCCTGCCGCTCGACGGCTTTTTCGTGCTGCACCCGGCGATGCCGACGCTCGCGCGCCTCTATGGGGAAAAGCGCGCGCTCTTCGTCCATGCGACGGCGACCGGCTATCGCGAGCGCTCGCATTTCGACGGCCAGGACGTGCTGGAGAGCGGCTATCCGGGACCGGGCCGCACGGACAGCGGCTGGCTCAATCGCGCCATCGGGCTATTACCGGCGGCGGGCGGGCAAAAGGGGAGGGGACTTGGCGTCGGCGTCACGGCGCCGCTCGTCATGCGCGGTCCCGCGCCCGTGCTCGGCTGGGCGCCGCAGGGCCTGCCCAACGCCTCCGACGATCTCGCCGCTCGCGCGCTCGACCTTTATCGCCACCGCGATCCGGCGCTCGCCAGCGCGCTGCAGGCCGGGCTCGACACCGAGCGCATGGCGGCGAAGGACGGGATGAGCGACGAGCGCCGCAAGAACAAGGGCGGCATGGACCAGCCGAACGGCATGCGGCAGGCTGCGGCCGGCGCGGCGCGGTTGCTTGCCGCCGATGACGGCCCCCGCGTGGCCGCGCTCGCCTTCGAAGGTTTCGATACGCATCAAAACGAAGGCGGCGTGACCGGCCAGCTCGCGACGCGGCTTTCCGGCCTCGACGGCGCCTTCGAGGAACTGGAAAAGGGTCTTGGCGCCCGCTGGAAGGACACGACGGTCGTCGCGATCACCGAATTTGGCCGCACGGCGCGCATCAACGGCACCAACGGCTCCGATCACGGGACCGGAACCGTCGCCTTTCTTGCCGGCGGCGCCGTCGCGGGCGGGCGCGTGCTGGCGGATTGGCCGGGCCTTAAGCCCGCATACCTTTATCAGGGCCGCGACCTCGCCCCGACGACGGATCTGCGAGCTGTGTTGAAAGGTCTGCTTGGCGCGCAGTTTGGGATTTCCGAGCAGGCGCTTTCGGAGAAGGTGTTTCCGGATTCGCGTGCGGCGCCGTCGATTCAGGGCTTGACCGCGGGCTGAGGCGGAATGGCGATAGGGGAGGTTGTGATTCAGCACCGAACCAGGACCCCGCCCACAACGCCGGCAACATACTGAATTAAAATAGTAATGCAACAATTAGGCGGGGTTCCGATCGGCGCCGATCGGGACCCCGCCATGGTTCAATTTCCTGCCCGGTTCGGCACCGAAACATAATTTGAGCCGTCCACGCGCCCGCGTGAGAGGACGCCCAAAATCGCGGATCGCTCATTCGGAATATCAGGAATTCGAGAGCCATGCGTCCCGATCACGACTAACTCGGCATCTTCCCAGGCTTTTTTGGAACGTGAGGGAACTTTAATGTTTGCGGTGCGTTTCAAATACTGAGTAGCGCGGAGTCCGCCGATAACATCAATTTGAGGTTTTCATTTCCGAGAATCTGGAGACATCGGAAGATGAAGCGCCGCTCCTTCATTCAAAACTAAGGGAGGATAATTATGCGCGCCTCGTCTCTCATTGCTCTATGCTGCATGGTAGCGGTTCTCAGTTTCCCCTCGTCCGGTTTGCAGGCAGGGATGATTGCCCCAAATCAAAGTTTAGTCGAGTGGAAAGATTCCACCTCTAGTCTGTTTTCTAAGGTCAGGAAACTATATTGCCAAGCTACTAATGCTGGTTGCGCATCGTTGGGTCCGGGTTATGTCCAGGTCTGCACGCCGGTTCCGCCGCTGAATCCGACGAGGTGCGCTTGTACCTGCATATCAGAACAGCAGGCCCGTTGTATTTTTGTGGGAGGGTTTGAGTACTGTGCCCTGGGTCTTTAAAAACCAGCTGGGATTGGCAGAGTTCGCAATATGGAACGCGGTCTGATGGCCGGAGCGGAGACATCGCAGATTCTGTGATGTCTCTCATTGTGCGAAGCCGCTACGACGCCAGCCTCGCAATCGTCCGCCCCGGCACGTTATAGCCGCGGGCAATTTCCGCAAGGGTTTCCGCCCGCCGCCCGCGCCGAAAGCCCACTAGAGGGCCGCAGGATCAAAGGTCATATCAGAGGCGAGCAGACCGTAGGGTCTGTTCTGCCGAGGATGTTCTGATCCCCTCCGCCTGCAGTAAAAGTAGCGATCAGGCCTCCCCAGCGAAGGGTCAAAATTGGCGCATAACTGCCCTTCGCGATGGCACCATTTTCGCGCTCGCGCCTGCGAACGGCTCGTCGCGACGCAAACTATTGATTGACCTTTACACGGCTTTGCTATAGCCAAGCGCTGCTGCGTCGCAGCATGAGGCGCTCCAGCCGCGTAGATCGGGACTTTGCCGCTTTCGGCCGTCCGATCCGCTGTCGAGCCTCCCTATTCTCGTTGACGGCCCGATACGCGCGGCCGCTCTCCCTAATGCCGGACCGACGGACCCGCCTTTCGCGAGGCGGGAACCTGCGGCGGCTTAAGAAAGACTCACGTGACCAAATTTTCCGATCTCGGCCTCCCCGAGACGCTGCTTCGCGCTCTTGATCGTGAAGGATATGAAACCCCCACCTCCATCCAGGCGCAGGCCATCCCCTATCTTCTGCAAGGTCGCGATCTGCTTGGCATCGCGCAGACCGGCACGGGCAAGACGGCCGCCTTCGCGCTGCCGATTCTGAGCCGGCTCCTTGAGGACCGCCGCCGCCCGGCGCCCTTCACGACCCGCGCGCTCATCCTGGCGCCGACCCGGGAGCTCGCGGCGCAGATCGCCGACAGCTTCCGCGCCTATGGCCAGTTCATGCGCCCGAGCGTCGGGGTCATCGTCGGCGGCGTCTCGCACCGACCGCAGATTGACATGCTCGCCCGCGGCCTCGAAGTGCTCGTCGCGACGCCCGGCCGCCTGCTCGATCATGTCGCGAGCGGCCGGCTGAAGCTCGCCACGACGGAAATCCTGGTGCTCGACGAAGCTGATCATATGCTCGATCTCGGCTTCATCGTCCCCATTCGCCAGATCGTCGCCAAGCTGCCGAAGCAGCGGCAGACGCTGCTCTTCTCCGCCACCATGCCGAAGGAGATCGCAGGCCTCGCGGCGAATCTGCTGAACGCGCCGGCCGAGGTCTCGGTGACGCCCGTCGCCACGACGGCCGAGCGTGTCGACCAGCATGTGTTCCTCGTCGACGGCGGCGCCAAACGCGACATGCTGATCGAGCTGATGTCAGACGCGCAGGTGTCGCGCGCCATCGTCTTCACGCGCACCAAGCGCGGCGCCGATCGCGTGGCGCAGCATCTGGGCGCGGCCGGGGTCGGCGCCGAGGCGATCCACGGCAACAAGAGTCAGAGCCAACGCCTGCGCGCGCTCGATGGCTTTCGACGCGGGCACACGCGCGTTCTCGTTGCGACCGACATCGCCGCGCGCGGCATCGATGTGGACGGCGTGACGCATGTCGTGAATTTCGAGCTGCCGGAAACGCCGGAAGCCTATGTTCATCGCATCGGCCGCACGGCCCGCGCCGGCGCCTCGGGCCGCGCCATATCGCTCTGCGACAATGGCGAACGTCCCTTGCTCCGTCAGATCGAGAGACTGACGCGCCAGACGCTGGCCTTCACCGATCGTCGCAGCGCCGAGAGTCGTCGCGATGAGGGGAAGGCGGTCCCTCGCGCCCGGAGCGCGGGCGCGCCGAAAGGCGAGGGGGTAAACCGCGACGCGCGTCATCCGTCGAGCCGTGAGGGGCAGCAGCATCGTGAAGCCCCGCGTCCGAACGGCGCCCGTACGGGGCGGCCGTTCCGGGGCGCAAAACGCCACACCGCCCATGGCGGTTGAGCGCTTCGTGCGTGTTCCGGACATGCTCTAACTTGCTGCCTGTGAGCAAGTCCTTATCGCTCGCGTGAGTCCACGCGATCGGGACGCGCTCCAGGCTGCCGCCATTTTCCCGACAGTCGAAAAAAGCAAGAACGCCCCGATCGCGGAAGCCGCGGTCGGGGCGAAGCACAATAAGCGTCGCGGTCCTTGCCGCGAAACCAGACATGTCCGCTCGGGCGACTGAAAGAGCCTTAGTATTTTTGACATATATAAGTTTTTTAAATACGCGTATGATTGCCGAGTATGGTGCCGTAGCGCTCTTCTGCGGCTTGGCGCCGTCGCCCGAGTCTTGGCAGCGCCACCGACAGGGGAATCCGCCACCCTTGGGAAGTTCCACCTTGAACAGGACAATTTGGGTACGTATAGTTGTTTATCGGTTCCTTCCGGTTCCATCGCGCAGCTCGCGGCGCGGCGTCGCTCGTCGAGCCCAGCCTCAGTTCCGCGCAAAATATTTGAATTTAAGATAGAACGGAGCATTCGCGATGCCCCCCGAGGATCCAAAATCGTCCTCGTCGTCCCGTTCCCCCGACCCCGTAAAGAGATCAGACGACACCCCCCGCACGGTAACGCGATATGATATCGCTACCGCCATCATGAAGCGCGTGCCGGCGCTATCGCGGCGGGAAGCGCAGCTAATCTTTGAATGCGCCTTGCAGGAAATCGCCATCGCGCTGTCGGAACGAGGGGAAATCGTGAAGCTGCATGAGTTCGGAACCTTCTTCGTTCGCGAAAGCGCGAGACGAATCGGTCAGTTCCCCTCCGAAGGGGAGGAAGCGGGCGTCCGCCGGCGCAAAACCATTAATTTTCGACCCTCTCTTGCATTGAGACAAAAAGTCGAGAAAAGATAGGAGATCGGCTACTCTCCAGCGAACCGTCGTAAGCGTGAACGAACGGTGGCGCCAGGGGCCAGTGGAACGCAGGTGTCATTCGAGGACTTGAACCGCAATGTCAGCCCGAGCCCCTCAGTTTGCGATCCGGATGCTTGCCCTCCTGGCGGCGCTCGCCGCCTTTGACGGTTCTGCGAAAGCGGGCCTGTTCGAGGATCTCTTCGGCGGCTCGGAAACGCCGAGCGCCGCTCCGATGGACGGCCGCGCGCGGGCCTCGCGCGTCCGGCGCGTGAAGCTGGCCACCTTGGCGGACATCGCGCAGCAAAAACACCCTCGCTTCTGCTTGAAGGACAACTCCAAGAGCGTCGACTCCACCCAGGCTCTGATGCGGGATCCGACGTTGCGATATGGCGACGTCGTCGTGACGGACGAGGGCGTGCGCGTTTTCGAAGGGGGCGGAGCCTGCCCGCACACGATTTCAGACTTTCGCACGCTTGCCGAAACGCGTGACCTGAACCGCGGAACGCGCAGCGTCCTCGCCGCGATCGAACGCGACATAAAAACCAAGAATATCGCTCGCGTCGACCCGCCGATCGTGGCGAGCGATCCGGCGCGCGGGACCCGACCCTAAAGCCGCGCTCGGATTATTTTCGACGGATGCCGCTTGGCGGGTGACCATTTAAATCGCCTGGCTCCCGCTTACCGCGGCGTCTCGGCTCCCGGCCCCTGACAAGCGGCGCTTTGGCGCTTATATTGCACCAAAAGCCAAGCCAACCTCATCAGCCTTCGGCGTTGCGCCGAGGAAAGGCGCTAGATGCCTCAAACGCACCTGAACCCGGCTCAACCCTCTTCTTCCGGCCACGGCGGCAAGGCCAAGGTCGACCATTGCACGCTTCCAAACGGGATGGAGGTCGTCACCATCGAGGACCGCCGCACGCCGGTCGTCACGCACATGGTCTGGTACAAGAACGGCTCGGCCGACGACCCGGTGGGGAAATCCGGCATCGCGCACTTCCTCGAGCATTTGATGTTCAAAGGCACGAAGGAGCACAGCCAGGGCGAGTTCTCCAACCTCGTTTCCGACCTCGGCGGGCAACAGAACGCCTTCACGAGCTACGATTACACCGCTTACTTTCAGCGCATCGGCAAGGAGCATCTCGAGACGCTGATGCGCTTCGAATCCGATCGCATGATCAATCTCGTGCTCAGCGACGAGGTGGTCGATCCGGAACGCGAGGTGGTACTCGAGGAGCGCCGAATGCGGGTCGAGAACGATCCGGCGGCGCAACTCGACGAAGCGCTGCAATCAACGCTCTTCGCGCGGCATCCCTACGGCGCCCCAATCATCGGCTGGACGCACGAGATCGAGGATCTCTCGCGTGACGACGCGCTCGCTTATTATCGCCGCTTCTACACGCCGGAGAACGCGATTCTCATCGTCGCTGGCGACATTTCGGCGGAAGAGGTTCGCCGCCTTGCGGACGACAGCTACGGCCGCATTCCTGCCCACGCCGCGCCTCCACGCCGCCGCCGTCCGCAGGAGCCGCCGCCCAGGGCAGAGCGCCTCGTCGCGCTCGCGGACGAGAAGGTCGAGCAGGCCGCTTACGAGCAAATCTTCGTCACGCCTTCCTATGCGACGGCTGCGCCGGGAGAGGCTGAGGCGCTGGAGCTTCTCGCGCATGTGCTCGGCGGCGGTCCTGCGAGCGTGCTCTATGAGCGCCTCGTCGAAGACGAGCGGCTCGCCGTGTCCGTCGGGGCCTATTACATGGGCTCGGCGCTGGACGACACGCGCTTCTATCTTTTCGCGACGCCGGCGGAAGGCGTCGAGCCTTCGGCGCTCGACGCCGCCTTCGATCGCGAGCTCGCGCGCTTTCTGGAGCGGGAGGTTTCGGATGACGAGCTGCGCCGCGCCAAGACGCGCCTGATCGCAGACGCCGTTTACGCGCAGGACAGCCAGGTGTCGCTCGCGCGCTGGTATGGCGAAGCGCTCGCCACCGGACTGTCCGTCGCCGACGTCGAGAGCTGGAGCGACCGAATCGACGCGGTTCCCGCCAGCGCGCTGCGCGAGGCGGCGGCCGAATGGCTCGACAAGCGGCGCTCCGTCACCGGCTATCTTCTGCCCAAGGATGAGCTCGAGAAAGGCGACGCCGCGTGACCGCGCACCACGCTCTGTCACGGGACAGCTCCCGTTCCGAAACCGTCCAGCGGGTCAAGGCCGCCTGCGGCGTCGAGGCTTGGCTCGTGGAGAGCTACGCCGTGCCGCTGGTCGCCGTCGAATTTTCGGTCGGCGGCGGCGCCTCTCAGGATCCGCAGGGCAGGGAAGGCCTCGCCTCGCTCCTCGCGGGGCTGCTCGACGAAGGCGCGGGTCCCTATGACTTCGCGCGCCTTTCACCGAAGAGTGGAAGACCTCGCGATTCACCTAGGTTTCGGGGCCGATCGCGATCACCTCGCCGGTCATTTTCAGTCGCTCACGCGCACGCTCGATGAGGGTTTCGAGCTCTTCGGCCTCGCGCTCAACGCGCCGCGCTTCGAGGCCGAGGCGG
Source organism: uncultured Alphaproteobacteria bacterium (assembly GCA_963743565.1). Classification (GTDB taxonomy): domain Bacteria; phylum Pseudomonadota; class Alphaproteobacteria; order Rhizobiales; family Beijerinckiaceae; genus Methylocystis. Next base: position 526,158 of record CAVUQD010000008.1, read on the forward strand.
TGACGCGCGTGCGGGGGCAGCTTGCGGCGAGCATCAAGCGAGAGGCGAAAGATCCCGACTCGATGGTGGCGAAGGCCTTCCGCGAGGCGGCCTTTCCTGGCCATGTCTATGGCCGGCCGCTGCGCGGGGATCTCAACTCGCTGGAGCGCCTCGGGCGACCCGACATCGAAGGCTTGCGCTTGAAGCTCTTCGCACGCGACAATCTGAAGATCGCGGTCGTCGGAGCGATCGACGCCGCGACGCTCGCGCAAAAGCTCGACTCAGTTTTTGGCGATTGGGCGCAATCCGCGCAGCTCGCGGCCACGCCCGAAGTCGCGATGGCGAACGTCGGCGAAAAGCGGGTGATCGAGCTCGACGTGCCGCAATCGACCTTCCGCTTCGGGCGCGGCGGGATCGCCAAGACGGATCCCGATTATTTCGCGGCCGTCGTGGTGAACCATGTCCTGGGCGGTGGGGTCTTCACCTCACGGCTGTTCTCGGAGGTTCGCGAGAAGCGCGGCCTCGCCTATTCGGTCTATTCCCATCTTCAGGATTATCGCCATGCGGCCGCGCTTTTCGGCGGCGCCGCGACGAAGAACGAGAGGGCGGGCGAGACCCTCGGAGTTATCGAGGACGAATGTCGCCGGCTCGCCTCTGAAGGTCCGACCGCCGAGGAGCTCGACAAGGCGAAGAAATATCTCGTCGGCTCCTATGCCCTGCGCTTCGACACCTCGACCAAGATCGCGAGCCAGCTCGTGCGCCTGCAGCTAGACGGCGAGGAGCCGGGCTATCTGGACACGCGTAACGAAAGGATCGAGGGAGTCACGCTCGATCAGGCGCGCGCCGTGGCGAAGCGGATGCTCGGCGACGGCAGCCTGCTCGTCGCCGTCGTCGGCAAGCCGCAGGGATTCAGCTGAGGCCTTTGCCGTCAGCCGCCCGGAATTGGCTCCTCGAGTTCGCCGGTCGGCGCGGCCTTGGACTCGGGGGCGGGAGCCGGCGCGACTTGCGCGGCCGCCGCCTGAACCGCGGGCTTACGCTTCTCCTGGGGCGCCGTTTCACGAGGTTCGACAGCCGCCTGATGCGGCGTCTTGGCGCTATGCGCGATGGAGCCAGTCGTCTCGGGCTCGTTGCGCCACACTGGCTGATCCTTGGAAGGCGGCGGCGGGTTTCGCCGCGCTGAGGCTACGCCAACCGGCGGCGCATCCTCGCGAAAGCCTCCGTCGCCCCTGTCGGGGCGCGCGGCCAAGGCGGGGAGCCGTTCCGCGGAGAGCACAGCGCCATCATAGGGGTCGATGACGAAGCGGCGCGCGCGGCCGCCGGGGTCGACGCCGATGGCGACGATATTCGGCCCCGCGAACTCCAGCGGCCCTTCCAGGCGCAGACCGCGCTCGCCAAGGAGGCTAGCGATCGCCCGCCGCGAGGCGAAGGGCGCGCCCGCGCGCCTGCCGGGAGGTCCGAATCGGGGGCCCGGATCGTCATAGCTGGGGGGGCCGTATCCGGGCGGGGGCCCGTAGCGATAGCCGCCATAGGGAGGCGGGCCGCCATAGGGCGGGTAACCGAAGGCTTGCGCTTGGGCGCTCTGCGGCTCGAAAGCTGAGAGCGTCGCAACAAGCGCCGTCAACAAAACAAGCTGCCGAACAGCTCGGCTGATCATCGCTTCTGCTCCGTTAGGTCCTGTCCCGCCCCAACCACGCGAACGCCCAGAATCGCAGGCTATTGCGGCGGGCTTGGGGCGAAGGCGAAAGGCCCGAGGGGCGGCTCTTCGCGGGGTTGCGAGCCGCGGTTTCCTGCTGTTGCTCACAGTCCCCGAAGAGCGTGGACGGCCCCTGTCAAAAAGTAGCATCCAAAAATAAATGACATTAGAGAGAAAAACCCACAAAGGACAGCTGTCCAAAAAGAAATAATGATAAATATCACGTAGTATCGCGGATTTCTGTTCGGTTGCACAAAGACAATATCAACGACATTTTGTCTTAATTGATATCTTGGGAGCGAGGTGTTGAATTTTTCTATCTCGGCCTCGCAGGACGACCGTGTGAAACCAGCAATGAAAAGATGATTGATATAGGCAATGAAGGCGCAAAGGAGCGCCAAGATTTCTCCTGCAATGAAGACGGCGCCGGGCAGAAGAAATGTTTCGACCATGTCGTGGTTTGAGAAGCGTTCCTGACCAAGAAAAGTCGAGATAGTCGGTATGGCGGCGATCCCACCCGCATTCAGAATGAATAGATTGGAAATCACGACTTTGATGACGTCTGCAGCCAGGTTCTCTTCGCTTGCTGCTCGCGCATTGGCAAGTTCGCGCAGCTTCAGCTGATAGGAACACCAAGGAATCTCGGTTTCAACGGGCAAGCGGTCATCATTCATGGAACGCCAAGCCTTCGACAGCGGCGACGCCGGTCGCATGTGGCGTCCCTGGCGCCGACCATTAAAATCCAAATGGTGCAGGCGGCCTCGCGGGCGACGGGCCTGGCCTTCTGGTGGGAGCAAAAGGGTGCGTGCTGCTGGCTCGGCGCGAGCTGGGCCGCGCGCGAAATTTAGTCTGGCGCTGGAAGGGATCGCTACGCGCGAGCCATGTGGCTTGACGCCGAGGCGATCAGCCCGCGACGCCAACTCCAGCGCCGCTTCGCGGGGAAGCCATGCCGAGCGCGGCTCTTCGCTCGTCGATTTCACGCCGCGCGTGGTCGATGGCCAAAGACACGGCCGCTTCGCCCGTCTCGCTCGCGCCCTTGGCGAGCGTTCCGACGCAGGTCGCGAAGATCGACTTGAACTCCCGCTGTAGCGCCTCCAACTCCGCGGGGGTCGCGTTCGACGCTTCGTCGCCAATTGTGAGAAGCCGGAAAATCTTGTCCTGATCACCCCTGAGCTTCCTATTGCTAACGAGGCCCGAAATCAGGGCGATCGCCGATCCGATGACGCTCAGCGGGATGCCGATGACATAGAGATAGGTCTGCAGCGAGTCGAAGAAGCTCTGGTCCCCGTTCGAAAGGTAAGCGGCCACGCCCGGGTGGATCGGCAAGATGGGGTTCTTTTCATCAGGATCGGGGGCCTCGATCTGGCTCGCCAGCGGCGTCACGGCCATCAGCTTCGCCTTGGTCTTCAGGACGGAGCGGGCCAGCGCGCCGGCGACGGCGTTGAGCATCGTCGTGGGGACGGCGAAGCGATAGCTGACGGCGACCCCCTTGCCGTCGTCGCCGGGGACCGCCGGGTTGGCCTTGAAGGCGCCTTTTGGAATGTCGATCTCTTCCAGACCCGGGAAACGCGCGGCGATCGCGTCAGCCTCGTCCAGGTCGAGAATGCTGGGCGTCCCTCGCGTCGCCCTGGCCACCGCCGTGACGGTGTCGACGAGTTCTCCAGGCCCGATCGGGCCCACGGCCAAAACCGCCGCGGCGCGCTTCTCGCGGATGACGGCTCCGATCTTGCCCGGCTCGACGAAGATGCGCTTCACCGACCCCGGCGAGACATTGAAATAGCTGAGAATCAGATCCAACGTGTGGGAATTCTCGTTTTGGACCGGGCTCGTCGGGATCGCCAAAGTTTTCCCCGAAAGCTGCGCGAAGCTCTCGATCGGCGAGCCCGGCGGCAGCACAATCGCGAGCACGTCGCGGCGCAGGATCAGCAGCGACTGTCCATTGAAGGGCGGGGCGACGTCGCTCCGCACGAGGGCGATGTTGACCTTGCGCTCCTCGAGAGCCTTGGCGCTCGCCGCGAGGTCCGGCACGGTCACGGGCTCGAAGTGGATGCGGGGATGCGCGGCTTCCGTTGTCGCGATGAATGCCGAGATGAATTGATCGGCCGCGCCTCCGGCCGGACCCGTCGTGATCCGGATCGACGCCTTCGGCGACCAGAAATAAAGGACCGCGAGGACCAGCGCGGCGACGAGGAAGGCGCCAGCCAGAAACATCGTCGCCCATCGAGGCAGGCGTAGACCGAGCATGGGAAATCGCCCTTTTCTCTCAACGCCGCAGCGCGTGGGGTTAGGAGTCGATGATGTGCGAAAGCGGTGCTTTAAACAAGCGCCGACCGCACAGGCCCCTTGAATCGAACGCCGCATTTTTGCCCCGGCTGGGGTCGTAGACAGGCGGCATCGACGCGAGATCTCTCCTTTCTCGCAGCACCCGTCAAAGCTTCATGCGCGGAACCTTCGTCAAAATAGCCATCATCGCCTGTTCTGCCCTCGCGCTGGCCGGGTGCAACGCCGCCGAGCCGGGGCCCACTGTTTCCTCCGAGCCGCCCCAGCATCACGCGCTGGCCACAGGCCCCGCGGCTCTCGACGAGAATGTCGCGCGCGAGCTGATCTCGCTCTATCGCAAGGCCAACGGGCTCACCGAGGTTGCAAACGATCCGCTCTTGCAGAAGGCGGCGCAGTTTCAGGCTAACGCCATGGCCGAGGCCGGAAGGCTCGACCACAATGTGAAGGGCTCTTTCGTCAAGCGGATCGCCGCCGCGGGCCGCCCCAAGGGCTACGCCGTCGAGAATGTCTCGGCCGGCTACAAGGATTTCGAGGCGGCGCTCGCCGGCTGGCGGCGCTCCAAGCTCCACAACGAGAATCTGCTCGAGCCGCATATGCGCCGCATGGGGATCGCCACGGCCTATGCGCCCGACGCGCGCTACAAGGTTTTCTGGGCGCTCATCATGTCGGATTGAGCGGTTTTGGTAAGGTAACTATTGCCCGCCATTGAATTTTTGGGGTTCCCCCCACCGAGCCCCTTAAAAAAATGTCCCACGCCGCTGGCGCGCTCTGCGTCTCCCCGCCGCATGTGAGGATTGTCCCCCCGGCCGCCACGAGCGGCCTTTCCCCCGCTACCGTCAGGGCTTCACGTCGTAATCGCGGCAAGCCGGCGGGTCCTTACGTAATAGTGTCCACGATACTGCGCCATCGGCGCTGATATAAGTATGTATACGTAAATATTGATTCTTGCATAGGACTAAATGAATAATACGTTGACATACGTACTTTATTACATACAAAAATAAGCTATTAGAAAATGCGCTTTCTGTCGGCGAAGCTCCTGAAGCACGTGACTTGGTCGCGGAAGTGTCTATTGCATATTTTTTCGTTTGGAGACCAAGTTATGCGGTCGCTGCAAGATAGACTGGTCGAAACCTCGGGGCGTCCGAGAGGGTTTGATTATCTAAGACTTGCTCTTGCACTGGGCGTCATCGCCTGGCATGGCTTTCCAGTCACTTACTCTGGTGACAACGGGCCGGCGACCATAGAGGCTCTTTGGGCGGGCCCATGGCGGCCTGCGGCCTATTTTATCGTTCCTGGTTTCTTTGCTCTCAGCGGATTTCTCGTTGCCGGGAGTTTGGAGCGAAACCCAATCCCGCAATTCCTGACGTTACGAGCGATGCGGATTTTTCCGGCGCTGACTGTCGAAACTCTCATCTCGGCGCTCATCCTGGGACCGCTACTGACTACCGTTCCTTTGCATGAGTATTTTTCCAGCAAACAATTTTTCAGTTACTTTTTAAACATCATCGGGCTGATCCATTATGAGCTTCCGGGCGTCTTCGACGGTCTGCCTGCCGGGAACACTGTCAATAAGCAGTTGTGGACGGTGCCCTATGAGTTTGACTGTTACTTCGCGATCACCGTTTTGGCGCTTCTCGGCTTCGCGCGAAAGCCGATATGGCTCCTCGTAGCTACCTTCATCGCCATGCTTCTGTTGTTGGCGCGCCACCGCTACGGTCTGCACGGAGCCATACCGCTCGAACGCGGCTCTCGCCCGCCGGGCAGCATGTTGCTCCTCTCCTTCCTTTACGGCGCCTCGTTTTTCTTAATGCGGAGGCGCGTTCCCTTCAGCCGCTTGCTGTTTCTCCTGTCTGGAATCTCCTACACGATGTTTGTCACGAGCGTTCAGACGGAGTTTTTGTTCTTGGCCGTCCCCCCGCTAGTTTACATCATCGTGTTTTTGGGACTCCTTGATCCGCCTCGCACACCGTTCGTCGTGGGCGCAGACTATTCATATGGAATTTATCTCTACGGCTTCCCTCTCCTCCAGACCGTCAGCTATCTGCTGCCGTCGCATAGAACTTGGCTCTTCAACGTCACCCTAAGCACGGCGCTCGCGCTGGCCTGCGCCTTCCTCTCTTGGACTTTCGTGGAAACAAAGATCCTGGACCAGAAGAGCAGAATAATTTCTTTCGTTTCTACAGTAACTGCAGGCATATCTCAAAAGATAAAAGAGTTTTTCAGGCCCCTGCCGAAGTGGGCGCTCGTACCGATCAGGCTGCCCACCACCCCGCGCTGGCCGACCAACGAACCTTAACGGTACGAACTTGTCGAGGACATGGCTTGATCTTGAACCGACTGACGATGCGGCTTGCAACCCGCCCTTCGATTTGGGCCAGCGCTTAGTCGCGCGCTTTCTTGTCACCCCCCTTCAAATCTGGCAAAATTGGGCGAGGTAAGAGAGATGCGGGGGGCACTGTCCACCGAGCAGAATTGAGATTCAGCTGTGCTCAAGCATCGCCCATTGACGATCAGTTATGTCGCAAGCAAAACGGTCGCCTACGCGCGTGTAGGCCCGCGACGCTTCCTAATGTACGCAACTAGGAGTGCGAAGGGAGCCGTTAGGTTAAACTCTTAGAAACCGTTGCTTTCGGTCCCCTTTCGATCGTGAAGCAGTGACCGCCCTCTTGAGGCAAGAATCCTTCCGATCGTTCTGGATCCCACGTCGTTAAGATGTCCAAGGCTGTCGCGATAAAGCAAGGTTTCATTGACAACAGGAAAGCAGGAGCCATTTGAACAAATCACTTCATTGGGATTGATGAAGCGTATTTCAGGATATTTTGTTCGGATTTCTTCCCAATAAGCTGGAATCGCACTCTGATGCACTGCGCATTTTTGCTCCAGCCCGAACATAAGCCGTCGTAATGGACAACTTGTTGCTCTCTTAATTGTCTCATTGCTGAGGATTATGATGGGCTGCGAGCCTGCAGCGATTATCTTGGCTAAAGTACTTTCTATTTTGTCCTTCGCCTGATGGTCGGAAGGCCAGTCAGCCGCGAGAATTACGTAGCGGAATTTTCGTTGATCGAGCAAATCGAAGACATAGGCCTTACGTAAGGCGCACTTACTCACATAATCTCCTCGCATAGCCGGTGCATATCCAATAATCGGGGCACACGCGTCCATCGTGTAATCCATAATCGCAATTCCATCCGCCTTTGCGAGCACGTCCACCATTCCCGTAAAGTGGTTCGCAAAGGAGTCTCCAATGAGGATGCCGTCTAGATATTCTTTCTCGGCTCCTAACCTGCATGCGATGTCCGGCTTCCTGTCATACTCAACGATCGATGCATGGCACCGGCTACGTATCTCGTTTGGCTTTGTGGCGGCCATTGCTTCATACGTTGACACGCTTGGATCGAACCGATTCGGAAAGCCATTGAAGCCGATGCAGACTAAGGCAAGTGAGAAAATAATGAAGGCAGGTGCGGCAAAGCGGCGAATGACTACCTCTCCAAATCTTAGTTTTGCGCCGCTTGAACGGAATGGGACCTCTATGTATTTCCATGACAGCCACGCCAACGAAACCGAGAGCGCCACAATTCCTAGCCCCGCAGTTGGGCCAATAGGTATGCCTAAGTAATTCACATAGGCTATAATTGGCCAGTGCCACAAATAAAGCGAATAGGATATTAGGCCGATGAACACGAGGACTCTGTTTGACAAAACAGCGGATGGCCTCCTGTCCGTTCCATACAAAATCAAGAGGGCGCTACCAAGACAAGGAAAGAGCGCATTTAGCCCTGGGAATGTTGACTGGCTATTCAATCTGAACAATCCATACAAAATCAGGAAGTAGCCGACCAGCGCAACCAGGGGCGAATGAGACCAGCGCGGTCGCTGTCGATCGGCGAGGAACACGGCCAGAATGCCACCGATCAGAAGCTCGAAGAAGCGCGTGGGCAAGAGATAGTAGGCGGCTTTAGGAAAGTGCTCCGCACCGTAAGCTGAAACCACAACCGCAACGATTGTCAGACCCGCAAGAATGGTCAACAGTCGATGGCGCGCAAGACTTACAATGAGTAAAAGAAGAATTGGCCAAATGATATAGAATTGTTCTTCAACTCCTAGCGTCCAGGTGTGTAGCAGGACGGCCTCGCCCGCCTCCGGGGCGAAATAGGCACCGTATGCACGCAAGAAAAAGATGTTAGAAAGGCCGACTACGGCGGCAAACGCGCTCTTAGTAAACACAATTAGGTCATTAGCAGAGAGTAGAAAAGGAGAAACTAGCAAGCAAAATGCAATCATTGTTAAAAACGCAGGAAGTATTCTATTGATACGTCGTTTATAAAACTCTTTCCATTGAAATGAGCCTGCTTGGATTTCACGAAAGATATGGGAAGTAATTAGGAAACCAGAAATCACGAAAAATATATCGACGCCGATGAAGCCCCCGGGCAGCAGCCTACCATTTATGTGATGAATCAAGACCGACGTAACGGCAACACCGCGCAACCCGTCGATATCTGGCCGATATTCTCTAGCTTTCAATATTGACAGACCCTTACACATCTCAGCGGGAGCCCTCCTTTTTTGCTTCATCCTGAGGCGTATTCTCGTTCTGCTGAATCACCAGATCCGCCAGCCAACTCAGCGGGAATGCGCGGGCTGATCCGGGAGCGCGCTCCCCTTCCGAGACTTCACCGCGTGATAGCCAAGATCTTCTCGCTCAATGCCCTTGCAACAATTCTATTCCCTTCACTGTTCAAGTGCATATGATCGATTAGATACTGTCGATTATCGTCCATTGCTCGGATAGCATCAACAAATGGAACGTTGTTCGCTGCCGCCCATCGTCGCTCCGCATCCATCAAATCATTATGGATCAGAAAGTATTTTTCAGAGTCCGAAACGCCCCCTTCCGAAAGTTTCTCGCGCAGCAAAGCAACTTCTTGGGAGTTGGTAACACCCTGAATCTTGTCTCGGCCCACGGAGTACGATTTCACTAGTTCATTTATCACGATAAATCTGATTCCCCTGCGTTGGCATTCCTGGTGAATGGCTTCCAAGTTTTTGAGTAAGAACTCCGTTCTCTCTTGGGTTTCGACCTGAAAATCTTTAGCCTTACTGGGAGGCTCGTCTCCGCGACCGAATGCCATGTTGGCGACGAGCGCGACGGAAATTATACGGTGCCTCAGTTCACGAAATACGCTAGTAACGAGCGGCAAGCTTTTGAGAGATCCAATTGCCGCGCTGTCCTTTTTGGCGCCCACGGCGTCGATATAACCTCCATAGAATGTCACGATATCGGGTTTGAGGGGGATCGCCTCCGCCACGAACAGACTATAGATCTGACCAGAGTTATGGTGTGGGACGCCAAGATTTATGACTTCATACTCACTAATTTTCTGACTAGCATCTTCGACAGACTTCGCAGGGCTCCTCTGCAAAGCCTCATTTAGCATCTGTTCGAGCAGGAAGGGATAGGTTTGATCATCACGAACTCTGAAGCCAAAAGTTGGAGAAGCACCCAGAGCCACGATACGGATCACGCCTGCTGGCTTGCTCTGCTCAAAATTCTTTCCTCTAAATCCGCTTGAATTGATCGTTGCCTCAATTGTGTTTTCAAATTCGTCTGGATGAATCCGCTTTTGGTTTGGGAAATACTTCGAATAGTTCTCGAAAAGATTTTCGTGGAAGGCGGTAGTTGCATACCGTTCGTCCCATCTAAAAACTTCTCCTTTGGGATCGAAGAGCGCGTTGTGTTGGGAATCGACAACTCCATATAGAAGGACATCCGCTCCCATTTTGGACGCGTAGAAAATTCTTGCTGCCGTCTCTATCATCACTAGGGACATTAAAAACACAACTATATACGTGATGCTCCTCTTCCATAGAAGCGGGTTGAGCATCCGATCCGAAGCATTCTCTTGACCCTGTCCCGATTTCATAAGCTTACCCCGCCTAACGGAACTCGCGTTAAGGGTAAAGACCTAGAAGATGCCGTTTACCCTGTCCTTGACTCGGTTATCGCTCCTGTCAAATTCTCAATTTAACGCTTTCTTTTCGGTCCCGTCCGTACACGAATATATACGATAGAGTCAACCTTGTACGCTTCGCAGGCCAGTGCAATCGGCCGAAGAAGTTATGCGAGACGTATTGAAGCCGTATCTGTCGGCATCCTCGGTTTCGATGGGGAGGCTGGTGCGATAGAGCGGCTTTGCAGGGGAGCTGTCTTTAAAATTTAACGCGCATTCCCGCCAGTGCAATGCGCCGCCCGACGGGGAACGACCCCTTCGACAGGATCTTGCCGGCGAGGCCATGCTTAGCGAGCGCTCGGGACTCAAGCGAAAGGACCGAACGGGAACGAAGGCGGAATGACCGCAGGGCGATCGAGAACCGCCTGCACTGGTGTCATGGACATCCTCTTTCTCTTCCGCGATGACGAAGGCGGAGCGCAGAGAATGCGCGAGTGGACTTCGTCACGTTCGAGCACATGGTCAGGGATCTGATGCGCAGGGCGCGGGCGCCACCCCATCCGCCCAGTCTTAACCCAAGGTTTCTTGTCACCCTCCCTTAAATCTGGCAAAACTGACGACAGGCGAGCTTAGAGCCTTAGCGCCAGTTCGCTGTGCCGCCACTCTTGCATCGCTCGAGGACGCCGCCTGCCTCCGGATGCCCGGGGGAGGAAGCGCTTCGCGCCCTCGGGCCGCAACCGCGCCGTTTGAAGACTTAAATACGCGAGGATCGAAGCGATATGCCGCGCAACACCCATCTCTCCGTCGATCCGGCCTTCGTGGCGACCCCTGCGCTCGGCCGCGATCCTCTGCTGCCGTCCTCCCAGGGCCTCTACGATCCCGCCAAGGAGCACGATTCCTGCGGCGTTGGCTTCGTCGCCAAGCTCGACAATCAGGCGAGCCACGAGATCGTCGAGATGGGCTTGCAGATCCTGCTCAACCTCGACCACCGCGGCGCCGTCGGCGCCGATCCCAAGCTCGGCGACGGCTGCGGCATTCTCGTTCAGATCCCGCACGGCTTCTTCAAGGAGGAGTTGCAGAAGCTGGGTGTCGCGCTGCCGGCGCCGCAGGACTATGCGATCGGCCAGTTCTTCCTGCCGCGCGACGCCGAAATGCGCGAGAAGGCGCGCGCCATCATCGAAGCCGCCATGCAGGCGGAAGGCCTGTCGCTGCTGGGCTGGCGCGAGCTGCCGGTCGATTCCAGCGATCTCGGCGCGGCCGTGCGCGCGGTCGAACCGCACCATGCGCAGCTCTTCGTCGCGCGCGGTCCGGATATGAAGACCGAGGCGGACTTCGAGCGGAAGCTCTATCTCGCCCGCAAGACCGCCTCGAACGAGATCTATGCGCTCGGGCCCGCGGGGCGCGAGTTCTATGCGGTTTCGGTCTCCTCGCGCACCATCGTCTATAAGGGCATGGTGCTGGTCTCGCAGCTGCCGAAATATTTCCTCGATCTGCAGGACCAGCGCTTCATCTCGGCGCTGGCGCTCGTGCATCAGCGCTTCGCGACCAACACCTTCCCGTCCTGGCGGCTCGCGCATCCCTATCGCTTCGTCGCGCACAACGGCGAGATCAACACGCTGCGCGGCAATCTCAACTGGATGGCCGCGCGGCAGGCCTCCGTCGCCTCGCCGCTCTTCGGCAACGACATCAGCAAGCTTTGGCCGATCTCCTATGAGGGCCAGTCCGACACCGCCGTCTTCGACAATGCGCTCGAATTCCTCATGCGCGGCGGCTATTCGATGGCGCATGCGGTGATGATGCTGATCCCCGAGGCTTGGGCCGGCAATCCGCTGATGGACGCCGAACGCAAGGCCTTTTACGAGCATCACGCCGCGCTGATGGAGCCCTGGGATGGGCCGGCGGCAATGGCCTTCACCGACGGGCGGCAAATCGGCGCCACGCTCGATCGCAACGGGCTGCGCCCGGCGCGCTATCTGGTCACGGACGACGGACTCGTCGTGATGGCCTCAGAGATGGGCGTGCTGCCCATTCCGCAGGAGAAAATCGTCGCCAAGTGGCGCTTGCAGCCGGGCAAGATGCTGCTCGTCGATCTCGAGCAGCACCGCATCGTCTCCGACGACGAAATCAAGAAGGCGCTCGCCGGCTCGCATCCTTATCAGGAGTGGCTCGCGCGCACGCAGATCCAACTCGAGGATTTGAAGCCCGTCTCGGCTGTCGGCGCGCAGCGCGCCGATGTGACGCTGCTCGATCGGCAGCAGGCCTTCGGCTATACGCAGGAAGACCTAGACCTTCTCATCTATCCGATGGCCGTGACCGGCCAGGAGGCCGTGGGGTCGATGGGAACGGACACGCCCATCTCTGCGCTCTCCAATCGCGACAAGCTCCTCTACACCTATTTCAAGCAGAACTTCGCGCAGGTGACCAATCCGCCGATCGATCCGATCCGCGAGGAACTGGTCATGAGCCTCGTGTCCTTCATCGGTCCGCGGCCCAACATCCTCGATCATCAGGGCTCGGCGAAGAAGAAGCGCCTCGAGGTGCGTCAGCCGATTCTGACCTCGGAAGATCTGGAGAAGATCCGCGCCATCGGCTCCTTCGAGGATAGTTTCGACACCAAGACCCTCGACATCACCTACGACGCTCGGGAAGGCGCCGCGGGGTTGGAGGGCGCGCTGGCGCGGCTCTGCAGCCGCGCCGAGGAGGCGGTGACCTCCGGCTACAACATCATCATCCTTTCTGATCGGCGCGTCGGGCCGGACCGCGCCCCGATCGCGGCGCTGCTCGCGACCGCCGCCGTGCATCATCATCTGATCCGCAAGGGGCTGCGCACCTCGGTCGGACTCGTGGTCGAGACCGGCGAAGCGCGCGAGGTGCACCATTTCGCCTGCCTCGCGGGCTATGGCGCCGAAGCGATCAACCCCTATCTCGCCTTCGACACCCTCGCCGCGCACGCCGAGCAGCTTCCCGGCGGCGTCGACGCGGAGACGGCGATCAAGCGCTACATCAAGGCCATCGACAAGGGCCTGTTGAAGGTCATGTCCAAGATGGGCATCTCGACCTATCAGTCCTACTGCGGGGCGCAGATCTTCGACGCCGTCGGGCTCGCGCAAAATTTCGTCGATCATTACTTCACAGGCACGACGACCCGTGTCGAGGGCGTGGGGCTCGCCGAGATCGCGCAGGAAACCGTGCGCCGTCATCGTCTGGCGTTCAGCGACGCGCCAGTCTATCGCGACGCGCTGGATGTGGGCGGCGATTACGCCTACCGCATTCGCGGCGAGGCGCACAGCTGGACTCCGCAGACGATCTCGCTGCTTCAGCATGCGGTGCGCGGCAATGCGCGCGACCAATATCGCGCCTTCGCGGAAATCCTCAATGCGCAGAACGAGACCCTGCTCAATCTGCGCGGGTTGTTCCGCATCAAGGACGCGGAAGAGGACGGCCGCAAGCCGATCCCGCTCGAGGAAGTCGAACCCGCGGCGGAGATCGTCAAGCGCTTCTCCACGGGCGCCATGTCTTTCGGCTCGATCTCGCGCGAGGCGCATACGACGCTTGCGATTGCGATGAACCGGATCGGCGGCAAATCGAACACGGGCGAGGGCGGCGAGGAGCCGGATCGCTTCAAGCCGGAGCCCAACGGCGACAGCAAGCGCAGCGCGATCAAGCAGGTCGCTTCGGGTCGCTTCGGCGTCACGACCGAATATCTCGTCAACGCCGACATGATCCAGATCAAGATGGCGCAGGGCGCGAAGCCGGGCGAGGGCGGGCAATTGCCGGGCGACAAGGTCGATGCGGTGATCGCCAAGGTGCGCCATTCAACGCCGGGCGTTGGCCTCATCTCGCCGCCGCCCCATCACGACATCTATTCCATCGAGGATCTGGCGCAGCTGATCTTCGATCTGAAGAACGCCAATCCGTCAGCCGATGTCTCGGTGAAGCTCGTCTCCGAGGTCGGCGTGGGCACGGTCGCCGCGGGCGTCTCCAAGGGCCGGGCGGACCATGTGACGATCTCGGGCTTTGAAGGCGGCACCGGCGCTTCTCCGCTGACCTCGATCAAGCACGCGGGAAGCCCCTGGGAAATCGGCCTCGCCGAGACGCATCAGACACTGGTGCTCAACGGGCTGCGCGCGCGCATCGCCGTTCAGGTCGACGGCGGGCTGCGCACGGGGCGCGACGTGATCGTCGGCGCGCTGCTCGGCGCGGACGAGTTCGGCTTCGCCACGGCGCCTTTGATCGCCGCCGGCTGCATCATGATGCGCAAGTGCCATCTCAACACCTGCCCGGTGGGCGTCGCGACGCAGGATCCCGTGCTGCGCAAGCGCTTCGTCGGCCAGCCGGAGCATGTCATCAACTTCTTCTTCTTCGTCGCCGAGGAGGCGCGCGAGATGATGGCGAAGATGGGCTATCGCAGCTTTGACGAACTCATCGGCCAGACGCAGATGCTCGACAAGGGCCAGGCGCTCGCGCATTGGAAGGCGAAGGGGCTCGACTTCTCGCGGCTCTTTCATAAGCCGCCGGGCGAAGGCGAGACGATCCGCCACAGCAAGAAGCAGGATCACGGGCTCGACCAGGTCCTCGACCGGACTCTGATCGAGAAAGCGCGCGCCGCGATCGACCGCGGCGCGAAGGTCGAGATCGCGACCCCGATCAAGAACGTCAACCGCGCGACCGGCGCCATGCTCTCGGGCGAAATCGCCAAGGTCTACGGTCACGTCGGCCTTCCGGAAGACACGATCGACATCCGCCTCGCCGGCACGGCTGGTCAGAGCTTTGGCGCTTTTCTCGCGCGTGGCGTGACGCTGCGACTGGAAGGCGAAGCCAACGACTATGTCGGCAAGGGGCTTTCCGGCGGAAAGATCATCGTTTATCCGCCGCGCGTCGCGGCGAAGATCACGCCGGAGAAGTCGATCATCGTCGGCAACACGGTGCTCTATGGCGCCATCGCCGGCGAGGTCTACTTCCGCGGCGTCGCCGGCGAGCGCTTCGCGGTGAGAAACTCGGGCGCCATTGCCGTCGTCGAGGGCGTGGGCGACCACGGCTGCGAATATATGACCGGCGGTGTGGTCGTCGTGCTCGGACCGACGGGACGCAATTTCGCCGCCGGTATGTCGGGCGGCATCGCCTATGTCCTCGACGAGGACGGGACCTTCGAGACGCGCTGCAATCTCGCGATGGTGGAGCTTGAGCCGCTGCGGGAGGAAGAGGTCGCGATGAGCGAGGCCTTCCACCAGTCGGGCGATCTCGAGGGCCACGGCCGCGTCGACGTCATGGGCGACATGACGCGCTTCGACGCCGAACGGCTGCGCCAGCTTCTCGCCAATCATGCCCGCTATACGGAGTTTGCGCGGGCGCGCGAGATTCTCGAAAATTGGGAAACGTCGCGACGCCTTTTCAAGAAGATCATGCCGGTGGAATATCGGCGCGCGCTGACCGAGCTGATGGCCAAAGGCAAGCCGCAACGGCTGAGAGCGGCGGGGGAGTGAACGGCGGCGCTGCGCATCCTCGGGACCTCAACTCCGGCAATCGCGTGAAGTCCTATGGGTCGCGCAATGTCTGGGGCTCTCCTACGATTGGATCGACGTCCATGTGACGACGGACCGCAGCCGCGGTCTGTCGCTTTCAGATGCGCTTCCTTGGCGTCGCCGCTTCGGAGCGTGAAGCCTGGCGTGTTGAGCGCGGCGAATGTGCGCTGGACCGCTTGGAAGAAGCGGTAGCCGGAGCGCCATTCCTCACTAACGGTAATTTCTCGATCGCCGACATTGCTTTGCTCGCCTACACACGGGTGGCCGCCGAAGGCGGTTTCGACCTTAGGTGTTTGATCCCAACGTTTAATGGCGCAATCTTTTCCACTGATTGGAAGGATGCGCTATGGGCCAAATTCTACACGGGGGCGCCCGCACGACAGAGGCGTGCGTCGAGCGATACAAAATAGTCATGTCTGGACGGCGCTCGCTGATCAAGGGTCTTGACGGAAAGATGCGATGCTCGGGATGCGGTCATGTCTTCGGCCTTTGCGCGCAGCCTGGAGAGGCCGCTGGCCCTGATGGTGTCCGCGGGCCCTTTACCTGATCAAGAGAACGAGCTCGAAGCTCCGACTATGCTCAAGGTTTCCGGGCCATTCCTTGTTCACTCACATCAGATCGTCGTCACCCCCGATTTTGGCTGCCGACAGTCGCCGACAGGCTAAGGGACGCTCAGCTAACGATAGCTTGGCTGTAATGGGCGTCGTCGCGCATAATTGCGAAGGCGATGCGGGCGAGCTTGTTGGCAAGCGCCACAGCGACGAGTTTGAATGGCTTGGTCTCGATCAGCCGTTTTGCCCAGACACGCAACGCATCCTCGTGGGCTTTCCGATGATAAAGAACTGCATGGGCGCCAACGACCAGCAGTTTGCGGAGATAACGATTGCCCATTTTCGAAACACGCCCCAGGCGCTCCTTGCCGCCAGACGAGTTTTGTCGAGGCGCCAACCCAAGAAAGGCCGCGAACTCGCGAGGGCCGGAAAAGACGGAGACGTTCGGCACACTCGCGGCAATGGCCGAGGCAGTGATTGGTCCGATGCCGGGCACGCTCATCAGGCGGCGAGCGGTTCTATCCGACCTCGCCAAGATTTGGATCGCTTCATCGAGTTGAACGATTTCCTCGTCCAGCTTTTCGAGTTGCCGCGTGAAAGGAAGCAGCGCCGATCGGACGGCCTCTGGCAACGGAGCGTCCTTGTCGACGACAAGCGCGATCAACCCTTGAGCGCCCTTTGCGCCCTGCGCCGCAATGATGCCGATCTCCGCCAGATGGCCCCGCAAGGCGTTGAGAAGCTGAGTGCGCTGCCCCACGAGAAGCTCGCGCGCCTTGTGCTTCATGAGCGTCGCCTGATTTTCGACGGTCCGTATCGGCACAAATCGCATTGAAGGCCTTGTGACAGCCTCGCAAATTCCTGCCGCATCGGCCGCATCGTTTTTCTGCCGGCGGACGTAGGCCTTCACATAGGCAGGCGGCATCAGCCGGGCGTCATGGCCAAGTGCGACCAACTCGCGCGCCCAGTAGTGGCCTGAACCACAGGCCTCCAATCCGATGACGCAGGGAGCAGGAATGCTACGAAAAAACGCGATGACCTCCTTGCGACGCAGGGCTTTGGCGACGATCACGCGTCCGTCGCGATCGATCGCGTGGACCTGAAAGACGTGTTTTGCCAGGTCGAGTCCAACAACGACTACGGACGAAAGGTCAGCTCCAATTTTGCCCATGAACGTCGCTCCTCCAGACAGGATTTCGAAGGCGGCCATCTTGGCATGCCTTTCCGCTACGGCGATGCCCGGGGCGAGCGCCGTCCACCCCATCAAGAGAGTTCTGAGAGCTCTCGCCAAGCCGTGCGGGACTGGATCGGCCGATGCGAGGCGTCGCTCGGATTATCCTCGTTTCATTCCTAACCCTCGCTCATCCTCAAGCGAATGGATTGATCACGCTCACTCCAGTCCGCGCCACGTCGGCTGTGTTTCGCGTCACCAGCGTCAGCGCGTGAACCTGAGCGGTCGCCGCGAGGAGTCCGTCGATCAGCGGTAGCGGCTGCGGGACGCTGAGCCGGGCCCAGGCTTCGGCGATGGGCTCATCGATTGGGAGTACGCGGTTTCCCAGCCGCATTCGCATTTGCGCAAACCAACGATCGAGCGCTTCGGCTTGGTTCTTGTCGTGGCGGCGCTTCAGCTCGATGCCGCGGCGAATTTCAGCAAGAATGATGACGCTCGTGCCGATGTCCTGGACGCGTGTTTGCGCCACCCATTGGGTGACGCTGGGATGCGCCCTCTCGCGCTTGCGAATCTCGGAAATGACATTGGTGTCGAGCAGGAACTTCAAAACCCGCTCTCGCGCCAGCCTTCCTCTCGCGCCTCATCGAAGACGCCGGAAAAGGCTTCATCCGCGAGCTCGGAACCGAACACGTCGAAGGCCGTCCTCACCCGAGGATCGATGAGCGCTTGTTGCAGCGTCGCGCGAAGCGAACGCGCCCGATCGGAGCCTTTGCGGAGTTCCTCGGCGAGACCACGGATAAGGCCCGCGTCACTTTGGAGCGCCTGCACCTCGACGCGGACCAGGCCCCGCGCCGCGGCGCGGCGGCGATGCGCGGTCGAGGCCTTTCTCTGTGATGAGGTCGCCATGAAACGCTCCTCGCGGCGAATTTTACCGGTTATATCACCGGGATATGCCTTCGTCGAGAGAGATCTGACCTTCGCACCGCAAAACCCGTTGCTTTCGGAGCCCACCCGTAGTAGCAACTGCCTCCGAATCCCCCAAACCCCGCAAAAGGAGCCGGCGCCATGGCCCGCGTCACCGTCGAGGATTGCGTCGACAAGATCGACAATCGTTTCGACCTCGTTCTGCTCGCCGCGCATCGCGCCCGCCTGATCTCCTCGGGTCAGCCGATCCTGGTCGAGCGCGACAAGGACAAGAATCCAGTCGTCGCCCTGCGCGAGATCGCCGAGTCCGAGCTCGCGCCCAAGGACCTCGAGGAGGACTTCATCCATTCGCTGCAGCGCCACGTCGAGGTGGACGAGCCCGAGACCGAGCTCGTTCCGGTCCTCTCCGCGGTCGAGGGTGTGGACGCCCCGGCCGAGGCCGAGTTCGATCGGATGACCGAGGAGGATCTGCTGCGCGGCTTGGAGGGTCTCGTTCCCCCCGCCGAGGTCGAGGACGACGCGGAATAGCCTACAGGAAAATGCGCGAGCGCCGCGAGCGGTTTTGCTGCCGGCGCTATTTCTGCAAGACAGTCGGTTGAATTAAATTCTTTCTATTCTGCGCGCTTCGGCTTGGCCGGGCGTTCGCCGTCGCGGTAACATCGCGGGCGGGCGGCGCGTGGCGCCGCGTTCAAGGCGGGAAGTCCGGTCGAACGCAGATGATGCGCCAATATGAGCTCGTCGAACGGGTTCGCAAATATAACCCCGCGGTCGACGAGGATCTCCTCAATCGCGCTTACGTCTACGCGATGCGGGCGCATGGCTCGCAAAAGCGCGCCTCGGGCGATCCCTATTTCTCGCATCCGCTCGAGGTCGCGGCGATCCTAACCGATCTAAAGCTCGACAATTCGACGATCGTTGCAGCCGTCCTTCACGACACGATCGAGGACACGGATGCGACGCGCGAGGAGATCGAGCGCCTCTTCGGACCGCAGATCGGCCGGCTCGTGGACGGTCTCACGAAGATCGACAAGCTCGACCTCGTCTCCAAGCAGGCGCGCCAGGGCGAGAATTTCCGCAAGCTCCTCCTCGCCGTCGCCGAGGACGTGCGCGTGCTGCTCGTCAAGCTCGCCGACCGCCTGCACAACATGCGCACGCTGCATTTCGTTCCGCCGGACAAGCGCGCGCGCATCGCCCAGGAGACGCTCGACATTTACGCCCCTCTGGCCGGCCGCATCGGCATGCAGCGCCTGCGGGAGGAGCTTGAGAGCCTGGCGTTCCGCCACCTGATGCCGGAGGCTTATCTCGCGATCGAGACGCGGCTCGAGGAGCTTCGCGCCAAGAACGGCCGCATCATCCGGCGCGTCGAGGAGGAGCTCACCGAGGAGTTCGCCAAGCGGGGCATTGAGGCGGCCGTCACCGGCCGCCAGAAGACGCCCTTTTCGGTTTGGCGCAAAATGGAGCGCAAATCGATTTCCTTCGAGCAGCTCTCCGACATCTTCGGCTTCCGGATTGTCGTCGGCACGGTCGAGGACTGCTATGCGGCGCTCGGCGTGGTCCACACCAAATGGCCGACGGTGCCCGGTCGTTTCAAAGACTATATTTCCACGCCCAAGCAGAACGACTATCGCTCGATCCATACGACCGTCGTGGGTCCGGGCCGTCAGCGCGTCGAGCTGCAAATTCGCACCGCAGAAATGCATGAGATCGCCCGATACGGCATCGCGGCCCACACGCTCTACAAGGACCTGAACGGCGCCGAGGGGCAGGTGGACCTGGCGCAGGAGAGCGGCGCCTATCGGTGGCTCCAGGAGACGATGGAGCTTCTCGCGCATGGCGATAGTCCCGAGGAGTTTCTCGAACATACGCGTCTCGAGCTCTTTCGCGATCAGGTCTTCTGCTTCACGCCCAAGGGCGAGCTCATCGCGCTGCCGCGCGGCGCGACCCCGATCGATTTCGCCTATGCGGTGCACACGCGACTTGGCGACAGCGCCGTCGGCGCGAAGATCAACGGCCGAACTCGCGCCCGTGCTCTCCGAGCTGCAGAACGGCGACGAGGTGGAGATCCTGCGCAGCGCCGACCACACGCCGCCGCCGGCCTGGGAGGCGGCGGTCGCCACCGGCAAGGCGCGCGCCGCGATAAGGCGCGCGACGCGCGAGGCCGTGCGACGGCAATATTCGGGACTGGGCCGTCAGATCGTCGAGCGCGCCTTCGAGCGGGCGAACCGCCCCTTCAGCCTCGATCGGCTGAGGAGCGTGCTGCCGCGCCTCGCGCGCGGCAGCGTCGAGGATGTTCTCGCGGCGGTCGGGCGTGGCGAAATCTATTCCGGGGACGTGGTCAAGGCGCTCTATCCGGACTTCACCGATGATCGGAAAGCCATGGCGAAAGGATCGGGCGGCGGGAAATCCGGCTGGCTCGACGCCAAGAACGCCGCGAAGTCTCAAGTTCCAGTCGCCGGGGGCGGCCGAGCGGGAGGGCGACGCGGCGATCCCCATCCGCGGCCTGCAAGGCGACACCCCTGTGCGCTTCGCTGAGGGCGGGGGCGCCGTGCCGGGGGATCGCATTGTCGGCATCCTGACTCCGGGCGAAGGCGTCACGATCTATCCGATCCAGTCGCCTTCGCTCACCCGTTACGACGATCAGCCCGAACTATGGCTCGACGTGCGTTGGGACGTCGAGCCGGGCTCGGGGGCCCTTTTTCCGGCCCGCCTCGTCGTCACCGCGGCGAACGAGCCCGGCGCGCTCGGCGCGCTCGCGACATTGATCGGCGAAACGGGCGCCAATATCGACAACGTCGCCTTCACGGCGCATTCGCCGGATTTTCGCGAGATGACGTTCGATCTCGAGGTCTTGGACTTGAAGCATCTGAGTGAGATCATGGCGCGGCTTCGCGCGAGCCCGCAGGTCAGCAAGGTCGAGCGGGTGGTGGGATAGGGCGCTTCACGCGGCGAGCAGAACTATTCCTCCTCACCGCGTCCCGCGCCGAGCGCGACATATTTCACCTGCGCGAAGACGCTCAGTCCTTCGGAAAAGCCGAGCGTTTCGCAGGATTTCCGGGTCATGCGCGACAGAAGGCGGGCGCCTTCGCCGCCCTCCCCAAGCGCCACGACGACGAGCGTCTCATAGGGGTCGAGCGGCTTCAACGCCACGACCTTCGCAGGCAGCAAGTTGAGGATGGAGCTCGGACCGGGACTCTCCCGTGCGAGGCTCACGTCGCTGGCGAGAATGCGAAGGCGCCGGGTGTCGCCGATCTCCGCTGGCGGGGACGGCGCGATCAGAACGCCGCCGGGGATCGAGAGATTGAGCAATCCATATTGCGGGTCGAATGACGTGACTCTGCCACTGAGGCTCACCGCCGCCTCCCGCGACGTCGCCATAGGCGAATTCGGGTTGCTCTGCAGCTCGGCGAGCGCGCCCGCCATGACCACATGCCCCTTTTCGAGAAGCACGACTTGATCCGCGAGACGCTCGACCTCGGTCATGTCATGGGTGATGTAGAAGATCGGCACGGCGAAATGATCCCGCAACTTCTCGATGAAGGGCAAAATCTCATTCTTGGTCTTGCGGTCGAGCGCCGAGAGCGGCTCGTCCATCAGCAGGAGCTTTGGCTGCGTCAGCAACGCCCGGCCGATGCCGATGCGCTGGCGCTCGCCGCCCGAAAGATTGGTCGGAGAACGATCGAGCAGGCGCCGCACGCCGAGGAGATCGACCACCTCGTCGAAGTCGATCTCCGGCCGGTCCTTCGGTTTCTCCTTGGGCGCGCCGAAGAGCAGGTTCTTTCGCACGGACAAGTGCGGAAAGAGGCTCGCTTCCTGGAACACATAGCCCAGGGGGCGCTTGTGCGTCGGCAGAAAGGCTCCTTCCCCGTCCTGCCAGACCTCGCCGTCGACGCGGCAATAGCCATCCTTGACGCGAACCAGGCCGGCGATGCACCGGATGACCGTGGTCTTGCCGCAGCCGGAGGGGCCAAACAGCGCCGTGACTCCTTTGGCGGGGGTCTCGAATGCTGTATCGAGGGTGAAATTTCCGAGCGCATTGCGGAACTCGGCGCGGATCGTGTGTCCCGCGCTCATCCGCGCATCCTGGAAAAGCGCTTCTCGATCAGAATCATCGACAGAATCACCACGAAAGCGAAAGCCACCATGCCGCCGGCGAGGATGTTGGCCTCGTTCCATTGCATGGCCTCGACATAGTCGTAGATCGCCGTAGACATCACGCGGGTGCGTCCGGGGATATTGCCGCCGATCATCAGCACCACGCCGAAATTACCGACCGTATGGGAAAAGCCGAGCACCGCTCCGGAGAGAATGCCGGGACTGGCGAGGGGCAAAGCCACGCGCCAGAAGGTCTGCCAGGGAGAGGCGCGCAGCGTAGCCGCCGCCTCCAACGGCCGGTCCCCGACCGCTTCGAAAGCGTTGCGAATCGGCTGGACCACGGTGGGCAGCGAAGCGACAATGCAGCCAATCACGAGACCCGTGAAGGTGAAGGCGAGCGTGCGGTCGCCCCAAAGAGCGGCGATCCTGCCGCCCGGGCCGCTCGGACCGAGCGCGATGAGGATGTAAAAGCCCAGCACGGTCGCCGGCAGCACCATCGGCAAGGAGACGATGGTGGCGACGATCTCCTTCCACTTCGCCTTGGATCGCGCAAGCCACCAGCCGAGCGGCGTCGCGACCATGAGGACCGTCAGCGTCGTGATCGAGGCGAGCTGGAGAGTGAGCTTAACGGGCGGCCAGAGATGCTGAAGAGTCTCCATCCGGGGGTCACTCCGCGGCGCAGGCCACGCACTCCAAACCGTAACCGAAGCGCTCGATGATCGCATGGGCTTCCGTTCCCTTGAGGAACTCGAGGAAGGCCTTCGCGGCGTCGTCGTTGGCGCCGTTCTTCAAGAGCACGGCGTCTTGGAGAATCGGCATGTGGAGCTTCTCCGGCACGAGCCAGCGCGTGCCCTCCGTGTTGCCATAGAGCTGCGCGAGCGCGACGAACCCGAGTTCGGCGTTGCGCGTGTCGATGAATTGGAACGCCTGGGCGATGCTGGAGCCGCGCACGATCTTCGGCTGCAAGGCGTCAAGAACGCCGAGCGCTTTCATGGTCTCGACGGCGGCGGCGCCATAGGGCGCCGCTACCGGATTGGCGATGGAAAGCCGTCGGAAGCGTCCAGCCTTCAGCGCGGCTTCGCCATTCGCCACATCGATCACCCGGCTCCAAAGAACCAGCTTGCCGATGGCGTAGGTGAAACGGCTCCCCGGAACGGCGAAACCCTGCTCCTCGGCCAGGCGGGGACGCTCCGCATCCGCCGATAGAAAAACCTCGAAAGGCGCGCCATGGGTGATTTGCGAGAAAAAGGCTCCCGAAGCGCCCGAGATCAGGATCGCCTCATGTCCGGTCTTCTTCTGGAAGAGGGCCGCGATCTCGCGCGCAGGCTCGATGAAATTCGCGGCGACCGCCACATGGGTCTGGCCGGCGTCGGCGCGCGTCGCCGACAAAGACAGTAGTAAGCAAAAAGCGCCTATGAGCGCGCGAATCCTCATCGATCTCTCCCCCAGCGCCGGGTCGAACGGCGTCCGGCCGCAGCATATCCTACGTGGTTACATAACGATATCAAGCCGTTGACTCTATGAATTTTCGTCTTCCAGGACAATTTATATTGCGTATGCGCCGTCCTGGGGACTGGAGGCGCCGTCATGACGCGGCAATAGTCAGCGCCTTCTTCTCACGCGGAAGCCTTATCCTCCGCTAATCAATGCGCGCGGACCGCGCGCGACGACGTGCCGGGCGCGCCTCGGCAAGGGCTCTTGCAGAGGGGCAGAGCCAGCAATTCCGTTTCCGCAAAAAGCGCGCTAAGAACGCGCGCCGCAACGCTCGTTTTTCGGAGACGCCAATGACCCCGCTGCGCCTCGGCGTGAACGTCGATCATGTCGCGACGCTACGCAACGCCCGCGGCGGCCCGCGCCCCGACCCGCTGCGCGCGGCGCTGCTCGCGATCGAAGCCGGCGCCGATGGGATCACCGCGCATCTGCGTGAGGATCGGCGCCATATCCACGACGACGACATGGCGCGGCTCAAGGCGAAGATCACGAAGCCGTTGAATTTCGAAATGGCGGCCACCGAACAGATGCTCGACATTGCGCTGGCCATCAAGCCGCACGCGGTCTGCCTGGTGCCGGAAAAGCGCACCGAGCGCACGACGGAGGGCGGGCTCGACGTCGTCGCCGGGCATGACTATCTCGTGCCCTTCGTCGCCGAGCTTTCGCGCGCCGGCGTCCGCGTTTCGCTGTTCATCGAGCCGAGCGCGGAGGCGATTGACGCGGCGGCATCGATCAAGGCGCCCGTCGTCGAGCTGCATACAGGCGCCTGGTGTCATGCGCTGGAAGTGGACGACGCGGCGCTCGCGGAGCGGGAGTTCGAGCGCCTCAAGCTCGGCGCAGCGCAGGCGGCCGCGAAGGGACGCGAGGTGCACGCCGGCCACGGGCTGGATTACGACACCGCGCGCCGCATCTCGTCTCTTCCGCAGGTCGTCGAGCTGAACATCGGCCATTTCCTGATCGGTGAAGCCGTCTTCGTCGGGCTTGCGGAGGCCATCCGGCTCATGCGGGCGGCGATGGACGCCGGCCGGGCCAACGCCCGATGATCATCGGCTTCGGCGCGGACCTTTGCGACATCCGCCGCATCGCCGACGCGTTGGAGCGCCATGGCGAGCGCTTCGTCAAAAGACTTTTCACGGAGCGTGAACGCGCCCATTGCGACGCGCGGGCTTCGCGCGCCGCCTGCTATGCGAAGCAATTCGCTGCCAAGGAGGCCTGCGCCAAGGCGCTGGGGACCGGCATAAGCGCGAGAGTGGGCTGGCGCGACATGAGCGTCGTTAGTCTCCAGACGGGCCAGCCAACTCTGGAGCTCTCCGGCGGAGCCTTGGAACGCTTGGCCGCGCTCACACCGCCCGGCATGACGGCCCGGCTGCATCTGACCCTTTCCGACGAGGATCCTTACGCACAGGCGATGGTTCTCATCGAAGCGGCCCCGTGATAGAGGTCTCGCCGGATCGGCGGCCTTCGCTTGCGCGAATTCGCCCCGGTGCGGACAGGCATTTGGGATCTGGCCTCGCTTCAGCTGTATGGCTGGCGCGATTTAGGAGCGCTCGAACGGTTCCGTTCGAGAGGGAGAAGCGCGAGGGGACGTTCGGCTTCACCCCGTCGCCACGAGGAGTATCGCCCCCTTGAGCAAGAATATACCGGTCGCCAAGCGCGAGAAAGAAGAAGGGTGGTTCGCAGGGCTCGTCGAGCTCGTCGTCGTCGTGATACAGGCGCTCGCGATCGCGCTCGTCATCCGCACGCTGCTGTTCCAGCCCTTCAACATTCCGTCCGGCTCGATGATCCCGACTCTCCTCGTCGGCGATTACGTCGTCGTCTCGAAATACGCCTACGGCTATTCGAAATATTCGATCATCTTCAGTCCGAACCTGTTTTCCGGCCGCATTCTCGCCGCGGAGCCGAAACGTGGCGACGTCGTCGTCTTCAAACTGCCGCGCGACAACGACACGGATTACATCAAGCGCGTGATCGGGCTCCCCGGAGACCGCATTCAGATGATCGACGGGAGGCTCTACATCAACAATGTGGTCGTGCCGCGCGAGCCGATCGCCGCCGCCCACGTCGAAGGCCGTGACGGACGGGTGACGGAGGTCCCGACCTATAAGGAGAGCTTGCCCGGCGGGGTCGAGCACACGATCATCGAGATCGAAGGCGACCACGGCGTCAACGACAACACCGAGCTCTTCGTCGTGCCGCCCGGCCATTATTTCATGATGGGCGACAATCGCGACAATTCGACCGATTCCCGCGTGCCCAAGTCGATGGGCGGCGTCGGCTACGTTCCTTTTGAGAACCTCGTGGGCCGCGCCGAACGCATCTTCTTCTCGCTCGACGTGAAGGAGGGCAAATCGGCGCTCGCCATTTGGCGCTGGCCCTTCGAGGGCCGTTGGAGCCGCATCTTCAAGTCCGCGCATTGAACTGGCGATTTGGGCAATGTCGGGGATGACGCGGGATGCGGAGCGCGACGTCGCCGCGCTCGAGGAAAGCATCGGGCATGTTTTCGCCGACAGGAGCCTGCTCGCGCAGGCGCTCACGCATGCCAGCGCCGCGTCCCCGCGGTCGGGGTCATATGAAAGGCTGGAGTTTCTGGGAGATCGCGTGCTTGGTCTCGCCGTCGCGCATATGCTGATGGAGGCCTATCGCGACGAGAGCGAGGGACCGCTGTCGCACAGGCTCGCGGCGCTCGTGCGCAAGGAAACCTGCGCCGAGGTCGCGCGCGAATGGGGCGTGGGCGCATTTATCCGAATGGGTGAGGGCGAGGCCCTGAGCGGCGGCCGCGACAAGACGGCGATCCTCGGCGACGTCTGCGAAGCCATCATCGGCGCGGTGTTCCTCGACGCGGGCGCCGACGTCGCGGAGGCGGTCGTGCGCCGCGCCTTTGAGCCGCGCATGGTCGCTCCGTCCCGCCGGCTGCGCGACCCCAAGACCGTGCTGCAGGAATGGGCGCAGGGCCGCAAGCTTCCGGCGCCGACGTATCGGCTCGCTCGCCGCAGCGGGCCCGATCATGCGCCGCGTTTCGAGATTCGCGCCGAAATAGCGGGTTTCGAGGAAGCCGCCGGCGAGGGTCCTTCCAAACGCGCGGCGGAGCAGGCCGCGGCGCTATGCTTTCTGCAACGTGAGGGCATCGAAACGGAAGGCTTGGACCCGCCATGAGCGAAGAGGACGCCCCTTCGACGCGATGCGGCTTCGCCGCGCTGCTCGGCGCCCCGAACGCCGGCAAGTCGACGCTCGTGAATGCGCTCGTCGGCGCGAAGGTCTCGATCGTCTCGCGAAAAGCCCAGACGACGCGCGCGCAAGTGCGTGGCGTCGCAATCGAGGGACAGAGCCAGATCGTCCTCGTCGACACGCCGGGGATTTTCGCTCCCAAGCGCCGGCTCGACCGCGCCATGGTCGCGAGCGCGCTTTCCGGCGCCAAGGACGCGGATCTCAATCTGCTCATCGTGGATGCGCGCAAGGGCGCGGACGAGGAGGTCCTGGCGCTGATGAAGCAACTGGCGCAGAGCGCCGCGCCGAAGTGGCTCGTCTTGAACAAGATCGACGTTGTGCCGCGGGAGCGCTTGCTGGCGTTGACGCAGGAGCTGAACGAGGCCGGCAAGTTCGGGGAGACTTTCATGGTCTCGGCGCTGACGCGCGACGGGCTCGACCGGCTGCGCGAGCGTCTCGCGCAAGCCATGCCCGCCTCGCCCTGGCTCTATCCGGAGGATCAGCTCTCGGACGCGCCGCTGCGGATTCTAGCGGCCGAGATCACGCGCGAAAAGCTGTTCGAGCGCCTCCACGACGAACTGCCCTATAAATCGACGGTCGAGACCACCTCCTGGACAAACCAGAAGGACGGATCGGCGCGCGTCGAGCAGACGATCTATGTCGCGCGCGAGGGACAGAAGAAGATCGTGATCGGCGAGGGCGGCCGCACGATCAAGGCGATCGGACAGGTCGCGCGCGCTGAGGTCGCGGAGGCGGCCGACCAGAAGATCCACCTCTTCCTCTTCGTGAAGGTCAGAGAGAATTGGGCGGAGGACCCGGAGCGCTACCGGGAGATGGGGCTCGAATTTCCCAAAGGCGGGTAGTGAGTCGCCGCGGGTCTATCGGCAAATCTCGCAGACGGCGCGGCCCTGCATGTCGCAATAGCAGCTGCACGTTTGGCCGGGGGCGCAGTCGTTGCGCGCGCTCGCGCCGTTGCAAGTCGTGCTGCGCGGCTAGTGGTCGAAATCTGACACTTGGTTCCCGTGGCGCAGGCGATTGCCGGTGGACTGCTCTTGACCCAACTCGGACGTCGGCGGATCTCCCCGCAAGCGGGGAGAGGGAATCCGCGGCCGCCCGAAGCGCTTGTTCTCGGGCGAAGCCTTAGTGTGTCGATTTCTTCACTGCCGCGGCAGGGGGTGGTGGAGGCGGCGGGGCGGCAGGCGGCACAAAGCTCCAGTCAATGTAGAGTCCCGGGCGCCCCTTCAGCGCGTCGATGTTCGAGACGGGAGTATTCCTCAGATCAAGCGCCTTCAGGCTGGTGAGCCCCTTCAGCGCGTCGATATTCGAGACCAGCGTTCTCGACAGATCAAGCCCCGTCAGGCCGGTGAGCCCCTTCAGCGCGTCGATGTTCGAGAGCTGCGGGTTGTGAGACAGAATAAGCCCCCTCAGGCCGGTGAGCCCCTTCAGCGCGTCGATGTTCGAGACCTGCGTTTGCGACAGAATAAGCCCCCTCAGGCCGGTGAGCCCCTTCAGCGCGTCGATGTTCGAGAGCTGCGGGTTGAGAGACAGAAAAAGCTCGGTCAGGCTGGTGAGCCCCTTCAGCGCGTCGATGTTCGAGACCTGCACATCCGACACGTTAAGGCGGTTGAGGTTGTTGAGCCCCTTCAGCGCGTCGATGTTCGAGACCTGCGTTAGCGACACATCAAGCTCCGTCAGGCTGGTGAGCCCCTTCAGCGCGTCGATGTTCGAGAGCTGCGTTTGCGACAGATTAAGCTTCCTCAGGCCGGTGAGCCCCTTCAGCCCGTCGATGTTCGAGACCTTCGTATACGACACATCAAGCTCCGTCAGGCTGGTGAGCCCCTTCAGCGCGTCGATGTTCGAGACCTGCGTTCTCGACAGATCAAGCCCCGTCAGGCCGGTGAGCCCCTTCAGCGCATCGATGTTCGAGACCTCCGTTACCGACAGATTCAGTTTAAGTTTGCCGGGAAGTCGCGCCAAATCGGCGGCAAGACGAACGAGCTTTTGATCGTCAAACTCGGTTCCTGCGGGCTTGAGTTCGAAAACCCCGTCGATTTCTCGCAAGGTCATAAATTTCATCACACGAGCCTCAACGGCTCGGTTGAGAGTATTCGGCACCAAAAAGATCAGCAAAAGGGCCCACAACCCGAGAACCGCAGGACTGACATAGGGCCGCACACGCTGGAACAGAGAGGGTCGCAGCTTGCCGAGCAGGCGGCCCAGGGCGCGCGCGATGATGTCGTGAGAGACCTCCCAGGTGGGCTCGGCGCTCTCCAGCCGGCGCGCCAGGCCCTGCGTTTCGAGACCCGCCAGAGCGGATTTGATCTGCCAGGCCTCCATTCCGCAGCCTTGCGCCAGAGCGGATTCAGTTCTCGGCTCCTTAGTGCCGGCCTCGGTGATCATCTGCTCGAGCACCGGCCGGGCATATTCGCCGCCTTCGCTCTCCTTGAGGCAAGTCATCAGATATTTCTCGACGAGCCGCTCGGGTTCTTCATCGAGATTCTGCCCCATGCGCTCGAGGATCAGGCCCACCATGTTCAGCGTGATCAGACGATAGACGCCGCGCGCCTCCTCGATGCGATCGAGTCCCTGAAACAGCGCATTCAAAGCCTCGTCGGAAAGCTCCCGTCCGCCGCTTTGCAAAAATTGCGTGGCCTCGCCGCGATTATAGGGCGCGATCTCCATCCAGTTTTTTCCCAGGATCGGAGAGGGAAGCGCCAGCTTGAAGATCAGCGCGCGGTAGTCGCTGCGATAGACGAGCAGCAACCGCAACCCCTCGATCGGCTTGGCCGCCAGCTCCTGCAAGAAGGCCGCGAAAGGCGCGCGCTGCTCGGGCGTATTGAGGATGAGAAATTCCTCGAATTGATCGACGATCAGCAAGAGCGGGGTTTGGCGCGCTTGCGCCGCCAGGGCCAACAGATCGCGCAAGCCGGTCTCGGGGCCGGGCGGCGCTGCGAAGAGGCCCTTGGCCTCGAGCATGGCGGCGCGCAGGCGCTCGATCGGATCGCCGAAGAGCCGCGCCGCAAGAATCGTCCAGCGCAGCGCGCGAAGCCGCGGCTCGACGCTCGCCGCAAGCAGCGACGATTTGCCCGCGCCGGACGCGCCCGAGAGATACAGCAGCGACTGTTGCGTGCTGGCGAGCCAGTTGAAGACCGCCTCGTCCGCGCCGTCGAGCCGCGAGAAATTTCTGCGGTCCGATTCCTCATAGGGCGTCAGCCGAAAATAGCCGGGGTGAAAGCGGGTTTCGCCGGCGATGGCCTTCTGCTTTTGCCGGGTCTCGCGACGCGCGCGCAGATAGGCGGGGATGAAGGAAAACACCAAAATTAAAAGCAGCGGCGCGCCGAACGGCAGGGCCCCCGCGAGGAGGCCATAGTCTTTCACCAGCTCCTTCGGCGTGTAGTCGAAAATTTTCAACGCTGTGATGGCGACGACGACATAAGCGGCCAGATAGACGAGAAAGGCCCGCGACTGGCCGAGAAGCGAGCCGAGAAATGTGTCGCCGAACTTCTTACTGTGCTCGTCCGACGTGCCGAGAGTCTTGAGCAATTCCCCGGCGGCCTTAGGGTCAAATTCCGTCATCGCCTTGCTCGCAATTGCCTTGCCTGAGCTTTGAAAGGTGACACGCCGGCCAATCCCGAGCAAGCGGGCCGAACTGCCAACTGCGGCGCCGGGATGGAGCGGCGGACCGGTTATGGCGCCCTGCTGACTTCGTCTGGAGCCTAGAAAACAGGGTTCCAAGCGTCAGATTTTATCCACTAGCTCCCTCGCGCCGAGCTCGCAGTGATACGCGCTGGCGGCCAACGCTAGGAGGGACGCCACCGAACCCCAGCAGGCGCTCGCGCATCAATTTATATCTCGCGGCCCAGGAGCGATGCGTATGACAAATGCCAGAAAGCAAGATCAGCGATGATTTTTCCTGGCGGTGTCTTTGGTGTAACAGTATCGAACCGTTAGAGTCGTAATTGTATACTAAAGTGGCGCAATATGCCTGTGCTTATGATGAGGAGCCTGACGCGAACACTGGGCCGAGTGAGAGCGACTTAAAAACTTGCCGCGGGGGCCGCTCGCCATAGCTGCGCTTTGGGACAATCTGGCCTTAAGGGGGAAGGATAGGATGGACCAACTCGCCCGCGACGTTCGGCTGCATCCGGAGGCCGGGCCTTCGCCCGTCTGCTCGCACAATGAGTGGGACCCGCTGGAGGAGATCGTCGTCGGCCGGCTCGAGGGCGCGACGATCCCCTCCGACCACGCGGTCGTCTCCTGCAACATTCCGGGCCTCGCCGCGCGCGCGCAAGGCTGGGCCGGCGGATTTCGATATCCTCAGCTTCTGGTGAAGCCCGCGCAGCAGGAGCTCGACGGCTTCATCGCGCTGCTCGAGTCGCTCGGCGTCGCCGTGCGGCGGCCCGACGCCGTCGACTATCGCCAGAAGTTCGGCGCGCCCGGCTGGTCGTCGCGGGGCTTCTGCAACTCCTGCCCACGCGACAGTCTGCTCGTCATCGGCGAGGAGATCATCGAGACGCCGATGGCGTGGCCCTGCCGCTAGTTCGAGACGCACTCCTATCGCGCGCTCATCAAAGAGTATTTTCAGAAAGGCGCGCGCTGGACGGCGGCGCCGAAGCCGCAGCTTCTCGACGATCTCTACGATCCGAGCTTCAGGCTTCCCGAGCCGGGCGAGCCGATCCGTTACATCCTGACCGAGTTCGAGCCGGTCTTCGACGCCGCCGACTTCTTTCGCTGCGGGCGCGACATTTTCGTCACGCGCAGCAATGTGACCAACGCCTTCGGCATCGACTGGCTGCGCGGGCATCTCGGCGAGGACTATCGCATTCACGAAGTCCCGAGTCGCTGCCGCATGCCGATGCACATCGACACGACGATCCTGCCGCTCGGTCCCGGGCGGTTCCTCGTCAATCCGGAATATGTCGATGTCGACGCGCTGCCGCCCATCATGAAGAAGTGGGAGATATTGGTCGCGCCGGAGCCCGATCCGATCGAGGACGGCCTTCTCAAGCTCACCTCGCTCTGCGGCAAATGGCTCAACATGAATGTCCTGATGCTCGACGAAAACAGAGTCTTCGTCGATCCGCATCACAAGCGCACGATGCAGGCGATGAAGGATTGGGGTTTGGAGCCCATTCCCTGTCCCTTCCTGCATTACGCGGCCTTCGGCGGCTCCTTCCATTGCGCGACGCTCGACACGCGCCGCCGTGGGCGGCTGGAGAGCTATTTTTGAGAGGGGCCGGGGGACGATTTCTCCGCCAACTCTCAGGGGATCTCGCACGGGCAGGGCCTTGGCGAGAAGGCCAAATACGATTATCATAATCTGAAGTTGCGTGCCTCTGACCCGTGCATAGTTCTCATCCGAAGCCTCGAGCGCATCGACTTGCGAGAGCCGATCGACGAGCGTCATTTGTAAGCCGTTGTGCGCGATGTGGACCTGCCTTTGCTGGCGGCGAGGCGGAAAACGGAATCGAACACGCTTTCAATACTATCAAAATGGGGGGATATACGATGTTGATGCTATCGCGCCCGACAGCGCTTCGTTTCGCCATCAGTCTCATTATTTGCGCGTTCGGCAGCGCATTCGCGCAGGAGGCTAAAGCGGAGACCGGCGACAGCTTCGTCTATGTCATCACCAATCATCTCGACACGACCCCCGGCGCCCAGAACACGGTGGTCGCCTATCGACGCGATCCCGCGACCGGCCTGCTGACGGATCTCGGCATCTTCCCGACCGGCGGCAAAGGCGGCCGCATCGCCGCCGTCGCGGCTTCTCAAAACGCGCTGGTGACCGATGGGGAGTTTCTGTACGCGGTCAATCCTGGCAGCAACAACATTTCCGCCTTTGCGATCCAAGCCGACGGTAGCCTAAAGCTCGTGGGCGCGCCGGTCGCCTCCGGAGGCGTTTTCC
The DNA here is from genome assembly GCA_963743565.1 of uncultured Alphaproteobacteria bacterium. Classification (GTDB taxonomy): domain Bacteria; phylum Pseudomonadota; class Alphaproteobacteria; order Rhizobiales; family Beijerinckiaceae; genus Methylocystis. The sequence goes on from CAVUQD010000008.1 coordinate 558,930, forward strand.
CGATCACCTTGGCCTTGAAAAAGGGGCTCCTCTACGTCGGAAACGCCAATTCTCCCAACTACACCGGCTTCTCCGTCAAAAATGGAGTCCTGACGGCGCTGCCGAATTCCACAGTGACCCTGCAAAAGGGCGATTCGCCCGCAGATTTGCTTTTCAACGCCGCGGGCGACGTGTTGGTCGGAACCCGTGGATCCGGAGCCGCCATCGACGCGTTCAGAGTCGGCGCCGAGGGACATCTGACACGCGCTTCCGAACTGCGGGATCAAGCGGGGGTGGTGGGCGCGGCGTTCAACCCCGCCTTTCCTCAGGTGCTGGTCGCTACGCTTTCTGACGCGCCCGCCGTCAGTTCCTATCTGGTGTCGCCGAAGGGAGACTTGAAGGCGGTCGATCAGGTCGTGACGCAGGACTTGGTCGACCCCTGCTGGGTCACCTTTTCTCACGATGGGCTTACGGCCTGGGCGGCGAATTTCTATACGAGCACCATCTCGCAATTCAGTGTCGGCTCGGATGGCAAGATCGCGCGGCGCGGCGTCTATAGCTCAGCGGATATTGGCTATGGGTCTTCGGATCTGGCGCTCGATTCATCCGGCCAATATCTCTACCAGCTGCTCGATGTGACGCCAAAGATCAATATTTTGAAAGTGACCGGAGAGTCGACGAACGGCGGGCTGCGCTCGGTTGGAGTTGTCGGCTTGCCGGCACTTTCCGCGCCCCTCGGCCTCGTGGTCGTGGATCGCTGATTCCGCTGCTCCCGGCCAATAGCCGGGGGCTTTACCATCACGATGTCAACTTCAGCCCGACCATCCCCACCAGGATGAGCCCGATGCAGCCGAGACGCAGCGGCGTCGCCGGCTCGTTGAAGAGATAGAGGCCGAGCGCGGTCGTGCCGGCAACGCCGATGCCGGTCCAGACCGCATAGGCTGTTCCGACCGGCAGCGTGCGCAGGGCGAGGCTCAGGAGTCCGGCGCTCGCCGCCATGGCCGCGAGAATGCCGGCCGAGGGCAGGAGCTTGCCGAAGCCCCAATATTTCAGCGCCACGGCCCAGACGACCTCGCAAAGTCCTGCGAGAAAAAGAATCCCCCAGCCCATCGCTTCCTCCGCCTGCGTCCCCCGGCGGGAGGCAAAAGACCAGCTACCTGCAATTTACGCAAGGGTGCGCGGTTTCGGCGCCGCGCAGGCGCATTTCGTCGAAGCTCCGCCGACGCGCCAGATCAGCGGCGCTCGCAGGGTCACACCCCGATAAATCGCGAGCGGCAACTCTGCCAAGCCGGGCAGGGGGTCGTCCCAGGCGAAGGCCGCGAGGGTGAGAGGCCGCCGCCAGCCGTTGCGATAATCGGCAAGCCTCAATCGCCCCGCCATCGCATGCTGAGCGGCGGAAACCAGATCGCGCGCGACATGCATCCAGACGGCGCCGGTGCGTCCGCGCCGCCGCGGCGCATCATGGCCGGTCGCGAGCCGCCAAGCGAGATAGGGCATGTCGACGCCGGCCGCGGGGCTAAGGCCGATCCAGGCCCAGGCGCGATTGTTGAAGTCGAGCAGCTTGTAGCGTCCGTCGCGCGCGTCGAATTTGAATTCAAGCTCGACCAAGCCGGAAAAATTGAGCGACGCCAGCAATGTCTCGGCCGCCGCCTCGATCTCCGCATTCTCGATCGTCTCGACAAAGGTGCTGGTGAAGCCGAAGTCGATCGGCAGCTGACGCAGCCTTCTCGCGACGAGAGAGGCGACCGGCGCGCCGTCTTGCCAGACCGCCGCGTAGGAGAACTGATTTTCGCCGCCACCCGGGATGAGCTCCTGCACGATCACGCCGTTCGCCCCTTGCAGGGCCGTCGCTTCTTCATAGCGGCGCAGGAGTTCGCCCCGATCCTCGGCCTTCCAACACTTCGCCAGCGTCAGGGCGTTGGGGGCCCCGTAGGCTGCGGGCTTGAGCACAAGCGGAAAGGGAATGTCGAGCCGGGCGAGCGCCTCGGCGTCTTGCGGTTCGGCGCTTCGCGGACAGTCGAGCCCGATCGACGCCGCATAGCGATAGAGCTGCCGCTTGTCGTCGGAGAGCCGCGTGATCTCCCAGGGCGGAGTCGTCACGCGAAAAACCTGAGAAAGCGCGGCCCGATTGCGCGCGGCGAAGCGCACCTCGGGATCGCCGCCCGCAAACAGCGCCCAACCTTTGAGCCCGTTGCGTTGGCCGATCTCCAAGAGACGCTCGAGCGCGTCTGCGACGTCCGGCCCCTCCCAACGGAATCTTTTGAGCACATAGCGGGATAGGCCGGCGATCGGATGATCGTGGGTGACGTGAACGACCGGAACGCCGCGCCGCCCGAGGCTGCGCGCGACGGCAAGGCTTCCATGCGCGCCGCCGAGGATCACGGCGCCAGCGCGCGGAGTTTGATGCGTTGCGCGCCCGTCACCCGCGACGCTCTTTTCCCATGCCATGAGCCTCGCCTTTCGAAAGGGGTCGCCTCATGGAGAGCTCGGCGCCGAGCCGCCGGCGTAGGTCGGCGCGCTTCTTTCTGCCTGCGGATCTGCAGCCGCGCGCCGCGCGAGGAGGCTTCGCGTCAAATGTCGCGCGGCGTAGCGCGTCCCGGCCACGAAGCGCATCAGCGGCCCATAGCTATAGACCGCGTTGGAGCCGACGAAATGCAGGCCGCCGACCGTCGACTCGAATCCCGCGCCCAGCACCGGCGAGCCGTCCGCGCAGCGGATGCGGCGTAAGAGCTCCGGCGCGATGAGGCCGAGCCTCGCGATATCGATGCGGTAGCCGGTAGACAGCAGGATGTGGTCGAAGGTCTTCGTTTCGTTTTCGAGGCGCAGACGGACGGTGGATTGTGAAGCTTCGGGAATGAGATCGCTCGCCACGACGTGACAGCGCACGTGGCGCAGCCGCGGCTTGACCCAGCCGGCGACGGCGGGCCGCAAGCAACGCGCGGTGAATTCGGCGCGAAAGCGATCCGGAAAGCGCCTGACGATATCCGGGCGGTCGGCGAGATGATTGAGCGGGAAAGGGCCGACGCCGTTTTTCGTTCGTGTGAGGCTGCGCAGACCGTCCTTCACGGAAGTTTTGCTCATGGCGGATTCTGCGCCAAGCCAGCGAATCGGCTCGCGTGAGATGAGATCGACGTCGGCGCCGAGCTCGCTCAAGAGCGCCGCCGATTCGCATCCGCTTTGGCCGGCGCCCACGACCGCGATCCGCTTTCCGGCGAAAGCTGCGAAATCCGCATGCTCGCAGCTATGGCTGAGCAGTCGGCTCGGCAGGCCGAGGAAAGAGGCGGGACGATGCTCCTGATTGGCGAGGCCGGTCGCGATCACGACGCGATAGGCGAAGACGGGCGGTCCGTCGACGAAGCTCAAGCGGAAATTCCGCCCTTTCTTTTCGATCGCGCGCAACTCGCGCGCTTCGACCTCCACGCCGCTCTCGGCGAGGCGCCATTGCGAATAGCGGAGGAATTCGTCGAGCGGCAGCGGATAGGTCAACGTCATTCCCCGCCGCTTCGCATACGCGTCGAGCGTCAGCGCGTCGGCGGGGTCGGCGATGTCGCTCGCCTCCAGGGGCGAGCGCAGACACATGCCTCTCGGCATGGCCTTGCGCCAAAAGGACATGGGGTCGCCGAAGACGCGGGCGTGGACGCCGGCCTGACGCAGATGCGCTGCGACGGCCAGACCATAGGGACCCGCGCCCACGACTGCGACTTCGCAATGGGATTCGCCTGTTGTCACGAAGACCTCCTGGAAAAGGCGCCGACCTGAGGAGGCCGGCCCCGATCCCTCTCAAGAATGATCCGCAGCGGTGAAGATTAAAAGCAGCAAAATCGCTTAGTGTTAAAGATTTATCATCATAAAGCTGCAAACAAGAAACGTAATTATAAATATAAATGTCGACCTCGGCCGATCTTACATTTGGCCGGCGTTCCAATGCGCAGCCTTGGCTCGCGCCTCGTTCTTCCATGCGGAGATGGCGGCTGCTCGGTGGCGGTTGGAGGGGACGCCCTTCGGCGGATGGAGCGCGCGCGGGGCGATTAACGCGTCGTTAACCATAACGCCGTTCACTCATAGGGCGTTGCGAATCGCGGCGTTAAAAAAATCATTCGAAAAGAGGGGAATGCAAATGCAGGGTCCCGATACGCAACTGGTGGTGCTCTTCGCGATGCGTTACGGCCCGTTCCTCCTCGCCTGCTTCTTTGCCGGACGGGTCGCGGCTCTATTGCTCCGTTAGAGCCGCGGCCCCGTTTCCCTCAGGCGGCGAGGCGGCAGCTTTCCCGTTCGATTCGGCTTGCGATCCTCTCCACGAGCTCTGTCGCCGAGCCCGGAAAGAAGGTGGAGCCGACCGCGCAAAGCTCCTCGGTCACGATCTCGCTGAAGCGGTCGCGCTCCCCCGAGCGCTCCTCCTCTGCCTCCCAAAGGCGTTCGAGCCGTTCATGCAGCGGGGTGCCGTTCAGGCCCGAGAGCTCCGCGGCGAGCGCCACGAGCGCAAAAATCTCCCGACCCGTTCCTTTGTCGTCGATGCAGGGCGCCCGTTCCGTCAGCCGTCTTTGCGCCACGATCGAGCAAGGAATGAGACTTTCCAGTCTAAGCATTGCGTCCCCCATACGACCGGCAATGGATCACTTGCGACCCCGGCGCGAAAAAGCGCCTCCCTTACCGGCGGCACGCTACTCTCGCCGCGCGATGTGGCTTTTGTTAGGAGTTTTTTAGGCATACTCGCCTGGCGGTGAGGATTATCAGCGTTTTTTCAGGGCAACGCGATCCCGCCTGGGCCTCGACGAATACGCCTCGCGCAAAAAAGCCCGGCTCTGAGCCGGGCCTGTCTTGGTCAACGGTCAAGTCTCAAGGCGAAAGCGCTCGTCTTTAACGCCAGCCGCCGCCATATCCTCCCCCATGCCAGCCGCGGCCGGGTCCACCGACCCAGGCGCGGCCAGGTCCTCCCGGACGCCAGCCGCTATTCCAGCCGCGCCACCCGCGCCATCCGCTCCAGACCCACTGGTTCCAACCGTAGGGGCCGCCCCAGCCGAATCCCTGTCGCCAGGCGGCGCCGCAAAAATACCAGCCCGGGCCGTTCCAGGCGTCGTCATACCAGCAGTAGCGCTGACCGCCCCAGAGATAGGGATAGGCGGCGCCCGGAGCGACGACCGCCGCGGGAGGTGGATAAGCGGGCGGCGGCGGCGGATAACCGCCGGGCGGGGGAGGGGGAGGATAGTCGGGCGCGACAGAGGGCGCCGGCCCCGGACCGGGACCATAGTAGTCGGCGGCTTTGGCGGCGCCGGAGAGCGCCAAAGCGGCGATCGCGAGGCTCAGGGCGGCGCGTCCCGATTTGCTGCGCGGCGTCATGGAGTTTCTCCTACCCGTTAGACGAAGCTTCAACGCGGACGAGTTAAGCTGCAATCGTGGCCGAAAAAGGGGTCCGGAGGCCCGCGTCGCTTACGGCTCAGCTCGGAGACGCTTTCCTCTCCTAACGGCAAATGCTAACGGACTCGCCATGATGAAGAAGCTCTATCACTGGACCATCAAGCTCGCGCACGGCCCGCACGCCGAGGCTGCGCTCGCCGCAGTGGCTTTCGCGGAGAGCTCCTTCTTTCCGGTGCCGCCCGACACGATCCTCCTTCCCATGTCGCTCGCCAAGCCGGCTCAGTCATGGCGCTACGCGGCGATCTGCACCCTGGCCTCGGTCGCTGGCGGCGCGCTGGGCTATGCGATCGGCGCTCTCCTCTACGACACGGTGGGACATTGGCTCATCCATCTCTACGGATACGAAGACAAGATGGCCGCCATGCGCGAGTTCTACGCGAAATGGGGCGCCGTCTTCATCCTCGTCAAAGGGCTGACGCCCATTCCTTTCAAGCTCGTCACGATCTTCTCGGGGCTTTTTCACTATAACTTTCCTCTGTTCATCCTCCTGTCGCTCATCACGCGCGGGGCGCGTTTCTTCATCCTAGCCGCCGCGCTCAATCGTTTCGGCGACCATCTGCGCGACAAGATCGAGTCGCACTTCGGCCTGTTCCTGGGGTCGCTCGCCGCGATCGTCGTGGGCGGCTTTGTGGTCGCGGTGAAGCTCTTTTGAGCGCAGCGCTCGCCGCGGCTGCGAAAAATCGCCCGGCCGGCGCGATCGCGCTCGTCATCCTGCTCGGGGCTTGCCTGACCATCGCCGGGGCCTGGACGCTCGAGGCTTGGGGCTACATCCCTTGCGAACTCTGCCTGCTCGGTCGCAAGCCCTATTATGTGGGGATCGGCGTTGCGGCGCTCTGCGTCGCGCTGTCGGCGCGAGGGCGCGACGACCTCGCCCGCAGGGGTCTGCCATTGCTCGCGTTGATCTTTTTCGCCGGCGCGGCGATCGCGGCGTATCACGCCGGAGTCGAGTGGAGGCTCTGGCCGGGTCCCGCCGATTGCACGGGCGCGATGACGCAGCCCCTTTCGCACGCAGACTTCCTGGCGCGGTTGAAGCTCGTGAAGCCGGTTCGCTGCGACGAGCCGGCGCTATTCCTCTTGGGCCTCAGCCTTGCAGCGTGGAGCGCGGTGTTTTGCGCGGCGTTCTCGGGCCTTGCGCTGTGGGGTTTTTGGCGCGGGCGCGGCTAAAAGGGTTTGTCGGACGCGCACCGCGCCGCCGTGGCGCGTTCATGTCTTTTCTCGAAACATCTGGCGCAGGATCGAGATGAAGCTTCTGCTTTTCGCCAATACGGACTGGTATCTCTTCAACTTTCGTCGTTCGCTGGCGTCTGCGCTCCTTGCGGCGGGACACGAGGTGCTGCTGCTCTCGCCGCCCGGTCCCCATGTCGAGAAGCTTCGCGCTCTAGGCTTCGACTGGCGCGAAGCGCCGATGGAGCGGCGCAGCCTCAACCCGATGCGGGAACTGGCGCTGCTGTTCTGGCTCTATCGTCTGCTTCGCGCCGAGCGGCCCGATCTGATCCATTCCTTCACGATAAAATGCGTCGTCTATGGCGGGCTCGCGGGACGGCTGGCGGGCGTCGCGCGCGTCAACGCGGTGGCGGGGATGGGGCATGTCTTCACCAGCGACAAGCTCAAAGCGCGCCTGCTGCGTCCTCTCGTGCGTCTCTTAATGCGCGCCGCCCTGGGGGGCGAGCGCGCCCGCCTGGTCCTGCAAAATCCCGACGACATCAATCTGTTCCTCGCCGCCGGACTGGCGCCGCAAGCGCGCATTCGGCTGATTCCGGGCTCCGGCGTCGACACCGCGCGTTTTCGGCCTCCGACGGCGCCCCGGGCCTCGGGCGAGCCGCCCCTCGTGCTGGTCGCGTCGCGCCTGCTCTGGGACAAGGGCGTGCGCGAGTTTGTCGAAGCCGCTCGCGCCCTCCAGACTGAGGGCCGCAAGGCTCGCTTCGCGCTCGCCGGCACGCCGGACCCGGGCAATCCGACGGCGGTTCCGGAAGAGACCCTGATCGCATGGCGCGACGCGGGCGTCGTGGAGTGGCTCGGTCATGTAGCCGACATGCCAGCGCTGTTCGCGAGGACCGACATCGTGGTTCTGCCGAGCTACCGCGAGGGCTTGCCCAAAGGTCTGATCGAGGCCGCGGCCTGCGAACGCGCGCTGGTCGCGACGGACGTTCCCGGCTGCCGCGAGGTGATCCGCGACGGCGTGGATGGATTGCTGGTCCCGGCGGGCGAATGGGAGCCGCTGGCGAGGGCGATAGCGCAACTCCTCGATGATCCGAAACTGGCCCGGCGCCTGGGTCAGACGGCGAGAGCGAGGGCGCTTGCCGAATTCGACGAGCGAAAGATTATCCAAGCGACGCTTGCGGTTTATCACGAGGTCGCGCCGGTTTCGAAAGCGTAGCAGTTCCGAGCAAGTTGTGTATAGTACGTAGCGAGAACTGTGATACACTGGTCGTCTTATTTTCACCATAACGGGACACCAAGATCGCGGCATGAAATTTTAATCGTATTGGCCGATCGTGACGCCTGAGCGCGTTGGCGAGGGGGAGGCGGTGCGGGAAGGGGTTTCTGTCGGAGTTGTCGGCTACGGAAATTGGGGTTCGAAGCATGTTCGCGTGCTGAGTTCGCTCCCTGAGGTCCGTCAAGTCGTCGTGACCGATACCGACCCTGGCAGACTAGAAAGCGCGATTTCCTGCTTTCCTCGCGCGCGCGCGTACAAAGACCTCGACTCGGCTCTGCCGCACGTCGACGCCCTCGTGATAGCGACCCCGCCGCCCTCGCATTTTCGGCTGGCCCTCGTGGCGCTTCGACACGGAAAACATGTTCTCGTCGAAAAGCCCATGACCGAGTCGACCCACGAGGCCGTCCTCCTCGTTCGAGAAGCGCGTCGATCCGGATGCGTATTGATGACGGGCCACACGCTCCTCTTCAACCCGGCGGTCAACGAACTACGAAGCCACCTATCTCAAGGCAGTCTTGGCCGGATAAGAAGCGTGCATGCGGCGCAGTTCAGTCGCGAGCGATTTTCGGTGCATGGGGCCGATGCGGTTTGGGATCTGGCGCCGCACAGCATCTCCGTGTTCAACCACCTGGTCGGCTGCCTTCCCACATCCGCGCGCGCCTGGAACGCTGCTGCAACCGAGCGAACAGAGTCGGTGCATGTGGAGCTCCACTATGGGAAAGTCGGGGCCCTGGGCTTCATCCATATTTCTCGGGGCGGGACCAGAAAAATGAGAACGTTCACGGTGGTCGGAACCGAGAAATCGGCGATTTATGACGACCTGTCCGAGAATCCCCTGCAAATGTATGGTCAGGCGTCCGTCGCGAGGCTCGGAGGGCAGGAAGTTACTTTTCCAGACATAGCGTATGCAGAGCCGCTCGCGGAAGAATTACGGCATTTCCTCGCGACGATCAGAGATCGCTCTGCCCCGAAGAGTTCGGGACGAGACGGGATCGTTACCGTTGCGATCATGGAAGCCATAGACCGGTCGAGGAAAGACCGAAGAGAGAGCGATATCCGCTATCCCGCGGATCTTCAGCAGGATGTTCTTCTCAATGCGTTGGGCCAAAGCGACAGCGTCCCTTCCCGAGCGCGGTGATCATGAAAATTCCGTTCATTGACCTTTCCAGGCTTCATTCAGACTTATCTGTTGAACTCGACGAAGCGTGGAAATCGGTAATCGCGACGTCAAATTTCATAGGAGGCGAGCGCGTCGAAAAATTCGAAGCCGAATGGGCGGAATATTGCGACGCGAACTTTTGCGTCGGCGTGGATAGCGGAACCTCCGCTCTGGAGCTCACCCTCAGGGCGCTCGGCGTTGGACCCGGGGATGAAGTCATCGTCCCATCCTTAACTTTCATCGGCACCGCGGCGGCGGCGGCCGCCGTCGGCGCCAAAGTCGTCTTCGCCGATGTTAACGCCGCGACCCTCCTGATGGGCGTCGACGAAATTCGCCAAGTCATGTCCGTGCGGACGGCGGCGGTTATCGTTGTTCACCTTTATGGTCAGCCGGCGGACATGGGCGCGATCTCCAGCCTTGCGCAGGCCGCAGGCATCGCCGTCATTGAGGACGCTGCGCAGGCGCATGGCGCAAAGTGGCAAGGAAGGCCGGTTGGCGGCCTCTCCCACGCAGGTTGCTTCAGCTTCTACCCGACCAAGAATCTGGGCGCCTTCGGCGACGCCGGCGCTGTCGTCACCAACAACTCTGCATTGGCCGAAAAGATTCGCCTGCTCAGCAACCATGGCCGACCCCGACAGAGAAATGAACTCCACGAAATCATAGGGGGAACTCATCGGATGGATGCGCTCCAAGCCGCGGTGCTATCCGTCAAATTGAGGCGCTTGGATGAGTGGTACGCCGCGCGCGCACGCGCCGTTCGCCAATATCGAGAGCTTCTCGCGAGCGTACCCGTTCGCTTGGTCGAAACCGCCGACGGCGCCAGCAGCGCCCACCACTGCTTCGTGATCGAGAGCAGCCATCGAGACATCATCAAGCAGACGCTGGCAAAGGCGGGGATCGCTTCGCAAATCTATTATCCAATCCCCTGTCACCGGCAGAAGGCTTTCCTACAGGCCCATACGCCAGTCTTGCCCAACACCGAAAACGCCGCGAAGAGAGTACTTTCTCTGCCGCTTTTTCCGCATATCAGTGGGCAGCAAATCGAGTTTGTCGTCAGCGAGATCCAAGGCGCGTTGCTCCAGCTCGAGCCGTTGGACGCCATGTGAGCGGGATGCGGACGAAGCTTGCGAAAGGAGTTCCTGTTGTCGACAGAAAGCGGCAAGCCGCACGGTCTCGAATATGAGGACGCCGCGCAGGCGATTGGCGATGAGACGACGTCGGCGTCCGCGATCAAGCGCCTTATGGACTTAGCCATTGGCCTGCCGCTCTGCGGCGTCGCTCTCCCGCTCATTCTTTTGATTGCGGTCGCGATCAAGCTGGACTCGGCCGGGCCCGCTTTCTTTCGCCAAAAAAGGATTGGCCGACGCTTCGAGCCGTTCGAGATGATCAAGTTCCGCACGCTGCGGACCGACATGCCGGACCCTCATGGTCGCTACGAGATGCGTGAGGACGATCCGAGAATCACACGAGTCGGCGCATTTCTGCGCAACACGAGCCTGGACGAGTTGCCCCAGCTCTACAACGTGATCACGGGTTCGATGAGTCTTGTGGGTCCGCGGCCGCTCGTCGAATGGGAGAGCCGGGAGACGCTTCGCAGACATGCGGCGCGGTTCAAGGTGAAGCCCGGCATCACGGGACTCTCTCAGATTACCGTGAGAAACTCGGTTGACCTCGACGGGCGTTCGAACGTCGACATCGAATATGTTCGGCGATGGAGCCCTTGGCTCGACGTGGAGGTGCTGCTCAGGACTCCCGTCTACGTGATCACCCGACGAGCCATCTATCCCGACGCGTGACCCTTCCTCGACAGGGAGTTCAGCGTCGACGCGCGCTCCCAATTGCCTTGTCCAGACCCCCTTTAGTTCCATGCGTTTCGAAGAGAGACCGCTTCGCGAGGCAATCGCGCGTCGGAGGGCTTGACGGCGTAGCTTCCCCATGGCATCATTAAATACAGTTAGATCAATTTGCTGCACAAATACTGTATAGGGAGGAATAATGCGCGATCATTCTGTCGCTCTACATTTTGGCTCCGCGATGATTTTTTTGTCTTTGGCCGCTCCGGCCAGTGCCGATGGCACGCCTGGAAAGCAGGTCAATTGCTCCGGCGGCCAGTCTCTCGCCGCCGCCGTGGCCAACGCCCAGCCCGACACGGTCTTCAACATCCGGGGAACCTGCGCAGGCCCTGTCGTCATCGCTTCCGATGGCGTTCAGCTCAAGGCGAGCGGGGCCGCCGGGATTACTGGAGCGGGGAAGGACGTCGTCATCATTTCCGGCGCCCAGCGCGTCACGCTCGATGGGCTCGCGATCTCTGGCGGGGCCAATGGGGTCTTCCTGCAGAACGGCGCCCAGGCGCTGCTGCAGAACGTAACCGTCTCCAACAACGCGGTGTCGGGGATCGTGGCGCTCGGGAACTCCAGCGTCACCGTCATCGGAGGCTCCAGCCAAGCCAATGCGGTTCACGGCCTCGACATAGAGGCCACGTCTTCTTTGATCGTCATCGGATCCTACAGCGTCTCGAGCAACGGCGTCTTCGGGCTGAACATCAACACCGGGTCCAGCCTGACCCTCTGGAGCGCCAATCTCAGCGTCACGCAAAACACGCTCGGCATCCAGTTGGGGACCAATGCGTCGGGCTTCCTCGACGGCAAATCGACACTGACCGCGAGTAGCAATTTCAGCGACGGCATTACGATCGTCTCGGGGTCCCATGTCGTTGATTTCGGTGGCGTCATACAGACGAGCTCCAACCAAATTCACGGCATATCCCTGAACTCCAAGGCGGGGTTGGACCTCGACGCCGGTTCGCAGGTGACCTCGAATTCAAATGGCGGCGACGGCGTCCATCTCGAGCAGTCGTCGGAGCTTACGGTCTTCAACAATCCGAATTTTTCTGGCAACCCGACCGCGACCCTTCTCACGGCGCAATCCAACAAGGGAAGCGGCGTCAATCTGCTGACCAGCTCGCATTTGCTGGACGACAATTACGCGGCCATCGTGAGCAGCCAAAACACCGGGGCCGGCTTGGCGGCTGACGATGGCAGCTCGGTCTCGTTCGGAAAGACCATCTCGGTTGATCCCAGTGTTAAAACGAGCATCTCCGATGTAAGGCTGAGCTTCGGCTCACGCTTGACCTACATCGGCAATGACGCCTTCGGAAGCGTGACTTGTGACGCTACCGTTCTTATCCGCGGGACGGGAGGCTTCAACTGCCCGAAGCCGTGAACCAGCTTCGCTGCGGATAGAGGCGATTGCATGCTCGTCTTCGCCCTCAATTCCCGGCCTTGCGCGCGTCGATCATCGCCTGCGCCTTGGCGCGGTTCTCTTGCGCCGTCTTGCGCAGCTGCGGCGCCTTGTCCTCGGTCCAGACGCCCAGCGCGTCGTCGAAGGCCGCGACCGCATCGGTGAGCGCCTGCGTTCCCGTCTCGCGTTTGCCCAGCGCTTTCAGGGCGACGCCGAGATTGTTGCGCGTCGAGGCCCAAAGCTGCGGGTTGCGATCCCGTGGCGTGGCCTCGAGCGCAAGGCCGTAGGCCGCGACGGCCTCTTTCAAATCCTCGATGCGGTCGAATTTCTCGCCGCGCGTCTCGAGCGCATGGGCGAGGTTCGACTGCGCGACCGCCCATTGAAAGGGCGCGCGCTCACGCGGCACGGCGGGAATCGCCTCGCGCCACATGGCGACGGCTGTGTCGAGCGGCGCGCTATCCTTGGAGTCGGCGGCCGCCAGCTCCAGCGCGAGGCCCAGATTCTGGACCGTCGCGAACCATTGCAGCGGCGTGTGCTTACGCGAGAAGACCCGAAGCGCCTCGCGAAAATGCGCCTGCGCTTCCGCGAGCAGCGCGGGCGAGCCCTCCGTCTCGGCGAGCTTCAGGAGAACGCGCCCGAGATTGTCCTGCGTCTGCGCCCAGGCGATGGGCGTGCGGTCGGGTGAGTAACCCCTCAGCGCTTGCGCATAGGCCTCGGCCGCCTTGCGTAGCGCGTCCTTGTTCCCGTCGCGCTCGAAGATGCGGTTGTAGATGAGGCCGAGGCTCTCTTGTGAAGAAGCCCATTCGACGGGCTCCCGCTCGAAGGCCCGCGCCGCGAGAGACGCCTCGGTCGCTTGCAACGCCTCCTCGTAGCGCGCGGCTCCTTCTTCGCGGTCGCCTAGCCGCATGAGCGTCACGCCGAGGTTATGCTCGGCGCGCGCCCGGTCGTTCGCGTCGGCCTCTCCGGAAAGCGCGGCGATCGCCTGCTTATAGAGCGCGGCCGCCTCCCTCAGCGTTTCGCCGCCGCGCTCGTCCTTCGCCAGATCCAACAGAGCGTTGGCGAGCGCCGTCTGCGCCAGGGCGCGGGCGTGCGGGTCGCGTTCCGGGGTCAGCGCGGTCAGCGCCTCGCGCAGCGTGGCTGCGGCCGCCTCGAGCCGAGCCGGAGAGCGTTCGCGCTCTCCCAGCGCGATCAACGCGTCGCCGATTTCGAATTGAAGCTTGCCCCATTCGACGGGTGACGCGTCCCGCGAAACCGTTCCAAGCTTTGCGCGTAACTGCGCGAGCCGCGCCTCCAGCGGGGAGGGCGGCGCCTGGGGGGCGGGCGACACGGGGGGCGTTGCTGGCTGCGCCTCTTGCGCCAGGGCCGCGGGGGCGAAAGCAAGCAGCAGGAGAAGCGAGGCGGCGCGAAGGGACATAGAGGCGGGTTTCCTGTGAAAGGGAGGCGCGCGGCGCGGCGGGGAGGAGGAAGGTTGCGGACTTAAGTTCGGGCTTGGCCGCGCTCACTCCGCGACGAGCCGAGCCCGCGCCCGCAACTTCTCGGTCTCGCTCTTGAGCTGGCCGCAGGCGGCGAGGATGTCGCGGCCGCGCGGCGTGCGCACCGGGCTCGCATAGCCCGCCGAGAAGACGATGTCGGAGAAACGCTCGATCGTGTCCCAGTCCGAGCACTCATAGGGCGCGCCCGGCCAGGGGTTGAAGGGGATGAGATTGATCTTCGCCGGCACGCCCTTGAGGAGCCGCACGAGCTCGCGCGCCTCGGCGGGGGAGTCGTTCACGCCCTTGAGCATCACATATTCGAAGGTGATGCGCCGCGCGTTGGAAGCGCCGGGATAGGCCTTGCAGGCCGCGAGCAGTTCAGGGATCGGATATTTCTTGTTGAGGGGCACGAGCCGCGTGCGCAGCTCGTCCTTCACAGCGTGCAGCGAGATGGCCAGCATCGGCGAGCATTCCGCGCCCAGCCGCTCGATCTCGGGAACCACCCCCGAAGTCGAAACCGTGATCCGGCGCTTGGAGATGCCGAGCCCGTCGCCGTCGGACATGATCTCGACCGCCGCCATGACGTTGTCGATATTATAGAGCGGCTCGCCCATGCCCATGAAGACGATATTCGACACGGCGCGGACGTCTTCGCCCGAGGGCACGAGCCCGTCGGTCGGTCGCTCGAGGCCTGGAAAATCCCCAAGCCGCCGGCGCGCCACCATGACCTGGCCGACGATCTCCGCCGTGGTCAGATTGCGCACCAGGCGCTGTGTGCCGGTGTGGCAGAAGCTGCAGTTGAGCGTGCAGCCGACCTGGGAGGAGACGCAGAGGGTGCCGCGGTCGCTCTCGGGGATATAGACGCATTCGATCTCGGCGGGGGGCTCGCCCGCCTGGGCCGGAGAGAGCCGCAGCAGCCATTTGCGCGTCCCGTCTTGCGAAACCTGCTCCTCGACGATCTCGGGGAGCGAGAGCGTGAAGGCGTCACCAAGCTGCGCACGCATCGCCTTCGAGACATTGTGCATCGCACAAAAATCGTCGGCGCCCCGGAAATAAATCCAGTGCCAGAGCTGCGCGACGCGCATGCGGATTTCGCGCTCGGGCACGCCTTGCGCGCGCAGACTATCCGCCAGGCCGCCACGCGTGAGGCCGGCAAGCGAGGGGAGGGCGGTCGCAGCCGGGCCGGGCGCGGCCAGGAGTTCGGCGCTAGCGATGGGCTCCATGGGATCAGGCTTATAGCACGCCGACGCCATGTCCAGATTTTTCGATCGCGAGATGGCCGGCGTAAGACGGAAGCGTCAGTCCTCGGGACGAAGTTTCTTCAGATCGTCGCCCTTCAGGGTCGATTTCAGAATGCCTTGCCAAACATCCTTGACCTCCGCCTCCGAGAGCTTTCCGTCGTCGGCGCGCAGCTTGAAGACGAGATCGTAGGGGTTGGTGATGTTGCGGCTCGTCGAGGTCCAAGCATAGATCGTGAAGGCGTCCAAGGCCGGATCGACCGTCGCGGGGGTCGTCGCGACCTCGATGTTCGAGGACTTCTTCGTCCCCTCGCGGATGGCGGCGACGGCTTCGTCCAGTCGTTTGGGTCTGCCCTGGAGCGTGAAGCGCACGATGTCGTTGGGTTCGTTCTTCGCATAGCCACTGAGATTATATTCAATGGCTTGTTTCATGATCAGGGCCCGAAAACCGACCTTCTGGTCGTTTCCGGTGACGGTTCCCGAGATCGCTCCCACCGCCTTCGTTTGATCGCCCGAGGAGGGGGCCGTTTGAGCGAAGGCTATGGATTGTAAAGATAAAACGGCGAACAGGCTTGCCGCGAGGATCTTTTTGAGCATGATCGTTTTTCCAATGAGCAACGAAAGCGTCGCACGCCGGCGCAGAAGCAGCATAGCTCGAACAGGTGAGGCTCGGCGAATCTGGCTCCCTCGATGAAGCGCGGTCCTCCCAAAATTCTCCTCGCCACTTTCGGCTCGCGGGGGGATCTGCATCCCTTCGTGGCGGTCGGTCAGGCGCTCTTGCGGGAGAGTTGCCGCGCCGTCGTCGCGACCTCGGCGGAGCATCGCGACATGGTCCTTTCGGCGGGGCTGGAATTCGCCGAGATCAGACCGGACGCGTCCGAGGTCCTGGCTCGTTTGGGGCTCGACATGAGCGGCATGGCGCGGCGGATGGCGCAGAGCGACCGTTTTCTCTTCGAGAAGATCGTCTTTCCCAATTTAATGCATACCTTTAACTGTCTTGATCCATTATGTGAGAAATGTGATGCTATCGTCTCGCATCCATTAGCTTTTTCTGCTCAAGTAGCCGCGCAGAGACGAGGCCTTCCCCTCGTACTTCTCACCCTGTCCCCAATCCTCCTCTCTTCCGCCGCCGATCCGCCAAAGGCTCCGGGATCGCCCTTCATCCCGGAGCCGCGCGGATGGTTCGCACTGGCTTATAACCGGCTCGCGCTCCGTGTCGCCGCCGCGCTCGCTTGGGCTTGGGCGTCGCCCCTGCGCCGCTTTCGCCGCGACCTCGGCTTGCCTCCAAGGGGGGGCTTCGGCTTCTTCGAACCTGCCGACGCGGGCGTCGAAACGATCGCGCTGTTCTCGCCTCTGCTGACCAGAGCGCGCTTCGATGGCGAAAGGGTCCTCATCGCCGGCCACAGTTTTTTCGATGACGCGAGCGCCGAGGATGAAGCGGAGCGGGAGCGGGTCGAGCGTTTCCTCGAAGCAGGTCCCGAGCCCATCGTCGTCACGTTGGGGAGCTTTTTCGTGCACAATGGGTTCGCGCATTACCGCGCCTGCCTCGCGGCCGCCCGCGCGCTTGGCGAGCGCGCCGTGCTCCTGGCGCATGCGGAGGATGTTGCTGCGCTGCAGCAGGAAGCGGGGTCCAAGGTCTTCGTCGGCTCCTATCTTCGGCATTCGCTTCTCTTCCCGACAGCGAAAATCATCGTTCATCACGGGGGCGTCGGCACCTGCGGACAGGCGCTGCGGGCGGGCCGACCGCAGCTCGTGACGCCCTATCTTGCCGAGCAGTACGACAACGCCCATCGCCTCGAAAGGCTGGGCGTCGCTCGCGTTCTGCCGGGTCGAAGTGTGACGGAGGAGGCGCTGGCGCTGGAACTGGCGCTTCTTGGCGACGGGTCCTATGCGGCGCGGGCCGCGGCGGTCGCGGTCGAAGTCGAAAAGGAGAAGGGCGCGACCGTAGCTGCGCACCGGATCAAGGATCAGGCGCAAGGGCGGCGATGATTTCGGAACCGTTCGGGGAGCCGCCGATCGCGGCCCCGTCCGAAGACTAAGCCGCAATTCGCGCGACGGGGGTGGGCGGAGCTTTGGCGATGGGCGATTGGGCCGCCCTTTTGACGGGCCGCTTCTTTCCCTTCTTCAGGTCTTTTTCGACTGCGTCGTGCCCGCGATCCCAGGCGTATTTGAGGGTCGTGCCGACGACGAGGGTGATTCCGACCGCGGCGACGAGTTCGACGCCCAAACTGGCGACCACAGCGAAGGTGGCGGCCGTCGCCAAGCCATTCTTCACCACCTCGTTGCCGACGTCGATGACGGCTTCTGTCTGGGAGGCCGAACCGTCGCGCACACGCTCGATGTTTTTTGCCGCCGCATTCGTCCCGCTGATGATGGCGCCCATGGCGCCCATGCCCGCGGTCGTCTCGGCGAGGTAAGGACCAAGTAGAAAAGGCAAGGATACTCCTCCGCGCTGAAGGCTCGGCGATCGTTTGGCCCGGCGCTTTATGCGCTGGAAGTCCGCTATGTTCAAGCTCATTCGGGCGTCTGGCGCGCCAGAGCGCGTCCCGCTCGCGCGCAATCACCGGAGCGATAAGGACTAAATCCAAAACAGAAAGTTAGAGCATGTCCACATCGGAAAACCGCTCCGCGCTCTCCCGGGAGATGCTCTAATGGCGTTTCTCGAAGGCGTCTCCACCAGGAAAAGCCAGGACGTCGACCAACGCCTCAGCCATGCAGCGCATGATCGCGAAGGCGGTCGCTTCCTTGTTCTCAGGTTTTTCTCCGAGCGCGGCAAGGCTCGCCGTCGTGACGATCAAGGTCGAAACGAGCCCTTTCCGCATGAGCTCCTGGTCGAGGCCAGAAGGCTGGGCGGACGATTTCGTGTTCTCGACGATAAGTTCAATCTTCCTCGCGGCATCTTCCAGGAAAGCCTTTTCGGCTCCTCCAAGGTTACGCAGTTCGGTGAGGTTCAAACAGGCCATCGCATAGAATCCATAGCTCAAGATTGCATTTCACCGCTATAAAACTGAAACTCTATGCTTCAAAAGTATACAATGTGTTTGCATTTCCTATTATCTTTAATTTTCTTGGTGAAGATTGCATGGGTATTTTTACGCTCGCTCGGCGGCAAGGGCCTTTCTTTTCCGCTTTTCAAGGACCCGAAACAATGCGATGCGGTCTCGCATGAGCGATCCCACCGCGTGCGCCTTGCGCCTCCTGTTTCTCGGCGACGTCGTCGGACGCAGCGGCCGCGAGGTCCTCACCTCGAGACTGCCGAGCCTGCGCAAGGCGTGGGGACTCGATTTCGTCGTCGTCAACGCGGAGAACGCCGCGGGCGGGTTCGGGATCACCGCGGCGATCTGCGAGGAGTTTCTCGAAGCGGGCGCGGATTGCCTCACGCTCGGCAACCACGCCTTCGATCAGCGCGAGGCGCTGGTTTATATAAATCGGCAGCCGCGGCTCTTGCGTCCGATCAATTATCCAGACGGGACGCCTGGGCGCGGCGCCGGGATTTTCGAAAGCGCCTGCGGCGTACGTGTGTATGTCGCCAATTTGCAGGGGCGGGTTTTCATGGATCAGCTCAACGATCCCTTTGCGGCGATCGATCGCGAGCTCAAGCGAATTGGCCACACGCATGAGGCGGATGCGGTGGTGATCGACATGCATGCGGAGACGACGGCCGAGAAGATGGCGCTGGCGCATTTTGTCGACGGGCGCGCCTCGCTCGTCGCGGGATCGCACACGCATGTGCCGACCGCAGACGCGCAGATTCTTGCCAACGGGACGGGCTACATCACGGATGCGGGAATGTGCGGCGACTACAATTCGGTGATTGGGATGCGCAAGGAGGAGCCAATTCGGCGCTTCCGCGAGAAGACGCCGGGCGCGCGCTACGAGCCGGCGACCGGAGAGGGGACGCTATGTGGCGTCGGCGTGGAGATCGACCGAGGCAGCGGGCTCGCCGTCAGAATCGCACCGCTGCGCCTCGGCGGGAGATTGTCTCAGTGCTGGCCGGAGTTTTGGGGCGCGCCCTGACGGCGCTGAGGCGGCAATTGAGGGATTGAAAAGGCATCGAAAAGGAGGGTCGCGCCGGGGCAAACGCCCCGAGCGCGACAGGCGAAGCCCGATCAGTTGATCATGCGCGCGGTGGAACCGACGC
This sequence comes from uncultured Alphaproteobacteria bacterium, assembly GCA_963743565.1. Taxonomy (GTDB): domain Bacteria; phylum Pseudomonadota; class Alphaproteobacteria; order Rhizobiales; family Beijerinckiaceae; genus Methylocystis. The sequence goes on from CAVUQD010000008.1 coordinate 578,011, forward strand.
CGGCCGTGCCGCCGGTGCCTTCACGGTTGCCCGTGCCGTTCGTGCCTTCCGGAGAAATCCAATCCGGAACCCAGGTCAGGGCCACCACGACGAAAACGACGATGCCCGCGAGATACGCGATGATCTTGCCGAGTTCGCCGGCGCTGTGGACGTTTGCCATTTGATTTCCCCCTGTTGTTTGTTTTGAGCATGGCGTGCTTTCCGCACCGCTGATGAGCGTAGCTTTTTTTGGAGGCGTTGGCAATGTGGCATAGCGCGCATTTTTGCGCAGTTATAAATACTTTAAAAATCAATAATTTATACAAGGATGCGGCGCGCGCCGACAGTCTCGTCGACAGTTGCAATTGCGCAAAGGACCGAGTCGGCGCGCGACCTTGAGTCGTCAATTGGTGGGCACGACGATCGACTTGACCTTGCGCTCGCTGCCGTCGGAGGCGAGCGGCTCGAATTCGCCGCGAGCGCCCTGCGCGGAAGCGGGGCAATGAACCGCGGCGCCGGCGGAAGCCGCGGTGAGAGGGGCGGACGGCTGAGATTGTGCGCCGACGACATAGCCCGCCACAAAGAGCAAAAGCCCTACGACGACCGCTGCGAGCATCAATGTTTCCGGGCTGCGCGCGGCGGCTTGTGCTAGGCGCATCGTCGATCCTTTCCTCTGCGGCGCGGCGCGCCCCTTCAGATCGTTCGCGCGGTCCCCGGTCTTCGAAATGCGCTGGCGCGAGCGGCTTGAACTTGGCCAAAAGCCAAGATCTTGCGACTTCTTAGCGCGAGGCCGCGTCATCGTCGAGAGCGCGTCGGCGGGCGCATCCAGCGTTCGAGCGCCCGTCTGCGATCCGCGAAATCGCAGCAGCGCGCGCGTCTTGACCCCGGCGCAGCGCTCGCCTACTGTTGTCATAACCTCCATTCGCTCGGGATGAAAAGCATGCGCAGAGCTTACGTCGTATCCGCCGCGCCGCGGGACCGGGCCTAAGACCCGCCGTCCTCCCCGGCGCTTGACCAAGGCCCCCCGCGGGCCTTTTTTGTTGCCCAAAAGCACACGCGCCCCGCGCGAAAGCACAAGCCAAGGAAAGCTCAGGAACGATGTCCAAGGAGATGACCGGCGCCGAGATGGTCGTCGAGGCCCTCAAGGACCACGGGGTCGACACGCTGTTCGGCTATCCGGGCGGCGCCGTGCTGCCGATTTATGACGTTCTATTCCAGCAGGAGACCGTGCGGCATATTTTGGTGCGTCACGAGCAGGGCGCCGCCCATGCGGCGGAGGGCTACGCGCGCTCTTCCGGCAAGGTCGGCGCGCTTCTCGTGACCTCGGGCCCGGGCGCCACCAACACGGTGACGGGCCTGACGGACGCGCTGATGGACAGCATTCCGATCGTCTGCATCACCGGCCAGGTGCCGACGCATCTCATCGGCTCCGACGCCTTTCAGGAATGCGACACGGTCGGCATCACCCGCCACTGCACGAAGCATAATTATCTCGTGCGCAGCATCGACGATCTCTGCCGGGTGCTGCACGAGGCCTTCTACGTCGCCTCAAGCGGGCGTCCCGGCCCCGTCGTCATCGACATTCCCAAGGATGTGCAATTCGCTCGCGGCCGCTATTCGCCGCCGCACAACGTCCATCACAAGACCTACCATCCGCAGCTCGACGCCGACATGGGGCTCATCCGCGAGGCGGTCGCGATGATGGCCGCCGCGAAGCGCCCGGTCTTTTACACCGGCGGCGGCGTGATCAATTCGGGACCCGCGGCCTCGACGCTGCTGCGCGAGCTCGTCAAGCTCACGGGCTTCCCGATCACCTCGACCCTCATGGGACTCGGCGCCTACCCGGCCTCGGGCGAGCACTGGCTGGGCATGCTCGGCATGCACGGGACCTTCGAGGCGAACAACGCCATGCACGATTGCGATTTGATGATCGCGATCGGCGCCCGCTTTGACGACCGCATCACGGGCCGGCTCGACGCCTTCTCGCCGGGGTCGAAGAAGATTCACGTCGACATCGATCGCTCCTCGATCAACAAGAACGTGAAGGTCGACCTCGGCATCGTCGGCGATTGCGGCCATGTGCTGGAGGCCATGGTGCGTCTGTGGCGCTCCGAGGCGATGCAGGCGGAGCAGCAACCGCTCGGCGAGTGGCGCCGGCAGATCGACGACTGGCGCGCGAAGAAATCGCTCGCCTTCCGCAATTCGACGACGACGATCAAGCCGCAATATGCGGTGCAGCGGCTCTACGAGCTGACCAAGGGCCGCGACGTCTATGTGACGACGGAGGTCGGCCAGCATCAGATGTGGGCCGCGCAGCATTATCATTTCGACGAGCCGAACCGGTGGATGACCTCGGGCGGACTCGGCACGATGGGCTACGGCCTGCCGGCGGCAATCGGCGTGCAGCTCGCGCATCCGAAGTCGCTCGTCATCGACATCGCGGGCGAGGCCTCGATTCTGATGTGCATTCAGGAGCTTTCGACGGCGATCCAATACCGGCTGCCGGTGAAAGTGTTCATCCTGAACAACGAATATATGGGCATGGTGCGCCAGTGGCAGGAGCTGCTGCATGGCGGGCGCTATTCGCACAGCTATTCCGAGGCGCTGCCCGATTTCGTCAAGCTCGCCGAGGCCTTCGGGGCGAAGGGAATTCGCTGTTACGAGCCTAAGGATCTCGACGCGGCCATCCGGGAGATGATCGACTACGACGGACCGGTTCTCTTCGACTGCGTCGTCGAAAAGTCCGAGAACTGTTTCCCGATGATCCCGTCCGGCAAGGCGCACAATGACATGCTGCTCGCCGACCTCTCCGACGACGCCGGCGTGGACCTCGGCGCGATCATCGACGAGAGAGGCAAGATGCTGGTGTGACGCCCTTCCCAGCGCTCCCGCGCTTCGCGGGAGAGGGAGTATGGTCGCGCTCTCTGACTTCAGATTCCTTCAACGCTGGCCGCCCCTCTCCCGCAAAGCGGGGGAGGGTGAGGGAGGGGGTCTTGAAATCGGCGACTTTCCACCCGGACTAGCCGCAAGTATCGACAACTCACGGACACAGCATGAACGCCTCCGTCCCCGCCTCGCCCCCGTCTCCCTATTCCGCCCCGACCAAGCAGTCGAACGTGGAGGCGCACACGCTTTCCGTCCTCGTGGACAACGAGCCGGGCGTGCTCGCGCGCGTCGTCGGGCTGTTCTCGGGCCGCGCCTATAACATCGACAGCCTGACCGTCGCCGAGGTGGCGCATGCGGAGCATCTCTCCCGCATCACGATCCGCACATTGGGCGCGCCCGAGACGATCGAGCAGATTCGGCACCAGCTCGAGCGGCTGGTGCCGGTGCGCAAGGTTACGGATCTGACCCTCGGGGGACGCTCGCTGGAACGCGAGCTCGCCATGGTCAAGGTCAAGGGGCGGGGCGAGGATCGCAATGACGCGCTCCAGCTTGCGGACGCATTTCGCGCCAGAGTTGTGGATGCGACGACCGAGAGCTTCATCTTCGAACTGACCGGGAAGCCCGAAAAGATCGACGAGTTTATCGATCTGATGCGGCCGATCGGGCTCGTGGAGGTCTCCCGCACCGGCGTCGCGGCGATCTCCCGGGGCCCAGAGCCAATTTGAGGCTTTGGAAGGAAGTTTCTCATAAGTTAACGAACTCCTGCCCTCTGAAGTCGCGTGAGCCGCCTCATCTGACGCTATTCGTCATCGCTCGGACGGGGATTGTTCGGGTTAAGGGTTCGCCGCCGCCGCCGCTCTTGCGTGCAGCAACTGTGGCCTCCTGCTACGTTATTGTGCACTGCAAAAAATTTTCTTGCTGCGACGCAAAAAATGCGCTAGGAAAAATTCGCGGAACGGCGTAGGCGGCGCCCCGGACGCATCCTCCCCACACACCAGTCCCTGGTCCGCCCGCGCACACTCCGCTCAACGCTGAGAAAGGAGCGGATCATGACGAACGGTCTACGGACCACAGGCTTTGCGATCGCAATAGGCCTGATGCTCGCCGGTCTCGCGGTCCCTACGGTCGCGGATCCTTGGACGACGGAGGAGCTCCGACCGCTGCGGGCGGCCAGCTTCGAATTGGGTTCCGAGCGCGTCCTGGCCTTCTTCGTGCCGTCCGAGGGACGATGCAAGGCGACCCTGATGATCTCGGAGACGCGAGGCGACGAGACGTCACCCTCCGTGGGTTCGCGCCTGTCCTTGCGTATCGAACCCGGCCGCAGCGCCACATTCGACGGGCGCGAAGGAGAGTCCTTGCGGCTCGAATGCCGTCCCGGGGGCACGGCGTTGCTGACCTCGCGGGTCAAGACTCTGGCGGCGAGCGAAAACTAGGAAAGATGACGCGAACGGTCACGATCGCGTCATATTGCAACGCAGCAGACGCTGCGTCGCGAATGGCTTCCAGGGCGTCAAACGGCGGATCCATACACGGATTCGATTGACGTCCGTCAAGAGAAAGGAATCGACATGAGCAGGGCTTCGCGAATGACTGCTGCGGCGGCGGCGCTCGCCTTTATGTTCGGCGCGGGCGCAAGCTTCGCAGGAGAAAAATGGGAAAGCCAATCGATGAAGCCCGCGCAGGCGAAGAGCCTCGACGTCGGCGGGAAGCACGTCGTCAGCTATTTCGTCAGCGCGGAAGGCGCTTGCCGGCTGACGGCGATGATCACCGATCGGAGCGAGGAGGCGGGGGCCGGCGCAGCGCAGCTGCAACTTACGGTTGATCCCGGCAATACGGCGCGCATCGCCACGGCCGACGGTAATTCCTTGCGTTTCGTTTGCCTTGGCAACGCCGAGGGGATGACGGCGACGGTCGTCAGCCGGTTGGCGTGGGACGCCCACGCCGAGTAATTCTGAAAGCAATCCGCGCGGCGCGACTCTTTGCGCCGCGCGGTTCCCCTCGCTTCTTTCCCCCAGGTTTTTCAGCGCAGCGTCAAAAAGGGCCGCGCCGCGGTCCGGCGAATTCTCAATTCATAAATCTTCCTCCGCTAGCTATCCTAAGACAAGCTCGTGGCCGCGCAGTCGAGCGCGAGATCGCGTCGCGCCGAGGCGGGCCGCGCCTGGACGCGGGAATCGTGATCGATTCCAGACCTTTTTCCCAAGCTTCGCGCTGCTTCCAGCGCGGGCAGAAGTGATCTCGCCATGGCCAAGACCATCCTCATCGTCGAGGACAACGAGCTCAACATGAAGCTCTTCAGCGATTTGCTCGAGAGGAGCGGTCATGTGACGCTGCGCGCCAAGACCGGGGTGGAGGCGGTCGCGCTGGCGCGCGAGCACAACCCCGATCTGATTCTGATGGACATCCAGCTTCCCGAGGTCTCGGGCCTGCAGGTGACGCGCTGGATCAAGGACGACCCGGCGCTGAAATCGATCCCCATCATCGCGGTCACCGCCTTCGCGATGAAGGGAGACGAGGAGAAGATCCTGCAGGGCGGCTGTGAAGCCTATCTCTCGAAGCCCATTTCCGTGGCGAAGTTCCTCGACACCGTGGAGAGCTTCCTGAGCAAAGGGCGAGGGGGCGAAAGCCAATGACCGCGCGCGTGCTCGTCGTCGACGACATCCTCCCCAACGTCAAATTGCTCGAGGCCCGCCTCACCGCCGAATATTTCGAGGTCATCTCGGCGACGAACGGTCTCGAGGCGATCGAGATCGCGCGGGAGGGCCGCTGCGACGTGATTCTGCTCGACGTGATGATGCCGGGCATGGACGGCTTCGAGGTCTGCCGCAGGCTTAAGGCGGACCCGCTCACGCTTCATGTCCCGGTCGTGATCGTCACCGCGCTGGACCAGCCGGCCGATCGCGTGCGCGGATTGAATGCCGGCGCCGACGATTTTCTGACCAAGCCCGTCGACGAGATCGCGCTCATCGCGCGCGTGCGCTCGCTCTCTCGTCTCAAGGTGATGCTCGACGACCTGCGCGCGAGGGTGATGACCTCGGCGACGCTCGGGTTGAAGGACGCCGACGGCGCCGCCGGGGCCGAGGCCGGCGCTCATGGACGGATTCTCATCGTCGAAGACCGCGCGGGCCTTGCCGACACGCTCGTTTCCGCATTGCAGGACGCGCATCAGGTCGAGGTCGAAGCCGACGCGCAGGCGGCGCTGATCCGGCTTGCCGAGGGGGACTACGACCTCGCCATCGTCGGGCTCGATCTCGCGGGCTTCGACGCACTGCGCCTCTGCAGCCAGTTGCGGTCGCTCGAGCGCACCCGCGCGCTGCCGATCCTCATCGCCGCCCAACCGGAGGGGCGGGCGCGGATTCTTCGCGGGCTCGACCTCGGGGTCAACGACTACATTGTGCGGCCGATCGACCGCAACGAGCTCGTCGCCCGCGTGCGCACCCAGCTCCGGCGCAAACGCTACGCCGACGTCTTGCGCCAGAACATGCAGCATGCGCTCGAGCTCGCGGTGGTCGATGCGCTGACCGGCCTGAACAACCGGCGCTTCCTCGAATCGCACCTCGCCTCGGCGCTCGATCGCGCCGCGCATGTCGGACGACCGCTTTCGCTGATGCTCGTCGACGTCGACCACTTCAAATCCGTCAACGACACCCATGGCCATGACGCCGGCGACGAGGTGCTGCGCACGCTGGCGCAGCGCATCCGCCGCGTCGTGCGCAGCGCCGATCTCGTCTGCCGTCTCGGCGGCGAGGAATTCGTGGTTGTAATGTCGGACACGCCGCTCTCGGTCGCAGCCCGGATCGCCGAGCGCATTCGCGTCGCCGTCCAGTCCTCGCCGTTCAAGATCGACCCCCCCGCCGGGCTCCTGTCGGTCACCGTCTCCATCGGCCTCGCCGAACGCGGCCCCGGCGCCAACCCCGACGCGCTCATGCGCCGCGCCGACAAAGCGCTCTACGATTCCAAGGCCCTGGGTCGCAACCGAGTGACGCTCGCGGCGGCGTGAAGGGCGTCCCTGCGTGATAATGGCGAGAAAGTGGCGAATATCGAGCGTTTTTTGGCGCAAAATGATTGTCGTCGGCTTGGCTTTCTGCGATAGAGAGTGGGACGAGGCAGCTTATGTCGAGACGAGGGGCCCTTGGCGGCGCGTCTGCATAGGCGCTTAGCAGGGCTTCCTGAGAGAATAGCCTGGGCTCTTTTAGAGGGGGATATATTGCGCCTATTCGTCACGCTCATCGTGGCAAGCGCCTGCCTCACCACCCTCAGCTCGGCGAAAGCCGGGCTTCTGGAGGATATTTTCGGCAGCTCGGCGTCCTTCGAGTCCCCCAGTCGGAGGGGAGAGACCAGGACTTCGCACGCCCGGCCAAAGCCCACGCCAAGCCGAAGGGTTCCCTTGCCACTTCCAAACACGCCGCTGATGCCTCCAAAGGCCTTGCAGCCGGCGCGTCCTCCATGCGTCCCAACTTCTGCTCCTGGGAGGGAGAGACCTCGAAGCCGCACGACAGGACCGAGGCCTTGATGCGGGACCCGACCCTGCGCGCTGGCGACGTCATCATGACGGATGAAGGCGTCCGGGTTTTTGCTGGCCGGGCGGCTTGCCCGCACACGGTCGGAGATTTTCGTACCCTGGCGGAAGCGCGCGCCCTGCCGCGCGCGGAGCGGATAACCCTCGCCGCGATGGAGCAGGCCTCGAAAGCAAGGCCCGCCGCGACCATCGCTGCCGAGCCGCCCACTGTGCCCTCCGGCCCGCCAGTTGTCGCGTCCGATCCGCCCATTGTGGTCACCGACCCGCCATTCCGGGGCAAGCAGCGATAGGGCTCTCACGCCCGACTTTGGAGAAGATCATGACGAGTTTGCGAGAAGTCCGCTCAGCCACGGGGCTTTTCGTGGAAGAAATGATCGTCGGGGTGACGGAAACGGAAATCCATCGCGGGATGCTCGCGAGCTACCTCACGAATATATGGAGAGGTTCGGAGGTCGTGCGCGATCTCATCGTTGCCGACATCCGCTCATCTCTGGACCTCGGCGTGGCGGAACGCGCCGCCGATCTCTTGCTGGTGTTGCGCCTATTCCTGACCGGAAATCCGGAATCGGCGCATGCGCCTTGCCCCTGTCCGCAGAACTCCTGCGACTTGAAGTTAGATGACCTCAGCGGCCGCTACGAGTCCCATTGTCCCAATCTGGTCGACTCCACGAGAAGCTAGCGACGCCCCCTCAGCACGGGTCAGAAACGTGGTAGCCGAAGAGGAAGCCCAAGGGTCCCGTGCGGATCGGGATGACGTTCATCTGGAAGTAGCGCTCGCTGCCTGAATAGGGATAGCCCTGGGTGCACCAGGGATTGAACGGAGCAATGTCTCCGCTGCGCACATAACCCTCGAATCCGCCCCCGGCGATGAGAGTCCAATCCTTATGTGGCCGGTCGAGCACGACGACTGGCATCCCCGCGCCGAGCACGGCGAGCGCTTCCGATTTAACGCTCGGCCGGCTGTGAAGCTCCGCGTCTCGCGCGAGCGTCTCCGCGCTCGCGAGGGAGACGACGCTCCAGGCCATCGCTGCGGCAGACGCGAGCTTTATCCCAGGCCAAGACTGCATGGCCGGACCTCCCTTCGTTACTTTACGACGATACAGGCGTGCGGGCTTTTCGCCAAGCCGTTGGACAAGGGAGTGAGCCGCGCCTCATGCAACGGCCAGAATCACATTCTCCGGCGCGAATTCCGCCGCGGCTTCGTCGCCCTCGGTAAGCCCCAGCTTTTGCGCCCGCTCATGGGAGATCACGGCGGTCAGGCTCTTGCCGCTGCCGATGTCGAGCAGCAATTCGCTTCTCGCCGCGGCGTCGATGCGGCGCGTCACCCGGCCCAAAAAGCGGTTTCGCTCATAGCGGGGCGAGGCCTCGACGCGCGACAGTTCCACGAAGGAGGATTTCACGAGAGCAAGCGCCCTGCATCCGGGCTTCAAATCCAGCTCCTCCAGGGCGTCGTTGGTCACAATCGCATGCAGCGGGATGGCGTCGGACAGCCGCAACGCCACCTCGACGTCGACCGGGCCGGCCTCGACTTTCACGACCTCGACCTGAAAGGCGTTGCGCGCGGAAATCCGAATACCCACGCTCCATAAGAAAAAATCGTCAACGCCTTCCAGGCCCTCGAGCGCGATCGCCGAGGAGATGCGCGTGAGGCGCTCTTCGAGACGATGGAAGGTCTCGATGAGCTTCCGCCCTTCCGCCGTGACCTCGGCGCCGCCTCCAGAGCGGCCGCCGGCCTTGAGCACGAAAGCGGGGGAGGGGAGCAGATTGTTGATCGCCGTGACGGCGTCCCAGGCGCCCTTGTAGGAGAACCCGGTGGCCTTGGCGGCTTGGGAAATGCTGCCGTGCTTTGCGACGGCCTCCAGCACCTTGATGCGGTCGCGGCCGACGAGAAGGCGCCCATCGCTACGCAGCGCCAGCGTCGCGTCGATCTTTTTGTCCGAGGGGAGCGTCAAAACATTCTCGCTTTTAGCAGGCGTTACGAAAGTGACGCGGCGATAACCGGTCTGGCGCGCCTTGCCCATAGCAAGGGAAAATCCGGTTTCAAAGCGTAGACGTAGCCGGGAATGAAACTTCGCGGGTTCAGCAAGCGCGCCAGGGCGCGCTTGCTGAATGCCTTGAGAAGTCACCACCGGCGATAGACGCGCACGGGCGGCCGGCGAACGGCCACGGCGCCGCGAGGACCGACGCATCCGGCGCCGCGCCATCCGCGCGCGCACACGGCGGCGTTCGCGGGCTCGGCCGTCATTACGGAAAGCGCGGCGAATTCGGTGAAAACCAGCGCGGCGAGCCCCGCGGCGGCGAGCAGTTTCTTCATGGGTCCTCCTCTTGCGGATAAAACTCCGCCCGTTCCATCGTGCTGCGCCGTTCTGGCGCCGTCTACAGGATTAAGCGCAGGCTTCTGAACGTCGTGTGAACACTCATATCGTTATTGCGCGCGATCTGCGGATCTTTGCGCTTCGCCCTCTGGCCATCCACCGAGGCGCTCAATCAGCCCATCGCCCAGCCCATCACGGCAGCCCCGACAAAGAGCAGCAGGAATCCAAAGAGTATAACGGACCAAAGGTCTTTGGGCATAAGCATTTCCTTTCGGAGCTTGTCGAAAGCCGCTTCGTGCGCGGCGGGCCATGGCCAATATAAAGGCCAAACCCGGCAAGGCCACAAGAGGCGGCGCGGCGCGAAGCACTCGTTCCGCAATGGCATTATTTCCGCTAGCAACTCTCTCGCTGCGAACTGCTCGCGAGTGGGCGTTCAGCGTCTCTATCGCGATTGCGGCAGGCGTCACGCTCTCGCAGCGGACCACCCCGTCATGTCTCCGCCAAAATACTGTATGAAGCAACGGGTGATCGCAGCGGGGCCGCCGGATGGCGCGAGGTATTAAAAAGGCGCTTTTTTTGCTGACCTCGACGCTCGCGCTCGTCGGGGCGAGCGGGTTCGCGCGCGCTCATCACGCACTCACGAAGCCGGACCAGGCCGAGATCGACTGGGCCGGATTTTATGGCGGCCTCGACTACGGCGTCGCCATCTCGCCAACGAACGGCGAGCACCTTTTGGGGATCACAGGAGGGCTTCCTCCCGCCTATAATATTTACCCGCAGGTCTTGACTCATCCCGGCGTCACGGCGGGCGGGCACGTCGGATATAACTGGCAGAACGGCCATTTCGTCTATGGCTTCGAAACCGAGCTGAATTATCTCGGCGGGCGCCACACGCCGGACGGAGTCAGTCTTGCCCCTCCGGCGCCCTATGGGCTCCAGTGGGATCAAAGCGCCTCTTATTTCGCGAGCCTTCGCGCCCGCGCCGGCTATGCGATCGGGCCTTGGCTGCCATTCGTCACGGGCGGCGTCGCCACAGGCGGCGCGCGCGGGCCGGCGGAACTGCTCTATCCGGCTCCAGGGCTCAACGGGCTCTTCACCGCCGCGTCTTCTCAGTCGTCGCGCATGAAATTCGCGATCGGCGCAGGCCTCGCCTATGCGATCGACGACAGCTGGTCGGCGCGCGTGGAATATTTGTACCTCAATCAGCAACTCCAGACGCAAATCTTCGCCAACGGCTCCGGCAACTCTTTCGCTTCGCACTCGCGCCCCGAAGACCATATCCTGCGCTTCGGAATAGACTATCATTTTGGATCCGAAAACGAGATTTCCGAGAACGGCTCGGAAGCGCAAGAGCACACGGAATTTTACAGCGTCCACGGCCAGACAACGCATTTCGTCCAGGGTTACCCGAAGTTTCCGGCTCTATACAGCGGACAGAATAGTTTGCCGCCGCAAGGTTTGGCGGATGCGGGCTCGTTGACCGACCTGTTCATTGGCCTGCGCACCTGGGAGGGCGCCGGCGTCTTCCTCGATCCGGAAATCATTCAGGGCTACGCATTGAACGATTCTTTCGGCGCGGCCTCCTATGTGAATGCAGCCCTTCAGCCGATTGGCTCCGGCGCGCCTTATATGCGCTTCGAGCGCTACTTTCTGAAGCAGATCATCGGCCTGGATTCGAGCGACGTCGAGGAGGCTGACCAAACCGGGTCCCATAACGAAACCCTCGAGGCGGCTCAGAATCAACTCGCGGGTAAGGTCAGTCGCAATCGCTTGATGCTAACGATCGGAAAGTTCGCTGTGCCCGACGTGTTCGACGACAACGTCTATGCCCACGACCCGACCAGGGGCTTTTTCAACTTCGCCTTCAACAACATGCTCGCCTTCGACTACGCGCAAGACACCTGGGGTTATACCTACGGCGCCGCGGCCGAGTGGAAGCAGGATTGGTGGACTGCCCGAGCCGGCGTCTTCCAGCTAAGCCAAATCCCTTTGGGACCCGTCATCGAACCGGAGTTGTTGCGCCAATATATGGCTGTCACGGAGCTGGAAGGTCGCTATGAGCTTTTTGGCCAGCCGGGCGAGATCAAATTCCTCGCCTATGCCGACAATGGCTATTTCGCCAAGGTCAGCGACGCGGTCGACAACGCCTATGCGACCGACACATTCCCTCCGCAGCTGAGTTGCTGCCGCAGTCAGCGTCACGTGAAGACGGGAGGCGGCATCAACCTTCAGCAGCAGCTGATCAAGGATCTGGGGTTCTTCATGCGCGCCTCGATGGCGGACGGGCGCTACGAGACGATTGAATTTCTGGACGTGGATCGCTCGGTTTCGGCTGGCTTCGTCGCGGGAGGCTCTTGGTGGGGCCGCTCCACAGACGAAATCGGCATCGGAGCCGGCATCAGCGGTCTGGCTGCGCCGCGAGTGAAATATTTCGCTTTGGGCGGAACTGACTCATATATCGGCGATGGCGCTCTCTCCTACGCCGCTGAAAAGACCATGGAGGCCTATTACAAGGTCGTTCCCGTCCAGTGGCTCGAAGTGACATTGGACTATCAGTTGTTGATCGATCCGGCATACAACACGGCCCGCGGGCCAGTGAACGTCTTTGGCCTACGCCTAAACGCGAAATTCTGAGGTGACCAAGGGACCCGATCCGCAAATGTTTCCTTTGAAAGCCAGTCCCCCCGGGGACCCCTTTGCGGGTGGCTGATATAAAGACTTGCACATATCTTTATTGCATTGGGGTATCCTTTGCGGTATAGGGCGCCACGCCCCCCGTCTCGGGCGGGCTCGCCATCCGGCCTCGCCACCTCGAGGGAACACATGACCACGCATTTCCATTTCAATGACTACGCCGTCGCCGATATCGGCCTCGCCGAATGGGGCCGCAAGGAAATCGCCATCGCCGAGACCGAGATGCCTGGCCTCATGGCAACTCGGGCGGAATACGGCGCGGCGAAGCCCCTGAAGGGCGCGCGCGTCGCGGGCTCCCTGCACATGACGATTCAGACCGCCGTGCTGATCGAGACGCTGAAGGCGCTCGGCGCGGATGTCCGCTGGGCCTCCTGCAACATCTACTCGACGCAGGACCACGCCGCCGCGGCGATCGCCGCCGCGGGCACGCCGGTCTTCGCCAAGAAGGGCGAGAGCCTCGAAGATTATTGGGACTACACCCACAAGATCTTCGAATGGGGTGACGGCGGCTGCCCGAACATGATCCTGGACGACGGCGGCGACGCGACGCTGCTCATCCATTTGGGCCTGCGCGCGGAGCAAGGCGACACCGCCTTCCTCGACAAGGCGACGAATGAGGAGGAGGAAGTCCTCTTCGCTTCCATCAAGAAGCGGCTCAAGTCCAATCCCGGCTGGTATGGCCGCAACGCCGCGGCGATCAAGGGCGTCACGGAAGAGACGACGACCGGCGTGCATCGTCTCTATACGATGCACAAGGAAGGCAAGCTCCTGTGGCCGGCGATCAACGTCAACGACTCGGTGACGAAGTCGAAGTTCGACAATCTTTACGGTTGCCGCGAGTCGCTCGTCGACGGCATCCGTCGCGCGACCGACGTCATGATGGCAGGCAAGGTCGCCTGCATCGCGGGCTTCGGCGACGTCGGCAAGGGATCGGCCGCTTCGCTGCGCAACGCCGGCTGCCGCGTGATCGTGACCGAGATCGATCCGATCTGCGCGCTGCAGGCCGCGATGGAAGGCTATGAGGTGACGACGATGGAAGACGCGGCGACGCGCGCGGACATCTTCTGCACGGCCACGGGCAATGTGGACGTCATCACGCTCGACCACATGCGCGCGATGAAGGACCGCGCCATCGTCTGCAACATCGGTCATTTCGACTCGGAGATCCAGGTCGCAGGCCTGCGCAATCTCAAGTGGCACAATGTGAAGCCGCAGGTCGACGAGGTCGAGTTCACCGACGGCAAGCGCATCCTGCTTCTGGCCGAAGGGCGCCTCGTGAATCTGGGCTGTGCGACGGGCCATCCGTCCTTCGTGATGTCGGCCTCCTTCACCAACCAGACGCTCGCGCAGATCGAGCTGTGGACGAAGCAGGGCCAATATCCGATCGGCGTCTACACGCTGCCCAAGCACCTCGACGAGAAGGTCGCGGCGCTGCATCTCGACAAGATCGGCGTGAAGCTGACGAAGATGACGGAAGCGCAGGCGGCTTACCTGAACCTGCCGGTCAGCGGTCCGTTCAAGCCCGATCATTACCGCTACTGAGGCCTCGCGAGAGAGCCCGCTTGACGCAGGCTACGCCAAGTGGCATGGCCCGCGTCATGCGATCCGCACTTCCAATTCGCTTCTATTATCCGCCGCTTTCATAGCGGTCGGACGCCTTTTGTCGTCACGCAGCCGCCTCGCCCGGCTGCAGAGAACACGATCGCATCGCATCCGGGTTGGCGGCTCGAGCTAGAGCCCTTCCGATGCAAGCTCTCTTCACCATCCGACATGCGGATATCGCCGAGTTCGACGCTCTGGCCGAGCTCTTCGAGCAACTCGACGAGCATCACCGACTGGCTTTGCCGCATATCTTCCGTGCGCCGGCGAGCGGTCTGCGCGACGCTGACTCGTTGCAAGCGCTCATCGACGGACCTGAGAGCGCCATACTGGTCGCTGAACAAGAGAAGGATCGCTCCCCTCTGGGGCTCGCCGTTCTGATCGATCGGCGTCGGCCCGAAAGCCCGGTTCGCGCAGCGCAGCGTTTCGTGGAAATCGATGCGCTCGTCGTGCGCGCGAGCGCTCGACGACGCGGCGTCGGCCGCGCGCTCATTGCCGCCAGCCGGCAATGGGCTCTGTCGCGCGGGATTACCTCGCAAGAGCTCTCGGTATGGTCCTTCAATCATGGCGCGGAAGCGCTCTATGAGCAGATGGGGTTTCGGCCGTGTTGGACGCGCTTCGCCACCACGGCGACTTGAGGGATACGCCTGCGCGAGCGTTTGGGCCTAACACAGGAGGATTTCGCGCTGCGCTTCGGCTTGGCGCTGAGCGCCCTGCGAAACTGGGAATGTGCCCGCCGTGAGCCGGATCGGGCGGCCAAGAGCTATCTGGCCGTGATTGAGCGTGATCCGCAACGCAGGCACTAGGCGCTGCGACGCCGATCTCGCGATCACGGCAGGCTTGCGTTCCCTTGGCGGAACGTTAAGCGGGCAAGCGCATTTACCGCCCGAATCCGTAATGGGAGCGCGGCCTGCGGATCGGGACAGCGCAGGCGTTCACGTATCGCCATGATCGGTCGCTGTAAGCGGTGCGCCAGCATTCGACGCAGCGATACGAGTCGCCACTCCACGCCCATGCCGTGCAATCCCCCACCTGCGCCAGCGCCGCAGTCCCTGCGACCCCGACAAGCGTAATCGCCACAAGCATGCTTCTGATGGCGCGCGCGAACATGAAACGTTCTCCTTCATGCAACCCTAACCTATAACCTTCGGCTTCCATGAAAAGCGCTTTTCGGGTTTCACGCACAGAGTTTCTATATGGATGTGTGGAAAGTCGCGACGGTTGCATCGCGTCCGCGATCGCAGGAAAGTAAACAGCGAGGCGCGGCGCCATGATGCGGCGCCGCGCCTGATCCTCAATGTCCGTGATAGGTGAGGCGCAGTCCGGCGACGCCGGCGGCGACGTTCAGGCCCTGCTGGACCTGCGCGCTGACGGGTTGAAGCACGATCGAGTTGCGCAGGCCGCCCACGAGCGCGTTTCCGCCCCCGCCGACGCCGACCGAGGCGTTCGCCCCGACGCCGACGAAATTGCCCGCCAGAGCGCCGCCGTGCAGATTGTTGGTCGGTCCGACCACGCTCCAGATCATTCGCGTGGGACCCGTGATCCCCACGTCCAGTCCCAGGCGCGTGATGGTCGCCGTGTATCTTTGATGCGGCCCATGTCCCACGGGCTGGAAAACGCAGGTGAACTGGCGCCGCGAACCGATGACCGCTCCGAGGCCGCCGGCCCCGTTGCAAATCAGGCTGCCCGCCACGATGCCGGAGTTCTGAGCCGTCGCAGCGTTAGGGACCGAAGCCAAGGCGAGCGACGCCAGTGCGACCAGCCCGGCTGCAAGTTTAAAACAATTCATGGCGAACCTCCTTCTTCGTTACAGACTTTCACCGTGCGGCCGTATACGGAAGCTGCTCCGTAGGCAAGGACAGCCCAGCCGTCTTTTCAACGCGCCAAAAACATCGCGATCCGCGCGCCGATCAATTTTGCGAAAAGCCTTGGTGGAAAGCTTCGATAGCAAGGCGCGTCGGAGGGCAGAGGGAGCTCCGAGCTTCGGCGCCTGACATTGGTGCGCATGTCGAAGGGCGGTAGATCGCCATCATAGCGAGGCCGATAGGACGAGACCCAGAAGCCCGGATCGAACTTCAGAAACATCCCCGAATTACAGCAGCTCGCGACGACGCGGCGTGTTCGCGAATTGGGCTTCAGCCGATGATCGACGAGCAGATTTTCGCCGGACACGCAACGGAAGCGATCGTCGCGGTAGAGCAGATAAGGCGCGCCGCCGTCTTCATCGAGCACGCGCGGAGCGCTCGGCAGCGCCTCGATGCGGCGCCCGCCTTGCTGGCAGTCGAGGCAGTAGCAGACGACGGAGAGAATAGGCTCGCCGCGGCTTTCACATCGAACGCGCCCGCAGACGCATGACGAGGTCTTGATCTCGAGCGCCATTGCCATCTCCAGCGCCGGAAGCTCAATCCCCCCGCGCGGGAATCGCAATGCGCGGCGGATTGCCGAGGCGCTTGTCGAGATAGCTTGAGACCTCGGTGATGAGGGGGTCGATCTTGTTCTCGAAGAAATGATTGGCGCCCTTCACGACCGCATGCTCGATCGTGATGCCCTTCTGCGTCTTCAGCTTCTCGATCAAGCTCGTCACCTCTTTGAGTGGCGCGACGCGGTCGATGTCTCCATGGATGAAGAGGCCCGAGGACGGGCAGGGGGCGAGGAAGGAATAATCGAAGCGGTTGGCCGGCGGCGCCACCGAGACGAAGCCTTCGATCTCCGGGCGGCGCATCAGGAGCTGCATGCCGATCCATGAGCCGAAAGAGACGCCGGCGATCCAGCAGGCGCGCGCCTCGGGGTTCACGGCTTGCGCCCAGTCGAGCGCCGCCGCCGCGTCCGAGAGCTCGCCCGCCCCGTGATCGAACATTCCCTGGCTGCGCCCCACACCCCGGAAGTTGAAGCGGAGAACGGAGAAGCCGCGCTCCGCAAAGGCGTAATAGAGATGATAAACGATCTGATTATTCATCGTGCCGCCGAACTGCGGATGCGGATGGAGCACGATCGCGATCGGCGCGCCACGCGTCGCCGATTGATGAAACCGGCCTTCGAGCCTGCCGGCCGGGCCGCTGAAGATCACTTCGGGCATGTTTTCCTCAAATAGCGCAAGGTCCTTCGTTGCGAGGCGGTCGGACTTTGCCTGTTGCTTGCGCGCGTCCATCCGGCCCGAAACGGGCCAAAGCGTCGCGCGGAGCGCGTTACTAGCACTAGAGGCCTCCGCGAATGCAAGGATTTTCGTGCGCCTCGCGCCGCTTGGCGCCCAGATCGCGACGAAACGCCTTCCCTAAAAGCGCAGGGTCTGCGATGTTGCTATGGCGTCGCCGGCCGAAGGGCTCCTCAAGAAGTATAGCCGCGCGTCTTTCCTGTTGCGGGAGGAAAAGTACATGTCTGCTCTGAAATCAAACCGGCTCGGGCGGTCCCTCGCCGTCACCTGCCTAGCGATCGCCTTCGCCTCAACCCCCTTCGCGGCGAGCGCGCAAAACTGGTCGGCTTGCAGCGGTCAGGCGCCGGATGCGGCGATCGACGCCTGCTCGAAGATCATCGCGAGCTTCGGCCCCAAGGATACGGCCCACAACAAGGCGGCCGCTTACTATAACCGGGCGAACGCCTATGCGGCGAAGCGCGACTATGAACGGGCTTATCCGGATTACGCCAAGGCCCTGGAACTCGAACCCAAACTGGCGAGCGCGCTCTACGCCCGCGCTTCGGCCTATCGCAGCCAGGGCGACTACCAGTCGGCGCTCAAGGATCTCGACGCCGCGATCCAGCTCGACCCCAAGAACGCCGACGCCTATATCGGTCGCGGCGTAGCGCGCTACGCCCTGCACGACCTCGACGGCGCCCTCGCCGATTTCGGCGAGGCCCTGAAGATCAACCCGACCTATGCTCCCGCCTTCGCGGCGCGCGCCAAGGTCTACGCGCAAGAGCACAATCAGGAGAAGGCGCTCGCCGATTTCGCGCAGGCCGTGAAATACGACAGAAGCGCCGCGGCCTATCTCGCGCGCGGCGATCTCTATCTCGAGGCCAAGGACTGGGATCGCGCGATCGCCGACTTTACAGACGGCTTGAAGCGCGATCCGAAATCCGTCGTCGCCCTCGTCGACAGAGGCTCCGCTTGGCGCGGGAAGGGCGAGCTCGACAAGGCGATCGCCGACTATGACGCGGCGCTCAAGATCGACCCGACCCTCGTTCCGGCCTTGTACAACCGCGCAAGCCTCTGGCGGATGAAGAAGGATCTTGCCCGCGCCAAATCCGATTACGAGGCGATCCTGAAGGCCAATCCGGAGTTCCCCGAGGCCAAGAAAGGGCTCTCGGAAGTCGATCGCCTCATCGCTTGGCAGGCCCAGCGGGCGGCGAAGGCCGCCGAAGGCCAAGCTCCTGGAGCCGCGGCGCCGACGGCCAAGCCCTGATCTCCAAGCAAAGCGGGCAGCGCGCGTTGTCAAATGTGAAAATTTCCGATATGAGACATATATGCCACAGGGGGCCATAATGCGCGTGCGTGTTCGGTCGTTCTTCGTTATCGGCGCGCTTTGCGCCGTAGCGATCGGCCTAGCTGCGCCAGTGTTTTCTCGGCCGGCCATGGCTTTTGCTGGTAGCGCAGCCGTCGAGTGCCCTCATCATTACTCCGCGAAAGATGTGGTCGCCGACAAGCGCTCCGGCGCGCCCTCGCATGCGCCACGGCATTCCGGTCTGCCCGGCTGTCCGGATTGCTGCTTGGCCGCCGCCCATCTGGGGAAGGCGGTTTTACCGTTCCGAAGCTCTTTTTTTGCGCGCCCTGAAAGGCGCGTCGCCTCGCGAATCCGTTATGCCGAATATGCGGCGAGCGCGGTCAAGCCCGTAGTGGCTGAACCCGCCAATGGCGCGCGCGCCCCGCCCGCGGCCTAAGCATCCCCTTCCCACTCGTCCTCCATCCGCGCAGTCTCGGACAATAGCAGGGCCGCGCGATCCATAACCAAGAAAGAGGCCCGACGTTCGCGTGGAGCGGCGATTCGAGAGCTACAGAGGGAACAACAAGCTATGGACTATTCATCGATCAACCCGCTCACAATGTTCTACGCCGCGGGTCTCGTCGGCAAGTCGGTCATTCTCCTTCTGTTGGCCGCTTCAATCTACACCTGGGTGCTCATCGTGATGGGCGCCTATTCCATCGTAAAGATTAATCGCTCGGCTCAGTCAGCTCGCTCGGGGGGCGATGTCGGCGTGCTAGGGCCGATCGAAGCGGTCGGCAAAGCGGCGGCAACACTTAATGTGGAGGGCGAGTCGGCAAACGAACGCCGTGAGCGTATCGCTGAGCAAATGAGCCGAGCGGCGCGCGAGCTCCTCTCGAGGGAAGAGGGCGGCCTGCCCAATCTTGCGATCATCTCGTCCACGGCGCCCTTCATCGGCCTCTTCGGCACGGTGTGGGGCATCATGTCGAGCTTCGCGAGCATCGCGCAAGCACAGGACACGAGCCTCGCCGTCGTCGCGCCCGGCATCGCGGAAGCGCTCGCCACCACGGCTTACGGCCTCTTCGCCGCTATTCCCGCAGCTGTCGGCTACAACCGCATCGGCGCGGAGTTCGGGCGCGTCGGCCAGCAGGTCGCCCATTGGATCGAGGACGTGGCGCTCTCGCACGTCTCGGATCGTCCGCTCGTTCCGCGTAAGAAGGAAGCCGCATAATGGCCTTCTCCACGCGCTCCAGCGCCAACAAGGACCTTTATCAGCCGCTGGCTGAAATCAACGTCACGCCGCTCGTCGACGTGATGCTGGTGCTGCTGATCATCTTCATGATCACCGCGCCGCTGCTCGCCAAGGGCGTCAAGGTCAACCTTCCGCAAGCGAAGGCGGCCGTGCCGCTCAACCAGAAAGATCCCATCATGATTTCGGTCGGCAAGGACGGGAAGCTTTCGCTCGGCGTTGAGGAAGTTGCGCCTGAGGCGCTGATCGACGGCGTCCGCGCGATGATGGGAGACGACACGAACCGCGTCGTGCATATCCGCGGCGACACGGAGGCGGTCTACGGGCAAGTCGTAGCGGTGATGGATAAGCTCGCGACGAATGGGATCACCCATATCGCGATCATGACCAACTCGCGCAAGGCTGACGCGGCTGGCGGCGCGGCGCCGGTTGGACGCTCCGCTGTTGCTCCGGCCTCGGCGCCGGCGGACTTGCCCGCACGCGGTGGAGGCGGCAAATGACGGATCTCGTAGCTGCCCCAACATTCGTCCATGAGGCGTCGGAGAACGCTTTTCCGCCCATTCATCCGCCTTGGCTGAGGCCCGCCACATTCGCCGCCGTCCTCCTGGCTCATGTGGCGCTAGGCGTGCTGTTCGTAAATTTCGCCCTCGATAAGATCGTCCCGCTCGACGAGGTGGGCGCCGACCTCATTCCGGAGGGCGACCAGTTCGAATTGGTTGAGCAGGTCCAGATGGACGAGGTTCCGCCGCCCGAGGCCGTGGAGCAGCCGGACTTCGCCATTCCGCCGCCCCTCGTGATGCATCCCGACGCGCCGCCTTTGCCGGCCAAGAACCAGGTGACCGAGCAGCAAAAGAAGGTGGTCGAGAAGCGTCAGGAGGTTCAGTCCGGGCGCAGGCAACAGGCTCAGGAGCGACACAGACTCGGTATCGAAGGCGGTCAGACGAACATTGGCGGCCTCACGAGAGCCTCCTACGCAGCGCTGTTGTCGGCGGCGATCCGGCGCCATGTGCCGAGCTCGTCGACGCTGGGCCCGGGGCACGCCAGTTGTAGCTTCCACGTGGGCGCAGGGGGAGGCATGTCGGGCATCGGATGCTCCGGCTCGACCCCGGCGCATGCGTCGTTGCTCCATACCGCTATCGCTTCCGTGCGCGCGCCTGCGCCGCCAGGCGGCGGGTTCTTCGCCTCACAATCCGTCACCTTCCACTGACGGGCGCACCCCTGCGGCGCGAGTTTCGCGCGGGAGCAGGCCGCTTGCTTCGAGACTGAGTTCGCCCGCTTGCGCGTCGAGCCAAGTGGGCCGGTTCCGCGTGTGGACGCGACCGGAGGAAAAAATGCGGAACATCTCGATCGCTTTGATCATCTCTCTCATGGCCGCAGGGGCGGCCTACGCCGAGGAGCAGAGCGGCTCCCCCCCGCCTGCCCAACCCGAAACACAGCCCGCGAGCGCTGCCGCCGCAGTCCCCGCGACGTCCGAGAAAGCGCAGGCCGCCGCTCCTAGACAGCTGAAAAAGCGGGCGAAGCCCACGGCGACGGGAAGCCCGAGCGCCACGGGCCCTTCGCGCGCCGATCCGGCTTATGCGCAAAAGCTCGCTTCCGCCGTCAGGGCGCATGTGCCGTCGACCACGAATGTCGGCCCCGGCTCCGCCTCCTGTAATTTTCAGGTGACCGCGAACGGCGCGATGTCGGGCATCAGCTGCAAGGGCTCTTCGCCAGCCCATTCTCGGGTGTTGCAGAAGGCCATCGCTTCGACCAAGGCTCCGCCGCCGCCCGGCGGGTCCTTCTCCGCGAATCAGAGCATCGTCTTCCACTGATCGCGCCACTTACGGCGCGACGGTGTTGCGTCGCCCTCGTCAGAAGGTGAGACATGATCGATAAGAGCGTTAGTTTGGGCGTTGCGATCGCCGTGTCGCTGAGCGGGGCGAGCGCGCTGGCGCAATCCGCCGCTCCCGGCTCGTCGCTTCCCGCAGTGCGGCCCACTGCGCCGGCCGCGCCCGCTGCGCCGCCATCGGTTGCGCCCGCGCCGGCCGCGCCGAAACCCGCCAATACGGCGGCGTCCGCAGAGCCGCAGGGGGAGATTCACTCCGAGAGCAAGTTTCTCGCCGTGCTTTACGCCGAGATCGCCAAGCAAAGCGCGACGGAGGAGGAAAAGGAGCTCGGCGAAGGCGAGGCGAGCGCGAGCTTCCACATCGATGCGACCGGCAAGATCGACAAGGTGACGATCGACAAGACGACGAGCGACGCTCACGCCGCGGCGGTGAAGCGCATCCTCGCTCTGGTCAAGGTTCCGCGTCCGCCGAACGGTGGAATGGACATCGGCCAGACCTTCAAATTCCATTGATTTTCGTGCGCAGGGTGAAAGCGAGGCGGGCTTTCTTTCTCGTTGGCCTTTCCGCCTCGGCCTTGATAGCGGGCGCGTCGCAATCGCTCGAATTCAAGCGCTACGGGCGTGGAACCTTCCAGGAGATTCGCGAGGTCCACGCGGGCCGCGCGCTCGTCGTTCACTTCTGGTCCGCGACCTGCGCGCCCTGCCTTGCGGAGCTGCCGGACTGGGCGCGCATCGCGCAGGAGAAAAAAGGCGTCGACATCGTGTTCGTGAATGCGGACGGAGAGGGCGAGCGCGTCAAGGCTGGCGCGCGCCTGGAGACGGCGGGGCTCGCGGGGGCGATCAATTACATTTTCGCCGACGATTTTCTTGATAGAGTCTATTTCGAGGTCGATCCTGGCTGGCGCGGTGAGTTGCCCTTCACGGCGATGATCGATGGCGGCGGAAAGCTTGAGGCCGTGGCAGGAACCATAGAGGAGCCGGCGATCGCCGGGTGGCTCGCCAAGGCGTCGCCATGACGCAGGTCTTTGACGACGTTTCGGCTTGCCATGCGGCGGAAATGGGCCGATAGGCGAGGGCTGGACTGAACCCTGGGCGCTCGCGGCCGCCGCCATTCCGGAAAACCCTAGCCGACATGCCTCGCACTTTGCTCTGCCTCGCCCGTCATGGCGAGACGAATTGGAATCTCGAGAGGCGTTTCCAGGGTCAGCTCGACATCGCTCTGAACTACAAGGGCCGCTTGCAGGCAGAGGCGCTCGACGAGGAGCTCGCCGAACGCGCCTTCGATCGGATCTATTCGAGCGACCTTTCGCGCGCCGTCGCCACGGCGCAACCGCATGCGGCGCGGCGCGGCCTGAACCTCGCGCAAAGAGCGGAGCTGCGCGAGAAGCACGACGGCCTCTGGCACGGCTTGAGCCATGAGGAGGTCGCCGCGCGCTACCCCGAGGACTATCGGCATTACCTGGACCGTCGCGCCGATTATGCGGCGCCGGGCGGCGAGACGCTCATGCGCTTCGCCGCGCGCGTGCGCTCAGGGCTCACGAAGATTGCGAGCGCCCATCCTGGCGAGACGCTCCTCGTCGTTGTGCACGCCGGCGTGCTCGACATCGCCTGGCGCATGGCGGTGGAGAAGCGCCTCGACGAGCCGCGCGCGCTCCCCGCGCTCAACGCCGCGCCGAACTGGTTCGGCTTCGAGAACGACAGATGGTCGCTTCTCGATTGGGCGCAGGCCGACAAGCGCAAGGCGATCGTCGCGCCCTATGAGACGATGACGCTCGCGCGGCGCGAGGCTTCGCGCGTCCTGCTCGTCAATCCGAAGGGCGAGACGCTGCTGCTCAAATTCGCAAGCCGCATCCTGCCCGACGTCGCGGCGCAAGGCTACGCGCATTTCTGGGGACAGCCCGGCGGCGCGCGCGAGGAGGGCGAGAGTTTCGAACTTTGCGCGGCGCGAGAGATGGCGGAGGAGACTGGGCTTTCGGGCGTGGAGGTCGGCGGCGTTATCGCCTCGCGCGAGTTTCCCTTGCTGTTGCCGAGCGGCTGGGTGGAGGGGGTCGAGCGCTATTTCCTCGTGCGCTGCCCGGCTTTCGAACCCGACTTGACTGCGCTCACCGAGAGCGAAGCGTCCTATGTGCTCGGCTGGAAATGGTGGAGCAGGCAAGAGATCGCTGCTTCAAAGGAGCTGATCTTCCCCGAAGGCTTGGCGAACATGCTCGGCAGCGTGGATGTGGGGTAGGCGACTCCCGCTGTTCAAAATCAGAAAGTCAGAGCATGTGCTCATCGGAAAACCGCTCCGCACTTTTCCGGGACATGCTCTAGTCGCGACCGTTGGCGGCTTCTCTCACCAGCGCGTGGCGCCAATCCATGACGCCAACGAAAACGCAATCGGCAATGCTAGCGGCAGCGTAGCGAGTTTCGGTGTGGGCGCCGTTATCAGCGACAACGACGTATCTCGCGCCCTGCGCCAGCAGCTCTTCAATGCGGCATTCGACAAAATCCCTGGCCGCCTTGTGTGAGGCGAACTCAGCCGAAAGCTGACGTGTTCCAAACTCGTTAAGCGTCGAGACAGCGAACCGACCCATCGCCCACCCCCGATTTTTGGATTATCGAACAAGCAAGTAATACCCCGAGGGAGACACGCTGTTCGAGGGAGGGAAAACCCGTACAGGATCTCATTAACCCCAACGACAAAGCCCGCCCGATGCGCGCCAAGGCCCAGCCTAAGCGCTATTCCAACGCCAGCGCGCCCGGACCCGCGGCCGCGCATCCTTTCGGCATAGAATAGCCACAATTGAGTTTTTTGATTGCTCAACCCGTATGTACAAGCCGACGCGGCTTTTGGCCCATCGCCTCTACCTGCGGGGGAGTGGAGTACGCTCAGGGTGAAGAACTGCACACGGCGTCCTGCGTGTTGGAAGTCGTCGGTTCCTCGAGCGAAGAGAAGGATCGGCGCGTGACTGCCTCCTTTCATAGTAAAGAGTTGTTAGCGAGTTTGGCGGAGCTTGAGAGGCTCGCGCAAAAACACGGCGGCTCCATGCGCCTGGCGGCCGCGCCGAGCGACCAATTGGGTATCGACCTCGCTGCGATCTTGGATTCAGAGAAGTCGAGAAGCAGCGCCCCTCATCCAGGAACGGTCGAAGAAGGGGCGCGGCTCGCTGATAACGCGACGCCCAATCGCGCCGCCACACAGCGCTCTTACTGGCCGGCGGCGGCGGCGCCCGCGATCGTGGTGGCCTTAAGCTTGCTGGTCAGTGTCGCGGGCTATGACTCCTGGCGCAGAATGGCCGTCGAGACGCCTCAGCCCCCGCAGGCGCTCTTCGATCCCTTCGAGACGACGGCGGGACAACCAAGCGCCGAGGAAACAGCGAACGGCGGGCTCGCCGCTGCGGAGCCCGCGGCCCCCGCGCCGCCTGCGGCCGCGAAAACGCTTGCCTCGGTCGATACGCCAGCCGCAGCTCCCTCGAATCTCGAGGCCCCCGCAGCCGAGATTACGACACCATTGAAGACGGCAAATAAGGCTGCTGCAGACGAGCCCCATTCGCACAAGGGAACAGAGCGTCATGCGAAGTCCAAGCCGCCGAGGGTGGCTAAAGCGCGCGGCGCTGCCGGCGCAGCGCTTACCCCGGACAATCCCGACGCCGAGCCTGCCATCGTCTCGGACGCACGAAGGGTCGGTCAAACGATCAGCGGCGTGTTGAACGTCTGGGCCGGCGCCGATCGTCAGGCCCTACGTTGAGGGGCGCTCGCAATGGGCGGGGTTCGCGCGGTCCTGCACTTCGCATAGCCAGGGGGGAGGGAGCTAAGCCGAGTGACCGCCTAATCCGACGCTCATCAGCGCGAAGGCCCATTCGAGCGCGGTCTCCTCTAGAGACTCGAAGCGCCCCGAGGCGCCGGCGTGGCCCGCGCCCATCTGCGTCTTGAGCAGAACGGGTCCGCCTCCCGTCATTGTCGCGCGCAGCCGCTGCACCCACTTCAGCGGCTCCCAATAGGTCACGCGCGGGTCGGTCAGGCCGGCCAGCGCCAGTATCGGCGGATAGTCCTGCGCCTTGACGTTGTCGTAAGGCGAATAGCCGGCGAGCCGCGCGAAGGCCGCTGCATCCTCAATGGGATTGCCCCATTCCAGCCATTCGGGCGGCGTCAGCGGCAGATCGGCGCGCAACATCGTGTTCAGCACGTCGACGAAGGGCACCTGGGCGATAACGCCGGCCAAGAGCTCCGGCGCCATGTTGACCACGGCGCCCATCAGCATGCCGCCAGCCGACCCGCCTTGCGCCACGATCGCGCCCTTGCGCGTGTAACCCGAGTCGATCAGCCTGCGCGCGCAGGCGACGAAATCCGAAAAGCTGTTCGTCTTGTGCTCGAGCTTGCCGTTCTCGTACCAGCGCCAGCCGCGCTCCGTTCCGCCGCGCACATGCGCGAGCGCATAGACGAAACCGCGATCGACGAGCGACAGCGCGTCGGAGTTGAAGTCCGCGTCGAGCGAGTCGCCATAGGCTCCATATCCGTAGAGCAGCAGGGGCGCGCCGTCGCCCGGCTCGAACTCCTTGCGATGGAGAAGTGTGATCGGCACCGTATCGCCGTCGTCGGCCTTGGCTTCGACGCGCCTCGCTACATAGTTCTTCGGATCGTGGCCGCTTGGAATCTCCAGCCGCTTTACGAGGACACGCTCGCGCGTCGTCATGTCGTAGTCGTAGGTCTCGTCAGGGGTCGTCGGCGAGGAATAGACGAAGCGCAGCGTCGTCGTGTCGAACTCGAGCCCCGGACTGAGCTCCAACGAATATGCCCCTTCCTCGAAGGCGATGGCGTGCTCGACGCCGCTCTCGATCTCGCGGACGACGAGGCGCGGAAGAGCATTCTCGCGTTCGATCCAAACGAGATGGCGCGCATAGACGGTCATTGCAACGAGCATGCGGCCCCTGCGATGGGGAACGACGACGCGCCAATCCGCGCGCGAGGTCGAGTTGAGCGGCGCAGAAAAGATCGCGAAATCCTCGGCGCCGTCAGCGTTGGCGAGGATGAACATCTGCTCGCCATGCGGCTCGACCTCGTAGCGCAGGCGGGCTTCCCGCGGGGCGACGCAGCGCGGCGCGGCGTTCTCGTCGGCAAGATCGATGATGTGGCATTCGCTGGCGTCGTGCCCATGGATGGACACGATCCCGAAGCGTTCGCAGCGGCTCTCGGAAAGCGAGACGAACCATGCCGGATCGCGCTCCTCGATCACGAGACGATCGTCGCGCTGGGGCGCGCCGACTCTGTGAAGCAGGACCGAATCGGTGCGGTGGTTGTCGTCGACGCGAACGTAGAGGAAGCTCGATGCGTCGCCGCGCCAGACGATGGAGCCGTCCGTGTCGCGCACCACGTCGGCGCGGTCGCGTCCATCGCTCAAGGCGCGCGTGCGGACGGCGTAAAGCTCCGAGCCCTTGTCGTCGACGCTCCAGGCGAGCGCGCGGTGATCGAGGGAATGCGCGGCGTCGCCGATCTCGAAGAATTCCTTTCCCTTCGCGAGCGCCTCGCCATCGAGCAGAATTTCCTCGTCGCCGCCGGCGCGCGGCCGCCGACAATAGAGGGGGTGTTCTCCGCCTTCGCGATAGCGCTCGTAATAGCAGTAGGGCCCATGGGGCGCGGGCGGCGCCTGGTCGTCCTCCTTGATGCGGCCGCGCATCTCGGCGACGAGCGCTTTGCGCAAGGACTTCGCTGCGGCGAGCGTCGCTTCGCAATAAGCGTTTTCGGCTTCGAGCAGCTTCGCGATGTCGCGGGGGAGGGCGCTTGGATCGCGCAGCGCCTCACGCCAGTTTTCGGCTGCAAGCCACGCGTAGTCGTCCTCAATGACGCGGCCGTGCAGGTTGCGGCGTGTCGGCCTTTTCTCGGCGCAGGGGGGCTCCCCCTGCGCAAAGGAGGAGGCAGAATTGCGAGCGCCATCGGCCGCCATGAATTTTGCCTCGTTATCGAGGTAGCGCGCTCTCACAAATTAGCGCGTCGAACGCCTCGGTCTAATTTGGAGGTCAGGCTCCAGAGGCCGAAGTTCTCAGCCGTCTTCGCCGCCCGAGCGCAGCGTGGAGCCGCGATATCCGCCCGGACGCGTGAGGCGCTTAACCGCTTCAAGCGCTGTGGGGTTCAAGCCCTGTCCGCCGCCCGCGACATAGTCGATGATGCCCGCGCGCATGCGGGGGTCCCAAAATTTTCTCAGATGATCCGCAGCGGACGCAGCCTGATCTCCCGTTTTCTGCGCCGAGAAGAACTGTCCGATCTGATTGGCCATTTTCACCAGCGTATCGACCGAATTATGCGCCATGCGGTTCCACCTGTTTCGCCGTAACGTCCTGTCGAGAAATGCGCCTGACCGCTTCGAGCGCGGTGGGATTGAGCCCGTTTCCGCCTTTCGCGACATAATCGACGATGCTCGCCCGCATGCGAGGATCCCAAAACCGCTTCAGATGGTCGGCAGCGTCCGCGAACCGGTCGCCAGACTTCTGGGCGGAGAAGAATTGCCCGATTTGATTGGCCATTTTCACCAATGTGTCGATCGAATTATCCGACATGGACTGACGCCGGCTCCACGATGCGTTCGGGGTGGGTGAAGACTTCGAAGTCTCGCCCCCGCATTACCGCGATGAGCGTCATGCCGCAAGCTTCTGCGGTGCGAACGGCGAGCGCCGTCGGCGCCGAGATCGCCGCGATCACCGGTGCGCCGATCCGCGCCGCTTTCTGGATGAGCTCGACGGAAACGCGGCTCGTCATCAGCACGACGCCGTCCTTCCCCGCGATGCCCCGCCGCAGCATTGCGCCGGCGAGCTTGTCGAGGGCGTTGTGGCGTCCGACGTCCTCGCGCAGGATCAATAGATTGTCGGAAGGGCGCCAGAAAGCCGCGCCATGCACGGCGCGCGTCTGCCGATTGAGCGTCTGGTCTTCCGGCAGGCGATCCATCGCTCGGATCAGCTCCGCGGCCTCCACGCGAAGCTCGTCGCCGACGCTCGGCGGCTCACGCGCCGCTTGCTCGAGGCTCTCGATGCCGCAAAGTCCGCATCCCGTCGGTCCCGCCAGGGAGCGGCGGCGCGCGGCATATTGCCGCTGGCCTTCGTCGGGGAGCCAGCTGCGCAGCTCGACGCCCAAATCGCTCGAGACGATCTCGACCTCGAGTGGGCCGGCGTCCAGATCGATCAAACCTTCCGTCACGGCGAAGCCGGCGGCGAAGTCTTCGAGATCGGCGGGCGTCGCCATCATGACGGCGTGCGTGGAGCCGCCATAGGTGAAGGCGATCGGCGTTTCCTCGGGGATGAGGCGCGAACCCGGCGCCAATTCGTCGTGACGGCGCGCAAGGCAGGCTGCAGTCACGACGGGCGCAGGGACTTCTTCGCTCATTCCGCGGCTTCGATCCCCGTCTCGATGCGGCGGCTCGCCTCCGCCATGGCCGAGTATTGCTCCTGCCATTCCGAAGGTCCGTTCGTCGGCGACACCTGCACCGCCGTCACCTTATATTCGGGACAATTTGTCGCCCAGTCGGAATTGTCGGTGGTGATGACGTTGGCCTGGCTCTGCGGATGATGGAAGGTCGTGTAGACCACGCCGGGCGCCATGCGCTCGCTGATGTTGGCGCGTAGCGAAGCTTCGCCGGCGCGGCTCTGCACGCGCACCCAATCGCCGTCCTTGATCCCGCGCTCCTCGGCGTCGTGCGGATTGATATCCAGCACGTCCTCGGGATGCCAGCTGCTGTTCTCCGTGCGCCGGGTCTGCGCGCCGACGTTGTATTGCGAGAGAATGCGGCCCGTCGTGAGCAGCAGCGGGAAGCGCGGCCCAGTCTTCTCGTCGGTCGGCACATATTCGGTGATGACGAATTTGCCCTTGCCGCGCGCGAATTTCTCGATGTGCATGATCGGCACGCCATGCGGGTGCTCGTCGTTGCACGGCCACTGCACCGAGCCCTCCTCCTCGAGGCGCTTGTAGGAGACGCGGCGGAAGCTCGGGGTGAGTCGGGCGATCTCGTCCATGATCTCGCTCGGGTGCTTGTAGTTCCAGTCGAGACCCATGGCCTGGGCGATGAGCTGGGTGATTTCCCAGTCCGCATAGCCGTTCTTGGGCGTCATCACCTTGCGCACGAGCTGGATGCGGCGCTCGGCGTTGGTGAAGGTGCCGTCCTTCTCCAAGAAGGTCGCGCCGGGCAGGAACACATGGGCGTAATTCGCCGTCTCGACGAGGAAGAGGTCCTGCACGACGACGAGATCCATGGCCGCAAGGCCCGCGGACACGTGCTTGGTGTTCGGGTCGGACTGAAGGATGTCTTCGCCCTGGACGTAGAGGCCCTTGAAGGAGCCGTCGATCGCCGCGTCGAACATGTTCGGAATGCGCAGGCCGGGCTCGGAGTCGAGCTTCACCCCCCATTCTTCCTCGAAGGTCTCGCGCGCGGCCTCGTTCGAAATGTGCTGATAGCCCGGAAGCTCATGCGGGAAGGAGCCCATGTCGCAGGAGCCCTGCACGTTGTTCTGGCCGCGCAGCGGGTTCACGCCGACGCCGCGCCGGCCGAGATTGCCGGTCGCCATGGCCAGATTGGCGATGCCCATGACGGTCGTCGATCCTTGGCTGTGCTCGGTGACACCGAGGCCGTAGTAAATCGCGCCGTTGCCGCCCGTGGCGTAGAGGCGCGCCGCGCCCCGCAGATCCGCCGCCGGAACGCCGGTGAATTTCTCGGTCGCCTCCGGACTGTTGCGCTCCTCGGACACGAAGGCCGCCCAGTCCTGATACTCGTCCTTGTTGCAGCGCTCGCGCACGAACTTCTCGTTCACGAGCCCTTCGGTGACGATCACATGCGCCATGGCCGTCACGACCGCGACATTCGTGCCGGGCTTGAGCGGCAGATGATAATCGGCCTTGATGTGCGGAGACCGTACAAGGTCGATCTGGCGCGGATCGACGACAATGAGCTTCGCGCCCGCTCGCAGCCGGGCCTTCATGCGCGAGCCGAACACCGGATGCGCGTCGGTCGGATTGGCGCCGATCACGACGATGACGTCGGCTTCGTCGACCGAGTCGAAATCCTGCGTGCCGGCCGAGGTGCCGAAGGCTTGGTTCAAGCCGTAACCCGTCGGCGAGTGGCAGACGCGTGCGCAGGTGTCGGTGTTGTTGTTGCCGAAGCCCGCGCGCGTGAGCTTCTGGACGAGGAAGCTCTCCTCGTTCGTGCAGCGCGAGGAGGTGATGACGCCGACCGAATCCTTGCCGTATTTGGCTTGCACTTCCTTGAAGCGCCGCGCGGTGAAGGCGATTGCCTCCTCCCAGGAGACGACGCGCCAGGGCTCGGTGATCTTGTCGCGGATCATCGGCTCGAGCACGCGATCCTTGTGATGCGCGTAGCCATAGGCGAAGCGGCCCTTGATGCAGCTATGGCCGTGATTGGCCTTTCCGTCCTTCCAGGGGACCATGCGCACGACTTCCTCGCCGCGCATCTCCGCCTTGAACGTGCAGCCGACGCCGCAATAGGCGCAGGTCGTGACCGCCGAGTGCTCGGGCTGACCCGTGGCGATGACCGACTTCTCGATGAGCGTCGCGGTCGGACACGCCTGCACGCAGGCACCGCAGGAGACGCATTCGGATTCCATGAAGGCTTCCGACATGCCCGGCGACACGCGGCTTTCGAAGCCGCGGCCCGAGATCGTCAGCGCGAAGGTGCCTTGCACCTCCTCGCAAGCGCGCACGCAGCGGTTGCAGACGATGCATTTCGACGGGTCGTAGCTGAAATAAGGGTTCGACTCGTCCTTCGGCATCCACTTGAAGTTCGCATCGCCCTGATTGCGGGCGAAGACGTGATTGGCGCCGTCATAGCCGTATCGGACGTCGCGCAGACCGACCGCGCCGGCCATATCCTGCAGCTCGCAGTCGCCGTTGGCCGCGCAGGTCAGGCAGTCGAGCGGGTGGTCGGAAATATAGAGCTCCATGACGCCACGCCGGACCGCCTTAAGGCGGGGCGTCTGCGTGTGCACCTTGATTCCGGGTGCGACCGGCGTCGTGCAGGAGGCGGGAAGACCGCCGCGACCCTCGATCTCGACGAGGCAGAGGCGGCAGGAGCCAAAAGCCTTGATGCTGTCGGTGGCGCAGAGCTTGGGGATCTCATTGCCCATCTCCATCGCCGCGCGCATGATCGACGTGCCTTCGGGCACGGTGACCGACTGACCGTCGATCGTCAAAGTCACCATATTTTGAGACTGCGAGGCCGGCGTACCATAGTCGATTTCTTTGATAACGCTCATGGCTTTAGCTCCTCATTCCGCGGCGGCGGGAACAGACTTCCTGTGGAAGTCCTCGGGGAAATGACGTAGCGCGCTGAGCACCGGGTAGGGCGCGAAGCCCCCAAGCGCGCAGAGGGATCCAAACTTCATCGTGTTGCAGAGGTCTTCGAGCAGAGCGATCTCGCCCTCGACGTTCTGGCCCGCTTTGATCTTGTCGATCGTCTCGACGCCCCGCGTCGATCCAATCCGGCAAGGCGTGCACTTGCCGCAGCTTTCGATTGCGCAGAACTCCATGCCGAAGCGAGCCATCTGCAGCATGTCGACCGTGTCGTCGAAGATCACGAGGCCACCGTGGCCGATGAGCGCGTCGCGCTTGGCGAAATCCTCGTAGTCGAAGATGAGGTCGAAGTCTTTCACCGGCACATAGGCGCCGAGCGGTCCGCCGCATTGGACGGCCCGGACCGGCCGTCCAGAGTGGGTCCCGCCGCCGATGTCATTGACGATCTCGCCGAGCGTCAAGCCGAAGTCGACCTCGCAAAGCCCGCCATATTTGACGTTTCCCGCGATCTGCAGCGGCATGGTGCCGCGCGAGCGTCCGACGCCGCAATCGGCGTAGGCCTGAGCGCCTTCCTCGAAGATCATCGGGATCGTGGCGATGGACAGCACGTTGTTAACAATGGTCGGCTTCTCGAAGAGGCCGGCGATCGCCGGGAAGGGCGGCTTGGCGCGGACGATGCCGCGCTTGCCCTCGAGGCTCTCGAGAAGCGAGGTCTCCTCGCCGCAGACATAGGCGCCGGCGCCGATGCGCAGCTCAACGTCAAATGCAAAATTCGAGCCGCGCACCTTCGGTCCGAGCCAGCCGGCCTCGCGCAGGATCTCGATGGCCTTGCCGAACACCACGGCCGTCTGCGGATATTCCGAGCGCAGATAGACATAACCCTTTGAGGCGTTGACGGCGTAGCCCGCGATGATCATGCCCTCAATGAGCGCGAAGGGATCTCCTTCCATGATCATGCGGTCGGCGAAGGTGCCGCTGTCGCCCTCATCGGCGTTCACGACGACATAGCGCTGCACCGCCGGCGTATCGGCGACCGTCTTCCACTTGATCCCGGTCGGGAAGCCAGCGCCGCCGCGGCCGCGCAGGCCCGACTTGGTTACCTCCGCGATCGCCTCGGCGGGCGACATCGCGAAGGCCTTGGCAAGACCCACGCCGCCGCCGAGCGATTCATATTCCGCAAGCGACAGAGGATCCGTGATCCCGCAACGCTTGAACGTGACGCGATGCTGGCGCTTCCAGAAGGGATGATCCTCGACCTTGCCGATCGACAGCTTGTGCTGAGCGCCCGTAAGGAAGCCTGAATCGAAAAGCGAAGGGACGTCCCTTGCGGCGACATTGCCGTAGCCGATCCGGCCCTGCGGGGTCTCGACCTCGACGAGCGGCTCCAGCCAAAGCAAGCCGCGCGAGCCGTTTCGGACAATTGTGACATCGAGGCCGCGCGCAGCGGCCTCCTTGGCGATCGCCGCCGCGACCTTGTCGGCGCCCATGGCCTTGGCGGCCATGTCGAGGGGAACGAAAACTTTCGTCATGACTGGCGCGCCTCCTCGGCGATCGCGTCGAGTGTCTCGCCGTCGACGCGTCCGATCGGCTCGCCGTCATAGAGCGCCGAGGGGCTATGGGCGCACAAGCCCAAGCAATAGACAGCCTCCACCGTGAGCGCGCCATCCGGCGTCGTGTAATGCCACTCGGTCTTGATCCTTTGGAGAAAGTCGTGGGCGATCTTCTCCGACCCCATCGACTGGCAAGACTCGGCGCGGCAGATTTTCAGGACGTGGCGGCCAGCCGGCTCCCGTCGGAAGTCGTGATAAAAAGTGACGACCCCGTGCATCTCCGCGCGCGACACGTTCAGCGCCTGGGCGATCTGCGGCACGGCCGCCTCGGGAACGCAGCCGAACTCTTCCTGCAAGGCGTGCAGGATCGGCATGGCGGGGCCTTCCAAATGGAGATGCGCGTCGATGATCTCCTGCGCGCGAGTGGAATTCCAGGCGGCGACTTGAGACATTTCTTCCCTTTGACCTGAACGGCGGCAGTTCTTGAGCCGCGCCTTTTTGCTTTTTGCTTATCTCGACAGCTTGCCGGAATTCGGAGCTTCGATCAATGGCCGGAAGCCATGGAACGATAGGAGTTTCCTATTGCGTATTCAAGGCGCCGCTTGCAGCGAGCTTCTTGGTCTCGGCGATGAGCGCGGCCACGAGGGGCGGGGCAGGCTCGCGCTGCGGTGCAACAAGGCCGATCTCGTGCACAGCCTCGGGCTCGACGATCGGGATGGAGCGCAGCGGGGCCGTCACGCCGAGCGTCTGCGCGAGCTTCTCTGGCATGACCGTGGCCCATCGGCCCGACTTGACCTGATCATAGAGCAAGATGATCGAATTCGACTCGACCACGGTCTGCGGCGCCCCGCCGGCGTCGCGCATCAACTGGTCGACGATGCGCCGATTCTGCATCTCGGGCGTGAGAAGGCAAAGCGTCAGGCGCGCCACTTCGGCCCAGGTGACGCGCTCGCGGTCGCCAAGCGGATTGTTGGCGACGGTGAGCAGGCGGTAGCGCTCTTTCCACAAAGGCACGGTGCGCACGCGGCCGAGCGGCTCATTGTCGAGATAGGTGAGTCCGGCGTCGATCTCGAGATTGTCGAGCATGGCCAGAATTTCGACCGAGGCGGCGCTGAGAACCTTGACCCGAACGCCGGCATGCTTGTCGAGGAAGGGCGTGATGAGGGACGAGATGGCCCCCAGGGCCGTCGGGATCGCGGCGAGTTTGAGCTGGCCGGAAAGGCCGTCGCGTAATGATCTCGCCTCCTGACGCATCGCGCGGGCGTCGGCGACAATTCGTTTCGCCCAGACCAGAACGTGCTCGCCCTCGCGGGTGAGCCCGTGGTAGCGCGACGAGCGGTTCACGAGCAGCAGGCCAAGCGAATCCTCGAGCTGCTTCACCCCTGCCGAGAGCGTGGGCTGGGTAACGCCGCAGACTTCCGCCGCGCGCGAAAAGCTCTGCTCGCCGGCGACCGCGATGAAGAACTCCAGCTTGTCGATCACCCGGGCCTGTCTCCGCTGGTTCCCAATATAAACTAGCATGATCGGCGCCGGCTCGCGCGCGGCAATCAACCGGTTGGACAAGAAAAGTTGGGTCTTGGCCGCCGCGAAAACGCAACTCGGGGCCCGGGCGCCTGAATTGCGCCGAATTTAGCGGTTCTGGTAAAATCTTCATAAAGCGGCCCGTGCTCTCGAGTTTCGAGGCGCGCCGGCGATCGGGGAAATTTGCTCATGAAGCTTTTGTGCGGGGGCGCTGTAGGCCGAATCGTCGCTCTGCTTTTCGCCCTTGGGATCATCGGACCGGCCTTGGCCACGCCGTCGATCGTGATCGATGTCGCGACCGGCCAGGTGCTCGAGCAGGATCAGGCTACCGCTGTCTGGTTTCCGGCCTCGACCACCAAACTCATGACGGCTTACGTCGCGCTGGACGCCGTGCGCAAAGGGCGCATCACGCTGGACACGCCGCTCGTCGTCTCGGAGCGCGCGACCGAGCAGGCGCCGTCGAAAATGGGCTTCCGCGTCGGCCAGGAGGTGACCCTGCGCAATGCGCTGGTGATGCTGATGGTCAAATCCGCCAACGACATCGCGGTCACGATCGCCGAAGGCGTCTCGGGCTCGGTGGAAGCCTTCGCGGGCGAAATGAACCAGGCCTCCGCAGCGATCGGGATGAAGGAATCCTACTGGGTCAATCCGAACGGGCTGCCCGACGACCGCCAAGTCACCTCGGCTCGCGACCTCGCGCTGCTGGGCCGGGCGCTGCTCGTCGATTTCCCCGAATCGGCCGACCTCTATCATATCGGCGCGTTCCGTATCGGCCGTCGGATCATGCCAACGCACAATGGTCTGTTGAAGCTTTATCCTGGCGCGGACGGGATGAAGACCGGCTTCACCTGTCCCGCCGGCTATAATTTGGTGGCGTCGGCGACGCGTGGTGGCAGAAGGCTCATCACGGTCGTGCTCGGCGCGCCGAGCGGGCTGGCGCGCACCATGCGGACGGCGGAACTGTTCGATCGCGCCTTTGCAGGCGTGCAACCGCAAGGTTCCGCAGCGGATTTGCCGGGCCCCGGCGTGGGTCCGGCTCCCGATCAGCGCGACAAGATCTGTCTGCGTCGCGGCAAGGCGCATAAGCAATATGTCGCCGAGTTCGAGGACACGTCCATCGAGATGGTCGGCGATCCTGCGAAGAAGTTCAGCGAGGGGAGCGCAGGGCGCCTGAACGCGCAGCCCATCTGCTTTCCCCCGATCGTCGTTTATACCGGCCGGGCGGAGGGCTACGTCGGCCCGGTCGCCAGGCCCCGCGATCCGAAGCTCGCGGTCGGCGCCGACAATCCCACGGGTCCGCAGCTCGTCCCGGCGCCGCTCGCCGAGCCGGGGAAACTCGTGGTGTGGAGCGCATCGGGCGCCAAGGCCTTGGCGGCGGCGGAGCAGGACGCCGACGCGGAGGAGCCGCAGGCGAAGCCCGGCAAGCACAAGGCGAAAGCCAAAAGTCATCATGACACGGCCAAAGCGGCGCAGGACGACACCGGTGACGATTCTTCCGACTCGCCCGCTTCAAAGGCCAAGCCGCACAAGCATGGACCTGGAAAGGCCAAACACCACTCGTCGCACTCGACCGCGGCAGCTAGGAGCAACAAGGTCGCGGAGGCGCAATGAGCGAACCGGCGCCCGCTGAGCTGCGCCGTCCCCCGCCGCCCCTTCCGCTCACGGTGTTGACCGGCTTTCTGGGGGCCGGCAAGACGACGCTGCTCAACCGCTTGCTCGCCTCGAGCGAATTCGCCGATACGCTCGTCATGATCAACGAATTCGGCGAGGTCGGACTCGATCATCTCTTCGTCGAGAAGATCGACGGCGACATGATGGTGATGAGCTCGGGCTGCGTTTGCTGCACCATTCGCGGCGATCTCGTCGCCGCGCTCGAGGATGCCCTGCGCCGACGCGACAATGGTCGAATAAAGCCCTTCGCGCGCGTCGTCCTGGAAACAACGGGTCTCGCCGATCCCGCGCCGGTTCTGCATGCGATCATGCGCCATCCTTATCTTTTGCTTCGCTATCAACTCGATGGAGTGGTGACGCTCGTCGACGCTGTGAACGGCGAGGCCACGCTCGACGCGCATGAGGAAGCGGTCAAGCAGGCCGCCGTCGCGGATCGAATCGTCGTGACGAAGACCGATCTGCCTCAGGGCGCGGCAAATTTGCCCTCGCTGCGCGCGCGCCTCGCCGCGCTCAATCCGGCGGCGCGCATTCTGATCGCCGCGAATGGCGAGGCGTCGGCTGGGGCGCTTCTCGACTGTGGTCTCTACGACGCCGAAGGGAAAACGCCGCGGCTCGACGCGTGGCTCAATGCTCAAGGCGTGCTCGACGCCCAAGAGCATCATCATCATCATCATGATGAACATCACCACGCCGACGCCAATCGTCATGACGCGCATATTCGCGCTTTCTGCATGACGAGCGACAAGCCGCTCGCTACGCAAGCCTTCGATCTCTTTCTCGAGCTCTTGCGTCAGGCCCACGGCCCACGGCTGCTCCGGGTGAAGGGGATCGTGGCGCTGTCCGACGACCCCGACTCTCCCGTCGTGATCCATGGCGTGCAGCATGTGTTCCACCCGCCGCACCGCCTCGCCGCCTGGCCCGACGCCGATCGCCGCACACGTATCGTCTTCATCGTCAAAGATCTCGAGGAGCGCTTCGTTGCGGGTCTCTACGCGGCGTTTGCGGGTACGCCGACAGTGGACGCGCCCGACTCCTCGGCAATCCTCGAGAATCCTCTCGCTCCCCGGCAGGGAGGGCTGCTGGGCTAGCGCGACTTCGGTTGCAGAAGGAGCCGGCGAGAAAGAGTAATCATCTCGTTGATGGAGTGGGAGCCGGCGTCTTCACTGTGACAATTACGTCACAGGGCTCGCATTTTTCATGCTTTGACCGAGACAAGCCTGTTCAAGCCGTGCGGTTGGTGTAAGACTTTTGACCTTGAAAGGGTGAATTGATCGGAGCCGACGTGACCCGTGTCCCTCGCATTGCCTTTCTCGCGCTGATCGCGAGCCTGACCGCGGCGGGCTCGGGCGCTTGTGCGCAGGAGGGGCAGGGCGACTTTGCGCTTTTCGGCCCCTTGGGGGGAGCGGACACGCCGTCGCGCGCCGAGTTCGATCGTCTGGCCGAGGAAATCCGCCTTCATCCGACCGACTACGACAAGACATACGCCTACATCCGGCTCGCCTCGCAGCTCGGCTATGACGAAGAGGCGATCAGCGCGCTTCAACGTCTGCTGATGTTCAACCCGAACCTCGCCCGCGCCCGCAAGGAGCTCGGCTATCTCTATGCGAAGCTCGGCGCCGACCGCAGCGCCGAGTTGCAGATGAAACGCGCGCTGGAGTCGCCCAGTCTCGACCCGTCGCAGAAAGCGCAGATCGAGGCGCAACTGCCGGATGTCGAGAAGGGCGCCGAGGATAAACGTCTTTACGGCAGCCTTCAGATTGGCATGCGCTCGCAGTCGAACGCTAATTTCTTTCCAGCGGGCGGCCTCTTCGGCGTCGGCGGCGTGCAGACGAACGCGCTCGGAGGACAGCGGTCCGACGTCAACAGCTTCCAGCTCCTTCAGACGGGGCTCGATTGGGATTTCCTCGGTCACGGCGGGCCGACGCTCGAAATGCGCGGCCTGATTTACGCAACGCAGCAGTTCAAATTGCCGCAATATGACGTCGCGCTTTTCGCCGGCTCAGTCGGTCCGCGTTTCGAGATCGCGCCCGGACTTTCGGTGAAGCCCTACGCCACCGGCGCGGCCTCGGTTTTGGGCGACATCAACTATCTCAATGACGGCGGCGGCGGGATCACCTTCCGCAAGACGTTCGGCCGGGACCTCATGCTGGAGCCGGGTTTCGAATACCGTAGTCTCTATGTTAACAACGGCGGCCCCATACCGTGGAATTGGGCGGCGCACACGGTTTCGACGCTCGCCTCGGGCGACGTCTACACGGGCTCGCTGAACGCCTTTTATCGCATCACCGATTGGGTGAAGCTCGAAGGACGGGGCGCCTATTCGCGCGCGAATGCGGGCTTGTCCTCGCAGTCCTCGGATACGATCGACTTCCAGGCGATGCTGCTCTTGGAGATCGAACCGCCGCTGAAGGAAATCCCGCGCCGCTGGACGATCGAGCCCTATGCGCGATTTACACAGATAGCGTTCGATTCTCCGAACTTCCTGGTCAATCCTCTTCTCGCACGGCGGGACGACACCTGGACTTATGGCGTTGCGCTAGACGCGCCCGTCGGCCCACAATGGGGCTTCAATGGCCACGTGGAGTACTTAACGAACGACTCGAACATCCAAAATTTCAGGCTGAACAACTTTTCCGTCGTGTTCGGTCCGATAGCGAAGTTTTGAGAAAGCGACGAAAATGAAAATCCTCCTGCCGATCCTCATTGCCTTGGCGACGGCCTTCGCCGGAGCGGCCCTTGCCCAGTCGGTCGGGAACGTCGGAGCGGTCAATCAGTCGGCGCAGGGCGGCGGCCGCAAGCTTTCGGTGGGCGCCGGGGTCGAGGCGAGGGAGCGGATCACCACGGACGCCAATGGGTCGGCGCAGATCGTCTTTCGCGACAATTCCACGATGACGGTCGGCCACGGCAGCTCGATCACCATCAACAAGTTCGTCTACAACGAGAAAGAGGGCGTCGGCGCGCAGTCGGCGACGCTGACCAAGGGCGCCTTGCGCTTCGTCGGCGGCGCGGTGAGCCACACCGAGGGGGCGAAGATCGAGACGCATTCCGGCACCATGAGCGTCCGCGGCGGTATGGCCTATGTGTGCCTCAACTGCCCCGAAGGAGAGATTTTCGCGGCGCTGGCTGGCGAGGTGACGATAAGCAACGGTCCGTCGACCGTCACGATCCCCCCGGGCGATATGGTGACGGTCCTGGCGGGCGGAACGTTCTCGCAGCCGACACCCATCCCCTTGGGCCTGCTGGAGACGATCGACGGGCGTTTCGCCAGCCGCGCAGGACAGGACGGCGGCGCCTCAAATCCGCCAACGGAGACCGGCGCCAACCAACAGCTCGGCTCCGCGCCCCCGCCGGATGTCCAGAACTTGGGACAAGGGCTTGGTATTCTGTCAGTGATCGGCGCAGGCAACGCCATTGTGCAAAGCCAAGCGCAGGCGAATAATCAAAATTCCGCGAACACGGTGCATGTGCTGACGACGCCGGGGCCGACCACGCCTCGTCCTCCTTCTTGCAACCGGCCACCCTGTGAGTGAGGGGTAGAGGCAGACACGAGCTACGCTGCCGGTCCGACGCAGTGACGCGGTGATCGCCAGTTGAAAATCGCGCGAAGCTTTTTCCCCAGCTCTGGCCTTTACCCTGTCGCCTTCCTGCGCCTTCGAGGCTATAAGCCCGCATGACCGAAGAGGCCGCCCCCGAAAAAACCCGCCGACTGAAGACGCTCGCGCCCTTGCGCGGGCTGCTCCCCTACGCGCTGCGTTATTGGCTGCGCATCCTGCTCGCTCTCATCGCGCTCAGCATCGCCGCTGGCGCGACGCTCGCTTTGCCGCTCGCCGTGCGGGCGATGATCGACCAGGGTTTTTCCCGGGATAACGCCGGTTCGGTCAATGCGAGCTTCGGCGCGCTGATCGGAGTCGTGGGCGTGCTCGCGCTGGCCTCCGGCTGCCGCTACTATCTCGTGATGACGCTCGGCGAACGGGTGGTCGCGGATTTGCGCTCCGATCTCTTCCGGCACCTGACCCGGCTCGATGCGCGGTTCTTCGAGACCGCCAAGACCGGCGAGCTCCTGTCGCGGCTCACCAGCGACACGACCCAGCTCAAATCGGCCTTCGGCGCCTCGGCCTCGGTGGCGCTGCGCAATTTCTTCCTGTTCCTCGGCGCAATCGTGATGATGGTCGTGACGAGCTTCAAGCTGTCCATCGTCGCGCTCGCAGCCATCCCGGTGATAGTGCTGCCGCTTATCGCCTCCGGGCGCGCGGTGAAGGGGCGCTCGCGGCGTGCGCAGGACGCGCTCGCCGACGCTTCGGCCTATGCCGGCGAGAACCTCGCGGCGATTCGCACGATGCAGGCCTGCGGCGCCGAGCCTCAGATCGTTGCGCGTTTTTCCCGCGCGGCCGAAGGAGCCTATACGACCGCCCGCGACGCGACGCGTTTGCGCGCGCTCGTTACGGCCGGCGCGATCTTCCTCGTCTCCTGCAGCGTCGTCGCTGTGCTGTGGCTCGGCGCGCAAGACGTGCTTGCCGGAAAGATGACCTCGGGCGTGCTATCGCAGTTCGTGCTCTACGCCGTGCTCGGCGCGAGCTCGCTCGGCGAGCTCTCGCAGGTCTGGAGCGAGGCGGCCGCGGCCGCGGGAGCGGCCGGGCGAATCG
Organism: uncultured Alphaproteobacteria bacterium; assembly: GCA_963743565.1. Classification (GTDB taxonomy): domain Bacteria; phylum Pseudomonadota; class Alphaproteobacteria; order Rhizobiales; family Beijerinckiaceae; genus Methylocystis. The sequence continues at coordinate 619,140 of CAVUQD010000008.1, forward strand.
GCGAAATCTTGAGCGTCAAGCCCGGAATCTCCGCGCCCGCGAAGCCCAAAGCGCTCAAAGAGCCCGTGCGCGGTCAGATCGCCTTCGCGAATGTGAGTTTCTCCTATCCGAGCGCGAATAGCGCCAAGGCGATCGATAATTTGAGTCTGACGATCGAGCCGGGTGAGCGCGTCGCGCTGGTCGGTCCCTCGGGATCGGGCAAAACGACCCTTTTCCAGCTGCTGCTGCGCTTCTATGACGTCGATTCCGGCGCCGTCTCGCTCGACGGCGTCGAGGTTCGCGATCTCGATCCGCGGGCGCTGCGCAGGTCGATCGCGCTCGCGCCGCAAGACCCCGTGATTTTCGGCACGACTGTCGCCGAAAACATCGCCTATGGCCGCGAGGGGGCGCCGCGCCGCGAGATCGAGGCGGCGGCGCGCCGCGCGCAGGCGCACGACTTCATCGCCGCCTTGCCCAAGGGTTACGATACCGAGCTCGGCGAGCGCGGTGTGACGCTCTCTGGCGGTCAGCGCCAGCGTCTCGCCATCGCCCGCGCGATCCTCGCGGACGCGCCCGTGCTGCTCCTCGACGAAGCCACCTCGGCGCTCGACGCGGAGAACGAAAAGCTCGTGCAAGCTGCGCTCGAGGACGTGATGGCGGGAAGGACGAGCCTCGTGATCGCGCATCGGCTGGCGACCGTGCTCGAGGCCGACCGGATCATCGTTCTCGACGCGGGCCGGATCGTCGAGGAAGGCGTCCATGAAACGCTCGTCGAACGGGGCGGCCTCTATGCGCGGCTCGCGCGGCTGCAATTTAACGTCTAGCGCGCGTCTCGCGCCATGAGCTGAAGAAGATCCGGAGTTCCTGCGATGTGCGCCAAATTCGTTGAGGCCCTGAGCGAGGCCCTCACTTTCGATGACGTATTGCTGCAGCCGGGTCATTCCCGCGTGCAGCCTTCCGGCGTCGACGTGAGCACGCGGCTCACGCGCGACATCGAGCTCAAGTTGCCGATCATTTCGGCGGCGATGGACACGGTGACCGAGGCGCGGCTCGCCATCGCCATGGCGCAGGCGGGCGGCATCGGTGTGATCCATCAAAATCTCACGCCCGCCGATCAGGCCGCCGAGGTGCGCAAGGTCAAGCGCTATGAAAGCGGCATGGTCGTCAATCCGATCACCATCCATCCCGACGAGACGCTCGCCGATGCGCTCGCGCTGATGGCCCGGCACGGCATCTCTGGCATTCCCGTCGTCGAACGGCCGGCCGGCGGCAAGAACGGCAAGCTCGTCGGCATCCTGACGAACCGCGACGTGCGCTTCGCCGAGGAGCCGCGTCAGCCGGTCGCCGAGCTGATGACGAAGAACCTCATCACCGTCCGCGAGGGCGGCTCGCGCGAGGAAGCGAAGCGGCTGCTGCATCAGCATCGCATCGAGAAGCTCCTCGTCGTCGACGAGGATTATTCTTGCGTCGGGCTCGTCACCGTCAAGGATATGGAGAAGGCGACGCAGCATCCTTACGCCTGCAAGGATGCGGAAGGACGGCTGCGCGTCGCGGCGGCGACGACGGTAGGCGATCACGGCTTCGAACGTGCGCTCCAATTGATCGAGGCCGGCGCAGATTGCCTCGTCATTGACACGGCGCATGGCCATTCCCAGGCCGTGCTCGACCAGGTGGCTCGCGTGAAGAAGACGAGCAACAAGATTTCTATCGTCGCCGGCAATGTCGCGACGGCGGAGGCCGTGAAAGCGCTCATCGACGCCGGCGCGGACGCGATCAAGGTCGGCATCGGCCCGGGCTCGATCTGCACGACGCGCATCGTCGCGGGCGTCGGCGTGCCGCAGCTCACCGCGGTGCTGAACGCGGCGGAGGAGGCGCAAAAGCAGGGCGTCCCCGTCATCGCCGACGGCGGCGTGAAATATTCGGGCGATCTCGCGAAAGCCATCGCGGCGGGCGCCAATGTCGTGATGATCGGCTCGCTGCTTGCCGGGACGGAGGAGTCGCCCGGGGAGGTGTTTCTGTATCAGGGCCGCTCCTTCAAATCCTACCGCGGCATGGGCTCGGTCGGCGCGATGGTCGCGGGCTCGGCGACCCGTTACTTCCAGGGCGACGTGCAGGAGCAGCAGAAGCTCGTGCCCGAGGGCGTGGAAGGCCAGGTTCCCTATCGCGGCCCCGCCACACCGATCCTCTATCAGCTGGCGGGCGGCCTACGCTCGGCGATGGGCTATGTCGGCGCGGCGACGATCTCCGAGTTTCAGCAACGCGCGCGCTTCGTGCGCATCACCAACGCGGGCCTGCGCGAAAGTCATGTGCACGACGTGACGATTACGCGCGAAAGCCCGAATTATCCGACGGGCGGGTAGGGCTGTTTGCGTGGACAATTGTACTCGGGGGCGGAGACTTGACTCGCCGATGCGGGAGTAACCGCAATTTGAGATCGAAGTTGCCCCTCGCTTGGATAGGGCCTACCACACCTCTCCGCACGAAATCGCCACGATCATGACCCAAAAGAGCGGGAAATCCGACGCGCAGCAAGCCGCGCGAACCCAGGCGGACGCGCGGGCCAAGGCGCTGCGCGCCAATCTCAAGCGACGCAAGGACGCGGCGCGGGCGGCCGATTCGCCGGCTCCGCCGCAGCAGGAAACGGACACGCATGGACAAGATCAAGATCGTCGGCGGCCATGAGCTGAAGGGAACCATCCCGATATCCGGCGCCAAGAACGCCGCTCTGCCGCTCATGATCGCCGCGCTCCTGACGCGCGAGACGCTCACGCTCGAGAACATGCCGCTCCTGGCCGACGTGACGCAGCTCGAGCGCATCCTTACGAACCACGGCGTCGATTACGCCGTCGCGGGCAAGCGCGCCGGCGCCTCCCCCGACACGGGCCGCACGGTGCATCTCACCGCGCGCGAGATCGTCGACACGACCGCGCCCTATGAGATGGTCTCGCGCATGCGCGCCAGCTTCTGGGTGCTCGCGCCGCTGCTAGCGCGCGTCGGCGAGGCGCGCGTCTCGCTGCCCGGCGGCTGCGCGATCGGCACGCGCCCGGTCGATCTGCTGCTCATGGCGATGGAGAAGCTCGGTGCCGAGATCGCGATCGAGAATGGCTATGTCGTGGCGAGCGCCAAGAAGGGACTCGTCGGCGCCGAAATCGACTTTGAGAAAGTCACGGTCGGTGGGACGCATATGGCGCTGATGGCGGCGGCGCTCGCGCACGGAACCACCGTGCTGCACAACGCCGCGCGCGAGCCGGAGATCGTCGATCTCGCGGCGTGCCTGAACACGATGGGCGCGCGCATCAAGGGCGCGGGCCAGTCCACGGTGGAGATTCAGGGCGTTCCGTCGCTGCACGGCGGCTGGCACAGCGTGCTGCCCGACCGCATCGAAGCCGGCACTTATGCGATGGCTGTCGCGATGACAGGCGGCGACGTTCTCTTGAGCGGCGCGCGCGGAAACCTCTTGCAGGCGGCGCTGGACGTTCTGACGGCGTCGGGCGCCGAGGTTACGGAAACCGACGCAGGGCTGCGTATCGTTCGCAACGGCTCTGGCCTTGCGCCGGTGGACGTGCGCACGGCGCCCTTCCCGGACTTCCCGACCGATCTTCAGGCGCAATTCATGGCGCTGATGACACGCGCCAATGGCGTCTCCCGCATTACCGAGACGATCTTCGAGAACCGCTTCATGCACGTGCAGGAGCTGGCGAGGCTCGGCGCGCACATCCGCCTCGAAGGCGACAGCGCGATCGTCACGGGGGCCGAACAGTTGCAAGGGGCGCAGGTGATGGCGACCGATCTCCGCGCCTCGGTCTCGCTCGTCATCGCGGGACTCGCAGCCAAGGGCGAGACGACGATCAACCGCGTCTACCACCTCGACCGCGGCTTCGAGCGCCTGGAGAAGAAGCTCTCCGGCTGCGGCGCGGAAGTGGAGCGCATCGCCGGGCAGGGGTGAGCTTTACACAAACCCCGGATCGATCTTCTCACGCGCGCCGAGCCAGGGCGGCGTCGGCAGGTTCAGCCCACGCAGGAACTCGGGATTGAAGAGCTTCGAGGCGTAGCGGGCGCCCCCGTCGCAGAGAATCGTGACGATCGTCTTGCCGGGCCCGAGCTCCTTCGCCAGGCGGATCGCGCCGGCGACATTGATCCCGGACGAGCCGCCGAGGAGCAGCCCCTCCTTTTCGGCGAGATCGAAGACGACCGGCAGCGCCTCCGCGTCGGTGATCTGGCAGGCGAAGTCGATGGGCGCGTCCACGAGATTGCCGGTGATGCGGCCCTGACCGATCCCCTCGGTGATGGAGGTTCCCGAGGCCTTCAGCTCGCCCGTCGTGTAATAGGAATAGAGCGCCGCGCCCATCGGATCGGCGAGGCCGATCCTGACCGCAGGATTTCGCGCCTTGAGCGCCATGCCGACGCCGGCGAGCGTGCCGCCCGTGCCGGCGGCGCAGATGAAGCCGTCGACGGCGCCGCCGAGCTCGTCCCAGATCTCAGGCCCGGTCGTCTCGACATGCGCCTCGCGGTTCGCGACGTTGTCGAACTGATTGGCCCAGATCGCGCCCTCGGGACGCTCCTTGGCGAGGCGTTCGGCGAGACGGCCCGAAAGCTTCACGTAATTGTTGGGATTGGCGTAGGGGACGGCCGGAACCTCGACGAGCTCTGCGCCCTGCAGGCGTAGCATGTCTTTCTTTTCCAGTGACTGCGTCTCGGGGATGACGATCACCGTCTTGTAGCCCATGGCGTTGGCGACGAGCGCGAGGCCGATCCCGGTATTGCCCGCTGTGCCTTCGACGATGACGCCGCCAGGCTTCAGCGTCCCCTTGGCGATCGCGTCCTTCACGATGTAGAGCGCCGCGCGGTCCTTGACCGAGCCGCCCGGGTTCATGAACTCGGCCTTGCCCAGGATGCGGCAGCCGGTCGCTTTTGACGCCGCGCGCAATTCGATGAGCGGCGTCTTGCCGATGGCGTCGATCACGGAAGGGGCGATAGTCATGAGGCGGGGTCCTGAGGCTATGGCCCTCAAACAAGCAACGTTCAGGCCGAAAGCTTCGGCTTAAAGCCCTTCGCCCGCCTTTTCAAAGCGAAAAACCGCTCTGTGCCTCGCGCTCTCGCCCGGATCGAGCATCCGTATCGACGGCTTTTCCGCAAGCTCGCCCGTAAAACCCTCGGGATCGGCATGGCCGGTCCAGGGCTCGAGGCAAAGATAGGAGGCGCCTGGGCGCGTCCAGAAACCGATATGCGGGAAGTCGGGGAACTCGCAGACGATGCGCGCGCCCGCGCCATTGTCGAAGGCGACGCGGCGGCTCTTCACGTCGAGGAAGACCATCGCGTCCCTCGCAAAGAGCTCCGGCGCAAGCGGTAAGACTTGGCCTTCCAGCGGAACGCGCTTCCGCTCGGCGCCGATGAGGCCGCCGGTAACGATGACCGGAAGCTCGGCGCCTTCCGACGCGTCGAAGCGGAGCGCATGCGCCGCGTTCGAGCCGGCGAGCGGCCAGCGGAAGGCCGGGTGCAGGCCGCAGGCGTAGGGCAGGGGCTTTGCGCCTTTGTTCTCGACGATGAGCGCGTTTTCGAGCGCGCCGGGCGTGAGGCGGAATTCGACGCCGAAACGGAACTCGAAGGGATAGAGCGCGCGCGTTTCCGCGTCGGCTTCGAGCTCCAGGCGCACGAAATCATCGCGCCGTTCTGCGACAGCAAAATCCTTCTCCCAGGCGAAGCCATGCAGCGACAGGGGGTAACTTTCTCCTTCGACCCGCACGCAGTCGTTGCGCGTACGCCCGACGAGGGGAAACAGCACTGGCGCCGTGCGGTCCCAGAAGCGAGGGTCGATCTCCCAGATGAGATCGACGCCCTTCGCCTTCCAGGCGCAAAGCTCCGCGCCGAAGAGCGCGACGCTGGCGCTGTCGCCTGCGCCGTTGGAGAGGAGGATGGTTTCACTCATGAGAAATCCCCCTCCCCAGCCCTCCCCCGCTTTGCGGGAGAGGGAGCTCGAACTCGGCGCACCTTCGACATTTGCGCAACGCGAAACGCATCCCTCCCTCGCGAAGCGTGGGAGGGTGAGGGAGGGGGCCTTACCTTCATGGACTCGTTGTTTCCTCGCACTTCTCAGCACTCCTGTCCCTCAACGCGCTCTTGAGGCTCCCGACGGTCTTGTCGCGTTCGCCGAGCGGGCCGAGACAGAAGCGCTCCTCGATGAGCTTGGTGATCGCGGTCGTGTCATGCGCGACGTGATCGACGCCGGAACGCGCCAGCTGCTTCCAGATCAGCATTGCCGGAATGCGCGTGCCGGGACCCCATTCATCGTGCGCGCCACTGGCGTTCTCGCCATAGGGCGGAGGCGGGACATGGTCCCAAGAGCCGCCGTGCTCGTCATAGGTGATGACGACCAGCGTGTCGTCGCCGTTCTTGCCGTCGACGACCGCTTTCACGAGCTTGACGAGATGAATGTCCCCATCATCCTCGCTGGCGTAGCCCGGATGCTCGTTCTCCGAGCCCAGGGGCTTAACGAAGCTCACCGCCGGCAAATCGCCCTTGGCCGCTGCGGCGAGAAACTCCTTCTCGTCGCGCAAATGGTTTTTGCGACCCTCCGTGTTCGGCCCGTATTTCTCGAAGAAGTCGAAGGCCTGATGATGATATTGGAAGGATTTGTCGGGGCAGCGCAGCACGCCTTCGATCGTGGTTTCAACGGCGTGCGGGTCGGGGAGCTGCTGGTTTTTCGGATCGGCGCAATGAGTGCCGGCGCCATGCGTCCAGCCAAGCCCGTCGCGCTTGCCTTCCGTATTGTCCCAGCCCCCCGCGTACCAGGCCCAGTCGATCTGCTTGTCGCTCAGCCGGTCGCCGATCGTCTCGTCATGCAGCGGCGGAAGGCGTGGCGTGTTGTTGGGGTCGTCGGGGCGAAAGGGCCAGTTCTGCGGGCTGAGCGTGCCGACGACCCAATCGCCGCAGATGAAGCCCTTGGGCGCTGGCGGAAGACCCGGCGGAATGCGCGGATCACCCTCGCAATAGGCTGTGAGCGGCCGGTCGCGCATGGGCGCTTGCGTGGGCGGATAGACCTCTTTCGGCGGCTTCGTCGCGAGGCCGTTGGCGTCGATGGAGCTATGCAGGTCCCGATCCGCGCCAAGGGCCGGCGGGTTCTCGAACTGCGGCGTGCGCACCGCGATGAGCCATTGATGATTCATGAAGGAGCCGCCGAACCCCGCGTGGAAGAAATTGTCGGCGATGACGTAATGCGGCGCGCCAGCCGCGTGCAGATAGTGGTAAAGCGGCGATTTTTTCGTGTCGTAATAGCCCATGACGAGCCCGGCCGCGTCGCTTCCCACCACATAGCGGTTCTGGCGGCCGCCGTTGATCTGATATTGCTCGTTGTAGAAGCTGTGCGTGAGATCGCGCGTGCAGCCGCCGGGCTCGCCCTTGCCCTTGGCGTATCCTTCGCGCGAACCCGTCTTCGTGAAGCTGTCGCCATAGGGTTTGGGGCAGGTGTCAGCCTGCGACGTGATGTAGGCGTCGATGTCGAAGGGGGCGTTGACGAAGGCGCAGGCCGCGCCGTCCTTAGGCTTCACATCCTTCAGATTGACGTCATTCTGGTAGAGGCAGTCGAACGCTTTCCGGTCGGCGCCGATCTGCAATTTTTGCGCGGAGTTGGCTTGCGGCAGCCCATTCACCGGCTCGCCCTCGACCTCGCCCCAGAGACCCCAGAGATTGTCGAAGCTGTGATTTTCCTGGAGGATCACGACGATATGGTTGACGTCGCGCAAACTCGCGGCGCGCGCCTCTAAGCCCGGGAAGATCGCGAGCGCGAGCAAGGGGAAACCGATCAGCTTTTTCGCGTAGGTCATCACAAAGACCGTCTAAGCCTGGATCATGAGCGCGTCATGCAGCGAAACAGCGACGCCTTTTCGATGGAAAAGGCGTGACGGAAGGCAAGCGGAACTCAGACGACATTTGCGGGGGCGAGGCGGCATTCCCCTTCGCCCGTTTCGATTTGAATCGTCGCGTGCTGGATACGGAAGCGATGCTCGAGCTCATGCGCGATCTCGGCCAGGAAAAGGTCGTCCGTTTGCGAGGACGGACGCACCAGATGCGCTGTCAACGCCGTTTCCGTGGTGCTCATGCCCCAAATATGCAGGTCGTGAACTTCCGTGACGCCGGCGAGGCCGACAAGATAAGTTTCCACGGCTGCAGGGTCGACGCCTGCCGGCACGGCGTCGAGCGCGAGATTGAGCCCCTCGCGCAGAAGGCCCCAGCTGCTCCACAAGATGACGACGCCGATTGCGATGCTCGCGGCTGGATCGAGCCAGAACCATCCCGTCTGAGCGATCGCGAGCGCGACGACGACGACGCCCGCCGAGACGGCGGCGTCCGCGGCCATGTGGAGGAAGGCGCCTCTAATGTTGAGATCGCTCTCGCGGCCGCGCAGGAAGAGCAGGGCGGTCGCGGTGTTGATGACGATGCCCGCCAAGGCCACCCAGAGCACCGTGCCGCTCGCGACCTCGGGAGACGCGTTCACGAGCCGTTGCGCCGCCTCGACGAAAAGGCCGCCCGTCGCGAGGAGCAGAAGCGCCGCATTGCCCAGCGCCGCCAATATGGAGGCGCGCCGATAGCCGTACGTACGTGAAGCCGTGGGCTGTCTCGTCGCAAGCCATGACCCGCCCCACGCCAAAAGCAATCCGAGCACGTCGGAGAAATTATGCACGCCATCCGAGATCAGCGCGAGGGAGTTCGACCGCAGGCCGAAGGTCAATTGCGCGATGACGAGTCCGAGATTGAGCGTCGTGCCTATGGCGAAGGCCAAGCCGAAATTCTGCGGGGCATGACCGTGGTCATGCGCATGATGGCCGTGAGCGTGTTCGTGATTCATTTCGGTCTTTTACCGCGGCTTTCGAAGTTTTGCGTCGCCGTCGTGTCCGATTTTTTTTGGCGCGGCGGAATTTGTGGCTTACATTCTTTGCCCATATGCTAGGCGCGTATCTTTATTATGCGATCCAGGAAGCCGTCTTTGACCCCTCCAAACGCCGCCGATCTTCCGCTCACATCCGTATGCGCCATCGGAGCTTCGGCGGGCGGCGTTTCCGCTTTGCAGTCTATTTTTGCGCACGTCGACGACGATCTCGGTCTCGCCTATGTCGTCATCGTGCATCTCGCGCCCGATCAGCCGAGCTCGCTCGCCGAGATTCTTTCGACGCGCACGTCGATGCCCGTGCAGACAATTCAGGGCTCGGCGACATTGCAGCCGAACTGCGTTTACGTGATTCCGCCGGACCGCGAGCTCGTCATCGAGGGCGAGGTCCTGACGGCGCGGCCCTTTACGGAGCCGAGAGGCAGGCGATCGCCCATCGACACGTTCTTCAACTCGATCGCCGCGGCGAGAGGCGACGCCGTCGCGGTCGTGTTGAGCGGCTCGGGCTCGGACGGTGCGCTCGGCGTGCGGGCGATCAAGGCGGCCGGCGGCGTCATCTTCGTGCAGGACCCGAACGAGGCCGAATATCCGGCGATGCCGCAAGCTGCGATCGGGACCGGAATCGTGGATTTCATCGCGCCGATCGCGCGCCTCGCGGGTCAGATCGGGGACGTGGTTCACAGCAAGGAGACGATTCGCGGCCTCAACGAGGAGGAAGCCGAAGCGGACTTGCGCCAGATCATCGATCTGCTGCGCCGCCGGACGGGTCACGACTTCTCGAGCTACAAAAGGCCGACAATCCTTCGCCGCGTCTCGAGGCGAATGCAGGTGACTCGGCAGGAAAGCTTGAACGCTTATCTCACATTTCTGAAGTCGAACCCCGATGAAGCGAAGGAGCTTTTCTCCGATCTTCTCATCTCCGTGACCTCGTTCTTCAGGGACCGAGTTACTTTTTCCGCGATCATAGAAAAAGCCGTTGCGCCGATTTTTGAGAGGCTCGACGACGACGCGCCGGTGAGAGTTCTGGGTCGTCGGCTGCGCCACGGGCGAGGAGGCCTACAGCATCGGCATGCTACTGCTGGAGGAGGCGGCGCGGCGTGGCGTTCATCCCCCCATTCAGATCTTCGCGAGCGATCTCGACGAAGCCGCGCTCGCGCTCGCGCGCGACGGCCGCTATTCCAAAGCCATCGAAGCCGACGTATCGGAGGAGCGCCTGCGCCGGTTCTTCGTCGAAGAGACGGGCGCTTACCGGGTGAAAAAGGAGCTGCGCGACCTTGTGCTCTTCTCGCTGCACAGCGCGCTCAAGGACCCGCCCTTCATCAAGCTCGACCTGATCTCCTGCCGCAATCTGCTGATCTATCTGCAACGCGATTTGCAGCGCGAGCTCTGCACGCTCTTTCATTACGCCCTCAAGCCCGATGGTTTTCTCTTTCTGGGAACTGCCGAGACCGTCGATCCGAGGGGGCCGCTCTTCAGGGTCCTCGACCGCGACGCGAGGATTTACACGCCCCTGGTCCAGGCGGAGAAAGTCGCGCCGCTGCTGCCGCAGCTCTTGGCGGACCATCGGCTGCGTGCCGCCGGGCCCAGAACCCACGGCGCTCCCGAGGCGGTTCTCGCGGTGGGGCAGGCGCATGCCGCGGCCCTCGAACGTTATGCGCCCCCGAGCGTTCTGATCGACAAAGACCACAACGTCCTGCACATGTCGCCGAATGCGAGCCTTTTCTTTCGGGCGATGGAAGGGCCTTTCAGTCCCGATCTCACGGCGCAAGTGCGGCCGGAATTGCGCGTCGATCTCAAGCTCGCGCTGCGACGGCTGCAGGAAGAGGGCCAATCGACGCTGACCCTGCCGATCGCCGTCGGCTTCAACGGCAGCCGCAGGCTCGTCTCCATGCATGTGACGCGCGGGCTCCCCTTCGACGGCGGCGCAGGCGGAGCGCTCATCCTGTTCCTCGACGCCGGCAAGGCGCCCGAAAACGGACAGGCGCCCAAGGACGAGGACATCAACCGCGGGGAGGTGACGCGGCTCCGCAAGGAGCTCAGCATCGCGCAGGATCGCGTGGGCGCCAGCCGCAAGGAGCATGAGATCTCCACCCAGGAGCTGCGCGCCGCCAATGAGGAGCTGCAGTCGATCAACGAGGAGTATCGTTCGACGGCGGAGGAGCTCGAGACGAGCAAGGAAGAACTGCAGTCGATGAACGAGGAGCTGCAGACCGTCAACAGTGAGCTCAAAAACAAGCTGGACGCAATCTCCTCGGCGCACAACGACCTTCAAAACCTGATGGTTGCGACCGAGATCGGCACGCTGTTTCTCGACGCCGACCTCAAGATCAGGTTGTTCACGCCGATCGTCGCCAATTACTTCAACATCACGAGCAACGATATCGGCCGCCGCATCGCCGACTTCACCAATCTGCTCGATTATGCGGAACTGGAGCAGGACGCCGCCAAGGTGCTCAAAACGCTTGCGTCTTTCGAGCGCGCGATCATCTCGAAAAGCGGGCGCTGGCTCATGCTCGGCTTGCGTCCCTATCGCACGGTCGAGGAGCGCATCGACGGCGTGGTGGTGACGCTGACCGACATCACGAGCCGCAAGGCGATCGAAGCCGAGCTGCAGCGCGAGATCGATGTGACCAAGCGGCTGCAGCAGCTCGTCGGCAAGATCGCGCAGAGCAAGGACTTCAGACAGCCCCTCAGCGAGGTGCTCAAGGCCGTGATCGCGCTCGTCGGCGCCGACTTCGGCGCCATCTCTCTTTACGACGAGAGGCGCAAGACTTTTCGTCTCGTCGCGCATCAAGGCTTCGAAAAGCGATTTATCGATCGCTTCCAGTCGGTCGGCGCCGCCGACCTCGCTGCGAGGGCTTTGGCGCTCAATAGCCTCAGCGAAGTTTTCGTCCCGGACATCGAAAAGGACCCTGCATTTGCGCCCATGGTCGAGGAAGCGCACGCCGCCGGATTCCAGAGCGTGCTTTCGACGCCCTTGCTGATGGAGGCCGGCAAGGTCGGCGGCGTGCTGTCCGTGCATTTTCGGGCCCCGCACGAGATCGCGGCGCGCGACTCGCGCTACGTCGAAATCTGCGCGCGCTATGCGGCGGACGCTCTCAATGCTTTCAATGTGCAGCGCGCGCTGCGCGATGACGACCAGCGCAAGGATGCGTTTCTGGCAATTCTCGCGCATGAATTGCGCAATCCGCTCACGCCGATCAGCAATGCTCTCGGGACGCTTAGACGCCTCAAGCCGGGCGCCCCGGAGACGCCGGCGCTGTTCGACCTGATCGGTCGCCAGGTCGAGCACCTTTCGCGTCTGATCACCGACCTGCTCGACGTCTCGCGCGTCACGCAGGGAAAAATCGACCTGCGCCCGGAGCTCTTGGATCTCAATGACGTCGTCCGCCGCGTCCTGGCCTCGAACGCGCCGTCGGTCGAGGGCAAGGGGCTTAAGCTGAATGCGGCGCTTTTCCCTAAGCCGCTGCGGGTTTTTGGCGATCCCGTCCGTCTCGCGCAGGTCTTCGGCAACCTCGTCTCCAACGCGATCAAATACACGCCCGCGGGCGGGAGCATCGAGGTTTCGACCACGGAGGCCAATGGCGACGCGCTCGTGACGTTCCGCGACAACGGCGTCGGAATCGCTCCCGACGTGCTGCCGCAAATCTTCGAGCTGTTCGTGCAGGCCGAGCAGGATCCCGAGCGCCCGCATCCGGGGGGCATGGGCATCGGACTCGCGCTCGCGCGCAGCCTCGTGTCGCTGCACGGCGGGACGATCGAGGCGCACAGCGACGGCCTGGGCAAGGGCAGCGAGTTTGTGGTTCGGCTGCCGACCAGAGAGGCGGCTTTGCCCAAAGACCAAGCGGTGGAAGGCAAGGACGGGCCGCTTTAGCCTCAAGGTGGCGCGGACCCGGCCCCGCGCTTGCATCCCGCGCCGCTCTCCCCTATACCCCCCGCATCCCACAGGCGAAAGTCTAGCGCGCTCCCTGATTCAAGGCGGCGCTCCGGTGCCGGTTTTCCGGCTCAAGACGCTTTCGCCGAGGTTCGAACCGGAGAAAGATACACATGTCGCTGCCCGACTTCTCTATGCGTGGCCTCCTCGAGGCCGGCGCCCATTTCGGCCATCAGTCGCATCGCTGGAACCCGAAGATGGCGCCCTACATCTTCGGCGCCCGCAACAACATCCACATCATCGACCTCGCGCAGACGGTGCCGCTGCTGCACCAGGCGCTCAAGGCCGTCTCCGACACGGTGGCCAAGGGCGGCCGCGTGCTGCTCGTGGGCACGAAGCGCCAGGCGCAGGAGCAGATCGCCGACGCCGCGAAGCGCAGCGCGCAATATTACATCAACTCGCGCTGGCTCGGCGGCACGCTGACGAATTGGAAGACGATCTCGGGCTCGATTTCGCGGCTGCGCAAGCTCGAGGAGCAGCTTTCGGCCGGCTCCGGCGGCGTGACGAAGAAAGAGCGTCTGCTGCTGACGCGCGAGCGCGACAAGCTCGAGAAGGCGCTGGGCGGCATCAAGGACATGGGCGGCACGCCCGACCTCATCTTCGTGATCGACACGAACAAGGAGGCGCTGGCCATCAAGGAGGCGAACCGCCTCAAGATCCCGGTCGTCGCGATCCTTGACACCAATTGCGACCCGGCGGGCGTGACCTTCCCGGTTCCGGGCAATGACGACGCCGGCCGCGCCATCGCGCTCTACTGCGACCTCATCGCGCGCGCGGCGATCGACGGGATCGGGCGTAGTCAGGGCGCGCTCGGCATGGATATCGGTGAGGCCGAAGCGCCGCCGGAGGAGCCGGCGCTCGCCACCGCCGCCGCCGAGACCGAGGCGCCGACGGAAGCTTTCGAGCTGCTCGCCGCGCCGCGCGGCGCGCCGGACGATCTCGCCAAGCTGCAGGGCGTCGGCCCGCAGATCGTCAAGAAGCTCAATGACGGCGGCGTCTTCCATTACTGGCAGATCGCGGCGCTTTCCGCCCCGGAGGCCGAGAAGCTCGACGCTGATCTCAAGCTCGGCGGCCGCATCGTCCGCGACAACTGGATCGAGCAGGCGCGCGGCCTCGCCGCCGGCTGATCCCGCGGGACATGCTCTAGGCGTCCTGTCGCAAATAGACCCTACATTCCGCCGGCCCGCAGGGGCCGGCGTCCTTTTGGATAGAGAGCGCCCCGTTGGCCCACGCGATCGGCCGGCGCAACGCAATAGAGGATTTCGCTCATGGCCACGATCACCGCCGCCCTCGTCAAGGAACTGCGCGAAAGCACCGGCGCGGGCATGATGGATTGCAAGACGGCGCTCACCGAGAACGACGGGAATTTCGAGGCGTCGGTCGACTGGCTGCGCAAGAAGGGCCTCTCCAAGGCGGCGAAGAAGGCCGGCCGGGTCGCGGCCGAGGGCCTCGTCGCGGCGCTCGTAGAGGGAGCGAAGGGCGTCGTCGTCGAGGTCAACTCCGAGACCGACTTCGTCGCGCGCAACGCCGATTTCCAGACGCTCGTGAAGAACGTCTCGCAGACCGCGCTCAAGACCGGCAAGACCGAGGTCGAGGCGCTGAACGCGCAAGCCTATCCGGGCGGCGGGACGGTCGCCGAGGCGGTGACGACGGCGATCGCCAACATCGGCGAGAACTTGACGCTGCGCCGCGCGGCCGAGGTGAGCGTCACGGACGGCGTCGTCGGCCGCTACGTGCACACGCAAATCTCGGACGGGCTCGGCAAGATCGCCGTGATCGTCGCGCTCGAGTCGAAGGGCGACAAGGAGGTGCTGGCGACGCTCGCCCGGCAGCTCGCGATGCATGTCGCGTCCGCCAATCCGCTCGCGATGACGGCCGAGGAGATCGATCCGGCGACCATCGAGCGCGAGAAGAACCTGCTGCGCGAGAAGAACGCCGGCAAGCCGGACAAGGTGATGGAGAAGATCATCGAGTTGGGCCTCAAGACCTATTACAAGGAAGTGCTTCTGCCCGAGCAGGTCTCGAACCACCCTGACCACGGCGGCAAGACCGTCGCGCAGGCGGTCAAGGAGACCGAGGGCAAGGCCGGCGCACCCATAGCGATCAAGGGCTTCAAGCGTTATGCGCTTGGCGAGGGCATCGAGAAACAGACCGGCGACTTCGCCGCCGAGGTCGCGGCTGCGGCGAAAGGGTGAGTGAGGTTAGCTAAGGCCTCCCCCGTCCCGCCGCGAGCGTTGAGCGTGCGGCGGGTTTACTATTTCAAGATGTTATGCGTTTCTTGAATTTTGTTGTCAGACGCAATGGACTGTGCGAGCTTAACCGCGTTCCGCAGCGTGATTTCATTGGATCGTGCGATGAGCCAGCTCCTCCTGACGTTTGATAGTCCACGTTTCGAATTCTCCGCGCCACCCGCGGAGCATCTTGTCGTGATATTGCATGGCACGGGGCTAGATAGTCGCTCTCTCAAGGACCTGATAGCGGAGGTTCAGGCGTGGGGCAGGACGGACAACGTCAACGTCGATATCTTTGCGCCGAACTTGCCGTATTACTGGAGACTAAACAGTGACGGCGCCGGATCAATCGTAGTCGACCTGCTTGAGGATCTCGATAGGATTTGGACGGCCAAGCGAGGCGGCTACAAGCGCATCGTGTTCGTTGGACACAGCCTCGGCGGAATTCTGGCCCGGCAACTCTTTCTGGCCGGTTCGCGCAACCCTCCGGACTTTGCCGGGCCGGTAAAAGGTCACCGCGACGAGCTTTTGGAGGACATCCTTAAGCGGCGCGAACAAAAGCCGTTGCCCTGCGCATGGGCTCCGTATGTCAATCGTCTCGTCTTGCTAGCGAGTTGGGACAAGGGCTGGACAATATCCGACCGCACCGCGTGGCTCTACTCGATCGGGCTCAATTTTCTCGGTTTCCTCGGCCGGTTTTTCGAGCTTATCGACGCCTTCGCAGAAGGCTTGCTTCCCAGCGGCAACGGACCCCGAAAAATTTACAAACCGGGGCGCACGATGCTCGACATGCGCAGGGGCGCGGCGTTCATCGTTCAGACACGGCTGCTTTGGATGGCCTATCGTCGATGGCACAACGAGCCCCTACGCAAGCTTTATAACGCTTCGCACCCAAAGCAGGAGGATCGTATTACCGATCCCCCCGCCGACGCGAATAATCCCATGGTCGTTCAAATCATCGGGGACGAGGATAACTTTGTCTCTCCTCAAGATCAGGTGGATCGTGACGTTGAAGCGCAGGCTGGGACCGAAGGCGCGGGTCAGCGCTATTTTGTACTCAGCATGAAGCAGACGGATCACGCTGAAGTGGTCAATTTTGCCGACAGAGAGGATCGCCGACAGGTCTTTCGGGACGCACTCACACTAAACGACGAACAGTTGTCTAAAATTTCGATCGACCCCAAGCTCTACTTCGATCAGCAGCAAACCTACGAGCCGCTAGTCGAGGACGTCGTCTTCGTGATGCACGGCATCCGCGACGACGGCTATTGGACGCATCGGATCGCCAAGGAGATCAAGGCGCTCGATGTCGCTGAGCGCGAGCGGCACCGGAAGAGCGTTCCTCCGCCAGAGCCTCAGAACGTTCCCGAGCCGAAGCCGATGGCCTCCTGCACGCCGACCTACGGCTATTTTCCAATGGGCGCCTTCCTGCTGCCGTGGATTCGAAGCGAGAAGGTCGAGTGGTTTATGGATCTCTACGTGGAGGCGAGAGCGCACTTTCCCAGAGCGCGGTTCCACTATGTCGGCCACTCCAACGGCACCTATCTCGCTGCGGCGGCGCTGCGGGACTATCCGGCGGCGCGGTTTGGAAAAATCTATTTCGCCGGCAGCGTCGTCGATTCCACCTTCGATTGGACCAAGCTGGTCCGTCAAGGGCGAGTCGAGAGATTTCACAATGCCCGCGGCGGTACGGATTGGGTTGTGGCGTGGTTGCCGAAGAGTCTCGAATTTTTCACCGATCTTGGGGGCGGCGGATTCGACGGTTTCGAAAAGGCTGTGCGGGGCGCGCCCGCCATCACTCAGACGACCCATTTCGCGCGAGGCGGGCACGGAGGCGCAATCACCGAGCCCCATTGGCCCGAGATCGCCAAATTCATCGTGACCGGCGCAAAACCTTTTGCTGCGGGAGAGCCGACGGGCGAGAACGACCCTTTCATGACCGAGCGCGTGGGGTGGATCAAATTCCTCTCCGATTTGCGCATCGGCGTGCCGCTCGCCTTCTCGATCGCTGGCCTCGCCATTGCGTGGTTGATCTCGCTGTGGCTCGGCGCGCCGGAGCGGGGTTGGGCCGCGCTGTTGTGTCCTCATGGGGAGGTTTGCTCCTTGAGCGCGTGGGTAGAGAGCGCAGGAACGGCGCCAGATCAGTCCGTTAATGGCGGCTGGTGGAGCGACAAGCTCCAGAGTGTTGCGAGCTTCCTTGCGGGTAACCGAGGAGTTTCGGCTTGGCTCGCGGCGCTCGCAGCCTTTCTCGCGCTCAACTTCACGCGCCGGCCGCTGAAGGACGGAACCTATCCGGCGCCCCGGGGAAAGACGGCGTGGGCCATGGGCGTGCTGTTCTTCTTCTGCGCGGCGGGAATGACTTACTTCGTCGTATCCCTGCTGGCGAATGCAGCGAGGGGCATCGCTGCGCAGGATTCTTCTACGCATTGGGTCGCCATCGAAGTGGCGGGCGCGACGGCCTCGTTCGCGCTGTTGCTCGCTCTCGTCAAGTTCGTTCTAACGAAGTTCTGACGCGCAGCGCTTCGCGGACCAGAGATGTCATGCGCTGTCTGCCCCCTCTCCCGCGAAGCGGGGGGAGGGCCGGGGAGGGGGCGCCCTCTTACCGATTTGAAGGTTTACTCGCCCATGCAGTGGCGGCGCTGAACCTCGGATTGGATGCGCGCGCAAACGGGGGCGATGTCCTTGTGTTGCGCCGCGACCGCCTGCTCGAATTCCTTTTGGCTGTCCTTCTCCCGGTCTCGCGTCATCTGACAGGCGGAAAGAAGAAGGAAAATCGCGGCCGAAACCAAGATTTTCAGCACCATCGCTCTCCTGGCGCGCCGCCGATGCGCGGTCCCGAACATGCCCCTATTGGCGTCTTTGGGCAAGAGGAGGCCCTTGCGAGGCCGCCGCTGGAAGACTGCCTAAAGCCGGCTTCCCCTTCGCTTCCCCCCACCCCCATAAGCGTATATCTTCGCGCTCGCGGGCGCTCGGGCCGAGGAAGACCGCTGTCGCATGTGGCAGGAACGTCTAGACGCCTTCTGGGATGGCAAGCGTGGTCTCGCGCTCGGCTTCTTCGACGAGGAGACGGCCGCGGCGGAGGGTTTGCGTCCCGAGATCGCCGTTTTCGCCTCCGCCACCGAAGCGATGGACGACGCGGAACTCGTCGATCTCGTAGAACCTGAACGCTGGCGCTGCGGCTGCCAGCTCTTCGAGCTGCCGCGCGGACGCCGCTTCGTGTCTCTATATGCACCCGGCGGACCGGAGGTGCGGTTAGAGCTTTGCGACGACAAGCTTGGGGCCGCCGGGGGCGAATGGCGCGTTTTGCTCGTCGAGCTTCCCGACGGCGCGGCGCAGGCCGCGCCCGCCTTCAACGCCTCCTCCTTTTCGGCGCTCGGCGACATCGCGCGTTATGCGCAGGAGCGGATCGTCCGCAGCGGCCCGAAACTCGTCTGGGCGCTCGGCCAGAAGCGCAGCGTCGAGCGGCCCGCAGACGCAATCATCTTGCAGCGTCTTGAGCCCGCGCAGCGGCTCTTCCCGGCTCAGCAGAGCCATCTCGCGATAGAGGCGCGCGACTTGCGCGCGGAGCGCGAGGAAGCCCCGCCGCGCGCGCCTTTCGCTATTCTCGAGCACTGGCTGCGCGAAGGCGGCGCTCCCTGCGCGACACTGCGGCTGCGTTTCGCGAGCTTCGCGCAAGGCGACGCCTTCCTCAAGCGCGCGTCGGTCTTCCTCGTCATGCATCAAAGGCGCGCCTTTCGAGACTGGGCGCGGGAGCAGCGGCGGACCGGCGAGCCGATCGCGGACCCCTTGACCTGCGACGACATCCGCATCGCCACGGGGCGCTCGCATGAGCGCTTCGACGCGGTGGAGAGGAGCGACGCCATTGTCGTCCATAACCTCGCCAAGCTCGTCGGCGCGAAAAACGCCTCTCTTGATGGGGTTGCGGCGCGGCGTTCGACGGAAGAGTCGGGGCCGGGGGCCGCCGTGGACGTGGCGTTTCATGCGGCCGCGCTCGGGGATGAGCTCGGACTGGTCAGCGCCTGTCCCGATGGGGGCGATTTCGAGGTGCTGCCGATGGACCCAGGCGGCGTGCGGCACGCACGGGCCTTTCGCGTCGGCGCCGATGGCTTGAACGCGCGCGCGATGCAAGAGGCCGAGCCGCTGCTCGAGGAAATTCTTCGCCTCGCGGCGGAAGCGGAGCGTAGCGCCGAGCTGGGGCTGCCGGAAGCCAAACGCGCGGCGCCCTTGCATGAGCGGCGCGAAAGGCTCGTCGCCCTGCTCAACAGGCCGCTCGCTGCGGCGGGCTACGGGGAGCGCTTCGATCCGACGCGCAAGTGGGACGCGCTCGATCCGCTGCGCTTTTGGAGCTTTTGTGCGCTCGTCGCCGACTGTCCGGCCGCCGATCGCGCGGATCTCGCGGCGCGCGGCGGCTTCGAGGCCTATCGCGCCGATCCCGCGCTGATCTCGGCGCTTGCGGGCCAGCCCGATCTGCGCCTTGCGGACGCCGCCTTGCGGCGAGCCGGCGAGGAGGCGAGATCGCTCGTCTACCGCTATGCGGCAGTCCTGGGCATGGCGGGCTTCGTCGCGCCGCGCGCCGATGCCGCCACGCAGCTCGCCTCCTATCGTCTGCTGCGTCAGACGCCGCTGGCGCGCGAGCTTGCGATGGCGCGTCTCTCCCTCGACGAGCCTACCTACGACGCGGCGGCGCTCGCGGAGACGGCGGCGGCGCTCGCGAACGAGGCCATGGTGGAGCGCGCCGTGATCTATTGCGACGACTGGGGATTCCCTGAGAAAGGCGAGGCGTTGCGGGCCTATCTCGAACGGCGCCGCGACGGGGAATGGACCCCCGCCGCCGAGGGGTCGCACCTCGCCGTCATCGTCGCCGAAGCCGACGCTTATTGGCGCGAGGTCGGCGCGGCGCGCGCGCGCCAGCAGGAGGAAACGGCGCCGCCGCCGCCGAAGCCCCCAAGCTTCCTCGCAACCGTCCGCGGGTATTTCGGGCGCGGCGCGTCGAAGGCGGCGCAGTCGTGACGGGACCGTCCGAATCCGCGCCGGAGGAGCGCGCAGCGTCGCAGCCGCTACCGCAGCGCATGACGATCACGCTCGTTGGTCCCCGCAAGGCGGGCAAGTCCACCTTGATCGCCGCGCTGCCCGACTGCGTCGCGCAGGGCGCGCATGGCTTTTCCCCCGAGCTGCGCCTGACCTGCCAGCCGATCGGGCGTGGCGAGTTCGACGGCGGCTATCCGGCGGCGTCGAGATACGAAATTCTCGAGAGCTTCGTCACTCCCTACGAGCGTCTGCGCGAGACGGTTGAAAGTGGCGGCGAACCGACCCCGCCGGACGCCCCGCCGGAGTATTTTTTCCGCCTGACGAAAAATGCAGAGGCGCCGCGCTTGCTCGAAATCGTCGATGTCGGCGGCGATCTCGCGGCGCCGGAGGAGGGCCAGCCGCAGCTCGCGCCGGTCTCTTCGCGGGTGCAGTTCGCCACGAAGCTCCTGGCGAGCGACGCGATCGTTTTTGTGCTGCCGCTGGTGCGCCTGGAAGAAAGCCGCTGGGTCGGCTCGATGTCGCGGCTCATCGAGCGGCTGGCGCTCGCGCCCGACCGCAAGGCCAAGCGCTTCGTCGTCGCCTGGTCCTTCTACGAGCGGCTCTTCGTCAATCTCGGCCCCTCCGCCTTCACCTACGCTTGCGACCCACAGGTCGCGGCGCATGTGCTGCGCCGGACTCTGGCGCAAGCGCCCTGGCTTGGCGCGCTGCGCGAGTTCGAGCGGGAGGAGGGCGTCTCGGTTCGCTTTTGCGTCTTCTCGTCCTTCGGTTTCGTCAAAGGCTTCCAGAATCCCAATCTTGATCCGCATCAATTGGGCGACCGGCGCTTTCGCCGCATCAACCCTGACGGAAGGCCCTCGCTCGCGGAATTCTGGCGCCCGTTTCTCGTCGCCGACCCAATCGTGAACGCCGCATCGGGCCTCGACAGCGCTTTCTGCTTTTCCTACGACCAGCTTGCCGTGGGTTCGCGCGCGCTTGAAGTGGAGTAGGGGCGGGAGAACGAGACTGCCTCGTTAGAGGGCGAGTAGGTTTTGCCGAAATTGAGCATTATACTTGTCCGCGCCGCAGGGGTGGGGCATCGCACCGCTCGCCGCGTGAACTCAGCCAAGGTGGTGGAAATGAAAAAGCTTTTGTTGTCGCTGACGCTGTGCGGATTCTTTGCCTCTCCGGCCTATGCGGTGACCGTACATTTGCACGGCGCCCAGGCGGACGCCTTCATACGCGAGCATTTTCCCCACGCCGTCATTCCGGGACCAGTGAAAGGGCGCTTCCCCTATCGCAGCCGGGGTCTGTTGCGCCATGGCCATGCGAACTGCAACGTGCCGGCGATGGGCGCGCGATCGGATGGCGCGGTTTCGACCTGCACGGTCAAATATTGATTGCGCGCCGGGGCGCGCTCGCTCCGGCGGCGACTGGACCGCGCGCTTCCAGGCGCTCCGACGACCCGGAAAGCTCGATCACTCCTCTCTGCTCTCCGCCGTGGCGACGGCGGGCGCGAGCGGGGAGGGGAGGAAATAGCGGGAGAGCGCGCCGCGACCGCGTCGCCAGACCCCATCGCGATCCTCCGCGAAGCCGGAGAGCGCCGAGAAGCGGCCGGACGCCCCGGCCGTCGCCGCCATGAGGCGCTGGCGTTTCAGCGCCGCATCCAACCGCGTCTCGGCTTCGATCAGCGTTCTGTCGTCGAGAATATATTCGCCCTTGCGATCGACATAGGCGTGACCGGCGCGCACGAGCCGGTTGAGCAGCCCCAACAGATTGTCCCGCACTTCTTCGGGGAGCCCCTCGATCTCGGGCACATGAGCGTCGAGCAGGCTCATCGCGCCGTGATAGGGTTTTGCGCGCCGCAGCAGCGCCTTCAGCACGCGCGTGTCCCAGTCGTCCTCGTCGCTGTCGGTCAAATCCATCGATGACGGCAGCGGCGCGCGCTCACGCGCCTTCGTTTCCCGCTTCAAGATCTCGGACAAGAGCTTCATGACGAACATGAAAGCGTCCTGCGCGATCGCGACGCCGAGCGCCATCGTGGCGTCGGGCGTCAGCTTCAGGAACGCCTCGCGCGCGAGCTCGAAGCGATTCCTTTCGAGGCTTCGGGTCTGAAGGAAGCGATCGCTGCGCTTGAGCAAGTCCTGCACTTGCATTTCGGTGAGGCCGGCGGCCTTGGCCGAGACGACGCAGGCGTCGACGCGCTGCTTGGCTTCGTTGACGCCGGCAGACGCACTCGATGCGTCGCCGCCCGCGCGCATGCGGCCGACGATCGCCTGCATGTCGTTGCGCAGCTCGCCATCGAGCGCGCATTTCTGCGCGAAGACGGCGCGCGCCGCGATGACGTCGTCGCGCGATGCGAGAAGATCGAGCACGTCGCGTCCCTGCGGCTCGCAGTCGAAGTCGTTCGGGACAATCGCGGGAAGGACTCGGGTCTCGCGCGCCGCGCCCAGCAGCAGCAGGCAGGCAGGCTTCGCCTCGCGAATGCGCTGCGTCGTCGGATTGACTCGAATATCGACGCTCGCCTGCGAAAGCGCAGCGACGGCGGCCGAGAGATCAGGCGGCGGCTCGATCTTCGTTTCCGCCGTCGCGGGACGCTTCGAGCGCGCGCTCTCCTCCTGCTGGCGAAGCGTGACGAGGCTCGCGTCGAGAAGATCGCGCTGCTTGATTGCATTAGCGCGTTCGCTCAAGGGACCGCTGAGCGTCTGCCGGATCGTCGCGGCGCGCTTGCGCGCGGCTTCGGCGTTGGCGTGATGCGCCATGCAATTGGGACCGCAGGCGGCGCCCTTATTGTCGAGACCCTTGGCTGCGTCGGTGGAGAGCTGCTCCTCCTGGCGCTCCGTACTCGAGAGTGCGGCGATCTGCTCTTCTTTGCCCTTGATGATCGGCTCGAGCTCGGCGAGCGTGCGGTCGAGCGCGGCGATCTTCGCCTGCGCTTCGCCGATCTGGCGGCGCGCCGCCTGCGCCTCGGCGAGGTCAGCCGCGGTTTTCTGCGCGGCGATGGAGGCCTGGCGCTGCAGCTCCTCCTGCGCCTTGCGCGCATTCTCGCGCAGCGCCGGACCGGCGTTCGCCGCCGCGCGCGTCAGCGCATCGATGCGCTCGAGATAGGCGCGCATCGCCGGCGTCGCGACAATGCGCTGACTCTCGGCGTCGTAATTTTCCTCGATGAATTTTTGCGCGGGCAACAGCAACTCCGCGGCGATCTCCATCGGCTGCAATTGCGCCGCGAGCCGCTTCGACGAGAGGCCGAAGATGTTGTTGTAATAGTAGGTGAAGGAGAAGAACGCCGAGATCGAGAAGACGAAGATGTAGACGAGCCCTGTGATCGCGGTTTTGAGCACCACCCTCTCGCCCAGAAACTGCTGGCGGGCGATCAAGGCGCCGAGATCGGCGCCAAGCGACCAGGAGGTCGCTGCGAGCATCGTCAAAATGGCGGTCGTGCCGATCAGCGTGCCGATGAGTCCGACCCAGTCGCCCGGCTCGCGCCGCATGACGTCGATCATGCCGCTGGAGGTCGTGTAAAAGACCCAGCAGAGCACGGGGATTGTCACGAGGAAAGCGAGCCGCGCGAGCTCTGCGCGGGACAGGGCAGGGCGCGCCTTTGCCTTGGACCCGTCGTCTTGTCCCCAGAAAAGCGCAGAAAGACGCGTTGCCAGAGTCAAAGCGGGGCGCAGCTCGCCGCTCTGCGAAACGCTTTCAGCGCCGGGCCGCGCCGGCGTCGGGCCTGCGCCCTGCGGGAGCCCGCGGGGGGAGCTGGAATCAGTCATCGGGGCGCGCTCTCCGAAGCGATCGGTTCCCGACCGCAATGGCCTCCGTCGCCTTTGCACCCGTTTTTGGGTCTTTTTGCAACCAACGGCCGCGCGAAGCCGGCGCTTGCGTCAAACAACTCATTTTTTCAAGGGGTACGAGCATCATTGCCGCGTGGCCTGTTCGATCAGCTCGGCAAGCCTTCGCGGCTCGCTCGGGAAACCGGCGCGAATCCACGCGGCCTGAAGCCGCTTCAACGTCGCGCCGAGCTCGCGGCCTGGCGAGAGCCCGTGACGCATCAGGTCTGCGGCTTTCACCGGAAAGACCGGCGCCTCCGAGGCTGCGATGAAATCCTGCGCTGCGCGCCAAGCCGCGTCCTGCGCGCTCGCGCCGCTCTCAGCTTGCAACAGGGCGAGCGCGTCCAAGGCGCCGCGCCGGCCTTCGTGGAAAATGAGCTCCAGCAGTTCCTGGCGCGTGGCGGGGGCTTCGAGTCCGTGGCGCTCCTCGCAGAGGCGCGCCATGCGCGTGAGCCGCGCGTGCTCTCCGTTGGAAAGGCGCAGCGACGCGCGCACGCGCTCGGCGTCTTCAGTGGCCAGCACGGCAAGCGCGCCGAGGCGCAGAACGGGGTCGGGCGGATTTCCCCGCGCCGCTTCGATCACTGCGAGCCTCTCGAGCCGTCCCGGAAAACCGAGGCCGAGCAGCGCCTCGAGAATTCCCGTTTCGCACATGACTCGCAAGGTCGCCGGTGCGCCGCGCGCCGCGAGAAGCTTGAGAAGCTCCGCCCCGACGCGCTCGCGCGACAAAATGGCGAGTTCCTGGCGGGCGAGGATCGCTGCGTGAAGCCCGTCCTTGTCGAGAGGGCCTTCGCCGATCGCCGCGTGAAAGCGGAAAAAGCGTAGAATGCGCAGATAGTCCTCGGCGATGCGCTTCGCGGGATCGCCGATGAAGCGGATGCGCCGCGCCGCGAGATCCTCGCGGCCGCCCGCATAATCATGCAGAACGCCGTCCGGCGTCAGCGAGAGCGCGTTGACGGTGAAGTCGCGCCGCATCGCGTCCCGCTCGAAATCGCCGCCGAAGCGCACCTTGGCGGCGCGGCCATAGGTTTCGACGTCCTCGCGCAGCGTCGTCACCTCGAAAGGTTCGCCCTCGACGACGATCGTAACCGTGCCGTGGTCGAGGCCGATCGGCGCGACCTTGAATCCGGCGCGTTCCGCGGCGCTCATGACCGCTTCCGGCAGCGCGGGCGTCGCGAGATCCACCTCCTGCGGCGCAATTCCAAGCAGCGCGTCGCGCACGGCGCCCCCGACGACGCGCGTTTCGCAGCCCGCGGCGGCGAGGGCCGAGAGGAGGCGCGCGAGCTTCGGCTCGCGAAGGAGCGCCTCGAGCGCCTTCACTCGAAATGCCCCGGCAGCAGCCGGCCGTTCTCGATATGCGCCGGAACATACGCGCCCTGCTCGCGGGGGCCGAGGCCGAGCGCGAGCATGCCGATAATTGCGAGCGCAAGCCCGGCGATGGCGAGACTCGAGACGCGCCCGCGCGTCCACAGCGATGAGACGAAAGGCCAGCGCAGCAGCATGAGATGGAAGAGGGTGTAAAGGAAGAAGGGAAACGCGAAGAGAAGGGCGGTTTCGAGATATGCGCGCCACATGGGCGAAAAGCCTCAGCTGGCCACGCGGGGCGCGGGGCGACATTCGATCACGCGGCCTTTGAGCTGGGTCGCTCAAACGCAGATAACGTGATCGATTCTAGATACTTAGAGCGCGCTTCGATCGCAAAAACCGCTCTCCGCTTTTTCGCAGCGCGCTCTCGCGCCTGATATATACACTTTTTCTGGGGCCGTAAGTCCGCCGAGCCGGCGCGCCCAACGCGCTGCTCTGTCGGAAACATTCTGAATTCTAAAATTTTAGCTTAGCCGCTGGAAGTTTCTTCGTTGGGTCGAGCTAGCAGTTCCTCGGGGGCGCTCCTCGTTAGGCCGCGCGAGGCGAGCGCCCTCCTTCGCCTCGCGGGCCGAAGGAAAGCTAGGAGGGTGAACATGACAACGGATCTCTCGAACATGGCGAAGCGCAAGGTCGCTTCGCGCGTCTTCGGAATTTGCGCGCTGATCGGCGCCTATGTCGTCGCCGACGCCATCGTACTCGGCGCGATGACTTCGACGGCGGAAGCCCGGAGCGGCGGCCGAGGGGGCGGCGGCGGAGCCTGGGGCGGAGGCCGCGGTTGGTCCGGCGGCGGAAGCTGGGGCGGCGGCGGCGGGGGCTGGGCCGGTCGAGGCGGATGGGGCTCCGGTTGGGGAAATCGAGGCGGCTGGGCGGGCCGCAACTGGGGTTATCGCCGCTGGGCAGGCGGCGGGGGTTCCGGGTGGGGCTGGGCCCCGGCATCGGCTCTGGGCGCGCCATGGGGCGCCGGCGGCTGCTGGGTTTGGAATGGCTGGGACTGGGTGTCCCGCTGCTGGTGAGCGCGGTGACGCCGAGAAGTTTGACCTGGCTCGTTCAAAGTGGTGAAGCTCGAAGCAAGATGACTCCCGACGCTAACCGCTCTCCCGGCAAGTTCGTCTGGTACGAGCTCGCGACGAACGACATGGGCGAGGCGAAGACTTTCTACGCCCATGTCCTGGGTTGGGCCGCCTGCGACGTCGCGCAGGCGGCCCAGCCCTACAGCCTGCTCACGCTCAGCGAAGCGCCCGTCGCCGGCCTCATGCCTTTGCCCGAACAGGCCGGCGCATCGCCGCATTGGCTTGGATATGTCGGCGTCGACGACATCGCCGCCGCCGTCGCGGCGACGAGGCTGCTCGGCGGCAGAGTCTATGTTCCGCCAACCGAAATCCCTGGGGCCAGCCGCTTTTCGATTGTCGCCGATCCGCAGGGGGCGACTCTCGGGCTGATCGAGAGGCTTCAGCCGTCGCAGGAGCCGCCAAGCGACCGCAACGCTCCCGGGCGCGTCGGCTGGCATGAATTGCTCGCCGCCGATTGCGAGATGGCGCTTGCCTTTTATTCCAAGCTATTCGGCTGGCGCAAAGCCGAGAGGCAGGAAGGCTTCATGGGCGTTTATCAAAACTTCGCCGTCGGCGCGCAAACGATCGGCGGCATATTCACCAAGCCGCCGATGCTGCCGCACCCGTTTTGGCTCTACTACTTCAACGTCGGCGACATAGACGCGGCGGCACGACGCGTCGAAGCTGCAAAGGGCGCGATCTATTACGGCCCCGTCGAGGCGCCGGGAGGCGCCTGGATCGTCCATTGCGCGGACTCGCAGGGAGCGACTTTTGCGCTTCTCGAGCGGCGCCCCGTCAAGCCGATCGGCTATTCCATCCCGCGCCCAAGCGCGAACTGACCGACCGCGCCCTCAATGTGAAAGTCGATCCCCGTCATGCGCGCGAAGAGCTCGATGTTCGATATGCCGATGGCGCAGCCGCCGAGCTGCATGTCCGTCGCCGTCAGGTAAAAGGTCTGCAACAAGGCGCCGACGTCCTTCAGGATCAACGAATAAGCGATCGCGCTGTATTTCCAAGAGATGCGCCCGAACCGCGCCGCGGCGACGATCACGATCTGGGGCGCAGCGACCACGCCCATGGCTTGCGCGGCCTGCGCGATCAAGGCTTCGAAATCGCTTTCCTGGACTTGTATCGCCGTCAGTGCGTGGACGCCCGCGTCGTAATGATAAAAGCCGGGCTCGAGTCCTTCACACCTCGCGACGGCGAGATACAATTCGAACTCATAGGCCGCGCCCGCTGTCGGATAGGGCCGCGATGTATGGCCGCCGTCTTCGGTTGAAGGATCGCTCCAGCGCGAGAGAACGCGCGCGCTGCGGTCGAGAAAGGTCGATAGCGCCTGAAGCGTGATCGGGCGGCCGTCGTCGAAGCTGCGCATTGAGCGGCGCCGGCGCAGAAGCTCGGCGAAGCTCGACAGAGCCTGCGGCTCGGGCAGCTCGACCTTGCCGCCGCTCCAGCCCGGCCTCAACGCGGGCAGGGGCGAAATCGCTCCCTCATGGGGATAGGCGCCGCCCACCGGATTGGCGTGGCGCCCGTCGGTGCTGCGGGCGTGAAATAAGAGATCATGGAAGTCCCAGAGAACCAGCTGCTCGTCGCCCTCGTCGCGACGCAGCGCCGTTCCTTCAGCAACGTCCGACTTGATCAGCAACTGGCTATGCAGCAGCAAAGCGAGCAGCGTCACGTCCGAGACAGGCTCGCTGCGGCGTAATTCCTTTAGCTGCCGCGGCGTGGCGAGCAGAGCCAGCGCAGCGGCGATGTTGGGATCGCGGAGCCTGAACAAAGCCCCCGCCCGCGGCGACTCCAAGATCATGTCGACGCCACGGCGCCGCAGATAGGCGAAGCGCGACAGAACGAGCCGATCCGAGTCGCGGATCGCCGCCGCTTGCGGCCAGTAATCCGCGATCTGCGGCTCGATGACGGCGAGTTCCTCGCCCGACGATGCGCTGAGCCGGAATTCGATGAGACCCCGGGCCGCAAGGCGACCCACCAGCAGCTTTAGCGCCTTGTCGCCCTCGGCGACCGCCGCGGTCGGAAGGCCCGCGTCGAGCTTTTTTATCCAGCTCGCAGCGTTCTCGCCGAACGCGCCGAGGCTCGCGATCTGGCCCTGCGCATAGGCCAGGACTTCGCCCGTTGCGCGCGCCTCGAGAGCGGCGCGGCCGTTTAGCCTGACGACGAGCGCGTTCGCACTGCGTCGCGCTTTCTTGGGCTTGGACGCGCGCAAGGCCTTTCCGCGCTCAGCTGTGCGGATGGATGGGGTTCAGCTCGGCTTCCTTGCGCGGCGCGTCGAGCCATCCGGAGCTCACTGGAACGTCATAGAGGCGCCCGGGTCCGAAGCGGCGGTAGAAATGCCGCAGGCCCGGCGCGATGACCCGCACGACCGGAACGCCGATGTCCGGCCGCGTCTGGTCGAGCACGAGAACGTCATGGCCGGCGCGCTTGGCGAGCGCCACGCAGTCGGCGACCTGCTCATGCGTGTGCAGCGCGCCGAATTTCACGTCGAGGTCAGGCTGTACAGGCTCACTCCCGCTCGGCGTGAGGTAGGTATGATCCTGTATCCGCAGCGGCGTCACGCCGTCGAGGCTCGACTTGTCGCCGGTTCCGCCATTCATAAGGCCGAGCGACAGGAATTGATTGAGCTCGGTCAGGGCGCGCAGAAGCGCGATGCGAGCGTCGAAATGCGCGCCGGAGCCGAACTCGATGTTCTCCCGCCCGTCCTTCAGCCAATGGGTGATCGCGATATAGGTTGGAACGCCCAGATCGCTCGTGATGTCGAGCACCCAGAGCTTTCTCCCCATGTCGGCGAGCTCCTTGCGGAACTCGCGCACATAAGTGTCCTCGAAGCGGCTCAGATCGAGCTCGGGACGCTGCACACGATTGTACCACCAGATCGCATAGGCGTCGCGCTCGACGAGCTCCAAGAACCCCTGCACGATTGCTTCGGCGACCGTGTTTCCGGCCGCGCAGCCGTTGGAGTCCGCGGAGAAGGCGGCGGCGCCGCGATAGAAAAAATAGAGAAGGCTTGTCGGCAGATGCTTGAAGCGTTCGTCGCGCAAGGACCAGACGGGAGACCAGTCGATCTTCGCCGTCTCGTCGAAGAATGCGGGATTCGCCTCGACGTCCTCCTGAGCGCCCGGCTCGGCGGCGCGCCGCAACTGGGCCTCTGAGAACAGCAGCACATTGTTCGGCGCGATGGCGTCGCCCGGCGCGAAATCGACAAAGCGGCGCTTGGCTCTGATCTCGTCGCCCTGAAAAATGCCGGAATAGCGCTCGATCGCCTCCATGAGCGCGCTGGCTTCGCCCTGTTCCGCCGTGCTGCCCTTGCCGAAGCTGCCGCTCTGCATGCCGCTGCGCAACTCGCCCACCGTCTGGGCCAAGCCGGTGAAATTGTGCTGAGCGTAAAAGTTGGTGTTGAGCGGCAGGTCGGCTTCGATGCGCTCCAGTTTTGAGACGACGCCCGTCAGCGGACTCACATGCTTTCGAAAACGCGCGACGGTCGCCGCAGGCGAAACGCTGCGGTAGCCGCCGCTGGTCATCACCAAATGGTCGTTCGCGCCGAATTCAATCGGCGTGGGCGGTCTGTTCGGATCGCGAAGCTTCTTCGCGCCGCAGGCGGGACATTGCGGGCGGCGGCCGACATAGTGCTTGACGATTTCAGAGCCCAGCAAATCGAGGCTCACGATGTGATCGCTCAGAGGGGTCTTGAAATCGGTGGCGATCGCTTTCGCGATCTCGATGGCGGCGAGTTCGACGCCGCTGCGGCCGAGCGGGTTTCGCGCCAGCGGCGACAAGATCAGGCGGCGGGCCTCCTTGCGGTCGAGCAACGCGCGGACCTCGCGGTTGCGCCGCATGCGGTCGGCGAGGCAGGACCAGCAGGCGCTTTCTCCCGGCCGAAACACCGGGCCGAAAAGTGGGAATATCCCCGAGGGCTGAACCAGGGCCCAGGCGGTTTTCTTCGCCAAAAATTGCTCGTCCAGCTCTTCCAGTCGCGGGTCGAGATAGTCGTTCGCCAGCACGAGCGTGAGCGCGGCGTCGCGTTTTACAATGCGTACGCCAAATTCCTTGAGCGCCTCCTTGAACTCCGCTACGCCCTCCACCTCGAGCGCTCGCAGGGCCACGCCGCAGCTCTTGAGATTCCTCGCTGCCGTCTCCGGCGAAAAGCCGAGGCTCGTCCAATAGGCGGCCGCGGCGCCGTCAGTCCCTTGGGAGGAGGGTAGGATGTAGCGTCGCTCGAGCATCCGCTCAAAGGCTGCGGAAATCCTGTCGGCGGGGTAAGACTTCTCCAACTCACGCGCAAGCTTCTGAAAGCTTTTGCCGCCCTTGGCGATCGCCGTGGCGATCGCCCCGTAGATTTCCCCATGCAGCAGGAACTTTCGATCTTCCGAGTAGAGGCAAACCAGATCGGGCTGCAGAAGATAGACGCTGAAACTTGGCGCAAACTGCGGAATTTTGCCGCCCAATCTCGCAATGGGGTCTTCGCTATCGCTCATCGGAGTCCATTCGCCGCAAAAATGAAGCCGCGCCCTTGGTTCAGGCGCGGCTTCGGAGGGTCTCGTTTTAGCTCAGACTCTTCGGGCCTTCAGCAAAGGTAGCATCCGCCCCAGGACAAGCAGCAGCCGCCAGCGCAACCGCCCCAGCCGCCCCAACCGCCGCCCCATCCGAAGCCTCCGCCGCAACCACGGCAGCCTCGCCATACGCCGCCGCAGCCCCTGAAGCCCCCGCCACATCCCCTGAAGCCGCCGCCACATCCTCTGCAGCCGCCACAGCCATGTCCGCATCCGCAGCCGCGTGCGAGCTGCACATTGTCGGTCGCCAGTGCCTTCACGCTATCCTGGTCGAAGAGATGAAAGCTCGCCAATGTGACGCCGGAAATTTCCTCGTCGCCCAGCATCAGCGACCGGTTCAGGTCGTCTCCCGGCGACGTAAAGTCCAACACGGGCATCCCTGCCGATGCGCCGCCCGTCGTGGCGGCCACGGACACGCCCGCAATACCCAGCACCGAGGCGGCCTTGTTCAGACGGCCCTTTTTCGCCTCTCGCTTCGCTCGCGCCATAGCAAGTCTCCTTCCAGACACGTCCCCGGTATCCCAACTCCGCTTTATCTCGCGCTAAGGCTCCCTTCGTCAACTGGGCGGCACATCTGAATCGCTGGTTGTGTTGGGATTGTCGACGACGGCGCCGACTCTCTTCTTCCAATGGGAACTCTCGCCCCCGTCTCCGCCGCGCGGCTTGCGCACGCGACGCGCGCGCGTCTAAGGAGAAGCCCCCGAGTTTACCGGAGACGACCGATGAATCAATCGACGACGCCCAAACGGTTCAAGCGCGTCGTCGTCAAGCTGTCGGGCGAGGCGTTGACGGGGCAGGGCGCGCACGGTCTCGATGGAGCCACGCTCGCGCGCATCGCCAAGGACCTCGCACTGTCGGCCGGAGCGGGAACCGAAATCGCGGTGGTCGTCGGCGGCGGCAATTTCTTCCGAGGCGTGCAGGGGGCCGGCAAGGGTTTGGAACGCGCCCGGGCCGACGCGATCGGCATGCTCGCGACCATCATGAACGGGCTCGCGCTCGAGCAGGCCGTGGAAGCGGAAGGATGTTCCGCCCGCGCGCTTTCGGCGATCGCCATGCCCTCGCTCTGCGAGACGTACACGCGCGCCGCCGCGCTGCGGCATCTCGCCAAGGGGCGCGTCGTCATTTGCGCGGGCGGCACGGGCAATCCGTTTTTCACGACCGACACGGGGGCCGCGCTAAGGGCTGCAGAGCTTGGCGCAGACGCGATCCTCAAGGCCACCCAGGTCGACGGCGTGTACACAGCCGACCCCAAGCGCGACCCTAACGCCAAGCGCTACGAAACGTTGACCCATGACGAGGCCATCAACAAGAATCTCGGCGTCATGGACACTGCGGCCTTCGCGCTGGCGAGAGAAAATCGTATTCCGATCTTCGTCTTCTCGATCGCCGAGCAGGGGGCCATCGCCGCCGCGCTGCGCGGCGCGGGGCGCGGAACGCTCGTCGTCCCCTAAGCCGGCGCCGCGCGCGATCGTTTATCGTGACTGATTCATCTGGGCTTTGGCGATTTCCGCCGGCGGTTGCCAAACCATGGCGGAGCGAGTGCTGCGTTTTTCGTTGGAATTGTTCGCTGCTTTTGCGCCGCCCCTATGGTCGGAGACGGCCTTCTCCGCGATTTGCCATTCTTCGCGGCTCCAATTCGCCGCCTCTTTTTGCGCCGAATCCGAACCGACGGAGGGCAGCAGAGCCTTGATCTGCTCTTTTAGTTTCTGGCCGACAGAGTCCTCCGATCTCCGCCCATAAGCATTTGGAGTCTCAGTTGGCATCTGCGCGATCTCAGTTGGCGCATTCCGCTCAGCCACGGTTGGCGCACTCTGCGCGGCTTCGGTTGGCGGAGCCTGCGTAGCCTCGGTTGGCGCTTTTTGTGAGATGACGAGGCCTTCTTCGGGAAGGCTTGCAACACGACGAACTGTTGACGTGTTGGCGGCGTAGCCTAGCATCGCCAGAGCGGCCGCTATCGCGGAAATTCCGACGATATGCCGGTTCATTGCTGCTGGCAGGTTCATCATTGTCACTCCCTTGTTGGACGCCCCTCCGGCCCGGCCCATAGCGCCCTTAAGTAGCGGCGCTCGGCCGATTGCTAGCGTTGCCGGGCGCTTTGAGAAACGCATGAAACTATCGGAGCTTGCCGGCGTGCGGCGCGTTCAAACCGCGCCCCCGGGGACGGTGGCCCCGCCGCGACCGGGGACTATGAATCCGCCGCCCGGCGCTTTATTGTTCGCGAACGGCGGGGGGCGGGCGCGCCAGAAAGCTTGGAATCTTCAGCGGAATGGCTCGAAGCTGTTATGAATGCTCGCCCCGAATTAGATTCTGGGAAAACAACGGATCCTACGCAAAATGAGTCAAGCTTTCGATCTCGAAGATCTGAAGCGTCGCATGCACGGCGCGCTGGCGACGCTGAAACATGAATTTGGCGGACTGCGCACCGGCCGCGCCTCGGCGTCACTCGTCGAGCCTGTCCATGTCGACGCCTACGGCCAGTCGACGCCGCTCAATCAGGTCGCGACGATTAGCATTCCGGAGTCCCGAATGATCTCCGTGCAGGTCTGGGACAAGGCCCTGGTGGGCGCGGTCGACCGTGCGATTCGCGACGCGAATCTAGGGCTGAACCCGGTTGTCGAGGGGCAGACGCTGCGCATTCGCACCCCCGAGCTCAACGAGCAGAGGCGTAAGGAGCTGGTGAAAGTCGCCCACAAATATGCGGAAGAGGCCCGAGTCGCCGTCCGTCACGTGCGTCGCGACGGCCTCGACGTATTGAAGAAGCTCCTCAAGGATCACGCCATTCCGGAGGACGACGAGAAGCGCCACGAGCAAGAGGTTCAAAAGGCGACCGACGAGACGGTGCGCGAGATCGACACCTTGCTGGCGGGCAAGGAAAAGGAGATCATGCAGGTTTAACGGTTAGAGTTGGGGCGGGCGCGGAGCGGAAATCTCGGGTTGTGGAAAACAGATCGATGTCGGACAGAGAATTTTCCGGACTGAAAGAGGCGGCTCGCGAGGCGAGAACGTCGGAGTTTCATCCGGCGCCGCAACACGTCGCGGTAATTATGGACGGCAATGGACGCTGGGCGGCCCGCCGAGGCTTGCCGCGCATCGAGGGCCACCGTCGCGGGGTGGAGGCGCTTCGCCGCGCGGTGCGGGCCGCAATCGAACTCGGCGTCCGCTATCTCACGGTCTATTCTTTCTCCGTCGAGAACTGGTCGCGGCCGCCGGACGAGATTCAAGGCCTCATGGTTCTGCTGCACCGGTTCATCCACAATGATCTGGCCGAGCTGAACGCCAATAATGTGCGCGTGCGCGTGGTCGGCGCGCGTTCCGGCCTCTCGAACGACGTGCTCGCCCTCTTGCGTCAGGCTGAGGAGGTCACGCGCAGCAACACCGGGCTCACGCTGGTCATCGCCTTCAATTACGGGGCGCGCCAGGAGATCGTGTCCGCAGCGCGCGCCCTCGCGGAGGCCGTGGCCGCGGGCGAGCTTTCGCCGGCGGACGTCGATGCCGACGCCATAGCCGCACGACTCTATACGAGCGATATTCCCGATCCCGACTTGGTCATTCGCACCTCGGGCGAGCAACGGCTCTCGAATTTCCTGCTTTGGCAGTCGGCCTACGCGGAATTCGTCTTTCTGCCCATCCATTGGCCCGAGTTCGACAAGGCCGCGCTGGAAGGGGCGATTGCGGAATATGCGCATCGCGATCGTCGGTTCGGCGGTCTCGAATCCGGGTTGCGCAAAGCGAAGACCGCTTCATGAGCGCAGCCGCACAGGAGGGAGCGACGACTCCCAAATCTGGCAGTTTCGGAGATCTCGGTCCGCGCGTCGCCTCCGCCCTCGTCCTTGTGGCGGCGGCGGCGGCTACGGCCTTTTATGGCGGCGCGGCCTTCGCGGGGTTCTGGCTCCTCGTCGGTTGCGCCATCGTTTGGGAATGGCAGGGCCTGATCGGCGGGGAACGCCGGCTCGCCCGCGTCGTCCTGGGCTGCCTGTCGC
Source organism: uncultured Alphaproteobacteria bacterium (assembly GCA_963743565.1). Lineage (GTDB taxonomy): Bacteria > Pseudomonadota > Alphaproteobacteria > Rhizobiales > Beijerinckiaceae > Methylocystis. The sequence continues at coordinate 653,943 of CAVUQD010000008.1, forward strand.
TCGCGGCCGCCATCGTCCTTGTGCACAGCCACGCTCTTCCCCCCGCATTCGTCCTTGTGGCCCTGCTCTGCGTCGTGGTCGGGCTGCTTGCTGGCTCCGATCGAAGGGTTTGGGCGGCGTCGGGCGTGCTCTACGCCGCGGCGCTTGTGCTCTCGGTCGATCTGCTGCGCTCGGGCGACAAGGGCGCGATTGCGATCGCGTGGCTCTTCGCCATCGTTTGGGGGGCGGACGTCTTCGCCTATTTCGGCGGGAGACTGATTGGCGGGCCGAAGCTCTGGCCGCGCGTCTCGGCAGGGAAGACCTGGTCGGGCGCTGTGGTCGGCGCCCTCAGCGGGGCTGGGCTCGGCGCCTTCGTCGCGCATGCTTTCGCGGACGCCCCGGCAGGGCCGATGTCCCTCGTTAGCCTGGCTGCGGTGATCTTATCGCAGTTGGGCGATCTCTTTGAATCCGCCGTGAAGCGGCGTTTCGACGTGAAGGACTCGAGCCGGCTGATCCCGGGCCATGGCGGCGTCATGGACCGGGTGGACGGCTTCATCTTCGCGGCGGTCTTCGCCGCGGCGCTCGGGGCGCTGCGCGATCCTTCATCGGCCGCCTCCGGTCTCTTTTCTTGGTGAGCAAGCTCATGGCCTCCAATGGCGCAAATGGTGGGACGGGCCACGATGGAGCGGCGCCGCGGCGCATCGCGCTGATCGGCGCGACGGGCTCGATCGGCAAATCGACGGTCGATCTCCTGGCGCGAAATCCGGACCGATTCAGCGTCGTGTCCCTCGCGGCCGGGCGCGACCACGCCGAGCTCGCTCGCCTCGCCATCCTCTTGCGCCCGGAGTTCGTGGCGATCCGCGACGAGCAAGGCCTTGCGCCCCTCAGAGAAGCCCTCGCGGGGACCAACATTCAGATCGGCGCGGGGCGGGAGGCCGTCATTGAGGCGGCGACCTGGGACGCCGATCTCCTGGTCAGCGCCATCGTTGGCGCCGCCGGCGTGGAGCCGACGCATGCCGCGCTCGAGGCAGGTCGCGACGTCGCGCTCGCCAACAAGGAATGCCTGGTCTGCGCCGGCGCGCCGTTCCTTCGCTCGGCGCGGCAGGCCGGAGCGCGGCTCCTACCGATGGACAGCGAGCACAACGCGATCTTCCAGGCGCTCGGCGGGGCTGACCCCTCAACGATCGAGCGGATGATCATTACCGCCTCGGGCGGGCCGTTTCGCACCTGGAGCCGCGAGGCCATCGAAAAGGCGACGGTCGCCGAGGCCCTAAATCATCCGAACTGGTCGATGGGGCCCAAGATCACGGTCAATTCCGCGACGATGATGAATAAGGGCCTCGAGCTGATCGAGGCGCACCATCTGTTCGGCGTTCCGGCCGAGAAGCTCGAGGTCGTGGTTCACCCGCAATCCATCGTCCATGGGCTCGTCGCGTTCTCCGACGGCGCGGTCACTGCGGGGATGGCGGTTCCCGATATGCGCGTCCCCATTGCGCATTGCCTGGGTTTCCCGGACCGCCTGGACGCGCCGACACCGCGGCTCGACCTCGCCAAGATTGCAATGCTCACCTTCGAGCGGCCCGACCACGAGCGTTTCCCCGCGCTGGCGCTGGCGCTCGGGGCGCTTGCTGCGGGGGGTGGGGCGCCGACGGTGCTCAACGCCGCGAATGAGATTGCGGTCGAGGCCTTTCTGGCCGGGCGCATCGCCTTTGGCGACATCGCCCGCCATGTCGCCCAAGCTATTGAAATTGCATCAAAAAATGGCGAAGCAGATGAGCCGGCGAGCGTCGCCGACGCCTTGGCGATTGACTTTAATGTGAGAGATCGGTCGCGTCGCGCCTTGGCGGCGGGGGCCCATTAGGGCATTTTAAAGGTTTGGTGATCACGCGGCGGCCGCTTGGCCGGACGCTGTCGTGGAGGGAGTTCGAGTCGATGGACTACATCTGGACTACGGCCAGCTATATCGTGCCCTTCGTGATCGTGCTGGGCGTTGTCGTGTTCGTGCATGAATACGGACACTTCATTGTCGGCCGTCTCTGCGGAGTCAAGGTCGACGCCTTCTCTCTCGGCTTTGGCCCCGAACTCTACGCCTTTGAGGACCGGCACGAGACCCGCTGGAAAATCTCGGCGATTCCGCTCGGCGGCTATGTGAAGTTTCACGGCGACGCGAACGCGGTCACCGCCGGCGTTTCCGATGAATTCGAGAAAATGTCGCCCCAGGAGCGGGCCGTTACTTTCGCGGGTCAGCCCGTGTGGAAGCGGGCGGCAGTAGTGTTCGCCGGACCGTTCTTCAACTTCCTTCTGGCGATCGCCCTCTATTGGGGGATGTTCGCGCTGGTGGGCAGGCCGGTAATGGTCGACGGCCAGCTGGTCGTCTCGCCGCGCATCTCGGTGGTCCAGGCGAACGGGGCCGGCGCGAAGGCCGGCTTCCGCCCCGGCGACCTCGTCAAATCCGTGGACGGGACCCCCATCGAGAGCTTTGCCCAATTCCAGAAGCGGATCGCCGCCTCGGCGGGGCAAACGCTGCACATCATGGTTGAGCGCGGCGCATCCGCGACCGAGCTTGAGGCGACGCCGGCGGCCTTGGAAGGCAAGGACGGGAAGATCATCGGCCGGCTTGGCCTCAGCTCCAGCGAGGACATTCGCGACATGCGGATGCAAAGCGCCGGGCCCATCGAATCTTTCGGCCTGGCCCTGGAGGAAACCTGGAGCATCGTCGATCAGACCGGCAAGTTCATCGGGGGGATCTTCGCGGGGCGTGAAAGCGCGAGCCAGCTTTCGGGTCCAATCGGCATCGCGGAAGCTTCCGGCAAGATGGCGCAAAAGATCGGCTCGCTCGGCATCTGGCCGCTGGTCAACCTGATCGCGCTGCTTTCCGTGTCCGTCGGGCTTCTCAATCTGATGCCGGTGCCGCTGTTGGACGGCGGCCATCTGATGTTCTTCGCCATTGAGGCGGTTCAGGGCCGGGCGCTCAACGAGCGGCTGCAGGAATTCGCCTTCAAGATCGGTTTCGCGATGGTTGCGTCTTTGATGCTCCTGGCGACCTATAACGATCTCGCCCGGCATCTTTCCTCTCCGAGCGCGCCGATCGAGCGAAAGGCTCCCTGAGAGCGTTTTTGCGCGGCGCGGTTGAGGCGAATCGCCGGCCACGGCGGCCGAGCTTGCGCCATCAATTTATAGAGCGTCGCTCCGTTCCGGTTGTGGAAGCGGAAGCGCGCGATAACCGCCGCGGGTAGGAGAAAGAGGCGGCGACGCGCGCCGCCAACCGCTCTGCGAAATAAAATCTCCAATCTTAACCAATCATTTATCATGATATGTGGCTTTCGCGCCACGCCTTGGACAAATTGCTCCTCGAAGGTGGTCTCGGCATTTTCACCTACACCCAAAGCGAGTAGAACATTAAGGGTATCGAGCGGACACTCTTCCGTCCAATCGATGCAAGAGGCCCTTGCCGCCGGCCGGCGGTCTCGCGACCAGGACGAGGACCAAGACTGCATGCGTTCGACCCGACTCTTTTGCAGGAACGCCGCTTTGGCGATCGCGGCCCTTCTTGTGCTGGCGGGCTTCGTCTCTCCCGCGGCTGCGGAAATCGTCGTTGAGGGCGTGCCGGCCGCGCAAGCGCAGGCGGTCCGCGATTATTTCCCTGGCACGAGCGAGGAAGAGGTTCAGGCCGGCCTCGAGGCCCTGCGCGCGAGCGGGCGCTTCGGCGACGTCCATGTGACGAGGAGCGGCGGCAATGTGATCGTGCATGTCGCGTCCGGCACAGTCATCAATCGCATCGCCTTCGAGGGCAACAGCAAGATCAAGACCGAGAATCTCGAGAAAATCGTCCGCCTTAGCGCGCACAAGTCTTTCAATGCGCGACTCGCCGACGAGGACGCCGCCCATATCACCGAGGCCTATCGCGTCAACGGACGCGCCGCCGCCAAGGTCAGCTACCGCGTCGTTCCTCTGCCGAACGGCACAATCGACGTCGTCTTCACGGTCGATGAAGGCGACAAGACCGGCATCAAGGAAATCCGCTTCGTCGGCAACACCGTCTTCTCCTCCAGCCGTCTCCGCAGCATGATGGAGACGACGGAGATGAACTTCTACTCTTTCATCAAGACCAGCGACGTCTACGACCCGGAGCGGGTCGCCGCCGACCTTGAGCTCATCCGGCGCTTCTACCTCAAGAACGGCTACGCCGACTTCCATATCGTGAGCTCGGACGCGCGCTACGAGCCGGATCTCGGCGGCTATATTTTGGAGATCGTCATCGAGGAGGGCCCGCAATATCACGTCGCCTCGGTGGACATCGAGTTGCATTTGCCCGACATCGACTCGGGCGCCTTGAGGCCGCTGCTGCGTCTCGCGCCGGGCGACGTTTACAACGGCGACGCGGTCGAGAAGACCGTCGACGCCTTGACCCGGGAAATCGCGCACAAGGGTTACGCTTTTACCCAGGCCCGTCCGCGCGGCCAGCGCAATCCGGCCGACCGCACCGTCGCCATCAACTTCGTGCTGGACGAGGGGCCGCGCGTCTTCATCGAGCGCATCAACATCCGCGGCAATGCGAAGACCCGCGAATATGTGATCCGTCGCGAATTCGATGTCGGCGAAGGCGACCCTTACAATCGCGTGCTGATCGACCGCGCCGAGCGCCACCTCAACGCGCTCGGCTACTTCAAGAAGGTCAAAATCACCAACGAGCCTGGCTCCTCGCCGGATCGTGTGATCATCAACGTCGACGTCGAGGAGCAGTCGACCGGCAGCTTCAACGTCTCCGGCGGCTATTCGACGACCCAAGGCTTCATCGGCGAGGTGTCGGTCTCCGACAGCAACTTCATGGGCCGCGGCGAGGCCGTTCGTCTCTCACTTGAGGAAGGTCAGCGCGCCCGTGGCGTGACCTTCAGCTTCACGGAGCCCTATTTCCTCGATCAGCGCATGTCGGCCGGCTTCGATGTGTTCGCCCGCAAGAGCGACGCCTGGACCTACTCCTACTACAGCCAGACGTCTTACGGCACGACCCTGCGGCTCGGCCTGCCGATCACCGAGGAAATCACTTTCCAGCCGCATTACTCGCTCTACGAGACGCAGATCTCGATCCCGAACAACTCGCAAACCCCCTACAACGACTGCCAGGTTCCCATTCCCGGCTACACGCCCGGCTTTGGCTACTGGCTCGCCCCTAATCCAAGTAATCTCAGTGTCTTCTATAACTGTATGAGCAACGGCGAAGCCTCGCTCGCGATCAAGGACTCGGTCGGCGCGCGTCTGACCTCGGCGCTCGGCTATACACTGGGCTTCAGCAACCTCGACAATTTCCGTAACCCGAGGGACGGAGCGAGGGTCAATTTCACCCAGGACGTCGCGGGCCTCGGCGGCGTCACGCGCTATCTTCGCTCGACTGGCGAGGTGCGCTACTATCACAACCTCGACTTCCTCAATATCGGCGGTTGGAACTTCCTCTCGGACATGGTCGGCATCACCCGCTTCCAGGCCGGCAATCTGACGCCGCTCTTCGGCTATCAGCCGCGCGTCCAGGACAACTTCAATCTGGGCTCGAACCTCGTGCGCGGGTTCGCGCCAGGCGGCATCGGCCCGCGCGACATGTCGAACTGGATGAGCTATCGCGGCAACGCGCTCGGCGGCACCAATTACTTCGGTTTCACCACTGAAGTGCAGTTCCCGATCTGGGGCCTGCCGAAGGACATCGGCCTGCGCGGCGCGGTCTTTAACGACGTGGGCTCTCTGTGGGACTTCCGCGGTAAAACCTTCTACCCGAAGGCCTACGCCGCCGGGCTGGCGTTCGGCCAGACCAACTGTCTGCCCTATACGGCGCCGATGTACGGCCAGGGCGCCTGCCTGCTGACGCAACCCCTGTGGGGTGGATCGAACACCGCGGCCTTCCAGCTCCGCGACTCGTTCGGCGTCTCGCTTCTCTGGCAATCGCCCCTCGGTCCGATCCGCTTCGACTACTCCTTCCCGATCGTCAAAGGGCCCTATGACGTGACGAAGCGGTTCAACTTCTCCGGCGGCACGACGTTCTAATCGTCGCCCTTCCGGGCGGCGGCGGCCTCCCATGGTCCCCCGCCGCTCGGCGTATTTCCTTCACGGCGAAAACAACCTAAACCCTTGCGACTTTCCGAGCTGCGGCGACCACGGCGCTCGCCGGGGGATTGATCGTCACGCATCGGGACCGGCGGGTGAGCGCTTATTCATTTTTCCCTCGGCCTCAGCCGATTCCGCTCGCAGAAATCGCCGAGCGGACGGATGCGCGCCTCGCCGGTCCGCCCGGAGCGGGCGAGATCCTGATACACGGCGTTGCGACGCTGGAGGACGCGAGACCCGGAGACCTCGTCTTCTGCGACTCCCCTCATTACGCGCCGGCCCTCGCGCTCTGCCGCGCCTCGGCCTGTTTCCTGCGGTCCGGCGCTTCTGCGCGGCTGCCGGAGCGGCTCGCGGGACTGTTCGTCGCCGATCCGCATCGCGCCTTGGCGCAAGCCTCGGCGCTGCTCTTTCCTCAAGCCCTGGCGCCCGAGTCGCTCTTTCTCGCTTCCGGCGCGTCGCCAGGCGCCATCGTCCATCCAACCGCGCGGTTGGAGGCCGGCGTCACGCTTGACCCCGGCGCCGTGGTCGGGCCCTTCGCCGAGATCGGCGCCGGAACTGTACTCAGCGCGCAGGCCTCGATTGGGCCCGGGGCGAAAATCGGGCGCAACTGCTGGATTGGGCCGCACGCGAGCGTCATGCATGCCTTCATCGGCGATCGCGTGATCCTGCACGCTGGAGCAAGGCTGGGGCAGGACGGGTTCGGCTTCGCGCTCGGCGCAGAGGGGCACCTCAAGGCTCCGCAGCTCAAGCGCGTCATCGTCCAGGACGATGTCGAAATCGGCGCCAATACGACGATCGACCGGGGCGGCCTCCGGGACACGATCGTCGGCGAGGGCACGAAGATCGACAATCTTGTGCAGATCGGTCACAACGTGGTGATTGGCAGGGGCTGCGTGATCTGTGCGCAGACCGGCGTCGCGGGGTCGACCGAGATTGGGGATTTCGCCGCCATCGGCGGGCAGGCGGCGATCGGCGGCCATCTCACGATCGGCGCGGGCGCGCAGATCGCGGCGCGCGCGGGGGTGGTGCGAGACGTCGCGCCGGGCGCGCGCATGGGCGGCGCTCCCGCCCGGCCGGTGCGCGAGTTCCTGCGCGGCGAGGCGCTGCTGTTGCGCATGAGCCGGCGCTCCGCTGCGCCCACTGAGGAAGAATAGCGCGAGGGCGTCCAAAGAACCGCGCCGCGCGATCGGGAGGAGACTATGAACGACGCACCCGCAGGGGCGAAGCTCGAATCCGTCGATATTCTGCGGATCATGGAGCTGCTGCCACACCGCTATCCCTTTCTCTTGATCGACCGCGTCGTCGATATCCGCGGCGACGAATATGGCGTCGGAATCAAAAACGTCTCGATGAACGAGCCGCAGTTCCAGGGCCATTTCCCCGACCGGCCCGTCATGCCGGGCGTGTTGATGATCGAGGCCATGGCCCAGACCGCTGGCGTCATCGCGATCCATGCGCACAAGGGCGACAGCACGTCTCCCAAGAGCGTGTATTTCGTAACGATCGACAAGGCGAAGTTCAGAAAGCCGGTCGGTCCGGGCGATCGGCTCGAGCTGCGCATGACCAAGATCGCTCAGAAGCGCAACATCTTCTGGTATCGCGGCGAGGGCGTCGTCGACGGCGCGCGCGTTTGCGAGGCCGAGATCAGCGCCATGGTCAGCGCCTGAGCGAGGCCCAAAAGGTGACGGCGCGCGCGCACCTTTCAGCAATCGTTGAACCCGGCGCGCGCCTCGGCGAAGACGTGAGCATCGGCTCCTTCTGCCACATCGGTCCCGAAGCGGAGATCGGCGACGGCGCGGCGCTCCACTCCCATGTCGTCGTCACGGGCGCGACGCGGATCGGTCCGAGGGCGCGGATTTTTCCTTTTGCTTCGATTGGCGCGCGCACCCAGGACCTCTTGACGGGGGAGGGGGAGGGGGAGGGTCGAGTCGTCATCGGCGCCGATTGCATCATCCGCGAGGGCGTCACGATCAACGCCGGTACGCGCGCGGGAGGCTCGGAGACCCGTCTTGGCGACGGATGCGCGCTCCTGGCCAATGCGCATGTCGCGCACGATTGCCGGCTCGGCGATCGCGTGACGCTCTCGAACGGCGTGCTGCTCGGCGGGCACGTGCAGATCGGCGACGACGTGATGGTCGGCGGCGGCGCAGCGGTGCACCAGCGCGCCCGCATCGGCGCGCATGTCTTCGTTGCGGGGCTTGCGGGGGTAGAGGGCGACATCGTTCCCTTCGCGCTGGCGGGGGGACATCGGGCGCATCTCTATGGCCTCAATCTCGTCGGGCTGCGGCGGCGCGGCTTCTCCGGGGAACGCATCGCCCGCCTGCGCGAGGCGTTCCGCCAGCTCTTTCCAAGAGAGCCCGCGCCGCGAGAGGAGCGCGTCGCGGCGTTGCGTCGCTTCGCGGGCGACGATCCGGACATCAAGCTCCTGCTCGACTTTCTCGCGGCGCCCGCAGCGCGCCCGCTGACCGCGCCGCGTCCTTCGAGGTCGGAGAGCGACGTCGAGGAACCTTCGTGAAGATTTTTATGGTCGCTGGCGAAACATCCGGCGACATGCTGGGCGCAGCCTTGATCCGCGCGCTGCGATACGCGCAACCAGGCATCGCTTTTGCCGGCGTCGGCGGGAACGAGATGACGCGCGCAGATCTGGCAAGCCTCTTTCCGCTCGACGACATCGCCGTCATGGGACTGACGCCGGTGCTGGCGCGCCTGCCGCTGCTCGCGCGACGTCTGAGCGAGACCGTGCGCGCGATCCTCGACGATCCGCCGGACTGTCTCGTGCTCATCGACGCGCCCGATTTCACGCATCGCGTCGCGCGCCGCGTGCGCGCGGCGAATCCAGCCATCCCCATCGTCGACTACGTCTGTCCGAGCGTCTGGGCCTGGCGGCCGGGCCGGGCGCGGGCCATGCGCGCCTATGTCGATCATGTGCTGGCGATCCTTCCCTTCGAGCCGGCGGCGCTGGCCGAACTCGGCGGCCCGCCTTGCGACTATGTCGGCCATCCGCTCATTGAGCGCCTCGACGCGCTCTCGCGCAACGGCGCGGAGGCGGAGGAGGAAGCCCTGCTCGTCGTCCTTCCCGGCTCGCGCGAGGCGGAGGTTCGCCGCATGGCTCCGCTCTACGGCGAGGTCGTGGGCTTGCTTCATCGGAGGTTTCCAGCGCTCCAGGTCGCCGTGCCGCCGACCGAGGCGCTCGAATCCTTAGTGACAGCGCAGATTGCGCGCTGGCCGATTTGCCAGCATCTTCTGCTCCAATCGGAGAAATATCCCGCATTTCGTCGTGGGCGCGCCGCGCTGGTCACCTCGGGCGTCGCGACGCTGGAAATGGCGCTTGCGGGAACCCCAATGGCCGTCGCCTACAAGGTCTCAGCGCCGGAGAGCCTGCTGCGGCCACTCGTCAAGCTGGAGAATTTCGCGCTCCCGAACCTGATTCTCGAGCGATCGGCGAAAAATCGGGCAGTTCCCGAGTTCTTCCAGCAGGCGGCGACGCCTGAGGCGCTGGCGGCAGCGCTCGGGAAACTGCTGCGCGGCGGACCCGAGCGGGAGGCGCAGCTTGTCGCCTTCGGCGAGTTGCGCGGCAAAATGCTCAGCGCTGGCGCGAGCCCCAGCCGACGCGCGGCGGAGATCGTGCTCTCCTGGGCGCGCGGCGGCGAAAGGTCGCGCGGATAAACGGGGGCGGGGGCTTGTCCGGTGGGTTTTTTGAATTATTCTAAGTTTTGCGCTAGGACCAGCGTCGCGAGCGCGCGCGACTGGCGGCGCTTCATTTTTCTCAGGGAGCAACACACGATGGCTACGCTGAAAGGCAGCAAGACCGAAGCCAATCTGAAGGCCGCTTTCGCGGGCGAGTCGCAGGCGAACCGCCGCTATCTTTATTTCGCTCAAAAGGCGGACGTTGAAGGCTACAACGATGTCGCGGCCGTGTTCCGCTCCACCGCGGAAGGCGAGACGGGCCACGCGCATGGACACCTCGAGTTCCTCGAGGCCGTGGGCGACCCGGCCACCGGCCTGCCGATCGGCGGCACCTCCGACAATCTGAAGGCCTCCGTCGCCGGCGAGACCCATGAATACACGGATATGTATCCGGGCATGGCGCGTTCGGCGCGCGAAGAGGGCTTCGAAGAGATCGCCGAATGGTTCGAGACGCTGGCCAAGGCCGAGCGCTCGCACGCGGGCCGCTTCCAGCGCGCCCTCGACGACCTGAAGTAATTTCGCGGCCGTCGGAAGCCTTCAGTCACGAATGGGTTCCGTGGGCCAACGGCGTCATGGCCGGCCTTGCGCCGGCCATGACGGCTCTCGCAGCCGCCACCGACGGCCCCTTGATCAGCAGAGAGAAGGACGAAAATGCGGGAAGGCAGCCTCGAGGCCCCGACGCGGTATCCGCTGGACTGGCGCAGTGAGGAATTTTACGACGAGGCGAAGCTCGACGCCGAGGTGCGGCGCGTCTTCGACATTTGTCACACCTGCCGCCGCTGCTTCAACCTGTGCGACAGCTTCCCGAGGCTCTTCGACCTCGTCGATAATTCAAAGAGCGGCGAGCTCGACACTGTCGCTAGCAGCGACTTCAAGCCCGTCGTCGACGCCTGCACGCTCTGCGACATGTGCTTCATGACGAAGTGCCCCTATGTGCCGCCGCACGAGTTCAATATCGACTTCCCGCATCTGATGCTGCGCTATCGCGCCGTCGAAGCGAAGAAGAACGGCGTCTCCTTTGCGGATCGCATGATCGCCGAGACCGACCGCAACGGCCGGATCGCGACCAAAGTCTCCGGGCTCGCCAATTGGGCGACGTCGCTGAAGAACAAGTTTACGCGCAGCTTGGCTTCGCGTTTCTTCGGCATCAATCCGCAAGCGGCGCTGCCGCCTTTCGCGAGCGAGACGCTCGAAGCCTATGCGGAAAAGAGCCTCGCCTCGCCCGCCGCCGCAAGGGCCGCAGGGCGCAAGGCCGTGCTCTATGCGACCTGCTACGGCGACTTCAACGAGACCTCGATCGGCAAGGCGGCGCTTGCCGTGCTGACGAAGAACGGCGTCGCGACGAAGGTCGTAAATCCGGGCTGCTGCGGCATGCCGAAACTGGAGCAGGGGCTCATCGGCGAGGTCGCCGAAAGCGCCAAGGCCGTCGCCAAAGCTTTCGCGCCTTATATCGAGCAAGGCTTCACGATCGTCGCGCCGGTTCCGTCTTGCGCGCTGATGCTCAAATTTGAGTGGCCGCTCATCCTGCCCGACGACGAGGACGTGAAGCGGCTTTCCGCTGCGACGCGCGATCTCTCCGAATACATCGTCGACATCGCGCAGAAGGAGGGGCTCGCGGAAGGCTTGCAGCCCATCGACGGCGGCGTCGCCTTTCATGTCTCTTGCCACTCCCGGGCGCAGAACATCGGACAGAAGGGCGCCGAGCTCCTGCGGCTCGTGCCGGGCATGGATCTGTCCGTCATCGAGCGCTGCTCGGGACATGGCGGCGCCTGGGGCTGCAAGGGCGAGCATTTCGACATCGCGCTCAAGGTCGGCAAGCCCGTCGCGCGACAAGTCGCAAGCTCGGGAAAGAAATATGTCGTTTCGGAATGCCCGCTCGCCGGCACGCATATCGAGCAAGGCGTCGAGCGCGTCGCAGACCCTGGCGCGCTGCAGCCCGAGCGCCTCGCGCATCCAATCGAGCTTCTGGCGCGCGCTTATGGAGTTGCGGGGTAGGGGGAGGGCGCAAGAAGCGCATTGATCCACCCAGCCCGTGGACAACTTTTCGCGCAGTCATGCCCCCTCCCTCACCCTCCCCCGCTTCGCGGGAGAGGGGATCGGCAGGTGTCGCGCGAAACCTCTATGAAGGCCGCAATCTGCTCCCTCTCCTGCGAAGCGGGGGAGGGGTGGGGAGGGGGTCTTCAGTTCGACTGACGCAAACCATTAGGATCAAATTACGCCCACTCGGACCGGATCGCGGCATGAACGTCATCGGAATTGATTTTACGTCGAGCCCGTCCCGCAGGAAGCCGCTAACGTGCTTGCACTGCACGCTCGATGGGAAAATCCTTCGCGCCCACACTCTCGAGAAATGGTCGGATTTCGAGGAGTTTGATTACGTGCTCAAAAAGCCCGGACCGTGGATCGCGGGTATCGATTTCCCGTTCGGGCAGTCTCGGACCTTCATCGAAAACATTGGCTGGCCTGCCGACTGGGCCAGTTATGTCGCTCATGCCGGCTGTCTCGGCCGCAAAGGTTTTCGTGATGCACTGGAGGACTACCGTCGCGGCCGTGCATTCGGCGACAAGGAGCACCGCCGTAAGACAGACATCGCGGCCTCATCGATTAGCCCGCAGAAGCTTTATGGGGTGCCCGTTGGGTTGATGTTTTTTGAAGGTGCGCCGCGGCTACTCAAAACTGGCGTCACGATTCCGCGAATTCTGTCGGGTGATCCGCAGCGAATCGTCGTTGAAGCTTACCCCGGTGTGTTGGCGCGGCAGCTCGTCGGACGGAACGGCTACAAAAATGATGCCGCGCGAAAGCAGACGGCAATCAAGCACCAGACACGCATTACGATGCTCGATCACATCTTGAGCGGCGGGCTTGAAGCCACTTATGGTTTGCGCGTCGAAGCATCGAAAAATCTTGCCGACGATCCGACCGGAGATCAATTGGATGCGCTGCTATGCGCGGTCCAGGCAGCATGGGCATGGACGATGAGAGATCACGACTATGGAGCACCGCTCGATGCCGACCCTCTCGAGGGCTGGATTGTTGATCCGAGCATCGGCGGCGGCGCGGTGCGAAGTTGAAACTGAGGCGCCGATGGTGCTTCGGTGGATCGCGTGCCTTTCCGGGAATGTCCAAAAGGCGTCAGCGGGGCAGATTGATCCCGAGACAGGCCCTGGGAAGCCCGATTTGACCGACGACTTCCTCGGCCACCCCAAGGGGCTCGCCTTTCTCTTCGGCTCCGAGATGTGGGAGCGCTTCTCCTATTATGGGATGCGCGCGCTCCTCGTGCTCTACATGGTGGACCATTTGCTGAAACCCGAGCGCGTCGAGCATGTGCTCGGGCTCGCGGCGTTGAAGCGGATGTTCGAGAGCGTCACCGGTCCGCTGGCGGCTCAACCCTTCGCCTCGCAGATCTACGGGCTCTACACCGGCCTCGTGTACCTCACGCCGATCCTCGGGGGATGGCTCGCGGATCATGAGCTCGGGCGGCGACGCACGATCACGCTCGGCGCGGGATTGATGGTCATGGGCCACTTCCTGATGGCCTATGAGCCGGCGTTTCTCTTCGCGCTCGCGCTGATCGCGCTCGGCTGCGGCGCCTTCAAACCGAACATCTCCATTCAGGTCGGCGAGCTCTACACGCCCGCCGACGCGCGGCGCGACCGCGCCTATTCGATCTTCTATCTCGGCATCAACATCGGCGCCTTTCTCGCCCCGCTCATTTGCGGCACGCTCGGCGAAACGGTCGACTGGGCTTATGGATTCGCCGCCGCGGGCGTCGGCATGGCGATCGGGCTTCTCACCTATCTTGCCGGCCTCTCGAAGCTGCCGCCCGACCGGCCAAAAGCGGGGACGGACACCGCGCCGACAGGATCGGCGAGCGACTTGCGCCGCGCCGTTTTGTCTCTGTCCCTGCTCTTCATCCCTTCGGCTCTATTCTGGGCCGGTTTCGAGCAGCAGGGCAACACCATCGCGCTCTTCGCCGAAACGCTCACAGACCGAAGCGTCGGATTCCTCAGTTGGCGCGCGGAGATTCCCGTCACCTGGTTTCAGGCCTTCAATCCGCTGATGATCATTGTCTTCACGCCGATGCTCGTGGAATGGTGGGCGCGGCGCGCCAAGATCGGGGAGGAGCCTTCCACGCTGCGCAAGCTCACGCTCGGCTGTCTCGGCTTGGCCTCGAGCTATGTGATCCTCGCTTTCGGCGTCGTAGCCTCGGCGCCGGGCAGGGCGAGCTGGCTCTGGCTTCTCGTCTATTTCGCTGTCATCACGCTCTCGGAGCTGCACTTCTCGCCGATCACGCTCTCATTCGTGTCGCGCATCGCGCCGGCGGGATCGCGCGCCATGCTGATGGGCTTTTGGTTCACTTCGATGTTTCTAGGAAACCTGGTTGCCGGATGGATTGGCGGATACTGGTCGACGCTCGCCAGCGCGCCGTTTTTTCTTTGTGTTTCGGCGCTGGGCCTCGTCGGCGCGGCGATCGTCGAAGCCGCGCGGGCGCCGCTGCGGAAGATGCTTTCCGTCTGAGGCGCGGCGCGCGGACCGAGGGCGCTCGCTCAGAAAAACGTCCTTCGCCCCCGCTCCCACCCTCATTGCGCGCGACGGCTCACTGGGTGCGGACTGGTGTTCGTGTTGCGCCGCGAGTCCACGAGCTCCTGCAACTTTTCGAAGTCGATGGGCTTTCTGAGATGCTCATCGAACCCCGCTTCCAGCGAACGGCGCCGATGTTTCTCCTGGCTCAAGCCAGTCAGCGCGATCAGGAGAATATTCGGTCCTCCAGGGAGGCGGCGCAGGCGCCCGGCTGTCTCGTAACCGTCCATTCCCGGCATCATGATGTCGAGGAACACGACATCGGGCTTGAATGTGGCGGCGATCGGCAGCGCCGACTGCCCGCTATAGGCCACGCGGACGGTCGTATCCAAAGTTTCCAAAAGCAGAGCGAGGCTGTCGGCAACGTCGCGATTATCGTCCACCACCAGGATGCGAGGCGTGATGGTCCTGATCGCGGCGTCTTCCGGGACGGGGTTCGTGACGAGGCGCTCGTCGGGCAAGGGCAGGCGGACGATGAATTCGCTGCCCCGGCCCAAGCCCTCGCTGACGGCGGCGATATAGCCGTCGTGCAATTCGACGAGCTTGCGAACCAGCGCCAAGCCGAGGCCGAGCCCGCGCCCGCGCCGTGATTGCTCGCAAGCGCCGTCGATTCGCTTGAAGGAATCGAACACATGCTCAAGCTGGTCGGGCGGGAGTCCGATGCCGTTGTCCCGAACGCACATGAGGGCGCATCCGTTTTCCGCTCGCGCGGAAATCTCGATGCGCCCGTTGGGTTCGGTGAATTTGCAGGCGTTGGTGATCAGATTGGTCGCGATTTGGACAAGGCGCGTCGGGTCTGCGTCGAGCAGCAAGGGCTCCGACGGCAGTGAAACCGTCAAATGGTGGCCGAATCCGGCAATGAGCGGCTGAGCCGCCGCGATCCCGTCTTGCACCGCCTGGGCCAAATCGGTGCGTTCTTTGCGCAGCTCGATCAAGCCTTGGTTTACGCGCGAAACTTCCAGGAGATCGTCAACCAACCGCACCACATGATTGGCCTGGCGCGTCATCATGTCGAAAGCGCGCTGCGCTTCGGCGGAGTCGATCGAGCCCTGCTGCAATATCTCCAAGCCGCTGGAGATCGGCCCCAGGGGACCTCGCAGCTCGTGGGCGAGCATGGCCAGGAACTCGTTCTTGCGACGATCAGCGAGCCGTAAGGCCTCCTCTATCGCTCTGCGGTCCGTGATGTCGGTGATGGACGCCACCCAGCCGACGATCTGGCCAGGGGCGTCGTAGTCGGGCGTGGTGCTGAGGCGCAAATATCGCTCGCCCGCTCCCTCATAAGGCACCTGGGATTCGTACACGATGTGCTCGCCGCGCAGCGTGCGCTCGACATAGGGCCGGATCGTCTCCACGGCCTTCGCGCCCATGACTTCGGGGAGGGGACGACCGATGATCTGATCGAGCGGTTTCCCGACCATGTTGGCGTAAGCCGGGTTGGCGGACAAATAGATCCAGTCGCGGCTGCATCGGACCAAGCCGACATCCGCATTATTCGAGACGCGTCGCAAGCGCTCCTCGCTCTCGCGCAACGCGTCCTCGGTCCGCTTGCGGTCGGTGATGTCGGTAATGGACGCCACCCAGCCGACGACCTGGCCAGAAGCGTCGGACTCAGGCGTGATGCTGACGTGCGCGTATCGCTGGCCTGCGGCGTCATATGCGATCTGGCTTTCGTAGATGACCTGCTCGCCTCGCAACACCCGCTCGACATAGGGCCGGATCGTTTCCACGGCCTTCGCGCCCATGACCTCGAGGAGGGAATGACCAATGATCTGATCGAGCGGCTTGCCCACAATCTTGGCGTAAGCCGGGTTGGCGGACAAATAAATCCAGTCGCGGCTGCACCGGACCAGACCGACGTCCGCAGTATTCAAAACCCGTCGCAAGCGGTCCTCGCTCTCGCGCAACGCATTCTCGGCACGTTTGCGGTCGGTGATGTCGATGCCTTCGACCAGGAAAGACTCAAGCTTTCCCTCCTCGTCGCGCAACGCCGTCACCGCGCTGAGGACAGTACCCGTTTCGCCGGAGCTCGTTCGATATTCGACTTCGCCTCGCGAAGCGCCCGGCTGCGCCAGCGCTTCTTCGAATTGGGCCTGCCAGCGCGCGCGCGTCTCCGGCACATCCCGCCACCAGGGTCCCTCGAGGAAAGGCCGCCCGATGGCGGCTTCTACGGGCACGCCGGTGCCGCGATGGATCGACTCGCTTAACTCGATGATGCGAAGGTCGGAATCGACGAGACCGCTATATTCGAATTGAAGATTGAAGATGGCGCGGAAGCGCCGCTCGCTGGCGCGCAGCGCAGTCTCCATTCGTGCGCGATCAGCGGAGTCCAGTCCGATCCCGCCGACATATCGCTTGCCGGCCGCGTCACGAAAGGGGAATTTGGTGCTCAGCCAGTAGCATCGGCTGCCGTCAGGCTCACGGGTGTCCTCGACAACTTCAATTGGACGGCCGGTCGCGACCACCGCCAAGTCGTTGCGCCGAAACTCCGCGGCGACCTCCGGCGGCCAGAGTTCCGAATCGCTCCTTCCCAGCCAGCAGGGCTGGGCGCCAAAGCGTCGCTCGAAGGTTTTGTTGTAGTAAACGAGGCGGCCCTCCTCGTCCTTCATCCAGGCAATTGCAGGGCTGTTGTCCATGAACAGCCGGAATCGCTCTTCGCTCTCCTGCAGGGCTTCCATCGCCCGCTTTTGTTCGGTGATATCGACGCACATGCCGAACCACTCGACGATCTCGCCATCCTCATTGGGAATCGGCGCGGCGCGCACGCTCATCCAACGCCACTCGCCGTCATGGCGGCGAATGCGGTGGTTGTTCGAATATGGCTCGCCTCTTGCCGTCGCCGTAGACCACGCCGAGGCGACCAATTCCAAATCCTCGGGGTGAATCGCGCGCGACCAGCCGTCGCCAAGCATGTCCTCGGCGGTCTGGCCCGTGAAGGCCATCCACTCCGGCTGCGGCTCGACATGAAGTCCTGATGCGGGACAGGACCAAGTGATGACGCTCGCCGCGCCAACCAGCGTGCGAAAACGCAATTCGCTTCGACGCAGCGCGTCTTCGGCCTGGTTGATTATACGGCCTTCATTCGTCATATTGCCTTCTGTCAATTTATTGTCCTGAAAATTTCGCGGCGCTCCATTATACGCGGACAATTCGAGCGTTTACGTACTTGTCACAGAAACATGAACCCGACGACACGTCAACATTCTCCGAGATCGAAAAGGGCGTTGAGACGCCGATGGCCTGTAACCGGCTGCGCCATCGACAAAGTTTCTTCGCTTGTTGACTTTTGATTCAGCAATCTCGCCGACAATAAGCATGTGCAAGCGCTCGCGCTTTTGTCAACGGGGAGAGTTCATGAAGAAGGTTTGTGTCGCCGTCTCTCTGGCGCTCGCGCTTTCCTGCACGTTCCCGATGCTTGCGCCGCCGGCTCGGGCCGATTCCGCCGGCGCGGCCGTGGCCGCGGGAATTAGCGGCTTTGCCCTCGGCGCGATCGCCGGCGGGGCCATGGCGCGTCCCGCGCCTCCCGCCTATTACTACCCGGCGCCCACGCCGGTTTACGTCGCGCCGCCCCCGCCGCCGCCGCGCTGCTGGGTGGAGCAGGTCCCGGTCTTCGACGAATATGGCTATCCGGCCGGCTATCGCCCCCGCCGCATCTGCCAGTAAGAGGCTGCCCGGGCGACATCAACGGTCTCGGGGCGCCGATGGCGTCGATCGGCGGCGCCGGAACCTTCGATGGGATTTTCGTCACGGGCATTGTCGCCGTTCTACTCGCCGGACTGGGGAGAAGCTCGCCACGAACGACCGCTCCGTCGCCTTGGACCTGACGTCTTATCGAACGGACGCTGGACGGTCCTATTGCGCCGTGCACTCTCCGCTGTTGATTGTCTTGTCTATCCCGGGCAAGAGCCGGCGATCATCAGGGGGGCGGCTCGCGACCCCATAGCCGAAACTGTAGCCTCGCGCTTCGGGCAGCGGAGTCGCGACGATCATGACGAAGAGCTTTTGGGTATCCGTGAGCACAGTGAATTTCACCCACATGGGTTTGTTCACGACGGCAGGCAACTCCTCGAGCCCCTGCATCGGCCATCGCTTCTTGGGATCTTTGACGTAATCCCCGCCAACGCTCGCGGTTTTACTTCTCAAATCGAAATCGAACGCCCAGGCCCGCGGTCCAACGACGCTGGCCGTGCCGGCAGGCTCTCCGCGCTTCGCGTCGTAACAAAATTCTCCCGCACAGCTTACATTAGCGCGAACGGAACACTCAAGTTGCGTTGCGACCCCGCCGAGTGGAGCGGGAGGGTTCGCTTTGGCGGGCCCTGCGATGCAAACGGTCGTGCAGACCGCGCCACAAAACCCGGCGAAGGTGCTTGGAAGCCGGCGGCCGAAGATAGACATGCGAGGAAGGTAGGGCCGCACCGCGTTCCGGGCGACCCAATCCGTCTCGCACTCTTGCAAATCGATTGCGTTCACCCGAGCGCGGACTCAGCCGGCCACCTGCGCCTGCAAGAAGTCCAGCGCCTCCTTGGGCGCCCCTGCGACCGGCAGCGCAATGAAGTGGTTTGTCGCCAGCACCAGCAGCAGCGTCGAGCCGGCGGGCCAAACGGCCTTGATCGCCTTCCATTCAATCATCGGCGCCGGGCCGCCGGCCTCGATGACGAGCCCTTCGTCGAAGAGGCGCGCAAAACAGAATTTGCCGCGCGCGGCGTTCAGCTTCTCGCGCATCCCGCGCTGAAGCCGACGCCACCCCCCGGAGACCCACACGCCCAGGACAAAGATCGCCAGGGCCAGCAGAAGCGAGGCGATCTGGCCTTCGCCCGAGAGCCCGAGCATCACGATGGAGAGCGCAATCAAAGCGAGCGGCACGAATGTGCGGGCTGCGCTTTCCTTGAAGAGCGCGCGCAATATGAAGGCGTTGACCGCGCGCTTCATCTCCAAATCGTCGTAACGCAGGGGAAAGACGAAGCGCTCGCTCATTTCAACACGATCCTTAGGCGTAGGAGGGATCGATCCGCTTCGCCGCATCAATGAGCCCGCGCACGGAATCGACAGACTTCTCGAACATCGCGCGCTCCGTCGCGTCGAGTTCGATCTCGAGCACGCGCTCCACGCCCTTAGCGCCGATCACGACCGGCACGCCGACATAAAGCCCGTCGGCCCCATATTGGTTCGAGAGATAAGCGGCGCAAGGGAGGACGCGGCGCTTGTCCTTGAGATAGCTCTCGGCCATCTCGATCGCCGCGGTCGCAGGCGCATAGAAGGCCGAGCCGGTCTTCAGGAGGGCGACGATCTCGCCGCCGCCCTTGCGCGTGCGCTCGATGATCGCGTCGATCTTTTCCTTCGTCGTCCAGCCCAGCCGGATCGCCTCGGTCAGGGGGACGCCGCCGACGCTGGAATAGCGGAGCGAAGGGACCATGTCATCGCCATGGCCGCCGAGCACGAAGGCCGAGACGTCCTCGACCGAGACGTTGAATTCCTCGGCGAGGAAGTGGCGGAAGCGCGCGGTGTCGAGCACCCCGGCCATGCCGACGACGCGATGGGTCGGCAGGCCCGAGCGCTTCTGCAGCGCCCAGACCATGGCGTCGAGGGGGTTGGTGATGCAGATCACAAAGGCGTTGGGCGCATATTGGCGGATGCCGTCGGCGACTTTCGAGGTGATGCCGAGATTGACCGACAGCAGATCGTCGCGGCTCATGCCCGGCTGACGCGGCACGCCCGCCGTGACGATCACGACGTCAGCGCCTTCGATCGCCGCATATTCCTGCGCGCCGGAAAGCCGCGAGTTGGTGCCGGAGATCGGGCCCGCCTGAGCGAGATCGAGCGCCTTGCCCTGAGGGACGCCGGGGACGATATCGAAGAGGACGACATCGCCGAGCTCCTTTAGGCTCGCGAGATGCGCGAGCGCGCCGCCGATGTTGCCCGCGCCAATGAGTGCGATCTTCTTGCGTGACATTAACCTACCCCCCAAAATTTTCCAAAATTGCTAGCCTGCTTTGTGCGCTTAGGGAAGCGACAATTGCCATCTGGGGCAGGGCGGCCAAACGCCGCGGCGGGTCTGCGGCGAAGAGGGCCAATCGCCAAGAGGCTATGGACAGGGGCTTTCGCATTTGTTATCCCGCCCCCCTGTTCCGAGGGGGCGCGCCCAGCGCCTGCGCGGACGGGCGCATAGCTCAGTTGGTAGAGCAGCTGACTCTTAATCAGCGGGTCCAAGGTTCGAGCCCTTGTGCGCCCACCATCGCGCGGCGGGCTCGCTTGGATGCGGAACGCCGAAGCGGAACGAAAAGGCGCCGCCATAGCTCAGTTGGTTAGAGCACCAGATTGTGGATCTGGGGGTCCCCCGTTCGAGCCGGGGTGGCGGTACCATTAAAAATCAATCAGTTATAGAGCCTGCTGGGGACTCGCCAGTCCTGGTTTTTTCTCTGGGGTATGCCCAGGGGTAACGGCGCTTCCCGCGACAATCTGACTCAGCGGCCCGCGCAATGCGCCCGATGCTCGCGCCAGTCCGGCCGCACGTTGACGCTTTAACGTGCCCGTGCGGAGCCGTTGGCGATCCTCGCGACGCTGCGCCTTCGGACCCTGGCTACAGAGCAAGAGAGCGACCGCCGCCCCATGTTGCAGGGCAAGTTGGCGAGGGCGGGAAGGCTAAAAAATGACCCTACTTTGCCTTTCATTGACTTTCATTCCAAAATTGAACGCCCGCCGTCCGTCGCACCGGCGGCGATTTCCGTATCCGCGTGAACTTGTCAAAAACTCCAAGTGAGAGGATGATAACTTCCGGTCCGGGAACCGTCCAGCGAATCCACAATGAACAGGGCATATAGAATGAAGTATCCTATCTATATTTCTAAGACTAAGGTAGCCATGCTTGAGGAACAGTTGCGCCAATCGTTTTGGTCACGGGCGTTAGATAAGCTGAAACTGGAACTCGGATTTGAAAAGTTTGGCTTTAAAGCCAAAATATCCGCAGATTCTCTTGATTTGTATAGGCGACAGAGCCAGTTAGATAGGGCGCTCAAAAACTTGGAAACCGAAGGTATCGTTGGAACCATAGAAAATCCAAGCTCATGGTTCAAAGCAGAACTCGAAATGAAGTGGGGAGCATTCCAGAATTATGCTGCAGATCTTGTTTTGTTCGCTGGAATGTCTGATAGGACAATCGTGTGTCTAATAGGCTCCATCTATAGTCTTGTAGGGTGGTCGAACGACAAGGATGCCAATCATTCTATAGATTACTATGCATTGAAATACTTCGAAGCCATCAGCGGCGAAAATCCCTGGGGAGACTTTAGCGGTGCGGTCCCCGACGAAAATACCCTGCTTAGTGAACATGATGAGATAATAGCAAAGACTATGGGTATACGACGCGTTGTGAGGGAAATGGCAATACCGCCTCGAAAGGTGGAGTTCGTGGCCAAGCGAATTGTTGCTGATACCACAAAATCTTTAACTATACTTGTCGGTAGCCCTCTATACGTCGCCTTATCCGAGTAAATTGTCACAACATCTGCTATCAATAATAAAGCCAGCGGTGTCTTACTGAGCTGAAGACGGAATTCCGGATTGGGTGTGCCCGCGCGAAATGGTGGCGCATCCGTGGCCTTGGCGAAGGCTACAAAATGGCGCATCCGTGCCCTTCCCAGCGCTCAACGTCAGCGCGCTAAGCCCGAGGCCCGATGCTCCCGCCAGTCGGGCCGCACGTCGTTAGGCCTGGCGCCGCATTTCGAGCAGCGAAGCCGCCAGCGCAGCGCCGGAACGGTTACAGCGTCGGGGAGTGCGGACACGTCGACGGCCTCGCGCCGGCCGCAGTCGCACGTCGCGAAGATCGATCGCACGCCGAGGCTGCGCATGTTGGCGAGGTCCATGGCAGGACCATCGAATCGGCGAGGCATCGGGAGAGGATAGCGCAGCCGCGAGCGGAGCGAAGTCACAGGCTTGTTTTCGAGCGGGATTATGCAGGCACTATAGTCAGCCCCCTTTCAGTCTCAGGGGGGCCCCGGTGTTGTTGAGGGCCTCCCTTTTCGCTTCGGCGCCCCAAAGCAAAACGCCGCGCCCGTGCAGTTGGGGTCGCGGTGTTTCGTGGCGGTGGCTGAGACCGCCTGCTCATTTTTTGAATTAATTAATCCAATATTAAAATGTGGTGCTCGTTGTCGACTGACCATTTCTTAAAGCGCCCAAGAAAGCTCTGTCCCAGTAGTATTTGTCCTGCCTGAGGAGCGATGCCCGCTACGACGTTTTCTAATGCCTTTGTCCCTACCTTAAGCAAACGAATCCTAAAACGTGCAGACGGAACCTTAGAGCCATCGGCGAGAACATAAGTTTGCTCGCCGATGAAATCGGCGTCGGAAATAGTGCCTGTACGAAATAGTGTTGAGACAACGTCAGACGGCACGGATACATCGGAGGCGCCGCTGTCGACGATGGCGTCTAACGTTATCATGTCATTGAATCGAACCGGAATCACATAAACTCCGCCCTCTTCCTTCATAGCAACATGCTCAACGTCGGAAGGTGGCCCAACCTGAGGGTCTCCGCCAGGAGGCGATCGGTCTAAGTGATCCGGAACAGAGACAGGAGCGCCAAAATGCGCGAATGTATGAATTGCGTCGACTTGAGAATTTAATATGCAGCTATAGTTCTCTAAACATGCCTGTCGGGCTCTAATCAGCTTGATATCTATCGCGTTGGCCCTATTCGCGCCCAAAATGGATTTCAGATAAATGTAACCGTCATTTGCGATTTTGTCCATCAAAGCTAGAGTCATATTAGAGCAAATCGCGTTTTCATCTGGCCTGGAAGCCTTCGAGCAATCAAAACTAGGGTTTGCTGTGGCGCGTGTAGATTGAACCAAGTTAACAGGAACAGAGACGGGCGCACCATGACGCCTAAAATATTCAATTGCCTCGATCTGTGATTCCAAAATGCAAGCGTAATTTCCTCCACATGCTTGCCGCATTTTTATAAACCTCATATCAATGGTGTTAGCAGTTCTTGCTCCGAGGCTTGAAATTAAATAACGATAGCCCTCGTTTGCGATTATATCGATTTTTGCGAGAGTTTCATTCGAACAAATTGCGTATTCGTCGGGCCTGGAAGCTTTAGAGCAATCAAAGCTAGGTTGAGCCGCCCACGCGCCAGAATTCAAAAGCCCGATAGTGACGATGCTCTCGGGAATGAGTTGCCTGAGCCTTCTTGGCTTGATCCTCAGGCTGAGCCGCGCCAGCGCCATGATGAGTCCGGTCGCATCGGGAGAATGCTGGTAGCTCCTTTGTGGGAGCCGCCTCATAGCAGTGGCATTGTGGCCAAGATTTTTCGTCTAGCAAGCCCCTGGCACCGGATCGAACGGCGTTAGGCGGACGAGGAAGCGCAGCACACCAGGCATGGATGCGATAAAGTGTCACTTTCACAGCGCTTTCTGAGACCGATTATTTCCAGAGGAGATCGTTTCCGTCATGTCCTCCAGCGCGTTGCGTATATAATTGTCTAAATGAATAAGCGTATCCATGCCCGTTTCTCTACCCAAACGCTGATACAAAAATAATACATCATATTCCTGTCCGTTGTTCCCGATAACGTGCATATCATATGACTGCTCAAAATGGTCTGTAATCAGCCGAGGTAGTCTCATAGAGCCTAAATTGTTCATGATAGCAGAGAGAATATTACGAGTATATTCAACCTGTGAGCCACTATGAAGTGCACGATCTAGATCTTTATTAGCCTTTCTATTACCAGACGCTATACATTGACAGACGATAGTGTGAGGCTGCGAGTTGCCGTGGCTTACGAACACCCAGCGCACGGTCGAACCTATCAAGGGTGTGCGCCTCCAATCCACCGCCCAATCTGTGAAGCAAGTCGGATTTTCAGCGTGGCGCCCTTGGAAAGGGCTTGAGTACTTTGCTAGAGATTTGCGTAAAAGTGAGAATGCCTGCATTGGCTCTGTATGGAAATCAGCGTACAGCTTGTCGCGCAGAAACAAAGGTATCTTGCAATCATCAATGACACATGGAAGCACTAGAACTTTTTTCTCTTCTAACTCTCTGGTCAAACCCGCCGTAAGTTCCTTTTTACACCAAGTAGATTCAACAGAATTACGTGATATAACTACCAATATAGCCTCAGCTTTACCGATAGCACCCTGTATTTTCTCTATTAACGAGTCTCCTATCGAAAGCTCCCACCGGTCCAGCCAGATGTGAAATCCCGCTAATGTGAGGCCTGCCACGATGTTATCTACAAAATGTTTATCTTTACGGTTGTAGCTGACAAAAATAGCCATGTTTTATCATCCTCAAGACGCTTAGCCCGCTGGACACTAGGATTTGCCGAGTGTCAGAGTGCAAACTCCCCACAGATAAAGTTATATGAGGCGGTTGCCGATGCTGACATCCCGCCTTTGGGGGCTCGGCGAAGAAATCCTTGTGCGCCGGAGGCCGCGGCGCGGGCTCTGGGCGCAAGCAATGCCGAGATTCCCTCGTGCCGCATGAAAAAAGCCCGGCTCAGGGCCGGGCTGAAGAGGGGGTCGACGCCAGCGTCCTAGAGAGCATGCAGCAAGCTCGCACAGAAGAATACGCACCTTTTTGCCAATCAGAGTTGGTTTTTCGCCCTGGTTCGTCGACGAGAACGCGGAGAGGCCGGGCGTGAGCAGGAAGGCGAAGGGCGCGGAATGATGAGGCGGAATGAAGAGACTGACCGTCTGGATGCGAGATCGAATTTAGCCATCTGCGCCCTAATTTAAGGTCAGTCGATCGGTGCGAAGCCGAGGGAGAGACACAAATGGCGGCTATCGAGAAATTGCTTCGAGATATCCACGCGCTAAGAGAATCGATTCAAATCGACTGGGAGGAGCTAGCCGCAAATCCTTTGCGAGACCAAGAGAGACGAGACCTTTATAAGCATATAAAGGCATGCCAAGCGGAACTCGCGGTATTGCTTGAAAGACTTTCAAATCTAGACGAATCATCCTCGGATTAGGGATATCGCAAAAGCCCTACAATGAACGTTGGCTGACGCACCCACTTCGACGCCCTTGTCGAGGCTTGTCCCTGCGACGGCGGCGAGGTCATCGCCCAGCGCCTCGCCACGCGCGGCGGCGCGCTCGACGGGTCGCCTGTATTTGCCGGTCGCTTCGGCGGTCGCGCCTCTTGCGCCCCTTAGCATTTCTGGCAAGGTTTACCTTGGACGACGTCGACGGGTATCGAGGAAAGACTAATGAGACCAATTTTGACGAGTGCTGAGCGCCCTAATGCATCTAGATCGGATATTGAGGGTCTGGCTCGTCTTCGCCTCGAAGCGGTCGCATCAATGCACGAGGAGACTGGGCCCAGCGAATTGTGGATATTCTTCGCGGGGGAAGGTTTCACAATGCCCGACTTTGCGGAGCTGTTTGGTCCTGAAACCGAGGCATTCCCCGACAAAGGGCAGGTACGCCAATTCCTTCTTGCGGCGCGCCGCGAACTAGCGAAGCTATCCAGGCGATAAAATGCGCCGACGGTTGCGCTGTATCGCCTAACGCTTCTTGCCATCCTCGCCGCGCGCCTGCTGCATCATCGTCCCCTCGGCCTCGGCGCTGGCGGTCGGCGCGGAACGATCGGCGCACGGCGCGACGGCGCGGGCTTCTGCGCTTCACGAAGCCGCTTCACATGCTCGCCATGCTCAGAAAGGCGCGCGGCCGGAAACATGTACCGGGCGAGCCCGCCTAGTCCTCGGTCGTCGTCTTTATCGCGCATCTTCGCATCTCGATTGAAGGGACCGGGGCGGCGGAACCCCTCAAACGCCGCCCCGGTTATGCGCAGGCGATGGAGACGCCACGGCTTCGGAAGGTTTTGCGCCACCTCCCGCTAGGCTTCCGGCGCGACGAGCTAGGGTGCGCCGGGATCTCATTCACGCGATACCCCCTTGGCCGCGCATCTCGCGCACGAGCGACGCTTGCCTGACTCGGTCAAAGAGCGCCTTTCCATCGGGCGTCTCGAGCACGCGGCTATACGCCTGCTCAAAGGAAAGCTCGGGGTGCTTGTTTCGATATTTGCGCGACAACGCATCGAGCCGCGCTTCTTCGCTCGATTTGAAGCCAGCGACAGAGCCGGCCTCAGCGCCCGGAGAGTCGTCCATGCCGCGGCCGCCAGGTGTCGCAGGAAACTCAAAGCTCGTCTCTCCCGCCCGGTGCCAAGGCTTGTCCAAGCTCGCAGCCATCGCGGCCGCCGAGTGCGCGCCCCGGCCGTTGACGTCGACGCCGCGAGATTGCGTCATCGCCTTGTAGAGCTCGCGCCCCTTCGGATCGTCGACGATAAGCCGCGTGAAGCTGGACTCGAAGCTCTCGCCCGGCTGGCGGCGCTTCGCGGCCTTCTCGACCAACTTCTGATAAAACAGCGCAGGGTCAACGGCGGTCGAACCGCTCGAGAGAACGGCCTTCGCGACGTCGCCGATCTTCGTCTTCTTTGGCTTCTTGGCTTTGCGCTCTTTGCGCTCTTGCGCGACGACGCGCGGATCTTTCTTCGGCTCCGCGGTCACGGCGATCGGGGCGGCGGCCTTGGTGATCGGCTCCTCGCGCGTCATGATCACAGCGCGGCGCGTCTCGCTGTTGGCCTTCACAACCTTGCGGATGCGAGACAGATGCTCCAGTTGTTCGGCGGCGCTCGCCTCTGGCCAGAGCCTTTGAATAGCTTCCTGAGCGTTCATGTTATCGTTCCTTCTCACGCCGCTCGTCGCGGCTTAGCGTTTCGACCAAGACGCGCTGAGGCGCGGCTCCGGATGTTGCCCGCCCAAGCTGCGAGGAGCCCGGGCAATTCCTTTTTCTCGTGCGTCTGGAGCGGACGAATATGCAGGCCAACGCCCTGAAGTTTGGTGTGGACGGCAAGCACGACGTTGACCTGAGCCAGCGACCACGTGCTCGTCGGCGCGTAACCAAGCATCTGCAGATCACGCCAATCGCGCTCGAAGCCAACAAGCTCGCCCACGAGCGCCTCAACGGCTTGGTTGACCTTGTCGCCCCGCTCCTCGAAAGCCGCAACGCGCTCCAGTGCTTGCCGCGCCTTCTCCTGTTCCCGATGGTCATTCGCATCGGCTTCGGCCTGTGCGACGCGTCTCTTGGCCTCGGCAAGCGCGGCCTCAAGGCTGCGCACCTCTGCGCTCGCCGTCGCCGCGTCCGCGTTGAACTTCGCCAGCGTCGCCTTCGCGCCCTTGTCGCCGCAGTGAGCTTGGAAAGACACACCATCCGCGCCAGCCTGCGCCGCTTCAAGTCGCTCGCGCGCCTCGGAAAGCTTCTGCTCCATCTCTGTCTGGGTCGCCTTCGCGGCGCTTATCTCTGCCGTCATGTCTCAGTGTCCTCGATTGGGCGTCCAATGAATTGCATTCGCGGCTTTCGCTTGCGGAGAATTGGCGGGCCAACCGCCGGGCGGGGCGGACGCGAAGCCGCCGCCTGCGTTGAGAATGCCGGCCTCGTAAACCCCAACCGTCGCGCTCCTCGGCGGGCCTGCGATCGGCGGAATGAAGGTCATCGGCGGCCGCTCCTTTGCAGCCAGAACAAGCGCGCCAGCCGCAGCGTTGGAACAATCGTCGTGATAGTCGCCCCGCGGATGGTCCACACGGTCACGCCCCGAAGCGGACACACTACGCTCTAAGCTCACGAATTGGGCCGCCAGCCGGCGGCTATCGATCAGCCGCACCCGTCCCGAGGTGATGAGCGGAAGCGCTTCGAGGTAAAGCTGTGAGCGGTCACGACCGGAATAGCGATAAATCACGCCGTGTCTGGAGAACGCCTCTGCAACAAAACCAGGTGAATATCGATCGCCCTCGATCGTGCTGATGCGATACTCCGCCAGCACCTTGCAGATTTCTGTAATCGCGCTCTGCGCATTGAATGGAGGCCGGACCTCGTGCAAGAGGTCGAGGATCAGCGTTTCGCCTTCCTTGTGCGCGATCGCCGCCGTGAAACTGTCGCCTCCAGTGCCCGAAGCAGCGTCTCCGAAGGCCACGTAAGCAACATCCGGAACCGGCGGCCGAACGATGACGCCCTCGTCAATGGCGGACTCGATGAGCTCCGCTGAGATGAAAGCCTCGAGGTCGCTGCGCCATTGTCCAAGATATTCAGCCGAAGCCGCCGCGGGGTCTGCTTCCATCGCGCGATCGACAACGCGCTGCGGCAAGCTCGGATTGAAATCACGGCTCGCGCCTTGTGCGACCAATATCAGCGGGTCGCCCTGGGGCCCGAAGTGCCGCTTGTAGAGTTCCCACGTGCGACCCTTCTTGGCGTAGGGGGAACTAATCAGAATTAGCGGCCCGCCCGTTGTGGCCAGAGCGGGCAAAATCGCCGTGATGACTTCGCTGTCCGCGTTCGCGCTCGTCTCGTCATTATGCCAGAAGCAGGATTCATCGGCGATGACCGCCAGCGCCGTGACACCGCGTAACCCTCGGAACGAAGCCGCGCGGACCTCAATCACGACGCTATTCTCAAGCGTGAGACTGTCCGCGGTCTTGCCCGCGATCATGCTCGCCAGGGCGGGCGTGCTCTCGATAATGCCAGTGATGTAGGAGAAGACGACAGCGGCCTGTTTTTGGTTCTGCGCAAGGCAGAGAACAACCGGGCGCTCCCCGATAACGATCTTCTCACCATGATCGCATAGGCAGGCCACAAACGAGGCCAGGAAGGCCGCAGCGCGAGATTTTCCGCCGCGCCGTCCGACTATCGCGACTAGAATTTCGACAAGCTGTCCGGGCTCCTGAGCGCGTTTGGTGAGGCTTTCAAAGAGGCACCGTTCCTCTCAATTCAACTCCTCGCCAAAGGCGGCAGTCAAAAGGACCTTCCACGCCTGCCAGCTTTCGCCTTCCAGGACTGAGCCGAGAAGGTTCTTGTCGGATAGAGCCGTGCGAACGGGAACGAGCTTTTTCACGTCGCGCCAGTCCTGTTGTGCTCGGCGAGGATTTCGCGAAGGCTGGGGGCTTTCGGCGGTGCGCGTGTCGCAAGCCTCGCCCGAAGCTCAGTCTCCCGGCGGCAAATGAGATTGCTGATCCGAACGGCGTCATCACGAGCCCGGGACCTCGCATAAATGTCGCGGCCCAGCAGCGCGTCGGCTTGCGCCTGCTCGCCGGAAAGGCGCAATGCCGCTAATTCGCGAATTTGCGCCGGGTCGGCTTCAGGGAACTCCGCCACGAGGGCGAGGGCGATTTTGCTGTAATGTCGGCCCTCGACGCTTCGAAGGTCCAAGCCGGGTAAGGCAAGCCCAGCCGCGCGGGTTTTCGCCTCGCGGCGGCCGAAGCGGCGCTTCCTTTTGGGCGACTGCCGGGCGTCTGCCGGGTGTTGCTCCATTGTTTTTCCATACCCCTGCGTTACCCTTAAGAGTATAGCCGACAAATAGGCGACATACTAGATTGACATTGCAAGACATTATCAGACAGAGCGCCTGTTGCCATATCAGGTGATGGGGTAACGATGGCCTCGCGGTCACGGTCGGCGACGGCTCCCGAAGGCGTTCGCGAGCATCGCGTTCAACCTCCCCGAGGCCGGGACGGGAGCGGCAAGAAAACCCGCGCGAATTGGTTATCTCAGGCACCCGAGCCGCCGGGCGGGCCAAATGGTCAAGGTCAAGGCCGGGAAAATCCCGCGGCCGATGGTTTGCGCGCTCGGGCTCTTCCCGGACTGTTTTAGCTCCGTCTCGAAAGCCTCCGCACCTTCCGCACCATGAGTGCGGAGAAGTGCGGCGAGTGCGGAAAACGGTAACGAGCCGCATCCGGGGCGGGCGATTTTGAGCCGCCCGGAGCGGAGCGATCCGTGAGGTTGTTTAGGGCTTCCGCACCTTCCGCACTTACTATTAGGGGGGCAAGGTGCGGCGGAAACACTAACTGTTTGATTTTCATACGTTTACGGGATTGAGCTTCCGCACCATGGTGCGGAAACGTAAGCCTCTGATTTATCTGCATCATCGTTAAACCCGCGCTCCGACGATAATCATGGGTTTGTCGCGCCCGTCGCGGGTGCTCGGTCTCTTTTCGACGCGAAGGACGCCATTCGCGGTCCACGTCTTGAGCAGCGCCTTGACGCGGGCTTTCCCTGCCGGTTCGCCCACGTCGATGCCCAGAACTTCCCCGATGGCGTGGCCGGCCCAATTCGCGGCTTGGACGTTCTCGGCGTGCTCGCCTTCGGAAAGGCGCTCCTGAACCTTGCGCAGGTCCGTTGTGGATAGGCCGTCCAGGGCGTTCGGCCATTGCCAAGGGGTCACGACGCCAACCTCGTCGCCGTTCCCCAGGGGCTCGGAAACCAGTTTGAACCATTCCGATTTTTCGGGCGGCGGGGCGAGATTGGCTTTGCCGTTGTCGGCGCGGAAATAGGAGCGGCGGGACTCGACGCCGGCTTTTGCGGCTTCGTCGTCGGTCATCCGATTGAGGACACGAACGGAACGGGCCGCCGCGATCAGGGCGCTAGCGCCGCGGGCGTCGTCAACGGTGATCTCGGCCGCTCCAGTCTTACGCACGTGATGCACAAGCTCGATGGCGCAGCCGGTTTTGTCCGCGATCTTCGCCCAAGTCTTAGCGACGGCGTCGATTGCGGCGTTATCGTTCTCCGGCGTGCGATGCGAGGAAACGAACGGGTCGACCGTCATCACGTCAATGCGCTTGGCTTCTATCGCAGCGATGACAGAGTCGACGACTGGCGTGGCGATCTGCACGCCGTTCCTTTCGACGGTCGCCACGATGATTTCCTTTTCGCGGCCTGAATCGAGAAAGAGGCGGTCGCCGATTTTCTCCGGCTCGATCCCGTAGCGGAGAACGATCGCAGCGACGCGGCGCTCTATCTCCTCGAGGGGGTCCTCGCCGTTCCAATACCAAACACGCATAGGCGAGGCGGGAGCGTGTCCGATCAGGTTGCGCCCCGTCGTCATCGCGAGGGCGTCGACGAGTTCGACGGATGATTTTCCTATTCCCGGCGCCGCCACGGTGAGAGAGAGATAGCCGCGAATGAAGTGGCTGCCGTAAAGCCATTGGCGCGGCGGAATTGTCGCCGGGTCGCGCCAGACGAAAGGCGTCGGGTCCAAGACAGGCTTTCGCGGAGAAGACTGTGCAGCCTCGCCCGGCGGGTCGTAAAATCCTGGCGGCTCTTCTGGCGTCGGCGGCGCCTCGCGCCGTTCCGCGGCAATCTCGACATAGGGCTGCGCTGAGTCCGCGAGCTCGGCGAGCGCCGTTTCGTCGCCTGTCCAGTCGCAGACGTCGCGCCCCGTTCCGTCATTGCCGAAAGGGCGCACGACTCGGATATCCGCATCGGGATTAGCGGCCCGTATCGCTGCGGCCGCGTTGGCGGCATAGCGCTCGCCGGGCGGGTCAGAATCGGGCCAGAGGATGATTTGTCGCCCGCGAAGCATCTCGGCGTGAGCGGGAAGCCATTTCAACTCTGCGCCCGTGTCGCCGGACACCGCGAACATCCCGAGCGTGGCGATGCGGTCGACTTTCTTCTCTCCTTCGACGATCCACACCGGATAGCCGGGGTGTGCCTTCGCGACGCGCTCGCCGCCGAAGAGAAGCGGCGGGTTTCCTTTGCGCCCACCCTTTTCAAAGGTGCATTTCTTGGAGCCATCGGCGTAGTCGACGCGGATTTTCGAATAGGCGATCTTACCCGTCGCCGTGTCCCGATAATCGAAGCGCCTCTCCTTGCCTTTCGTCGCCTTCGGCTCGAAAGCCGGGAGGCCGAGTCGCTGGCGGACATAGTCGCGACACGCGATCGGATTGTCCGCTGCGAAGGATGTGACGAGGAAACCATCGGGCGCCGTGCTCAAAAGTTTGACGGATAGTGAGCGATCGGACGGGGAGTGATTGGGTCCAGGGCACAGAATCTGGTCTCCCGACACTTCGCCCCCGAGCGCTCTTGCTGCGGCGTGGAGGTTCATTCGCCACCGCCTTTCCCGCGCTCCGCCGCCATCGCGACGCGCGCGGCGAGGTCGAGGCGCAGTACGACAAGCGGCTCCTTGCGATCGGCTTTGACGACGAGTAGGTCGCGTTGCTCCAGCCACGAATACAACTCACGGAAACCGTCTTTACGTGCCTTTACTTCGACAACTCTGTCTGCTCCGAGAAGAGGGACAGTTAAGTCTCCTGTGTAGGAGCCTCCGGCCGAACCGGAGAGTGGCACCCTCTCGGCACCGAGATTTTGGAGCGCTTTGACGATCGCGCGCTCGGTTCTGTTGCCTTTATCTCGGGAGCGTTTTCCGCCCGGCATGGTGAATTTCCCTTGAAGGATTGCGGCGCTTCACAGCGCGGCAGAAATGGGAGAGGGGCGCGACGGCGCCCCTGTGGGATTAGAAGCCGACGTCATCGTCGAGCCCGTCCGCGGGCGCGCCGCAACGGGCCTTGAAGCCGCGGGCAGGGGCGAGCGGGAGCGCCGGAATTGGATTGGACGCCGCTTCGGGCTTCGGCTTCGGCCGTCGTTCTTTCGGCGGCTGGCGAAGAGGGACGAGATTGTCGACGACCATCGAGAAGCCGATCCGGGTCTCGCCGTCTTTTTGGTATGGTTCGACCTTCAGCACGCCCTGAGCAGAAAGCGCATCGCCGTCGACGAGGCGCTGAAGGTCTTCGATGACGTGGTCGGAAAAGGCGGCAAGCTTGATCCACGTTGTCGCATCGCCGTCCTTCATCCTAATCGTCGCGGTCGCGTAGGGTTTGCCGGCTTTTGAGGTTTTGACCTCGACTCCGCGGAATATGGCGCCGCTAACGAGTGCGAAAATCGTCATCGGCGTGCCTCCTCGAAAACGAGCGGGGCGAGCAGCTCCGCCACTTCACGGGAGAAGCGGCGCGCGAGAAAGCGCGCGCGGAACGCTTGAAGGTCGGCAGCGTTTTTGCTATTTGAAGTTCCGAGCTCGCCGCCAAGCTGCTCATGAAGGTCGCGTCCCGCAACTCGCGGGGGCGGCCTTCGCCGTTTCAGAGCCGCCACTTCAGGCCGTCTTGCTGACGACAGCGCGGACGCGTGACCGCTTCCAGTCCTCAACCTCGTCGCGGAAGAAGTACCACGCGACGGTTCATTTTCAACGGTGCGGGGAAGTTGAGCGCGGGGTCGCTCGTCCAGCGGTCGACCGTGCGCGGTGTCGTGTCGAGTTCGCGCGCAAGGTTCGGCTTCGCGATAAGAGCGCGGCCGTTCGCTTCGGATTGAAGTCTACTCGCCATGTTGTCTTGCCTCTCGTCGGTGACGTCTTGTGACGTGTTGCGACAAGAGGTATCGGCGTCATCAGCAGGAGCCGCTTGCGCTTTTGTTAGAAAGTTTCCGCAAATTCGTCTGCCAGTTCCGCCGCGAGCGCCCGGTATTTTTCTTCCAGGTCCTTGGTGACGGTTCGGAAATCGGCCACAACGTCCTTAACAAGGGGCTCCATTTTTTCCTTGTAGAGCGTGTCCCAAGTCTCGTTAAAAACCCTCACGCCTCTCGGCGACCGGTCTGCTAGGCGGTGAAAGGCGCTCTCGCGCTCCGCCAGGTGTTCGGTCAGCGCCTTTCCATACGCGTTAATCGAGTCGTCACTTTTCGTGAGAGGCAGTCCAAGTTGTGATGCGACTAACCGAGCGGCTTCGGCGACAGTTACGTCTTCTTGCTCAATCCATGCGCGCATTCGGTAGGCGCCAGTTAGAGCCGCGACTTTATTGGACAGCGAGTCAGT
The DNA here is from genome assembly GCA_963743565.1 of uncultured Alphaproteobacteria bacterium. Lineage (GTDB taxonomy): Bacteria > Pseudomonadota > Alphaproteobacteria > Rhizobiales > Beijerinckiaceae > Methylocystis. The sequence continues at coordinate 687,902 of CAVUQD010000008.1, forward strand.
TACGATGTCTTTTAGGCCCTTATGTTTCGCTAGCCCACGATCCTCTAAAGCGTGGGCGGCTTTCTCAAATGCCGGGTCCTCGGTCGCCTTAAAGAGGTATTGCAAAGCCAATTTAAGGTCGTGACCGCTCAAGCTTGGGCACGGCTCCCGCTTCGCCACGTTGTAGGCGCCGTCAAACCTATCGCGCAATCGGGCCTTGGCCCAAGCCTCGGCCAAGGCGTCAATTGACGTATCAGGGGTCAAGCCGATGGCGCGCTTTTGCCCGTTTTTTGATTCGTAGTTGCTGGAGTTTCCTCGTCGCGCCACCATGTCTTAAGCCCTCGCCTTCGCCAACTCGACGACATTCGCCGCAGCGTTTCCCGTGACGATCGCATCGAGCCGCCGAGCCCATGCGTCCAGGGCCGCGCGCTTTTCATCGGCATATTCATGCCGTTGGTATATTCCCACAATGCCGGCGCAACTCCCCGAGACGTGATTCAAAACTGCCTCGGTCACTTCGAGCTTGATCCCGAGCTTTTGCAGATTCGTCGCGACTGTCCTGCGGATATCGTGCACCGTCCAACGCGGCGGGGGGGCAACCTCAGTCGGATCGTCGCCACGTTCCTTCGCTGCTTCTCGCAACGCCTCCATGATCGCCCCGTCTATCGCCGCCTTCGCGTGCGAGAATCCGCTCACCGGCTTGGCGCCAAGGGTCGTGAAAACGAAAGGCGACGTAACCCTGCGGCCGTTCTCGTTTGTCGCCTCGATGCGGGGCAGGGCCGTTAGAACGGCGACGGCGCTATCACAAAGCGGAATCGTATGCGGCCGCTTATTCTTCGTCCGCGAGGCCGGGAGGCTCCACAGCTTGGCGTCGAAATCAATCTCGCGCCAGTGCATCGAAGCGACTTCGTCGCGACGGGCCCCGGTGAGCAGTAGCAGCTTAACGAGCGGGCCAAAGGGCCAGTCAATCTTTTCGAGCGCGCCCCATACGAGCCCCAGCTCGTCATCGGCAAGGATGCGGTCGCGGCTTCGCTCCTGCGTCGGCGCGTCAACGCCAGCGCATGGCGAGGAAGCAATAAGGCCGATCTTCGGAGCCGCGGCCCAATTGCAGAGCTTGCGGAAGACGGCAAAGGTTCGGTTCGCGGTGATGGGCGCGCGTTCCGCGATCTCCTCGAGCAGCTTGTCGACGTCCTTCGCCGTAATTTCTGAAAGCTTGCGTTTGCCCCATTTCGTGACGATCTCGACGCGCAGCAGCCGCTCCGCCTCCTTAGCCCAGGATGGCTTTGCCTTGACGAGATGGCGCCTAACAAATTCGTCGACGATATTTTCGACGCGATCGGCCGTGGAGTTGGCGGCCTTCTGCGCCTCGCGTTCCGCCTTCTTTTGCTCGGAAGGATCGACGCCGTCGACAACTTGAGCGATCGCCTTCTGCGCCCGCTTGCGGGCCGTCGCGAGATTGATGGCGGGGTAGGGGCCGATCGTGAATTTCTTCGGCGCGCCGCCGACGCGATAGCGAAAGGCGAACGACTTCGCGCCCGAAGGTTGCACGACAAGATAGAGCCCCGAGACTTTGCCGTCGGGGATCTCCTGACGCTTCGGCGGCGGCGCCAGCTTTTCTATCTGGAGGTCGGTTAGCATGTTACCCCGCCTTTCCAGGGGTAACGAAAAAAACCCGTCTTGGCTCGTTACCCTGTGTCTGAGACGCTATCGGACAAGGCGGCATTTTGCAATAGTTTCATGGGGTCAAACGGCCGCTCTGTGTCCTGATTTGTCTGGTGCCGTCCGGCCTTGTTTTCTGATTGTGGATCTGGGGGTCCCCCGTTCGAGCCGGGGTGGCGGTACCATTTGAAATCGGGAAGACAACGGGTGATAGAAGAACGCGCCCTCCGCTGGAAGGCGTGCGTCAGCTGAACGCTTGGCCGGAAAGGCAAGCGCCGCCCTTTGGGATCGCGGCGTTTGAGTTTGTCCTGCTGGATAGTGGGTCTCGGCGCTCAGAACCGCGGAGCGTGAGGGTCTTTTTCCGCGTAGGAGAGAAGCACCCTCGGCGCGCGCTGGCGGCGGTCGAGCGAGGCGCGGACGGTTTCACTCCCGAACATCATGGTGGTGGCCATGGATGTCATGCCCTGAATGAAGGCCGCCGCCGTCACATATTGGAGTGCGAAGAAATACTCCGGCAGGGTGATGCCGGCGTTCATGTCCATGCGTCCCTGGGTGTAACGTGCGAACAATTCGCTAGGCTCGATCATCTGCGGCGACCTCTGTGCGAGTTGTGGAGAAATCCTCGCTGCAGTTTCGGCGCCAGTCAGAAAGATCTGAGAAATCAGCCATGTAACGACGCCTCAAATTGAAAAATTTCGTTGGTTCTCAATTTGCAATTGAAATTGGGGCTTTGGCCGTCCGCAGCTTGGTTTTCAACGACGATCTGACAAGACCCGAAACCAACGGAGGAAGTGATGCGAAGACGCTTGCAGTCCATCCTGTTTATGTCGGCGGCTTGTTGCGCGCCTGTTGCTGCGCTGTCAGCGCCAGCCTCGAGCGATCCCGCTTCCTACTGCGCCTCCGCAGGAACCGACGATCGCGTGATGCCGATACCCGCGGGCCTCGTCGCGCCGGCCATAAGGCTGTTCGACCTGCAGGGCGAAGCGCAAGAAAGCACGGTCTATCGCTGCATGAGCGGAGCGATTTGGCTCTGCAATCACGGCGCAAATCTGACCTGCGCCAAGGCGGACGCGCGCCTTACGATCCCGAGCGTCACGGCGTTCTGTAAGCAAAATCCCAACGAGGAGTTCGTGCCCATGGTCGTCACCGGTCATGGCGTCAACCATTCTTGGGGCTGCGTGCGCGGCAAGGCGATGGTCAAGGAAACCGAGGAACTGGACGCGCGCGGCTTTATCGCCAATCAGTGGCGGCGCCTTGCTCCTTGACGGGGAACGAGTCGGCCGCCAGCGTCATTGCGCCACCGTCATCAGCTCCAGCAAATGGCCGTCGGGGCTTCGGAAATAGACGCCGCGCCCGCCGTTCCAATCGTTGAGCTTGCCGTCCTCGGCGCTCCAAGGCGCGCTTCCAAAAGGCAGACCCTTTCGCTTCACGCGATCGAAGATCGAGTCGAACTCGGCGTCGCTGACGTGAAAGGCATAATGACGCTGATCGAACGCCGCCTCGTCCGAAAAGAGCAGGGTGAGCGTGTCGTTCACGCGCACGGGCGCGAAATGGCCGCCCGACCCGTCGGCGTGGAGACCGATAATCTGCGCGAACCAACGCGCGGCCTCGCCCTTGTTATGCGCAGGCACGATGGTGTGATTGAGAAAGATCGTCATCGCCGCCGCCTCGCAACTCTGCATCTGCTTCGACAACTGTCGATTTAGGGCAGGCGGGCGGCAGCGTCACGGACGTGGCGGTTGCAGGCACGCAAAGTCGGGAGGCGGTCGCCAAAGTGAGAACGTTATGACTATGCGAAATTCTCGACCGACCGATCAGACTGCTGAGCCGGAGGTTGACCTCGTGAAGATTGCTCCCTCTTGATAGAGGGGATCGGCGCCGCCTTGGCTTCATCCGGATTAAGGAGGGCTTCAATGACCGCTTTGCAATGGCTCGCCGCGACGGCGCTGCTGACCGCGCTTCTTCCTCTGCCTTATGTTCTCGGTCGCATCGGGGCCATCGGCCTGATGGGCGCCATGGCGAATCCGACGCCGGAGCTCGCCGCCGCGGAGCCCGCGTGGGTGAAGCGCGGCAAGGCGGCGCACTACAACGCCGTTGAAAATCTCGTCGCCTTCGCCACGCTCGTTCTCGTCGCCCAGGCGATGGGAGTCGCCGGGCGTCCGATCGTGGTTTACGCCGCGGCGCTCTACTTTTTCGCACGGCTCGCCCACTACGTGGTCTATGCCCTTGGAATCCCAGGCCTGCGCACCCTGACCTGGACCGCGGGGTTCGTCGCGACGCTCATGGCGGCGTGGGCGGTGTTTGCCGGATAGGTTCCCGCCGGCCCTCAATACGGTCGCGTCGGATGGTAGTCGGCGTCCGTGCGCCTTGCTTCATAAGCATAAGGGATCATTGCCCCGACGAACATCAGGACCCCCAGGATGATGATCGCAAGCCGATAGTTCATGGCCTTTCCCTTTTCTCTCGCTTTGTTTCGCCGACGCCGCCGGCATTCTCAGCTGTCTTACTTTTAATTGCAACCGCAACGCCTGCCGGTCTTGCGCGACCTGTTATAGGCGAATCCCGGAGGCGACGCGGATTGGCCGCCTCCGGGAACTCTCGGCAGGCTCAAGCCGCCTTCATTCGAACACGACCTGCGCCATCGTCACCGCGCGGCTGAAGGGATCGTCGGGCAGATAGCAAAGCGGGTTCATCGAAACGGGCGCTTCCTGGCAGTGCCGGTGCTCGTCGGTCCAATGATAGCCAGCGGCCTTCATGCAGCCCAGGATATGGTCCTTGATCACATGGGCCGTGTCGCGGCGGCGCTCTTGCGGGTGGGCGCCTTCGCCCTCGAGCTCGCAAGCCGAAGTCTGGATCTGTTGCGCCTTGTAGAATGAAGAGCTGGAGCGCGCGAGCATGGCTTCTCCGCCGACGCCGAGAAGCAGGCCGACGATGATGGCGATGCCCGCTTGCAGCCTGTTCGAGAAGACGAGCTTCGCGCCCATGAAGTAGAGGCCGCCGAAGGCGGTCAGCAGGCAGGCGACAAAAACGAAAATGAGGATCATGTGACTCTCCCTTGGCGGCCGACGGTGCGTCGACCGATCTTGAGAGCCATGTTGAGGGCGCCTTAGGCCCTGCGTCTGGGATTTAGTCCCGCTCCACGAGCAGCGCCTTGAGCGCCGCGGCGTCGACGATCTCCACTGCGCCGCGCGACAGGCTGACCCAGCCGGCCCGCTCGAAATTGCGCAGCGCGCGTCCAACGACTTCGCGCGCCGTTCCGAGATCGGCCGCGAGGGCGTGCTGGGTCGTTTCGATGTGGCCCTGCGTCTTGAGGATGGCGAGCAGCCGCTCGGCGAGCCGCACGTCAATGCGCGTGCAGACAATGTCCTCGATACGCGCCATCAAGCTCGCGATGCGCCGGCTGTAGCCGCTGAAGACGAAGGCGCGAAACTGCGCGGACTCGCCCATCATGCGCTCAAAAGCCGCCGGCCGCAGCGCATAGGCGACGACGTCGGTTTCGGCGATCGCCTCGGCGGCGTATTCCTCTCCCGTAAGCAGGCCGGCGATGCTGAGAATGCAGGTCTCGTGCGCGGACACGCGATACAGCACGATTTCCCGGCCCGTGTTGGTGATCTTCTGAACGCGAATGCTTCCCGAAACGACGAGCGGAAATTGCGCGGCCGCGTCGCCCGGGCGAAACGCCGTTGCGCCATGCGGCAGGACGATTCGCGTGGCCGAGGCCTTCAGCAGCGCTTTTGCCGAAGAGTCCATGCTGCGCAATGCAGGCATGGACTCGATCCAATCCGTCGGGGGCGAATTCATGGCGCGGGTTCGTCCTAGCATGAGCGAGAAACGGCGACGCCTTCGCTCTCGGCATGTGCGCCAGCGTATAGAGCCGGACGATCATTGGAATTAGTTTTTTCACATTACCCGGAGCGGCGCAATCGCTTCGGACTCTCTTGATCGACGCATTAGGAGGACGCCATGCGCAGCACAGCTTTCCTTCTCGTTTTTCTGACCATCGCTCTGGCCGACGGCCTCGCTGCCGGATCGACCTGGGTCTCGAGGCCAGCCGCTGCTTCCGACCAATGCTGCCGGCCCTGAACGCCGCGTCGGCGCTCTACATGCCGACGAAAATCAACGCCAGCCAAGCAGTCTGAGCAGGCGGAGGCTGACGCTACGCTGCGCGAGTTCTCGGACCAATTGCAACGCGAGTATGCGCGTCGCTCGCCGCCATTCGTCCTGCGTCGGAGGCTCCCAAGAATCCTCTATGCCTGAAGGCTCTTGCGGAAGAGGCTCTCTCGCGTCAACGCCCCTTAGGCGGGGCCGCGCGTGCCGGTGGTTTGGCGAAGATGCAACTCTCGAAGGGGGCGTCATGCACGCCTTCCATTCCGGCGGCACGCCCATTTGGCTCTTTTCCGTCGTAGCCGCTAACTCGCGCCCGGCGCACAGGGGTCAACGCCAAACTGAAAAAAAAGCGCCCCGCCAGTACATCCGTGGCGGGGCGTTTTCCTTGCGGCGACGGAGAGTCGGCCGCTTGTGGAGGACATGATCGCCGCGTCGGCATTAAGAAAGTCTTAAGCGTAACGGTTGAGTTGGAGGCGCCGCCGCTCTAGCTAGAGCGGCGAGCCTTACACGTCAGCGCATCCGACAGGCTCGCGCGGGCTACCCCGGCGGGCGAGGACCGCTAATTCTAGGCGGCGGCGCGGGCGCCGCTTTGCAACGACGCAATGGGAAACATCATGCCGACGAAACGCAAGCTTGCCGCTTCCGACATTCTCTCCTGGGAGGATTATGCGAAAAGCCGCGCCGATCATCGGCGGCGGCATGCGGAACGCAAGCGCGACCGGCGCGTCGAGGTTGGGCCCTATGTGACCTTCTATTTCGAAAACTTCGACACGATGTGGTTTCAGGTGCAGGAAATGCTGCACATCGAGCGTGGCGGCGAGGAGCAGCTAGCAGACGAGCTCGCCGCCTATAATCCTCTCATACCTAAGGGAGACGAGCTCGCCGCGACCTTCATGATCGAGATCGACGACCCGCTGCGCCGCGCGCGCGTGCTCGCGGGGCTCGGCGGCATCGAGGAGACCTCCTTCTTCCAGGTTGGCGGAGAGAGGGTCAAAGGCGTTGCCGAGACCGACCAGGACCGCACCAGCGCGGAAGGGAAGGCGAGCGCGGTGCAATTCGTGCATTTTCAGTTCTCGCCCGCGCAGGTCGCGGCCTTCAAGGCGCCGAACGCGCAGGTGATCCTGGGGCTCTCGCATCCAGCCTACAGCCATATGGCCGTGCTGAGCGAGGCGACGCGGCAGGCGCTGGCGGGCGATTTCGATTAGGTCGCATCCCCGCGACCTTTGGCAGCGGGCCGGCTACGGCTTAGGCCCTTTTCCGAAGGGTAGGGGCGTGATAAGCGCTCGGGTCTCACGCGCGCGCTGTACACGCCGGCGCATTCTTCGCACCCGACACTGAGGAAAATGATGAGTCAGTCCGGTTTCTTCACCACCCCGCTCTCGAGCGCCGATCCCGAAGTTTTCAAGGCGATTGAGCTCGAGCTCGGCCGCCAGCGCCACGAGATCGAGCTGATCGCTTCGGAAAACATCGTCTCGCGCGCGGTGACGGAGGCGCAGGGTTCGGTGCTCACCAACAAATACGCCGAGGGCTATCCCGGAAAGCGCTACTATGGCGGCTGCCAGTTCGTCGATATCGCCGAGAATCTCGCGATCGACCGCGCCAAGCAACTCTTCAACTGCGGCTTCGCCAATGTGCAGCCGAACTCCGGCTCGCAGGCCAATCAGGCCGTGTTCCTGGCGCTCGCGACGCCGGGCGACGCCTTCATGGGCCTCGACCTCGCGGCGGGCGGCCATTTGACCCACGGCTCGCCCGTGAACCTGTCGGGCAAGTGGTTCAAGCCCATTCCCTATACGGTGCGCAAGGACGACCACCGCATCGACATGGAGCAGGTGGAGCGCCTCGCCAAGGAGCATAAGCCGAAGATCATCATCGCCGGCGGCTCGGGCTATTCGCGCATCTGGGACTTCGAGGCCTTCCGCAAGATCGCCGACAGCGTCGGCGCCTACTTCATGGTCGATATGGCGCATTTCGCCGGACTCGTCGCGGCGGGACTGCATCCCTCGCCTTTCCCGCATGCGCATGTCGTCACCACGACGACGCACAAGACGCTGCGCGGCCCGCGCGGCGGCATGGTGCTCGCCAATGACGAGGAGATCGCCAAGAAGATCAATTCGGCGGTCTTCCCGGGCCTGCAGGGCGGCCCGCTCATGCACGTCATCGCCGGCAAGGCCGTGGCCTTCGGCGAGGCGTTGAAACCCGAGTTCAAGGCCTATCAGCAGCGCGTCAAGGACAATGCGCAGACGCTCGCGCAGACCCTCGTCGATTCGGGGCTCGCGATCGTTTCCGGCGGCACGGAGAACCATCTGATGCTCGTGGATCTTCGCCCCAAGAAGATCACCGGTAAAGCCGCCGAGGCGGCTCTCGGCCGCGCCCACATCACCTGCAACAAGAACGGCATCCCCTTCGACCCGGAGAAGCCCTTCGTGACCTCGGGCATTCGCCTCGGCTCGCCGGCGGCGACCTCGCGCGGCTTCGGCACGGGGGAGTTCAAGCAAGTCGGGGGCATGATCGTCGAGGTGCTGGACGGCCTCTCCGCCAAGGGCGAAGAAGGCAACGCCGCGACGGAAGCCGCGGTGAAGGAGAAGGTCCACGCGCTGACGGCGAAGTTCCCGATCTACGCGTATTGAGAACGTGACGCGCCCTCTCTCCGGAGAGGGCGCTGTCGCGCGGCAGGCGCTCCCGGGTCTCGCGCCCGATGGGGCGCGAGGCGCCCGTAGTGTCTTGCGATGAGCAAGGAGGCGGGCGGCATGAATCTCACCCACGCGGTTTCGACGCTCCAGCACGCCATCCATCGTTACTTTATCTGGCTGATTGTTTCGTCTTACGTTCTCGCTGCCGTTTTTCCCGGTCTCGGCCTGCTGGTGCGCCACGCCGAGCTTGGCGCCATCACCCTCCCGCAGGGCAAGATCGCGATTTCGCTGCCGCCGCTGATGCTGGCCTTCCTTCTCTTCAACGCGGGGCTCGGCGTCAGAACCGCCGAATTATCGAGCCTCTCGCGCAAGCCATGGCTGCTGATCGCCGGCGCCGCGACGAACGTCGCCGCTCCCCTGGTCTTCATCGCCGGCGTCAGCGTCCTCATGTTCCTCTGGAGTAACGCGGACGAGGCGCAGCAGATTCTCACCGGCCTCGCCCTGGTGGCCTCGATGCCGATCGCCGGCGCTTCAACGGCTTGGGCGCAAAACGCCAACGGCAATCTCGCCTTGAGCCTCGGCCTGATCCTGCTGTCCACGCTCAGCAGTCCGGTTCTTTCGCCGCTCGCGCTGCACGCCGCGGGCTTCCTCACGACCGGCGATTATTCGGAGGATCTGCACGAGTTGGCGGGGAGCAGCGCCGGCTCCTTTCTCGGTGTCTGGGTCATCCTCCCATCCTTGTTGGGGATCGCAACACACAGAATTCTGGGAGGACGCCTGGCGGCGCATCTTTCTCCCTATATGAAGATCGTCAATTCCATCGTCCTGTTGCTCCTCAACTATTCGAACGCCTCGCTCAGCTTGCCGGGTCTCATTGCGCAGCCAGATTTCGACTATGTCGCTGTCATGCTCATGATTGTGGTCCTGCTGTGCTTCTCAATGTTCGGGGCGGGCTATCTGCTTTCGCGGGCCTTTCGCGCGGAGCGAAAGGCCATGGCGTCGCTGATATTCGGGCTGGGCATGAACAACAATGGGGCAGGACTGGTTCTCGCCTCGCTGGAGCTCCCCGATCATCCGGGCGTGATGCTGCCGATCATCTGCTACAACCTCGTCCAGCATTTCGCCGCGTCGCTCGCCGATCGGGTGATGGCCACGGCGAAGCTGGCAGAGCCGCGTTGACGGCGCGGCAGAGCGGGATTGTGGAGAGGACGGCCCGCGGCGCGCGGCTTCAGAAAATTTCGCCGAAGCCCACTTTCTGCGGCCCCCAGCGGTAGCCGCCTTGCCCGCGGCCCCCGCGACGGGTAAGCATGCCGAAATCCCGTCCGAGAAGACGCAGCCATGCGCTGTCCCTATTGCAGCTCGCCCGACACGCAGGTGAAGGACTCGCGTCCCGCCGAAGACAATTCGGCTATCCGGCGGCGGCGCGTCTGTCCCGACTGCGGCGGACGTTTCACGACCTTCGAGCGCGTGCAGCTGCGCGAGCTCGTCGTCGTCAAGAAGTCTGGCCGGCGCACCCCCTTCGACCGCGAGAAGCTGATTCGCTCGCTCGAAATCGCCTTGCGCAAGCGTCCGTTCGAGCCCGAGCGCGTCGAGCGCATGGTCAATGGCATCGTGCGCCAATTGGAGAGTTCCGGCGAGGCGGAGGTCGAGAGCGCGCGGATCGGCGAGCTCGTGATCGAGGGCCTGCGCGCGCTCGATCCCGTCGCCTATGTTCGCTTCGCCTCGGTCTATCGCGACTTTCGCGAGGCGCGCGACTTCAATACGCTGATCGACGAGCTGGAGAGCGCCGGCGCCTGGCCCGCCGACACGACGCCCGAGGAAAAGCTCTAGCGCGCGTCCGGCTCGCGTGGAATCGCGCGAGCGATAAGGACTCGCTCAAAATCAGAAAGTTAGAGCATGTCCTGTTCGGAAAACCACTCTGCACTTTTCCGGGACATGCTCTAGCCTCAAGGCGTCACAAGGCTGAAAGACTTTTCGGCGAGCCTCAAAGGCTTCATAAATCAAACCGCTCAGAGCGCCCGCGCCGGCGCCGCACACGAAGGACCCGGTCTTGGAAGCGCTCTTTATCGGCCACTCCTATATCGACGTGACGATGCTCGCCCCAAGCCTGCCGCAGGGCGACGAGAAGTCGATCGCGCAAGACTACGCCGTGTCCTTCGGCGGCAACGCCGCCACTGCCGCCTTCTGCTGCGCCAAGCTCGGGTCGCCCCCCGACCTCCTCGTTCCGATCGCGCGCGACTGGCTTGGGCACATGTTCCAGGACATGGCCGCGACCTTCGGTCTGCGGCTGCACACGCGCCGCGTTGCGCGCTCCTCGCTCTCCTTCGTCTTTCCGCACGAAGGCAAGCGCTCCATCCTGCGCGCGCGCGACGATCACTACCAACAGGACTTTCCGCGCCTCGACATCGCGACGGCGAGGCTCCTGCATCTCGACGGACATATGGCCGACGCGGCGCTGCATTACGCCAAGGCGGCGCGCGCGAGGGGCATTCTCGTCTCGCTTGACGGCGGGGCGTTGCGCCCCGGCCTGCTCGAGCTCCTCGATTTCGTCGACGTGGCAGTGGTGGCGATGGACCTCTGCCGCAAAATGCGCCTGTCCGAAGGCGAGATGCTCGATTTTCTCACGGGGAAGGGGGTGCGCGTGGCGGGCGTCACCGACGGCGAGCGCGGCCTCCTCTGGCGAGAAGGCGACGGCGCGCCGCAGCGTCAAGTGGCGCTGAGGGTGCCGAGAGAGCGAATCATCGACACCTCGGGCGCGGGCGACGTCTTCCACGGCGCCTATTGCGCCTCCTATCTCGAGCGTCCCGACGCCCCCTGGAGCGAGCATTTCGACTTCGCCCGCGCGGCCTCCGCGCATAAGGTGCAGCACCTGGGCAACGAGGCGGGCTTGCCTTCGAAAGCCGACATCCTTCTGGCGCAGCGGCGATTTGGCGAGGCGGCCTGAGCCGCTTCCGGCGCGCGGGGACGAAGGACAAATCGCGCCAGTTCAAGGGCGAGGGCGTCACACGCGACGAAATGCGCCGAGGGGGTTGGCAAGCCGCTCCGGGCCTTGCTATATGCCCCCGACATTCCCCGATAGCTCAGCTGGTAGAGCACGCGACTGTTAATCGCTAGGTCGTAGGTTCGAGTCCTACTCGGGGAGCCACCGAACTTCTTAACATCTTGATTTTACTCCTTTCACGCTTTTGAATCCCGCGCAGAATTCGCCCGCGCGGGAATAGAAGTTGCCGGATCGTTCTCTCGCGACAGCATTTCGATGGCGTCCCGAGACAACCGCTTCCGGTCTGCGGCTGCGGTATAGAGCGACGCCATGCGCGCCCCGGACCAGCCGAAAATTGCGTTCAGTTGGGCGGTCGTCGCCCCTGCCTCTGCGGCTTTGGTCGCCCCGGCCTTCCGCAGCCCGTGAGCCCGTCCCGGCACGCCGGCGGCCTTGCAGGCGTCGCAGAACCAGTTTCCAAAGCTCTCCTTGGTCATGGGGCGGCCGTCAGCGGTCGCGACGAGCGCGAGGTCTCCGGTGGGAGACGCGTCGATAATGCGCTGAAGCTCGGGCAGAACGGGGAGATAGACCGGCGCGTCGTTTTTGCTCGTCCTCAGCGTTATGAGCCCGTCCTTGATGTGCTGGCGCCCGAGCAGTGCGGCGTCGCCGCGGCGCAGGCCCGTATAGAGCAAGATCGCGAGCGCCAGCCTCTCGCGCGTCCCGACCGGCCAGCGCTCCTCGAAGCGGACGATCTCCTCGACCGTCCAAGTGTGGAATCCGCCCGGCCTCAGCGGGATCGACGCGACGCCCTGCGTCGGGTCAGCGGAGACGAAATCCGATTCCACCGCGAACTTGAAGAGCCCGCGCATGGCCTTCAAAAAGTTATTGGCCTGGGCCGGCGTCGCGCGTCGGTCGTCGCGCCCTTGCACGATGTGCTTGCGCGCAATGTGGCCGTAGGGGACGGCGCCGGACTTCGTCTCGACGTGCTTGAGAATGTTCTCGCGCTGGCGGCGGGTCGCGAGGGCGAGCGTGGACCACGACGCGCTCTGGCGGTAGCGCGCAATGAGCCACGCGAGGGTATCGGGTTTAGGCGCGGCGGCGCGCCCCGCTGGCGCGCTATTGCCGCCGAGCGCCGCCCAGTATGCCGCCATGAACTCAGCCGACGCGTAGGCGCCTCTGATGCGGACCCGCGGCCCATGCCCGACGCGCACATACCAAACGGTTTCGCCGTTGCGGGCGGTTTCCTTCAGAAGGTGGGGCAGGCGGGGGCGTGGCATTAGAGTCGAATTTCCGGATCAGGAATAGGGCGGGCAGGCGGCGTCTTGTCGGGCTCGGCCTGCCGAACCCTGATGGTCTTGTCCACGCCGAGCTCGACGACGACCGGGCCGCCCGTTTCCGCGACGACCGCCCGGATGGCGCGCGCAATATCTGCCTGCGTGAAGGCGGCGGCGCGGCGGCTCATTCGACGGAGGCCTGCGTCGTCGCCGGCGCCGCGGGCTTGGCGCGCTCGGGGTCGGTCTTCTCCCGGCAGAAGCGGATAGCGCGAATTACCTGAGCGTTCGTCGATGTGTAGTTGTCGGCAGCGAGCCCGCGGAGCCAGTTCCAGTCGTCGGGCGGCAAGCGTAGGTGCGTACTCACCAGTTCCTTTTTCATCGGAAACTCTCCATGTGTTGGTTTGGTGAATCTTTGGCCCCTGCTTGCGAATCAGCAAGCTAAATTTCGACATGATGTAGCCCTGCCAATGTTATCCCCAGCAGGAACTCTCGCCTCGCGCCGAACAGACGGAAGGTTTACAGCGGTCCGAAAGGCGGCAGAGTGTTGGAGGTCGACGCATCGCCTCGCAACGTTAGAAAAGGGGCCGCTCAGGCGGCCCTTTTTCTTTGGGAATTGTCCGGGATGGCCACGCTCATGATTTTCTCGAGCAGTTGCGTGTTTTCGGCAATCGCGTCCAAAATCTTGCCGGCCGCTTCTTGAGGGTCGACGCCGCGGCGTATGGCGGCGCGCGTGATGCTCTCGAACATCTCGACGTTGATTGCGACAGGAATTGAGACTTGCGCGCAACTCTTTGGCATTAAACGAATTCCAAGCCTTTTCAGCAACCGATAGATGGCCTCGACCGTCACGCCTACGCCGAGAGCTGCGGCTATTTCCTCGGCAGAAGCACCACTGCCCGCCAGATAGGCGGCGCGAGTGACCTCGGTTTCCTCGAAGCGTCGGGTTTTTGCCGCCATGCCGCACCCCCGAAAAGGCGAACGCCTCGGCCGTACATCCGGGCTCGAGGCATTCTTTGGCGCGGCCGAAGCCGCAGCCTTCCCAGCAAGATAGCTGAAATACTTGCGGAAAATCAAGCATCGTCTTCTTCCGGCAAGCACGCCACGACGCAAGGCCGGCTCATTTCGGCGCCTCGGCGCGAATCCGCTGGAAAAGTCGCTCGGCGGACTCGCTGATATCGAGCGCGAGGCGCGCTATCCCTTCCATCTCCGACTCGTCGACCGATATTCTGTATTCGCTAAGCGCCCCGATTAGCGCGGCGAAACCTTTCGTGCGTTCCTTGAGCGCGAGGGCTTGCTCATAGCTGCATTCGTGGTCGTACGGCCGTTCCTCGACAGGTTTTGTGCAGTCGTGCATCGTCTGCCTCCTATGTTTCCGCCCTCGCCGCGACCCAGAGCGGCAAGTCGTCGACGGTCAGGATCTCGTCGTCCGCGTCCGGCTCGAGGTCCGCGTCGCCGTCCAACGCGTCCGTCAGGTCGATCAGGGCCGCGGCCAAGGGTTGCAGGCCGGGCAGGTCGTCGAGTTCATTGGGAAGGTCGCCCAACGCCCTCAGCGCGCGCTTGACGCGCCGCTCCAGGCCGGCGGGAGCCTCAACGAAGATCCGGGGCGCAGCGCGGCGGGAGGGGAGCTCGATGATGGTCATCGGCGCCCCCGATCGTCCCCGTCGAAGAGGAATCGGGCCGCAGCCACGAGGGCGGCGAGCGCGAGGACGACGACGAGGGCGCGATGCAGCCACGCGCCAAACTCGCCCGCCGCCGCCCCCAGAAAGACGAGGTCCGGGCTCACTTCCGGCGCTCAGCGCGGACCGTGGCGACGATCATCACGGCCTCGGCGACTGCGAAGCCGAGCCAGAACGTTGCGAGCGGGGCGAGGAGGTAGAGACAGGCGGCGGTTTGGTCGTTCATTGGACAAGCCTCCAGCGATCGCCGGAAAGGGCTTTTCCGGCGGCGAGTTGCGTGGTAGATGAATGTTCAGACGGTCGATTATCTACCACGCCGTTAGGGTGTGGTCAATAGGCTACCATAAGGGCGATAAATGACCACTGGAGCGCAAATACGGGCCGCGAGGGCTCTGGTCCGCTGGACGGTGGAGGACTTGGCGAGAGAGGCGAAGGTCGGCGTTATGACGGTGCGCCGTGCAGAAGCCGACGACGGTCCGGTGAAAACGCTTCCGAATAACCTCGCCGCCATCCGCGCCGCGCTCGAGGCGGCGGGCGTTGAGTTCATCCCCGAGAACGGAAGCGGCGCCGGAGTCCGGCTGCGGAAGGGAATGCTGCAGTGATCCGAGCTGCGCCCTACATACCCCCAACTTCCTCTCGACAACTCAGGCCCGAGCCAACCCCTCGGGCTTTTCTTTGTCTTGGCGTCGACGAGAACGGCGGAGGGGCCGGGGTGAGGCTGCGCGACGCTGGTGTTAGGGGCTCTTAGAGATCAATAATATTTGAGCCATCGCGGAACCAGGCGGCGAGTTCAGGCTCTTTCATTTCTCCAGACGCGACTCGAAGCATTGCCTCGACCGCTTCGTCATGCCTTCGGGCCGCCAGGTAGCCATTGTCGAGAAGGAACACGACGGCGACCTCTAGCGCCACCCGCTTGTTGCCATCCGTGAAGCAGTGGTTGCGCGCTAGCCCGAAGGCGTAGCTCGCCGCAAGCTCGAAAATGTCAGGCGTTTCGTAGGCGCTGAGGTTGCGCGGCCGCGCAAGGGCTGAGTCGAGCGCGCCAAGATCTCGGACTCCTGGCGCGCCACCGTATTTGGCGATTTGAACGGAATGAAGCTGAATTACGTCGTCGCGGTCAATCCACGACGGTTCGTCAGTCACTTAGCCAGGCGAGCGAAAGCATCACCATAAACCGCGTGGGCGATCGCGGAGAGCGCCGCAATGCGCTTGCGGCGCCGCTCACGCATGTCCATCTGGCGCACAGGCTCTGTCACCCGAAGTGCGGCCGAAGCCTCTTTGGGCGGCGAGACGACGAAATTTGTGGTCATCTGGCGCATGGCGGGAACTCCGATGGAACACGTGGATTGAAAATAGGACCGACAATGGTTGCTGTAAAGTTACAAATCTTGGGGTCTTCATGGGAGCATTTAGGGGGAACTGAGGCCTGCGCCCGTACATCCGAGGTCGCGTGCCAGCTCGAGCCGGTACGCCTCCTCGAAGGCGTCCCGCAGGTCGCCTTTGTCGAGGCTCGTGCCGGCGACGGCGACAAGGTCATCGCCAAGAGCTTTGGCGCGGGCGCTTGCTTGGCTTATCGAACTGCGGCTTTTGCCGGTCGCCTCTACGGTTGATTTGACAAATGACGGAGTTCCAAATTCTGGAACTTGATCGCTCTTGCGGTCGCCCCCGTGCTTCGTTTCCGGGTGCAGCTCTTCGTATATCTGCTTGCGCCGGAAGATGGCGGCGGCTTCCTGCGCCAGACGATGCAGGCCATTGGGTTTGAAGGGAATGGAGCGAGTCCCCGTTTCGAGGGTTTTTGCGCAAAAATCGGCGCTATCTCATTGAAAGAAAACAAGGAAAGCGAGTCCCCGTTTATCGAGTGCGCCCTCGTCCTGCGCTGCCGCGACTGAGCCCCGAGAAAACGCGCTCTATATGTAAATTACACAAACCCTTGCGCGGCGCCAGTGGTGAGGCTACGTTGACGGTGCAGCGCGGCGGGGCAGCCAGCTCCTCGCAGCCCACGAGTATCACGCCCTGCCGCGCTGCACCCCCCGCCACCTATCGCTTCTCGTCCTCGCCGCAGGGGCAAATGGTAAGTGTGCTTACCATTCGCCAAAACGCTGTTGCTTGCGATAGCCATAAACCGCCGCACCCAGCCCTCGGCGAGCGCGATCTCCAGCTTGTCCTCGGGGAGCTTCGAAAGGTCGGCGAGGGTTTCGACCGCAGGGGGCAAAACGAAAGTGTGCTTTCGATTTGAGAGCGCTGCATTGGCGGCGATCGCCATGAACTTCCGCGCCCATTGCGGGGAACAATGGACCGGCTCCGGCAACGGCTGCGCATGGCTCGCGAAAAGCCGCTCGAACTGACCGTGCGGAGAGCGATCGCCAAGAGCCCGGCAAAAGGGGCGCATGCGCCCCTTTTGAAAGGGAGGCCTATCGCTTCTTGCCGTCCTCGCCGCGCGCATCATCAAACGCTTCTTCGGCTTGATGCCCAACGGCGCGCGCCAAATGCCAGAACATCGTCAGCTCCCGATATGCCGGCCCGCCATGCGCCAGCGCGCCGTACATCATCCGCCCCGTCATCGCGACGACCTCCGGGGCCTTCCGAACGGCGGCGGTCATGAGAAACGATCTTGGCGGAATGCGGCTTGTCCCAAGCTCTTGGTATTCCGCGACGGGATCATTGCTCCCAACATAGCCGCAAACGGTGCCGACCCCTTCATGGTGCGGCGCCGACCATTGGATACTGTCCCGCAAGTCGCCTTCACGCAGAAGGGGGGCGGGCACCTTGTAGCCTTGGCGGCGCTTGTCTTCGATGGTGGATTCGGCAAGCGGCGGCCATTCGGGGTTTTCCTTCCCGATCATGGCCTTTGACTCTCTCGCGACCATCTTGGACGCTCGGACGATGGCGACGCTTTTGGCGCTTTCCAAGTCAGCCGTCAGCGTCGCCGCGTGGCGGATGAAATCGCCGAGGGTCCCTTCCCACGACATTAGCAACACCCCTTCATATCGGCGAACCGAGGAAATGGAAGAAACTGTCTATCAGCCGATCCGCTTTTGCTGCGCCGTCCTCGGAACTCTCATGCGACGTCGACGTCTCGCCGACTAGCTCCTCGGTAAGCTCCTCGAGTTCGTAGCCGAGGCGGGCAAGCGCGCCAGGCAGAAGCGCCCTAAAAGCCGCGTCGCCCATTAGCTCCCGGAACTGCGCCTCGGACCTCAACGCCGCAAGCAGGAGAAACGGCCGCGGCGGGATACGCGACGTTCCAAGCTCGTGATAGACCGCCTTCTCATTGTTCGAGCCGACCCAGCCAACGGTGTCGTCGCCATCGTGCTCCGGCGCCTCCCATTGGATGCTGTCGCGCATTTCGCCCGTCCTCAGCAGCGGCGCCGGCACGGGATAGCCGAGACGCTGCTTTTCGGCGATCGTGCTTTCATCAAGCGGCGGCCATTCGGGTTGTTCATGACCGATCAGCCCCTTGGCGCGCGCCTGGACGATCTTGCAGGAGCGCTCCATCGCCGCATCGATTCCGCGCTCAATGTTTTCCGCCCACTCGGTTTCGACGATAAGCCGGAAGGCTCCCAAATCGATCGCCATGTCACGCGCTCCCCTTCTGCATCGCTTCAATCTCCGAGATGCGCTCCCGGAGCAGCGTCGCAAGGCTGAACGCCACGGCGTGGGAGAAGGCGCGGCTTGCACCTGTCTGACGGAAGCCTTCAAGGAATTCGTCACACCGCGCGGCGATCTCCGCGTTGATCGCTTCGGCCGGCTTGAACGCCAGCTCTAAAGCGTGCGAATCGAGGAAGCCGGCGGGTTGATGCTCAAGCACAAATGCGCGAACGCGATCTAACGCGGCGCGGCTCTCAGGCGTCGTGAAAGGCTGATCTTCCATCATCGCCCCCTTGGCCGCGGCGCTGGCTTCCTGCCCATCGCGACCGGCGCTTGGCGCGGCGCTGTCGACTTCTGCGCGCGACACAGCGTCCGCAGATGCTCTTCACGCTCCTTGGCCTTCGCGGCCGGGAACATGTACCTCAGCAATTCGGGCAATCCGCCCACGCTGTCACGATCTCGCATGCTATTCCGCCGCCACGGGTCTGAAATTGTAAGTTACCTTCAAGGCAGGGAAGCGACCCGTTGCGTTGTAAGCGTCTCGCTCCGCCTCAAACTTCCGGAGCGCGGCGCGCGCTTCACCCAGCGATCGGCGAGCGTGATCGACGCGCTCGGGATCGGTCTCGCGCTGCATCGCCCATTGCGCCTCTCTGACGCGTCGCTCCAGATAGGTCTCGGTGATCTCGAATTTCGGCATGTCTCTACCTCGAGAGGGACCGGGGCGGCGAAAACCCCTCAAACGCCGCCCCGGAAGGGTGCGCGGGCGCCGAAAACGCCCACGACTTCGGAAGGTTTTGCGCCACCATCCGCTGGGCACACCGGGCGGACGAGCTAAGAACGCCCGGGATCTCGTGTCAGGCGATTCCGCCCTGGCCCTGCATCTGCCGAACAAGGCCAGCAGTGCGAACCGCATCGCGCAGCTGCTTGTTCTCCGGCGCGGCGTAGATCGCCGTATACGCGGCCTCGTAGGTCATGCCGGGGTTTTTGTTCTGATGCTTGCGCGCCAAGCGGTCGAGCTCGGCATCTTCGCGAGATTTGAAGCCAGCAACGCCAGCGGCTTCGGTCTCAGGAGTGTTAGGCGCCCCGCGGCGATCGGCGCCGGCAGGATATGCGAAACCGTCCGCGCCCCGCGATTGACCGCTGCTCGCCTTCAGCGCGCGGAACAGGCTTACGCCCTTGGGATCGTGCATGATGCAGCGCGCATAGGCTTGCTGCGAGCTTTCACCGTCGCGGCGAATCTTCTCGGCGCGTTTCGCTATCGCTGAGGCAAACAAACTTGGATCACAATCCGTGATGCCGTTCTCGTTAACGATTTTCGCGACGGCGCCGATCTTCGCCTTCTTGGCCTTCTTCTTCCCCTTCTTCTCCCGGCGCTCCTGAGCGACGACGCGCGGATCTTTCTTCGGCTCCGCGGTCACGGCGATCGGCGTGCGACCGGCCTTCGTGATCGGCTCCTCGCGCTGCATGATAACGGCGCGGCGCGTCTCGCCATTTGCCTTCACGACTTTGCGCACGCGCGCCAGATGTTCGATCTGCTCGGCGGCGCTGGCTTCTGGCCAGAGCCTTTGAATAGCTTCCTGAGCGTTCATCTTTTCATTCCTTCTCACGCCGCTCGTCGCGGCTTAGCGTTTCGATTAAGGCGAGCCTTCGCCCGCGCCTTGATGTTGCTCTCCCAAGCGCTGACCAGCTCGAGGAGGTCTTTCTTTTCGTGATGCTGCAAAGGTCGGATGTGGAGGCCAAAACCCTGCAAACGGCTATGGATAGCCAGCGTGATGTTCGCTTGCGTCAACGACCATGTGCTCGTCGGCGGATAATCGAGCTGCTGCAACGTGCGCCAGTCGCGCTCGAACCCCATGAGCTCTCCGACCAACGCCTCTAAGGCTTCAACAACCCGCTCGCCCCGCTCACGGAAAGCCGCAGCGGCCTCAAGAGCCCGCTCAGCCTTCACGCGTTCCTGATCGTCAAGAGCATCGCGCTCGGCCATCCCAACGAGCTTGTGCGCCGACGCGATAGCCGCTTCCAGGTGCCGGACGTCAGCCCGCAACGTCAGCTCTTCCTGCTTTAGCGCCTCGAGCCGCTTGGCCGCCTTCACGTCGCCCAACGTCGCCGGAAGCGCGACTTCCGAGACTTCGCCGCCAATCTGCGCCAGGCGCTGCTTCGCCTCGCTCAACTTCACTTCAACCTTCTGCACGGTCTGGCGTGCGGCCTGAATTTCCTGCGTCATGCTTTCTTCCCCGCCGAAATCTTGCCCATGTTCGGAGTCCAACCAAGCGTTCCCGATACCCCCGCCGCCTGTACGCTTCCCGACGGCCACCCTCCGGGCTTCTCCATGGATCCGCCGCCGCAGATCGCAGACGTGAAGACGCCGCCCGGAACCGTCAGGATCTCAGGGGGATTCCAACTCTGCGGCGCTAGCTCTTCCTTCGACGCGCAAACCAGCGCGCCACACGCCGCATTCGACCAGTCGTCATGATCGCCGACTTGGTGATCTATCTTTCCGCCGCGCCAGACCAGATTGAGCAACTGCTCAATCAGCTTCGGCGAGTCCAACAGCTCAACCCCGCCAGCATTCAGCCTAGGCTCGAACAGCTCGTAAGCCTCGCTCGCCGACTTAAACGGACGCGCCGTGCTGTACTTGATCCCACAGCGCTCGAAATCCTGCGGGAAGGTCTGGCCCGCGTAGGAGTCGCCCAGAACCGTGTTGCAGCCGTATTCCAGCAACTCCGTCGAGAACTTCCGAATAGCCGCGCGAGGATCAAAGGGAGGCTCGCCCGCCTGCGACATGACGCTGTCCAGTATCGAAACCTTCCGCTCGTCGTCCCAATGCGCGATCGCGAGCACCGCCTCGTCATTCGAGCCGCCGCTCATGTCGACATAGCCGAGGTATCGAATGTGGTCTTCGCGATGGAGGCGCTTCCGGCCGTGAGCAACGGACGCCATGATGTTGTCGGCGTTCAGCGCTGCGCCATCGGGCGCGCCAGGCAGGTTGAGGTGCAGGCGCCGATACTTGTGCGCCGGCAATCGCTTCTTCTGCTGAGCGAGATAGCCAGCATTTCCCCAGCTCGCCAGCGACGGGTTGGCCCGCTCCTCCGGGCTTGCATCTTCCGGAATGCTCTCGTCAGTCGAGAAGTCGCCAGAGTACCAGCTAAAGAACATGCGCGGATCGTCGCCGCGCTTCCCCGTTTGCTGGAAATCGTAAAGCGGAATGCCCGGGGCGTGACGAATGCCGGCGTAGGAGGTTATCCAGATCAGCGCGTCCGGCCGCGACGGGTCGGGAGCCAACGCTTCAAAGAGGCCATGGTCCCGATATCCGTGGATCTCGTCAAAGCCGCAAAAACTGTACGTCTTGCCGTGTGCGCCTGCTACGTCTCGCGCCGGGAGAATGCGCAGAACGCCGCAACCGTCCTTGCGTCCGATCTCCTTGTTGAAAACATTAACCTCCTCCTCGAGGTCGGGATTTGCGCCGATCAGCTTCTTCGCTAGCGCAAGGTCATCGGCCGCCTGGCCCTCGTCATTGGCGAGGACGAAGCAGTCAGAGCCCTTGTGACTAGGCCAGACGAGAAGCCGATAGAGCGCGGCAAGGATTAGGTCTGCGGTCTTCCAATTCTTTTTCCCGCGGCCACAGAGCGCGAGGTTGTAGACCGGCACGCCTTGGTCATCGAAGGTCCACAAGACGCTGTCGAAGATCCGCCGACGATATGGCTCGATCGTCTCGGGGAGCGGCCTGCCGTCCAACCAATAGAGCCCAGAGAAGAATTCAGTCGGGGAAATAGCGCCCGACACGCCGTCAGAAGCCGCAGCGAGGCCGCCCGTGAGCGAAGCGGGGTGAGGCGGTAGGGATACAGCGGCCGGAGGTTTCACGCGCCAGCGGCCCTCGCAGCCAGTTTCTCAGCAAGGGACAGCCGCTGAGGCGGAGAGGGCGGAGGGGCGTGCTGCTCGCGAAGGTCATTCTCCGCGCGACACACGAGACTCGTAAACTTGGCGACAGCCTCAAGGCTCCGGGCTCGTAACCACGGGTCGGTGGAGGGAGCCAGCGCGTCGACCTGCGCGATCTCCAGGCTCATGCGCAGCGCAGCCAGCGACTTGAGTTCCTCCCGCGAGGCATTCGGGAAGCGCGCCGCAAGAGCGTGCACAATGGCCGTGTAGTGGCGGCCTTCGAGGGTCCGCAAATCCATCCCGAGCGGGGCCAGGCCGGCGAGCCGCGTCGCATTGTCGCGACGACCCGGGGCGCGCCGCACTGGCTTCGCTTCTGGCTTGACGAAAGTCAAATTACCACGCCTCCAGCACCAAGGTTTGTTGCTGCTTTGTTCGCACATTTCTTGATAATTGTCAAGAGAGCTAGGCAAGCCGTTGATGCGAATGACTTTCCAGCCATAGGCGGCCGGTTTTTCGGGCTGGCTTTTGGCCCTAGACGCACCCCTAATGCTACCCCAGAAAGGCACGGCGGGGGATTTCGCGCACAAGCCATTGTTATTGCAGGCTCAGCAAAACGTGAGCGCCTGTTACCAAATCAGGTGGTGGGGGGAGGGGCGGGGAACCAGGCGTACAGGTCGGCAAATTTGCCGACCTGCGACCGCCTCAGGATCAAGCGGCAAATTTGCCGGTTGAAAGGCCCCAGCGCCCCCCTCAGGGGGCCAAAATCACGATGTGATTACTCGGCGAGGAACCGCATTGCAGCGCTAACATATTGAAATTATTGGTGGCGTAAAATTCCGCAGCCGGCATATACCAGCAAAAATACCAACAATTCGGCGCGCTACCCCCCGGTTTTCGACCGGCGAGCAGGCGACGACGAGGGGCATAAGGGTGCGGGGAGCCGGCTCAACTCATAGGGGAGCGACCTCCTATGGGCCAGCGCCCCGCGACCACAGGCTACCACGACTGCCCTCGAAGGCAAGATGCGGGGGACTGCATGGGGGACCGCCAAGGCAGCCAGCCACGCCAGCCGTTCCATTACAGCCACATAAGCGCCGAGGTGCGCGGAAGAGATGTCCGACCTCTGGCTCGCCTGCCATACGCAGCAGCACATCGCCGAGGCGGAGGGGGTGGCTCGAACCCTCGTCACTGCGATGGCCGATGATTTTGTCAATTTCGGCAACCTTTCCAAAAATGACAAAGCCGCCGCCGAGCACGCCGTCGACTTCGACCCGCCGATGCGCGAAGAGGGGATCCGGCCTAGGCCAAGGTCAGGCTGGCAGCGTCGGGCGCCGCTGATGGCTTCTTGGGGATTTCCGCCGTCCCCAATGTTCCCCTTCCGGTCCAAAAAGGTGAAAGGGGGTGAAACCCTGGTGAAAGGGGGGGGTTGCACCCTCTAAGTTATTGATATAGATATATAATATCTCTTTGATGAAAGGGTGAAAGGGTAAAAGCGCTAAATTGGAAATTGGCGGGGGTGACACGGGCTGCGTTGGCGAAATCGCCAAAAGGGGTTACACCCTTTCACCGAGCCGGTTTTATCGTTGATCATCAGTGTATTAATGGGTGAAACCCCCGGTTGCACTAGGGTTGCATCCCCCTTACACCGTTTCACCGCCCTTTTCCCAGATTCGGGCTGCGCAGTGGTCAGCGTCGGGCAGGGCGTATCGCATCCCGGTCTTGAGGCGCTTACGGCCAAAGCCGCATTTTCCGAGGATTTCGCCGAGGCTTCCGATTGGGGTCGGCTTGGCGGCGACGGGCGACTTGACGGTTTTTTGCCATTCAACATAGGCGGCCGCGATGGCGGCGAGAGGAAGCTCCTCGCCTGCGATCCAGGTCGCCCATTTGCCGGTATCCTCGTCGCGTAGACCGATGATGCGGTTTGTGTGGCAACAATCCTCTAGCCATTTGCGTGCGTCGAACGGGTTGACGGAGAGCTTCACCATGTGGCGCTTCGTGTCGTTTTCCTTGGGCGCGTCGCGCCAGGGGACGAAGCCGCTCACGTCCATGTTGAGCAGATAATAAGCGAAAGCCTCTCGACCGCCGTTCTCAATCTCCGCCATAAGTGCGGAGAAATAGGCGCTGTCGCCGATGCGATGCGGGCTCACGTCGAGACACCAATGTCGGGCGTCATGCTCCTCGACGTGTGCGGCGTTCTCGTGGTTGGAGGCGAGCCAGAGATTTGCGGCAATCGGACATTGCACGATCGGCAGGCCCTTTTCTTCGATCCCGATGACGGTCGCAGTGGAAAGGCTCTTGATGCCGTCCGCAGCCTTGCGGTCACCCCCGAAAAGCACCTCGTCCAAAAAGATGAAGGCGCGCCCTCGGATGGCCGAATTGAACCGGCCGAGGATCTGGTCGGTCGCCGCCGCCGTGAAGCCGGAAGGTCCGTATATTTTGGCCATGACCTCGCCCAGCACGATGCCCTTGCCGGCTTGCTGCTTGGCGCTCTTGAGAACGACGACGACGCGGGACGGCTCGCCGATCTTTTGGAGCTGCCAAGCGAGCAGCTTCAGCATGGCGTCGCCATCGGCGTCGTTGCCGGAGCAAATCACCTCGCGCACGTGCTTGATGATGCGCTCACACTTGCCCGCCTTCGGCACAACGCCGAGCCCGCGGAACAAATTCAACGTATCGCCGGCGATCGGCTTGTTCGTGAATGCGACGCGCCGATAGACGTGGCGCTCGGCGTTCTGCGTCCAGAAGGCGAAAGCGCCTTTGTATAGGGGCTGCTTGTCCTTCTTGCCGATCTCGACGACTTCGCCGGCGAGGCGGCGCTTCAAGTCTTGGTCCTGGATCGGCAGGAAGTCCCGCCGATGCACGTAGACGCTCGGCGAGCCGTCCTGTTCGAGGATGGCGAATTGGGCGTTGAGATCGGCGAGGGTGACGACGCGCTTTAGGATTCCGTTCTGTACGACGGTCTTCGGCCGGGGCTCGAACACTTCGGCGGTCTCATTGATTTTGAAAGCGGCGGCGCTCATCAGGCGGCCTCCTCGTCGGCGATCGCGCGGACCGCGTCGTTAAAATCGCTGTGGGGTTGCGTCGGCGCGCGGACGATGACGCGGCGATGGCTGTGAGCCTCGAGCGTGCGTTCGACAGCGCGCTCTCCTGCTTCGTCGCGATCGGCGAAAACGTGCAACTCGCGGACGGAATCCGGGATCATGACGCTATGCATTCGCCCGGCGCCCAGCGCGCACCAGACCGGCAGGTCAAAGAGCTGCATCGCGCTAAGGCCGGTCTCGACGCCTTCGGCAAGTCCGAGAACTTCGCCTGCAGGGCCGAGACGCACGGCGCCATCGTGCATATGGCCGAAGGTCTTGCGGGCGAATCTCACTTGCGCTTTGCGATCGCCGCGCGGATCGATCATCGTCACCTGAACGGCGATGATGCGACGATCGCTCGCCTGCAACGCAGCGACGAGAGCCGGCAGATGGACGCGGCCGGGGATGTGCGGATACTCCCGAAGAAAGCGCAGCGTCGGCGGCGGCAGGATGGTGATTCCGCGCGCACGAAGGTAGCGCTCGGCGATCGTTCCATGGATAGGCGCTGCGCTGCGCCAGAGCGCCAAAGCTTCGGGACTAGGCTCTATGGGCTCGTGCCGCGGTTTGCTCGCCCCGGGGCCGCGCTGCGCTCTCTCGGGGCCATCGTCGAGGAGCCCGCGGCGACGTAGTTCAGCGAGCACGTCGCGTGCGTCGCATCCCGCATGGCAAAACACCAAGATGCCAGCGGCGCCGTCGCAGATAGAAAGAGACGGCGATCTATCTCCGCGGCCCTTTCCGTGCGTCGGGACGGGGCAACGGCAGATGTAGCCGCGGCCGGCGCGAAAGCCCTGCAGGCGCCCTGCGATTTCTGCAGCCTTCATGCGGCCCTCCATCCGAAGTAATCGGCGGCGCGCGCCATGAGGCGGTCGACGATCCCGATCTGCTTTTCCGACAAGTTCCAGGGCGAACGGGACAGAAGGGAGTCGAGAAAGCTAATCTCCCATTCGGAGAGGACCGGCAGGCGGCGCAACAGGGCGAGCGTCGATCCACGATCCCACGCGGGAACGTCCGCCCACCTGAGGGGAGCCGTCCGCTGGGGGGCGGGCTCGCGCGCGGGTTTTGCGGGAACGGGGCGGACGCCGCCTCGCTCGATCGCCGCGGCGAGGTCGTGCCAGTCACAGCCGGCCGAGCGAAGCATTCTGTCGATCGCGCGGATGGACGCGACAACTTCTCCGTCATGCTCGGTCGAAAGGCGCGGAATGATCGCGCTGAGCTTGGGGATGATAGGGGCGAGGCTGCTCATCGGCGCGCCTCGCCCAATACGTGCGGAGCGAGCATGAGCGCTGCGTCGACGGAAATGGCGCACTTTCGTGCGATTGTCGCCGCGCGAAAGAGTTGAAGATCGAACCCTGCTGTGATAGATTCCTTTCCGTCGTTATCCGTGCCAATCCAAGACATCCAGACCCCGTTCGCGCGTGCCGGCGCGGCGGGGTCGTCTTCGTTTAGGGGAGTCATGCTGTCCGATTCCTTCAAGGGAACGCGGCGTCATCTCGACGCGGCGGGGGAGGGGGACGCGGGCACGCAGACGCACGGCCTCGGCCGCAGGGAGAACGGCGGCGGGGGTTGCAATCCCGGACTCATGGTGTATGAGCATCCCCACTTGAACGGGGGCATATTTGCGCGGGAGACGCCGACGCAGTGCCAAGCCGTTCAATGGTCCCGCAAGGACAGCGAGAACTCGCAAGCCCTTGTTTTTAAACGAGTATGTGATAACTACTCGGGGAGCCAATCGCCTTCTTGCCTGGGCGATGACGTCGCTGGAGAGGTGGCAGAGCCTGGTTGAATGCACCGCACTCGAAATGCGGCATACGGGAAACCGTATCGGGGGTTCGAATCCCTCCCTCTCCGCCAACTTGCTTTAGAAGCATTTGATTTTATTTGATTAAAAATCAAGATCGCCCCTCGGTCTTACAATTGGTCTTATAACCGGACGCCGCTTGGGGCGGACGAAGCCGGACGGCGCGGCCTTAGTGAGACAACAAAATCCGCGGGAAGATGCTCGCATGCTCCGACCAACCCGAAGGCTGAACCGAGCCTTTCAATTCCTTTGATTGTTTTCAATTGATTCCTCTTTCGACCGACAAAATTCCCTCGCGCGCGTATGGTCGCAGTTCCAGCGCGCGGGGCGCATGTCCGCTTCCTGAGGGAGTGCGGGCAAGGCAAGCGAGAGGTGATTTTCATCCGCCCTTGACCCCAACCGGCCATTCACGGCGCTCGAAACTGATGCCGAAAATCGATGTTCTTCACGTAGTGGAGCCCGCCTGGGGGGCCGCGGAAAGGGGCCAAGAGGGGCCTTGCAGTAGACTTGTGTGGCTTCACCCGAGCGAAGTGCCTGACTTCATTGTTCCCTTGCAGAGTAATTAACGCTCAATCAAACGTTGCAGTCATCTTTGGCCCGGTGTCATAGCGAAAGATCGATGACATGGGGCGGCTCGCTTCCAGATGGACCATCTGTATCTCTGTGCATGCAGTCGCCGATAGGTTCTCGGCATACTCCGTTGCTACCGGGTCTCTGTGACACCACCATTCTTTCAGCTCGCCCTTCAGCTCGGATTGAAATCGTGCGAGAGCACAGTCGATTCGCTCTTTCACCTGAATCATGTCTGTCCCTGTCAACGGGCCGCTGGCAAATAAGCCCCTGTTACGCTGAAGGTGACTGATTTGCGCATTGATGCGGTCCATGAGTTCTTTTGAGCCGAACCCGTAATCAAGCTCAGTTTTCGTGAAAGCGTGCGGAGAGACAGTGCTGGCCTTTGGATCGTCGGTTTTGAAGAACTCGATCAGATTGCGCGCATGAAGCCAGAAGCACTCGAAAGCCATAATGAGGCGTGGATCTTTGTCATTCGACGAGGTGTCCCCGCACAAGCCGTTGACCTGCTCCAGGGTGTAATCAAGCATCGTCAGCTCATGCGGCAGGTGCGTCGATAGAACCTCGATTTCCATGTCTTGCATTTCGGCGGTCCCCCTGCGCGCACACGAGAATACACCAATTTTGCCATTCCGTTAGGATTCGCTCATCGATAGCTCGGTCCAGCCGAAGGCGAGTGAGAATCATTTCCTCTCGCCTGGGTCCAAACTCGACCTTCTTAGCGTTATCGGCATCGGATGCTTTGGAACAAAGTCCGAGAATGGCGCATCCCCGCCGCCAAGCGGTCGCCAAAAATTGCTCCCGCAGCGTCGGCTTTCGGATGTATCGCGGCCCTGCTCGGTGCAGGGTCAATTCGCGACCCCAAACCTCGCCAGCACCGCCGCGTCGAAAAAGCCTTCCTCCCGCCAAACCTGCTCCAATAGCCTCCCATAGGTTCGGGCATGCATCCCCTTCGGCCGTGGCAAAAACCCCGGATCGTCGGTTTTCAATTTCGCCAATGCCTTCTGTCGCCGTCGCAGAGATCGATCCAGCGGGCATTCCCGCTGCGAGTCGAATGCGAGCCGATAGGCGTGGCGGGACGATGCGCCCGAGCTGCCGATATAAAGATGCGCGATGCGACGCGCCGTGTGCGGGCAAACGGCGAACCAGCGCACGCCGCCGAAACGGCAGGGAGACCCCGTGAGCCGAATGCGCTGTATCGTCGGCGAGCCATTCAGCGTGTAATCCAGCGTCAAGACCCCGCGGTCATCGTCGCATTGCACGCTGGCGCCGACCGACGCCCTTACCTCGCCATCCTGGCTCCAGCGCCACGAGAAGGGCACGCCGGGCCTTTGCAGTCCGTGCGTCACGATTCCGTGAACAGGAAAGCGCCTAAGGTCGCCCGTCGTCGAGCGCCGGCTGTTTAGCAACCATCGTGTCATTGAAGGGTTGGGCCAAGCCATTTGCGCTCCTTTCCATGCATCGAAATCTCTTGGCAAATTGCGCCCAAATTGCGCCTCTGCGACAAAGGCGGGGCTCTCGAAATTCCCCCGTTGTGTTGATTTCCATTGAGAGCTGACCCGGGCAGCAGGGGTTTTTCCACCGAGAACTGACCCATGTTCGAACCCTTCCCCCACGGGCATCGCGGGGGAGCATGGAGTGATCGACATGGAGTTATTGAGCGTCATCCGACGCTGGCGACATCGGCAACATCTCTCGATCCGGGAGATCGCGCGACGAACGGGGCTGTCGCGGAACACGGTACGCAAGTATCTGCGCTCGGACAGCGTTGAGCCGAAGTTCAACATCCCTGACCGCCCGAGCAAGCTGGATCCCTACGCTGACAAGCTGGCGCAGATGTTGCGGTTGGAGGCGGCGAAGTCGCGCAAGCAGAAGCGGACGGTCAAGCAGTTGCACGCCGATTTGGTCGCCCTCGGCTACGACGGCTCCTACAATCGCGTGGCGGCCTTCGCGCGCGAGTGGAAGGCGGCGCGGCATCGGGAGCAACAGACCTGTGGCCGCGGCGCTTTCGTGCCGCTGGCGTTTCTGCCCGGCGAGGCGTTCCAGTTCGACTGGTCGGAGGACTGGGCGGTCATCGCGGGCGAGCGGATCAAACTGCAGGTCGCCCAGTTCAAGCTCTCCTACAGTCGCGCGTTCATCCTGCGGGCTTACCCGCAGCAGACGCATGAGATGCTGTTTGACGCCCACAACCACGCCTTCCGCGTGCTGGGCGGCGTGCCGCGGCGCGGGATCTACGACAACATGCGCACCGCCGTCGACAAGGTCGGGCGCGGCAAGGAGCGGCAAGTCAACGCGCGTTTCGCGGCCATGGTCAGCCACTTCCTGTTCGAGGCCGAGTTCTGCAACCCAGCCTCTGGCTGGGAGAAAGGGCAGATCGAGAAGAACGTGCAGGACGCGCGGCACAGGCTCTGGCAGCCGACGCCGAACTTTCCTTCCCTGGCGGCGCTGAACGACTGGCTGGAGACGCGATGCCGGGAGCTATGGGCCGAGATTCCGCATGGCGCGCAGGCGGGCACGGTCGCCGACGCCTGGAGCGAGGAAGCGCAACACTTGATGCAGCTTCCCCGCCCCTTCGACGGCTTCGTCGAACACACCAAGCGCGTCTCGCCGACATGTCTCATCCACCTGGAGCGCAATCGCTACAGCGTCCCGGCCTCGTTCGCCAATCGCCCCGTCAGCGTGCGGGTCTATCCTGAACGCATCGTCGTGGCCGCCGAGGGGCAGGTTGTCTGCGAGCATCGGCGCGTCTTCGCCCGCTCCCACGATCGCAAGAGCGCGACGATCTACGACTGGCGCCACTATCTCGCGGTCATCCAGCGCAAACCCGGCGCCTTGCGCAACGGCGCGCCCTTCGCCGAACTGCCGCCCGCCTTCCGGGCCTTGCAACAGCGCATACTCAAGACGCCAGGCGGCGACCGCGAGATGGTCGAGATCCTCGCCCTGGTCCTCCAGCACGACGAGCAGGCCGTGCTCGCCGCCGTCGAACTGGCGTTGGAGGCGGGCGCGCCGACCAAGACGCATATCCTGAACGTGCTGCACCGGCTGGTCGATGGAAAACCGATCGACGCGCCGCCAGTGAAGCCGCCCAGCGCGCTGACGCTCACCACCGAACCGCAGGCCAATGTCGAGCGCTATGACGCCCTGCGCAAAGCCCGGGAGGCGCGCCATGCGTCATAATCCCGCCGCCGGCGCCATCGTCATCATGCTGCGCAGCCTCAAAATGCACGGCATGGCGCAAGCCGTCGGCGAACTCACCGAGCAAGGCGCTCCGGCCTTCGAGGCCGCGCTGCCGATCTTGTCGCAGCTTCTGAAGGCGGAAACAGCCGATCGGGAAGTCAGATCCACCGCCTACCAGCTCAAGGCCGCGCGCTTTCCAAACTATCGCGATCTCGCCGGCTTCGACTTCGCCAGCAGCGAGGTCAATGAAGCTCTCGTTCGCCAGCTTCACCGCTGCGAGTTCCTGGAGGATGCCCATAACGTTGTCTTGGTCGGCGGCCCCGGAACGGGCAAGACGCATCTCGCCACGGCGATCGGCG
Source organism: uncultured Alphaproteobacteria bacterium (assembly GCA_963743565.1). GTDB lineage: Bacteria > Pseudomonadota > Alphaproteobacteria > Rhizobiales > Beijerinckiaceae > Methylocystis. Next base: position 718,646 of record CAVUQD010000008.1, read on the forward strand.
TCCAGGCCATCGAGCATCACCGCAAGCGCGTCCGGTTCTTCTCCACCGTCGAACTCGTCAACGCGCTCGAGCAGGAAAAGCTTCAAGGAAAAGCCGGGCAGATTGCGGCGCGGCTCACACACGCCGATCTCGTCATCCTCGACGAGCTCGGCTATCTGCCGTTCAGCGCCTCCGGCGGCGCCTTGCTCTTCCACCTGCTGAGCAAGCTCTACGAACGCACCAGCGTCATCATCACGACCAACCTCGGCTTCGGCGAATGGGCCGCCGTGTTCGGCGACGCGAAAATGACGACGGCGCTCCTCGACCGCCTCACCCACCGCTGCCACATCCTCGAGACCGGAAACGACAGCTTCCGCTTCAAGGACAGCTCGGCGAAAGCCGCTAAACCCACAAAGGAGAAAACCCGCAACTTGACGAACGCCTGACCCTCAAACCATCATCAACCCGGGTCAGTTCTCAATGGAAATCCCGGGTCAAATCTCGGCGGAAATCGACAGGCGGTTTCCGGCTTCGCCTGCCAGATGGGCTTTAGAACGGCCAGAACGGCCTCTGTGTCGATTTCGTCGACGGGGCGGGAGCGGAGCGGCGCGGCGTAGGTTTCGAGCGTCATGCGCCATTGCGCGCGATGTTTGTCGTTGCGCCACTCGCTCTCCTTGGCCGAAATGAGCGCGTCCGCGACTTCGCCAAAGGTCGGCTTGGCGGCGACGGCGCTCAGGGCCGCGCGGCGCGCTTCGATGGGATTGCGCCCCGCAGCCAGCGTCCGGCGGGCTTCGAGCGCTTTGTCGCGGGCCTCGGCGAGCGTCACGGCGTCGGCGGAACCGAGACCCATTTCCGTGACCTTGCGGGCGAAACTAAAGCGGAAAACCCATTTCCGCGCCCCGCTGTCCGAGACGACGAGGTAGAGCCCCGCGCCATCGCCATATCGCCCCGGCCTCGTGGTGGCCGCCGCCCGCGCCGTGAGTTTTCCGCCCGCCATCGTCGCCATCCGATCTTACAATTGGTCTTACAGTTCGACACGGATTATGGCGGACAGTGGCGAACAAGGCAAGACGGTTGGAGATAGAAACTACTGAAATTGTGAGAGTTGATCGGAAGGCTATGGACGGGGCAGGGCGATAGTTTGGCGGACTCCCTCTCCGCCAGCCCGTTTGC
>CAVUQD010000009.1:0-179781 GCA_963743565.1 uncultured Alphaproteobacteria bacterium
CGAGGGTCATGCCAATATTGAGCCAGCGCTTGGGATAGCGCGCCTCCTGCGGCTCGGCGGGCGCGACGATCGGGTGGAGATACAGCATCTTGCGCTGCGCGAGCATGCGCGCCGCGTCGAGAGTCGCCGCGGCGGCGGCGTAGCGCTTCTCGGCGATCTGCTGCTCGAGGTCGAGATTGGCGAATTTCGTCATTTTTCCCGAAAGCGCCTTTTCCGCCACCGCCTCGACGCTCTTTTCCTGCTGCTCGGTGATCTGCGCCTTCATTTTCTGGATCTGCGCCTCCAGCGAGCTCATGCGCGTTTTCAACACGCGCATCTGCGGCGCGGACTCCAGCACATATTGGAGCTGGGTCTGATACTCCGATTGCGCCGTCAACAGCTCCGTTTGTCGCTCGGAGAGGAGCTGGGTGAGGGCGGAACTGGTCTGGCGCACGTCCACGAGCTGCTCGGCGTTGCGCGCCTGCTCCATCTGCAGCCGCGCGGTTTTGAGCTTGTCGCCGGCGTGCAGGAGGTCCGTCTCGGCCGCCGAGACCGTATCGCGATGCATGCGGTCGTTGAGCCCGTTGACGAGCGTCTCGCAGTGCGCGATGATCGCGTCGGCGATGCGCTTGGAGTCGCGGGCGGTGAAGGCCCGGACCGTCAGCGTCACGATGCCCGCCGGAAAGGTGATCGAGGTCTTCACCATCCTCTCCCAATAGTCCGTGAATTTCTCGATCGGCTTCTTCTTGTTGAAGCGCGCCCACCAGTCGATGGAGCCGGAGCCATAGAGCTCGCGCAGGTCGACGTCGCGCTCCAGCAACTCGACCATGGCCCGGCTTTCGACGAAATTCGTCACGATCTGGGTATTCTGGACGATCATCATCGACGGAACGCCCGTGACCGATCCCAGGCCGTCCATCTTGGGGATGGCGCCGCTGCTCACCGTGAATTGCGCCTCGGAGACATATTGGTCGGAGGCGAGGAGGCCGAAATAGGCGAGCGCCACGACGTTGGGGATTGCGACAAGAAGCGCGAAGAGAACCCAACGAATGACGCGCATGAGCCGCGCGCCGCGACGGGCCGAGAAGCTCGATTTTTCGTAGGCGCCGCGTGCGCGGCTGGAGAAGCGCGCGCGCCGCGCCGCCTCGTTGAGCGCACGGGAGATGGCCTGCGTGCGCTCCAGGGGGCTGAAGACTTGCGGGCCGCGAGGCTCTTCGGCGTCATTCATCGAAACGCGCTCACTGGTTGAGCCTGTTGTAGGTCTCGATCGCCTTCCCCACGTTGTCGAACATGATGAGGCGGCCATCGACGAGCACGCCGCCGCGGTTGCAATAGTCGGCGATCGTCTGCATGGAGTGCGAGACCAGAATGAGGCCGGAGTTCTTGCGGCGCTGCGCGAAGGCCTCCTGGCAGCGCCTCTGGAACCTCGCGTCGCCGACGGCGGTGACCTCGTCGATGAGATAGACGTCGAACTCGATGGCCATCGACATCGCGAAGCCCAGACGCGCCATCATGCCGGAGGAATAGGTCTTCACCGGCACGTCGAGATAGTCGCCGAGCTCGGAGAATTCCTCGACGAAGTCGTCGGTCTTGCGCACGTCCGCGCCGTAGATACGCGCCACGAAGTGGACGTTCTCGCGCCCAGACATCTGCGGATGAAAGCCACCGGCGAAGCCGAGCGGCCAGGAGACACGCACCGAGCGGCGCACCGTGCCGGAGTTGGGCAGCTCCGTTCCGGAGATGAGCCGCAGCGTCGTGGACTTGCCGGCGCCGTTGACGCCGAGCAGGCCATAGGAATGAGTCGTGTCGAAGAGCATCGACACGTGGTCGAGCACGACCTTCGTGTGGCGTTCCGTCTTGTAGAACTTGAAGACGTTGTCGAGCTGGATCATTCGGGCCGTTTGAGGTAGAGCACACTCGCGCCGCCTTAAGGCGCGAATGAGGCCGCGTTGAGGCGGGCCGGCCCCGAGGGCCTCGACGGCGAATAAGGCGAGTTTGGCGATCATGCTCTTTCCGATACCTTCGCTACGCCGCCAGGGTCTGCGTCGAGAAGGCTTCGCGAAATGGCGGGCCTTGGACGACGATCCGCAGTTTCTTTTCGCGCCCGGCTGGGTGCGCGCGTCCTATCTCCTGATCGATATGGCGAGCGCCGAAGGGGTGATGGACCCCTGGATCTACATAGACGAGGGGGAAGGATTTCTTCCCGAGCAAGCGTTGGAGCTGCGCCCGACGAAGCACGGATTGTTCGTTATCGCGCTCAAGAGCTTCCGGCGGGTGAGACGCATCCGCTTCGATCCCTCGACCTATCCTGCGCAATTCGAGTTTCGCGCTTTCGCGGGCTTCGACGAGGCGTCCGCCCGCTCCTTCGTCGGGCGCCGCATGCGTGGAGCGGCGCAAAGCGGCGCGGCGGCGCCGAGCTGCCAGATCGCTGCCTCGCCGCGCAGCGCCCCGCTCGCGGACCTTGGCTCTCGCGCCGCAAAATTTCGTAGCGTCGCCGAGCACTATGAGCAGATCATCGCGATGGCGAGCGCCGGGCATGCGGGCAAGGGGCCGTGGGGCGGCGATGCGCCCCTTCTCTCCTTCCTGTGTCCCGTCTTCAACCCTCCCGCCGAATATCTCGAACAGCTCTGGCGGTCGTTCGGTCCGCAGCGGCAAGGCGCCGCGGAACTCGTCCTCTGCGACGACGGCTCGTCCTCGGCGGCGACTGTCGAGTGGCTCGAAGCCCACAAAGACATTCCCTTTCTGAAGATTCTCAGGCGTTCCGCCAACGAAGGCATTGCGGCGGCGACCAACGCCGCGCTCTCTGTCGCGCAAGGAAAATGGGTTGCTCTCATCGACCACGACGATGCGCTCACGCCCTTCGCCGTCGACTGCATCATCGACGCCTTGGAGCAGGAGCCGGACGCAGAGTTTCTCTATACCGACGAGGTCGTGGCCGACGCCAAGCTCGAGCCTCGGGAATATTTCCTCAAGCCCGCGTTCGATCCGGTGCTGCTTTCCGGCGTCAACTACGTCAATCATCTTTCGATCTATCGCCGCGATCGACTGCGTGAGATCGGGGGGATGCGACAAGGCTACGAGGGCTCGCAGGATTATAACCTGCTGATGCGCTACCTTTCAGGTGTGGCCGAGCGACGAATTCTCCATCTTCCTTATCCCGCCTATATCTGGCGGCGCGACGGACGAAGCTTTTCGGCGAAGTTCATGGAAAAGGCGACGCAGAACGCGCGCCGGGCCATCGCGGAACGATATGCGGTTGGCGGCGCGCCCGCCATTGTCGACCCGGCCCTGGACGCAAATCTGCATCGCATTCGCTTCGACCGGCGCGAAAGAACTTGGCCGCGAGTTTCGGTCATCATTCCCAGTCGCAACGCATTTCCGCTCATTTCGCGCCTACTCGACGATCTCGTTAAGCGCACCGATTATCCCGACCTCGAAATCATCGTCGTGGACAACGGCACGACGGACAAAAAGGTCCTCGATCTTTACGAAACGATGCGCAAGACCCACGCCGATTTCCGGGCGGAGATCAAAGTGGAGCCGTTCAATTTCTCCCGGCAGATCAATCGTGGCGTGCGCCTTGCGCAGGGAGAATATCTTCTCCTCCTCAATAATGACATCGAGGTCCTCGATCCTTCCTGGCTGAAGGAAATGGTTTCCTGCTTCGACTATCCCGAGACGGGAATTGTCGGAGCGCGGCTTCTCTATCCCAACGGCAGCTTGCAGCATGCCGGCGTCATCGCCGGCCTCGGTTCGGTGGCGGGTCATTGGTTCTGCGGCATGCCCTCAACCTTTCCGGGGCCGATGGGTCGTCTCACCGTGCGCCAATCCTTTGCGGCGGTCACGGCGGCCTGCATGATGCTCTCGCGTCGCTGCGCCGACACCGTGGGCGAGTTCGATGAGCCGACTTTCGCTATCGCGTATAACGACATTGATTTTTGTCTGCGCGCCGGGCGGGCGGGATTCCGCGTGGTTTGGACGCCTTTCGCGACCCTTCGCCACTATGAGTCGGCGACCCGCGGCAGCGATGAGACAAAGGAGAACATCGAGCGCTTCAATCGCGATAAAGACGCGCTGAGGCGAAAATATTCGCTCGCCGGGTATGTCGATCCGGCCTACAACCCTCTCTATGGCCGGGATGACAGCCGTCCGCGCTACATGGCTCCGTCCGTCTTGCCGGGTCCCCGAACCTTTCGAGTTTGAACTCGCCGAACTCGATGCGAAGGCATTAGCCCACTTGGTTTCTTGCGCCGACGCTCTGAGCTGCGCCTTCAGCGACCCTATTCAGGAACACGTCGATCCCAGCCAGGAACTCGCACCTTTGCCCGCGTGCGCTGCGCATCACTCGGCGTAGCGCGTCCCGACGCCGCGCGGAGTCGGGCCGGGCGTAGTCGTCGATCGCCTCGAGCCAGCCGAGGCCGTTCAGCGGATCGATATACTCAAGAGCGTCCCCGCCGATCTCGCGAAAGACGTCGATGTCGGAGGCGATGACCGGGACGCCCGCAGCCATGGCTTCGGCGACGGGAATGCCGAATCCCTCGGCAAATGACGGCATGAGCAACGCGCGCGCGCCCCCGAGAAGGCGGCGCAGACCGGGCGTCGAGAGTCCGCCAACCTCGACAATGTGGGGGCGGAGCGCTTCGCTTCGATCCAACAGGTCCGATACCGTGTCGCAGAGCCAACCGCGCTTGCCGACGATCGCGAGCTTGGGGGGCGGACCCCGCGTCGCCAGTTCCCTCCAGACATTGAGCAGCATCAGGTGGTTCTTGCGCGGTTCGATGGTGCCGCAGACGACGAAATAGCTGATGCTGGCGAGGCGCAAATCTGGCGCCTCGTGCGTGTCGAAGGCTCTCGCGACGGGAGGTCGCGCAACGCAGATCGGCAAGTCTTTGCGACCGTTCTCGGCGGCGAAAGCGTGCAGGCGACGCGCTACGACCTGTGTTCCGGTGATAGCTCCAGCTCCGTAGCGGCAGATGTTGCGCATGCGTAGCGCGTGACTTTCAGCTTCTCCGGGCCAAAAGTATTCCGGGAAATCTATCGGCAGGAGATCGTGCACATAGAATACGGGTTTCACGTCCCTCCGGCGATCGAGCCAACGAAGGAACCAGGGCTTGTCGAGGAGGAACTGGCTGGCGTTGACGTAGATCGCGCCTTCAGGAATCTCGGCGAGCGAAGCGCCCTGATGAAAAGCCCATTGGCGTAGAGCTTGCCAGTTCTGGGCGAAAAGCATGGCGTCGAAGCGGCGTCTTACCCGTTGCTTGGCCGCCCCGGGCGAATTGGCCCCAAACAGCGTGGCGACCACGGATTCGTAAACGGGATCGTGGCTCGCGTCGATGAATTCATTCCAAGACGCTTGGATGCCGTCGATGGTCTGCAGGGCGGCATCGGCTCCGCCAAGCCTGTGACCGAGGCATGTGTAAATCAGCGCGCCAGTGCGCTTGTCGGGCGATGAAAGGAAATGGCGAGCAAGGGTGAAGTCGATGCGGTCGATGCCATTTGGCGAAGGATTCAGCGCGCGGGTGACGAGACGCGTGATGTCATAGATGACGGGACTCGGTTGACGCGAGCCGCCCGGGATCCCGCTTGGTTTGACATGCGAGGCGGCCGACGGTCCGTTGGCACTCCCGAACGACTGGTCATATTCAAAATTAGAGATGGACCTTCTCCCATTTTTCTCGGCCGATGGAGCTTGAAACGTTCAGGATTCGAAGTCCAGCATTCGTCTGAGTCCAGCACTATGGCGCGAAGGTCTATGCTTCTCTTATTGCCATTGTAGTCGGTGATGGCGTCGCCGCCATCGGCAGCACGAAGCCTCTCGAACACGGCTCCAGTGCGCTGGAATCCGCCGCCTTCCCGACTTAGGCTGAAACGTATCCTGCAGGCGTCGCTTGATCGCCATGGAAAAGCTCGAACGGGAATTCATCTTCGTCTGGCAGGTCCCCCGCAATCCTTTCGCAATTGACCGGCCTCTCGCCAAATGCTTGAACGAAGCGTTCATACAGAGCGGAAAAGACTTCACATCGTTGCTCAAGACATGGTTCACCCACTCCAGCGGATTGCTCCCCTGAAACCCGCGCGCCTCCTCACCGCCGCCCTCCTCGTGCTCTCCGCCCCCGCGGTAGCCGCGCCCTGCGGCAATGATTCGTCGGGCTTCGCCGCGTGGCTCGCAGCCTTCAAGGACGAGGCCGCGGCGAGCGGGATTTCCCGCCCCGTGATCGAGCGCGCACTGGGCGGCGTGCGTTACGACAACCGCGTCATCGGGCGCGACCGCGGGCAGGGCCATGTCTTCAAGAAGAGCTTCGAGGATTTCTCGGCGCGCCTCGTGACGCCGAAGCGCGTCTCGCGCGGCAAGGCGCTGATGCGCCGCAACGCCGCGCTGCTCGCCAAGATCGAGCGGCAATATGGCGTTCCCGGCGCGGTGGTCGTCGCCATCTGGGGCCTGGAGACGGGCTATGGGACCGACAACGGGCGCTTTCCGATCCTCAGCGCGGTCGCGACGCTCGCCTACGACTGCCGGCGCTCGGAGACCTTCCGCGCCGAGCTGCTGGACGCGCTCAAGATCGTCGAGCGCGGCGACATGACCCCTGCGCAAATGCGCGGCGATTGGGCCGGCGAGATCGGCCAGACGCAGCTGCTGCCCTCGTCTTATCTGCAGTTCGCTGTCGACTTCAACGGCGACGGCACGCGCGATCTCATCCGCGACACGTCCGACGCCCTCGCCTCGACTGCGAATTTCCTGCAGTCGAAAGGCTGGAAGCGCGGCGACGGCTATCTGGAGGGCGAGCCCAATTTCGCCGTCCTGCTCGAGTGGAACAAGGCGCGCGTCTACGCCAAGACCATCGCCCGTCTCGCCCAGGCGATCGACGAAGGCGAGACGAAGTGACGGCGCTTACTCTGCCGGCGCGGGCGGGGGCGTCGGCGTCGGATCGTTCGGCGGGGATCGAGTCGCTATCTTCTTCGCCGGAGCCCATTCGTGGCGGTGCCGAAGATAGATGAAGAACAACGCGATCACCGCAGCCGCGAGCAGCAGGTAGATCGGCAGTGTCCGCGCGAAGCTCTTGTCGACCGAGAAGGGGAAGCGCGACGTCCACCGCTCGCCGTGATCGCCGACCGCCGTGACGATGCCGACGAAATAGCCCGGTTCGTTGAACGTGTGCTGGAAGGTGATCGTTCCCGTCGGGTAGTAGCGCGGCTCGACATAGGCCACCGTCACCGCGTCGAGATTCTCCTCCTCCCTGGCGGGACCGCCCACGTCGCGCACGATCCGGATCTCCACCTTCATGTCGCGCAGCTCCTCCTGCACGTCGTCGAGCGCGACGATCACATGTCCGGTGGCGGGAATGTCCTCACAGAATTCGACTTTCGAGGCGTCCGGCAGATAGCCGGTGAAATTCATCGTGTCGGGGCCGATGAACAGACGGCAGCGCCCTTCCGCCGCGCCCAGCCGGCCGTGGGCGGCGACAGGCCCACTAAAAGCCACCGCGAAAGCTGCGACCATTAGTCCAATGGACAGATGACGGGAAAAGAGGGCATTCACCAGGCTGGGCCTTGAGGCCTCGCGTCCGATCCCCCTGAGGGAAGGGGACATGTTTGGGTCGTCACGCATAGTCAATCTCCCAAATCCTGGCGGCCGAGCAGGAAGAGGACGCCGGGTCTCTCTCCGCACATCTAGCCAGCCGCCAGCTCGGCCATTCTGCCGCAGGCGGAGCTTCTGAGAGCAAATGTTACTCTAAAATGCACGTCCGGCAAGTGCCGGGCGGTCCGAAGCTTGCGCTTGGCTCTCATTCGCTGGAAAATGGCGAATTCCGAACGGCGGGCTGAGGCCCCATGGCGCGGCGTCAGGCCGCGCTTGCTGCCGTGTCGGCGCCCCCCACCTTCCTAAACAGGGGCCAAAAAAGGAAAGAAGCATCAATGAGCCACATCGTAGTGCACAATGGCGCGTGGGTCGTGGTCGGGGATGGGCGACGCGCGCTCTTTCTGACAAATCACGGAGACCCCGATCTCCTCGATTTGCGGGTGCTGGAGGCGGTGGTTGAAGAAATTCCGGCCGCTCGTGATCTTGGCACCGACGCGCCGGGGCGTCTCTTCTCCTCGCGCGGCGGCACGCGCAGCGCGATCGAGCCCACCGACTGGCATGAGCTCGAAAAGGAGCATTTCGCCCGCCAGATCGCCCAGCGCATCAATAGCGCGGCGGAGAGCGGCGAGATGAGGGAGATCGTCATCATTGCGCCGCCGCGGGTCCTGGGCGAAATCCGCAAGGAGCTTTCCGCCAAGGCGCACAGCAAGGTCAAGGGCGAGCTCGATCGCGACCTGACCCATCATCCTCTGCCGGAGATCGAGAAGGCGCTGTCGCGCGAATTCACGCGTCTTTAGCGTTACGCGGGCGCAGGGCGGCGTCGGGCGCGAGCGTCCGCGTCGCCTCGTCCACACTGTGGAAAAGGCGGCTCTTCCCGAGGGTCGTCAGCACGCCGAAGCGTTCGAGAGCCGCCTGCGCCCGCACCAATTCGAGCCGCGCGACGGCGAAGTCGACGCCCTGGGCGCGGCAGCGGCGGATCGTTTCATCGAGAATCCGCGCCGCCGTGTAATCGATCTCGACATTGCTGCTCGCCTCGAGAATCACGAGCCGCACGGGAGCCCGGTCGCCGGCGGTCGCGATCGCGTCCTCCAGGTCGCTGCGGAAACCATAGGCGTTGAGGAAGGATAGCGGCGCCTGGAAAGCGACGACGATGACGCCTTCGAGCTTTTCTCCCGCAAGCGACCAATCCTGCGGCCACCAGACCGAGCCGCCGGGGAGCCGTTCATATTCGATCATCCGCGTGCGGGTGGTGGTGAAGACGCCATGGGCGAGCGAGAGCAGGATCGCCAGCGCCACGCCGGTCTGAACGGGCAGGATCGTCACCAGCAGCGCCGTGGCGACGACGAGGAGCAGCTCGGCGCGGGTCTTCGCGGCGATCGCCCTGATTTCCCGCAAGCGAACCAGACGGCCGGCGACGAAGAAGAGGACGCCGGCGAGCGCGGCCGCCGGCACTTTCTCCAACAGCGGCGAGCCGTAAAAGGCGGCCGCGGCCACCACGCAACAGGCGACGATGGCGGCCCATTGGCTGCGGCCGCCCGACTCGACGACGATCGCGGTCCGCGGCGGGCTCGCATTGACGGGAAAAGCGCCAATCAGTCCTGCGAGCAGACTTCCCGCGCCGAGCCCGAGAAAATCGCGGTCGACATCCGGCGCCTGGCCGGGCGCATCAGGGAAGGACCGCGACACGGCGGCCGTCTGAACCATGACGACGACCGCGACGAGGACGGCGAGGCCGAAGACCCGGGGCAACTCGCTCCATGACTGCGGAGGGATCGAAAGGCGAGGCAGGAAGACCTCAAAGCCGCCGACGACGGCGACGCCCTTGGCGGCAAGGTCGAGATGAACGACCGCGAAGGTCGTGGCCGCGAGCGCGATGAGCGCCCCGGGGATGCGCGGGTCGATCCATTCACAGAGCGCGATGCAGAGGAGCGAGGCGAGGCCGATCGTCAGCGCATAAAGGTTCGCCTCGCCGATCTTGCTCCAGATTGCCGGGACGCTCTCCAGCGCGCCGAGGGGGCCAGGGGGCAAGCCGAGGAGCGCCGGCGCCTGCGACATGGCGATATGAATGGCGATGCCGGCGAGAAATCCCGTCGTCACAGGGATCGAGAGCAGATCGGCCACCCAACCGGCGCGAAACAGCCCCGCGAGCGTCAAAAGCGCGCCGACGACGAGAGCGAGGAGGGCGGCCAGTTGCGGATAGGCGCCGGGATGGGCAGAGACGAGGACGCCGAGCGCTCCCGCGAAAATCGGCGTGATGGTCGAGTCGGCGCCCGCCGAGAGACGGCGATTCGAGCCGAAGACGGCGAAAGCGATCGAGCCGGCGATGAAGGCGAAAAACCCGACATGCGCCGGCAACCCGCCGAGCCGCGCGGTCGCCATCTGTTCGGGAACGGCGATCGCGGCCAGGGTCAGGCCGGCGACGAGATCGTATCGCCAGGCGCCCTTGCCCCCGCCGCGAAGGGATCGAAAGAACGGCCAGGGGGCCGGCGCTTTCAGTTGGCGTTCGCCTTCTGGTCGATCTTGAAGAGGGCGGGATCGGGCGTGGTCGTCTGGTCGATGTTGAACAGCGTGAGCAGCGTCTGATAGCCCTGGGGATCCGTCACCTGCCACTGCTTGAGCTTGAAGGTCTTGGGGTCGAAGAGCAGCTTGACCACCGATGTTCCGCCGAATGTCGTGCTGTCCTCGATCTCGATCGAGACGCCAGAATCTTCAATCGCGACGTCGACGACCTTTACGTCCTTCTCGAGGTCGAACTTCTCTTTCATGAAAAACTTCAGCGGCGTCTGCTCGATGAAATAGGCCTGCTCGGACTTGAGCTTGCGGTCGCGAACGACGACGCGCAGGCCGTCGGAGACGACTTCCAGCGTCGCGGGCTCCGCATATTCGAACCGAACGCGCCCGGCGCGCTGGACGTAAAACTTGCCCTCGGAGCGCTTGCCGTCGGCGCCGAGCTGCACGAAATCGGCCGTCAACACGGGGGATGCGTTGAAGAAGCCGTTGGCGCGCTTGATGGCCTCAGCCCGGTCGAGCTTGGCTCCGGGCGCGGCGGGCTTTGCCGCGCCTCTTGCCGGCGCGGGCGGCTTCAGCGGCGCAGCGGGGGCCGCCTGCTGTGCGGCGGCCGCGGGCTGCGGCGACGCGGGCGCCGGTTGCGCGGGCGGCGCGGCGGGAGCGGGCGCCGGCTTGGCGGCTGCGGGGTTCTGCTGCTGCGCTCGGCAGGGCGCTGCGATCGCCAGTACCAAGGTCAGCGCCGTGACCAAGAATTTTCGATGCTTCACGTGAGCGGTTTCCAGGAGGGCCGATCGGTCGGCCATTACCGTATGAGCGGGGCGGGAGCCATATCCTCTTTCCCAATTGCGCCCGTTCCGTGATCGTGGAAGGAAGGCTCAGGTTTTTGCAGGATTACCGAACGCTTGCATGTCGCAGGGACGTGCCGCTCACCAATCGATCGGGATTGCGCCCTGCGCCGCAAGATAGCCGTTGGCTTTGGAGAAATGCCGGCAGCCGAAGAACCGCTGTGCTGAAAGCGGCGATGGATGGCCCGCCTCCAGCACGAGATGACGGCTGCGATCTATGCCCGATCCCTTTCGGCGCGCGTAGTTTCCCCACAGCATGAAGACGAGCCCGCGACGTTTATCGTTCAGCTCCCGCACGGCCGCATCTGTAAATTCCTCCCATCCCCGGTTTTGATGCGAGCCTGCGACCCCCTCGCGAACGGTCAAAGTCGCGTTGAGCAGCAGCACGCCCTGATTCGCCCATCGCGACAGATCCGCGTCACGCGAGACGGGACGCCCGAGGTCGGCTTCGATCTCCTTGAAGATGTTCGTCAGAGAAGGCGGCGTTGCGACGCCGGCGTCTACCGAAAAGCACAGGCCGTTGGCTTGCCCGGCGCCGTGATAGGGGTCCTGTCCCAAGATCACGACTTTGACTTTCTCGAACGGACAGTCGTCGAAGGCGCGGAATATGCGAGCCGCGGGGGGAAGACTCGACGAGTCGCATATTCTTCGCGCACGAATTCGCGCAGCGCGGAGAAATAGGGCTTGGCGAACTCCGCCTCGAGATGCGGTCGCCAACTTTCGTCGATGCGTACGGGCTTGGTCATGGGCACTGTCTAGCATTTCGTGGGCTTGCGGCGCGAGACAGCGGGCGGTGGCTCTGGCTTCCCGTCGGAAATCGGCGTAAAGCTTGCAGCGACAAATGCGAACGCAAAATCTCGGATAAGCGCGGCTTTTGGCAGGAGAGGCAAGATGGTCGACGAAGCAGGGAGTTCGACGGGCCTTGGCTCCTTCCTCAAAGAAGACTGGCCTTACATCGCCATTTTGATCCTGGCCCTGATCGGCGTCGCCTTCGCGAGCCTCGCCCTCGAGGAAATGGCGATCTATTGGGAATTGCTCATTCCGTTTTTTGCGGCCGTTTGTATCTATGCGCGCATGCGCGATCAGCAGCACAAGGTCGCGCTCACCAAGCTCTTGCGCATCGAAGCGCTGCATTGGGGCGCGGTGTTTGGCGCGATGCGGCTTCTCTACATGCCCGACGTCGCAAACGTCATGAACGCCATGGCCTCCGGACTGATGATGATGGTGCTGCTGGCGCTTGGAACCTTCACGGCCGGCGCGCAGATTGGGGCCTGGCGCATCGCGCTCATCGGCGTGCTGCTGGGGGCGGCCGTCCCCTTCATCGCCTTCCTCGAACGCGCCACTCTGCTCGTAACCTTGGTGAGCATCGCCTTGCTCGCGATCATCGGCTTTTACGTTAGCCACCACCGCAAGGCCTCGTCGACCGTCGCCTGACGCGACGCCCGCGTCACGCGCTCGTCGGAGCCCGGCGAGCGGTTATTCCCGCGAGTAGAACGGCCGCCACGCCGGTGACGAAAATGCCGTCAAAGGTGCCGGCGCCGCCGATAGAGAGCACCGGCGCGCCGAGGCCTCGCAATTTGTCGAGATTGGCCAGATCGGCGCCGATCAACACGCCGAGGCTCCCGCCGGCGTAAGCCAACGGGGCGGCGTAGCGCCAATCGATGAGGAGCGCGACGAGCGCGGCCGCGATGGGCGCGACGAAGATCGGCAGCGCGATGCCGACGCCCCGAACGGGCTGCGCTAGGCTGTGACAGAGGATCGCCACGATGAGGGTCGCGACAATTCCGCGAAGCCAGATGCCGTGCTTGGAGAGAAGATAGATAGACAGGAAGGTCGGCGTGACCGCGCCGCCAAGATTGACGGCGAGGACGACTTCGGGTGAGCCGACGAGTTCGGGGACTCGGTAGACCATGCCGAAGAACTCGACCTCGCGATCAGCGACGAAATTTTCATGGCCGAGGGTTGCTATCGGAATATTGACGTAGGAGCCCACGAGCGAGAGAAAAAGCAGCAGGAACACCGCCCACGAGCTCACGCCGAGCCGCATATACGCATAACGTAGCAATCGGATTTGCACGAGCATCACAGCTACGAACAGCAAAGCCGTGAGCGCCGCAAAGGCCTGCGGTGACAGCGGCAGATATTGCGCATGGCTGAAGTCGTGCATGAGCGCCTCGCGTCTTCACATAGCGTTCTCAAGCGAGCGGGCGCTGTTTAGAGGCGACAAAGCTGCAAAACCGACCAGTCGTTGTCGATCACGTTGGAGCGGGGTCCTTAGGGAGCGCCTTGCCAGAAAAAACCCTCGGGCCGCGCTCGGGGCGGCTCGAGGGTCGAGCGATTTCAAATCGTGAGTGGACCGCCTTCAGCTCGGTCAATGGGCTCCTGAATCCAAGCCAACCCAGCCCTTGACCGTGCCGGTGATCGAACCCACCGCCTGGCTCGCCTTACCCAGGACGCCCGGCTCGGGGGTAGGCGGGGGCGGCGGAGGCGGCGGCGGTTCGGCCAGCGCCTGCGGCCGCGCGGGGGCCGGGGGCGGGGTCGACGCTTCCGGCGCGGGGTGAGGCTTGGCGACCTTTTCCGGCTTGTCCTTCGCGTGGGGCTTCGCCTTGGAGTCCTTGTCGGATTTGTCGGCCGTGGGCTTTTTTGGCTTCTTCGCCGGCTTGGCGGGCTTGGCGTCGGACGGCGCCGCCGCCGATACCGGCGGGGGCTCGGTGACTGAAGCAGCCTTTTCGGCCGCGGGCGGCGGGGCGGCGGCAGGTGGGGGCGACGCGTTGGCCGCGGCAGCAGCCCCGGCAGGCGCAGCGAGCCCCGTGTCCGCGGTTGCGGCTTGCGTCGCGGGCTCCGGCGCCGGCGCCGCTTCGCCTCCTCGCAGGGCTGCGGCGTCTTCAGTGGCGGGCGGCGTCGCCGCCCCCACGTCCGCGGTTGCTTCCGGCGCTGGAGAGGCCGCCGTCGCCTCGGGGGACGGATCGATTTTCTGCGGGGCCGAGGGCGACCGCAACGCCGCAAAGACTTTTCCGCCGGCGACATAGCCGGCGCCGCCGAGGAGCGAGCCGATGACGATCACGATCGCCGCCGCCGCATAGATCCAGCGGTGCGGCCGCGAAGGCGCGCTTTCCGTCCCGGTATCGGATGCGGGGAGCTTCTTCTCCGGGATCGCATCCACGTTTCCGGGTCGCTTTGCATTCGGGACCGGAGGCGGGCTCGCTCTTCCGGCAGCGGGAGCACGCGGCTCCTTTTCGGCGAGGACGTCGATCGCGGCGGCTCGCGACGAGGCTATCCGCTCGCGTGAAAGGTCGGGCGCCGCGACATCGAGCGGTTTGCCGGCCGACGCGCTTAGTTCCCGCTCAGGAACCACGTCGAGCGTCACGGAAGGCGTCCGCGCGAATTGGTCGCGGCTGAACTCGACCGAAAGGCCCGCGTTGTCGGCCGTTGCGGGCTTGGCGGCGCTTTTGGACCTCACTGCAGCCTCGATCGCTGCAAGGTCGAGGTCCAAACGACTGTCCGGCGAAGCCGCGAGCGGCCCGTGGGACCGGTGCTCGCGCACACGCTTCTCCAGCTCCGCCAGGCCCGCCATCATCTCTTCCTTGTCAAAAGAGGCCTTCATTGGCTGTCCTCTTCTCTGTAGGCTCAGGCGCCCCTGTATTCGCGGACCCATGCTGGGCGGCGCGGTCGCCTTACGCAACTTTACTCTGCCCCAGTTCAGGCATGCTCTCAAGGGAGCACGACTCCGCCAAGAGACGGAGAGGGCGCTTAATACAAAGTTTACAAATGTGGCTGTTCTTAGCCGGAACTTGGACGTGGCTTTTCTCGCAGTGGCGCGCGCCGGCGCGCGAATACGTTCCGAAGCTGGAACCAAGCACGGAATAGCGCGTTGTTTTAGGTCCGAAATACGGTCTCAGCGCTTCGGGCGCATGAGTAAGGAGCGAAAAATGGAACGACGCGCGTTCTTGACTGCGACTCTTCTGTCCTTGGCGCTTCTCGCCGCCTCTAGCGCGGCCGTCGCCGCGCCGAGCATCGCACCGCGCGACGTGATCGCGCCGGCCGACCCCACGGAGGATGTTTGGTATCGCTGGCGTCGCTGGGGCTGGCGTCGTTGGGGTTGGCGTCGCCCTTGGCGCCGCCGGTGGTATTGGCGCCGTCGATATTACTGGCGTCCCCGTTTCTGGTGGTGAAAAGCTGAAAGCAAACGAGGCCTTCGGCTTCGCGCGGCATAGATAAACCTCGCCGCCCCGCGGGGCCCCCGTGGGGCGGATGTCGTGTTTGAGGAAGAGGGGGCCAAGCGCGCCGGCAGGGTTGTCAGCAGGGCGCGGAAAGGGTACGACCTGCAAGCAAAGCGTCCTGCAGCCGTCGCTGGATGATCGTGCTACGCTCAGGAACCCCGCGAGGCCGCCGACGCTTCCTCTGCGGAAAGACGCGTCAACTGAATCTCGAGCCCGGTCCGAACCCATGAATCGCCGTCGCCGCATCTACGAAGGGAAGGCCAAGGTGCTCTATGAGGGCCCGGAGCCAGGAACCCTCATCCAGCATTTCAAGGACGACGCCACCGCTTTCAACGCGAAGAAGCACGAGGTGGTGGACGGCAAAGGCGTTCTGAACAACCGCATCTCCGAGCACATCTTCCAGAACTTGAACTCGATCGGCGTGCCGACGCATTTCATTCGCCGGCTCAACATGCGCGAACAGCTCATTCGCGAGGTGGAGATCATTCCGCTCGAAGTGGTCGTGCGCAACGTCGCCGCCGGTTCGCTCGCGCAGCGGCTGGGCATGGAGGAGGGGACTCAGCTTCCGCGCTCCATCATCGAGTTCTATTACAAAAACGACCAGCTCAACGATCCGATGGTCTCCGAGGAGCATATCACGGCCTTCGGTTGGGCGAGTCCGCAGGAGATCGACGACATCATGGCCCTCGCCATCCGGGTCAATGATTTTCTGTCGGGCCTTTTCCTCGGGGTCGGCATCCGCCTCGTGGATTTCAAAATGGAGTGTGGGCGCCTGTGGGAAGGCGATATGGTCCGGATCGTGGTCGCCGACGAGATCTCTCCCAACTCCTGCAGGCTGTGGGACATCAAGTCGAACGACAAGCTCGACAAGGATCGCTTCCGCCGCGACATGGGCGGCTTGGTCGAAGCCTATACCGAGGTTGCGCGGCGCCTGGGCATTCTCCAGGAGACCGAGCGGCCAGCGGGCGCGGCGCCGAAGCTCGTGGAGTAATGGGGGCCGCGCCTTGCCTTCATTGCGCCGCGATGGCTCATTACCAAAGCCCGCTTCGACTTCAGGAGAGACGATGATGTGCTTCCCCTGGCGCGGTCTAACGCGCGCGCTTCTCATTGCGGCGTCCCTGTCGATGGTCGGCGGATGGTCCGGCCGCGCGGCGGCGCAGGACAGCCTCGATCCCGCATTGCTCGACGCGGGGGACGCAAAGCCCGAGGGCAAGGCCAAAGCCAAGAAGAAAAGCGCGCAACAGAAGCCGCAGCAGCCGCCAGCCAAGAGCGGGAAGCCCGGCGGCGACCGGCAGTTCGGCGAGCTCGAGGGCTGGTCGCCCGGCAAGGATCCCAACGCAGCAAAGCAGGGCGAAGACGACGCATCCAAATCCGGCAGCAAGAACCCGCTTTCCATGAGTCCTTCCGGGAAGCCGGCAGTCGGGCTATCCTTCTAGAGCGACCTTTCGCGAAGGTTGACAGGCTTTTGCGATCGGAATTCGCTCCGGCAGATTGAGCTGGCGCGACTTTTGTCGCTCGAAACATTCGCTTCGAGCGAAGAGCGCGCGAAGGCTTTCCCAAATCTCACGCCGACTCGAAGTCTGGCGGGACGGAGACAAGAATGAAGTTCAAGGTCGCCATCGCCGGCGCCACCGGGAATGTGGGCCGCGAAATGCTCGACGTACTGGCCGAGCGCCGCTTTCCCGTCTCGGAAGTCGTGGCGCTCGCTTCGTCGCGCTCGATCGGACGCGAGGTTTCTTTCGGCGACAAGGTGCTCAAGTGCCGCAATCTTGAAAATTACGACTTCACTGACACGGACATATGCCTGATGTCGGCCGGCGGCGACGTCTCGCGCGAGTTTTCGCCGAAGATCGGCGCGAAGGGCTGTGTCGTAATCGACAATTCGAGCGCCTTCCGCATGGATCCCGAGGTGCCGCTGATCGTGCCCGAGGTCAACGCCGAAGCCGTGTCGGGTTTCGTGCGCAAGTACATCATCGCCAATCCCAACTGCTCGACCGCGCAGCTCGTCGTGGCGCTGAAACCTCTCCACGACAGGGCGAAGATCTTGCGAGTGGTCGTGTCGACCTATCAGTCGGTCTCGGGCGCCGGCAAGGAGGCGATGGACGAGCTTTTCGCGCAGACGCGCGCCGTCTACGTCTCCGATCCGATCGAGGCGAAAAAATTCCCCAAGCGCATCGCCTTTAACGTCATTCCGCACATCGACGTCTTCATGGAGGACGGCTTCACGAAGGAAGAGTGGAAGATGACGGCGGAGACGAAGAAGATCCTCGATCCCAAGATCAAGCTCGTCGCGACCTGCGTGCGCGTGCCGGTCTTCATCGGCCATTCGGAGGCGGTCAACATCGAATTCGAGCAGCCGATTTCGCCCGAGGAGGCGCGCGACATCTTGCGCGAGGCCCCCGGCGTGCTGGTGATCGACAAGCATGAACCCGGCGGCTACATCACCCCGCATGAGGCGGCTGGCGAGGACGCGACCTATGTCTCGCGCATCCGTTCAGACCCCACCGTGGACAATGGTCTGGCGCTCTGGGTCGTCTCCGACAATTTGCGCAAGGGGGCTGCCTTGAACGCCGTGCAAATCGCCGAAACCTTGGTCAATCGCAAGCTCCTGGCGCCGAAGATGCGCGCGGCGTAAAGCGCGTTTCAACGGGCGGGGAGCGCAGGAGAGCGCAAATGTCCGATGAGCCGCCAGAAGAGACGCCGCCGAAGATCGTCTACCGTCTGCAAGGCGAGTTGGCGCAGTTGGGGCCGCTCGACGAAGCGCAGCTGCGCCAACTGATCGCGACGAGGCAAGCTTCGAGCGGGACGCTCGTGACCATCGGGGACGATCCGACCCCGACGCCGCTTTGCGAAATCTCCGCCTTCGCCGACTGCTTCATTGAGAGGCTCTCGGCGCCCCCTCAGGGCCGCGCGTCGAAAAGCCAACTACCAACCGTCACCGCACGCACGGGCTCTGATTTAATTATTCATGACGGCCGCGCCTCGTGGCTCAGAGACACGCTGCCTCGCTGGGCTCTCGCGGGGGCGACGGGCTTGGCGCTAGCCTTCGGATTGGCGCAGCTCTACGGCCGTTTTGCTGAAGATAGTCTTCCGGCCTGCGACTCGCCCGGGGCGATCGAAACCGCGCTCAATCGGCTCAGGCCTCAGCACGCAGATTTCGTCGGTTCCGGAACGCTGCAGGACATTCGCGTGCTGTCGGCGGGGCGGGGGGAAAGGTCCTGCGCGGCCTCGCTCGTCTCAACGTCGGGCGATCGACCGCCGATCGCGCTGGAATACCGGGTCTTCCTGGACGGGACGGCCCTCACCGCAGAGATCACGAAGGCCGACTTTCCGCCGGCGCCGAAGGCTCCCGTCCCGACCGCCCAAAGCGGCTCGTCCAAGACGCCGCCGCCTGCTCACGCGCATTCCCCCGCGCCGCCGCGGCGCGCGGGCGGCGATGCGGACGCCGAGGCCTGTCAGCTGAAAGGCGAGCCCGACCGGGTCATCGCGGCCTGCTCGCGCCTTCTGGCCCGAGACACTGTGGACGGGGCTCTGCGGCGAGACGCATTCCGAAGCCGGGGCGTCGGCTATTACCGGCGCGGCGACTATGATCGAGCGTTGGCCGATCTTGCCGAGTCCATCCGTCTTGCTCCGGGCGTCGCCGGTCTCTACGGCGACGAGGCGAACATCTATTACTTCAAGCGCGATTATTCCCGCGCGATCGCTGGCTATGACAAGGCCCTGCAGATCGATCCCAACGACGCGCTGGCTTACAATAATCGCGGCTGCGCCTGGGTCGCGCTCGGCTCGCTCGCTAGCGCCGAGGCCGATTTCGACCGCGCGCGGCAGCGCGGCGTAGCGGAACCGGGCGGCGCCTGCAAAGCCGCGCTTGCCGGCTTGCGGTCGAGCCAGCGCGCCAATCCTTGAGTCCTTCGAAGAACAGCAGTGTGGTCATGGAGCTGAAGTCCGCGACCGCAGTTTTTTCGTTTGAGCTTTTGCCATTCGGGCTGCCCCGAACGACAGGCTCATCTCCCTCTGTTCCTCTCCCACAGCGCGCTTGACGCCGCGACGGTCGATCGCAGTTTTCGACCGGGAAAGACCATCGCGGCCACAGCCCGCTCAAGTCGCGCGGGCGGCGCCGTCGGCGGGAACATGCGCCGGCGCCGTGACGCCCGTCGTGTGGTTGACGATCACGCCGCTCCAGATCGTGTTGTTGGGAACAATTTTCTTCAGACCATCCTCGGTCACAATCATCGTGGAGAAGATGTTCATCGCGTCGACGCGTCCCTTGATGTCGCCACCCACCTCGACGATATCGCCGATGTCGAAGGGCTTGTTCACCATGATCAGGAGCCCGCTCGCGAGGTTGCTCAAGGTTCCCTGCAGCGCGAAGGCCACGACGAAGCCGGCCGCGCCGATCACCGCGAGGATGGGAGCCAAGTTAATCTCCAGCGCGGAGAGGCCGGCCAGGACGCCGATGGCTTCGACGGCGCGCCCCGACATGTCCACGAGGAAGTTGCGCAACAGTTGCGAGGTCTGATGGGCGCGGTTCAGCGAGCGCTTCACGAGCCCGCGCACGATCCGTGCGAGGATGATCGAGCCGATCACATAGGCGAGAAAAAGCGCGATGTTGCGCCCCCAGCGCCAGCCCCCTTCATCCGACGTGAGCCATGATTTGAGGCGGGTCGCGGTCGAGGCATAGTCGGAGGCGTCGACTTTCAATCCGCTCACTGCCGCGATGTAGGCCCGCGGAGCCTTGGTGTCGCCGCCTTCAAGATCGATTTCGTCGAGGACGATCTTGTAGCGGTCGATAATGCCCGTGCGCTCCGCCACAAGCTTGGTGGAGTAGTCCACGAGCTGAAGCTTAACGTCGGTTTTGGCTGCGGCGGCCTCGTCGGTCTTGGCCGCCAGAGTTTCCGCTTTTTCGGCTTTTTCCGCGGTCGGAGCGCTGGCGGCTGCGGCCGGCGCAACCGCGGCCAATTGGGCGACTTCCTGATTCGCCGCGGACTCTTTGGCCGCCGCCGCGACCTTCTCGGCCGCGGCCCGCGCTGGCTGCTCGCCGTTTTTCTTCGCCGTATCCTGAGCCTTCTCCGCGACGCGCTTGAGGACGTCCTTGTCGCCTGCCGCCGCCTTTTCCTTCGCCTCGCCTGAAACAGCGAGAGGAGCAGCCGCTGCGGCCTTTTTGCTTTCCTCCGCGGTCTGGGCAAGCTTGGCGTTCGCTTCGGCCAGCTTGGCGGCGGCCGCTTTTGCCTCGGCGCTTTGGGCCGAACCTTTTTCCTCAGCTTTGGTCGTCGCCACCGCGACCTTTTCGGCGGCGGATTTCATTTCCTTGAGCGCGGCGATTTCACGGTTCTTGCGGCGAACGGCCAGTTCCGCGTTGCTGATTTCGGCCACCTTGGCGCGTAATAGCGCGGCCCAGCCTTCGGCTTCGGCGTCGAGCTGAGCGCGCGTCATAGGCTCGATCATCAGCTTGAGATCGCCGAGATCGACGTTGGGATCGGCTGTCGTGAGCGTCGCGGGCGAAGCATTCTTCGCCGCCGCGGCCGGCGCCGGGGCAGGCGCTGACGCAGGGGCCGGCGCGTCGGCGCGCGATCCCGCCGCAGGTCCCAGAACTAAAAACCAAATTAATCCGAAAGAGCAGAACCCCTTCCGCCAGTAACCCAACATCATTACAAGCCTCCTCGCTTGGGCCTCGCCCTACGGAATCCATCACGAGCGGGAACAGTACATAATTTTCACCCCAAGGGAAAGGCTAAGTCTTCGCTTTCGGAGGGCCCACTTAGCGCTCTCTTTCAAAAATCGCTCCAGCAAGGCCATTTGCAAAAAGACCCCGTTCTCGCTGATTATCGCAGAGAGTTCATGCGCCTTTGCTGCCCATCGAAGATGGGCTGCTCATGCGATCCGGCCGTGACTCGAAAATCGCCAGTCGGGGCGGGCGGCCTTGATCAGCATCACCTCGGCGACCGACTGCTTCGTGACGAGGCCGAGTAGCCGCCCGTCGGCTCCGACGACGCCGACCGCCGGCGCCTTCACGAGTTCCTGCAGCGCGGCGTCGAGAGTTTGCTCGGGCGAAATTGTCGCAAACTTCTTATGCGCGAAGGGCGCGACCGGCGCATTTTTGTCGGCGCCGCGGACCGCCTCGACAATGTCGTCGCGGGACAGCAAGGCGACGAGCCCGCCCGCCGCGTTCAGAACGGGAAAGCTTTCCTGCGACGTGGCGAGCAAGATATCGACCGCCTCGCCGACCGTCGCCCCGCGCGAGATCGAGACGACGCGCGTCTCCATGGCGTCCGCGACCTTCACCTCGTGCGTCGCCTGCTGCACGAAGCTGCTCTGGGCCTCGCCCGCGGCGGCGAAATAGACGAAAAAAGCGATGAAGAGCAGGATTGGATTTCCGAGGAGGCCGAGGAAGCCGAGCGCGAAAGCGAAGGCCTGGCCGATCTGGGCAGCGATCCGCGTCGCTTTCTGCTGGCCGATCCACATCGCGAGAGCCGCCCGCAGCACGCGGCCGCCGTCCATCGGAAAGGCTGGAACCATATTGAAAATGGCGAGAAAGACGTTCGTCGCCGCGAGCTTCTCGACGAGCCCGATCGACGGATCGTCGATGCGCCGGAGCGTCTCGCCCTCGACGGCGCCCACAATGACCAGCAGGATCGCGGCGATCACGAGATTGACGAGAGGGCCGGCGAGCGCGATCAGCAGTTCCTGGTAGGGTTTCTCCGGCATCTTGTCGAGATCGGCGACGCCGCCGATCGGAAGCAGCGTCACCTGCGTCGAGCGCACGCCGTAACGCCGCGCCGTCAATATGTGCCCGAACTCATGCAGCACGACGCAGGCGAAGATGGCCACGATGAAGACGACGCTTTGCTTCGCCGCCTCGATTCCTGCGCGCTGATAGGCAGAAAAGCCGATCCAGGCGAGGAAGATCAAAAAGGTGATGTGGATGCGCACATAGGTCCCGAAGAACCGCCCAATGGTGATCGACCAGGCCATGACAAAGGCGCTTTCCCATCTGGAGACACGAGTCGCCTCCTTCATTCAGCTGAGGCCAGCCGGCAAGACGCCGCCGCCGAAGCGCTCTCAGGCCCAGTGGTCGTATAATTTCCCGGAGTTGACCGCCTCGGCTTCGCGCTTCCACACATCCGCAACGGTAAAGCGCGCGATCTCTCTTCCCTTGGCGTCGACGACGATCAGCGCATCGAAATCGACAATTTGCAGCGCTTCCGGGCTCAGCATTTCCAGTTCAAAGAAATGTCGAACTTGCTCCACGAGGGCGCGCTCACTATCCGAGTCGCGCTCATATTCGCGCAAAACTTCCAGCTTCGCCGATCCGTCGGCTTGCTCGACGATTTTGACCTCTTTGATTCGATAGGCGCCCATTGTCGGACCTCGCCGCTGCTTTACTATCATAAAATCGGTCCTAGACGGCAGAGGGTCAAGACGTCGATCAGTCGCGCCGAGGCGCTAATCGAGTTCGCGTTTCAGCCTTGCCGCCAGGCCGAGCAGCGCCGGGGTGGGCCGCAAGATCAGATAGGTCGGCGTCGAAGCCAGATAGTCGCGAAATCGCCCCTTGTCTTCGAACCTCTCTCGGAACGGCTTACCGACGACTGCTGGACCGAGCTTCGGCGCGATGCCACCTGCGATATAGACGCCGCCGCGCGAGCCGAGAGTCAGCGCAAGATTGCTCGCGAGCGTGCCGAGCATCGCGCAAAACATCGTCACCGCTTCGCGCGCGCGCAAGTCCTGCGCCGTGCGCTTTGGATCCGTGATCTCGGCGGGCGTGAGCGCGGGCGCGGCTTCGCCGGCAAGCTCGCACAGCGCGGTATAGAGATTGACGAGTCCGGGTCCGGAGAGGGCGCGCTCCGCGGAAACATGACCGAAACGCGCGCGCAGCCGATCAATCACGGCGCTCTCGCGATCATTGGCGGGAGCCAGTGTGACATGGCCGCCTTCCCCTTCTATCGAGACGTCTCTTCCTCCGTATTGAATCAGCCCGCTGACGCCGAGACCGCTGCCGGGACCGATCACGCCGATCGGCGCGCCCGCCGTCGGCGCCCCCCCGCCGATCTTGGCGACGTCGGCGGTCTCGAGATGAGGAATGGCGAGCGCGTTGGCGTTGAAGTCGTTGAGCACGAATAGTCGCTCGAGGCCGAGACGTCTCGATAGCGCCGCGATCGAGAACGACCACGGGTGGTTGGTCATCGAGACCGCGTCGCCGGTGATGGGCGCCGCCACCGCGAGCGCGGCAAGGCTCGGTCGCGCGTGGCCCTCCTTAGCGAGATAGGCCTCGATGGCGTCGCCGAGCGACGCGAAGTCGGCGACGGCGCAGGTCTTCGGGACCGTCATGCTTCCGTCGCCGCCAAGCAGCGAGAACCGCGCGTTCGTCGCGCCGATATCGCCGAGAAGGCCGAGCTTGCCGCCTTGCATCACATACCGCCTGCATTCACCGAAGGTGCTCTGGAGCATTCACCTCAAAACGCGAAGGTCCTTGGTGAGGAACATCCTTGATGAGACATAGAGCGCGTCTCACGCGAGCTTGGGTTCATGGGGCTCGAAATTGAGCGCGAGCACCTTCGTGCGGCCACGCTCGTGGCGAGCTTCCGGTCCACCGATATAGAGGACCGCGGTCCGCGCGAGCTCCTTGCCGAGGAGGTCGAAGACCGCTTCACGCGCTTGCGCATTTAAGGCGTCCAGGGCTTCGTCGATGACGACCCACGACGGCTCATGCAGCCGCAGGCGCGCGAAGGCGAGCGCCTGCTGCTCGGGATCGGTCAGCTCCTGGTCCCAGTTCGCCCTTTTGTCGAGGTCCGGCGCGAGCCGCCCCAGGCCGAGTCGCGTCAGCGCTTGCTTATAAGCCTCATTCGCGAAGCGCTCCGGCGGCGCCGGATAGGCGAGCGCTTCGCGCAGGCTCCCGAGAGCGAAGTAGGGGCTTTTGGGTATGAACATCACTGCGTCGTCGCCGCCTGGCATCGCAATTCTGCCCGATCCCCAGGGCCAAAGGCCCGCGAGCGCGCGAAAGAGGCTCGTCTTTCCGGCACCTGGCGCGCCGACGATGAGCACACGCTCGCCTCGAGCGAGTTCCACGACGGATTTCCTCAGCGTGATGGTTCCGGAAGGAAGCGACACCGTCAAATTCTCGATGCGCAAGCGATCGTCCGTCGCGGCCTCGAAGGCGATGCGGCCCGCGCCGGGCTGCGCGCCGTCCGTTTGCAAAAGCGCCAGACGGAACGCGGCGACGCGGTGCAGGGTCGCGCGCCAGTCGGCCAAGACCCCGGCGTTGTCGATGAACCAGCGCAGCGACTGCTGCACCTGCGTGAAGGCGCCGGCGCTCATCAGCAGACCGCCGAGAGTCAGCTTTCCGTCGAAAAAGGCGGGCGCCGCCACGATGATCGGCGCGACGATCGTGAACCAGCCGTATCCCGCGGTCACCCAGGTCAAATTCGTCGTTGCGCGCACCAGCCGGCGCAGGATGAAGAGAAGAGGCTCCAAGACGAGGCCGAGGCGCGAGACCTCCGTCGCCTCTCCGCGATAGAGCGCGACGTCTTCGCCGTGCTCGTTCACATGCATGAGCGAGAAGCGAAGATCCGATTCGCGCGCGTAACGTTCCGCATTGAGGCCGATCAAGGGCCTGCCGACGAGCCAGCTCGCCGCGGACGCGACGCCGGAATAGATCAGCGCGCACCAGACCATGTAGCCCGGAATGATTACGTCTCGCCCAGCGATGGAGAGCACGACGCCCGCCGAAAGCCCCCACAGCACGCCGATGAAACATGCGAGCAGCAACATCGCCTGAAGCAGACCGACGCCAAGATCGGTCGTGAGGTCCGCGAGATGGCGCGCGTCCTCGTGAATGCGTTGGTCGGGATTAACGCCGATCGCTCCGGCTTGCGACACGAGGAAGATGCGGCGCGGCGCCAGCCATTCGGCGAAGAGATCGCGCGTGAAGGTCTCGCGCACCTTCATGCGCAGCATTTGGTTGAGCCAGGTCTGAGAGACATTGAGCAGGAGCAGCGCTCCCGCGATCTTCGCAAACACGCCCAGCTGCGTCAGAAATTCGGGCAAATGCCGCCGCGAGAGCGCATCGTAAAAGGGCTTGTTCCAGGCGTTGAGCTCGATCTGCCAATAGGCGGTCGTGGCGATCACCCCGATGAGACTGACGCCAAGCCCAAGAAGGACGGCTCGGCCATGTGAGGCGCGCAGAACGCCGAACATCATCGACGCTTGCGCGACAAAGGCGCCGAAACTCGGATCAACGGCTTCGGGCCCTCGCGCCTTCTCAGCGGCCTCTTGCCTCATCCGGCTGCTCCCTGCTGCGATTCTCGAGATCATGCCGCCGAATGATCTCACGCCGCAATGGGAGCGCGCCAGCTAGAACGTAAGAGGGAGCATTGTCTCATCGCTTCGGGAGCAGCAACGCCGACCGGCAATGACGACGTCTAATCCTGCTGATTTCCTCTATGCTGTCACGTGCGGGCGGCGACGCGTCGGAATCGACGCCGGCAGAAAACGGTAGGGTTGTCATGGATGCGATCGATCAACTCCTGTCCGAAATGACGCTCGAGGAAAAGATCGGCCAGCTCAATCTGGTCGCGGGCGCCCAGGCGGTCACGGGGCCAGCCGGCGAAGGCGACCTGATCACGAATGTATGCGCCGGGCGCATCGGCGGCGTCTTCAATCTCTGGGGGCGCGAAGAGATCACCAAACTGCAAAAGTGCGCCGTTGAAGAGTCGCGGCTTCGCGTGCCGCTGCTCTTCGCGATGGATGTGATTCACGGGCAAAAGACGATTTTTCCCGTACCGCTCGCCGAGGCGGGCGCGTTTGACGCCAATCTCTGGGCGGAGACCGCGCGCGCAGCGGCGCACGAGGCCGCCGCCGACGGGATCGACCTCACCTTCGCTCCCATGCTCGACATCGCGCGGGATCCGCGCTGGGGGCGAATCGTCGAAAGCCCCGGCGAAGACCCTTGCGTCGGCGCCGCCTTCGCCGACGCGAAGGTCAGGGGTTTCCAGGGCGCGAGCCTCTCGGCGCGAGACGCGGTGGGCTCGACCGCCAAGCATTTTTGCGCCTATGGCGCCGCGCTCGCCGGACGCGACTACGCCGCCGCAGACATATCCGAGCGCAGCCTGCACGAGGTCTACCTGCCGCCCTTTGGCGCCGCGCTCAGTGCGGGATGCGTCGCGGTCATGGCGGCCTACATTAGCGTCTCAGGGATTCCGATGACCGCGCACCGCAAGCTGCTTGCCGGCTATTTGCGGGAGAAGCTCGGCTTCGAGGGCGTGATCATGAGCGATTACGGCGCGGTCGCCGAACTCCTTCAGCAGGGCGTCGCCGGCGATCTTGCCGAGGCCGCCGCGCTCGCGCTGAGAGCCGGCGTCGACATGGACATGGTCAGCGGGGCCTATGGGAACAGCTTGCCCGAGGCCTTGGCGCGGGGATTGGTCGAGATGTCGCACATCGAGGCGGCTGCGCGACGCGTGCTACGGCTCAAACGCGATCTCGGCTTGTTCGACGATCCCTTCCGTCGACTCAGCGCCGAGGACGTCTCGAAGGAGCATTTCAAGGGCCTTGCGCTCGATGCCGCAAGGCGCTCGATCACGCTGCTCACGAACAAGGGCGTTCTGCCGATTGCGGCAGGCGCCAAACGCGTCGCGCTGATCGGCCCGCTCGCAGACGCCGGAAGCGAGATGCTAGGGCCATGGAGCTTGGCCGCGAGCGGCCAGAGGGGCGTGTCGGTTCGCGAGGGCCTCGCGGCGGCGCTCCCGGAATGCGAGATCCTTTATTGCCAGGGCGTCGAGATCGAAGGCGGCGACGCTGGCGACATACAGGAGGCCTGCCGGCGGTGCGCAGGGGCCGACCTCATCCTGCTTTGCCTCGGCGAAGCGGCAAGCATGAGCGGCGAGGCCGCAAGCCGCGCCGCGCCGATACTCCCAGGTCGCCAGCAAGCTCTCGCCCAGGCGCTTCTGGGGCTCGGTCCGCCGGTCGTCGCGGTGCTCTTCTCGGGCCGGCCGCTCGCGCTACCCTGGCTTTTCGAGCGCGCGCAGGCTGTGCTGGCGGCCTGGTTTCCCGGCGTCATGGCTGGGGCCGCTATTGCAGACATTCTGACGGGGCGCTTCAATCCAAGCGCGCGCCTTCCCATAACCTGGCCGCGCGACGTTGGGCAGATTCCGATTTTCTACGCTCAGCGCCCCACCGGCCGGCCGGCCGACCCGAATGATTTCTTCACCAGCAAATATCTCGACCTTCCGAACGAGCCCCAATTTCCTTTCGGTCATGGGCTCTCCTATGGGGCAATTGAGCTGAACAATTTGCGCGCGAGCGCGGAAAGCTTCGCCATCGATCGCGACTTCGCGCTCGCCGTCGAGATCGACGTGACCAATCGAGGCGCGCGCGAAGGAGAGCCAACGATCTTCCTCTTCTTGCGCGATGTCGTGGCGAGCGTGGCGCGCCCTCTTCTCGAGCTCAAGGCGTGGCGAAGGATTCGGCTCGAGCCGGGTGAAACCAGGACGATCGTCTTCTCGCTCTCTTTGGAGCACTTCTCCTTTCCGGGCCCAGAGCTCACGCCATGCTGCGAGCCGGGCGGCTTCGAGATTCTGGTCGGGGAGAGCGCAAAACGTGAGACTCTGCTTTCGATCTTCGTGCAAGCGAAGGCGCCCGCGGCGGCGCCTATGACGCTCTTGTCTCGCTAAGGGGATTTCCGAGCGCCGACAACTCCGTTTCCCAACTTGTTCTTCCCCTACCCAAAACCCCTCAAGGGGGTTACATCAGGCCCGACTTTTCACCGGACGGACGGCCCGTGTCGCAACTCACAGATCTCTGGTTCGAAACACGCGTCGCCGCGGAGAGCCTCAAGGACTATTTTTCCGGCGGCCGGCTGCGTCTCGGGGTTGCAGGGCTTTCCCGCTCCGGCAAGACCGTCTTCATCACCGCCTTCGTGCATCAGCTCACTCGGGCGCTTGCGGCCGGCACAGGCGCAAAGAGCCCGCTGCCCCTTTTTCGTCTCCTCGCGGAGAATCGCCTGGACGCTGGGCATCTCGATCCGCAGCCGGACTACAACGTGCCGCGCTTCGCCTATGAGGAGCATCTCGCCGCACTGACGGGGGTGGAGCGGCATTGGCCGCTCTCGACGCGGCGAATCTCCGAGCTGCGGCTCACGCTCGAATATCGGCGAAAGCCCGGTTCCCTTTTCCACGGCGCCGATCCGACACGCCTCGACATCGACATCGTCGACTATCCCGGCGAATGGCTGCTCGATCTGCCGCTGCTCGGCAAATCCTATGCACAATGGTCGCAGGAGACTCTCGAGGCGTCGAGCGCCTCGGCGCGCGCGTCGATCGCCGCCGAATGGCGCGGGGCGAACGCCCTCGCCGACCCAAAAGCGCGCCTGCGCGAGCCCGTGGCCCAGCAACTCGCCCAGCTTTTCACCCAATATTTGCGCGCGGCGCGATCCGACCGCTACGCGCTCTCGACCCTGCCGCCCGGACGCTTCCTGATGCCGGGCGATCTCGAAGGTTCGCCGATGCTGACCTTTGCGCCGCTCGACGTGACGGAAGGCGCGATCTATCCGTCGCGGAGTCTCGCGAGCGAGATGGAGCGGCGCTATGAGGCTTACAAGGCGCAGGTCGTCAAACCCTTCTTCCGCGACCATTTCGCAAGGCTTGACCGGCAGATTGTGCTCGTCGACGCGCTCGGCGCCCTGAACTCGGGTCCCGCGGCGGTGCGCGACCTGGAGACGGCGCTCGCCGAGGTGCTCCTCGCCTTTCGTACCGGTCGTGCAAATCTCTTCAGCTCGATCTTTCGGCCCAAGATCGACAAGATCCTCTTCGCCGCGACGAAAGCGGATCATCTCCACCACACGAGCCATGATCGGCTGGAGGCGATCCTGCGGCACCTCACCGCGCGCGCCATGAGCCGCGCGCAAGGCGTGGGCGCCAAGATCGACGCTGTCGCTCTCGCCGCCGTGCGCGCGACGCGCGAGGCCACGGTGCGGCACGACGGCGAGATGCTTCCCGCGATCATTGGAACGCCGGTCGCCGGAGAGCGGATCGGTGACGACGCCTTCGACGGCGTCGCAGAGGGTGCGATCTTTCCCGGCGAGCTCCCCGCCGATCCGCGCCGGGTGTTTCGCGGCGACGCCCTGGCGGTGAGCGAGGAGGAGGCGGACTTCCGCTTCCTGAAGTTCCGGCCGCCCAAAGCGAAGCTCGCCCGTGACGGGGAGCCGCTGCCGCTGCCGCATATCAGGCTCGACCGCACGCTCGAATTCCTGCTCGGCGACCGCGTGGAGTGAGTCGTTTGTGATGGCGAGATTGCCAGCGCGGCTCGGGCTGTGACCCCGGAGAATTGCGCAACCTGCCGCTGGCGGGCCGGCCTTCGTCTTATTGTCAGGGCAGGCTATATGTAGCGGTTACGAACCAACGACCCCAACCGCGAGAACCCTATGCGCAATCCCCCGCCGCAGCCGATCCGTCTGAAAGATTATGCGCCGACCGACTTTTTGATCGACAGCGTCGAGCTTTGCTTTTCGCTGCACAAGACGCAAACGCGCGTGCGCTCGCGCCTCGCCTTGCGCCGCAACCCGAAAGGGCGCGCCGGCGCGCCGCTCGTTCTCGACGGTGAGGATCTGACGCTTGATCGCGTTTTGCTCGACGGGCGGCCGCTCGACCGGGAAGCCTACGAAGCCGGCCCCGAAAGCTTCAAGCTCGCGCAGCCGCCAGAAGGCCCTTTCGTTCTCGAAATCGAGACGCTCGTCGATCCGACGGCGAACACTCAGCTCTCCGGCCTCTATCGCTCCGGCGCGAACTATTGCACGCAATGCGAGGCCGAAGGCTTTCGCCGCATCACCTATTTTCTCGACCGCCCCGACGCGATGACCGTCTACACGACCCGCATCGAAGCCGACAAGACTGAAGCGCCCATACTGCTGAGCAACGGCGATCTCGTCGAGGAAGGCGCGCTCGAAGCCGGCCGGCATTTTGCGGTCTGGCGTGATCCGCACCCGAAGCCTTGCTATCTGTTCGCGCTCGTCGGCGGGGATCTCGGCTCGTTATCGAGGGATTTCACGACACGATCGGGCCGCAAGGTGAAGCTCTCGATCTTCGTCGAGCATGGCAAGGAGTCGCGCGCGGAATATGCGATGGACGCGCTCGTTCGCGCCATGCGCTGGGACGAGGAGCGCTTCGGCCGCGAATATGATCTCGATATTTTCAACATCGTCGCCGTCTCCGACTTCAATATGGGCGCGATGGAGAACAAAGGGCTCAACATCTTCAACGACAAATATGTGCTGGCCTCGCCGCAAACCGCGACCGATGCGGATTACGCCGCCATCGAAGCCGTCATCGCGCATGAATATTTCCACAATTGGACCGGCAATCGCATCACCTGCCGCGACTGGTTCCAGCTCTGCCTCAAGGAAGGCCTGACTGTCTACCGCGACCAGGAGTTCTCGGCCGATATGCGTTCGCGCCCCGTCAAGCGCATCAACGACGTGAGAACGCTGCGCCTCACGCAATTCGTCGAGGACGCAGGGCCGCTCGCTCATCCCGTACACCCGGACTCCTACCGCGCGATCGACAATTTCTACACGGCGACCGTTTATGAGAAGGGCGCCGAGATCGTGCGCATGCTGAAGACCCTGATCGGCGCGGAAGCCTTCGCGCGCGGGATGGAGCTCTATTTTGCGCGCTTTGACGGAACGGCGGCGACGGTCGAGGATTTCCTCTCCTGCTTTGCGGAAAGCGCCAAGCGGGACCTTACACAATTCGCCCGCTGGTATTCGCAGGCGGGCACGCCCGTCATCAAGGTCGCGACGCGCCACGATCCGCAAACGCGCGTCTTCTCCTTGACCCTGTCGCAATCCACGCCGCCAACTCCCGGCCAGGAGCAAAAGCTTCCGCTTGAAATCCCGATCGCTTTGGCGCTCTTCGACGACGCAGGCAACAAGCTGGCGCTCGAGGCGGAGGAGGCGAGCGCCGACGAGATCGCGCAAGAGCAAATCGTGCTTTCGACCGAAACGCGGACGTTGCGCTTCCCCAATCTCTCGGCTTTGCCGACGGTCTCGCTGCTGCGCGGCTTCTCCGCGCCCGCGAGAATCGAGCCCGCCCTCAGCGAAGCCGATCTTCTGCGGCTTCTCGCCCATGACGACGACGCCTTCAATCGCTGGCAAGCGTCACAAAACCTGGCGCTTCGCTCGATCTTCGCGCGCGTGCGCGGCGAGGAGACGAAAGACGACGGCTTCGCCGAAGGGCTGCGCCGTCTCATTTCGCAGTCGAGCGATCCCGCCTTCACGGCGCTGGCGCTCACCTTTCCGAGCGAGGCCGATCTTGCGCGCGAGCAGGGCGAAAACGTCGATCCGGATGCGCTACACGCCGCGCGCACGGAATTACGCCAGACGCTGGCGCGAGCGCTTCGCAATTCGCTCGCCAAGATCTTCGGACGCCGGAGCGAGGAAGTCGCCTATGCGCCGGACGCGGCGAGCGCGGGGCGGCGAGCGCTGCGCAATGTTGCGCTCGATCTCCTCGCCGCAGGCGACGCCACGCTCGGAACACAACTTGCCGAGACGCACTTCAACGCCGCCGGCAATATGACCGATCGGCTGGCGGCGCTCGCAACGCTGTCGCTTGTCGGAGGACCCGCGCGCGAGGACGCCTTCGCACGCTTTTATGATCAATTCGCCGACAACTCGCTCGTCATCGACAAATGGTTCTCCTTGCAGGCGATGATACCGGAGGAAGCGACGACGCGCCGCGTCCACGATCTGATGACGCACAAGGACTTCTCGCTATCCAACCCCAACCGCGCCCGCGCCCTGCTCGGCGCCTTCGCCGCCGGCAATCCCACGCGCTTCCATGCGCAAGACGGCTCGGGCTACGCGCTGCTGATCGACGCGGTCATCGCAATCGACCCAAAGAACGCGCAGCTCGCGGCCCGTCTGCTCACGAGCCTGCGCAGCTGGAGGACGCTGGAGCCGGTTCGTCGCGGCCTCGCCGAGGAGGCGTTGCGCAGGGTGGCCGCCGTGCCGACGCTCTCCGGCGACACGAACGACATCGCGACAAGAGCGTTGGGTTAAGTCTTGGGCCAGCGGTCTGGGGGCGGTCGGTAAAAGCGACGATCCCCCGCGCTAAACCCCGAGCTTCTTTTGCAGATTCGTTGACGACGTCGTGTATTGGAACAGCAGTTTTTTGTGCGGATAGACGTAGTGATGGATGCGTTGCGCCGCGAGCGCGCCCTCGTGGAAGCCGCAAAGAATCAGTTTCAGCTTGCCGGGGTAGGTATTGATGTCGCCCACCGCGAAGATGCCGGGGTGGTCCGTCTCGAATTTCTCGGTGTCGACCGGGATGAGATTTTCGGTCAGGTTCAGACCCCAGTTGGCCACGGGGCCGAGCTTCATGGTCAGGCCGAAGAACGGGATAAGGCGAGTGCACGGCAGTGCCTCCTGCGAGCCGTCATTGCCTTTCAGCGTCGCGCTCGTCAGCTCGCCTTCGTCGCCATCGACATGGGTGATCTGCCCGAGCTTCATGGCGATCTTGCCAGCCGCCATGAGCTCTTGCATCGCCTTCACGGAATGAGGCGCGGCGCGGAATTCCGCGCGGCGGTGCACGAGCGTTAGGCTCTTGGCCACGGGCTGCAGATTGAGCGTCCAGTCGAGCGCCGAGTCGCCGCCGCCGACGATGACCACGTCCTTGTCGCGAAAATCCTCGACCCGCCGCACGGCGTAGAAAACGCTCTTGTGCTCATAGGCCTCGATGCCCGGGATCGGCGGCTTTTTGGGCTGGAAGGAGCCGCCGCCGGCGGCGATGACCACGGCCTTCGCCTTGAACTGCTTGCCAAAGTCGGTGCCGACGAGGAAGGAGGGCTCGTCCGCCGTGCCGACCGACTGAAGGCTCTCGACCATCTCGCCGAAGTGGTAGGTCGGGTGAAAGGGGGTGATCTGCGCGAGGAGATCGTCGGTCAGACCCTGGCCGGTGATGTGGGGAATGCCGGGAATGTCGTAGATCGGCTTTTCCGGATAGAGTTCCGAGCATTGGCCGCCGGCGCGCGGCAGGATGTCGACGAGATGCGCCTTGATGTCCAGCAGGCCCAGCTCGAAGACCGTGAACAGGCCAGCCGGCCCCGCGCCGACGATGAGCACGTCGGTCTCGATCACTTCGCTCATTCTTTTAGAATCCCGAGGAAAGGAGTTGAGGTCCCGCGCAGGTTGGGCGGGCACAGTTGACTTGTTCTATAGCATGTCGGCGGAGACGCAAGCCGGGCCCTCGTCGTGGGCGCGGCGTTAGCCTAGCCTTGCTGCGCCGGCGTGCGCACGACGAGCCCTTCGAGTTCCGGCTTCACGACGATCTGGCAGCACAGGCGCGAGTTCTGCTCGACGGCGAAGGCGAAATCCAGCATGTCCTCTTCCATCTGCGAGCGCTCGCCGGCCTTCTCGACCCATGCGGCGTCGACATAGACGTGACAGGTGGCGCAGGCGCAGGCGCCGCCGCATTCCGCGGCGATTTCCGGAATGTCGTTGCGGCGGGCGGTCTCCATGACGGTCGAACCGACCTCGCCTTCGACCGTACGCGCCTGTCCCTTGGAATCGACGAAAGTGATATTGACCTTCGTGGGCGCTCCCCCGCCCGGCTCGGCGCCGTAACGAAGGATTTGATCGTCGAGTGCCGTCTTGACCATTTGCTTGAGCTCTCTCCCAAACGCCACATCGCAACGCCGTTGGGCTGCGCTTTTTGAGTTTGGCGGTCCAGTTAGCAGAGCCCCGGCGCCCACGCCAGCCCTTTCGCGTCACCTGCCTCGGCGCAGCCATGCGGCGAGGCGTTCTCCCGCCGCGTCGAGCGCGGCTTCATAGGCGCGCGCAGCCTCCGGTCCAAGCGTATGCGGCGCCGGAGCCTCGCCGAGAAACACCCGCTCGCTCACGCGCCCGCCGTCCTTCTCATTCGTGACCCGCGCGACGATCTCGACGATCGCCGTCTCGCGGCCCGAGTCGATCTCGAAGCGGCGCAGTTCCGTGGAAAGACGGTAGGCGCCCCCCTCGCCGGGGCGAACGGCGTTGACGCCACGGGCCATGAGGAGGTTGATCAGGCGACTCTGCACCAATCTCGGCACCGTGTCCGACCACTGCGCGTCGGCAAGAAATGCCAGTTCGCCCCCTTCGCCGCGGATGACGAAGCGATTCGTGTCGATGATGGCCGAGGCGCCCGGCTCCTGGACGGCGATCGCCGCGCCATGGATGTTTGCGCGCGCCAGGAGGTCTGGAGAGAAATCAAAAGTTTCGCGCGGAGTGGAGCAGGCGGCAAGCGCAAGCGCGGCGCAGATCAGCGCCGCGGCGGCGTGCCGGCGTCCTGTGCCTCCTGACCGAATCGCGTACATGCGTCCTCTTGCGCCGTCCGGAATCCGGCCACGCCCGCCGAGCCAGAACTTAACGTATATTTGTGACGGGAACAAAAGGCCGACGTCTCCGGCGGTTAGCCATCAAGAGGAGATTTTTTGGCCAGAATAGCCACCCCTTCTAGGCTCCTCCGGTTAAGCATCGCTTTCGACCAGGGAGCTTAACCGATATTTCCGAGAAACTGCTTAAGGAGTGGGCAATCGCAGCGTCTCTCTCGCCCCCCAAGGGCGGGGAGCGGGATTCAGTAGCGAGGTCACTCCAGGGGCGCGCTGCATCTCCGCGCGCGCTCGGATCACTCCGCCGCCGCCTGATCGGCGGCTCCGCGCGCGAGCCTTTCCGCTTTCAAGAGTTCGGCCACCAGGAAGGCCACCTCGATCGCCTGCTCGGCGTTGAGGCGGGGATCGCAATAGGTGTGATAGCGGTCGCGGAGATCGGCCTCCGAGATCGCGCGCGCCCCCCCTGTGCATTCGGTGACGTCCTTGCCCGTCATCTCCAGATGGATGCCGCCGGCGTAGGAGCCCTCCGCCTGATGCACTGTGAAGAACGAGCGAATTTCGGCCATGATCCGATCGAAAGGCCGGGTCTTGTAGCCGCCGGCGCTGATCGTATTGCCGTGCATCGGGTCGCAGGACCAGACGACCTGTCTGCCCTCGCGGGCGACGACGCGGATCAGAGAGGGAAGCTTCTCTTCGACCTTGTCGGCGCCGAAGCGGCAGATGAGCGTGAGCCTGCCTGGCGCGTTCTCCGGGTTGAGCAGGTCGATGAGTTCAATGAGGCCATCGGGGCTGAGGCTCGGCCCGCATTTCAGCCCCAGCGGGTTCTTCACGCCGCGGAGATAGTCGATATGCGCGCCATTCGGCTGGCGCGTGCGATCGCCGCACCAGAGCATGTGGCCCGAGGTCGCATAATGGTCGCCAGTGGTGGAGTCGACGCGCGTGAGCGCCTCCTCATAGCCGAGCAGCAGGGCCTCATGCGAGGTGTAGAAGTCGGTCTGGCGCATCTCGGGGTGATGCTCGGGATCGAGCCCGATCGCGCGCATGAAGCCGAGCGTTTCGCCGATGTGATCGGCGAGCTTTTGATAACGCTCGGACTGCGGGCTATTGCGGACGAATCCAAGCATCCAGCGATGCGCGTTCTCGAGATTGGCGAAGCCGCCCGTGGCGAAGGCGCGCAGCAGATTGAGCGTCGCCGCCGACTGGCGATAGGCGAGCAGCTGCCGTTCCGGTTCGGGAACGCGCGCCGTCTCCGTGAACTCGATGTCGTTGATGATGTCGCCGCGGTAGCTCGGGAGCTCGGTGTCGCCGTGCTTTTCCACGGGCGACGAGCGGGGCTTGGCGAATTGTCCGGCGATTCGTCCGACCTTCACCACGGGCGAGGCGGCGGCGAATGTCAGCACGACCGACATCTGCAAAAAAACGCGGAAGAAATCACGGATGTTGTCCGCGGAGTGTTCGGAGAAGGCCTCGGCGCAGTCGCCGCCTTGCAACAGGAAGGCCTTCCCCGCCGCGACTTGAGCCAGCGCGCGGGTCAAATTGCGCGCTTCGCCGGCGAAAACGAGCGGCGGGAAGCCCGCGAGCTGCCGCTCCACCCCAGCCAGCGCGGCGGCGTCCCGAAAGACGGGCGTCTGCTCGATGGGTTTTTGTCTCCAGCCGCTCGGGGTCCAACGCTCCACGATGATATTTCTCCGCTACTTCCGCCCATGGCGCCATTTTTCGGGGCGCTTGTATAGCAGACGCCGCCGGCTGGCGACAGTATTGCGCCTACCCCGCCGGGCGCCTAAGACCGTTGCGCAGGCGCCACGCCTAGAGGATTTTCTTCGGGCGCAGGGACCTTGCGGTTGACACCGGCCGCATTCGTGAGAATCTTGCCGCTAGCGTCACGGCTCTTTCTGCAGAAAGCGCCGGGGCGGCCCGCATCGAAAATCTTGGCCAATTCTGACTTGGCCTTGCGTCAAAAGGAGAAACTCCATTCGCCGGCCAATGAAGAGCGTCGCGGTCCCTCAGAAGGAGGGCCACAAGGTCAATAAGGAAATTCGCGCCAAGGAAGTGCGCCTCATCGATTCCGAAGGCAAGAACCATGGCGTCGTGCCTTTCCTGCAGGCGCTTGAGCTTGCCGACGCAGCCGCCCTGGACCTGGTCGAGATCGACCCCAATTCCGAGCCGCCCGTTTGCAAGATCCTCAATTATGGACGCTTCCGCTTCACCGAGCAAAAGCGGGCCGCCGAGGCCCGTAAGAAGCAAAAGATCGTCGAGGTCAAGGAGATCAAGCTGCGACCCGGCATCGATGATCACGACTACGAGACCAAGATGAAGGCGGCGCGTCGCTTCTTCGAGGAGGGCGACAAGGTCAAGGTGACCCTGCGCTTCCGGGGTCGCGAGATCGCTCACCAGGATATCGGCTATCGTCTGATGACGCGCGTCAAGACGGAGACAGCGACAATCGCCAAGGTCGAGCTCGAGCCCTCCATGGAGGGCCGCCAGATGATCATGGTCCTCTCTCCGCGCTAAAAGTTTCCAGTGCGGCGTTTCCGATCGGAATCCGTCATGCCCCTCTTGGAGCGTCGAGCCCCCCGCCTCTTGCGAAGCGCCGTCGCACTCGTGCTGTTCGCGTTCGCCGGCCTCTGTCCAGCCGCCCGCGCGCAGCTCGCGCTACCTGGCGCCGCCGCCCCATCCGATGCGGGAGCGGTCGCGCCGGAAGCGCAATCGGAGGAGACTGCGGTACGCAAACGGCGCGCGGCGTCGGGTGACGGCGCGGCGGGGCCGGCGGTCGCCCCAAAGCCCCCAAGCGAGGATTCCATCGCCGAGAAGCCGCTCTTTCTCGACGGAAGCCGCGGTCGCATGGAGTTTCAGCGCTCGGGTGGCGAAACGCGGCTCACCAAGCTGACGCTCGCCGGTGATCGGCTGTCCCGCTCCGGCGAAAGCTGCGCCGTCGAGGCCCCGGCCGCACAGCTCAAGCTCGTCCCGCGCGACGGAGATGCGGGTGTGCGCCGCTATCAGGTCGAGTATCCGGATTGCTCCTTCAGCCTCGAGGTGCTCGACGGCGCCGTGCTGGCTTCGAGCGAGACCGGCGCCTGCACGATTGCGTCCGCCGATTGCCGAGTTGATCCCAACGGCCTCTGGGGCATGGGCGGCTCCGAGTTCGATCCGAAGAACGCCAAGGACATGCTGAATATGCGCGCTCGTGTCGAGAAGACGGTCCGGGCCGACTTCCGCGCGCTCTACGACAAGAACAAGAAGGACCGGCCGCTGCGGGCCTATTTGGTGCGCGAGCAGGCGGGCTTTTCCTCCCGGCGAGAGGACATCTGCCGCAACTATGCGCAGGAGGCCGACTTCGGCTATTGCGCGTTGCGCGTGACCGAGGCGCGTGCGCTGAAGCTTGGGACCCAGCTCGCGAAAGGCGTGAAGCTGCCGCAGGGCGTCGCCTTGCAGGAGCCGCCTGTAAAGGAAAAGCGCATCGGCAAGTGAAGGGCGCAGCGATTGAGCCTACCCACCCGCGCCCTTCTCGCAATGCCGTCAGGGAAGGCGCTGCAGCGTCACCGTCGCCGTGCCGCCATTGTTTGTATAGAAACCCTGCGGAGTCGCTCCCCAGGGGAAAAACACGGCGTCGTTGACGAAGATAAAGAGCTCGCCGGTCTTTTCGGCGACGAAATCCGACACGAGGGCGCGTCTGGGATAGACGGAGCGGCATTGAGCGCCCGCATGCGGAAACTCACGGGCGTCCCAAGCGGCGCGAATCGCCGACATCTCATTGCGCGGCGCTGGATCGCTCAAGCCGAGGCCGGTCAGTTTCAAGCAGTCCTCGCGATGCTTCGCGTCGCTCTGCAGGGCGCAATATTGCGAATGTTGCGGGGTCTCTTCGAACTCACGCGGCAGAGGTGAACAGTTGCGCTTATGCCGGGCGAGCGGCTCGTCATGTACGCTCGAGACAAGCGGCCACTCGCTCGCGCCTCTCGCCCCGATCCGCGCGATCGGCTGGAACCAGGCGGCGAAGGGCCAGCGGCGGAAGGGCGTCGCAACCCGATGGATCAGGCTCGCTCCTTCGAAACCGTCGACGTCCGTCAGCGTGAGCCGATCGAGCCAGGGCTCGTCGTTCACTTGAGGGTCGATTTCAATCTTCACGCGGTAAGCGGCGCCGCGCTCCACGCCGAAGCCGCTCGCCCAGCAAGGATTGTTCGTCGCAAAGCCCTTGGGATGCTCTTTGGAATAGCCCGGCTTACTTTCCTGTCCATCCGGGCCTAGCCAGACGATGTTGCTGTTCGGCGTCGGCACGCAAACGAAACCCGCTCCGACGAGGCCGTTGAACCAAAGGCGGTTCGCGACCGCCAGCAAGACGCCGAAGATTGCGAGCGAGAAACCGAGCGGAGCCGCCCATTGCGCATATTGCTTGTGAAGCCAGGAGGAGATCGGGCTCTGGCGCAGGGCGCGGACCACTCGGTTGAGCGGCCACGCCGAGAGGACCGGGCGGCCCGTAACCCAGGCCCGGCGGGCCAAGTCGTGAATGAGCTCCTCCAATGCTCCGGCGCGGCGCCAGAGCAGGACAAAGAGGACGATCAGTCCGCCGCCGACCCAGGGGTGCAGGAAAATCGCGCGCACCCAGGGCGTCAGCCAGGACGGGGTAATCGACAGCGCCAGTTCCGCCAAGCCTTGAAGCAAATTGATTCCGCCGTCCAGAACCCGGCTGAGTGTCCCCCACAGGCCCTCGGCCGAAGACGAGGCGGACCCCTCGCCTGAGTCGCCCCATGGCGTCAAAGCCTCGTCTATCGCTTCGCCCGTCCAAGGCATCGAGAAAAGCAGGGCGAGCAGGGTGACGAGCGTCAGATAGTTGGCGCGCCGCCGCCAAACATAGTCCCAAGCGAGGTTGAGCGTCGCCTGATTGGGCTGGGGCAAGCTGTTCAGGGCGGTCGTCGCCTTGGCCAAGAGCCCTGCCTGCGGCCCCGGCGGCGGATGAGGTGAGGCGGGAAGCGCGGGCGTCCAGGCGCCAGCGCGATTGTCGAAGCTGGTTCGATCCGGAAGAAGAAAATAGGCGTCGCTCGGCAGCACGACGGGCGCGTAGGAGCATGAGGCCTCCGCCATGCGCTCGACTACGGAATAGTGCACGAAGGTCGGCCCATAAGGGGTGTTTCGCATCGGCTCGATCGTGCGCGGATCGTATCGGTACAGCACCGCGGCGCCGGACCGGGAGTCGTGCAGCGGCGCAAAATTCGAGGCCGTGCGGCGGAAGCCGGCGAGCGCGCCGCGCTTCAACGTCGGCCCCTGTCCGTTCGGATTTGGCGGAGCCAGCCTCAGGGCTTCCTCCAGCATCCAGACGAGCGGCGTATGCGCCACGGCGTCGTCGGGATAGCCGCCGCCGACGTCCGAGTGGACGCCGGCGAACCAGACCTCATGGACGCGCGCGTCGCTGCCCGGCGTCTGACCGCTCTGGTCGATGCGGATCGGATGGAAGGAGGTCCGCTCGTCGTCGAGCGACAGGGCGTGGCGAACGCGTTCGACGCTGGGCGAAATCCGGCGGTCGTCCCCGAAGGAAATGGGGAAGAGGAAGGTGTTGATCGCCTCGCGCAATTCCTCGACCGGCACCCCATAGGCTTCCACCGTGTCAAAGAGACCGACGAATGTTATGGGAATATGCGCGCCCTTCGGCGGAACGTTGCTTTCCCGCCCCAGCCAACTCAGCCACACCCACAAATTTTCCAATCTCGTATTGTCGTTTTTTTGATAGGAGGCCCAAGCCTTCTTGGCGTTACGATGCATTCGCGCGGTCGTCGTCACCGCGCCGTTCCAGGTCCCGGGCTGCAATCCCTCTTTGTAGATAAGGTCGATCAGCAAACGGATCGTGAAAGAGCCGCGACTGAAGCCGAACATGTAAATCTCGTCGCCTGGCGACCAGTTCCAGCTCAGGAAATGATATAGCCTCAGCACGTTGTCGGGGACGCCGATTCCCGTCGCGCCGTCGAGGATTGCGTATGGCTTGAAACCGGAGGTTCCCACGCCCGGAATGTAGAGGGCGATCTGGGCGTCGGCCGAGGGATCGAGCGCCTGATAGATCCGCCAGACGTTGGACTCTTG
Organism: uncultured Alphaproteobacteria bacterium; assembly: GCA_963743565.1. Classification (GTDB taxonomy): domain Bacteria; phylum Pseudomonadota; class Alphaproteobacteria; order Rhizobiales; family Beijerinckiaceae; genus Methylocystis. Next base: position 40,545 of record CAVUQD010000009.1, read on the forward strand.
CGTGGTCACGGCATTGCCGGTGCCGTCAGCGAAAACCAAAATCTTCTTCACGTTAGCGCCCCTTTGCATGAATGGCTGCCGATAGAAAAAACTCGAACTCTCGAATTTATCCAGCCAAAGCCTGTTCTTGGCAAGACCAAATCAAGTCGCGGGGATTCCGAACGAGACGGGCTCCACCGCGGTCAGGCGCTGTTGGCCTCACCCGCCTTTGCGCTGGAGCATCCCCTTGGCGGGATCGTAGGCGCGGATGGCGGCGAGAAGGAAAAGCGCCGTATAGCCCGTGACCGCGGCGAGCAAATCCCAGGCGACCTGCTGGTAGAAGGCGAAGCGGATCAGCTCCACCGCATGGGTGAAGGGATTGATCGCGCAGACGTAATAGAGAAGGAGCCCCAATTCCTTCACGCGCCAGAGCGGATAGAGCGCGGACGAGGCGAAGAACATCGGGAAGATCACGAAATTCATCACGCCAGCAAAATTCTCGAGCTGCTTGATCGCGGATGAGAGCAGCATGCCGAGCGCACCGAGCATGAGGCCCGAGAGCGCCAGCGCCGGCAGCACGGTGAGATAGCCCCATTTCGACGGCGGCTCGATCTCCCAGAAGTAAGCGATCGCCAGATAGGCCGCGACTTGCAGGATCGACACCGCGACGCCGGCGAAGAGCTTCGCGCCGAGCAGGAAGGCGCGCGGGAAGGGTGAGACGAGCAGCGTGCGCATGTTGCCCATCTCGCGGTCGTAGACCATGGAGAGCGACGACTGCATGCCGTTGAAGAGCTGAATCATCGCCATCAATCCCGGCGTGATGTAAACCTCGTAGAGCACATAGGTGTCGTAAGGTGGGATGATCGAGACGCCGAGCACCGAGCGAAAGCCCGCGGCGAAGATGAAGAGCCAGACCAGCGGTCTCACCAGCGCTGAGACGAAGCGCTCGCGCTGATGCAGGAAGCGTAGACCCTCGCGCCAGACGACGCCGCCAAGACAAACGGCGTATTGCGCGGCGGTGAAGGGGCGCAACGCGCCGGGGGAGGTCGCTTCGCTCATTGGCTCGCTTTCGTCGTCAGTCTCTCGAACGCCCCGCCGATGCTGTCCGCCCCCTCGGCCGCGACGATGTCCGCAGCGGTCCCGTCCGCCAGCACCCGGCCCCGATGCAGCACGATGACCTGATCGGTGGGCTCGATCTCGTCGATGAGATGCGTCGTCCACAGCACGGCGAGATTTTCTTGCGTCACCAAAGCGCGCACATGCGCGAGAATGTCGGCGCGCGCCTTGATGTCGAGACCTACGGTCGGCTCGTCGAGCAGCAGCAGGCTCGGCCGGTGCAAAAGCGCGCGGGCGATCTCCACGCGGCGCATCTGGCCGCCAGAGATATCGCGCGCCTTGTCGCGGGCGCGTTCGTCAAGCCCCGCGCGTTGAAGCGTCTCAGTTACGAGGCGTTTGCCTTCCCCGGGCCCGATCCCGTGCAGCGCCGCGTGATAGAGCAGGTTCTGCGTCAGGCTCAATTCGAGATCGAGCGTGCGCGCCTGGAAGACGACGCCGAGCTGGCGCAGCGCCTCACCCGGCGCCTTGGCGATATCGTGGCCCATGATCTCGACCGCGCCTTGTCTTGCCGCATAGAGCCCGGTGGCGAGTGAGAACAGCGTGCTCTTCCCGGCGCCGTTGAGGCCAAGGAGCACGGCGAAGGCGCCGCGCGCCACCGTGAAAGAGACGTCGTCGAGCGCCTTGCGCGCGCCATAGGCGTGGGAGAGGTTTTTGACAGCAAGCGCTGGCGTCTCGCTCACAACTCGCACCCGTCATTGCGAGGAGCGAGAGCGGCGCAGCAATCCAAAGTCGCGGCGCGGTCCCCGGATTGCTTCGCTTCGCTCGCAATGTCGGCCGTGCTCATTGCGGCGCCACCGCGACGCCCCAGGGGAAGGCTCCGACCGGTATCGACTTCACGACCTTGAGGCTCGCCGTGTCGATGATGGAGACGTCATTGGAGACGCCGTTTGCAGTCAAAAGATATTTCTCGTCCGGCGTGAAGGCGAGGTGCCAGACGCGCTGGCCGACGAGCAGGTATTTTTCGACTTTCTTCGTCTCGGCGTCGATGACCGCGACGCGGTTGGCGGGGCCGAGCGCGACGAAGACGCGCTTGCCGTCCTTGGTGAACGAGATGCCGATGGGCTGGATCGCCTCTTTGGACAGGCCCGGGATCTCGAAGGATATCTTCTGTTTCACCACGTGTTTTTCGGGATCGATGACCGCGACCGTGCCGCCGACTTCGGAGGAGACCCAAAGCTCGGAGCCGTCCGGCTTGAACTCGGCGAAGCGTGGACGCGCATCGACGAGGATGTTGGCGACGATCTCCTTGGAGCGCGTATCGATCAGATGCGCCATATTCGTCGTTTCCGACGTATTGACGAGAATCGTTCCGTCAGGGCTCATCGCCATGCCCTCGGGCTCGACGCCGACGGGAACGTCGCCGGTCTGACGCTTCGTCGCCACGTCGATCATCGTGACGAGATTGTCGTTTTCGTTGGAGACATAGACGGTCTTGCCGTCCGGCGAGAGCACCATCAACTCCGGATCGGGACCGGAAGGGAGACGGCCGGTAACCTGCTGCGTTTTCGTGTCGAAGACTTGGATCGCGTCGTCGTCGCCGGCGCAGATGAAAAGCTCCGCGCCGTCCTTGGTCAGCGCCAGCCCGCGCGGACGGCGGCCGACCTTGATCGTCTTCACGGCCTCCAGCTTTTCCGTGTCGATGATCGTGACGCTGTTGCCCTTCTCATTGCTCACATAGGCGAGAAAAGCGTGGGCGGGAGACGACGCGAGCAGGGCGGAGGACACTGCGAACGCGGCGAGCCCCCTCCCTAGCCCTCCCCCGCGATAGGGCGTCGTCTGGACGCCCGTTCTTCGAACGGGCTTTGGCGGGAGAGGGGAAGCTAACGGCCGAGATTGCGCGAGCCGTCGATAAAGCGCCGAGCCTGCTCCCTCTCCCGCGGAGCGGGGGAGGGTCGGGGAGGGGGTATTCTTCATCATTGCAGCCTGCATTTCGTTTCGGGCTTGTCCAGGCCCAGCGTATCGAGCTCGCTCGTCTGGTGCAGAAACCCTTCCTGAGGGGAGACGGAGACGACCATACGTCCGTCCGAGAGCAGGATCGGCTGTCGCAGCTGGAGGTTCCAGGGGCGCAGCGTCAGGCGCACGCCTTTGAAAGCGGCGATCGAGAAGTCGGGCGAGACGAGATAGGCGCGAAGCTTCTCGGGTTCGTTCGAAGCCGTCCGCGTGGCGGCCTCGCCGATCATCCGCATGGCGAGCCAGGCGTTGCTGTCACGCGCGTTCATCGTGCGATGGAACGTCTGCCGGAACCGGTTCTGCAATTGAATGGCTCCCCATTGCTCATGCGCGCCGTCCCAGCTCGTCGGCACGAGCCCGGCCGAGCCCGCGACAGGGCGCGGATCGAAGGTGCGATAGGGCAGGTAGCCGGCGAAAACATCGGATTCATCGGCGGCGATGAGCACGTCATAGTTGGGCGCGCCCTGCGTGAGGACCGGCATCTGCCGTTGCGTCTGCACGGAGCCCGAGTCGCTGCGGCGTCCGCCGCCCAAATCCTGATAGACCCGCTCCTCGACGATCTTGGCGCCGAATTTCTTGGCGCTGTTTCGATAGGTCTGCGCCAAAAGCTCGTCCTCAGGATGCGATCCCTTGATCATCAGCCAGCGCGGCCATTTCTTCCAGACGAGATATTGCGCGAGCGCGTCGGCGAGCATCGCGCGCGAGGGCGCGACATGGATGACGTCGGCGCGGCAATGCTCCTCGCGCAAGGCCTCGTCGGGCGCCGAGACGTTGAAGATGAGTGCGCCCACAGCCTTGGCTCGATCCGCCGCGGCAAGGAGACGCGGCGCGGAGAGATCGGCGACGACGAGCCGCACGCCCTCTTTCGCGAGCCGCTCGACGGCCGCTCCCGCGTCCTCGCTCTCGTCGAGCTTCGCATCGATGGTCTCGAAGCTCTGGCCGGTGAATTTCCCGGTCGTGTTGTTGTCGGTTGCGCCCATCAGCGCGCCAGCGAGCGTATCGTCTGCGGCGGGAAGATCGAGAATCGACAAAGTTTCGCGCGTGTGCGGCTCGCGCAGCACGCCGACCTTGATCGTCACCGGTTCAGCCAGCGCGGGCGCGGCGAAGAAGAAGGCGAGACAAAAACCTATGAGCCGGCGCATGGGCGTCCTTTTCAACTGCCGGGGATAGGAGCGGATCGCATTCATGCCGTCTTCGTCGTAAACGATCAATGAGATTGTTGGGGTAAGAAGGACCAAGCTTATGCCGGCGGAACGTCTCAAAATGCTCGTCGCCCTCGCCGCCATGGCCTTAGGCGCGGCGGGCCTCCTGACCCTGCGCGCGCCGCAGGAGATCGCTTTCACGCAAGCGCAGCTCCAAAAGCGCATCGACCCCCTGCTCAACAAGGATCTGCCGCTCAAAGGGGAGGCCGCCGAGATCGTCGCCTCGCTGCAGGCGCGCGTGATCAATGTGACCATCGCCGAGGGGCGCGTCGACATCGCCGCGCTTCTCCAGGGAAGGCTCGTCATCGGGCCGGCCTTTTCCGTGGCCGTCAGTCTGCGCGGGAAGCCCGTCTATGACGACGGCGCCTTCTATTTCGAGCCGGAGGACGTTCGGCTCGAAAAATTCTCGCTCGGCGAGGAGGGCAAGCTCGCGGGGGCCCTGGCAGGCCTCGCGCGGCTTGCGGGGCCCGGCGCGGCCGATCTCATTGACAAGAAGCGGCGGGAGTTCGAGGGCGCTGCGAAGGGGCTCGTCGAGCATGCGATCAAAGCCGAGCTGGAGAGACGGCCCTTCTATAGGCTCAAGGACGACGCGAAAGGCGACGTTCTTCGCTCGACGCTCGACACGCTCGCGGTCGAGGGCGACAAGCTCGTCATCCGCTTCACGCTCTGGCGGGCGACGCCCTGGGCGGCGCTGGGCGCGGCGGTGTTGCTTGGGGGAATCGTCGGCCTCGTTCTCGCCCTGCGAAGGTAGCGAGCGAAGCCGCGACCAAAGCTTCGCCATCTTCCCTGCCGCCGCCTCGTCCAAAATTTCCGCTGACGCCCTACCTCTTGGAAGCTCGGAAGACGCTCAGCCACGAGGAGGCAAATCATGGCGCTCGGAAGAATGCTCGCGACCGGTCTGGTCGCCGGAGGCTTTTTGCTCGGCGGTACGCTCGTCGCCTGCAACCTCGCGCGCGCGGAGCCGACCGCGATCAAATCGCTGGACGCCGACAATGATGGGACCCTCGATCTCAACGAGGTGAGCAAGGGCGCGCAGGCCGCTTTCGATCGCCTGAACAGGGATCAGGACGACACCCTCGATCTCCAGGAGCTCGGCTCGCGGGCCAGCGTCAACGAGTTTGGGGCCGCCGACCCGGACAAGGACAATACTCTTTCGAAGAAGGAGTATGTCGATCTCTCGACGAAGCTGTTCAAGCAGGCGGATGTCGACGGCGACGGCACGCTTGACGCCAAAGAGCTCGATTCAGAAGCCGGTCGCGAGCTTTCGGCCCTGATCCGCTGAAGACGCGCCGGAGCCTTCGCAACACGCGGGATGGAGGGGAGCTCAGAATGTCATCTTGGCGCCGGCGAAAAATCCGGTCGGCGCCGAGATGGACACCGATCGCGGATCGGAGAAGGAGAGGAAGGGGATCGCCTGCGTGTCGAAGAAGGTCGCGAAGGTCCGCGCGCGCACGCCGCCGACGTTGTCGATGAGTCCATAGACCTGGAAATTCTTCGTGATCTGATAGGAGCTGCGCAGATTGACGGTGGCGTAGGAGGGCAGCGTGCCGAAGGCGTTGATCTCGTCGCCACGCACCCAAGTGCCGGCCGAGTAGACGACGTCCATGCCGACCTTCCATTCCTTGGTCAGCGCATAGTCGAAGCCGCCCTTCAGCCGATGCTTCGGGATCGAGGTCATATGCGAGCCCGGCATGACCAGGATCGACGAGGCGGGAACGCCCAGAAACGTATTGAGCCCCACGACCAAAGGGTTGTAGGGCGAGCCGAGCTCGACCATCGAACGGAAGGTCGCGTCGGTCAGCGCGTAATTTACATAGGCCGAGAGCTTTTCATCCGTGTACCGCCACTGAGTCTCGATGCCTTGGCGCTGCGTGATGCCGGCGTTGGTGAAATAGCCCTGCCCCACGATCTCGCTCGGAACGCTCAGTATGTCGTTGAAGCTCGTCGTGCGATAGACGCCCGCCGACCAGTCGATCCGCCCGGGCAGGAGAGCGCCGGCCTCTGTCGGCAGGTAAGACGCCGGGCGAAACCCTCCGCGCAGACCCGTCTCGACCGAATGCGCCACGACCTGGCTCAGATGCGGATCGGCGACGAGGAAATTGTCGATGAGGCAGGGACGCGCCGGGTCGGCGCAGCCGAGCTCGAGCGGTGTCGGCGCGCGGTTCGATTCGGAATAGCTCGCGTAAGCCGCGACTTCAGGCGTGATCTTATAGGTCGCGCCGACGACCGGATTGAGATGATCGTAGCTCGAATTGCCGTTGAGCTGCGTGCCGTAGAGATCGTAGAGCGAAATGGTCGCGAGATTGTAGCGCGCGCCCGCCGTGAAGGTGAGCTTGTCGGTCGCCTCGAACGTGTCGAGCGCATAAATGCCGAGATAGGTGTTGGCCGCGTTGAGCTTCACCGGGGCCACGTCGCCCGCGGGATCGGAATTGATAATCCCGAGCCCTGGAACGGTGAGATCATAGGGATTGAGAATCCCAAGCTCCTCACTAGCGGCAAAATTGGTCCAGCCGTGCTCGAGATTGACGCCGAAGACGATCTTGTTCGGCAGCTCGCCCACGCCGAGCTTGTCCGTGTTCTCGATCTGCGCCGTGCCGCCCACCGTGCGCGAGGTCGTCCAGGTGCGGTCGATGGCGCCGAGCGTTACGTTCGGCCCGAAAAAGTCGGGCATATAGGTCGGATCGCCATTGCCGTCGCAGAGCGTCGGGCCGCCGCAGGAGGCGAAGTCGGTCGTGTTGCCGTCGGAATGCGCCTGATCGTAGGCGCGATAATGCGCATCGGCGAGGATCTTCCAATTCTGCTGCGGCGTGAAGGCGCCGTTGATATCGAATTGAGAGAGCGTGTTCTTCGTCGTCTGCGGCGTCGTGTAGTCGGTGCTGGGGTCGACATTGACGAGGCCGTTGGGGGTCGAGGCCGAGACGCCGAATTTGTTCGTGGCGATATTTGTCGACACATGGATTTCCGCATTGTCCCCGCGCCAGCCGAGATCGCCATAGAGACGGTGGATCTCGGAGCCCGAGAATTTGCGATAGCCGTTGTCGCCAGCGGCCTCGACCGCGAGATAGGCCGCGACCCCGTCCTGCTCGACGCCGAACTGCATCGCACCCTGGTGGCGGCCGAAGCTGCCGCCGCGGCCGTCGAGCTCGAAGCCGTGATAGCTGAAGCCATTCTTCATATCCGTCACCACGGCGCCGCCGATGGCGTTGAGGCCGAAGAGCGGATTGCCGGTGACGATAGCGGTGCGGTCGATCGCGACGGTCGGGATCAGGTCCCAGTTGACGATGTCGCCGAAGGCCTCATTGATGCGAATGCCGTTCATGTAGACGGCAAGGCCTTGCGGCGTGCCGCTGACCGGCGAGGCGACGAAGCCGCGGAAATCGACTTGCGGCGAGTAGGGATTGCCCTGCACGTCCTCGATGATGACGTTGGGCGCGACGCGCTCCAGCGCGCCCGCGATGTCGAACTTATAGGTCTGCTCGACTTCCTTGGCGGTCGTGATGTTGAAGGCCGCCGGGGTCGTGGCCGCGACGAGCGGAACCGGGCTCGGGGCAGCGGGCTGTTCCGACGCGGGGCTCGCAGCAGGGGCGGGCGCGCTCGCAGCGGCGCGCCGGGGCGTAGCCCTCGAGGGCTGCGAAACGGCCGCCGTTGGATGCGGACTGACGGCGACCGGCTGCGCCGCCGGGGCCGGCCGGGGGTGCGACCGCAGCGGCGAGGAGACGTTGATGTCGGGCAGGGCGGTTTGAGCGCTCGCCGCCTGCGCCAGCACACAGGCCAAAGCCGCCAGGGAGATTCTCAAGCCGCTCATCCCGCTTATCCTGCCTCGAAGTCCTTCGGCCCTGTCCGGCGTGGCTGTCCCGGGCCCACCAGCCGGGCGAGGGATTCTGCATCCTCGTATAAGGCGGAAACGCGGAGTCTCATTCGGGATTTTTTCCCAAAAGCCGTCAGGTCGCGCCGCCGGGGTCGGCCAGCGGAAGCAAGGCCTCCAAGACCGCGCCTTTCGGCTGGCCATTGGAAAAGGACAGCCGCCCTCCGAGCGCCGAGATCCGCTCGCTCATCCCTCGCAGCCCAAGGCCCTGCCGCCACCCGGGCCTGAGACCTGCGCCGTCGTCGTCTACGCGCACGCGAAGCTCCCGCGCCCCGGCGGGACGCACGTCGATCGAGACATGCTGCGCCTCGGCGTGCCGGAGCGCGTTGGTCAGCCCTTCTTGCGCGATCCGATAGGCGATCAGCGCGGTCTTTTCGTCGAGCGCGCAGTCGGCGACGTTGAGCGTGATCGTCGCCTGGGGGTAGGTCTCGCGCCAGCCCCGCGCGAGCGCGTCGAGGGCGCCGGCGAGGCCCATCTCCTCCAGAGCCACCGGGCGCAGCCGCGCGAGAATGCGCCGGTTGACGCCCTGCAAGGCGGCGATCTGCGCATCGAGTTTTTCGCAGTCCTCCGCCACCTCAGCGCCTGGCGGCTTGCGCCGCAAAGCGCCGACGCCGGCGCGGATCGCGAAGAGGAAGGGGCCCATTTCGTCGTGGAGGTCCCGCCCGATGTCCCGGCGCTCGGTCTCCTGCACGTCGATCATTCGGCGCAAGAGGTCGCGATTCTCGGCGTCGAGACGCGAAAGCGCCTCGGCGAGCGCATTGATCCGATCCGTGATAACGGCGAATTCCGGCGGGCCGGCGCGTGGAAGCCGCAGGCCCCGTTCGCCTTTCTCAAGAGACTCCAGTCCTTGCGCGAGCGCCGAGACGGGCGCGAGCGTGCGCGAGACGGCCAGGAAGATCAACGCGAAAGCCGCAAGCGCGACGAGCGCGCCGCCGAGGGCAAGACCCAAAATCTCTTCCCAGATTTCACTGATCTCGTCACGCGGATCGGGAACGATGAGCACCGCGCCGCCGACGGATTCCGGCGCGGCGATGCGCGTGGTTTTCTCTCGGGGCGTGGCGAGGGTCGCAAACCATGCGGGCGCACGGCTCGCCTCGAACGCGCCTTGCGCGGGCGGAGGCTCGCCTTCCAGAGAGATGCGCACATGCCGCAGTTTCTGCGCCTGCGCGAGCAAACGCTTCAGCTCGGCCTGCGGATCGGGCGCGCGCGCCGCGCGCGCCAGCGCATTCTCGACAAAATCTTGCGCAAGATGCGTCGCCGCTTCGGCCTCCGTCCGGATGCGGACGCCCGCGTGGAGAACGACCGTCGCGATTCCGATCGCAAGACCCAGGGCGAGAACAGAGGCGAGCAACGTCACGATGCGCGAACGCAGCGACAGATTTTCGATCATCAGGCGTCCTTTTTCGAAGGCTCACTTTACGGAGGCGGCCTGAAGGGTCAATGTACTGGTGTGAAAGAAGCCCGGCCCGATTGGTCGTGAAGGAGCCAATTTGAGACGTCGAAAAGCAGGGTCGCGATGCGCGTCTTGATCGTCGACGACCATCCGATCATCGTCGCGGGTTGCTCCGCGATGCTCGCGGGCGAGGGTGGAATTGAGGTCTTCGAGGCCCGCGACGCGGAGTCGGGCTATTCCGCTTATCTCGAGGCCAAGCCGGATGTGGCAGTCGTCGATATCGCGCTTCCCGGCGCCTCGGGTTTCGAACTGACGCGACGCATTCTTCACCACGACAGCGCGGCGCGCATCGTCATCTTCAGCATGAACGACGATCCCATCTTCGCGGCGCGCGCGATCGAGGCAGGCGCGAAAGGCTATGTCACGAAGAACGGCGATCCCTATCTGCTGCTGCAGGCTCTGAAGGAGGTCGCGGTCGGCGGCACTTTCCTCAAGCCGCCCGTGGCCGGTCGCCTCTTGGAGTCGGAGCGCGCCATCGACAATCCCCTCTCGCGATTGTCGCCGCGGGAGATGGAGATCCTGCGTCTCATGGGTCAAGGACTCTCGCTCGCCGAGGTCGCACATGAAACGGGGTTGTCCTATAAGACCATCGCCAATGCGACAGCGCTGATGAAGCGAAAGCTGAACGCCCGCACGCCCATGGATCTTGCACGCATCGCCTTCGAGCAGAAGCTTTCTTGAGGTTCAAGAGTGGGGCTCACCAAGAATCTTCCGCTCCTAGGCCGCACGATTGCGCTCGTGCATCCCGCTTGGCACAGTTGCGGGACCTATCGCGTCGTGCTTGGCCAGGCCGCAGCCTATCGCACGCTCGGCGCGCGCGTGTGCCCGATTGCGGTGTCGAGCGACCCGGGCTTTAGCCCGCAGAGGGACTGGATCTGGCGGGGCTTCAAGCGGGCGACTCCGGAGCTCGAGGCGGGCGAGCGCTATTTCGCCGGCGCGCCCTTTCGCGCCGTGCTCGACCCGCTCTTTCTCAAAAGCGTGCTCTGGCCCTATATCCATGGGGATCAGGCCGTGATCCGCACGGGTATGGCGGAGCGCGCGGCGCTCTCAACCGATCTGCGCGAAATCCGCTTCGATCTTGTGCATTGCAATCATTTCTTCCTGATGCCCGTCGCAGAGCGTCTGGCGCAACGGCGCGCGAAAATCCTGCTCGACAGTCATGATCTTCAGGCGCGCCAGTTCGCGCTCATGAACGAACGGATGCCATGGCTGAAACCGCATGTGACCTACGACGCGATGCTTGCCGAGGAGCTGGCGCAAATGCGCAAGGCCGATCTCCTCATCCATCTCAACGCCGAGGAGGAGCAGGATTTTCGCGCGCTGCTGCCCTCGAGCGCGCATGCGCTGCTCTATCCGGCCGTGCCGGCGGCGCCGACGGGACCGGGCGGCGAGGACATCGTCATCGTCTCGAGCAACAACTCCGCCAATGTCGAGAGCGCGATCTGGTTCTTGCGCGAGGTCGCTCCGGCGCTCGAAGATTTGGGCGTGAGAATCGCCGGCAGCGTCGACGCGGGTGTAAAGGCGCGCGCGCCTGACCTCTTTGCCCGCTACAAATCCTGGTTCCTCGGCCGCGTCGACGATCCTGGCGCGGTCTATGCGGGCGCGAAGCTCGTCTTGCTGCCGACGATCGACGGCCACGGGCTCTCGATCAAGACTGTGGAAGCCATGGCGAGCGGCCTGCCGCTCGTTTCGACAAAGCTCGCACTGCGCGGCATGAGCGAGGAGGCGCTGCGATTGGAGGGCGTCTCGATCGCCGAGACGCGGCAGGATTTTGCGCGAGCCGTGAAGCACGCAGCGGCCATGCCGTCGCGCATGCCGCAGGAGCGTCGGGAAAGCGCGACCCGCGCGTATTTCGAGGCGCATTTTTCGGCGCAAGCTTACGAGAAGAATCTGCTCGCGCTCATCGCGCCGCTGTTGTCGGAGTAGGTAGGCCCTTGATATGATAATGCCTTAGGGAATCAATTGCTGGAACGAGGTGCCGTAAAGATGCGGAATTTCTTTGAGTTTTATCGGATGTGCATTGCAGAGGCGTGGAAGGATTCGATTTCCGTTTCAAACTCTTGGTCCGGCCTATGGGGGCCATTCATACTTTGGGCTATCGCGTCAATTCTAGGGTATAAGGTAAAGCTACCCGACGCCCTGGACGCATACGCTGGCATGTTTGCGGTTACTTCGCTGGGTGCAACATGGGTTGCCACGTTTGTAGTCAGATTTATATTGTCGGGACCAAAGATATTTGCCCAGCAGGAAGCGCGAATTGCTGTAGCAGTTGATAGGGCTAAGACCGCTGAGCAGCGGGACAGGGCAGAAATAAAAGATAAGCTGCATTCTTTCTATTGGGAATTGAGCAATTTATTGGCTGTTCGATTTGACAAAAATGCTCCACTACCAGAGTTCGAGAAATATTGTGACGATGTGGAATACTTCTTAAATAATGCCGCGGCTTGGATCAGGGACAACATGGGGGCGGCAGCCCAGGCCCGATTCCTGGACAATAGCGGCATGACTGCGGGATTTTATCGCGGTGCCTATAACAAAACGCACAGCGACATATTGCTGAACCTCAATAAATTCCAGGAAAATCTCTCAGCTTTGATTGAAAGTCCCGCGTGGGACAGCCAAAAAGGTTAGCATAAGCTCTACAGCGCAGCGGGATAGTGTCCCGATACGGCGAAGAATACAGTTAGGGGAGCCTACGCCTCCCAGAAATCCAGCGCCGGAAAGCCCTCACCGGAGAGCAGGGCGTAGGTTTCGTAGAGCGGCAGGCCAACGACCGCCGAATAGGACCCCACGACGGTCGCCGCGAAGATGCCGGCGCGGCCCTGAATAGCATAGCCCCCGGCTTTTCCACGCCACTCGTCGGTCGCGAGATAGGCGGCGATCTCGGCGGCGCTCAGGCGCTTGAAGCGGATGCGCGCCTCGGCGAGACGCCGGCGCTCGGCGCCGCGCGGCGTGATGAGGCTCACCGCCGTATAGACGCGGTGCTGTCGCCCGGAGAGAAGATGCAGGCAGTCTTCCGCCTCTTCGCGGGTCTCGCATTTTGGCAGGACGCGCCGGCCGACCGCGACGACCGTGTCGGCGGCGATGAGATAGGCGCCGATCAGATCGGGCTGCTTGTTCTTGATCTTGTTCGCTACTTCCGCCTTGCGGCTCGCCAGCCGCTGCGCGAGGAAACGCGGCGCCTCGCCGCGTTGCGGCGTCTCGTCGATCTCGGCGGGCAGCAGCGCGTCCACCTCGAGCCCCGCCTGCTGCAAAAGCGCGAGACGTCTCGGCGAGGCTGAGGCGAGGACGAGGCGGGGACGCGCTGGAACGGGTTGGGCTGTCACGTTTGGCGCTCCGCCGCTCTATGTTTCACCGGAAGCGATAGGTGATGCGGCCCTTGGTGAGGTCGTAGGGGGTCATTTCGACCAGAACCTTGTCGCCTTCGAGCACGCGAATCCTGTTCTTGCGCATCTTTCCGGCAGTGTGCGCGATGATTTCGTGATCGTTCTCGAGCTTGACGCGAAACATCGCGCTCGGGAGCAACTCCGTTACGATTCCCGGAAATTCCAGAAGTTCTTCCTTAGCCATGAGGTCCCTTGCAGGAGGCGCTCGACGGGAGCCGCCTCGTTTTCGGCGCGGACCCTAATCGAGAATGGAGGATTTGTGAACCGGTACAACAACGCGAGTTCCGCAGTTGTGCCCAGCTAACGTTCGCCCGCGTCCCGCGCCGCGAGCAGAGCCTCCGCGGCGTCAAAACCCGCGGGCCCGGGCATATCGCAGGCCACTGTCAAGGCGGGGATTGTGACGTAAAACGTCGCGCCATGATCCGGCTGCGATTGGACGGAGATTTTCCACCCCTCCCGATCACAAAGAGACTTGCAGATCGCCAGTCCTATGCCTGAGCCAGGATATTTAGACTTGCCATGCAGTCTGTTGAATGGTTGAAAAATAAGCTCCGCGAACTCCTGCTCGAAACCAATGCCATCGTCAGCGACGGCAAGAACGATTTTCTGGTCTGAGACAGAAGAAGTAATTCTTATCTTGGGCGGCAGGCCAGGTTTGCGGTATTTTATTGCGTTCGACAATATGTTGGAAAGTAATCGCGCGAATTGCAGAGGGTCGGCCTTGAAGGGCGTGGAAGGGACATCCAGGGCAATTTCCGCTTTGGTTTCCAGGATCGACTGCGACAGATCGTCTAACGAAAGCTGAATTTGTTTGCGTAGATCGAGAATATCATGCTCGAGTTGAACATTGCTGACGCGCGAATAGGTGAGAATGTCGTTAACCAGCTCGCTGGCTCCACAGGCGGCTTTGAGTATGGCGTTCTTTGCTCGCTCTATCTCCGCGCTGTTCGCTGTCGCGATCGCCTGATCGAGCAGCTTGGCGAAGGCCATGATCTTGCGCAGCGGTTCCTGCAAGTCGTGGGCGGCGATCCAAGCAAAATGCGCGAGCTGCTCATTGACCTTCTCTAACTCGACGATTTTATCCTGCTCCACCATCAACTTTTCCTGACTCTTGATGCAGGGCGATCGACGAGCGTACGCACGCGACATTACCGCTTTCCCCAGTTGGCAGCGAGCGGAGGCATTCATTTTCGCTGCTAAGCATACGGTGTCTTTAGGTTCAACGCGACCCAAATCTGAACTGTCGTTCTGGTTCGGCGCGCTATTACTGAGCAGAAACAAAGAAATTTGTCTGCTCAGAAGTGAACGCTATGGCGGAGCCCCCTATGTGTCGGGGAATGCTGCGAACTGTGAGCCAGACGGCCAGGAACGAAGGCGGCGCTGCGCCGACCGGCAATAATCTCCTTAAGGCCCTGCGCCCCGAAGATCTGGCTTTGCTCTCACCGCACCTCGAAGACCGATGGATGGCGCGCGGTCAAACCATCTACAACCCGGGGGACGATGTCTCGCAGGTATATTTCCCGTGCGGCGCGAGCGTCGCTTGTTTCTTGGTTCAGCTTGAGGAAGGCCGGTCGGTGGAGGCCGCGCTGATTGGGCGGGAAGGAGCCATCGGCGGCGTGGTGAGCGAGGGGCGGCTTCCGGCCTATGCCCGCGCCGAAGTGCAGGCCGCGGGCGTTTTTCTGCGCCTGCCGACGCAGGCCCTCGAGCGGGCGAAGGCCGCATCGCCGGCCATCCGCGGACTTTTCTCCCGCTACGCGGACTGCGTGCTGGCGCAAGTCTTTCAGTCCGTCGCCTGCAACGCGGTGCATACCGTGGAGCAGCGAGCGGCCAAATGGCTCCTCGCCGGCATGGACCGCACCGGCGAATCCGCGATTTCTTTGACGCAGGAGCAATTGGCCGGGATGCTGGGCGTCGGCCGTAGCTATCTGACCCGCGTGTTGAGCGAGATGAAGGCCAGAGGCCTGATCGAAACCGAACGGGGAATGATCGGAATTCGGCATCGGCCCAACCTCGAAATCGCGTCGTGCCGGTGCAACGAGACGTTTCGGCGCCATTTCGAGACGGTTCTTCGAGGCGTGTATCCAGACCCCGGCAAGCCGGAGGCGGCTCCGCGCCGATGAGCGCGCCTTTTTGCGCCTGAGCCTTCGGCGCGCTTGACAGCAGCGCCAAGGAACCTATGGTCACATTCCTTCGTCGTGGGCAGCGGAAGACGGTTTCAAGCCGGCACGGTCGCGCCACTGTGATCGCCCAGTCGCGTTGGGCGAGAGTCAGACCCCGCTCGCGGCGAGCCCGCCTCTTCGTTGGACGCGAGATCCAAGGAGTTTTCAGATGCCCGCCCCTTCGCTCAGCCCCGCCCGCCCCGCCGCCATTTCCTTCGCCGAAATCCTGCCTTGGGCGATCCTCGGCGGCCTTCTTTTCGCGATCGGCTTCTACTTCGTCGGCGTGGAGCAAGGCGCCGCCGCGCTTTTCGACGGCGCCAAGGTGCATGAGTTTCTGCACGACGGCCGTCATCTTCTGGGCTTCCCCTGCCACTAGCCTGATATCGAAATTGCGCGTGCGGCGATGAAGGCCGAATCGCCTCCCTCTCCCGCAAAGCGGGGGAGGATTGGGGAAGAGGCGTTGTAGCGCGCTGGTCGCCAAAGGCTGTCCCAATGATGGGAAAACTGCTCGTCGCCGGGATGCTTGCGGGCCTTCTCGCCGGCCTCCTGGCTTTCGGCTTTCTCAAGCTCGCAGGTGAACCCGCCGTCGAGCGCGCCATCGGCTTCGAGCGGGCGATGGAGGCGGCCAAGGCTGAGAATGGCGCTTCGCCTGCCGAGCCCGAGCTCGTCAGCCGGGGCGTGCAATCCGGCTTCGGCCTCCTGAGTGGCGTCGCGATCTACGGCGCGGCGCTCGGCGGGCTTTTCGCGCTTTGCTTCGCGCTCGCCTATGGCCGCATGGGCGACTTCAGCCCTCGCGCGACCGCCGCGCTCATCGCCGCCGCGGGCTTCGTCGCCGTCAATCTGACGCCCGCGCTGAAATATCCGGCCGCGCCACCTGCGGTCGGAGCGGCGGAGACGATCGGCTCGCGCACGAGCCTCTATTTCGCCTTCCTGTTCATTTCGCTCGCCGCGATGATCGCCACCGGGGCGCTGCGTCTTCGCCTTCTCGGGCGGCTGGGTGCGGCGAAAGCCACTCTCGTCTCCCTTGTGGCTTACGTCCTCGTCATGGGCGCCATCGCCTTGGCGCTGCCTGCGGTCAACGAAACGCCGCAGGGCTTTCCCGCCGCCGTGCTCTGGCAGTTTCGCGCCGCTTCGCTCGGCGGACAAGCGCTGATGTGGGCCGTTTTGGGCCTTGCCTTTGGCGCTGCCGCCGAAGGGCTGCTCGCGCAGCGAGAGAGCCCCTTCCGCGCCAATCGTTAATGGTGCAGAGAACCCTCCGAGCGCGATGACGAACCGCCTAGACCTCCTCTGCGTGGCCGAGACCGAGGGTCTTCGCGTCGGGGCCTTCCCGGCGGCTGCCGCGCCGCTCGACCCCAAAGGCCGCGCCGCGCTCGCCCACCTTGCGGACGAATTCAAGGGCTATGACGCCGTTTTCGCGAGCCCGGCGCGCGCCGCCTCAGAGACGGCTGAAGCCTTGGGGCTAGCCGCTACGCCAGAGCCGGCTTTGCGCGACTGCGACTTCGGCCGCTGGGCGCGGCGCACGCTGGCGGAAATCGAAGCGGCGGAGCCGGAAGCGCTGTCCGTTTGGCTTCGCGATCCGGAAGCGGCGCCGCATGACGGCGAGTCCTTCGCCGACGCAGCGAACCGTGTCGGCGAGTGGATGGATGCGCTCGCAGAAAAGTCCGGTCGCTTTCTCGCGATCACGCACGCGGCCGCGCTGCGCGGGGCGATTGTCCATGCGCTCGGGGCGCCGGCGCTTTCCCTTCTGCATATCGACATTTCCCCGCTCAGCCGCGTCCAGCTTTCGAGGCTCAAGGGAAATTGGCGGTTCGGCGGGCTCACTCCCGTCTCGCCGATGCGGTAGCCCCGATCAATTTCGGGTGGTCCAGAACTCCGCGTCCTGCCGAGACGCAATCCCGCGTGGAGCGTCACGTCAGCGGTTTGGCGTGCGTTCCCGACGCGCGAAAGACGTTCGGCCCGTCCCAGGCGTCGCCTCGACTCCGGCCCGCATGGCTGTCATGAAGCTGTGATCTTCTGCGCGGAAGCGATAGGCGCCGTTCTCGGACAGGAGCCCCCGGTGACGAAGCAAAGGCTCGGGGTCTGCTACTACCCGGAACATTGGCCGGAAGATTTATGGGCCGAAGACGCGCGCCGCATGCGCGCAATCGGCCTTTCCCACGTCCGCATCGGCGAATTCGCCTGGTCACGCCTCGAGCCCGAGGACGGGCGTTATGATTTCGGTTGGCTCGCGCGCGCGCTCGACCTGCTGCATGATTCGGGCCTTCGTATCGTCCTCGGCACGCCCACCGCGACGCCGCCCAAATGGCTCGTCGACAAGATGCCGGATATGCTCGCGCTCGACGCGCAGGGCCGGCCGCGCAATTTCGGCTCCCGGCGCCACTACTGTTTCAGTCATGAGCGCTATGCGCAGGAATGCGAGCGCATCGTCACGGCGCTGGCGCAGGCCTTCGGCGCCCATCCCGGCGTCGTCGCCTGGCAGATCGACAATGAATATGGCTGCCACGATACAGTCGAGAGCTACTCGCCTGCGGCGCGCGAGGCCTTCCGCCGTTGGTGCGAGAGCAAATATGGGGACATCGCCGCGCTCAATCGCGCCTGGGGCGGCGTTTTCTGGTCGATGGAGCTCTCGCGCTTCGATGAGATCGAGCTTCCCCATCTGACCGTGACGGAGGCCAATCCCGCGACCCTCCTGGACTTCCAGCGCTTCTCCTCCGATCAGGTCGCAGCCTTCCACCGGCGACAGGCGGAGATCATCCGGCTTCATTCCCCGGGCCGCGACATTCTCCACAATTTCATGGGCGCTTTCACCGCCTTCGATCATTTTGCGCTTGGGCGCGACCTCGACGTCGCCTCCTGGGACAGCTATCCGCTTGGCTTTCTCGAGCGAAGTCATCGCGACGAGGCCTTTAAGCGGCGCTTCATGCGTGTAGGAGATCCGGATTTCCAGGCTTTCCACCACGATCTTTATCGCGCCTGCGGGCAGGGGCGCTGGTGGGTCATGGAGCAGCAGCCGGGCGCCGTGAATTGGGCTCCCTGGAATCCGTTGCCGGCGAAAGGCGCCGTGCGGATGTGGACCTTCGAGGCCTTCGCGGCGGGCGCCGAGGTTGTGAGCTATTTCCGCTGGCGTCAGGCGCCCTTCGCGCAAGAGCAGATGCACGAAGGGCTACTGCTGCCGAACAGCGAGCCGAACGAGGCTTTTTTTGTCGCTCAAACAGTCGCGCGCGAGCTCGAGGCGATCGACGCCGAGGTCGAAACCGAGCGCGCCGATGTCGCTCTCGTCTTTGACTATGAAAGCGCCTTCGCCTGGCGGATCGAGCCGCAGGGGCAGGACTTCTGCTATCCCGACCTGATCCTCGATTTCTATGGCGCCCTGCGAAGACTTGGACTCAATGTAGACGTCGTGCCGCCGACGCCCGAGGCGTTGGCCGGCCGAAAGCTCATCGTCGCGCCGGCGTTGTTTGCGTCGAGCGCGGCGGTGACGCAGGCGTTTGCTGAGAGCGGCGCCGTCGTGCTGCTGGGTCCGCGCAGCGGCTCCAAGACTGAGGATTTCCAGATACCGCTCGGGCTGCCGCCGGGCGACCTTCGCTCGCTCGTCGACGTTACCGTTCCGCGCGTCGAATCGCTGCGCCCCGAAGCGCAGATCGCCGTCGAGGCATTGGAGGGCGCGGCTTTCGTGCGTTGGCGCGAGCTCGTCGCGCCGGGCGCGCAAGCGGAAATTCTACTCCGCTGCGATGACGGCGCTCCGGCGCTCACGAGGAGGGAGCGCTTCCTTTATCTGGCGGGTCTCCCCAGCGCCCCCCTGCGCGCCGCGATATTCCGACGTCTCGCCATCGATGCAGGGCTCGCCATTGTCGACCTCCCTGAGCACATTCGTCTGCGCGACAATGGTCCGATGCGCTATGTCTTCAACTATGGCGAGAGCGACTTCGATCTTTCGGCGATCCTCGGCGACGCGGCCTTGCTGCTCGGCGAGAGGCGCCTTCCGCCCTGCGGGGTCGCGCTTTTCCTGCGCCCTCGCTGAGCCGCGATAGGCGCCGCGATGACTCTCGTCTCCGACCTCAACGCGCGCTTTGTCGAACGCTTCGGCGTCGCGCCGCAGATTTATCGCGCGCCGGGGCGGGTGAATCTCATCGGCGAGCACACGGATTACAACGAGGGCTTCGTCCTTCCCGCCGCGATCGATCTGGCGAATTACGCCGCGGTCACGCCTCGAGACGATCGGCGCTTTGTCGTACATTCGCTCGCCTTCGACGAGACCGTCGCGTTCGATCTCGACGACGCGACCGCTGCGCCGCGCCGGCATTGGAGCGATTATGTCCTGGGCGTCGTTCTTGCCTTGAAGAGCGAGGGGCTTTCGCTTCGCGGCGCGGACATGATGCTTGTCGGCGATCTGCCGATGGGCGCCGGCCTCTCAGCCTCGGCGGCGCTGGAGGTCGTCGTTGCCTATGCGCTCTGCGATTTGTGCGGCTTGTCGATCGAGCGAAGGGCGCTCGCGCTGCTTTGCCAGCGCGCCGAGAACGAGTTCGTCGGCATGCGCTGCGGCGTGATGGATCAGCTCATCAGCTGCTGCGGCGTCGCCGATCATGCGCTGCTCATCGATTGCCGCACGCTGGAGACGCAGGCGGCGCCGCTCGACCCAAAGGCGCGGCTCGTCATCTGCAACACGATGGTCAGCCACGCGTTGGCTGGGAGCGAGTACAATACACGGCGCGAGGAATGCGAGCGCGCGGTCGCGCTGCTCTCCAAGGAAATGGACGGCGTGCGCGCACTGCGGGACGTTTCGCCCAAACTGCTCGCGCTTCATGGCGCGGCTTTGCCTGACGTGATCCTGCGCCGCGCGCGCCATGTGGTGACGGAGAATGCGCGCACACTGGCGGCGGCGCAGGCGCTGGCGGCAGGCGATCTCGCTTCTTTCGGGAGGCTCATGAACGCGTCGCATGCGAGCCTGCGCGACGATTACGAGGTGAGCTGCGCCGAGGCCGATATCATGGTTGATCTCGCCCAGAAGATGCACGGCGTCTACGGCGCGCGCATGACCGGCGGGGGTTTCGGCGGCTCGACGGTCAATCTGGTCGAGGCGGGCGCCGTGGAGCATTTCATCGCGGCCATCGGCGAAGCCTATCGCGCGGCGACAGGATTAACGCCGCATGTCTTTTGCGCGACGCCCTCGGCAGGCGTGGATCGGGTCCCGCTATGAGTGAATTTCTGCAAAACGCGCCGCATCGGCGCTTCAATCCCTTGACCGGCGACTGGGTGCTCGTCTCGCCGCATCGCACGCAGCGTCCCTGGCGCGGCCAAGTCGAAGCCGCAGCCCTGGAAGCGCTGCCGAGGCGCCAGCCGGGCTGCTATCTCTGCCCGGGAGAATTGCGCGCCAACGGGAAACGGAATCCCGACTACGAGAGCGTCTATGTTTTCGACAACGACTTTCCGGCGCTGCTTCCCGATGGTGACGGCGAGGCTGTGCAGAGCGGCGAGCTTCTCATCGCGCGGCCGGAGACAGGCTTTTGCCGCGTGCTGTGCTTCTCACCCCGCCATGACCTCATGCTGTCGCGCATGGAGACGCGCGACATCGCCCGCGTCGTCGAGGCTTGGCGGGACGAATATGTGGCGCTCGGCGCGCGCGAGAACGTGCGCTATGTGCAGATTTTTGAAAATCGCGGCGCGATGATGGGGGCGAGCAATCCGCACCCACATTGCCAGATTTGGGCGAGCGCCAGCCTTCCCGACGAGCCGCTCAAGGAAGACCACGCGCAGGCCGATTATCTCGCGCGCCACGGCTCCTGCCTGCTCTGCGACTATCTTGCGCGCGAGCACGCCGCCAAGGAGCGTATCATTTGCGAGAACGACGCTTTTGTCGTCGTCCTTCCCTTCTGGGCGGTGTGGCCCTTCGAGACGATGATCCTCTCAAAGCGTCACTTCGGCGGGCTCGACGCGTTGACGCATTCGGAGGTGGAGGCGCTGGCCGACATCCTGAAACGGCTGACGACACGTTACGACAATCTTTTTGCAGCGCCCTTTCCCTATACGATGGGCCTTCATCCCCAGCCGACGGACGGACGCGCCTATCCGCATTGGCATTTTCATGCGCATTTCTATCCGCCGCTGCTGCGCTCGGCGACGATCCGCAAATTCATGGTCGGCTATGAGATGCTCGCCGCCCCGCAGCGCGACATCACGCCCGAGCAGGCGGCGGCGAGCCTGCGCGCGAGCGCGGAGCGGTTTGGGTGAGGAACCGAGCCTCGGCTTACTCGCGCATCTCATTCAGCGCCGTCGCGGCGCGCAGGAAGCGCGCAGGATCGACCGCCTCGCCGTCAGCGCGCACTTCGTAATGGAGATGCGCGCCGGTGGAGCGGCCCGTCGAGCCAACGCGTCCGAGGACCGCTCCCGGCGCGACGCTCTGGCCCGGCGACACGTCGATCTGTGACAGATGGCCGTAGCGCGTCGCAAATCCTGAGCCGTGGTCGACCTCGACCATATTGCCGTAACCGCCCGAGAGGCCAGCCGCGACGACCGTTCCGCCAGCCGCGGCGCGCACCGGCTCGCCATAGTCGTCGAGGAGATCGACGCCGCTATGCAGCGCGGGCCGGCCGAGGAAAGGATCGGTGCGATAGCCAAATCCCGACGACACGCGAAGTTCGCCGTTCAAAGGATAACGCAGCGGCAAGCTTGCCAACGCGCCGCGCATGTCGCTGAGACCGCCGACAGCCGATTGCGCGGCGGCGAGATTTTTCTCGAAAGTCGCTGACCCGCCAGCGGCGACATAGGGGCCGCCCATCGCCGGCGGCTCGTGCGCGCGCGCGACGAAGCGCTCGGCGGCGACGCCTGCGATGTCGAAAATGCGGCGCAGCCGATCCGTCGCGGCAATCGCCGGTTGCGCCACGGCCGCAAGGCGAGAGGCCTGCTCCCGCTCGATCTGATCGAGCAAAATCCCGAGGTGAACGAGCCGCGTCTCCAACGGTGACAGGTCGGCGGTGTCCGCGCTCTGCTCCCGCGCGCCCGTCTTGGCCCGCTCGCCCAAGCGCAGGTCCCATTCTTGCGGCTGAGGCTTCGCGGGGGCGGGCGGCGAGAAGACCTCGGCGCGCGGTTGCTTGGAAACAGCAGCGGTCGCCGCTCTGTCCGCTCCGCCGGAAGCCGCCCCCGCCTCACGCGCGAGACGCTCGACGAGATCGGCGACGGCGACGGCGCGCGTCTCTAGGATCGTCTCGCGCAGGGCGAGCTTCCGCATCTTGCCCTCGACGCTGTCTTGATCGAGCGTCTGTCGGCTCAGCGCTTCATCGAGTTGCATACGCGCCGTCGCGAGCTGCTGCTCATAGGCGTTTTGCATCTCGATCTCGCGACTCACCAAGCCTTTGAGGATGTCGTCGCGAAAGAACATGTAGCCGCCCGCGCCGAGCGCGCTCGCCGCCAGGAACGCAGCGGCGATCCAGAGGAGAAGCGGGCGCGGCAGAGGCGACGCATCCATTGAAGGTGGCGGTCGATAGGGCTTTGCTCTCATGCAGCGGCGGAGACCTGAGCTTTTGCAAATGCGCGCGACGGTGGACGCGCATTTGTGATCCGACGTCGCCGACGAGACATCATCATGGTTAACGGATTGCGAAAATAAATCGCCAGCGCCGCGCTCCGGTTGACGACGCGAGCCGGACTGCGGCGCGCTCACGAAGGCCTCCGGTTTTCCTTCTCCCGCCATTTTGGCTATGACAACGGCTGCCGTTTTGCGCGCAGCCAGCGCGCGGCGGATCGCGGAGAGATGGATTGCAGAAATTCGACGTTGTCGTGATCGGCTCCGGGCTCGGCGGGCTGACCGCGGGCGCTCAGCTTGCGCAGGCCGGACACGCCGTTTTGCTGCTAGAGCGCAATTTCAGCCTGGGCGGGGCCGCCTCCGTCTATCGCGTCGGCCCTCTGACGATCGAGTCCTCGCTGCATCAGACCTCCGACGCGCGGCGGCCCCGCGACGTGAAGCATCGCATCCTCAAGGAACTCGGCGTGCTCGACGAGCTCGAGTTCCTTCCGACTGGACCGGTGCATAGCGTGCGCGGGGGTCCCGTCGGCGAACCCTTCTCCCTGCCCGCGGGCTTTGACGCCGCCTATGAGGCGCTCGCCGAGCGGTTCCCCGACAAGCGTCACGCCATCCGCGACTTTTTGAATGACGTGGAGCGCATTCACGATTCGCTTTGGAACATCCGGGAGGCGCGCGACAGCGCCTCGGTTTCGAAGTTCCAGCGGGCCCTGTGGGAACTCGAGCCCGCGGCGCGCGACTGGAACGCGACGCTCGACGAGGTGTTCGAGAGCTGCTTTGGCGCCAACGAGGCGCTGAAATGCGCGCTCGGCGCCAATCTCCTCTATTTCGGCGACGATCCGAGGCGCATCTGGTGGGTCTATTACGCGTTGGCGCAGGGCGCGAATATCGCGTCGGGGACGGCCTATATCAAAGGGGGCTCGCGGCAGTTGAGCCTCAAGCTCGCCAAGGTCATCACCAAAGCCGGTGGGGTCGTGCGGCTTGGCCGCGAAGCCTCCGCCATCCTGACGAACGCGCAGGGCGACGTGACGGGCGTCAGGCATGTCGCGCGCAGGACCGGCGACGACGAGGACGAGGTTTCCGCCTCCGTGGTTCTGGCGAATTGCGCGCCTCATGTCGCGGCCGAGATCATGCCGGCGCCGCAAAGAGCCGCGATGGAGGAAGCTTTCGGCGCCATGCCGCTTTCCACTTCGCTCTTTTGCGCCAACTTCGGCCTCTCGGCGCGCCCCGAGACGATCGGCATGAAGGAATATTGCGAGATCGTGCTGCCGGAAGGCATGACCCGATTCTCGCAATATGGCGACGGCGTCGAGGCGCTCGGCGCAAATCCAGACGGCGCGATGCCGCCTTACGCCATCGCGAATTTCACCGCCGTCGATTCCGGCCTTTGGGACGAACCGCCGCATCTCGTCTCGGTGCTCGGCCTCGACCGGCTAGCCAATTGGAAGGGCCTTCCGCGCGAGGAGGCGGTCGCCCGTCGCGACGCTTGGCTTGGCGCGATCGAGAAGCGTCTGGATCGCGACCACCCCGGGTTTGCGGATTTGGTCACGGATCGCCTCTTCCTCAATGCGCATTCGATGGCGGGCTATCTCAGGACGCCGGAAGGGGCCGTCTACGGCTTCGAGCCGCTGCCGCCGGAGCAGCCGATCCTCGCAGGCTTCCCACGCACGCCGCGCACGCCCGTCGGCGGGCTTTATCTCGCTTCGGCTTTCGGCGGCGAGCATGGGTTCAACGGCGCGATTCTTTCGGGCGCCGAGGCGGCGCGGCTGGCGGCGAGCGACCTTGAGTCGCGGCGCCTCGACAGCGGGGGCTCCGGCTGCTAGGCATGGACCGCTTACCGCCGAGAAGAAAAGCCGCATTTTTAAGGGGCTCGACGCGGGGCGAGCGGGGACGGGGAGCCTGACGACAAAAGATGAGCCACGCAACGCTCGACGGGGCGCCGATCGCCATCGAGGAGGCCTATGAGCACGCCGCGCGGCTCCTCGGGGCCGCGAATTTCCCGCTGATCGCGGGGCTCGGCGCCGACGCGGCCGGGGCGCGCGCCGCAATCCTCCTCGCCGAGCGGCTGCGCGGCGCTTACGACCATCTCGCCTCGGAGGCGATCCTCGCCGATCTCGACGTGATGCGCAGCTTCGCGATGTTCACGACGACGCCGAACGAAGCGCGTTTGCGCGCCGACGTGGTTCTGCTCATCGGCCCCGGGCTCACGGCGCAATCCCCTGTGCTCTTCGAGCGGCTGGCGCTCGAGAAGGGCGTGCATTTCCAAAACGACGCGCCCCGCAAGGTCATCTGGCTCGGGCCAAAGAGCGGCGAAGGAAAGATCGAGGGCGCGGAGGTCGAGGTTCTTTCGGCGACACGCGAGACTTTGCCGCTGATTCTTGCGGCGCTGCGCGCCCGCGTCGGCGGCCGGCCTGTGGCGCTTGCGCCGGCCGTGGCTAAGAAGCTCGACGCGGTTGCCGAGACGCTCAAAGCCGCCCGTTTTGGCGTCGCGGTATGGTCCGGCTCCAGCGTGGACACGCTCGTTGTCGAGGCCTTGCAAGGCCTGCTGTCCGACCTCAATGCGACGACGCGCTTCACCGGCGTCCCGATCGGCGCGCGCGCTGGCGCCGCGGGCGTCACCCAACTGAGCGGCTGGATGACGGGCTTTCCGCCCCGCACCGGCTTCGGCCGCGGCTATCCGGAGCATGACCCGTGGCGCTTCGAAGCGAAACGCCTTGTCGAAAGCCGCGAGACGGACGCCGTGCTCTGGATTTCCGCCTATGACGGCGAAGCGCCGCCGTGGAAATCTGAGAGCCCGAAGCTCGTGACGCTCGCGCCCAAGGGCGCAAAGCCAGGGCGCGGCCTTTACATCGAAGTCGGCCGGCCCGGCGAGGATCATGACTCGCTCGAGTTCTCGCAGGCGATCGCCGC
Organism: uncultured Alphaproteobacteria bacterium; assembly: GCA_963743565.1. GTDB lineage: Bacteria > Pseudomonadota > Alphaproteobacteria > Rhizobiales > Beijerinckiaceae > Methylocystis. The sequence continues at coordinate 66,081 of CAVUQD010000009.1, forward strand.
CTTTACCTTGACCAAGGCGCGCGCGCCGAGCGGGGCGCCGAGCGTGGCAAGCGCGATCGCCGCAATCGACGCCAGAATTTCGGAGGGCGCCTCTTGCTGACCTGCATTCACGGCGGCCATGTGGTCGACCCCGCGACGGGGCGCGACGGCGTCGGCGACGTCTGGTTCGAGAACGGCCGGATCGTCGCGAAGCCGGAAGGGCGCACGCCGGACGTGAGCCACGACGCGTCGGGTCATGTCGTCATGGCCGGCGCGATCGACATCCATTCCCACATCGCCGGCGGCAATGTGAACACGGCGCGGCTGCTGTTGCCGGAAATGCATCGGGCGATTCGCGCAAGGCTCGCCGGCACCCCGCTCTCGACCGCGAGATGGTCGACCTATGAGACGGGCCGGCTCTATGCGCAGATGGGCTTCACCACCGTGGTCGAACCCGCGATGGCGCCCCACAGCGCGATCCAGACGCATCTGGAGCTCGCCGACACGCCGTTGCTCGACACCGGGGCGCTGACCGTGCTCGGCAACGACGACTTTCTCTTGAACCAGCTGCGCGCGGGCGAGAGCGAGATTGCGATCCAAGACTATGTCGCGCGCACGGTCGACGCGACGAAGAGCCTGGGATTGAAATGCATCAATCCCGGCGGCGTCGAGGGTTTCAAAGAGAATATGCGCGTCTTTGGGCTCGATGACGTCGTGCCCTTCTATGGCGTCACCTCGCGCCAGATCATCAAGGCGCTGCAGAAGGCGACGCAGGCAGTGGGCATTCACCATCCGCTGCATCTGCACATGAACAATCTCGGGATCGCCGGCAATATCGAGACCGCGCTCGCGACGATCGACGCCGTCGAGGGCCTGCCGCTGCACCTCGCGCATGTGCAATTCTACGCCTATGGGAAGGAAGGCAAGAACGCCTTCTCCTCGGCCGCCGCGGCTTTTGCCGAGAAGGTCAACGCCAATAAGAACGTCAGCGTCGACGTCGGCGCGGTCATGTTCTCCGACACGGTGACCGTCTCTTCCGACGTGCTGAAGCAGTTCAACAGCATGGCCGGGGCGAACCCGAAGAAGGGCGCGATCCTCGACGGCGACGCCAACGGCGGCGGCGTCGTGCCTTACGCCTATAAGATCTCGAACTACTACAACGCGGTGCAATGGGCGGCGGGGCTGGAGCTGTTCCTGCTCATCGAGGACCCGCATCAGGTGTTCTTCACGACGGACCACCCGAACGGGGGCCCCTTCACCAGCTATCCCGAGCTCTTCGCGCTGCTTATGAGCGCGGATCTGCGCGCGCAATGGCTTTCGCGCATTCCGGCGGACGTCCTGGAAGTCACGAAGCTCCCGGAGATCAAGCGCGAATACACGCTCTACGAGATCGCGCAGATGAGCCGGTCGGGCGCCGCCAAGCTCTTCGGCTTCACCGATCGCGGCAAGCTCGCGCCCGGCGCCGTCGCCGACATCGCGGTCTACAAGGATCAGAAAGACAAAGCCGGCATGTTCCGCAATGCGGCGCTCGTCTTCAAGGACGGCGAGATCATCGTCGAATCGGGCGAGGTCAAGCATTACAAGCGCGGCAGGACGCTGCACACCACGCCCAAATTCGACACGGCGATCGAGCGGCGCCTCGATCGCTATTACGAGGATCTCTACGGTCTGCCGCGCACGATTTTCGACGTGCCGCAGACGGCGCTTCCCAACGCCGACGCTTTCGCGGAGGTCGCATGTCGCAGCTGACCCGCCGGGGCGTCCGAATCGACGACAGTTTCGCCGAGGCCTTTCCGATGGCCGGCACGGGGCTGGTCATCACCGCGCCGACGCGCAAATGGGCGATGATCGCCGCGCAGACCGCGACCGGCTACGCGACCTCGGTCATCGCCTGCGACTGCGAGGCCGGCATCGATCGCGAGCTGTCGCCGAAAGAAACGCCAGACGGACGTCCGGGCGTGCGCATCCTCGCCTTCGGCTTCTCCACCAAAGGCGTGGAGAAGGCGCTCGTCAATCGCGTCGGCCAATGTCTTCTAACCTGCCCGGGCACCGCCGTCTTCTCGGCGATGGACGGCGACGTGAAGATCAAGGTCGGCGACTCGATGCGCATGTTTGGAGATCGCTGGCAGATTTCGAAGGCGATCGACGGCAAGCGCTACTGGCGAGTGCCGGTGATGGACGGCGAGTTCCTCGTCGAGGGGACCGTGGGCGTCGTCAAGAAATGCGTGGGCGGCGGCAACCTTCTCATCATGGGCGAAGACTGGGACAAGACGATGCGCGCGACCGAGGCGGGCGTCGCGGCGATCGCCAAGGTGCCGAATACGATCACGCCCTTTCCCGGCGGCATCGTGCGCTCGGGCTCGAAGGTCGGCTCCAAATACAAGGGCATGTCGGCGTCGACCAACGACGCCTATTGTCCCACGCTGCGCGGCGTGACAGCGAGCGCGCTTGAGCCCGACATCGGCTGCGTGCTCGAGATTGTCATCGACGGGCTCTCGAACGAGGCCGTGGCGGACGGGATGCGCGCTGCGATCAAGGCCATCGTCGCGCTCGGGCCCAAGAATGGCGCCAAGCGCATCGGCGCCGGCAATTACGGCGGCAAGCTCGGACCGTTCCACTATCATTTGAAGGACCTTCTGCCGTGAAGCCGCTGGTGCTCACCCTCCGAGCCGCTCCCGCGCAGAGGCTCGACCTTTCGAAGCTCACGCCCGATCGCCTGCTCGGCAAGAGCCTCAAGGAGATCGAGGCGATCGACCTCGCGACGACGAAGGCCCAGGCCAAGGTCGGCGATGTCTTCAAGGTCCGCGCCGGGGACCCGCACGAGCTTCGGTTCGAGGGCGGCTCCGAGCGGTTCGACCTTCTCGGCGCCAAGCTGCTGCCGGGCTACTCGATTCATGTCGACGGCGACGTCGGCCTGGGACTTGGGCGCAAGGCGCTGGGAGGAGAAATCACGGTCAGCGGCGACGCCGGCGCCTATGTCGCGAGCGGCATGACGGCGGGTCGTATCGAAATCGACGGCGACGCCGGCGATTTCCTCTGCGCCCCCTTCGCCGGCGAACTCGCCGGCATGGCCGGCGGACGCGTGATCGTGCGCGGCTCTGTGGGCGAGCGCGCCGGGGATCGGCTGCGCCGCGGCATCGTCGTAATCGAGGGCGACGCCGGGGAGGATCTCGGCTCGCGCGCCATCGCCGGCACCATCGTCGCGCTCGGCCATGTAGCCGGGCGGCTCGGCTATCTCAACAAGCGCGCCTCGCTCGTTTTGGCGCATCGCCGCGATTTTGGGCCGACCTATGTCGACTGCGGCGCGCATCAGTTTTCCTTCGCCAAGCTCTTCGCGAAGGCGCTGAGCGACGACAGTCGCCGCGCCGCCCGCCTGCTGTCGCAGCGGCTGCAACGCTATGGGGGCGACACGGCGGTTTACGGCAAGGGCGAGATTCTGACGCCCGCTTGAAATCGGTCGGGCGTCCGCCCACAACTCCGGTGCCGAAACGCACCGCCTGCGACATCAAGCCCGCGCCGGCTCGTCGCGCCGCTGTTGCCGGGGGACGCTGGAGAATCGTAACATTTCTCGCGTCTCCCGCTTCAGCCTCGCTGTTCAGGCGGGACAATGGCTTCAATGCCGGAGACCGCGGCGATGAGTGAGACCGAATCCGCGAGGATAGGCGCCGCTGAACAGGCGAGCGAGGGCGGCGCGCATGTTGCCCCCGGAGGTCTCGCGAGCCTCACGGTCGGGGCGCTCGGGGTCGTCTTCGGCGACATCGGCACCTCGCCGCTCTACGCGATCGACCAAATCTTCCAAGGGCCCGCCGCCGTCGAGACTTCGTCTGAGAACTCTCTGGGCGCCATCTCGCTCGCCATCTGGACGATCACGCTCGTCGTCGCCGTCAAATATGCGCTGCTCGTGCTGCGCGCCGAGAACGATGGCGAGGGCGGCGTCTTCGCGCTCTACGGCCTCTTGCACAAATATCGAAATCAGGGCGCGCGGATTTTGCTCTGGGCGCTGATGCTCGGCGCGGGCCTTTTGTTTGGCGACGGGATGATCACGCCGGCGATCAGCGTTCTGTCCGCCGTGGAGGGGCTGCAGGTGGCGACGCCGGCTTTTGCTCCCTATGTCGCGCCTCTCACCATTGCGATCCTGACCGGCCTTTTCGCCATACAGTTCAAGGGGGCATCGGGCGTGGGCCGCCTATTCGGGCCGCTGGTCCTCATCTGGTTCGTCGTGATCGCGGGCTTCGGCCTCATCGAAATCCTGCGCACGCCCGAGATTCTTGCGGCGTTCAATCCCGTTTATGGCTTGGGTTTCCTCAGGCGTTCCGGTCCGCGCGAAGCCATGTTGATTCTGGGCGCGCTGATGCTGGTCATCACGGGGGGCGAAGCGATGTACGCCGACCTCGGACATTTCGGCGCCAGGCCCATCCGCTTCGCTTGGTTCACCGTGGTCTTTCCGGCGCTTCTCCTCAACTATCTCGGCCAGGGCGCGCATCTCTTGAGCGGCGCGCCGATCGTGGGCGGCAAGCTGTTCTTCAGCCTCGTCCCCGCGCCTTTGCTCCTACCGACGGTGCTGCTCGCGACGCTCGCCACCGTGATCGCCTCGCAGGCGCTGATCTCCGGGGCCTTTTCCCTGACCTGGCAAGCGATCGGCATTGGCCTCGCGCCACGTGTCGACGTGCAGCACACGCATCACGCGCATGAGGGCCAGATCTATATTCCCGCCACCAACTGGGGCCTCTACGCCGGCTGCATTGCGCTCGTCATCGGCTTCGGCTCTTCGAGCGCCATCGCTGCGGCCTATGGCCTCGCCGTCGCGGGCGTCATGCTGATCACCTCCATAGCGATGATCATGGTGGCGCGCCGATACTGGCGCTGGAGCAGGCTCCAGACCGCGCTCGTCTGGGGCCCGCTGAGCTTCGTCAACGCCGCCTTCCTCGCCGCGAGTTCGCTGAAATTCTTCGAAGGCGGCTACGTGCCGCTCACCGTCGGCGTCGCGGTCTTCCTGGCGATGGCGACATGGCGCTGGGGGCGCAAGGCCACCTTTGCCGCCTATGCGGCGCGCTCCAAGCTCACCATGGGCGACGTGGTGGAGCTCCACCGGTCTTGCGGGAGCTTCGTCGAGCGCAACGCCCTCGTCATGGCGCCCGCGGCGGTGCGCCGCCTCAGCGACCGGGCGCCCGCGCTCGTCGAACTCTATGGGATCGCTACGGCGTTTTTCCGCGCAACCTGGTGTTGGTCGAGGTGGTGCATCCCAAGGTTCCCTATATCCACGATAACCGCTATCACGTGACGGTCTTCGACCGCGACAGGAATCGCGGCTGTGTGATCGGCGTCGAGCTCCGTTTCGGCTTCATGGAGGAGCCGAACGTCGAGCGCTATCTGGCCGATCTGGCGCGCCACCACGAGATCGATCTTCCCCCGGACCCGCACAGATGGGTCGTGCATGTCGCGCATGAGAATCTGTTGCCGGCGAAGCGCATGAATTTTTTCAAGATGCTGCGGTTCCGGCTATTTCTGTTCCTGCGCCTCATCTCCCGCCCCGCCTATTACGGCTATGGCCTCGGCGACGAGGTGCAGCTCTCTGCCGAAATCCTCCCCGTCAGGGTGCGGTAGAGCATGTCCCAGAAAAGTGCGAAGCGGTTTTCCAACAAGGAGTAGCTCCAAATTTTTGATTTGGAGCTACTCCTTTTCGATCGCGTCATTCTACAAGATCGGGACGCGCTCACACTTTCTTGCCGATCGCCATGAACTTCTCGGTGCGAAGCTTCTCGATCTGCTCGCGCGAGAGATTGGCGAGCGCCGCGAGCTCCGTGCGCAGCGCGTCGCCCACGGCCCCAATTGCCGCTTCGGGGTCGCGATGCGCGCCGCCGGCGGGCTCCGGCACGATCGCGTCGATGATGCCGAACTTCATCAAATCTTGAGCGGTGATCTTCATGCTCGTCGCAGCCTCCTGCGCCTTGCCCGAGTCGCGCCACAGGATCGAGGCGGAGGCTTCCGGCGAGGCGACCGTGTAGACCGCATGCTCGAGCATCAGCACCTTGTTCGAGGCGGCGATGGCGATGGCGCCGCCGGACCCGCCTTCGCCGAGAATGACGGCGACATTCGGCACGCCGAGCGAAAGCGACGTGTCGGTCGAGCGGGCGATCGCCTCGGCCTGGCCGCGTTCCTCGGCGTCGACGCCCGGAAAAGCGCCGGCCGTGTCGACGAGGGAGATAACGGGCAGGCCGAACCGGTCGGCAAGCTCCATGAGACGCACCGCCTTTCGGTAGCCCTCGGGTCGCGCCATGCCGAAATTGTGCTTCAGGCGGCTCTGCGTGTCGGACCCCTTCTCCTGGCCGATCACGCAGACCGCTTCGCCGCGAAAGCGCCCGAAGCCGCCGACGATCGCATCGTCCTCCCCGAAAGCGCGGTCGCCCGCGAGCGGGGTGAAATCGGCGATGAGCAAGCGCACGTAATCGGAAAAATGCGGTCGCTCCGGATGGCGGGCGACCTGAATCTTCTGCCAGGGCGTCAGCGCCGCATAGAGGTCGGTGAGCGCCTTGGCGGCCTTGGCCTCGAGCTTTGAGAGCTCTTCGGCGATGGAGACCGCGTCGCCCTGGCTCGCGAGCTGCTTGAGCTCCTCCACCTTGGTTTCGAGATCGGCGACCGGTTTTTCGAAGTCGAGATAAGAGCGCATCGAGCCTTGAAGTTCTTGTTGTTGGACGGCTCTACCGACCGCATACCGGGAGCGCGCGGAAACTGGCGGCGGCGAGCCGGGAAGTCAAGGCGAGAGAGCGCCGCAGGCAGGGCAGGGGCGACGGTCATGCCCCTCGTCCTCCGGAAGCTTCCCTTCTTGTCCGGAACCACGCCGTTCGAGACGGCTCCTGTGGAGCCACCTCAGAGTGAGGAGGCCGTTTGGCTTGCACTGCGTGATTCGCGATCCGTTCTCCTTTATATTCTTCGGGAGAATCGCCGGGCCCAGAAGAGGCCCCGATCCCGACCCTCGAAAGAGCGCCTCCTTCTGCGCTCCAGGATGTTCCCATTGCCCTCAGCCGCCCCGTCGCTCTCCCAGCAGGCGCAAGCCTTCATTCAGGGCGCGCGCTATCTTTCCGCGCTCAACCCCGAGCAGCGCGCCGGCGTCGAGACGCTCGACGGCCCGGTGCTCGTGCTCGCCGGGGCCGGCACCGGCAAGACCCGCGTGCTCACGACCCGCATCGCGCATATTCTCGCGACAGGCCGCGCCCGCGCTTATGAAATCCTCGCCGTCACCTTCACCAACAAGGCGGCGCGCGAGATGCGCGAGCGTGTCGAGGCGCTCGTCGGTGAAGGCGTCGAGGCCATGCAGTGGCTCGGAACCTTTCACGCGATTAGCGCCAAGATCTTGCGCCGGCACGCCGAGCTCGTCGGGCTCAAGCCGAATTTCACGATTCTCGACACCGACGATCAGATCCGGCTCTTGAAGCAGGCGCTCAAGGCCGAGGACGTGGACGACAAGCGCTGGCCGGCGCGCGCGCTCGCGCATCAGATCGACGCCTGGAAGAACCGCGGCCTGTCGCCCGCGCAGGTTCCGGCCGGCGAGGCTCATAGCTTCGCCAATGGCAAAGGCGGCGTCCTCTATGCGCTCTATCAGGAGCGGCTGAAAATCCTGAACGCGGTCGATTTCGGCGATTTGCTGCTCGAAAGTCTGCGGCTCTTCCGCGAGAATCCGGACGTGCTCGCCGAGTTTCACCGGCGCTTCAAATATATTCTCGTCGACGAGTATCAGGACACGAACACCGCTCAATATCTCTGGCTGAGACTCATCGCGCAGGGACGGCGAAATCTCTGCTGCGTCGGCGACGACGATCAGAGCGTCTATGGCTGGCGCGGCGCCGAGGTCGAGAACATCCTTCGCTTCGAGCAGGATTTTCCCGGCGCGAAGATCGTGCGGCTCGAGCGCAACTATCGCTCGACCGGACACATCCTCGCCGCGGCCTCGCATCTCATCGCGCATAACGAGGGCCGACTCGGCAAGACGCTTTTTACCGACGGCGCGGCCGGCGAAAAGCCGACCGTCACCGGCGTCTGGGACAGCGAGGAGGAGGCGCGCGCGGTCGGCGAGGAGATCGAGCAGTTGCAGAGGCGCGGTCACGCGCTGGAGGAGATCGCGATCCTGGTGCGGGCCTCCTTCCAGATGCGCGAGTTCGAGGAGCGCTTCATCACGCTTGGGCTGCCCTATCGCGTCATCGGCGGTCCGCGTTTTTATGAGCGCGCGGAAATCCGCGACGCGCTCGCCTATCTGCGCGTCGTGTCGTCTCCCGCCGACGATCTCGCGTTTGAACGCATCGTCAACACGCCGAAGCGCGGCCTCGGCGATGCGACCCTGCAATTGCTGCACGAATATGCGCGGCGCGAAAGCGTGCCGCTGACGCATGCGGCGCGCGTTCTGACCGAGAGCGAGGAGCTGAAGCCGAAGCCGCGCGCGACGTTGCGTGGACTCATGGACGACTTCGATCGCTGGCGGGGACTGATCGACACCAAGCCGCATCACGAGCTCGCCGAGATCGTGCTCGAAGAGTCGGGCTACACCGACATGTGGCGCGAGGAGAAGACGCCCGACGCAGCAGGACGCCTGGAGAATTTGAAGGAGCTCGTCCGCGCCATGGAGGAGTTCCCGGACTTGTCCGCCTTTCTCGAGCATGTCTCGCTCGTGATGGAGGCGGACGAGGCGGCGGGTTCGGAACGCGTCTCGATCATGACGCTGCATGGCGCGAAAGGGCTCGAATTCGAGACGGTGTTCTTGCCCGGCTGGGAGGAGGGGCTCTTTCCGCATCAGCGCTCGCTCGACGACAACGGCCGCGCGGGGCTCGAGGAAGAGCGCCGCCTCGCTTATGTCGGCCTCACGCGCGCGAAACGTCGCGCGAAAATCTTCTTCGCGACGAACCGGCGCATTCACGGGCTCTGGCAGGCGACGATGCCGTCGCGCTTCATCGACGAACTGCCGCCCGAGAGCGTCGAGGTCGTCGAATCGGCCTCCGCCTCGCAATATGGCGCCTATGGCGTCTCGCGCTTCGCCGGCCTCGACCGCTACGCCTCGACCTATGAGACGCCTGGCTGGCGGCGCGCCAAGGAAGCGAAATCGCAGCCGCAGGGCAAGCGCGCCGCGCCGCCGATCATCGAAGGCCGCGTCCTGTCGAAGTCGACGGCCGCCGCGCCTTTCGAGAAGGGCGCGCGCGTGATGCATCTGAAATTCGGCCCCGGCACGGTGAAGGAGGTCGAGGGCGACAAGCTCTCGGTCGCCTTCGACCATGCGGGCGTGAAGATGGTGAAGGCGGCGTTTTTGGAGCGGGGGTGAGGGAGGTCTTCCGCAAGAACAACGCGCGACTGCTCCAGCTTGGGCTTTTTTGTTGTCGCGGCAGTTTGGCCTATTCGGCGTAACATGATGTATTAGCCCCTTGTCCCTTGAGGTGAAGGCCTTTGCCCCCTCCCGTACCCTCCCCCGCTTCGCGGGAGAGGGGCCTGCAGGTGGTGCGCGAAACCTTGATGACCCGCGCAGCGTACCTCCCTCTCCCGCGAAGCGGGGGAGGGCTGGGGAGGGGGCTTCGGTGACAACAGTGGAGCCTCCATGACGATCCGCCCGCCCGTGCCGCCCTTCACGCTGGAGACCGCGATAGAAAAAACGCGGCTCGCCGAAAACGCCTGGAACTCGCGCGATCCCGAGCGCGTCGCGCTCGTCTATACGGAGGATACCGAGTGGCGAAACCGGGCCGAATTCCCCAAGGGTCGAGAGGCCGTGAAGCAGTTCCTGAAGCGCAAATGGGAGAAGGAGCTCGACTACCGCCTCATCAAGGAGCTGTGGGCCTTTCGCGACAATCGCCTCGCGGTGCGTTTCGCCTATGAGTGGCATGACGATTCGGGCAATTGGTTTCGAAGCTACGGCAATGAGAATTGGGAGTTCACCGAGGCGGGGCTGATGCGGCGCCGGTTTGCGAGCATCAACGATCTGCCGATCAAACCCAGCGAGCGCCTCTACCACTGGCCGCTCGGCCGGCGTCCCGACGATCATCCGGGCCTGAGCGCGTTGGGCGTCTGAGGCGCGGGCATAAATTTGCCGCCATTGGAGCATTGCTGCGGTTTATGACGCTTTCGAAGACGCACATCCCGGGCAGCGCGCGATGACCGTGCGGCTCCATAAGGGCGACCTGCCGGACGGGCTCGATCTCGGTCCCATCGTCGCGATCGACACGGAAACCCTCGGACTCAATCCGCTTCGCGACCGGCTATGCCTCGTGCAGCTCTCGCGCGGCGACGGCGACGCCGAGCTTGTCCAGATCGCGCAAGGGCAGACGCGCGCGCCCAATCTGGAGAGGCTGCTCTCAGACCCCAAAGTACTGAAAATCTTCCACTTTGCGCGGTTCGACCTCGCTGTGCTGCGGGCGACCTTCGGGGCGACGCCACAGCCCGTCTACTGCACCAAGATCGCGTCAAAGCTCACCCGCACCTACACGGATCGCCATGGTCTCAAGGATCTGGTGCGCGAGCTTCTGGGCGTCGAAATCTCCAAGCAGCAGCAGTCCTCGGACTGGGGTGCGGAGAAGCTCTCCGAGGCGCAGCTCGCCTATGCCGCGTCGGACGTGCTGTATCTGCACGAGCTGAAGGCCCGGCTCGACGCGATGCTCGCCCGCGAAGTTCGGCTGGGCCTCGCCCATCAGTGTTTCGCTTTCCTCCCGACGCGCGCCGAGCTTGATCTCGCTGGCTGGGCCGAGACGGACATTTTTGCCCATACGTGACCGTGGCGGGAGGGCGCGGCGCCGCCTCGAATTCGCCATCCCTCTGCGCTATCGACTGAACTTCCAGGCTTTTTCCCGAGAGGCGAAGTTGACCGAGGCGTCCATCTCCACGCGCAATTCCAAGCCGGTCGCGCGCTCGCGCGATCGTCTGGCCGCCATCAGCGCGCCGCGCCAAAGTCAAATTCCCATGGCGATGCGGCACTCGCAGCGCGTTTCGCGGCTTCGGCGCGGCATCGTCTGGGGCGTTGGCGGGATTGTCGCGGTCTGCGCCGTCTTCCTCGCCTATCACTTCATCAGCCACTTGGCGGTCGACCTGCGCTTCGCCAATATCGCCTTCCAGGGCGCGCGCATCACGATCGAGCAGCCGCGCCTCGTCGGCTATCAGAAAGACGGCCGCGCTTATGAGCTGAAGGCGCGGGTCGGCGTGCAGGACATTCACAAGCCCGATGTTTTCGAGCTCCAGGGGCTCGAGGCGCGCCTCGACACGGACAGGGGCCTGCCAGTTCTGCTGACCTCCGCCGCCGCCGTCTATGACGGGAAGCAGGATCGGGCCGAGCTCTCGAACGGCGTTCGCATCTTCGACGAGAAGAATTACGACCTGAGACTCGAGAATGCGACGATGGACTTCAAGGCCAGCAGGCTGAACTCCCAGCGTCACGCGACCTTGAAGCTCGACTGCTGCGACGTCGACGGCAAATCCGTGGAGCTTGCGCAGGCGGAGAGCCGCCTCACCTTCACCGGCGCGGTGCATTCAACCTTCCACGGCCAGAAGACCGATCCGGAAGCCGGGGGCGAGTAGCGCGATGAGTCTCAAGCGTTGGGTGGCGATCGCGGCGTGTTTCGCGGCGCTCCTCCTTCTTTCGGGACAGCAGGCCAACGGGGCCCCCGCCGCGGCGAAATCCGGCGGCGGCATATTGCCCGGCGCGACGGCCTCCGATCCCGTCAACATCGACGCCGACAAGCTGGATTATTTCGATAAGGAGCAGAAGCTCATCTACGCGGGCAGCGTCATCGTGGTCAACGGACCCTCGACCCTGAAAACCTCGAGGATGACCATCTTCTTGGACAATAAGAAGGGCGCGGCCAAGGATGGCCAGGGGGGAGGAGGCGGCGCATCGTCGAGCGACAAGGTCCGACATGTGGACGCCGAGGGGCCGGTCACGCTGGTCTCCCCCGATCAGATCGCCACGGGCGACCATCTCATTTATGACCGCGGCGATAACAAGGTGCATCTCACCGGCAATGTGACCTGGACGCAGGGCGAGACCGTCGTGAAGGGCGATCACCTCGTCTACGACCTGACGACGAAGGAAGCCCATGTGCTTGCGAGCGAGAGCTCCGGCAAGGAGGGCGGCGCAGGGCAGGGCCAGCGCATTCACAGTATGTTCACGCCCAAGAACAAGTAGCGGCAAAGAAAGCGCCGCGCCCCTGGGGAGGGTGAGCGCGGCGCTTGCCGTGGATCGAGGCTCGGGGAGAGACTAGCCTCGATCCGTCATTCGACGATGGCTGGCTCCTTCGCCTGCTCCGCGTCCTCATGCGCGATAAGGGCGCCGTCGGCGGAAAAGAAGTCCGCACCGAGACGGCGGCCGTTCTCGTCATAGCGCCACGCGATGGAGGCCGCGCCGAGACCGCGCCGCTCCGTCGGCTTGCCGCAGGAGTTGTAGTAGGTCTCCTCGAGCTGATTGCCGCGCTTGTCGTAGCGGCGCGCAACCCCGGCCGCGCCCAGAGTCCTATGCTTGATGGGGCGCCCCTCAGCGTCGAAATAGCGTTCGATCACCTCGATCGTCTTGGCGACGGTGTCGACGGGGGGCTGTGCGGCGGGGTTGCGGGCGCGGCTCCTCTTTGCCGCCCGCCCCGCCGCCACCTTGGCGGGTGGAGTATCCTGATTCATGACCGACTGACCCTGTGGGAATCCTCAAGGCTCCTCTAGGAGCCTGCGCCGGTTCGGGCGCGTTGCGCGACTGTAAACGCGCGGATTCCGGGAAAAGATGCGAGCGCTTTCTTTCAAAACGCGCTTTGCAGTTGGCGCGGCCTCAGGCCGCTGTCAGGTCGAAAGCAGGAGGCGCCCGAGAGCCGACGGGCAGCGTAGGCCACAAAGCAATGGCTGCGGCCTCCGGCGCGGCCCAATCCGCCGGGAGTCCGCGCGCGGGCGGCGGAAGTCTGAACTCCGCCACTTGTGGCGCCAAGCCGCCGGAGCCGTGGAAGACGCAACATTGATCGTGAGATCGGCCGCTGGACGGCCGCGGCGCGCCGGGAACGGCAGACCCGCGATCCTCGGCGCTCTGAACGCAGGAGCCGCCGGGACGCGTTGCGCCAACAGGCGACAACAAGCCGATTGCTAGACTCTGAAGCACGAACAGATACGCCACGAACAGCGGAGCTGTCCGTATCCCGAAGACTCTGCTCCTGGGCGAGGCGCTACTCATATGCCAATTCTACGTCTCGTCATTATCGTGTCAACGGCGACACGCCTCAGCGACGAATTGCCTAGCGGGCATATCCGATGAGAGCTTAGCACGAAGGTCTACTTACTAGCGCCTAAATATTAGGCAATTTCGACTCGTGTCGGGGGCTCGCCGAGTATCGACGCGCGCCGGCCTGCGTGCCCGTCATCAATCCATCACACTGAATTCATTATAGCTCAGCGTAATTCTGCAGATGGAGGAAGCGCTCATGGACGAAGTCGGCGAGCTTTGCCGCGAGACGAGGCAGACCAAGGTCGCTAATCGCGACCTGGAGGCCGCCTGGGCCCAATGGGCTCCGTTTTACGACCTCACCTATTCTGCGTGGCTCGCTCCCGGGCGGCGGGCCGGCGCCGCCGCCGCTTCGGAGCTCGAAGGCCCCATCCTGGACGTCGGCGTGGGAACGGGCCTGGAGCTCCCCATGTTCTCGCCAGACGCGCGGGTCTTTGGGGTTGATCTTTCCGAGCCCATGCTGCGCCGCGCCGTCGATCGCGTGCGCCGCGAGCGGCTTTCCCAGGTCGAGGGGCTGGGCTGCATGGACGCGACCCGGCTGGCCTTTCCGGACTCGAGCTTCGGCGCCGCGCTGCTGATGTATGTTTTGACGGTCGTGCCCGACCCGGCGGCGGTTTTGGATGACGTCGCGCGGGTGGTTCGGCCAGGAGGCGAGATTTTCATCGTCAGCCGCATCAGCCCCGACTCTTCCGCCCTCGTCGCTCTGGAGCGCTGGTTCGGGCGGCAGTTCGGCCCGCGACTCGGCTGGCGACCCTATTTTCCCTGGGCGGTCATCGGCGACTGGCTGAAGGCTCGGACGGACATGCGTCTCGTCGAGCGGCGCCGCTGCGGGTCCCTGGGGCTGTTCACGCTCGTTCGCATCCAGCGGACGCGATAACGGTCCGATCCGGGCGCGGCAACTCAACTCGAAGGCCAGGGTCGCGTATAGCGGCGACTCCGTCGATCCAGTCGCACATTTTCGCAAATACGCCGCTCGAGTTCGAGCACGATATGGCCGCCGCCGGGGACGTTGATGAAGGCTTTGGGCTCCTTCGCCAGCCCGAAGAGCCGCTGGCCGGCGCTGAAGGGAATGATCGGATCGCGATCTCCGTGGATCACCAGCACGGGCATGCGCACATCACGGATCGACAGATCGGAGCGGAACGGGTCGCGCATCAGCCATCGCACGGGAAGGAAGGGAAAGCGCCGCGTGGCGATGTCCATCGCCGAGAGGAAGGGCGCAAGCAGCACGAGGGCTCTGGCGTCGCGCCTCGCGGCCAGCGCGACGGCGACGCCGCTGCCGAGCGAGGTTCCCACGATGATGAGGCGATCGGCGCCATAGCGCGCGCAGACCTCGTCATAGGCGCGCTCGGCGTCCGACGACAGGCCGGCCTCTGAAGGGCTCCCCGTCGAGCCGCTATAGCCCCGATAGGAAACCGCCAGCAGGCCAAAGCCGTTTTCGACGAACAGGCGCAGGCGCGGCACGCGCTTTATGAGCGCCCCGGCGGCGCCGTGAAAATAGAGAACGACCGGCTTGTTGGGGTGCGGGGGAAAATGCCAGGCGACCAGGAGTTCGCCATCGGAAGTCTCCAGGCGAAGCTCTTCACCGCCCCTCAAACCCGAGAGCGCGATCGGCGTGTGGCGTCGGTCGGGCAAATATTGAAGCCGGCGCTGAAAGACCGCCACGCCGAGGACGACGAAGCCATAGGCGGCGGCGAGCGCCGCTGCGCCTATCTCGATCGACATTGACAATTCCGGATCAATGAAAAGTGGGGCCAGCCCGCCCCAGAAGGAGCGGGCGGGCTATCCGTCAATGCGCGAGCGTGGGGCTGTCTTCGGAATCCGTCTCGTCTTCGTCCCCCTCGGTATGGAAGTGCCGGGTGTCGGGCTTTTGACCGAGATGCAGCGGCGATTTGTAGTAGAGCGCGACGTCGTGGAAGGGGTCCGTCAAAATCTTGACGGCCCAGACGGCCGCGGTCATCGGGTTCTTGGTCAGGATGAGCTGCACGATGCGGAACAGGAAGCCGCCGGCGCCGACGATGAACCAGATATAGCCGATGTTATGGATCAGCTCGCCCGTGCCTCTGGCGCCCTTGATCAGCCCGAACAGCGTGGGATCGAGCAGCAGCAGCAAGGGAGAGAGCGCCCAGATGGCCATCAGAATCCGCTTGCGATGCAGATTGTAGCCGACCTTGATCTCTTCCTTGTAATCATGGGTCGCGTGATTGATGGCGTCATAGCCACGCGGCTCGAAGAAGAAATGTCCGCTCTGCCGCGTCACCATGGACACGAGCCAAGCGATCAGAGCCGCGAGCGCGGGATCCTTGAAAACGATGAGGTAGCAATAAAGAAAGCTCACCGCGCTGACGAAATGCAGCGACTGATTGACCCGGCTCTGATGGTAGTAGCGATGGTCATCCCAACGTTGCTCTTTAAGGGATGATAAGAACCGATTCATGCGGTGTCTCCCCGGTTTTCTTCGTGGCGATCGTGTTTAGCTATTTAAGATTCGTGAAATGGGCGTGACGGTTTTTCGTCAGTATGTCGAATGTATAAATCTCTTGGAGACTAACGGCTCGGCTGCAGCTGTGTTTGTTGCAGCTGCTTTTTGTCAGCAAGCAGCCGCGCCTTAGCGCGGCAGAAGCATGAGCGGCTCGCCAGCGCGAATGCGGACGCCCTCTGTGATCCCGGGGCACAGGGAGAATCCCTTTGGCGCGAAGACGATGATCGTTGAGCCGTGCTCGAACCAGCCCATGAGCTCGCCTTTGCGCAAACGTGCGTCGCAAGGAAAGACTTTCGGCCCCTTGTGATCGACGCCAAGCGTCACGTCGAGAAACTCGAAACGCATCGACGCGACGAGCACCGCTGCGACCGGCGTGAGCGTGATGGGGTGATTCGTGGCCGTCAGCCTGGTCCGAACAACCGCGCGCTCGTTCTTGCAGAAAAGCTTCTCAACGCGTCGCAGGGCGATGGGATTGACGTTCCAGACGTCGCCGGAAATATAGGTCACCTGATCGACATGGCAGTCGTGCGGGGCGTGGAAGCGGTGATACATGCTCGACATGAGCCGCAAGGTGGCGTAGCAGCCATCGCGATGCGCCTCGACGAGCGCCTCGTCCTGCAACAGCTCGCCAATGTCATAGGGCGAGCCTTTGATCTGCAGCACCTCGCTCCCCTCGATGGCCCCGCAGGCGCCGACGATCGCGTCGCAGGGACTGGCCAATATTTCCGGCCGCATGTCGGTCGACCGCGCGCCGTCTCGCAGCTCGCGCACGAAGCAATCGTGCAGACTCTTGAAATCCTGCTTCTTCGCATCGCTCAGATCGAGATCGGCGAACAATCGCCATAGGCCGATGGAAGCGTCGCGCACCCATGGCTGCTCGATCTTGCTGAACCAGCCCATGAAGACGGTGAGCGCGTGGCGCGGGATGCAGTTGGTGAGCAGGAAGTTGATGTCTTCCTGCTCCACGAAGCGGAGCATGCCTTTGATCGTCATGGAGCGGTCAACTATGATGATTAGTTAGCCGATATATGACAGTCACGCTCCAGACCCTCCTTCTCGCCGCGCTCGGCGCCGCGGCGCTCGCGGCCCTTTTCGTCAGGCTCAGACGTCGGTTCGAGCTCTCCCGCGCCAAGCATCGCTCGCTCGCCGGGCACCCGCGAATTGCGCGGCGGCTGGCGTCCTTTCTCCCCTTCTATGAATATGACGAAACGCGCTTCTTTTGCTGCGATGGCGCGCCGCCCGAGGTCGCCGGAGAGCGGCGCGCCGGATTCATGCGTCTCGCGGCAATCTACCGCGAAAGATTTGCGGCGACGAACCGACTCACTCAGGAGGCGGCCCAGAGCATTTCCGACTTGCAATTCACCGAACGCTATCGGACGCCGTTTCAATTCAGCCGCTATGTGGCGGGGCATCTGCCGTCGGGCGCGTTCCTCTCGGCATCCTCCGGCGTCACGCTGACCGATCTCGACGCAAACGTGTTTTACGACCTTGCGGCCTCCTATGGCGTCAATGTCTTCGGCAATGATTTCTATAAGGAGACGATCGCCGAAGGCGCCAAGGACGCCCAGGCGCTCGGGCCGGTGCTCGGCCCCTATCACCCCGCGATCGTCGACAGCGTGAGAATGCTGAAAGACATCTCGGGGCTCGACGAAGTTTCGTTCCACATGTCTGGCACCGAAGCGGTGATGCAGGCGGTTCGTCTCACGCGCTACCATACGCGCCGATCCCATCTCCTGCGCTTCTGCGGCGCCTATCACGGTTGGTGGGGCGACGTGCAGCCGGGGATCGGCAATCCAGCCCCCGCGCATGAAACCTATACCTTGAGCGAAATGTCGTCGCAGACGCTGCATGTCCTGCGCACACGTCATGACATAGCCTGCGTTCTCGTCAATCCTCTGCAGGCGCTCGCGCCCAATGCGCCGGCGCCTGCGGACTCCGCGCTCGTCGACAGCGCGCGCGCGGCGCATTTCGACAGGTCAGCCTATACGCAGTGGCTGAAAGAGCTGCGCGCGATCTGCACCGAGCGGGGCATTGTGCTGATCTTCGACGAAGTGCTCGTCGGCTTTCGCCTCGCGCGCGGCGGCGCCCAGGAATATTTCGGCGTTCAGGCGGACCTTGTCACCTACGGCAAGACTCTCGGCGGCGGGTTTCCGGTCGGCGTGCTCTGCGGCCGCAAGGAATTGATGCGGCGCTTTCGCGAGGATCGCCCGGGAGACATTTGCTTCGCGCGCGGCACTTTCAATTCCCATCCCTACGTGATCTGCGCGATGCGGCGCTTCCTGCAACGGCTGGAAGAACCGGCCTGCCGCGACCTTTATCGCGATCTCGATCGCATCTGGGATGAGCGGGCGCAGCGGCTCAACGCGCGCTTCGAGCGCGAGAAGCTGCCCGTGCGGGTCGCCAACCTCTCGACCATCTGGATGGTCTCCTACACCGAGCCCTCGCGCTATAACTGGATGCTGCAATATTACATGCGCGCCGAGGGGCTCGCTCTCCCCTGGACCGGGACGGGCCGTCTGGTCTTCAGTCTCAATTACACGGAGGCGGATTTCGCCGCGGTCGCGGATCGGTTCGTTGTGGCGGCGAAGGCCATGCGCGACGACGGCTGGTGGCGCGCCCCGGCCGGCCTGACGAACAAGGCGATCCGCCGCGGCGTCCTAAAGGAGATGATTCGCCATCGGTTTTTGGACTAGGCGACGGCGGGGAAGCCTATTCCGGCAGGCGCGCTGTAACTTTCCTGATCGACAACGTTTTCTGCGTTTAGGCGATTCCGCCGAAGCGCAGCGAGATCTAGCCCTGCGCCACGGCGGAGCCCGCGATCTTCCTCCGCACGCGCGGGCTATCCTGGTTTGCCACCTTGTGCATATGCTCGATGAATTGGCGCGCGCTGTTCTCCCAGGAGTAGCCCATCGCGAAGTCGCGACAGGCGTCGCGAGAGACATTCAGCGCCGCGAGGCAAGCCGCACGCAGGTCCTCATTCAGCGCGCCGATGGGATTCGCGCCGACGACATCCAGCGGGCCGGTGACGGGATAAGCGGCAATCGGCAGACCGCAAGCCAGCGCCTCGAGCTGCACGATGCCGAAAGTGTCGGTCTTGCTCGGAAATACGAAGACGTCCGCCGCCGCAAGGTAGCCGGCCAGCGTCTCGTGCTCGAGCTCGCCCAGGAACACGGTCTCGGGATAGCGCTGTTTCAGCTCCTCGAGCTGCGGGCCGCCGCCTATGACGAGCTTCGTTCCCGGCAGGTCGAGCGAGAGAAAAGAGTCGAGATTCTTCTCCACCGCCACGCGCCCGACCGTGACAAACAGCGGGCGCGGCCATTCGACGGCGACCGCGCGATCCGGCCGAAACACATCGGTGTCGACGCCGCGCGTCCACATGCCGAGGTTCCCGAAATTGCGGGCGCGCAGCTCATTGTAGAGAGAGGGCGTCGACACCATCGTGACGGAGGCCGCGGCGTGAAACCAGCGCAGCACGCCATAGGACCAGCTCACCGGAATGGGATAGCGCGCCGCGATATATTCGGGAAAGCGGGTCGTGTAGCTCGTCGTGAACGGGCGCCGGCGCCGCACGCAATAAGCGCGGGTCATGTGCCCGATCGGTCCCTCAGTCGCGATATGGATCGCGTCGGGCTTCGCGGCCTCGATTCGCGCCGCAATGGCTCCCGGGGAGGGCAGGGCGAGACGAAGCTGCGGATAGGACGGCATGGGCAGCGACCAAAAGCCCTCGGGCGAGAGAAAATCGATCTCCGCGCCGAGCCCGCGCGCGCTGCGCGCCAGCGCGGACAGCGTGCGCACCACGCCATTGACCTGCGGGCGCCAAGCGTCCGTCGCCACTAAAATCCGCATAAGCGTCCAACGCTCCCCGTCGCGGCAGCCAAGCTGCAACCATAGTCAGATGCCTGAGATAATCGCTACATAATTTCTCCATTGTGTGACGATGCGGCCCGCCGGCGCTCCAAATCTCGAGAGGTCGAACCGCTCGCATAGGCTCGGGAGTGGGGCGACCCGATTTGACGACTGTTGCAAATTTGCAACAGTCGCGGATTTTCGTCAGTCCCCTTTCGTCGCAGTGTTTACAGTCGTTCCTATTCGTGGTCCGCTTTAACGAGCATGCTGGGCGGCGGCCTTCAATGAGAGGCGGCAACGATTTCATCGCTCCTGATTCATCGGCCCGAGACCAAAGAGGAATTGATATGCTGCGCAAGCTCTCTGCAATTCTAGTCGCTCTTTCAACGGCCGCTCTCGCCCCCGCGCCGGCGCAAGCCGCCTTCAGCGCGATTTACGCTTTCGGCGACAGCCTGTCCGACGTGGGCAATATTTACGCCTATACGTCCGATCCCGCCCACGGCTTCCCCCAACAGCCTGCTCCGCCCTATGCGAACGGCCAGTTCTCGAACGGCCCGGTCTGGGTCCAGGACTTGGCGAAGATAGCGGGATTGAGCGCTCTCTCGCCGTCAAGCCTCGGCGGGACCGATTACGCCTGGGGCGATGCGACGACCGGCTTCTCGGGCACCCTCAATTCGCCGAACTTGCCGCCGAGCGGCGATCTGCAGGTGGCGCAATTCCTGAGCGACCACGGCAATGCTGCGCCCGGAAGCGGACTCTATACTTTCACCCTCGGCGCCAATGACGTGAACAACATCCTCCACAGTGGAGTTTCCTTGCCCGTCGGCGTGGGCGTTGCGCAGGCCGCCGCGCTGTACGAGGCGGGAGAGATAGATGCTTTGGCGGCCAAGGGCGCCGAGACATTCATTGTCGCGCTCGTTCCCGACCTGGGACTCACACCCGGGGCTATTGCAGCCGGCCCTGCAGCGCAGTTCGCCGCGTCCTTCCTGGCAAACCAATACAACGTCGCGCTCGAAAGCGACTTGTCTGGCCTGGCCGCGCAAGGCGGCCTTCACTTCCTGGACACTTACAGCTGGCTCGATACCGCCGTGACTGATCCCACGGCGGTCGGTCTCCCGTTGGGCACAAACGTGACGGATCCCTGCTACCCGGGGCCCTACACGGGTGGCGTCCCCCCCGCTGTTTGTCAGAACCCCGGCTCTTACATCTTCTGGGACCAACTGCATCCGACGGCGGCGGTGCATGAACTGTTCGCAGAGGAAGCCTGGGCTTTCGTTCCGTCGCCGGGGCCGGGAGTGGGTTTCTTTTCCCTCGGCCTGCTGGTCTTCCTGGGACTGAAAAGAAAGCTGGCCTGATCGGCAAGGAGCCGTAAGGCCGCGAGTTCTGGGAAGACTCCGGACGATCCTCGCGCCGCCGTGCGCAGGGGGCGGGGCGTCTCAATTTTTGGCGCCTTCGGCTTGTCCCGCGCAAGGTCAGTTCTAGCTCCCTCTCTACCTCTCCGCGGCAAGAGGTCAGCATGAGGAGGTTGCGATGATATCGACCCAAGAACACGTCACGATGGCGACGGTCGGAGGAGCGGCTGGAGCCTTATTGGGGGCGGCGATAGGCGGCGCGGTATTCGGGCTCCCGGGGTTCCTTGTCGCCGCGCTGCTCGGCGGCATCGGCGGCACGATTTTCGGGTCCTTCATGTAGGCCGCGCCGTAATCGCGCGAAACGAAAGCCCGGTTCGGCGGGCTTTGCATGAGTAAGGAGAACGCCCCGCCGCGCCACTCACCCCGCGGCTGGCGGGGCGCCAGTCGGTTTCGCGACCCTGCGTCTTTTTCGGGGCGCGTCCAAGCTCTTCCACTCATTGGGCTTGAGGTCGATCGTGCGCGGGCC
Source organism: uncultured Alphaproteobacteria bacterium (assembly GCA_963743565.1). Classification (GTDB taxonomy): domain Bacteria; phylum Pseudomonadota; class Alphaproteobacteria; order Rhizobiales; family Beijerinckiaceae; genus Methylocystis. Next base: position 87,479 of record CAVUQD010000009.1, read on the forward strand.
GCGGCGCTCGCTCTGGCCCCGAAGGCGCTTCGCCAGGCTGGCGCGGATCGAGGGCGCCTTCAGCGCCAGCCCTAGGAGATCGGACGCGAAGCCCGGCAGAATCAACAGCGTCGTGGCGAGCGCATGGAGGCCGGTGTCCATCATGTCGGGCTTTGGCTCGCCCTCCTTCAGCGCGCGCGACGAGCCCGAGCGGCGGCGCAGGTATTCGAACAGCTTCTTGATGTCGAAAAGGCCGATCAGCGTCGTCGCGAGGGCGAGCGCAAGCGCCGCCGTGACGCCGAAGAGCTCCACGATGATCACGAAGGCCAGCGCTTCCAAGAGCAGCCAGGCCCCCAAGGCATAGGCGAGGAATTTCGACCTGTTCACGTCTGTCGAGACCCTTATGCGCGCTTTCCGCTCCCGCGGAGCCGCCGGAGCGAGAAGAAGTCGCCCTAACCGCAAGCAAAAGCGAAATCTGATCGCAAAGTCCACGAACTGTTGCGGATTTCACCCTGCCGGCGACGCTCCGCCACGTCTTCGACGCGGCTTGATTCGTGACTTAGGCGCTCTCACATGATATCGCAGTGACGAGACTTTAGGGAGCGTCGCCGTTGAACATTGAGCAAGCCTTCGATCCGTCAATCCTGGTCTTCGCTGCGCTCGCGATTTTCGTGCTGTGGAAGCTTCACTCCGTCCTTGGCATGCGCAGCGAACGCGACGCGCCGGCGCAGCCCCGCGCCCGTTTCTCGCCGCCCAAGGGCGGTTTTTTCGGCACGCGCCCGGCCGCGCCGCCCGTTCCCGTGGCCGTGGACGCGGAGCGCTGGACGGGCCTCGCCGAGAAGGATAGCAAAGCTTGGGCCGGGCTCGACGCTATCGCCGCCTCCGACCCGTCTTTCACGCGCGACCGCTTCATCGAGGGCGCTCGCAAGGCCTATGAGATGATCGTCGCGGCCTTCGCCAAGGGCGACCGCGACACGCTGCGTCGTCTGCTTTCGCCCGAGGTCTATGAGAATTTTGCGCGCGCAATCGCAAATCGCGAGGCGAAAGGCGAGAGCGTGGAGACGGCGGTCGTCGCCATCGACGACACGCGCGTCGAAGATGCGCGCTTGGAGGGGGGCGTCAGCAACGTCACGCTGCGCCTCGCAGTGAAGCTCATGACGACGCGTCGCGACCGCGACGGGCGGGTCATCGAAGGGGCGGAGCATCCCGTCTCGATCGTGGATCTGTGGACCTTCGCGCGCGCCCCCGCCTCTCGCGATCCCAATTGGAAGCTGGTCGCGACCGAGTCGCTGCATTAGCGCCGGCGCCTAGGCCCGCGCATGATCAGCTTCGATCATCCGCCGCTTCGCGGCGAAGCGGTCGGCTTCGCGGCGCTTTCGGGCTTTGACAGGGACGATCTCGCCCAAGCTTTCGCGGCTTTTCGCCGCTCCGCCGAAGCGATCGCTTCGAACGCGGCGCTGCTGCGGCCGGCCCGGCCGGCTTTTTACGGACTCGAAGAAATCTGCCGCGCGGCGCTGGACGAACCCGGCGACCCGGCGCAATTTTTCCGGCGCTGGTTTCAGCCCTTCCGGCTCGAAAACACCGGCTTGCTCACGGGCTATTATGAGGTCGAGGTCGAGGCGCGCCGAGAGCCCGAGCGGGGCTTCGCAACGCCCGTGCTGGCGCGCCCCGGCGATCTCGTCACTTTGAACGAGGCGCCGCTGCTGCTCCCGGGCCAGCCGCCGCTCTTCGCGGCGCGGCGGCGCGACGACGGCGCCCTCGAGCCCTATCCCGTGCGCCGCGAGATCGAGGAGGGGCCGTGGCGGTCCCAGACCCCGCCACTCGCCTTCGTTGCGGACGCGGTCGAGCTCTTCCTCATGCAGGTGCAAGGCTCGGCGCGCCTCCGCTTCCCGGATGGATCGACCGCGGCGCTGACCTATGACGGGAGGAACGGGCGCCCCTACACGTCGGTCGGCGGGCTTCTGATCGAACGCGGGTTCGTCGAGGCTGAGCGCATGTCGCTCGCCGTTCTGAAAGCGACGCTGCGGGGGTTGGGGTCCGGCCCTGGCGAAGCGGGGCGACGGCTCATGCAGGCAAATGAGTCCTTTGTCTTTTTCCGCGTGGACAATTCCCCGGAGCGCGGCCTTGGCCCCATCGGCGGCGCGGGCCTGGCGCTTTCGCCGCTGCGCTCGATCGCCGTCGATCGCACGATCTGGTGCTACGGCCTCCCCTTTTGGATCGAGGCTGAGATCCCCTGGCGGCGTCCCGAGGCCGAGAGCTTCGCGCGGCTCATGATCGCCCAGGACACGGGCTCGGCCATTCTTGGCGAAAGCCGCGCCGATCTCTACTTTGGCTCGGGAGAGGAAGCGGGCGCGCTCGCGGGCGGGGTTCGACATAGCGCGCAATTTTTCGCGCTGTTGCCGAAGGTCGAGAGCAGCGAGCGCTGCAAAGGTTGACAGACTTTTGCGATGAGACTTCGCTCCGGCATATAGATTCGGCGCGGTTCGTCTTCTCGAGGGATCGAGAGAGGAGAGGCCGGGCATCGCGCGGGGGGAGCGCAATGGATCGCGGCGGCGAGGGAAGAAGGGCAAGAAAGCTCAGCGCCTTGGACCTCGAGCTGTGGTCGGCGGTCACAGCCGATGTGAAGCCTTTCCGCGGCCGCCCCGCCGTGTCGAAACTCGCGCCGCCGCCCCCAGCGCGCGCCGCCGACGCTGCGCCTGCGCCGCGTCCGGCGCCGACGACCCATAAGCGCGCTGACCCGCCGCAGATGACGCTCGACGAGACCACGCGACGCAAGCTCAAGCGCGGGCGGCTCGACGTCGACGTGAAGCTCGATCTTCATGGGCTTCGCCAGCAAGAGGCGCACGCGGCGCTGCATGATTTTTTGCATCGCGCCCGAGCGCGCGGCGCGAAGCTCGCCATCATCGTGACGGGAAAGGGCTTCGGCCGCGCCGACGGGGGGGTGCTGCGCCGGCTCGCGCCGCTGTGGTTGCAGGGCCCGGGCCTGCGCGACATCGTCGTCGGCTTCGGCGAGGCCGCGCGCCACCATGGCGGTGAAGGCGCTCTTTACGTGCGGCTGCGGCGCGCGGACCGCGGTTCAGGTCCTGGCGGAGTCTGAGGCGATGGCCGCGACCGGAGGCTGGTGCTGAAACGCCGCTGGGATTTCCGGACCGCCGTCCTGAGCCGGTCCGGCCGGGGGGGCGGGCGGCGCCGCCCACTCGAAGGCGTCGAGCCGCCCGGTCTTCGGCGAGATCGGCGCCCAGCTTCGTGAGACCACGCCGTCGGCGATCCAGGCGGGATCGCGGGGCGCGCGCGAGGCGCGCGCGAGCCACTCGCGCACCGGTCCGCTGGGCCCAAATTCGGCGTCCTCAATTTCCGCCATCAGCAGGCAAGTATGCGCCGTCGGCGTCTTGCCCTCCGCGATGAGCGGGGCCAGCGCCGAGCGCGCCTTGGCGAAGGCGCGCGCCGCGAGCGCGGCCTGCGCCAGCGCCTGCCGGCTTTCCGGCGCCTGTGGCGCGAATGCGGCGAGCCGTTCGGCGCGAACGAGCTTCTGCGCATTGGTCTCAGTAGGGAAAGAGTTCAGATAGGCCGCCGCGAGGTCAGGGTGCGGCGCATTTGGCCAGGCCTTTTCAATGAGCTTGGTGGCAAGCTTGGGGTCGTTGCGGGCGATTAGAATCCGCGTCGCGACGAGGAGGGCCGGAACGAAATTCGGCCGCCGCTTCAGCGCGAGATGGGCGAGATGCACCGCGGCTTGAGGATCGCGCGCTTCAATTTGCATCGCCGCGGCGGTTTCGAGGACGGCGCGGTACCGCTCCGCCGTGGCGGCGTCGAAGGCGCCGGCCTTGTAACTTTGCTCAAGCGCCTTGCGGGCCTCGTCCCATGCGCCAGACGCGGCATGGTGCTCGAGGAGCGCGGAGCCCGCCCAAGGCAGGGGCGCGATCCCATGCGCCTCCTTGGCGAAATGATGCGCCGCTTCCGCATCGGCGCGACGCTGGGCGTGGATGTGCAACCCACGCAGGCCGAGGAGCCTTGTCTCCGGCTTGAGCGTCATCTGCTGGAACGCGGCCTCGGCCTTGCTGAAATCGCCCTCGATCTGCGCCGCCTGCGACTTCAGGTAATGGACGAGAGGCTCATCGGGGAGAAGCTTTTCCGCCGCCTTGGCGGCCTGCTTCGTCGCCGCCGCGTCGCCGGAAGCCGCGGCGACGATGCCCTTGGTCACGGCGGCGAATCCCTTCTCGCGCCGGCGCCAGTGCAAGCCTTCCCGCATCCGCTGCGGCATTCGGAACGTTCCTGCAACAAGGCTCCAGATCAGCACGATGGCGGCGGCTGCGACCAGCAGCACCGCCGCGGTCACGGGAATGGAGGCCTCGACATGATACGAGCCCCAGTCAATCGTGACCGAGCCCGGCTGATCGATCACGAGCTCCACGCCATAGGCCAGGGCGGCGAGCACGAGAATGAAGAGAAGGATGAACCACATGGGCGAGGGTTCCTTGAGAGCTTAATTCTTGCCGGAGTTGAGATCGCCGATCGCGTTCGCGACGAGCGCCGTCGCGGCCTCTTCCGCCGAGAGGCGCGCAGCGAGCATATCGCCGAATTCCTTGGCCTGGGCGCGCGTCGCTTCGGGCAGCGCCGCGAAAGCCTGCTGGGCTTCCGCGAGATCGTCGTGCGCCAGCGCCTTCTCGATCTTGGGCGTGAGATCGTCCGCCGTCGGCTTGGCCGCCTCTCCCTTCGCCCGCAGGTGAACGAGCCGCTGCGCTTCGTGCACGAACTTCTCCGTGAGGGGCGTCCCCTCCGGAGGCTTGTTTTCGAAGGCGCGCAGCTTCTTCGCCAGAGGCTCGAAAGCGCCGAGCAGGTCGCGGGGTCTCGGCGCGCCGCTTTCTGCGAAAGGCGCTAGCTCTGCGAGCGCCTTCGAGTCAGCGCCGAGCCGTCGCAAGCTCGCGAGCTCCGCGGCGAAGGGCTTGGCGCGTTCCAAAGCGCGCTGCACCGCTTGCGCCAGCGCCAACGCTTCGAGCGCCGTGATCGCCTTCGACGGCGGCGGCGCATGCGCTGTTGCTGCGGGATCGACATCCGGCGTCGCCCGCGTTCCGACCTTGGGCTGCTCGAGCTGCTGTTGCAGCTTGCTCATCGATTGCGTCAGCTCATCCAAGCGGGCCTGGAGCGCGGCGATCTCGTTCTTGGTCTCCGGGGTTCCCGCCGGAGCCTCCCCCCGTTCGAGTGGGGGTCTGACCTCAGCCGCGCGGCGCGCCTCCGCCGCAGCCTCATTCGCCGCGCGGACATCCCCTTCCAGGGCCTCGAGGCGGCGCAGCAGCGGCGCGATCTCCGCGTTTGCGCCGCTGGACGGCGGGGCCGACTGCACCGGAGCCGGCGGCGGCTCGGCCTCCGCCTTTTGCGCCAGCTCGGTTTCGGCCTTTGGCGCCGGAGGCTTCTCCTGAGCTTCGCGCCGGGCCGCCGCTCCGGCCTGCGCTGGGCTCTCGACGGAGCCCGTCGTAAGATCCGCCGGCTTCGAGTTCGACTTCGCCCGTCGCGGGGGCAGAAGCCGCTGGCGGCTCTTCCTCGTGGCGCGGCAGCTTTTGGGCGACCCAGGCGGCGAGCTCTTCCTTCTCCTTGAGGATGAAATTCCCGGGGTTCTGGGCCGCCCGCTCGACCGCGTCGGCGAGGGCAGCGAGGCGCTCGTCATGCTTCTTGAGCACAACCGTGACCACGCCAAGCGCCGTCCCCAGCAAACCAACGGCTGCCAGGAAAAGCGCGAAGCCGCGCCCGCGGCGGCGTCGCAACTTTTCGGGCTTTGGAGCTTCGCCTTCCGCCTGCGGGGTCCCCTCAAAAACTTGCGGCTCGTCTGCGTGAGGCGCCGGCGGCGTCGCGTCGACTTCTTTCTCGGCCATCGTCAATTCCTCGCCTGCGCTCTTATAGTCGACCCGGAAGCTCTGTGAAACCGCTGGCGCCTATTCCTTGCGCAGAGCTTCACGCTTCTCCCTCGCCGACGAGCGCCAGCGCGCGCCTCGCCCCGTCGAGATGCAGGCGCTCCACCATGCGGCCCTCGACCTGCACGACGCCCCTGTCGCGGTTCTCCGGCAGGTCGAACGCCGCGAGGATCTTCCTTGCGAAGTCGACCTCCGCGGGGCTCGGCGCGAAAATCTCGTTCACCGGCCCGATCTGCGCGGGATGGATCAGCATCTTCCCATCCATGCCGAGGTCGCGGCCCTGCTCGGCCTCCGCCCGTAGACCCGCCTCATCGTTGAAATCGTTGTAAATGCCATCGATGATGTCGAGCCCGTGAACCCTGGCGCCCAGCACTGCGGCGGAGAGCCACGCGAGCAGCCCCGGCCGGCCCTTGATCAGTCGCACGCGGGTCGATTTGGCGATGTCGTTGGGCCCGAGCATCAGCGTCTCGATGCGCGGCGCCGACTGGACCGCGCCGGCGATCTTTTCCACGTCCAAAATCGCCCGCGGCGTTTCGATCATCGCCCAGAGCCGGACAAACGATGGCATCCCGGCGGCCTCGAGGTCGCTCGAAACGCGCAGCACGTCGTCGGGTCCATTGACCTTGGGGATGACGATCGCATCCGGCGGAGCCGAGACGAGCGCGGCGAGATCGTCCGCATACCACGGCGAGTCGGGCTCGTTGACCCGAATGATGACCTGGCGCTTGCCATAGCCGCCGCCCTTCAGCGCCGCGACGACCTGCTCCCGCGCCGTCGCCTTGGCGCTCTCGGCGACGCCGTCCTCGAGCTCGAACATCAGCGCGTCGGCGGCGAGCGTCTTGCCCTTCTCCAGGGCGCGCGCATTGGAGCCCGGCATCGCCAGGACGCTGCGTTTCAATTTCGGGATCATCTGCTCCCCCGTTTCCCCTCGTCTCGCCTTGCTGCGAGATTCTCTATTTGATTGACGGCGTCGACCTCAGCATAAGGGGAAGCGCGGCGGCGCGCCAAGCCCGGCGTCGCAGTCGGCAAAACCCACGGACGGATCATGCCCGACGACACCAGCCCGACCGAGGGTTCAGCCCCGCTGCCCAGCCATCTCGTGGAAGGCTACGAGAGCTTCCTCACCGGACGTTTCGGTGAGGAGCATCAGCGCTATCGCGCGCTCGCGCAGAAGGGGCAGCGGCCGACGACGATGATCGTCAGCTGCTGCGATTCCCGCGTCTCCCCGGAAGTGATCTTCGACGCCCGCCCGGGCGAATTGTTCGTGCTGCGCAACGTCGCCAATCTCGTGCCGCCTTACGAGCCCGATAATCACTATCACGGCGCCTCGGCGGCGCTCGAATATGCGGTGATGGCGCTAAAGGTCCAACACATCGTGGTGCTCGGGCACGCGCAATGCGGCGGCGTCGCCGCCTTCGCCGAGGCGCTGGCCAATCCCGACCTGCCGCCCTTGTCGGATGGCGACTTCATCGGCCGGTGGATCAATCTGCTCGGTCCCGCCGTCGACCACATCGGCCTGCCGCCGAGCCGCGCCGATCGCGCCTATGTCGAACGTCTGGAGCTCGAGGCGGTCAAGCAAGGCCTGCGCAATCTACGCACCTTTCCTTGGATCGAGACGCTCGAGCGGCGCCATTATCTGCATCTGCACGGCGCCTATTTCGGCGTGATGGATGGAAGGCTCCTGGCGCTCGACGAAGCCCGCAACGAATTCGCGGAGGTCGCGCCGAAGTCGCACGCCCTGGCGATCGAGGCCGCAAGATTTTGAGTCCGACGCGCGTGCCGACGATCGCCGGCCTCTCCGAGCTTGCGCCTCGATATGACGCGATTCTCTGCGACGTTTGGGGCGTGCTCATCGACGGTCTGCGCTGCTTTCCGAGCGCCGCGGCGGCGCTGCGCGCCTTTCGCCGCGAGGGCGGGCGGGTCGCGCTGATCACCAACGCCTCGCGGCCGAGCGCCGAGGTGGCTTTGCAACTCGACGGGCTCGGCGTGCCCCGCGACTGCTGGGACACGATCGTCAGCGCAGGTGAGCTGACGCTGCGCGAGATCGTCGCGCGACGCGGCCAATCCTGCTTCCATCTCGGGCCGCCGCAGGACAAAGGCCTGTTCGAGGCCGCGGGGCGTCTCCTCGGGACGCCGCCGGGGCTCGTCGCTCCCGACGCCGCCGACTATGTCGTCTGCACGGGTCTCGTCGACGACAGACGCGACGAGCCGCAGGATTACGATGATCGCTTGCGCGTGCTGCTGAGCCGTCGACTGACCATGCTGTGCGCCAATCCGGACGTGGTCGTCGAGGTCGGCGACCAGCGGCTTTATTGCGCGGGCGCGCTGGCCCGGCGTTACGAAGCGATGGGAGGGCGCGTTTTGATCTACGGCAAGCCGCAGAGCGCGATCTATGATGCGGCGCGCGCCGCTCTTGACGGGCTTCAGCCCGCCGGTCGCTTGCTCGCCATCGGCGACGGCGCGGAGACCGACCTTGCCGGCGCGGGCCGAGCCGGGCTCGATTGCCTCTTCGTGATCGAGGGTGTCCACCGCGACGAAATCCGCGAGGCGAATGGCGCGCTGAACCTGGACGCGACCGAGCGGCTGTTTTCACGTGCAAACGCGCGACCCGTGGCTATGGTCGGCGAACTTGTGTGGTAAAGAGGAGCGGCAGGCCCAGAGCGAATTTCGCAAAGGTTGACGGACTTTTGCGAGAAGAATTCGCTCCGTCCTTTATCTTGCGCGCTTTCCGCCCGAACAACTCCGCTCGGGCGGAAAGCGCGCTAAAGGCCCGTTGGGCCCCATCCGGTGTGAGCGATGTCGATCCCGTTCAAAATATACCACTTCGAAGACCTCAGCCTCGGCATGCGCGAAACGCTGATGAAGGCCGTCATGGACGACGACGTGATCGCCTTCGCGGATCTTTCCGGCGACCGTAATCCCATCCACCTCTCGGAGCATTTCGCGAGCAAGACGCGCTTTGGCGAGCGGATCGTGCACGGGCTCTACACGGCCTCGCTGATCTCCACGGTGATCGGCATGTATCTGCCGGGCCCCGGGGCGGTCTATCTCTCCCAAACCCTGTTTTTTCGCGCTCCGGTCAAGATCGGCGACGTCATCACCGTGGTGGTCGAGGTGGTCGAGCTCGTGGAAAAGGGACGCCGCGCCAAGCTCAAATGCGAGTGCCTCGTCGACGGCAAGGTAGTGCTCGACGGCGAGGCCATGGTCATGGTGCCGAGCCGCGAGCAGGCGAGCCGCGCCGTCGGGGCAGCCTGAACCCTCGTGAGCGGCCAAACGCCCTTCGTCGACTGTCGCGATCCGCTCGCGCCGCCGCCGGGCCTCGAGGGCGGCGTCTTCGCGCTCGGCAATTTCGACGGGTTGCATCGCGGTCACGTCGGCGTGATCGAAAGGGCGAAGTCGCTTGCGACGAGGCTGCGCCGTCCTTGCGCGGTTTTGACCTTCGAGCCGCACCCCGCGGATTTTTTTGCAGGCCGCCCCGTGATCTTCCGCCTTACGCCGCCCGTCGCGAAGGCCGCCCTGTGCACGCGTCTGGGTCTCGACGGCATGGTGACGCTGACCTTCGACGCGGCCTTCGCTGCTCTTTCTGCCGAAAGCTTCACGCGCGACGTCTTGAGCCGGCGAATCGGGGCTTCCGCCGTCGTCGCGGGCTATGATTTTCGCTTCGGCAAGAGCAGGCGCGGCGACGCGGAATTTCTCAAGAGCGAAGGCGCGCGGCTCGGCTTCGCGGTGGAGATCGTCGAGCGCATCGTCAAGGACGAGGCCGGCAGCCTCGACGCCGTCTCCTCGACCGCAACGCGCGAGGCGCTGGAGCAGGGGGACGTGCGCCTCGCCCGGCGCCTGCTCGGACGCCCCTATCTGATCGAGGGCGAAGTCGTGAGAGGCGCCCAACGCGGTCGGCAACTTGGGTTTCCGACCGCCAATATCGCGCTCGACCCATCCAACCGCCTGCGCCATGGCGTCTACGCCGTGACGCTCGAAGCGCGGGGAATCCTGCATGGGGGCGTCGCGAGTTTCGGGAAGCGTCCGACCTTCGACGACGGTCCCCCGCTGCTCGAAGTTTTCGTTTTCGATTACGACGGCGATCTCTATGGCGAGACGGTCGAGGTCGCCTTCTATGAGTTCCTGCGCGGCGAGGAGAAATTCTCCTCCGTCGAGGGGCTGATCGCGCAGATGCACGCAGACGCGGAAGCGGCGCGCGCCATCCTCCGGGAGGAGTTCGACAAAAGGCTTTCCTAAATCAAGCGCCGCGCTCCATACGAGAACGCGGCGCAGTTAGAGTCTAACATCGGCACGTTCGTCCGATCGGCCCAATGGGACCGACCGGCCCAAAGGGACCGCCCGGCCCGGGAGGTGGTCCGGCGAGGGGACCGCCCGGCCCCCTGGGTCCGCCGATGGGACCGCCGGGCTCGGGGCGAGGCTCAGCCCTCTCGGGAATCACAGCAACAACGCGGTAGGTGCGCGGGTCGACGATGACGATGTCCTCCTCGACGATGGCGAATCTGTAGCCGCGATATTGCGGCACGATCGCCACCACCTCGCCCGGCAAAACCGCGAGGCGCTCGCCGCGCGGAACGACGGCCCCCACATTCCGCCAGGAGTTACGGCGAGCGATTTTGTCGTTCCTGACGGTGTCGCGAATTCTGTCCTGCTGATCGGGCGAAAGCGCCAGTCCCTGCGCTCGCTCCCAGCCCGGCGGCTGCCGACGGGTCTCCTGCGGCGCTGCTCCGGGCCGCGGGGGTTCCTGATCCTGAGCCAGGGGCGTAGGCTCCTGAGCGCTCTGCTGCGCCTCGCGGGATTGCTGTTGTTGGTCGAACGGAGTGGTCCCGCCTTGCTCGGCGGCGCTTGTGGATTCCCCGCGCGCTTTGGGAGGCTCCGACGCACCGTTTTGACCGGTTTGCTCGCGACCCTGCTCCAGGGCCTGGCCTTGCGTCGTGCGATTTTCGCCCGTGACGCTGTGCTTCTTGGCGTCTTGCTGCGCGCCCGGCTGCTCGGCGCGCTCTTCCGTCCGCAGTCGCGCGGCGGCCGCATTTCGCTCCGCCTGCTCCACCGACGCTTGCCCCCCTCGCGCTCCTGCCGTCGCGCCCGCGGCGTCGGCGCCCTGCTGCACTGGCTGGGCCTCGGTTCCTTGAAGGGATTCTGACGGCTGGTACTCGTAAATCGGGCTGTTCTGCAGGCCGGACCCGTGCGTCTGGGCGCCCGCCGGCGCCGCCCCTGCGATGAGAGCCGCAAGGCCCACACTTATTTTAATGGTGTTTTTCATGCGCTTGCCCCGTGGTCGAGACGACGCCTCAGACCGCCTCCCGGCGCCGGGGGGCCACCCTCGGCGCTTTGCTACGAGTTTCGGTGGGCGACTCGGACCGTGTCAGCGATTGGAGTTGGAGGTTCCGCCGGAGCTGTTCGGCTGAGAACCATTGCTCCCGGAATCGGTTGCGCCTGACTCGGGTATGAGCGCGACCACGCGACTGCTGTGCGGATCCACGATCACGATGTCATCCTTGACGATGAGATATTTGTCGCCGGTCAGCCGTGGGTCGATGGTCCCAACTTGCGAGGGCAAGGGCTCCAGCTTCTCGTTGCGGGGCACGCTCGCGCCGACGTTCAATCCAAAGTTGGCCTGGTCGACGCGCGCCGCGTTGTTGTTCGCGAGCGCGTTTCGGATCTGGTCCTCCTGATCCGGCGTCAAAGCTGATGCGCTCTGCTGGCCTGGAGCGGGCTGCTGGTTGCCCGACTGCGCCGGCGCCGCTCCCGCCTGTTGCGCGGCGTTTCCGGGCTGCTGAGCGCCCTGTCCCATCCTGCCGTTTTGGATCTGGCTTTGCCCCGTCTGAGCGCGCCAAGCCGCATGTCGCCATACATGCCTCGCGTGAGCCTGTCCCCGCCACTGCGATCCGTTATACGCGCCATGCTGCCAGCAATCGCTTGCTGCTTGAGCGCTGGTGAGCGCGGCTGCCGAGATCAGAGCCGCAATTGTTACGCCTGTCTTGATTGCGTTTTTCATGGGATTGCCCCGTGGTGCACCGTTTATGCGTCGGTAATCAAGGGCAATTCGACGAGGCGCCAACTGCGGAAAGTACCGCAACACGAGTACGTAATTCCCCTCCGAATCTGCGCTTTGCGCTTGGCGTCAAGGCTCGCGCGTTCGTTCAGAGCAATTCGGACAGCAGACTATGCGGACGCGCTTCACATCGAAAATTTGAGAGCCTGTCTTCAGCGGAAAACCGCACTGTATTTAACCGTGATGCTCTAATGCGAAAGCTTTGCGGTTTTGTGCGAGCCCATCGAGTCCAAGGTGCGCTCCACGAGAGGCGCGATGCCGGCAACGATCCGCAGAACGCCCAAGGCGTTCGGATGCTCCTTGTCGCTCATCATCAAGAGAGGATTGCCGCAACGCGCGACTCAGCGAACGCAAGGGGAGTGCGCGTCCGCGCGAAATGAACGGCTTTTCCCCCTCGCGCGCGCCTGCTATTCGCCGAGGATGAATGAAGTCCTCCCGCACCGTCGGCTGCACGGCCGCTCAAAAGGCAAGGCGCTGCGCCGCCATCAGGCCGAGCTTGTCGAAACGCTGCTCCCTCGGCTTTCGCTCGATCTCTCGAAGCCGTTCGACGCGCGCGCGCTCCTTCCGACTATGTTGAAAGAATTGCGACTGGAGATCGGATTCGGCGGCGGCGAGCATTTGATCGACGCTGCGACTCGGGAGCCGGATGTCGGCTTCATCGGCTGCGAGCCCTTCGTCAATGGGGTCGCGAAGCTGCTCGCGGCGATAGAGCAGACCGGCGCTTCAAACATGAGAATCCATCGCGGCGACGCGGCGCTCGTTCTCGACTGGCTGCCGGAAGCGAGCCTCTCCTGCGTCTACCTCTTCTATCCCGACCCCTGGCCGAAGCGCCGCCAGCGCAAACGCCGTTTCGTCAGTGTCGAGACGCTCGATCTCCTCGCGCGCGCGATACGCAGCGGCGGGGAGTTGCGTTTTGCGACCGATATCGACGATTACGCGGCCTGGACTCTCGCCCGGGTTCGCGCGCATCCGGCCTTCCGCTGGCGCGCAAGCCGCGCCCTCGATTGGACGCAGTCCTGGGATGGGTGGACGCCAACGAAATATGAGCGCAAGGCGATGGCGGAAGGGCGGAAACCCGTCTATTTGACCTTTTTGCGCCATTGACCCGACCCGTCACGATGCAGGAGTCCGTTATATGAATCCTGAAAGTTCCGCGCCCTCGCCGAGCGGCGCCGGTCCAAAGGAAGCGACGAGCGCCAGCTTGCGCGCGGACGTTTTGGAGGCGTCGCTGCGCCGCCCCGTCGCGGTCGAATTTTACGGGGCGGGCGCGCCGTCTTGCGCTTCCTTGGGACGTAACCTCGCGCGCCTCCTCGCCGCGACCGAGGGCAAAATGTCCCATGTGCGGTTGAACGTCGGCGCGGAGCCGGAAATCGCGGCCCAGCTCGGCGTGAAGACCGTCCCGGCGGTGATCGTGTTTGATCGGGGCCGGGCGACGGATGGCTTCGTCGGCGCGCTTTCCGAGAGGGAGCTTCGAGGATTTCTGGAGCGGCTTGTGGGTCCGATCGCCGCGGACGAGGACGCCTTCCGCCGCCTCGAGCAATTGCAGGCCGAGGGCGATCTCGCCGGCGTGGAGGCGTTGCTGCGCTCGCTGCTTGAGCAGGAGGCGCCTCCCGCGCGGGCAATCACGGAGTTGGTCCGCCATTTGATTGTGACGGAGCGGCTCGACGAGGCGGAAGCTTTGCTCGCCTCCGCCCCGGACGCGGTGCGCCGCGACGCCGCCATTGCCGCCTTGCTCGAAAACGCGCGGCAGGCGAGCGCGCTGGGGGAGGTGGAGGAATTGCGGCGGCGCACGCTCGCCGTTCCAGAAGACGCCCAAGCGCGCTTCGACCTCGCCCTGGCGCTCAACGCCAAGGGGCTGCGCGAGGAAGCAGCAGCGGAGCTTCTTGACATTGTTCGTCGCGACCGTACTTGGAACGAAGATGGCGCCCGTAAGCAGCTCGTCCAGTTCTTCGACGCCTGGGGGCCGACCGACAAGGCGACCATCGCGGCGCGCAGGAAGCTGTCGTCGCTGCTGTTCTCGTGAACGAAAACGTTGCTCGTCAGGAGAACCTGGCGAAGCGAAAAGCAAGGGACCGCGCGGGTGAGGGTCGCGCCATGAGCATGAACAGGCCATATCTTTCGACCGACGAACTGCCCCAGACGCTGCGCCTGTTTCCTCTCGCGGGCGCGCTGCTGCTGCCGCGCGGCGAGCTGCCGCTCAACATCTTCGAGCCGCGATATCTCGCGATGGTCAACTCCGCGCTCGCGTCCGATCGTCTCGTCGGCATGGTGCAGCCGGCGATGCGGCCGAGCGCCGACTCTCGAACGCCGCTTTGCGAGGTCGGCTGCGCCGGCCGCCTCACCCGTCTCGCGGAAACAGGGGACGGTCGCTATCTCGTCACGCTCTGCGGGGTTGGCCGCTTCCGCATCCTGGACGAGATCGAGAACGAAGAGCCGTATCGTTCGGCCAAGGTGGATTTCACCTGCTTCGCGCGCGATCTCGAGGCCGGCGCCGGAGAAGCGGCGGTCAACCGGATCCGCATGATCGAAATGCTACGCAGCTTCGCGACATCCTCTCGCCTCGAGGTCGATTGGACCAGCATAGACGCCGCTCCAACCGAAACGCTGGTCAATGCGCTTGCGATGATGAGCCCCTTCGGCGCGAGAGAGAAGCAATCGCTGCTCGAGGCGGAGGACCTCAAGACGCGGGCGGAAATCCTGATCGCGCTGGCGCAATTCGACATGGCGCAGGCGCAGGGCGTGATTCCCCCAGACGCCAACGTCAGGCCGCATTGAAGGCGAAAACATAGACCCATCGGAGAACAGGCATGGACGAATCCAATGAGACCGCCCCGCCGCAAGAGATGGCGGAGCCGAGGCGCGTCGATCCGCGACTTCTGGAAATTCTGGTTTGTCCGCTGACCAAGACGACGCTCGAATATGACGTCGAGCGCCAGGAGTTGATCTCGCGACAGGCTCATCTCGCCTATCCGATCCGCGACGGCATTCCCATCATGCTCACTGACGAGGCGCGCCCCCTCGAGTGATCGCGCGATGGCGATCAACGCTTCATCCGAAGAACTCCTGAAGCTTCTCGATCTCGAAACGCTTGGCGAGGACGCGTTCCGCGGCTTCAGTCCCCCGAACTCGCCGCGATCGGTCTACGGCGGTCAGGCGATCGCTCAGGCGCTCGTCGCAGCGCAGCGCAGCGTGCCAGCCGACCGCCCGGTGCATTCGTTGCACGGCTATTTCATCCTGGCCGGAGATCCGAAGACACCCATCGACTACCACGTCGAGCGGGTTCGCGACGGCCGTAGCTTCACGACGCGCCGTTGCGCCGCGCGGCAAAAAGGCCAGACGATTTTCTCCATGGAGGCTTCGTTCCAGATCGTCGAGGAAGGCTTCGATCATGCGATCGAACCGCCGGAGGTTCCTTCGCCGGAGAGTCTCCCGACCTCGAGCGCGCTGGCGGAACGATTGCAATCCTTCCTGCCGCGCAGCGTCGTCGCGCGCATGCAGGCGCCTTCGGCGCTCGACATGCGCGTCGTCGATCCCGCCGCAGCCTTCGGCGTGGCCAAGCCCGCCTCGGGGCGACAATATTTCTGGTTCCGCATCGACGGCCCTTTGCCCGACGACGATGCGCTGCACCGCGCGCTACTGGCCTATCTCTCCGACATGACGCTGCTCAATACGGCGCTCGCCGTGCATCACCGCACGATTTTCGATCCTTCTCTACAAGTCGCGAGCCTTGATCATGCGCTCTGGTTCCATCGGCCGTTTCGCGCGGACGATTGGCTCCTCTATGCGCAGGAGAGCCCCAGCGCTTCGGGCGGCCGCGCGCTGATTCGCGGCTCGCTGTTCACGCGGGATGGCCGCCTCGTCGCCTCCTCCGCGCAGGAAGGGCTGATCCGGCAGCGGGACGGGAAGCACGGGTGACCGGCGTCCCGCTACGGGCTTCCGCTCGGACTGAGACCTCGACTCTTCGTCGCCGGATCGACGGGCGCCATCTCTGTCGCGGGTCGGTGGCTCAAGACTCCACTTCTACCGCATCGCCATGGCGGACCAGCCCGGGGGAGAGCACTCTGGCGTAAACGCCGATGGAGGGAAGCGGCTTGCCGGCAAAGGGCACGTGCACCCTGTTGTGCAGGATGCCCTTGTGGAGGATTCCCAGATCTCTGGGAAGATCTCCCTGCGCGAGAGTGGGCATCACGCAGCGGGGGCAGGGGTCCGTGACCAGAATACGCACCGTGCTTCCGATCCGCAGCGTTTTTCCGACCCATGCGTTTTCGACGAAGCCCTCCTGCCCGCCGGTGTCGATGACGATATTGGGCCGGAAGCGCCTGACCTCGAAACGGCCCTGCGGATAAAGCGCTCGCAATCGATCGATCGTCCCGGAGGTCAGGAGATGCAGCGCAGCGTAGTCGAAGAAGGTTCCCGCCGGCGCATCTCCCGCGACGGCTTCCTGACTGACCTCGTTCTCCTGTCCCTCATGCTCGGGCCAATATTGTTCGAGGCTCGGCGACTGAGGAGCGGAGCTGCGCATTCGAATGGGGCGCGAAAGAGCCGCCGACAGTCTCGCTTCGAGGTTTGCGTCGTCGCTGCGCACCATCTGCCCGGAGGGGAGGGTTATCCATATCGGCGGCAGCTCGCCAGCGTCGGGAGGAGCTGCGTAGGCGGCGCGATAGAAGAAAAAGTCGGGCCACTTCTTGGGATTCTTCGCGCTGACGACCTTGCCCGTCTCTTCGTCGATGAGCGCGAAGGCCCTGTCGCCGAGCACGCCTGACGGGGTGATCTCGGTGGCGTTGAGCTCTTCTCCCATCATAGACTTGATGGGATATCTCCAGACGGTGGAAACGGCGATCGGCGTTTGTTGCGGCATGGCGGATTCCCTCCTGGTCGCCTCCTCGTCGCCGCATCGACTTTCAGGCGCCTGCGTTCTTGCTTTATTTTTTGACTGCGCAGATTTGGGCGGACCCTCGGAAAAAGATCCGCCCCGCTTTTGCGAAGGCTTCCCCTTCGCGCGTTATTTCAGGGCGTCGAGAGCCGCCCCGAAATTGATGTGATAGGCGTGGCCGTCGATGACGAAGGCCGGAACCGATTTGACGCCGGCGGCCTCGGCCTCCGCGATGCGATTCTTGGCTTGCCCGAGATGGACGACTTCGACGTCGTATTGTTTCGGATCGAACTTTTCTGCGAACTGGCGCTCCGCGTCGACGCAGATCGGGCAGCCGGCATGATAAAAAACAGCTTTGCTCGTCATGACGTTGCACTCCTCTTTCCTTGGCGGCTTCCCGACGGGAGAGCGCCCCCGCCGGTGTTCAGCCGGTCCGTCATCGACACTTGCGCGCGTCGATCTCCATTGAGGCGGCGTTCATGGCGTCCTCCTCGTCTCCTTGTCGCCGGGTCCGGCGAAGCTCTGCCAGGCAGCCTCCTGATCGGCCGTGGAGGCTGGCTCGTGCTCCCCGCAATCGAGCCGGAGCGCCTCGACGCCGAAGGCCGCATCGACGTAATCGCAGTGATGCGGGTTGCCGCGCTCTGCATGCGCATGGGGCCGAAAATATTTGCAGGTGACGCACAGGCGTTGCGGAGAGATCGCTCCCGCGACTTGCAAGGCCCGAATGGTCTTGACGATCGCGCGTAGCAACTCGGCTTGCTCGTCATGCGAGAGGGTCTCGAGGGCGCGCTCGGTCGCCGTGATGGCGAGGCCAATGCCGCGCACGACGTCGCGCCCGCTTGGGGTGATCCGGACGCTCACGGCGCGCGGGTCTTCAGGATCGGCCTTCTTGGTTAGGAGGCCCTTGCGCACCAGAGCCGCGATGGTGTCCGTCGCCGTCGGTTGCGTGACGCCGAGCTGGGCGGCGACGGCGCCGACGCGCTGGCCTTTCTCGGCTCGACCGGCGATGAAGGTCAGCGCGTGCAGCTGAGTGGGGTTGAGCCCCGCCGCTCCGGCGATGGTCCATTCATCGGAGCGCATAACGGCGCAGATCCGGTCGAGGCCGTCCCGCAGACGGCGAGTGAGCTGTTGAGCGGGCGGGACAGCGGCGGTCATAGGACCCGATATATAGGATTCCTATATTTGTGAGTCAAACGAAGGCTACCCTGGATCATTTCCCTTATCCGCGCCCGATGAGCGCGAGCCATTCCTCTTCTGTGAGCACCTCGACGCCGAGCTCACGCGCCTTGGCGAGCTTTGAGCCCGCGCCCGGTCCCGCCACCACGAGATCGGTCTTTTTCGAGATCGAGCCGGAAACCTTGGCGCCGAGTCGCTCGGCTTGCGCCTTGGCTTCGTCGCGCGTGAAGCTCTCGAGGCTCCCGGTGAAGACGACCGTCTTGCCGGAGACGGGCGATGCGGTCTCGACCGCCTCCATCGGGGTTGGCGTGACTTCCTCGAGCAGGCGATCGAGTTCTTTTTGATTGTGCGGCTCGGCGAAGAAGTCGCGGACCGCCTCGACAACGACGGGACCGATGCCGTCGATGTCCTCGAAAGCGGCCTCGCCTTCGCCTTCCTTCGCCAGCTTTTGCGCGGCGGTTCGCAAGTCGCCGAAGTCGTGGAAATGACGGGCAAGGCGGCGCGCGTTGGTCTCGCCGACATGGCGAATGCCGAGCGCATGGACGAAGCGATTGATCGGCACGCTGCGCCGCGCCTCGATCGCCGCGAAGAGATTGCGCGCCGAGGTCTCGCCGAAGCCTTCACGATTCTTGAGCTTGGAGAGACTCTTCGCGTCGCGTGCGGCGAGCGTGAAGATGTCGGAAGGCGTCTTGATCAGCCCCTCTTCGTAAAAATATTCGATCTGCTTGTCGCCCAGACCCTCGATGTCCATCGCGTTGCGGGAGCAGAAGTGCTTCAGCCGCTCAACCGCCTGCGCCGGACAGACGAGCGAGCCCGTGCATCGCCGCGCAACCTCGGCCTCGCCGGTCTTTTCGTCGATCTCCTGCACCACCGCCGAGCCACAGCGCGGACATAAGGAGGGAAACACGAAGCGCCTAGCGTCGCGCGGGCGCTTCTCCGCGACGACGGCGACGATCTGCGGAATGACGTCCCCAGCGCGCTGCACGACGACGGTGTCGCCGATCAATATGTTTTTGCGCTCGATCTCATCGGCATTGTGGAGCGTCGCGTTGGAGACGACGACGCCGCCGACGGTGACGGGTTCGAGTCTCGCGATCGGCGTCAGCACGCCCGTTCGTCCGACCTGGACCTCGATGTCGCGCAGGATCGTCGTCGCGCGTTCGGCGGGGAATTTATGCGCGGTGGCCCAGCGCGGCGCGCGCGAGACGAACCCCAAACGCTCTTGCAGGGCGAGTTCGTCGACCTTGTAGACGACGCCGTCGATATCATAGCCGAGCGTCGCGCGACGCGCCTCGATCTCTCGGTAGCGCGCGATCATCGCCTCGACGCTGTCGCAGCGCGTCATCAGAGGATTGACCGGCAGGCCGAAACGCCTGAAGGCTTCCACCACGGCGAATTGCGTCTTTCCGGGCGTCTCGCTGACCTCGCCGAGCGCGTAGGCGAAAAACCGCAAGGGCCGGCTGGCCGTGATGGCGGGATCGAGCTGACGAAGCGAGCCCGCCGCGGCGTTGCGCGGATTGGCGAAGAGCCTCTCGCCGGCTTCGGCCTGCCGCGCGTTGAGCGCCGCGAAATCCCTGTGGGACATATAGATCTCGCCGCGCACCTCCAGCAGTTTCGGCGGCTTGTCGGCGAGTCTCTCGGGGATGTCCTCGACGGTGCGGACGTTCGCTGTCACGTCCTCGCCCTCGAAGCCGTCGCCGCGCGTCGCGGCCGAGACGAGGCGTCCGCTCTCGAAGCGCAAGGAGCAGGAGAGCCCGTCGATCTTCGGCTCCGCAGTGAAGACGATCTTCTCCTCGTCGGACAGTCGCAGAAAGCGGCGAACCCTGGCGACGAAATCGACGACTTCCTCGTCGGAAAACACGTTCCCAAGCGAGAGCATCGGAACGGCGTGGCGGATCTTGGCGAATTTCTCGGCCGGCGCCGCGCCGACCTTCCGCGTGAGCGATTCCGGCGTCGCGAGCTCGGGAAACCGCGCTTCCAGCGCCTCGTAACGGCGACGCAGCGCGTCATAGTCCGCATCGGAAACGACGGGCGCGTCTTCCTGATAATAGCGGCGATCGTGCTCGGCGATCTCCTCGCCGAGTTGGGTATGCTCGACCGCGGCCTCGTTCGGCGACAAATCGGAAATCGGCCGCTGGCTTTTCACCGCTGAAGCCTCGCCGCTCTCACGCCGCCTCGGGCGCCGCGCCGATCAGGCGGCGCGCCTCCTGCAGGCTGATCGCGCGACCGAAGGCATGGCCTTGCGCATAGGCGCAACCGAGATTGTGAAGCTCCGTCGCGTCGCCCTCGCTCTCGGCGCCTTCCGCGACGACGTCCATACCGAGCTCGCGCGCGAGCTGGATGATCGAGCGCAACACCGCGGCCCCGCTGCTCCCGGCCGTCTGCTTGACGAAGGAGCGGTCGATCTTGACCGTGTCGAAGGGGAACCGTTGCAGATAGGCGAGCGAGGAATAGCCGGAGCCGAAGCCGTCGAGCACGAGGCCGGCGCCGAGCTCCTTGAGGCGCGCAAGCATTTGCGCGGAATATTCGGGGTTTTCCATCACCGCCGCTTCGCTGAGCTCGAGCTTGAGGCTGCCGCGCGCGATCTCGTTGCGCATCAGCACGCTCTTCACGTTCTTGAGAAGATCCTGCGACAGGAGCTGGCCGGTCGGGATGTTGACCGAGGCGAAGATGGGCGGATCGACGGTCAGCGCGCGTTGCCAAGCGGCGAGCTCGCGCCCCGTGCGCTCGAGCTCCAGCATGGCGAAGTCGATGATCAGACCGCACTCCGCCGCCACAAACAAAAATTCATCGGCGTCGAGACGGCCGAGCTTCGGGTGGTCCCAGCGCAGCAGCGTTTCGAAGCCGGCGATGGTGTGATCCTCGAGCCGCACGATCGGCTGAAAGAAGACCTTGATCTCCGAGCGCTCCAGACCGCGCCGCAAATCCGTTTCGAGCGTGAGGCGGTCGGACCTTTGGCTGCGAAGGGCCTGACGAAACACTTCGACGCAGTTCCCGCCAGAGCGCTTGGCCTTGCGCATGGCGATCTCGGCGTCCTCCTGCATGTCGGCGGCGGCGCCGTGCAGCGTCGGATCGTAGAACACCACGCCAATGGAGCCGAAAAGGCTGACCTCATGATCGGTGAAGCGGACGGGCGTCGCCAGCGCGCGGCGGACCAATTCGGCCGTCGCCATGATGGTCTCGGGATTGGTCTGCGAGAGCAGAATGATCGCGAAGCTGTCGCCAGCCATCCGCGCCAGCGTGTCGCGCGGCTGCAGCAGGCGGCCGATCCGATGCGCGATGGTGAGCAGAACGCTGTCGCCGACCGCGACGCCCACCTGCTCGTTGACCTGCTTGAACCGATCGAGATCGATCATCAGCACGGTGGGGCGCACTTCCTTCTGGGCGCGGGCGAAACTCAGCGCGGAGTCGAGCCGGTCGAAAAAGAGCTCGCGGTTGGGCAGCCCGGTGAGATTATCGTGCACGGCGTCGTGCAGCAGCCGCTCCTGCGCGCTGCGCTCTTCCGTCACATCGACGAGCGTGCCGACGACGCGGATCACTTCCCCGTCCGGGCCCACCACAGGGCGGGCGCGCAGGCGGAAGCACAGATAATGTCCGTCCGCCGCCCGGAGGCGAAACTCCTCGTCGAGGCGGCCGCGCCGCTGCTCGAGGATGGCGTCGAGGCAGGCGCGGTAGCGGTCCTGCTCGAAGGGGTGCAACAGGTTGAGCCAGGAGGCGGCCGCGCCTTCCAGTCCGCCGCGGTCGAGACCGAGCAGCGCCTCGACCTCCGGACTGACGAAGATGTGATCGGAAGGCACGTCCCAGTCGAACACGATCTCATTGGCGCCCGTCAGCGCCAGCGCCTTGCGCTCGATGTCGGAGATGACGCCCTGGGCGAGGCCGCCGCCGGCGAAGGCGTTCTGCATCACCGTGAAGCCGATGAGCATGACGATGAGCACGAGGCCGCCGATCAGGGCCGGAGACACGAGATCGTTCGTGAGCCAGCCGATGACGGTGAAGCCGGCGGCGATGACCCAGAGCAACAGGAGGAACCAGGTCGGGATGAGCATGATCGCGCGGTCGTAACCGTGCGAGGCCAGATAGAGGATGAGGACGAAGCCGACGACAGCGACCGTCCCGAGCGAGATTCTCGCGACGCCGGCCGCAATGGGCGCCTCCAGCGCGGCAAGCGCCACGAGCCCCACGAGCATCGCCAGCCAGAGCGCGGCCACGTGCCAGGCCCTGACGTGCCACCGATTGAGATTGAGATAGGCGAACAGAAAGACGACCAGCGTCGCCGAAAGCACCGTTTCGGAACCGGCGCGCCAGATTCCGTCGGTCGCGGGATCGGAGCCGAAGATCTTGTTCCAAAAGCCAAAATCGATGCAGACATAGGCGAGAACCGCCCAGGCCAGCGCCGCGGCGGCCGGAAAGATGACGGCCCCTTTAACGACGAAGACGATGGTCAGGAACAGCGCCAAAAGGCCGGCGATGCCGATCACAATGCCCTTGTAGAGCGTGAGGCTCGTGACTTTGTCCTTATAGGCGTCCGGCTCCCAGAGATAGAGCTGCGGCAGCTTGGGCGTCTTCAACTCCGCCACATAGGTGACGGTGGCGCCCGGATCGAGCGTGAGGCGAAACACGTCCGCGTCTGCGCTGTCCTCGCGTTCCGGCGGGAAGCCCTGGCTCGCCGTGATGGTCGACAGGCGCTTGGACCCGAGGTCCGGCCAAATGAGGCCCGATCCCTGCAGGCGGAAGTGCGGAGCGACGATCAGGCGCTCGATCTGCTCGTCCGTGTCGTTTGTCAACGCGAAGACGATCCAGCTCGGCGTCGAGCCGGGCTCCTTGGCCTCGACCTCGATGCGTCGGGTTATGCCGTCCGAGCCGGGCGCGGTCGACACTTGCAGGCGGTCGCCCTGGGCGGCGTGCGTCTCCACCGCGCTGGTGAGATCGATGGCCGGAGCGCCGGGGGGGACGCGAACGCTCTCCACCGCTCCGGCCGTCGAGGCGAAGAGCGTTGTAAGGATGAGCGCAAGCAGGTATTGTGGAAACCGCAAGAATTCACTTCTCGACGTTCTGGGCCGCCCCTTGGCGTCCGCCAATTGTTGAGATCCGCCGTCGCCGACGGATTGGTAGTGGCTCCAGCGTCTTCTCGCAACCCGCCGACCGGCGAAAGCGCGAGAATGCGCGTTGTGGCGCAATCTTGCGTGAGTCGCGCCACGACAATATAGGCTGGGCGTAGGCTATCGCCTGGGATATCCATGATAGCCAACTTTGTGGCGTCAGGCGGGCGCCCGCGCCAAAGCGATGAGGAGCCGATTTTAGATGCGCAGCGCCCTCGGCGGACCGCGTCTTTTGCTGCGCCGACTGCGCGAGATCAGCGCTGAGCCGATCAATGCGCAGGCCCGGCTCGACAAGATCGTCGTGCAAATCGCCGCCAATATGGTGGCAGAGGTCTGTTCTGTATATGTTCTGCGCGCCGACCAGAGGCTCGAACTCTACGCGACCGAAGGTCTGAAGCGCGAGGCGGTCCACCTGACCACGATGCAGGCGGGGGAGGGTCTCGTCGGCCTCATCGCCAAGACCGCCGAACCCCTGGCCCTCTCCGAGGCGCAGGAACACCCGTCCTACTCCTACCACCCAGAGACCGGCGAGGAGATCTACCACTCCTTCCTCGGCGTCCCCATCCTGCGCGGCGGGGCGACGGTCGGCGTTCTCGTCGTTCAGAACAAGGTGCGGCGCAGCTACTCCGAGGAGGAGGTCGAGGCGCTGCAGACGACCGCGATGCTGCTCGCGGAGATGATCGCCTCGGGCGAGCTGCAATCGCTCGCAAAATCCGCCGAACTCCTCGCGCTCAACAGCCCGCGCTCCATGCGGGGCGCGCCGATCTGCGACGGCGTGGGGCTCGGCTACGTGGTGCTGCACGAGTCGCGGGTCGTCGTGAAGAATCTGCTGGCGGAGGACGTGGCCGGCGAGTTGCGCCGTCTCGACGGCGCCATCGAAGCGATGCGTCATTCGATCGACGAGCTCGTCGCGCACGGCGACCGGATGGGCGCGGGGGAGCATCGGGAAGTTCTCCAGGCCATTCGTATGGTCGCCAACGACCGCGGCTGGCTGCGTCGCTTGCGTGAGGCGGTCATGACCGGGCTGACCGCCGAAGCCGCCGTGGAGCGCGTGCAGAACGACGCGCGTGCGCGCATTCAGCGCCAGACCGATCCCTATCTCCGCGAGCGGCTCCACGATCTCGACGATCTCGCGAACAGGCTCCTCCACCAGCTGACCGGGCAAAGCTACGCCGCCGATCGCCTCAGCATGTCGGAGAATGCGATCGTCGTCGCGCGCACCATGGGGCCGGCGGCGCTGCTCGAATACGACCGCACGCGGCTGCGGGGCTTGATCCTCGAGGAAGGCAGCCCGGCGAGCCATGTCGCGATCGTCGCGCGCGCCCTCGGCGTCCCCGCGGTCGGCCTCGTGTCCAACATCACGATCCTAGTCGAGCCGAACGATCCCATCATCGTCGACGGATCGACGGGCGAAGTGCATTTGCGTCCTCAGTCCGACGTGCGCACGGCCTATGCAGACAAGGCGCGACTGCGGGCCAAGCGCCAGGAGCAGTATGCACGGCTCCGCGACGTCCCCGCCGTCACGAAGGACGGCGTTCCGATCTCGCTTCACATGAATGCGGGGCTGGCACTGGACATGCCCTATGTCCTGGAAACCGGCGCGGGCGCCATCGGGCTGTTCCGCACCGAGCTTCAGTTCATGCTGGCGCCGCGTTTCCCGCGGATGGAGGAGCAGCGACGCTTCTA
The DNA here is from genome assembly GCA_963743565.1 of uncultured Alphaproteobacteria bacterium. GTDB lineage: Bacteria > Pseudomonadota > Alphaproteobacteria > Rhizobiales > Beijerinckiaceae > Methylocystis. Next base: position 112,250 of record CAVUQD010000009.1, read on the forward strand.
CCAGTCCGTGCTCGACGCGCTTCCCGGCCGATCGGTGACCTTCCGCACGCTGGACATCGGCTCCGACAAGATCCTGCCTTACATGGCGAAGATCGAGGAGGAGAACCCCGCTCTCGGCTGGCGCGCGATACGTATTGGCTTGGATCGCCCGGCGCTACTACGCATGCAGTTGCGCGCGATGTTAAAGGCGGCGCCGGGGCGCGAGCTGCGCGTGATGTTTCCCATGATCGCCAACGTCGCAGAATTCGACAAGGCGAAGGCGCTGGCCTTGCGCGAGCTCGACCTGATCAGAAAATACAACTACGAGCCTCCCTCGAAAATCGAATTCGGCGCGATGGTCGAGGTGCCCGCTCTCTTGTGGCAGCTCGATCAGATAGCGCGGCGCGCCGACTTCCTTTCGGTCGGCTCCAACGACCTCGTGCAGTATCTCTACGCCGCCGACCGCGACAACACCCGAGTCTCCAAGCGCTACGACAACCTTTCCGAACCGGTGCTGCGCGCCTTGAAGTTCATTCTCGACGCGGGAGAGCGCGCCGGCACGCCCGTCACCTTGTGCGGTGAAATGGGCGGCCGTCCGCTCGAAGCGCTGGCCTTGCTCGCGATCGGATATCGCGCGTTGTCGATGTCGCCGTCTTCGATCGGTCCGGTCAAGGCGATGATTCTGGCCCTCGATCTCGGCGCCGCGACAAGGCGGCTCGAAGAGCTTTTGAGAGACCACGAAGGCGCCGCTTCGCTGCGCGAGGAACTGCGGCGCTTCGCGCTCGACATGGACGTGCCGTTGTAGCGGCGCGTACTCCTCCACCATCACGCGCCTTCCCCTCAAAATCGAAAAAGCAGCCTCATGTTTGCGGAAGACAAGCTCGATCTCATCCTGCGCCGTCGGCGCGAGATCGAGGAGAAGCTCTCGAGCGGCCCCGATTCGCAAAGCTTCGTTCAGCTCTCGCGCGAGCTCGCCGGGCTCGACGAGGTGACGGGAGCGATCGAAGGCTTCCACTCGGCGCAAAAGGAGGTCAGGGATCTCGACAGTCTTCTCGGCGATCCTTCGACGGATGAGGAGATGCGCGCGCTTGCGCAGGAGGAGCGCGCGTCGGCTCTGCAGAAGCTGGAGGCCGCGAGCGAAACTCTGAAGCTCGCGCTGCTTCCCAAGGACGCAGCTGACGAGCGCGGGGTCATCCTGGAGGTGAGGGCCGGGACCGGCGGCGACGAGGCGGCGCTCTTCGCCGGCGATCTCTTCCGCGCCTATCAGCGTTACGCCGCGCTCAAAGGCTGGAGCGTCGAGATCCTCTCCGCGAGCGAAGGCGCGCTCGGCGGCTACAAGGAGATTGTCGCTGAAATTCTCGGTTCCGGCGTTTATGGGCGCCTCAAATTCGAGTCGGGCGTGCATCGCGTGCAGCGTGTGCCCGCCACGGAAACGCAAGGACGAATCCATACCTCCGCGGCGACCGTCGCCGTATTGCCGCAAGCCGAAGACGTCGATGTCACGATCGACGACAAGGACCTCGTCATCGAGACGATGCGCTCCGGCGGCGCCGGCGGCCAGCACGTCAACAAGACCGAGTCGGCGATCCGGCTCACGCATGTCCCCTCCGGCATCGTCGTGATGATGCAGGAAGAACGCTCGCAGCATCGCAATCGCGCGAAAGCCATGTCGCTCCTGCGCTCCCGCCTCTATGACGCCGAGCGCCAGCGGCTGGACAGCGTCCGCTCCGAGGACAGACGACAGCAGGTCGGCTCCGGCGACCGCTCGGAGCGCATCCGCACCTATAATTTCCCGCAAGGCCGCGTCACCGACCATCGCATCAACCTGACGCTCTACAAGCTCGACAAAGTCATGGAGGGCGAAGCGCTCGATGAAATTGTCGACGCGCTGCTGCGCGACCATCAGCAGAAGTTGCTTGCGGGCGAAGGAAACTGAAGATATCGCTTGGCCCCCGGCGCGGCCTCCGCTGCGCTCGAGCTTTAAGCCTTCTCAACGAAATCTTTGCCTTTTTAGGCGAATTGCATAGAGTTCGACGCTCTTTGTCGGGCGGGCGTTGGGTCGGTTAATGGAACGTCTACTCATCCTCGGCACCAGCGCTGTCGTCTTTCTGTGCGTCGGCGTCGCGATGCTGATCCTCGCGACAACTCCGCCAAAACGGAGCGCAGGCGTCGGCGCGCCTCCCGCCCTCGTCAGAGAGGCGCGGCGTCCCATGAGCGAGGCCCAGGCGGCGCAGGCCATCAGCGAGGCTCTCGGCTCCGCGCCCGAATATGCGGAGTTTTTCGCGCGATTTGCGCAGGCCTTCCCCACCGACTATGCCGCAGCGACGGCGGCGTTCAAGGCGCGCATCAAGTCGCTCGGCCACGCGGACAGCGTGGACTACTACGTCTCGGAAGCGATACGGCTGCTGAGAAAGTCGCAAGGGACGCTCGTCGCGAGAGCCGAGCCCGAGCCGCTTTCGCGCGTCTTCGACGCGCAGCTCGCCGTGATGCGGGCCATGGCGCAGGATAGTCCGCGCATGTGCGTGGGCTTCCTTTATGGCGCCACCGCGCAGGATTTCGAGAGGGCGGCGGCGTCGAACCGTCCGCTCGTCGCCGAGATGGCGCTGGCGCGTCTCGAGGCGACCGTCAACGGACAGGCGAAACGGATCGACCGGGGCGCGCCCTCGCCAGCGGATGTGAAGGCGCTGGAGAAGGCGCTGGCCGAGCGCGGGCTCAATGACTCCGAGATCGACGTGCTGATCGGCGGCCGGACGCTGAACCCGCCGCTCGGGGACGCCCGCATGTGCGAGATCGGCGTCGCCTATCTCGAAGCGCTGCGCGCCCTCCCGGAGGCGTCGCGCACGAAGATTTACAGCCTGCTGCTGGAGCAGATGGCGCGTTCCTAGCTCTCCACCGCATCGCAACGCAGGGGCCCGCGCCACTGGCCATAGCGCCAGGGATGCAGCGCGTCGGCGCCTTCCGGCGCGTGTTCGGGCGGCGGGTCGAAGCCGCTCGTTCCCCCCGGCCGGCATCGGCAGACGCGGGCAAGGCCCATCCAGCCGCCCGCCCAGAGCCCGTGTCGCGCGATCGCCTCGTCCGCATAGGCCGAGCAGCTCGGGGCGTGCCGGCACCAGCGCCCGGCGAAGGCCGAGAAGGTGACGCGATAGACCAGGATCAGGCCCCGGGCGGCGAGGGCGGGCAGTCGAGCGGGAAGGGGGGCGAGGCGCTTCATCGGAGGGGCCGATTTTGCACCTTTCGACGCCGCGTGAAAAGTGGGCGCCGGCGAGACCGGGACGCTGTCCGCCGAAGCGTGGGCGTCGCCCCGCCCCTTGCTTTTTGGGCCCCCGCCCCGCATATCGCCCCCGGCTTCCCTAGAGCGCGCTGCGAAAAGCGGGAACCGGCTTTTTGCGTGAAGCGCGCTCTAACGCTTTGCAGTCGATCACGTATTCTACTTCGGGCGATTCCGCCCGAACGTAGTGTGATCTAGCGCTTCAGGAATTGACATGGGTTTCAAATGCGGGATTGTCGGCTTGCCGAACGTCGGCAAATCGACGCTGTTCAACGCGCTCACGCAGACGGCCGCGGCGCAGGCCGCCAACTACCCCTTCTGCACCATCGAGCCCAATGTCGGCGAGGTCGCCGTGCCCGATCCGCGCCTCGACGTGCTCGCCGGCATCGCCGGATCGAAGCAGATCATCCCGACGCGCCTCACCTTCGTCGACATCGCCGGCCTCGTTCGGGGCGCCTCGAAAGGCGAGGGGCTCGGCAATCAGTTCCTCGCCAATATCCGCGAGTGCGACGCGATTGCCCATGTGGTCCGCTGCTTCGAGGACGGCGAGGTGACGCATGTCGAGGGCGGCGTCGACCCCTCGCGCGATATCGAGACGATCGAGACCGAGCTCATGCTCGCCGATCTCGAAAGCCTCGAGAAGCGCGTCCCGGCGCTCGAGAAGAAGGCGAAGGGCGGCGACAAGGAGGCCAAGGAGCTCTTCGAGCTCATGCGCCGATGCCTCGCGCTGCTGCGCGAGGGGAAGCCCGCCCGGCTCGTCGAGATCAAGCCCGAGGAGCGGGATCTGCTTGCGGGCCTCGGGCTCCTCTCCTCGAAGCCGGTCCTCTATGTCTGCAACGTCGAGGAGAGTGCGGCGGCAGAGGGGAACAGCCAGTCGCAGAAGGTTTTCGCGCGGGCGAAGGAGGAGGACGCGGCCTGCGTCGTCGTCTCGGCCAAGATCGAGAGCGAGATCGCCGTTCTTCCGGCCGAGGAGCAGAAGGACTATCTCGAGGCCGTGGGCCTCGCCGAGCCGGGCCTGAACCGGGTCATCCGCGCCGGCTACGACCTCCTGCATCTCATCACTTATTTCACGGTCGGCCCCAAGGAGGCGCGCGCCTGGACGATCGAGAACGGCACGAAGGCGCCGCAGGCCGCGGGCGTCATCCATACGGATTTCGAGAAGGGCTTCATTCGCGCCGAAACCATCGCCTACGCCGATTACGCCGCGCTGAACGGCGAGGCCGGCGCGCGGGAGGCCGGCAAGCTCCGGCTCGAGGGCAAGGATTATATGGTCGCCGACGGCGACGTGATGCATTTTCGCTTCAACAACTGAGGCTGGGGCGGCGTTGAACGCCGGGCTAAGCTCATGAAGATGCGCTCGGCGATCGGACTGGCGGCGGGGCCGCCTTCCGGATCGACTTGTCCTCGCAAGACGGCCATGCGGCCTGCTTCCAAGTCCTCATCCTGAGGAGACTCCGCAGGGGCCGTCTCGAAGGATGAGGCCTCTGTTAAGGATTGGTTGACGACGATTCCCGGATTATTCTACCGCAGCGTCAGGATTCCGCATGGGACTTGAGGGCGGTCGATCGATGGGAAGGAGCGCCGGCGGCGCGGTTGAACGCGCGGAGGACCTCTGGGTCTTTGGCTATGGCTCGCTGATGTGGCGGCCTGGGTTTGATTACGAGGAGAGCGCGCTCGCCTTCGTGCAGGGCTACCACCGCGCCCTCTGCATCTTCTCGCATGTGCATCGGGGCACGCCAGAGCGTCCGGGCCTCGTGCTTGGCCTCGACCGCGGCGGCTCATGCCAGGGCGTGGTCTTTCGGGTCGCGGCAGCGCGGCGCGGCGAGACGCTCGCTTATCTGCGCGAGCGCGAGCTGGTGACCTCGGTTTACCTGGAAAAGACGATCACGGCGCGCTTTGCCGAAGGATCGAGCGTCGCGGCCGTGGCCTATGTCGTCGACCGCGCCCATCCCCAATATGCGGGGCGGCTGGAGCCTGAGGAGATGGCCCAACTCATCGCCTCGGCGCGTGGCGCTTCGGGCGACAACCCCGATTATGTCCGCAACACCTATGAGCATCTGCTCTCTTGTGGCATATGCGACGAGAGATTGGCGGCCGTGACGCGCGCGCTCGACGCCGTCTCCTGCCGAGCCGCGGGCGCGTTGCGAGATTCTCCGATGCGAACGGCAAACGGCGGCGAGCCTTAAGCCGCGCTCTTGTTATCCGAACGTAGCGTGAACTGGGGAGCGGAGCATGTCGGGAGCTTTCGCCGTCTTGGTTTTTTTCTCGCTCCTGCTGGAGCCGGTCGGCACTCAGGCCGCGTTCGTCACGCCGGCACCGGACATCAACGCCGGCGTTCCCGGATTTCTCGTCGCCTTGGCCGTCGCTTATCTCGCCGCGCGACGCAGCCGCGGGAAATCCTAGAACTCTCCTCGACGCTAAGGCCCTGACCTGGCGCGGATTCCCTCTTTCGAACAATTCCGTTCCCGGGACGAACGGGCTAAGGTAAGAGGATCAACCTCTCTTCCGCGTTGGGGCGGTCCCCCCCGAACGCGTGATCTAGGAAACGCTCCTTGCCCCAACCCATCGCCAAAGCCCTGGAAGCCTTCGCCAAAGGCGAGATCGTCGTCGTCAGCGACGACGACGATCGCGAGAATGAGGGCGATCTCGTCGTCGCCGCGTCTCTCTGCACGCCTGAGAAGATGGCCTTCATTATCCGGCATTGCTGCGGCATCGTCTGCGCGCCCGTGACGATCGAGGACGCTAGGCGCTTGCATCTTGCGCCGATGGTGGCCCAGAACGACGCGCCGCTCGGCACCGCCTTCACCGTCTCGGTGGACGTGAGGCACGGGCTGACGACCGGCATCTCGGCGGAGCAGCGCAGCAACACGGTGCGTGCGCTCGCCAATCCAAACATGGGCGCCGCCGACTTCGTGCGGCCGGGCCACGTCTTTCCCCTCATCGCCAAGGAGGGCGGCGTGCTGATGCGCTCCGGTCACACGGAAGCGGCCGTCGACCTTTGCCGCCTCGCCGGCCTCCCCACCGTCGGCGTCATTTGCGAGCTCGCCAACGACGACGGCACGGTCATGGCCGGCGCGCAAATTGCCGAATTCGCCGAGCGGCACGGCCTCGTCGTCGTCTCGGTCGCGGATCTGATCGCTTATCGGCAGGCGCGAGAAAAGCTCGTGGAACGCGTCGCCACTTTTCCGGTGCAAGGCGCGGCTGCGCCACTGACGGGTCATGCCTATGTGACGCCCTTCGACAGCGTTCAGCATTTCGCCTTTGTCGTCGGCGCGATCGGCGACGGACGGAACGTGCCGGCGCGGCTGCATCGTGCGGACATTCTCGCCGACGTGTTCGGCGGCGCCGAGACGATCCACAAGACGCTCGCGCGTTTCCGTCGCGAGGGGCGAGGGGTGCTGATCTATTTGCGCGACGGGGCGGCGGGCGTTCCCGTCAATGTCGTGGGCCGCGCGGAAGAGGGCGCCGAAGCGGATCGCCGCCGGCAGTGGCTCGACGTCGGACTTGGCGCGCAAATCCTGCGCGATCTTGGCGTCACCTCCATTCGTTTACGCACGGCGACGCCAAAGCCGCGCGCCTATGTGGGCCTCTCGGGCTTCGGGATAGAGATCGCCGCCGTAGAGCCTTTGGAGTAGGGCGCCACCGTCCTATGAGGTCGCGAGCCCGACCGGACAGGCCACGCCCGTGCCGCCCAGGCCGCAATAACCTTCGGGATTCTTGGCGAGATATTGCTGGTGGTATTCCTCGGCGTAATAGAACAGCGGCATGGGCGCGATCTCCGTCGTGATCGCGCCGTGGCCCCGCTGAGTCAGCGCCTGCTGGTAGGCGTCCCGAGACAATCGCGCCTCGTCGAGTTCCGCTGGCGTCGCCGCGAAGATCGCGGAGCGGTATTGCGTGCCGACGTCATTGCCCTGGCGCATCCCTTGAGTCGGATCGTGCGACTCCCAGAAGATCTGCAGCAGCCTGGAGAAGGGGAGGAGCTTGGGATCGAAGACGACCATGACGACCTCTGCGTGGCCCGTGAGGCCCGTGCAGACATCCCGATAGGTCGCATTGCGCGTCGCGCCGCCGGCATAGCCCACCGCCGTGACGTATAGGCCCTCGCCCGCCTCCCAAAACTTGCGCTCGGCGCCCCAGAAGCAGCCCATGCCGAACAGCACACGCGCCGAGCCCTCCGGAAAAGGGGGATCGAGCGGGCGTCGGAGGACAAAGTGAAGCAGGCCGTGATCCACAGGGGTCGGCCGATCCGGGGGCGGGGAAAACAAGAAGCTCAGCATCGGCGCCTTTCCTTCCGATCGAGGAGCATACTTAATCGAGGCGCCGGGAGGGGCAAGGCGTCACTCAGCCGGATAGCCGAATTCCTGCGGGTCCTTGTGAGTCAAAACCAGGAAGAGGCCGCCCAGCACGAGCAGCGCGGCGCTCAGCGGAATCCGCAGCAAGTGGACGACCAGTGGATCCCACACGAAATTCGGGAGATGCGCCAGAACCGTCTTCTCCACAGATTGATAGATGGCGGGAGCCATAGTTTGCAGGGAGGCGTCGATCGAGGCGACGTGCAAACCGCTGCCGGCGAGCGATCGCGTGCCGTCGACGATGAGGGCGATGAAGCCTCCGGCGAGCAGGAACAGGCCGATGGCGCGCAGGAGGAAACGAAGCATGGCGGTCGCTGAGGCAAGGGAGGGAATAAAGTAAATATACTGACCGCTCGGGATGTTGTCCATCGCTCTGCGTAGCGCGGGGAGATACTCCTGATTTTGCATTGCTTTTTAACGTTAACGCGGCGAAGCCCTGTCTTCGGCCGACCTGGCGCCCGTCAAAACGGCAGATTGAACACGCGCGACGGCTCCAGCGCGCCCTCGACAACCTCGCCGAAGGCGACGGGTGTGCCGCCACAGGCCGCGTAGACGACCCCCCCGGCCGGCGCATCGCGCCCCCGCAGGATCAGCGAGCCCCCGCGCCGCAACCTGGCCGCCCCGTCCCGATCGACAACGACGCAGGGCAGTTCAGCCAATCCCGCTTCGACGGGCAGCAGGGCTTCGGTGGCGCCGCCCTCGGCCTCGATCTCCTCAAAACCGAACGCGTCATCCTCGAGGAAGGGACCGACTCGGGTGCGTCGCAATTCGGTGACATGGCCGAAGCAGCCGAGCAGCCGGCCGAGATCTCGGGCGATGGCGCGCACATAGGCGCCCTTGCCGCAATCCATCAGAAGCTTCGTCTCGTCCCCGAGATGGTCGACGATCACAAGTCGATGGATGGTCACGCGGCGCGGCTGCAACTCCACGATCTCGCCCTCACGCGCGAGATCGTAGGCGCGCTCGCCGGCGATCTTGATCGCCGAGAAGCGGGGGGGCACTTGCGAAATGTCACCGGTGAATCTCGAGAGCAGCGCCTCGATCGCGCCTCTTTCGGGGCGGGCGTCACTCGTCTCCACGACCTCGCCCTCGGAATCGTCGGTGTCGGTCTCGGCGCCCCAGCGCACGGTGAAATGATAGGATTTCTCTCCGTCCTGAACGAAGGGCACGGTCTTCGTCGCCTCGCCGAAAGCGACCGGGAGAATGCCGGAGGCGAGCGGATCGAGCGTTCCCGCGTGTCCCGCCTTCTTGGCGTTGTATATTCGCTTGAGGCGCGAGACCGCCTGCGTCGAGGTCATCCCGACGGGCTTATCCAGCACGAGCCAGCCGTCCACGACGGCGCGGTTGGATTTCTTCTGATTCATGCTCAGACGTCGCTCTTTGGCGCGTCTTCGGCGTGGGGCGAAAGATCGCGGCGCACGCGGTCGGAATTCAACAAGGCGTCGATGCGCGAGGCGTTGTCGAAAGTGTCGTCGATGCGGAAGCGAACCTCTGGCGCAAATTTGAGATTGACCTGGTGCGCAAGCTCCCCGCGCAGAAACTTCCTGTGACGATCGAGCGCGGCCAGCACCTCCGGCTCGTCGGTCCCGCCGAGCGGCATGACGTAGATCGTCGCGAGCTTGAGGTCGGGGCTCATCTTGACGCGCGAGACCGTGACGACGTGCTTCTCGAGGACGGGATCGTCGATCTCGCCTCTCGCAAGCAACTGCGCCGCGGCGTGACGGATAAGCTCGCCAACGCGAAGCATACGCTGCGACGGCTCGGCGCCGGGCTGATGATGGGATCTGGACATGGCGTAGGAGATAGTTACTCGATTTCGCGTTGCGAGCCTTGAACCCTCGCAAGGAGGAGTTCAAGGCGCTCGCCGTTCAGCTGCTTCCACCTGTAATCGGCTTTTGTCCTCGATGCGCTCGAGATGACCCAGGCCGCAGGGTCGATTTGTCGGCGAACGCCTTACAGCGTCCGCTTGATCTCCTCGACGCGGTAGCACTCGATCACGTCGCCCTGGCGCATGTCCTGGTAGTTCTCGAAGGCCATGCCGCATTCCTGACCGGCGTCGACCTCCTTGACCTCGTCCTTGAAGCGCTTGAGCGTCGAGAGCTTGCCTTCGTGCACGACGACATTGTCGCGGATCAGGCGCACATTGGCGCCGCGCTCGACTTTGCCGTCGGTGATCCGGCAGCCGGCGACCTTGCCGACCTTCGAGATGTCGAACACCTCGAGGATCAGCGCGTTGCCGAGCATCGTCTCGCGAAGCGTCGGCGCGAGCAGGCCGGACATCGCCGCCTTCACGTCGTCGACAAGGTTGTAAATGATGTTGTAGTAGCGGATCTCGCTGCCGACCCGCTCGGATTCCTCTCGCGCCTCTTTGTGCGCGCGCACGTTGAAGCCGATCACCGCCGCGCCCGAAGCCTGCGCGAGCGTGATGTCCGATTCGGTGATGCCGCCGACGCCGGCGTGCACGACCCGCGCGGCGACCTCGTCGGTGCCGAGCTTCTCCAGCGCCGCGACGATCGCCTCGACCGAGCCCTGCACGTCGCCCTTGATGACGAGCGGGAACTCTTTGCGGCCGGCGGTCTTGAGCTGGCTCATCATATCCGAGAGCGAAGAGCGCCCCGAGCCGCCGCGCGCGGCGGCCTGATCGCGCTTCTGGCGTTCGCGATATGCGGTGATCTCGCGGGCGCGCGCCTCGCTTTCGACGACCGCGACGCGGTCGCCCGCCTCGGGCGTTCCCGAAAAGCCGAGAACCTCCACGGGGAAAGACGGCCCCGCGTCTTGGCGGGTCTGTCCCTGATCGTCGAGCAGCGCGCGCACCTTGCCCCATTGCGCGCCGGCGACGATGAGATCGCCGACCCGCAGCGTGCCGCGTTGCACCAGGACGGTCGCGACCGGTCCCCGGCCCTTGTCGAGCCGGGCCTCGATGACGGTGCCTTCCGCCGAGCGATCGGGGTTGGCCTTCAGATCCAGCACTTCCGACTGGAGCGCGATGGCCTCGAGCAGCCTGTCGAGATTGAGCTTCTGCTTGGCGGAGACTTCGACCTCGAGCGTCTCGCCGCCCATGCTCTCGACCTGCACCTCATGCTGAAGGAGCTCGGTGCGCACGCGCTCCGGCTTGGCGTCGGGCTTGTCGATCTTGTTGATCGCGACGATGATCGGCACCTTCGCGGCGCGCGCGTGGTGGATCGCCTCGATCGTCTGCGGCATGACGCCGTCATCGGCGGCGACGACGAGAACCACGATGTCCGTCACCTTGGCTCCGCGCGCGCGCATCTGCGTAAAGGCGGCGTGGCCGGGCGTGTCGATGAAGGTCACGGGCAAGCCGCTTGGCGCGGTCACCTGATAGGCGCCGATGTGCTGCGTGATGCCGCCCGCTTCGCCAGACACGACGTTGGCGTGGCGGATCGCGTCGAGCAGCGAGGTCTTGCCGTGATCGACATGGCCCATGATCGTGACGACCGGAGGACGCGGCTGGAGATCGGCGTCGGCGTCGACGGTGTCGAAGAGGTCCTTCTCGACGTCGGACTCGGCGACGCGCTTCACCGTATGGCCGAGCTCCTCGGCGACGAGCTGCGCGGTGTCGGCGTCGATCACATCGGTGATCTTGTGCATCGCGCCTTGCTTCATGAGCAGGCGGATCACATCGACACCACGCTCCGACATGCGGTTGGCGAGTTCCTGGATGGTGATCGTCTCGGGCAGGATCACCTCGCGGGTGATCTTTTCCTTGGGCTCGGCGGCGCGCCCCTTGAGGCGCTGAATGCGCCGCGCATAGGAGGCATGCGAGCGCACGCGCTCTTCGTCGGGCGCCGCCGTCGCGGTCGTGACGGTCAGACGCCCGCGATCCTTGCCCGGCCCGCGAGTCGCGGAGGGGCGGGGAACCTGCACGGGCGGCGTGATGATCCGGCGCGGCGGCAGGGGGGAGGCCGGCGTCGCAACGCGTTTGGGCTCCGGAGCGGTCGTGGTCGAAGGCGTTTGGGCTGGAGCGGGGCGGGGCGCCGGGGGTTCGCCCGACAGGCGTCGGCGGGCTTCCTCTTCAGCCCTGTGCTTGGCCTCGTGCTCGCGCGCGAGCCGTTCGGCTTCTTCTCGCTGACGCAGATCCGCCTGAGCGCGCTCTTCGCGTTCCCGCGCTTCCCGGGCTTCACGCGCGACGCGCTCGTGCTCGGCGCGCCGGCGATCCTCTTCCTCTCGGCTACGCGCGTCGGACAGCGCGCGGTTGCGCGACTGCAACTCCTCTTCCGTCAAGGCGCGAAGCACGACGGGGCTGGCGCTGCGCGAGGGCGCGGCGGGACGTTCGGCCTTCCCCGAGGGCGGCGGAGCCGACGGCGCAGCGGCGGGGGCCGGCCCCGGCGCGGGCTGCGCCTTCGGTTCCGGCCCGCTGCCCGGCGCGCGGCGCTTCACCTTCTCGACCACGACCACTTTGGAGCGGCCATGGGAGAAGCTCTGGCGCACCAGGCCCTGCTCGACCGTGCGCGGCTTCAAGTGCAGCGTCTTGGACGTCGGGGCGCTCAAAGTCTTGTCGCCGCTGTTCTCGATTTCGCTCATTCGGTTCCCGATCCCGAGCCGTCCTCACGACCCATTGCCAAAAACTGCGCCTCGCCGCCGGCGCCTGGGGCGCAGGCGCGAGGTCCACCGGCCTCGTCCTCGTCGAAAGTCGCCACGGTTTCACCCCGATAAAGGGCGAGCCGCTCGCAACGCGCCAGGAAGGCCTCCGTCAATGCACCCCCGGCGAGCGCCGCATGTATCACATTTGTGCGGCCCAAAGCCAAATCCAATTGCCTCGAAGTGAACAATTCGATCCAACTCGGCTCCCCACTGCCGCGCTTGCTGCTCTGCTCCAGCTTCCGGCGGCCGTCTGCGCCGCCGTCGGCCGCTTCGATCAGCGCCCTGACCCGCCCCTCCTCCAGGGCGGCGGCGACCTTGGCGAAGCCCGCGGTCGCGAGACCCGCCTTATTCGCCATGGCCAGCATCTGCAGGGCGTCCGCCTCGAGAAGCCTGTCCACCTCTTCCGCCAGCGTCGGCGAGGCCTCCGCCTTGGCCTTGAAACCGCGAGAGAATATTTGACGCTTGGCGGCCTCGGCCACGAGATCCGCCGAGGCGGTCACGTAGACGCCCCGACCCGGCAACTTCGACCGGATATCAGGGGCCACGCCCCCACCGGGAGCGCGCACGAAACAAATCATGGCGTGAGGCGGGCGCACGGCCCGAGTCACGATGCAAGTTCGCTCGCTCGTCCCACGCTCTCGCACGCGCGCTCATTCTCCCTCGGTCGCCGGGGTTTCCTCGGCGACCTCTTCGCTCTCCGCCGGAGCCTCGATCCATCCCGCCTTGATGCGGGCGGCGAGGATCATCGCCTCGGCCTGCTCGCGAGAGACGTCGAGCCCGGTGAGAAAACCCTCGTGCTTGACGGTCTCGCCATCCTTCTTCTCGCTCCAGCCCACGAGGTCGTCGGGCACGCAGCCCGCAAAATCCTCGAGCGACTTCACGTCGTTCTCGCCGAGTTTGACGAGTATCTGCGCGGTGACGCCTTCGATTTCCTTTAATTCGTCGGACACGCCGAGCTCCTTGCGCTTCTCTTCGTTTTCGGCCTCGATCCTCTCCAAATAGGATTTCGCGCGCGATTGTATCTCGCCCGCCGTCTCTTCGTCGAAGCCCTCAATTCCTGCAAGCTCCGGGAGGTCGCAGTAGGCGAGATCTTCCACGGAACCAAAACCTTCCGAGGCGAGCAGCCGTCCGACGACCTCGTCGACGTCGATCGCAGTCATGAACACCCGCGTGCGCTCTATGAATTCCTTCTGCCGCCGCTCCAACTCTTCGGCTTCCGTCATGATGTCGATGTCCCAGCCGGTGAGCTGAGACGCCAAGCGGACATTTTGGCCGCGCCGGCCGATCGCGAGAGAGAGCTGGTCGTCGGGCACGACCACCTCGATCCGATTGGAGTCCTCGTCAAGCACGACCTTCACCACCTCCGCCGGCTGCAGCGCATTGACGATGAATGTCGCCGCGTCCGCCGACCAGGGGATGATGTCGATGCGCTCGCCCTGCAATTCCCCGACCACCGCCTGCACGCGCGAGCCACGCATGCCGACGCAGGCGCCGACCGGATCGATTGACAACTCGCGCGACACGACGGCGATCTTGGCGCGCGAGCCTGGATCGCGCGCGACCGCCTTGACCTCGATCACGCCGTCATAAATTTCCGGCACCTCCTGGCGGAACAGCTTCGCCATGAACTGCGGATGCGTGCGCGAGAGAAAGATTTGCGGCCCGCGCTGCTCGCGGCGGACGTCATAGACATAGGCGCGCACGCGGTCGCCCGGGCGGAACATCTCGCGCGGGATCATCTCGTCGCGCCGGATCACGCCTTCGCCGCGCTGCAGATCGACGATCACATTGCCGTATTCGACGCGCTTCACGATGCCGTTGACGATGTCGCCGATGCGGTCCTTGAATTCCTCATACTGACGGTCGCGTTCCGCTTCGCGCACCTTCTGCACGATGATTTGCTTGGCCGACTGCGCGGCGATGCGCCCGAAATCGAAGGGCGGCAAAGTCTCGGAGATCCAGTCGCCGGGCTGCGCGGCCGGATTGCGCTTTCTCGCCTCCTCGATCGCGATCTGCGTCGCGTCGTTCTCCACCTCCTCGACGACGAGCAAAAGGCGCGAGAAGCGCACCTCGCCGGTGCGCGGATTGATCTCGGCGCGCACTTCGGTCTCCTGTCCGTAGCGCGAGCGCGCCGCCTTTTGCAGCGCGTCCTCCATCGAGGCGATCACGATCGTCCGATCGATCGCCTTCTCGCGCGCGACCGCATCGGCGATCTGCAAAATCTCCAGTCGATTGGCGCTGACGGCCATGGTTTCGCTCCTCAAATGGGATTGAGCGTTGCGCGCGCAGGGCGTTCACCCGCGCGACGGTTCGCCTTTCTTTCCCTTCTTGAACCCTGTCTGAATGCCGGCCGGCACCAGCGGCTTCGCCTTTTGCTTCGCAGGTTGAGCGAAGCGCCCCGGGCCGCGTCGCGGACGCTCATCCTGGGGAGTCTCCTCTTGCGTGGGGCTTTCGCCTTCCGCGGCTTTGGCGGCGCGCAGCGAAGCGCGGATGAGCGCCTCCGTGAGCATCAGCTTCGCCTCGTCGAGCTCGCGCAGGGGAAGCCGCACGGTCTTCTCTTCTTCCGCCTGCGCGTCGTTGCGATCGAGGATGAGGATAGCGTCGTGTCCTTCGCCTTCTACGGCTTGAATCACGCCGCGAAAACGCTTGCGTCCGCTCTCCAAAGGCTGCGTGAGTTCGACCTTCGCTTCATGCCCCACGGCCCGCACGAAATCCGACACGCGCATCAGCGGCCTGTCGATGCCGGGGGAGGAGAGCTCGAGCCGATATTCGCCAGCGATCGGATCGGCCACGTCGAGTTCGGGCGAGAGCGCCTCGCTCGCCGCCTCGCAATCGTCGACGGTCATCGTTCCGTCCGGCCGCTCCGCCATGATTTGCAGCGTCTGTCCGTTTTGGTTCATCAGCCGCGCCCGCACGAGCCGGAGACCCAGCTGCTCCAGAACCGGCGTCACGATCGCGGCGACGCGCGCAGCCAGCCCCGTCTCGACGACGAGACGCGGTTCTTTCAGCAGATCCTGCGCCGTTTCGGCTTTGCGTTCCGGGTCCAATTGTCGATCCGTTGGATCAGGCTGCGTTTGAGCGGCGCTCAAAAGCAGCGTTGAGAAGCTCAGAGCGCGATACGAAAAACCGTCTGCCGCTTTTTCGTATCGCGCTCTAGGCCAAACAAAAAAGAGCGGGTCCGGGGGGACCCACCCTCAACGTCAGTCACTCGAGTTGACCGCTATGAGATGGAAGTTGACGGAGCTTCTACTCCAGAGAGGAGGGCGGCGCAAGGAATTTCGCCGGCGCCGGACGGACCATGGCGACGCTTGCGCTATTGTTCGCGGTAATTTTCGGAGTAGCCTGAAGGCTCATTTGGAGGAGCCGTCATGCGCTCGATCCCGGTTTTGACCCTCTTAATTGGATTGCTGAGCACTGCGGCAGCATCTGCGCAGCCCCGGCAGATCATCATCTTGCGGCACGGCGAGAAGTCGGACGGTCCCGACCTTTGCCCCACCGGCTTCCTCCGAGCCAAGGCGCTCGCGGAGACTTATCTCGGCAAGGGCGCGAAAAAATCGCTTTTTGGCCCAGATCAGCCGGCGGCCTTCTATGCGATCACAAGTCACACCCAGGAGACCATCGAGCCGTCGGCGGCGAGTTGGGGACTGAAACTCAAGCTCCCCTCGACCGATAAGAACGAGTTTCCGGATAAAGAAAAACGTGAGAACCAGCAGACAGCGGACGCCGCGCAGGATGTGCTCACCAACCCGAGCTTCGACGGCAAGATCGTCGTGATGACCTGGGAGCACAAACACATCGCCAATGAGAAATTGGAGGAGAGCTACCCCAAAGAGCGCGTGACCCTGCGTCAGCTGCTGAATATCGCGGAATATACAGGGGATTCGGGCGTTAAAATCCCGAAGACCTGGTCAGGCGACAACTATGATTTTTTCTGGATCGTGGATTACGGTGACTCCAAGAGCCCGAAACCGACCAAGGTCACGATCCTCAAGCAGAGCTTCAGCAAGCCTTACGAAAGCGTCCCCGCCAACGACTGGAAGTCGCCCGAGCCGCCGCTCGAGGGGTGCAAGCAGTAGCACCCGGCTTGGCGATGCGGCGCTTTGCAGAGAAGGCCCGGGAAACTTTGCAGACCTTCCCCTTGCCGAACCGTCGCCGTTACGCTTCAACTCCCACCATGTCGCCCCTTCGCCTCTCCGCGCTCTGCGCTCTTCTCATCCTCGCCACGCTTGCTCCGGCGGGCGCGCAAGACGCGCCCTCGACGATCCCGCTCACGCTCACGCAGAGCAACTGGGGCGGCGGGCGCATTTTCGTCACCGCGCGCTTCGCCAACATCCAGGGGTCGATGCGGCTCGACACCGGCGCCTCCACGACGAGGGTGATGCTAGCCCCCTGGAACAAGGATTGGCCCGTGCTCGGCCGCAGCACGTCGACGGGGTCTTCGGGAAAAACCATCGCCTGCGACGATGTGGAGGCCCAAAATGTTCTGCTGCCCGCCGCGCAGGGAAACGATGTGGGCAGAGCGAAACTCCTCGTCACGCGCTGCGCCGCTGGCGAGGGCGATCTTTTGGGGCTCAATTTCTTCAAGGGCGCACGCTTCGCTCTCGATTTCGGCAAGCGCGAGCTGACCTTCTTCCCGCCCGCGCGGACCAAGGCCAAGCCCAAACCCTTCCGCAGGCTGACCCCAGAGCAGAGTCTCGTCGGCGTCGACCTGCACATCGGCAAGGAGGCCGCTATCGGCTTCCTCAATTCGGGCGCGGAGCTTAGCGCCATCGATCGCGGCTTTGTGTCGAAGCACATGCCGCTTTTCACGCTCGTGCAGAGAAGGGTCGGCGCGAGCGGCGCCTCGGGCGGGAATTTCTCGCCGGATCTCTACAAAATCAAAGTGATCGATCTCGGTGACGGACTCGTGCTGCGCGACGTCTATGCGCTCGCCTACGACTTCGGGACGCTGCGCCAGGTGTTTGGGCCCGGCACCCCGCTGATCCTTGGATACAACTTCTTGACCCGTCTCAACTTGACTCTGGATTTCACAACACCGGACGCGCCGACCTGGAGCGCGCGGCTGAGGTAACGCCCCGCGAAAACCGACGCATCATCCGCGCAGCACGAGCACCGAACATTTCGCCCGCTTGACGAGCGCGCTGGCGACGGACCCGATGAGGAAGCGATCCATCCCCGGCCGATGCGAGGAGATCACGATCAGATCGGCGCCCCAGCTTTCGGCCTCTTCGAGAATCCTTTCGTGAACGGGGCCGAAGAGCACGACGCTCGAAACGCGGTCCTTTGGAAGATCGATCTTTTCGGCGAGCTCAGCCATCTCGCCGTCGAGCGCCTTGCGGACATTGCTCTCAAGGCCTCTATCGAAGTCCTCGGGCACATAATCGAGAAATCGGATTGGGATCAGAGACTGCACATTCACGAGCCGGACTTCGCTGTCAAAGGGCTTAGCGAGCGTTTGCGCTGCTTCGATGGCGCGCGCCCCGAATACCGGCTCGGTGAGGTCGATCGGCAGCAGCAATTTTCGCAACATCTGCGCCTCCATCATGGTCTATGACCCCTCTATCTGCGCCTGGACGGACGCTGCGGCAACGGCTGCAGCCTCCCTCTTTCACTAAGGCGGAGCCTACGCTCGCGGTGCGGCCTCTCGCAGCGACGGCTTGCGCCGCAAGCCGCGAATCTGAAATTATGCCTCGCTTTTTCTTGACAGGGATACGCCATGACCTTCGCCCGCCGCCCCCTCGTGGCCGGAAACTGGAAAATGAACGGGCTGCATGCGGCGCTCGGCGAGATCGACGCGATCGCGGCGGGGTTCGACGCGGGCTTGCGCGCGCGCATCGACCTGCTCATCTGCCCGCCGGCGACGCTGCTCGCCGCAGCCGCAGCGCGACTCGAGGGAACGGAGATCGCCCTCGGGGGACAGGACTGCCACACGCAGCCGAGTGGCGCTCATACGGGCGATGTTTCCGCGCTCATGCTCGCCGACGCCGGCGCGCGCTTCGTCATCGTCGGCCATAGCGAGCGGCGCGCCGATCATGGAGAAAGCGACGCGCTCGTGCTCGCCAAGGCCCGCGCGGCCCTCTCAGCGGGGCTGACGCCGATCGTCTGCGTCGGCGAAACGCGCGCCGAACGGGAGGCGGGCAAGGCCGAAAGCGTCGTCGCCATGCAGATTGCGGGCTCTGTGCCGCCGGAAGCGCCCGCCGACCGGATCGTCGTGGCCTATGAGCCCGTCTGGGCGATTGGCACGGGACTGACGCCGACGCCGCAGGACGTGGCGCGCATGCACGGCTTCGCGCGGCAGCGAATCGCCGCGCTTGCCGCCGGCAAGGGCGCATCGACGCGCATCCTTTACGGCGGCTCGGTGAAGCCCGAGAACGCCCGCGAGCTGCTGCACGTCGGCGACGTCGACGGCGCCCTTATCGGCGGCGCGAGTCTCAAAGCGAAAGATTTTTTGGCCATCGCCGCCGCCTATCGATGAATGAGGATTTTGCAAACGTCTATCGCGGTGATTCCCCGCGAGCGGGACGCGCTCTATGAAAGCAATCGCTCGATGAGCAGGCTGATGCCGACGCCCGATAGGGCCGCGGCGGCGCCAATAGAGACGGTCTCGAAGACGGTGCGAAGCGAACTGCGATTTGCGATCTTGGCGCGTCCGAAGCCAAGCCCAACCAGCAAGGCCGTCGTCAGCGCCCCTGAGACAATTCGCGCCTGGGAAAGCGGAAAGATAACGAAGGGCAGGATCGGGATCGCCGCGGCGAAGAAATTGGCGAGCAGCATCCAGAGCGCCTGCTCGAAGGGATTAACCGGGATATTGGCTTCGTCCTCCAAAGCGAGCCGTAAGCTGTCGAGAGCCTCGGGATTGTTCTGGACGGCGACGGTCAGCGCTTCCGTTTGTTTCGGCGTCAGCCCCGTCCTGGTCAAATGTTTGGAAAGCGTAGCAACGGTCTGCGTCGGCGATGTCGAGGACCGTCGGAACTCGTTCGCCTGATCCCTCGTCGTCTCGACGTCGAGATAGGCGCCGGCCATCATGGAGACGGCAGCGGCTATGGCTCCGGACGCGCCGGCGATCAGGACTGGTTTCGCGGAGTTGCTCGTTGCGGCGACGCCCAGAATCAGTCCGAAGATCGAGACCGTTCCGTCCTCCATCCCAAAAACAATCGTTCCCGCCGATCGGACGAGCGACTTGCCTATTCCTTCCAGCATTGTTCCGCACCGCTTGATGGCTCCGCCTGGAGCGGAAGCAAAGGGCTGCCCATGCGTCCAGGGTCAAAGCTCGCCTTGTGGCCGGTGCGAGCGACCCGGCGACACGGGCTCATATAAACGACGATCGGCCAAGATGAAGCAAGCCAAAGCTGCGGACGCCCGGCGCAGCCGAGCTTTTTTCGCCCGGCCCGCCATGTTAGGCGTCTGCTATTCTGACATGACCGCGATGGAGCTTATGTCCACGTCCCTCGAAGCGATCCATTCTGAAACCTTCGCGCTCATGGCGGAGATCGGCAAAGCCGCGCGCAAGGCCGCGCATGCGGTAGCCCATGCGCCGGCGGCGGCCAAGGACAGGGCGCTGCGCGCGGCCGCCGCGGCCATACGCGCGCAGAGCGCGGAGATCCTCGCCGTCAACGCCGACGACGCCGAAGAGGCGCGCGAGGACGACGCGACCGTCGCGGCGCTCGATCGCCTGGCGCTGACGCCGGCGCGGATCGAGGCCGTGGCGCGCGGCCTCGAGGATATCGCCGAGTTGCCGGACCCTGTGGGCCGCGTGCTCGCAACCTTCGAGCGTCCCAACGGCCTGAGGATCGAGCGCGTCGCGACCCCGCTTGGGGTGATCGGCGTGATCTACGAGAGCCGGCCGAATGTGACCGCGGACGCCGGCGCGTTGTGTCTGAAGGCCGGCAACGCCACGATCCTGCGCGGCGGCTCGGATTCGCTGCGTTCTTCGGCCGCCATTCACCGCTGCCTCGTCGCAGGGCTTCATGCCGCGGGCCTTCCGGCGGAAGCGATCCAGCTCGTCCCCACGCGCGACCGCGCCGCGGTCGGGGCCATGCTTGCCGGGCTCGACGGCGCGATCGACGTAATCGTGCCGCGCGGCGGCAAAGGTCTCGTCGCGCGCGTGCAGCACGAGGCGCGTGTGCCCGTCTTCGCGCATCTCGAAGGCATCGTGCATGTCTTCATCCACGCGAAGGCCGATCTCGAAATGGCGAAGACCATCATCCTCAACGCCAAGATGCGCCGCACCGGCGTTTGCGGCGCAGCCGAGACGCTCCTCGTCGACAGGGCCTGCGCGGCCACGCATCTCCAGCCGCTCGTCAAGACGCTGCTCGACGCGCAATGCGAGGTAAGGGGCGACGCCGCGACGCAAGGCGTCGATCCGCGCGTGACGCCCGCGAGCGAGGAGGACTGGGACACGGAATATCTCGACGCGATCATCGCGGCGCGCGTGGTTGACGGCCTCGACGCCGCGATGGAGCACATCGCCAGGCACGGCTCGCACCACACCGATTGTATCGTCACGTCGGACGAAGCCGCGGCCGCGCGTTTTCTAAGCGAGGTCAATTCGGCCGTCGTCGCGCACAACGCCTCGACGCAATTCGCCGACGGCGGCGAGTTCGGCTTTGGCGGCGAGATCGGCATCGCCACCGGCAAGATGCATGCACGCGGCCCGGTCGGCGTCGAGCAGCTGACCTCGTTCAAATATCGCGTGCATGGGAGCGGGCAGACAAGGCCATGAAGCGGCCCTCCCGTCGTCATAAAGCGGCCAGAACCAACGATTAGTTGGAGGCCCACTCAAAACTGGAGGAATCCGCCAGATGGTCTCCTGGAGGAAATTCTATATTACGCCCGAAGAAGAGCGCATGTTCCATGTTGTCCGCGTCAAAGCCAATCCGGGCATCAATGCGATCAGCGAAAGCGTGATCCACGACATGTCGGTTCTCGACGGCAAGAGCGCCGCGCTCCTGACCTTCATATCCCTGGCGATCGCGGGGCTGATCTTTTCTCTCGGTCTCGTCGACGGACGCGCCCCCGACGCGCGCCTCATTCGTGGCGCCATCTTCCTTTTTCTGACGCTGTTCGGTTACGCAGCCTGGGTTGATTTACGATGCCTATACACCTTGGGGCCGACGAGCTTTACCCCAAACTCCGACGGAGACGACTTCGAAAGAATTAGCGTCGCCGAGCTTTCGAGACGACGAAGCAAATATTCTGTCGCCTTAGCCATCTGCGAAGTGAGCTTCATGCTCCTGATCCCTTTCCTCGTGCTTTGGGTTCTGGTCACCTATCGCTTTCTCGTCATTTGATCGTGCTCGGTCGACTGCCGCCATGAGGTTCGGCGCGAAGGAAGGGAAGAAAGGGAGAGGTTGGACGCTGAAAACATGTCGATGCAGCTCGTCTCGGAAACGCTCGCGCGTTCGGCTGCCTGATTGCGCCCGCCTAGCCAGATCCCCCGCCTTCCCCCGCACCCGCCCGGCTTGCGCGTCGGTCTGCTGGGCGGCTCTTTCGATCCGCCCCACGCGGGCCATCTCGCCATCTCGCGGATCGCGTTGCGGCGTCTGCGGCTCGATCGGCTGTGGTGGCTCGTCACGCCCGGAAATCCCCTCAAGGAGGGGCCGGCGGCGCTCGACGCGCGCATGGCCGCTTGTCGCGCCTTGGCGCGCCATCCGCGCATCGTCGTCACCGATATAGAGGCGCAGATCGGGGCGCGCTTCACCTATGACACGCTGCGCGCGTTGCGGCGGCGCTGCCCCGGAGTCCGCTTCGTCTGGATCATGGGCGCGGACAATCTCATGTCCTTCCACCGTTGGCGGCAATGGCGCGCGATCGCCGATCTCGTCCCGATCGCGGTCATCGACCGCCCCGGCGCGACGCTCAAAACCGAGGGCGCCCGAGCGACCCAGGCGCTACGCAAGTCGCGCTGGCCCGAGCGGCACGCGGTGACGCTCGCCCAGGCTCGCCCGCCCGCTCTGTTAATCCTACACGCGCGGCGATCGGCGCTTTCCTCGACGGCGTTGCGAGCCGCCAAGCGGCGACCCTGATCAGCCCTGCTGGCGCTGTCGATACCAGCTGTAGAGAGCGCCAGCGATCCCGATCGCCGGCACGATCACGAGGACGAGCGTCCAGGTGGAGCCCTCGTCATAGGAGTGCTTGTCGTAATAGTCACCGCCGGAGACGGCTTGCGTGTATGGGTTTCGGAAGAAGAGGGTGACGAAAATCCAAAGGCCGAGGATCGCGGCAGTCACGAAATAGAGCCCTCGGGAGATTTTGAATTGCGGCAGCTTTTTAGGATCTTCGTTGCTCATGATTTTGTCCTCGCCGCCTGTCGCGGCTTTTTGTCGCCTTCGGTCGCAGCCGCTCTGATCCTACCCTCAAGAAGCCCGGGAGTCACAAGCCGATAGGGGCGAGCTCCGCGCAACCGATTGCGCTCTAGATGGAGCGCGGCGCCGCGCATGTCGAGAGGCGACGAAGGAGGCTCGATCATCGTCCGAAGATCGTCTAAAGCCGCGCCATGATCGCGCCCATCGAACACACACGCGTTTTGGACCGCGAGGCCGAGCTCGTTGCGCCGTCGCCAGCCGTCCCCGCCGCCGTGCTGGTCGGATCCGTCGCCCCGCTCGGCGACGACGGCCGCGTCAGCGCGATCGACAAACGGTCTGCTCCCGCGCCCTGGAGCATCGGGCCAAGCGGGCTCGCTGGAGACGCGCAGGCGGACCTCAAGCATCACGGCGGGCCGGAAAAGGCGCTGCATCACTATCCTCTCGACCATTACGCGTTCTGGGCGCGCGAGATCGGCGACGACGTCCTTTTGCGGCAGCCCGGCGCCTTTGGCGAGAATCTCTCGACGACCGGATGGACGGAATCAAACGTCTGCATTGGCGACATCGTTCGCTTTGGGAGCGCCTTGCTACAGGTCAGCCAGGGCCGACAGCCCTGCTGGAAGCTCAATCGCCGCTTTTCACGCAAGGACATGGCGGCGCGGGTGCAGTCGAGCGGGCGCGCCGGCTGGTACTACCGCGTCCTGGAGGCGGGCATTGCGGAGCCGGGAGACCGATTGAGACTCGTCGAGCGGCTTCGCCCCGAATGGAGCCTCGCACGCCTCTTCCTCCTCCTCTACCGGAACATTGGCGATCGCGACGGCCTCGCCGGCATGACGGCGCTGACGGAACTCACTGAAAACTGGCGAGATCTTGCCAAGCGGCGGCTCTCCTCCGGGAAGACCGAGGACTGGCGGCCGCGACTCTACGGCGAAATCGCGAGCAATAAGGACTAATGTCAAAATCAGGACGTTAGAGCATGCTTTTGTCGGAAGGCGGCCTCGCACTTTTCCGGGACGAGCCGCCGCCTCGAGATTCGCTTTGCCTCCACCCCCACCGGCGGCGATCGGCCCAATCCTCGACCAACAGGAGCGTCGCGCGCAATGTAATCCCTGGTCATGATCCTGGGCGCTCGCGCCCGTTGCCGGGTGAAAAGGCTTCGCGTTAAGACTGGCTGAGCGCTCGCAAAAAAGAGTTGGAAATGCGGAACGACGCCCCCACGGCTTCTCTCCTCGCCCACCTGTCGTCCGACCGACGTTATCTTGCGATGCTCGGGCTCGGTTTCAGTGCGGGAATTCCCTTTCTCCTCGTCTACATCACGCAATCGGCGTGGCTGTCGGAGGCGAAGGTTCCGATCGAGACGATCGGATTGATGAGCGAGCTCACCATCGCCTACAAGTTCAAATTCATCTGGGCGCCGTTTCTCGACAAATATGATGCGCCGGTGTTCAGCGCGCTGCTCGGGCGGCGGCGCGGCTGGATCGTGTTTTCGCAAATCGCCGTCATGCTGGCGCTCGCCGGCGTCGCCTTTGGCGATCCCGCTCACTGGCTGGCGTGGACGGTCGTCTTCTCGATCGCGCTTGGCGTCGCCGGGGCGACGCAGGACGTGACGATCGACGGCTGGCGCATCACGGCGGTTCCCGTCGACAAGCAGTCGATCCTCACGGCCATTTCGGAGATGGGGTATCGGGTCGGCACGCTGGCCGCTGGCGCGGGCGCGCTGCTTCTCGCTGACCGATACGGCTGGCGTTCGGCCTATCTGTGCATGGCGGCGCTGATGCTGGTCGGGGCGATTTCCGCGTTCATCGCACCGGAGCCCGAGTCCGACTACACCGTGGCTCATGAGCATCCGGGTTTCGTCGCCCTGATCCTTGCGCCGATCAAGGAGCTCTGGACGCGACTGGGACCGCTGGCCATACCGATCTTTCTCATGATCGCGGGTTTTCGAATGCCCGGCTACGTCGCGAGCGCGATGGCCATGCCTTTGTTCAAAAGCCTCGACTATTCCGACACGGAGATTGCGACGGTCACCAAAATATTCGGATTCTGGATCGCGCTCGCCGCAACCTTTTTCAGCAGCTTTATCATTCGTAAGGTCGGCCTGATGCCGAGCCTGTTGATCGGCACCGTCGCGGGTTCGGCTTCCCATTTGAGTTTGGCTTGGCTATCGACGCATCAGGGAGGCGACTTTTGGAGCTTCGCGATCGCGGTCGGCATAGACGGTTTTGCATACGCTTTCGCGCAGGTCGTGCTCATCAACTACATGTCGTCGCTCACCGCCACGGAACTCGCGGCGAGCCAATTCGCGCTCTTGACCTCGCTCTGCGCCTTCCCGGGCAGCCTGCTCGCGGGAGCCTCCGGCTTCATCATCAAGAGCACCGGTTTCACGATGTTTTTCGTGCTCACCTCGCTGATCGGCATCCCCGTGGCGATGTTGTGTTGGTATGTCTTGCGACAGCACGTCAATCTGGCGCTCGACCCGGAGCGCCATGGTTCGGTGCATTGAGGTCCGCTGGACGTCCAGTCCACGCGTTCGTGCACCCTCAAACCGCGGCTGGCGGCAGCCCGGCTTGGTGTCGCGCCCACATTCTCGCGTAGAGCGTTTCCAGAGCCAATGTATAGGCTTTCACGTCGAAGAGAGGCGCGGTCGTCCTGTTGCGGGCCAAGGTTTCCCGCAGCACTTCCATCCTTTCCGCATCTGTCGCGAGCGCAAAAGCAAGGTCGAAATAATCGGCCTGATCCTCGACCGCGAGTTCCGGGAGCCCCACCGCATGGAGAAGACTGCCTGCGACGCGCGAGGCAAATGTCGGGCCCGGCCGGCTGACGACCGGCACGCCGACCCAAAGCGCGTCGCTCGCCGTGGTATGGGCGCCATAGGGCGAAGTGTCGAGAACGAGGTCGGCGAGTTGGAGTCGGCCCAGATGCTGGGCGTGCGGCAGATCGCCCGCGAAAATCAGCCGGGACCCGTCCACGCCGCGCTTCCACGCCTCGTTGCGCAGATTGCCTTCCGCCTCGCGACTGGCGAGAAGCCACAACACGCTTCCCGGCACGCTGTCGAGGAGACGGCACCACACGTCGAAAATCGCAGGCGTGAATTTGAAGGCCTGATTGAAGCAGCAGAACACGAAGCCGTCTTCAGGCAGGCCCGCCGCTGCTCTTGTGGGCGCGGGGGCGATCGCGTCCCGACTTCCGCGCGGCTGATAGGAGTGCGGGAGGGTCGCGAAGGATTCTGCATAGTCCCCGGCGCTGCCCGCTGGCGTGCAGAAGCCGTCGGTGATCATATAGTCGCATAGGCCTGGCCCCAGCGTTCCGGGATAGCCGAGAAAGTTCACCTGAATGGGCGCGGGCCGCAAGGCGAGGATCGATGTGCGCGTCCCCTGCGTGAAGCCTTTCAGATCGATCAGGATGTCGATGCCGTCGGCGTGAATGGCGTTCGCCGCCTGCTCATCGGAGAGCGGACCGATGTCGTTGAAGTGATCGAAGGCGAGGCGCAGCCTTGTACGCATCTCCTTGCCGTCGTCAGCGCCGTAGGAATAGGCGTGCAGCTCGAAACGCGTTCGATCGCGCGCTTCGAGAGATTCCACGAGCAGCAAGGCGGTCGCGTGATCGTGAAAGTCATTGGACAGATAGCCGAGCCTGATCCGTTTGCGATCCTCGCTCCAGGGGGAGAATTCAAAGGCCAGTCCGCCCCGCAGCGCTTCCGCCGTCGCGAGGCGGTCGCGCATCCAACTCTCCGAAGAGGCGCGCTGCTCCCCGGGGGAGAGCCCCGGCTCCGCGAGAAGGACGAAGGGCGGCAAAGGTGAGCCGTCCCCGCTGGCCAATCGAGCGCGAGCGAATCCGACACGATTGTCGAAATTGTCCCATTCGCACAGGGCGCGGGTGCGGATGAAGGAGCGCATGCGGTCTTTCCGACGGGACCCGTCTTCTGCGCTCGGGTGCGAGCCGAGGAATGTCGGCTATTGGCGACCGCCGTGGTTATCTCTGCAAGCAACGCGCCAGCTCGAGGGAGGCGGCGAAAGACACGCCGATCGCCACGGTTCGGCGCATTGCCGGCCGATTGCCGCTTTCCAACTAATTTTGTAGCGATTTCTGTAAGAGACCCGTTGGAGAGCCATCGCTCGGCCCTGCGAAATGTAGAAGCGCCGCAGCCGACGATCCGGGCTTGCGGCGCTCGCTCGATTTTCCTTATCCGCGCGGCCACTCTCCGCACGGCATTGGCGCGCTTCCAGCGCCGGGGCGGCTTTCGCTTCCGCCGGAAACGCGCCCTGAATTGTTATTGTATAATTCCGCAGCCGTGCGTCGTGCAGACTAACGGTGGTCGGCATGGCGGCGTGCATGTCGGCGCCACGCATCTTCCGTTTCTGCAAACTTGAATTTCCGGATCACAGGGCGGGTCGCAAACGCTAGTGGCGACGCATGTCCCGTGCTCGCAGACTTGCCCGGCATGGCAGGGCGGGTTGCAAACCACCGGCCCGGCGGTGATTGCGACATCCAAGGCGACGAGCTCATGACCGCTCGAATCCTTGACGACGAAGGTGCGTGCGCCTGTCGTCGCCGAGGGATCAATGGCCACCGAGAAGGTGAGCCTCTGAGCAGATTGCTGGGTGATTGCGATCGTAATGATCCCGCTGGCCGGATTTATCCCCAACTCAGCGGGTGTGACACCGGACAGATCGACCGTTCCGTTCGTGGTGAGCGTCGCCGTGGTTGTCCCGCCAGCGCTAAAGCTGGTTGGATTGAGCGACACCACCTGGCAGAGCGTCTGCCCAACCGCTTCCCCTGAATACCAGGAGCCGAAGATCACGACCGCCAAAGCGAGCCCCGCGGAAAGAAGGGCTCGACTAATCGTTTTAGACATTGTGAACCTCCATAATTACGAGCTTATCCGCGAAGATCTTGAATCGCTTGGCCCTTTGGAGGTCCAAGGTCGGCCAAATTTTTCCGAGCTTCGTCGGACGGCCCTGGCTACGCATTTAATTCTAGGATTCTTCTACCCCTTGACAAGGCCAAGAACGCGGTTCGAGAGGCGGCTTGTCAGGGAAGGCGCGGGCGTTTATCTTCCTCTTGCTTGAACCCCGGCCCTTCCGGCCGCGAGACAGGGATGACTGAGCGTGGCGAGTTCTTACGCCCCGGCCGATCCGCAGATCCGCTTCCCGGCGGACGCTCTCGCGCGTCTCGACGCCCTCCTGCTGCTTCTTAGCCGCCCCTGAGCGCACGAAGGGCCCTTGGCCCAGGCGTTTGGGGGACGTGAGCTTGCGAGAACCACAGCGAAGCCGCCCTGCACAGGCGGGGCCCGTCGAAACGGAAATTTTGATCATGTCCAAGCATAAGCACAAGCATCACCACGATCATGGCGCCGAGGATGCGCGTCCGGAAGAGAAGGACGCCAATCGCGTCGTCATCTTCGACACAACGCTGCGCGATGGCGAGCAGTCGCCCGGCGCCTCGATGACTCTGGAGGAAAAGCTCGAGGTCGCCGACATTCTCGACGCGCTGGGCGTCGACGTCATCGAGGCGGGGTTCCCGATCGCGAGTCAGGGCGACTTCGAGTCGGTGAGCGAGGTGGCGCAGCGCGTGAAGCGCGGCTCGGTCGCCGGGCTCGCGCGCGCCTCCGAGAAGGACATAGACCGCTGCGCCGAAGCGTTGCGGGAAGCCAGACGCCCTCGCATCCACACCTTCATCTCCACCTCGCCGCTGCACATGAAATACAAGCTCCAGATGGAGCCGGAGCGGGTGCTGGAGATGGTCGCCTCCTCGGTCGCGCGGGCGCGCAATCACGTCGAGGACGTGGAGTGGTCGGCCGAGGACGGCACGCGCACGGAATTCGAGTTCCTCTGCCGCGCCGTGGAGATCGCCATCCGGGCCGGCGCGACGACGATCAACATCCCCGACACGGTCGGCTATACGACGCCCGCAGAATATGAATCCCTGCTCAAGCGCCTGCGCGAGACGGTCCCCAACGCCGACAAGGCGATCTTCTCCGTTCACTGCCACAATGATCTGGGGCTCGCGGTCGCAAACTCACTCGCGGGCGTGCGGGGCGGGGCGCGTCAGATCGAGTGCACGATCAACGGCATCGGGGAGCGCGCGGGCAATGCGGCGCTCGAAGAGATCGTCATGGCGATGCGCACGCGTCCCGACGCGCTGCCTTTCCACACCGGCATCGAAACAAAACTGCTGACCCGCGCCTCGAAGCTCGTTTCGGCCGTGACGTCTTTCCCGGTGCAATACAACAAGGCGATCGTCGGGCGGAACGCCTTCGCGCATGAGAGCGGCATCCATCAGGACGGGATGCTGAAGAACGCCTTCACCTATGAGATCATGACGCCCGAGAGCGTCGGCGTCGCCAAGACCGCGCTCGTGATGGGCAAACACTCGGGGCGTCATGCTTTCCGCGAGAAGCTGAAGGAGCTGGGCTACGATCTCGGCGACAATGCCCTCGAGGACGCCTTCAAGCGCTTCAAGGATTTGGCCGACCGCAAGAAGGTCGTCTACGACGAGGATCTCATTGCGCTGGTCGACGACGAGATCGTCAATGCGCATGAGTTCATCAAGGTCGAGGCCTTGATGGTGATGGCCGGCACGCATGGGCCGCAGTCGGCGGCGCTCACGCTCGACATCGGGGGCGACAAGCGCACCTATCAGGCGACCGGCAACGGGCCGGTCGATGCGATTTTCAACGCGATCAAGGCGCTGGCCCCACACGAGGCGACTCTGGAGCTCTTCCAGGTGCATGCGGTCACCGAGGGCACCGACGCGCAGGCTGAAGTCTCGGTGCGGCTCTCCGAGGACGGGAAGTCCGTCACCGGCCGTGGCGCCGATCCCGATACGCTGGTCGCTTCGGCTCGCGCGTATTGCTCGGCGCTGAATCGGCTGATCACGAAGCGCGGCAAGACCAAGCCCGAGGCGATGCAGGCGGGCTGACGAGATCGGCCTCGGGCGTGTCGATACGCCCGAGGTCGCATTGTGCGGAAGCAGCCGGCCGGCGGGCGCGATGGCTGGGCTGCAGCGTAGGGCTCTCTGTGTCACAATCTTCTTGTGAAACCCGCTTAGGTTCCAACCCTTACAGCCGGAAGTCGAAATGACCTCGCAAGAGTGCAAGCGAGAACTGCGCGCGGAAGACCTCGCCGAGCTCAAAAAGGCCGTAAGGCTGCTCGAAAATCAGGGCTTCGTGAGGCTCGTGAACAATGTCGCAGGCAAGCCCACTGGCGCGACGCTGGCGCTCATACCGAGGCGGATGAAAATCAAAATCGACAAGATCGTCAGCGGCGCCGTGACGCAAGGGTTGCATGTCGCCGTGAGCTCGCTTGAGTCCAAAGGCGCTCGCCCGCCCAGAAACCACATGTCCACGCTCGTCTCGAGCCTGACGGGCGGGTTGAGCGGCTTCTTCGGCGCAGCAGGATTGGCCGCCGAACTTCCCGTAACCACGACGATGATCTTGCGCTCGATCGCGGAAATCGCGCGGTCGCAGGGCGAAGACCTGTCTCGCATGCCAGCCCGTTTGGCCTGCATGGAGGTGCTCGCCCTCGGCGCGCCAGCGGAGGAGAAGCACGCCCAGTCCAGTTATTATCTCGCTCGCGACGGTTTTTCCGGGTTCGCCGGCAATGCGGCCTCGGCTCTCTCCAAGCACGGGGCCGACGCCGCAAGGTCTCCGGAAGTGAACGGGTTTCTGGGCGAAATCGGCGCCAAATTCGCCGTCGTCGTTTGGCAACGCGCTGCGGCGAGCTCGGTTCCCGTCATCGGCGCTCTCGGAGGCGCAGCCGCGAACGGGTTGTTCATGCAGTATTTTCAGGATCTCGCCACGGGGCATTTCATCGTCCGCAAGCTCGAACGCATGTATGGCGAGGAGGCCGTAAGAGCCAGTTACATGGAGATGTTCGCAGCGCTTGACTGACCCTCTGATTGATCGCTCGTCTAACGCATTCCTCAGCGCAGATGCGCGGGCGGCTGCGGGTTGTTAGCGGGGTTGGTGTCGTGCTTGGCGAGTTTCGTGACCATGCCTTTGCCGACAAGCGGCTGCAACTCCGCCTCCAGCGCGTCGGCGATATCCTTCGCGTAGACCTCGTCGCCATTCACATAGAGCGTGAAGGAGAGTCCGTATTTCGCCTTTTTTGCGGGATCGTCGATCGTCGCCTTGGTCCACTTATAAAGGGGGTAATGCTCGACGCCGTTCTTCTCGGCCTCGGCGCAATAATTCGCGAAGGCGGCGTATTGGTTTGCGAGCGTCGCCTGCCGGCGGCCCAGGATACCGGGCAGCGGCTCGAGTCTCGGGTCTTCCGGATTGCTGCGCGCGATTTCCGCGAAGTCGTCGTCCAGATTGATGCGGATTTGATATTGCCACTCGGTCATCGCCGCTAATCCCGTTTCATTTCCAAGCCCAGGGTAGGGCGGTCGCGCCCCGCGTTCAAGCTGGGCGCCCGCCCTCGCGGGGCTGCGTCACTTGAGCGCATCGGCCAAGCGCGCCCAGCTTCCCCCCGCGAAGCGCCTGACTCCTTGGACCCCGCCGCAAAGGCCGCCGCAGCGGCGCCACATCTCTCCCCTGAATTGCCCCATTCGCGTCCAGCCGAAGCCTTGAAGGGCTGTTTTCCTGAGCCTTGCCGATTTCGTCGCGCCCGCAACGAGGTGAACCGGAGCTTTTCGGAAAACCTCGGATTGTTAGGCAAGTCGAAAGGCTCTTGTGAGACTCTTAGGGGGAGCGGGAACGCATGAGGCAGGAGATTGGGCTAAAGATGCGCACGCTGGTACTGGATCGCTTGTCGCGCAATTTCGTGTCGCCGACTGTTCCTATGGTCTGCGGCCTGTCGCTCGCCTTTATCGCCTGCGTCTATGGCTCGCTGGAGCCCCAGGCGAATGATCTGGACAAGCTCGCGGCGCTTGCCGAGGCGTCGCCGACGGCGAACACCCAAGACGTCGCCGACACCATTTCCATGGGCATGCGCGCGAGCCTCGAGCCCGAGATCGCGGCGCTTCCCGAAGAGGAAGCGCCCGTCGCGCCGCCGAAGCCGGCCATGAAGACCGCCGCCGCAGCGCCCGCCCCGATCAGCGCGCCGGCTCTAAAAGTCGCGACGCTCGAGGCGAAGCCGGAGCTTCGAACCGAGACCACGGTGGTCCCGCAGCATCAGGCCGCTCTCGAGGAGCAGGACGCCGCGCCGATTCCGCCGCGCCGCCCGGGCAAGATCGCGGGCCTCGTCAATCGCGCCGAAGAGGCGCTCGCCCGTCGTCTCGCGCATCGCGACGGCGATGAGGCCGCCAACGCCGCCATCGACAACCGCAATATCTTCGAGAAGCTGTTCGGCGCCAACGCCGCCGCCCCCGCGGAAAAGCAGGGTCCCGCGCTCGCCTATGCCGCGCCGGAAGCCGGCGGCGTCACCTCGATCGCCAAGACGACCGATTCGCAGCAGGCCGACGCCAAGGTCGGCTCGGATCGCTTCACCGCGGTCTACGACATCTCCGCCGGGGCCGTTTATCTCCCGGACGGCAGAAAGCTTGAGGCGCATTCCGGCCTCGGCGAGAGCTTCGACAATCCGTCGGCGGTGCATACGCGCATGCGCGGACCGACGCCGCCCGCCCTCTATTCGCTGACGCCGCGCGAGGCGCTCTTCCACGGCGTCGCGGCGCTTCGCCTGACGCCGATCAGCGGCAACGTCTTCGGACGCGCCGGACTGCTCGCCCACACCTACATGCTCGGACCGCGCGGCGATTCGAACGGCTGCGTCTCCTTCCGCGACTATCAGGCCTTCCTTCGCGCCTATCAGAGCGGACAGGTCAAGCGCCTCGCGGTCGTCGCGCATCTTTGATCGACGTCCCCCGCGCCGGTCGCGCTTGACGCGCCCGGCCCGCGGCGTTCAACTCTCCTCATGACAAAGACCCACAAGGGAGCGGCGCTTCTCGGTTCGAGAGCGCCGCTTCCCGCTTCTCCCGACGAGGCGGAACTCGACCTCGTTCCCAATCCGCATAAGGGCGAGACGTATCTCGTGCGCTTCACCGCGCCGGAATTCACCTCGCTCTGCCCGGTGACGGGCCAGCCCGATTTCGCGCATCTCGTCATCGACTATGCGCCAGCCGAGACGCTGGTCGAATCGAAGTCGCTGAAGCTCTATCTCGGCAGCTTCCGCAACCACGGCGCCTTCCACGAAGACTGCACGATGCGAATCGCCCTCGATTTGAAAGCGGCGCTCTCGCCCGTCTGGCTGCGCATCGGCGGCTATTGGTATCCGCGCGGCGGCATTCCGATCGACGTATTCTGGCAGAGCGACGAGCCGCCCAAGGGGCTGTGGCTTCCCGACCAGGGCGTTCCAACCTACCGCGGTCGCGGATGAGCGAGGACGACGAGCGCCATCGCTTCAAGATGGCGAAACGCAAGGCGCTTCAGGACAAGCGGCTCGCCGGGAAGACCATTTCCGCCAAGGGCCTGCTCATGGTCCACACCGGCGCCGGCAAGGGCAAATCCACCGCCGCCTTCGGTCTGGCGTTGCGCGCGCTCGGGCACGGCTGGCGCATTGGCGTCGTGCAATTCGGCAAGGGGGCCTGGATGAGCGGCGAGCGCAAGATGCTCGAAGCCCTGGGCCCCGAAAAGGTCGCGTGGCATACGCTGGGCGAGGGTTTCACCTGGGAGACGCAAGACCGCGCGAAGGACGAGGGGGCGGCGCGGCGGGCCTGGGAGACCGCGCTGGCGCTGATGGCGGAGCCCGACCTGCGGCTGCTGATCCTCGACGAGCTCAATATCGCGCTGCGCTATGAGCATCTGCCGCTGAACGAGGTGCTCGAAACGCTCAACAGACGCCGTCCCGATCTCCATATCGTCGTCACGGGCCGCAACGCCAAGCCGGAGCTGATCGAGATCGCCGATCTGGTCACCGAGATGACGCCGGTGAAGCACCATTTCGCGGCGGGCGTGAAGGCGCAGGAGGGGATTGAGTTTTAGGTTTGGCGGCTCGGGAGCGCCCCCTCCCTCCCCCGCCTGGAGGCGGGAGAGGGGAGCGACCGGCGCCGCGCGAAATCTCGATGGCGCGCGGAATCGAACTCCCTCTCCCGCGAAGCGGGGGAGGGCAGGGGAGGGGGCTTAAGCCAAATCTCGCCAACGCGGGCCGCACGCGTTAAGACCTCCGCCATGAACGCCCCTCTCGCCAAGTCTCCGCTCACCGATCCGATCTCCCGCCGGCGCACCTTTGCGATCATCTCGCATCCCGACGCCGGCAAGACCACGCTGACCGAAAAGCTGCTGCTCTTCGGCGGCGCGATCCAGCTCGCCGGCGAGGTGCGCGCCAAGCGCAACGCCCAGCAGACGCGCTCCGACTGGATGTCGATCGAGCGCGAGCGCGGAATTTCGGTCGTGACCTCGGTGATGACGTTCGAATATGCGGATTGCGTCTTCAATCTGCTCGACACGCCGGGCCACGAGGACTTCTCGGAGGACACCTATCGCACACTCTCCGCCGTCGACGCCGCGGTCATGGTGATCGATGCGGCCAAGGGCATCGAGGCGCGCACGCGCAAGCTGTTCGAGGTGTGTCGCCTCCGCGACATTCCCATCGTCACCTTCATCAACAAGCTCGACCGCGAAGCGAGAGACCCCTTCGAGCTTCTGGACGAGATTGAAAAGACGCTCGCGCTCGACGCCGCACCCGTCACCTGGCCCTTGAGCCGGGGCAAGACCTTCGCCGGCACCTATCGCTTCGCCACGAAGTCGGTGCGCCGGCTCGACAAGGACGACGAGGAGCTGAAAGTCTCGGGGCTCGACGACGAGCGGCTCGCCGCGCTTCTGCCGCCCTTCGAGGTGGAAGGCTGGCGCGAGGAAGCGGCGCTCGCCGAGGAAGGGAGCAAGCCCTTCGATCTGAAAGCTTTCCGGGAGGGGCACCTCACGCCTGTCTTCTTCGGGAGCGCGCTGCGCAATTTCGGCGTGCGCGACCTCATTGACGCGATGGCGGCCTATGCGCCGCCGCCGCGCGGACAGGACGCCGACAAGCGTCAGGTGGAGGCGAGCGAGCCGAAGATGACCGGCTTCGTCTTCAAGATTCAGGCGAACATGGACCCGAACCAT
Source organism: uncultured Alphaproteobacteria bacterium (assembly GCA_963743565.1). Lineage (GTDB taxonomy): Bacteria > Pseudomonadota > Alphaproteobacteria > Rhizobiales > Beijerinckiaceae > Methylocystis. The sequence goes on from CAVUQD010000009.1 coordinate 146,792, forward strand.
CGCGACCGCATCGCCTTCATGCGCGTGTGCTCCGGCAAGCTCACGCGCGGCATGAAGGCGAAGATCGTGCGCACGGGGAAGTCCTTGAGCCTCAATGCGCCGCAGTTCTTCTTCGCCCGCGACCGCTCCATTGCGGATGAGGCCTACGCTGGCGACGTGGTGGGCCTGCCCAATCACGGCGCCCTGCGCATCGGCGACACGCTGACAGAAGGCGAAGAGCTGATTTTCCGCGGCGTGCCGAGCTTCGCCCCGGAAATCCTGCGCCGCATCACGATCGGCGACGCGATGAAGGCCAAGAAGCTGAAGGAGGCGCTCCGTCAGCTCGCCGAGGAGGGCGTCGTGCAGCTCTTCACGCCGCGCGACGGCTCCGGCGCGATCGTCGGCGTCGTCGGGGCGCTGCAGCTCGACGTGCTCGCGACGCGCCTCGCGGCCGAATACGGTCTCGAAACGAAATATGAGCAGACGCGCTTCACGCTTTGCCGCTGGGCGAGCTCGGAGGACAAGAGCAAGCTCAAGAGTTTCCTCGACGCCAACACCACGTCGGTCGCTGACGACATCGACGGCGACCCCGTCTTCATGGCGTCTTCGGCCTTCTCGCTGAATTACGACGCGGAGCGGAACCCGGCGATTCAGTTCTCGGATGTGAAGGACTATCAGAAAGGGGCCGGGCGCTAGACCGGGCCGGTTTCGAGCGCAGCGCAGTGTGCTCCGTTGGCGCGCAGGTCTCAAGAATGAGATTGCGCAGCCAGGCATGCCCCGGGTCCTTCTCCTGACGCGGATGCCAAAGCATGATCAATTCGTAGCGCGGCAGGTCGAAAGGGATCGGCAGGATTTTCAGCGGCGCGAGCTGAACGAATTGCTCCGCCAAGTTCACAGGCAGGCAGAGCAGCAGGTCGGTCCTTTCCAAAATCCATGGCGCCGTCATGAAATGCGGGAGGACGACGGCGATGTCTCTCTGCAAGCCAAGCTTGGTCAGGCCGTCGTCGACGAGGCCCATTCCCAACTCGCGCCAAGCGATGCGCATGTGCTTGCATTCCAGATATTGCTTCAGGCTTATGCGGTCGCCCGGCGCCTTGGCGTTGTCCTTTCTGGTCAAGCAAACGAGATGTTCTTCCTTCAGCGTATCGATTCGAACATGCGGCGGATCGCCAAAAATACCATCGAAGCCGATCGCGAGATCGATGCTTTCCTCTTCGATGGCGACGTGCGGCGGTCCGCTCACCGGCGACCGGACATCGAGCACGACATTGGGGGCGGCGCGGGCCACTTTTTCGGCGACCGACGGCAACAGGGCGCTCATGACATAGTCGCTCGCGGCGATCACAAAGCGGCGGCGGCTGGTCGCCGCGTCGAAGTCCGGCGGCGGCTGGACGATCCTCTCGATCTCCTTGAGGACGTCTACGGTCGGCCCGAGCAGCGCAAGCGCGCGCTCGGTAGGAATCATGCCCGCAGAGGTCTTCACCAAGATTGGATCGTCGAGCTGGCTGCGCAGCCGGCGCAGGACATGGCTCATAGCCGGCTGGCTGAGACACAATTTTTCGGCGGCCCGCGAGACGCTCTTATCTTCGACGAGGGCCTTCAAGGCCAACAGCAGATTGAGGTCGAACGTCCTGATATTGACCATGCGCGGCCTCCCTCGACCCCCGTAGCGCAAAGCTCTGACTTTCAGAAGATAAATTCCCCAAATGCGCGCATGACATTTTCGAATTTTACCTCCTGGACGGCGCTGAACTAAGGGCTTGGGGAGCAGCTTGTTGTCAATTGTTGCGAACCGAGAAAACGAAGCATGGCGTTCCCTTTGCGCCTCGCCGTCCTCGAGCAGGGATCTGGGATGACGACACGCAAGAAAGCGGGCCCGGTCGACAATTTCATCACGAGCTTCCCCTGCGATATCGTTTTTCCACCTCGTATCTCGACCGAGATCGCGATGTGGGAGCCGACGGAAGACTCGTTCGAGATCTTGAGGACCTTTCATATCGAAAGAGGCCAATATGGCGAGATCGTGCTCGACGGGCTGACCGTTGCGATAGCGGTGCGCGTGACCGGTCCCTTGGATAGCGACCGGATCGTCTCGCTTTATATCGACGACCGCGCGACCGACGCGCAGGTGGAGGCTCTCCGAACGATGTTCGGCGGCGGGGCGGTGGTTCTGCAGGCGGCGGAAAAGATTCGTCTCATGGCTGGTCCCGGCGTCTCTCGCTGTGTCGATCTCGACGAGCAGGAGAAGGACCCGTGGGAGAACGACCCTTGGGCGACATGTAGATCGTCACACTAGAATACGCCGGCGCGAAAGGGTCGCGCTGGCGGCTCGCCTCAGAATGCTCGTTCTTGCAGAACAAGAGCAGACACGCTTAGGCCTTCAGAGACTCCATGTCGATCACGAAGCGGTATTTCACGTCGCTCTTCAAGAGGCGCTCATAGGCCTCGTTGATGTCGTTCATCCTGATCATCTCCACGTCGGACACGACGCCATGCGCGCCGCAGAAGTCGAAGAGCGCCTGCGTCTCGGCCATGCCGCCGATGAGCGAGCCCGCGACGGACCTGCGCCCGAAAATCAGGGGGATCGTGTCGAGTGGGGGTTCGAGATCGCCGAGATAGCCGACAAGGACCAGAGCGCCGTCGATCGCGAGCGTCGCGACATAGGGGTTGAGATCGTGGGCGTACGGAACCGTATCGATGATGAGATCGAACTTTCCCTGCACCGCGACCATTTGCTTCTCGTCGGTGGAGAGAATGACCGCGTCCGCGCCGAGACGGCGCGCATCTTCCGCCTTGCCCGACGAGCGCGTGAAGAGCGAGACCTGCGCGCCGAGCGCTTTGGCGAGCTTGATCGCCATATGTCCAAGACCGCCGAGCCCCGTCACGGCGACCTTGCTGTGCTCTCCGACATTCCAGCGGCGTAGCGGCGACCAGGTCGTGATCCCGGCGCAGAGCAAGGGCGCGGCGCCTTTGAGATCGAGTCCCGTCGGAACCTTCACGACGAAGCGCTCCGAAACGACGATGCGATCGGAATAACCGCCATAGGTTGGCTGCCCGTCGCGCGGATCGATCACATTATAGGTGAAGGTGGCGCCGCAGCGGCAATATTGCTCGAGACCTTCCTCGCAGGCGTCGCAGGTCAAGCAGGAGTGCACCATGCAGCCGACGCCGGCGTGGTCGCCGATTTCGATGCGCGTCACATTGCTGCCGACGGCTATGACCCGCCCGATAATCTCGTGACCGGGCACCATCGGATAGATCGAATTGTTCCAATTGTTGCGCGCCTGATGCAAATCGGAATGGCAGACGCCGCAATAGAGAATTTCGATCGTCACGTCGTCCGGCTTCGGGTCGCGCCGCTCAAAATGAAAAGGCGCGAGCTTCGATGTCGCGGAATGCGTGGCGTAGCCGAAGGCTTTGATCGTCATCTCGTCCTCTAAATTCAACTATCGGCCGCTGGCCGAAAAGTGCTGGTAGTCCTTGGAGTGCGCCCATTCGCCGCCCCAGCCCCAGCCGCGTCTTGCGAAAGCCTTGTAGACCACGTCGCCTTTGACGATGACGCCGATCATGCCGGGGTGGCGCTTGGCGGGCGCGTCATAGGGCTTGCCCGCTTCGGGCTCGGTGACGCCATGCGCGACATAGGGATTCTGCACCGGATTGATGTCGATGGCCAAGCCGGCCGCGTGTTGCGAAACGCCACCGCCCTCGGTCGTGCGGCAGTTGAAGCCGCTCGTGTTGTTGGCGGCGATGGACTGATCGTCGTCCCCGCCGTAGTCGTCGACGAGCGCGATGCGATAGATGCGGAAGGCGCCGCTGTCGTAAATCTCCCGGAAGATCGCCGCGACCTTGTCGGCGACTTTCTTTGCGACGATCATGGGGCCGATCTGGGTGCGGCCTTCGAAATCGCGATAGGGAATTCGCAGAAGCGCAAGCTCGCTCCTTGGCGGACAGCCGAGCTCTGCATGCCAGGATCGCCCCTGCATGTAGCTCCACACCTCGTCGGGAATGGGCGAGGCGCTCGCGCGGGCAGTTTGGGCTCTTGCGGACGGTCCTGGCGCGAGGGCGGACAGAATCAGCGCGAGCAGAAATGCGCCCGCTTGCCGCAGGACTGACTTGATCGCTTGGCGCAGTCTCGAAGAGCGCATGGATCCGTGCAGAAGTCGTTTCGAAGGGTGACTTGACCCTGTGATCACGATACAAGCGCAAGCATAGCGTTACGTGGCGCAGATACAGCTTCAGTCGATCGGCCGCAAGCCGTCGGGCTTTGCGCCCCCAGCATCGCATCCAGAAAGGAGCGCGTTTCCATGATCCTTAAAATCGTCGCCATCGTCCTTGCGGCCTCGTTCCTGATGACGCAACCGGCGCCGGCCCAGGAGCGCCCGCAAGGCGCGCCGTCGGGATCCGTCTCGTTCCGGCAAGTGCAGGTCGCGTATATCGGTTCGGGATCGGTAGGCGACGGCGCACTGAAATTTGACGGCAAGACCTATCCTATAACGGTTGGCGGCCTCGGCGTCGGCGGATTAGGGGTTTCGGAGCTCAAAGCTTCTGGAGACGTTTACGGATTGAAAAATCGCGAGGATTTTGCGGGCGCCTATGTCCAGCTCCGCAGGGGTTGGGCTTTGGGCGACCAGGGAAAGGGCATGCTCTGGCTTCAAAACGACAAGGGAGTCACCATGCGCCTGAAAGTGCAGCGACGCGGATTGTCTCTGTCTCTAGGAGCCGACGGCGTCATTATCCGCTTCAAGTGACTGAAGCACATTCGAGACCGCGCCCTTTAGCCGCTGGATCCTCTTCCTAGGGCGCGGCGGTTGTTTGTGTTTAGGAATGATCGTCGAGCTTCGGGCGCGTCTGCACCTCAAGCGGTTGATTTTGAAGTCAATACTAGACGGCGAGAAAAGGGTCTTAGCCGACGACTGCTCTGCCGCCTCGGCCTATGCCGTTCCTGTCTGTCACCTGCGGCAAAGCAAGGACTTGCGTGAAGGCGGGATGTGGACCACATGCCATCTACAGGCGACGGCGGAATGTCGGATGACCGTCGAGTTCCGCCATCCGAGCTGGGTGGAGAAAAGCAAAGCCATGAACACGCACATCGTCCGCACCCTGGGCTATACCTTGGTCTATGTCGTCTTTGTCGCGGCGGCGGGTTACTTCATTTGGACGCTGCCCAATGAGGACCAGCAAAAGTTGAGCTGGGTGGATAAGAACCCCGGTAGCAAGCCGTCCTCGCAGCCGCACCAGTGATAAGCGAGCGCGTTCCGCGAGGTTGGCGGAGCCGTCGTTAGGCAGCCGACTCGCCCACGCTCGATGGCGGTGGGAATTGTCGTGCCTCCGGCCATCGACATGTCTTCGTCCGAGCGATAGCTCTTGGATTTCGGTCAGGAACACGCACTCGAGTCGTCGCGCGTTCGCTCGCCCGGTTTCCTCGCCGCTAGCAGGCGCTCCTCGGCGGTCGGGGGAAAGCCGGCCGCTTCGTCGTCCGTGCCCAAGGGCGCGGCGGCGGGGTCGGGGAAGGCGACCTTGTCGCCCATTTTTCCTCTGTCAATTCGGACGCGAATCGCGTCGCTCGTGGGCGGCGTCTTCTTCAATTCTTTCAGCTCGGACCGGCGCGTTCCGAGCGCGACGTCGGGCGCTTGCGTGGTGATGATCCTGGCCCCGCGATAATGGGTGACGTAGGCGGCGATCCAGCTCAGCGCGACCGACAAGCGGCTGCGAAGATTGATGAGAAAATACACATGCGCCACGCTCCAGAACAACCAGCCGACGACGCCCGTCAGCTCGAGGCGACCAAGCTTGACGATGGCAGAATTCCGCCCGATCGTCGCGAGGCTGCCTTGATCGCGGTATCGGAAAGGCTTCTCAACGCGCTGCCCTCGCAGACGGCGAGCGATTGCTCGGCCGGCGTAACGGCCCATCTGTTTTGCCGACGCCGCGAGTTGGGGAAGGGGGCCGCCCTCGCTTTCGCTCACGCGTGCGAGATCGCCGACGATATAGACATCGGGAGAATGGGGGACCGTCAGGTCCGGCGCGACCGGGATGCGTCCCGCATGATCGCTGGCGACGCCGAGCCAATGCGCGCCCGGAGAGGCCTGCACGCCCGCCGCCCAAAAGATCGCTCCGGCTTCAATCGTTTCATGCGCAGCGATGACCTTTGACGGCAGCACGGTCTCCACAGCCGTCCGCGTGCGGACCTCTACGCCCATTTTGTTCAGCGCACTGACGGCGTAGCGCGAGAGATGCTCGGGATAGCCGCCGAGAATGCGGGGGCCGGCTTCCAGCAGGACGATGCGCGCCTTGCGAGGATCGGAGCGTCGAAACTCTGCTGGAAGCGTTCGATGCGCGAGCTCCGCGATGGCGCCCGCGAGCTCGACTCCGGTGGGTCCGCCGCCGACGATGACGAAAGTCAGGAGCTTCTCACGCTCGGCGGAATCGGCGCCGGCCTCCGCTTGCTCGAAGGCGCGCAAGAGCCTCCCGCGAATGGCGATCGCGTCTTCGACCGTCTTCAATCCGGGCGCGTATTCCGCCCATTGGTCGTGACCGAAATAGGAATGCGTCGACCCCGTCGCGACGATCAGAAAGTCATAGGGAATTTCGCCGCGTTTTGTTCTCACGACCTTTCTGGCCGCGTCAATTCCTTCGGCCTTCAGCATGAGCACGGTCACATCGTCCCGATTGCGCATCACATAGCGGATCGGCCAGGCGATGTCTGTGGGGGCAAGCGCCGCCGTCGCAACCTGATAAAGCAAGGGTTGAAAACAATGGTGGTTCTGGCTGTCCAAAATTAGAACGTGCGCGCCCGCGCCTTCGAGCGCCTGCGCCGCGGCAATCCCTGCAAAGCCGCCGCCTAAGATGACGACGCGCGAGCCAACCGCGCCGGAGTTCGGCGAAAGAAGTTTTTCCTCTTCGGGGAGCATGCCCTTATCCAGAGCCTTGCGCTGAAAGTGTCACGCGCGCGTCTTCGCGCCCATCGGGCAGCTAGCAAGGAGAGGGCGGAGAACAAGCGTTGCCGAGGGCTTCTGTGAAAACGCCTCGAAACTGCGGCAGCGGCTGCGCAGCGCGGAAAACTGAGCCGATTGATCAGTCTCGCGTGGTCGCCAGAGCCTCAGCGCGGCGGCGCGCTGTTTTCAGAAGAGCGCGCACCCGCTTTTTCTCGCCGACAGCTCGCGCCGTGACGACGGCGCCCACCATCAAAGACAGCAGTTCGCCTGCGCGCTCCTGACGCTCCGCTTCCGCACAGGCGAGCCCGTCGGCGATCCATTGGAGCAGCCGATCGCTCCCCTTGTTGAAAGCCTCGCGCGCCTCGGCGTTCTCGCGGCCGACCTCGGCACCGTAGGCCGCGATGGGGCAGCCGATCTCCGGCCTGTCGACGTGGTGGGGCGACAGATACTCGTTCACATATTTGAGGAGCGCCGCCGGTTGGCCGTCTCGGGCTCGCCACTCCCCGAGCATCTTGAGAAGCGCGTCAAAGGTCGCTGTGGTCGCATCGGCGACGAGCGCCTCCTTCGAAGGAAAATGCCGATAGAAACCGCCGTGCGTAAGGCCCGCGGACTGCATCACATCCGCGACGCTCGCGCCCCCAATTCCTCTTTCCCGCAGCATTTTGGAGGCGCTCGCCAGAATTTTCTTGCGGTGATCGGCGACGGTTTCTTTGGAAACGCGCATGCGACTTCGCCTTGCGGAGAGACTTGACTCGATAGCTGATAGATATCATCATTACCAATGATGACAAGTATCATCAAAATGTCGCGCGTTCCTCAGCCCCCGCAACTGAAGGCGAAGCGCCCCGAGACGCAGGAGCCGACCATGACTGAACGGACTGCATATGCCCCGCTGGGCGGGCGAGAAGCGCCTGCCGCGCTCGAGCCCGATTGGCTTCGCGCGCTCGCGCTCGAGGCTGGCGCGGATGACGTGGGCTTTGTCTCGATCGATCGGCAGGAGATCGCTGGAGAAAGGCCTCATATCCTCGAAGCCTTTCCACGGACACGCACGCTGATCAGCATCGTCACACGCCTCAATCCGGACAATGTGAGGAGCCCCAAGCGATCGATCGGCAATCTCGAGTTCCATCGCAATTACGAGCACGTCAATCATGTAGCCGCAGAGATCGTAGGGCGGTTGGCGCGCCATGGGATTCGCGCGGTCAATCCTTCCGCCGCCTTCCCGATGGAAATGGACGAATTTCCGGGACGCGTCTGGGTCGTCGCTCTAAAGCCCGTGGCGGTCGCTGCGGGTCTTGGCCAGATGGGCATTCACCGAAGCGTGATCCATCCACGGTTTGGAAGTTTCATCAATCTCGCCGTGGTGCTCACGGAAGCAGAAATCGCCGCCGAAAGCCGACCGATCGACTTCAATCCCTGTCTCGAGTGCAAGCTTTGCGTCGCAGCCTGTCCGGTTGGCGCTATCGCGCCCGACGGCTATTTCAATTTCGGCGCCTGCTTCACGCATAATTACCGAGAGTTCATGGGTGGTTTCACCGACTGGGTCGAGACGATCGCCGACAGCCGTAACGCGCGCGATCTGCGGGGCCGCGTAAGCGACGCCGAGCATGCCTCGATGTGGCAAAGCCTATCCTTTGGCGCGAACTACAAGGCTGCCTATTGCATCGCCGTTTGCCCGGCGGGCGAGGATGTGATCGGCCCCTACAAGGCCGATCGGGCCGCCTTTGCGAAGGAGGTGCTCGATCCTTTGGTGAAGAAGGAGGAGGCGCTTTACGTCATCGCAGGCTCCGATGCCGAGGACTATGCGCGCCGCCGCTTTCCGCACAAGACGATCCGGCGTGTCGGAGGCGGCTTGCGGCCGCGCACGATCGACGGTTTCCTGCAAGGCCTGTCGCTTGTGTTCCAACGCGGGAAGGCCAAAGGCTTGGAAGCGATCTATCACTTCACTTTCACAGGCGTGGAAGCACGGAAGGCCACGATCAGTGTTCGTGATCGTCAGATCGCCGTTTCCGAGGGACATTTGGGCAAGGCGGACATCGCCGTCATCACGGAGTCCAAGTCTTGGCTCGCCTTCGTCTACAACGAGCGTAGCCTCGCATGGATGCTGGTGACCGGACGGCTGCGCGTCAAGGGACCGCCGAAGCTTCTGCTGGCTTTCGGGAAGTGTTTCGCGACCTGATCAGCGAGCTCGCTAGCAAGCGAGGCGCAGCGTGATTTGAGGCGCCGGGACAGCGGCCTATTCCGGCTCGATCCGGGTCACATGGCCCATCTTGCGACCGGGACGGATCTCGCGCTTGCCGTAGAGATGCAGGCAGGCGCCCTCTTCGGCGGCGATCTCGCGCCAGCGCTCGGCATCCGCGCCGATGAGATTGCGCATCGTGATGCGTCCGAGACGCGCGGTCGAGCCGAGCGGCCAGCCGGCGACGGCGCGGACATGCTGCTCGAACTGGGAGGTTAGCGCGCCGTCGAGCGTCCAATGCCCCGAGTTATGCACGCGCGGCGCGATCTCATTGACGATGAGGCGCTCGTTTCGTGCGTCCTTCACGAGAAAGAGCTCCACGGCCAGAACGCCGACGTAATCCGCCGCCTCGGCGATATGGCGCGCGATCTCTCTCGCGCGCGCCGCGGTCTGAGGGTGGACGGCGGCTGGCGCGCGCGTCTCGGAGAGAATGTGATTCTCGTGGAGATTCTCGCTGATGTCATAGGCGAGGAACTCGCCGTCGACGCCGCGCGCCGCGACGACGGAAACCTCCGTCGCGAAATTGACGAAGCCTTCGAGAATGCAGGGAGCGCCGCCGAGCGCACGAAAAAGAGCGCCGAGGTCCCCGCCGCCTTTGATCGCGACCTGTCCCTTGCCGTCATAGCCGAAGCGGCGCGTCTTGAGGATCGAAGGTCGCCCGAGCTTGGCGACGGCGCGAGCCAGCGCGCCCGCGTCGGACACATCCGCAAAGGCGGCGGTCTCGATGCCGAGCCCCTGCACGAATTCTTTTTCGACGAGCCTGTCCTGGGTCAGGGCGAGCACGCGCGGATTGGGCCGGACAGGCGTCCGCGCATCGAGGAATTCCGCCGTCGCCGCCGGCACATTCTCGAATTCATAGGTCACGACGTCGACGGCCCTGGCGAAGGCGTCGAGCGCGTCGGGATCGTCATAGGGCGCGATCGTGCGCGCGGCGCACACGTCGAAAGCAGGCTCGTCGGGGCTCGGGGCGAAGATATGGGTCTTGAACCCCAGGCGCGCAGCGGCGAGCGCCAACATGCGGGCGAGCTGGCCGGCGCCGAGAACGCCGATCGTCGCGCCGGGGCTCAGCACGCGGCGAGCGCTTCCTCGACAGGGCGCTCCTCGACGCTCTCCGTCTGTTTCGTGCGATATTGGGCGAGCCGCTCGTTCAACGCGGAGTCCGACCGTGCGAGAATCGCCGCCGCGAGCAGCGCCGCGTTGATCGCGCCGGGCTTGCCGATCGCGAGCGTTCCGACCGGCACGCCGCCGGGCATTTGCACGATCGAAAGAAGGGCGTCGAGGCCCGAAAGCGATGTCGCTTCGACCGGCACGCCGAGGACGGGGAGATTGGTCATCGCGGCCGTCATGCCCGGCAGATGCGCGGCGCCGCCAGCCCCGGCGATGATCACCTCGAAGCCTTCCCGCTCCGCGTTCTTGGCGAAGGCGACGAGGCGCCCGGGCGTGCGGTGCGCCGAGACGATGCGCGCGTCATAACCGATCCCGAGCGCCTTCAGCGTCTCGGCCGCATGGCTCATCGTCGCCCAGTCGGACTGCGACCCCATGATGATGGCGACGGGTTTCAACTCTTTCGTCACAACGTTTCGCTTCCGCTATTGATGAGGAAGCGTTCCGGCATAGAGGAAGCGCCGCCCCCGTGCAAGCACGCATAAGGCGAGCGTTTTTGCCGGCTGCATCCGTTGCGCAGATTGTGAGGTTTGCAGCCACGAGCGCTAGTGCCTAATCATTTCTGCGTTGGCTGCGCTGTTCGTCATGGAGTTCCTGCGGTCACCCTTGAAACGTAACCAAGATTATTATAGAAAAGCAGTCCCTGCGGCTCCTCCGAGCCTTCAATTCCTGCGGCAATTCGGCATGATAAGTCATGAAACTGTACCTACCGCCGAGCTTTCAGCGGCAAAGCTTGAAAGAAGGGCTGACGGACGAGGATCATAAGACAGCAATCCGCAGGGCTGAAAAGGGACTGATCGACGCCGATCTCGGTGGGCGTCTGATCAAGCAACGAATACCGAGGAGCGGCCAGGGCGCGGCGAGAGGCTTCCGGGCGGTGTTCTTTTACAAGCGCGGAGAAATGGCGGTTGCCCTGCATATGTTCTCGAAGAGCTGCAAGGGCAATCTCAGTCGAGGGGAACTCGATGCCTATCTCAAGCTTGCGCGTGTCCTCGACGCGTTGAACGACGTGCAGCTCGCCAAGTTGAGCACCGAGCGGCGATGGAAAGTGTTGAACGTCCATGACCGAGAAAAAGCGCTACCGGAGTGAAGCGCTTCAAGCGCTTCACGAAATCGCGGAAGACCTAAAGGCGGTCGGCGCGCTGGATAAGGCGACCATGCGCGACTTCGACTTGGCGTGCCTGACCCCCGTCGAGCCGCTCGGGCCCGAGGACATCAGACAGATTCGCGAGAAGTCGCGCATGAGTCAGGCGACTTTTGCGCTGGCCTTGAACGTCAACAAGATGCTGGTCAGCAAATGGGAGCGCGGAGAGGCCCGCCCGAGCGGGCCATCACTCAAGTTGCTGAACTCTTGTCGATAAGAAGGGCATCGAAGCCGTTTTGTGAGCGCATGCCGCCGATGGCGCTCACCAGCGCCGGCTCAAATAGGCGAAAGCCGTTGCGGCAGCAAAGAAGCAGGCGAGCAAGAGCGAAAGCTCCAGCAGGATCGATAGGACGCGACTCCGCCTCGCCGCCGTCAAAGCGCCCAAGCCCCGTCGATCGGGTTCCGCGAGAAGCGATCCCATTTCGCGCAGGGGACGGCCCGGCGGCCCGTTTCCAGCTCGCGATCCGAGCGCCGTGAACTGTTTATGCATCTTGACGGAAATACTGCCCATGGCCCTTTCCCCGAACGAAGAGAGCCCGGCGGCCGCTGTTTCAAAACGTGACGCGACGCCGGAGTCTTCGTCCGAGCTTCAAACCGCGCGCCAGGCGCTGGCCGGCCCCGCGGTGTAGCTTCAGCTCAAGCGATGATGTCGGGAGTGAGGTCGTCTTCCAGCCGCTGCAGACGATCGCGCAAGGCGAGCTTGCGCTTTTTCAGTCGCTGAATCTGCAGTTGATCGACGTTGCCCACGGCGAGCAAGGCGTCGATGGCCGCTTGCAAATCGCCGTGCTCGAGCCGCAGGTGCTCGATTTCCGCGATGATAGCGTCCTTTTCGGCGTCGCTGGTTTCGTCGGCCATGGTCGGCTTGCTGTTAGAACGCCGCCGGAAGCGGCGGCCGGAGGGATCGCCCGGCGCCTGCGATTATCGCCCCTGTGGCGCGTCTCCTTCAAGGGCGGAATTATTGTCAATCCCGTTCCATTTTGGGGCGCCGCCGCCCCACATTTTCGCTTGCAGGCTGTCGTGAATGTGTCAAACTCATCAGTCCGGGCTCAAGGCCCGGTCTAAGCCAGGAGGTTGCCGATGTCCTTGCAAGGCCATGTCGTCGAACTGGAACGCCGTCACGAGGCCCTCGAGAAAGAAATTGAGCAAGAGCGCCTACGTCCGAGTGGAAACGACATGAAACTTTTTGAGCTGAAGAAGAAAAAACTGCAGATTAAGGACGAGATCTCAAAGCTCAGGGATAGCGAAACGCTTCATTGAGCGGTGGAATCATCGCAAAGCGACAAAGGAGAGCCCTGACGGGGCGTTTTGAGGCGGGGAGAAATCTCCGCCGTTCTTATGTTAGGGCTTCTGATTCCTCCTAGTTTCATCCAATACTTGTCGCCAATTCCCTTGACTGGACAAGTCCTTAGGGCGGCGTTTTCTTAAGCTCGAGCTTGGGAATGGACGCCCGTACGCCCCCTCATCCGAGTGCCAAAAGTCGACAGCGCTGCAAAAGCTGGAGTTGGCGTCGTTTTTGCTCGCATTACGGCGCAGGACGCTATAAAAGACCCCGGCGGACTTAAGTCCGCTTTTCGCCCGCCTTTTCTTGAGAGGCGAAGCGCCTTGAGCACATTGCGCGTTTCCTACGGCCGACGCGCGGGCGGGCTTTTCCGACATCCAGCGCCGTAGCCAGGAAACTTGATGAAATTCGACGAACTCGGCCTTTCGCAAAAGGTTCTCTCCGCAGTGAGCGCGAAAGGCTACACGGATCCGACGCCGATCCAGGCGCAGGCCATTCCGCCGGCTCTCCAGGGACGCGACATACTCGGCATCGCGCAGACCGGAACCGGCAAGACCGCCGCCTTCACCCTGCCCATGCTCTGTCGGCTCGAACAGGGCCGAGCCAGGGCGCGCATGCCCCGCACGCTCATCCTGGAGCCGACGCGCGAACTCGCCGCGCAGGTTGAGGAAGCCTTCGCGGTTTACGGCGCGAATCACAAACTGAACGTCGCCCTCCTGATCGGCGGCGTCGCTTTCGGCGACCAGGAAACCAAAATCATGCGCGGCGCCGACGTGCTCATCGCCACGCCGGGACGCCTCCTCGACTTCTTCGATCGCGGCAAGCTGCTCCTGACCGGCATCGAGATCCTCGTCATCGACGAGGCCGACCGCATGCTCGACATGGGCTTCATCCCCGACATAGAGCGCGTCTGCAAGCTCGTGCCCTTCACGCGCCAGACGCTGTTCTTCTCGGCCACCATGCCCCCTGAGATCACGCGGCTGACCGAAGCCTTCCTGCACAATCCGGTGCGCGTCGAAGTTTCCAGGGCCGCCTCGACCGCCACGACCATTCGCCAGATTCTGGTCGCTTCGAATGGCCACGCCGAAAAGCGCGACACGCTGCGCTCGCTGATCCGCTCGGCCGACAGTTTCAAGAACGCGATCATCTTCTGCAATCGCAAGCGCGATGTCGCGATCCTGCACCGCTCTCTCGAGAAGCACGGCTTCTCGGCCGGCGCCCTGCATGGCGACATGGATCAGCCGGCGCGCATGGCCTCGCTCGACGCGTTCAAGAGCGGCGACGTGGCGCTGCTCGTCTGCTCCGACGTCGCTGCGCGCGGCCTCGACATTCCGGACGTCAGCCATGTCTTCAACTTCGACGTGCCGACGCATTCCGAGGACTATGTGCATCGCATCGGCCGCACCGGCCGCGCCGGGCGCTCCGGCGTCGCGATCACGCTGGTCACGCCCGAGGACAAGAAATATGTCGATCAGATCCAGGAGTTGATCGGCAAGTCGGTTGAATGGGAAGGGCCAGGGCTCTCCGAACTGCCAGCGCCGTTGGAAAGCCCGCGGTCGCACGAGCGCGGTCGTGGCGGTCGACGCGGCGCCGGACGTGGGCCGCGCGGCGCTTCCGAGGTAGAGGCGATCCGTGGCAGGCGGGTCTACGAGGGTGAGGCGCGTCCGGTCGCTGCGCGCAATGAGGCGCCTCGTCCCGTGCGCAGTAGCGAGCCCTTGCGTCCTGTGCGCAGCGAGCCGCCGCGCGTCGCGCGCGCCCAGGCCTTTGCCGAGAGACGCGAGCGCCGCCCGCGACTTGCTGAGGACGACGGCCCGCCCGTCGTCGGGCTCGGCGATCACGTGCCGTCGTTCTTGTTGCGCCCCGTGGTGTTCAAGCCCGCGAAGGTCGCGGAAGAGTAAACGCGGGCTATTTGGCAAAGGGCGGGAGGCTAAGCCTCCCGGACAACGCTCTTAGTCAGTTTTCTCGAAGCTGTTGCTCACGCTGGACGCTTCTCCAGCGCCGCCCTGATCTTCTCCGCCTGGGCTTTCAGCTTTTCCTGATCCCCCATCGTTCCCGGCGGTCGGAGCGCGACGCCTTCGAATCGCGGCAGGATGTGGAAGTGCAGGTGGAAGATCACTTGCCCGCCGGCGCTCTCATTGAACTGCTGCAGCGTGATCCCGTCGGCGTCGAAGGCCTGCTTTGTCGCCTTCGCCACACGCTGCACGCGCGTGATGAGCGCGGCGAGATCGTCGGGGGCGATGTCGAGCAGCCCGCGCGCCGGCGTCTTCGGGATCACCAGCACATGGCCCTCGGCGCGCGGCATGATGTCCATGATCGCCAGCGCCACCTCGTCCTCATAGACTTTATGGGAAGGAATCTCGCCGCGCAGGATTTTGGCGAAGACGTTGTCGGAATCATAGGCGACGGCCATGCTCTCCTCGCGGCTTGAAAGCGGGACATGATCTATCGCATGGAAGCGACGGGGCGGGAAGGCGTTGCGCCGGACCCTGCAGAAGACTATGCCGCGTGAATGGGGATCATTTTCCGCGCCGCCGAGCCCCGCGATCATGCCGTCACGCGAGGGATCGTCGATGCAGCCTTCGCGCCCGAGGACGTCGCAGGATTCCTCGACGCCTTGCGCACGGCGGGTTGCATCATCGGCGAATGGCTCGCCGAGGAAGGGACCGGCGTCATTGGCCATATCGTATTCTCGCGCGCCCATCTCGAACGCCGGGATGGCGAAAGGCTTCCCGCCGCCTTTCTCACGCCGCTCGCGGTTCATCCCCGCCGGCAGAAGCGGGGCGTCGGCCTCGCGCTGCTGCGCCACGCGTTAGACCAACTCGAGCAGCGCGGCGAGACTCTCTTCTTCGTGGTCGGCCATCCAACCTATTATCCGAAAGCCGGGTTTCGAACTGTCGCCTACGACGAGGTGGCGAGTCCCTGGACGGGCTCACCCGCCTTCATGATGAGATGCGGCTTCGCCGCGCGGGGCCTGCTCCTCGCGCCGCCGGTCATCCGCGATGCGCATTGAGTGCGAGCCGTCGATAATGCCCGCCAGAAGATGTAAGGCGCAGCGCGCGCTCCCGGGCATCAGCAAGCGAAGGAACGGGAGACGCTGCGAGAGGGCACGCTTCAATCCCCGAACGCAAAGGCCTTGATGTTCGTCTCGCGAAACCGCGCCGCCGGATAGACGCCGAGGATCTCGACCTCGCGCGAGAAGAAGCGCAACTCCTCCAGCGCTCTCGCCAGCGCCGGCTCTTCCGGATGGCCTTCCACATCCGCGAGAAAGCGCGTCGCGGCGAATTCTCCGTCGACCATGTAGCTTTCGATCTTCGTCATGTTGACGCCGTTCGTCGCGAAGCCGCCGAGCGTCTTGTAAAGCGCGGCCGGAACGTTGCGCACGCGGAAGATGAAGGTCGTGATCGTCTGCGCTTCTCCCACCGGCGGCCACTGCGCGGTCTTGGAGAGCACGACGAAACGCGTCGTGTTGTGCTCTTCGTCCTCGACGTCCTCGCCGAGCACGTCCAACCCATAGATTTCGGCGGCGAGCCAGGGCGCGAGCGCGGCTTTCGTGGGATCGCCCCATTCGGCGATCTCGCGGGCGGCGCCCGCCGTGTCGCCCGCCGTATGCGCTGCGAGGCGAAGCTCCTGGACGATCCTGCGGCATTGGCCCAGCGCGTGCACATGGCTGTAGACGCTTTTCAGGCCCTCGCGCGTTGCGCCCTTCGGCGCCATCAGTTGAAAGTGAATCGGGAGGAAAAATTCGCCGACGATGTGCAGACCGGAGTGCGGCAGGAAATGATGAATGTCCGCGACTCTCCCAGCGATCGAGTTCTCGATCGGAATCATGGCGAGCGCAGCCTCGTCCTTGGAGACCGCCGCAAACGCGTCCTCGAAGCTTGCGCAGGGGAGGGGGGTGAGATGGGGATAGGCTTCGCGGCAGGCGATGTCGGAATTCGCGCCAGGCTCCCCTTGATAGGCGATCTTGTTGCTCACACTTTGCCTCCGCTTCAATCCGTCGCCGCGCGCAGCGCCCCGAGATCGTCGATCGTATCGACGGAGATAGGGGCCTTGTCCAGCAGCGCCGCGTCGATGCGCATGCCGTCTTCAAGGGCCCGAAGCTGCTCCAATCCTTCGCGGGTCTCGAGCGGCGACACGGGAAGCGAGACGAAGCGCCGCAGCGCCTCGCGGCGAAAGGCGTAGACGCCGAGATGACGATAAATCGGCCCTTCACCAAAAGGAACGCGCGCTCTGGAGAAATAGTGCGCGCGCAGCCGCCGTGGCGAGACGAGCGTTCCGACGATCTTGGGAGCGTCGGGCGACGTCTCTTCCTCGCGAGAGGCAAGCGTCGCCAGCGTGCCGATGTGGGTGGACGCGACGTCGAGCAGCGATAGCGCGGCGGCCAGCGCGCCAGCCGGTAAAAAGGGCAGATCGCCCTGCAGATTGACAACCGCCTCGTAGCGCCCGTCCGGATCGATCGCTGCGAGCGCTTCGCCGAGCCGATCGGAGCCGCAGGCGTGGGCGCCACGCGTCAGCGTCGCGTCGACGCCCAGCGCGCGAGCGACCTCGGCGATCTCCTGCGAATCGGTTGCGACATGCACGGGGCCGATCCCCGCCTCGAGGCCGCGCTCGATGACATGCGCGATCAACGGCTTTCCCGCGATGGGAAGAATCGCCTTATTCGGCAGGCGCTTGGACGCGAGCCGCGCCGGAATGAGAACGATCGCCCTCAAGCGGGGATACGCCGACGGCTTCCGGCGCTCAATAGGTTTGGCCGTCCTCGCCGACCCAGCCTTTCGGCGACCCGGAGAAATGCAGCATGCCCTCGCTCTTCCAAATCTCGTTCTTCTCGAAGTTTCGATCGGAGGCGATTCCGAGCGCCGCGCAGGGGCCGCGCTCTTTCTCGTCGGCGCATTTGGCGTCATAGCCCTCGGGGAACTGGACCTCCGCCTCATATTGATATTCGTAGACGTCGGTGTTGCCGATATGTGCGCCGCGCCCGCTGGTTTTCTTGAAGGAGACGAGCTTCGCCGGAACCTTCGCGCGCTCGAGCTCATTACGCAGAACCTTCGCGCCTGCGGCGTCTCCCGGCTCGCCGTTGCCGCTGCAGGCTGAAAGAGACGCCGCCGCGAGGACGACCAACGACAATGCAAAGCGAGCGTTCATGCGATATCCTCCGCGCGCGTCTGGCGACCACGCTTGTTTCTTTTTTCCAAGAGCCCTGTCCCGCCCCCAAGGCCGCGCTGAGAAGCGCGAAAGGCCCGACGTTCGAGGGGGTGACGAATTTCATAACGGAGAGTTGCATTTTTGTGCAACGGATGTATTCTGACCTTCCGTCAAATGGCGGTCGCCGACGGCCTCAAAAGGGCGAAAAAGAACCCCAGGTCCGTCGCATTAGAGCGAGTCTCGGCAGAACTTTCGAATACCCTACGGAGTGCTCAGGTCCGCCGCATCTCCTGGGTCCGTGGGGTTGGCCGGTCAGCGTTGGGTTGGAGTGGCCTCCTTGAAGCCCCGCGCTGGCCGGCCGCCTTATACAAAGGCCGGACAGCTCGCCTCTTACCAGCTGAATATGTCAAAACGTCCCGCGGCGTTTCCGGGACATCGTCGGCCGAGTCTTCTCTCGCCAACAACCGGTTCGCGCGTTTTCGAGCTCAGTTCGAACGCGCGCGGGGACTCACTTGATCTTGGTTTCCTTGAACTCGACGTGCTTCTTCACGACCGGATCGTATTTCTTGAAGGCGAGCTTTTCCGTCTTTGTGCGCGCGTTCTTCTTCGTCACATAGAAGAAGCCCGTGTCGGCGGACGACAGGAGCTTGATTTTGATCATTGCGGCCTTGGCCATCGGCTTGTTCCGTCTCGAGAAAAAGAGAAATCGGGCCCGCCGGCGCGAGAGGCGCTGGCGGAGCTCCGAATTGGCGCGCAACATAGGCGGGCGGGGGCTTTTGTCAAGCGAGGGCCCGCGCCCCGTTCGGCGGGGCTGCCCCCTGCCACCGCGGCTCAGGCGCGCCTGGCTCTTACCCTTTCCGTGAGAAGGAAGGAGAGAAGCGTCAATCCGGCGAACACGCCCGTTCCGGCGAGCGGGCCCGGGGCCGAGAGAGCCGAACCCGTCGAGAGGCCGCCGCCGACGGCGAGAGTGACGCCGGATTGGGTCAGGGTAACGCTCGTAGCCACGGCTTGGGTTCCATTGCTGGGGTCCGTCAGCGTGCCGAACAGGTCGATGTTGAGAAAGGAGATGTTGCCGGCGTGAAAGCGGTTCACATCGAAGCTCGTTAAAGTCTCCACGAATGTTCCTTTCCCCGTGGTCCAGCTCAGCGTCATGTTCGTCGTGCCGCTATTTCCGCTCCCTATCTCAAGAACGGGTAGAAGAGACAGCGCGTTTTCGAAGGTGATGGTGTCGCCCGCCGCAATCCCCGTGGTGTCGCCTCCCACGCTCTGCGTCGTCCAAAATATGGAGCCGAAGTCGACCGAGGTGGCCTGCGAAAGCAGGCTTGGCGAGGACGGGGCGTAAGTGATGGCGGCGCCCGTTTCGGGATTGGCGGTAAAATCGACGGTATAGCTTGCGGCATGGGCGCCGCCGCTGAACGCAAGACAGGCCGCGAAAACGGCGAGTTGGGGGAACCGCATCGTTCATCTCCTCTGTCGTTCGAGACTTGGACGTTCGCCGCCATCGCCCCGGCCGAAGGACCGGGAGCGCACGAAGCGGTAAATCAGCTTTTTTCAAGAGCTTAAAGTGATTCGTTGTGCTCTAGCCCAAGATGGCGAGATTATTGTCGACTTTCGTTAGCGTCTGGTTAACGGGGCAAAAGAGGGATTAACCTTGAGGCGGGGCAGGATTCCTGATCCTCGTCCGCGAGGTCCCCGAGGCGCCTTTCGTTGCAGCGCCGCCGGCCCGCACGCGCGCCCGAAAGAACCCAAGGTCGAACGCTCTAAAGAGCTATTGATCAGGCATGATGTTTCCCAAAATCCGCTTCGCACTTCCTGGAAACATGCTCTAAAAGACCGCCTCGCAAGAGGGCAAAATGAACAACAAAAACGCCGTGACCCCGTCGCAAGCCGCCAAAGCCCAGGCGCGGCTGCCGCGCGGCCTGCAGGACCGAGCCCAGGCGGAGCTCGCCGCGACCCGGCGCATGCTGGAGGCCATCCGCGAAGTATACGAGCTGTACGGCTTCGAGGCGCTGGAGACGCCCGCGATCGAATATGCCGATGCGCTGGGAAAATTCCTGCCGGATCAGGACCGCCCGAACGAAGGCGTGTTCTCCTTCCAGGACGACGACGAGCAATGGCTGTCGCTGCGCTACGATCTGACCGCGCCGCTCGCCCGCTTCGTCGCGCAGAACTATGATTCTCTGCCGAAGCCTTACCGCTCCTATCGGTTCGGCCATGTCTTCCGCAACGAGAAGCCGGGGCCGGGGCGCTTCCGCCAGTTCATGCAGTTCGACGCCGACACCGTGGGGTCCGCCTCGCCCGCTGCGGATGCGGAACTCGCCATGATGGCGGCCGACACGCTGGAGCGGCTCGGCATCGAGCGTGGCGGCTATGTGATCAAGATCAACAGCCGCAAGGTGCTCGATGGCGTGATGGAGGTCGTCGGGATCGGCGGCCCCGAGGCGGCGGGGCGGCGGCTGACCGTGCTGCGCGCGATCGACAAGCTCGACCGTTTGGGCCCCGATGGCGTGAAGCTTCTGCTCGGTCCCGGCCGCAAGGACGAGAGCGGCGATTTCACCAAAGGCGCAGGGCTCGACGCCACGGCGATCGACACGCTCCTCTCCTTCAGCTGCGGCGGTCAATATGCCGACGGCAAGGCGAGCGTCGATCTCTTCGGCCTGCTCGGCAAGAGCGACGTCGGCGCGCAGGGCGCCGAGGAGCTGCTAGAAATCGAGGACCTCGTGCGCGACGCCGGCTATGGCGCCGATCGCATTCGCATTGATCCTTCCGTCGTGCGCGGGCTCGAATATTACACGGGGCCCGTTTTCGAGGCCGAGCTCACCTTCGAGACCAAGGACGAAAAGGGCAATCCCGTGCGATTCGGCTCGGTCGGCGGCGGCGGGCGCTATGACGGGCTCGTCGGGCGCTTCCGCAACGAGAACACGCCGGCGACGGGCTTTTCGATCGGCGTCTCGCGGCTTTTCGCGGCGCTGCAGGCGGTGGGAAGCCCTGTCGTCGCCGGCGGCGCGCGGCGCGGGCCGGTCGTCGTGCTCGTGCTCGACCGCGAGCGCATCGCCGACTACCAGCGCATGGTTGCGCAATTGCGCGCGGCCGGTGTCGCGGCGGAGCTTTATCTCGGCGCGGCGGGAATGAAGGCGCAGATGAAATATGCCGACAAGCGCGGTGCGCCGCTCGTCGTGATCCAGGGCTCTGACGAGAAGGCGCGGGGAGAGATTCAACTCAAGGACCTCGAGGCGGGCGCGGCCGCTGCGACGTCGATTGCGACCAACGAGGAATGGAAGGCGCAGCGCCCCGCCCAGGTCTCGGCGCCGGAGGGCGAGCTCGTCGAGCGCGTGCAGGCGATGCTGGCGGGCGACGCCGGGTCGTGACACTGCGAGGCGATTATTCCTTCTCCCAGCTCGCGGGGTAGGGAGAGGCGCCACAGGAGGCCGTCATCATGGATCACGCCGCAACCTCGACCGTCTTCGCCGTTATTCTCATTGTCCTTGCCGTCGTCCTGCTGGCGCTGGTCATCGGCAGCTTCTTCACCGTGCGCACGGCGGAGGCCGCCATCATCGCGCGTTTCGGCAAGTTCCTGCGCGTCGCCGAGGCGGGACTCAACTGGAAATGGCCGCTCATCGACTCCATCGCCGGGCGCGTGAGCCTGCGCGTCAATCAGATCGCGCTGACGATGGAGACGAAGACGAAGGACAATGTCTTCGTGACCATTCCGATCTCCGTGCAGAACCGCGTGCGGCCCGCGAGCGTCTATGACGCCTACTACCGGCTCGCCGATCCGGAGGCGCAGATCAAATCCTACGTCGAGCAGGTGATTCTCGGGCATGTGCCCGGCATGACGCTCGACGAGGTCTTCGCCAGCCAGTCCAGCATCGCGGCCGCGGTGAAGAAGGAGCTCGACGCCGACATGGCGGGCTTCGGCTATGAGATCGTCAATGTGCTCGTAACCGACATCGTGCCGGACGCCAAAGTCAAATCGGCGATGAACGACATCAACGCGGCGCAGCGGGAGCAGGTCGCGGCAGCGGCGCGCGGCGAGGCGGAGAAGGTGCTCGTGGTCAAGAAGGCCGAGGCCGAAGCGGAGAGCAAGGCGCTGCAGGGCCAGGGTATCGCCAATCAGCGCAAGGCGATCATCGAGGGGCTGCAGAGCTCGATCGAGGAATTCCAAAAGGTCGTCGGAACCACCTCGACGCTCGAGGTGATGCAGCTCGTGCTCATCACGCAATATTTTGACACGCTGAAGAGCATCGGCGAAAGCGACAAGAGCAATACGCTCTTCCTGTCGCATTCGCCGGGCGCGGTGAAGGAGATTTCCGAGCAGCTCATGCAGTCGATGCTCGCTGCGGAAAAGGCGAAGTGATCGGGTTTTGAGCCCGATCGACGCCTCACAGCACCTTCAAATATTCCAGAAGGGCCTTTTTCTCCTCCGGCGAAAGCTTTGTCCCGAACTCATGTCCACAGCGGCTGTCGCCGGAATCTCGCGCGGAGCAGTCGGTCGTCTTGTAAACAAAATCGAATTTCGTCTGATCGGCCGCGAGTCCCAAGGCGTCGATGTCGTAGCGCGGGCCCACCTTGAACTCCTTCACGCGTTCCGCGGCCGGCTTGAGGAGCTCGGCGAGCGTCGGCACGGAGCCGTTGTGCAGATAGGGGGCCGCAGCCCAAATGCCCTCCATTACGCGCGACTCATATTTGAATTCCGGCGGCGGAGCGCGCATCGCCTTGATTGTCTCCTCCGAAGGGAAGGCGCCTTTCATCGCTTCGATCTCCTTTTGCACGACCGCAAGCAGCGGCAACAGCCGGTCGACAT
Organism: uncultured Alphaproteobacteria bacterium; assembly: GCA_963743565.1. Lineage (GTDB taxonomy): Bacteria > Pseudomonadota > Alphaproteobacteria > Rhizobiales > Beijerinckiaceae > Methylocystis. The sequence continues at coordinate 169,481 of CAVUQD010000009.1, forward strand.
GCTCGCGTTGCTCCGCCGCCACAAAGATGGGGAACAGATGCTGCGCGACCGCGCCCTTGTTCGAGCTCAGAAGGGCGACGCTGAGGTCCACGGGCTTGAGCGGCGGCGACAGAAATGTCGGTGGGAGATCGGGGATGCGCGCGCCTTCTAGCGCGCCGGTTTTCGCAGTGCGCGCCAGATGTTCAATTTCGCGCGAGTCCGTCCCCACGTCCTGCAGGGGAGTGGCCCAGGTGTCGTGGTTGAAGAGCCGTTGCTGGCCCGGTTTGATCCCGTGACACTCGACACAGCCTCCGTCACGCGTCGCGCGATTGAATATTTTTTCGCCCGCGTCGGCGAGAGCCTTGTCGAGAGGCCATTCGCGAGGCCATTTCGGCGGCCCGATCCTCTGCGCGAGCAATTCGAGCCTCAACAGGCCTGTGTAATTCGCCGTCGAGTCATGGTTGAAATCGAATCCGAGAAGATCCGAAGGGTCACGAACCGGGTGCACCACGCCGAAGACGCCGTAGACCTGGCCGAGATTGCGGGTGAGCGCGAGGAGCCAGTCGCCGTTGTCCGCGAAGCCCGGCCATTGCGTTTTGTCCTGACGAGCGGCGTTCCAGAGGAATGGCGGCCGCACGGGCGCATCGGCCACCTGAATATTTTCTCTGATCAGATAGCTCGGCGGCGGGCCGACATCGAGCCCTCCCACCCGGTTGAAAATCATGCCGACGGCGTCGATGCGCGCCGGACCCCAAAGCCGCTCTTTGGGCAGGCCGCCTGCGGCGATGGCGTGCGCGGTCTCCTGCCAAGCCTCGACTTTCGTGCGAAGTTCCGCTTCCTGCGCCGGCGTAACGCCCCCGCCGAGCACGGAGCGCGCAAAATCCTCGAAGCTCGCCGGGTCCGAAAGCGTCTTGGCGACGGCCGCATCGAGGTCGCGCCAGAGGGAGCCAAGGTCGGCAATGGCCGGGCCGCCGTCGATCCGGAAGGATTTGCCGCGGACCTCGATCTGCCGGGTGTGGCAGGCCGCGCAAGTCAATCCGAGCGTGTCCACGCCGTCCTGCGAGGCGACGACCCAGCCGACGGGCAAGCCGGGGGGCGAGCTCTCCGGATTTGGCAGGTACCCATATCGGTCGAGGCTGTCGGCCATGAAGGGCTTGCCGTTCGCCTGTTTCAAGGCGCTGATCCAGGCCCAAGGAATCCAGCGCGAGCCCTGGTCTCGCGAATAGAATTCCCTTGCCGCGCCTTGGGTCCAATCCGGACCCTGATCCACTCTTTCAGCCGCCCGGGCCGGTTGGGCGCTCACGACAAAGGCAAGCGCCGCCACAGCGGCGCCAAGCGTGCTCAATAGGCGTTCGCAACGCATGTTTCCCCACAATTCCTTGATGTGCGACACGGCTTGCGGACTGCGCGAGCGTATCGCGGGTCAATAACACTCGTTTATCACGGGGCGATTTCGAAGACTGCGGCGTAGCTTCCTCCAGTTTGCCGTCTTTGACAAGGCCGCGCGCGCTCGCAGCAGCGACCCGCGAAGCGTTCGGCCTGCGGAAGCTTCGGGGCGGTGGGCCTCTTGCGCGCTTGGCCGCGCTTCGCCATAAGACCCGCCGACTTCACCCTCACCCGACAGAGCCCATGTCCAGCTTCAAAGAGCGCGTCTTTTCCGGCGTGCAATCCACCGGCAATCTGCATCTCGGCAACTATCTCGGCGCGATCGTCAAATTCGTGGAGTTGCAGAAGAGCTACGACTGTCTCTACTGCGTCGTGGATCTGCACGCGATCACCCAGCCGCAGGACCCGCTGACGCTCGGCGCCAATACGCGCGAGATCGCGGCGGCCTTCATCGCCTGCGGAATCGATCCGGCGAAGAACATCATCTTCAACCAGAGCCTCGTGCCGGAGCACGCCGAGCTCGCCTGGGTCTTGAATTGCATTGCGCGTATCGGCTGGCTCAACCGCATGACGCAATTCAAGGACAAGGCCGGCAAGGATCGCGAGAACGCCTCGGTCGGGCTTTATGATTATCCCGTGCTGATGGCGGCGGATATTCTGCTTTACCGCGCGACGCATGTGCCGGTCGGCGAGGACCAGAAGCAGCATCTGGAGCTTGCGCGCGACATCGCGCAGAAGTTCAACAACGACTTCGCCGAGTCGATCACGCGCAACGGCTATGGCGACGGCGTCTTCTTTCCCTTGCCGGAGCCCTTGATCGCAGGCCCCGCGACCCGCGTGATGAGCCTGCGCGACGGCGCGAAGAAAATGTCGAAGTCGGACGCCTCCGACTATTCGCGCATCAATCTCTCCGACGACGCCGACGCCATCGCGCAGAAGGTTCGCAAGGCCAAGACCGATCCCGAGCCTCTGCCGAGCGAGGAAGCCGGGCTCGCGGGTCGACCGGAGGCCGCCAATCTCATCGGCATCTACGCGGCGCTCTCGGGACGCGGCAAGGTCGACGTGTTGTCAGAATTCGGCGGCGCGAATTTCTCAGGCTTCAAGAACGCACTCGTCGATCTCGCGGTGGCGAAGCTCTCGCCGATCACCGCCGAGATGCGGCGGATCACCAACGATCCGGCCTTCATCGACGGCGTGCTGCGCGACGGCGCGCGCCGTGCCCGTGAGATTGCCCAGCCCAATATGGACGCGGTGAAGGATATCGTGGGTTTTTTGAGATAGGCGCGCGCAACTGGCAGGAAAACGCCAGAGGCGAGCGCAAATCTTGGGCTAGTCGGCTGTTTCATGCTAAATATTCCCCAATGATAAATCTGTCCCAGGACCTACAGGCTCTGCTTGAGGCGAAGGCTGAGCAGACAGGACGGACGCCCGACGAGATCCTGCGCGAAGCTCTTTCGCATGCCGGCGACAGGGTGGCGTGGCGTCGCGCAACGACGCCTGTTCCCGCCAATCTGACCAAAGACGAATTGATCGCCAGGATGGAGGAAATCGCCGTACGCAGCGCGGCGCGGCCCGTCGCCGACCCGAGGTCTATCGACGAGATCATCGGTTATGATGATTTCGGTTTGCCGCGATGATTGTCATTGATACTTCTGCGCTCATCGCAATCCTCGATCACGAACCGGAACGCGCTGCTTTTTACGAAGTGATAGCCGCAGCGGATCGCCGTCTCATCAGCGCGATCACCTATCAAGAGGCGGGCCACGTCCTCATCGCCAGACGCGGCGTCAATGGGCTTTACGACCTTGAGGATTTTCTGGCTCTCATCAAGGCCGAGATCATCCCGCACGACTTGCATCTCGCCGCCCTGGCGCTTGAGGCTTTTCGTCGCTACGGGAAGGGGGTCGACGCCAAGGCGCGCCTCAATTTTTGTGATTGCGCAACTTACGCGCTGGCCAAGACCATGAATGCGCCCTTGCTGTTCAAGGGTAATGATTTCACGGAAACCGACTTGGCGTCCTGCCTTTGGACTGGCCCCGGTTCGAGCGGGCAAAATAACTGAGCGCAACGAGCGGGGTGTCGGCCGCTCAAGCCCGCCCCGCCGCCCTCCGCCACCCGATGAGCCCCGCCGTCGAGGCGTCGAGATCGGCGACAGAGCTTGAGGGATCGGCGACGATCGGCGCAAGGCGATTGGCGAGCTCCTTGCCGAGCTCCACGCCCCATTGGTCGAAGGGATTGATGTCCCAGATGACCGACTGCACGAACACCTTGTGCTCGTAAAGCGCGACGAGACGCCCGAGCGTGCGCGGATCGAGACGCCGATAGAGGATCGTGCTCGACGGCCGATCGCCGGCGAAGACCTTGTGCGGGGCGAGGCGCGCGATTTCGGATTCCGACTTTCCTTCCTTGCGCAAGAGCGCCTGCGCTTCCTCGAGCGTGCGGCCTCGCGCAAAAGCCTCGCTTTGCGCGAGACAATTTGCGAACAAGAGCTCGTGATGACGCTCGTCGGAGGCCACGGGTTCGGCGGCGACGAGAAAGTCGATCGGGACGACGTCCGTTCCCTGATGCAGAAGCTGAAAGAAGGCGTGCTGGCCGTTGGTGCCGGGTTCGCCGAAGATGACGGGACCCGTCTCCGTCTCGACCCTTGAGCCGTCGCGCCGCACCGATTTGCCGTTCGACTCCATGTCGAGCTGCTGCAGATAGGCGGGAAAGCGCAGGAGCCGCTGATCGTAGGGGATCACCGCATGCGCGGCGCGCCCCAGCGCGTTGCGGTGAAAGACGCCGAGGAGACCCATCATCGCCGGGATGTTCTTCTCGATGGGCGTCGTGCGGAAATGCTCGTCCACGTCGAAGCCGCCGCGCAGAAACTCCACAAAATGTCCAGGTCCGACGGAAATCGCGAGCGCCAGGCCAATCGCCGACCAGAGCGAATAGCGCCCGCCGACCCAGTCCCAGAAACCGAAGACGCGATCGGGCGCGATCCCGAATTCGGCGACCTTGTCGAGCCGCGTCGAGACGGCGGCGAAGTGCTGCGCCACCGCCGCCTCGCCGAGCGCTTCGACGACGCGCGCGCGGGCGCTTTGGGCGTTGGCCATCGTCTCCTGAGTCGTGAACGTCTTCGACGAGACGATGAAGAGCGTGCGCGAAAGATCGAGGGCGCCGAGCGTGTCGGCGAGATCGGCGCCGTCGACGTTGGCCACGAAATGCGCGCGCGGTCCCTCGCCGCGATAGGGCGACAGCGCGCGGCACGCCATGGCGGGGCCCAAGTCCGAGCCGCCGATGCCAATATTGAGCACGTCCGTGAAGCGCTCGCCGTTCGCGGCCTTCACCGCGCCCGATCGAACGCCGCGCGCGAAGGTCAGCACCTTGTCGCGTTCGCGCTCGATCTCGGGTCGCGCGTCAACACCGCCGATCGGGATCGGCCGGCCCGAGAGATCGCGCAACGCCATGTGCATGGCCGGTCGACCTTCCGTGTTGTTGACGGGCTCGCCCAAAAACAGCGCGGCGCGGCGCGTCTCCAAATCGCGCGCCTGAGCGAGTTCGACGAGCAGGCGGACGGTCTCGGCCGTGATCTTGTGCTTGGAGAAATCGAAGAGGAGGCCGTCGAATTCGATCGAGAACGCGCGAAAACGGGCGGCCTCGCGAGCGAAAAGATCGCGCGTGCGCAGCGGCTCGAGGGCGGCGGCGTGGGATTTGATGGCGGCGAGGGTTTCGTGAAAGGGCATATCTTTCGGGCTCTGCAGAGGTGGATTCGCGACAAAAAGCATCCTTGCGCGACATGAGCGCGACGGCGTTGTTGTCAGGAGGGCTCCTAGGACGCAACGCTGTCTATGCGGCAACGCAGCATGTCTCAAAGCAATTATGACACTTTTTCCTCTGTATTATGACGAAGATGTATGAAAAGTTCCCCGCTAAGATGACAAGCTTCCGACACTCCCCCACCGTGACTCACATCCCTTTCGTCGACGTGCGCGACGGGGGACCGATCGCGCATGCGCTCTCCCGCCAGGAGGCGGCCGCGGCGCTCCGCGATTACTGCGTCGCGCCCGTCCCGCGCTGGGGGCGCGGCGTTTGCCTCGCCTCGATCGACCATCTCGCAGCGCGCTGGCTAAAGAGTTCAGTCTCGGCCTATCGCGAGGAACTGCAGCTCATCGCGAAGATTCTGGGCTTCCCGGGCACGCTGACGCTCAACATGTCCTATCTCTTCGCCTGCACCACTTCGGCGAGCCTGTCGGCGGAAGGGCTGCCGATGATCCGGCGCTCGCTCGACTGGCCCTTTGGCGGGCTGGGGCGCTGCGTGGAGATTGCTTGGCAGGCCGGCCCGGCCGGTGAGTTCTACAACGCCACTTGGCCGGGCGCGGTCGGCGTGCTGAGCGGCACGGCGCCGGGACGCTTTTGCGCGGTGATCAATCAGGCGCCGATGCGCCGGCGCGCGCCGGGGCCCCTCGCCTTGCCGTTCGACGCCTCGATCAACATCGCGCAGGCGCTGCTGCGCGAGGACGGCTGGCCGCCCGATCATTTGCTGCGCTACGCCTTCGAGACTTCCGAAACCTTCGAGGACGCGATCCGGCTGCTGTCGCAGGAGCCGCTGGCGCGCCCTGCGATCTTTACCGTGGCGGGGGTCGCCCCCGAGGAGATCGCCGTCGTCGAGCGCACCGAGCGAGGAGCGCATGTCGTGCGCGGTCCAGTCATCGTCGCCAACGACTGGCAGATCCAGCGCCAGGGCTGGAAAGGCCGCATGGGGCATGAGAACAATGAGGATCGCCGGCGCTCGATCGCTGCAACGGGCTCCGACCCCGAGCGCTTTGCGTGGGTGGTCCCGCCGGTTCTCAATCACACGACTCGTCTCGTCGTCGAAATGTCGGCCGTCGGCAGTGGCGCGCTGGTCGCGCGAGGTTACGAGACCGCGTGCTGGCGCAAGATGCCGACGCCCGCGACACGGGACTTCGATCTCACGGACGCCGTGCCTCTCGCGGTCTGAGGGGCGGCAGTCGAACGCTCAACCCTTCCTGCAGCTCGCGGAAAGTCTGGCGGCGGGGCAGGGACATGAACTGATAGCGCCCGGCGCAGTCAGCTATGCCGCCAGCAGAAGCACCTTCGTCTTGACCGGCGTTCGCGCATAGAGGTGAATCATGTCCTGGCTGAGCAGGCCGGTGCAGCCGCTCGTCACGCCGGTCCCGATCGTCTCGGGGTCGCTGGTGCTATAGATCGTGCAGACCGTGTAGCGTCCATTCTGATAGAGATAGAGCACGCGGGCGCCGAGCGGATTGTCCAAGCCTCCCGGCATGCCGGCGGCGTATTTGCGGGCCTCCGGCTGGCGCGCGATCATCTCCTTGGGCGGCGTCCAGGTGGGCCACTCGGCCTTGCGCCCGACATAAGCCTCGCCGCTCCACAGGAACCCGGGGCGGCTGACATTGGCGCCGTAGCGGGTGGCGTTTCCGTCGCCTTCGATCCGGTAAACATAGTAGTTGGCGGGATCGATGATGATCGTGCCGGGCGCTTCCTTGCTCTCGTAGCGCACGGTCCGGCGATAATATTTCGGATCGACCTTCTTGAGATCGACCGCCGGGATCGGGAATTTCTCGTTGGGAACGGGCCCATAGAGCGCCGCTATCTCGGGCGGGATGATGCCTTCGGTCGTCGCGCAGCCGGTGAGCCCCACGGCGCCGAGACCGAGGGAGCCGAGCAGAAACGACCGGCGGTCGAGACGTCCCGTCCGAAGCCCAAGCAGAGCTTCCTCGTTGCCGCCGGCAAATCCATTGTCCGTGCTTATGATTTTGGAGTTTTCCATGTCCTATGCCCGCCCAGAGATTAGTCCGCCATGAACCTGCTGAAGGCCTTCGCTGAAGGGACCGTCCAAGACCCGGGCCGTCGCCACCTGGCGCTTTCCATGCGCCAAAGCCGGTAACGCCCGCAGTCCTTGCGGTCTGGCTTCCTGGTTTCGACAATAAAACGCAGATTGCGGCATCGGTGAGGAGGGTGCCTTGCGAAATTCGGGTTTGAGCGCAATTTTTGCGTCGCAAGCAAAACGATTTGATAATGATAGTCTCAAAACGCGCAGTGACTGCATGAGGCCGAAGTGAACGCGAACGACCCGTGGCCAAGCGAGATCCGCCGGGAAGACGAGGGGCGGCGCCTCGTCGTCGTCTTCGAGGACGGCGGGAAATTTGGGCTTTCCGCCGAGCATCTGCGCGTGCGCAGTCCGAGCGCGGAAGTGCGCGGGCACGGCGAGGCCGAGCGGAAGACCGTCGGCGGCAAGCGCAATGTCCGTATCCTCGCTGTCGCGCCGGTCGGGAATTACGCTGTGCGCCTCGACTTTGACGATGGCCATTCGACCGGCATCTACACATGGCGCGAGCTGCATACGCTTGGCGCGGGGGCCGACCAGGATTTTGCCGATTATCTAAAGGAGCTCGCCGCCAAGGGTCTCGACCGGGATCGGCCGGGGGAGGCGTGAGCGCGTTCAGGCGGCCGCCCGTTCAGGCTTCAGCTGTCGTCGGATCGATCTTGCGCTTTATCTCGCTGATCTTGTTCGCCGGAAAACCGCCTTGCTCAGCGTGCTGGCGAATGAGGGCTTCATTCGGGGCGATGTAGACGCAGTAAACCTTGTCGTCGGTGACGTAGCTTTCGACCCATTGGACTTCCGGGCCGAGATTACGCAGGACCGAGCAGGATTTCTGCGAAATCGCCTGTAGATCGCTCGCGGTCAGCTTACCGGCGCCAGGGATGTCGTGCTCGATGATGTATTTCGGCATTCGTTCCTCCCTTTTTGATTGTGGTTTTTGCTGACCGTCGTCACACGAGCCCGCTCGCGATATTCACCGTCAGCCCGAGGATCGCGAGATTGTAGAAGAAGGCGAGCGTCCCATGCAGCGCGGTGAGCAGCCGCATCGGCCGCGAGGTCGTCTCGACGTCGGCCGTCTGCGAGGCGACGCCGATCACAAAAGCGTAATAGAGAAAATCGACATAGCTCGGATCTTCATGGCCGGGGAAATGCGGTCCGCCCCTTTCCTTGCGCCGCCGCGTGGGATCGAGATCGACTTCGTCGTAGAATTCATGCGCGTAATGAAAGGCGAAGGTCAGATGCATGAAGGTCCAGCTGTCGAGGACCGTCAGCACGGTGAGCCCGAGATGCAATCCCTTCGACCAGCCCGTCATGTTTTTCACCGGCCCGAGCTCGAGCAGGATCGCGCCGATGGAAGCGCAGGCGACGCCGACGGCGAGCAGCAGAATCGTCGTTCGGCCTTCGTCGAGAGTCATTGCGCGCTGGCGGACGGTTTGGGGGTCGGCGTTGGCGATGAGGTGCGCCGAGGAGGCGAGGTAGCAAAGCACCGCGACATTCCAGCCGATCAGCGCCCGCGTCGCGACGCGCATGTGCTCCGGCAGGAAAACGCCGATCGCAACGCCGATAATCGTGCAGACGAAAAGGCGCGGACGCGCCCAAACGATGCGGAAGGGCGTTAGGAGCCCGGAGCGGCGCCGAGTTTCCTGCCCTTCTTCGCGTTCATCATCGTCATTGGCGGGCTCGTGCATGGGCGGCGAACGACCCTAGTTCTTGCGCGCCGCGACGAAGACCGCAGCGTTTTTCAAAAGCTGCGTCGCGGCCCCGAATCCCGTCGCGTCGAGCGCGGCGATCGCCTCCTCCACAAGCTGGTCGCGGCGCGCCATCGCGCCCTCGAGTCCCAGCAGCGACACGAGCGTCGCCTTGCCGCGTTCCGCGTCCTTGCCGGCGCGCTTGCCCAGCGCCGCCGTGTCGCCTTCCGCATCCAATATGTCGTCGGCGACCTGGAAAGCCGCGCCGAGCGCCGCGCCATAGCGTGTCAGCGCCTGCGCTTGCGCCGGGTTCGCTTGGCCCAGTATCGCGCCGGCGTCCACCGCAAAGCGCAGCAGCGCGCCGGTCTTCATCGCCTGCAGCGTGAGGATTTCGTCCTGAGACAGCGGACGGTCCGCCAACTCGGCTTCAAGATCGAGCGCCTGGCCGCCCACCATGCCGCCCAGTCCCGCGGCGCGCGCCAAGGCCAGAACGAGCTTCGCCCGCACCTGTGCGTCTGCATGCGTCGCGTCGTCCGCGAGCACGTCGAAGGCATAGGTGAGTAGGCCATCGCCGGCCAGGATCGCGGTCGCTTCGTCGAATGCCTTGTGTGTCGTGGGGCGGCCGCGGCGAAGGTCGTCGTCGTCCATCGCCGGCAGATCGTCATGAGCGAGCGAATAGCAATGGATCATCTCCAGCGCGCAGCCTGCGCGGAGCGGCGCTTCGCCCGTCACGCCGAAGAGCCTTGCCGATTCGATGACGAGAAAGGGCCGCAACCTCTTGCCGCCCCCGAGCGAGGCATAGCGCATGGCCGCGAGCAGCCTTTCTGGCCGCGCGATCTCGCCCGCCAGCGCCGCGCCGCCGAGCAGCCGGTCGAGCGCGCCCTCCGTTCGCTGCGCCGCCTCGTCCAGGCGCTTAGAAAATTCGGTAGCTTCGGTCATGCGTCGCCCTTTTAGGTCCTTTCCGGCTAACCTTTCCCCGCCAGGCGCAGGACAGTCTGGAGAATGGTTCGCGAAGGTCCCTATCGTCTTCCTCAATTCTCTCGAACCGATCAATCGCCGCGCTTTGAGGCAGACTGTGGATGGGCGGCGGCGGGGCTCTGCCCCTGATGCGATGCCCGCTTGACGCGTTCGCAAAGTAGGCGAGCCAGAGGCCCGCGGTCCAGGCGCCTTTGGACCGCGAGCCTCTGGCTCGCACAAAGCGATGCTTCCCCAAACGCAAAGGGCGCTCCGAAGAGCGCCCTTTTCGATCAATTCGCCTTCTTGGCGTCGGCTTTGCCGGTCGGATCCTTCGCCGGCTCCTTCGCCGCTTCCTTCTGAGCGTCCTTGGCAAGGTCCTTCGCCGCGGCGTCCTTGGCCGCTGCCACCTTGGCCGCCTCGACCTTCGCCGCCTCGATAGAGGCGAT
>CAVUQD010000010.1:0-32723 GCA_963743565.1 uncultured Alphaproteobacteria bacterium
GTCCTCCGACCGCCCAGACGCCGTCGAAAAGCGGGCTCGGCGTCACGACCTCGAGATCCGCGCGGCCGAATTCGCGGTGGTGGCCAGCCTCGACCTTGCCCCCGAGCTGCGCGGCCAGAAGCTGCTCGCCGTAGCAGATCGCGAGAACCGGAATGCCCGCGTCGAAGATCGCCTGCGGCGCCCGCGGCGAGCCTTCCTCCGTCACCGAGCAAGGCCCGCCCGAGAGGATCACGGCCTTGGGCCTCGTCTCGGCGAAGGCTTCCGCGGCCCGCTGGAAAGGCGCGATCTCGCAATAGACCCCCGCCTCACGCACCCGCCTCGCGATGAGCTGCGTGACCTGCGAGCCGAAGTCGATGACAAGCGCCTTGTCGTGACGGTCGGCGATCTCATGGTGGAAGTCGGCGGTCATGGCGGCTTTGGATGGCGACTGAAGGGAGACGGCCATACGGCGGGCTTTGGGGCGGAAGTCAAGCGCAGTGCGCCTTGCGGCGCCGTCGCCTTCTATCTCCCGGCATCGAACCGGACCTCGCCATTGTTGAGGAAGCAGGTCTTGTTGAAAAGGTTTAGATCGACGGGATTCGGAAGCCGAACGTCCAGAATATCGGGAAATGGCTTTCGCGAGGGGTCGTAGGACCGATAGATCTGAGAGATGCAGACGATGATCAGGCCGCGATCCCGCGCAAAACATCGCAAGGCGCGGACCTGCAACTCTAGCTCAGGATTTTCGCGTTTCTGGTCGAGCAGTTGCAGATAGTCGACGACCACAAGGGCGCCGCGCGGCGTCGACGCCATCTTCGTTATTATATACTCGGCGCTGATGGCGTCGCATCCATCGAACGCGAAGAGCCCTTCAAACTGAGAGGGCTTCACGCCAAGGGCATAAAATCTTTGGAGGACGGCATCCTCCCTTTCCTCCAGCGTGAAGAAGGCGGCCCGATTGCCGCTCTTCATGGCTTAGACGGCGAGGTCCAGGCTCAAGAGGGTATTGCCCTGCCCCCGTTGGGCTCCAATGAGGAGCAAATCGCCCGGGGTCAATTGCTCGACGAGCTTGGCGGCCGGGCGCAGGGCCGCCAGCTTCAACGCCAGCAGGCTCCAGTTTTTACAGCCTTCCTCACGGGCGATGCGGTCGAGCGCCTCATGGAGCGGGACGCCTTCTTGGCGGGATAGAAGCTTGGCCTTGCGCTTCAAATGATAGACGGGCGCGGACAGTTTCATCTCCAACCTCCCATTGCGAGCAATCTTCGCAATCCCTCCTTATGCGCATGCTCGAACGGTTGGCTCGCGACGTGTGGAGGCCCCGTATGAAAAATACTTTCCCGGCGGAGGGGGGAGCCGCGGGCCATGCCTAGCAAGGAGATTAGCCCAATTCTCGCTTTGGAGAAATTGCGCTGTGCACAGATCGGCGTCCTTGATCGCAGGGGATTTGCGGTCGCCCGGAGCCGGAACCGGCGCGCAAATCCCTGGATAATACGCAACCCAACAACGAACTGCTGGCGGCGACCTGGGCGACTAGCAAAGGCAAGCCGATCTAGCTGAAAACGCGCGCTCTCCGATGAGACGCTTCCGTCCGACTGGAAAGCGCGCCGGCCCCTTATTCTTCTCGGCCTAAGCCACTGCGGCGAAACGACGCCCAAAAGCGGCGATATCGCGCGCCTTGTTGATCGCGGCGGCGATGCTCAGGAAAGCCAAACCGAGCAGACCCTCGCCGGGAATCGGACCAGGGGAGCAGGCAAAAACGAGGTCGTCCAGGGTGAAGTCGTTGCCGAGATAGGCCGTGTTGGTGTCGACGATCGTAATCGTCGCGCTGGTTGCCGCCCCTGAATTCCAATTGCCGGAAAGCTCCTGCCAGTCGGCGTTCAAGGACGGGACTTGAAGGCTCCCGATCTGAACGCCGTTGACTGTAAGAACGAGGTGGGCCGGGCTTTCGTCGTAATTCGTGTCTGGCACGTGCCCCCAGGAGGCCGACCAACCGCCGAATGCATATGAACTGTTTGGCGTGACGCTGACCGTCTCCTGCCAGATATAGGTGTTTGACGTCATGGCGCCGTCTGCGATGAGCATCAGCGTGCCGGTGCGAGGGCCGAAGCCAGCCTGAGAACCGCCCGCTCCCGGAACCTCGTTCCAGGGAAACCGATTGTTGGCGATAGTGAAATAAGCGCCAGGATAAATGCCGGTCCAGTCTCCGTCTGGAGAATAGATGTATTGGCTTGAGAATCCAGAAAAACCAGCATTGAAATCGCCATTAACAATCAGATTTGTTGCTCCGGCCGGGGCAGCCATCGCCAGGAACAATGCGGTGGTAGCTCCCGTTACGCATAGTCTCGAAATTTTCTCCAGCATGAGATTCTCTCCTTTTTTATTTTGTAAACGCCATTCTCGCCATAATTACGTACGCAACTGACTCACGTACGTATTAAAGTGTTTTCTCCTGAATTATCCACGGAGTTCCATTAGTAATGTATCCAAATATTGATCAAATTTGCTATTGGTAAGACTACGCAATCGGTCAGCTCTCATCCCAATAACTTCCCAGCAAAATTGTCATGAGTTGGCCCTGTGCGAGATCGCCGCCGGGCCGCGCCGTTCGAGTTCGGCGCCGAAGCCTGCTATAAAAGGGAGACCGGCGCAGCGCTTGCATTGCGCCCCTCGCCCCAACGGAGGTCCCTCATCCCATGCAGGTCGCGGAACCCTCCCCCCACGCCACGCGCGCCGCCGAGCCAGCGCAGAACGCCGCTCACCCGCTGCGGACGGAGCACCCGAAGAGCGATCACGGGCTGCATGAGGATGTGCGCCTGCTCGGACGCTTGCTCGGCGAGACCGTACGCGAGCACGAGGGCCAGGAGGCCTTCGAGCGGATCGAAACGATCCGTAGGCTCTCGATCGCCGCGAGCCGGAACGACCGTGAAGCCGCCGCCAAGCTCAATTCCTTGCTGCGCCAGCTCACGGCCCGCGAGGCGCTCTCCGTCATTCGCGCCTTCAGCTATTTCCTGCATCTCGGCAATATCGCCGAGGATCTGCACCCGCTGCAGCAGAGGGCGCGGGCGGAGGCCTCCGGCGAGACCGCGGCGAGCGAGCCCACCCTCGCAAAGAGCTTTGCGAAGCTCCGCAAGGCCTCCATCGGCGCGGGGAAGATCGCGCAGGTCCTAGCGCGCGCCTGGATATCGCCGGTGCTCACGGCCCACCCGACGGAAGTCAGACGCAAATGTCTGCTCGACGCCGAGCATGCGATCTTCTCTCTCCTGGCAGAACGCGAGCATCTGCGCGTCAAGAGCGAGATCGCGCGCAACGATGCGCAGCTCCTGGCGCGCGTCTCGCAGCTCTGGCAGACGGAGCTGCTGCGGCATGCGCGCCTTTCGGTGCGCGACGAGATCGAGAACACGCTGAGCTATTACCGCTCGACGTTCCTTAAGGAGATTCCCAACATCTACGCGGATGTGGAGCGCCGCATCGAGGGCTTGCGCGTGCCCCCCTTCCTGCGCATGGGCACCTGGGTCGGCGGCGATCGCGACGGCAATCCGAATGTCGTCGCCGCTTCGCTCGAGACCGCGCTCAAGATGCAGGCCGAGGTGGCGCTGCGCTTCTACCTCACCGAAGTGCATCAGCTCGGCGGCGAACTCTCCATCTCCCGGAAATACGCGGGCGCGACCAAGGCGGTCGAGGATCTGGCGCTGCGCAGTGGCGACGACAATCCGCACCGCGACGACGAGCCCTATCGCCGCGCGCTCATCGGCGTCTATTCGCGGCTCGCCGCGACGCTCACCACGCTCACCGGACAGGTGGCGCAGCGCCATGCCGTCGCGCCGGGCGAGCCCTACGCCAACAGCTGGGCGTTTCTTGCCGACCTCGTGGCGATCGACGAGTCCCTGCGTCTGCACAACAGCGAGGTGGTCGCCTCGCAACGCCTCGAGCCCCTGATTCGCGCGGTCGAGGTCTTCGGTTTCCATTTGGCGACGGTGGATCTGCGCCAAAGCTCCGACCGGCACGAGGAAACCGTCGTCGAACTCCTCGCCTGCGCGCGCGCGTGCGATAATTATGCGGCGCTCAGCGAGCCGGAGAAGCAGCAGCTCCTGTTGCGGCTCTTGAGCGAACGGCGTCCGCTGCGTTTTGCGGAAGCGGATTATTCCGAGGCGACGCGCTCGGAGCTCGCGATCTTGGAGACGGCTCTCCGCATGCGGCGGAGTTTCGGCGACGAATTGATCCGCCATTACATCGTCTCGCATACGGAGACGGTGAGCGATCTGCTCGAAGTGCTGCTCCTGCAAAAGGAGTGCGGGCTGATGCACGGCACGCTCGCCGAGGCGGATATCGATCAGGCCTCGGTGGATCTGATCGTCACGCCGCTCTTCGAGACGATCGAAGATCTGCGCAACGCCGCGCCCATCATGCGCGATTTGTATGCGCTGCCCAGCATCGCCGCGCTCGTCGCCCATTCCGGGGCGACGCAGGACATCATGCTCGGCTATTCCGACAGCAACAAGGACGGCGGCATCGTCACGAGCATCTGGGAGCTCTATCGGGCCTCGACGGCGCTCGCCGAGTTCTATTCGACCTTCCCGAGCCTTTCGATGCGGCTCTTTCATGGGCGCGGCGGCACGGTCGGGCGCGGCGGCGGGCCGACCTATGACGCGATCCTGGCGCAGCCGCCGGGCACGGTGAACGGCCAGATTCGCATGACCGAGCAAGGCGAGGTCATCGCCGCAAAATACGCGAATCCCCAGATCGGACGCGGCCAGCTCGAGCTGATCGTGGCCGCGACGCTCGAGGCGACGCTGCTCTCCGACCGCCAGTCGCCGCCGGACGAATTCCTCGAGGCTGCGGAAGCGCTGTCGCGCGCCGGCATGGCCGCCTATCGCCGCATGGTTTACGAGACCGAGGGCTTCGTCGACTATTACTTCGGCTCGACGCCGATCTCCGAAATCGCCGGGCTCAACATCGGCTCGCGCCCCGCTTCGCGCAAGCCGTCGCGGCGTATCGAAGATCTGCGGGCGATCCCCTGGAGCTTTTCCTGGGGTCAGGCGCGCCTGGCGCTGCCCGGCTGGTTCGGCTTCGGTTCCGGCATCGCGCAATTCCTCGAGAAGGATTACAACTCCCGTCTGCGCCTCTTGCAGCGGATGAACCGGGACTGGCCCTTCTTTCGGGTGCTGCTCTCCAACATCGATATGATCCTCGCCAAGACCGATCTATCGATCGCTCGCCACTACGCCGGGCTTGCGCCCGACCAGGAACGGGCCCGCGCGATCTTCGGCGAGATCGAGGCGGAACATGGCCGCGCGGTTGCGGCGCTGCAGGCGATCACCGGCGAGGCGGCGCGGCTTGCCGACAATCCTGCGCTCGCCCGCTCGCTGAAGCTGCGCATGCCCTACATCGCGCCGCTGAACTATCTGCAGATCGAGTTGATCCGTCGCTGGCGCGCCGGCGAGACGAGCAGCGAAATCCGTGAGGGCATTCTGACCTCGATCAACGGCGTGGCGGCGGGCCTGCGCAACACGGGGTGAGGCGAAGAGTCGCAGGGAGGGAGCGCGCAATTCTCGATGATTCGCCCTTAATTTGGTAGCTTAGGCTCGGATGAGCGCAACAACACCTTTCGGAGCTGGGTGATGATCAACAATCAGATGGACTCCACCCCACGCGACGCGCAGACGCGCACTCGCACCGACGCCATTCGCGACATCGTCCTGCGGGCTGGCGAGAGGCTCTCGCAAGACCACATCGAGGAAGTGAAGGGCAAGCTTGGAGTCAGCCGCTCCACCGCCTACCGCATGATCAAGACGTTTCGCGCCTGCGGCGCCGTGGTCGACCCCAAGACGCGGCCCATCGGCCGCCCGAAAGGCGCCCGCATGCTCGACGCGACGCGCGAGCATCTGATCCGGGAGGCGATCGAGACCTTCTATTTTTCGCCGCAGGCGCCGACCTACACTCGGCTCTACGAGGAGATTCGGGAACGCTGCCTGGAGAATGGGCTGCGGCCGCCCAATTGGCGAACAGTGAGGTCTCGCGTAGACGGAATGGAAGCGCTCTTCAACGCGAAACGCGAATGCGCGAACTAAGTGGAAAAGAATGACGGGCGCGCGTCCTGCCTGACAGGACTCCGCATTCGCGCGCCGAGAGCTTTTCGGTGCGCCCCGCGCTCACAAAGTCAGCACGAAGTGCTTTAGGATCTTGAAGGCGAAGACGAGCACGAGCAGCAGCGATGCGCCCCGCATTAGCGTCAGTATGGCGTATACTTCCTCGGGTCTCAGCATGATCGAATGTCCTTCTCATCGCGCGGTGAGCGGCGAGCGCCAAAGGCGGCGCTGCGTCGCTAAAGGCCATGAACGATAGGCAAGCCCCAAGCCAATCGGACATGGCGCCGCTGCGGTCATTTGACGCAACTCGACCGCAGGGCGCCCAGCGCGAGAAAGTCAGTTTGTTTCTGGATATGGGCCTCGTGAGAGGCGGCGTCATCGTGGGAAATATCACGACGCGACTACGTACGCTGCGATGCTTGTCAGAATGCGCGCCAACATTACGACTGTCGGTTTTTCAACGCTCAACAACCCAGTTGCGTAGACATCCGCTCTAGCTCGCTCCCTTCAACAGCCGCGCCGCCGCGGCGCGCGCCTCGTCGGTGACGGTCGCGCCAGCGAGCATCCGCGCGATCTCCTCGCGTCGTTCCGCATCGGCGAGCGTCGTCACGCGCGTCGCCAAACGCGCCTCTTTGCGATTGGCCTGCGCCTTCGCAATGCGAAGATGCCGCTGCGCTTTTGCGGCGACCTGAGGCGCATGGGTTACCGCGAGCACCTGTACACGTTCAGCCAATCGCGACAGACGCTCGCCGATCGCATCCGCCACCGCGCCGCCCACGCCCGTGTCGATCTCGTCGAAAACGAGCGTCGGCGCCGAACCGCGGTCGGCCAACACGACCTTGAGCGCCAGAAGAAAGCGCGCGAGCTCGCCGCCGGAGGCGACCTTGAGCAAGGGGCCGGGACGCGAGCCCGGATTGGTCTGCACCCAGAATTCGACACGATCGATCCCTTCGGGACCCCCGGTTTCGGGCTCGCTCGCGATCGAGGTGTGAAAGTGCGCGCCGCCGAGCTTCAGCGGCTTCAGCTCCGCGTCGACTTCGGCGTCGAGCGCTTTCGCCGCCTTGCGTCGCGCCTGGCTCAACGTCTGCGCCGCAGCGTCATAAACGGCCCTGGCGCTTTCCGCTTCGCGCTTGAGCGCGGTCAGCCGGACTTCGGAAGCGTCGAGAGCCGCGAGCGCTTCGGCGATGTTCCTGGCGACCGCCGGCAGCTCGGCGACACGCGCCTGATGCTTGCGCGCCGCTGCGCGTAGCGCGAAGAGTCGCTCCTCAGCCTTTTCCAGATCACGCGGATCGAAATTCGCCTGCTCCAGCGCGGAATCCAGCGCCTGCTCGGCAAGCGCCAGCGCGTCGATCGCCTGGCTCAGAAGCTTCAATGGCGGCTCGAGCAGCTCCGGCGCCGTCGCCGAGCGCCGTTCGAGACGACGCGCGGCCTGCGCCACCGCAGCGACAGAGGAATGGTCGCCGGAAAAGACGTCCAAGGCGTCGCGGAGGTCCGCGGCGACTTTTTCCGCGCGCTGCATGGAAAGGCGACGCTCGGCCAGACGCTCCTCCTCGCCCTCCTCCGGCGCCAGCTCCGAGAGCTCCTGATGGGCGTGGCGCAAATAATCCGCCTCGGCGCGAGCCTTGGCGATGCGCGCTTCTTCCTCCTCCAGCGCGCGCCGCGCCGCGTTCTTCGCCGCGTGCAGCGCGCGCAGGGTCTCGACCTCTCGCAACAGCCCGCCATGCCCATCGACGAGCGCGCGGTGCGCGGCGGGGTCGACCATGGCGCGCTCATCGTGCTGACAGTGGATCTCGACGAGCTCGCGCCCGATGAAGCGCAAGCCTTGCGCGGACACCGGCTGATCGTTGACGAAGGCGCGGGTGCGGCCGTCGGCGTTCTGCACGCGCCGCAACACCAGCTCGCTTTCTGTCTCCAAGCCAAGCTCGCGCGCGGCAAGATGCGCCGGATGCTCGGCGGAAAGATCGAAGACCGCAGCGACCTGGCCCTGCGCCTCGCCGGCGCGCACGAGCGATGCGTCTCCGCGTCCGCCGAGCGCCAGCATGAAGGCGTCGAGCAGGATGGACTTGCCGGCGCCCGTTTCGCCCGTCAGCGTCGTGAGGCCGCCCGCGAAGTCGAGATCGAGGGCATCGATGAGCACGATGTCGCGAATGGACAGGCGGGTGAGCATGAGAGGTGTCGCCGCTCGACCTGGTTCTGAAAGCTGCGTTCCGTCCTATCCTGAACGGTTCCCTCCCCGCCGATTGTTTGGGGGAGAGGGCGAAGGTCCCGCCTCCTGAAACCGTCAAAAATGCGTTTCGGACGTGTCGTCTTCCGGCTTGATCTCGTGGCGCATCATCAGCGGCGCCTGCGTCAACACGAAGACGAGGGTCAGCGCTACGATTCCGAAGACCTTGAAGGTCACCCATTGGTCTGTCGAGAGCGTGTGGCGCAGCACCTCGTTCAATCCGGCCAGGAAGAAGAAGAAGAAGCTCCAGCGCCAGGTGAGCTTGCGCCAGCCGTCGTCATCGAGGTGGAGCGCCGCGTCGAAGACGACCGGCAGCAGCAGGCGATTGAAGCGGAGCGCGATCAGGAGCGCCGCGCCGAAGAGCGCATAGAGGATGGTCACCTTGATCTTGATGAACTCCTCGTTGTTGAGGAGGAGCGTCAGGCCACCGAAAACAAGCACCAGCGCCGCCGTCACCATCGGCATCACCGGCATGCGGCCGGCGAGCTTCCACGCCACGCCGAGCGAAATCGGCACGACGAGCATCAGCGCGGCGGTCGCGGCGAAGATGCCCCATTTGGCGTTGATCGCGAAAAACAGAATCAGCGGCCCAAGCTCCAGCGCGAACTTCAGGCCGCGCGGAATTTTTTTCGCCGCTTTCGTCTCCGGCTTGGCGGTCGTCGCCTCTTGCGTCATGTGTTCTCACCTTCGACTGTCGGCTCCCCGTCGGCGTCCAGGCCGGCGATGGCGCGGGCGAAATCGCGGGCCGCGAAAGGCTCCAGATCCTCGGCGGTTTCGCCGACGCCGACGAAATGGATGGGCAGACCGTATTTCTCGGCGATGGCGACGAGAATGCCGCCGCGCGCGGTGCCGTCGAGCTTCGTCATCGCGAGGCCCGTGACGCCTGCGGTCTTGCCGAAAATTTCGACCTGCTGCAAGGCGTTCTGACCGACCGTGGCGTCGAGCACCAGCAGCGTCGCATGCGGGGCTTCCGGGTCGGCCTTCTTCATCACCCGCACGATTTTTTCGAGCTCGGCCATCAGCTCGGCGCGATTCTGCAGCCGCCCGGCCGTGTCCATCAGCAGCAGATCCGCGCCGTCGGCGCGGGCGCGCTGAATGGCGTCGAAGGCGAGGCCGGCGGCGTCGGCGCCCTCCTTGCCCGAGACGACCTCGGCGCCGAGCCTTGCGCCCCAGTGCTTGAGCTGCTCAACCGCGGCGGCCCGAAAGGTGTCTCCCGCGGCGAGAATGACGCTCTTCCCCTCCCCCCGATATTTGGCGGTGAGCTTCGCGATCGTCGTCGTCTTGCCGGAGCCGTTGACGCCGACGACGAGCACCACGAAGGGCCGCTTACCGTCGTCGATCTCGAGCGGCCGCGCCACGGGCTCGAGAACGCGCTCCACCTCGGCCGCGAGTATCTTGCGCACCTCGTCGGGCTCGATCCCCTTTTCGACGCGCAGCTTCCCGACGGCGTCGGCGATACGCGAGGCTGCGCCGACGCCGAGATCGGCGCGGATCAGCACATCCTCGAGTTCTTCGAGCGTCAGCGCATCGAGCTTCTTCTTCGTGAAGAGCTCGACGATCCCCTTGCTGATCGCCTGCGACGAACGGAAGAGCCCGCCAAAGAGCCGCTCGCGCCAGCTACGCTTCGGGATCTCCGCGGCGGCTTCTTCGCCCTCTTGCGGCGCCGCCCCTTCCTGAGACGCAGGGGCCTCGCCCCGGCCGAACAGCCGGGCGAAAAGCCCCTTCTTTTCCTTGGTCTCCACGCCGTTCCCGCTCATCCCAGCCCCTTGCCCCGAGCCCTACACCAGAGCGGGGCGAAGGGCCATACGGCTCACGCGCAATACTGCATTGTCAATTGCTGTTCCGACAGCGTCAAACCCGCCTTTGATAAGAGCCCTCGAAATCATGGAGTTATACGGCGGGCAGGAAGCGACGAGCTGAGGCCTAGTTTCCGTATTTGCCATACATTCTTGATTCCTATGAGATAATTTCGGTGCCGCAATCTTTGCAACAGTTGACGCGGGGGCAACGGGTTCACTATCGAGGCCTCACTCGATAGGATTCGACATGCTAACCAATAGTCGAGACATCAAGCGCCGTCTTGAGAAGGAAGGTTGGAGCCTCGCACGCGTCACCGGCTCGCATCACGTCTTTCTAAACCCCAAGACCGGCGCCATAATCTCCTTGCCACATCCGAAAAAAGATCTCGGACGCGGGCTTGTCTGGACAATCTACAAGGCCGCCGGCTGGACCAGGGATTGAGAAACCATGACCCACTACGTCGCCATCGTGGAGGAAGAGGAAGGCAAGGCTTTTGGGATCTGGTTCCCAGACCTGCCCGGATGCGTCTCGGCCGGGGACACGCTCGACGAAGCCATGGCAAACGCGGGCGAGGCGTTGACGCTATGGATTGATGTCACCCGGGAGCGCGGAGCCGAGGTCCCCGCGGCGCGAAGCCTGACCGAGCTGAAAAAGGAACCGGGTGTCGGTGACGAGATGCGCCGCTTCATGGTCGCTCTCGTCGCCCCCCTGCGGCCGCGCGAGGCGGCCTGATTACTCTACTGCTGCTCGCCCGTGGCGGTTCGCCGCGTAGCCCGTTCAATCCGCCGCCTTCTTCTCCACCGCCGTCTGCTTCAGCTTCTCGATGTCCGCCGGCGACAGCTGCGGCCGGTCGATCGAGAGCGATATTTTGTTGATGTTGCCGTTGAAAGGGAAAGGCGGCTGATAGTCCGCGCGAAAACCCTGGCGAACGACATTAACTCCCCCAAGCGTCCGATATTCTTTTCAAACGGATGCTTCCGGCTGCGGCGGCTTTTGAGGCCGCAGCCGGGTCGCTGTGCGAACGCGTTCAGGCGGAGGCGCTTTTCCTGAGCGTCAGCCCGAGACTGAGCCAGGTAGCCCCCGAGAAGATCAGGTTCACGCCGAGCAGCAGTCCGATGATGAAGAGGCTCGAGGCCGGCCAGCGGCTCAGGATCAATATGCCGACCACGACGCTCAAAAGGCCCGCCAGGGCGATCATCGGCCACAGCGCCGCATCCCGGATCTGAAACGCCAGAATGAGCCGAAACACGCCTGAGACGAGAAGGCAGAGACCCAGCGCGAGCGTGAAGCCGGCCGCCGCGAGCAGCGGATCCCTCAGGATCACCGTGCCGGCCACCACGAGGCCGACGCCCACCAGAACCCAGACGAGCGCGCGCGACCAGGGGCGAATCTGGATGCCCGTGATAACCTCCACAATCCCTGCGACGATCAGCGACACGCCCGTCACGAAGATGCTGACGATGGTCGCCGCGAACTCGTCCGTCAGCGCGATGAAGCCCGCGAGCAGGAAGAAAATTCCCAGCGCGACGACCCAGCCCCATTTGCGTTCCAGTCCGCTACGCGCGACCAACAGGGCGTCTGCGTCTTGAAAAGTCATGATCGGCCTCCTTATGCGAGCTGCGTCAGCAATTCGGCTTCGTGAAACTTGGCGCCGTGCAGCTTCGACTTCGCCATCCCCAATTCAGGGACAGCGGCATTTTCGGTCAAATCCTCCCGCACTTCCAGTTTTTTCACGAGGAGGCGAAGTCTGTTTTGAGGGAGACGATCGCTGTCCCCGAAAGGAGCTTTCGCTAGCGACTAATCAAGAGGGACTGTCGACATAAGCGCGGCCGCGCCGCTTGCTCAGAGTTCTGCGTCGCCTTCCTGACTTTCCGTCACGACGACGATGCGACCCCCGCTCACGTCCACAACCGGCGCAAGCGCCTTGGTGAAGGGATAGAACTGGCTCTCGCCCCCGTCTTGCGGCAGCACTTCCAGAATGTCGCCCGCGCCGAAGTTGCGCAGCGCGATCACGCGGCCGAGCGCGGCGCCATCCTCGCTTTCGACGTTGAGCCCGATCAGATCCGCCAGATAGAACTCGTCCTCGTCCGGCGTGGGAAGAAGTTCGCGCGGAAGATAGAGATCGATCCCGGTCAGTCTTTGCGCGGCGTCGCGATCGGAAACGCCTTCGACGCTGACGACGAGCATCTCCCTGCCCTGCTCGCGCGCGGTCTCGATCACGAAGCGCCGCGCGCCGCTTTTGTCGAAAAGCGGACCGTAATCCGCAATCGAGAGCGGCTCGGCGGTGAAGCTCTGCAAGCGGATTTCACCCCGCACGCCGTGCGGCGCGCCGAAACGGCCCATCAGCAACAAATTCGATGGACTTGCGGCGCCTGTCGCGGTCTCGCTCATCAGGCTCACGCCTTCAC
Organism: uncultured Alphaproteobacteria bacterium; assembly: GCA_963743565.1. Taxonomy (GTDB): domain Bacteria; phylum Pseudomonadota; class Alphaproteobacteria; order Rhizobiales; family Beijerinckiaceae; genus Methylocystis. The sequence continues at coordinate 12,498 of CAVUQD010000010.1, forward strand.
GCGCACATATTCGCCCGGCGCGTCGCAGATGGGCGCGAGCTTGCCGCCTCCGGGCTGACGGGCGGGAACCATCTCGGGCGACTGTCGCTTGTACCACTCGACCCAATGCGGCCACCAGGAGCCCTTGACCTCCCGGGCCGCCGCGCACCAGTCGTCGAAGTCGCCCTGGACGGGGCCGCCGAGCCAATACTGGTACTTGCCCTTGGCGGGCGGATTGACGATCCCTGCGACGTGCCCCGCGCCGCCGAGCACATACTCGACCGGTCCCCCGAAGAGCTTGGCGCCGAGGAAGACCGAGCGAGCTGGCGCGATATGATCCTCCTTGGCGGCGATCTCGTAGATCGGGATCGTCACTTTCCTCAAATCGAGCGTGACTCCGTCGATGACCAGTCTGCCGGTGGCGAGATTGTTCTCAAGATAGCAATTGCGCAGATAGAAGGAATGATTCGCACGCGGTATCCGTGTGGAGTCCGCGTTCCAGGCCAAGAGATCGAAGGCGGAAGGCGTCTCCCCCTTCACGTAGTTGTTGACGATGTAGTTCCAGACGAGCTCATTTGGGCGCAGCACGTTGAAGGTGTTGGCCATCTTGACGCCGTCGAGGTAGCCGGTCTTGGCCATCGCGTCCTCGAGCGCCGCGAGTTTGTCCTTGTCGACGAAAATCTGCATGTCGCCGGCGTGGGTAAAATCGACCTGAGTCGCAAAGAAGGTCGTGCTCTGGATGCGGTCGTCGCCCGTAGCCGCCGTATAGGCGAGAGTCGAAGCGAGCAGCGTGCCGCCGACGCAATAGCCCGCCGCCGAGACATGCCGCTCGCCCGTCGAGGCCTCGATCGCCTCGAGGGCGGCGAGCACGCCGCGGCGCATGTAGTCGGCAAAGCTCAGATCCGCCTGACTCGAATCGGGATTGACCCAGGAGATGATGAAGACGGTCAGGCCCTGGTCCACAGCCCAGCGCACGAAGCTCTTCTCGCGGTTGAGATCGAGCACGTAGAACTTGTTGATCCAGGGCGGGACGATGAGGAGCGGGCGCTTCACGACTTCCTGGGTCGTCGGCGCATATTGAATGAGCTCCATGACGTCGGTGCGCAGGATCACCTTGCCGGGCGTCGTCGCCATGTCGACGCCGAGCTCGAACTTGCTCTGGTCGGTCTGACGGATTTTCAACGTACCTCCGCCCGCCTTGAGATCTTCGGCGAGCATTTCGAGTCCGCGCACGAGATTGGAGCCCCGCGCCTCGATGGTCGCGCGCAAGAGCTCGGGATTTGTCGCGACGAAATTCGAGGGCGAGATCGCGCTCGAGATGAGCCGCGTGTAGAAGGCCGCCTTGGAGCGCGTCATGGGATCGAGCCCTTCGGCGCGCTCGATCATCTCGTCCGCCCAGCGTGTGGTGTGCGAATAGGTTTGGCGCAGGCAGTCGAACAAGGGGCTGTCCTGCCACTCCGGCGCGGCGAAGCGTTTGTCCGCCGGGTCGACCGGAACGACGGGTTCGGCTTGCTGGCCAGAAAGGCGCTGTAGCGTTTGCGCCCAGATCGCGCTTAGCCCTTGCGTGAGCTCCGCCTGCGCGCCGGCCGCGCGTTCGGGATTCTTCATCCAGGCTTCCACGACGGCGCCGATCGTGCGCGTCGCGTCTGCGGCGTTGAGCGCGAGCTCGCTCGTCGCGTCGCCGGGGTCAGGCGCGCTCATCGCGGCGTGCAGCACGCGCCGGCCATGGTCGACGAGCTTGGCCATATTGTCGGCCGCCAGGTCGATTTCATCGACGAAGGACGCAGGCTGCTTTTCCCGCTTGCTCGCCTTGGACCCGGCGTCGAGACCCTCTTTTGCGTCCTTGCCTTTGGCCGGCTTCGCTTTCTTCGCAGACGCCGCGGCTTGGGGCTGCGTCTCGTCCAAAGTCGCCGACTCGGGCTCCATGATAATCAGCTTGGGGGCCTTCTTGCGCCCGGCCTTGTCGCGCTTATCCTGCTCCCCGGTCTTATTCTTGCCAGTCTTTTTGTCCTTACTAATGTTCGTCTCCCCGAATTGCCTCTTGGCGCGGGAGGCGCCCTCCCACGCTTTTTGCGTCCCGGCGGGGGAAAATCAAGACGGTTCGTCGCCTTCATCAGGCGGCGAAGCGGTCGGTCCCGCGCCGCTCCCGGGTTGCGTCGCTTCGCGCGCCCTCAACGCACAGAATTGGGATAATTAAGCCTCATGCCGATGACGACGCAGGACGCCCGCCGACGCGCGCCGCGAAAACGACCCTCCGATACGCATGAGGCCTTGCAGGAGAGGCGAAATGTCGCGGGCTGGGCTTTCAGCGGTCTCTTGGCGCTCGCCGTCGCCCTTCTTGGCGTCGCCGGGACGGCGAAGGCCCAGTCTCTCGGCGAGACGATCGGCGCCGCTGCTGAAACCTTCCAGTTCCGCTCGGCCGCGCCACCCGCCGCGGATTTCGTGGAGCGTTCTCGCCCGGAAAACCCTGATTATCAGCGACTTGCGCCAACCGATAGAGCGAACCACAAAAAGAGCGCCGCTGAACTCGACGCCCTGGCGTCCTCGCTCGAAAACGCCAAGTCAGCAAACCAGCGCGCCGCTGAGCGGGTGCGCGCGCCGGATGGGCAAGCGGCGACGAAGACGGCGAAAGCCAAGCTCGACGCGCAGAATCGCTAGGCCAATGTTCCGCGGGCGGACGCGTCGGAGCGAAACGCGTAAAAGTTGAAACGCTTTTGCGCGTAGAATTCGCTCCAGCATCCGTGCAGGCGCGACGCCTGACCGCTCGATTCCGTTCCAGCGGAAAGCGCGCTAAGAAGCGGCCCCAAATCCAAACGCCCGGACCCCCCATGTCGGACTTTTATCGAATTCAACGCCTCCCGCCTTACGTCTTCGAGCAGGTCAATCGCCTGAAGGCCAAGGCGCGCGCGCAGGGCGCCGACATCGTCGACCTCGGCATGGGCAATCCGGACCTCCCGGCGCCCCGCCATGTCGTCGAGAAGCTCGTCGAGACGGCGGGAAAGCCGCGCACCGATCGCTATTCGGCGTCGAAGGGCATCCCGGGCCTGCGGCGGGCGCAAGCCAATTACTACCGGCGCCGTTTCGGCGTCTCGCTCGATCCTGAGACCCAGATCGTCGCGACGCTCGGCTCGAAGGAGGGCTTCGCCAATATGGCGCAGGCGATCACCGCGCCGGGCGATGTGGTGCTCACGCCCAATCCCTCCTACCCGATCCACGCCTTCGGCTTCCTGATGGCGGGCGGCGTCGTGCGTTCTGTTCCGGCCGACCCCACGCCGCAATATTTCGAGGCGCTCGAGCGCGCGGTCAAACATTCGATCCCGAAGCCGATCGCCGTGGTCTGCTGTTATCCCGCCAATCCCACCGCCTCCGTGGCGACGCTCGATTTCTACAAGGACCTCGTGGCTTTCGCGAAGAAGCACGAGATCTTCATCCTTTCCGACGTCGCCTATGCGGAGGTCTATTTCGACGACGAGCCGCCGCCCTCCGTGCTGCAGGCGCCGGGCGCGATCGACGTGACGGTCGAGTTCACCTCCATGTCCAAGACTTTCTCGATGGCGGGCTGGCGTATCGGCTTCGCCGCGGGCAATGAGCGACTTTGTGCGGCCCTCGCTCGCGTAAAGAGCTATCTCGACTACGGCGCGTTCACGCCGATCCAGGTGGCGGCGGCGGCGGCGCTGAACGGCCCCGAGGACTGCATCGCCGAGATGCGCGGGATCTATCGCCGCCGCCGGGACGTGCTCGTCGAAAGCTTCGCGCAAGCCGGATGGAGCATCCCTTCGCCACGGGCGTCGATGTTCGCTTGGGCGCCCATTCCCGAGCGCTTCGCCGAGCTGACGAGTCTCGAGTTCTCCAGTCTCCTGATCGAGAAGGCGGATCTCGCCGTGGCGCCGGGCGTCGGCTTTGGCGAGCACGGGGAAGGCTATCTGCGCCTCGCGCTCGTCGAGAACGAGCAGCGCATTCGCCAGGCCGCGCGTAACCTACGGAAGTTCTTCGACTCCGCCGACGAGCGCCTGCATAATGTGGCGCCAAAGACACGCCTCGCAGCTTCTTCGTGAAAGCGCCGTAAAGTTCATTGATCGTAAGGGCGGGTTCGCCGATAGTCCTCTTCGCGCAGACCTCGCGGGCCATCCCCGCGCCGAGCCGCGCCAGGAGTGCGAAACGAGATGCGAACGCTCGCTGATCATCGGACGACTGACACTCTCCGCCGCGAAGCGCTTATCGCGGCCCGGCTCGTCCTGTCGCTTTGCGGCGCGCTGATCCTGGCGAGCCTCGCGACGGAGCCCTCCGCCGCGCGCGCAAATGAGAGCGCCTACTGCCAAAATCTGCGAGCGCAGATCGCACAGGCCGGCCGCGACCGCGCCCCAGCCGCCTCGGGCCGGCAACGCGCCGAACTTCAGCGCCTGCAGGCCCGAGCCCGTGGCCTTGGCTGTGGCCGCGGAGGATTCCTGTTCTTCGGCGGCGACGAGCCAGCCGAGTGCGGAGCGCTAGAGTCCCGCATCGGGCAATTGGCGGCGGCCGTCTCGAATCCGGCGTCGGCCGGCTATTGGGGCGGCGCGGACCGCAATGCTCTTCTCGCCCGCTACGACGCCGAATGCCGCCACGGTTACGGCCTGCCCCAGGAATCCGAGCCCCAGAACATCTTCGAGGCGATTTTCGGCAGCCCGGCGCGCCGCGGAGAGCCTGTGGTCGAAGGCCCCGGCGGGGTCGTGCTCAATCCCGACGATCCGGGCTACTACGACGGCGACGGGCGTGCGCAAGGCGGTTCCGAGGCGATCTGCGTGCGCCAATGCGACGGCGGCTTCTTCCCGGTGAGCTATTCGGCGCGTCATGGGAGTCTTCAGGAGCTCAATGAGCTCTGTCAGGCGCAATGCCCCAACGCTCAAGCGATGGTCTATACGAAATCCCTCTGGCGCGACGTCGAGACGGCGGTCTCGATCGAGGGCGAGCCCTACTCGGCCCTTCCGAACGCGCTGAAGTTCCAGAAGCAGCGCGTTCCCGCCTGCAGCTGCAAGGCCCCCGACGTCACCTGGGCGCAAGCGCTCGAAGGCGCCGAGCGCCTGCTTTCCTTCGAGCGTCACCACGATTCGATCCTGACAGTCGAAGAGGCCGAGCGGCTGTCGCGGCCGCTCCCGATCGGCGGCTCGAGCCGGCGCGTTGCTAATGGGCAGTCCACGCGACGCCAGTCCGGCGCTCTCGACGCCCCGCCGCCGCCTGCCCCGCAAGAGACCGCCGCCACGGGCATAGGCCTCGATCAGGGCGTCACCCGCGAGGTCACAGGGCCCGACGGCGCCACCAAGCGGGTGCGCGTCATCTCCCCCGCGCTGTGAGCAAACTCAAGGCTTGAGACGGTCCGCCCGCGTCACGGCACAATATGCGCTTCGATGAACCACAACGCCTTGTCGAGGTCGCGCGAATAGGCGGTGAGAATATCGGCGCTATCAGCGTCGCCGGCGTCGTCCAGCGCGTCGATCCCCTCGCGGACCGCATTTGCAACCTTGCCGTAGCGGTCGGCGAGCGCGTGGAGATGGTCTTCGACCTTAACGAGGTCCAGCGGATAAGGCTCCAGGGCTGTGGCGCCGGCGACAGCCTGCGTCGAGCCGAGCGCGACGCCGCCGAGCTGGACGACCCTCTCCGCAATCGTGTCGACATGACCGTCGATCTGCGTGCGGAAGCCATCGACCATTTCATGCACTGCGATGAAATTCTGCCCACGCATGTTCCAGTGCGCCTGCTTGGTCACGAGCGCGAGGTCGATCGAGTCGGCGAGGCGCGCATTCAACAGGCCAATCGCCGTGGTCTTGGAATTTGACGGAAGGTCGTTGCGCGTCTCGTGCGACTTCCTCCCCCCGCTCGTGGTCCCAGCTGTCTTCGTCGCCAAATTAGCCTCCTTGTAATTCGTTGCGTCAGCAGCCGCCTTCTCGATCGCTCAGGCCGGCTTTCGTCTAGGTCTGGATAATGGCGCGGCGCTTTGCGCCGACAAGCCCGGCGACCTGCGTTTTTTTGTCCGAGCGGAATAGAACTGGCCGCGCCGAAAACGTCGAAGACCAGAAAAAACGGCCCACGCCCAAAATCTCCGAAAGCATCCCGAACAAATTCCTGTGCGCACAAGCCATTGATGCTGCGCCCAATGTTGTCGTCGACGCATTAAGGCAACGGCGAAACTCTGTACTTATACGTACGTCTTACTCCTCTCCGCCGCCACCCCAAATAGGGCTTGACTTCACAAAAATTACGCATTTATCTGCCGTTGTCATATTCCTGTCACACTACCACCTTTCGGGATTGCAAGTTCTTCACGAAGCTCAAAGCCGATGAGAGGGAGCAAGAGTTAGAGTTAGGCCTATCCTGTTCGCAACATCGTCCTGGAAAATAACCAGCAAATGATCCAATGAGCTAAGAACAAAATGCAGTCAGAACATCACTCAAACTCAGAGCTTACTTCTGCGCGTCGGACATTGATTCTAATCTGTTCCCTTGCTGGACCACTATTCCTTGCGATTGTCGGAGTTAAACTTTACAAGATGGAGTTCGCTCTATTTCCGGTTTCCCATACGTTCGAGTGGCAAGCACCAACACTGCATGAGTTTTTAAGGCGAGTAATAAGAGCGCCTTTAACAAATATTGCTGCGGCGATGGCGCTCCCTTATTTGATTTTTAGACAGATTCGCAACCGTCAGCGCAAATATGCGGCATTATTCTGCGCCATTGCAGTGGCATTAATTTTCCGGGGAGCAATAAACGGCATTGGCGCTTGGGAGGGAGAGCAAGCTGCGTTCCCTCACCTTTACTCCATAACGAGGATATTCAAGCAAGCACTCAACGATGGCTTCGGTTTCTTGAATTTTTTCCGCTCTGACTTAAAATTTATTGCAATTTATATTATTGTTATTTATATGTTATGCGCTATATGGCCAACATTACATATGAAGATATTTAGATGTTTCGTAGCTATAAATATATCGCTACTATTATTTGCCGGAATTGAACTATGGTATTACATGAAAACCGGGATTACCGCGGGGACTGGTGACTTTCCGATCTTTATCTATCTTTTAAAAAACATGGGCGACCTCTGGCCCATTATTAAAGGAGAGTTTGATTACAAGATCGGCGTATTGCTTTTCGTGCTTGCGGTAACTGCTGCCGCTCCACTTTTGATCGAGCATGTTTTCGCGCGTTCGAGGGCGCCGTTGATCGAAACTCGCAATCAACTGCACGCTGTGCTGGCGGGATGTTATGGCGTGATGGCGGTTCTGCTGATCGCGGCGCCAACTGAAAAGCTTGACTTGGCGCTGTTCAAGTTCTCCGGCAACACCTTCACGACGCTGGGTTACGGCGCCGTTGAAGCGATCAAGACTGCAAACGGCATGGCGCTTGGGGGATCTGGCCCGTCGACGTTCGATGTCGCCAGTATCGAATTTGCTTCTGACGAAAAGGTTCGCGCCGGGCGAAAGCTCAACGTTGTGATCATAATGCTGGAATCGATGAGAGCGCGGTCAACGGGACTATACAATGCATCTTTGCACAACACGCCGTTTCTAAATGAACTGGGAAAAAAATCTCTCAAGGTTGAGGATATGTATGCAGTCGTGCCTCGGACATCGGGGGCGTGGGTAAGTGTTTTGCATGGAACCTACTCTTCGACAAACACCGTTATGGCGCGATGGGCGGAAATAGAGGCCAGCAAGCCAGGACACTTTTCTAGCCTTCCCCGGTTGTTGTCGCGGTACGGATATAAGTCAGCATTTTTCATTCCCACTCATTTGAATTACGAGAATGAGGGATTGTTGCTGACAAATATGGGTTTCGATCGGGTCATGACCGACAAGGATTATAACACACAGGGGTTCGAGCGCTCGACCTATTTCGGTTATGAAGATCGTGTCATGCTTAAACCGATAGCCGCGTGGCTGGACGAGCAAAATTCAGCAAAAACTCCGTTCTTTTTGACTGTAATGACAAACGTTGGACATGCTAAATATGAATTTCCGAAATATTGGCAGCCAAAGCCCTTCGTTTCATATCTCGATGAGAACAATTATTTAAATTGCATAGAGTATATCGATGATTTCCTTCGTCAGCTTTTCTCAGTTTTTGCAGATCGACAATTACTCGAATCAACTGTCTTTTTGATCTTCGGAGATCATGGGGATTCCTTTGGTGAGCATGGCATTCGGCTGAGAGCAATGACTCTTTATGAAGACGAAACAAAAATTCCAATGCTCATTTTTGCCCCATCATTGTTTCCGGATGGCGGAGTAATTTCTGGTCCGCGCCAGCAAATTAACATTCTACCGACAGTTGCTGATGTTCTCGGTTTGAAAATAGTTGAGGCAGCGTTCCCGGAACGTCCTTGTTGGCGCCGGTAGCATCTGACCGGCCGTTATTTTTTACTGCCGCCATGGACGGAATGAGTCTCGCGATGCGACAGGGGTCGAAAAAGATCATCTATAATTTCGATAGGTCGCCTGTGCAGGTATATGATCTCGACCTTGATCCAAACGAGAAGAATGACATCAGCAAAACTTTAAGTGCGATTGAAATCGAGCAGGCAAAACAGCGTATGCTGGAATGGAGCATAAGAACGAAGTTTACATTTACCGATGTATCTGCGCCCAAATAAGCAAATTGGATCTCGTAAGAAAGTGGCGCTGCGTCGAGGGATAGTCGGCCGGAGAACTCTTTGCGCCGCGATCCTTTCGCTCATTCGCGCCGCATCCCGCTCAGGCGGCCGCTTCGATCCGGAACGACGCCTGAACGTCGCGTCCCCGCTTGTGCCATCTGCCGCCGATGGAAGCCTCACCTTAAGGGAGTTGAGCATATGTCCCAAGGACGCGCCGGAGCGCGCGTGCCGCAGCGCTTTCTCATCGTCGTCAATCCCGACGCTGGCGGCGCGCGCAAGCGTTTCACTGTCAGCATCGCGTCGCGCCTCGTCGCCGAGGGGCGAGATGTTGTGATCGAGGAGGCGAGCCTGCCGGGCCATATCCGTAACGCAGCGATGACTACGGACGCCGACGCCTTTCTGGTCGTTGGCGGCGACGGCTCCGTCAATGAGGCGGCGCGAGGTCTCTTCGACCGCGGCCTCTTGGTTAGTGGCGCCAGCACCGACAATTCTTTGACGCGGCCCGTGTCATGGCCGATGCTCGGCGTCATCCCGCAGGGCACCGTGAATGTGCTGGCCCATGATCTCGGCCTGCCTCGCGCGCCAGACGCGCTGGCGGGCGTTCTCCTGCGCGGTGAGACGAAGCCACTGCATGTCGGCCTCGCCAATGGGCGGCCCTTTGTGCTGATGGCGTCGGCCGGCCTGGATGCCGCCCTCGTCAAAGCGATCGACCTCGGCCTCAAGAGGCGCGTCGGCCGCCTCGCCTATGCCACCGCCGCGTTGAAACTCTTCGCCCGCCGCCATTTTCCCGACGTCGTGGCCGACACCAATGCCGGCCGCGTCCGCGCCAAATGTGTCATTGTCGCGAAATCCGGCTTCTATGGGGGCAATTTCGCAATAGACCGCGATCTCAGCGCGACGCGGCCCGGTCTTACGCTCGTCGCCCTCAACGAAGTCTCGCCGCGCGCGCTCTTGGCGCTCGCGCGTTATTTCGCGTGCGGCGAAGTGGACGGATCGGGCGTGATCGTGAAGCAGCGCGTGAGGCGCGCCATTCTCTTCGGCGATGGGGTCGAAACCCAGATAGACGGCGATTATCTTGGACCAGCGCCGATCGAGATCCTCGAGGCGGAAGAGTCGCTGCGGGTCATTTGCTGACCCACCCAAAACGCCTTCCGCTCCCTCAGAAACCCGCGCTCTGAGGTACTCGATGCGGTTTAGAGCGCGTCCCGATCGTGTCAAATAGCGCTATCGAACAGGACGAAGCGCCATGTCCAAAACCTAGAGCATGTCCCAATCGGAAAACTGCTTCGCAGTGAATCAAGCGAAGAGGCCGCGATAACAAACGCCGATCAACAGCGCCGAAAATGCGGCGAAGCCGAGCAAACCCTCGCCCACGTTCGGGCCGGGAACCTCGAAGAGCACTGCGTGTCGGGAGCGGCGTAGGGTGAGACGTTCATAATCTCGGTCCCGTAAGAAGGGCGACCGCCAATGTTCACGGAGAGAAACTCGAGCGTTTCCGAGGCCGAAGTCGGGAGGACATTGAACGAGTTGAGTTTCCAGGATCCATAGGACCCCGTATCTGCGGCAATCAGCTGGCCGCCAAAATACACCTTTACTTCCGAGCGCGGTCGGCGCCCCTTGAGCGTCGGCGCGCTCATGTCTTTCCTCAGGGCCGATCAAGACGAGGGCCGCTGAATCTCGTCTCGTGTCCCTCTATGTCCAGCGTCCGCCCCACCAGCGCAAAGCGAGATTATCGCGCGGTTCTTGCGCCTGACCGCCTGCAGGAAAACCGCTACGCATCTTGTCTAAAATTTCGCGAAGCATCACCACTTCAGTTTCGAGTTCCTTCAAGCGGGCGGTGATTTCGGCGTCAGAGGAGCCAGTCTCTTCCCCAACATCTTCGTGCATCGAGCCGCCTCCAGTAGTGGCTTAGGAACGGGCGTCTTCGACGACGTTCTCCGCTCCCAAGCAATTGAACTCGAGCGCTTGCCTACAACGGAATTTGCGCATGATTATGGCGGCGGGCTAACCTCTGTCTTACGCGTGTTATTTATTCACTGTAGACACAGCCTGTTAACAAAAGCGATTGTTACGTCTTGAGGCGCCCCGCCGTTAATCGACGGGGCGCTTTTTTCGTTTCCGCGGCGCTCGCGCTCCAGGCCTCGCCGATTCGACGGCGCGGGCCCGGAACTGGCGTCGAAGGATCAAGGCACATCGGAACCCCAGGTGCCCGGGGCCTTCACCTTCACGGCTGTTTGCGCCTCGAATACGCCCGACGGGCTCATCGTTCCCTCAACCTTCAGATAAATGCCGTCATAGATCACGTTACCCAGCTTGGCGGAGATTGCGGGAGCAAAGTCAACCGTGAGATTTTGGGCGTTCCGCAATTCGAGCGTCGCCTGCGTTCCACTGGGCGAAACGCTCACCACCCGACCAAAATAGCGCGAGCCCCCGACTGGAGGGGGAACGTTGGCGGAAGCCGGAGCCGCTGTCTCAACCGCGCTGAGCGGCGCCGCAGGTATGGCCTCCGCGACGACGGCAGGGGCCGCTGGCGCCAAGCCGAAAATGCTGAGCGCCTTGTAGCTCGCGACATACACCTTGCCGCCGGCGGCGACCGGTACGACATTGGCGTTGCCCCCAAGATTCACCCAGCTACCCGCCACGCTGGAATAAAGCTGCGCCAAACCACCGTCAGCCTTGAAGGCGTAGAGTGTCAGGGTGTTTGTGCTGTCGAACGGCCTCGTCACCGCCCAGACGATCGCCGTCCCGGCTTGCTGCCCGTTTGATGAGATGGAAGTCATGAAGCCTGGGTCTTGTAGGCCGCTCGGCAAGACGTTTGTCTGGACTTCGCGCGTGAAGGTTCCGGTCGCGACTGTCGGCAACAGCCAAGAAACAACTCGGTTGCCTCCGCTGGAGATGATGCGCGCCTTTCCGTCCGAGCCCACGAAATAGCTCGGACCGCACCAGCACTCGTAGGCGTTCACGGACGGCGGCTTGTCGGGTCCGCCCGAGACCAGTCCGCCCATGTTGTCGCGATTGAGCAGAAACAGGCGGCCGTCCTTGCCAGCGGCGGTCGCGAAGTGAAGGCCGCCAGGCTGATCGGGCACGACCAGGACTCCGCCGGCGCCAAGATCGGTATCGTGCTGGTCGAGATTCACAAAGTTCGAGGGGGTGAAATAGTCGAGGAGCTTGTCGAGCGCAGGCGATATCTTGAGCACACTCTCCTGGAGATTGTCGGGTCTGTAAGTATTGGAGTTCCCTGTCGTGACGAAGATATTGCCGGAGGAATCCGTTGCTGGGCCAAAACCAGATGCCCAGATTGAAGACAGGTAAAAATTGTTGAAAGCTGACGGGGCTGGGGGAGTTTCCGCCAAAGTCTGGCCATTCATAAGGGCCACGTTAGGCAAAGGGGAAAGGTTCGAGGCCTGCCAACCGAGCAGCCAACCGCGCGACAAGTTGGCTTTGAAGTCACAGTAGCTGGCGAAGCCGGCATAAACGTTCCCGTTCGCGAGCAAGAGCGCCGAGCGCTGGCGCTGCGTAGCGGGATTGAACGTCGTCACCGTCCCGTCACTCAGTGTTTGCTTGGCCGACACCACCACGCTCGACCCCAAATCATTCAGGGCGAGTCCGAACAAGTTCAGAGTGTGCACTCGGTAAACGGGCGCATTATTCTCCCATGTATCGGTTAAAACGTAGAGCTTACCGTGGCTAAGGTCGATTACCGGCGTCGACATGATGCCGATCACGGCGCCGTTGTTTGAACAAAGGCCCGGCAAGGCGGACAGCGGAACCGGCGCTCCGAGATTTCGGTGATTGAGGATTGCCCCCGTGACGCTGTCGATCGCGTATACGGTGTTATTCTCCGTCACGACGATCGCCACGTCGTTCGGATTGGCTGATCTCAGCGTTCTCAGAGTGGTGCTCGAAATGATCAGCGGTTGCGCGTCAACCTGCTCGTCGAGCGCGACAGTGTTCAAGAGGCCGAAATTGCCCGAACCGACGCTTGCCCAGTTGAGCGTGGTCTCGCTCTGGTTCCAGCCCGTGCGCATGGTGTCAAGGTGATGCATCGTGACGTCGACGCTCCCTGCATAAGCAGGCGGCGCCAAGAGCAGCGGCGCCCCAACGGCTAGCGCAGCGAACCATCCCGCGCGCGGGAGAAGACGCCCCAGCTTAAATTGGCGGTTGACCGAGAAACCGCGCGCTGTCGTCAAGACGCGCGAGAGGAGGTTCAAAGCGAGGCTTCTTAAGCCCGCGCGGGGTGCTGGAGCCGAAACCGAGGGGGCGTGCAACGAGAATTTCAACGAACCCATTAGCCTCATGCCGTTAGCTCCACAATCAGATTGGTTTTACGGGCGTCTCGAACCGGCCCCCGCGAAGGCGCCGATGATCCGAGACCAACAGAAAGCCACAAGGATTTGCGTACGTAAATACCCGGAGCGGATAAATTGCAAAGTACGCGCTGCGCCGGCCGCCGAGCGGTGGCGGGCGCCATCTCGGATTGATCGTCGCGAACGGTGAGCTCAGCGCGGCTTGAAACCCCGCGACGAGGCCCCGTGATCAGCAGGAGCGGCTGGCGATAAGCCTGTGTCTTGTCACTATTTCGTAGTTATGCGGCTTATCAAAACCTATCGGCCGAGAGGCGGATGGCGCTCTGAGGAGGCGCCGAACTCATCGACCGCGCGGCGACGGCGGATCGGTCGCCACGATGGGTCGGTCGCCATGACCATGAATTCTGGTCTTCATGGCCTGTTCGATTTCGGTGAGGACGGCGCGGGCTCCGGCGGTCAAGTCGCGCGTTTCGGCAAGCGTTCGAAAGTCGGAAAGAGGATGGGGCCAGACCGCGTTCCCTTCGAAGACGCGCAGGCCCTCATCCGTGACGATGACGTCCCCATATCGCAGGGTCTTATCCCACATCATGGCCTGGGTGGCGTCGAAAGCTTTGGACGATCTGCCGCCCTGCCCCCAAAATCGAGCGCGTCCCTCGGAACTTCGACGGGGCTCGAAGGGGCCGGACCACGCAGACGGTTCCAACGCCGGGAGCTCAGCAGCGCTAGCGCCGGCGGTATCCAAACCCGCGGCGATGATCTCCAGTTTCGGGCCTTCGGCAGAGTCACTGTAGACGTAGCTGTAGTCCCTCGGAAACAGCAGATGCGCGATGATCTCGTCGAGCGAGCCGTCGACATGACCGCTAAACGGCCGGTCCAGCTTGACGGATGAGCGATATTTCAACCCCACAGCGCTATTCAACGTGGCGAGAACTTCCTCGATCGAGGCATGATCGGCGTCCACGGATAGGCTTCTGCGGCCCCCCGCGACGCGAACCTCCGCCCGCGCACGCGGCAAGGAGGCCACTATCGCGCCGAGGATGACGGCGGTCGCCGTCACGGCAAAGACTGCGTTTCCGACTGAGGGATTGCGCATCGGCGGCACAGGGTACGACGCGGTCGACTCCAGCCATCCGACCGGAGCGGAGCTTATGACCACCACTACGTTGTCAATATAGAGCGAGCCGCCGAATAGAGCGGGACCGCCGATAGGCGCCGGTTCGGATGCTTTCGAGGCCTCAGGAGGCGCCCCAGACCCCATGATCGATCACGACGGAGCCTCCGCGGCGATCTGCGTTTCAGCTCGAGCGTAGCGTAACGATCCGTCCGGCGCATCGATCCGCAGGCTTTAGCGCCCGACCCTCTCCACCAGGTCCGGCCCTGCGGCCTCACGCCACGTACGGCCTCACCATCTTCCTTGGATCGACGACCTTGTCGAACTCGGCTTCCGTCACGAAACCGAGTTTCAGCGCGGCTTCCTTCAGCGTGAGGTCATTGTCCATGGCGTAATGTGCGATTTTCGACGCCTTGTCGTAGCCGATTACCGGAGACAGCGCCGTCACCAGCATGAGCGAGCGCTCCACATACTCGCCGATCTTTTTCAGGTTCGGCTTCGTCCCCTCGACGAGGAACTTGCGGAAGTTCGTGCATCCGTCCGTCATGAGAGTGATCGAATGGGTGACGTTGTGAATGATGAGGGGCTTATAGACGTTCATCTCAAGGTAACCGCCGGCGCCGCCGAAGCCGACCGCGACGTCGTTCGCCATCACCTGGACGGCGATCATGGTGAGCGCCTCGGCCTGGGTAGGGTTCACCTTGCCCGGCATGACCGAGGAGCCCGGCTCGTTCTCGGGGATGTTCAGTTCCGCGAAGCCCGCTCGCGGACCGCAGGACATGAGCCGGATGTCGTTGGCGATCTTGTAGAGCGAAACCGCCAGCGTGCGCATCGTCGCGGAAAGCTGCACCAGCGCGTCATGCGCCCCCTGGACCGTGAACTTGTTGGGCGCGGTGACGAAGGGCAGATTCGTGAGCCTGGCGATCTCGGCCGCGACCGCCTCGGCGAATCCGGGCGCCGAATTGATGCCGGTGCCAACCGCGGTTCCGCCGAGCGCGAGTCGATAGACTCCAGTCAAGGACGCGTCGAGCCGCTCGAGGTCGTCGGCCAGCATCCCCGCATAGCCCGACCATTCCTGGCCGAGCGTGAGCGGCGTCGCATCCTGCATGTGGGTGCGGCCGATCTTAATGACGTCCTTCCATTCTTCCGCCTTCACCGCGATCGCGTCGTGCAGCGCCTTCACCGCAGGCATGAGCCTCTGCTTCACGTTGACCGCCGCGGCCATGTTCATGGCTGAGGGGAAGGAATCGTTCGACGACTGCGCCATGTTGGCGTGATCGTTTGGATGGACCGGCGACTTGCTTCCGAGCGGAGTCCCGGCAATCTGACAGGCGCGGTTCGAGATCACCTCGTTCACGTTCATGTTGAACTGGGTGCCGCTGCCGGTCATCCAAACATGCAAGGGAAACATGTCGTGATGCTGGCCGGCAAGGATCTCGTCGCAGACCTGGACGATGAGCTTGTATGGCTCGTCCGCAAGTCGCTTGTCCGCGTGATTGGCGATAGCGGCGGCCTTTTTTAGCGTCGCGTAGGCAGAGATCATCTCGCGGGGAATCAGGTCCTTGCCGATGCTAAAGTGTTCGAGTGACCGCTGTGTCTGGGCCCCCCACAGCCTGTCGCTGGGCACATCGACCTCACCGAGACTATCCGTTTCCTTACGAAAGCTTGTCACCGCGTCCCCCATGTCTACGTTAACAAAATTCGCACGATCGAGACGGCCGAACTCTCGGTCGTCACCCGTATTCCCGAGCCGCGTGGGGCGACGCTGGAATGATCGGTACCTCGACGCCCGGGCCGAGGATCACATAAGCGCGGCGCCAAGGCTCGTCATCGACAAGCCGCCAGCTGTGGCCCGTGCCGGCAGTGTCTTCGGCGAGCAAGACGTCGCCGGGACGGATCGTGAAGCGTTCGCCGTCCCGGGTTACGAACTCGAGGACGCCGCTCAGCGTCAGCACGAGCTGGCGGACAGGAGCGTGGTGCCAGGCGAAAGCGCCGCCGGCCTTCGTCTCGCGAAACGAGACGCTTGAGGCGGCCAGGAGATAGCTCAGGATATCGCCTCTCTCTCCTCCGGAGAGGTCGAGGCGACCGTCTTCGAAGCGCGAATTCCCGTCGGCGCCTGTCCAAATGCGCACACAACAAATCATGGTTTTTTGGTCCCCGTCCAGCGATTGTGGCGACGCGGCCGAAGCGGAAGGCTGATCAACGGCACGCTAGCGTCGGAAGCCGATCGATACAATTGACGACAATGCTCGAAGTGATCATCCAGACATAAACAACGATGCTATCGCTCTGGACGCGGACGCCAGCGCCGCCTTAGGATCAATCCGGCGGCAGTGGAGCTTTCGTCATTTTTCTACTGCACATTTGCGGGAAAGCGTCGGCGGACAAGAACGCCTGCACGCAAAAGGGCTCATTCATGCTTCCCACGATCCAACCGGGCGTCCTGATCGTGCGCTCGGCTTATCCGGATCCGCCTTTCGAGGTGATGGACGGGACCGTGGCGACGGGCTTCGACATCGATCTCATGCGCACGATTTGCCGGCGGCTCGGACTTGAACTTCGGACGGTGGCGTTCGAGGGCGACGATTTCAACGCCATCTTCAACGGTCTGAACGAGGGAAGCTGCGACGCCGTCATTTCGGGAACGACCATCACGCCTGACCGGTCCGCCAAGGTGCTATTCTCGAAGCCGTATCTCGCGTTCAACCAGGGTATCGCCGTCAACAGCGGCATCACGCCGAAGGCGACGACCTTTGCCGATCTGGCGGGCCTGACAGCGGGAATCCAGTCGGGAAACACGTCCGACGCCGTCGCCCGGCGCCTCCGAGCCGAAGGCTGCATCGCAAGCATCCGTTATTATCCGTATCACGGAATCTGGACGGCGATCGACGATCTGGAGGCCGGACGGATTGGGCTCGTCATCAAGCTTCATCCTGTCATCTCGTGGCTCGTCAAGGATCGGCCGAATCTCTGCGTGCCCTTCGAGGCGCCGACGAACGAGCGTCTCGGAATTGCCTTTGCTCGGGGATGCGAAGACCTGCGCGAGGCCGTGGACGCCGCGACCGATGATGTGCGCGCAAGCGGCGAGTTTGCCGACTTGCAGGCGAAGTGGCCCGGAACGGAAGCCAGTCTAGCTTTGACAGTATGAGCGAGATCACAGCGGATCACGGCGGCGCCGGCAATGATCTGGCGGTGGAAGCCGGCAAGAGCGGGGGAAAAGCCATGAATGACACGACGTCGACGAAGCGCGGAATCGCGCTTCTTCAGGATCCGAGCCTCAACAAGTCGACCGCCTACACCGAAGCCGAGCGGCAGGCGCTGGGCCTCGTCGGACTGGTGCCGGACGCCACGGAATCCGAGGAACTGCAGCTTCGTCGCGTTTCGCAGCAGCTCGGTCACAAGACAACCGACCTCGACCGTTACATCTATCTCATGAACCTGCTCGATCACGACGAGACTTTGTTCTACCGCACGATCATGTCCGACCCGGCGCGATTTCTGCCGATCGTCTACGACCCCACCATCGGCGAAGCGTGCCTCAAGTTCGGCCATATCTTCCGCGGCCCGAGGGGCATGTATCTCTCGATCAAACGGCGCGGTCATGTGAGGGAGGTTCTGCGAAACTGGCCGGTCGACGAGGTGCGCTTCATCTGCGTCACCGACGGTGGACGCATCCTCGGCCTCGGCGATCTCGGCGCCAACGGCATGGGCATTCCGATCGGAAAGCTCCAGCTCTACACCGCCGCGGCTGGCGTGCCTCCGCGCGGTCTCCTGCCCCTGTATCTCGACGCCGGCACCGACAACGAGACCTATCTGCACGACCCGCTGTATCTGGGCTTGCGGGAGAAGCGTCCCTCGCAGGATGAGCTCTTTTCGTTCGTCGATGAGTTTGTCGAGGCGGTGCAGGAGGTGTTCCCGAAGTGCTGCATCCACTTCGAGGACTGGACCGGCCGCGACGCCGTGCATCTCCTCAGCCGTTACCGCGACAAGGCTTGCGTCTATAACGACGACGTGCAGGGAACGGCGGGCATCACGCTCGCGGGCATGATCAACGCGTCCCGTCTGAAGGGCGTGGCGCTGAAGGACGAGACCTACCTCTTCCTCGGCGCCGGCTCGGCCGCGATCGGCCTCGCCGACCTCCTTTGTTCGGCCTTGGTTCAGGAAGGCATGAGCCTGAAGGATGCGCAGTCGCGCGTGCACATGTTCGACGTCGACGGCCTGCTCGAGCCGAGCCGCAAGGATCTCTATGACTTCCAGCTTCCTTACGCGCATCCGCATGCGCCGAGCCGGGACTTCGTCGCCTGCATCAAGGAGTTCAAGCCGACGACGATCATCGGCGTGAGCACCGTCGGCGGCGCCTTCACGAAGGACGTTGTCGAGGCGATGAGCGCCATCAACGAGCGTCCCGTGATCCTCGCCCTCTCGAACCCCACCGACCACGCCGAATGCACCGCCGAACAGGCGTACGCGTGGTCGAACGGCAAGGCGATCTATGCGGCGGGGGTCCCGTTCCCGCCGGTGCATTACAACGGCCAGACCTTCTTGCCCGGGCAAGCGAACAATTTCTACATCTTTCCGGCGGTGGGCATGGCGATATACGCCACGCAGGCCAGGAGGGTCACGGACGAGATGTTCATCGAGGCGGCCAAGGCCGTTGCGGATCAGGTGCCGGCAGACTTGTTCAAGCAGGGCCTGCTTTACCCGCTGCAGTCGAACATTCTGGAGACCGAGATCAAGACGGCCGCGCGCGTGGCCAAGCTCGCTTTCGACGGCGGCTTGGCGCGGGTCGAACGACCGGCGGATATGGAATCGTTCATCCGCAGCCACGTTTACAAGCCGGAATACAAGACTCTGGCTTGAACGGGCGCTGTTACGATAGGCGAGCGAGAGCCCGCGAGGCGCTCACGGTTGCACAACTTGCACAATTTTCACGCGCGCGGGGAGAGCCTCGGCGTCCTGCGCGAAGGCGGTGGCGATGAATGCCGCGCCGATGCGATGGACCCGGCGACTCCGCGTGTGGACAGCGACCGACGATGTGCAGCCGGACCAGCGGGAGCATCACGGCTGAGGTTCAGCGCGATAAGCGTAGCTCTGCGCCCGAGGTGAAGAACATGAATTGTTGCGGTTTGGGCGCACCGATGCAACAAAGGACCTTAGAATCCTTCCATCAGAGACCCGGACGTGAACCCGACGGACGAATTTAGAAATCTGCTGTCGTTGTTTCCCGAAGGCGACGAGCTATTCGCAGGCGCCGATTACATCCCCGCAGCCCTCACTCCAGAGCCTTACAAGCGGCTTCTGGTTCATGATCGCCACATGACAGTTGCAATGGAGGAGTTCCACCGTTCGCCGGTCGCGGTAGAAGTCCTCGCTCGCAGGTTGGAGGGAAACATATACAGCCGCAAGATTGTGCTGAAGCGGAGCGATGATGGAGCTGTCGTTCAGTTCGCGGTTATGAAGTTCGACTTGGATATGGTGCTGCCGGCGGTTCGCGATGAGATCCTGGGCGAGCGGACGCCGCTGGGCCGGATTCTGATCACATACAATGTATTTCGTTTTGTAGACCTCGGCGCGATTTTTCGGGTCATGGCCGGTCCCGCCTTTGCCCGATTGTGCGGCTGCGCGGTGGGCGAAGTGACCTATGCAAGATTGGCGACCATCTTCTGCAATCAGCATCCCGCCGTTGACCTCCTCGAAGCGGCCGCGCCCATAGAAGGGCCTTCATGATCGAAATCAAGGCTATCGGCCCCTGTGACCTCGCGATTGATTGTCCTAATAGCCGCAAAGCTTTCCTCACGCTGTTCCCGCGGGGCCCAAACACGCCTTCGATCACTTCTATTTTGATGGCGGATCCGCCGATTGGAGGCCCCTCGGATCTCACACGGCGTTTTCTGCCGGCTCAGTGGGATGATCTGCGCGCTATGCCGAAGGCCTCGGATATTCTTCGGTCGCAAAGCTAAGCTGCTCGAATTCCGCTCAATGGGTGACCAATCATAATAAGTGGCTTTAAGCGCAACTTTTGGGGTTGCGATGAATGCGTCCGATGTCAACAGCGTCCCGGAAGAACTTGTCGCCAGAGTCGCGCGACTAGCCTGCCAGCACTGAGCCTTGATGGGAGTCTAGGGTGGGGAAAGCCGCGGGGATGGATCAGGACTCCCCGCCTCATAGAGGCGCTTTATCTCTATTCACTAGACCTTTAGCGCATG